>NZ_CP150312.1:0-3407500 GCF_051525235.1 Sorangium sp. So ce124
ATGACGATTCCGAAACACGAGCCGCGCGAGGTCTTCGATCGGGCGATCGAGCATACGCGGGCGCTTTCCCCGGCCACTTTCGATCAGTGGTTCGGGGGAGTTCAGTTCGATGATCTGACCGACGGCGTGCTGACGCTGCGTGTCCAGAACGAGTTCGTCCTCGAGTGGGTCAGGGACAATTTCCTGCCGGCGCTCACGGACAAGATCCGAGAGCTCACCGGCTGGTCGGTCCAGGTCGCGTGGACGGTGGATCAGAACCTCGTCGCGCCCATTGCGCAGCGCGTGGAGCTCACCCCGGTGCGTCCGCGGGCGCTCGTGGTGCGGCCGACCAGCGCGGCGCCGGCGCCGGCGCCCCGCCCCGAGCCGACGCTCCGGCGCGTCCCGTCGATGCCGGACGACCTCAACCCGAAGCACACCTTCGCGAGCTTCGTCGTGGGCCCCTCGAACCAGCTGGCGCACGCGGCCGCGATCGCGGCCGCGGGCGGCGGGGGGCGCCGCTACAACCCGCTCTTCATCTGCGGCGGCACGGGGCTCGGCAAGACCCACCTCATGCACGCGATCGCGCACCGCGTCTTCGAGGGCAGGCCGGACGCGCGGATCATCTACGTCTCGGCCGAGAAGTTCACGAACGACTTCATCACGGCCATCCAGCACCACCGGATGGACGAGTTCCGCACGCGGTACAGGTCGAGCTGCGACGTGCTGCTCGTCGACGACATCCAGTTCCTGGCCGGGCGCGAGCAGACGCAGGAGGAGTTCTTCCACACCTTCAACGCGCTCCACACGCTCGACCGGCAGATCGTCGTGACGAGCGACAAGTACCCCCAGAACCTCGAGCGCATGGAAGAGCGGCTCGTCTCGCGGTTCTCCTGGGGGCTCGTCGCCGACATCCAGGTGCCGGAGCTCGAGACGCGCGTCGCGATCGTGCGGAACAAGGCGGCGCTCGAGGGCATCGCGCTCACGGACGACGTGGCGCTCTACCTCGCGCAGATGGTCCGCTCCAACGTCCGCGAGCTCGAGGGGACGCTGATCCGGCTGGCGGCCAAGAGCTCGCTCACGGGCCGCCCCGTCGACCTCCCGTTCGCCCGCGCCGAGATCACGGCCACGTCGCCGCCGCGCGCGCAGATGATGAGCGTCGAGGACATCCAGCGCGCCGTGTGCCACCACTTCCACCTGCGCTCGATCGACCTCACCTCGAAGGACCGCCACAAGAGCGTGGCCTTCGCGCGCCACGTCGCGATGTACCTCTGCAAGCAGCGGCTGAAGTGCAGCTTCCCGGAGATCGGGCGGGCCTTCGGCAACCGCGATCACACGACGGTGATGAGCGCCGTCCGCAAGATCGAGGCGCAGCGGGACTCGGATCCGCAGGTCCGCGCCCACCTCGAGGCGCTCGAGAAGAAGCTCGCCGACGAGTGACCCCCCGCGCGCGCGACGCGGAAGGCGCGCGCGGCACGAGAGCGACCTGCCGGCGGACGGGCCCTCTGGCCGCCGGCGGGCCGCTCGTCGCGTGGATCGCCGCGCGACGAGCGCGAGGGATCAGAGCTCGGACAGCGCCGAGCGCGCGTCGTCCGCGACGAGCTTGTTGCCGTACGCGGACGCGAGATCGAGCACCTCGGCGAGCTCGCGCCGCGCCTCCTTGACCAGGCCCCGCTGCTTCAGGAGCGCGCCGAGCAGGTACCGGCTCTCGAGGGCGTCGGTGCGGTAGGAGCGCGCGTCGGCGTAGCGCGCGAGCTCGCGCAGGAGCTCGCCGGCGCCGGCCGCGCCGCTCAGCCCGTCCAGGTAGGCGAGGTGCGCGCGGTTGATGGAGGCGAGGCGCTCGTGGCCGCTCTCCTCGGCGAGCTCCTTCGACTCGGTGAGCGACGCGTAGGCGCGCGGCAGATCGCCGAGCCGCCGGCTCGCGTCGCCGAGGTTGTGCAGCGCGGCGGCGGTCTCGAAGCGCAGGCCCGCGGACCGGGCGAGGTCGACGGCGCGGGCGGAGCTCTTCACCGCCGCGTCGAAGTCGCGCAGGAACACGTGCACGAGGACGCGCTGCTTCTCGCGCTCGCTCGCCGCCGCGAGGTCGCCCGGATCGCCGAGCGCCTCCGCCCGATCGAGGGCCCGGAGCGCCGCCGCGATGTCGCCCGTCGCCGCGCGCGTCTGGGAGATCGCGAGCAAGAGCCTCGGATCGTCGATCGCGCCCGTCGCCTCGAGCTGCTCGACGGCGCGCTCCGCGCGCGCGAAGTCGCCCGTCCGGACGCCGATCTCCGTCTCGCACGCGAGCGCCTTGCGGCGGAGGTCCTCCCGATCGCCGGCGAGGGCGTAGGCCTCCTCGAGCCTCGCGTACGCGTCGGCGAAGAGGTCCACCGCGCCGAGGGCGCGCGCCAGGTCGACGCGGGCCGAGAGCTTCTGCTCCGGCGTGCCGGCCTCGTCGATGCGCCTCAGCGCGCGGGCGGCGACGTCGACGAGATCGGGCGCGGAGCGCACGCGCACGACGACGTCCGCGAGCGCGCCGAGCCACGCGGAGAGCTCCGCCGGCGAGCGGTGGGCGTGGTCGCCGAGATCGAGCGCCTGGAAGATGAGCCGGAGCGCCGGATCGAGCTGGCTCGCGCGGATCTTGTGGAGCGCCGCCCGCGCGTAGAACGTGGCGGCGCGGTCGCGATCGCCGGCCTGGTAGAAGTGCTGCCCGATGCGCTCGGCGTGCTCGGCGCTCTCCTCGCCGACGACCGCGACGTACGCCGCCGCGGCCGCGGCGTGCAGCTCCCGGCGGAGCTCCGGCGGGATCGCGTCGAGGACGATCTCCCCGTGCATGGGCGACGCGAAGCTCGCCTGCGCGGGGCCCTTGAGCCGCAGCAGATCGCGGGTCGCGAGCCCGGAGATCGCGCGGTTCACCACCGGGAGCTTCTGCTGGAGGAGCGCCGCGAGGACCTCGGTCGGCACCGGATCGCCGAGGATGGCCGCCGCCTGGAGCACGGCGCGGTCGCTCGGGTCGAGCCGCCGCACCCGGGTCGCGATGAGCGTGCGCAGCGAGCGCGGCACCGCCGACGCGCCGTCGAGCCGCGCCTTCACGACGCCGCTGGCGACGCTGAGCGCGCCGGAGTCGAGGAGCTCCTTGATGAGCTCCTCGAGGAAGAGCGGGTGGCCGCCGGCGCGCTCGCGGCAGAAGGCGACGACGTCGGGCGGCAGGAAGGTCGCGCCGATGCGCGCCGACATGAGGCGCGCGCTGTCGCTGTCCGAGAGCTCCCCGACCTTGAGCCGGTAGAAGTGGGGGTGCGCCTCGAGCAGCGACGGCGGGTCGCTGCGCGTCGCCAGCATCAGCACGGCGCGGAGCCCGCCGGCGCGGCCCGCGGTGGCGAGCAGGGTCTCGGCGGTGAGCTGGTCCATCGCCTGCGCGTCGTCCCACGCGAAGCAGTGGAGGCGATCCTCGCAGAGGCTCTGCACCATGCGCGGGAACGCCGTGCGCAGGATCGCGGTCGTCCCCTGCGGCGCCCGCCTCTCGGCGAGCGCCGCGCCGAGCTGACCGAGCACGGCCGCGGACTCGTCCTCGCGCAGGCCGAGCGCCCGCAGCCGCGGCAGCACCGCGCGGATGCGCTCCTCGTCGTCGCCCTCCTGGATGCCGCAGAGCACCTGGAGCATCGCGGTGAGGCCGCTCCACGGGACGTCGGCGCCGTTGTGCGGGCACGAGGCGACGTAGACACCGACGTTGTAGTCGCCCTTGGAGAGCCGCCGCTCCATCTCGGCGAGCAGCCGCGTCTTGCCGATGCCGCGCTCGCCCTGGATGACGACGATCTGCGCGCGCTTCCTCGTGGCGGCGGCCAGGATGTCGCCGAGCTGCTTGAGCTCGTCGCGGCGGCCGATGAAGCGGCCGTACGCGCCGTCCGGGGGCTGCGCGGAGGTGACGACGCGCCCCCCCTCGGGCGCCGTCCGGCCCGCGCCGGGCAGCTCCTCGGTCGTGAACGCGTTGCGGAGGACGCGCCCGGTGAGGTTCGACACGGCGACCTGGGACTCGGTCGCGCGGGCGAGCGCCTGGGCGGAGGCGATGAGCGAGGCGAGCCGCTCGTCGCGGATCGGGGCGCCGGCGCTGTCGACGAGGATGCGGGCGAGGTGGATGCCGGCGGAGACCGCGGCGCCCCCGCCGCGCGAGCGCAGGATCACGAGGGCGGCGCGCACCGCGGCCTCCGTGTCGCGGCCGTCGGCGTCGCCGAGCCCGAAGACGGCGACGAGCTGCGACGCCTCCTGCTCGAGCAGCAGCGCGCCGTAGCGGGCCAGCACATCGCGGGCCCGCGCCATGCGCCTCGCCGCGTCGTCCTCGGATCCCGTGAAGATGAGCACGAGCGCCGTGACCTCGCGCCGCTCGCCGAGCCCGCGCGCGGCCGGGCCGCTGTCGGCCTTCTCGAGCAGCTGGAGGAGCCCCGACGCCGAGCGGCTGCGCGTGCTCGTCGTGTGCGGCACCTCGACGGGCGTGCGCTCGTTGGCCCCGTTCGGCTCCTCCTGGAGCACGGCGCCCGCCTGGATCTCGGCGCTCTTCTCCTCGTGGAACGGCTCCAGGAACTCGGCCAGGTCGTTCGCCCCGAACCGCTCGGCCGTCGCGTAGAAGAAGCCGAGGAGCGCCTCGTGCAGGCGCCCTGCGTCGGGGAACCGATCCTCGGGGTTCTTCGCGAGCATCGTGCTCACGACGTCGACGAGCGACCGGGGCACGTCGGGGCGCACGAGCGCGAGCGGCGGGTACTCGCTCGCCTGCAGCCGCCGCATGATCTCGAACGCCGTCGGCGCCGCGAACGGGTTCGACCCGGCGAGCATCTCGTAGAGCACCGTGCCGAGCGAGAAGAGATCGCTCCTGCCGTCGATCGCGCCGGCGCGGGACTGCTCCGGGCTCATGTAGGCGAGCTTCCCGCGGATCCTCCCTGCGCGGTTCTCGCCGACCTCCTCGTCGGTCATCGATTGCGTCGCCTTCGCGATGCCGAAGTCGGTGACCTTCACCTCGCCTTCCCAGGAGAGCAGGATGTTCTGCGGAGAGATGTCGCGGTGGACGATGCCGAGGGGGCGCGACTGCTCGTCGCGCCGCCGGTGCGCGTGATCGAGCGCCTTCGCGATCTCGGCCGTCATGAAGACGGCCATGGCGAGGGGGATCGGCCTCTTCGCCCTCCGGCAGCGGGCCAGGAGCGTCGCCAGGTCGAGCCCTGGGACGTACTCCATCGCGATGAAGTAGCTCGTCGGATCGCCGTTCGGATGGTCGACGCGGCCGAGGTCGAACACCTGCACGATGTTCGCGTGCGAGAGGCGCACGGCGAGCTTGGCCTCGTGCACGAACATGTCCACGAAGCGCCCCTGCTCGGCCAGCTTGGGGAGGATGCGCTTGATGACGAGGACCTTCTCGAACCCCTCGACGCCGAAGCTCTTCGCCTTGAAGACCTCGGCCATGCCGCCTTCGCCGAGGCGCTCGAGCAAGCGATACCGCCCGAAGGTCTCGCTCAGCATCGGCCCGCCTGCGCGCCACGCACCCTTGCGCCTGGAGCGCGCGCGGCGCTCCGGAGGGGACGGCCCGCGATCGGCGCGCGAGCCGGCGCCGTCGCCCCGGCCGCGTCGCCTAGCCGCGCGTCATGTCTCGACGGCCTTGTTCGCGCCGGCGTCATCGTCCCCTCCATACATCGACTCCGCGATCCGGAACGCCGCCCCCTCGAGGCGCGCGTACGCGTCCCGGAGCGCGTCGAGGTCGCCGCCGGCTTCGAGCAGCTTCCGCAGCGCCGCGCACTCGGCGTGGACCTCGCCGAGGAGCTCGGCGTCGAGCAGATCGCCGTAGCCTTCGAGGGCCTGCTCGGTCGTGTAGACGAGGGTCTCGGCCTGGTTGCGGAGCTCGGCGAGATCGCGCCGGAGCGCGTCGGTCTCCTTGAACCGCTCGCCCTCCGAGACGAGCCGATCGACCTCGTCCGGCGTGAGGCCGCTCGTGGGGGTCACCCGGATCTCCTGCACCCGCCCCGTCCCGAGATCCCGCGCCTCGACGCGGACGATCCCGTTCTCGTCGATGCGGAAGGTGACCTGGATCTTGGGCAGCCCGCGCGGCGCGGGAGGGATGCCGGTGAGCTCGAAGCGGGCGAGGCTCCGGCAGTCCGCGGCCATCTCGCGCTCGCCCTGGAGCACGTGCACGGGGACGAAGCTCTGGTTGTCGACGCTCGTCGTGAAGATCTCGCTCCGCTCGGTGGGGATGGTCGTGTTCCGCGGGATGAGCTTGAAGCTCACGCCGCCGCCGGTCTCGACGCCGAGCGACAGCGGCGTCACGTCGAGGAGCAGCACCTCGTCCACCTGTCCGGAGAGCGCGGCGCCCTGCAGCGCGGCCCCGACCGCGACGACCTCGTCGGGGTTCACGCCCTTGTTCGGCTCGCGACCGAAGAACTCGCGCACCGCCGCCTGCACCGCGGGCATCCGGGTCATGCCGCCGACCAGGACCACCGTGTTGACGGCGGAGACGGGGAGCTTGGCGTCCCCGAGCGTCGCGCGGCAGACGTCGATGGTCCGCCGGATGAGGCCCTCGCAGAGCATCTCGAGCTCGTTGCGCCGCATCGTCCGCTCGAGGTGGAGCGGCCCGCCGCCCGGGCCGACGGCGATGAAGGGGATGTTGATCTCGGTCTCGAGCGACGACGAGAGCTCGTGCTTCGCCTTCTCGGCCGCCTCCTTGAGCCGCTGCAGCGCCATGCGGTCCCGGCGCAGATCGATGCGGCTCTTCCCCTCGAACTCGTCGGCGAGCAGGTCGATGATCCGCTGGTCGAAGTCCTCGCCGCCGAGGTGCGTGTCGCCGCCGGTCGCCTTGACGCTGAAGACCCCGTTCGCGATCTCGAGGATCGAGATATCGAACGTGCCTCCGCCGAGGTCGTAGACCGCGATCGTCTCGGCCTTCACCTTGTCGAGGCCGTAGGCGAGCGCCGCGGCGGTCGGCTCGTTGATGATCCGGCGCACGTCCAGCCCGGCGATCCGCCCTGCGTCCTTCGTCGCCTGTCGCTGCGCGTCGTCGAAGTAGGCGGGGACGGTGACCACCGCCTCCGTCACGGGCTCGCCGAGGAACCGCTCGGCGACCTGCTTCATCTGGCCGAGGATCACGGCGGAGATCTCGGGCGGCGAGTAGTTGCGCCCCTTGACCTCGACCCACGCGTCGCTGTTCGGCGCCTCGACGATCTTGTAGGGCGCGAGGCTGATCTGCTTGCTGACCTCGGGCGCGGTGAACTTGCGGCCCATCAGCCGCTTCACCGCATAGATGGTGTTCTGCGGGTTCGTGACCGCCTGGCGGCGCGCTACCTGTCCGACCAGGCGCTCGCCGCTCGCGGGGAAGCCGACCACGGAAGGCGTGGTGCGCGCGCCCTCGGCGTTCGGGATCACCCGAACATCGTTCGCCGAGGCGACGCCTGCCCCTTCGACGACAGCCACGCACGAGTTCGTCGTCCCGAGATCGATGCCGATCACCTTCCCCATATGCGGCGAAAGATACTACAGGCCTGGATGCTCGCCGGGTGGGGAGACGACCTGGGCGCCCGTGATATTTGGGGAGATCGTGCGGCGAGGTAGCGGGGCACGGCAGATCCCGGACAGGACCACCGCCAGGATGCGCACCGTGCCGGAGGTGTGCGCCGAGGGAGCCGGCGCGACGCCGCGCGGAGGCTCAGTTCGCTGCGGGCGCCGGCTCGACGGGCGAGCCCTTCGAGACGACGACCATGGCCGCGCGGATCAGGTAATCGCCCAGCATGTATCCCGGCTGGACCTCCGCGATCACGACGCCGGCGGGGTGCTCGGTCGAGTCGAGCTGCTGGATGGCCTCGTGCACGCTGGGATCGAAGGGCTTGCCGACCGCGGCGATGCGCTTGATGCCCATGCGCTCCAGCGTGTCGACGAACTGCTTCGTCACGATCCGGACGCCCTCGGCGACCGACTTCACGTCCGGCGCGCTCTCGGCGTGGCTGGCCGCGCGCTCGAGGTTGTCGAAGACCGGGAGCAGATCCTTCAGGATCGCCTCGCGGCCGCGGCGCTGCGCCTCTTCGACCTCGCGCCGGGAGCGCTTACGGAAGTTGTCGAAATCCGCGGCGGTGCGCAGCAGCTGCTCGCGCATCCGCGCGGCCTCGGCCTGCGCCTCGCCTAGTTTGTCTTCGGGGGCGGGGGCCTGCTGCTCCGCAGGCTCTGCGCGCTCGGCCTGCGCCTCCGCCGTCTCCCCCGTGTTCTGGTTCGACCCATTTCTTTCCGAATCGCTCATAGGACGGCGGCACTATAACCAGCCGCGATCCGCTGGCAATCGCCACGCCCATGGTCGGCAGGAGGCGAGCGCCGGCGTCCGAGCGCGCCGGCGCGTGCCGCCGCCCCGGCCCAGGACGCCCGCGTGGGTCGGCGCCCGGGCGCTCCGGACGCGCTCCGGAGGCGCTCCAGAGGCGCTCCGGACGCATGGTTTGCCCGGGTCTCCACGATCCGCTGCGGGCGCCGCATCGACCGTTTGCTCCGAGGCCCCGCCCGGCGTTAGATCGCCCCCCATGAGCATCGCCACAAGCCGCGCCGCCGAACCCCCTCCGGCGAACGCCTCGACGCCCGCCAGCGCGCCGCTCCTCGCGGCGCAGAAGCACCTCCTCGGCAACTACCGCCAGCCGCCGTTCGTCCTCGACCGCGGCAGGGGTTGCGAGCTCTTCGACACGGAGGGGCGCCGGTACCTTGACATGTGCGCCGGGGTGGCTGTGGCTTCGCTCGGGCACGCTCACCCGCGGCTCGTGGCGACCATCTCGGAGCAGGCGGGCCGCCTGATGCACGTCTCCAACTATTTCTTCAACGCGGAGAACCTCCGCCTCGCCGAGGAGCTCTGCGAGAAGACCGGCTTCGACCGCGCCTTCTTCTGCAACTCGGGCGCGGAGGCGAACGAGGCGATGCTCAAGCTCGCGCGCCGCCATTTCTTCAGCCGGGGCGAGGAGGGGCGCTACCGGATCATCGCGTTCGACAACGCGTTTCACGGCCGCACCCTCGGCGCGGTCGCCCTGACCGGGACGCCGAAGTACCGCGAGGGCTTCGGCCCCTCGCTCGACGGCGTCACGCACGTGCCTTACGGGGATGTGGCCGCGGTGCGCGCCGCCATGGGCCCGGACGTCGCGGGGATCCTCGTGGAGCCGGTGCAAGGGGAGGGCGGCGTGCTGCCGGCTCCGGCGGGGTTCCTCGCCGAGCTGCGGCGCATCGCCGACGAGCACGGCGCGCTGCTGCTCGTCGACGAGGTGCAGACCGGCATCGGGCGCACGGGGCACTGGCTCGGCGCGACGTACGACGGCGTCCAGGGCGACGCCGCGGCGCTCGCGAAGGGGCTCGGCGGCGGGTTCCCGGTCGGCGCGCTGGTGCTGCGGGAGCGGCTCAACGGCGCGCTGCCCCCGGGCTCGCACGGCTCGACCTACGGCGGCAACGCGCTCGCCTCCGCCACGGCGCGCACGGTGCTCGCGGTCATCGAGGAAGAGAAGCTGTGCGAGGCCGCCGTGAAGCGCGGCGAGCGGCTCGGCCGCGGCCTCGCCGCGATCGCCGCGCGGCTGCCGGGCGTGTGCCTCGGCGAGCGCGGGCGCGGGTTGCTCCGCGGGCTCATCCTCGCGCCGACCGTCGACGCGCGCGCCGCCCTCGGCCGCGTGCGCGATCGGGGCGTGCTGCTCACGATCGCGGGCAACAGCGTGCTCCGGTTCACGCCGCCCCTGATCGTGAGCGAGGCGCAGATCGACGAGGCGCTGGCCGAGGTCGAGGCCGCGCTCGCCGAGACGCCGGCTGCGGGTTGAGGTGGTCGCCTCGCGCGCCGCGGGTCCCGCCGCCGCCCCCGTCCCGTGCTCGGGCTGCAGCAAGCTGATCGATCCGCTGCGCGCGGGGCAGGTGGCGATCTTCGATCAGCGCTTCCACTACTTCTGCAACGCGCGGTGCCGCCACGCCTTCCTCGGTGAAGCGGCGCCTGCGCCGGGCGACGGCCGGCCTGCTGGCCTCGCGGCGTCGGGCGCGCCCTTCGCCGGCCCTCCCCGGGGGCTCCCGTCGGGCGCGCCGCCCGGCGCCGGCGGGCACCACGCCTCCGCGGCGCGCGCCGAGCCCGCGCGGGCGAGCGCCGACGAGGGCGCGGCGCGCGTCGCTGACCTCGACGCGCCGATCGTCGACGCGTTCCCGCCCGTGTCGCTCGACGAGAAGCTCCCGGACCTGCCCGTCCTCGACGACGATCGCGCGCTGCTCGAGCCCATCGGGAACACCATCCTGAGCGAGGAGCCGCAGCGCTACGATGCGGTCGAGGCGCGGGACATCGGCGCGCTCCTGCTCGTGCTCGCGATCATCGCGGGGACGCTGGCCGTAGCGCTCACCCTCGCCGGGGACGCGAAGCTCGTCATCGGCGCGCGCATCGTGCTCGCCACGGTGAGCGCCGGGATGCTCCTCGGCCGCGCCGCCACGACCGCGCGCGACGCCACCGATCCGCACCCGGCGCCGATGCTCGCGCCCGTCCTGGGTGGGCTCGTGGCCGCCGTCTGGGCCCTCTTCGGTCAGGACCGCGCCCTCGCGGCCGAGGCCGCGTCGCTCGCCGGCGTGATCGCCACCGCCAGCGCGATCAGCGCGTGGCTCATCGAGAGCGCCCGACATCGCGTGTTCGCGGAGCGGGCGTGGATCGGATCCGTGCTCTCGGCGCCCGCGCGCCGGCCGCCTGGCGCGTGGGCGCAGGGCCAGGCGCCTGCCGACCGCGCCCCTCAGCGCGGCAGCGACGGCGGCTCTCTCGAGGGCGCCGGGGATGAGCTCTACGAGCTGCGACCGGGCGAGGGCGTCCAGGTCGACGCGGGGGAGGTCGTCCCCGTCGACCTCGTCGTCACGGGCGGCGATGTCGAGGTCCTCCCCTGGATCGGCGCGACCACGCCGACCCGCCGCCGCGACGGCGACCCGGTCGTCGCCGGGGCCACCGTGGTCCGGGGTCGCCTCGTCGGCGCGTGCACCTTCTCCGGCGGCGATCGCGCGGTCGCGCGCGTCCTGCTCGACGCCCGCCGGCGCGCGGACGCCCTCGCGCCCATCGCGCAAGCCTCCCGCGCCCTGACCGAGCGCTGGGCGATCGGCGCCGCGGCGATCGGCGCGCTCTCCGCCTTCGTCGCCGGGCGCGCTCCGGTCGAGATCGCGATGACCGCGGCCGCCGTGCTCGCCGCGCTGTCCACGGCGATCACGGCGTCCATCGCGTCGGTGCACGTTGCGCGGGGCATCTTGCTCGGGCTCCGCCGGGGCATCGTCTACAAGAGCGCCGACGCCTGGGATCGCGCAGGGAAGACCTCGGTCGCCGTGTTCTGCGCCCGCGGCACGCTGCTGCTCGGCGAGCCCGAGCTCGCGGAGCTGGAGGCGACCGGGCAGAAGCTCAAGCCGAGCGACGTGCTGGCGCTCGCGGCCGGGGCGGAGCGCACCGAGGAGCACCCCGTCGCGACGGCGATCGTCCGCGCCGCGCGCGCCCGCGGCTTGCGGCCCGACGGCGTGCGCAACCCCAACTTCCACCCCGGCCTCGGCGTGACGGCCGTCACCTCGTCCGGCGAGGACCTCTGCGTCGGCAACCGCGCGCTCATGCTCGAGCAGCGGATCTCGATCGCCGCGGCCGAGAGCCGCGTCGCCGAGCTCGAGGCGCTGGGGCGCACGGTGGTCCTCGTCGCGGTCGGCGCTCGCCTCGTCGGCATCATCGGCCTGCAGGACGGGCTGCGCCCCGGGGCGCGGGCCGCCATCCAGCACCTGCTCGACGCGCAGATCGAGCCCGTGCTGATGTCGGGCGACGCGCGCGAGACGTGCGAGGCGATCGGCCGCTCGCTCGACATCGATCATATCCGCCCCGAGATCCTCCCCGCGGATCGCGGCGCGGAGGTGCGCCGCCTGATCGACGCGGGCACGAGCGTCGCCGTCCTCGGCCACGCGGGCGTCGACGACGCCGCGCTCGGCGCCGCCGACGTCTCCGTGGCGCTCGGCGCCGCCGGCTCGGCGCCCGCCGACTTCTCCACGGTCCTCGCGTCGGACGACGTCCGCGACGCCGCGCTCTCCCTCGCGCTCGCGCACCGCACGCGCCTCGAGGCGCGCGTCGGGCTCGCGCTCAGCGTCGCCCCGGCGCTCGTCGGCGCCGCGGTGATCGCCGCGTTCGTGCTCCCGCCGGCCTACGCGCCCATCGCCTCGCTGCTCGGCGGCGTCATGGCCGTCGTCCACGCCCGCGCGCTCGACGCGAAGAGCTGAGCGCCGGGCGCGGTCGCCGGCGCGGGGCTCCTCGCCGCGCCGCGGCGGGCTACGAGACGTCGGGCGTGGTGTCCTTGACGTCGCGGCAGTCCGCGCAGACGCCGTACATCTCGTGCTTGTGCCAGGTCACCTCGAAGCCGTACTTCGCGGCGATCTCTTCCTGGAGCGCCTCGATCCGCGGCTCCTCGAACTCGATGATCTTCCCGCAGTTGACGCAGATCAGGTGGTCGTGGTGCGCGCTGGCGTCGTCCGCCAGCTCGTAGCGGCTAAGGCCGTCGCCGAACCGGCGCTCGGAGGCCACGCCGCACTCCGCGAGCAGCTTGAGCGTGCGGTACACCGTCGCGTACCCGATGCCTCGGTCGTGCGCGCGCACCTCCGCGAGCAGATCCTCGATGGTCATGTGCGGGGCGCCGGAGAAGAACGTGTCGACGATCAGCCGGCGCTGCGCCGTCGATCTCAGCCCCTTCTTGGCCATGTACGCCTGGAGGCGAGCGCGTAGCCGGTCGAGGGCAACTTGGTCGACGTGGCTGGCGCTGCTCCCCTCTCTCTCCATGACGGCCATGGCAAGTTTATCCCGTTCGCGGCGAACCGCGTCAAGGCCGGCGACGGAGCCTACTTGGCGTGACCTCGCCGATGCTGTCCGTGCCCCGCTCGTCGGCGCTACTCGCCGACCTGCGCCATGTAGCTGACCTGAGCGGCCGGCCCCCCGAGGGGGCTGAGCAGCGTGATGGGAGGAGCGACCAGCCCGGCCGCCGCCGTGTTGTCGACGACGACGTAGTAGAGGCCCGGGCGCAGCGCATAGCGGCGCGTCTCGATGATCCCGGGCTGGAGAGGGCCGCCTGCCTGCACCGGGCCTGGCGGGGGGCCGAGCGGCTTGCCGGTCTGGTACGCCTCGCGCCACGCGTCGCCGGTGGGCTTGTCGACGATCATGAGGTCCACGGGCGCGCCCTGCGCGCTGACCTTGAGGTAGAGCGCCTGGTCCGCGTCGGCGATCTCGAACGGCCCGAGGTAGTCGCGCTGGTGCGCGTGCACCTCGATGGTCTCGTTCGCGAAGGTGTACCGCTCCTCGTCCTCGGCCTCGAACGGGTGGTGCGGTCGCTGGGGCGGCATGAGGATCCCCAGCGTGAAGTCCTTCCCGGTCTCCTCGTTGTAGAGGACGGTGAACCCGCGGGTCAGCTCGCCCGCGACGATCTGGTTGCCGAGCAGGTTGGCGAGCCCTCCGAACGGCGGGACGTTGGCCATCACGTCGATGACGGGGTTCTCGACGTAGCCCAGCTGGAAGCTCGGCCCTTGCACGATCCGGTTCAGCCGTCCCCACACGTAGACGTTGTCGTCCGCGAGCTGGAAGTCGGGTCGGTACTCGACGGACGTCGTGAGCGAGAAGCCCACCCGCTTGGCCGGCTGCATGTAGCCGTACCCCGTGCCGGCGATGTGGACGGTGATCGTCTGGGCCGCGTCGTTGACGTCGTACGAGCACTGCATCGGGAAGAACCGCCCGATGGACGCCGATCTGTCCTGCAGGCGCAGCGAGACCCCGCTCTTCAGCATCTCGGGGCAGATCTTGCTGGCCCCGAAGTTCGAGAACAGGAACCAGCGGAGGCCAGGGCTCGCGTTCACGGGGCCGCTGACGCAGGGGCAGCCGACGAACGTGAACGACAGCGCGACAGCGGCGAGCGCCAGCGCGGCGGACGCGCGGGAGAGCGGGGGTCTTCGTGCGGGCACGCGGGCTAACATAGCGGGTCGACCTCGGAGGGAGAGCGGGTTTGCGCGCGGGAGGACGGACGACGTCCCGTCCCGGATCAGCGCACGAGATGCCATTGGACGCCGGGGGTCACCTCGAGATGCAGGTGATTTTTGTGCGCCCGATCGTAGTTGGGCGTGAGGATCGACGTGAAGATGTGCTGATCCACGGCCTCGCACACGATGGATCGCAGCTCTCGCGCCGCCGCGTCCGCTGGAGGGCCGCCCCCCGCCCCCTTGCCGGCCCCGCGGGGCCTCCCGGTCGGGCCTGCGCTCTCGCCGCAGACCGGCGCGCCGCGCCTGCCGACGAAGTCGCGCTCCACGTCGAGCCAATCCTCCGCGAACCCGCCGCCGACGGGCTCCTTGATGAGCCTGTAGAGGTCGATCGCGAGCCCGCCGGGGTGCCTCGTGGCGAGCCTGCCCTCGGGCCACATCCTGGACGGAGGCCGCCAGGCCGAGAACATCAGCGCCTCGTCGATGTCGTGCGCGCGGAGGATCCGGCTGAAGTCCGAGAGCGCGAGCGCGAGGCGGCAGTCGAAGACGTCGTACGGGTTGTCCGCGCGTCGATGCGCCGGCAGCGCCGTCCGGTAGAGGACCCCGCCGACCCGCTGCATCAGCCGCACCGGAGCGAGCACGCCCGGCGCGCGCGGCACCGGCTCGAACGCGATCTTCCGCTGCGTGAGCGCCGCGCGGCACTGCGCCGCGCTCATGGCCGCGTAGCGCGCCGACGGGTGCTTCGCCCAGTCCTGGTGGTACCTGACCTTCGGCTTGCCCTGCGCGCTCGGCGCGGCGGCGAGGGGGCCGAGCGCGAGGGCGAGCGCGCAGGCAGCGGCGGCATGGCGTGCGGGCGGCATCGTTGCGGTACATCCCTCGTGCGAAGCAAGGCAGGCCGGCCCTCTCGGGGCCTCTCGGGGCCTCTCGGTGGGCCGAGCGACCACGTGCCACGTGGCCGATCGCGCCGCCATCCGGCGGAGCGGTGCCCCGTGCGCGGGGTGGCTACTACCCGATCCTACCGCGACATTTGACCGGGCCGCGCGATCGCCTCAAAATGGGTCGCATGCGCGTCCGTGGGTCGAGCGCCCGCACGCGCAGCTTGACGTACGGGAGCGAAGGTCCGGCCCGCATGGCTTCCCGGTCCGGGCGGTCCCTGGTCCAGGTAGCCACGGCGGCGCGCTTGTGCGCTGCATGCAGCTGACATGAGTGATCTTTCCAATCGATCTCGGAAGATCCTTTTCGCCGCGGTCACCGAGTTCATCGCAACGGGCGACCCAGTTGGCAGCAGGACGCTCGCCCGGAAGTACGGGCTGGATCTCTCGGCTGCTTCGATCCGCAACGTGCTCGCTGACCTCGAGGAGGCCGGGTACCTCCACCAGCCGCACACCTCTGCCGGGCGGATCCCGACCGATCGCGCGCTCCGGCTGTTCATCGACGCGCTCGTCGAGCTCCGGTCGCTGTCTCCCGAGCAGCAGGCCGAGCTGAGCGCCAGGTTCACCGAGATCTACGCGGGGGCGAGCGATCCGCTCCGCGAGACCGGGCGCTACCTCTCGGAGCTGTCCGGCGCCGCGGCGGTCGTGGCGGCGCCGCGGGCGGAGCTCCGCGCCCTCGCCCAGCTGCGCTTCATCCCGACCAAGCCCGGGCAGCTGCTCGCGGTGCTCGTCTTCGCCGACGGCTCGGTCGCGAACCGCTTCATCTCGGCCGACGAGGCGATCAACGAGGGCGAGCTCACCCGGATCCACAACCTGCTCGCCGACGTCATCGAGGGGCGCACGCTGGGCGAGATCCGGGACCTGTTCGCCCGCCGCCTCGCGGACGAGCGCCTCCAGATCGACGCGCTGAGGCGCCGCGCCTTCGAGCTCGGCAGCAAGGCGACGGCCGACGTGACCCGGCGGAGCGAGGTCGTCATCGAGGGGCAGAACCGCCTGATCGATCTGCCCGAATACGCCGATGTCGACCGGCTCAAGAAGCTGATGAAGGCGCTCGAGGAGCGCGAGGAGCTCGTCGATCTGCTCGACCGGACGCTCGCCGCCGGCGCGGGTGAGGTCACCGTGTTCGTCGGCAGCGAGGCGGGCGATCTTGGCGGAGGCCAGCTCAGCCTCGTCGCCGCGCCGTACATGGAAAACGGCCGCGTCGCCGGGACCGTCGGCGTGCTCGGCCCGACGCGGATGGACTACGCGAAGGTCATGCCGCTGGTCGACGCCACGGCCGCGGCGATGACCGAGGTCCGCGGCAAGGTCAAGTAGCGCCCTTCCGCTGCGGCTCGCGGAGCCGATCGAGCACGTCGTCGAAGTCCGGGGGCGGCGGCGCCTGGAAGCGCATCGGCCGGTCGTCGGCCGGGTGGTTGAAGCCGAGCTCAGCCGCGTGGAGCATCAGCCGCGCGGCCGGGATCCTCGCCCCGCGGTAGTCCCGCACGTAGACCGTCTCGCCGACGAGCGGGTGCCCGGCCTCCGCGAGGTGGATGCGGATCTGGTGCGTCCGTCCCGTCTCGAGCCGGCACGCGACGAGCGTCACGCCCCCGGCGCCGGCCCCCTCCTGAGGCCCTCGGAGCACCTCGATCGGCTCCACGTGCGTCACCGCGAGCTGCCCCTCGCGCCGCCCCTCCCGCGCCGAGCCGCGCAGCCCGTCGCCCCGATCCTCGACGAGGTAGCTGCGGTAGGTGCCGCGCGGGACGGCGCCGTGCGCGAGCGCCAGGTACTGCCGGTGCATCGCGCGGACGCGGAGCTGCTGCGCGAGGTGCTTCTTCGCGGCGAGCGTCCGCGCGAAGACCAGCAGCCCGCTCGTCCCCTTGTCGAGGCGCTGCACCACGCCGAGCGGCGCGCGCCCGCGCAGGCGGTCGCGCCTGGCCAGCACCTCGCGCACCAGCGCGTCGAGGGTCGCGGCCTGCTCCGCGGGATCCTCGTCGCCGTACGGGATGGTGCTCACCCCGGCGGGCTTGTTCACCACGACGACGCTCGCGTCCGCGTAGACCACGAGCTCGCCCTCGAGCTTGCGCCGCCGCACGGTCTCGGGCCTCGGCGCGTGCAAGCGGACCTCGATCTGCTCCCCGCTGAGCACCCGCCGGCGGGCGCTCGTCGCCACCGCGCTCCCGACCAGCACCTTGCCGGTCTCGATCAAGCGGCGCGCGTCGGACCACGAGACCGCGGCCAGCGCACGGACGGCCCCGTCCAGCGGGCGCCGATCCAGCTCGGCTGGCACCGTCCAGCGGCCGTCCTGCGGAGGTCGCACCTGGGCGGCGGGGTGGACGCCGGTCGTTTCGGCGGCTTTGTCTTCCTGGCTCGGCGGAGTGGCGGGTCGGAGCGGACGCATGTACAAGCTCACCGGGGGCGCCTCGGCTCCGCCCACCAGCGTGGGACCGGGCTCTACCGGCGCGAAAAACGCACATCCGCGGGGCCCGCGGGGGCGAAATACACCGCGAATGTTGACACATCGCGCGACCGGAGCCGAAGATATCCAGAGCCGTCATCGCTTTCTCGCCATCTGAGAGGAGACCCGTTCGTGGCCAGCACCCTTCTCGCCGTAGACGACAGCGTGACCATGCGCAAAGTGCTCGAAATCACCTTTGCGGGTCAGGATTTCCGCGTCGTGACGGCGAGCAGCGCCGACGCTGCGCTGCAGAAGCTCAAGAGCGATAAACCCGACCTGGTGATCGCCGACGTCACGCTCGAGCCGAAGAACGGCTACGAGCTGTGCAAGGCGATCAAGCAGGCCTCACCGGCGACGCCCGTCCTGATCCTGTCGTCCAAGCAGAACCCGTTCGACCCCGCGAAGGGATCGGGCGCGCAAGCGGACGATCACATGGACAAGCCGTTCGACACGCAGCAGATGATCGACAAGGTCAAGAAGCTGCTGGCGTCGCGCGGCGAAGCGAAGCCCGCCGCCGCAGCGGCCCCCGCTGCCGCGGCGCCCGCGCCCGCGCGCTCTCCTGCGGCGCAGCCCGCCGCCGCGCCGCCCGCGGCCGCCGCGCAGCCGGCAGCCGCCGCGCAGCCGGCGGCAGCGAGCCCGCTCCAGCGCGCGAAGACCCTCATCTACACGCCCAACGCGCCGGCCACGAGCGCTGCGCCGGCCCAGGCCTCCGTCAAGACGGCGCCCGGTGGCCCGGCGAACGTGCCGGTCACGACGACGATGGCCTTCTCGCCGACGCCGGTGTCCGGCGTGCCGAAGACCGCGACGGGGCCCGCCGCCGTCGCCGCGACCGCCTCCGCGCAGGTCAACGGCCAGATGGCGAGCAAGCTCGAGGGCCTCGGCCTCACCTCCGAGCAGGTGGAGGCCGTGATGGCGCTGTCCCGCGACGTCGTGGAGCGCGTCGTGTGGGAGGTCGTGCCGGTGCTCGCCGAGACGATCATCAAGGAAGAGATCGCGCGGCTGACGAAGTAGGCGGCGGCCGCGGCCTGGCCGTGGCCGTCGACCCGCCCCTGTTCCTGTCGCGCCTGCGAGACGCACGAACGGGGCGGGGTGCCTTCGTGGGCGCGTGAGGCCCACCGATCCAAGTACGTAGGGGCGCTCCTTGCGCCGCGACGTCGCTCGCGGAGCGCGCGCGTTCGGGAACGCAGCGCAGGCGCATGCGACCGCTGCTTTGCCCGGCGACCTGGAGTTGCTACGCCAGGGCCGCGCCTCGTTCCGCGGTTGGCGCAGCCATGAACGACACACACGACAAACGCAGCGGTGCGCCCGCGGACGCCCGCGACGGGACGGCCGCGGGCGATCTGGAGAGCCCCAGCGCACCTGAGCCGCGCACGCCTTCCCCTGGCGACGGAACAGCGGGGAGCGACGGCACGGTCGGGATGGACGGGGCCGCGGCCGACGCCGAGGAGGCTCGCCTCGTGCCGCAGGGCAACCCGCTCCGCTGGCGTGGCGCTGCCGTGTCCGCCGCGGGCGCCCTCCTCACGTTCGTCGTGATGGCGCTTGCGCCCCAGCTGCGCTGGGGTGTCCCGATCGGCGCGCTCGGCGTCGTCATCGCGGCGATCGGTCTGCTCGATCTGCTCGGCACGTTCGACGATCGGCCCGAGCGCGTCGCCACGCGCGTCGGGATCCGCGACCTCCTCAGCCCGCTCGCGCTGCTCGGGGGTGGGCTCGTCGCGCTCTTCGCCCTGATCACGCTGAGCGTCGCGGGCTTCTTCTCGCCGAGCCCTCTCTCGTCGGACGGCGCGCCGACGCTGCTCTCGCTGGCGGTGCCCGCCGTCGCCGTCCCTGTCGCGTTTCTCACGGCGGTCATCGGCGCGTTCCGGTTCGGCGAGCGCCTCGGTCCCTGCCGCGTCGACGAGGCGGGGGCTCCGCGCCCTCTCGGCCGGCGGCACGGCTTCTGGCTCGTCGCCCTCGTCACGCTGCTCTACCTGCCCATGCTCGGGAGCCACTCGCTCACCGATCCCTGGGAGACGCACTACGGCGAGGTCGCGCGCGAGATCCTGGCCAGGAACGACTGGATCTCCCTGTGGTGGGCGCAGGACGGCTGGTTCTGGTCGAAGCCGGTGCTCGACTTCTGGATGCAGGCGCTCGCGATGGCCGCGTTCGGCGTCCGCTACCGGTCGGGCGAGATGCTCTCGGCGGTCGCCGAGGGGCGCACCCCGTGGCCCGAGTGGGCCGTCAGGCTCCCCGTCTTCGCGCTGACGCTCATCGCCGTTTATCTGCTCTACAAGGCCGTCTCGCGCATCTTCAGCCGCCGCGCCGGGCTGCTCGCGGGGCTCGTCCTCGCCACGATGCCGCAGTGGTTCCTGGTCTCCCACCAGACCATGACCGACATGCCCTTCGTCGCGACGATGGCCGCGGCGATGGCGCTCCTCCTGCTCGGCATCCACACCGACGACGCCGAGGAGGCGCGCGTCTACGAGGTGGATCTCGGCCCGCTCAAGGTGGGCCTCTCGGCCTATCACCTCGTGCTGGGGGCGATCCTCGCCTGCGCGCTGCCGCAGATCCTCTACCTGCTCTCGCGTCACGTCGAGATCGGCCTTACGCCCTTCAGCCTCGACTTCCGCGGCGACGTCTTCAGCTCGGGCTCACCGGGCAACTGCGGTCTCCCCGGCAACGAGGCCTGCCGGTCGGTGCTGCCCGTGCTCCCCGGCCTTCAGCCTGCGCTCCAGGCGCTCGTCTGGGCGCAGACGCTCGCGATCGTCCTGTACGCCAGCTGGGGCGAGCGGCGCGTCCAGCGGCTCCTCTTCCTCGCGGCGTGGTTCTTCGCTGCCCTGTCCACGATGGCCAAGGGGCCGGCGGGCTTCGGGCTCCCGGTGCTCTGCGCGCTCGGCTACGTCGTCGTCTCCCGCCGCTACCGCGACCTGCTCAAGATGGAGATCCCCATCGGGCTGCTCGTGCTCGCGTGCGTCGCGCTGCCGTGGTTCGTCGCGATGTACGCGCGGCACGGCCAGCCGTTCACCGACAGGCTCCTGTTCCACGACATGTTCAAGCGCGCCTTCACCCACGTCCACGACACGAACGAGGGCGACGACGTGAGCTTCCGCTATTACGTGTGGCAGCTCGGCTACGCGATGTTCCCGTGGACCGGGCTCGTGCCCGCTTCGCTCGTGTGGTGGCTCAGGCGGCGCGAGGGGGCGGCGCCGGGGGAGCGCGGCTCGGCCGACGTCCGCCAGGGCGACGCCTCGGTGTTCCTGGCGATATGGTTCCTCTTCGGCTTCGCGCTGTTCTCCCTGATGCTGACGAAGTTCCATCACTACATCCTGCCGGCCGTCCCGCCGGCGGCGATGCTCACGGGGATCCTGCTCGACGACATGCTGCGCCTCGATGGCCGCGTGGGAGGGCTCGCGCGCCGCTCGAGCGGCGCCTCCTCGCCGGCGCAATCGGCGCGCTCCGCCGCGGTGGTCAGCTACGAGCGCGCGATGCTCGGCGCCATCGCGCTCGGCGCTGCGCTCCTCGTGTTCCTCGTCGGGCGCGATCTCGCGACGGTGCGCGAGGGACAGCCGGGCCAGGCCAGGCTGCTGCACCTGTTCACGTACAATTACAAGCGCCCCTGGCCGCAATCGCTCGACTTCTCGGCGGCCCTGTGGGCCTTCACCGCCGCCGCGGCTGCCCTGTGCCTGCTGCTGATGGTCGCGCGCTGGCGCCGCCAGGTCGTCTACGCGCTCCTGGCGCTCGCCGTCGTGTTCACGGCGTGGGGCATCGACGTGTACTTCGTGCGGACGTCGCCTCACTGGGGGCAACGCGAGACGCTGCTCGCCTATGTGCGCGCGAATCAGCAGATCCCAGGGCCGCTCGTCGCTTACCAGCTGAACTGGAAGGGCGAGAACTTCTATGCCGGCAACCGGCTGGCGGCCTTCGTGTCGAGCGGAAAGAAGTTTCAGGATTACATCAATGAGCAGAAGAAGAAGGGCGTGAAGACCTTCTACTTCGTCACCGAACACGGGCGCACGGGCTCCTTGTCGAACGAGCTCGGCAGCCCTCGCATCTTCGAGAAGCTCACTTCCATCGAGCTCAACAACAAGTTCGTCGTGGTGCGAGCGACGTTCGAGTGAGCCGAACGGCACCGGAAGGCGCTCATCTCACCAGCGCTGTCCGGCTGTGACGCTGTACGCCTGCTCCGGCCCCGGGGAATGCCGCTGTCGATGTTCGACGGTAATGCCGAATCAGGAGCGTCCTTGCATCTCTGTCGCCGTGGCCACGCAGCAGCGCAAGGAGGCTCCTGCCAGGACGTCCTAAGTGCCTGAATCGACTTGAAGAAGTCGTGGGCACGCGCCCTGCTCTCACGTGGGATCGAGCGTCGCGGCGGAGACCTTCCCCCCCCAGGTCCGCTGCGACGCTCTCTTTATTTCAGCAGGTGCGCCGGCCGCACATCGTGCGACCAGCTCATCCGCTCCTGGCGCTCCCAGGGGCAGCTTGCAATGCAGTGAAATGTCGATCCAGCGCGTCCAGGAGACCTGCTGTGGTGCTCACCTCGGCGGTCACGCCGACCCGGAGCCCCCGCTTCTCGGCTGTAGCGGTCGTGATCGGCCCGATGCTCGCGAGGAGAACGCGGTCGAGGCGCGCTGCGGCGCCCTCGCCGAGGAGATCGCAGAGGCTGTCGACGGTGCTGCTCGAGGTGAGCAGCACGACGTCGATCTCGCCCGCCGAGAGCGCCCGGAGCAGCTCTTCGCGGCGACCGGCCGACGCAGGGCGGGTCTCGTAGACAGGCACGACATCGACCTCGCAACCGGCGGCGCGGAGGCGCTCCGGGAGCACCTCGCGGGCGACCAGCGCGCGCGCGAGGAGCACGCGGACTCGAGGGGACGCCGCCCGGCGTTCGGCCAGCGCGGGGTCGGCGAGGATGGCCTCCGCGAGCTCCTCGCCGCGGAATTCCCGCGGGACGATGTCGGCGCGGACGCCGCGCGCGGCGAGCGCGGCGGCGGTCCCGACGCCGATCGCGGCGAGGCGCGCAGGGCCGAAGGCGCGCGCGTCCAGACCGAGCCGCTCCATCTCCTTGAAGAAGCAGGCCACCCCGTTCTCGCTCGTGAAGACGACGGCGTGGTAACCGGAGAGGCCGCGCACAGCCTCGGTGACCCGCGCGGGGTCGGGGGGCGGGTGGATCTCGATGGTCGGCAGCTCCACCGCCTCGCCGCCGCGGAGGCGCACCAGCCTCGACGTCGAGCGCGCCTGGTGACGCGGCCGGGTCACGAGCACCCGCTTGCCGAAGAGCGGCTTCCGATCGAACCAGCGGAGCGTGTCGCGCAGGCCCGTGACGGCGCCTACGACGATGACCGCGGGGCTCTCGATCCCTGCCTCCCCCACGCGGCGAGGCAGCTCGTCGAGGCGGCTCGAGACGACGCGCTGGTCGGCCCGCGTGCCCCACTGGATCGCCGCCGCCGGCGTCGCGGGATCGCGGCGCCCCGGCCCCATCAGCCCCGCGACCACCGCGTCGAGGGCCTGCATGCCCATCAGGACGCAGATGGTCCCGCGGACCGAGGCGAGCTCGCTCCAGTCGAAGGATCTGCCAGCCCGGGTGACGCCGCTGACGATCATCACGCTGGAGGCGATGTGCCTGTGCGTCAGCGAGATGCCGGCGTAGGCCGTCGCGCCGAGCGGAGAGCAGACGCCCGGAACCACCTCGAACGGCACCCCGGCCCGCGCGAGCGCCTCCGCCTCCTCCGAGCCACGCCCGAAGAGGAACGGATCGCCGCCCTTCAAGCGAACGACGCTGCGGCCCGCGAGGCCGAGCGCGACGAGCTCTGCGTCGATCTCCGCCTGCTTCGCGTCCTTCACCACCCGATCGCCGCCGCGCTTGCCCACCGAGCGCACGTCGGCGCCCTCTTGCACGCGGTCGAGCAGCGCGGGGTGGACGAGCTCGTCGTGCAGCACGACGTCGGCCGTGGCGAGGAGCTCCGCGCCGCGCAGCGTGAGGAGCCCCGGATCCCCCGGGCCGGCGCCGACCAGGTACACGACGCCTGGCCTGGCCGCGCCCGGCGCGCCGTCGTTCATCGCCCCCGCGGCCGCCGCGCCGGGGCTCTCCTCGGAAGGATCGTTACGCCTCGGAAACACAGTCAAACTCCCGTCATTCTCTCGTTGATGCATGGCAGACGTTGATTGTCATAGCGATTCTGTAGTGATGTTGACCCGGTGCGTTATGCGATTAGAATCGCACCCGGTCGATTCAACGTCCGGCGGTTTCTGGAGTCCATTCGATGAGATCTGTGAAACTGGTCGAGGAGCTGCTGAGCTCGGAGCGCGGCTTTCCGGACCGATGGTACGTCACCAACGGGGAACGCTCGGTCGGGCCGGTCAAGCTCGACCAGCTCGCGCGCGGAATCGAGAGCGGAGTGGTCCCCCTCGATAGCTTCGTCCGCAATGAGGCATGGACCGTGTGGTGCCCGCTGTCCGACATTGCAACGGTCACGGTCGCCGCCACGGCGACGCCTGCGGAACAGCCGGAGGACGGCTCAGCAGCGGATGAGGACGACGACACGCTGCCACTTTCGTCCCAGCAGACTCCCCAGCCGATGACGTCGCGTCCCGGCCCGGCAGCGCGCTCGGCCGCGCGCTCTGGAGCGGCCCACCGCTGAGCGACGGCCGCGCGCGCGGACCGCGCCCGGCGCGAGCGCCGCGCGCGGCGGGGCGAGCGCGGCCGGAAAACGGGAACGGGAAGTGGAGGGCCGTTCTCATGCTGGCGGTTTCGGGCGAACACTAACCGATTCGCAGCGCCCACGCGATCCACGGATCGCGCGCTCCTCTGGACCGGAGCGGCTCACGCGGGCGCAGGGCTGCTATGCTCCGCCGCCGTGTTCCCCACGAAGAGACCGCGCCGGCTCCGTCGCTCGCCCGCCCTCCGCGCCCTGGTGCGCGAGACGACCCTCCATCCGGGAGATTTCATCCTCCCCCTCTTCTTCAACGAGGCGCTCGACGCGCCTCGGCCGGTCGGGACGATGCCGGGCGTCTCGCAGCTTCCCGTGAGCGCCGCGGCAGCGCAGGCGCGGCTCTGCAAGGAGCTCGGCATCGGCGGGACGATCCTGTTCGGGCTCCCGCGCACCAAGGATGCGTCGGGCACGAGCGCTTACGATCCGGACGGGCCCGTGCCGCGCGCCGTGAAGGCGATGAAGGAGGCCGTGCCGGAGCTGCTCGTGATCACCGACGTGTGCGTGGACGAGTACACCGATCACGGCCACTGCGGCCTGCTCCGGGAGGACGCGTCCGGGGCGGTGGACGTCGACAACGACGCGACGCTGGAGGTGCTCGCGCGGGCGGCGGTGGTCCACGCCAAGGCGGGGGCCGACGTTGTCGCGCCGAGCGACATGATGGACGGCCGGGTCGCCGCGATCCGGCGCGCGCTCGACGCCGAGTCGCTGACGGGGACGGCGATCCTCTCCTACGCCGTGAAGTACGCGTCCGGCTTTTACGGGCCGTTCCGCGAGGCGGCCGACTGTGCGCCCAAGTTCGGCGACCGGGCGGGCTACCAGATGGACCCCGGGAACGCCCGCGAAGGCCTGCGCGAGGCGGCGCTCGACGAGGAAGAGGGGGCCGACATGCTCATGGTCAAGCCCGCGCTCGCGTACCTCGACGTCATCGCGCGCGTGCGCGAGGTGACGACGCTCCCGCTCGGCGCGTACAACGTCAGCGGCGAGTACGCGATGATCAAGGCGGCCGCGGAGCGCGGCATGATCGACGAGAAGCGCGCCGTGATCGAGCTGCTGACGTCGATCCGGCGCGCCGGGGCGGACTTCATCCTCACCTACCACGCGCTCGACGCCGCGCGCTGGCTCGGCTGAGCGATGCGGAGCCAGGGCGCAGGCGGGAGCGCCGCGCAGCGATTGAGATGGGCCGCCACCTGGGCGGTGGGCGCGTCGGCGGCGTTCGCGGCGGGGTGCGCGCCGAACAGGTGCGACAGGTCCGAGGAATCGAACCCGCCGATCGAGTTCGTCGAGGCCACCCCGGAGGGGGGCATCTACGAGACCTCGGCGCCGGACGGCGATCTCCTCTACTTCCCGGGCGGCATGCGGTACGCGCTCAAGCATCACCTCGGCGCGCGCCCGCGGTGGTGGCAGGTGTACCTGTCGTTCGAGCGCGACGGTACGAAGAGCGGCGGGACGCTGGCGCAGGCGGCCGGCAACCAGGCCGAGGTGACCTGCGTGGACGACCAGCATCTGATCATCGTCAACGGCAGCTGCTCCGAGTACTGGCTGCGGGTGGTCGCCGGGGGCGCGATCGGCGCCGATGCCGGCGCGACCGGAGCCGCAGGAGGCGCGGCCGGCGCCGACGGCGATGGGATGGGAGCCGCCGGGGGCACCGGCGTCAGCAGGTGCTACGGCGCCGACGCCGATCCCGGCGGAGGGAGCGCGGAGCCCTAGGACCCGCGCTTCTAGGCGTTCGCCGCTGCCTGCCGGGCGAACTGCAGCCGGTACAGCTTGCTGTAGACGCCGCCCGCGGCGAGCAGGTCCTCGTGCGTGCCCTGCTCGACGACGCAGCCCTTGTGGAAGACGACGATGCGATCGACGGCGCGGATCGTCGAGAGGCGGTGCGCGATGATCAACGCGGTGCGCCCCGCCATGGCTCCCTCGAGGGCGCGCTGGAGGCGCGCCTCGGTGTCGCTGTCGACGTTGGCCGTGGCCTCGTCCAGGATGAGGAGCGGCGGGTCGCGGTAGAGCGCCCGGGCGAAGGCGATCAGCTGGCGCTCGCCAGCGCTGAAATTGCTGCCGCGCTCGAGCACGGGGGCGTCGAGCCCGCCCTCGCGTCGCTCGAAGAGGTCGAGGGCGCCGATGCGGTTCAGCGCGTTCACCACCTTGGCCCGATCGGGGATCGCGTCGCCGGCCGCGACGTTGGTGAGCACCGTGCCCGGGAACAGGAACACGTCCTGGGGGACGACGGCGAACTGGCGGCGCAGCTCGTCACGAGCGTACGCGCTGACGTCGCGGCCGAAGACCCGCACGACGCCCTCATCGACGTCGTAGAGGCGGAGCAGCAGCGACGCCACGGTGCTCTTGCCGGCGCCGGTCGCGCCGACCAGCGCGACCTTCTCGCCGCGCCTCGCCGCGATCGACACGTGCCGCAGCACGGGCACGCCTGGCTTGTAGCCGAAGCCGACGTTGTCGAGCTCGAACGCGACGCCCTCGTCCGCTGGCCTCGTCGCGTCGCCGCCGCTCGTCGCCGCCGCCGCCGTCGCGTCCTCGTCCTTGTTGTCCAGCAGCTCGAAGACGCGCTCCGCGCCGGCCATCGCGGACTGCAGCAGCGTGTACCGAGCCGAGAGATCGCGGATCGGGACGAAGAACATGTCGATGTACGCGACGAAGGCGAACAAGGTCCCGAACGAGATCTCGTCCTTCAGGCTGTTCACGCCGGCGTACCAGAGCACCGCTGCGATGCAGACGCTCGAGACCATCTCGATGGCGGCGTCGAGCGTCGCGTCGAGCACGATCGAGCGGTTGTTCGCGTTGCGGTACGCCGCGTTGATCTCGTCGAACTCCTCGGCCGAGCGCTCCTCCCTGGCGTAGGCCTGCACGACGGCCATCCCGGACACCTGCTCGTTGAGGTACGCGTTCATCCTGGCCGTCTTCGCCCGCACCTCCCGGAACGCGTCGCGCATCCGCCGCCGCGTCCAGTTGACGCCGAGGGCGACCGGGGGGACCGCCGCGAAGGCGAGCAACGACATGCGCCAGTCGAGCGACACCATCACCGCGACGATGACGAAGAGCCGGAGGAGATCGCCGAACGCGTTGAGCGCGCCGGACGCGAACATCTCGCCGATCGCGTCCACGTCGTTCGTCACGCGCGTGACGAGCCGGCCGACCGGCGTGCGATCGAAGAACCCGAGGCGGCGGGTGTGCAGGAAGCCGAAGACGCGCACGCGCAGGTCGGCCATCGCGCGCGCGCCGGCGAGCTGCATCAGGTAGAGCTGCGGGAAGGCGAGCGACTGCTCCAGGAGCATGATGCCCGTGAGCAACAGGCCGCTGCGCGTGAGGTGATCGAGCCCGCCGGGCGTGTCGAACGCGTCGAGCGCGTCGCGCATGATGAGCGGGCGCAGGAGCGCCAGCAGCGCCGTGACGACGAGCAGCGTCAGCGACACCGCGAGGTGCTTGCCCTGCGGGCGCACGAACGGCCACAGCCTCAGCAGCATGCGCGCGTCGTACGCCTCGCCGAGCCGTGTCTCCTCGTGGAACCGGCTCAGCACGTCCTCGGTGCGGCTCGCCTTCGTCGCCCCGCGGCCCTTGGCCGTCGCCGCCTGCGCCGGCCGCCGCGGGCCCGCGCCCGCCTCGCCCGCGGCCGAGACGCTGCCAGATTTCGACCGCATCGTCGGGCTGTCTCCGTGTGCCGGTTGCGTCACGAGAGCCCCACCGGCTGTGAGGGCGGCGACGCATCGAAGGTCGCGAGATCCTCTTCGAGCTGCTGCTCCTCGGCGAACGACGCGTAGATCCCGCCCGCGCGGACGAGCTCGTCGTGCGTGCCGCGCTCGACGACCCGACCCTGCTCCAGCACCACGATCGCGTCACACCGCCGCGCGGCCGCGACCCTGTGGGTGATCAGGATGACGGTCCGTCGCGCGGCCTGCCGCTCGATCGCAGCGAGGATGGCCTGCTCGGTCTTCGCGTCGACGGCGGAGAGCGGATCGTCGAGGACGAGGACGTTCGGCTCGCGCACGAGCGCGCGGGCGAGCGCGACGCGCTGGCGCTGTCCGCCGGACAGCTGCACGCCACGCTCCCCGACCACCGTGTCGAAGCCGTCAGGCAGCGAGAGCACCTCGTTCAGCACCTCGGCCTCGGCGGCGGCCGCGCGGATCGTCTCGAACGCGGCGGGCGAGTCCGGATCGTCGAGGGAGTAGCCGATGTTGCGGGCCACGGTCGTCGAGAAGAGGAACGCATCCTGCTGCGCGTAGCCGATGCTCGCGCGCACGGTGTCGAGCGGCAGGTCGCAGATGTCGACGCCGTCCAGGAGCACAGCGCCGCGCGGCGTGGGCATGAGCCTGGCGAGCAGCGTGGCGATGGTGCTCTTGCCCGAGCCGGTGCGCCCGACGATGGCGAGCGATCTGCCCGCTTCGACCTCGAAGCTCACGCCGTCGACCACCTTCCTCGCGCCGTGGGAGAACGTCAGGTCCTTGACGGAGATGGCGCCGCGGACGACATCGGGGGAGGGCATCGGGCCGCTCACGACCTCGGGGATGGCCTCGAAGATCGCCTTGAGCCGGACGTAGCCGGCGCGACCGCGCTGGACGATGGCGGCGACGAAGCCGAGGGCGAGCATCGGCCAGGTGAGCCGCAAGAGCGCCAGCCAGAAGGAGACGAAGTCCCCCCTCGTCATCTGCTGCTCCAGCACGAGCCGCCCGCCGTACCAGAAGACGATGAGCACGCCGACCGAGCTGATGGCCCCCATGAGCGGCCCCATGGAGCCGCGCAGCCTGGCGAGCGCGAGGCTCTTCTCGAGGTAGCCCTGGTTCGTGCTCGTGAAAGCGGCCATCTCGGATGCCTCGAGCGCGAACGAGCGGACGACCCTGACCCCTGCGAGGCTCGCGAGGACGCGGTCGCTCATGGCGCCGATCGCCTCCTGGTTGTCGCGGGTGCGGGCGAAGAGCTTGCTCGAGAACGACCGGGTGACGAGCATCAGCGCGGGCATCGTCAGGAGCGCCGCGAGCGTGAGCCTCTTCGAGATGTGGAGCATCACGTACAGGGCGCTCGTGAACGCGAAGATCGAGCCGACGACGTTCAGCAGGCCGAAGCCGAGGAGGAGCCGAACCTGCGTCAGATCGTTCGTCGCCCGGCTCATGATGTCGCCGGTCGCCATCTTGCGGAAGAACGACGGCCCGAGTTTGTGCAGGCGCGCGAGCAGGATCGCCCGGAGCTCGTACTCGACGTTGCGGCCCGCCGTGAAGATGGTGACCCGCGAGAACACGCGCATGATCGCGGCGCCCACGCTGACCGCGAGCATGACGAGCGCCGCCTGCGCGGCCTCGCTCGACTGCGCCTTCACGGCGGCGTCGACGGCGTCCTTGACCAGGAAATCTCGCCTGGCCATGAGGAACTGCTGCGCAGCGAGCAGCGCCGCGCCCGTCAGGTAGAGCGGAAGCTTGCTGCGGAACTGTGCGCCGAGGCCGACAGGGTAGGTTGATGGATCGCGCTTGACCATTGCGTGGGGGGGCTGCGCGGCGACGCTCAGCGCGCCTTGCGCGGCGTCGGTGCGAGCGGCTTGCGGTGCGACGTCGAGAGCGCGGGCCGATCTCTTCCATCGACCACGAGCTCGAGATCGTCGAGCTCGAGCCTCGTCGAGAGCAGGCCGAGCAGGACGCGCGCGCCTCCGCGCCCGTCGAGCTCGCTCACCACGCCGATCTTGTCGCCGAACGGGCCTCGTCGCACGCGGACCCGGCTGCCCTTCTCCAGCACGCCGCCCTTCGCGGGCTCCGGGGCGACCTTCGCTGCAGCGTCTGGCTCGCCGGACGGACCCCGCTGCGCTCGCGGCGCGTGATCGGCCGAGGGCTTCTGCGGAGCCTCGACCTTCGCTTGCTGCTCCGCTTCGCCCTGCGGCGCTCGCCGGGCGGGGGTGACGCCCTCTCCGACGCGCTTCAGCGAGGGCCGCGGCTCTCCGCCGCGGCCAGCGCCAGCGCCACCGTTGTTCGGCGACTTGAACAGCGTCGCCAGGGTCGGTCGGCGGGCGGGCAGGGCGGCCTCGACGCGCTCATCGCCGCGCGCTCGCGCCTGCTCCATCGAGCGCTCTCGCGCTCTGGCCTGCTCGGAGCGCCATCGCTCGTTCTCGGCCTCGATCTCGGCGTGGGCGCGCGCCCGCTCCTGCTCGATGCCCTCGAGCTTGCGGTCGAGCGCGATGCGGTCGTTCTCGCGCGACCACGCGACGAGCCGGTAGATCGGGGCGAGCGCGACGAGCGCGTCCTCGAGCTGCTCGTCGAGGATGTCGGCGTGCTCGACCGCCGTCTCGCGCGGGACCGCCCAGCCGATCCAGAGCGGCACCTGGCCGTCGGCGGCGCGGCGGAGCATCTCGGCGATCGCGTCCGGGGTGGCCGCGCTGCAGGCCACGCGATCGCCGCCGGCGGCGCCGAACGAGAACTGCTCCGGGAGCGCGTGGAGCGCGCTCGTGAGCTCCGCGGAGAGCGGCGATGCCGGCGCGCCCGTCGCCTCCTCGGTCGCCGAGAGGCGAGCCCGGAGGTTGTCGACGTCCACCTTCGCGTCCGGGTGGACCGCGAAGCACACCTGGACCTCGCTCTCCGAGATGCGCAGCGCGAGGAACGCGTGCCGGGTGAAGGGGCTCGGATCGTCGATCGCGTCGGAGATCGAGCGGCCGCGGTCGAGGAGGCGATCGAGCTCGTCGCGCGCCGCCTGGTCGCGCCAGAAGAAGACCCACTGGCAGTCGGCCCGGTGCTTGTTGCGGATCGAGGGGTGCTCGTCCGAGCCATGGACGTCGACCGAGATGCCGAGCTCGGCGAGCCGGGCGACGACGCCGCGCGCCCAGGCGAGCGCGCGCTGCTTCACCTCGAGGCGGGGGCGTGAGTAGGCCTTCGAGGTCGCTTTTTCGGCGGCGTACGCGTCGAAGTCACGAGCGGTGAGGTGCAGGGAGGGATGGCTCATTGCTTCGACTGGTTGCGATGCGCGGCGTGGGCAGATGCGGCTCGTGGTCCGTCACGGGAGGAGCTGCGCTCCTCGTGAAAGTCGCGCGGATGGTATCGTGAGGAGCTTCGAAATCAAAGCTCCGCGCCGCGCGATCGATCCTGGCGTTGCGTGGAGGCGGCACGCTTGACCGCCCTGACAAGCATGTCACCGTAGGCACTCCCGTGCCCCATCAAGAGGGCGATCCCACCGATATCACGTAGAACCCCGCGTAAATCGCGCTTCTCCAGCGCAGCGGGGCAGCTCCGGGCGCTCCAGTCACCCGAGTCATCCGAGTCACCCGAGCCCGTGAGCCTGCGAGGCCCGTCGGCCTGACGAAAGAGGAATCATGGAACAGCATCGAGACGAGCACATTGTCTGCGCGAGCTGCGGCACGTCGTTCCTATTCTCGGCTGCGGAAGCTGCCGTCTACGCCGAACGGAAGCTCGCGGCTCCGCCCAAGCGGTGCCGGACTTGCCGCCGTGCGCGCAAGGACAATCGAGGGGAGAGCGGATCGCCGGCTCGCGCAGCGGAGCGCCAGCGCCCTGGTCCGGCCCGTGGCGCCGGGGGGCATCGCGGCCTGGCGCGCGGCGACGGCCAGCCTCGGAAGCCCCGCTACACGGGCGACGTGAACGAGTACCGCAGCCCGATGCAGGACGCGTACTCGGGGCTGACGCCCACCTGGGCGGTGCCGAGCCACTACCCGAATCGCCCGCGCGGCGGCGCGCCCTTCCGAGATGATGGCAACTACCGCGCCCCCTCGTTCGCCGGTGAGCGCCGCGCTGCTGCGCCGAGCCGCGGCCCGGCGCAGCAGCCCCGCGCGCCGCGCACTCGTCCGACGTTCTCGATCACCTGCAAGTCGTGCGGCTCCGAGGGCGAGGTCCCGTTCAAGCCGGTCGAGGGCCGCGACGTGTTCTGTCAGGCGTGCTACCGCGCGCGCAAGCCTTCCTGAGAGACGCCTCCAGCGACGCGCAGCCATCGCGCTGCGGCACATCCCCGCGCGCCGGCCGCTCCTCGTGCGGCCGGCGCGGCGCGGCCGCGAAGCGGACGCCGGGGTGCGGAGCGGGGCGGAGCCTCGAGGAAACGAGGCCAGGGCCGCCAGCGCGAGGTCGCCGCGGAGCGGCGCCGAAGTCCGGTGATCTCTGGCCGGAGTTCGGGCGGGCGGAGCCTAGAGGCTGATCTCGCAGGCGAGCTCGGAGGTGAAGCCGAGCTCTCCGAGCGTGATCGTGACCTTCACGCCGCCGCCGGACGCGCGTCGCGCTGTCTCCTCGACCATCCCCACGACCCACAGCCGGAGCGGCAGCGAAGCAGGGTCGAAGTCGCCGATGTGGAGCGTGACCCGCCCGGTCGGGCCAGTCGCCACGCGCCACGAGCCGAACGTGAAGAGCCGCGACCAGATCGAGGTCCCGCGGCGCATGAGCGACGCGATGTCGGTCAGCGGGCGGGCGAACAGCGTGCGCACGAGGCTGTGCAGCTCGCCGCCGACGCCGAGCCTGCCGATGTCGCGCCAGCGCTCGAGATCGCGCAGGACCAGCGATGTCGCGAGCTCCATATAGGCGTCGAGCGCCTCGAGCTCGTACCCGACGAGCGCGTTGATCGAGTCGTGCTTGAAGTCGTCGGCGTAGCGGAGCGGCATCTGCGAGACGACCTCGTCGCGCGCGCTCCTCCCGTACTCGTCGACGATGGTGCGATCCACGCTCCGCAGCACCGGGCCGCGCACCTGGTACTGCCCAGCGAAGCGCGCCGGCAGCGGTCGGACCGGGGTGACGTTGGGCCGCCGCGTGTCGCGTGTCCGGTTCATCAGGGAGCCGAAGTCCGCGCTGCGGACGGTCGGCTCGGCCCGGAGGCCGAGATCGGCGCTGCGCACCGTGGGCAGCGACTCGCCGCGCTGCGAGAGCATCGTGGGCTCCGAGCCGCGGCTCCGCAGCGCGTTCGAGAGCGTCACGCCGGGCGCGGGCTTCGTTGGCTCGGAGGACGGCCGCATCCCGGGCGGCGCCTCGGTGACGCGCCCGCCCGGCACGATCGACGGCGAGATGCGCATCGGCGGCGGGGGGTTCACGTCGAACCCTGGGCGCGATCGATCGCGCGAGGACGAGAGGCGATCGCGCTCGTTCTCCGGGGCGTTCCCCAGGCTCAGGGCCATCCGCCGCTGCACGTTGATCAGCCTGCCGAGCGCCGTCGTCCTTCGGGGCGGATCAGGCGCGACGCGCTCGAGCTCGCGGACGACGTCGCCGGCCGTCTGGAACCGCTTCGCGGGATCCTTTTGCAAGAGCCGCTGCACGATCGCCTCGAGCCGCGGGTCGACGGTCACGCCCGCCGAGGCGAGCGTGGGCACCTCGGCGTGCACGACGCGGAACGCCGTCGCCACGGCGGTCGGCGCGCGGAACGGCCGCGTGCCCGTGAGCACCTCGTAGAGCAGCACGCCCACCGAGAAGAGATCGCTCCGACCGTCGAGCGGCGACTCCCCCGTGGCCTGCTCGGGCGAGAGATAGTCGGGCGTCCCGAACACGACGCCCGTGCGCGTCCGCGGCGAGGGACCGTCGGAGTCGAGCACCTTGGCGATGCCGAAGTCGAGCAGGCGGACGACGGCCGAGCCGCGGCTCGGATCGAAGGCGATGAAGATGTTCTCGGGCTTGAGATCGCGGTGGATGATCCCCGCGCGGTGCGCGGCGTCGAGCGCCTCGAGCACCGGGATCGCGACGCCGACGGCGGCCTCCATGTCGAGGCGACCGAAGCGCGCGAGCGCCATGCCGAGCGACTCGCCGTCGAGGTGCTCCATCACGATGTACGGACCGAGCTCGCCGACGCCGGCGTCGATCACGTCGACGATGTTCGGGTGGCGGATCCGATTGACCGCCTGCGCTTCCTGGAAGAACCGGTGGGAGAGCTCCGAGTTGTCCGCCAGCTCGGGGTGGAGGAATTTGATCGCAACGGCGCGACCTGCGAGCACGTGCTCCGCCCGGAACACGTCCCCCATGCCGCCCCCGCCGATGCGCTCCGCGAGGCGGTACTTGTTGTCGACGAGGAGGCCGGGGGTCGGGGGTCGAAACGCCATCTGCTGCCGCTGGCGGGCGAGGGACCAACGTCATGGTCCCCGAGAACACGCGTCCCTGTAAAGGGTTGGGAGGCACGCCCCTCCCGAAAGCCGATCCTATTCCGTCGGTGCGTGCTGCGGCTAGGTTACCTGCGTCAGGTGTGGGGCGGATCGCAGCGCGAAGTGACTTGCGCGCGGCAAGATCACGGTTCGGGTGCATTCTTCCGCAGTTCGGCGATCTTCTGGGCGATCTCCCCGAACCCGCGGCCCATGGGGAGGGACGCCACGAACTGCGGCGGCACGGACAGCTTGCCGAGGTGGGCGCGCACGTTGGCCACCCCGAAGGTCAGCACGAATGCGGCGAAGGCGACGCCGTCGTTGCCGCTGTCGCCGATGAACGCGTAGCGGTGCCGCGCCCGGGTGGGATCCTCACCGAACCGAGCGGCGAGCAGGCGCACAATCCCGGTGGCCTTGTCCGACGGGTCGCGCGTGAGGTGGAGGTGGACGCTCGAGAGCAGCGTCCTCACCCCCCGCTCGCGCAGCTCGGCGCGCATCTTCTGCACGTCCTCGGGTGGGACATGCCGATGCTCCCCGATGTCGATGGTAACGTCGGTCACCCTCTGGTCGTTGTCGTCCGCGAGCGCCGCCGCCGGAAAACGACGCACGATGTCGTTGGCGAGCCCGACGAGCTCGGCCCGACGGGCTCTCCGCGCTTCGCGGTCCAGGTCGTCGAGCGTGACGACGCGGCTTGCGCCGGCGCGCTGGGCGTGCCTTTCCCGATGGCCGGAGACGTCGCTTTCCTGCTCACGGACCAGCGCGACGGCTCCGTTTTCGACGATCGTCGCGTCGATCGGCCACTGCCGCTGGAGCACCTCGCCCCAGCCGGCGGGCCTGCCGGTGCAGGCGATCAGCGCGAGGCCCGTCTCGCGTAGACGGAAGAGCGCCGCGTACGCCGCCTCGGTGAGGGCTCCGTGATCCAGCACGGTGTCGTCGAGATCGAAGATCACCCCGGCGAGGGCGCGCGCGGCGTCGGGAGGCACAAGGGAGAGCGGCTTCATCGGGCGAGCGTCAGAGGGCGTCGATGCGCGCGATGAGGCTCTTCAGGTAGAGCCCCTCGGGGAAGGCGGCGGGGACGGGGTGATCCCCTCCCTGGAAGTGCCGGTCGAACACCGCTGCCTGCATGCGCGCGTCGCGCGCGCCGAGCGCGAGCACCCGGGTCAGATCGTCGAGGCTCACGGCGCTGGAGCAGGAGCAGAGCACGAGGACGCCGCCCGGGCGCGTGGCGCGGCACGCCCCGGCCGCGAGGCGCCGGTACGCCGTGAGCGCCGTGTCCTTGGAGGCGCGCGTGCCTGCGAGCTTCGGGGGGTCGCAGATGACGAGATCGTAGCCCTCCTGCCTCGACGCGTTCTGCAGCGCCTTGCGGGCGTCGTCGCGCGTGAACTTGATCCGGTCGAGCAGCCCGTTCTCCCGCGCGCACTCCGCGCCGACCTCGATCGCCGTCGCGCTCTCGTCGATCGCGAGGACCTCGCTCGCCCCGCCGCGGGCCGCCGCCATGGCGAACGTGCCGACGAAGCAGAACGCGTCGAGCACGCGCCGGTTGTGGGCGAGCTGCTCGACGCGGGTCCGCAGCGTCCGCTGGTCCAGGTAGAACCCGGTCTTGTGGCCGAGCGCGAGCGGGATCGTGTACCGCAGCCCTCGCTCGACGAACCGGAGCTGATCGAGCCCGGGATCGCCGCGCACCACGCCCGCGTCGGCGGTGAACCCCTCGAGCTTCGCGAGGGATTCCGGGGTCCTGTCCACGATCGCGCGGGGCGAGAGCGCCGCCTGGAGGGCGTCGAAGATCACCCCTTCGCGGCGCTTGATCCCGATCGTCCCGAGCTGCACGACCACCACGTCGCCGAACAGATCGACGATGAGCCCCGGCAGGCCGTCCCCCTCGGCGTGGATCAGCCGGAAGGCGTCGGTCTCGTGGCCAGGCGCCCGCGCGGGCAGGCCGAGCTCGCGGCGGTGCGCGATGGCGCGCTCGATCCGGTGCCGGAACAGGGCCGCGTCGATCGGCCTGTCCTCGCGCGTGTACATGCGCACCGGGATGGCCGAGCGCGGGGTGTAGAGCCCGCGCCCGAGCACGCTGCCGTAGGGGTCGGTGACGACGACCTCGTCCCCGGCCACAGCGCCGCCCTCGATGCGCGCGACCGCCTGAGCGAACACCCAGGGATGCCCCGACCACACCGGCCGAACATGACCCTGCTTCAACGTAACCGTAGGCATGATGGAATCCGATCGGTCTCGATGTTGGCAGGGTTCCCGACGGGGGCGACCGCGCCGTGACGTCTGCCGTGGGAGCTAGTACCCTGCGGAACGGCGCGCGTGTGAACCTTCCGCCACAGCGCGCCGTGGCGGCCGATGCACGCCGGCGTGCTGCGTGGCCATGGTGACGACGATCCCGCAAGATGGTCGATGGCATCCCGGTTGCTAACTTCCCTGCACCGAAGAGGAGTCGCCCGATGCGCCGTTGCTTGACCCATGCCCTTGTTGCGGTGGCGATGACCGCGCCGATGAGCGCGTTCGCGCAGGAGGACAGCAACTGTCCTCCCGGCGCGTGGTTCTGCGAGGAAGTGGAGCCGCCTCGCGATCCCGCCGCAGAACCTCCGCCCGCCGCTCCTGCCGAGGCCGCGCCTGCCGAGGCGCCGCCGCCCCCGCCGCCGGCCAGAGCAGCCCGTCCCGCCCCGCCGGTCGTCGTCTACGAGACCTCGCCGTCGGGCCCGCCTCCTCAGGTGATCGTCGTGACGCCTGGGGCGGCCCCTCCGCCGCGCGTGATCGTGCGCCGCGTGGCGCCCCCGGCGCCGCCTCCGCCGGTGAAGCGGCGCTGGCGGCGCCACTGGGGGATCAACCTCCGCATGGAGGGCGTCATGCTGGGGCGCGAGCACGGCGGCGCGGAGGACGCTGGCATGGGAGGCGTCGGGATCAGCCTTCGCTACCGGCCCGTCCCGGCGTTTGCGATCGATGCAGGCGCCGACTTCCTCGCGGGCACGGACTACAACGGCGACCAGCGGACCGAGGTGCCGCTCTCGCTGAGCGGGATGCTGTTCGTCAACCCGCGCAGCCGCACCCAGTTCTACTTCATGGGCGGCCTGAACATCGCGCACGCCGAGGTCGATCGCTCCTCGAGCGAGGCCGCGGCCGGCAGCACCGAGTTCGTTCCCAATACGGAGTACGACTACTTCGGTGCGCACGGCGGCATCGGCCTCGAGTTCCGGCTTTCCCCTCGCATCGCCTTGAACGTCGATGCGCTCGGCTTCGTGCGCAGCCGTACGGACGATGGGCTCGTTCCCGAGTTCACGGATCCAGACACCGGCCGCACGACCAACACATCGGGCGGCGGGCTCTTCCGCGGCGGGCTCAGCATCTACTGGTGAGCGGCTCGTCATAGCCTCCTGTCCGCCCTGACCGTGCGGTGCTCGCGTCCGTCCTGCTCTCGGCCAGGCTGTCGTCGTGGTCGCGGTCCGGGCCGTCTCCACGCGGTATAACGCCGCATCGTGCCCCAGGCCTCGATCATGCGCGCGCTCCGTGGCCGCGCCCCGCTGTTCCTTTCGCTCGCTGGCGGCGCGACGTTCGCCCTCACGGCGCCGCCCACGGATCTGGTCCCCGCCGTCATCGTTGGCCTCGCCCTGCTGGCGGCCGCCGTCCACGACGCCCCGACGGCCTGGCGCGCCTTCGGGCGCGGCGCTGTGTGGGGAACGGCGGCGGGCATCGTGGGCCTGCGCTTCGTGCCAGAGGTCATCCAGCGGTTCACACCTCTCGGCTCGGCCGCCTCGTACCTCGCGCTGGTGCTGCTCGCGGCCGCCCAGTCGCTCGTCTGGGCGGTCTGCGGCGGCATCACGAGCGCGCTCATCCGGCGGCTGCGCGCTCCTCTCGAGCTCGCGTTCGCGACCGGCGTGTTCGCCGCCGTGGCCATCCCGACCGTCTTCGGCTGGACTCCTGCCGGTCTCATGAGCCCCTGGCCGGCGCTCGTGCAGCTCGCCGACCTCATCGGCGAGCGGGGCGTCTCCGTGCTGTTCGCCGTCGGGGCGGCCCTGCTCGCCCGCGCCGGTCTGGCCGCCTCGGGGAGGGCGCCGGGCGGGCGGCCGCTCGAGAGCGCGCTCGCTCAGGAATCGCGGCCCGTCCGCCTTCAGCTGCCCCGAGCGATCCTCTACCCGGCGCTCTCGAGCGTCGCGCTGTTCGGGTCGCTCGCGATCCACGGTGCGCTGCGGATGGCCGCGGTCGAGCGCGCCAGCGCTGGCCTGCCGACGGCGCGGGTCGCGCTCGTCAACCAGGCGGTCGGGCCGCATGAGCGCTGGCAGGCGAAGAACCACCCGCGGATCCTGCGGACCCTGCACGAGCTCACCCGGGAAGCCGAGGCCGGCGGCGCCGAGCTCACCCTCTGGCCCGAGGCGGCGTATCCTTACCCCCTCTCGCACAGCGCCCGGCAGGCGCCGCGCGGCGGTCGAGCGATCCTGGGGCCCGACATCCACGGCCCCGTCCTCGCGGGGCTCATCACCCAGGCGCCGCCCGTGAAGGCCGCCGACGGCGTCGAGGAACGGAACAGCTTCAACTCCGCGACCCTCGTGCTCCCTGATGGGAGCATGCTGCCGACGCAGGACAAGCTGCAGCTGCTCTGGTTCGGCGAGACGGTCCCGGGCGGCGCTTACCTGCCCTGGCTGCGGCGCATCTTCCAGAAGAGCGGCGGGCTCATCCCGGGCGCGGAGCCGCGCGCCCTCACGTTGCCCCGAGAGCACGGGCCCGCGCTCCGGATCGGGGTGCTCAACTGTTACGAGGACACGCTCACCGGGGTGGGGCGGCGGATCACCGGAGCGCTCGCCCCGAACCTCCTCGTCAACATCACGAACGACGCCTGGTTCACCGGGAGCGCCGAGCCCGAGCTGCACGCGAGGCTCGCGGTCATGCGTGCCATCGAGCTGCGCCGCGATCTCGTGCGCGCCGTGAACCTCGGCGTCGTATCGTGGATCGACGCCCGAGGCGCGGTGCGCAGCCGCGACGAGAGCGCTGCGCCGGGGGTGACCTTTGCGACCCCCTCGATCAGGGACACGCCGCTGACGCTCTACACGCGGCTGGGCGACACCCCGATGGCGACGCTGCTCGCCCTCGCGAGCGTCGGCTGCGCGCTCCGGGCGCGACGCTCCACAGCGAAGGCCTTGCAACGAGCCCGGGGCGTCAGCTCGGGGGCGCGACCGCCTGCGGGGCCCCCGGAGCTCGCGCCGCCCGATGCGGCGACGCAAGCTGCGGCCACGGACGCGCCGCTCAGCCGTCCTTGAGCGCCTTGACGGGCGCCGCGCGGAGCTTGCGGCTCGCCGGCTTGCCCTTGATGGTCATCGGCTGCTTCGTGAACGGATTGACGCCTTCCCGGTCCTGCGTGGCCGGGATCTCCTTCGCCTTGATCTTCACGAGGCCCGGAACCGTGACCTCGCCCGGCCCCTCCGGACCGAGCTCTTTCTTCACCAGCTCGCCGAGCGCATCGAGCACGCTGGCCACGGACTTCTTGTCGAGGTGGGTGGCCTCGGCAAGACCGACGATCATCTGCGCCTTGGTCAGCTTGTTCGAACCGGGCATGTCTCCTCCAAGTCGAAAGGGGGCGTCCGTTTAACAAGCGAGGTTTCGCATCGCAAGCGATAAGTCATCGCGCCCCCGTCTTCTTTGGCGTCGTGGTGCTGCGATGTGGTTTGATTCCAGTGGTGCTGTTGCTTCGAGACGCCGCCGCGACCTCGAGCTCCCGGGTCAAATCCGTCATTTCCCGCTCTTCTGCGTCGGTTTTGTGGTCATAGCCGAGCAGGTGGAGCAGGCCGTGCCCGAGCAGCATCGTGATCTCGTCGAGCAGCGGGCGCTCGCGCTCTGCGGCCTGCCGCGCGGCCGTGTCGATCGAGACGATCACGTCGCCGAGAAGACCGCGCCACACCGACGGATCCACGGGACCCCGCCGGCCGCGCCTGCGCGAGTTGGCTCCGTTCTGGTCGAGCAGCGGGAAGGCGAGGACGTCGGTCGGCTTGTCCTTGCGCCGGTAGCTGCGGTTGAGCTCGTGGATGGCCTCATCGTTCACCAGGGCGACGGAGAGCTCCACGCCCTGCAACGCGAGGTGGGCGAGCATCTTGCTCGCCCGCCGGCGCACGACCGCTGTCGACACGCCCTTGAAGGGCCCTCCCTGCGTCGTGACGGACACGACCGCGGGGGCCGCCGGGCGGCTCCCGCGGCGCTTCGTCCCCGAGCTCTCCTTGCGTTTCTCGGCCACGGGATCGCTATACCAGCTCGGGGATCTTCTTCGCATCTGCCAAGAACTGCGCGAGCCCGACGTCGGTGAGCGGGTGCTTGATCAGCTGCTTGATGACCTTGAGCGGCATCGTCGCGGCGTGCGAGCCGATCATGGCGGCCTGCACGAAGTGGACGGGGTGCCGTACGCTCGCGGTGAGCACCTGCGTCGAGAAGCCGTAGTTCCTGAAGATGGTCACGACCTGCAGGACGAGATCCATCCCGTCTCCCGCGGCGTCGTCGACGCGCCCGACGAACGGCGACACGAACGTGGCCCCAGCCTTGGCCGCGAGCAGCGCCTGGGCGGCCGAGAAGCAGAGGGTCACGTTCGTCTTGATGCCCTCGGAAGCGAAGATGCGGGCGGCCTTGAGCCCCTCGTCGATGAGCGGCACCTTGACCACCACGTTCCGGTGAATCTTCGCGAGCTCGCGACCCTCGCGGAGGATCGCGTCCTTCTCGACCGCCACCACCTCGGCCGAGACGGGGCCGTCGACCACCTCGCAGATCTCGGCGATCGCCCGCTTCGTCGGCTTGCCGGCCTTGGCGAGGAGCGACGGGTTGGTCGTGACGCCGTCGATGACCCCCATCGACTGCGCTTCCCTGATTTCCGCGATATCCCCTGAATCGATGAACACCTTCATGATGCTGCCTCCGGGAACCGATGGATCGGCCCTCAGGCGGTGTTCATGCGGGGGTGAGATGCCGAGGAGCAAGGGCCTGGCAGGGGCCCTCGCTGCCTCGTTCTAGCTATCAGGCGGAGCGGGCAGGTGGCGCCGGCTCAGGCCGTCGCCTCGTCCTCGACGCCATGGCACTTGTTGAACGGCTGGCCGCTGCCGCAGGGGCACTCCTGCTCCTGCATGACGGCAGGCTGCGGGAGCGCCGGGGCAGGGTTCGCGCCGATCGGGAGGGACTCGTCGTGCTGCGCGACCGCGTCGAGCAGCGCCGCGGCGTGCCGCTCGCGATCCGCAGCCTCGATCTGCGCCTCTTCCTGCTCGGCGCGCCTGACGTTCACGCTGAAGAGCTTCGTGACCACGTTCGAGGAGACGCGGGCCACCATGTTGACGAACATGTTGTAGCCCTCCTTCTTGTACTCCTGCTTCGGGTCCTTTTGCCCGTAGCCGCGCAGACCGATGCCGTCGCGGAGGTGGTCCATGTCGGTCAGGTGGTCGACCCAGGCCTTGTCGAGCTCCTCCAGGTAGAGGTGGCGGAAGATGCGCAGCGACAGCTCGACGCCGATCTCCTCCTCGCGCTTCTCGTACGCCTTCTCGGCGCGGTCGTAGAGCTCCCGCGCCAGCGTCTCCTGGTCGCCGATGTGCGCGATGTCGTCCGGCAGCTCGACGCCGAAGTGCTCGCGAAAGCCCTGGAAGATGCCGCCCCAGTCCCAGTCCTCCGGCGGCTTGCGGGCCGGGCACGACTCCTCGACCATCGCGCCGATGATCCGGTCCATCAGATCGAGCAGCCGCTCGCGCTGCTCGGTGAGCGCCAGGGGCATGAGCTCCGAGCACTCGTCGTAGATCTCGAGGACCTTGTCGGCGCGCGACTCGAGCTCGAGCTTCACGCCCCAGCGCGTGTAGATCTCGCGCTGCATGTTCTCGAGCTCGACGAACCGCTCCGTCTTCTCGAAGTCCTTTCGCACGATCTCGCGCCGGTTGCCGTCCGCGTCGAGCGGCATCACCGGGTCGTTCGCGAACATGCCGAGCAGGTAGCCGACGTCCGGCCGGACCAGCTCCACGATGGACGCGAGCGGCTTGATCGTCCGCTTCTCGCCCGTCGGCTTCCCCTCCTCGTCGATGATCTCGGGAGAGTAACGGCCGACGAGCAGCGACTGGCGCATGTCGTAGATCGTCTTGCGCTGCGCGCTCATCACGTCGTCGTACTCGAGCAGGTTCTTGCGGATGTCGAAGTTGCGCTCCTCGACCTTCTTCTGCGCGTTCTCGACGCTCTTCGTCACCCACGGGTGCTCGATGGGCTCGTCGTCGGGCATGCCCATCCGCTCCATCAGGTTCTTCACCCGATCCCCGGCGAAGATGCGCATGAGGTCGTCCTCGAGGGACAGGTAGAACTTCGACGTCCCGGGGTCGCCCTGGCGGCCGGCGCGGCCGCGCAGCTGGTTGTCGATGCGGCGCGACTCGTGCCGCTCGGTGCCCAGGATGTACAGCCCGCCGATCTCGCGCACCTCGTCGCCCTCGGCGGAGCACTCCTTCTTGATCTCGTCGACCAGGGCCTCGAACGCCTCGGGCTCCGCCTCGGCCTGGCGGTTCTGCTCCTTGAACTTGAGCTTGGCGAGCATCTCCGCGTTGCCGCCCAGGATGATGTCCGTCCCGCGACCCGCCATGTTGGTCGAGACCGTGATGGCCCCTTTGCGGCCCGCCTGCGCGACCACGTAGGCCTCGTTCTCGTGGTGCTTCGCGTTCAGCACGTTGTGCTTCACGCCCCGCTTCGTCAGGATCCGGCTGATCGCGGTGCTCTTCTCGACGCTCGTCGTGCCCACCAGGATCGGCTGGCCGAGCTCGTGCTTCTCGAGGATCTCGTTGATGACCGCCGTGAACTTCTCCTTCTCGGTCTTGTAGACGAGATCCTCGTAGTCGACGCGGACCACCGGCTTGTTCGTGGGGATGATGACGCAGTCGAGCTTGTACGTGCTGTGGAACTCCGCCGCTTCCGTGTCCGCGGTGCCGGTCATCCCGGAGAGCTTCTTGTACAGCCGGAAGAGGTTCTGGAAGGTGATCGTCGCCATCGTCCGGCTCTCCTCCTGGATCCGGACGTTCTCCTTCGCCTCGACGGCCTGATGCAGGCCGTCCGACCACCGGCGCCCCGCCAGGACGCGGCCGGTGAACTCATCGATGATGAGCACCTTGCCGTCGCGTACCATGTAGTTGACGTCGCGCTTGTAGAGCGTGTGCGCGCGCAAGCACTGGTTCAGGATGTGCAGCGTCTCGAGGTTCACCGGATCATAGAGGTTCGTGCCCTTGAGCACCTGGAGCGAGGCGAGCAGCCGCTCTGCCGTCTCCACGCCCTCGTCGGTCAGCGTCACCGAGTGCGCCTTCTCGTCGACGGCGTAATGCTCCTCGTTCCGGAGCTGCGGGATCACCTCGTTGATCGTGCGGTACTTGTCGCTCGAGCGCTCCCCCTGCCCGCTGATGATGAGCGGAGTCCTCGCCTCGTCGATGAGGATGGAGTCGACCTCGTCGACGATCGCATAGTGCAGCGGGCGCTGCGCGTACTCGAGCGCCGAGAACTTCATGTTGTCGCGCAGGTAGTCGAAGCCGAACTCGTTGTTCTGGCCGTACGTGATGTCACAGCGGTACGCGTCGCGCTTCTCGGCGTCGCCCTGCTGGTTGACGACCACGCCCGTCGACAGGCCGAGGAAGCCGTACAGCTTGCCCATCCACTCGGCGTCGCGCCGCGCCAGGTAATCGTTCACCGTGACGACGTGGACGCCCTTGCCCTCGAGGGCGTTCAGATAGCAGGGGAGCGTCGCGACCAGCGTCTTGCCCTCGCCGGTGCGCATCTCGGCGATGCAGCCGTTGTGGAGCACCATGCCGCCGATGAGCTGCACATCGTAATGGCGCATCTTGAGCGCGCGCTTCGACGCCTCGCGACAGACCGCGAACGCCGGGACCAGGATGTCGTCCAGCGTCGCCCCGTTGGCGAGCTTCTCCTTGAACTCCGCCGTCTTTGCTCGGAGCTGGGCGTCCGAGAGCTTCTGCAGCTCCGGCTCCATCCTGCCGATCGCCTCGACCCGGGGTCGCATGCGGCGGATGGCACGCTCGTGCGAGGTGCCGAAAATCTTCTTCATCGCCCAAGTGAACATCTTTACGTGCCTTGGCTCCGCGGCGGTCAGGTGGGAGGAGAGGGTCCGGCCGAGGAACGCGAACGTAGTCGCGCCGCGGGCGTCGCGCAATTCCGGGACCGCGCGTGCGGTCGACGACGCCGCCGAGGCGATCCGTCGGAGGCCGCCCGAGGCTCCGCAGCCCGGGCCCCCGTCACGCGTTCGTCGTCGGATCCGCGCGCGGGTCCGACGACGAACGCTCGCCCCCGCGCCGCGCGCCCAGCAGACCACGACCGTCCCGGGCCACCCAGGGGAGGCGCCCCGGGGCGGCGCGTCACGCCGCGAGGCGGCCGAGTCCTCCAGGCGTCAAGCCGCGGTGCACGAGGGGGGACTCGAACCCCCAAGCCTACCGGCGCCGGAACCTAAAACCGGTGCGTATACCAATTCCGCCACTCGTGCGCGCGGACGCTTGTGGCACCCCACGCCAGCCTCATCAAGCGGGAAAATCAGTTTGCTGCGTTGCGCCGAACGCGTCAGGGCGGGGCCGCGCGAGCGGTCCGGACATGTGGCCCGCGGTACGTCGAGCCTGGAGCAACCGGCGGATCGGCGGACCGCGCCGCCCTGGAGGGGCCGCAAACCTGGGCTGGCCCGTGCGCACGAACCGCCCACCGACGGCCAAGGACGCGGTGGGCAAGCCGACAGGGTGGGGGGGCGCTCTTCGTCGGGGCGGAGAGGCGCTGCGGAGGGAGCGCGAAATGGGCACAGCGGCGGCCCCGGGGTCGGCGGGGCAGCCTCACCGGCAGCGACGCTCGAACGACCGGGTTGCCGCCGAGAACAGGGGAAACGAGGCCTGGGCGACGGCGGCGCGTCCCCTTCGGCACGTGCGTTGCGAAGGGGGGACCGTCCGCGGACGCGGATGCTGCCGCTGAACGACGGAGGGGCGCGCTCGTCGCCGTCCTCGTCGATGCGGGGCAATTCGACTGCAAGCCGCAGGGATACCCGATGACGTACCAACCGAACGTTCTCCTCCTCGATCAGGACCATGTCCTCCGGAGAGCTACGGCGCTCCTCCTCTGCAACCGCGGCGCGCTCGTCAGCCCGGCCGCGACCTTGGAGGAAGCGATCTCCCTCTCCCGCGAGCGCGTCTACGACGTCGCGCTGATCGATCTCGCCCCCGGAACGAAAGGCGCCCGGGAGATCCTGGGCCGCCTGCGGCGCGAGGGCACGATGCCCCGGCGGGTCATCTTCTGTGCCGACGAGCCGGTCTCGTGCGACGGCACGGACGACGTCAGCGAGGTCCTGCTCAAGCCGTACGCCTTCGGTCGGCTGCTCAGCACGATCTTCGTCGACCTCCGCGCCCGGGAATCCACGCAGTCCGGGATCTTTCCTCGCCTCCGTCTGGTCCAGAGCGAGATCGGCGAGCTGGAGGGGAGCCGCCCGAGCGCGCCTGGCGCTGCGGCGGGTGTGGAAGGCGCGGGAGGCCGCCCCGCCGAGCGGCGCACCTTCATCGAGCCGAACGGCGCCGCAGTGTTCCGGCTCCAGCGCAGGCCGCGCAGCGGCCCCTCCGGGCGGACGCTCAGGCCGTCGCGGCGTGCGCCTCGAGGGGCTCGCCATCCCGGATGACGATCCGCCGCCGGTCGAACGCGATCAGGCCGGCGCGCTTCAGCTTGCCCAGCAGCAGGGTGACGGTCTCGCGGGTGGACCCGATCAGCAGCGCGATGTCCGCGTGCGTGAACGGCGCCGACACGAGCTGTCCAGCGGTGTGGGGCTGCCCCCAGCGCCGCGCAGCGGCGCGGAGAAACTCGATCAGGCGCGCTTCGACCGTGCAGAGGAGCAGCGAGCCGAGGCGCGCCTCGGTCTCGAGCTTGCGCGCCACGAGCGCCGCGGCGAGCGCGCCGCGGAGCGCTGCGTCGGACGCGAGCTGCCGCTCGAGACCGGCGAGCGGCACCACGAGCGCGTCCCCCTCGTCGAGCACCGTCGCGCTCTCGGAGGAGACCGTCGCGCCCGCGAGCGCGCCCTCGCCGACGAGGTCGCCGGACCCGCGGTGCCCGAGCGGAACCACCCGACCGTCGGCGACGCGCTCGACCTTCACGCGACCCGCCCCGATCAGGAACAGGTGCCTCGGCGGCGCACCCTGCTGGCAAACGCACTGCCTGCGCGTGAGCCGCTCGACCCTGCCGAGCTCGAACAGCGAACGCCGGCTCGGTGAGGCCAGCGACGCGAGGGGCGAGCGAGACAGGATCCGCTCCTTCTCGGCATCAGGCGACGACGCCCCGCCGCGCACGCCCTCCATCCCGTGCCCGCGCGTAGGTCCGCGCACCTTCGGCTTTCCCATCGCGCCTTCGCCCAACCTTTCGGGATTTCAAGCCTCCCGATCGGCGGCCGATAGTGCAACGATCGGCAGATGGGGGCCAATCCGAACTGGCTGCGGGCAGAGCTCCGCGCGGGGCGAAAAATCTACCGCGGCGAAGGCTGAAACCATGTTCAGCGGTGTAGGATGCAAGCCCTGCGCTATTTTTTGGTGCAGACGTGAAAGCAAGACCCGGGCCGCTGCCCCGTTCGATGCTACGTTGGGGGTGAGGCCACCAATGAGACACTCGATGGCACGAACCTCGCGCAATGCCCCGGCCCCCGTTCGGCGGGTGGCGCTGGCGGCGAACTGAGAGAAGGAGCTCCTCATGGGCATGGAGATGAAGCTCCAGTTCAAGCTGTCGCAGCAGCTTGTGATGACCCCGCAGCTGGTGCAGGCCATCCGGCTGCTGCAGCTCTCACGGCTCGAGCTGGTCGACGAGATCAGGAAGGAGCTGGACGGCAACCCTGTCCTCGCGGACGACATGACCGACCCGAAGGCGCGGGACGGCGACAAGGCGGATCAGCGGGGGAGGAACGCCGACCTGCCCACGGAGCAGCGGCTCGAGAACGGCGAGCGGTTCGACCGAGACACCGACATCGCGGCGCGCGAGACGGAGAAGCGGGTCAAGGAGGTGGACTGGGAGCAATTCCTGGAAAACAGGCAGCTCCAGCAGGCCATGCCGGCGCACCGGGGCGGCTTCGAGGAGCTGCCGCCGATCGACCAGAACCTGACGAAGCCGTCGAACCTGCGCGACCACCTGCTCTGGCAGCTCCAGATGAGCGATTTCGTCGAGAACGAGCGGCAGTTCGCGCTGCTCGTCATCGGCAACCTCGACGAGAAGGGGTACCTCGACCTCAAGGGGGGCGAACGTCCGGACGGCACGAAGGGGCCCGACATCAGCCTCGTGGACCTGGCGCGGGAGGCGGAGCTCCACCCCGAGGACGCCGAGGAGGTGCTGTCGATGATCCAGCGCTTCGATCCGGTCGGGGTCGCGGCCCGCGACCTGTCGGAGTGCCTGCGGGTGCAGGCGGAGGTGCTGGGCTTCGACGACATCGAGATGGCCATCATCAAGGACCACCTCCACAACGTGGAGCGGCGCAACTTCCCCGCGATCGCGAAGGCGCTGAAGATCCCGCTGGAGGACGTCTACGACGCGGTCCAGGAGATCCAGAAGCTGGAGAGCGTGCCGGCGCGCAACTTCGCCGAGGTCGACGAGAAGACCATCGCCATCACCCCGGACGTGTACGTCATCAAGGACGGCACCCAGTTCGTCGTCACCGACAACGACAAGGGGCTCCAGCGGCTCTACATCAACGAGAACCTCGCCCAGCGGATGCTCCGGGACCCGAAGGCGAAGGAGTTCATCAGCGAGAAGCTCCGGAGCGCGCAGTGGCTGATCCGGGCCATCGAGCAGCGGCGGCGCACGATCATCAAGGTGACCGAGTGCATCGTCGAGAAGCAGCGCGAGTTCCTCGAGCGCGGCGTGGGCTACCTGAAGCCCATGATCCTCAGGGACGTCGCCGAGTCGGTGGGCATGCACGAGTCGACCATCTCCCGCGTGACGTCGAACAAGTACGTGCACACGCCCCAGGGGCTCTTCGAGCTGAAGTACTTCTTCAACTCATCGATCCACCGGGTCGCTGACGAAGACATCGCCTCGGAGAGCGTCAAGCAGGCGATCAAGAAGATCATCCTGGCCGAGGACAAGTCGAATCCCTACAGCGACCAGGCGATCGTCAAGATCCTCGAGGAGACGGACGGCATCAAGATCGCCCGCCGCACCGTGGCCAAGTACCGCGAGATGCTCGGCATCCTGAGCTCGTCGAAGCGCAAGAAGATGTTCTGAGCCGCGGCGGCCGGCCGCGGTCGCCCGCCTCTCGCCACGCCGACCCTCACGGCCCCGAGCCATGCCCGCCGAACCGATCACGGCTGCCCAGATCTTCGAGCGCTTCTTCGCGCCGCACTACCCGCCCGACGCGCTCGCCGACCTGGCAGGCGTGCGCTCCGCGGACGCGAACCCGGCGGGAAACCCGTCGATCCTGGCCCAGATAGACCACGCAGCCGAGGTGTTCGCCCGCCTCGCGCCCGCGGCGTTCGGCGCGCCCGACCTCGGGCTCGACTTCTCCGATGCGTCGGTCCACCGGCTGGGCGCGGCGCTGACCCGCGAGCGACGCGACGCCTGGCTCGCGCCGGCAGGCGGATCCAGCGGCGCGCCGGCGGCGAGCGGGGGCGGAGATCCTCCCATGCTCGTCACCCTCGTGACGCACGGGGCGCTCTACGTCGGGGCGTGCGTCGTCAAGAACCACGGCGGGAAGTGGCAGGTCCGGAGGCCCCTGTGGGAGTCGCTGGTCCGGCTCGAGTCGAGCGCAGGGACGGGCGATCTCGCGATCTTCCAGTGGTGGCTCAAGGCGCTCAGCGACGAGGAGATCGGCCGCGGCAGGCTCGTGGATCGCTACCGCACCCACGTGGAGGTGCCGACGTTCGACGCGGAGCGCCTGCCGATCCTCGCCGCGGGCGACCGGCGGATCCCGAAGCTCGCGAAGGTCCGTTACGACACGCTCTACAAGCACCTCCGCGCGCACCTGCCGGAGCTCAGGTCCGTGGGCGACGACTTCCCGTCCCCGGAGCGCTTCGAGGAGATGGGCTTCAAGGGCCTGGAGTTCGCGCTGCTCGGCGGCGGGCGGATGCTCCTCATGCACGGGGCGACAGCGGACGGGGTGCACCTGCTCTGGCTCGACGCGAACGGCTTCGTGAAGTCGCTTTACTACCCGGCGGACAGCTTCCCAGCCCACGTGGTCCAGATCGAGGGCCAGAAGATCCGGGTGATCGTGCCCGTCGGCGGCGAGACCCAGGTGCACGAGATGCTCTGGTGGGGGGCGTAGTCGTGCGCCGCCAGGCGGCGCGCGCCGGGCTGACGACGCGCCGCCTGGCGGCGCGCGCGCCGGGCTGACGACGCGCCGCCAGGTGGCGCGCGCGCCGGGCTGACGACGCGCTCCGGGGTGGCGCTCGCGCACGGAGCGCGCCGGCGGTAGGCTCGCCCCGTGCTCTCGCCCGACGTCCGCTTCGAGGGGTTCACCGCGACCGACTGGGTTCGCGTGCTGTCGTTGTTCCGGCCCAGGCGCACGGGCATCGACGAGCGTGAGGTCGGCCGGCCGCGCGGCGGCGTCGTCGCGGTCCACGCGGGCGGCAAGCTCAGAAAGCTCGTGCACACGGACGCGGGCCGGCTCCGGATCGACGACGCGCAGCGCGCCGCCCCGCTCTCCGCGGAGGCGCTCGCCGCCAGCCACCACGCGAGCTGGGCCGCCGTGCTCGAGGCGGGCGTCCTCGAGGCCATCGTGGAGCGGTTCGGCGCGCGGGTGCGGCGCGGCGACGACCTCATCGCCCAGTCGCTCCTGCTGCTGCAGCTCGCCCGCGAGGAGCTCCTCGCCGGGAGGATCGATCTCTGGCCGGCGAGGCTGCGCGGCGTGCCGATGCCCTCGGCGGGCGTCGTGCGCGGCACGCTGGAGTCGCTCGCCGGGATCGGCAAGACGGTGGTGATCGGCCTGTTCGAGGGCGGGGAGCTCTGGACGAGCGTCGCGCTCCGCCGCGACGCCCGCGGGATCAACCTGATCCTCGGGCCGGACGAGGTGCGGGAGGACATGGGGCTGCTCGCGGGCGACTGGCGCCGCGACTACCGGCACCTCTCGCGCGCCATCGAGGAGCGGGCAGGGGAGCTCTCGCTCGGCTGCTTCGCGGAGGCGGAGACCATCCGGCAGCTCGAGGTCGATCCGAGCCCGGGCGCCTGGGCCAGGGCGGTGGCGGTGCGCGACGTGATCCTCGCGCCGGTGCCGGCGGCCCTCGCCATCCCGCTCGGGATCGACGCGGGGCGCGCGGCGCTCAGCGCGCTCCGTGCGCTCGTGGAGCGGATCGACCCGATGGGCATCGTGGCGCCGGCGGTGCGGGCGGTGCTCGAGCGGGCCGGGACCGACAGCGACATGGCGGCGATGCTGCCGTTCCACCCGCTGGAGCTCCTCCGCAAGCTGATCAGCCGGGATCGCTGAGCCGGCGCGCCCGCGCCGCAGCGCAGCCCGCGCTCCAGCGCGGCCGCGCTGCCTGTGGCTCAGGGGTGCGCTGTGCTCGAGTCGCCGCCCTGGACGGCGGGCGCGAGCTGGAAGCGGCGCTCCTCGCAGGCATACGCCGTCGGCGTCAGCTCGATGACTGTGTGCAGCGGGATCGGCAGCGTCGGACAGGAGGGCGCCGGGCGATCCACGAGGTAGGCGTAGAGCGCGCGCAGCACCGCCTGGTGGCCGATCACGAGCACGGGCGAGCGCTGGCGCTCGAGCTGGATGATGAGCGGGTCGAGGCGCTGGATGACGTCCTCGTACGACTCGCCGCGCGGGTAGCGGTAGCGGAACTTGTCGGCCGCGCGCGCGTTGAAGACCTCGGGCATCTGCTGGCGGATCTCCTCGTACGTCATGCCCTCGCAGACGCCCGCGTCGATCTCGTCGAGGGCGCGCCAGGCGACGTGGTTCTGCGTCATCGGGCGCGCGGTCTGGATGGTGCGGCGCAGCGTGCTCGTCCAGACGTTGACGTGCTCGTCGCCGGCCCGCTCGCGGATGAACGCGGAGAGGTTCTTCGCGTACTCGTCGCCGCGCGCGCTGAGATCCGAGTCGCCGCCGAGCAGCCCCTTCTCGTTGAACACGCTCTCCCCGTGGCGCGTCAGCCAGATCGGGTGCGGCGTGAGGTGCATGTTCATCAAGAGCGGGACGAGGCGCGCCGGCAGGTAGCCGTGGATGCGGTTCAGCACGACCTGGCGGCCGACGTCGATGATCTTGATGTAGCTCCGCTCGGGCTCGCCGAGCGGCTCGTACGCGCGGGCGTAGTGCGCGATGCGCGCGCGGAAGTCGCGCAGCGCCGCCTCCGGGTCGACGCCCTGGTAGTCCGGCGAGCGGAGCTTCGTCTCGCGGACGTTGGTCTCGATGATCGACTCGTCGTTGCAGATCGACTCGATGAAGACGACCGGGAAGCCGTGCGCCTGGCAGCGCTCGGTGACGAGGTTCCGGCGAGCGCGCGTGCTGTTCGTGGCGTCGTAGATCGCCACCTCGCCGCCGGAGCTGAGCCAGCCGATGAGGTCGTCGAGGGCGGTCATCGCCATGCCGAGGAGCGCCTGGCGTCCCTCGGTGTTGTTGGGGTCGAAGAACTGGTGCGGTTGCGCGGTGCCGAGGTGCGCGCGGCGGTAGTTGCCCACGTTGAAGAGCCGCGTGGGGTGGCCGAGCCATGACAGGTACCGCGCGATCTTGCGGGCGATGGACGTCTTCCCGCGGGCGGGCAGGCCCACCATGGCGAGCACGATCGGCGAGGAGTCGCGCGCGAGCGAGACCATGGGAGCGTTCTAGCCGATGACGGTACGGCCGGCGACGATGACGGAGAGCAGGCGGCCGCTGCGCTGTCCGTCGCGCCGGTACGAGAAGAAGCGGGCGGGGTCACACGCGGTGCAGCCAGGGACGTCCTCGACCGAGGTTGCGTCCAGGCCGACCTCGGTGAGCTGGGCCTTGAGGATGCGGCGGACGTCGACATGCGGTCGCGCGCCGGGCGCCCCGCGGACGACGGCGGCGGCGCCCGCGCTGGAGCACGCGGCGAGATCGGCGGCGACGTCGTCGCCGACCTCGAAGCAGCAGGCCTCGATGTGCGGGCCGATGGCCGCGACGAGCTCCGCGCCGGGGCCGGCGAGCGAGCGGAGCGCGCGGGCCGCCTCGACCACGACCCGGCGGACGGTCCCACGCCAGCCGCTGTGGACCGCTGCGACGGCGCCGGTCCGGCGATCGGCGAGGAGGATCGGGGCGCAGTCGGCGCTGCGGACACCGCAGCCGACGCCAGGGACGCGGGAGAGGGTCACGTCCCCGACCTCGCGGACGACGGCGTCGCGATCCTCCTCACCGGTGAGGACGCGCGCCTCGACGCCGTGGACCTGGCTAAGGAAATAGAGCCGCGCCGCCGGGATGCCGAGGCGCCGCGCGGCGCGCTCCAGGTTCTCCCGGACGGCGGCGGGATCGTCGCCGAGGGCGATGGCGAAGCTCAGGGTGTCCCACGGGGGGGCGCTGACGCCGCCGCGCCGGGTGAAGAAGGCGTGCGAGAAGCCGGCGGCGGCGAGGAGCGGGCTCTCGAGCGCCTCGGCGGCCCCGGGGGCGTCAATTTTTACGGTCATTTTGGCTCCACGGTGGGATCCGATGCGTCCGCTGCTTCGGTCATAGACGATACGGGTGGGTTGCGTGGTATTTTCCGGCTCCACGCATGGCTGCCGGTCCGGACCCGAATATCGGTCGAGATCTGCTCGGAGGGCAGTTCCAGATCCTTCAGAAGATCGGCTCCGGCGGCATGGGGTCGGTCTACAAGGCCGCGCAGCCGGCGATGAACCGGATGGTGGCGGTGAAGATCCTCCACCCCAAGCTCGCGAACCGGAAGGATCTCGTCTCGCGCTTCCGCCGCGAGGCGCGGGCGATGAGCCACCTCACGCACCCGAACACGGTCAAGGTGCTGCTCTACGGCGAGCTCGAGGACGGCTCGCTGTACATCGTGATGGAGTACCTGGAGGGCAAGAACCTGAACCAGGTGGTCCGCAAGGAAGGGCCGCTGCCCGTCGAGCGCGCGATCCCGGTCCTCATCCAGGTCTGCGGCGCCCTGCAGGAGGCGCACATCCAGGGGATCGTGCACCGCGATCTCAAGCCCGAGAACATCTTCCTGTCGACCAACGGCGGGCTGAAGGACTACCCGAAGGTGCTCGACTTCGGCCTCGCGAAGGTGACGGAGCGGGAGCTCAGGCCGGGGTCGGTGATGCTCACGCAGGAGGGCATGGTCTTCGGGACGCCGGAGTTCATGTCGCCCGAGCAAGCGCAGGGCAAGGTGCTCGACGCGCGCAGCGACATCTACTCGCTCGCGACCATCCTGTACGAGGTGCTCACGGGCAAGCTGCCGTTCGAGGCGCGGACGCCCATGGAGTACATCCAGCACCACGTGACGAGGAACCCGATCCCGCTCGACGACCGCGTCCCCGGGAAGCAGTTTCCGCCGGGGCTCAGCGCGGTGCTCGCCAAGGCGCTCGAGAAGCGGCCCGAGGATCGGTTCGAGTCGGCCGCGGAGTTCGCTGACGCGCTCAAGCCGTTCGCGGGCGGCGCGGGCAAGGGCTACACGGCGATGATGCCGAAGAAGGCGAACGCGGTGCTCGAGCAAGCGTCGAAGCAGCACGCCGCCGCGCTCCAGGCGAACAAGGCGCCCGCGCCGTCCGCGTTCAAGTCGCCGGCGAAGACGGTGAAGATGGTCCAGCAGCCGCCGGCGCCGTCCGCGAAGCCGGCGCCCGCGCCGGCGCCCCTCGCCAAGCAGCCCAAGGCGCCGGTCAAGGCGGAGGCGAAGCCGTTGCTCCTCGTCGGCATCGCGGCGGGCTGCCTGATCGCAGGCATCCTGATCACCATCGTGGCCATGCGGCTGTTCCAGGGCTGATCCTCCGCGAGCGCGCCCCGGATCGAGGCGAGCCTCCGCGGGCGTGCTAGCGTCGCCGCGCCGGCGCGCCGGGCGCTCTGGATGCGCATCGCCTGCGCCAGCGTTCACGGGGACGGCGTCATGGCCTCGGAGCAATCACGGAACTCAGCGGGAAACGAGGACGATCCGGTCAGGAAGACCGATACGCCGGATCAGGCGTCGGATCCGCTGCGTCAGGCATCGGATCCGCTGCGCCGAGCGTCGGATCCGCTGCGTCAGGCATCGGATCCGCTGCGCCGAGCGTCGGATCCGCTGCGTCAGGCATCGGATCCGCTGCGTCAGGCGTCGGATCCGCTGCGCCGAGCGTCGGATCCGCTGCGTCAGGCATCGGATCCGCTGCGTCAGGCGTCGGATCCGCTGCGCCGAGCGTCGGATCCGCTGCGTCAGGCGTCGGATCCGCTGCGTCAGGCGTCGGATCCGCTGCGTCAGGCGTCAGAGCCACCCGCGCGGCGGTCGGGGCCGCCGGGGCGAGGGAGCGAGCCGCCTGAGCGGATCAGCGGCGCAACGCGGCCGGCGAGCGCGCCGCACCTCGAGGGCGCGCAGCGCCCGCCCAGCCAGCCGGAAGGCGCGCCCCCGCAGGAGAGAGGCCCCGGGATCGCGACGTGGGCGAAGCGCATCGGGATCGCGCTCGCGGCGCTGCTCGTGCTCGCCGCCGCCACGATCGCGCTCGTCATCCGGCACTACGAGGCCGATCTCCCCTCGACCCATGAGCTCAAGGACTACCGGCCCCCGCAGGTGACGCGCATCCTCGCGCGCGACGGGACGCGCCTCGGCGAGGTCTTCACCGAGCGGCGCACCGTGGTGCGCATCGGCGAGATCCCGAGCCAGGTGAAGCTGGCCGCGCTCGCCGCCGAGGACGCGGGCTTCTACGAGCACGCAGGGCTGAACTACCTCGGCATGCTCCGCGCCCTCGCGGTGAACCTCCGCTCGTCCCGGGCCCGGCAGGGCGCGAGCACCATCACGCAGCAGGTCGTGAAGAACGTCCTGCTCACGCCGGACCGGACCTTCAACCGCAAGGCGCGCGAGATCATCCTCGCCCGGAAGATCGAGCAGGAGCTCACCAAGGACGAGATCCTGGAGCTCTACCTCAACAAGATCTACTTCGGCCACGGCCGCTACGGGGTCGAGGAGGCGAGCCGCTACTACTTCGGGAAGAGCGTGCGCGACGTGACGCTCGCCGAGGCCGCGCTGCTCGTCGCCGTCGTGAAGGGGCCGTCGGTGTACTCGCCGCGGGTGAACCTCGAGCGCGCCGTGGCGCGGCGGGACTTCGTGCTCGATCAGATGCAGCGCAAGGCCTTCGCGGACGAGATCCAGGTGGCGCAAGCGAAGCAGGAGCCGGTCGTGCTCGCTGTCGAGACCGAATCGCTCGCCGAGCTCGCGCCCGAGGTGGTCGCCGAGGCGCAGCGCCTGCTGCGCGAGCTCGTCGGGCCCGCCGCGCAGCAGGGCGGCTACACGATCACGACCACGATCGATCCGGCGATGCAGGCGGCGGCGCGCGCGTCCGTCCGCAAGAACCTCGACGCCTACGCGAAGCGGCACAAGCTGCTCGGTCCGCTCGCGCGGAGCAAGAAAGAGCCGCCGGCCTTCGAGGGGACGCCCGCCGGACACAAGGTCTTCCGGGGGGTCGTGACGGGCACCGACGACGCCCGAGGGACGCTCTCGGTGCGCGTGGGCACGCTGGAAGGCACGGTCACGCTCCGCGGCGCGCAGCGGTACAACCCGAACGGGCTCCCGCCGAGCAAGTTCGCCGATGTCGACAAGGTCGTGCGCGTCAGCCTGATCGGCCCCGCGCCGGAGCCGGTCGTCGAAGCGGCCGCCGCAGGCCAGGAAGAGGACGAGGACGCCGCCGGAGAGGCAGGGCGCGCCGCGCCCGCGGGCAAACCGGGGAAGCCCGCGGCCCCGGCGCCGCTGCGGCTCGAGCTCGGACCCGAGGGGGCGCTCGTCGCGATCGACGTGCGGACGCGAGAGATCGTCGCGCTCGTCGGCGGCTACGAGGCGGTGCGCGGCGGGCTCGATCGGGCGACGTTCGCGCGGCGGCAGCCCGGGTCGACGTTCAAGGCGTTCGTCTACGGCTACGGCATCCACGCGCGCACGCTGACGCCGGCGACCATCCTCGACACCGATCCGCTGGCCATCGCCGGGTACAAGCCGCAGAACTACGATGAGAGCGAGGGGGAGTCGCCGGCGCGGCTCCGGGAGGCCGTGGCGCACAGCGTGAACGTGGCCGCGGTGTCGGCGCTGTCGCGCGTCGGCGCGTCGAACGTGGTCGCCTTCGCCGGCGCGCTCGGCGTCCAGTCGAAGCTCGGCGCAGACCTGTCGCTCGCCCTCGGCGCCTACGAGGTCACGCCGCGCGAGATGGCCGCCGCGTACGCGAGCATCGCCGCGGGCGGCGTCCACGAGCAGCCGGTCCTGATCACGAAGATCGTCGGGCCCGGCGGGGTGGAGATCCCGCTGCCGCCGCGCCCTCCGGGGCACCGCGTGATGGAGGAGGCGGAGGCCTACGTGCTCACGAGCGTGCTGACGTCGGTCGTGCAGAGCGGGACCGCCAAGCAGGCGCGCTCGCTGGGGCGCCCGATCGCCGGCAAGACGGGGACGACGAACCAGGCGAAGGACACCTGGTTCGTTGGCTACTCGACCGACATCGCGTGCGCCGTGTGGACCGGCTACGACGACGCGGCGCCGCTCGGCAACGGCGAGGTGGGCGCCACGGCGGCGCTGCCGGCGTTCGTGGACTTCATGAAGCAGGCGCACGCGAAGCGCCCGGCCGCCGATTTCCCGGTGCCGAGCGGCGTCGTGCGCATGAAGATCGATCCGCGGACGGGCCTCCTCGCGCGCGGGGGGCAGGAAGACGCCATCGAGGAGGTGTTCGTCGCCGGGACGGAGCCGACCGAGGAGGCGCAGGTCCCCGAGGCGGACGCGGGCGCGGAGCCGGCGGACGGCGGGGCGCCGGCCGAGCCGCAGGGGACCGCGCTGGCGCCAGGGGAGGGGCCGCGGCCGGTAGAGCCGGGGGTCGCGCCAGCGCCGGTCGAGTCGGAGCACGCGCCGGAGCCGGGCCCGCTGCCGTCCGGCGAGACGGCTCCGCCGCCGTTCTGAGCGGCACGAGCGCTCTGATGGCGAGAGAGGCGGGGAGGCCGAGGCGGAGGGAGAGACTTCACTCCGCCCGGCGCTCCTGGCGCTCGGACCGGCCGCCGCCCTACCCGGTGCCAGGCGCCGACATGCCCGCTCGGATCGCGTTGCCGGCGCCGACCTCGGGGAACGGGCCCATGACCGCCAGCGTGAGGCCGTCCTCCTGCATGTTCACGAAGAGCGCCTTGCCGTCGGGAGAGAAGCACACGCCGGACAGCTCGCTCATGCTCCGCGCATTGCGCGCGAAATCGAAGATCTGCCCGTCCAGCGTCACGCCTCGAAGGTAGTTCCCTCGATAACCATCCTCCGCCATGAAGAGCTCTCCCCAGGGGGCGATGGTGATGTTGTCGGGCGCGTCCAGCTCATGGGTGTCCGTCGACTGCGCGATGACCCCGAGCGTGCCGCCGTCTCCCTCGGGGACCAGCTGGAAGATCTGCCCGGCCCCGGCCGGGCCGCCGATCGTCGCGCAGATGTACACGACGCCTTGCGATAGGCAGACGCCCTCCCCGCGCCGGAAGATGGCGGCCCCCTTGGCCCGGGCCTCCCTCCTGACCGTGTCGTCGCGCGGATCGGGCTCGTCGATATCCACCCACGCGATCTCGCGCGGCTCCTCGAGCGTCCAGTCCGACGTCTCGGCGTTGCGCGCCCCGACGACGGCAAGCGCCTGGAGCTTGCCCTCGAAAGGAGCGGCGGGGGTCACCGGGTTGAAGCGGTAGAAGCAGCCGTCCGCGCGATCCTCGGTCAGGTAGGCGATCATCGTCGTGGGATCGACGACCGCCGCCTCGTGATGGAAGCGGCCATAGCCGGTCAGGCGCCGCGGGGCCTCCACCCTGGACGCGGTAGCCGCGCAGACGAAGACGTAGCCGTGGCGAGCATCGACATTTTCCTCGCAGCTGAGCCAGCCCCAGGGGCTCGCGCCGCCCGCGCAGTTCCGGTTCGTGCCAGTGAGAACGAGGTTGCTCGAGCGACGCTCGAACGTCGCCGCGTCCAGAACGAGCCTCGTGACGCCGCCCATGCTCGCCGCGTCGTACGCCTCCACCGGCACGCCCTGGCCGGATCGATATGGGCCAATGCCCTTGTCCGTAGGCGAGTTCTCATGATTCCTGAGCAGGACGACGGTGCCGTCGGGCCCAGGAAAACACCCCATGCCGTCCGGCCGGCCGGGAACTCGGTAACCGTCGTCCATATCGCCGCCGGCGCGCTCGAGGACCCGGTACGTGAAGCCCGCAGGGAGGTCGAGGATGCCCGCGGGATCGGGCACGAGAGGCCCGAACCGGCTGGCCGCCTGCGTCCTCCGCGAGAAGATCAGCGAGAACGGCAGGGTCAGCGTCGCGGCTGCTGCTCCACCGACGCGCAAGAAGGAACGCCTCGGGATGCGTCGTCGCATGGGGATGATCTACGTCGGAACACCACCACGCGAAAGGCACGGGGGCGATTGCCACAGGGGCGCCGCGGGGCCGATGCACGAGAGGAACGCAATGCCACACACGCTGAGAGGTCGAGTCGGTGAGCGCGCTTGCCGGGACCCACTCCGCCTCTTCGGCGTCACCCCACCTGGCCTCCGTCAGCAACGTTACGGGCCAGGACCTTCGAGGACACCCGACCGACGAGCCGCCGCAGGACCTGCTTCGCGCCGATCGCGCCGCCAGCGCCGACCGCGAAGACGAGCGGCGCCGCGGCGCCGCCGGTCACCGCGACGAGGCCCGCCGCGAGCAGCACGCCGGCGCCGGTCGCCACCGCGCCTGTCGAGGCCTCCTGCGCCGCGTGCGCGAGCGCTTCGTTCCTCGTCATCTCGCCTCGCTGGTAGGCCGTGACGCCCTCGTAGGCACCGAAGGCGCCCTCGATCACGAACCCGATACCGGCCGCCTTGCCCGCGCCCTTCAGGACCTCCCGGCCCGCGGCCTTCATCGCCTCTCGGGCCAGCCCCTTCGCGACCGCGGCCGAGACGCCGTCGGTGAGCGCCGCCTGGCCCGCATACCGCCCCGCTGCCTGCGCGACGATGGCGGCGGTCTGCGTTCCGCCCTGATCGGCGATGATGTTCGCCGTCGTCTGCGCGCCAAGCGAGAGCCCGGGAGCGAGCGCGTCCACGACCGCCGTGGTGTTCTCGACCATCACGCGCCGCAGGCCCTCCCGCGCGCCCTCGTCGAGGAGCCTCTTGCCCGCCCCCGAGAACAGCGCCTCCGCCGCCCCGCGGACGGCGACGGCGCCGCTCCCTGCAATCGAACCAAGGATCTTGTTTCGCTGTGAGCTCATCTCGACCTCCCCGCCTCGCGCGCCCTCGCCTCGATCATGGCATGGGGTAGCGCCCGGGTGCGGAAAGACAAGCTCAGCGACGCGCGCTCCCACGCTGCCGCGTCACGGCGCCGGCCGCGTCCGATCGCCGGACCTCAGAACCTCACGAGCAGGCGCGAGCCGAGGCCGCCCGGGGCCGGCGTGAGGACGAGCTCCGCCGACGGCTTGCCAGGGGCCGGCGACGTGGGCTCGGAAGGGCTCAGCAGGAGCAGCGTGACGCCGGCGCCGATCCCGACCAGGCCGACGCCGGCGAAGACGCTGGCGAGCGTCGAGGCGGTCTTGCCCGTGTCGTAGTCGCCCTGGAGCGACGGCGGGCACTCGTAGGCGCCTCCGCCGGCGGGGGAGCACCCGTCCTCGACCGCGGACAGCGCGCCGGCGCGCACGGCCAGCGCCACGACGGTCGCGATCGCGCCCGCGCCGCCGACGCCGAGCGCGACGTAGCCGCCCATGCGAATACCGCTGGGCGGCGTGCCGGAGGCGCTCGGCGCGGAGGGCGCGTCGCGCGCCGGGAGCGGCGCGGGCACGGTCAGCGTCACGACCTGACGGGCGCCAGGCGCGAGCTCGGCGCGCTCCGCAATGGGCGCGGCGCCGCCGTAGAACAGCTCGACCGTGTGGGCGCCGAGATCGCGCTCGAGCTCGACGCCGAGGAGCCTCGGGTCGAGGGGCTTGCCGTCCAGCACCACCTGGACCGGCGGCCTCCCCTCGGCGCCTTTCAGCCGGACGGTCAGCGTCCCGACCTTGCTGCCGAGCCCCCGGTAGCGGGCCTCGGCGTCCTCGCTCCACCCGGCGTACTTCGCCTCGTTGGACTGGAGCGCGGCGCGCCGGAGATCCCACCAGTCTCGCCTCGCCGAGGCATAGCGGCCGAGCTCCTCCTCGCACTCGGCGATGTTCCTGAGCGCGCCGAGCCCCTCGGGGTAGATCTCCAGCGCGCTCCGGAAGGCGATGACCGCCTGTTCGCACTGTCCGGCGCTCCGCAGCTCGCGGCCCCGGGCGAACAGCGTCTTCGCGTCCTCCTCGGCCCCGACGGCGAGCGCGCGCGCCGGCGCCGCCGCGAGCAGGGCGACGCTGCAGAGCGTGATGAGCCGTCGCTCAAAAGGTCTCACTCTTGTCGATCTCCTTGCGGCGCCGGGGCACCGTGGGCGCGGCGGTCGCCGTCGCGCGCGGGGCGACCCTGTCACTCCCGGGGCGGCGCTGGGACGAGCGCGGCTGCGCAGGCGCTGCGGAGGCCGGCTGCGCGGGCGCTGCTGTGGAAGCAGGCGGCGCGGGCGTCGCTGCGGAGGCCGGCTGCTCGGCTGCAGTGGGCTGCTGCGGCGGTGGCGGCGAGCGCAGCGCCACGCCCTGGAGCGCGCCCCGCACGCCGGGGGCCACCAGCCGCGCCGGCTGCTCCAGGCGCGGCCGATCGAGCAGGCGCGCCGCCAGCGCGGCGGTCCCTCCGAGCGCGGCCAGGCAGGCCAGCGCCACGGCGGGCGCCACCCGAGGCCGCCGCGGCGGCGCGACCTCCGCGGGCCGCTCGGGCGGCGGCGCCGAGAGCGCGGCGTGGTAGGCCCCGACCATCTCGCGGATCGAGGCGAACCGCTGGGCCGGCCCCTTCGCGAGGGCGCGCGAGAACCAGGCGTCGAGCCCCGGGGGAAGCGACCGCTTGATCTCCGTGGCAGGCTCGAAATCGCGGGTGCTGACCGCCACGATGATCTCCGCGATGCTGTTGCCGTGAAAAGGCGTCCAGTCCGTCAGCACCTCGTAGGCCAGCACGCCGAGCGCCCAGACATCGGCCCGCGCGTCGACCGCGAGCGGCGAGGCGAGCTGCTCCGGGCTCATGTAGTTCGGCGAGCCCAGCATGACGTCGGCCTCCGTCTCCTGCGGTCGATCCAGGCCCAGATCGCCGTGCAGCGCCTTGGCGATGCCGAAATCCGCGACCTTCACCGTCAGCTCCGCGCCGGGCGTGTCGACGAGCATCACGTTCGAGGGCTTCAGGTCGCGGTGCACGATGCCCATGTCGTGCGCCACGGTGAGCGCGTCCCCGATCTGATCAAGGATGTGCCCGAAGCGCACCGGATCGATCGGTCCCTTCTGGCGCACCTCGGCGAACAGCGTTCGCCCCGCGATGTACTCCATCACCAGGTAAGGGATGTCGTCGTGAACGCCCGCGTCGTGGACGGCGACGATGTGCCGCGTGCGCGCGCTCAGGCGGGCCGAGATCTGGGCCTCGAACCGGAACCTCTCCAGGACGGTGCGGCTCCGCTCCGCGTCGCCGGTCAGCGAGGCGCTGAGGAACTTCACGGCGAGCTCGGTCTTGAGCGTGACGTGCACGGCGAGCCAGACCTCGGCCATGCCCCCGCGCCCGAGCGGTCGGACCAGCCGGTATTTGCCCTCGACGACCTCGTCGGGGGTGTGCTGCCAGATGTCCGACTCGTCGGCGCCGGCGTGACGAGCCGCCGCGCTCGGGCTGATCCGCACGGTCGGCGGTATGCGGGGCGTGGCGGCGTCCACGCCCGAAGGATAGTGGATGCTGCGCGCGGGACTGGCACTTTTCGACAGCCCTCGCCGCCGTCGCCCTCTGGCCAGCGCGGAATGGCGGCCGCCGACAGGCGCGCGCCCGCGCCGTTTCACTCGGCGGCGTCGGCGAAGAGCTCCACAGGCGACGCGTCGATCGGCGGGGCCGCCCGCGAGGGCGCGCTGCCCACGCCGCGGTCGAGGGCGTCGCAGAGGAGCGCGCCGACGCCGGGGACGACGTTGGCGATCGCCTCGTCGGCCTCGCGCGGGTTCAACCACCAGAACGGGTTCAGCAGCCGGCGGATGTCGCGAAAGGAGCGTGCAGGACGGCTGACCTCCACCGTGAAGGCGAGCGTTCCCAGGTTGGCGTCGAGCCAGTCGTCCATGTCGCCGACCGTGGGGTACCAGTGCGCCGCCTGGCGTACCTCGTACGGCTCGCGCGGCAGAGCCTGGCAGAAGGCGTCGCCGAGCGCCCGGTAGAGCGGCTCGCGCGGGTTGGGCGCGTCGGTGTGCGCCCACGGGTAGAGCAGGAAGTTGCCGCAGCTGTGAAAGCCGACCGCGAGCGCAGGCCGCGTCTCCAGCGCGACGTCGCGCAGGGCGCGCGACTCGGGCTCCGAGAACGCGTGAGGCCCCGTGTAGTGCGGCGACCACCGCAGCCGCGAGCCCGCGAACGGGTGAAGCGGCCGCGACGAGGACAGCGGCGCGAAATTCCGGTTCAGATCCACGCCGCGGGCGTTGCAGCGCTGCGACGCCCGCCGCTCGCCGCGGAGGCGCTCCAGGTTGTCGGCGAACGCGTCGGGGTTGACGACCGGCACCACGACGAGCCGCGCCCGCGCCGCCGCGCCAGCGCGCCCGCTCGCCAGGATCGACCGGACCGCATCGAGCAGCGCAAGCCCGCCGATCACCTCGACCCCGTGCATGAGCGACGTCAGCAGGAACGTCGGACCGAGCGGGTTGCCGAAGTCGTAGCGCCGCAATGGCCTTCCATTTGCGGACGTCCCGATCGTTATTTCCCGTCCGCCGTAGGTGCGCCCCAGGCGCGCCCAGGCGTCATCGAGCTGCGGGAGATCGGCGTAGCGGCCACAGAGATCGGGCGAGCGTGTCATCCCAGTGTCTCTTATGTGACACCGGAATGGCGGCGGACGCCAGCGGATTGAGCGGATTCATGTGGCGCGATTCCACGATTCGCGTCATCCGCGTCATCCGCGTCATCCGCGCGGCTGGTCGCGCTGGTCGCGCTGGTCGCGCTGGTTGGCCTTTCGCGTCGCGAGGAGGGCCAGGCCCTCGAACAGGAGGTGCGCGCCGAGGTGGAGGGTGATGTCGGCGTGGTCCAGGGCGGGGCATACCTCGACGAGATCCATGCCCACCAGGTTGATCCCCGCGAGGCCGCGGAGCAGCTGGATCGCCTCGCGTGAGGTGAGGCCGCCGGGCACGGGCGTGCCGGTGCCCGGGGCATAGGCCGGGTCGATGCCGTCGATATCGAAGGAGATGTAGACGGGCGACTCGCCCGCGGCTGCCCTGATGGCGGCCGCGACCGCGTGAGCGCCGTCGCGGTCGATCCGATCCATGCCGTAGAGGGTCGCCCCGGCGTGCGCCGCGAAGGCGCCCTCCTCCGGGTGGCCCCAGGTGGCGCGGATGCCGATCTGGTGGAGCGCGCTCCGCGCGATCAGCCCCTCTTCGATCGCGTTGCGGAACGGCGTGCCGTGGTGGAACGGCTCGCCCCACACCTCCGAGGTGCTCGTGTCGAGGTGCGCGTCGACGTGGACGACCGTGACGGGGCCGTGGCGCCGCGACAGCGCGCGGAGCACCGGGAGCGCGATGGAGTGGTCGCCGCCGACGACGAACGGGACCGCGCCGGCCGCGAGCACCTCGTCGACCGAGGCCTGGATCAGCTCGCGCACGGAGTCCGCGTGAAACGGGGGAAAGGGCACATTGCCCCCGTCGAGCACGTCGATCGCGCGGAACACGTCGACGCCGTGGCCGGGGTGGTACGACTGCACGAGCGCGCTCACGCGGCGCAGCTCGTAGGGGGCGAACCGCGCGCCGGGGCGGTATGTGACGCTCCCGTCCCACGGGACGCCGAGGAGCACGGCGTCGGCGCCGGAATAGGCGGACGCGCCGGCCTCGTGGAAGCCCGCGGTCGGGAGGCGAAAGAAGGGAGTCTGCCCGTGCCGCAGGTACGCGGCTGCTCGTTGTTGAGACATGAGATCTCCTACAGGCTCAAGAGGTCCAGGATCACGGCGCGGGCGCGGTCCGCGAGATCGGCCGCGCCGCCGTGATCGCCGAGCGGCGGGCCGAAGGCGACGCTGGCGCTCGCCTCTCGGCGGCTGGAGAAGCGAAGGAAATGGGGGAGGAAGGTGTCGTCGCCCGCCCAGCAGAGCTCCGGATCATCGTAGGTGATGGCCGCGGGCACGATGGGGACACCCGCGATCCGGGCGACGCCGAAGATGCCTTTCCGGAAGGGGAGGACCTTCTCTCCGCGGGTGGTCGAGCCCTCCGGGAAATTCAGCACCGGGACGCCATGGCGCAGGGCCCGGAGCGCGCACCGGAGCACGCGCGCGCCGCTCGCCGGGCGCCGCCGATCGACGAGCAGCACGCCGAGATCGCGCGCGCGATCGCCGATGATCGGCCAGCTGCCGATCTCCTGCTTCGCGATGGCGGTGCAGGGGGTGAGCGACGCGAGGAGGATCGGATCGAGGTAGCTGACGTGGTTGGCCACGATCACGAACGGCGACGCGGGGAGCGCGCCTGTCACCCGGACGCGCAGGGAGTGCTGCGCGCACAGGTCCCGGGCGATCCCGTGAAGGAGGCGCGCCCTCTCGCGGTGGCGCGAGGCGGGCAGCGTGGGCAGCAGGCTGGTCCGGAACATGGTGTCGAGCGCGAGCCCCATCACGCCGGAGAGCCGGCTGGCGATGGAGAGCGCCTCGGTCCAGGGCCGGTCGGCCGCCGACGGCGCGCGGCGGCCGTGGTCGAGCGGAGCGGTGGTCGTCATGGTCTGTCGGCCTCAGGCCACCGCGGCGATGCCGCCGCTCTCCGCCGCGCGCGGCTCCTTCGCGTCGGCCTGGCGATCGACGAGCCCCACCTTCTCGAAGCGGGCCCGGAGGGCCATGAACGCGTCGCGATCGATGCGCGAGATGATGCGCGGGTGTCCGGTTCCATAGAAATCGGGGCGGACCTCGATCTCCTTGGCGCCGAGCATGGCGTGCAGCGCCCGCGCGGCGTGGTTGTCCTCCTCGACGGTGAACCAGCACGACTCCGCCCATCCGAGGATCGACCCGACGAACGCGCGGAGGAGCGTGTGCGTCGCGCGGGAGCCCTGATACTCGGGCAGGACGGCGAGGGTCGTGCAGTAAACCTCCTTGCCGCGCGTGAAGGAGAGCAGGTAGCCCGCGGGCTTCCCCGCGGCCTCGACCATGAAGCAAGAGTCCTTGAAGAAGTCGCAGCAAAGACGGATGTAATACCGCCCGAGCTCCCCTTCGCCCGCGTCGCCGAAGAGGGTCGTCTCCAGTTCCATCAGAGTCGAAAAGTCATCGCTTCGGAGCGTGCGCGCCACATAACGGCTCATCGTTGCGCCTCCTTATTCTAATTGAATCGTCGTTGTGGGCGCAGCATGCCGGGACTCCGTGGAGAACACGTCACAGGACCCCCGAGGTTGAGAGACACGTCGGGGGCGATGGCGCGTCAAGATGGCTGGGGAATCGCGTACGGAGGGTGCCAGGACGGCTATGTCATCGTGGCCTGAGGCGCTCTGCCGCTGTGGACGGGAGTGTGAGCGCGAGGCCCGCGAAGACCCGGGCGGTGTCGAGGAGCGCGGCGAGGCCCGAGGTCGAGCGCCATCCGCCGGTCACGCCGGTCCAGTGCTTCATGGGCACGAAGATGTTGCCGTCGGTGCACGGCGCCGCGCGATCCAGGAAGGTCGCGCGGATCGCGTAGGCCGCGAACAACCGCTCCAGGAGGCCCGGGAAGGCGACGAACGCCGCGGCGGCGATGCGGCCGGCGGCGCCCACATACACGCTGCGCCGCGGCCGCTCGGCGAGCGAGACCATCGCCGCCGCGACCCGCTCGGGGTCGACGATCGGCCGCATCGGCTGGACGGCGCGGCCGGTCGTGTTGCCGGCGTGCTGGTAAATGGGGGTGTCGACCGTCGCGGGCAGGAGCGTGCAAACGTGGATGTCCGGGGTGCTGGAGAGCTCCTGTCTCAAGCAGGACGAGAGGCCCATGATCCCGAACTTGGAGATCACGTAGGCGCTCATCGTCGGCGCGCCGAACTTGCCAAGAGCGGAGACGTTGTTGATGAGCACCCCGGCGCCCTGCGCGCGGAAACAGGGCAGCACGGCCCGCACCCCGTGCACATAGCCGAGCAGGTTCGTCTCGATGACCTGGCGGTAGATCTCGTAGGGCGCCTCGTCCGCGCGCGCATAGAGGAACACGGCGGCGTTGTTTACCCAGACGTCGATCCTGCCGAACACCTCGACGGCGGCGCGAGCGAGCGCTCGGACAGCGTGCTCTTCCCTCACGTCCGTCGGGACGGCGAGCGCCCGCGCGCCGACGCTGGCGCACTCGGCGGCGACCTCCTCGAGGGCCGCCTCGTTCCGAGCGGCGATGACGACCCGCGCGCCGCGCCGCGCGAACGCGAGCGCCGCCGCCCTGCCGATGCCCGAAGACGCCCCGGTGATAACGACCACCGCGTCGCGAATGCACTTCCGCATGACTGGTCCCCTCCCGCGCCCGGTCCCTCGCCGAGAGGAGAGCAAGGCGCGGGCCATCAGGGCCCGGGGGCGGTGTCGGACAGGGCCAGGGAGCTGGATCGAAACGGCGAGCGTGGTGGGTGGATGAAGAATTTAAAACGCAAAGGCGCAAAGGCGCAAAGACGCAAGGGGAGAGAAAGAGTTGTTCCTTCTTCTCCTCGCGTCTTTGCGTCTTTGCGTCTTTGCGTTTTTTCTTCTCTCTCTCTTCAGCCGTAGAAGGGCTTCCCGGTCCTCGCCGCCTCAACGAGTGCCGGGGCGGGCGTCCAGCGCTTGCCGAAGCGGCGCTCGTAGATCTCGATGCGGCGGAGCACCTCCGCGGCGCCGAGGCTGTCGACGTAACGGAACGGCCCGCCGCGGAACGGCGGGAAGCCCAGGCCGAAGATCGCGCCGACGTCGCCGTCGCGCGGGCTCCGGAGGATCCCCTCGCCGAGACAGTGCAGCGCCTCGTTCACGAGCTGGAGCGAGCAGCGCAGCTGGATCTCCTCGACCGGCACCGGCGGGCTGTCCTTCACCCTCGGCACCGGCAACCCGAGCACGCCATAGACGCTCTCGTCGGCGTGCTTGCCCTTGCCCTTCTTCTTCGCCGCCGCGCCGTACAGGTACATCCCGCGCTCGTTCTTGCGGCCCCTGCGGTCGTCGGAGACCAGCCTGGCCATCGTGGGAGGCGGCGCGAGGCGGTCGCCGAACGCCTCGAGCATGATCGGGCCGACGTGCGCCGCCACGTCGATGCCCACCTCGTCGAGCAGCGCGAGCGGGCCGACCGGCCAGCCCCACGCGACGAGCGCCCCGTCGACCTGCTCGATCGCGACCCCCTCGGCGAGCAGCCAGCTCGCCTCGTTCATGTACGGTCCGAGGATCCGGCTCGTGTAGAAGCCGACTCCATCGTTCACGACGATGACCGTCTTGCCCTGCCGCTTGCCGACCGCCACCGCCGTCGCGACCACCTCGGGAGACGTCGCCTCGGTCCGGATGACCTCGAGCAACGGCATCTTGTGCACCGGGCTGAAGTAGTGCATCCCGACCACGTTCTGCGGGCGCTTCGACGCGGCCGCGATGCGGGAGATCGGGATCGAGGACGTGTTCGACGCGAAGATCACCCCGTCCTTGCCGTGCTCCTCGACGTCCCGCAGGACCGCGTGCTTCACCGCGAGATCCTCGAAGACCGCCTCGATCACGAGATCGGCGCTCCGGAGGCCTGAGCCGTCCGTCGTCGCGGTGAGCAGCGCGAGCTTCTCGTCGCGCTCGAGCGGCGTGAGCTGCTTCTTCTTCACCCGCTCGCCGAGGATGTCGGCCACGTACTTGAGCCCGCGGCCGATCGACGCGTCGTCGCGGTCCCGGAGCCGCACGGGGATGCCGGCGTTCAGGCTGACATAGGCGATGCCGGCCCCCATCAGGCCGGCGCCGATCATCGCGATCTTCTCGACCTTCCTCGGCTGCACGGCGGGGTCGTCCACGCCGGTGTCCTTCTTCAACGCGTTCGTCGCGAAGAAGAGCTCCATCAGTCGGTGCGCCGTGCTCGACGCGACGAGCTCGCCGAACGCGCGCGCCTCGACCTCCTTCGACGCCTCGAAGCCCTTCTCTGCGTAGGTCCTCAGCACGTCGATGATCCGCTCGGGCGCCGGGTAGTGCCCGCCGGTCTTCTTGCGCGCCTGCCGCGCCGCCTGCTGGAAGAGCAGGGCACGGCCGATCGGGTTCCGCTCGAGGGCCGCGCGGGTGAGTGCGGCGGAGTCGAGCTTCGGCGCGCTCCCGCGCTTGGGCCGGAACGGCGGGCCGGCTTCGACACGCGCGAGCTTGAGCGCGAGCGCCGCGGCCGTCTCCCTCAGGATGGCCACGGGGACCACGTCGTCGGCGACGCCGAGCTGCCGCGCCTTCGAGGGGCGCATGTTCTTGCCGGTGAGGCCGTGGTCGAGCGCCGCCTGGAGGCCGGCGCGCTCCGCGAGCCGCTGGAGCCCGTTGATGCCGGGGAGCAGGCCGAGCTGCACCTCGGGCAGGCCGAGCACCGTCTTCCGGTCGTCGCTCAGCACCCGGGCGTGGCAGGCGAGCGCCACCTCGAAGCCGCCGCCGAGCGCGGCGCCGTGGATCGCGGCGACGATCGGCTTCGGCGAGCGCACGATCCGCAGGATCGCCTCGTGGCCGGCCCGGCACATCGCCTCGGCCTGGGCCGCCGTGGCGACGCTCTTCAGCATCTCGATGTCGGCGCCCGCGATCCAGGTGTCGGCCTTGCCGGACACGAGGATCGCCGCCTTGATGAGCGGGTTGCTCGCGATCTGGCCCGCGATCCGCTCGAGATCGCCGGTGAACGTGGGCTTCAGCGTGTTCACCGCCTCTCCCGGGACATCGTAGGTGACGACGGCGACGCCGTCGGGGCGCACCTCGAGGGAGAGCGGGCTCGCGGCCGCGGGGGCCGGCGTGGCGGCGGCGGATGTCGTGGTCATGCGGCCTCCAGGACGACGGCGGCGCCGAGGCCGCCCGCCGCGCAGACGGTGAGGAGCGCGTGATGCCCGCCGCGCTTCTTGAGCTCGCGGAGCGTGGAGAGCACCATGCGCCCTCCCGTCGCCGCGAAGGGGTGGCCGAGCGCGATCGAGCCGCCGTTGACGTTGAGCTTCTCCGGATCGATCTCGCCGACGGGGGCGGACCGGCCGAGCTTCTCCGCGGCGAACGACGGCGACGCGAGCGCCTTCAGGTTGGACGCGACCTGGGCGGCGAAGGCCTCGTGCATGTCGACGAGGTCCATGTCGGCGAGCGAGAGGCCGGCGCGCTCGAGCGCCCGCGGCACGGCGAGCACCGGGGCCATCAGGAGCTGCCAGCCCGGGTCGACCGCCGCGTAGGACCACGACTTGACGTACCCGAGCGGCTGGTAGCCGAGCGCCTTGGCCTTGCCCTCGCGCATCAGGAGCAGGGCGCTCGCCCCGTCCGTGAGCGGCGACGCGTTGCCCGCGGTGATCGTGCCGTGCCGCCGATCGAAGGCCGGCGACAGCTTCGCGTAGGCCTCGAGGGTCGAGTCGTCGCGGACCACGTTGTCGCGCTCGACCGGCTTGTCGTAGGGCGGGGGGATCACGTGCATGACCTCGGCGGCGTACGTGCCGTCGCGCCAGGCGCGCGCGGCGTTCGTGTGCGAGCGGTGGGCGATCGCGTCCTGCTCGGCGCGCGAGATGCCGTTCTGCTTCGCCATCTTCTCGGCGGCCTCGCCCATCTGCTCGCCCGTGGTCGGCTCGCGCGAGAAGCCCGGGATCGGGGGCACGAGGTCCTTCAGCGAGAGGCGGGAGAGGATCTCCAGCCGGGCGCCGAGCGACCTGGCCTTCTGGAAGTCGGTCAGCGCGGAGGCGAGCTTCCGGGAGACGCCGAGCGGCACGTCGCTCATGCTGTCGGCGCCGCCGACGAGGGCGACGTGGTGCTGGCCGGCGAGCATCGCCTCGGCGGCGCTCGTCATGGCCTGGAGCGACGTCGCGCACGCGCGCGAGACGCTGTAGGCGTCGGTATCCTTGGGCAGGCCGGTGCGCAGCACGACCTCGCGCGCGATGTTGAGCCAGTCGAGCGTCGGCACCACTTGGCCGTAGACGACCAGCGTGATGTCGCGCGGGGTCACCTCGCTCCTCTGGAGGAGCTCCTTGACCACCGTGGCGGCGAGATCGACGGTGCGCAGCGCCTTGAGCGCCGTCCCTGCCTTGGTGAACGGCGTGCGCAGCCCGGCAACGACCGCCACCCGGTCCTTGCCGCCCTTCCCATTCTTGCCTGAAGCCATGTCGACTCCTCTGCTGCCGGAGAGCCCATCGCGAGCCCGCCCCGCGCGCCCCGCGCAGCCCCCCGGATCCCGGCGTGCCAACGCACACCGGTTGGGGCAATTCCCTTAGGTGCGCTAACGCGGCGTGTCAACCGTGGGCGGCGAGCGTGTCGCAGGCGGCGAGGCGCTCCACGAGAAAGCGACGTGGGAGGAAGAGCTGTTGGGACAGCCTGAGCGCTAATTTGGCCCACGGTTGAGCTTGCCGATAGCGTGGTTGGCCATGCGGAAACTCATTCTATGCAGTGCGTTGCTCTGCGGTGCTTCGGCGCTCGCGGGCTGTGCGACGTTTGCGAGCGACTCGGCGCCGGCGGCGCCGGGTTATGTGTATGTGGCCGGTCACAAGAACAACCAGCCTGCGATGTGGATGTGCCCTGACGCGCCGGGCAAGGCGGAGTGCACCGAGGTCGAGGTAACGACGGAGGCGAGCGAATGAAGCGTTCTTTGATTTTCGGGCTCTTGCTCGCGAGCCTCGGCGCGATCGGCTGTCAGGGGAGCTACACGAGCATCCGGCAGATCGATGGGACGCGGTACCACGTCACGCGGACGAAGCAGGGTTTCTTCAAGACGTACGGCACCGTGTTCGACTGCCAGGCCAAGGGCGACGCGATGACGTGCGTCGAGATCAGCGATCTGTGAGATCCGCGCGGGAGCGCTGCTCCGCGCAGGGTTTCTAGAAGAATAAAAAACGCAAAGACGCAAAGGCGCAAAGGCGCAAAAAGACGTCGAGAAGGGATTTTTTTCTCGCTTCTTCTTGCGCCTTTGCGCCTTTGCGCCTTTGCGTTTCATTCTCTCTCTGCCGCTCCGACGCGCGCCTCGCTGGCGGCCGCGCCTGCTCACGCCTCGCGCAGGAAGGCCTCGAGCAGCGCCGCCGAGACGTCGAGGAGATCGCGCTCCGTCACGATGCCCACCAGCCGCTCGCCCGCGACGACGGGCAGGCAGCCGACGCGGTGCTCGCGCATGATCCGCATCGCCTCCAGCGTCGGCGTGTCCGGCGCGACGGTCACGGGGTCGGGCCGCATGATGGACGCGACGGTGGGCGGCGCGGATCCGCTCGGCGCGGCCGCGGCGCCGCGGGCGACGAGCCGGAGCAGCGCGCGGTGGGAGACGACGCCGACGAGCCGGCCCTGCTCGTCCTCGACCGGGACGTGGCGCACGTGCCGCCAGTCCATGACGCTCGCGGCGAAGTCGACGATGTCGGTGGGCCGCACCGTGAACAGATCGGTCGACATGAACTGGCCCACGGTCCGGTAGCTGTCGCGCACGAGGTCCTGGTCGTCTTCGAGCGCGGCGGGCTCCCACGCGTGCACCGGGCGCCCGGCCCCGCCGCCCCGGGCCTCCTCCTGCTGGCGGGCCAGCATCGCGGCGCAGAGGGCGCGGTTCCGCAGCTCCGTGGTGCCCCGCCCGGCCATGGACGCGAGCGAGCCGAGCGCCCACTGCGCGCCCGTCTGGCCGCGTCGGACCCGCTCCTCGACGACGCCGAGGTACCGGTCGACGTCGGCGGCGTCGATGCCCGCGGCCGAGAGGCCCGCCCGGGCGGCGGGGAGGAGGTGCGAGAGGATGAGCTCCGGGGCAGGGAGGCTCCGGCCGCCGATCCACGTGAGCTGCGCCTTCAGGCCGTGGCGGGCCGCCGCGAAGAAGTTCGCCTTGGCGTCCTCGAACGGCATCTCGAGGTCGATGCGCGGGTGCTCGGCCGCGAGGCCGGACATGAGGCCGAAGAAGAAGGCGGCGTTCGCGACCTCGTCGAGGACCGTGGGCCCCGAGGGCAGCGCGCGGCTCTCGATGCGCAGGTGCGCGACCCCGGCCAGAGCCCCGTAACAGGGGCGGTTCCAGCGGTAGACGGTGCCGTTGTGGACCCGCAGGGCCTTGAGGTCCGGCACCTCCCCGCGCGCGAGCACGGCCGCGGGGGGCTCGCCGGTCTCGGCGGTCATGACCACGCGGAACCGCGCGATGTCCTCGCGGAAGAGATCGAGCACGTCCCCCTGCACCCAGCCGTCGCCGAAGTGGACGCGGGGCCTGTGCTGCCGGCCCTCGAGCGCGCTCGGGCGGGTGTCGACCGACGTCTCGAAGAGGGCGATCCGCGTCTCGTGCCAGAGCCGCTGCCCGAGGAGCAGCGGCGAGTTGACCGCCGCGGCGAGGACGGGCGCGGTCACCGCCTGCGCGAGGTTGTAGAGCGACGTGAACTCCCGCGCCCCGACCTGGAGGTGGACCTGGAAGCTCGTGTTGCACGACTCGAGCAGGATGTTGTCGTGGGTCATCTCGAGCTCGTCGAGCCCGTGGATCGAGACGCGGAAGTCGCCCTGGCGCAGCCGCAAGAGCGCGCGGTTGAGCTCGTGGTAGCGAGGCGCCGGCGTGAGGTTCTCGAGGCGGAGGTCGCCGGCGCGCAGGGTGGGGAGGATGCCCGTGAGCAGGACGTCGGCGCCGGCGGAGCGCGCGGCCTCGGCAGCCCGCCCGATGACCTCCGAGAGCTCGGCCTCGAGCCGCCGCAGGCAGTCGCCGCCGAACGGGAGGGGGGTGAGGTTCGCCTCCAGGTTGAAGCGAGCGAGCTCTGTCGTGAGCCGAGCGTCGGCGGCCCGCTCGAGGACCTCCAGCGCGAGCGGGGCGGGCCGGAGCGCGCGATCGACGAGGAACATCTCCTGCTCGGCGCCGATGCGGCGCACGCCGGACTCGATGCGATCCTCCCGGAGGAGGCGCTCGAGCGCCTCCACGTCGTCGAGCAGCGCCCGCATGAACGCGTGGTGCTGCTCCTCGCTCGCCTGCTCGGAGACGTGCTGCTCGCCCATGGTGACCGCCCCGCCTTTCGCTCGCTCCCGCTCCAGGAAGCCTACGACGGCGAGCGGCAGGGGGCGCGGGAGATCCCCTGACGGACGGCGGGCGTCTGGCTCGGCGCGGGCGGCGCGGCGGCGGGCGAAGGCGGGCGACGCGGTCAGAAGCTGCGGCCCGACGCGGTCAGAAGCTGCGGCCGGCCGCGAGCCGCAGCGTGGCGACCTTGTCCTCGGCGAGGCCGAACCCGAGCGGCGCGTCGATCGCCACGAGCAGGCCCGCCCGGGCGTAGAAGCCGGGCTGCTTCAGCGTGTAGGTGAAGAACGGCTCCATCGCGAGCTGCATCCTGTCGTCGCGGGTCGGCGTCAGCGCGGCCTGGAGGCGGAGCCCGCCGCCGTAGGGGCCTCGGCCGCGCAGCTCGAGCTCGTCGCCCTGCTCGACCACGAGCTCGACGCCGGCCCTGCTGGTCGGGAGGGCGAACATCACCGCGGTGTCCGCGCGGTAGACGAGCCGGGCGGCGAGCTCCGCCTCGACGCCGCCGAGGATCCTCAGGGGCAGGTGCCCGGCGGTGAGCCGGTGCAGGTCGAAGGAGGCGCGCGCGGGGGCGGTCGCCTGCAGCGTGGCGCGGGCGTCGGCGTCGGGGGCGCTGAGGACGGGGATCGAGAGCGCGCCGCCGCCGAAGACGGTGAGCTTGCGCGAGAGGGCGCGCGCATAGTGGGCGCCGACCGTCGGATTGCCGAAGAGAAGGCTGCCGGCGCTGCTGCTCTCGTCGACGCCGAGCCGGGTGGACCGGAACGTCGCGGAGACGTCGCCGTAGGCGAGCGGGAGATCCACGTCGAGGTGGAGCCGGCCGAACCGCTCGAGCTGACCTCGGAGATCGAAGGTCAGCCCGAACGTGCTCACCTCGGACGTGACATCGTCCATGGCCCAGGAGGCCGACTTGCTCAGGACGTCGAGCTCGAGCTCCGCACGCGATCCCTGGGATTTAGCCCAGCTGTTCTTCTCGGCCGGAGCGGCAGGTGGCGCCGTGAGCCAGAGCGAGAACAAGAGAGCGGAGGAGAGCAGCGATCTCGCGTTCAATCAGGCCCACCTGCGAGGACTACCATGGCTCGGCTCGGCCGTGCTCAGCGAACGGCGCCCTCGGCGCCCGCGGCCTCCTCGTCCTCGTCGTCGTCCTCTTCGTCCTCGTCGTCTTCGTCGTCCTCCTCGCCGTCGTCGTCGTCAGCGTCGCCGCTGCCGTCGAAGAGCAGGGAGGGAGCGCCTTCGTTGCCGTGCTCGGCGAAGATCGCGTCGGCGGCGATCACGAGCTCCTCCATGCGGTCGGCGTCGACGGGGCCGTACACGGCGAGCGCCATGGCGCGATCCTGCACGAACAGCCACGCATCGGGGAAGTCGAGCAGGGCGTCGCGGATGGGCTTCGAGAGCCACCTGCCGATGGCCTTCGCTTCAGGCCCCTCGACAAGGAACTGCTCCATGAACTCCGGGTCCTTCTTGAACTGGACGCCGGTGTTGGGGGCACGCGTGCCATCGACGATGGGCAGCGGGCACACGGTGAGCCGGGGAGCAGCCTTGGCCAGCTTTGTGAGGACCACCTGGTACTCGCTGCCGTTCTTCGCGTCCGGCCCCACGACCGCGACGTAGGCGAGCTTCGGGACGAGCTCGTAGCGGGCGAGCACCGCGCCGCCGCCCGTCTCCTGCAGCGTGCGCTCGAGGCTGGATGGCAACGAGCGCACCGGACGAGGGCCGTCGGCGCCGGCGTCGGCCTTCCGGCCGCCGGGCTTCGCGCCGGGACGGGCCGGGGGCGCCTCCGGGGTCATCAGCGCGCGCCAGCGCGCGAGCTCGCGGTCGCGCCGCGCCTCGTGCCGACCGCGCAAGCCGGTCAGGAACCAGACGACGAGCAACGCAAGGGGACCTACGTACCAGAGCCAGGGCATGGGGCGGCGATGCTAGCAAACCTCGCGGAGCTGCGGTGGGGTCGCGCGCGCCCGCGGCGAGGCGCGGCTGTGGCGAGCCTCGCCCCGAAGCTCAGGGCGCCGGGGCCGGAGCGGCGTCGTTCGACCGCTCGAAGACGCACCAGTAGCCGTTCTTGCTGTGGCGCACCATCCCGGCCACCTCGTAAACTCCCCGGAAACGCCGGTCCTTGCGGAGCTTCTCCTGGGCCGGGAACGGGAGCTTGTCGCACGTGTCGGCGCCGCCGACGAACACGAAGTAACGCGGCATCTTGTCGAAGACGTGCTGCACGTAGCCGGGGCCCGTCTTGCGCGTGTAGCCGCCCGGGAGCTTGGAGATCACGGGATCGACGAGGCCGAGGAGATCGAGCACCGGATAGTCGGTCACATAGCCGATGTACCCGATGTCGCCCACGGCGACCTCGCCGGGCTTGCCGTGCTCCTGGAACCAGCTGGCCACGCCGCCCGCGGCGCTGTCCCAGAACCGCTTCTCGTCGTCGAGGATCCGGTGCTGGGCGCGCTCGATCCGCTGCGCCCGGAAGACGCCCAGCGCGACGAGGCAGCCGAGCGCGAGCACGCCGGCCCCCGCGGCGAGGGCGATCGCCTTGCCCTCGGGCGCGTCCGCGGCGCGGGCCGAGAGCTCGGCGAGCAGCGGCTCGAGAAGCGCGCGCGCCCCGAGGCCCGCGAGCAGGAAGCAGAACGGCTCGAACGGGCTCATGAAGCGGTAGTACGGCATCCAGTCCCCTCCCACGAGGAGCACGTAGCCGCCCACCGCGAGCGCGAGGGCCCCGACGCAGAGCGCGTCGCGGTGGCGCGCGACGATCGCCACGCAGAGGCCGAAGAGCCCGAGCAGGAGCGCCGGCCACGTGTGCTCCGCGTACTCCGCGAGGTAGCGCTGCCCCCCGGCCAGCTGCTCGGCGAGGCTGCCGGTCTTGGCGCTCAGCGTGTTCGGCAGCCACGTGCCGTAGTAGCTGTGCCGCCAGAGCATGTGGCACGCGATGGGCGCGGCGAAGACGACGCCGCGGAGGAGGTTCTGCCGCCCGAAGAAGCGCAGGCCGAGGAAGAGCATCGGTATGCCGATGAACATCGGCGCTTCCGGGCGCGTCAGGCCGGCGAGCCCGAAGACGAGGCCCGAATACGGGAAGCCGGTCCCCCGATCGCGCTCGCGGAACATCATCTCGGTGCCCGCGAGGACGAGCAGGACGAACAGCGGCGTCTCCAGGCCGAAGACGGCATATCCGCTCTGCACGATGGAGCTCGCGAACAGCCACGTGGCGATGCAAGGGACCGCGCCGTGCGGGCGAAGCCGGGCCGAGAGGAGGTAGAGCGCGCCGAGCGAGCCGCAGGCGGCGAGCCCGCCGAGCACCTTGGCGACGATGTCCGGGTCGAGGCCGAGCTTGATTCCGCCCGCGAGCAGCACGGTCCAGAGGAAGTTCGTGTACCCCTCGATGCGCTCGCCGGCGTTGTAGACGAGCCCGAGGCCTCGGGCGAAGTTGCGCGCGTAGCGGTAGGAGATGTACGCGTCGTCGATCGTGAACGAGCGCACACGCACCATGTTCACGACGAGGAGGAACGCCGGCAACACGAGGCCGAACGCGAGGTGCAGGCGCTCGGAGAGCGGCGCTCCTCGCAGCCAGTCGCGCCAGCTCCGGGCCGGGGGCGCGCCTTCGACGACCCCGTCGCCCGCCGCTTCCATGTCGCCGTCGGCCTCGCCGCTCGGAGGGGCGACCCCGAGTTGCCCGTGCTCTGCTTCTTCCGGTTCCAGGAAAGCCATGTGAAGCCTCTCCCTACCATGGATGGTTCATGTCGGGGTCGTTTCTTGGTCGAGGCGGTCATCCCAGCTATCCTTGCGACATGCGTGCAACCATTGTCGCTCTTGCCGCCTCCTCCGCGCTTTTCGTCGCGCCCCCGGCGCTCGGTGCCCGCGGCGTGCCGTGCGGCTTCTATGGCATCGATCCCGGGGCGCCCGTCGACGAAGGGGAGGTGACCCTCGACGGCGATCACGCGAAACGGCTCGCGCGGGCGGGCGCCGGCGCCGTGCGCGTCGAGTTCCTGCTCGACGGCGCCGAGGCGTGGGACGACGACAAGCTCGAGGAGTACGACGCCATCATCGACGCGGCGCGCGCCGCGGGCCTCGAGCCGGTCGGGCTCCTCTCTCACCGCACGCTCGGAGAAGAACAGGACGTCTGGAACGACGATCGGGACCGGGACGGCAACAACCCCTATGTGGAGGCGTTCGCCGAGACGGCAGAGGCGCTCATGACGAGGTACGCCGGGGACGTCGTCCAGTGGGAGATCTGGAGTCAGCCGAACTGCTCCGAGCTCCCCGACCCCACGCTCGACCCGCAGCACGCGGGCTGCACCTTCATCCTGCCCCGGGTGCTCGCGCGGATCCTCGCCGAGATCCGCATCCGCAACGAGGCGCTCTTCAACGTCGACGAGCTGTCGCTGACCACGGGCGGCCTGCTCGCCTCGGACGACCCGGCCGCGCCGTTCTCGGGGGTCGATTACCTGCGCGAGCTCTACGCGCAGCCGGTGTGGGACGATCTCGAGGCGCGCTTCGGGCGGCGGACGCCGTGGTCTCGCCTCGGTCAACAGCTGTTCTTCCATCAGGGCACCGAGGTCGATCCGGTGGCGCTCGGCGATTACCTCGACGAGCTGCGCGACCTCGCCGACGAGGAGGGAGACGAGAGCCCCTTCGCCGTGACCGGGATCGCGTGGTCGAGCGCGCTCGTCGGCGAGGAGCTCCAGGCGGCGAACCTGACCACATCGTTCGATCTCCTCGCGAAGCGCGACGATGTCGCCGGCGTGGTCTGGGCCAGCTTCCAGGATGCGTCGCTCGATGAGCAGCCCTTCGGCCTCGTCGACGATGTCGGCGTGGAAAAGCTCGCGCTCGCCGCGTTCAGCAAGTCGGCCGACAAGTGCGAGCCGACGGAGCAAGGCGGGGGGACGGGGAGCGGCGGCGGGGGGAGCGGATCGAGCGGCGGCGGCGTTGCAGCCGGCTCGCCGCCCGGAAGCAGCGGGCAGATGGGGCGACCGATCGACGGAAAGCGGCGCGCGAGCTCCTGCAGTTATGCAGCGGGCGCGACCAGCGGAGGCGGAACGCGGCCCGATGTGGGTTGGCTCGCATTGTTCGCGATCGGCGCGATCGCGATGGTGCGCTGCCGCCGCGTCATTTGAAGGCAACTCGGGCGCTCTCGTCGCCGACAGATGAGGCATGCCTCACAGCTCGGCGCGCTTCGCGCGGCGGATGGCCGTGCACGTGGTCCTTTTGCTCTTCAATGGCTGCGGGCGCGACGCCGCGGGCGTTCGCTTCGGCGTCTGCGGCGACGGCGTGGTCGACGAGGGCGAGGCGTGCGACGACGGCTCTGCCACGGAGGGCGACGGCTGCTCGCCGACGTGCCAGCGCGAGGAGCCAGCGGCGCCCCGCTGCGGCGACGGCGCGCTCGACCCGGGCGAGGCGTGTGACGACGGCGACACGGCGGCCGGGGACGGCTGCTCGGCGGCGTGCGAGATCGAGGTGCCCCCGCGCTGCGGCGACGGCGCCCTCGATCCGGGGGAGCAGTGCGACGACGGGAACGTCGCGACGGGCGACGGCTGCGAGATCGATTGCACGAAGACGCCGGCCGAGGAGACCGTCTGCGAGGAGCTTTCGCCGCTCCCGCAGGGGACGTGCGAGGTGGTCGCCGGCGCGGGCGCGACGCTGATCCGGGGCGTCGTGCTGGCCCCGGGCAGGGTGTACCGGGGCGGGCGGGTGCTCGTGGACGAGCGGGGCGCGATCGCGTGCGTCGGCTGCGATTGCGAGGCGGCGGGCGCGACGGAGATCACGTGCCCCACCGGCGTCGTCTCCCCGGCGCTCATCAACACGCACGATCACATCACGTACACGCAGAACAGCCCGTATACCCCGACCGAGGAGCGCTATGAGCACCGCCACGACTGGCGCACCGGCAACAACAAGCACACGAGGATCGACACGCCCGGCATGGCGAGCCAGGCGCAGATCCGCTGGGGCGAGCTCCGCTTCCTGATGGGCGGCGCGACCTCGATCGTCGGCTCGGGGAGCGCGCCAGGGCTCCTCAGGAACCTGGACCGGGCCGACCAGGAGGGCCTGGGCCAGAAGGCGGTCCATTTCGATACGTTCCCGCTCGACGACACGGGCGGCCGCGAGATCGTGAGCGGCTGCGGCTACTCGGCCGACATGGTGGCGGGGGAGGACGTCGAGGGGGAGGACGCCTATTGCCCGCATGTCGCCGAGGGGATCGAGGCGTCGGCGCGCAACGAGTTCGTCTGCCTGAAGACAAAGCCGAACGACGTGCTCGAGCCGCAGAGCGCGTTCATCCACGGGATCGGCCTGACCGCGCCCGACTACGCGGCGATGGCGGCGGAGGGCACGGCGCTCATCTGGTCTCCCCGCTCCAACATCACGCTCTACGGCGACACCGCCGTGGTCACCGCCGCCGCCCGCCTCGGGGTGCAGATCGCGCTCGGCACCGACTGGATCGCGACCGGGTCGATGAACCTCCTGCGGGAGCTCCGGTGCGCGGCGGCGCTCAACGAGACGTACTACGATGGCTTCTTCACCGACGAGGAGCTGTGGAGGATGGTCACCGGGAGCGCCGCCGCTGTCACCGCGACGGACGACGTGATCGGCGCGCTGTCCACGGGGAAGGTCGCCGACATCGCGATCTTCGACGGCAGAGAGCGCGAGAGCCACCGCGCTGTCGTCGCCGCCGATCCCGAGGACGTCGTCCTCGTGATGCGCGGCGGAAAGGTCCTGTACGGCGACGCGGCCGTGGTGTCCGCGGTCCGGGGCCCGAACGCGTGCGACGCGGTCGAGGTGTGCGGCGCGTCGAAGCAGGTCTGTCTGCAGGACGAGATCGGGATGACGCTGGAGGACCTCGAGCGGCAGGCGGGCGAGATCTATCCGGCCTTCTTCTGCGGCGAGCCCGAGCGCGAGCCGCTCTGCACCCCGTCGCGCGCGGAGAGCGCGCCCCGGAACGCCTCGGTGAACGGCTCGACCGTCTACACCGGGCAGCCGACGGACGCGGATCTCGACGGCGACGGCATCGAGAACGGCGCGGACGATTGCCCGAGCGTCTTCAACCCGATCCGGCCGCTCGACAACGGGGTCCAGGCCGACTTCGACGGCGACGGCGACGGCGACGCCTGCGACGCGTGCCCGCTCGACGCGGGCAGCTCGCTCTGCTCGCCGCCGGACCCGAACGACGCCGACAACGACGGCATCGAGAACGGCGCGGACGACTGCCCGAGCCTCCAGAACCCCGATCAGGCCGACGCGGACGGCGACGGCAAGGGCGACCCGTGCGATCTGTGCCCGGACCAGGCGAACGCAGGGGCCCTGGGCTGCACGGTGGCGATCTACGATATCAAGGACGGCACGCGCGCGGAGGGCGAGACGGTGGCCCTGGAGGACGTGCTCGTGACCGGGAAGCACGCGAGCGGCTTCTTCGTCCAGGCGAAGCCAGGCGACCCGGGGTACGCGGGGCCGGCGTACTCCGGCGTCTACGTGTACAGCCCGCAGAACACCGTGCTGGTCGGCGATCGCGTGCGGATCCCGAGCGCGGTGATCGCGAGTTACTTCGGGCAGATCCAGCTCGGGTCCGCCGTGGTCGAGGTGATCGCGTCGCTCGGCGAGGCGGCGCCGCCCCCGGAGCTCGTCGCGCCGGCCGACATCGCGACGGGCGGCGCGCGCGCTGCCGCGCTCGAGGGGGTCCTCGTCGAGGTGGAGGACGTCACGGTGATCGGGCTCGATACGATAGTTCATGAGTTCGTCGTCACAGGCGATCTGTGCGTGGACGACCTCCTCTACCGGTCGAGCCCCTTCCCGGCGGAAGGCCAGCATTTCGCGAGCATCCGCGGCATCCTCACCCACCGGAACGACGACTCGAAGATCGAGCCACGCGGCGTCGAGGACCTCGTGACGACCCTCGGGGCGGAGGCCGCGACGGCAGGGCTCGTGATCAACGAGGTGGATTATGATCAGCCGGGCGGCGATGGGGCCGAGTTCATCGAGATCTACAATGGTACCGGCGCGCCCGTGGATCTCACGGGCCATGCGCTCGTGCTGGTCGATGGATCCAGCGGCGCGCCCTCCGCCTACAGGACGCTCGATCTGAGCTCCGCCGGCACGCTCGCGGCTGGCCAGTACCTCGTCGTCGGCAGCACGGCGGTGGTCGGCACCGACACCATGCCTGGCGTCGTGGCGAAAGGTGCGGTGACGATCGCGTTCCCGGGCGCGCAGACCGACCGGATGCAGAACGGGGCTTCCGACGGGATCGCGCTGATGAACACCATGACAGGGGCCGTGATCGACGCGCTCTCCTACGAGGGGAGCATCACCGCCGTCACGATCGGGAGCGCCAGCGTGAGCCTCGTCGAAGGCGACGCGTTGCCGGCCACCGTGGCGGACGGCGGCACGGCGGCTGGCTCGCTCTGCCGCCTGCCCGACGGGAGGGACACGAACCAGGCCGCCGCCGACTGGGCGCTCTCCGCGACGATCACCCCTGGTGCGGCGAACGTGCCGTGAGCCCCGGCCGAGGCGCTGCGCCGCGCTCCTCAGCGCAGCGCGCCTCGGCGGCCCGCCGTTCGCCCAGCGCCGCCGCGCGGTCCACGCCGCGCTCGCCGGTGTCTTCGTTCTGTCGGCTGTGTCTGGAGAAGACAGGGAGAATCAAGGAGGGATGAGGCGTGAGCGGGCGCTCACAGGCAGCCGCAGAGCGGGTCGCCCGCCTTGCACACGCACTTTCCGCCCTTCTTGGCCGGCGCCGCCGCGCTGGCGCCCCGCACCGCCGCGCTGGCGCCCCGGGCCGCCTTGCCGGACGTCGCCGCTCGGCCGCGGAGGGTTGCCGCTCCCTTGACGGTCGGCGTCTTCGCGTCGGCCACGTCATCACCCTCGGCCAGCGCCTTGGTCGCCGCCGTCGCCTTGTAATCGGCGAACGCTTTCTGCGCCTTCTCGGCGTCGCTCTTGGCGGCATCGAGCGCGAGGGTAAGCTCGGTGATCTTCCGGTTGCGCTCGTCGAGCTGGAGGTTGAGCTGCGCGATCCTGTCCTGCTCGGCGACCCGGGCGGCCACCGCCTCGGCCTGACCCGCCTCGGCTTCCTTCACCTTGCCGGCGAAGGTGGTCACCGCGACCGCGGCCACGGCCGCCACGACCAGACCCATCCAGAACGCGAACCGACCCCGCCGCTTCTGCCGCACGCCCTGGGCGATCGCCTCGAGCTCGCGCTCGAGGTCCCCCGAGCCCGACATGGGCGGCACGCTGGCCGCCACCGGCGCGATGCTGGCGGGCCCTCTCGTCCCCTGGGTGTACGTGGCAGGGGCCTGGTAGAGCCCTCCCGGGCTTTGTTGCGTGTTCCTCATCGCGCGCGACCTCCTCCTGCGTGAGCCATTCCTCCTCTAAGCAAGTGGGGGGGCCTCCTGGCAAGTGTGGTGCCAGGTGAGCTCGCCTTGCGCTGGCACCGTGTGCATCGTCCGTGAAGCAAACAGCGGTGCAAAGCGAGGACTCCCACCGCAAAGCGATGGCTCACGCCGCGAAACGTGGACTCTCACCGCAAAACGAGGACTCACGAGGTGCTCCGGAGGCGAGTCGCGCGAGATCCGGGTGGATCACTCGTTCTGGTGCATGGACGGCTCACCGGACCTCGATGCGTCCCCTGGTCCAACGGAGGTCCTGCTCCACGCGCCGGCAACACGGTGCTGCCGGCGCGGAGGGAGGGCCGCCTCCGGGCAGCGACCGGAAGCGCCCCATCGAGCCAACGATTCCGGCCACTTGCGGCCGTAGTCCGGCCACTGCCGCGCCTCCGCGGGATCCGGTGACGCGAGCGCCTCGTCGCGAGGTGGCTGCCGGCCGTCAGGGCTGCAGTTTGGCGACGAAGGCGTCGGGGCCCCCGGTGTTCATCAGGGGCTCCCCCCCGAGATCGATCCTGCCGCTGAAGCTGCCCGTCAGCGCGATGGCTCCCAGCTCATCCACGGCGACGGCCCGGGCGCGCTGCTCCGACGCGTCGCCGAACGATTTGGCCCAGACCGTATCGCCGTTCGGAGCGAGCTTCGCGAAGAAGGCGTCGTTGCCGCCGAGGGACTGGAGCTTCGGGCTCGGGGCGCCGAAGTCGATGGCGCTCTCGAACTCTCCGACAACGATGACATTGCCCGCCTGGTCGACCGCCACCCCCAGCGCCTTCTGATCTCGGGCGTCCCCGTACAGACGGTTCCAGAGGTGCTTGCCCTCCGCGTTGAAGGCGGCGACGACCGCGTCGTTTCCTCCGGCGTATCTCCGCGGCGCTCCGTCGAAATTGATCGTTCCCCCGGTGCTCCCTGCGACGACGATGTCCCCCTTCGCGTCCACCGCGACCGCCGTGAATTCCTGGCTCATGGTGTCGCCGAACATCTTGGCCCAGAGCGGCGTCCCGCTCCCGTCGAGCTTCGCAATGAAGGCGTCGTCGCCCTGCGCAGTGAGGAGCGTCGTCCCGAAGTACACCCTGCCTGCGATGCGGCCGACCAGGACCACGCCTCCGTCGGGCGTGACGGCAGCGTCGTTCGCGACCTCAGCTGTCGTATCGCCGAAGTTCGTGCTCCAGGCGAGGTTCCCGAGGGCGTCCATCTTCACGACGAAGATGTCCTCTCCACCCTTGCTCGTCAGGTGGTCCCCGCCCACCCGCCGCCCGCCCAGCACGTCGGCCGAGTCGGTGAAACTGCCAGCGACGACGATGTTGTCGTTCGAATCCACCGCGAGCCCGTAAACTCTATCGACGCTCGGACCGGCGATCGTCTTGATCCAGTCCAGGCCGCCAATCGCGTCGAGCTTCGCCACGAACACGTCCGAGCTGCCTGCGCTCGTGAGCGACGCCCCGTCGAAGTTAATTGTGTTTTCGAAGGTCCCGGCCAGGATCACGCCGCCGTTCTTGTCGAGCGCCACGCGAGTGGAAAAATCCGAGCCGTTCCCCCCGAACGCCTTCGACCACCCCCTCGCGCCGCCGGGACCGAGCTGGACGACGAAGCCGTCGTACGCTCCCTGGCTGCCGACGGACGCTCCCTGGCTGCCGACGGAATCCAGGCTGGTGCTGAAGGCACCCGCGACAAGGATGTGTCCTTCCCTGTCGAACGTGACGTCAACCCCGCTCTGGTCGCCGTTCCCTCCGAGCTTGGCGCTCCAGTCGTGCGCTCCGATGCACGCCGCCACGCCGTCGCAGCTCTCGTCGTTCTCCTTCGTCGTACAGCCCTCGGCCGTGGGGACCACCTCGCCGTCGCACGAGCCGCCGCGCAGGCAGCCTTCCTTGCACTCGCCGACCCCCTTGGTCGCTTCGGGGCCTGTATAACAAGGCGTGCAGGGCTCGTTGCCGCCCGCGCCTCCCGCGCCGCCCGTGCCTCCCGCGGCGCCCGCGCCGCCCGCGCCGCCCGTGCCGCCCGCGCCTCCCGCGGCGCCCACACCGCCCATCCCCCCTTGCGCGGCGCCGCCGCCGCTGATGGCGCCCGGCACGAGCACGCCCTCGTCGAAGCACCCGCCCAGCGCGCCGGCCAGGCCGACCGCGCCGCCAAGGATCATGAAGCCGTTGCGTTTCATCAAAACACCCCCGCGATCCCGGCACCCCACGGCGATATCCATGGACGGACCGCTGCGCCCTTGGGCTTCGCCGCCGCCGACGGTGCGGTGAGGAGCAGCGCGACGCCGCCCGCGGCGAGCGCCCCGCCCACGATGAACGCCGGCGCAGGGACGAGGCGCATGTCGTTGTACGAGCCCAGCTTCTCGCGCGTCTTCGGCGTGTCCGGGCACACGACGTCCTCGGTGCACCCGAGGTCGATCAGCTCGCCGCGCAGCGCGCTCGTGATGCCGAACGTGACGCCACCGGCCACGAGCGCCGCGGCGCCCGTGCCGACGGCGGTCCAGCCGAGCACGCGCTGCGTGGTCCCCGGCGCCGGGCCGGCAGGCGGGGGGAGGACGATGGGCGGGCGGACACCGACGGGGAACTCGAGCGCGACCGCCGCCTCCTGCCGCTCCTGGAGCGCGACCTCCCGCCGGACGACACGCCCCGTCCACACGGCCTCGACGACGTGCTTGCCAGGATCGACAGGCTGGCTGACCCCCACCAGCGCCGGCGGCATCGGCTTACCGTCGATGGTGATCTGCACCTCGCGCTCCGGGGCGCCGCGCACCCCAACAGCGAGCCTGGGGATTCGTGGCTTGAGATCGTCGTACGCTTTCCCTGCGTCGGCGACAGCGGCCTTGAAGACGTCGCTTGCCGAGGCATCGAGCGAGGTGCGGCTCACTTGCAGGTAGCGCTCGGAGGCCTCGATGAGGCGCCCGAGCTGCTCGAGGCACCGCGCGGCATAGAGGTCGATCGTCGGCGCCTGGATCAGCTGGTCCGCGCGCCCGAACTTGTCGAGCGCCGCCGCATACTGGCCCTTGTCGAAGAGGTCGAGGCCCTCCTCGGCGAGGGCCCGGGCGGCGTTCATGGTGGCGGGGTCGACGTCGGCCGCCCGCGCGGTGGCCACGAGCGCGAGCGCGAGCGCGAACGCGATGGTGGCGGTGCCCGAGACGCTCGATCGCGCGCGCATTCGTCTCCTCAGAAGCCGAGGCGGTCGGACCTGGGGCGCGTCGCGCTGGAGGCCGCGGGCGGGGCCGCGGACCTGGGCCGCGGCGAGGAGGACGCGGCCTTGCCCGGGCGAGCGGGCGCCGCCCGGGCCGAGGAGGCGGCCGCGGCCGGAGCGCTGGCATCCAGCGCGGAGCCGGCGCGGGGCGCGGGCGTCGAGGTCGCCGCGGCCGTCGTGTCCTGGGAAGGCGCGAGCTCCGGCGCCCCCCTGGGCGAATTCGCTTCCGCCGGCGGATTGTTCGCCGGGACGACGACAGGCGGTGTCTCGAGCGTCCCCGGCGGCGAGGCCGCGCCGGACGGCGGCGCGTGCGGGATCGGGTCGTCGCCGAGCGCGCGCCAGCCGATGAAGAGCACCCCGCAGAGGACCGAAGCCGCGAGGCCGAGCGCGACGGCCGGGACCGGGATCCTGCGGCGAGGCCTCGAGTCGGCCCCCGCCTCGTCGTAGAGGCCCGGCCGCGAGGCCACGCTCCCACCCGGCGAGACGGAGAGCGGGGAGGTCGAGATCGGCGGACCGGAGAGCGGCGCGGCGGAGAGCGGCGCGGCGGACATCGGCGGGACGGAGGGCGACGCGGTGCCCGCGCCCCCGGGGATCGAGCTCACCGAGGCGCGCCCGCCCTCCTGCGCGTCGCTGGGCGGCAAGAGCGCGTCGCGCAGCGCGTCGACCATCGCCGTCGCCGAGGCGAACCGCCCGTTCGGGTCACGGCTGCACGCCTGCATGAACCACTCGTCGAACGCCGGCGGCACGGGCACAGAGGCCACCTTCGAGGGGACAGGCAGCGGATCACTGCATATCTCGAGGATCATCGCGCCAGGCGCCTCGGCCGTGATCGCCGCCCGGCCGCACACGCACTCGAACGCGATCACCCCGAGCGCCCACAGGTCCGACCGGTAATCGACGGTCGCGCCCTGCGCCTGCTCAGGGCTCATGTACGGCAGCGTCCCGATCAGCACGCCCGCCTGCGTCCCGATGCCCTCTTTGCCGGACATGCGCGTCTTGGCGACGCCGAAATCGAGGACCTTGGCCACCTCCCGGTCGTCGTCGAGGGCGAGGAAGATGTTGTCGGGCTTGAGGTCGCGGTGGACGATGCCGGCGTCGTGGGCCTTGCGCACGGCGCGCGCGACGTCGGCGAAGATGCGCGCCGTATCGGCCGGCTCGAGCGCGCCGACACGCTCGAGCCGGTGCGCGAGGTCCTCGCCCTCGAGGAGCTCCATCGCGATGAAGGGGACGTCGTTCTCGACGCCGTGATCGAGGATCTGCACGACGTTCGGGCTGCGGAGCGCCGCCGCCGCCTGCGCCTCCTGGTAGAAGCGCGCGCGGACCGTCTCGTCCTTCGCATACAGAGGCCCGAGCATCTTGATCGCGACCGGCGAGCCCAGCGTGAGATCGTCCGCGCGCCAGACGGTGCCCATGCTGCCCGAGCTGAGGGGGCGGAGCAGCCGATATCGGCCGACCAGCACCTGTCCCTCCAGCGCGAACGCGTTCGTCGTCATTGTCGCAGGACCTGTGATGCGAGCGTGGCCTTCCCTACGCTGGTGGTTGTTCAGTGCCGGTCAACAACAACGGATAGACTGAAAGTCTACGGGGCGTGGCGCGGAGCGTCAATCGGTGCACCCGCCGCGTGCTCGCGGGACGTCGCTAGAGCACCGAACAGGTTGAAACGCCGCGCGAGAGAGAGTTTGAACCACAGAGACACAGAAGCGACAACAACAAAACCTCCGCACATCCGTGGTTCGTTTCGTCAATTTTTTCGATCGGATCGGTACCCTAGATCAACACGAAGTCCTCGGCCACGGAGACCTCCTCGGCCATGATGCTCGTGGTCTCGTCGTCGCGCTGGACGGCGAGCTTGTAGAGTTGCGCCAGCACGGCCGGGTGATCCTCGACCAGACCCATGAACTCGGTGGCCGGAAGGTACAGCGTCACGGTGGGGTGGACGGCGATCACATCGGCGTTCGCCGCGCGGCGGAGGACCATCGCGATCTCGCCGGCGACGTCGCCGGGGCCGAGCGTCGAGAGCACGAGCGGCTCGACGCGGGCGTCGTCCGCCGCGTCGCGCCGGACGACGGCGACCTCTCCGGAGGCGATGAGGAACAGGCCGGGGGGGCGCTCATCCTGGACGAGCAGCCGCTCGTTCTTCTCGAACGTGCGCGTGCGGAACCGCTTCACGAGCGCGGGCCTGTCGGCCTCGGGCACGACGCGGAGCACGTCGCTCATCCGGACGAGGTTCTCCACCATGCGGTCCCGGCAGTAGGCCGCGAGCTCCAGGCCGACCTCGGGCTCGCGCTGCGCGATGTCGTCGATCGCGTCGCGCTTCACCTCGAGCACGATGGAGGGCCGCGTGGCGACGACGCTCCCGGTGCGTGGGGCCCGAGAGAGCAGCGCCATCTCGCCGAACATGGCGCCGTTCGTGAGCCGGGCGAGGAGGATCTCCTCGTCCACGCGCCGGCGCCGCGCCTCGAGCTCCCCGCGCGCGACGAAGTAGGCCTCGCTGCGCGCGGCGCCCTGCTCGATCACGGTCGCCCCCGCCGCCACCCAGATGGGCGTGAAGGCGCCGCACAGGGCGCGGAGCGCGTCGCGCCCGACGGACGAGAAGACCGGCTGGGGCGCGATCCCGGGGTGATCGGTCTGGGCGGCCAGCCTGCGCGTGGCGTCGTGGATGATCTCCGTCGCCTTGTTGAGCAGGAGCGCGCCGGTGAGCACGGAGGCGAGCGGCTGGAACGCCTCGGCGGCCGGCAGGGGCGGCGGCGGCGGCGCGCCCTCGCCGAGCCGCGGCGAGTCCCGGCAGAACGCCCCGGCGATCAGGTCGAGCCCGGGCCCGGGATCGCCGCCGAAGCGCTCGCTCTCGCGCGCGGCCGCCACGGCGAGCGGCAGGTTCTCGAGGTCGATCGCGCGGGCGATCGCGGTGGAGCACGCCTCGCGCGCGGCCTCGTGCCGGTTCAGCTCGCCGAGGAGGCGACCGCAGAGGCAGAGCGCCGACGGCATCGTCGGGTCGTGCCGGACCAGCGCAGCGGCCCAGCGCAGCGCGGCGTCCCGCTCTCCCGCGAGCGCAAGCGAGAGCGCTCGGTCGATCGGCGACTCCGCCTGCTGGATCGAGCCCGGGAGTACCGGGGGGAGGGCCATGTAAGCGTGTATATCAGGGTTCCCTGCGCGACGGCAAAGAACGCGCCCGGTCGACGCGCCGCGCGTCCCGCGGAGCCCGGGGGAAGGTCCGCGGCGTCGTGCTCAGCCGATGTTCAGCCGAGGTGCTGCTTCAGGAACGCGATGCTCCGTTCCCACGCGAGCTTGGCGGCCTCGGGGGCATAGACCTCGGGGCGCGTGTCGTTCACGAACGCGTGGTCGGCGTCATAGACGTGGAGCTCCATGGACTGGCCGTGGGCAGCGAGCTCCTTCTGGATCGCCTCGGCGGCGGCCGGCGTCGCCCAGCCGTCGCGCGCGGCGAAGTGGGCGAGGATCGGCGCCTTGACGCGCGCATAGTCGGGCGCGGGGCTCGGGATGCCGTAGAACGGCACCGCGGCCGCGAGCTCGGGGATCGTCGCGGCGGCGGCGAAGCTCAGCGCGCCGCCCATGCAGAACCCGATGACGCCGACCTTGCCGGTCGACCGCTCGTGCGCCGACAGGAAGCGGACGGCGCCGGCGATCTCCGCGAGGGCGCGCGGCTTGTCGAGCTCGACCATCAGCCGGTTGGCCTCGGTGGCATCCTTGGTGGTCTTGCCGTGGTAGAGGTCGGGCGCGAGGGCGATGAACCCGGCATCGGCGAGCCGGTCGAGCAGAGAGCGGATGTGGTCGTTCACACCCCACCACTCCTGGATCAGGACGACGGCAGGTGACTTGTCCCCCTGCTTCGGCCAGACGATCTCGCCGGTCGCCGAGGACCCGTCCTTCGCGGGGAACGAAACCTTTTCGGACATGCGACTCCTCCCTTTCGAGACGGGGATCGGCTGCGCCGTCCGCGTCAGCAACCGGGGATCGGCTTCGCCGTCCCCTTCAACGATCGGGGATCGGCTTCGCCGTCCCCTTCAACGATCGGGGATCGGCTTCGCCGTCCCCTTCAACGATCGGGGATCGGCTTCGCCGTCCCCTTCAACGATCGGGGATCGGCTTCGCCGTCCCCTCCGACGATCGGGGATCGGCTTCGCCGTCCCCTCATGGCGCGGCGCAGGATAACCGCCCCGCGCACGTTGCGTAGCGCAAACTGCCTGGCACGCGCTCCACGCCGGGACGCCGGCGATGTAGATTGACGGCGTGGATGCGTTGGCGGGGCGATGGAGGCGAGCCGTCTCGTCCTTGAAGGAGCTCCGGCTGCGGGTCGCGTACCTGCGGAGCGAGGTGCTGCGGGCCGACCCGCCCTCGGTCGCCCGCGCGCTCGACGACCTCTGCCGCGACGCCGAGCAGGCCAACCCCCTCGCGCGCGACGTGCTGGGCGCCGTCGTGCCTGTCCTCGCGGATCCTGCGCTCTCGGAGCGCGTCGAGCAGCTCCGGGAGCTCGCGTCCTCCCATGCCCTGCTGCCGCTCTCGCGCCTCTTGCGCCGCAAGGCGCGGCGGCCCGAGGCGCAGCCGGCCTCGCCGGCGCCCGACGAGCGGCTCCTCGCCACGTCGAGCGCCGGGCGCGCGCTCACGCTCGGCGAGCGGCGCGCGCTGGCCCGGCGGCCGACCCGCGCGGCCTTCGAAGCCTTGCTCCGGGACCCGCACCCGCTCGTCATCCGCAACCTGCTCGACAACCCGCGCTTGACCGAGGATGACGTCGTCCGCCTCGCGGCGCGGCGCCCGGCGAGCGCGGAGGTCCTGACGGAGATCGCGAAGCACCCCGAGTGGCCGCAGCGCGCGCGGGTGCGCATGGCGATCGTGCAGAACCCGGGCGCGCCGCAGGAGATCGCGGTGCCCATGGTGCGCCTCCTCCTGCGGCCCGAGCTCCTGCGGCTCGCGGCGGCCGCGGACGTGCCCGCGGTCGTCCGGGCCGCGGCGCGGGAGCTGCTCGATCGCCGCCCGCCCGTCCCGCACAAGCCGGGCGGCCCGCTGGCGCAGTGAGAGGCCCACGGCGGCGCCTGCCGAGGCGCTCGGTCAGCGCCTCGACGTGATCGGGGCGCTGGCGTGAATCGGCGCGCTGGCGACGCTACGCGACCTCGGCCCAGCACCGCGCGAGGCGGCGCACGCCCTCGTCGAGGTCCTCGTCGCACGCCACCGAGGAGAAGCAGAGCCGGAGGGCGAACGGGCTCACGGCGCCGTGAGCCCGGAACAGCGAGCCCGGGTCGAAGGCGACGCCGTGCTCGATGGCGGCGGCCAGGAGGAAGGCCTCGTTCGGCTCGGCGTCGGGCTCGACCCAGATCGCGAAGCCGCCGGCGGGGGGGTCGAACCGCCAGCCGGGCAGGTGCCTCCGGAGCGCCCGCTCCATCCGGTCGGCGCGGCGGCCGTAGAACTCCCGCAGGCGAACGAGCCGCTGATCGAAGTCCTCTGTGCGGAGGTAGTCTTCCAGGACGGCCTGCGGCAGGCTGGCTGCCTGCAGGTCGTCGGATTGCTTCAGCTGGAGGATCTCGGCCCGGAGCGAGCGCGGGGGGACGAGCCAGCCGATGCGGAGCCCGGGGCAAAGCGTCTTCGAGAACGTCCCGACGTGGAACACGCGATCGGGCGCCTCGGCGAGGAGCGGTCGCGGGGCGGCGCCGTCAAAGGACAGATCCGCGTACGCATCGTCCTCGATGATGGGCCGGAGGGTCGAGAGGACCCTGGCTCGATCGCTGCGCGACAGCTTGCGTCCACGCGGGTTGGAGACGGCGGGCATGAGGTAATAGGCATCGACGTGGCTGCCGTCATCGACGACCGTCGCGCCGAGCTCCCGGAACAGATCGAGCGCGCCGGGGTAGCTCTCGCGGTCGACGCCGGTCCTGGCGCGCGGTCCGCGGAGCAGCAGCTGCGCGGCGAGGGACACGGCCTGCTGTGCGCCGCTGGTCACGATGACGTCGTCGCGAGCCACCTGGGCGCCGCGCCGGCGCAGCTGCCCGGCGATCCAGGCGCGGAGGTCCTCGTCGCCCTCGGGCCAGCCGTACTGGAGCGCCGGGCAGCTGGGGTTCTGAAGGGCGCGAACGAACGAGGCCGCGAGCTTCGCGCGCGGGAACTCGCCCGGGGCGGGCAGCCCGCCCGCGAAGCTGATGAGCCCAGGCGTGTCCGCGGCCCGCCGCTTCAAGGCGTCGAACGGATCGGGACCGTGTCCGGGCCTCGGCCCGCTCCGCGGCGGATCACGTGAGATCGGGGCCTGCACAGGCCGGGTGCGGGACGACGGGGGAGGACGAGTTGCGCGCGCGTTGGCATCCATAGAGTTCAGGGTCCGAGCGGGGCCATTCAAGGATGGTGCCGCCCGTGCTGCCCGTCTCCAGGCGCAGCGGAAGCGATCGCGTGCCATGGCGGGGCAGAACTCCATGGAAAATTGGTTACATCGCGGCCGCCTGGGACGGGCCTGGGCGTGTAACGGCATGTTGCGGGGTGTGGCGTGCGCGCGCGGCGAGACAGGCTGCCACAGCACACGAGCGGGTGCGCCGAGGTGCCCCTCCGTCGAGGCGCTGGATCGGTGTGAGAGCTGGGCAGGCGAACGAGGGGCGCGGGCGCATCGAGGCGCCGTCGGCCACCGGAGGCGCGTCCGCCGCGGGCAGCCGAGCGCGGCTTTTTGGAGCCGCGAAAGCGTGCGGCCGAGCTAGGGCTCGATACCCCAGGCGAGCTCGCCGGCGCGGTACCCGGTCACCTGCATCGAAGGCGTGAAAGCGGTCGCCGTCGCGCTGAAGGAGTAGTCGTTGGCCTGCGTCAGCTTATCGTAGTTCGCGTTGTAGATGGCAATCTCTGCGTATCCCGAGGTGGCGCCCGGGGCGAGGCTGCCTGTGGCGGATGCGAAGCCGATCTCGAGGTAGTGATCGGCGTCCGTGCCAGACGCTTCGTGAAACGTCCTGATGATGTTGTCGCGCCCACCGGTGACCGACGCGAAGTCGCAGTTGCTCATCAGTGCCGACATGAAACCGTCGGCCGTGAACCAGTAGCGAATCGTGACATCCTGGAGCGGGACGCTCGCACTTCCGGTGTTCTTGACCTGGACCTTGAAGGAGAGAAAGGCGGGGGTGGCGGCGGCGTCTCTCGTGGCGTACTGCACCTCGAGTTCCCCCGTGGGATCGCCGCCGGTGGTGGAGCTTGCGGTAGTGGAGCTCGTGGCGGTACCGCCTCCGGCGCCTGTCGTGCTGCTCGTCGTGGAGCTGGCCGAGCTGCTGGCGGAGGAGCTGGCCGAGCTGCTGGCGGAGGAGCTGACCGAGCTGCTGGCGGAGGAGCTGGCCGAGCTGCTGGCGGAGGAGCTGACCGAGCTGCTTGCGGAGCTGCTCGTCGTTGAGCCCGTGGCGTCCTCACCGCCAGCGCCGCCCAGGCCTCCGGCGCCGCCCGTGCCGTCGGCGCCACCTGAGCCTGCCGAGCCGCTCACCGCTGCGCTCGTGACGGTCCCGCCCGCGCTGGACGAGCCGCCTGTCGCGGAGCCCGTCGTGCCGCTCGCTGTCGTGCTGCTCGTTGCAGACACGGTGGAGCCGGCGCCGGCCGAGCTGGACGACGGCGCTCCACCCGAGCTGGCGCCGCCGGCCCCCGTGCTCTCGCCGTCCAGGCTGGCGCCTTCGGCACATGCCACGAGCGTCAGCAGCGAGATGGCACAGAGCGCGGTGGCTCCGTTCGGCCAGCAGCTCGATCTGTTGACTCGGTTGGCCCGATTACCGCGACTGCCCAGCTGCGGTGGCGCTCCTGCCCTCGTCGACAGCTTCCCCCCGGAACCCCCGATACGAGCTGCTCCAGAGGCCATCTGGCCGAGCAGCGACGCACACCTCACCATCGGTCGCATCTTGAACACCCCTGCGACCGCTCGACCAAATCCGAAGGCCGAACGGAAGGAAGTTGAGGCCAACAGCTTATACGGGACCGTCTGGCATCAGCAAGAGGCTGGCCATGGGAACTTTCTGCCGATGTCGTAGATGATAAGGTATCCGTCTACATGCATTGGCCACAGATCGAGCAGCACCGAACCGCAGAGTCCAAAGATCGCCCCTTCTTCTGAGGCGAAGGTGAAGTCCATCTGAGCGCTGCCTGCCGGCGAGGGCGCGAGGGGGTCACGTGGCGCGCGTGGGCTGCGAGGCCTCGAGCCGCGCCTTTTCGGCGAGCAGCAGCTCGGTGAACGCCGCGATGAACATGCGCCTGGCGAGCGATCCGAGCGGCTTGCCGACGAGCGGCAGCGGGATGTCGAAGCGCGATGTCCAGTCGATCTCCGTGCCCTCGCCGCGCGGGGTGAAGCGGAGACGCGAGCCCTGGTGCCGGAGCGGCTGCGTGCTCTCGACGATCTGGTAGTCGAACGAGGACGGCCGCTCGAAGGCCGTGATCTCCTCGACGTAGCGGATCCGCTTCCCGACGCGCACCTCGCGGAGGGCGCCGAGGCCGTTGTGCTCGGTGAGCCCTGGCCGGACGACCTTCGTGTAGGTGCCGTCCCCGGAGCGCAGGAAGCGTTCGTGGTCAGCCACCGCGTCGAAGACCCGCTCGACCGGCGCGTGGATGTAGACGTTGACGTGGACCTCTTCCATGCGGCGACCATTGCATCCATCTCGCTGGGGGAGCACGCGGGCGGTCCGCCGATCGAGGGTGGGGCGGGGCGGATGAGCGGGGAGTTCGGTCGCTCCTTGCCAACCCGCCGCTCCTTCCTATAGTGAGTGAGTACTTACTCACCAAATCGGAGGCGGGGCATGACAGGAGCACTGGACGCGCTGGTGGTCGGCGGAGGGCCGACCGGGTTGACGATGGCCGGGGAGCTCGCCCGGCGGGGGCTCACGGTGCGGATCGTGGACAAGGCAACGGAGCCGCCGCCGGATCACTCGCGGGCGCTCGCCGTGCAGACGCGGACGATGGAGCTCTTCAGCAGGATGGGGCTCCTCGACGCCGCCATGGAACACGCCGTGCGCGTGGGAGGGCTCAACGTCCTCCTCTCGAACGGACGGCGCGCCCGGCTGCCGACCCTCGACTTCCCGGAGCTATCCACGCCGATCCCGGGCATCTTCACCGTCCAGCAGTTCGACACCGAGCGCGTCCTGGGCTCCCGGCTAGCCGGGCTCGGCGTGACGCTCGAGCGCGGCGTCGAGCTCGCCTCCTACACGCAGGACAGCGCCGGCGTCTCCTGCACGCTCCGCCGGGCCGACGGGAGCATCGACGAGGTGCGCGCCAGGTGGCTCCTCGGCTGCGACGGCGCGCGCAGCGCCGTCCGCAAGGGCGCGGACATCGCCTTCGAGGGCGACACCTACGACGATCACTGCATGCTCGGCGATCTCATCGTCGACTGGCCGCTGCCGGACGGCGAGATCTACATCAGCCCCTCGCGTCGCGGCGTCGCAGCGGCCTTTCCGGTGCCCGGCGCGCATCGGTTCCGGGTCGTCCTTATCCAGCCCGAACCGTCGCCGGCGCACGGCGCGCCGGTCTCGCTCGAGGAGTTCGAGGCCGCGATGCGCGAGATGATCCCGGTGTCGTTCAAGGTCGAGAGGGCGATCGTCCTCTCGCGCTACCGGCTGCACCACCGCGTGGCCACGCGGCTGCGCAAGGGCCGGATCTTCCTCGCCGGAGACGCGGCGCATATCCACAGCCCGGCCGGAGGGCAGGGCATGAACACCGGAATCCAGGACGCCTACAACCTGGCGTGGAAGCTCGCTGCCGTCGAACGAGGCCGGATGCCAGCATGGCTGCTGGACACCTACGAGCTGGAGCGGCTGCCCGTCGCCCGTCGGCTCGTCGACTTCACGGACCGCCTCTTCGGGCTCATGGCAGGGCACGGTCCGCTGGGCCGGACGCTGCGCGCTGTCGCGCCGCGCCTCGCGGTCCGCCTCCTCGCCATCCCCGCCGTGCAGCGCCGGATCCTGGGATTCCTCTCGCAGCTCAAGATCCGCTACCGGAACAGCCCGCTCTCCGTGCAGATCGGAGGCCCTCCCGAGCGCGGGCCCCACGCCGGGGATCGCGCGCCGGACGCCGTGCTGCGCAGCGAGGCGGGCGCGCAGGTCCACCTCTTCGACCTGATGCGCGGCGCAGAATGGATGCTGCTGCTCTTCACCGGCCCGCAGGCGGACGGCGGGGCGCGCGAGCAGGCACGGAAGCTCGCCGCGCAGCTCGGGGGACCCGACGTCGAGGCCCTGGTCATCGGCGCGCCCGAGGCCGGAGGCTATGCGGATCCCGACGGGCACGCCCACGCGACGTACGGCGCCGCGTCGGCGGCCGCCGTCCTCGTCCGGCCCGACGGCCATGTCAGCGTGCGCAGCGATCCGCTCGACGAGGGCGAGCTCCGCCGGGCCCTCGACCGGCTCTTCACGCGCAGGGCCGAGGCCGCCGGTGGCCAGGGAGAGCGCCGATGAGCCGGCGGCCGCGCTCGAACGACACGCTGACCGAGGCGCAGAAGAAGATCGTCGAGGCCGCGGTGGCGGCCTTCGCCGAGCAGGGCTTCCACGGGACCGCGACGCGGGAGATCGCTCGGCGCGCAGGGGTCGCCGAGGCGACGATCTTCAAGTACTTCCCGAGCAAGAGGGACCTCCTCCTGGGGGTGCTCGGTCCCGCCATCGAGCGCCTCGTGGGGCCCGCGATGGCGCGCTCCATGGATCCGCTCTTCGACGCGAGCTACCCGACCTTCGAGGCGTTCCTGCGGGCGCTCCTCGCCGAGCGCACCGCGTTCGTGCGCGCGCACCCGCAGCTCGTGCGCATCCTCGCGCAGGAGCTGCCGTTCGACGCCGAGCTGCGGATCGGCATCGCCAGCCGGGTGTACGCGCCGATCCTCGCGAAGGGGATCGCCCTGGTCGAGCGCTTCCAGCGCGAAGGGCAGATCGTCCCGTGGCCGCCGCCCCTCGTCCTGCGCTGCATCATCTCGACGTTCGCGGGGTACATCCTCCACCGCGTGTTCATCGCTCCCGACGCGGCGTGGGACGACGAGGCGGAGGCCGAGCGGGTCATCGCGTTCGTGATCCGCGGCCTCTCGCCCGGCCAGCCAGCGTGAGGTCGCGCCTGCCGCGCGCGGGCGCGCGGCCGCTCAGCTCGTCGTCAGCAGCGAGCGGAGCTGCGACGGCGACACCTGGTAGTCCTTCCCGCAATAATCGCAGCGGATGTCGAGGACCTTCCCGTCCGTGACCATCTCCTCGACGTCGCTCCGCGGCAGGCTCGCCAGCGTGGCCATGACCCGGAGCTCGCTGCAGCGGCAGCTGAAGCTGAGCGGCGAGTCCTCGAGCCGTGAGAACGGCATGCCGTAGAGCAGCTCGCCGAGCAGCACGTCCGCCGAGGCTCCCTCGTGCGCGAGCACGTCGTCGAGGCGCTCGAAATCCTTGAGCCGCTCGGTCATCACCATGAGCGGACCGCGCTCGACCTCCGGGAGCAGCTGCACGAGGTAGCCGCCGGAAGCGCCGACGCCGTCCTCGCCGATCAGCGTCGCCACCGCGATCATGGAGACGACCTGCTCCGATTCCTGCATGTACGCCATCAGGCCCGCGGAGATGCCGCCCTCGGTCGGGATCTCGACGACCCCCTGGTGGAGCATGCCGCTCGGCAGCGTGCGCATGATCTGAAGCAGCGACCCGCCGCCGATCTCCACCGCGCTCTCCGCCGTGGCCCCCTTGCCCAGGTTGACCAGGCCGCGGCTCGTGCCGTCCGGGTGCGAGTCGGCCACCAGGCTCCCGTGACCGGCCGCGCCCTTGACGATCGCCTGGACCCGCAGGTTCGGGGCCATCGCCTCGCGCACGAGGATGGCGCCGGTGATCAGCTCTCCCAGCCGCTGCGCGGTCGCGCCGGTCGCAGCTTGCACCGCGACGGCCCCCCGCACGGTCTCGGTGGTCAGCGCCGTGATGACGCGAAAAGCGCCATCCATCGTGATGGCACGGACGACGGAATCAGAAGGTCGGGGCAAGAGGCACTCTCCCGTGAGAAAACATCGTTAAGCCACGGACGGCCGATGGCAACCCGCGGCGCATCGGTCGTCGCAGGCAGAGGCGCCCCGCGGGCGGGCGCGCCTCGCATAAAAGCATAGTTATTCCGTTGGCTTGTAGCACAGGCGCCCCCTGCTGCGCGGCGCGGGGGCGCCCGGGGGGGAGAGCTCAGCTGCGCCGGCGACGCCGGTGCAGCGCGGCGGCGCAGGCGCCGGCCGCGAGCAAGGCCCACGGCGCCGAGCGACCGCCGTCGCCGTCCGCGCCCACCGTGCAGGCGCAGCCGCCGCCTTGCACAACGACGCCCTCACCTGGGAGCGGCGTGGTGCACGGGCCGATCGTGTCGTCGGGGTTGCGGCAGCCCGGGACGCACTCCTTCGTGGCCTCGTCGCATACCATCCCTGTGCCGCAGGCGCTGTCCTGCTCGCACTCCGCAGGCAGATCGTCCGCCGGGTTGTTCGGATCGCGCTCGCCCTCGTCGACCACGCCGTCGTGGTCCGCGTCCTCCTCGCCGTCGATCACGCCGCCGCCATCGGTGTCGGCCTGCGTCGGCGAGGTCGTCGTTTCCCCCTCGTCGCCGTCCGGCACGCAGGTCTCCGCGTCGGCGTCGGTGTCCTCGTGCGAGCAGCCCTTGCCCAGCTCGGTTCCATCGAAGAGCCCGTCGTCGTCGCTGTCGGGATCGAGCGCGTTGATCTTCCCGTCCCCGTCCGTATCGACGCCAGGCTCGATCTCCTCGCCGTCGAGCGCGCCGTCGTCGTCGCTGTCGGCGTCGTCCGGATCGGTGCCGAGCGCGGTCTCCTCGCTGTTCGAGAGGCCGTCGCCGTCGCGATCGCCGCGATCGTCCCTGGGGTCGTTCGGATCGGTCTCGCCCTCGTCGACCTTGCCGTCGTGGCTCAGGTCCTCCTCGCCGTCGCTCTGGCCGCCGCGGTCCGTGTCGGGATTCACCACGCTCGTCGTGGTGGTCCCGCCGTCGGCGTCGGGCATGCAGCTCTTGGCGGCGGCGTCGGTGTCCGCGTCCGCGCAGTCCTTCCCCGCCTCGGTGCCGTCGAAGAGCCCATCGCCGTCGCTGTCCGCGTCCAGGACGTCGGCCTGGCCGTCGCCGTCGCCGTCGTCGCTGGGGTTCGGCTCCTCGCCGTCGAGCAGGCCGTCGTTGTCGGTGTCGCGATCTTCGGGGTTCGAGCCGAGGAACACCTCGAGATCGTCGCTCAGCCCGTCGGCGTCTCCGTCGGCGTTGTGGCTGTCGTCGGCGCCGTGGCCGGCGGTCGGGTCGGTCTCGCTGGCCTCGCGCACGCCGTTCAGGTTGGCGTCCTCCGAGCCGTCGGTCGTGCCGCCTCGGTCGCTGTCACGGTTCAGCGCCGACGTCGTCGTGGCCCCGCTGTCCCCGTCCGCCGTGCAGTGCCCGGCGTCCGCGTCGGTTCCGGGGCCGTCGCAGGCGAGGCCCATCTCCGTGCCGTCGAAGAGGCCGTCGTCGTCGCTGTCCACGTCGAGGGGGTGGATGAGCCCGTCGCCGTCCCCGTCGTCCGACGGGTTCGGCTCCTGCCCGTCCTGCACGCCGTCGTCGTCCGAGTCCGCGTCGCCGGGGTCCGTGCCCAGCGTCCTCTCGAGGTCGTCGCTCAGCCCGTCGTCGTCCCGGTCGTTGTTCTCGTCATCGTCGTCGGCGTGCCCGCGGGTCGGGTCGGTCTCGCCGTCGTCCGCGACGCCGTTCAGGTTGGCGTCCTCGGATCCATCGGTCGTGCCGCCCTTGTCCGTGTCCGCGTCGAGCGGCGACGTCTTCGTGGCGCCGGCGTCCTCGTCCGGTACGCAGTGCCGCGACGGCGCGGTGCCAGGGCCGTTGCAGCCCAGGCCGAGCTCGGTGCCGTCGAAGAGGCCGTCGTTGTCGCTGTCGACGTCGAGCGCGTTGACGAGCCCGTCGCCGTCCGTGTCGTGAGCCGGGTTCGGCTCGAGCCCGTCGCGGACGCCGTCACCGTCGGTGTCGGCGTCGTTCGGGTCCGTGCCGAGCGAGACCTCGAGATTATCGCTCAGCCCGTCGTGGTCGGTGTCCGCGTTCTGCGGATCGTCGTCGCCGTGGCCGGAGCGCGGGTCGGTCTCGCCCGCATCGAGCACGCCGTTCAGGTTGGTGTCCTCGGAGCCGTCGCTCGCGCCGCCGCGGTCGGTGTCGGCCTCGAGCGGCGACGTCCTGGTGGCGCCCGCGTCGCCGTCGGGAGCGCAGTTGCCCGCCGCCGCGTCGGTGCCCGGACCGTCGCAGCCCAGGCCGAGCTCGGTGCCGTCGAAGAGGCCGTCGTTGTCGCTGTCGATGTCGAGCGGGTTGATCAGCCCGTCGCCGTCGTTGTCGTCCGTCGGGTTCGGCTCGTCGCCGTCGCGCACGCCGTCGTCGTCGCTGTCGGCGTCGTTCGGATCGGTGCCGAGCGTCCTCTCGAGAGCGTCGCTGAGCCCGTCGCCGTCCGTGTCGGCGCGCCGGTCGTCGGCGCCGCGCCCGGTCGTCGGGTCGGTCTCGCCCGCGTCGAGCACGCCGTTCAGGTTGGCGTCCTCCGAGCCGTCGGGCACGCCGCCGTTGTCGGTGTCCGCGTCGAGCGGATCGGTCGTCGTCGCCCCGGCGTCGCCGTCGGGCACGCAGTGCCCCTTCCGCGGGTCCGTCCCCGGGCCGTTGCAGTCCGCCAGCCCGACCTCGGTCCCGTCGAGCAGCCCGTCGTTGTCGCTGTCGACGTCCCGCGCGTTGATGAGGCCGTCGCCGTCGGTGTCGCGATCCCAGAGCTGCTCGTCGCCGTCGGGTACGCCGTCGTCGTCCGTGTCGACGTCGTTCGGATCCGTGCCAGCGGCCTTCTCGTCTCCGTCGCTCAGCCCGTCGCCGTCGCTGTCGACGAGGATCTCCGTGGGCGGCGCGCCCAGCTCCGCGCCGTTGCCGTCCGTCGGGTAGTCCTGGGCAGCGCCCCCCTCCGGGCTCTGCCCGGTGATGATGGCCTGGTTCGCGATCTTGCCGCCCGTGTCCGGATCGATGGTCACGCGGAACCGCACCGTCGTGGTCTCGCTGACGCCGAGCGACCCGCCCTGGGCCGCGTCGGCGCCGTCGCCGAGCCGGACGCGGACCGCCCTCGATGCCGCGAGGTATTCGCCCTCGTCATCGCCGGGCGCGTCGGTCACGCCCCCCAGGTTCGGGCCCGAGGCGATCTCGAGCGAGCCCGGCACGTAGGTGACCCCGGCGGGCAGCGGGTCGCTCAGCACGACGGCCGCGGCGTTGTCATCCCCGGTGTTGGCGACGATGATCGTGTATTCGAGCGTGTCCCCAGGCGTGACCCCGCCGCCGTTGAGATCGAGGACCGACTTGGTCGACGTGGAGAGATCCGGGAGGCGCGTCGGCACCGACGTGATGAGGCCGCCGAGCAGGTAGCTGTCGGCGCCGTTGACGGCCGCTCCGACCTGGGCCTCCGTGTCGCCGGCTGCGAGCAGGGCGGCCGGCACCTGGACCACGTCGATGTCGATGCCGCTCATGCTCAGCGGCCCGCCGGTGAGCCTCGGCAGATCGCCCGCCGAGGACATCGGCGCGCCGAGGAACGAGCGGGAGCTGTTGAAGAAGTTGTTCACCGGGTTCTGCGCGTCGAACAGCGCGGTCCCGTTCCACTCGAGCGCGTCGCCGGTCGAGCTGTCGCCGTCGTACCCGACGACGCCGAGCTTCGCCTGGCCCGCGCCCGAGGGGACGACGAACCCCGAGATCCTCCAGCCCACCGTCGCGCCGTCGATCACCTGATCCAGCCCGTCGAAGACGGCGAGGTTCCGCGCGGGCGCGCTCGTCAGCTCGTAGAGCACGACCATCCACCAGCCGGCGAACGCGATCTGCTGGCTCACGCTGTTCAGAACGGTGCCGTTGGAGATCCCGCTCAGGCGATACGACCCCGCGCCGCGCGTCTGCACGATCGAGGTGACGTTGGCGACCGTCTGGGCGTGGGCGAGGCCCGAGATCTCCGTCTGGCCCGAGACCGTACCGGTCACGCTGGAGGAGAAGACGCCAGGCCGATCCAGGGTCACGGTGAGATCGGCCGAGGTGCCGCTGTCGCGGCTCACCGTCCAGTAGAGGTACGCGTGGGTCACCCGAGCGCCCGCGGGGAGGCTGAGGACCGCGGTGCTGCGAGCCGCCGCGGGATCGATGGTGGTGCTCGCCTCGGCCTGTCCTGCGAGGGGGCTGTCGCCCCGCCAGTAGATGTCGGGCGCCGAGTCCGCCAGCGTCGCGGCCGTGCCGCACGTCCCCACCGTGCCCACCAGCGGCGCGGGCGTGGACGACGCGCAGTCGTGCGCCAGCGTGTTGCCGATGAGGACGAAATCACCCCGCTGCGCGACCTGGACCCGCCGCACTGGAGCCGCGCTCGCGGTCCCATAGAGCGCCCCGAGCAGCGCGGCGCTCGTGAGCCCCGTGAATGCCAATCGCTTTGCCATCGACGCCTCCAGCCTAGGGCTGCTTCTTTTCCTTCTCGATGATGTTGAACTGGACGCGCCGGTTCTTCTGGCGACCCGCCTCGGTCTTGTTCTCCGCGATCGGGACGTCGGGCCCGTAGCCCTTCGCCTGCATGCGCTGGGCGGCGATGCCGCGATCGACGAGCGCCTTCAGCACCGACTCGGCGCGGGCCTGGCTCAGCTTCGTGTTGAACTGGCGCGTGCCGCGGTCGTCCGTGTGGCCCTGGACCTCGATCTTGAGGATCTCCGGGTGGTCCTTGAGCACGCCGGCGACCTCGTCGAGCAGCTCGTTGCTCACCGGCCGGATGGTCGCCTTGCCGATGTCGAACTGCACCTGCTGCAGGATGACGATCTCGGTCTCGGTCACCCGGACCGCGACCGGGCACCCGTTCTGCGTCGGATCTTCGTTCGGCTTGCCCTTCTCGTTCGGGCAGGCGTCCTTGTCGTCGCGGATGCCGTCGCCGTCGGTGTCGCCCGGGCAGCCGTTCGTGGCCGGGTCGGTCGTGACGAGGCCGGCCAGATCCGGGCAGGCGTCCGACGCATCGGGGACCTTGTCCCCGTCGCGATCGGGCGGCGGCGGGCACCCATGCTGCTTCGGGTCGTCGTTCGCCGGGCCGGCCTGCTCCGGGCACGCGTCGACGTCGTCCGTGATGCCGTCCTTGTCGCGGTCCCCTGGCGGCGGGCAGCCGTTCTTCTTCGGGTCCGGCGAGGCGACGCCGGCCACGGCGGGGCAGGCGTCGACCGCGTCGAGGATGCCGTCGTGGTCCGCGTCCTTGGGCGGCGGACAGCCGTTCTTCGTGCGATCCGGGCTGCGGACGCCCGCGGTGTGCGGGCAGGCGTCGTCCGCGTCGGCGATGCCGTCGGCGTCCTGGTCCTGCACGGGCGGCTTCACCTCGGGCGAGTAGGCGACCATGGCCACCGCGCGGAACGAGGGCGTGCCGACGCCGGGGGTGAGGCCAGGGCCCACGCCGAGCCCGGCCTCGAAGTCGTCCGCGAAGCGGTAGCGCCCGCCGAGCAGGGCTTCCAGGTTGGTCGTGCGCTGCTGGACATCGGTGACCGTGATCGCGCCGGTGATCTCGGGGCCGATCTGCAGGCGTCGCTCGTCGTCGAGCAGCAGCCCGAGGCCGGCGCCCCAGTGCACCGTCATGCCCTGCTCGACGTTGGCGAACTGCTTCGTGGACCGGAACTCCGGCCCCGCGGCGAGCGACCACACCGCGCGATCCAGGTGGCCGCCGAGGACGAGCTGCGGACCGCCGCGCACGCTGCCGTCGCCCGAATACGCCTCGGGGTCGCCGGTCGGCAGCCACACGTAGCCGCCGAGGGCGATCTGGAACGGATCGAAGTAGCCGCCGAAGAGCGTCGCGCGCGCGCCGAGCCGGAGATCCCCGAGGGCGCTGCTGGTCGGCTGCGGCAGCAAGGCGCCGGAGGCGGCCCCGCCGTCGCCCGACTGGAGCGCGAGGGGCAGATCGATGTTCACCGTGAGGCGCTCCCACAGAGAGAGCGAGGCGCTCAGGTGGAGCAGGAGCTGGCTGCCGACGACCTTGCCGTCACCGAACTCCTCGTTCCCCGACAACCGCCGCAACACGAGCGGATCCTGGGCATAATCGCCGAGGAGCATGATGTGGGGTGTGGCGCTCCCTGCCGTGTAGGCGGACTGGACTCCGAACATCCTGTCGCCGGCGGGTGCAGGCTGGAACCTGTCGAGCGCGAAGCCTTCGGGTCTCGCGGGTTCCTGCGCCTCGGCGTGAGCCGCTGCGCCGAGCAGGCACAGCGCCGCCGCGAGCGCGGCCGTCGGATGGGTCCCCTGTGTACGAGCCGGCATGAACGAGGTCGCCTCCCTGCGCGAAGGAACAGCAAGTTCCACGAGTATCGACCGAAACGGCGGCGGCGTTCAACGTTTCACGAGGTTTTTGGACGCGCGCCGGCCGATCGGGCCAGCTCGGGCGCTGCGCTCTGGGGTGTGGGGGCGTGGCGTTCCTTCGCCGGCTCACGGCGCGGATCGAGCCGGCGTCCGGAGTTTCCTGCGCGGAAGGTCAGGCCCGCTGGCGTCGTGAGTCGGCGATGTGTCGCCTGGTACGGCAGGGTTGCTACTGGGGGGCGGCAGCGGTAAAGCGGCGACCTGACCCCGCGGCACGCACTGCTCGCGGTACTCGTTCAGGAGGGACCATGGCGCGCGAACCCAAGAACTTCGACAACCTCCTCGGCGGCAACGCCAAGGGCTTGAGCGATCTGCAGCTCAAGGCGCACTTCACGCTGTACCAGGGCTACGTGAAGAAGCTCAACGAGATCTGGGAGCAGCTTGGCAAGGCGGACCGCAGCGCGCCGAACTACTCGTACAACGCGTACAGCGAGCTGAAGCGTCGCGAGCCGGTCGCCTTCAACGGTACGGTGCTCCACGAGCTGTACTTCGAGAACATCGGCAACGGCTCGACGCAGCCGAGCGCCCAGTCGAAGAAGCTCATCGAGGCGTCGTTCGGCAGCTTCGACGCCTGGCTGGCCGACGCGAAGGCGGCGCTCCTGAGCGCGCACGGCTGGACGGTGCTCGTGTACGACTACCAGGAGCAGAAGCTCTTCAATAACCTCATCCGGACCGAGCACGATGTCGGTCTGTTCGCGAACACGCATATCATGGTCGCCGTCGACGCCTGGGAGCACGCGTACTTTGCGGACTACCAGACCAAGAAGGCGGACTATGTGGCCAACGTCCTCTCGGGCCTGAACTGGGACGTGATCAACGCGCGCCTCGCGCAGATCGGGCCGCACGCTCAGCAGGGTTGATTCGTTACACGGCGGGGAGCTGCACCCCCGCCGTCCCACCGGCGAGTTCGGCGCTCCCTGCGCCACGCGACGACCACCTTCCTCTCGGGCTGGACTGCCCAACGAGACGCGGCTTTCCAGATCATGGCTCGCCCCCAGTGCCCCGGCCGCGTTCGTCCTGTAGACTGGGCGCGGCGATGAGCAAGGCCGAGCCGAGCACCCGCGCCGTCGGGGAAGAGAGCCTCATCTACGTGCGCCGGATCCACCGGCGCGACCTGAACCGGGTCTGGGAATTCCTCAAGAAGGTGTTCCGTGACGTCAACCGGGAGACGGTCGAATACCAGCGGCCTCGCTCGAAGAAGCGGTTCCTCGAGGTCTACGAAGAAGAAGGGGTCGAGCAGCTCCTCTTCGAGGTCCGAGCGGCGCATGGTCAGGAGATCGTCGGCTACGCGGAGTGCGCCTTCGAGATCACCGGGACCGATAACTGGATGAACGAGCGCTACTTCACGAAGCACGACATGCGCCCGCTCTTCGTCGAGGAGCTCGCGGTCCACCCCGAGTACCAGGGCCGCGGCGTCGGCGCCTTCATGCTCGAGCAGCTCGAGCACCTCGCGCGTATCCACGGTTGCACCCACCTCGTGCTGGAGGTGGCCGAGAACAACATCGGCGCCCTCAAGTTCTACCGGAAGCGCAGCTTCTATCGGCTCGACGCCGCGATCTTCATGGCGAAGAAGGTCGCTGTCGACGCGGAGCTCCTGCCGCCTCGGGCGCTGAAGAAGCCCCGCAACCCGGAGGCGCTCGGCGCGCCCGCGAAGCCGAAGCGAGCGCCGCGACGGCCCCTGAAGGCGCGCGGCGGCGAGAAGAGGTCGAGCGCCCCTCCGCCGGCGTCGCGCCCGCAGGTCCCCGCGACGGACGAGGAGAGCGATCCGCTCGACGAGGTGGAGACCGACGGCGGGGGCGACCCGCCGTGAGCCCGAGCGTGACGAGGCGCCCTCGCCGCGGCGGATAAAGGCGGCGTCGGTCGGGGTTAAGCCGTGCCGTGCTGGCGCAGGGTGGCCGGCAAGGACAGCGCGTGATCGATGCAGGCCCGGATGTCGTCGAAGCTCGACAGGCCGTACCAGAACACCGTCCAGTTCTCGTTGCGGTAGCTGCCCTCGGCCTGCTGGAAATACCAGGGGTTGATCTCGTTGCCGTTCCGGGCGCGCCAGAACAGCTTCGGGTTCTCGTTCTTCATCCGCGTCCAGAGCGAGCCGCCGATTCCCACGCCCTGCGCCTCCGAGGTCACCGCGAACTTGTCGAGGTACGGAGTGAGCGGGGCCCTCCCGCCCGGGTCGAGCGTGAGGATCGCCGTCGCCCGGTAAGAGTCGGACAGGTAGATGCGATAGAAAGGCTTCTTGTCGAAGTAGTGCTCGTCGAGCTTCCGCTGGAAGCACGCCTCGAGCAGATCGCGGAGCCGGATGCGGTCGATGGCGTCGTCCAGCGCGTCGTGCCGCAGGATCCGCTCGCCGCGGCGGACGAGCGTGCCAGAGCCCGTGTGCGTGAAGAGCTCCTTCGCCAGGTGATCGGGCGACGTGATCGAGACCGAGGAGGTCGCCGGCAGCCCGTCGAGCAGGAGCTTGATCTCCTGCAGCTTGAGGCGCATGCCCCCGTTCAGCGAGGGCTGGGCCATCAGGCCCGCGAAATCCTCCTCGAGGTTGATCGCCGAGATGATGCGCCCGTGCTCGTCGAGGAGGCCGCCCGTGCTCGTGAGGAAGATCATCTTGAACGGCTGCGTCGCGAGCGCGAGCTCGCGCGCGGCGACGTCGGCGTTGATGTTGAGGATCTGCCCGCCCGGCGTCTCCCCGAGGCAGGCCAGGATCGGCAGGTGCCCGGCGCGGAGGCTCGACCTCACCGCGTCGACATGGACGCGCTCGACCTTGCCCACCAGCCCGAGGCGCTCCTCGTCGAGCAGCGACGCCTCGAAGACGCCCGCCGTGATCGGCCGCGTGCGCGTGCCCATCTCCTCGAGCGCCTCGACGAGCCGCAGGTTCTCGCGGAGGAAGACGCGGCGGGCGATCTCCAGGATGCGGGGCGTCGTGACGCGCAGGCCGTTGACCCGCTCCGTCGGGATGCCCGCCTGGGCGAGCGCCCGATCGAGCTGCGGCCCGGCGCCATGGATGACGACGGGATACAGCCCGACCTGGTTCAGGAACACGAGCGAGGTCGCGAGCGCCTCGAGGTCCTCGTCGAGGATGGCGCCGCCGACCTTGATGATGGCGAATTTCTGCTGATCGACGGCCGCGTACTGCTTCAGGTACTGCTCGACCTCCTTGCGGCTGCCGAGGTTCCTGAGCAGGCGGACGATGACGTCTTGCGTCGAACCCATCGTTGTCACCACCCGTTGGCCAGCACGTCCATCACGGCCTTCTGGACATGCAGCCGATTCTCTGCCTCGTCGATGACCATCGATGCTGGCGAGTCGATCACCGCGTCGGTGACCTTGACGTTGCGACGGACCGGCAGGCAGTGGGAGAAGAGCCCCCCCGCGGTGAGCGCCATCTTCTGCTCATCGACGATGAAGTGCTTGTGCCTGTCGCGGATGGGCTTCTCCTGCTCCCAGCGCCCGAAGTAGGGAATCGCGCCCCAGCTCTTCGCGTACACGACGTGGGCGCCCTCGTAGGCGGACTTGATGTCGTAGGTGATCGAGAGCTTCTGCCCGTTGTCGGCGGCGCTCTTCCTGGCGGCATCCAGGTAGCGCTCGTCGAGGTGGTACTCCTCGCTGGGGCAGAGGAGGGTGACGTCCATGCCGAGCTTGGACGCGATGAGAACGGCCGAGTTGGCTACCGCGGTGTTGAGCGGGCGCGGGTGATACGTCCAGGTGAGGACGAACTTCTTGCCGTCGAGGCGGCCGAGGCGCTCCTTCATGGCGAGCGCGAGCGCGAGCTCCTGGCAGGGGTGCGTGATGGTCTCCAGGTTGACGACCGGCACGGTGGCGTAACGGGCGAAGCCCTGGAGCACCTTGTCCTGGCGATCGTCCTCCCAGCGCTGGAACTTGGGGAACGCGCGCACGCCGATGAGGTCGGCGTAGCGGGAGAGCACGCGAGCGACCTCCTGGATGTGCTCCTCCGGCTCGCCATCCATCGCGATGCCTTCCTCGAACTCGATGGGCCAGGCGCCCCGGCCAGGCTCGAGCACGACGGCGTGGCCGCCGAGCTCCCGGATGCCGACGTCGAAGGAGGTGCGCGTCCGCAGCGATGGGTTGAAGAAGACGAGCGCGATGGTGCGATCTTTGAGGCGCGGCTCGATCGGCCGCCGCTTGAAACGCTGCGCGCGCTCGAGGAGGCCCTCGATCTCTGCGCGGGTGTAGTCCATCGTGGTCAGGAAGTGCCGCATCGGATGCCTCCTCGTTTGAACTGCGCGGAGCGGGCACTCGCATTGGAGCAAGCCTGGCGGTGATGTCAACGCTGCTCGCGGCGCGCGGCGCGGGCGGGCGCTTCAAGGAGGCGGCGCCTCGCCTCCGGCGAGCGGGGACCGCTGCGCGTTGCGACGAGAAACCGGGGTGAGCGTGGTTCGCTCGAGGAGATCCCGGGAGCGGGAACCGACGCCGGTGGCGGGCACGGTCTCGTGCCGACAGGGCACGGTCTCGTGCCGGCCTCACCACCCGCTGGACGGGCTCCCCGGCAGTATCGGGGATACCAGGATTGCAGGTGCTGATTTCAGGAACGAAAGGAGTACGCAGGTCCCCTAGGGAAAGACTCGCGGAAATCGAGGGTGCAACCCTTGGCCTGCATCCTGCTAAACAAGTAGGGCAGAGCGCCCGTGACGGTTTCCCCCCCCCACCGTCGAATGGGCGCTCTTTTTTTTGTGCTTTGGTGGCGGGGTGGCGTGAAGGAGCGGGTGTTCCTGTGACGCTGGTCGTGATCCTCACGGTGCGCTGCGAGGCGCTCGACGCGTTCCGCGCGTACGAGAGGAAGGCCGCGGCCGTGATGGCGCGGTACGGCGGCGCGATCGAGCGGACCGTGGTGACCGCGCCCGACGGCGCTGGGCTCACCCTGAAGGAGATCCACCTCGTCACGTTTCCGGATGAACAAGCCTTCTCGGCCTATCGCGGCGACGCCGGGCTCGGGGAGGTGGCGCACCTGCGGGACGCGTCGGTCGTGCATACCGAGATCCTGCGCGGGGAAGAGGGACCGGACTACCACGTCGCCCCTGTCTGATCGGCGCCGCGGTAGGGCGCTGCATCACGTCTCGAGGACGTTGCCGCGCTCCGCTTGCACGGGCGGTTCGGCGATGCACGCCGTGGCGACGCGCCGGAACCCGACCCGCTCATAGACGCGCGCGACGCGGTCGTTCTGCGCGGACAGGAACACGGTGCGGATCCCGGCGTCGAGCGCATGGCGGGCCAGAAGCGCGGTGACCGCGGCGGCGAGGCCGCGCCCCCGGGCCGCCGGCAGCGTCCCCACGCCGACGATCTCGGCGACGTCCTGCACGTGCTGGTAGCAGCCGGTGCAGAGCGGACCCGCGAGCGCTCCCTCGCGGCCCCGAGCGGCCGCGTGCACCAGCGTTCCCTCGATCAGCGACGCGTGCCACGCGGCGGCCTGCCCGGCCGGGAGCGCGGCCGCGGCGGCCTCCCGCTCGGCCGGTCCCGCAGAGCCGACCGCGGTGTCGAGCGCGCCGAAGGCGACGTGCGCGACGGCCTGCACTTCGGCGAGATCCGGGTCCTGGGCGGTGATGATCGAGAGCGAGACGTCCTCCGGCAAAGGCGTCTGGCGGGGCTCGCCGCAGAGCGCGAGCAGCGGACAGCGCCGGACGTGCAGGCCGGCCGCCTCGGCCGTGGCGTCGAGCCCAGGGGTGGTCTCCAGCACCCACTCGAACGCCTCCGGGATCGAGAGTTGCCGCTGACGCGCGCGTACGGCGGCCACGTCCTCGACCGATACGGCGCCGGCATGGCCGAGGGCGGGGCGGGCATAGTAGGGCCAGCCGTCGCCGCGGCGAACGAAGAGAGTCAGCGGTCCGTGGTCCTCTGCGTCAGCGCGCCAGCGAGGGACGGCATCGTAAAACCGCTCGATGGCGGCGAGGAGAGCGCTCACGGGCCGCGATTGTGTCACCTCATGCGCCCCGGCGCGAGGAGCGCCGGGCTCCTCGGAGAGGCCTTTCGGTGCTGGCGCCGAGCGGCGCCGGCGCCCGCCGTACACCGCGCGTCCACGGGGCCGGCGCCCGCCGCCCGGGTGTAGACTCGTCCCATGTACCGACGTGGCTGTTGCGCGACCCGCGCCGCCCTTGCGCTCGCGACGCTCTACTCCATCGGCTGCGGTCCCTCGCCAGCTCAGCTGTCGTCCGGGGCCGCCGCCCCGGTCGAGCTCGTGCTTCCGCCCTCACGCCCTGGCGCGCCCGTGCCCAAGCTGGCGGCGGACGATCGGGAGTCCCGGATCGACGAGAAAGAGCGCCTGCCCTTCGTGGGCACGTGGACCAGCGAGGAGGACGGCTCGCTCCTCGAGCTGAGCGCGACGAGCTTCCACCTCCGCTTTCCGTACATGGGCGCTCCGCGTGACCTCTATGCGCGCATCGTCTCGTACAACACCGAGCGTGGCCACATCGCGCTCGAGTACACGCGCATCCTGCAGGATGGAGTCGAGGAGCCCATCGAGGAGCCCTCCGTGTACATGCGCTACGAGATCCGCGAGGGCAGCCTGTACAAGCACGTCGACGACGGGGATTTCCCCGCCACCGTGGACGACGAGCGGTTCGTGCGGACCCCCGACCGGCGGTGAGCGCCCGCCGGGCCTCGACGCCCTCGCCCACAGGGGGTCGTCGATGGGTCGATGGCCAGAGCTTCACCGGGGCGCTCGCTCCGCCAGAAGTCGAGCGGGTGTTCGGGCGACGCCGCTCAGCCCCGCCATGTCACGGCCTGCAGCGTGACATGTCACGGTCTGCAGCGTGACGTGTCACGGTCTGCAGCGTGACATGTCACGGCCCGCAGCGTGACAGAGAAGCCCTTGCAGCGGCTCGCGCGGGCAGCGGGCAGCACTCCGGCTGCATGGCGCGACGCGAGGAGCTCGCTTCGGGCTCGATTTCCGTGTCGACGAGCGGTGCCGGTCCGGGCTCGGCGGCTCGGCAATGGCGTCGGGGCAGAGGGGGGCCGGGTGGCATGTGTGTTGCGAAGCGCCTCTGCAGCGACGATGAGCCGGGCGAGGGAATGCGCCGCTCACGAGGCGATTCACCTCCACGCCGCCGGCTGGGCGAACCAGCCCAGTATGGCCTCCTCGGTCCCCGGCCGAACGTCGAGATGCCGTACTCATGCGCTTTACACATGGAGATCTGGTGCGATGAGCCGAACTTATGCCGTGGTGGGTTGCCTGTTCTCTTCGATGATCGCAATGGTCGCCACGGGTTGCGCCGTGGAGATGCAGGACGATGAGGTCGATGGGATCGATTCGGTCGACGAGGACGTCGCGGAGGTCGAGCAAGCGTACAGCGAGGCTACGTGCGCCACCGTCGCGCCGGTGACGACGTACATCGGCGGCTACAACTACTACTCACCGCAGACGTACACCACGACGGGCTGCTACAAGAGCCAGGCGGTCGACGTCGTCGGCTACGAGGCCGGTTTTACGCCGGCGCCCGGTCCCAACCACGAGCTGAATACGTATGTGGATTGGGCAGACACCCTGCCGACGGACCCGGAGGCGTGCCGCGATCTGTTTCTGGCTGCCAGCCTGTACTACGAGGATGATGGGGTGATGGCCCTCGCAGAGACAGCGCAGAGACGCGGCAGCTACGTCAATGGCGTGGGCTGCAACGTTGGCCTCAGTCACGGACTCAAGTTCTATACGCCCATGGTGGCCACCCACAGCTACCGCGTCGTCGTCACCGCCCGAACCGGCAATGGCAGCAGCTTCCCGACGCGAAAGTTCAGGATCCGTACGGTGTGGGAGCCGAGCTGAGCCGCCGATCGCCGGCGCGTGACGCCGGCGCTTCTCACTCCCCGAGCACCACCGCTCTCGCCCTCTCGCGCGTCGCCTCCGCGATCGCCTGCACGTAAAGCCGCACCTGCGCCTCCTGCGCTGCGTGCGCCGTGCCCGCGTCGGAGCCGGTCTTGAAATCGACCACGGTCAGCCAGCGACCCCCCAAGCCCTCAGCCAGCGCGCCGGATCCCGATCCGACCGATGACCGGTAAAAGTCGTCTGACGTCGAAAACCGTCCGATGCCGATGATAGCCCCGTGGCATTGTCACGGCGTTTGGTGTGACATGTCACGGCGTTTGGTGTGACATGTCACGGCTCTCTGCGTGACAGACACGTGCTCACAGCGGCTCGCACGGGCAGCGCACCGGGCCCCTGGCGCGCCCTACAGGAGCTCTCTTCGTCTGGATTTACCGCCTTGCGGGGCCGTGCCGGACCGAGCTGGGGGCCTGGCGATGGCGTCGAGGCGGGAGGGGCGCTGCGTTGGCATGTGCGTTGCTGAACGCGACGGCGGCGGCGATGAGCCGGACCAAGGAAGACCGTGGTGAAGAGGCGACTCGCCTCCACGCCCTGGCGTGGGCGAACCAGCGCACCACGGCCTCCCGATGCCCGGCTGAACATCGCGATGCCGTTTTCATATGCTTTACAACTGGAGATCTGAAAAGATGAGCCGAATCCATTCCGTAGTGGGATGCCTCTTTGCTTCCATGGCCGCGATGGCCACCACGGGCTGCGCCGTGGAGATGCAGGACGAACAGCGCGATGAAGACGTCGCGGAGGCGGAGCAGGCGTACAGCGAGTCTACATGCGCCACCGTCGGCGCGGCTGCGACGTACAGCGGCGGCTTCAACTACACCTCGCCGACGACGTACACCACGACAGGCTGCTACAAGGCGCAGGCGGTCGACGTCATCAACTACAGGAGCGGTTTCACTTCGCAGCCCGGTCCCGGCTACACGCTGCATACGTACGTGACCTGGGAGGACACCCTGCCGTCGAATGAAGAGGCATGCGATGCGCTGATTTTGAAGGCCACCCTGTACCGTAAGGAGAACGGGGTCATGGTCAAGAAGGCGGAAGAGACGCTGCACGGCAACTACGAGGACTTCGGTGGCTGCATGGTCGGCCCCCCGTGGGGAATCGACTTCAGTACGCTGACTCCGAATGAGCTTCTGTCCGGAGTCGACCACCGCATCGTTGTCACCGCTCGAACCGGCGACGGCGACTTCCCGACGCGGAAGTTCAAGGTTCATACGATGTGGGAGCCGTGATCTGCGGGGCGCCTCCGGGCGCCTAGAGCAGGCGCCGCAGCTCGGCCGAGGCTCTCGCGGCAGCGCCGGCCTGAGGCCCCCGGCTCACCTGTCGCCGCTCTCGTCCCGCTCCGGCTCGTCGTCGTCCAGGAGCGGCGCCACCTCGGCCCACAGCGCATCCAGATCGAGCTCCAGCCCGTCCAGCCCCGGTGCGCGCACCTTCCCTTCCGATGCGGGCAACCGCTGCACGTAGTACCCGTCGGGGCCGAGCTCATACAGCTCGAAGAGCTGCGCGTCCGGATCCACGAGCCAGTACCAGCGCACCCCGAAGCGGGCGTACTCGAGGGTCTTCTCCATCCGATCGCGCCGCACGTCGCGCGGCCGCTGCGAGAGCACCTCCACCACCACGGTCGGGGGGATCCGGGAGAGCGCATCGCGGCCGCGGAGAGGCGCGCCCGGGGCGTACATGCACACGTCGGCCTTGCGCCCGCGTCGCGCCGACACGCCGAGCTTGTACTCCGAGCCGAACACCCAGCCGCCCCGCGGTCGGGCCCATCCGCGCAGCACCTCGATCAGCCAGCTGACCACGGCTTCGTGCAGCGTCGTCGGCACCTCTTCCTCCACGAGACGACCGTCCAGGAGCTCACCCGGCTGGTCCTCCTCCAGGTCGGCCCACTGCTCCAGCGTCATCGGCTCAGGTCGGAGGATCTCCGCTGTCGCTGTCGAACCCATGGCACCCATCATACCACCGCACGGGCTTCCCGCGACGCGCCACCCACGGGCCTCCCTCTGCGTCCGGCAGCGCCCCTCACACCCTGAGCACCACCCCTCTCGCCCTCTCGCCCGTCGCCTCCGCGATCGCCTGCACGTAGAGCCGCACCTGCGCCTCCTGCGCCGCGTGCGCCGTGCCCGCGTCGGAGCCGGTCTTGAAATCGACCACGGTCCAGATCCCCACGTCGCCCACGCTCTCGCGGAACGAGAGGTCGACGATGCCCTCGGCGATCGTCCCGTCCTCGAGCCGCAGGAGCAGCGGCGTCTCCCGCTCGCACGCCCCGCGCGCGGCGCTCTCCGCTGCGCGCCGGAGCAGCGGGTGATCGAGCGCCGCGACCGCCGCCGCGACCGCCGCGTCGAGCTCCTCGGCCGGCGCCCCGAGCAGCCTCGCCTGCGCCGCCGCCACCGTCCTTACCTCGTCCTCGCCCGCCCGGAGATCCACCTCGGCCAGCACCGCGTGCACAAGCGTCCCGAACCGCTTGCCGTAGGGCCGGCCCTCGCGCGCGATCTCCGTTTGCTCGAACGAGATCACCGGCAACGCGTCGGCCCTCTCCCCGCGCGCCGCCCCGCCGCCGCTCCGCTGCGCGGCCGCCGTCCCGGCTCCGGCCGCCGCCGCCTCCGCCGCCTCGTGGCTGATCTCCGTCGCCGTCTTCACGCGGACAGCCGCCATCGAGCCGTCCACGATCGCCCGCTGCCGCGCCTCCTGCCATGCCTCGTGCCCGCGCTGCCCGAGCTCTCCTGCCAGCACGGCGCTCGCCGTCGCCCCGCTGCTCCCGAGGACCCCGGCGCCGCTCGCTGGCCCGGCGCTCATCGCCGCCACGCCCGCCCCGGCGCCGCCCGCGTCCGCCTGCAGGATCCGCTGCTGCCGCAGCCCCGCCTCCGGCTCGCGATCCAGGTCGAGCGCCCCCGGATCCCACCACACCACGCGGTGCGATCCGGCCATCGGCGCGTGCTCCCCCGGCGCGACCGCGTCCCGCTCGTCGGCCTCGCACCGCGCCGGGCGCTCCAGCACCGTGTCGGTCCCGAACGGAGGGCAGCCGAGATCCTCGCAGCGCCGAGGGCTCCGCCGCTCGCGCGGCGCCGGGTAGAGCACGGGGTGCAGCACGTCGAGCCAGCCGTCGCTCGTGCCGTCGCCCGGGCGCGCGTCGCCCACCGCGGGCACGACCAGCAGCTCGCGCGCGCGCGTCGCCGCGACGTACGCGAGCCGCACCGCCTCCTCGCGATCGCGGCGCAGCACCTCGTCGCGGCGCTCGACGAGCTCCGCGGGCACGCAGCCGGCGATCGGCTCCGCCCACAGGCCGAGCTCCGGATCGACGTGCCGCGACGGGAGCTGGTGCGCCGCCGGCGACGCCGGATCCGCCAGGATCACCACCGGGAACTCGAGCCCCTTGGCCCGGTGCACCGTCATGATCCGCACGCCTTCCGTCCCCTCCTCGACGACCGGCGCCTCGGCGACCTCGCCCCGCTCGGCGTCCAGCTCGAGCCGCTCCACGAACGCGCGGAACGACGTCGCGCCGGCCGCCTCGAAGCGCCGCCCGAGATCCATCACCCGCAGCACGTTCGCGAGCGCTTGCTCCCCCGTCGGCCAGATCGCGATACCCGCGTGCGCGCGCGTCTCGTCGAGGAGCCCGCCGATGGTGTCCGCGATCGGCCGCCGGTTGCGCTCGCGGTGCAGCTTGCCGAGCACCGCGAGCGCCTCCGCGACCTCCCGGAGCGGCCGCGCCCCGCCCTCCACCGCGAGATCGAGCGCGCCGTCGTCCGGCGGTCGAAACAGCGGGTGCAAGCGCCGGAACCGATCGCGGTAGAGCAGGAGCACGTCGTCCGTCAGCGCGAAGAGGGGCCCGCGCAGCGTCGCGTAGACGCTCAGCTCGTCGTCCGGCCACTCGATCGCGAGCAGCGCGCTCCGCACCGCCATCACCTCCTCGCGATCGTGGAACGACCGCCCGCCCACCAGCACGTGCGGGATCCGCCGCGCCTCGAGCGCCCGCACGTAGGCGCGGGTCGCGTCCTCGCCGAACGTCTGGAAACGCTTGAACAAAAGGCAGATGTGCCGCGCCTCGAGCGGCACCCGCTGGCCAGGGCGCTCGCGCTCCGTCACCGTCCAGCGCCGCGCTCCGTCACCGTCCAGCGCCGCGCCGGCGCCCGCGCCGCCGTGGATGAGGTGGTGGACGAAGGCGCCCACCGCGTCCGGGATCGACTGCCGCACCCGGAAATCGGAGATCTTGCCGAAGTCGCCGTAAGGCCGCGGCACCGGGAGCGCGATGACCGTCGGCTGCTCCGGCGGATCGTCCCGGAACCGCTCGAGCGCGACGTACCGCGCCTGGGTCGCCGCGCGCTCGCCCTCGGCGGTGCCTCCCTGCATCAGCGGCGCGAACGCCGCGTTGACGGCCTCCTGGATCGACGGGGCGCTGCGGAAGCTCGTCGACAGGTACAGCACGCTCGCGCCGCACGCGACGAGCCGGGCCTTGGTCGCCTCGTAGAGCGCGACCTCGGCGCGGCGGAAGCGGTAGATCGACTGCTTCGGATCGCCGACGACGAAGAGCTTGCCGGGCACCGGGCGCGCCCGCGTCCAGTCGGTCTCGGAGAGGTCGTCGGCCGCGAGCAGGAGCAGGATCTCCGCCTGGAGCGGGTCGGTGTCCTGGAACTCGTCGACGAAGAGGTGCGAGAAGCGGAGGTTCAGCTCCTCGCGCACGCCGCGGCTCGATCGGAGGAGGTCCCGGGCGCAGAGGAGCAGGTCGAGGAAGTCGAGCTTGCCGGCGCGGGCCTTGAGCGCGTCGTACGCCTCGATCGGCGGCCGGAGCTCGCGCGAGAGGCATGCCGCGAGATCGGCGCTCGCGGCCGTCAGCACGGCGTCGAGCTCGACCTTCACGCGGTCGCGCTGCGCGAGCACCTCGGCGCGCGTGAGATCCCCGCCGAACGCCTTGCCGGTGCCCCTCCAGCGCCATTCCTTCCAGCGCGCGACCTCGCCCAGCTCGGCCTCCAGGCCGTCGTGGTCGCGCCCGCCCGTCACCTCCTCGCGGCGGCGGAGCTCCGCGAGGTAGCGGTCGAGGTTCCGGAGGCTCTGCGCGAGGTAGTCGCCCTCCCGGTCGGCCTCGGCGCCCAGGTCGGCGAGCGCCGCGAGGCGGTCCAGGATCTCGTCGATCGCTCGCTCGCGGTCGAACGGGTCGCGCCGCCAGGGGCGCGTGAAGTCGCGGTGCTCGGCGAGCTTGAACGCCGCGCTCCGGAGCAGGTCGCGCGGGCCCTGCGCGCCGTCGCGCGGGCGCCGGCGCAGGATCCGGCGCACGCCCTCGGGCGGGTCGTTCAGGGTGCGCTGGAACCAGGCGTCGAAGGCCTGATCGAAGAGCGCCTCGGCCTGATCCGCGGCCGCGACCTGGAACAGCGGGTCGACGCGCGCCTCGACCGGCCACTCGCGCAGGAGGTCGGCGCAGAAGGAGTGGATGGTCCCGATGCGCGCCGCCTCCAGGTGCGCGAGCGCCTCGTCGAGCCGCGCGCGCTCCGCGGGGCCGGCGCTCGGGTCGCTGCGCGCCCGCTCGATCTCGGCCCGGAGGCGCAGCTTCATCTCGCCGGCTGCCTTCTCCGTGAAGGTCACCGCGACGATCCGATCGAGCGTGCCGCCGCCCTCCTCGGGCGCCCTCCGCAGCACGGCGACGATCCGCGACACGAGCGCGGTGGTCTTGCCGGTGCCCGCGGCGGCCTCGACGACGAGCGTCGTCCGCAGATCGTCGCGGATGCGGCGGCGAGCGGGCTCATCCGCGAGCACCCGCGCGCCGCGCGGCCGGACCGCGTCGGCGGTCACGCGCGCCTCCGCGCGGGCTCGAGGCGCTGCCCGGGGGCGCGCGGCTGGAGCGCGCCGGCCAGGCTCGGGGAGGGGAGGGGGACGTGCCGCACTGGGTCGCGTGTGGAGGCTGTCGGGGGGAGTAAGGTGGCTCAGATCGCCGTGGAAGGAAACGCTGCCGTGCCCGGCGGAAGGCGCTCCGTTTTCCGGACGGGCTCATGTAGCCCCGAAGCGTGGATGTTCTTGTGCTAGCAGCAGGGAGAGCTGATCCATGCGCCTCGAGTCGATGAGCCCTGGAGCGCGGTGGGCGTACGCGCTCAAGCCCGCGAGCTGGCCCAAGGTGCTCGTCCCGGCCGTAGTCGGGCATGCGGTGGGCGCGGCCGTCGCCGGCCGGCTGTCCGCAGGGGCCCTGGCCTTCGGCGCGCTGTGGATGATGGCCGACGTCGCCTTCGTCGTGCTCCTGAACGACTGGGGCGATCGCGAGGTGGACGCCCTCAAGCGACGCATGTTCCCGGACGGCTGCTCGCCGAAGACCATCCCGGACGGCATCCTTCCCGCCAGCGCCCTCCTGCTCGCCGGGCTCGGGGCCGGTGTCTCCGCGTTGCTCATGGCCTGGGGTGCCGGTATCGCGCTCGATCGCCCGCTGCTGCTCCCCCTGGCCGCGCTCGGCCAGCTCGTCTTCATCGCCTATACGTTGCCGCCGATCCGGCTCAACTACCGCGGCGGCGGCGAGCTCCTCGAGATGGCCGGCGTCGGCGGCGTGCTCCCCGCGCTGCACGCGTATGCCCAGTGCGGCGCGCTGGCGCCGGCGTGGCTCGTCGCGCTCCTGCCCGGGTTGCTCGTGCTCGCGCTGGCGAGCGCGCTGGCCAGCGGGCTGTCCGACGAGCAGAGCGACCGCGCCGGCGGCAAGCGCACCGTGGCCACGCTGCTCGGCAATGCGGCCACGCGCCGGGCCACCGAGGCCCTCGCCGGCCTCGGCCCGCTCCTCTGGCTCGCGGCGTCCCTCCTCGCCGAAGACGCGCCGCCTCCCTGGTCGGTCGCGCCGGCGGCGGCCGTGGCGCTCTTCTTCAGGGCGCGGCTCCTCGAGAAGAGCCCCGAGGCGGTGACGAACGCCTTCGCCGCGCAGGCGGCCTACAAGCGCGAGCTCCACCGCGCGATCCAGTGGGGGATCGTCGCCCTGTCGGCGGCCGTGCTCGCCGCCGGGCTCCGCGCCGGGGGAGGGCCGGCATGACGGGCATCGCGGTCATTCCCCCGGAGGAGCGCGACGCGCTCGCGCGCCTCACGCCCCTGCAGGGCGCGCGGGCCTCGGTCGCGCCGGGCCGGCCGTGCGCGCCCACCCCCGTCGCCCTGGTCGAGCAGATCGTGGGCGGCAGCGAGGACGCCGAGCGGGCGCGCGCCTTCGCCCGCGGGCTCGGCGAGATCATCTGCGCGGTCGCCGACAACTTCCCCGACAACATCTTCTGGGATCTCGACTACCTGGCCTGCTGCCTGTGGCAGGCCGGGAGCGCGCCCGCGATCGGCGACTTCGCCCGCCGCGTGGTGTCGCTCTGCCTGGGCTTCGGCAACAAGTCGAAGCTGCGCTTCCGCTACGCGCACGACTTCCTCTACGGCTACGACTGGGCCCGCTGGGTGATGCGCAAGCCGGAGGAGCGCGCGGGCATCGGGCCCTTCGACGTCTCGTTCTTCGATTACCTCGACGGCCGGCAGAGGACGCTCGTCGAGCTCGTGGCCAGCAACGACCGCAAGTACTCGCAGCTGAACGGCCGGGAGTACCGCAACCCCTTCTCGTTCATCCGCGAGCCGCCCGAGGAGTCGCAGCTCCACTGCCTGCTCGCCCAGGTCGACCTGATCCCGCTCAAGGCCTGGCGCCTCGACGGCGAGCGCCGCTGGGACCTCCCCTTCACCGATCTGCGCGCCAAGCTGGCCGATCGCCTCGGCCTGTCGCGGGGCGAGGGGCGATGAGCGTCCGGCCGGGCGCGCTTCGAGCGTGGCTCGATGCGTCGCGGCTGGCCTCGCAGCCGAGCATCGCGCTCCCGCTGCTGCTCGGGCAGCTCGTCGGCGCGCAGGCGGCCGGCCGACCGCTCGATCTGGGGACGCTCGCGGCGGTCCAGCTGTTCGGCCTGCTGGATCAGCTCTTCATCGTCTACGCGAACGACGTCGCCGATCGGGAGACCGATCGCCGCAACAGGACCGCGACGCCCTTCTCGGGCGGCTCGCGCGTGCTTGTCGAGGGGCGCCTCTCGCCCCGCGCGCTCGGCGCGGCGGCCGCCGTGTGCGCCGCGGCGCTCGTGGCCGTCTCGTCGGCGCTCGCCGCGGCGCTGGCGACGGCCGCCGCGGCGCTCCTCGTGCTCCTCGCGATAGCGGCGCTCCTGCTCCTCTGGGCCTACAGCTACCCGCCGCTTCGCCTGTCGTACCGCGGCGGCGGGGAGCTGCTCCAGATGGTCGGCGTCGGCGCGGTCTTGCCGCTCTACGGTTACATCGCCCAGGGGGGCGACCCCGCGCGTTTTCCCTTCGCGCTGCTCGTGTTCCTGCTGCCGAGCCACCTCGCCTGCGCGATCGCCACCGCGCTCCCGGACGAGCCCTCGGATCGCGAGAGCGGCAAGCGGACGCTGCCGGTGCGCGTGGGCGGAGAGCGCGCGGCTCGGTGGGTGGTCCTCCTGAACGGGCTCTCGCTCCTGCTCGCGCCGGTCGGCCTGGGCGCGGTGGGCCTGCGCCCGGGGGCGGGCCTGCTCGCGCCGGCGGCGGCGGCGCTCGTCGTGCTGCTGGCCCGCCCGGCGCCGCCGGGCTCGCGCCTGCTGCTGGTCCGGGTCGCGGCGGCGGGCGCGGCGACGCTGTCGCTGGTCGGCTCGACCGCCATCGCCCTCGCAGCGCGCTGAGGGGCGAGGGCGCGATGTCGCACGAGTTCCTGCTGCTCTCGTTGCTCTTCCTCCTGCCAGGGGGCGTCATCTGGCTCGCGCGCCCGGATCTGCGCCCCCTGATGAAGCGGATGGCGCTCGCCTCGCTGCCGTTCGCGGCGGCCGAGCGGCTGTTCTACCCGAGGTACTGGGCCCCGAAGTTCCTGTTCGACCTGGCCGATCGGATTGGGTTCGGCATCGAGGACGTGCTGTTCGTCGTCGGGCTCAGCGCGTTTTCCTCGACCGTCTATGCCGTGGTGTTCCGCCGCGCGCCGGTGCCCTGCGCGGCGCGGGGGGCGCGGCCGTGGCGGCGGGCGGCGGCGGCGATCGCGCTCGTGCTCGCGGTGGCCGGCGCGCTGCTCGCGGCGGGGGTGCCCGTGCTCTATGCGTCGGTGGCGGCGATGGTGGGGGTCGCCGCGGCGCTCGGCGCGGTGCGCGCCGATCTGCTCGTGCCGGGCCTGCTCGGAGCGCTCCTGTCGGCGGCGCTCTACCTCGGCCTGTGCCTCGTCTTCGCCGCGCTCGTGCCTTCCGTGTTCGAGCGCACCTGGCGGCCCAGCGTGCTGCTGCCGGGGAGGGCGCTGCTCGGCGTGCCGCTCGACGAGATCCTCTACGGGCTCGGCGCGGGCTTCGCGGCCACGGTGTTCCCGGCGTGGGCGTTCGGGTTCAGGTACGGGCCCGCCGGAAGCGACGGGGATTGAAATTCCCCCGGCGCCTCCGGCGCGCCTTTTCTTCAGAGGAGCGGTGTTGCCACCGCAGGGCCGAGCCGCCCCCGTCGCTCAGTTCGCGGTCACGACGACCTCTGAGCCATTGTAGGTGACCATTTGATCTGGAGCGGCAGTGACGTCGACGCCGGCGCCGTGATTGGAGCCTACCCGCACGATCCTGAACGTCCTGCTGGCCGGCATTCCGGTATAGCTCCCCTTCCGTGCGCCGATGGTCAACTTCTTGGTAGACTCGTTCCATGTGAATGGAATCGTCGAGTATTTGCCGTCCTCGTAGCTGTAGCTGTCGTCCTCGTCCTCGTAGAGCGTGAAGGACCCGTCTTGGCCCGTATAGATCCGGATCTCCAGCGGGTCGATGCTCTGCGTCGCGTACTGGACGCTGGGACCCATGGGGACGATCGAGCCCGCTCTGACGAAGAGCGGCATTTCGCTCAGCGGCGCGGGGACCGAGGCCGTGCGTCCGCCGTCCGTCGTCGAGCCTGTCCAGAAATCGTACCAGGTCCCCGTGGGGAGATAGACGGAGCGGCTGGTAGCGCCCGCGGTGGTCACCGGATTGACAAGGAAGGCAGGGCCGAACAGGAACTGATCCTTGATGTTGAAGACCTTCGCGTCGTTGGGATAGTCGAAGACCAGGTGCCGCATCATGGTGTAGCCCTCGCTGGTCACCTTCCATGCCAATGAGTAGATGTAAGGCATCAACCGATAGCGCAGGTTGTCGATCTTGAGGAGATTGGCCTTGGTGGCGGCGCTCCAGCTGTTGCTGTACAGCTCCCTCGATCCGCCCCCGTGAATCCGGAAGATCGGGGAGAAGGCGCCATACTGAAACCAGCGGGTAAAGAGCTCGTTGTTTGCGCTGGTGGTCCAGTCCACGTTGTGTCCCCAGTATCCGCCTATATCCGTGGTCCAGTAGGGCATCCCCGCGAGCGAGAAGTTGAGCCCCGCGGGGATCTGCTTGGCGTAGGTCGCAAAATCGCTGTTGATGTCTCCCGACCAGCACGTCGTGGCGTATCGCTGCTGGCCGGCGAAGGCGCTGCGGGTGAGGACGTAGACTCGCTTTTGCTTCGGGCCGATGCTACGCCAATGCTCGTACACCCCCGCGGCGTGCTCCAGGGGATAGGCATTCAGGTACAGCGCCCCCTTGCCGAGCGCGGTATCGGCCGCCCGCACGTTGACGGGGTCCGGATAGGCCTGGGGTTCGGTGTTGTCTGCCCAGATGCCGTCCCAGCCGTACGGCCCCAGCAAGCGATCGTGGATCTGCTGGTACACCAGCGCTCTGGCGGCGGGGTTGAACGTGTCGTAGAAACGGTGTGTGCCGCTGCTCGGGTACAGAGCTCCAATTTCATTGAGCGCGTTGTAGTTGCCCAGCTCTCCCGCCTTCCGCTCGGTGTTCACGCGTTGATACACCGGCCAGATGGATATCATCGTGTGAACGTTGGCCTTGTGCATCTCGGCGATGAGGGCCGCTGGATCCGGGTAGCGGCGTTCATCCATGAAGTGGGAGCCCCACGCGTACGGGGTCCAGTAGTCCCAGTCTTGAACGATGCAGTCGACGGGAATGTTGTTGTTGCGGTAGCCGTCCTTGATCTTCAGCAGCTCGGCCTGGCTGCCGTACTTGTCCTTCGACTGGAAGAGCCCGTAGGCCCACTTCGGGAACAGCGGGGCTGCGCCGGTCGCGGTGCGGTACTGGGCTACGATCTGGTCGATGCTCGGACCATAGAAGAAGTAGTAGTCCACCATCTCGCCGGCTTCGGACGAATAGCTGTACTTGCTGTTGTTGGACCTGGTCCCGTCGAAGTTCGAGGTGGAATAGTTGTCCCAGAAGATCCCGTAGCCCTTGTTGGACACCAGCACCGGAATGTTGATCTCCGTGTTGGCGTTGACGATGCGCCGGGTCGTCCCCTTGCGGTTCATCACGTTGTCCTGGTGCTGGCCAAGACCGAACAAGGCTTCGTCGGCGGGCGAGTTGAAGACGGTCTCGACGCGGTTCGTGCGGACCCCCTCGACGGTCGCGGGCGTCAAGGTCTTGCTGTCTTCCGACAGGAGAACGCTGTCGTTCAGGTCGGTGTAGGTGACCAGGCCGTCGGTCGTGTCGACGTTGATCTTGAGCCGTGAAGTGGTGATGGTCACGGTCCCCGAATTCTCCGCGACGCAAAAGCTCGGTTTGTCCCACTCCTTGTTGACGGATAGGGAATTCTTGTCAGGGCGTGAGGTGGCCGTTGTGTACTGGACTCTGATTATGCTTTCATTGCAGACTTCCAGTCTCAGCAGGCCGGTCTCCAGGTTGAAGGTGACGCCGGTGGCGTCGGCGGCATAGAGCCCGGTCTCTGGAGGTGCAGGCGGGCAAGCCAGCTGGTCGTCGTCGCCTCCCTGGCCTCCGGAACCGCCGCCGCCGCCGACCCCGGCCGCACCGGCTGTACCGGTCGTACCGGTCGTACCGCCTCCCCCCGCCCCGCTGGTCGTGCCAGCGGCGCTGGTCGACGCGCCGCTGGAACCCGGACCGGGGGTGGTGGACCCGCCCGAGCACGCGCCGCCGAGCGGCAAGAGGCCGATCAGAACCGCGTAGAGATGACGGTTAATCAAGTTTCGCATGACTCCTCGCAAGCAACAGAGTGCATGATGGTTCTCCCGACTTCGATGATGTATGCCAGCTGTAAGAGCGCGGACCGTCCCCATGCGGCCGAGGCACGGAGCTGTTTCCGCCTGCGCTTCGCACCGCTGAATCAGCATGAGAGCATCTGGTAATAGCCCGCTGATCCCGCTCGCTTGGGAGAGGCGGAGCGCGACGGAATAGGATGTGGGAAAGCTGCTGGTGCCGGACGAACGCTGGGAGCGACTTGAACCGCTACTTCCGAAGACGGAGCCGAATCCGCAGGGCGGCCGGCCGCGTGCGCCTGGTTGGATCGCCTTGACGAGGATCTCGTTCGTGCTCGAGGCGGGGTCCTTCGGGAGTACCTGCCGCGAGAGCTCGGCTACAGCGGAGCGCCTCGCTGGCGCAGGCTGCCCGACTGTCCATTCCCAAGGTTGCCATCCGGCCGCACCGCCAGCATCGCCGGATTCGTGACGAAATCATCTCCGGTGGACAGCACTCAGGCTTTCACGACAGGCGTCGAATGAGCGACGCTCGTCGTGTTCTCTGGCGGATCGCCCTTGGCAAAACGCCAATCACCATCGATCGGCAATCGCTTTCTCGAAGGCCGAGCGAACAGAATCGGTGCAAAAATCGATCAAAAGTGAATGGATGACGAAGATCTCGGTGCCACGGGGACCGAGGAGGCCGAAGCGAAAGGATGCCCCTCGACCGCAATGTGAACGCTCACATGATTGATGTCAATTCCAATCAACCGGCCCGCGGGCATCCTCGAGGCCGAGGGAGGACGAGGCTGGCGGGGCCGCTCCGGAGCGCCGCGTCAAGAGGGGGAGGGCTGGACCGCGGCCATCGCTTTACCGCCGGACCAGCTCGACGCGTCGGAGGCAGCTCGATCAACCGTCGAAAGGGCGCGCGCAGACGGCGTGAGGGGGATGTGGCGGTGCCAGCGGGTGAAACGGCGAACCTCATCGTGGCCAAGGCAGACCTCGCTCATCGCCCTCTCGACGCGCTCTTCAATCGACCAGCGGCTTTCAACGGTACGGAGCACGTCGATCAGCGGGGTGATTTCCGTGGTCCAGACGGCGTAGTGGGCGACGTCGGTCGGGCCACCGAGGCTGCCGCGGAACAGGATACCGCGCCTCCGACGACGCGGCTCCGCTTCGACGAGCGGGCGAAGGCCCGGTCCGAGCTCCGTGGTCCCTTGGCACTGTCGCCTGCGCCGAGGTGGTGGCAGCGACCCGAAGGCGCCTGCTGCCGCAGCTCGCTCACATCGATCTGCGGCCGGTCCTGCCAGATCCGATGCTGGCTCGAGGGGGCCGCGCGGCCGCGCAGCGCCGGGGCGGTGCCGTCCTGAAACGCCGAGGCGCCGGGAGCGCCAGGGGATCGCTTTCCCCTGGCGCTCCCGGCGCCTTCGTCATTCGATCGGAGCTGCGGCGCTCCAGGGCGCGGGCGGCGGCGGTTCGCTCGCGAAACCTCCCGCCGTCGGGGGGATCGCCCGCGCCCGTCGCGTCACGGCAGCATCAGGACGCACTCGGTCCGGCAGATCGGGGCGGAGCCGCCGGCGCTGATCTCCTCGCAGATGGTCCGGATGGTCGCGCCGGGGGGGCACGTGGCTCCCTCCACGCACTCGATCCAGCAATCACCGGGGGGGTACGCGTCGGCGCCGCCCATGCCGGTGCCGGTGCTGCTGCTGCTGCTCTCGCCGGAGCAGACCTTCTGCTCGATCATGCCAGGCGGGCAGTAGGGCTCGACGGGCACGCACTCGGTCCAGCAATCGCCGGGGTAGGGCATGCCGCCCACGCCGGTGCCAGTGCTGCCCGAGCTGCCGACAGAGACAGAGCTGCCGCCGCAGACCGTCTGCGGGATGCTGTCCGGCGGGCAGTAAGGCTCGGTGGGCACGCAGTCGGTCCAGCAGCCGCCGCCGGGGTAGGGCATGCCGCCCACGCCGGTGCCGCTGCTGCTCGTTTCGGGCGTGCCGCCCTCGCAGATGGTCTGCTGGGTCGTGCCAGGCGGGCAGTAGGGCTCGACGGGCACGCACTCGGTCCAGCAGTACTCCTGGCCGGGGTACGGGCTGGCGCCGCCGGCGCCGCCGTAGCCGGTGCCGGTGCTGCCGACCGAGACCGCGCTGCCGCCGCAGACCGTCTGCGGGATGCTGTTCGGCGGGCAGTAGGGCTCCGTGGGCACGCACTCGGTCCAGCAGCCGCCGCCGGGGGGGAGCGGCGCGGCAAAGCCTGGATCGGCGCCAGCGGTGTTCCCGCCGGCGCCGCCGGTGCCCGCCCAGCCGCCCGAGCCGCCGACGCCGACGCTGCTGCTGGTGACGGTGGTGCCGCCGTCGCAGTAGGTCTGCGGGGTGGTGCCAGGCGGGCAGTAGGGCGCGGTGGGCACGCACTCGGTCCAGCAGCCGCCGCCGGGGGGGCGCGGCGCGGCGAAGTCTGAATCGGAGCCGCCGATGCCCCCGCCAGCGGTGCCGCCGCCGGTGCCCGCCCAGCCGCCCGAGCCGCCGGCGCCGCCGGTGCCCGCCCAGCCGCCCGAGCCGCCGACGCCGACACTGCTGCTGGTGACGGTGGTGCCTTCGTCGCAGAAGGTCTGCGGGGTGGTGCCCGGCGGGCAGTAGGGCTCGACGGGCACGCACTCGGTCCAGCACGGCTCGGAAGGCATCGGAATGCCGCCAGGGCCCGAGCCGCCGACGCCGACAGCGCTGCTGGCGCTGCCCCAGCCGCCGGAGCCGCCGGAGCCGCCGACGCCGACCGTCACGGAGCCGCCGCACACGGTCTGCTCGATCGTGCCCGGCGGGCAGTACGGCTGCGGCGGGATGCACTCGGTCCAGCACTCGCCCGGATCGACGGGCATGGCGGTGCCGCCGGCGAAGCCACCCTGGCCCGAAGAGGTGGTGCCGCCGCTGCAGATGGTCTGCTCGCTCCAGTCAGCAGGACAGACGCTGTCGGGCACACACTGCTCCTCGCACATCTCGCCGATCTCGCACGGTGAACAGACCGTCTCCCAGTGAAAGCCAGGTCCGCAGTTGGGCTCTGGTGGCGGTGACGGCTCGTCCACGCCCCCACAGCCCTGCCCCTTGGCGCCGGTGAGCACAACGAGCGCGGAGAGCGCAATGAGCCCCTGGAGAGAGGAGCGAGCGGCTGACGAACGCGGGATAAGAGAGGAGAAGATCGCGAAACGCATGGGGTACTCCATCCTGCGTGCCTGTGCGAGACACGCGATCAAGGAACGATGGCTCTGCGCCGCGGCATGCGGAGCGCTGCTGCGCGCGGCGTCTCAGCGCCGACTCGAAGAGCTCGCGTCGAGATGAAGCACTGGACATGCCAGGCGCGTCCGCCTGCTCGGTCGGGTTGCCGGCCGCCCGGAGCGACGTGTATCGGCCGGCTTTTCGCGGTCGCGCGGCGCCCGCTGCGCGCAACCGCACGGCGCGACAGGGCCACAGTGTGACGGGGAGCGCTGCCTACGTGTCACGTTGAGCCAACCGGCGCCGCATGGGGTGCCGGCAGGCAAGCGGATGGAGCGATGGCGGAATTTTCCTCTTGAGTGACCTGGGATGCCCCGACCCAGGTTGGGGTTCGGCCGGGTGGTAACCCGGTGGTAACCCGACCCAGGTTGAGGTTTGGATGACCCGACCCTGGAGGACCTGGATGCCCCGACCCAGGTTGAGGTTCGGCCGGGTGGTGACCCGACCCCCTGACCCGACCTAGGTTGAGGTTTGGATGACCCGACCCTGGAGGACCTGGATGCCCCGACCCAGGTTGAGGTTCGGCCGGGTGGTGACCCGACCCCCTGACCCGACCTAGGTTGAGGTTTGGATGACCCGACCCTGGAGGACCTGGATGCCCCGACCCAGGTTGAGGTTCGGCCGGGTGGTGACCCGACTCAGGTTGAGGTGCTTGCAGGTTGAGGTGCTTGAGGTGCTTGCTCGCGCGCCCCAGGTTGGGGCAGCGCCCCGCTCGAGCGCGGAGCTACTGCGCGGAGGCGGGCCGCACGTAGGGCAGCCGCGCCGCCACCTGCTGGACCTCCGAGGCCCCCTCGAGCAGCTGGGCGATCGGATCCCACGTGCCCCGGATCAGCGACTCGCGCGCGCCCGGCTTGATGGTGAAGGGCACCGTGAGATCACTCCCGGCCCGGATGACCTGCCCCTGCAGGTCGACCGTGACGGGCGTCTTCGGGTCGGCGTTCACGCGCGCCACGAGCGCGGCGCGGTCCTCCCGGCTCACCGAGACGCAGGGGATGCCGAGCGTCGTCGAGTTGCCGAAGAAGATCTCGGCGAAGCTCTCGGCGATGACCGCCTTGAAACCCGCCTTCGCGATCGACTGCGGCGCGTGCTCGCGCGACGAGCCGCAGCCGAAGTTGCGGTCGGCGATCAGCACCGTCGCGCCCGCGAAGCGCGGGTCGTTCAGCGGGTGCTCCCGCTTCTCGCCCCGCTCGTCGAAGCGCACGTCCCGGAAGAGGTGCTCGCCGATGCCGTCGAAGGTGACGCACTTCAGGAAGCGCGCCGGGATGATGCGGTCCGTGTCGATGTCGTCCCCCGGAACGTGAACGGCGCGACCGGTGACGGATTGAATCAAATCGAGTGCCATTGGGATCTCCCTCGGGTGCGAGCGTCGTCAGATTCCGAACACGTCACGAGCGTCGGCGATCTCGCCGCGGACGGCGGCAGCCGCGACCATCACCGGGCTCATGAGCACGGTGCGCCCGGTGGGGCTCCCCTGCCTGCCCTTGAAGTTGCGGTTGGACGAGGACGCGCACAGCTCATCCCCGATGAGCTTGTCGGGGTTCATCGCCAGGCACATCGAGCAGCCCGGCTCGCGCCACTCGAAGCCCGCGTCGCGGAAGACCCGGTCCAGCCCCTCGGCCTCGGCGGCGCGCGCCACCTCCATCGACCCGGGGACGGCCAGCGCGCGCACGTGCGGCGCGACCCTGTGCCCCTGGATGCGCCGCGCGACCTCCCGGAAATCCGAGAGGCGGCCGTTCGTGCAGCTGCCGATGAACGCCACGTTGATCTTCGTCCCCTCGATCGGCTTGCCGCCCTCGAGCCGCATGTACTCGAGCGCCTCGCGGATCAGCGCCCGCTCGGACTCGTTCGCCACGTCCTCGGCCGCCGGGACCTTCTCCTTCACCGAGATCGCCTGCCCCGGCGTGATGCCCCAGGTGACCGTCGGCGCGATCTCGCTCGCGTCGATCCGGACGACGTCGTCGTAACGCGCGTCCTCGTCCGAGGCGATCGTGCGCCAGTACTCGAGCGCCTTCTCCCACGCCTCACCCTTCGGCGCGTACGGACGCCCCTTCATGTACTCGAACGTCGCCTGGTCCGGGTTGACATAGCCGACCCGGGCGCCGCCCTCGATCGACATGTTGCACAGGGTCATCCGCTCCTCCATCGAGAATCCCTCGATGGTCGACCCGCCGTACTCGTACGCGTAGCCCGTACCGCCGGACACGCCGAGCCGACGGATGATCTCGAGGATGATGTCCTTCGCGTAGACGCCCGGCCCGAGCTTGCCCTCCACCTGGATCCGTCGGACCTTGAGCCGCTGGAGGCTCAGCGTCTGCGTGGCGAGCACGTCGCGCACCTGCGTCGTCCCGATCCCGAACGCGATCGCGCCGAACGCGCCGTGCGTCGACGTGTGCGAGTCGCCGCACGCGATCGTCATGCCCGGCTGCGTGAGGCCGAGCTCGGGGCCGATGATGTGCACGATGCCCTGCTTCCCCGACTCGAGATCGAAGAACGTGACGCCCTGCTCGGTGCACGCCTTCTTGAGCGCGTCGACCATCCCCTCGGCCAGCGTGTCCTTGAACGGCCGCTTGCGGTTGTCGGTCGGGACGATGTGATCGAGGGTCGCGAACGTCCGCTCGGGCATGCTCACCCGCAGGCCGAGATCGCGGAGCATCCCGAACGCCTGGGGGCTCGTCACCTCGTGGATCAGGTGAAGGCCGATGAAGAGCTGGTCCTCGCCGCTCGGCAACGTGCGGACTTTGTGGAGGTCCCAAACCTTGTCATAGAGACTCTTACCCATGATGGCCTCTCGCGGTGCGCTGGAATCGGGTGAAGGGGGGTGAAGGGGGACGGCGTGCGAAGCGAAGCGGACCGGCCCGAGCGCCGCAGCCGCGGCGCACCGGCAGCCTCCTCGGAGGCATCCGGCGCGCCGCCGGTCTGGCGGTCCAACGTCGGGCGGGCGGCATGACTATGCGGGCGCGAGAGGATTAAGTCGAATGAAACTTTTTTCACGATCGATTAAGTAAAGCTACATGGACGCGTCGCTGCTCCCCGCGCTCGAGGATGTGCTCATGGTGGCCCGATCGGGCTCGGTCGCCGAGGCGGCGCGGCGGCTGCACAAGACGCCGTCGGCGATAAGCCAGCAGGTGCGGCGGGTGGAGGAGCGCTTCGGGGTGGCGCTGTTCGAGCGCGACGGGCGCGGCGTGCGGCTGAGCCCGGCGGGCGAGGCGGCGCTCGGCGCGATCACACGGCTGTTCGACCAGGCGGAGGGGGTGTTCGAGCTGCTCTCGGAGCTGGCGGGGGAGCCGTCGACGACCCTGCGCGTGGCGGCGAGCGACTACCTCGGCAAGGGGCTGCTCGTGCCGGTGATCCGCCAGATGCTCGAGAAGCGCGCGCCGGTGCGGTTCGCGATCACGACGGCGAACTCGGTCGACGCCGCGCGGGGGGTGGAGCGCGGCGAGGTGGATCTGGGCCTCGCGTCGGCGTCCTCGGCGGGCGGCGACCTCGTGAAGCAGCCGCTGTTCGTGCAGCCGTTCCTCTGGGTGGGGCCGCGGCTCAAGGGCTCGGCGCCGGCGCTGCGCGAGCGGCTCCGGCACGAGCCGCTGCTCCGGCTGGCGCCCGGCAGCGTGGGGCGGCGGATGCTCGACGCGTACCTGGATCGCGAGCGGATCCGGCCCATCTCGACGATCGACGTGTCGAGCGTGTCGCTCCTCGTCTCGTACGTCTCCGGCGGGCTCGGCATCGGCCTCGCGCCGGCGCTCGCGCTGACCGAGGTGGCGCGCTCGCGGCTCGACGTCGAGGTCGCGGAGGTCGACCCGCTGCCCGTCGAGCTGATGACGCGCGAGAATTTCCGGCGCAATCCGATCATCGAGCGCTTCGTCGAGCGGCTCGCCGCCGAGGGGCGCCGCGCGGAGCAGCGGACGCGCGCGCTCCTCGGCGGCTGACACCGCGCGAGGCGCGCCGCCGCCCGTCAGGTGGACGGGGCGCGACACGATGACTCGCTCCGACCAGAGCGTGCGCCCCGGGGCGCAACAGGGGTGGTCGGCGCGACCGGCGCGGCCGGCCGGCGCGGCTCAGGGCTCGCGCGTGTTGCCGCGCGTGTCCTTCAGCATCACGTCGTGGACTCCGCCCTCGTGGATGCTCACCGCGGACGCGACGGTCAGGCGGGCGCGCATGTACAGGTCGCGCAGCGAGGTGGCGCCGCAGTTGCACATCGTCGAGCGCACCTTGGCCAGGGTGACGTCGAGGTTGTCCTTCAGCTTGCCGGCGTACGGCACGTAGCTGTCGACGCCCTCCTCGAACTCCAGCTGATCCTTCTTCTTGCTGGTATCGCCGTGGTCGTAGCGCTGCCAGTTGCGCGCGCGGTTGCTCCCTTCACCCCAGTACTCCTTCATGAACTGGTTGTTCACGCGGACCTTGCGCCCGGGCGACTCGTCGAAGCGCGCGAAGTAGCGGCCCATCATGACGAAGTCGGCGCCCATCGCGAGGGCGATCGTGATGTGGTAGTCCTGGCTGATGCCGCCGTCGGAGCAGATCGGCACGTAGATTCCGGTCCGCTGGAAGTACTCGTCGCGCGCCTTGGCCACCTCGATCACGGCCGACGCCTGGCCGCGGCCGATCCCCTTCTGCTCGCGCGTGATACAGATGGATCCGCCGCCGATGCCGACCTTGACGAAGTCGGCGCCGGCCTCGACCAGGTAGAGGAAGCCCTCGCGATCGACGACGTTGCCGGCGCCGACATAGGCCGGCTTGCCGAGCGACTTCACGAAGGCGATGGTGTCGCCCTGCCACTCGGAGTAGCCGTCCGACGAGTCGATACAGAGCACGTCGGCGCCCGCCTCCACCAGCGCCGGCACGCGATCTCTGTAGTCGCGCGAGTTGATGCCGGCGCCGACGATCAGGCGCTTCTCGTGATCCACGTTCTCGAGCGGGTGCGCCTGGTGCGACTCGTAGTCCTTGCGGAACACCAGGTACTGGAGGTGCTGTCGCTCGTCGATGACGGGTAGGGTGTTGAGCTTGTGACGCCAGATGAGCTCGTTCGCCTCCTGGAGATCGAGGCCGACCTTGCCGCAGTGGATCGACTTGAACGGCGTCATGATCTCGCGCACCGGCGTGCTGAGCGGCGTCTTGCCGAGCCGGTAATCGCGGCTCGTGATGATGCCGACGAACCTGCCCGTGGGCGTGCCGTCCTCGGTGATCGCAATCGTGGAGTGGCCCGTGCGATCGGTGAGCGCGAGGACGTCGCCGAGCGTCGCGTCGGGGCGCAGGTTCGAGTCGCTCACGACGAACCCGGCCTTGTAGTTCTTCACGCGCCGCACCATGGCGGCTTCCTCCTCGATGCCCTGCGAGCCGTACACGAACGACAGGCCGCCGCAGCGCGCGAGCGCGATCGCGAGGTCGGCGCCCGAGACCGACTGCATCATCGCGCTGGTGACCGGCACGCTGATCGTGAGCGGCGCGAGCCTCGGATCCGGCGGCGTCGCGCCCGGATCGGCCTTGAACCGGACGACAGGGGCCGTGAGATCGACGTTCGCCGGCACGCAGTCCTTCGTCGTCAGATTCGGGACGAGCAGGTACTCGCCAAACGTCCTGCTCGGCTCATCGTAGATGAATGCCATGTCGGCTCCTAGTGCAAGGATCCCCGGCTGTCAAACACGAGCGGCGCCGTTCTCCCGGGAAAGTCGTGTAATATCGACGATTTACGGTGGTAGCGGCGGGCCTGGAAGGGCGGCGCGAGGCGACAGGGGCCCGGCCGCCCGCCAGCGTTGCGGTGAGGCGGTGCAGGAGCCCGGGCGGGATGACCGGGCTCCCTCGGGGGCGGCGCTAGAGCGGGCGCACCGGCAAGCAGAGCTCGCAGCGGAACCTGTTGGTCTTGGGATCGTGGAACTCGCCTTGGTAGAGCTCGAAGCAGGGCCGGTGATCGGGCTGATAGCCGCTCTCGGGGAGCCACCTCCCGAAGAGCTGGTCCCAGGCGGCGCCGATCGTGTGCGCCTCGCCGAGGAACGCGCCCGCGGCGTACTTGCCGCCGGCGACGTCGGTCACGTTGACGTCGCCGTCCGCCTTGAAGCCCTGCGGGATCACGATGGCGGCGTCGAGGCGGCACTTGGCAGGCTCGGTGACCTTGGGGTTGTCGTGCGCGATGCCGAGGCAGATGCGGTCCGGGGTCCACAGATCGCGCGCGCTGGCCCAGCGCGCGATCCGTCGCCAGGCCTCGTCGACGACCCCTCCGGGGCCGTAGGGGCCGATGCATCGGACATAGGCCACGTGGTAGCTCGGCAGGGTCTTCACGGTCACGTTCATGATCTCCTCCTCGTCTTGACGGGCGTCCGCGCCCGACGAGGAGGCATCTTGGTCAGGCGCGCAGAGCGCTGCTTTGCGCGGATTGCGCTCGACTTCACCCGGCTTGCGATCCGCTTGCCGCGCCTTGCTCGCGTCCGTGGCGCCGCCGTTGCGCCAGGCGGACGCGCTCATGCCGAAGCGCTCCTTGAAGGCGCGCGCGAAGGCGCTCGCCGAGCTGAAGCCGTTCTCGAGGGCGATCTCGAGGATGTCGGCGCGCGGCCGCTGCACGAGGTGGCTCGCCGCGGTCTCGAGGCGCGTCCGCTGGATGAACTCGCGAAGGTTCTCGCCCGTCATGGACTTGAACACGCGGTGGAAGTGAAACGGCGAGAACGCCGCCACGGCCGCCAGCGTATCGAGGGAGATGTCCTCCGCGCGATGGGCCTGGATGTAGTCGATCACGCGGTTGACCCGCCGCTGGTACTCGGCGCGGCTCCTGTCGGACGTTGCCACGGGCGGAGGGTACCTGATGGATGGTCGCAAAAAAAAGGGCCTCGGCCGCGACCGCGCCCAGGTTGGGAGGGGCGCCCGGCACCCGACTCAACGTGGGTCGGGTCGCCTCAACGTGTGTCGGGTCGCCTCTACTCGAGCTCCAGCTCGACGAGCCGGATCTCCCCCTCCAGGAACCCCGTCTCCCGGAAGTACGTCACGTACTCCACCCGCTCTCCTTCCCGCGCGAGCTCGGCGTGCACGAGGGCGGCATAGGGCCACGCATCCGGCGTAGGCGGGACCTCGGCGGTGAGAACCACCGCGCTGTCCGACCAAGGCCCCTCCGGCGCCGGAGCCGTCCGGATCGAGATCTCCGACGATACCGGCTCGCTGTACAGCGCGATGTACCTGCCGACATGCTCGTTCCAATGCACCGACATCATCGGTGCGCCCGCCATGACCGGCTCTGCCTCATCATGGCCCTTCACCCAGCGCTCGTCCGAGAAGAACCGCCACGCGTCGCGCTCCGTTGCCTCCGCGAGCGGGGCGCGCGCGACGATGCACGGGCACGTGAGACCCGAGCACGCGCAGGCATAGGCGTAGAGCATCCCCTCGCGGACGAGCGCCGCCGACGTGAGCAAGGGCTCATCCGCGCCGAAGAGGAGCGTCGGATCCGCAGCGCCCGGGCGCACCTCCGGGCGTGCGGGGGGCGCGTCGAGGCTCTCCCAGACAGCGATGGACGAACCCAGCATGTCGACTTCGAACGCCCCGGCCCCGAGTCGCCCCGTCACCTTGCTGTAGAAGACGAGCGCACGGCCGGTCGCCTCGTCGACGACGATGGGGCCCGGCCACAGCGCATAGCGCGCTCCGCAGTCCTCCTCGCACGTCTCCTCCGCACGAGGGTCGGAGTGCTCGAGGTTGAACGCGAGCTCCTCCTCGGTGAACGGCAGGAACTCCCGCGGCGCGCCGTCCGCGTCGAGCGGCTCGGTGAGCGACGAGAGCCCATCCGACGCATCCAGATCGTCGGTCGCGCAGAAGGTGCTCGACCTCCAGATCGCCCCGTCTTCCCCCGGCATCTCCAAGGTCGTGTCGCCGAACACCCACACCGATCGGTCGCCCCACCGCGCGCTGTAGCCGCCGTCCCGCCCTCGGATCGCCGGGGCAAACTCCAGCGCGCCCAGGTCGCGCACCGCGCGCACCGCGGCCTCGGGCGCCTCCTCGCCACACCCGGCGCACAGGAGAGCGAACCCGGCGGCTCCGATGGTCCTTCGATAACGCATGCGCGCGAGGGTACCATGGGGAGCCTGAACGCCGCCGCCGTCGGCGTCGCTCCGCTGCCGGACTACACGCGACGGGGGCGCCGGCGGGCCCCGCGCGCACAAGGGCTCTGGCGCAGAGGATGGCGGCGATCCGCAAGAGGCGAGGAGAGCTACTCCGCTGATCGGTTCGCGGTCTGGAGGACGGCGATGCCTCCGCCGCTGTCAAATCTGCCTGCAGGCGGCAGCGCAGCGGCGGCACTCGTCAGCGCACGTCTTCATCTGCATATCCCCAGTGAGCTTATCGCAGCTCGCCGCGCACTGCTCGCAGAGGCTGGCGCACACGCTCATCATCTGGGGGATCTGGGGCGAGCTGCGCAGGAGGAGCTTCGAGGTCGCCTCGCAGATATCAGCGCAGTCCTGGAGCATCCGCATGTGCGTGGCGCTCACGTGAGAGCCTCCCATCTCGAGGCAATACTGAGCCGCGTGCGTGCAGATCGAGCCACAATCCTGGGTGAATCGGGCCACCTCCCGGAACGATCTGTCCCCCGGAAACTTGATCATGAGAACCCCCCTTGATCCAACCGGCCGCCCCTCGCCGCGAGGGAGCCTCGCGACAAGGCGGCAACTTCGGTATCTGGAGGGTGCATGGATTCGATGGCTTTCGCATGTCGGGCCATCCCGCAAATGGGCCTCGGAACAGCGACCGACGCCGAGACCGCCGTGCCCTCGAGCGCGCCTCGCGAACAGCCGGGACGCCGCGAGACATGCGCGAACGCCCCGCCCGAACCGCTGGTCCCGCCCTGGTCGCTCCCTCAGCGCAACGCGGCGACACAACTTGGCTCTACTGCGGGAAGTTGCCCCGGCTCGGCAGAAAAACCGCCAAGCCGCCAAAGACGCCAAGGGGAGAGGGGGAAGGGGGCCGTCCGGGCATCCCCCCTATTCCCCGGTTCTCCTGGCGCCCTTGGCGGCTTGGCGGTTCGCTTCCCCGGCCGACTTGCCGCAGTAGAGCTTAGCACCCAGGCGCGCGGCAGATACCCATCTTCAGGCGCGCGATCTCCTGGAGCTCCTCGGCGATCTCGAGCGTGCGCATCGCGGCGGCGCGCGCGAGCGCCTGGGACTCCTCGGTGACCGCGAGGCGCGCGAGGAGCCGCCGGCCCATCTCGTGGTGATGGCCCTCGTCCGGCTGGATGACGTCGCGGTAGAGGCGCGCTGTCTCGGCGTCGCCTTGCGACTCGCAGTAGTCGATGAACGCCTGGTTGTGCACCTTCGCGAGCGCCTCGCGCGTGAACTGGCCCGCTGCGACGCGCTCGACCGTGGAGCCGAGCCCCTTCAAGTACCCGAACATCGGCGTGGGAGGCCCGAACTTCGCCGGGATCGCCGCGGGGTCGACGCCGAGCGCGCGGAGGCGCTCGGCGATGAGCCGGTAATGCCTCGCCTCGTCGCCGCACTGGCGGGCGAGGGCGAGCTTCACCTCCACGTCGGTCTCGGTGGTGAGCCAGAGCGCAGCCTCCTCGGTCGCCTCGAGCTCCTTCTTGAGCGCGGTCGCGAGCAGCGCCGGGATGCCGACGCCGCTCGCCGGCTCCGCCGCGCGGGCCACGGCGCCGATGTGGGCGAGGCGCTCACCGACCTTGCGGTCGAGCTCGTCGAGGAATTCCTCTGGTTTCATGCGGGGCATGATGGGCGCGCCCCGTGCGGCGGGTCAATAGGCCGCGCTTCCGGCGGCCAGGTGGGTGTACCCTCCTCGAATGGCCTGGTGCTTCCTGCCGTGGTGGATCGATCTCGAGTCGGTCTCGATCTCGTTCGAGCTCCCCGCTCGCACCGTCCTGAAGCGCACCGGCGTGGCCGCGCTCGCCACGTCGAGCGCGACGGCGCTCCGCCTGACGCTCGCGCCGGCGCTCCTGCGGATCACCTTCGAGCCGTACCTCGTCATCGACCTGCCGCCGCCGCTCGGTGACATGGGGCTCCAGCAGATCGAGTACGACTTCCGTTCAGGCGCGATGACGCCCAACGTCTTTTACACGGGAGGGCTCGTCCGGGTCGGAAAGGGATCGGCGGAGGACGAGGCGCGCGCCTTCATGCGCGGACTCGTCACGTCGACGCCCATGGCCATGCCCCCGTACGACCCCACGAGCGATCCCGATCTCGTCGTGACGGTGCGTCAGGCGCTCTCGAACCTCGAGGCCGGCAGCAGTACGGCCGTGCGGGGTGCCCGCTTGTCCGCGCGGCTGACGCTGCGCCAGGAGCTCGCTGGCGGGGTGGGCTCGGACGGGTTCCGCATCCCGGCCGGCGCGACCGTCGCGGCCAGCGTCGATATCGAGGGCACCCGGCAGGAGATCGAGACGGCGCCGCGCGTGCAGCGCATCGAGGTCGACTGTTCGTCGGCGGTGCTCCAGAAGGGGGGAGTCGACCAGGCCGACGTCCGTCGCTTTATCGTGAAGCGCGGCGGCGAGATCGCCGTCGAGCGGGTCGAGCCGCTCGGCGCGGCGCGCCAGGCCGCGGGCGCCGAGTCGCTCGTGCGCCTGTTCAGCGCCCTGGTCGCGGGCGGCGGCGTCGCGCTCGACCCGCAGCGCCTCGGGCCGAGCGTCGTGGAAGGGCTCGTCAAGGAAGAGATCGCGCGCGCCCTGCGCCCCGCGCTCGTCGGCTGGGTTCGGCAGAACGCCGACGTCGTCGTGGGGATGGACCTGCGGCAGGTGCTCGGGATACCGGCGGAGGGAGGCGACGTGGCATGAGGGGCGGCGCGGGCGTTCGCGACGCGCGCTCCGTGCTTCTCCGGGCGCCGAGCGCCCGAGGGGTGTTATAAGCTACGGAATGCGACTCTCCGCGATCCACATCTATCCCGTCAAAGGCTGCCGGGGCCTCACGCTCGACGCGTCCGCCGTCGACGCGCTCGGCCTTGCCGGCGATCGGCGGTTCATGATCGTCGACCCCGAGGGAAAGCCCCTCACGCAGCGCCCGCTGCCGCGCATGGCGCTCATCGAGACGCAGCTCTCCGAGAGCGCGCTCACGCTCGGCTTCGCCGGCCGGCCGCCGATCTCGGTGCCGCGCAGGGCCGAGGGCGCGCGCCTGCTCACGGTCGAGGTCTGGAGCAGCAGCGGCCTCCTGGCCGAGGATTGCGGTGACGAAGCCGCCGCGTGGCTCAGCGGCGTCCTGGATCACCCGGCGCGGCTCGTCCGCATCGGCGAGGCGTTCCGGCGGCCCGTCCTCAAGGCCTCGGTGGCAGGCACGGAAGACGTCGTGTCGTTCGCCGACGAGTTCCCGCTGCTCGTGATCTCCGAGGCCTCCCTCGCCGATCTGAACGCTCACCTCGAGGGCCGGGGCGCCGCGCCGTTGCCGATGGATCGCTTCCGGCCCAACCTCGTCGTGAGCGGCTGCGCTGCCTTCGACGAGGACCTGTGGAGCCGCGTCCGTATCGGAGACCTCGTGCTCCGCGCCGGCGGCCCGTGCGGCCGCTGCGTCGTCACCACGACCGACCAGCGCACCGCAGAGCGCGGCCCGGAGCCGCTCCGCACGCTGGCCAGCTACCGGCGCGATGCGCAGAGGCCCGGCGAGGTGAACTTCGGACAGAACTACATCCAGGAGACGAAATCCGGCACATTGCGCGTGGGGGACGAGGTGACGGTCGTGTGACCGAGCACCCGATCTGCTCCGGCGTGGCGGCTCCTCGGGTGTCGCGGCGGCTCCTGGGAGGGAATGCGGCGGGCCACCCTGCGCGGCGCGGATCGCGGCGCGGTCGTGATACAAAGGGCCGATGAGAAAGCACGCGCTTCGTTCATGGATCGTCTCGCTCGCCGTCGTGACCTTGCTCTCGTTCGTGTCGCTCGGCAGCGCCTACGCCGGAGAGGCGGAGAAGAAGCTCGCCCTGGAGCTCACGCACCTCGTCATGCCGAAGGACGTCTACAACGCGCTCCTCGATCAGCTGATGACCAACATGAGTGCCTCGATGCAGCAAGCGGGCGCGAAGGTCTCGACCAAGGAGGCCAGCAAGCTGAAGGCGGTGGTCGCCGAGGTGCTGCCGTACGACGAGCTCGTCCAGTGGAACGTCGATATCTACGCGGGGAAGTTCACCGCCGATGAGCTGAAGGAGCTCATCAAGTTCTACGGCACGCCGGTCGGAAAGAAGGCCGCGAAGCTCCTCCCGGAGATCAGCGGCGAGGTGGGGAAGAAGGTCGGGACGGTCATCGTCCAGCGGATGCCCGCGGCGATGAAGAAGGCCGGGATCCAGTAGAGGGCGCGACGCTCGGCGGTGCGCTCTGCGCGCTACCGCCTCTCGGCCAGGAAGCCAGCGATGGCGTCGAGCAGCGCCCGCGGCTCGTCAGCGCGCACCCAGTGGCTGCTGCGCTCGAAGATGCGTAGATCGGCGCCCGGGATGAGCCGCGCGATCTCCTCCGAGAGATCGGGTGGGCAGATCCAGTCGTGTCGGCCGGCGATGACGAGCGTGGGCACCGCGATCTCGGGGAGGCGCGGCGTGAAATCGAATCTCCGCATGAACCTCTCCAGGCCGACGTTCCACGCGTCGACGTTGTAGATGGTGCGCGCGCGGGCCTGGTTCGCCTTCTGTGGATCGAAGGTGGTCGAGTAGAGCGGCCCCAGGATCTGGAGGAGCTCGGCGAACTGCGCGTCGCCCTCGATCTCGCCGGCCCAGAGGCGTTCGCACGCCGCTCTCTGCTGCTCGGTGCCGCGCTCCGCGACGATTTGCTTGGCCCGGTCGATGAGGCGATGGCTGGCTGCCGTGGCCACCAGGATGAGATGAGAGATGTTGCGCTGGTATTCGAGCGCATAGGCCATGGCCACCATGCCGCCATAGGAGGTGCCCATCACGACGATACGATCGAGGCCGAGGTGCAGGCGCAGCGCCTCCATGTCCTCGACGTTGTTCTCGAGGGTATACGTCTCCTTCGGCCCGCGCGCGGAGCGGCCCTGTCCGCGATGATCGAAGTAGACGAGCTGCGCCTGATCGGCGAGCGGCGTCATCCCGCCCTTGTGCGAGGCGTGATCTGCGCCAGGTCCGCCGTGTACGACGAACATCACCGGCTTCTCGCGCATCCGCGGGCCGTCGGGGACGAGGCCCATGCCCTCGACGTCGAAGTAGAGCTCGGTGTCTCGGATCCTGGCGCGCACGGCGTCAGGGTATCCGATCGGCGGGGCGCGGTGGCGCGGGCGGGAGGTGCGTGGGGAGTAGCAGTGGAGGCGCAGCTTGTTGCCGGGGCAGCAGGGGCCGCCGGGCGCTGTCGCGGCTGGTCGCTGTCAGGCGACGCCGTGTCGGGCCAGCCAGTCGAGCTGGCGCTGCCAGGCGTCGGCGGCGGCTTCCGGCCGGTAGCTCGGCCGGTAGTCGGCGTAGAAGGCGTGCGGGACGTCCGGGTAGACCTGGATCTCGGAGTGCGCGGCGCCGGGCGCGCTGCCGGTCTCGGAGGCGGCACGGAGCGCCTCCTGCAGCGCGGTGACCGTCGGGAGGGGGATGCCCTGGTCCTGTCCGGCATAGAGGCCCAGCACGGGCACCTGCAGCGCGCTCGCCACGTCGATCGGGTGCTTGGGCTGGGCCTCGGTCCGATCGCCGGTCAGGCGTCCGTACCAGGCCACCGCCGCCTTGAGCGCCGGGTTGTGCGCGGCGTACAGCCACGTGATGCGCCCGCCCCAGCAGAAGCCGACCGCGGCCGCCTTGCGGACGTCGGCCTTTCCGGAGGCTTGGGCGAAGGCCACGCTGGCGTCGAGGTCCGAGAGGACCTGCCGGTCGGGCACGCGGCCCGCCAGAGCGCGGAACTCATCGACGGTGTGGAGGTGGCTCGGATCGCCTTGCCGAACGAACAGATCCGGGGCGAGGGCGTAGTAGCCGCGGTGTGCGAGGCGGCGGACCACGTCGCGGATGTGCTCGTGGACGCCGAAGATTTCCTGGATCACCAGCACCAGAGGGAAGGGGCCACCGGAGGCGGGGTGGGCGCGGTAGCCGGGGAGGTCACCCGCGGGCGCGGGAAGGGTGATCGCGCCTGCGATGAGTCCGGCGTCGTCGGTGTGGATGGGCTTCGGAGCGTTGCTCTCGGCGATGGGCGTGGAGGCGGTCATGGCGGGCGCCCAGCAGCCTCCGTGCCATGAGGCGGGACCGACCCGACCCAGGTTGAGGAGCCGACCTGAGGACCCGACCCAGGTTGAGGAGCCGACCCGGGTTGAGGAGCCGACCCAGGTTGAGGAGCCGACCCGGGTTGATGAGGAGCCGACCCAGGTTGAGGAGCCGACCCGGGTTGAGGAGCCGACCCGGGTTGAGGAGCCGACCCAGGTTGAGGAGCCGACCCGGGTTGAGGAGCCGACCCGGGTTGAGGAGCCGACCCGGGTTGAGGAGCCGACCCGGGTTGAGGAGCCGACCCGGGTTGAGGAGCCGACCCGGGTTGAGGAGCCGACCCAGGTTGAGGTGCCGGCGGTGGAGCCGCAGCTACCCCGCCGCGCGCGCACCCTCGCCGGCGACTGCCTGCGGCCGCCACTGCGCGACGTTGCCGGTGCGCTCGGCGAAGAATTCCCGCGTGCGCCGCCACGAGAGCTGCGCCGCGTCGGCGTGGTACGCCGGCCGCGTCTCGTTGAAGAACCCGTGGCGCGTCCCAGGGTACACGAACGAGATCAGCTCTCGCCCCGCAGCCCTGAACGCCTCCCCCACCGCTGGCGCCTTCGGGGTGATCGCCGGATCGTCCTCCGCATAATGCACCTGCAGCGGAAATCGCACGTTCTTCACCTGCTCCAGAGCCGGCGCCTGCCCATAGAACACCGCGCCCGCCGCGAGCTCCACCCCTGCGACCGCGAGCTGCCCCACGAGCCCGCCGCCCAGCGAGAACCCGACGGCGGCGACGCCCCCCGGCCGCACGTCCGACCGGCCGACGAGGTGCGCCGCCGCCGCCCTCGCGTCGGGCAGGTACGTCGACGTGTCGCGGCTACCGAACCAGGCGAACACCTTCTTCAGCCGCTCCTGTTCGTCCGCCGGCAACCGCGCGACCACCTCGTCGCGGTCGGCGGCGCGCAGCAGGCTCACCCCCCGAGCCACCTCCGCCTCGGTGAAGGTCCGGTGCGTCGTGTCGTGCGAATACAGGTTCGGCGCGAACGCGAGGTACCCTTCCTGCGCGAAGCGCCTCGCCAGCTCGATCGTATGGACCGTGAGCCCCAGCCCCTCGTGGAGGATCAGCACCGCCGGCGCCGGCGAGCGCCCGCCCGACGCCGGGCGGACCTGCACCGCATCCACCGGCCCGTGGGGCCCCTCGAACGACGTCCTCTCGACGCCTGCGCTCGCGGCGCTCATGCCTGCACCTCGGCCTCGGGCGCCTTGTCCTTGCGGGCGGGCTTCAGCTTGCTCGGGGGCCGCTTGCCGAACGGCTCTCCGGCCACGATCTCGGAGCGGACCCCGTCGATCCCCACCGGGATATCTCCGGTCAGCGTCACCCGGTAGAGGACGCGCTCGACGTCGAGGTGCCCGAGATCCTGCGGCCCCAGGTGCGCCGTGGCCCGGTTGTCCCAGAACGCAATGCTGCCGGGCTCCCACCGGAACCGCACCGTGTAGGTCGGGCGGCTGATCTGCTCGAAGAGCAGATCGAGGATCGCGCTGCTCTCGCGCGGCGACAGCCCGACGATGTGGCTGGTGAAGCCGGGGCTGACGAACAGCGCCCGCTCCCCGGTCTCGGGGTGGACGCGCACCACGGGGTGGATCGAGATCAGCGGGTTCTCGCGCACCTTGCGCAGGTACGGGCTGTCCTGGTCCTGCGGCGCGAACCGAAGCCCGAAGCGGTGCTCCGCGCGCAGGCCGTCGACGAGCGCGCGCAGCGGCGCGGACAGCCCCTCGTAGGCTGCCACGAGGTTCGTCCAGGTCGTGTCGCCGCCGTAGGGCGGCAGGATGTGCGCCCGCAGGATCGACGCCGCCGGCGGATTCACGGCCGCGGTGACGTCGGTATGCCAGCGGTTCTCGTAGCTGAAGCGCCTGCCGTAGCGGCGATCGTAGCGGCGGCTGTCGATGGCGAGGATCTCCGGGTGCTCATCGAACGGCTCGTCCTCGTGCGGATGGGCATAGGTCACCTCGCCGAAGCGCGCCGCGAAGGCGATCTGCTCGGCGTGGCCGAGCGGCTGATTCCGGAAGAAGACGACCTTCCACTTCAGCAGCGCCGCGCGGATGGCCGCCACGGAGTCGTCGGGCAGCGGCTTCGAGATGTCGGCGCCGTGGATCTCGGCGCCGATATGCCCTGCGAGCGGCTTTACCTGGATGGCTTGATCGGATGCTCTCTGGCTCATGGGTCTCCTCCGCGTGGTCCCCCCCGCCACGTCCTTGCTGACGGTCGGTATGCGGGCGCCGTGCCAGGGAGCGAGCGGCGGCGTGCGCGTGGGGACACACGGGGCGGGGCGCGCGTGCGGAAGTCCCCAGAACGTCTCCAGCAGGGGGCACAGTGACATCGCCGCCCACCCGAGCGCGTCGAACACCGTCGTCCTCTCCGCGATATCGCCGAAGTGCAAGCAGACCTCGGTGTCGCTCCCCTTCGCGGCCGGCGTGCCGGGCATCGTGCCGATGACCATGATGACGCCAGGACCGATTGCAGCGTGGCGTGGATGATCCGGTCCTTGCTCTCGGGAGATGGGTTGTCGCCCGACACATCGCCGGAGCGCATCACGCCCTCACTCTTCGCCCCGAGCGCGCTCTCGTAGAGCTTGATGGTCCTCTCGGCGGTTCCGCCGAACATCAGTCATTCGTTTCCCTGCGGCGCCACCACGATCTCCGTCCGCAGCCGGACGCCGCGCGCGCCCTCGGCGGTGCCCCTGAGCGGCGCGACGTCATCGTAGTCGCGTCCGTAGCCCAGCACGATGTGCCCGGGCGCGCCCAGGCGCCCGAGCGTCGGATCGAGGTCGTGCCAGCCGCCCGACGGCAACCACACCGACGCCCACGCGTGCGAGGCGCGCGCCGGCGCCGAGGCCGAGCCGGTCACGTAGCCGCTCGCATAACGCGCCGCGAGGCCCATCGATCGCAAGCACGCCACGGCGAGGTGCGCGAAGTCCTGGCAGACGCCGCGCCGGAGCTCGCAGAAGACGGCGATGCCGGTGTCCGCGGTGGTGACGCCCGGGGTGAAGGTGAAATCCCGTCGGATCTGGTCGACCAGCCCCTCCAGCGCTCCGCCGAGCGGGAGGCCTTCCCGGAAGCTCCCCCGCGCGTAGTCCGCCATCGCGCCGCTCCGCGGCGCCCGCGCCGTGCCCTCCACGAGCGCGCGCAGCGCCGGGTCCTCCGCCGCGGCGGCCGCCGTGCGCGCCGCCACGGCCCGCCAGTCGTCCGCGAGATCGCCGGCGCCGCCCGCGGCCTCCTCGCAGAGGCGCACCACGCTCAGGGCCGTGACGTCGATCGCGCCGAAGCTCCCGCTGATCTCTATCCGCGCGCGGCGGTTGCCGAAGGCGTCCTCCTCGACCCGCCTCGATCGCGGCGGCGGCCGCACCACCAGCTGGTGAAACTCGACCGCTTGATGCGGCAGCGCGCGCGGGGTGAGGTGCGCCTCCAGCCGGCACGCGACCGCTCCGTCGGCCCCGAGCTCGTACCGGCTGCGATGAACCACGCGGTAACGACGTGCCGCCACGTGGACCCCCTCCGCCAGCCGCGCGGCCCCTCAGCCGCTCACCATCACCTTCGCCTGCGACGGCGCGACCTGCACGCCCATGGGCATGTTCGGGCTCTTGCCGTTCTGCGCCACCGCGCATGCGTGGAACACGACCGGATTGCCCTCGGCCTTCACCTTCGCCGAGAAGCTGCGGAACATCGCCTCGCCTTTGATCTTGCCGCTCACGACGCCGCCGGCAGCTCCCGCCTCGTCGCCGGTCGACATCGGGATCTCGCTCTGCTTCGTGAGCACCGGCTTGCCCTCCACCAGCACCTTCAGGGCGCAGGTGCTCGGGAGCGCCTGGTTGCACATCGCCACGTTCGGGTACGGCAACGGCACCGGCGGACCAGGCGGCGCAGGGGTCTTGCACGTGTCCGGCATGGCCTGGCAGATCCCGGCCTGCGTCGTTGTTACAGGGAACATCGCCGCGCCCTCCTACCCCAGGTTGATCCGCTGGCCATCGATGCTCACGTCCTCGCGCGCATCCACCGATACCTCGCGCCCGCGCAGCTCGATCACGTCCTCGACCAGCGCGCGCACCCGCCCGGCGCGGAGCTGGTGCAGCTCGCGCACCTCCTGGAAGAGATCCCCCGCCCGCGCGATCACCCGCCCGGCGATCGACTCGATCTTGCCCACGGTGGTGTGCGCCCGCTCCAGCACGGCGGTGAGCGCCCGCCCCTCATAGCGCGCCTCGGCAATGCGCACGTCGCCCCGCTCGGCGACGGCGGCGAGCGCCTCCCCGGCCACGGTGACGCGCCCGGGCGCGACCTGCACCGTCGCGCCGCGCTCGCCGGCGCGCGCGCTCAGGGTCGCGCCGCTCCGGCTCGCGATCGCGACCTCGCCGGCCGCCCAGCAGCGGATGGCGCCGCCCGCCACGAGATCGATGTCGCCCCCGGGCGCCGCGAGCGAGAGGCCGCCCGCCGCGACGAGGCTGCCCCGACCGGTCTCCGCGTCGTACTCGAAGAGCAGCCGGCCGGCCCGGTCGTGGACCGCGACGACCTCGTGGCCGTCGCGCTCGACGATCGACGCCGAGGCGCCCCCGCTCGCCACGATGCGCAGCGGGGGCGCCGCTGACTGCACGCGCGGCGCGCCGTCGCGGAGCCCCTCGGGGCGCGCGTCGGAGGGCGGGGGCTCGACGGGGAGAGCAGGGAGGGCGGCGGTGGGCATGGCGGTGGTCCTCGGGTCGTGGCTTCGCGGCCGTCGTCGGCCGTTCATAACAGCGTGGGCGGGCGCCAGTCCTCGGCGCGGGCACGCTCCGGATCGGTCTCGCGGGCGCCCTCGCGCTTCGCGCCGTCCCAGCGCGCGCGCGCCGTGGCCGCCCGGTGCAGGTTCATCCCGCGGCAATCGGCGCCCGACAGATCGGCGCCCGACAGGTCGGCGTGCGACAGGTCCGCGCCGACGAGCGAGGCGCCCTCGAGCCGCGCGCCGCTCAGATCCGCCTTGCGCGCCATCGCCTCGTCGAGCCGCGCGCCGCCGAGATCGGCGCGGGCGAGCGCGGCGCCGTCGAGGCACGCCCGGGAGAGATCGGCGCCGGCGAGCCGCGCGCCTCGGAGATTGGCGCCGGTCAGGTTCGCGACCCCGAGGCGCGCCGAGGCGAGCGAGGCGCCGCCCAGCTCGGCGCCGGCCAGGCTCGCTTGCGCCAGATCGGCCCCGTCCAGCCGCGCGTCCCGGAGGTCCGCGCGCGACAGGTCGCAGTCGCGGAGCTCCGCGCCCGAGAGATCCATCCCGCCGAGCTTCGCCCCGACGAGCGAGCTCCTCGCGAGCCGCGCGCCGGCGAGCCGCGCGCCCCGGAGATCGAGCCCGACCAGCGAGGTCCCCTCGAGCGAGGCCCCTCCGAAATCCGCGCCGGAGAGGGCGGCGCCGGTGAGCTGCGCGCGCTTCAGCGTGGCGCCGTGCAGGCGCGCGCCGGCCAGGTTCGCGCCGCGGAGGCGCACGCCCGCGATGCGCGCCTCGGAGAGATCGGCGCCCGCGAGGTCGGCGTCCGAGAGATCGACGCCGGTGAGCTCGGCCCGGGCGAGGCGGGCGCCCGGGAGGCGCGCGCGGCGCAGATCCGCGCCGTCGAGCGTGGTGTCCTGGAGCGACGCCTCGGCGAGATCGGCGCCCGTGAGCTCGGTCCCGCGCAGCACGGCGGCCGCGAGCAGCGCGCCGCGCAGGCGGGCGCCGCGCAGCCGCGCGCCCGACAGATCGCAGCCCGACAGGTTGGCGCCGGTGAGGTCGGCCCCCTCGAGGCCGGCGCCGTCGAGCCGGGCGCCGTCGAGGTTCGCGCGCTCGAGCACGGCGCCCTCGAGGTCGGCCCCGCTCAGCGTGGCGCCGGCGAGGCGCGCGCCGCGCAGCGACGCGCCGCGCAGCGATGCGCCGCCGAGCGCCGCGGACGGGAGCTGCGCGCCGTCGAGCGCGGCCGCGTCGAGCTTGCAGCCGCGCAGGTCGAAGCCGGACAGGTCCGCGCCGGTGAGGTTCGCGCCCGTGAGGTCGCCGCCGGCGAGGTCGCGCGGGAGCGCCACGCCGCGGAGGTCCTGGTTCGGAACGCGGAGCCCGCGGACGAGGCGCGCGCGCGACAGGTCGAGCGCGCCGAGCTCGACGCCGATGAGCGTCACGGCGGCGAGCTCGGCGTCGATGAAGCTCGCGCCCGCGAGCGCGCAGCGGTCGAGCTCGACCTCGCCGAGCGTCGCGCCGTCGAGGCGCGCGCCGTCGAGGGCGCACTCCGCGAGCGCGGCGCCGGTCAGCGTCGCGGCCGAGAGATCGGCGCCGGCGAGGTCCACGCCCTCGAGCCGCGCGCCCGACAGATCGGCCCCACGGAGCGACGCGCCGGCGAGCGACGTGGCCCCGGCGGCGTACCCCGCGTACCCGGCGGCGCGCAGCGCCTCGACGGACTCGGCGCCGAGGTCGCGATCGGCCTCGAGCGGCAGCGTCGCGGCCGCGGCGTCGCGGGTGAGCCGCACGTGGCGCGCGAGCACCGCGCGCTCGAGGCGCGCGCCCGACAGATCGGCCCCGCGGAGCGTGACGGCCAGGAAGACGGCGCCGGCGAGCCGCGCGCCCGCGAGCCGCGCGTCGCTCAGGTCGACGCCGTTGAAGAGCACGCCCGAGAGATCGCGGCCCGCGAGGTCGACGCCGCGCAGGTCGAGGCCCAGGATCATCGGCGGATCGAGCGGTCCGGCGTCGAGGCGCGCGAGGAGATCGTCCCTGTCCCGCGCGAAGCCCGCGGAGGTGGCGGCGGCGCCGGTCACGTCGCGCCTCGATCGCTGGTGAGCAGGGTGGACGCGAGCTGCGCGCCCGTGAGATCGGCGCCCTCGAGCCGCGCCTGCCACAGGGCGGCCTCGTACAAACCTGCGCCGCGCAGGTCGGCGTCGCGCAGGTCGGCGCCCTCGAGGCGAGCCCCGTGCAGGTTCGACCGCTCGAGGCGGGCGCCGCCCAGCCGCGCCCGCGTCAGGTCGGCGCCCGCCAGGTCGGCGCCGCGCAGGTCGGCGCCGCCGAGCTCGGCCCGGCCGAGATCCGCGCGGCGCAGGCTCGACAGCGCGAGGTCGGCGCCCGTGAGATCGGCGTGCATCCAGCGCGAGCCATCGGCGCGGGCGCCGCGCGCCTGGGCGCGCGGCAGGCGGGTGTGCTCCGAGGCGCGCAGCCCGCGCAGGTCGGCGCCGCGCAGGTCGACCGCCTCGCCGTGCGCCCCCTCGATGCTCGCGTCCTCGAGCGCCGCGCCGGCGAAGGACGCGCGGTCGAGCGCCGCGCGCGCGAGGCGGGCGCTGGCGAGCTGCGCGCCGTCGAGCCGCGTCCCGGTGAGGTCGGCCTCGAGGAACGAGGCGCCGGCCGCGGCCGCGCCGGTCAGGATGGCCCCGCGCATCGCCGCGCGGTCGAGGCGCGCCTTGCCGAGCGCCGCGCCGGTCAGGTCGGCGCCCGCGAGGTCGGCGCCGGAGAGATCGGCGTCGTTCAGCCTGGCCGCCGGGAGCCACGCGCCCGCCATCCTGGCGCGAGCGAGCGTCGCGCCCTCGAGGTCGGCCCCGGCGAGGCGGGCGCCGGTCAGGTCGGCGCCGACGAGCAGCGCGCGCGCGAAGCTCGCCTCGCTGAGGTCGAGCCCCGACAGGTCGAGCCCCGAGAGATCGGCGCCCGCCATGCTCTCGCGGATCGACAGGCAGAGCTCCACGCGCTCGCGCGTCCACGGCGCCGCGCGCTCCGTGGCTGCCCGGTCCCGCGCCTCGTCCTCGCGGTCCAGCGCGTCGAGCTGCGCCGGGTCGTGCCCCCCGGCCTCGAGCGCCTTCTTCATCTGCTCGCGGCTCTTCCGCTGGATCTCGTCGAGCTGCGCCGGATCCCCGCCGAGCTTACCCAGCCACGCCTCGAGCTCCGCGTCGGCGCCGGGCGTGCCGAGCGAGGCCACGAGCGCCGCGGGGGCGCCGCCCCGCTCGAGCGTCGCGCGGATCTGCGCGAGGAGCTCGGCGTCGTCGAGGCCGGCCAGGGGAGACGCTCCGCGGTTGTCGTTGCCGGGGGGCGCCCCTGCGGCGGGCGCCTCTGCCACGGCAGGGCGCGCCTCCATCAGCGCGAGCGCGAGCTGCTCGCGGTAGCGCGCGGCCGCGACGCGGCCCTCGCCGAGCGGCTCGCTCGCGAGGAGCACGTGCCGCACCTCGGGGTGGTCCTCGGCGGAGACGGGCGCGTGGCCGCGCCACACGAGGATGAGCGCCTCGGCCTCCATGTCGACCCGGACCGTGTCGAGGTGCATCTGCACCTCGCGGAAGCGCTCCGCGCCGCCCGCGAGCTCGTCGAGGAAGCAGCGGATCCGGACGCCGGGGAGCCGCGCGCGGTAGTCGCGCCGCGCGCGGTGCAGGTTGTGGCAGACGATCTCCTCGTCGCCGCGCGGGTACTCGGCCTGGAGCGCCGGCACGGCCGCGTTGAAGTGGCTCCAGTCGAAATCGTCGGGGAAGAACGGCCAGCGCTGCTTCAGCCAGCGCTCGTCGTAGGTGCCGAGCTTGCTCGCGCGCAGCGCCCAGGCGGCGGCGAGCGGCCCGAAGCCCGCGGGCGGCGGCCGCGCCGCGGGCGAGTCGACCAACGCGCGCGGATCCTCGATGTTCGGCAGCGGCCGCCGCCGCAGATCGCGCTCGCCCGGGTCGAAGACGCCGCGCCCCGCCGGGTTGGCCGCGAAGTCCGGGCCCCCGAAGGCGCGGTCATAACCGAGCGGCATCTCGACGAACGGCTGCGGGTCGGTGCGCTTGCCGGCGGCCGGATCGGTCCAGTACCGGTCGCCGGTCACCTGCAGCGCGAGCGACGTCCTGCCGACGGCGAAGCTCACCGGCAGGGAGCTGACGGGCCGGCCGCCGGGCGCGTGGGCCTTGCCGCGCAGCAGGAGATCCGCCTTCGGCTTGAAGGGGGCGAAGTCGGACGCGCGGAGGAGCGCCCCGCGCGGATCGTCGCCCTCGTGCGCGTCGCCGAGCGGCGGCTCCGGGGCGCCGGCGGGGATCGCCGGCTCGCCGGGCACGAGGCGGTAGGTGCCCTTCGCGATCAGGCACAGGGCCCATTGCGGGGGCCGGATCTGCCACGAGACCGCGGCGAACGTGGTGGGCGTGGGGTTGATGATCTTCATGGCAGCTCTCGACCCGCGCAGGCCGCTCGACCGCTCGCCGAGCGGGCTCCTCCTAGAGCATGTGGAACTGGGCGCCCTGGATGACGGCTCCCCCGGCGTCGACCTGGACCTGGTGGCCGCCGAACCTCAGGACGGAGGACGCGGCTGTGCTGCTCAGCTCCAGCTTGGCGGTCCCTGTTCCGGCGATCACGCTCGTCGCGTCGATCCTGAGGCTGCTGGGACCGCAGGCGAGCTCGATCGCGGCGGGCTCGATCTTGATGTACGCGCCGGCCAGCCCGCCGCAGCGCAGCAGGAGCTGGGTCGGCTCGATGATCAGCTCGGCGTCGTTCAGCGGGCTCGCGTGGGCGAGCTTGTGGACCAGGTACGTTCCGACGAGCGCCCCGAGCGTCGCGATGCCCCACGTCGCGCCCGTGAGCCCGCTGCCCTTCTCGAGATCGTCCTTGCCCGCGGAGGCGCCGAGCGGGCCCGCCACCGCGCCCAGGGCGCCCGCGGCCACGGCGGCTGCCCACGGCTTCGCGGCTTCGACCGTCGGGGCGTCGGTGCTCCGCACGCGCAGGTGCACCTTGGAGCGCGCCTTGATGTCCTGTTCGTCGGCCGTGGTGAGCTTCTTCGTGCTGCCGAACTCGAGCACCGGGCCGTACGCGATATTGCAGCTCATCCCGGCCGTGATCCCCGTATTGAGCCCGAGGAAGACGTTGCCGTTCACGCCCGCCGCGATGCTGTAGTTCCCGCCGAGGCTCGCCCCGAAGTTGATTCCGGTGAAGAAGTTCGAGTTGTCGCCGTACGTGAGGTTGACCGTCGAGACGTGGCTGCGCGTCGTCTTCCGCCAGCCCTGCCAGTCCTTGCTGAACGTCATCGAGTAGAAGTCCACGTCGAAGATGCCGAGCGTCCGGTTCGGGATGACGAGCCGGTAGTTCCCGAGAACGACGTCGGTGCGGTTGCCCGTGGTGACCGACTGGTAGTCCCCCTGGGTCACGACCGTGCGGTTGCCGTCCGTGTGATCGTAGACCCCGTCGCTCGCTGCCCAGCCGAAGTGCGCCGCTTTCCCCTTGTCATTGGCGTCCGAGCTCGTGTCGTAGCCATCGTCGAGGCTCGACCACGTCCAGCCGCTGCTGCCGAACCCCCCCGTAGGATCCAGCCGCGCGGACTCGGTGAACGTGCCGGCTGCCGTGGTCGCCCGCTCGCCGTAGCGCAGGTAGCTGTACTTGCCGTCGCTGTGGGGGACCGCGATGCGGATCCAGTCCTCCGCGCTGCTCGCGGTGGTCGTCATGTCGTCCTGGCCGAGCTGCTGCTCCGTCGGCAGCGCGCCCTCGGCGCCGGCGCGCGTCGCGGGCCCGCCGCGCGCGCGCCCGAAGCCGCCTCCCATCTCGACCATGGCCCCGTTCGGCATCCGGATGCGGCCGCGCCCCTCGTCGGCGCTCGTGACCACGTGGCTCTTCGCGTTGGGCACGACGCCGGTGATCACCGGCCGCTCGGGATCCCCGCCGACGCCGGTCCACAGCACCTCGGCGCCCTTGCGCAACGTGAAGTGCATGCCCTCATCGGCCCCGCCGTAGGGCGTCGCCAGGCGCATCGGCACCGAGCCCTGCGCCTCGGCCGCGCCGCTCAGATCGAACGGCATCACCACGCGGTAGCGCCCCTCGGCGTCGACCGCGGCGACGCCCTCGGGGCCGCGCGCGTCGACGTGGGCGACCATCGCGCCCTCGAGGCGCGGCCTCGGCGTGGCGCGCGGCGGGCGGTAGCGCGTCGAGGCCGGGATGGCCTCGAACTGGCAAGCATAGCGCGGCTCGTCGACCGCCCCGGCGCTGTGCACGGCGCGCGTCACCAGGTAATCGCGGTTCCAGTCGGCCCGGAAATGGCCGGAGAGCCCGAGGCGCTCGCCCGCGGCGAGCGGCGCGCCGATCGCGCCGTCGTACACGGTCGCCCGGCAGCGCAGCTCCTCGGCGCGCACGGCGGCGAGCGCGGCGCCCTCCTCGGGCGCCGCGAACGAGCCGCCCTCGTCGACGAGCAGCCCGAAGCCGCGCGCGTCGACTTCGGCCTCGGCCTCCAGCGGCACCTCGGGCGTGCGCTCGTTGTAGTCGAGCAGCACGAGCGCGCGCGGCGATATCCGGCGCCGGCAGCGCAGCGCGCGCACCCCTCCGGCCTCCCCCATCGCGGCCTCGACCGCGCCCCGGAAGCCGTCAGGGTGGTCGCAGAGGACGAGCCGCTCCGCCCCCCCGCGTGGCTCGATGAAGTAGCTGACGCCCGCCTGCTCCAGCTGCCGCGACACGAAGTCGAGCGCGCTCTCCTGGTACTGCACGGCGTGCTCGCGCGGCGGATACGCCCGCTCGAGCCGCCGCTCCACCTCGATCCCGAGGCCGCTCCCGGCGATTACCGCCTCCACCAGGTCCGGCACGCTGAGCCGCTGGTAGACGCGCGTCTGCCGCGCGAGGCCGAGCAGGGCGAGGCGCGGCACGAGCACGACCCGGTAGGCGTACCGATCGCCGCCGAGCGCGCCGCCCTGCTCCACCTCCGCCACGACCCCCGGGACCGCGCGGCCGGCGAGCTCGAGCTCCCCGGCCGCGCCGACGAGGTCGTCGAGCGGCAGCGCGGGATCGGGCGACGCGAGATCGATCTCGAAGCGGTACGGGCGCGACAGCGCCTCCTCGCCGCGCAGCCCCAGCACCGCGAACGCCCCGGCCGGGGCGGCCTCGGAGCGGAAGTGGATCCCGACCGTCGTGGGCTTCGTCATCGCTTCTCCGAGATCTCGAGCATGGCGCCGGACGCCGTGGTGATGCGGCTCTGGTTGGCGTTGCGGGCCGTCACGGGCGACGGCGCGAGCGGGTTGAACATGGCCCCGACGATCACCGGGCGATCCGGATCGCCGTTGGCGAACGCCACGAGGACCTCGGTGCCGGGGCGCAGCGGGAAGTGCATCCCGTGGCCCACGCCGCTGAAGGGCTGCGCCATCCGGACAGGGCGCGAGGCCTTCTGCTCGCCCGGCTCCGCCGTGTCGAAGTGGAGCTGGACCGTGTAGCGCCCCTCGGCGTCGAGCAGGGCGACGCCGTTCGTCTTTCCCCCGGGCCCCGGCTGCACGATCCCCGTGACCACGCCGGAGATGCGCGGCCTCGGCGTCCGGCGCGGCGGCCGGTAGGCGACGCGCGCCGGGATCGCGCGGAATGCGTTCCTGTAAAACGGGCTCTGCTCGCCGGCGTCCTTGAACGCGGGGAGCCTCGCCTCGTGCTCCACCTCGACGAGCAGCAGCTCCTCGCGCTCCGGGAAGCGCGGGTGTTCGATCAGGGTCACGCGCCGCCCGGCGGACAGCGCCGCGCGGCTGGCCTTGCCCTCGTACACTCGCTGCCGCGACAGCCGCTCGTCCGCCCGGATCTGCGCCAGCTTCGCGGCCTCCTCGGGCGTCTTGACGTGGGTGCCGTACTCGACAACGCCGCCGCCGTCGCCCGATCCCAGGCTGGCGTAGGCCGTCAGGTCGAGCTGCGGTGCGCGGTAGTTGTAGTCCTGCACCACGTAGCTGGTGGGCACCAGGTCGGTCGTCACCTCGAGGGCGAAGATGTCCGTGGCCTCGCCGCGGGCGCGGAAGGGCACCGTCTCCGCGCCCGCGGCGTGGCGGAAGCCGGACGGGTGATCGGTGAAGACCAGCCTGTCGCGGCCGCCCTCGTGCTCGAAGAAGAAGCTGATGCCGACGTGCTCGGCCAGGCGGCTGATGAACGCGAGATCGCTCTCGCCGTACTGCACGACGAACTCGCGCTCGGGGTAGGTCTCGAGCAGCCGCAGCTCGACGTCCTCGGAGCCCAGGCCGTGCCGCTCGAGCTTGCTCCGGAGGATGTCCGGAACGCTGCGATCCAGGTAAATCTCCTGCGTCTCGACAAGGGTGAGCCGGAACGCGCGCGGCACGAGGCGCAGGCGGCAGGTGGCGCGCTCCGCCAGCGGCTCGAGGCGGTCCCGGATCGGGCCGAGCATGCCCGAGACGCGGCGGATCTCCTCGCCGTCGGCCTCGAAGACCAGGCTGATCTCGGCGCCGGGCGCGGCGTCGGCCGGGAGCTCGCGGCCCTGTTCGATGACGACCTCGAGGTCGAACGAGAAGAGCTGCGAGATCGCCTCTCGCCCGGAGAGCTCGCGGACCTTCACGTGGTCCCACGGCCCTCGCTCCGACTCGATGCGAACGTCCAACGTCCCGGAGGCTTCCTTCATCGCTCGTTCTCCGATTCCTCCGCGGCTTTCCCTGGAGCACCGGAAAGGTGGAGGAGCCGCGTGGGCTTGCGCGCCGCGGGGGCGCAGGGGTGGCCGCGCGAGGGCAGCTGACACGCTGCGCCGGGGCTCGCCCTTCGGGGTTTCACGGGCATCGGAGCGTCAGCCTCGCCCCTTGCCGGCGCCGTACAGGAGCGCCCGCACATTGAGCTTCGCCGGGCGCTTCGGCGCTCCGGCGGGCGGCGGCTCCGGGGGCGGCGGTTCGGGGGGCGGTGTCGCCCAGGCGAAGGCGCCCCCCGCGGCCGCGGGGCTCGCCGGGTCCGGCGTGGGGACCGCGGGCGCGGCCGCGCTGGCGGCGGGAGCGCTCGGCTCGGCCGGCGGCGCGCGTGGCGGCTCGGTCGGCGGCGCGCGTGGCGGCTCGGCCGGCGGCGCGCGTGGCGGCTCGGCCGTGAAGGGAGTCGCCGGCTGGCGCGCCGCATGGCTGTCGACGTCCTTCGGCATCTGCATCGTCCCCGACCTGGCGAGCGGAGCCTCGGGTGGCGATGGTGCAGGCCGTTTCGGCGGCGACGGCGAGGCGCCTTGGCTGCCGACATCCTTCGGCATCTGCATCGTCCCCGACCTGGCGAGCGGAGCCTCGGGTGGCGATGGCGCAGGCCGTTTCGGCGGCGACGGCGAGGCGCCTGCGGGGGCCGGACGAAACGGCAGCGTCCCCGGGACCGCGAGCGCCCTGTTCGGCGCGATGTCCAGCGTCCCGCTGGGGCTCATGCTCGCCGCGGCGGACAGCGCGACGGTCGACTCGAGGGAGGCGTCGTCCTCGTCGCCCGCCGCGCCCGCGCGGGGCGCCGTCGCTCCGGCCCTGCTGATCGCGGCGCCCGGAGCGGGCCACGCGATCGGCTCGCCCGGGAGCTCGACGCCGGCGAAGATGCGCATGCGCGGGAGCACGTCCTCCGAGGGCACGGGGAAGCTGCTGCGCCACGTCACCGTGCAGCGCTGCTCGTCGCCGTCGATGCGCAGCACGTCGGCGCTCAGCGGGAGCTCCTGGTGCTCGGCGAGGCCGACGTCCGCGAGGCCGTGGATGCGCGCGAAGCCGCGCGCGCCGGGCAGGCGCATGCGCATGCGCGGCGCGCTCGGGTGCAGGCCGTCCATCACGATCCACTCGTCGCCGCGCAGGAAGTGCGTGCGCTGATCCGGCGGCGCCGCCTGGAAGTAATCCCAACTGAGCTCGTCCGGGATCTCGGCGATGCCGCGCTCCAGCAGGGCGCGCGGGGTCGCCCCGAGGAGCCGCCGGCGGGCGGGGCTGACCTTCGAGATCGGGCCGAAGCCAGCCACGCGCCTCGCGTCGGCCGGATCGAGGATGTTCGGCTCACCCGAGCCCTGCGGATGGCCCTCCCCGAAGGGGTTGTCCGGGAAGCCGATCCCGCCAAAAGCATGCTCGTAATCGATGGGGAGCCGCACGAAGCCGCCCCGCTTACGGACCATCAGCGTCTTGTCCAGCAGCGTCCAGCTGCTCGAGAAGAGTCCCAGCCGGACATGCGCCGCCTCGACGGGGCGGCCGTGCGGCGCATGCGCATGGCCCGTGAAGAGCACGTCGGCCTTGAGCAGGCGAGGAACCAGATCGGTCGTGAACCGGATGCTCCGCGAGGGCAGCCCGCGGTGATGGACCTCCTCCCGGATGATCTCCTGCGGCGCGATGCGCTGCATCATCGTGTCGCTGGCGAACCCGAAGGTGGCTTTCACCATCGCGGTCACCCAGAGCTTGCCCTTGAACCTCCATGCCATGGCGGCGGCGGTCGCAGCGCCGACCGGCATCGCGCTCACATGCGGAGGGCTGCTCGTCGCCATGGATCCACCAGCGATGAGACCCGCCCTCCGACGCTGCTGTCAAGCCATTGTGGCCGTCACGCGGTGCAGCGATCACCGGTTCAATCGGCAAGAGGATCGCGCCGCTCCGCTTCTGGCGAGCGCGTCCTCGAGCGATCTCTGCGCGGGCCGATCGAGATCGACCCTCCCTTTTTCGGTGAGCATTGCAATCTCCCAGCAGCTCATGGCCGAGACGCCAAGCCTATCCGCGCCATCGACGGCCACGGCTGCCTGCTCGGAGAGGCGATCTGGGGACGCGACGAGCCAGAACCAGGCGTGCGTCTCCAGCACGATCACGGCTTGAAGCTCTCCTCGTCGCGCGGCCGCGCATCGGCATTCTCTGCGGGAGATTCGATGTCATCGACGTACCGAGCGGAGCCTGCGAGCTGTTGAACCAGGTGCTGCGGGCGGTCGCGATGGTGAGCCTACTGCGCGGCGCGCGCTCCACCGCCGGCACCGCGAGCGCCTGCCTGGGACCGGCCAGGCCGGCGGTTTCCGGGAAATGTCGCCGCTCCGTGGGGCTCGTGAGCTGTTCGGGTCGGCCGCGATCGAGGGCGCCGGAGACGCCGCCTTGCGGCGCCGGACGCGGAGGCCGCGCCCGAGCGCCCGCCACCCGCGGCGAACGCCGTGCGCTGTGCCATACTGCGCGGCCATGGTGGCCCCGGCACATCGCATCCACTACACGTACGCCGAGTACCTGACTCTCGAGGCGTCCAGCAACGTCAAGCACGAGTACCTGGACGGCCAGATCTACGCGATGGCGGGAGGTACGCCCGAGCATGCCGCGCTCGCTGCGGCGGTCATCGGCCTCCTCTTCCCCGAGCTTCGCAGAGGTCGATGCCGTGCTTACGACGCCGATCTTCGCGTGCGTGTTCCGTCGACAGGCCTCGCCACCTACCCCGACGTCACGGTCGTGTGTGGGCCGATCGAGCGCGACGCCCAGGACGAGCAAGCCGTGACGAACCCCACGCTCATCGTCGAGGTGCTGAGCCGCAGCACCGAGGAGTACGACCGAGGCGACAAGTTCGAGCATTACAAGAGCCTCGCCTCATTGCGCCAGTACGTCCTGGTGTCGCACCGGGAGCGCAGCGTGGAGGTGTGGACTCGCGACGTCGACGGCGACTTCACGTCTGCCATCGCGCGGGATGGCGATGTCGCGCACCTCGCGTCGATCGGCGCCCGGCTCGACGTCCGCGAGCTGTACGAGGCTGCGGCCGAGCCGGGGGCCTGAGAGGGCGCAGACGCGAAGCGCTGCATTCGGCGAGAGTTGCCCGGGGCTCATCGAGGCACATTGTACACCAGCATGCATGGGCTGGAAGCTGCGCGTACGTCCGGTCACCGCGCGCTGCACCATCCCAGCACATTTCTGCGTGGCAGCGGGTATTGACTCCGTGGCTCGTTGGGCGACCATCGCATCATGGCGCGCACAGCTCCGGTTCCGAACATCCCCGCGATCCCTGGGATGAACCCTGGTGTCTTCATCCTCGGCGGCGACGCCGGTGGCAGTGGCAGCGGCGGGCGGGGCGGCAACGGCGCCGGCGGCGATCAGGGCGCGGGCGGCAAGAACGGCGGCAACGGCGCCCAGGGCGGCGGCCGCAACGCCGGCAGCTGCGGTCAGGGGAGCGGCGGCGGCTGCCCCAACCCGACGCACGGGGGCGGTGGAGGAACGCATGCTGGGCACCCCATCGATCCGGTCACGGGCCGCGTCTACACGCTCGCCGTCACCGACATGGCGCTGCCGGGAGCGTTCCCGCTCGTGATCGAGCGCGCCTATAATTCTGCGCAGCGCGACCTCGACTACGGCCTTGGCTACGGCTGGAACCATTCGCTCGGCTGGCGCGTCATCGAGCTCCGCCGCCGCAGGGTACGCGTCGTCACCGAGACGGCGCTCGCGTGCGAGGGCCGCTGTCCCGACGAGGGAGAGACCGTGAAGCTCCCCGTCGGCTTGCTGACGCGCACCCGCGACGGCTATCTCCTCGAGGCGGACGACGGGATCACGCGGGTCTTCGAGGACGTCTTTGCCACCGACAACGAGTTCCGCCTCAGCGCGCTCCTCGATCATAACGGCAACCAGGCCCGGCTCTTCTACGAAAACGGCACCGGTCCGCTCCAGTTCGTGAACGACAGCGTGGGCCGTCTGCTCCGCGTGCGGCGGCACCGCGACGGCCGCATCGCCGCGTTCGAGGTGAAGAACGCGTCATCGAGAGGCGCCTGGACGTCTTTCCGCACGTACGAATACGACGATCGCGGAGATCTCGTGGTCGCGCGCGACGCCCTGGGGCACGCGATGACCTTCGCGTACGACGTGGACCATCGGCTCGTGCTGGAGCGCTGGCCCACGGGCCTCGAGGTGCGCTACCGCTACGATGACCGCGGTCGCTGCGTGGAGACGTGGTGCAACGACCCCAATGAACGCGCGCTCCTGGCCGAGGGCGTGCCCGAGCTGCTCGCGGATGGCAGTCGCGCGAAGGGGTTCCTGCACGCGAAGGTCGAGTACTGCGGGGACGAGAACAACGTCATCACCTCGCGCGCCCTGCGGAGGATCGGGGTCAATGCCTTCGGCAAGGCGGGCCGGATCGTGTGGGCGGGGCAGGTGCACGAGAATGTGTTCGACGATGCAGGCGAGCTCGCGGGGTATCGCGATGGCCTCGGGCGCATATGGCGGATGGGCGAGGCCGGCGGCGCGTACCGTGTGGTCGACCCGCTCGCTCAGGTGACGGAGTACCGCTATGACGATCGCGGCAATGTCGTGACCACGCGCGGCCCTGACGGCCTGGAGACGCAGCACGCGCGCGATCCTGACGGAAACCTGATCTACCTCTCCGACGCGATGGGGCTCGTCGCGAGCTTCCGCTACGACGAGCGCGGCTGCCTTGTCCACGCCGAGACAGCCGACGGCGGCAAGACGGCGATGACGTACGACGCGCTCTGCAACCGCATCGGGATCGTCGAGCCGGACGGCGGCGCGCGGGCGCTCCGCTACGATTTCCTCGGGCGACTCGTGGAGATGCGGGACGAGAAGGGCGGGGTTCACCGCTGGATCTACGACGCGATGGGGCGCGTGGTCGAGCACCGCTCGCCGCTGGGCGCTCGCACGATCACGAGCTACGACGAGGCCGGCCGCTTCGCCGGCGAGCGAGACGCGGATGGCCGCTGGTTCCGGCTGATCTACGCGGGCCTCCGCGAGGTGATCGCGGTCGAGCGGAGCGACGGCACGCGCGTCTCGTACGCCTACGATCGAGAGCTCGACATGGTACGCATCGTCAACGAGGAGGGCGACGTGCACACCATCGAGCGGGACCTCGAAGGGCGGATCCTCTCGGAGCGCACCTTCGACGGTCGCTGGATGCGGTACAGGAACGATCAGGCTGGGCGGCTGTCGAGGATCACCTTCGACGACGGCGAATTCGTCGAGCTCGCCTACGACGAGCTCGATCGGCTGATCGCGCGCACCTTCTCGGACGACACATCCCACAAGCTGGAGTACGACGAGCGCGGCCGCCTCCTGAGCTTCGAGACGGAGGCCGTCAGCACGCGCTACACGTACGACGCACGAGGGCGTTGCACCCGCGAGGACACGGAGCGGAAGGACGATCCGTCGTCCGCGACATCGCTCCGGCACGTCTACGACGCCGGCCTGCATCGCACGAAGGTGGAAGTGCTCGGCGCTTTCTCGATCGCCGCGCCGCGCGACGCCGTCGGGCGATGCGCCGCGCTCGTCTTCATCGGATGTCTCGGGCGCCCGGGGTGCGGACGCGCCGATCGCGACGTTCGCGTACGACCCGACGGACGGCGAGACGGGGCGCTTCTTTGCCGGCGGTGGCCGTATCGAGCTCACGAGGGACGCGCACGGCAACGTCCTCCGCTCGGCGGTCTTCGGCGGTGGCACCGCTGTCATCCGCCCGGGCGAGCCCATGTGGGTCGGCGGCCTGGGCGGCCCGGAGACCCTGCGGTTCGACTACCGATGGTCGCCTGCCGACGAGCTCCAGGTGCTCGCCGATCGCGATCGCGGGGCGCAGTCCTTCCTGTACGACGCGCGTGGCCGGATCGCGCAGAAGCGGCACGATGGACGGGCCAGGACCGAGGATTACGCGCTCTCGCCGCGAGGCGACGTGCGCTGGATCGACGGCCGCGCGCAGTCCCACCTCGGCGGCGGCCGCCTCGTGACCACGAACGGCGCGGCCCTGACGTACGACGCACGCGGCCGGCTGTCGAAGAAGGTCGAGGGCACCGCGGTGACCACCTACGCGTGGAGCGTGCTCGGGTTGCTCTCGGGCATGACGCTGCCCGACGGCACACGGCTGGAGTTCGTCTACGACGGGTTCGCGCGGCGCATCGAGAAGCGCGTGCTGCGTCGGGACGCGGCGATCGTGCGGCACCGCTATCGCTGGGATGGTGAGGACCTCCTGGAGGAGACGGTCGAGCGCGGGTCGAGCGCCACAGGCGCATTCGCGCCGTTCACGTTGATGGAGCGCCGTCGCTACGCGTACTCGCCGGGCTCGCCGGCGCCGGTCGCGCAGGCGATCGACACCGAGGCGGGCCCGGGCGCCTGGAAGTACGTCGTGCACCGGGACGGGGCGCCTGTGCCGCTCGGGCTCGTCAATGGCGACGGAAGCGTCGACCAGGTCTTCGAGACCGACGCGTACGGTCGGGTGATCGCGGGCGACGCGGTTGCCACGCTGGTCCGGTTCCCGGGGCACTGGTACGAGCCGGAGACGGGGCTCCACTACAACCGGTGGCGGTACTTCGATCCGGCGAGCGCGACGTACCTGAGCCCGGAGCCGCTGGGGCTAGAAGGGGGGCTCGAAGCGTACGGGTATGTGAGCGGGAGGCCGCTCGCGTTGGTCGACCTTGATGGGTTGATGCGCTCGACGGTGACATCTCGTCGAGGAGCCGGTCCCACGCAAATTGGGTATTCGGCGCGAGACCCGAGAACACCGCTGACGGAGCCTGGCAGTGATGAACCATATCAGCGGCAGCTTCACCCCGCCGTCGCGGCCGCGCTTCCAGTGCGCAATGCCATGCCGAGAGCAGCCGGCGGCTGCTCCGAGCCGGATGCCGTGAGCCGCTACCTTCAGGACTACGAGAGGCGGAATGGAGTCTTGTGTGATCCTGGTACTCCGCAGGGGCAGCGGCATCTGCGGCGTGCTCTTCGTCGGATGAGCAGCATCGGGAGCAACGACAGCGACCCTAACCAGACGGCTTGTGCGCCATGTCCTAACTGCTCGCAGATGCTTGCGCGTCTCCACGCTATGGCGGGCGTGGGGCAGCCTCCACCTGTCGTCCCAGCGTCCCCGCCGCCTCAGCGAAACGCACCTCCAGGCACCCCACTGCCGCCCCCGACGGCAGCCCGCGCGGCGCTCGCCAACACACAGCTCCGTAACGACATCAACTCGGGGAACCTGGCCGATGCGAATCGCGCAAACAACTCGAGATACGCGGAGGTGTTGGAACAGCAAGTGGCCGCTGGACAGATGTCTCGGGCCGAGCGGGACCGACGCGTGAGGCGGGTCAGCAGCATGACCCCGGGCACGTATGACTATGTGAATGGCCAATGGCAACAGCTATGACCTCACCGCAGAAGATTCAGACGCTTGATTTTCCTGCGCTCCCTGGCGTTCCACCCAGGGACCACGAGCGGCTCCGTTCGCGCTTCGCGTGCTGGGAGGACTGCTACCTTGCCTGCACGGGCGCCCCCACCGTCGCTCGCGATGAGATCCTCGGCGCCGTCCGCGCGCGCGGTGGTGATGTGCCACCTGTTCCGGAGACGTGTGGTTCATTCAGGTGGTATGAGGGATCCGTGATGGTCATCGAGAGCCGGGACACGTGGTGCCTTTACGCGCGAAGCGCCGAGCACCTGATCCCCTGGATCCAGGCCTTCGGTGAGCGGCGGCCACGCAAGCCGATCTGGTTCCCTGCCTACTCGGCCGTGCTCGCTGAGGGCGAACCAGTGGAAGGCGAGGGGCTATCGTTCGACGACCGGGAGCCGGGCGTCGAGGGATCCTTTCTGGTGCGCAATGGCAGCGCGGCCGTTCGCTATCGCCTCCCTGGCGGAGGGGTATCGATGGGGCTCGGGAAACGAGCGATCGTACGCTTGCATACTCCGTGGCAATCATCGTTTAACGACGTGACCACGGCCCCACGGTTCGTGGTCGTCAACAACGACGGCATCCCCTTTTTTCTCGCATGGTTCCACGCACAGGGAGCATCGTCCCGCCTTGGCGATGCCGTCTCGGAAGCGCTCGGCCTCGCGCACGGCGTCCGGCGGTTCGATCGAACCGCCATGTGCGGTCCTGTGCTCTGCCACGCCGAGTTCTTCGCGGGCGCGGCTTCCGCGCAGGCGTTTGAATCGCCGCTCCTCGTCCCCGGCGACGCCTGGCTCCCGCCCGGTGAGCCATCGCGGTTGCTGGTCGGCTACTGGGACATCGGGACGTCGGATGCGTTTGTCTACCTCGGTGAGGACCGCCGCATCCACCGGTACGCCTTCGAGGAGGGCCTGTGGTCCATCTCGGCATCGAGCTACGCCGCCTACGTCGAGCGAATCCTTCGCTTCGACGCGAGGGTGGCAGCCACGCGCGAGTCGGATCTCCCGATGAACGAGCTCTGCGAGCGGCTGGGGCTCGTGATCGACCCGATTGGAACGGACGACTGCGCCTCCTTGGCGATCTCTGCCGATCTCGTAGCATTCCAGCGCTCCGGTGAGCGAGCGCTGTTGAAGTGCTTCTCCCCACAAGCCGAGGCACGGGTGTGCGAGACCCTCGCGGGGTAGGTCCTCCGTTGCGGCGGTCTCCGCTCCCTTTGGCGGCACGGCAGAGCATGCACCCGGTCGGCGGGCGTGCGTACGCCTGGCCCGACCAGGAGCGCCGAGCGAGCCACCCGCCGATCCCCCGCCATCACTCGTCGGGGTCGTGGAGGCCACGCGTGTGATGTTCACGGAACGCGACGATCTGCCGAGCGCCCCGGGGCTCGAGAATCTGGGGCCGCTGGGCTCACTCGCCCTGTACGACGGGGCTGTGGTGCGGGTGCCACTCTCTGGGAACCGGTTCGAGCCGCGACCTCCGGTGCCTGTCGACGATCCGGCCATCCTCCGCGAGGCAGCGCGGCTGGTCTCCGAGGGGCTCGTGCTCCGCGAGCGCCACAACCACGGGGCACAGGGAGCGCTCATGACCGCGTGGGTCGAAGGCGCGCTGGGGCCGCCGTGCGCAGTTCGCTCGATCGGGCGTTCAGAGCAATTGCTCTGGTTCGAAGGAGCGATCGTGCTGCTGCTGTGCGACGCCCTGACGGTGGCGTGCGCCACCAGCGAGCGGCTTAGAGCTTTGCTCGCACATCCCCTGCCGCGTGGCCTCTCGCCCGCGCCGGCGAGGTATTCGTACGGCTCAATCGCCTGCGTTCCGCCGCAGGGACCGCTGCTCGGGTCGGTGGACCCTATGGACAGATACTTCCCAGAGGCGTTCGAGCTGTACGAGACGGCGACCGGTTGCTGGATTCGTGGGGTGCTCGACGGCTCTTTCGAGACGCAGCTCCACATGACGGCCGGCGGGAGCATCGCCACGGTTCCGCGTCATCCCGATCGACTCGCGGGCGCCAGCTCATTCGGAGAGTGGCAGCCTGGTCTGCAGAATCGTGATGGTCTGCGCGCCCAGCTCGAGCGATACCGGGCATCGACTGCGTCTACCAATACTGTTTTCGCTTTGGACGAGCTCGTGGGGGGGGGCTTCCGCGGGCAGCGGGGAATTTCACTCGTTGCCCCATGGGCGGCGGGCGCGATCCGGGAACGGACGGCACCTGGCATCTGGTCTGAACCAGTCCATCCTTACAACGGCGCCTGGTTCATCGGTTGGATTGAGAGCACGTCGGTGCGCACGAGCCTGTACGTCGACGAGACGGGCGGCGTGTGGGCCTCGTGGCAGGAGCCGGACGACGACGACGTGCAATTGCGCCTGGTGGGCACGAGTGTCGAGCGCTGGTTCGAACGCCAAGTCTACCTTCTCGAGAACGGCTACGCATCCGAGGCCACTTGCCGTTCGGAGGAGGTGCTGCCCCCCGGACTCAGTCTCCGCGGAGATCTCTCTGACGCTGCAGCGCAGGTCTTCGTCGACGGGGATGCCGTCTGGCTCGTCGAGGAGTGCGGCATTCAGCGAATGTCCCGCCGCGTGTGCAGCGTGTCGGACGTGCTGGCGATCGCAGATCGCTTCAGGTAGAGATGGCTCGGATGCAGAGATTGAGCGCCGCACCAATCGCGTGGCCGGAATGACGCCGGGCGTCTTCGGAGGTACCGGCCTGAACAACGACTGGGGGTCGACGTGAAGCCTCGATTCAGCCATTTCCTCCTCGGAACGATCGAGATGGGCATGTTCAGCCCTCAGCTCCGATCCATCTGCGGAACCAAACAGCTCACGGCGTCCGTTTCCCAGCTGAACGAGGTGGCGGAGCGGCTCGAACGGTGGCGTTCGCCGAAGTTCGAGCTGCGCGTGCGTGTCGATCTCGGTAACTTCTACGCCGAGACGGGACGGGTCACCGCGCTCGACAAGACCAACGCTCTCGTCAAGGGAGTTGCTCGCCGGGTCGCCCAGGCGAGTCGTTCGTCTCGCCTGCACGGCTTCGTGTGGCATGTCTGTGACGGGGTGCTCGCCCTGCGCGACGACGTGTTCTTGCGGGTGCTGGGCCCCACGGCGGCGAGCCTTTTGCCGTGGCTCGAAGAGTGCGCGGCCCTGCGGTTGCAGTGCGTTTTTCCGGTGGTGCGAGCGGTGGGGGAAGCACCTCGTGCGCCCGAATCTGGCTGGATCGAGTTTCGTGACAATTATGTTGATTCGATGGCGCGTGCGGCTCTGAACAACGACGCCGTGCACCTCGATCTTCCGCTCGGAGAGGCGAACCATCGGTTTCGGCAGAGCGTGGTCGGGTTTCTCTGCGCAACCGTAGATCCAGCGTCGAGGACGCTTCCGTCGTCACCCCGCGTGAGAGAGGCGGCATCGCGTCGGCTGTGCCGGCTGCACGATCCCGGCGACCCCGCGCGGCTCGCCTCGTGGGTGCTGGAGAACGGCGGCAGCGAGGCGCTCGCCAGAGCGGCAGAAGACGCCGAGAGCTCGTTTGGCGGCCTGCGCAGCGTCGATCGGATCCAGCGCTTCGGCGGGATCCTGATGCTCGAGCGAGCCCTCGCCGAGGGGAGCGTCGCGGAGTGGCCTATTCAGCAGACGCCCGGCGGCCCTGCGATTCTCCTGAGTCAGGATGACCTCGACAACCAGGATACGCTCGCTTGTATGACGGAGGACGGCAGTATGTGGGCATATGATTTCAGCTGGGGCGAGTGGGAGCGCACGAGCGACTCCGTGAGCACGTTCATCTCTCGCATTGCGCTGTGGGGACACCCGAAAGAAGTGCCGACCCATATCGCGCTGTCACCGCTTGGCCGCGAGCTCTCCCGAGCGCTCGGCCTGAGCGAGGTCGAAGAGGCTAGCGACTCCATCGGCACGTTCTACGCGGGCGACGCGGCGCTGGTGTTCGAGCGGAGGCTTTCCGTGGGGCGCGCCGTGACGCGCATGCGCGAGCTGCATCCCGAGTCGGTGCGTGTCTGGGACGACCTCACCTCGTCTACCTGAGCTCCAGGTCGCGGCGGCCGACGTCCCATGCCATCCCACGCGCGTGGATCGACGAGGAACGACGAGCGATCCCGCCGTCGACGACACGCAGCCACGGCGTGATCTCACGGAGCACCCTGGCCATGCTCCGACCATGAGCCGCCGCCCCGCCCAGCCGGTCGAGTAAGCTGCGGCGCATGAAGGTCCCCCGACTCACCGGCCGCGCGCTCACCGCGGCGCGCCTCGCCGCCGAGGCGCCCGGATCCTCCGCCGCGCTCCGGGAAGTGATGAAGCGCAGCCTGGGCATCGATCGCCTCGCCTCGCTTCCGGACGCCTTCCGCGACGACGCTCCCGCCGAGGCGCGCCCCCTCCAGGCCGCGCCGCCGCGGCGCTGGGAGGACGCCGACCTCGGCGCGCCCCCTGTCCGCGACTGGCCCCGGCCCTCGCTCGCCTACGCGGCGGCCTACCGCAAGGGCGCCACCACCCCGCTCCGCGTCGCCGAGCGCGCGCTCTCGGCGCTCGAGGCCCTCGCCGCCGAGCGCCCGTGCATGAACATCGCCGTCGCCACCTCGCGCGAGGCGACGCTCAGGGACGCCGACGCGTCGACCGCCCGCCACGCCGAGGGGCGGCCGCGCGGCCCGCTCGACGGCGTGCCCCTGCTCGTCAAGGACGAGTTCGACGTCGAGGGCCTCCCGACGACGCTCGGCTCGCCCTGCGGCCCGCAGACGCCCGCGCCGCGCGACGCCGCCGTGGTCGCCCGGCTCCGGCAGGCGGGCGCCGTGTTCCTCTGCAAGACCGTGCTCACCGAGTGGGGCATGTCGCCCATCGGCAACAGCATCCACCAGCGCATGCCCCACAACCCGCACCACAAGGAGCGCGCCGCGGGCGGCTCCTCCACCGGCTCCGCCGTCGGCGTGGCGCTCGGGCTCGCGCCGCTCGCGGCCAGCGGCGACGGCGGCGGATCCATCCGGGCGCCGGCCGCGCTGAACGGCGTCTTCGGCCTCAAGCCGACCTTCGGCCGCGTCAGCCGCGCCGGCGACGGCTTCAAGGGCTCGGTCGCCCACGCCGGCCCGATCGCCAGCAGCACGGCCGATCTCGCGCGCTTCCTCGACGCCGTCGCGAGCGAGCCCGACCCCGACGACGACCTCACCGCGTGGGCGCCCCCGCCGCCCCCCGGAGGCTTCGGCGCGCGCCTCGGCGCCGGCGTGCGCGGCCTGCGCATCGGCGTCGACGAGGCGGAGTGGCGCGACGCCTCCACCCCGGTCGCGAGCGTGTGCCGGGGGGCGCTGCGCGCGCTCGAGCGCGAGGGAGCGACCCTCGTGGACGTGAAGATCCCCCTCGCGAGGCACGCGGCCTCCATCGGCTACCTCGTCATCGGCCCCGAGTCGCTCGCGGCGAACCAGCGCGCCTGGAGGGAGCAGCGCGACCTCATCAGCGAGGACCTGCGCGTCACCTTCAGCCTCCTCTCGGGCGTCACCGCGCTCGAGCAGATCGACGCCGCGCGGCTCCGCGCGGGCATGCGGCGCGAGGTGGCGCGCGCCCTCGCCGGCGTCGACGTCCTCGCGCTCCCGACGACGGCGATCACCGCGCCCCCCTACGCCCAGGCCGAGGAAGGCCGCGCCTTCCTGGATCCCATGGCCCTCGACGGCATGTGCCGCTTCGCCTTCCTCGGCAACCTCACCGGCCTCCCCGCCGGCACGGCGCCCGTCGGCGTCGACGCCGAGCGCCTGCCCATCGGCCTGCAGATCCTCGGCGACGCGTGGGACGAGGCGGCCGTACTCGCCGTCCTCGCCCACCTCGAGAGGTCGGAGCTCGCGCGCGCGCGGCGCCCCCCGGGAGCGATCGATCTGCTCGGGTAGCCTGATTTCATCGAGCCCGAGGAGAGGTCGTCATGAGCCAGAGCGCCGGAAGTCATCCTCCTGACGTGAAGCCAGCGCCGGCGCCGTGGACGCTGGCCGGCGATGCGACCATCGTGATGCTCGAGCTCCCCGAGCCGCTGCTCGAGGAGCAGAGCTTCATCCCGGAGGCGCTCCGCCCCCGCTTCGAGGGGCGCTACAGCCTGCTGATGGCCCTCGACTACGCGTCATCGAACGTGGGGCCTTATCGCGAGCTCCTGTTCATCCCCGGGCGCTTCCGCACGCGCCGCGGCCTCTGCTGGTCCATCAGCAAGATCTACGTCAGCTCGTGGGACAGCGTGGTGAACGGGCAGCGCAACTGGGGCATCCCCAAGGAGCACGCCGATTTCGAGATCGCGCGCGAGGCGGACGGGAGCGAGCGATTCCGGGCGTCGCAGGGCGGTGAGGTCTTCGCCGATCTGCGCTTCGCGGCCGCGGGCCCGAGCCTGCCCGCCTTGAGCGCGCTCGTGCCCGCGCGCCTCCGCCGGCTGGTGCACCACCGCGACGGGCACGACTATTTCTGCGCGCCGACCGCGCGCGGGAGCGCCCGCCACGCGCGCCTGCTCGAGGCGCGCGTCGATCCGGCGCGCATGCCGCGCGTCGACGAGGGTCGTGTGGTGTTCGCCGCCCGGCTCTCCCGCTTCCAGGCCGAGTTCCCGGTCGCCGACGTCGAGCTCGCTCCCTCCTCCTGAAGCAGCGCGGATCAGCTGAGCGCGATCATCGCGGCCGTCGCCGCGTAGTCCACGCGCTGCGCGCGGTAGGGGTACGTCGGCGGGAAGCGCTCGAGCGCCGCGCGCAGGCGCCGGATCGACGCCCTGTCGAGCGGGTCGAAGCGCAGGCCCACGGCACGCCCCGGGTCGCCCTGGCGCCGGCCGTGGAGGGTGCGCGCGATCGTCGCCGTCGCGTCGATCCAGACGTTCGTCTCCGGGATCCGGAACGAGACGATCACCGGCTCGCCCGTGAGCGCGCGGGCGCTCGTCAGCACGAGCATGCCGTCGATCGACAGGTCGATCGCCCGGGTCCCGAGCAGCCGAAAGCCCCGCTCGCGCACGGCCTGGCACTCCACGATCGCGGCGCGGCGCGTGGCGCGGCGCTCGCTGGCGAGCAGCATCTCCATGGTCGTTCTCCTTGGCGCGGTACGCTACGGAGGACGGCTACAGGTGGACAAGAAACTTACACGATGATGCCGCCCGCTGCGGCGGGTCGAGGAGGAACGCACGTAGGGGAGCGGGTGGGGGGATCTCGGCGCCCCTGAGGGCGCTCGCGGCGAGAGGCGCCCGCGGCCGCTGGGGAGGGTCGCCGCCCCGCCAGGTGGGCGGGGCGGCGCGCGGCCGTGGGCCTCTTTCTATCCGGCGGTCAGCGGCCCGCGCGGCGCCGGCGCAGGGCGAGGCCGGCGAGGGCGGCGAGCATGGGCAGGAGCGCGGCGGCGCCTCGGGTGCTGCCCGCGGGCGTGGGCCGCGCGGCGCAGAAGCCGTTGCCCTCGGCGAAGATGCCGCTCGGGTCGTTCTCGCTCTCGGGCTCGCAGGTGCCCGCCGTGCTGTCGGTCGAGCTGCACACCTCGCCGGACGGGCAGCTGTTGCCCTCGGCGCCGCGGCAGCCTTCCACGCAGGTCCCCTGCTCGCAGATCATCCCGCTCGTCGCGCCGCCGCAATCGCTGTCCTGCCGGCACGCCGGAGGCGTCTGATCGTCGGCGGGATCGTTGGGATCGGTCTCACCCGCGTCGATGGCGCCGTTGTGGTTCGCGTCCTCCACGCCGTCGGAGATGCCGCCGTGGTCCGTGTCCGGATCGAGCGGGTTCGTCTTCGTCGTGGGATCGGCGTCCGGGATGCAGGTCCCCGCGGCGGCGTCGGTGGCGGCGTTGTCGCAGGGCAGGCCGAGCTCGGTGCCGTCGAACAGCCCGTCGTCGTCGCTGTCGGGGTCGAGCGCGTTGATGAGGCCATCGCCGTCGTGGTCGTCGCTGAAGTTCGGCTCGTCGCCGTCGATCACGCCGTCGTCGTCGCTGTCGGCGTCGTTCGGGTCGGTGCCGATCTCCTCCTCGAGCGCGTCGACCAGCCCGTCGCCGTCGCTGTCCACCGGCGTCCCGTCGTCCTCACCGATGTTGGGATCGGTCTCGCCCGCGTCGACGACGCCGTTCAGGTTGGTGTCCTCCTGGCCGTCCGGCACGCCGCCGTCGTCGGTGTCGGCGTCGAGCGGGTCGGTCTTGGTCGCGCCAGCGTCCCCGTCGGGTCGGCAGTGGCCCGCAGCAGCGTCGGTGCCCTCGTGATCGCAGGGCAGGCCGAGCTCGGTGCCGTCGAACAGCCCGTCGTTGTCGCTGTCGACGTCGCGCACGTTGATCAGCCCGTCGCCGTCGGTGTCCTCGCCGGGCTTCGGCTCCTGGCCGTCGGGCACGCCGTCGTCGTCGGTGTCGGCGTCGTCCGGATCGCTCCCGATCGCCTCCTCCTCCGCGTCGGGCAGCCCGTCGCCGTCGCGATCCTCGTCCACCGCGTCGTCGTCGCCGTTGTTGGGATCGGTCTCGCCCTCGTCGATGGCGCCGTCGTGATCCGCGTCCTCCGCGCCGTCGGAGATGCCGCCGTCGTCCGTGTCCGAGTCGAGCGGGTGCGTCGTCGTCGTGGGGTCGGCGTCCGCGATGCAGTGGCCCGCGGCAGCGTCGGTGGCGGCGTTGTCGCAGGGCAGGCCGAGCTCGGTGCCGTCGAACAGGCCGTCGCCGTCGCTGTCCGGGTCGAGCGCGTTGATGAGGCCGTCGCCGTCGTGATCGTCGCTGAAGTTCGGCTCATCGCCGTCGATCACGCCGTCGTCGTCGCTGTCGGCGTCGTTCGGGTCGGTGCCGATCTGCTCCTCGACCACGTCGATCAGCCCGTCGCCGTCGGTGTCCTTCGGCGTCCCGTCGTCGGCGCCGTTGTTCGGATCGGTCTCGCCCGCGTCGATCTCGCCGTCGAGGTCGATGTCCTCCTGGCCGTCGGGCACGCCGCCGTCGTCGGTGTCGGGATCGACCGGCGAGGTCTTGGTCGCGCCCTCGTCCGCGTCGGCGCGGCAGTGGCCCGCGGCGGCGTCGGTGTCCTCGTTGTCGCAGGGCAGGCCGAGCTCGGTGCCGTCGAAGAGCCCGTCGTTGTCGCTGTCGACGTCGCGCACGTTGATCAGCCCGTCGCCGTCGGTGTCGTCGGCGGGGTTCGGCTCCTGGCCGTCGAGCGCGCCGTCGTCGTCGGTGTCGGCGTCGTTCGGATCGCTCCCGATCGTCTCCTCGAAATCGTCGCTCAGCCCGTCGCCGTCGGTGTCCTTCGGCGGCACGTCGTCGGCGCGCACGTTCGGATCGGTCTCGCCCGCGTCGACGACGCCGTCGAGATCGAAGTCCTCCTGGCCGTCGGGCACGCCGCCGTCGTCCGTGTCGGCGTCGAGCGGATCGGTCTTGGTCGCGCCGGCGTCGCCGTCGGCGCGGCAATGGCCCGCGGCGGCGTTGGTGCCGGCGTTGTCGCAGGGCAGGCCGAGCTCGGTGCCGTCGTAGAGCCCGTCGTTGTCGCTGTCGGGGTCGAGCGCGTTGATGAGGCCGTCCTCGTCGGAGTCCTCGTTCCAGCGCGGCTCCTGCCCGTCGGGCACGCCGTCGTCGTCGCTGTCGGCGTCGTTCGGGTCGGTGCCGGCCTCGAGCTCGTCGGGATCGTCGATCCCGTCGTTGTCCGAGTCGCAGCCGTTGTTGAACACGCCGTCGCAGTCGTTGTCGATCGAATCGCCGCAGACCTCGGCGCCCGTGGGCACGCACTCGCAGGCGTGCGTGTCGGGGTCGCACGTCGGCGAGAGCGGCCCGCAGTGCGCGTCGGTGAGGCACTCGACGCACTCGTTGGGCTCCGCCGCCGTGTCGCAGTGAGGCGTCGCTGCGGCGCACTGCGCGTCGGTCTCGCACGCGTCGATGACGACCTCGGTCGGCGGCACGCCGTCGGTCGGGCCGTTGCCGTCGGTCGGCGTGTCCTCTTCGGGCGCTCCCTGCTGCCCGGCGGCCCGGACGATGGCCTGGTTCGCGATGACCCCCGAGGCGCTGGCGTCGACCGTCACCCGGAAGGTCACCCGCGCCGACTGCCCGGCGGGGATCGACCCCCCCGCCGTCCCGTTCGCGCCCGTGCCGAGCCGCACGCGGACCGTGCGCGTCCCGGCGTCGTACTCGCCCTGGTCGTCGCCGGCCGCGTCCGTCTTCGGGCCCATGTTGGCGCCCGCCACGATGGAGAGCGAGCCAGGCACGTAGGTGACGCCCGCGGGCAGCGGATCGGTGAGCACGGTGCCCCTCGACGCGTCGTTGCCGCTGTTGACGACCTCGATCGTGTACTGGAGCTGGTCGCCCGGGAGCAGCAGCCCGCCGTTCACGTCGACGGCCGACTTCGAGGAGGACGTGAAGTCCGGCTTGAAGGTCGAGATCGACGTGATGAACCCGGCGAGGAAGTAGAGGTCCATGCTGCTCGACGCCCGGATGGGCGCCGAGGTCTGCCTCGGGGTCACCAGCGAGGTGATATCGAAGACGTCGATATCCATGCCCGCCATGGTCCCCGCGGTCCCGGCGAGCTGCGGCAGATCCCCGACGTTCGACACCGGCGCGTTGAAGTAGGACCGCGTGCCGTTGAAGAAGTTGTTGACCGGGTTCAGATCGTTGCCGAGCGCGGTCCCGTTGAAGAGGAACTGGTCCCCCTCGTGGGCCACGTCGCCCTCGAACGCGACCATGCCGATCTTCGCGTCGTAGCCCGCGTTCGGCACCAGGAACCCGTCCAGGGTGGCGTTCTGGGTCGACCCGCTGGCCACCGTGTCGAGGCCGTCGAAGAGCGCGAGGTTGCGCGGCGGCTCGGAGGCGAGCTCGTAGAACACGACCAGCCACCACCCGGCGAAGTGGTTGTCGAAGTTGTTGTTCGTGAAGCTCGCGCTGTTGACGCCGCTCACCCGGTACGCGCCGGACCCGTGGGCCTGCACGAGGGCGGTGATGTCCGCGACCGACTGGTAGTAGACACGCATCGAGCTGATCGTCTCGACGCTGTCGATGGCGGTCACCGGCTCGGAGAAGCCGCCCGCGCCGGGCCGCTCCAGCGTGATGTCCTCGTCCGCGGTCCCGGTGGCCCCGAGGTGCGCGCCCCAGTAGAGGTACGCGTGCGTGACCGTCGCGCCGGCCGGCACCTGGAGCACGGCGGTGGTGCGCGCCTGCGCGGCGGTGATGGTGGTGCTCGCCTCCGCCTGGCCCTCTGCGGGCGAGTCGGCGCGCCAGTATGTGTCGGGCGCGCTGTCGCCGATGTTGCTGCCGCAGGCACCGATGTCGCCCACAATGGGCGAGTCGATGTCGTCCCTGCCGCACTCGTGGCCCAGCGTGTTCCCGATCAGAATGAAGTCGCCCCGCTGGTCGACCTGCTTGCGCAGATGGGGCTCGGCGTGCGCGGCGCCGCCCTGCCCGCCCACGCAGGCGATCCCGACAAGACTACTTATGACCCAACGTCTCTTCACGGCGCCTCCTGCTGCTGCTTCGGCTTCTTCTCAAGGATCTTGAACTGCACGCGGCGGTTCTTCTGGCGTCCCTCGTCGGTGTCGTTGTCCGCGATCGGGACGTCGGGCCCGTAGCCCTTCGACGCCAGCCGCTCGGCCTCGACGCCGCGCTGGACCAGCGCCTTCATGACCGACTCGGCCCTCGCCTGGCTGAGCTTGATATTGTACGCGCGTCCGCCGCGCGGGTCTGTGTGTCCTTGCACCTCGATCTTGGCGATCTCCGGGTGCTCCTTCAGCACACCCGCGACCTCATCGAGGAGCGGATCGCTCACCTTCTTGATGGTCGCCTTGCCGGTGTCGAACTGCACCTGCTGGAGGATGACGATCTCGGTCTCGGTCATGCGCACCGCGACGGGGCAGCCGTTCTTCGAAGGATCCGGATCGGGCTTGCCCTTGATGTCGGGGCAGGCGTCCTGATCGTCGCGCACCGTGTCGCCGTCGCGGTCGCCGGGGCAGCCGTTCGTCGCCGGATCCGAGGTGCGGATACCGGGGATGTCGGGGCAGGCGTCCTCCGCGTCGATCACGCCGTCGCCGTCCCTGTCGGGCGGCGGCGGGCAGCCGTGCTTCTTCGGATCCTCGTTCGCCGGGCCTGCCTCGTCCGGGCACGCGTCGACGTCGTCCGTGATGCCGTCCTTGTCGCGGTCCCCTGGCGGCGGGCAGCCGTGCTTCTTCGGGTCGTCGTTCGCGACGCCGGGCTTGTCCGGGCACGCGTCGACGCGATCGAGGATGCCGTCCTCGTCGCGGTCCGAGGGCGGGCAGCCGTTCTTCTTCGGATCCGGGTCGCCGACGCCGGGCACGTCCGGGCAGGCGTCCTTCTCGTTGACGATGCCGTCCTTGTCGCGGTCCGGGTCCGCGCGCCGGACCTCGGGCGAGTACGCGAGCATCGCGACGGCGCGGAAATCCGGGGTGCCGATGCCCGAGGTGAAGCCGGGGCCGGCGGCGACGCCGAGCTCGAAATCGCGGAGCGTGGGCGCGAAGCGGTAGCGCAGGCCGAGCAGCGCCTCGACGTTCGTGTTGCGGGCCTCCGGGTCCTCCAGCACCGTCGACACGGTCGCCTCGGGGCCGATCTGGAGCTGCTCCTCCGAGCCCAGCAGCAGGCCGACGCCCGCGCCGCCGTTGAACATCAGGCCTTGCCGCACCTGCGCGAACGTCTGCGCGGGGCGCAGATCGACGCCGGCCGCGGCCGACCAGACGAAGCCCGGGATCCGGCCGCCGGCCAGGATCTGAGGCAGGCCGCGGACCGACTCCTCGCCCACGAACGAGCCGTCGCGGTCGCCGGTCGGCACCCACACGAAGCCGCCGACGGCGAGCTGGAACGGGTCGAAGTAATCGCCGAGGAGGCGCAGGCGCAGCCCGACCCGGAGATCGCCGAGCTGCACGTCGCTCGGCGACCTGAACGAGAGGCCCTCGGCCGCGGGGCTGTCGCCCTGCTGCAGCACGGCGAGGGGCAGGTCGACGTTGACGTGCAGCCGGTCCCAGAGCGTGAGCGAGGAGTTCAGGTGCAGGAACAGCTGGTGGCCGACGATCGCGCCGAGGTTCTCGTCGCTGCCCTGCCGCGTGAGCACGAGCGGGTTGTGCGCGTAGTCACCGAGCAGCATCACGTGCAGCGTCGCGCTGCCGTCCTGGTTCGGCGAGGCTGCGTACGGCGACGGCACGCCGAACATCCGGTCGCCGGCGGGCGCGGGGCTGAAGCGGTTGAGCGCGAGGCCGCGCGCCGGTCCCGCTTCCTGAGCGGACGCTGGCGCGGCCCACGCCGCCGCGGCTAGCGCGGCGGCGCCGCAGATCCATCGAGGGGGCAAGGGGGCTCTCATTCGCAGGATCACCTTGGGTGCTTTGGGCGAGCGGCCGTCGACTGCTCCGGCGCGCAGGCAAGTTGGGGGAAACGCTGCATGCTCGACGAGGAAGATCGCGAGCAGCCTCGAAATCCCGGGCCGTCTTATAGGCTTCGCAGGACGCTACGGGTGGACTTTTCGCTGGGCGGCCGTCCGAATTCGGATCGGCCTCGACAGGGCGGCTCTCCTGCGAGCCGGCCTTCGCAGCGCGGTCTATGCAAGGCGTGTGCACGCCTCGCGGTCGCGCGGGGCCGGTGGTCTGTCGGGGATCTGGCGCCTCAGGCCGGCTCTGCGGCGGGTGGACTGAGGACTACAGACATCAGCACTGCGGCCCCGGTGCGGCGGTGTCGACCGGGATCGAGCAGGGGGCGCGCCGGCGCGCCCGGTTGGCGGGCTCTGCGGCGCTCGCGGCCCCGGCGCTGCGCCGCCGGAGGCCCGGCTTCACCGCGGGGGTCAAAAGTTCGTTCGGACGGTGCCGCTGAATTGAAAGATGCCAGGGTTCGAGCCGATCTTGCCAATGGCGGTGAACCTGGAGCCTGGCGTGACGGCCAGCATGGCCGAGCGCAGCGCGTCGGTCGGTGAGGTCGACTCGGCCTGGCTCGTCGCGTAGGGCGAGCTCCTCGTGATCTCTGCCCGGAGATACGAGCTGCCGCTGGTCACGACGGTCCTTGCCCATGCCGCGTTGCAGCTCGGCGAGTACCGGATCACGATCTTGCCGATCGCGGTGGTGCCCGACAGGATGTCGCTCGACGCCCGCGTGACCGCGTCGGCCTCGCACCCGGTCGCGCCAGGGTCTTGCCCCGTGCACGACGCGCCGTAGCAGCCGCCGAGCGCGGCAGCGGCCTCGACCACGTCCTCCTGCGCGGAGCCCTCTCCGTCGAGCGGCTCGGGATCGGACGTGTCGGCGATGCAGCCGGCGAGGGCAAAGGAAGCTCCGAGGGCGACGACGGCAAACGAGGAGGCGATACGCATGGTCCATGTCCTTTCGAGCCCTGGGAACGCGGGCATTGCGCTACAGAGCGGCGCCGGCGCGTCGAGGTCTCGGCCTGGGTACGGGCGCCGGGCCCCGACCGGTTCCCGCGACCGCGAAAGGACCCGTGTCGGGCGCCTCCCGGGACTCGCTACGTCGGGCGCCGCGGGCTCGTCAGGGGCCACCGGTGGCGCGCGGCGCGGCGCGAGGCGATCGCGCGACGCGTCCGTCCGGGTCGTGTCGACTGGGGCATTCCGTTCGGGAGGCGCGTTCCGGCGCTCCATCTGGTGGTTGCATCGATTACCATCGTCTCCCGAAGGGCTGCTGCCACCGGCGACTCCAGACGACGGAGGTTTCGACGATGAACCTTTTTCCGGACGAGATGCGGCGGGATCCTTATCCCCTCTACGATCAGCTGCGGACCGGCTCTCCCGTGTTCCACGTTGCTCCGCTCGATCTCTGGATGATCTTCGATTACGACGGGGTGAAGCGGGCGCTGACCGATCATGACGCGTTCAGCTCCGCGGTGACGCCTCCCACGGGCAAGGCGCCGGACTGGATCGTCTTCTCGGACCCGCCGCGCCACACGAAGCTTCGATCCATCGTCCTGCGGGCGTTCACGCCGCGCTCGATCGCGGGCCTGGAGCCGCGCATCCGGGAGCTGTCGCGCGAGCTCCTGGATCCGTGGATCGAGCGCGGGGAGATGGACCTCGCGGCGGACTACGCGGGGCCGCTGCCCACGATGGTGATCGCGGAGATGATCGGCATTCCCTTCGAGGACCGGGCGCGGCTGCTGCGCTGGAGCGAGGTGATAGCGAACCTCAGCCACGCGATCTCCGGCGGCGAGGAGGCGGCGAGGGCCGTCAGCGAGCACGCCGTGGTGAAGGAGGAGATGAAGGCGTATCTCGCCGACCTGATCGAGGCGCGCCGGAGGGCGCCGGCGGAGGATCTCTTGACCCGGCTCGTCGAGGCCGAGGTGGACGGCGAGCGGCTGACCGAGGGAGACATCCTGAACTTCTTCCAGTTCCTGCTCGCGGCGGGCACCGAGACGACAACGAACCTGATCGACAACGCCATCCTGTGCTTCATCGGGAGCCCGGCGGAGCTCTTCCGCCTCAGGGCGGCGCCCGAGCTCTTGCCCTCGGCGATCGAGGAGGTGCTGCGCCACCGCTCGCCGCTGCAGATGGTGTTCCGCGAGACCAGGCGCGCCGTCGAGGTGCACGGCCAGGTGATCCCGGCCGGGAAGCTGGTGCTGCCCGTGATCGGCTCCGCGAACCGGGATCCGCTGCAGTTTCACGACCCCGGCCGCTTCGACATCGGGCGCGATCCCAACCCGCACGTCGCGTTCGGCCACGGCATCCATTTCTGCATCGGGGCGGCGCTGGCGCGCCTGGAGGCGCGGATCGCGCTGCCCGATCTGCTCTGCCGGCTGAAGGGCCTCCGGCTCGCGAGCGACGAGCCGTGGGAGCCGCGCAAGGCGATCATCGTGCACGGTCCGGCGCGCTTGCCCATCCGCTTCGAGCCGGGGAGGCGCGTTGCGGTGCACGCGGCGGGGGCGCAGACGCCGTGTCCAGGGTGAAGGGCGGGAGGACCGGCTCGGGGAGGGGAGGGGGCTCTGGACGGGCGGGGCCGCGGTGGGGCAAGGGGCAGGGGCCTGGGGAAGCGCCGGCCCCGTCCCGGCGGCCCCGGCCGGGGCGGACGGAACGCCGTGAGCCCGTCCGGATGACCTGGCTCGTCCACCCGGGAGATGGGTGGCACTCGTCTCCCGGTGGAGGTGCGTCCACAAAAAGACGGGTGGCACTCGTCTACGCGGTGGAGGTGCGTCCACCAAGAGACGGAAAATGCCAACAGGTTTGAGACAGGCCGGACGGGAATTCTATGAGTGGATCGCGTTGAGGGACGCGTTCCGGCTCTGGCACCCGAGCGGCCGCTGCGTCTCGGCGGTTGGCGCAGCGACGGGCTCGGGCGCGACGCTGGTCGTTGCCGTGTGTGGCGGCGCCGCGGCCTCGTCGGCAGCGTCGTCGACGGACAGCGGGTTGATGGCTACCGAAGCGGGCGGCCTGCGGACGACAGGCGGACCGTTCGGGAAGCGTTCCGGATGCGCGGCGTAGGCCGTGTCGAGGGCGACCTGGCGCCGAGCCGCGATATCTTCGACGCGGCCGTAGAATACATCAGCAGGTGTGAAGAGAGCAAGACCAGAATGCTGGTGAAGGTCATTATACCAGCTGAAGAACTCCTGGCACCACGCTCGTGCATGCGCCAGCGAGGCAAAGCGGTCCGGATAGTCGGGCTGGTACTTGAGCGTCTTGAACTGCGACTCGGAGAAGGCGTTGTCATCGCTGACGTGAGGCCTGCTGAAGCTACGAACGACGCCGAGCGAGCCGAGGAGCTGAGCGAGCCCCTCCGACCTCATCGCGGAGCCGCGGTCGGCGTGCACCGTGAGCGAGCCGAACTCGACGCCGTGGCGGGCGACCGTCTCTGCGAAGAGGTGCTCGGCGAGCTTCGCGCTCTCGCGCTCGGCGAGCAGCCAGCCAACGGTCATGCGACTGAACAGGTCGAGGACGACGTACAGGCAGTAGAAGACCCCGGGCAGCGGCCCGCGCAGCTTGGTTATATCCCACGTCCAGATCTGGTTGGGGGCTGTGGCGGTGAGCGTCGGCTTGGCATGCTTCATCGGCCCGCGCTGCGCGCGTCGCTCGCCGCTCTCGCCGGACGCCGCGAGCAGGCGGTACATCGTGCGGATGGAGGCAAGGTAGACGCCGCGCGACAGCAGCGTCGCGTAGACCTCCGGCGGGGGCTGGTCGACGAACTCGTCGCTGTGCAACACATCGAGCACGGCTTGCCGCTCGGGGTCACTGAGCCGGCGTGGGCTCGGAACGGGCCCCTGCAACGCCGGTGGCCTCGCGGGCTGCGTCTGCCGGTAGAGCGTAGCGCGGCTGATGCCGAGTGTCGCACACGCCTGCGCGATGGGGACGTGCGGGTCATCGAGCTCTTCGATGGCGTCCATCAGCGCTCTTCGTCGCTCGTGAGATTGATGCCCAGAATGGCAGAGACTTTTTTTTGGAGATCGATGAGCTTCTCCGCGAGCGCGAGCTTCTCCTCGAGTCGGGCCGAGCGCTTCTCGAGCTCGGCAATGCGCCGGTCCTTCGCGTCCTGCTTCGGCTTGCGGCCGGGCTTGCGCCCCGCGAGAGCCTCGCTGCCGTGGAGGGCGAGCTGCTTGCGCCACGCCGTTAGGAGGGAGCTGTAGATGCCCTCGCGGCGCAGCAGCGCCTCGATGTCGCCGCGCTGGGTGCATGCGGCCGCCTCACGAACGATGCGCAGCTTCTCAGCCGCCGAGAACTTCCGCCTCTTGCCCGCCTTCGGCATGGTCTCGACGGCGACGCCACTCGCGCGTGGAGCAGCGCCCTGCGCCGCTGGGGCGAGGGTAGGATCGACGGATCGGAGATGGGAAGGCTTCGGCACGGGTCAGGTCCATTCTCCGCCCTCTCACCACAGATTTCCAGGGGGAGCCTGTCTCACCAGACGTTGGCACAGAGGGGACGAGTGGCACTCGTCTCTTGGTGGAGGTGCGTCCACAAAAAGACGGGTGGCACTCGTCTCCCGGTGGACATGGCTCCAGCGTAAGATGAGCAGCAGGCGGTTCAATCGAGATGCCTTCCCATGCCGAGAGGTTTGCCAAGATCGCCGAGCGAATTGAACGCGAGTTGGAGCGTATCGATGAGGCTGCAGTCGCCGACGCCCGGCTCGAACCCGTGCGGGCACGGGAGAGGGGACCTCATTGGCTCGCTCGCGTCCTTTCAAAGCTTCGGCATGGTTTGAAGGCTCAGCCGAGCGCCGAGGACGAGGGAGCTCGTCGATTCGAAGCGGCTCAACTCCGCCTGGAATCGCTTGAGAAATACGGGGCGGAGCTGGCACGAGCGGCTGCGCAGCAGGCGGCGAACGCCGATGAATGGGAACGACGCGCGATGCTCGCGGTTCGAGCGGGGGACGATGACCTCGCGCGCAAAGCGCTCTCCTGGCAGCGCGAGGCGCTCGAACGTGCATCGACACTCGAGCGGCAAGCCGCAACGATCTCGGCGGCGATGGCCGAGTACACGTCTGCGCTCGCCGCCATCAAGGCCTCCTCGCGTTGATGGGGCTGCTCCCCACGTCGCTGGCGGAGGTGGTTCGCGCCGCTCGGCGGAGCGGCGCGACGCCTCCGGCGGGCGTGCAGGGTGGCTGAGCTGAGATCGCCTGCCGGAGCGCTTCGACCTCGAGGAACATGGCGAGCCCCGCGCCACCTCGGGCGCAATCCTTACGTAGCGCGCGCATCTCCCGCGCCGCGCAGGTCCTCGGCGGCAAGCGCGCCCTGCGCAGGGCAGGTCGCGACGCTTGGCGCGCGGCTTGCTATGTTTGCGCGGCGAGCCGATGCGCCGCACCGACGCCACGCCCACGACGCCTCCGAGCTCGCCCGCCCAGGCGGGGCCGGCCCACCGGCGCGACGGCCGGACGACGAGCACACCGCGCCGCGAGGCTCGCCTCGGCGACGTCCTTGCAGCGACCGATTTCTCGCCGGGTGCTCTCGCGGCGGTCGAGCGCGCCACGTGTCTCCCGCTCTCGGCGGGCAGCACCTTGCACCTCGTTCACGTGCTGCCAGCGCCCGCCTCGCCCGCGGAGGGCGACAGCGCGGAGCAGGCCGCGCGTCGCTCGCTCGACGAGATCGCGGCCCGCGCTCTCGATGTCGCCCGGGGCGCGGGGAACGCAGGTCTGCAGGTCGTCCCGAGCGTGCTCGTCGGCAGAGAGTTCGTCGAGATCATCCGTCATGCGCGCAGCCACGGCGCGGAGCTGATCGTCCTCGGCAGGCACGGGGAGCGCTCGATCCTCGATCTCCTGCTCGGGTCGACGGCCGAGCTCACGGTCCGTCACGCGGACACTCCCGTGCTCGTCGTGCAGCGAGCCCCCGCCAGCGCCTACAGGCGACCGCTGCTCGCCGTCGAGCTCTCGGACGTCGCGCTCCGGAGCGCCGTGCTCGCGACGAAGGTCATCGACCCCGAGGTGAGCCGCATCCGGGCGATCCACGCCTATCGCGTGCCCTTCGAGGACAGGATGGCGCTCGCCCTCCCCTCGCTGGAGTTCGCGGCCTATCGGGCTCGATACCATGACGACGCGCGCGCCGGTCTACGGCGCCTCCTCGACTCGTTCGACGGGCTCGGCGTGACGTGGGAGTCGTCGGTCCGGCGCGGCGATGCGAGGCGCGCGATCGTCCGCGAAGCCGGGCGGTGGAAGGCCGATCTCATCATCATGGGCACGCACGGGCGCTCGGGGATCTCGCGCGCTCTCCTGGGCAGCGTGGCCGAATCCGTCATGCGCTCGGCGCCGTGCGACGTGCTTGTCGCGCGCCCCTCCACGTTCGTGCTGGAGCTGCCCTGAGCGGCGCGGCAACGAAGCATGCTCCTGCGGCGCCCGGCTCATCGTGCACTCCAGCGCCGGCGGAAGCATATCGTTTCACTTTTCCTTCCCCCCGTTCCTCGATATCCTCGGCGCGATCGTCCTCTGCACCATCGCCGGCGAGCCATTCATCCATGCCTGATACCGTCATCCGTAATCCGATCCTGCCGGGCTTCAACCCCGATCCGTCCATCGTCCGCGTCGGCGACGACTACTACGTCGCGACCTCGACCTTCGAGTGGTATCCCGGCGTGCAGATCCACCACTCGCGCGACCTCGTGCACTGGCGTCTGCTCTCGCGCCCGCTCAACCGCGCGAGCCAGTTGAACCTGCTTGGCGCCGGCGATTCGTGCGGCGTCTGGGCGCCGTGCCTGACGTATGCGGATGGCCTGTTCTGGTTGATCTACACCGACGTGAAGCGCTACGGCCGGACCACCGTCGGCGGTGCGTCCGGCGCGTCCATGCGCGACTTCCACAACTACCTGGTGACCAGCCCCACCATCGACGGCGAGTGGTCGGATCCCGTTCATCTCAACTCGAGCGGCTTCGACCCCTCGCTGTTCCACGACGACGACGGCCGCAAGTACCTGAGCAACATGCTGTGGGACCACCGGCCCGGCCGCGATCGCTTTGCCGGCATCGTGCTCCAGGAGTACTCGCACGCCGAGCGCAAGCTCATCGGGCCTGTCACGAACATCTTCAGAGGCACGCCGATCGGCTACACCGAAGGTCCGCACATCTACAAGCGCGGCGGCTACTACTATCTGATCACCGCCGAGGGCGGCACGTACCAGGGCCACGCCGTCACCATGGCGCGCTCCCGTGACCTCACCGGCCCGTACGAGCTGCACCCCGAGACGTACATCCTGACATCGCGCGCTCGCGCCGACGTCGCGCTGCAGCGCGCGGGCCACGCTGACCTTTGCGATACGCCGTCGGGCGACGTGTACATGGTCCACCTGTGCAGCCGTCCCATCCCGAACCGCGGGCGCTCGACGCTCGGCCGCGAGACCGCGATCCAGAGGATGGTCTGGTCGGACGACGGCTGGCTGCGCACGGCCGATGGTGAAAATATCCCGCGCGTCGAGGTCCCAGCCCCCGGCCTGCCCGCGCATCCTTTCCCCGCCCCGGCCGCGCGCGAGGACTTCGATTCACCGCAGCTGCCGATCGACTTCCAGTGGCTGCGCTCGCCCTACCCCGACGAGCTGTTCAGCCTCACCGCACGTCCCGGTCATCTCCGGCTCTACGGCCGCGAGACGCTCGGCAGCCTGTTCCGCCAGTCGCTCGTCGCACGCCGCCAGCAGGCGCACTGCTACACCGCGGTCACGTCGGTCGACTTCGCGCCCGAGCGTTATCAGCAGATGGCCGGGCTCATCTGCTACTACAACGCGAGCAAGTTCCATTACCTGCACATCTCGCACGATGAGACGGTCGGGCGCTATATCCGGATCATGTCGGCGATTCCGGATGGGGTCATGGCGGACGCCTTCACCGCACCCGTCCCCATCCCGGGCACCGCGCCCGTGCACCTGCGCGCCGAGCTCGACCACGACCGGCTCTACTTCGCCTACAGCCTCGACGGTACCGACTGGAGCTGGTTCCCCGAGCATCTGGACGCCAGCATCCTCTCGGACGAGGCCTCCGCGCCCGGCCTTCCCAACTTCACCGGTGCGTTCGTCGGCATGGCGTGCCAGGACATGTCGGGTACCGCGCGCCCAGCCGATTTCGACTACTTCGAGTACCGCGAGCGCGAGTACCTGATCGACCCCAGGCGCCCGTAGCGTCACTTTCCCGGGAGGGAGGCGGGTAAGGAACCTCGTTTTTGACCGCGGGTCGCTGGATCTGGAGTCGTGGCGCCCGAGGGGGGTGGACGACGGACGCTTCGCCGAAGCGCGAGGCGCGATCGGGCTCGCGCTCGCTCGGCTGAGCTCTCTGCAGCCCGTCAGGGTCGTGAGCAGGCCGGGGCCCTCAAGGCTCCTTTTTCTTCTTCCACTTCTTCTTCTTGGGCGGCGGGAGCTTCGTCTTGTTCGGGTCCTTGGGCGCCCACGGGACGCGCGTGTCGATCGGCAGGATGTCCTCGTGCGGCAGGGCGCGCTCGCCCTCGCGCTTCACCGCGAACGACGCCGAGACCACGTTGATCCTGTGCGCGCCGATATCGGACAGATCGACCTTGGCGCGGAGCCCGACAGGGATGCAGAACCTCCTCTTTCGCTCTTCTTCATCCGTGTCGCCCGGCGGCGCCCCGTCGCCCGGGCCGCGCAGCTGGCCGAGCCGACTCGGGTCCTCCATCGCCTGCTGGAGCTGCTCGAGCACCTCCTCGGCGCACACGAGCTCCGGCTTGGGCTTCTTCTTGCTGCCGGACGGATACTGCACCTTGGACTGGACCTTGACGGTCACGGTCACCGGCTGCCGGTCAGGCCCCATCTGCAGCGCGCTCCCCGCGAGCGCGCCCTTGGCCCCGTCCACGATGCGATCCCACGTGGGGCCGTCTCCGGCCGACGCGCTCACCAGCCGGACGCCGAGGACCTGGCCGTCGGCGCCGAGCTTGACCTCGAAGGTCGCCCGCGCGTCGAGGGGCGCGGCCGAGGAGCGGACCATGTCCGCCAGGGTGCTCGCCACCGCGCCCGCGGCGGGGATGCTGATGCCCACGCTCTTGTCCTTGCCGTGCAGCGTCTCGTTCAGCACCGTGCCCGCGATCGCCGGATCCACAGGGCGAGCGCGCGGGGCGGCCGTCGGGGCGGCGCGCGGCGCGTCGGGGCCGGGGAGCACGCCGGGCACGGTCCAGAGGGGCGTCCCGAGCCCTGGCGCGAGCGCGATGCCCCCGCCCGCAGCGGGAGGTGCCCCGCCGTACTCGTCGCCGGGCGGCGCCGTCGCCGGGGCCGCCGGCGCCTCGGCGGCGGGCGCAGGGGCCTCGGCGGTGGGCGCGGGGGCGCCGGGAGCCTCGGCGGCGGGCGCACGGGCCTCGGCCGCAGGCCGGGCGGCGGCATCGGCTGCGGGCGGCGCGGTCTCCGGAGGTGGGGCCTTCGGCTCTGCGGCGGGAGCGGCCGGCGCAGGCCTCGCGCGCTCCACCGAGGCGACCTTGGCGGCCACGGCGCCCGGCGCGGGCGCCTGCGCCTTCTCGGCCGGAGGGGCCTTGCCGATCTCACCGGCCGACTCCGGCTCGCCCGCGATCGGCTCGCCCCCGGCCGGCGCCGCGGTTGCGGCCTGGGGAGCCTGTGGTTCCAGCTCGACATCGATGCCATCCACGAGCGCCGATGGCTCGGCAGGGCCCTCGAGAGGCCGTTCCGGCGTCGGCGCGGCGAGGATCGCGGCGTGCGCCGCGACCGCCATGGCCAGGGCCACGGCATCGCGCCCCCGCAGGGAGATGCTCACCGCCTCCTCGTGCCAAGGCAAGCGCGCATTGACCAGGTCTAGCACGCCCCCCGGCGGGCGGACCGACCTCCCCCTTGGTCCCCCGCCCACCGGCGTGAAAAGCACGATCGCGGCGCAGCGATCGCGGCCATACCGCTCGGCCGCGGAGGCGGGGTGGCGAGGGGATTCTCCCACCTGCCGGAAGGATGGAACCGCCAAGTCGCCAGAAGACGCCAAGATTTGTTTTGTTTTTCTTGGCGTCTTCTGGCGACTTGGCGGTTCAAGAGACCCCACCTGCGGCCAGAGGTACACAACCGCCAGAGGCCGGCGCCTCGCTCCCGCCGTGTCGCTGCGCTGTGAATCGCGTGTCGAGGTGCGGTATCAGAGCACCGGCGTGCCCGGCGCGGCGTCCTCGACGGTGATGGTGCGGACTCGCCCCTCGACATCGGCGGTCAGCAGCATGCCTTCCGACACGAGCCCTTTGCCGAAGTCGCGCGGCGGCAGGTTGCAGATGACGACGACCCGCTTGCCCACCAGCTCTTCCGGGGCGTAGCTCGCCGCGATGCCCGAGATGATGCGCCGCGGAGCGCCGTCGCCGGTGTCGACGCGCAGATCGAGCAGCCGGTCCTTCTTCTTCACGCGCTCGGCGCTCGTGACCACGCCGATCCGGAGGTCCAGCCGGGCGAATTCGTCGAACGCCACGGGCCCCTTGCCCTGGCGCGCCGGCGGGGCAGCCACCTCGGCGCCGCCGCTCGCCGCGGGCGCGGCCTTCGCCTCCGGGGCCGCCTTCGACTCGGGCTTCGCGCCGGCCGTCGCGTCGGCCTTCGCCGGCTCGGCGTCCGGCCGCGGCGGGGCGAACCGGGCGAGCAGCTCGGCCTCTTTCTCCTTCTCGAGGCGCGGGAAGATGGGCGAGCCCCTGCGGAGCTTCTCGCCCGGCGCGCGCCCGGGGAGCGCCATCGGCCAGCGATCGCTGCCCGCCTCGAACGCGATCGGCGGCAGCCCGAGCTGCTCGCGCATCCTGCCCGCCACGACCGGCATCACGGGGGAGATCATCACGCTGATCGCCTCGAGCTGCTCGATCAAGGTCGCGATGATCGTCCCGAGGCGCGCCGGGTCCGTCTTCTTGGCCACCCACGGAGCGGCCTTGTCGATGTAGAGGTTCGCCGCGGCGATCACCGTCCAGATCGCGTCGAGCGCGCGCGTCGGCTGGTTCGCGTCGAACGCGGCCGCCGCGGCCGCCGCGGCCTGCCGCTGCGCCCCGGCGAGCTCCTCCTCGAGCGGGCCCAAGGCCCCCTTCGCGGGGACCTCCTCGGCGAACGGGAGCACGCGATTCAGCAGGTTGCCGAGCGAGTTGCCGAGCTCCGAGCCATACCGCGACAGCACGTCCTGAAGGCCGAAATCGCCGTCCTGGCCGAACGAGATCGCGCGCATCAGGCAATACCGCACCACGTCCACCCCGACGGGCGGCGCGGCGGCGGCCGCGTCCGGGCCGCCGGGCAGGGCCGCCGCGGCCGCCTCGGAGAGGGCGGCCGCCACCTCGACGGGGCTGATGGTGTTGCGGAGCGTCTTCGACATCTTCTGGCCGCTGTACGTGAGGAACCCGTGGGCGAAGACCTGGCGCGGCAGCTCCGCCTCTCCGTAGCCGGCCGAGAGCAGGAACGCAGGCCAGTAGACGGCGTGGAAGCGCAGGATGTCCTTGCCGACGAGGTGCACGTCCGCGGGCCAGAAGCGCGTGTTGTCCTCCGGCTCCCGGAGGGCGGTCATGTAGTTCGCCAGCGCGTCGAACCACACGTACATGACGTGCTTCGGGTCGTCGGGGACGGGGATGCCCCACTGGAACGTGGTGCGGGAGACCGACAGATCCTGGAGCCCCTCGCGCACGAAGCTCACCACCTCGTTCAGGCGGCTCGCCGGCTGCACGAAGGTCGGGTTGCGCTTGTAGTAATCGAGCAGCGCGTCCCCGTACCTGGACAGGCGGAAGAAGTAGCTCTCTTCCTTGACGCTCTCGGCGGGCTTCTTGTGCAGCGGGCAGACGTTCCCGGGCTGCTCCAGATCCTTCTCGGTATAGTAGGCCTCGCACCCGACGCAGTAGAGCCCCTCGTAGTGGCCGAGGTAGATGTCCCCGCGCGCCTTGATCCGGCTCCAGAGCTCCTGCACGGCCTTCTTGTGGCGCGGCTCGCTCGTGCGGATGAAGTCGTCGGGAGCGCAGCCGAGCTTCGGCCACGTGTCGCGGAAGACGGCGGCGATCTCGTCGGCGTGGGCGCCCGGCGCGAGGCCGCGCGCCTCGGCGGCGCGCTGGATCTTGAGGCCGTGCTCGTCCGTGCCGGTGAGCATGCGGCTCTCGTGGCCGCGCAGCCGGTGGTAGCGGCACAGCACATCCGCGGCGATCGTCGTGTAGGCGGTACCGAGGTGCGGGACGTCGTTGATGTAATAGATGGGCGTCGTGACGTAGAAGCGGCTCGCCATGGGAACGCCCTTTTAGCATGGGGCGCTCTCCCGCGGCGAGGCGGCGGGGCGCCGATCAGAGCCGCGCGTCCTCGGGGAGCTCGGCCTGGTGCAGGACTCCATCCGTGAACACCTGGCCGTCGATCTCGTAATAGAGCCGGAGCTGCACCTTGCGCGCGTCCGGCCGCGGCGACACCGAGCCCGGCGTCGCGGTGGATCCCTGGAAAATCTTGCCCGCGAAGCTGAACTGCTGGTTCGGGCCCCACCCGGTATACGAAAGCGGGATCGTCTCGGCGTGGACGAGCGCGTCGTGGCCGTCGAACACGTGGACATCGATCCATGCGCTGGCGCCCCACGCCGAATGGCTGACCCACGCGTCGAGGTCCAGGTGTATCTGGATGTCTGTCCCCGCGATCGGCCCCTGTGCGGGCCTCGGGAACGCGTAGACCTTCGAGACCCGAAAGGCCCGGACGTTCGTGATGTCGGGGCGCCGCTGCGCCCCCGCGCGGTAGACGACCGGCTGCGCCGGGATCCGCGGCGGCGGGCCGCCCACATCGAACCAGTAGTTGTCGCCGAAGCGCGTGTCCCACGCTTCGCACCGGCGGCTGGTCTGAGAGAAGCCGTGGAACCAGATCTCCGCCTGGGTCGCGTCGTCGGGCACCGAGATCTCCAGGGCCGCGGGCCTGTGCGCGACGACGTGCCCGGGCGGGTTCCCCGGGGCCCGCACCTCCTCGACGACGCTCCCTTGCACGATCGCGCCCCGCGGGTGGAAGCGGACGTAGGCGGTGATGTCGCCGATCTCGGCGCCGCGCCACGTCGTGAAGCAGCGCGACAGGCGGCTCAGCTCGTACTCGATCCTGAGCTTCCCCCCGCGCTCGATCGGACCCTGCTGCGCGTGCTGCCAGTCAGGCAGGAACTGGAGAACAGCGGTCGTTGTCATCGGGACCCTCCTTGCATGGACGGGTAGTCAGGAACGGGCACCAGATGCAAGCAGGGCGACGTTTCGGCCGGCGTGAAGGCCGATCGCGCGTCGGCTGAGCGCGCGGTGCGGTTTCAGGGGGGCGTGACGGCGGATCGCACCTCCTCGGACGGCACGGACCCGAACCGCGCCCAGCTGTCAAGCCCCGGGCCTGGGGAGCTCGCCGTGGCCGAGCCGTCGCGTCGGACTGCGGTGGTCGCCTCGCTCGCCAGCACCCCTGAGCCGCGCCGTCGCCCTCGGGGATGGGGTGGGGGCCCGGGTCGTTCACGAAGCGATCGGCCGACTGCTCGGGCTGCCGGTGGCACCGGCGGCACGACGCGCGCGGCCCCGTCGCAGCCCACGACGTAGCTCGCGCGCTCGCTGCTCTGCCCCTCGGGGCCCTGGACCCGCAGGTTGACGCCCCCTCCGCGCTCCGGCGCAGGAAGCGGCCCACGAGCCCGCGCTGGGAGGATTGGACGAGCCGGCCGGATTACGCGAGGTAGAACCGCGCAGGCCGCCAGGGCGGGCTGATGATCCGGGATCCGCTGGGCATGAAAAGGCCCAAGAAGGGTGCGCGGCTCGCAGTTCGTCGAGCAGCGGGCAGAGGCGGGCCTCCGGCACGCGCGGGCGGCACGCCGAGGGACGAGGCCGAGAGGCTGTTCTCGCTCGTGTCGATCCGCATCCGCCCGCCGTGCCTCCCCACCAGCTCGATGACGGTCGTCCCGTCGGCGGGCTAGGACGAAGAGCTTGCGCGATCTCGGTCGCGCCTAGGCGCAAGATTGGCGGGCTTCTAGACTACTGCGGGCACACGGGCTCCCAGTTTGTGTCCGTGGCGATCTCGTAGAAGCGGAGCTGCGCGAGCTTCAGTCCCTGGTTGTCGTACTGCCAGAAGTACGCCAGGTTGTCGTCCCCGAAGAGCGGCACCTGGTTCACGTCCAGGCACTCACCCGTCGTGGCGTCCCACTCGGCGCAGTAATCGATGTAGAGGAGGTCTTTGGAGACGTTCACGAAGGTCTGCTTGCCCTTTGTGCGCGTGATGGTGATCGGCGCGACGCCGCCGGCGAAGTCGACCGCGCACCAGGTGCCGGTCTCGTCCTCGTAGCAGGACTGCATGTCCGCGTGTCCGCCCGGCTTGGCGAGCGCGCGCACGTAGACCGAGTACGAGGTCGTGCCGTCGCAGTCAGGATCGGGGTTGGGCAGCTGGAACGAGGCGCGGCCGTCGGTGCCGTTGGCGTCGAGCACCGCGAAGTCACCCTCGGTGAGATCGATGCGCGTCGAGGACACCGCGCCATCGCTCCCGAGGCCCACGAAGATGCGGCGACCGTCGCCACCAGTCATGTTGGCAGATTTGCCCCTGGGCACGCCGATGATATTCAGCGTGTAGTGCGCACCGCTCACCGAACCGTTGCCGGTGTCGACGGCCAGATCGTTGCTTTCCGCTGCCTCTACCTCGTCTGCGACGGTGCAGCCCGAGAGCGCGAGAACGGCGACGGTGCTGAAGGAGAGCACGAGAGCCGAGACGCGATGGAAAGTCGTATTCATGAATATTCCCCCCTGCTGTTGACTCATCTCCCCGCGAGATGCTGTGTCGGAGCGTCTGCATGCCCCGCGCCAACTTTCCATATTGGTAGTGATCTACACGAATGTCGGCTCGTGGGTCTTGTCCGACTTTAGAAATTCTATGTGCCTGGATCGTCGCTCCGCCGGCGTCTTGTCCAGAGCGTGAATCGATGGATAGTCCGCCTTCGGCACATCGTGCGGGGGTGTTTTTGAAGCGGAGGACAAGCGCTCGGAACATAGGGTGATGAGCAGTTTGTGCCTAGTGTTCCGGCCGTGCTCAGCCCTGAGCGAGGGCGGCCGTGCGATCTGGAGACGCTCCGGGCGCCGGAGCCGCGAGGGCATGGGTGGCGCGCTACGCCAGATCTACGCTCTCAAGAGCCGGAACATCGGGCGCCGTTTCGGGCGTATCGGCTCGCAGGGCGGCTCGGCCAGCCTACACGCTCGTGGTGCTCTGGTACGCCCGAAGCGGCTGCCAACTTCGCTCGGCGCAACCGACCAAGGCGCTCTGGTGCTCGCCCAAGAGCTCCCCCTGCAAGACCCTGCTGGCCTTCTCCGACATGGTCAGCGCCCGCAGCCAGACACGAAGCGCTTCCGCGGGCTGCACGTCCGGGTCGGGTCGGTCTTTGGTGCAAAGCCTCGATCGCGAACGATGATCGCGATGAGAAAGACGATGAACTGAGCGAGCGTGAACGCTGCGGCGTCCGTCGCCACACCGCCACCCCCTGGACAGGAACGATCGTGACGTACAGCGCAATCAGCATCGACTGCGCGAGCTCCCAAGTCGTGAGGACGCCGAAGCGGTACGGGCCCGCGAGCATCGACAGTTCTGTGATGATGATCAGGCCCGCAGCGACGTGGTGCACCTTCGCCCGCTCCCTCCGGACGAGCGGCCCCGCACCCGAGGAGGCATGCGATCGGGCGGTGCTCGGGGCGATGTCGCGCGACGACCAAGGCCAGGGCCGCCGGCAGGACGGCGAGGCCGTACAGCGAGGGGATCACCCCGCGCGCCGCGCGGCGAGCGCCACCGCGACTGCGACAAGGACCCGCCATCGGCCCCCTCGCCTCGCCCTAAAGGGCCGCCCCCCGTCCGCTGGCCCGCTCGGTACCCGTCGCGCCATGAGGGTGAGATCACGCGGTCGAGGCTCGCGTCATGACGATGCGGATCTGCCGGACGGTCCATGTCGTGAAGCAGCGCGACAGGCTCGGGGACGAGACCGCTCAGGCGTTCGCCCTGAGCGCGGCGAACTCGCCTGGATCGTGGATGGTGGGGGGATTGGTCCCGCCACCGATGAAGTCTTCCGTCCGGTCGTACATGCCGTAGTGGGTCACCGGCGCCGAACCGCCCGGTGCCGGGAAACCATCCGCGCCTGCCTTGACCCCGAGGGCGTTCATCAAGTTGCAGAAGTACTTGTTGATCGGCGCGTTGGCGAGCGACGGATCGGTCCCCGTTTCCTGGGATATCGCGTCGACCTGGTCCGACGTGCCGTCGGCACACGTGATCTCGCTGTTGCCGGTCGTGAGATCGGGCGAGCCGTCCTCGACGTTCACGGCCCAGCCGGTCTTGAAATAGCCGCCGGCGCTGCCGGCCTGGACGATCGGCAGGTTGTTGAGGTTCCGGGCGCAGCCGTCCGACGCGTCCTGGAACCAGACGGCCGCGCAGTTGTCGAGGAGCGTCCCGTCGCCCTCGTCGATACGGTTCAGCTGCCCGACGAGGTGGGCGAACTTCCTCGCATAGTAGTCGTCGATCTTGAGGATCATGTCGATCACACCGGGGACGCAGGTGCCCGTCATGCCCGCGTGGTCCAAGCGACTCGCGAGACCCGCGGCCTCCTGCGTCAGGCCGAGCCCCCCAAAGGTGTAGGCCGCGGGGTACTTCAGGAAGATGACGGGGTTCGCGTTGCACGCTGCCGCGAGCACGGCGAGGTTCGAATAGAGGTCCGCTCCGTCCAGGCCGTCTGAGATTGGCTGCGTCAGCTTGTCCGAGTAGTTCGCGTTGCTCACCAGATCGATGTTTTCTTGCGTCACATCGAGCGACGTGGCGAGGGACGTGTCGCACTGCGCAGAAGCCACCACGTTGCCTGTCGCGTGGAGGAGCTCCTTCCAGGCTGCGAGCTTCTGCTTGTCGGCACGGCTCATGTCGAACCGCTCGAGCCTCTGCAGATCATCCTTCACGATGTCGAGGACGCTCTTGCCGCGCATCGCCGCGTAGGTGTCCGGAGACGGCGGCTTCCCCGTCTCGAAGACGCCCGTGAGGCTGCTGAAGGCCTGCTGCGCGTTGAAGCCCCTGAAGAGGGTCTCGGCGGCGGAGTAGGAAATCGCCGACTGAGAGTTATCATTCTGACCAATTGTGTTCAAGAGCAACGGAGTGCCTTGCGGGCTGAGCTGTCGTGCGATGACGTGGTCCAGCGAGGGACCGGTCGGCATGGCGTAGAACTTCGTCGCCGTGTTGAAGCTGAACGGGTCGTTGCTGTTGGGAGTGACCGGGTGGCAAGTGAAGTACGACCCGTTCACCTGCGTGTTTTCATCGTTCCCCTGCCCCCGAACCATCGTCGCCGTCCACTCGTTCATCGCGCGGATGCCTCGGGGCATGAGGAGCTTGTCGACGTACGGCGCCAGGTGCTTGAGCGTCGTCGACTCGAGGTCCGCGGCGGTGAGCGGGCCGTGCGACTTCTTCGGGAACCACCGCGTCGTGATGCAGCCATAGTGCGTGTACATCACGATCAGCCGCTTCGGTGGTGTGGCCGGCTGCGCCATCACGGAGCGGTCGAGGATCGAGCCGAGGAACGGCGCCGCGACGCAAGCTCCGCCCAGCCCCCGGAGGAAAATTCTTCGGTTTACGCGCTTTGTCATGGTCGTATTTTTCCTGCCTCAGTGGAGATAAACGCCCGGCTGACACTCGGAACGCCCTCCGGATGCCCGCGTTGGCCACGTCTCCATCACCCCCTACAATGCCCGCAGGCCCGTGAACGTATTTGGGTTTCGCTCGGCCGGGAGCGTTCTTCGAGCGGAAGGGTGCCCCGCGCGTCACGGGCGACAGCGGTACCGGGAAAGAGCTCGTCGCGCGGCGGGAGGCGGCGGTAACTGGCGCCTACCGCGACGCTTCGCTGCTCGCGATGCTATGTTGAGAGCATGACGATGAGGTCGAATCGCGCCCTGTTTGCGGTTGCCGTCTCTGCGTTGCTGGGCGCATGCGGTGGGGAAACAGCGCCCTCCAACCCGGAGGCGGGCGGGACGACGGGCTCGCCCGCCGGCGGTACAGGGGCGGGCACGGACGCGAGCAGCAGCGCGGTGGGGACAGGCAGCGCGGACGCGAGCAGCAGCGCGGTGGGGACAGGCGGCGCGGACGCGAGCAGCAGCGCGGTGGGGAGAGGCGGCGCGGACGCGAGCAGCAGCGCGGCGGGGACGGGCGGCGCGGACGCGAGCAGCAGCGCGGCGGGGACGGGCGGCGCGGACGCGAGCAGCAGCGCGGCGGGGGGAGGGACGGGCGGCGCGGGGCCTGTGCAGCTCACGGGAGCCGTCGAAAAGGGGCCGTTCGTGGTCGGATCGTCGGTGGTGATCTCGGTCCTCGGTCATGACCTGACCCCGACGGGACAGACGTTCATCACCGCGACGGACAACGATCTCGGACATTTCGAAGTGGCTCTCGCCCACCCCGGTCCGGTCTCGATCGTGAGCGAAGGGTTCTACTACAACGAGGTCACCGGCCGCCTCTCGGGCGCCCCGTTGACCCTGCGCGCGCTGTTCGACGTTGCCGGCAATGCACCGGAGCAGACCGCGTATGTCAACCTGATCACGCACCTCGGCTACGAGCGGGCCAGGCGGCTCGCCGAGGGCAGCGGGGATCTCACGGCTGCGGTCGAGCAGGCGGAGGGCGAGCTCCGCGCCGCGCTGGGCATCGGCCCGCCAGGTTTCGACCCCCATGCGAGCGGCGTCGAGATGAACGCCCTCGGGGGCGATGGCGACGCCAATGCGTACCTCCTCGCCGTCGGCGCCATCGTGCTCAAGGCAGCCATCCTCGAGGCGGGTGAGCACGGCTCCGTCGACGCGACGGTGCAGGAGCTCGTGAACCAGCTCTCGCTCGATCTGGCGAGCGACGGCGCGCTCGATCCCGCGCTCGTCGCGGAGCTCGCCGGGGCGGCCTCGGCGCTGGATCGCTACGAAGTGAAGGATCTCCTCGGCGAGCGGATCGAGGAGCTGGGTTCGACCGCCGACGTGCCGGATATCGACAGGTTCTTCGACGAGGACGGGGACGGTATCTACGACGCCGACGATTCCTGTCGCCTCGTCCCGAACCCGAGCCAATCGCCGCTGAACGCGATCTGCTCGGTCAAGAAGGTCCGCGTCTCCGGGCCCCTCGAGGGCGGCAGCCTGACCGAGATCTTCGTGCGCGACGCCGATCAGGACGGCCGCGCCGACGTCATCCTCGGCAATATCGGCGGTGCTTCGGGCGAGGGGCTGGGCGTGCTGCGCGGCAAGGGGACGGGGCGGATGGAAGAGTCCGTCTGGACGCTGCCGCCCAGGGATTACTACTCCGCGGCGGTCGTCGCCGACTTCAACGAGGACGGCGACCCCGACGTCGTAGCGGAGGTGTGGGGCCTGTCGCTCGCCGAGGGGGGGCCGGGAGCGACGTTTCTGCCCGCGATCGAGGTCGATCCGGCGAGCTCGCTCTGCCTCGCGACCGCCGATTTCGATGGTGATGGGCATCAAGATCTCGCCTCCGGCGGCGCGTCCGACGTGACCATTTTCCTGGGGGACGGCGCTGGCGGGTTCGTGGCGGCAGCGACGGTGCCCGCCGATTCTCCGGTCGCGCTCGCCGTGGGGGACTTCGACGCCGACGGCAACGCGGATCTGGCGGCGGCCCACTGGGACCAGAGGAAGGTCAGCGTCTGGCTCGGCGACGGGGCGGGGGGCCTCGATTCGCCGACCTCCTTCGCGATGCCTTCCGAGGTGTCGTCGGTGTCCGCCGGGGACTTCGACGGCAATGGCGACCAGGACCTGGTCGTGGCCATGCTCGACGGGAGGCTGCGCGTGCTCGTCGGCGACGGCGCGGGTGGGTTCACGCAGGGGCCCGAGCACCAGGTGTCGGCGAATCACCATGCCAGGACCGCGATGGCCGATTTCACCGGCGATGGGAGAGACGATGTCGTCGCGAACTGGGCCATGGACGGCGTGATCCACCTGATCGTCAGCGAGGGGACGGCGTTCGGCGAAGATCACACCTTCGACGAGGCGAACAGCCGGGAGGGCCTGTCTCTCGGTGTCGGCGACCTCAACGGGGACGAAAGGCCCGACATCGTGTACGACGACGGCGAAGCCGTGACCATGCTGGTCATCAATCTCTGAACCCGCAGGCAGGCTGCTTCCATCTGCGAGGCTGGCGAGCGCGTGCTCTCGGCGGGCCGGGGCGCCGTGCAGGATGCGATGGCAACGGGGAGCGTCGACCTCGCGCTCGGCGGTGAGCTCGATCCGGCGCCGCGCCACCGGTCGCCTTTGCGATCCGTCCACACTCCGAAAAGCGTGTCCGGTTCGATCGTTCCTTCATCGCCGGGTCGAAGGAGCTGTCTGTCTTCACGTCGCCGCCTGCGGGGCGTAGCATGCGTATGGGCGCGTCGACTCCGGGGGCAGCCTGCCCTCGAGCGCTGCGCCGCGACGCCACCCAACCCGCATCGAGAGGTCTCATGAGTTCTCCGACCGCGCAGCCCGCCGAGAGCTATAACCCCTACGAACCACCCAAGGCAGACGCCTCCGCGGCGTTGCGACCGGAGGCGCGCTCGCGGTTGCGGCTCGCGAGCGGCGGCCGGCGGCTCGTGAACCTCATCGTCGATTACATGGGATTGATGCTGTTCACGTTCCTCGTGGGCGTGATCTTCGGGCTCCTCGGAGGCGCCGAGGTGTTCGAGCGGACCAACGATACGTTGCTCGGCCTCGTAATAATGTTCGCGTACTATGTCTCGATGGAGGCGATCTTCGGCGCCACGCTGGGCAAGCTCGTCACTGGCACGCGGGTCGTGATGGAGGACGGCAGCCGCGCCGGCCTCGGTCGGATCGCGCTCCGCACCCTGTGCCGGTTCATCCCCTTCGAGGCGTTCACGTTCCTGACGCGGCGGGGCGCCGCGCCCGTGGGCCTGCACGACGGGCTGTCGAAGACCCGTGTCATCCTCGTGCGCGGCTCTGACGACGCACGTTGAGAGGCGGTTCGCCGAGCTCCAGCAGGGACGAGCCGTGTCTCCGGCGGCCGGCGGCGTGCGTGGTGCCTGTCCCGAGAATGCGATCGTCTCGTCGTAGCCTCACGGCGTTCGCGGCGCGTGCGCTCTCGTCGCCTCGCGAAGGGGCAGGTCAGGGGAGGGTCTGCTTGCGAAGGCGAGCGAGAGAGCGAGAGCACTGGAGGGCCATGGCGCCGAACCCGAGGAAACAGACACCGGCGTCAGACCAGCTCCGGAGATCGAGGGCTTCGACGCGCACAAGCAAGAGATACGCGAAGGCGAGGTTGGCCAGCGCCCAGGCGACGTTCACCGCCGGCGGCGACAACCCCCTGAATGGCGGTGATGCAAACGGGGTCTGCAACGGTTGGCCGGACACGCCGGCGATCAAGTGGGGGAGCGCATTGGCGAGGAACGCCCCACCGAAGAAGTACGCGAAATAGACATACCAGGGCATGGTGATCTCCTCGAACTGCTCGAGCGGAGGCTGCTCTCGCGTCAAGAAGTACGCTGTGGCGGCTTTCACATGCAAGGAAGAAGACCGGGCCACCCCGGACCGTCGAGTGGAATCGTCTGGACTTCTTCCTGTGTAGCGATTCCGTGCCCTTCAGGGTCACGGAGATCTCCGCGCCCAGGCCCGTCCCGCCGGCGAACGCCGGTGCATTCGGCAAGCTGGTGTCGGAGGGGGGCGGCTGACCGCGAGGCGCGCCGGGCCGCTCCTGGGCCCGAGGGCCGGGCGCAGGCGGCTCGGCCGGGCGCTCGCGACGCGTGCGGGCACGCCTGCCGCGTCCGCGGCGGAGGCGGTGCGCTCCCGCGGCGCTGCTACGCTGCGGTGGCATGACCGAGCCGGCGTGGAAGAAGCTCGTCGAGCAGCTCAAGGATCAGGGGCACAAGAGCCCGTATCTCGACCGCCTCCGGCAGCGCCTGCCCGCCGTCGGCCGGACGGACCTCGCCGGTGAGATCCTCAGGGAGATGGCCTCGGCGCTCGGGCGGTCCGAGGACAAGGTCAACGTCGCGCTGCTCGAGCTCGAGCTGCAAGGCATAGCGCTCGACGAGCTCGCCCTGCGCCAGGGCGCGGACTCGACGGAGCGCGCGGAGATGATCGTGGCCTTCAACAGACAGCGAGAGGTGGCGGCGCGCGCGGTCTGGGAGCTGCGCGTGCACCGGGAGGCGCTCGGGTTCCGGCGGAACGACGATCTGGCCGCGATATACCCCATCCCGCCGAAGCGGGCGTGAGCGCGGCGGCCAGCTCCGCAGCGTCCTCTCACGTCCCGGATGAGCAGGCTCACCTGCCACACGGTGTCACGTGACACCCTTGTGGCGATGTGTCACCCGCAGCGCTCCCGGCCGAAGGCTCGAGCAGGCGCCCGGGGGCTCCGCGCGCGCGCCTCTCCGCAGCGGAGGCGGGCGGCGCGCGACGAGGACGAGGCCCGCCCCTCGCGGTCCGACGCGAGTTCGCCTCTGGCCTGCCGGTTGCTGAGGTCCCTCCGCGAGCGAGCCGTCGAGGTGAATCGACGGCCGCAACACCACAGGAGGACTCGCCATGATGCTCGAACGACATGTGCTCATTCGCCGGACCTTGATCGCCGCTGCCCTCGCGTTGCCCATCGGCGCCGCGATCGCCGCGGGCGCGCCGAGCGACGCGGTTGCCGGCTGCCAGATCACGGTGAGCGTGCACAACTCCGGCAGCCAGGCGTTCACGGTCGACTGGGACGAGAGCAAGGTGAAGGTGTCCGGCGGCACGTGGGACAAGCTCGCGAACAACTCGTCCGAGCTGGTCGGCGCCGGTCAGACGAAATCGGTCGTCTACGGGGCGCTCTTCAATTGCGGAGCGAATCGCCGGTACCAGATCCACACGACCCAGGGCGGCGACGAGGAGACGACCTACTTCCCGGGCGTCAGCTCCTGGACGACGGACCAGACACCCACGATCAACATCTCGATGTGACGCTGCCTCGAGCGCGGTCCGGGCCCCTCGCGCGGTGGGTCGACGTCAGCGCGCGAGGAGCGCGATCGCGTCCTGGATCCCGGCGTGGGTCAGCCGCACGCGGACGTCGAGGCGGGCCGCGCCGGAGCCGAGCACCTCGGAGGTGACGGCGAGCGGAATGGCGACCCCGCCGCGCGCCGGCAGCGCCGCGAGCGCGGCGAGATCCTTGGCGACCTTGTCCAGCGCCTCCGGCGTGTCGCCGTTCGCCGCGAGCAGCGTCAAGCCGGCCAGCGAGAAGAGCCCGCCGGCCAGCGTCCCGCGCCTCCGCAGCACGTCGATGTCCGGCGCCGCGCCGAGCGTGCCGTCGTCGCGCCCCGGATCCACCGCGACGCGCAGCCGATCCATGAGGGCGGCGTCGTCCTCGCCGATCCCGAGCCACGTCCGCTGGCCGGCGGGGACGACGTAGAGGTGGGTCGTGTGCGCGGGCGGGGCGTCCTTCGTGAGCGGCTTCGAGCGGAGCTCGACGTGGAGCGTCCCCGCGGGCAGCGAGGCGGGCGCGCGGACGATCGCGTGCGTCGTGCGCTGCTTGTCCTCGTCGTCCTTGCGAGCGCCGTCCTTCGGCGCGCCCCCGGGCTTGCCCGCGGCCCGCGCGGTGTTTCCGTCCTTCGGCGCGCTCCTCTTGAGCTTGTCGAGCTCATCGCCGCGCTGGAGGAGCTCCTTCACGCTGGAGATCCAGGTCGGCGCCGGCTCCTCGACCGAGGCCAGCATCCATCCCTGGAGCGCGAGGCGCGCCGCCTTTTGCGCGCGCTGCGCGCCCTTGTCGCGCTGGTAGGCCGCGAGCGCCTTCTCCGCCGCCGCGCCGTTCGCGCCCGCGCCGAAGACGAAGGGGCCGCCCGTGAGGGCCAGGGTCTCGAGGCGATCGAGGACCTGATCGAGCCGCGCCTCGTCGTAGCCGTCGTCGATCATGTCGTCGCGCAGCGCCTTGAAGACGGCCTCTCGCAGCGGGGTGAGCTCGGCGCGCGACGCGCCCTGCGTGTGGAAGGCGACCGCCGTGTCGGCCGGGAGGCGGAAGAAGGCCGGCGGCGGCGCGGCGTCCTGCGCCGCCGCCGGCGCGAAGGCCAGCGTGAGGGGCGAGCGCCGGCCCGCGAAGCGCAGCGTGAGGCCGACCTCGACGTCCGCGCGGCCCCACGTGAGGTCGACGTTCAACCTCTCGATGTCGCGCAGGAACCCCGCGGCGAGCTCCTGGCCCAACGCCCCCGCGCGGCCGTCGTTCTCGTCCGCGCCGTCCGCGCCGCTCGCCTCTTCCACGGCCTGGCGGAGGGTCCGCTCCGAGAGCTCGATCCGCGCGTCCGCGTCGAGCGGCTCGCGGGCCACGACCTGGACGAGGTAGGCCGCGGCGGTCTCGATGTCCTCCACGTCCGTGCCGCAGAGCAGGCGCGCGCCATCCCGCCGCTCGCCGGGATCGAACGCGCAGGCCCAGGGCGGCGCCTCGTCGTCGGGCTCGGCGTCACGCGCGCGCTCGACGCGCAACAGGCCCGGGTGCTCCTTGAGCTCCTTGAGCGCGAAGCGATCGGCCAGCCGCGGCAGGTCCTGCTCCGCGACCGACAGGGAGGCCACGGCGTGATTGCCCATGTTGCCCAGGAAGGCGACGTCGAGCGGCCTCTCCAGATCGACGATGTCGGCGAGCTCCGGACCCGCCGCTTGCGCGATGACCTTCGTGGGGTCCGTCGAGCCCATGGTGAACACGAGCGCGCTGCTCGGCAGGAGCTGCGCGACGTTGTCCCAGGTCCGCTTCGGATGGGCGATCCTCAGCACGAAGGCGAGCTCCGCCGGCGCGGTCGCGGGCTGCGCCGCCGCGACCGCGGGCGCGGCGACGGCGGGGCGCGGCGCCGCGAGCAGCGGCGCGTCAGGGGCCCGCTGGGGAGCCGGAGCGCCGGCGCACGCGGTGAGGAGGGCGATCGGGAGGAGGGCGGCGCGCTTCATGGAGGCGCCGATCGTCGCGCTCGAACCGGGCCCCTGGCAAGCGGGGTGTCACTTCGGGAGCTTCATCACCGTGCCTGCGGCGCTGTTCGTCCAGTAGACGCTGGTCGCGTCCACGGTGATGCCCAGCGGATGATCTTGCCCCGTCGCGAGCGTCTCGGGATCGCCGCCGCCGATGGGCACCTTCTTCACGCTGCCGTCGTCGTTCGTCCAGTACACGCTCTCGGCGTCGATCGCGAGCTTCCCGGGGTTGCGCTGACCCTCCGCGAGCGCGACGGGGCTGCCGCCCTCGAGCGGCGCCTTCATCACGGTGCCTCCGTCGTTGGTCCAGTAGACCGCGGCGGCGTCCACGGCGATGTCCTTCGGCTTGAGCTGCCCCTCCGCGAGCGTGACCGCGGCGCCGCCCGCGACAGGCACCTTCATCACCGTGCCTCCTTCGTTCACCCAGTAGACGTGGGTCGCGTCGACAGCGACGCCGAGCGGGGAGTCTTGCCCCTCCGCGAGCGCGACGGGCGAGCCGCCCGCGATAGGCACCCTCATGACCGTGCCCTGGTCGGCGCTCGTCCAGTAGACGTTCTCGGCGTCGATCGCGATGCCCATGGGGTATGTCTGCCCGTCCGCGAGGATCGTGTAATCGCCCTCGAACGACGCGCTCACGACGACCTCGAGGCCGGAGTCCGTGAAGTAGACCTGGCCGGAGGGGCCGAGCGTGATGCTCTGGGGGGCGAAGGGCGGGTCTCCCTCGAAGAGGAACGCCGCATTGCCGCCGCGGACCGGCACCGTCATCACCTGTCGAGCGACGGGATCGACCCAGTACGCGGTGGTGTCGTCGACCGCGATGTCCGTCGGCTCGACGCCGCCCGACGCCAGGAGGAGGGGCTGGCAGCGCGACGCCTCGCACGGCGCCCCCAGGCAATAATGGCCGCAAGCGCCGCAGTGCTCCGGATCGGAGGTCTTGTCCACGCAGGCGCCGGCGCAGAAGGACAGGCCATCCTGGCAGCCGGGCGCGTCGCCCCCGGCGCCCGCCGCGGCCACGGCCACGGCGTCGCCTCCGCCCCCGCCGGAGGTCCCCGAACTCGTGGCATCCGAGCTCTCAGGAGTGAAGTCGCGATCTTCGGGGCTACACGCGGACAAAGCAAGCACGCTCATCAGGAGGAAGCGGTTCATGGCGCGCAGTGTACACGGAACGCGGGAGCACGTCGGGCCTGCCTCGGAGCGCTCGCGAGGGTCGCCGCTGTCGGGCGCTGTCGTGTCAGCGGGCCAGCGCGACGAGCGGCTCGGGCATTCCGAGGTCGACCAGGGTTGGTCGCACGAGGGAGAAGAGCTCGAGCCAGATGCGATCGAACTCCGCCTCGAGCGGCGTAGCGGTCCTCCCCGATACCGACCGGCGACGTTCGATGGCCCCATCTCCGGTGCGGCACCGGATGTGCCGGACAGGAGCGTCGTCGAGCGCCCACCGCTGGAGCTCCTCGGGGAGCTCGCGGAGCGCGCGACTGAGCCTCTCGAAGGCTTGCGAGGTCAACAAGAGATCGTCGCGTGTCCCGGTCCGCTCCTCGGGGCCCGACGGCCCGATCCAGTGGCACCTCACCGCGCCATGGCCGCCCACGCGCAGCGTGGCCTCCCAGCCGGCGAGCGACGCGGAGAAGCCGGGGACGAACGCGAGGTCGATCTCCATGAGCACCGGTTCTATGGCGGGCGCGCCTCAGCGCGCCGGAGGCATGCCCGTGTCGTCGAGCGCCGGCCAGGCTGGCCGGAGCGGGAGGACGAGCGCATCGAACGGCGCGGGCAGGGATAGGGGGATCGCCGCGTGCAAGCAGAACTCCCGGCCGGGCCCGAGCACCATCTGGCGCATCCACAGGCCGGCGCTCGCCTGGTTCAGCGCGGGCGCGAGCCGGTCGAAGAGCTCACCGTAGGACACGCCGTCGGGTTTGCCGAACCAGTGGGCGTAGCCGGGAGCGTTCGGCGCTGCTCCGCCTCTCAGGCGATACAGCCCGCCGGCCCCGCCGCTCGCGACCGCGGCCGCCGCGTCGTGCGGCGCCGAGCGGCTGGCGGAGACCGCGGCCTCGTTCAGCGCGCCGAGCGCACCGAAGTCGTTCACCAGGTACCAGTCCTCGTAGACGTCGCCGCCGCCGGCCGCCCAGGGCGCCCCGGAGAGCCCGACGCTGAACGACCGGAGAAAGCCCGGCGCCGGCGCCGCGGCGAGCGCCGCGTGGAAGGCTCGCTGCCGGCGCTCGTACTCCTCCGCAGGGGTCTCGGGTCGTCTCCAGTGCCAGAACACATAGGCCAGCACGGACTCGCTGTTCCCTTCCGCGGGATAACTCACGTCTTCTCCGATGCCGGATGCTTCATGTTCATGTAAACACCGCCGGATTCGAGCTCATCCAGCATCTGGCGGAGGCGCTTCTCCCTGGTCTCCTGCCGCTTCGCCTTGTCGATCCATCCGATATAATCGTTCTGCTGGTACGCGGGGCGGGCCCTGTAGGCCATCAAGCCACGCTCGTTCAGCGCGTTCTCGACGAAATCGGGGATCGGGTGCCTGGGCCTTCTCAGGCCTGACGCGTCGGCGCTCATGACTTCCTCGTTATACCGATGCACGGCGTGGAGGTGAAGCCGAGGGGCGTGCCCCTCGCCGCTCGGGGCTCGCCCCGGGCGGGGCGCGCCCCTTGGTGGTCGATGAAACTTTCACCGCCGTGGGGCGTCTCAGCTCCCCGGAGGTTCCGCCCGATGCCCAGACGTCGTGGTCTCTTCCTTGCGTTCTCCCTTCTTTGCCCGGCGCTGCTCTCCGCCGGGTGTTCCCAGCCGATCGACGCTCCGGACGCGACCGCGTACGTGCTGCTCGATCCCGCGGCGCGCGCTCGCTGGACCGTGGCCAGCGACGGCTGGCAGGGCGCGCCGATCCTGCCGGTCGCCCTCGACGTGGACGAGACGGCCGTGCTGCGCGGCCCGGAGGGCGCTGCGCGGATCGCGCTGCGCGGCGGCATGCTCGCGCACGTCCGCGGCGCCGAGGGCGAGATCCGATGGCTCGCGCTGGGGGAGGAGGCGCGGGACGACCGCCTGACGCTGCACGCGAGCAAAGCGGCCGCTGCGGCGCTCGCGGCGCTCGTCGGCGGCGAGATCTCCCGGCGCCGCGACGGCATGTGGACGCTCACGGCGCCGGACCTGCTGGAGCGTGGCTCCTTCCTCGATCCGCCCGAGGGCGTGATCGAGGCCCTGCCCGACGCGCAGCGCGATCCCGGCGATCCCGCCGCGTTCGCGCCTTCGGCGGCGCAGGACGCCCTGGACGCGCTCGCCGCGGTGCCGGCGGCCGCCAGAGGCGGCGCGCTGGAGCCTGGCAGCGCGGAGGCGGAGCTGGTCGGCCTCTACGCCGCGGGGCTGCGGACGCTCCTCCTGGACGCGTCCGGGGGCTTCACGCTCGAGGACCGCTGCACCGGCGAGGTGGTCGCGACCGGCCAGTACTCGGCCGCGGGCGATCGCGTGATGCTGCGATCCGCGGGGGCGGCGCCGATCGTGCTCGGCCGCGATCGGGATAGGCTGGTGCAGCCGGGCGGGTCGGCCTTCGCGCCGCTCGCGCCCGAGCCCTCGGAGGGCGGCGAGACGGAGAGCGAGCTGCTCGGGAACGGCGGTGAGGAGTGACCATGAAGCGCAGGCATTTGCTGGGAGCGACTGCAGCAGGGCTCGCGGCCACCGCGTGGCCCGCGTTCATCCGCGACGCGTTCGGCGACGGCGCCGCGTGCGACGAGAAGGGGACGCCAGCGGCGGCCTCGGGGTCGCTGGTCCAGATCTCGGCCGCGTTCCGGCGCGCCCGGCAGGCGAACAGGGTGCTGCTCGTCTTCGTCATCCCTGCCGACGACAGCGCCAAGTGGGAGCGCGGCCATGCGTTCGGCGAGCTGCTCAACTTCGGCGCGGACGGGGATCTCGCGCCGCTCGCGGGCGTCGAGGTCGTCTGCGCGACCATGGCGGATCTGAAGAAGCTCGTGCCCGGCGCAGGCAACGGGGAGCCGCTCCTGGTGGTGGTCGGGACCGACAAGGTGCCCGTCGCCGCGACGCAGCTCGACGTCGCGCTCCCGAGCTACGACGGAATGCGCCGCATGGCGGCCGGGGGCCGGGAGGAGCAGCTGAAGCACGACGAGCGCATCGCAGCGCAGCGGATCGGCGCGCTCGGGGCGCTGCTCCGGAAGGGCCTTGGCGCCGACGCACGCAACGTGGAGGCCCGGGCCGCGAGCGTGCGCGCGCGGCTCGTGAAGGCGCCGCCCGCGGGCGCGCACTGGGCGATCGCGAGCGGCTGCGGGATCGACGTCGAGGGGGCCAAGGACAGCGGGCTCATGGCCTGCGGCATGGGGCACGTGCCCTCCAAGTCGCGGCGCTTCCTGTACTTCTTCTCGGTCGACGGGCGCGGGGCCTCTACGCGTTGATCCCGGTCGGCCTGACGCTCCAGCCCGACGCGGCGTTCCTCGACCTGCTGGCCGAGGTGATCCTGCGCGACGCCGACTACTACGAGGTGGCGCCCGAGACGCTCTGGCGCGTGCCGGACGCCGCCGAGGCCGATCTCCAGGAGAACGGCTTCCACCGCCGCTTCGCCGAGCTGGCGCGCCGGTCGGACCGGCCGTTCGTCGCCCACGGCGTGGGCTGGTCGCTCGGCGGCGCCTCGGACGCCGACGCGGGCCGGCGCGCCCGCTGGCGCGCGGCCCTCCGGCGCGACCACGCGATCTTCCGGTTCCGCTGGTACACCGATCACCTCGGGATCAGCGCGCCCGCCGGGCTCTCGACCGGGCTGCCGCTCCCGATGCCCATGAGCGCGCACAGCGCCGCGGTCGCCCGCCGCGCGCTCCGGGCGATGCAGGACGTCGTGGAGGACGTCGGCGTCGAGAACAGCGTCAGCTACTTCGTCCTCGGCGATCCGCTGGACGAGCCGCGCTTCCTCGAGCGCATCCTGAGGGCGCCGCGGACGCACCTGCTGCTCGACCTGCACAACGTGCACACCATGGCGGAGAACTTCGGCTTCGATCCGGCCGAGTACGTGGCGCGGCTCGATCTCGCCCGGGTGATCGAGATCCACCTCTCCGGCGGCGGTCCGAGCGACCCGGGCTGGCTGCCTTCGGGCCGGGTGTTGCGGCTCGACGGCCACGACGACGCGGTGCCGGAGCCGGTGTGGCGCCTCCTGGACGAGGTCGCGCCGCGCTGCCCGAACCTGCGTGGGGTGACCCTGGAGCGCATGGAGGGCACGGTGCACGGCGCGGACGACGCGACCGCCGTGCGGGAGGAGCTCCGCCGCGCGCGGCGCGCGCTCGGCCGGCGCGGGAGGCGGAGGTGACGCGCGCGGCCGGCGGCGGGGCAGCGGGGCGCGCGGCGCGTGGCAGGGCAGGGGAGGCCCGCGGCGGGGCAGGGGAGGCCCATGGCGGGGCAGCGGAGGCCCGCGGCGGGGCAGCGGAGGCCCGTGGCAGGGCAGCGGAGGGCCCGGCGGCGCGGCCGGCGCGGCCGGCGCGGCTGAGCGGGGCGCAGGCGCACGCGCGTTACGAAGCACTCGTTGCCCGTGCGATGACCGCCGAGGATCCCGTGGCCGCGCTGCGCGCCGCGGCCGAGGATCCGGCGCTGCCGGCCGCGCTCCGGCGGGCGCTGCTCGGCGCGGACGAGGACGGCGTGAGGATGTCGGCGCTGCTCGTGGCGCGGCTGCGCTTCGAGCGGCTCCTGCGCGGATCGCCCGAGGCCGAGGCGTGGTTCGACCGCGATCCTGCGGAGTTCAGCGCCGCGTTCCGGCGCTATCACGCCGAGGTGCCGCCCACCGCCTTCTTCCCGCCGGGCGAGGCCCGCCTGTTCCGCCGCTGGATGGAGGCGCCCTCCGCGCCTGCGCGTGCCCGACGGCCCCGATGACCAGTGGGCGTCAGCAGCGCTTCCTCGCACCCCTGCCGGGTGTCAGCAGTGCTTCTTGGCCTCGTCGGAGATGGTGAGGTTGACCCAGTGGATGCCGACGGGGTCAGCCGCCTCGTCGGCGCAGCTCGGCCTCGAGCTCGGCGATGCGCCGCTCCGCCGTTGCGCGGGCGGCCTGCTCGGCCTCTGCGCGGCGTCGCTCCGCCTCCTCAGGGGTCGGGACGAGCTCCGCCCCGTCGGGGGTGCGGGCGAGACGAAGCGCCGCCGGCTGGCCTGCGGCAGGGACGATGACCCAGTGCAGATTGAGCACGGTGCACGGGCTGCGTTCCCCTTCGACGACGCGCTCGATCAGATCGCCGTCGATGCGATCCCAGACCCGCAGCCGCTCTCCTGGCGCGGCGTCAGGATCGAACGCGACGAGCTCCAGCACGCCGAGCTCGTGGTACTTGCGGAGCTTGTCGGCCCACGTCTGCGGATCCGAGTCGTGCTCGCTCACGATCTCGACGGCGAGCTCAGGGGCACCACGCTCCCACGTCTTCCAGGAGCCGAACGGCGTGTCAGGGGTGTCGAGCCGGACAAAGGCGTCCGGCGCCAGACACCGGCTCGGATCCGACGCGGACCAGTAGACGAACTGGTCGGATCCGATCGACGCGCGATCCGCGAAGGTCTTGAGCACGACATAGAGCAGGGTCCTGATCTCGAGGTGGCGCTTGGTCTCCGGCACGAGGGCCTCTTCCGGGAAGTGGAGCGGGGAAGGCGCGCGAACGTGGCGGAGCCGGCGCGCGAGCGCGGCGTGCTGCATGGGGACAGTATTCACACGCCTTGTGTGTACGTCGACCGCGACGCGGCTCGGTTTGCTCGCTTCGTCGAGATCGCCTCGAGATCGTCGCGGCGCGCGCCGGTGTAGCCTGGCAGCGTGCGCCCCCGCCGCCTCCGTCACGCCCTCGCCCTCGCCGCGCTGGCGGCCAGCGCCGGCATCGCCGGGTGCTCGTGGTGGCCATCCGAGGGGCCCTCCGCAGCGCGCCAGGATGTCCGAGCGGGGCAGCCGTCCGCCGCGCCGCCCTCTCCCGCCGCGGGAGGGCCGCAGCCCGCCGCCGCGCCGCAGGGAACCCCGCCGCAAGCGCGGCCTCTCCTGCACCTCACGGACCCTGCCGTGCTCGCCGAGCTCGAGGCCGCGGGCCTCGACTTCGGCTCGGTGCTCACGGGCACGCCGCGCGCGCCGGCCTCGCTCTCCGCGCTCTCCCGCACCGCCGCGCTCGCCTCGATCGCGCGCGTGCTCGCCGACGACCTGCGGCAGATCCAGCGCGCCGATCCGAGGAGCGGGACGAGCATCGCGCGCCACGCGCACCGCCTCTTCGACGAGCGGTGGCTCTCGGCCGAGGGCGCCCGCTTCGAGCTCATCGGCGTGGTGAACCGGATGGATCGCCGCCCGTTCGACGCCTCCGCCTGTTTCGACGCCTCCGCCTGTGGAGAGACCCGCCTCGTGTACCGGCTCGCCTACGCCGCGAAGACCCCGGGCGGCGCGGCAGGCGCCACGTCCGCTGCGGGCGCCTCCGTCGCCACGCCGGCCCCCGCCGCCTCACGCCTCCCGATGACCGCGTCGTTCGAACTGCTCGCGCCCGCCGACGACGCCCTCTCGTGCCGCCGGCTCGCGCAGGCCTGGTCGCGCGCCGGCGCGCTCTCCGGGCCGGATCTCGTCCGTTTTCTCACCTCGCCCGAGGGCCCGCTCGCCCCGAGCGCGGCCGATCGCGCGAACCTCGCGCAGCTCGTGGTGAACCTGCAGAGCGTCCGCTGGCCCTCCACCGTTCGCCCGGACCTCGGAGGGCACGCGGAGTACGTGCTCCGCGCCTTCCGCTGGGACGCCCGCGCCGGGCGCTACGCGCCGCTCGCCCTCGAGAACACCCCCGACGTCGCCCGGCTCTCGCGCGACCCGGCGCGGCGCGAGCGGCTGCGCGCGTGGCTGTCTGCTCCCGAGAACCTCGCGCGCCTCGACGAGGGGACCGCGCTCCTGCCCGAGGAGTTCCTCGCCACGAAGGCGCTGTCGGCTACGCCCCACGGGCTCGCGCGCCGCGCCAACCGGCCCTTTCGCGTGCTGTTCGAGCCCCGCGACTTCGCCGGCGTCGACTTCGGTGGCCTCTCGCGCGTCCGCTCGCCGGAGGGGCTGCTCCGGCGGCTCGACCAGATGACCTGCCCCGGGTGCCACCAGAGCGGGTCCGTCGCCGGCTTCCACCTGCTCGGGCAGGAGCCCCCCGGCCGCGTCCACGACGCGCTGTTCACCGTCGAGTCCGCGCACCTCGCAGGCGATCTCCCGCGCCGGCGGGCGGTGGTCGAGGCCATCGCTCGGGGCGCCGCCCCGGACTACCAGGTGCCGTACCCCGAGCGAGGCGACGGCGCTCGCGGCGGGTACGGCGCGCGCTGCGGGCTGGGCGACCCGAGCTTCGCGGGCTGGGCCTGCGCGGAAGGGCTCGTGTGCTCCGCGTACGACGCGCCCCAGGAAGACCGCGCGACCGTCGGCGTTTGCCTGCCGGCGGCGCCGGAGGTCGGCGACCCGTGCCAGGTCGGCGCCGTCGTCCCCCACGCCGACCCGCACCGCGATCGCGCCGCGGCGGCGCAGCCCGGGGCGTGCCCGCTCGCGGCGGTGTGCAACACGAGCCCCGTCGGGTTCCCCGGCGGCATGTGCACGAGCAGCTGCGTCGCGCTCCCGGACGAGGGCGTCTGCGGCGCCATCGCCGTGCTCGATCCCTTCAACCGCTGCCTCGCCCGCGGGACGGTGTTCACCGAGTGCCTGAGCCGCCACGTCACGCCCGCGGGCCTGCGCCGCTGCTCGAGCGAGGCGCCCTGCCGCGAGGACTACGTGTGCGCCAGGACGAGCTCGGGCGAGGGCGCCTGCATCCCGCCGTATTTCCTCTTCCAGCTCCGGGTCGACGGCCACGCGGTGCCGTGACCCGCCCGGCGTTCCTGGTTACGTGAGACGTCTCGCCGAGCCGCTCATAGTAATCACTCCTCAACTTGCGAGAGCGCATCGCGGCGCGTCTTGACTATCACGATGAGCTTGGTACCTCCAACGGGCGCGAACGCCGCTAGCCACCGCTCTCCTGGCGACTCACTGCTGGATCCACTCACAGGATCCACGTACTCCTTATCGGTCTCCACGACGTCCAGGATCTCCTGGTGCGTTTCGTACGAGGGGAGTCGTGACCTCAGCAAACGTAGCTTCCCGTTCCGGCCCGAGGGAAACACCTGGCTGTGGTTCACGCCATCATGGATCAGGATCGCGTCTTCGTCTTGCGGCGAAGGAAGATCGGCGGTGTCTGAGTCACGGTCGCGAAGCGACACGAGAGTGGTGCTACAATAACGGATTCGCCTAAGGATGTCGAATCTCGATTCCAGGGAAATGGTTGCCGATACGACGCCGAGGAACGAGCCGTCCTCGTGACGAAGAGGCGCTGAGATGGCGAGAACGAATTCCTGCCCGGCCTGTTGCCTGAAGGCCCTGGATACATACACATTCTGTCCCTCGGCTGCGGCGAGCTCGTAAGCGCCGCGGAAATAATCGCGCCACGCTTGGCTCGCGTTCCTGCGGGACGGTGATGGAGGAGGCCACTCGGCCCTCAACATTCCTTGCTCGTCTAGTACGGACAACGCGCTGAGTCCATACAGTAATTGTCGGCTCCGGCAATAGTCCTCGAGATCCATCCAGTTCATATCAAGCAGCAGTCGGCGTGGATAAGTATCGTTTGCGAGGGATTGTACGATGCGTCCGCTCGATTTGATCTCCGTTTGCAGTGCATCTGCCACCACCTCTGCGATGATGGCATTGTTCGCCAGAGCGGCAGAGCGCGCTTGTTCCTGCATCTGCACGTGATGTAGACTGAGCCTCATCGAGACGATTAGCGCGAAGGCGCCGACGGCGCCGACAACTGCTCGGCGCCGACCGCACCACCAGAGTATGCGCCGCGGGAGACCACGCGGCCGCGCCAGGGTCGGCTCGTTATCGAGCCAGCGCCTCAAGTCGGCGGCCAGCGCCGCCGCGGAGGGGTAGCGGAGTCTCGGTTCGTTTCTCAGACAAGCCAAGCAGACGGCGCTCAGGTCCCGCGGCAAATCCTTTCGGAATTTGACAGGTGAAGGCGGTTCTTCCTCCCGGTAGCGCCGCAACACCTCCGTGGCCTCCCCTGCAAACGGCGTTCGCCCAACGAGCATCTCGTAGAGGATTACGCCGAGGCTCCACACATCCGCGGCGGCACTGATCTCCTTGGAACGCCCGTTTGCTTGCTCCGGCGCCATGTAGCACGGGGTGCCCACGATCATGCCTGTCGCGGTGCTGCTGTCCGTGTCCAAACGCTTGGCGATCCCGAAATCAGCGAGATGTGGCTCGCCGTTTTCGTCGAAGAGAATGTTTGACGGCTTGAGATCTCGGTGCAGGACTTTGCGCTCATGGCATGCATGGACCGCGAGCGCCAGTTTTTCCAGGAGACGCGCCGCAGCCCGCGGGTCCTTGAAATCGGCTCGGCGATCGGCGAGTGTGCTCGCTGCCATAAGCTGCATTGTGAAGAATAGACAGCCTTCGTGTACGCCGACATGATAAATTTTGACGATGTTCGGGTGCTCGAACGTGCATTGGGCACGAATCTCGTTCTCGAATTGCCTCCGTGCGCCCTTGCTGGCAAAAGCGCCGTCGCGGATCATCTTCAATGCTACCGCGCGACCAGAAAGCGAGTCGAACGCGCGATATACGACACCCATGCCACCGCGACCAAGCTCGCCCTCCAATCTGTATTGGTCGACACTTTTAGGGACATTGTCAGCGTCGTAGGTCGCATCGGGCCAATCAATGCATCTGTTGATGACGCAGCGGGGGCACAATCCGCCTGGAGCCTCGGGGGGAATGTTTTTGTCGCATAGACGACATGTAGATGACATCGCCGAAATCTCCCGACGAAAATCTCTGACAGGCGCTACATAAACCGACCACGTCCATTCTCATTCGACGCGCTGCAAACTTGCCATCATGGCACGGAGTTCATCGTCGACCTCACTGTCCTGATTGACGATGCTGCGAATCTCACGTCGAGCCATTTGCTTGAACAGAGCACGCATCCGCGATAGCGCTTTTTTAACTGCGTCGACGCTCATCCCCAGTGTGGCAGCGACATGTTTGTGCTCTGGGGCATCATCGTCGACAAGTCGTGGTCTTAGCGCTTCGAATAGCTTGTCTTCTCCAGTTTTGCTATAATGGTCCTGGAGCTGAGCCCTCTGTGCCAACGTCTGGTGAGACAGGCTCCCCCTGGAAATCTGTGGTGAGAGGGCGGAGAATGGACCTGACCCGTGCCGAAGCCTTCCCATCTCCGATCCGTCGATCCTACCCTCGCCCCAGCGGCGCAGGGCGCTGCTCCACGCGCGAGTGGCGTCGCCGTCGAGACCATGCCGAAGGCGGGCAAGAGGCGGAAGTTCTCGGCGGCTGAGAAGCTGCGCATCGTTCGTGAGGCGGCCGCATGCACCCAGCGCGGCGACATCGAGGCGCTGCTGCGCCGCGAGGGCATCTACAGCTCCCTCCTAACGGCGTGGCGCAAGCAGCTCGCCCTCCACGGCAGCGAGGCTCTCGCGGGGCGCAAGCCCGGCCGCAAGCCGAAGCAGGACGCGAAGGACCGGCGCATTGCCGAGCTCGAGAAGCGCTCGGCCCGACTCGAGGAGAAGCTCGCGCTCGCGGAGAAGCTCATCGATCTCCAAAAAAAAGTCTCTGCCATTCTGGGCATCAATCTCACGAGCGACGAAGAGCGCTGATGGACGCCATCGAAGAGCTCGATGACCCGCACGTCCCCATCGCGCAGGCGTGTGCGACACTCGGCATCAGCCGCGCTACGCTCTACCGGCAGACGCAGCCCGCGAGGCCACCGGCGTTGCAGGGGCCCGTTCCGAGCCCACGCCGGCTCAGTGACCCCGAGCGGCAAGCCGTGCTCGATGTGTTGCACAGCGACGAGTTCGTCGACCAGCCCCCGCCGGAGGTCTACGCGACGCTGCTGTCGCGCGGCGTCTACCTTGCCTCCATCCGCACGATGTACCGCCTGCTCGCGGCGTCCGGCGAGAGCGGCGAGCGACGCGCGCAGCGCGGGCCGATGAAGCATGCCAAGCCGACGCTCACCGCCACAGCCCCCAACCAGATCTGGACGTGGGATATAACCAAGCTGCGCGGGCCGCTGCCCGGGGTCTTCTACTGCCTGTACGTCGTCCTCGACCTGTTCAGTCGCATGACCGTTGGCTGGCTGCTCGCCGAGCGCGAGAGCGCGAAGCTCGCCGAGCACCTCTTCGCAGAGACGGTCGCCCGCCACGGCGTCGAGTTCGGCTCGCTCACGGTGCACGCCGACCGCGGCTCCGCGATGAGGTCGGAGGGGCTCGCTCAGCTCCTCGGCTCGCTCGGCGTCGTTCGTAGCTTCAGCAGGCCTCACGTCAGCGATGACAACGCCTTCTCCGAGTCGCAGTTCAAGACGCTCAAGTACCAGCCCGACTATCCGGACCGCTTTGCCTCGCTGGCGCATGCACGAGCGTGGTGCCAGGAGTTCTTCAGCTGGTATAATGACCTTCACCAGCATTCTGGTCTTGCTCTCTTCACACCTGCTGATGTATTCTACGGCCGCGTCGAAGATATCGCGGCTCGGCGCCAGGTCGCCCTCGACACGGCCTACGCCGCGCATCCGGAACGCTTCCCGAACGGTCCGCCTGTCGTCCGCAGGCCGCCCGCTTCGGTAGCCATCAACCCGCTGTCCGTCGACGACGCTGCCGACGAGGCCGCGGCGCCGCCACACACGGCAACGACCAGCGTCGCGCCCGAGCCCGTCGCTGCGCCAACCGCCGAGACGCAGCGGCCGCTCGGGTGCCAGAGCCGGAACGCGTCCCTCAACGCGATCCACTCATAGAATTCCCGTCCGGCCTGTCTCAAACCTGTTGGCATTTTCCGGAGTCAGTACTCGATCGATGAAGTTTATCGCGAATGCGTGTTCGTAGATGTCTTCGGCGGATGGCGTATTGGAGGGCAGCGATTGACTCGTCGAATCGCCGCCGAGCGTGTCGATGCGCTCCTGCGAGCAACCTCCGCCCCGCTTCTGAGCGCGAGCGCGATCGCGCTCATTGGCTGCGTAGTTTTTTATGCATCTGCATAGCCAATTGCGGAACCTCCCGCGTGAGGGATCCACGGCGCTTATGTCGTTGCTCGCTGAGAGCCGCTGCAGAAATCCCTGCGTCATATCCTCCGCATCTTCGGCGGAGAAGCCGCATGCTCTGATGAAACTATAAATGGGTGTTCTGTAGCGCCGACAGAGCTCATTCAGGGCGTTCATGCCCTCATCGCTGAACGGATGTCCAGCGCGGGTTACCATGTTCCACGAAGTGTCCGGGAATTGGGGATTCCACCCACCACGGGTCATAACTGTACCGTAACAGATGCGACGGCGCGTGGGAAGCCGCGAGCTGATCCCACCGGAGCCACTGCCGCGCATGTCGTGTCGCTTGCCTCTGTATCATGGGGCAGCACCCTCCTGGCATGGGAAGCCCGCGCGCTGTCGGACCCATCCATGGAGCGCGCACTGTTTTGCATGAACCACCCTTGAATGTTCAGCGGTGCCCTGGACTAGATTTTGCTGGCCGGCGGCGTCGCCTTTCGAGCCGTTCAGACGTCGAGTCTTCTCGTCAGGGCGCTGGACACGGAGCATGGTGAGCCCTCTGCATGCTCTCACGCCTGCGAAGGGCCGACAGTGGCCAAACTGGCGCGAGCTGCTCTCGGTGCCGGGCCGGCTCTGGGCGCCGGCATCCGACCAGAGACCGGCCTCAGGGACCACAACCCGAGCGGCGGAACGCATGACCGGAGCGATCAAGCATCCGCCGCTCGGGCCGTGTACCTGCCCTCCAGTGTGCGGCACGCAGCTCACGCCAAAGGATTGAATTTATTAAAATTTCGACGGAACGGACCCGTGGGCGAGCGCTGCGCCCGCCTCCTCGCGGGGGCAAGCCGGGGCTCTCCTGCGATCCGCTCCGCCGGACCGGGCGCGATCCGAACGGGTGGCTCCCCGCCAGCACGCAGGAGGTCACGCGGACCGGGCAGCGGGTCACCTGACGATTTTCTGTCACCCTCGGCTGAGATTCCTTCAGAAAGCGGTAGAGGAGGAATCATGGGCGACGCCGCTCGGCGGCATCGTGCACGTCGCTTCGACCACGCACGAGCCGGTGGATGCGCGCGCCGTGCCAACTATTGTAGCGCATGATATGAAGGTTTTCGTGGGTCGGACGACTCTGCGTATTTGCCAGGTGATGGTGTAAATCGCTAATGCTCGCGATATTGTAATAAATGGTAATTGGCGGTCGAGAACATCGAGGGGGGGTGCTTTCGACCAAGCGAGCGCGATGAGTCTTCACATGGTCGGCCTTTGGATTGGCGGTGAGCGGTGATGCTCACGTGATCGGTTTTGGCGTTCTCGAGATTCGATGCCTGATGTTGGATCGGAGCGGTTGGCTGTGGTGTGTCGGTAATGTTGCGGTTTGACGGGAGAGGTGGGTATGCGTTCTATTATTGTGTTGTTGGTCTGTGTGTCTGTGGCGGCAATGGGTTGTGTTGCTGAGACGGATGCGCTAAGCGACGAGTCTGTAAATGAGGAGATCGGTACGGCTGAGCAGGCTTTATGGGCCTGCGAAGGTTGGTATTCGCCATGGTACCAGTATTGCTTGACCAGGTGCAGCGGCGGCGGGGGCTCTTGGTACCCAGTTGGGTCGGAGACCGTAATCTCGTACGGCTCGTGCACCTCGAAAGCGGCGGACTACTGCAGAGACCGCGGCTTGGGCAGATCTCAGGATGTATGCTGGGGATCTAACTGATAGCAGTCGCGTTTGACCCGTAAAGGCCGACGAACACGCGCTCGCGGTCTCGTCGCCGATAGTATGCGAAGCACGGCCAGGTGGATGCCGGCAGCGGCCACGCCGAACTCGCTGGCATCCGCGTCGCCGCGTTGCGCCAACACCACAGAGGGGGAGATGCCTGCGTGTGGCAGTGGTTCGTAACATCGAGATAATCTGGTGGTGTTCGAGTTCGTCATCAAGGGCATCGAGAGGTCGCGCGTGCCATATATAGCACGCTGAGGTTGGTGTCTCTCCGCTTGCTTCCACGCCGTTCCTATGAATGTCGTCGATGTCGTTGTAGAGAGGCGTTACGGCGGTCTGTGCCCATTGTCCCCAGGCGGCCCCATCTGAGGTCCAGAGCCACGCGTCGCCGCGTCTCCTGCACGTGCATAACTGCGCGTCGTTATTGTGGTTAATCTCATGCGCCTTGGGCTTCCATCCGCGACTGCTTGACCTGGTCGCGCGGCGCCGGCCTACGAGGTGCCGTACCCGGAGCGAGGCGACGGCGCGCGCTGCGGGCTGGGCGACCCGAGCTTCGCGGGCTGGGCCTGCGCGGAAGGGCTCGTGTGCTCCGCGTACGACGCGCCCCAGGAGGACTGCGCGACCGTCGGTGTCTGCCTGCCGGCGGCGCCGGAGGTCGGCGACCCGTGCCAGGTCGGCGCCGTCGTCCCCCACGCCGACCCGCACCGCGATCGCGCCTCGGCGGCGAAGCCCGGGGCGTGCCCGCTCGCGGCGGTGTGCAACACGAGCCCCGTCGGGTTTCCCGGCGGCATGTGCACGAGCAGCTGCGTCGCGCTCCCGGAAGAGGGCGTCTGCGGCGCCATCGCCGTGCTCGACCCCTTCAACCGCTGCCTCGCCCGCGGGACGGTGTTCACCGAGTGCCTGAGCCGCCACGTCACGCCCGCGGGCCTGCGCCGCTGCTCGAGCGAGGCGCCCTGCCGCGAGGACTACGTGTGCGCCAGGACGAGCTCGGGCGAGGGCGCCTGCATCCCGCCGTATTTCCTCTTCCAGCTCAGGGTCGACGGCCACGCGGTGCCGTGACCCGCCCGGCGCCCCGCCGCTGGAGGCGCTCTGCCAGGCCAGCAGCGTGACGCGCTGCCGGTCAGGGCCGGGAGGGCCGGGCTAGCGCCCAGCGCCGGGGCGCGCCAGGAAGCCCGTCTTCTCGCCCGCGCGGAAGCCGCACGCCTCGTAGAAGCGATGCACCTCGGGCCTTTGGGACCCTGTCATGAGCATGACTTTGTAGCACCCGGCCTCCCAGGCCTCCGCCAGCGCATGGCGAACGACGCGCGCGCCGAACCCTCTCCGCCGGTGCTCGCGGTGGGTCACCACGTTCTCCAGCAAGGCATACGGCCGGCCCCCGCGCGTGAGGTTCGGAATGACGATGAGGGAGCAGCAGGCCACGAGGGCGGCGTCGCGCTCCAGGACGAAGAGGTGATGCCCGGGTTGCTCGATCATGCGCTTCCAGAGCGCGGAGAGCTCCGGCTCGGGAGGGAACGGTGCGTCCTGGGGGTGGAGATCACGATAGAGCTCCAGGACCCCCGGAAGATCCCCCGCCAGCGCCCCCCGGACGATGCCGTCCAGCATTGCCGAGCCCGTCCGCTCATCGCCGCCCTGTCGCATCTCCATTTGATATCACCGGGCCCCCGGACGATAGAAGTTCTGCCGGTGCGCTGCGAAACAAAGTCCTTGCTAGGATCTATCCGTTATGGTAGATTTTGTCCTATAAAACGGACGCAGCGGATTGAAGCCGCTGTCCGCTCCTTTCCTGGCCTCGTCGGCGCTCGAAGCGCGCGCGTCGCCGGAAGCTCGACCTCAGCGTCTGCGCTTCCGGGGCGACGCGCTGCGATCTGAGCTCACAGGCCGATTCTCACGGGTGCCTTGCCGCGAGCGCCGCGGCGGGCCGACGCGAAGGTCTGTCCAACGAACGGAGCTGAACGCCATGACCATCGATTCTCATGACAGTGATCCCAGGAGCGATGCTTCGACTCTCGACGCCCCGACGCCCGTGAACCCCGAGGGCTCCGCAAAGCGATCGGGGGCCGAGAAGGTCTCGGGCAGGCGCGCCTTCATGGGTGTGGCCGGCTCGCTCGCCGTGGGAGGCGTCCTCGCCGCGAACCCCGGTGTTGCCAATGCAGCGCGGGGCAGGGGCGTCGACGATCTGCTCGACGGGTTCGATTCGTCGCGCCGCGATCCGCGCGCCTCACCGCTCGATCACGAGCTCCGCCTGCGCGCGCTGCGCGTGCGCGTGGAGGCCGCGGTCGACGATTTCGAAGAGCCCATCGCGCCACACCCGGACAACGGCGACGAGGCGCGCTATCGCAACAAGATCGGGACGGACACGCGCGGCCTGCCGCACGACGCGCGAGGCGAGGTGGATCTGGCAGCGTACCGCGTCGCGGCCAGGGCCCACGCGTCGCGCGAGTGGGACGATTTCGAGGCCATCCCGCTCGGCGGCACCCGCAAGTTCGTCAATCCGATCGGCACGCTCGCCGTCAGCCTGATCGGAAAGACCCCGGCCCAGATCGGCGTGCCCCCGGCCCCCGCGCTGGCGAGCGCCCAGAAGGCCTCCGAGGCGGTCGAGGTCTACTGGAAGGCGCTCCTGCGGGACGTGCCGTTCGAGAGCTATGCCAGCAGCAGCGACGTGGAGGACGCGCTCGAGGAGATCGATCGCCTGTCGGGCTACTCCGGCCCCCGGGTCGGCGGCCGCGTCACGCTGGACACGCTGTTCCGCGGCAGCGTCACCTACGTCGATCCCCGGGATCGCTCGGGCAAGACGGCCAGACACGTGGTTCCTCCCGGCGTGCTCGACGGTCCTTACATCTCGCAGTTCCTCCTGCGAGACATCCCCTATGGCCCCCAGGTGATCGGGGGCGCGATCCGCACGGCGCTGCCGGGCAACGACTTCCAGACCGATTACGCCGAGTGGCTCGCGGTGCAGAATGGGCGCGCTCCCACCCGGTCGATCGCATTCGACCCGGTGCGCCGCTACATCTCGACAGGGCGCGATCTGGCGGAGTACGTGCATGGCGGCGCGTCCAGCTTCTGGGGCGCAGCGCTGCTCCTCGGCGCGGCGCGCAGCGCGACCCCAGGCGTCCCGGGGGGCATCGCGGCCCCCCTGAGCCCCACGAACCCCTACCTCACGTCGGAGACGCAGGCCTCCGCGGCCGCGACGTTCGCGCTCGCCTACCTGCAGGGCCTGCTCCCCTTCGGCACGTCGCGCGCGGTCCGCGCCGCGTACTGGCAGAAGTGGTTCGTGCACCGCAGCATCCGCCCCGAGGCGTACGGCGGGCTTGTCCACCGCCGGCTCGCGAACGACGCGCGAGAGTACCCGCTGCACGACGATATCCTGAGCTCGCTCGCGGTCGAGCTGACGTTCGACACGTTCGGGAGCTACCTGCTTCCGCAGGCCTTCCCGGAGGGCGCCCCGATCCACGGGTCCTATCCGGGCGGCGCCGCCGCCATCGCGGGCGTCAACGTGACGCTCCTGAAGGCCTTCTTCGACGAGGACCATGTCATCGAGGATCCGTTCGTCCCCGATCCGGCCGATCCGACCCGGCTCGTTCCGTACAGCGGGCCGCCCCTGACCGTGGGCGGCGAGCTGAACAAGCTGGCGACCAACGCCGCCTTCGGGCGCAACTGGGCGGGCATCCACTGGCGCACGGACGCCGCGGCGTCGCTGGCGCTCGGCGAGGAGGTCGCGATCAGCCTGCTCCGGGACGAGCGCCGGACCTTCCGCGAGCCGTTCGAGGGCTTCACGTTCACCAGGTTCGACGGCACGCGGGTCACTGTGTGAATCGGCCCCTCGCCGGCGTTTGGCCCCGAGCCGGCTCAGCGGCAGCTCAGGGGCAAAACACGATGTCGTAGTCTTCCCCGGCGCAGGCGGCCATCGACTCCTGATCATCGCCGGACCACGAATACGCGTCCTTGCATTGCTCTTCGAAGTACGCAGCCACGGGGTTCGCGGCATCGTCCCGGTCAGGGCTCACGCAGGAGACCGTCGCGCCGCTCGCGTCCTTGTAGCGACCCACCTCCGGGCACCCCGCGAGCAGGCTCGCCGGGCACGACAGCGTCCGGCAGTCCGGCAGGCCGACGGGCACGATCGCCAGGGGGAGGTTGTGCGCGTCCACGTGGCTGATGTTGTACCAATCGAAGTCGTTGAAATCGGTGTTGAGGGTCATCTCGGCCAGCGTGTATCGGCCGCCGCCGGGGTCCGACCCGGCATACGCCCAGTAACGCAGGGACGACAGCGGCTCCTCGCTGGTGCCCACGTCGCGGCACGCGAACTGCCCCGGCCCGAGCTCCCCGCCGTCGATGAGGCTCCCCTGGAACTGGAGCGGCTTGTCGCACTTGTTGACGAAGGCCAGGGTGGACTTCCCGTCCCCGGGGGTGCGGCAGTCGACCTCGCCCGGATTGATGGGCGGCTGGCCTGTCGACGCGCTGCTGGCTTCGCTCGACGAGGCTCCGCCGGTCGCGCTGGACACGGAGCTGACCGAGGTGGATCCGCCGCCCGTCGCGCCGGAGGATGTGTCCTGTTCGGGGGACCCGCAGCCGGCATCCAGCAGCGCAATGGCGAGCAGTGCGGCCGCGGCCTTCCCATGGTGCGACATGATGGTCCTCCTTGCAGACTCGGTGGCGGGAGGAGGATGAGGATACAGAAAGCCTCGTCCACCGAGAAGCCGTGTCCTCTCGGGCGGCGAGCAACGACCCGCGCGGACTCGCGACCTCGGGCGTCCTTCAGGGCGCCTGGCAGGACACGCGGTGGATCGGCTCCTCTTTCCCTTCACCGACCGTCACGTAGTCCCATCCGCCGGGCACCCACGCGATCGCCTCGGCCTGCTCCTCGTCGGGCGACGGCAGCACGCAGGGCGGTTCGGCCAGCGCCTGCGCCACCGTCTGATCCGGTGTCATGGGGTAGTAGAGCACGTGGGATGAGGTGCGCAGCAGCACGCCCGTGCCGTCCGGGTGGACGTCGCCGCTGGTGAAGCGCGCGCTGCCGGCGGGCGGCTCGATGGATCCCGTCCGGACGAGCGTCGCCGGCGCGCCCGCGGCGGGCAGCGCTGGCAGCTCATAGACGTCCGAGGTGCCCTTGTTGACCTTCGTCACGATGGTGAGCGCTCCGGTGGTGGGGTGAATGAGCAGCGTCTCCGCGTCGTGGTCTCCGTCGGGGTACGAGAGGACGAACACCTCGGCGGTCGAGGCGAGCGGCGCTCCTCCGAGCGTGTCGGGCTCCGGCACGCCGTAGATCGTGTAGCTGTCGCGCTCGCCGTCGTTGTCGCCGATGTCCGCGAGGAACAGGCAGCTGCCTCCGCCCGAACGGCACGGGCCGCGCGCGATGTCCTCCCAGTCGATCGCGGCCGCGCCGGCCACGGTCACCTCGGCCCGCAGCGTGCCGTCGAGCCCGATCGCGAAGAAGCGGGGGTCATCGCCGTGGTCGTTGTGAACATAGAGCGTGTCCGGGTGCAGCGTGCTGGCGACGACACCGGAGCACTCGTCGATGTCGCCCGGCGGGAGCGCGCCGATTCGCGCGGCCCCGGTGCAACGAGGGCAGCCCGACTCCCGCACCGGCGGCGGATCCGAGGCCCCGCAAGCCGACAGGAGCAGCGAGAGCGCGAGCGCCGGCGCCGCCGAGCGCCACGCCAAGGCCCCCGGCGCATTTCTGCCACGCGGACGGGACGCCTGGAGGCGACGCGGCAGCAGCCGCGGGGCGTGGAGGATCCCGATCGCAGACGCCGGTGACATGCGCATCGCGGTTCGGTGCAGAGAGAGAGTTGAACGCAAAGGCGCCAAGAGCGCAAAGGCGCAAAAATTCATGATATTCATTCTTTCTTTTGCGTCTTTGCGTCTTTGCGCCTTTGCGTTCACTCTCTCTCCGGATCCCCGGCGGGCGGCGCTAGGGCGCCGCGTTCTCCGCCCCGGGGGTCGGCGCCGTGACGGCGCCGTCGCCGGTCAGGTCGGGCAGCCTGCCCCACGTCTGCCCATCGGCTGCTGCCTCCATCGGGTACTCGAACTGGGCGAGCACCTGGTCGCTCTCGGAGATGAGGTAGACGGTCTCGCCTCTGGAGGCGCTCACCTTCCAGGTCGCATAGAAGCAGCTGCTCGGGCCGCCGTCCGGCAGGCACGCGGTGTGGGGCCCAGGGCCGTCCTCGGGCAGCTGGTCGCCGAGGATCAGCAGGTACGCGCCCGGGGCGAGCTGCGTGCCTTCGGGGAACCTGAGCGCGTCGGCCGTGTTGCACTGCCCGCTGTCGTCGGAGTCGCACAGGCCGAGCCCGCTGAGGTCGGCCGAGCCCGGGCCCGGGTTGCCGAGCTCGATCCAATCGCCGCCCTTGGCCGAGATCTCGTTCACGACGACGGTCGTCGTCGCGGTCCCGCCGCCCGTCCCTCCTTGGCCGCCGCCGCCCGCGCCGCTCGAGCTCTGGGACGCGCTGCTCGAGCTCTGGGACGTGGTGGTCGCGCCCGCGCCGCCCGTGCCGCCCGCGCCGCCCGTGCCCGTGTCCCCGGGCTCGTCGCTCGAACCGCAGCCTCCCGCGCAGAGGGCAGCGATGCAGAGCGCGGCGTATCGAAATTGTGCCATCACGATGTTCTCCTCGGCCCCAGCACACGGCGATCCCGGCGGTGTGTCAACGGTGTGTCGACGGGCGGCGCGCGCGGGCTCCCGTTCGCGGCCGCCCCCGCCATGGACGCGCGCGTCTGCCCCGCCATGGACGCGCGCTCGTGTGAAAGGCGCGCCGCCGCGCCCCTCAGCGCGCGCGTGCCGCGTGGTCCGCGATCACGCTCGCCACGCAGCAGGTCAGCTTCTTCCCCATGCCGAGGTGCAGGAACTCGTTCGGGCCGTGCGCGTTCGATTGCGGCCCGAGCACGCCGGTGATCAGGAACTGCGCCTCCGGGAACTTCTCTCCCAGCATCGCCATGAACGGGATCGTCCCGCCCTCGCCGATCCCCATCGCCGGCCGGTCGAAGAACGTCTTCGACGCCTTGCGCACCGCCGCTTCGAGCCAGGGCGCCGTCGCCGGCGCGTCCCATCCGGCCGACGGCTCGCTCACGTGGAACCGGACCTCCGCGCCGTACGGCGGGTCCTTCTCCAGCGCGTCCTTCAGGGCCGCCGCCGCCTTCCTCGGGTCGAGGCGCGGCGGGAGGCGCATCGAGAGCTTCGCCCTCGTGAACGGGCGCAGCACGTTGCCCGCGGCGGCGATGGGCGGCAGGCCGTCGGCGCCCGTCACGGAGAGCGCCGGGCGCCAGGTGCGGTTCAGGAGGAGCTCCGCCGTGTCGCCGGTCACCGGGCGCGCGCCCTTCACCCACGGCAGCTCGCTCACGAGCGACGCGCCCAGCACATCGGCCGCGGCCCGCGCCTGCGCCGCGCGCTCCTCCGGGATCTGCACGTGCAGCGCGTCCACGAGGACGCGCCCGGTCCGCTCGTCCTCGATGCGCGACAGGAGCTGCCGCAGGATCCGGAAGCTCGAGGGCACCACGCCGCTGCCCACGCCCGAGTGGACGCCCTCGCGCAGGATGTTCACGTCGAGCGTGCCCTGGAGCAGCCCGCGGAGCGACGTCGTGGTCCAGAGCTGGTCGTAGTTGCCGCAGCCGGAGTCGAGGCACACGACGAGGCTCGGCTTGCCGATGCGCCCGGCGAGCGCGTCGATGTAGGCCGGCAGGTCCGGGCTGCCGCTCTCCTCGCAGCCCTCGATGAGGATCACGCAGCGCGCGTGCGGGATCCCCTGCTCGTGCAGGAGGCGCAGCGCCGCGAGCGACGCGAAGGCCGAGTAGCCGTCGTCGGCGCCGCCGCGGCCATAGAGCTTGTCGCCCTCGCGCACAGGCTCCCAGGGGCCGAGCCCCTCGCGCCACCCTGTCATCTCGGGCTGCTTGTCGAGGTGCCCGTAGAGGAGCACCGTGTCGTCGCGCGTGCCCGGCACCTCCATCAGGATCACCGGCGTGCGGTTCCCGATGCGCACCACCTCCACGGTGAGCCCGGGGATCGGCTGCGCCTCGCACCAGGCCGCGATGAGCGACGCCGCCCTGTCCATGTGGCCGTTCTCGCGCCAGGCGGGGTCGAAGGCGGGCGACTTGTTGGGGATGCGGATGTAGTCGTGCAGCGCGGGGACGATCTCGTGCTCCCAGCAGCGCTCGCAGGACGCGACGGCTTCACGCTCGTTGAGCTTCGTCAGCATGAACCTCTCCAGGGGCTTGAGGACGGCGGCGATCTCCGGGGACCGACTCTACAGCGCCCACGACGTGGGTGTACCCCGGACATGGGGCAGCGACATCTTCAACCTTCCAGAGCGCCGAGGCGAGGAGCGCGGGGCCGGCGGGCGGGCGCGGCGCGTGGATGGGCGGGCGCGGGGCCGGCGGGCGCGGCGCGTGGATGGGCGGGCGCGGCGCGTGGACGGGCGGGCTCAGCGGGCTCGCAGGGCGTCAGGGCCGCTTCTCGAAGGTCACCTCCGGGTACTCCGGCGAGGGGCCGTCGAGCAGCGGGGCCGCGTCGCCGCGCACGTGCGCCTGGACGAAGGCGCGCGTGTACGCGTTCGTGATCTCGACCGCGCGGGCCGGATCGAGCGTGCCGAGCAGCTCCGGGACGACGCCCTCGCCAAGGAAGTGCTCGACGACGAGCGGCAGGTCCGAGAACGTGAGGTGGGCGGTGTCTTCGACCCGCGCCCGGTAGGCTTGCCCGTTCAGCGCGCCGTAGGTCTCGTCGATGCTCGCATCGTCGGGGTGGTCCGCCGCGAGCATGATGAAGAAGGGCTGCGCGAGGCTCCTGCCGCCGGCGCCGTTCTGCGGCCCGAAGAGGCTGCCGTCGATGTCGAGGCCGGCGTCGAAGCGGTCGTCGCGGGCGCACGCCTCGGCGGCCATCGCGCCGCCGTAGGAGTGGCCGAGCACGCCGACCCGCTCGAGGTCGAGCCGGCCCGTGAGCAGGCCGCCCGGGTCGTCCTGCGCGGCGGCCGTGAGCTCGTCGAGCACGAAGCGCGCGTCGTCGACCCAGACAGCGACGTGCTCGTTCATCGCCTGAGAAAAGGCCTCGATCTCCTCCTCCGACGCGTCCATCGCCGGCGTCAGGACGACCGAGCCGAAGGGCACCGCGCGGCCGTCGGGGAACACCGTGAGCTCGGTGTCGTAGGTGTGGCTGATGGCGGCCACCACGAAGCCGTGGCTCGCCAGGTCCTCGAGCAGGCTCGTGTAGTCGGCGCGGAGCATCCCGAACCCGTGCGAGAAGAGGAGCACCGGGTGCGGCGCGCCGTCTTCGGCGAGCGGCACGCCCACGCGCGCGTGCGTGAGGATGCTCGCCTCGAAGCCGTCCTCGATCGGGAGGCCGCCGGTCGTACGGCGGCTGTCGCCTTCCTCCGGCGACAGGTACGGCGCGAGCTGCCCTGTGCCGCAAGGATCGGCCGGGTAGAAGAGCTGCACCACGAGCTCGCGGCGGTCGTCGGGATCCTCCGTCGCCTCTTCTCCACGCGCGCTGTCGGTGAGGGCGCGGATCTGCGTGCCGACCGGGTGCGGGCCGGTCGGGCGGGGCAGCTCGAGGACGCCGTCGGCGGGCGCCTCGTCGCCCCAGCCGGTGCACACCGGATCGCCTTCGTGGGGCGGCAAGGCCTCGTCATCGGCGCAGCCGGCGACGAGCGTGGAGGCGGAGAAGGCTGCGAGCAGGCAGAGGGCGTGTCGAGCGACGTCGCTGTTGAGCATGCGCGCATCGTTCTCACGCCCTAGCCGAGACCGGCGCGGCGAGCACGATCGCGGCGCGTTCGAGTGCGCTCGGCAGACGCGAACGTCGGCCTGACAGAAGCCGCAGACCCCTGTAGTATCGGCACCATGCGGGCAGTTCAGGAGGCGTGGCCGCGACGAGTGGGCGGCGCATCCGGCAGACCCGCGACGGCGGTACGAGGCGGGGCTACTCTTACTTGAGGAGCCGCGACGCCGCGACCGTGTGGAGACATTCCAGATGTTCGAGCACAGCCCCGCATGGCCCCATGGCGAGGTTCAGGAAGCATTTCCAGAGGTCTTTTACGTCGTGGGTACGAACAGGACCCACCACGCCGGGATCGATCTCCAGACGAGCCGCACGATGACCGTGCTCCGACAGAACCGAGAGCTCACGCTCGTGAATACCGTGCGCCTGACCGAGGAAGGGCTGCGCCAGCTCGACGCCCTGGGCCAAGTCCGCCACATCGTGCGGCTCGGTGCGTTCCACGGTCGAGACGATCCCTTCTATCGTGACCGCTATGGCGCCACCCTGTGGGCGCTTCCCGAGGCCGTGGCGGCCGACGGCCGACCTGCCGACCGAGCCCTCGCAGCCGGGGGCCCGTTCCCGGTTCACGGAGGCATCGTGTTCGTGTTCACGACGGCGCGGTTCCCGGAAGCGGCCGTCTTGCTCCCGCGGGAGGGCGGAATCCTCATTACCTGTGATGCCGTCCAGAACTGGTCACACGTCGATCCGTTCTTCTCCGAAGAAACGGGCGCGCTGTTCGTCGCCCAAGGGTTGATCGGCGTGGCGAACATCCCCGCGACCTGGCGAGAGGCGTGCGCCCCCGATATTTCAGATTTTCGCCGCCTCGCCGACCTGCCATTTCACCATCTCATCAGTGCCCATGGTGAGCCGCTTCGTGACGACGCGAAGAGGCTGGTCCAGGCCCGCATGGACGAAGTGTTTCGCCCGCGAGAACAGGAGCTGATGTGACGCTGTTGATGCATCGGAGATGACGATCGACTGACGCGGGAGGAGCGCGTCAAGCTGCTCACCAGCCGCTGTTTCCTCTTCACGATGGAACCGCACGATGATCTGTGGCCCTGGGATGGCAGCCTACAGATCGAGGGGTGATGAGAGCTTGTCGATATGCCGGGTATCTGGATTGAACTATCGGACAGAGCGGCAGCCGGCGACGGCGTCGCTGAGGCGCGTTCTCCGTGCTCGTTCTGTCGACGCGGGGTGGCCGTTCTCGAGCGCCTCATCGCCGCCGCTGATGTCAGCATTTGCAGCGCTTGCGTTCACGAATGTGCCCGCCGTCTTCGCCGCCGTAACGTCATCGGATGGCGCCCTTGGTGGCGATTCTGGGAGGACGGCGAGCCGAGCAAGACGCGGACCGGGCTCAGCTATCGGGACCCGCACCTTGCGTGCTCGTTCTGCAAGCGTTCGCTGGTCGATGTGCCCGCGCTGTTAGGGGGCGGCCGGATCAACATCTGCAGTCCCTGCGTGCGTCTCTGCATGGAGATCATCCGCGAGGAACCTCGGTGAACCGATCCGCCAGAACTGTGCGCCGAGGACTCGGAATAGCTGATCGCCGTGCATCGTTGACGTTGCCTGGCCGATGAGCCCCCGACTCCTGGCCATCGCACGCGAGAAGCGCTCCTCCTGTGCCTGGCCGTGCCCTTCCTCGGAATCCTTTTCGGCGGGATGTATTCAACGCCCGCGATCCTGCTCAGCCGCGGGCGCGATCCCTGGCTCAGCCTTCTCAAGTCGCTGATGGTCGGAGGGGCACCCTATCATGCCTCGGCGTCTCGCATGCCGATGCGCCGCCATGGCACCTGCGTCTTCGGAGTGCGGCGTCAATCCGGGGCGCGGCGTCCACGGGCGGCGCGCCCGGTGTTCGGCCCGCGCTCAGCCCTGCTTGCGGGGCGCCTTGAGCGAGAGCTTCAGCAGCACATCGTCGCGGATCAGATCGTCCTGCTTGCCCGGATAGACGATGCCGAAATCCTTGCGGTTGATCACGAACTCGGCGCTGCCCGAGACGGCGTCGGCGCCCTCGGTGATGGTCGCGGGGAAGGTGATGGTCTTCTTCACGCCGTGCAGATCGAGCTCGCCGGTGACGGTGTGCGTCGCGCCGTTCTCGCCGCCGGCCTTGATCTCGGTCGAGGTGAACGTGGCCTTCGGGTACTTCTCGACGTCGAAGAAGTCCGGCGACTTGAGGTGGCCGTCGAGCTTCTCGGCGTCGGTCTTCACCGACGACGCGTCGGCCTCGATGGCGAGCTTGCCGCCCGCGGCCTTGCCGCCGGCGAGCGTGATCGAGCCCGAGATCTTCTCGAATTTGCCCTCGTGTTTGCCCGTGACCTTCGAGCCGACGAAGCCGATGGTCGAGGCGGCCGCGTCGATGGGCAGCGTCTCGGCGGGGCCCGAGGGCGCGGCGGCCTGGGTCTGCGCGGGCGCGGCGGTCGAGATGGTCGCCTTGGGCTTGTCCTTGGTCGGATCTTCGCACCCCGCGAGCGAGAGCAAGAGCGCGGCGGGGAGGGCGATGCGAGCGAAACGAGCGGTGAACATGAGAGACAATCTCCTTATCTGTCAGCCAAACTGCACAGAACGTCTCGTGAACGAGCCATAGGTGAGCCCCGTGATGGGGAACTGCACAGGCTCGCTCACGTCGATCGACGCCCCCATGGCGGCGACGACCGGCACGAAATGCTCGTGGGTCGGGAGCGCCATCCGCACTCCCGGCGCGCGGGCGCGGTACTCGACGAGCGCGCCCACGTCGCGGCGCGAGAGGACCTCGGCGCACCATGCGTCGAACTCCGTGGCCCAGGGCTGCGCGACCGCATCTCCGCGCCAGTCTGCCGCGCGGAGGTTATGGGTCAAGAAACCGCTGCCGACGATCAACACCCCCTCGTCGCGGAGCGGGGCGAGCGCTCTCCCCATCTCGAGGAGCGGAGCTGGAGAGAGCGTCGGCAAAGAGATCTGGAGCACCGGGACATCCGCGCCCGGGTACATGCAGACGAGCGGCACATAGGCGCCGTGATCGAGCCCGCGGCGAGGAGCCTCGGCGACCGGCCCCAGCGGGCCGAGCAGCTCCCGGACGCGCCGCGCGAGCGCGGGGGCGCCGGGCGCGGGGTACTCCACCCGATAGTACTTCTCGGGGAAGTTGTAGAAGTCGTAGACGAGGGGCACGGTCTCGGTGGCGCCGAGCGTGACCGGCGCGTCCACCCAGTGCGCCGAGATCATGAGGATCGCCGTGGGGCGCGGCACCGCCTGCGCCCAGGCGGCGAGCTCGGCGACCCACGCGCGATCGTCGAGCAGGAAGGGAGAGCCGTGCGCGAGGAACAGGGCCGGCATGCGCCCCTCGCGCGCCTTGTGCTCGGTGTCGGACATCGAACCTCTCTCGGCCGCGGTGGACGTGGAGCTCGACGCCGGAGCCGGGCCGGGCGCTGTCGACGTCGAGCGCCCGCACGCGCCGGCGATCGGTACGGCCCCGCCCGCGGCAAGGAGGAGCCTCAATGCAGCCCGGCGATCCATGGTGCGCTCACCCTAGGTCGTTTCCAGGAGTGGTACAATGACCCTGCAATGAAACGCCAGGTTGCCAAAACGGAAACGATCGACGCGAATGTGAGCGATTTGCGGGCCTTCTGCCTGGTGGTCGACCTCGGGTCGATCACGGCGGCCGCGAAGACGCTGGGCGAGACGAAGGGCAGCGTCAGCCGCCGCATCACGCGCCTGGAGCACGCGCTCGGGGTGGAGCTGCTCCGCCGCAGCCCGCGGCTCGTGCAGGCGACCGAGGACGGCGTCGCCTACCGGATGCGCGTCGGGCGGGCGCTCGAGCTGCTGGAGGACGCGAACGTGGCGGTGCAGCAGGCGCGCTCGAGGCCGCGCGGGCACCTGCGGGTGACGGCGCCGTTCGATCTCGGGCTGAGCATCCTGGCGCCGCTCTCGGCCGGCTTCGCCGAGCGCTTCCCCGAGATCTCGCTGGAGCTGCTGCTCACCGAGGCGCTCCTCGACTTCGACGCCCACCAGGTCGACGTGGCCCTGCGCGCGACCGCGAGCCTCCCGGACTCGTCGCTCATCGCCCACAAGCTGCAGCACATCGAGGTCGGCCTGTTCGCGGCGCCTTCCTACCTCCGCAAGCACGGGGCGGTGCGCCGGCCCGAGGACCTCTCGGGGCACCGGCTGCTGCTCGCCCAGACCGCGCGCGGGCACGCGACGATCGCGCTCTCGGCGCGCGAAGGCCGCGAGCGCGCGGAGCTGCGGGTGCGCGCGGCGATCTCGGCCTCCGATTTCTCCTTCTGCCGCGAGGTCGCGCTGGCCGGGGGCGGGATCGCGCTGGTCCCCGCGATCAACGTGCGGGGCGACCTCGACGCGAAGCGGCTCGTGCCGGTGCTCAAGGACTACGCGATCCACGGCGCCGCCTCCCTGTACCTCGTTCACCCGGGGACGCGCTTCCTGCCGTCCAAGATCCGCGCCTTCCGCGACTACCTGCTCGACGCGTTCGGCGTCCAGGGGCGGCGCGAGGCCGCCGCCGCGCGGTAGCGGGCCGCCCCCGCCGCGCTCGCTCCCGCCGGAGGGAGCCGGCCGTGCTCGCGCCGGAGCAGCGGATCACCACCGGCTGTTGCTGGGGAAGCAGCGCGGTGGCGGCCCGACCGTCCCGCCGCCGGCGGGCGCCGCGCGACGGCGGGCGCGGGCCGCTGGACCGCGCCGTCCCCGGGCGCGCGGCGCGGCGGCATGGGCGTTGCTGGTCATGGCGAGACGCTCCCGAGGACGGACCGCGAGCCATCGGCTCGGTGAGGCCCATCCCGGGGTCTCCTGAGCGCTCCTCTCCGCCGCCGGCTGGGCGGCGGGCGGGGCGGCGCCTGGGCAGCAGCGAAACGGCACCGCTTCCAGCCGCGCACCGAGGTCCATCTGCGCTCGTTCATCGACAGGATTCGCTCACTCGCGACGTTCGCGGCGCTCTCTGCGCTGATCGCGTCGTCCGGGTGCAAGCGCGACGGCCAGGCGAGCGCCGCTGCCACGCTCGCCCCGGACGCCCCGATCCCGGCCGAGATCCCGCGCGAGACGCGGCTCAGCATCGGTGATCCGACGGTGCAGAAGCAACTCCAGCTCTCCGGCGACATCGACAAGCTCCCGTTCCACGTCGACTGGCAGAACATCAGCGGAGGACCGCAGACCGTCGAGGCGTTCCGCGCCGGCGTGCTCGACGCGGGCGCGGTCGGCGATACGCCGCCCATCCACGCCACGTTCACCGGGCTCGACGTGAAGATCGTCACCGTGCAGGTCAGGGAGAAGCCCATCTACGAGCTGGCCACCGCGCCGGGCGCGCGGGTCGCGTCCATTGACGATCTCCGCGGTAAGAAGATCGCCTATTCGCCGGGGCAGGCCCAGGGCGCGCTCGTGCTGCGCGTGCTGAAGAAGGTCGGGCTGTCGCAGAAGGACGTCACGCTCGTCCAGCTCGCGAGCACCGAGTTCAAGGAGGCGCTCACCAGCCGCCAGGTCGACGTCGCGCCGCTGTCCGGCGTCACCCTGCTGCGTTATCTCAACGAGTACCGCGCCGAGGGCGCCTCGTCGATCACGCACGGCGTCCGCGACAACCTCGGCTTCCTTTACGTGCGCGCCGAGGCGCTCAAGGACGCTCACAAGGCGGCCGCCCTGGTCGACTACGCCAGGTGGCGGGCCAAGGCCCAGCTCTGGGCCTATGCGCACCCGGAGGCGTGGACCGAGGCGTACTACGTCAAGGACCAGGGCCTCTCGGCCAGGGAAGGGCGCTTCCTCATCGAGGCCGCGGGCAACCCGCAGTACCCGGGCGACTGGTCGGAGGCGATCGCGCTGACGCAGGAGACAGCCGACCTGCTCGCCGAGGCCTCCGGCCAGAAGCGGTTCGAGGCCAGGACGATCTTCGACCTCCGATTCCAGACGATCGGAGCGGAGGTGGCCGGCGCCGCCGAGGGCGCCGGACCGACGGACAGGCCGGCGACGGCCGACAGGAGCACTCCATGACGACCGCACTGCCCACGAGCGCCGCCTCGCCGCGCCTCGCCAGCTTCCCGGATCTCACCGCGACCGCGGACGTCTCCGCGCCGCCGTCCGGCGCACCGACCGGTCGCCGCCTGTCCGGTCGCCGCTTGCGGCGCCGCCTGGGCCCGGGGCGGCGCATCCCGTACGGCCTCGCGCTCGGCCCGGCGCTGCTGCTCGCGCTCTGGACCGCCGCCTCGGCGACGGGCGCGCTCGACGCGCGCGTGCTCTCCGCGCCGTGGACCGTGGTGACCACGGCCCATGAGCTGATCGCGGACGGGCGGCTCCAGTCCAACCTGCTCACGTCGGCGCAGCGGGCCTTCCTGGGGCTCGCGCTCGGGGCCGGCCTGGGCACGGTGCTGGCGCTCCTCGCCGGGCTGACGCGCGTCGGCGAGGCGCTGGTCGACGGGCCGGTGCAGATCAAGCGCGCGATCCCGACGCTGGCGCTCATCCCGCTGCTGATCCTCTGGTTCGGCATCGGCGAGCAGATGAAGGTGCTCACCATCGCCCTGGGCGTCGTCATCCCTGTCTACGTCCACACCCACGCGGCGCTGCGCACCATCGACGCGCGCTACGTGGAGCTGGCCGAGACGGTCCGCCTGACGAGGTGGCAGTTCATCCGGAAGGTGGCGTTGCCGGGGGCGCTGCCGGGCTTTCTGATGGGCCTCCGGCTGGCGGTGACCGGCGCGTGGCTGGCGCTCGTCGTTGTCGAGCAGATCAACGCCACGAGCGGCATCGGCTACATGATGTCGCTGGCGCGCTCGTACGGGCAGACGGAGATCATCCTCCTCGGCCTCGTCGTGTACGGGCTGTTCGGCCTGGCCTCCGACTCGGCCGTGCGGCTCATCGAGCGAAAGGCCCTGTCATGGCGCCGCATCCTGGCCGGCTGACGGCGGCACCGCCCACGGTGCGGATCCGCGGCCTGGTCCGCCGCTTCGGCGCCCGCGTGGTGCTCGACGGGATCGACCTCACGATCGAGCGGGGCGAGTTCGTGGCGCTGCTCGGCCGCAGCGGATCGGGCAAGAGCACGCTGCTGCGGGCGATCGCCGAGCTGGACGACGAGGTGACTGGCTCGGGCGAGCTGCACGTGCCGGACAACCGGGCGGTCGTGTTCCAGGACACGCGGCTCCTGCCGTGGGCGCGGGTGCTCGACAACGTGATCCTGGGGCTCGATGTGCCGCAGGCCCGGGAGCGCGGCCTGGACGCGCTCGCGGAGGTGGGGCTCGCCGGGCGGGAGCGCGCGTGGCCGGTCGAGCTGTCCGGCGGCGAGCAGCAGCGGGTGGCGCTGGCGCGGTCGCTGGTGCGCGATCCGGAGCTCGTGCTGGCCGACGAGCCGTTCGGCGCGCTCGACGCGCTGACCCGCGGGCGCATGCACGACCTCCTGCGCGAGCTGTGCGCGCGGCACCGGCCGGCCGTGCTGCTGGTCACCCACGACGTCGACGAGGCGATCGCGCTCGCCGATCGGGTGCTGGTGCTCGAAGGCGGCCGCATCGCCGAGGAGCGGCGGATCGATCTGCCGGCGCCGCGCCCGCTGCGCGATCCGCGGTTCCTCGCCCACCGCGAGTCGCTGCTCTCGGCGCTGGGCGTCGCGCCGGGCGCCGCTGCCGGAGATCCTGACTCGAACCCTGAACTGGAACGGAGTTCCCCGTGACCCAACGACCCGGACAGCTGCATCTCAACGCGTTTCTCATGAGCGTCGGCCACCACGAGGCCTCGTGGCGCTTGCCGGAGAGCGATCCGTTCGCGAACACGAGCGTCGCGCACTTCAAGAACCTGGCCCGCATCGCGGAGCGGGGGAAGCTCGACTCGGTGTTCCTCGCCGACAGCCCGGTGCTGTGGAACAACGTGGGCCGGAGGCCGGCCGGGACGCTCGAGCCGACGGTGCTCCTCGCGGCGCTCGCCGGGGTGACCGAGCACATCGGGCTGATCGCGACCGCCTCGACGACGTACAACGAGCCGTTCAACCTGGCCCGGAGGTTCGCCTCGCTGGACCACCTCAGCGGGGGTCGGGCGGGCTGGAACATCGTCACGACGGCGGGCGTGGACGCGGCGCGCAACTTCAACCTGGACGAGCTGCCGGCGCACAGCGACCGGTACGCACGGGCGGCGGAGTTCATCGATGTGTCGCTGAAGCTGTGGGACAGCTGGGGTGACGACGCGCCGCTCGGCGACAAGGAGAACGGCGTCTGGGGTGATGACCGCAAGATCTATCCGCCGCGGCATGTTGGGCGGTACTTCAAGGTCGAGGGGGCGCTCAACGTGCCGCGGTCGCCGCAGGGGTATCCGCTGCTCGTGCAGGCCGGCTCTTCGGATGACGGCAAGGAGCTGGCGGCGCGTTACGCGGAGGCGGTGTTCACGGCGCAGCAGACGCTGGAGGACGCGCAGCGGTTCTATGTCGATCTGAAGGGGCGTGCGCGCGCGCTGGGGCGCGATCCGGGGTCGATCAAGATCTTGCCGGGGATCGTGCCGGTCATCGGCGCCACCGAGGCGGAGGCGCACGCGCTCGACGCCGAGCTCGATCGGCTCATCAAGCCGGAGTACGCCAAGCGCCAGCTCGCGCAGACGCTGCGGGTGAAGCCGGAGGATCTCGACCTCGACGCGGAGCTGCCGCGGGATCTTCCGAGCGAGGATCAGATCGAGGGGGCGAAAAGCCGTTACACGCTGATCGTGAGCCTGGCGCGGCGGGAGCGGCTGACGGTGCGCCAGCTCATCGGGCGGCTGGGCGGCGGCCGCGGCCACCGGACGTTCGCCGGCGCGCCCGAGCAGGTGGCGGACGCGATCCAGCACTGGTGGGAGCAGGGGGCGGCCGACGGCTTCAACGTGATGCCGCCGGTGTTGCCGTCCGGGCTCGAGGCGTTCGTCGAGCACGTGGTCCCGATCCTGCAAAAGCGCGGGCTGTTCCGGACGGAATATGCGGGGCAGACGTTGCGGGACAACTATGGGCTGCCGAGGCCGGCCAACCTCAACCCCGGTCGGGATCTGGTCGCGGCGGCAGAGTGAGATGGATTGCATTTGGCCTCAACCACGGTTGGGGTGAGCTGGGGGAGCTGCAACCCCGGTGAGCCACAATTCCGCTCAGGGAGCGGGCGAACCTCAACCCCGGTCGGGATCTGGTCGGCGGCTAAGTGAGATGAATTACGTTGGTGGTTGAGCCGCAACCCCGGTCGGAGAGCGGCTGAACCTCAACCCCAGTCCGGATCTGAACCTCAACCCCGGTCGGGATCTGGTCGGTGGCGTAGTGAGGTGGATTACGCTGAGCTCAACCCCGGTCGGGGATCGGGGATGCCGGCTAACCCAACCCCGGTCGGGTCGAACCGCCAACCCAACCCCGTTGCTCGCCCTTTCCGTTTCGTGGTGTGCTGAGACGCATGGTCGCCTCGAAGCTCGTCGCGGTCCTCTCCACATGCACCCTCGCGCTGGCCGCCGCCGCGATGGGAGGCTGTACCGCCTCGGACGGTGATCCGGAGCAAAAGGCAGACTGCTCACCGCAGGGACAGAACCAGTTCCTGTTCGAGCTGATGAAGGACGCCTATCTCTGGTACGACACCGTACCCGACGTGGACTACCGGGCGTACCCCTCGCCCGAGGCGCTGCTCGTGGATCTCGTCACCGAGCCGCGAGACCGCTGGAGCTACATCTCGAGCAAGAGCGTCGACGACGCGTTTTTCCGGGAAGGACAGACCCTCGGGTTCGGCATGCGGTGGAGCTTCGACCAGGAGAACAGCCTCCGGCTCGCGATGATCCAGCCGGGCTCGCCTGCCGGAGAGGCCGGCCTCCGGCGGGGCGACGCGGTGGTGGCGATCAACGGGATCGACGTCGAGCAGGTCGTGAGCGACGACCTCTGGGAGGAGCTCGCAGGCCCCGACGAGGAAGGATACGAGATGTCGCTCACGATCGAGCGCGCGGACGCCGAGCCCTTCACGGTCGCGCTCCAGAAAGCGTGGTATGGCATCACCACGGTCGTGAGCCCGCGTGTCGTGCAGGCAGGGTCCGCGACCGTCGGATATCTCATGCTCACCACCTTCATCGAGCCTTCGGTGAGCGAGCTCGACAGCGCCTTCGCGCTGTTCAGGGAGAGCCAGGTCGACGAGCTCGTGCTCGACCTGCGCTACAACGGAGGTGGGCGCCTCTCCGTCGAGAGGCACCTCGCGAGCCTGATCCACCGGCCGGCGGAGGCCGGCGCGCTGCTCGACATCACCGCGCACAACGACAGGCACGTCGACTGGGACAAGCGGGAGACGTTCGAGGACCTCGACCAGCCGCCGCTCCCCCTGTCCCGGCTGGTCGTCATCACGTCCGGCGGGACGGCCTCCGCGAGCGAGACGCTGATCAACAGCCTGCGCGCCTACATGGACGTGAAGATCGTCGGCTCGACCACGCACGGCAAACCCGTCGGAATGTACGGCTGGGACAACTGCGACATGGTCGTGCACCCGATCGCGTTCCGGGTGCTCAACGCGAAGGAAGAGGGCGACTTCTACGATGGCTTCCCCCCCGACTGCGCCGCCGACGACACGCTCAGCGCAGAGCTCGGCGACGCGGGCGAGACGTGCCTCGCCGAGGCCCTGCACCTGCTGGAGCACGGCGAGTGCTCGACCGCGGCGCAGCCGGACGGGGCGGGCGAGCGCCGCGCCTCGCCGCCGCGGGAGATCCCGTGGCGCGGCCTCCGGCGCGAGGTCGGCGCGCTCTGACGCGCGGCCGCGCCGGCCAAGCGCGGCGCGGTGCGGTCGAACGCGCCGGCGGCGCCCCGGCGCGAAACACCGCCGCTCCCGGCTTGACACGCTGAGCGGCTTGACGGAGATTCCTCCGCCATAGCGGAGACTGGGCCGCGGCCAGGAGGGAATGTCATGAGCCTGCAACTCGGAAGCATCGCGCCTGATTTCGAGCAAGAGTCCACGCACGGGACCATCCGATTCCACGAGTGGGCCGGGAGTTCGTGGGTGATCCTGTTCTCGCACCCGAAGGATTTCACCCCGGTCTGCACGACCGAGCTCGGCGCGGTCGCCAACCTCAAGGCGGAGTTCGACAAGCGCGGCGTGAAGCCCATCGCGCTCAGCGTCGACGACGTCGACTCGCACAAGCGCTGGTCCGTGGATATCGAGGAGACACAGCGCACGAAGCTGAACTACCCGATCCTCGCCGACGTGGACCGGAAGGTGTCGGGCCTTTACGGCATGATCCACCCGCAGGCGAGCGACACGCTCACGGTGCGCTCGGTGTTCGTCATCGATCCGAACAAGAAGATCCGCGCGACGTTCACGTACCCGGCGAGCACGGGGCGCAACTTCGACGAGATCCTGCGCCTCATCGACTCGCTCCAGCTCACGGACAGCCACTCCGTGGCGACGCCCGCGAACTGGAAGGACGGCGATGAGGTGGTGATCGTCCCCTCGCTCCAGGACCCCGCGGTCCTCGCGCAGAAGTTCCCCAAGGGCTACAACGCCGTCCGCCCGTACCTGCGCCTCACCCCGCAGCCCAACCGCTGATGCTGCGTGGCGCCGCCCGAGCGCGGCGAGGCGTCGACGCGTCCACGCGGCGCCTCGCCGCGCTCGCCCTGGTGCTGCCGGCGGCGTGTTCGCGCGCGCCCGCGCCGGAGGCGCTCGGGGCGAGCGGCGGCGGGCCGAAGCCGGCGGCGCGCGCCGCCGGCGCCGGCTGGAAGCTCGTCCACCACGAGACCTTCGATGCGCCGTTCCAGGAGCCCGCGGCGTGGACCGAGGATCGGTATGGCGACGAGAGCCCCTATCACGTCGACGTCTTCGACGAAGATGGTGAGTTCTTCTCCGCGCGGGGCGGCGAGGTGTTCCGGGAAGGGCTGCGGAGGTTCCGATCGTTCCGGAAGTCCTTCACGTACGGCGAGGGCGGCTGGCTCACGGTCGAGCTGTATGGCCGCGACAGCGACCGCGATGGCGTCCCCGAGACGGGCGGCCGCTTCGAGGCGGTGGGCGGCAAGGCGAGGCTCGTCTCCACCCGCCATTACGACGGCGCGATCCTCCGCTCTACCGCGCCGCTGCCAGCGCGGTACCGCGTGGAGGTGACGGTCTCGAACATCGACTTCGGCGGCCTGCGCGAGGGCAGCTGGACGCACGGGGGCAAGACCAACGGCTACGACGGGGACGAGCTGGCCGACCCGTGGCGGTTCAGCGATCGCAGCACCGCGCCGCGGTCGGCGACATTCGATAATGGTGTTTACTTTCTCTGCATCACCGATTATCCGCGGCCGGCCCCTCACAACAACGTCTTCATCCATCACCACCGGAAGGTCGTGATGGACACCGACAGCAACTTCGGAGAGGACGGCCCCTGGTCGGCGGTCTGGAACCCCTCGACCGGCCGGGCCGAGCAGGATGGATCACGCTATGTGAGCATGATCTGGCTCCGCGGCGATGCGTTCGGGAGCCCGTGGACCGGAAATGGGTTCACGTCGTACACCGCGGCCGGGTGGAAGGACGGCCCCATCTTCGTGGACAAGTACCTCGAGAGGGAGGCTTATGTATTCACCGTCGAGCGGGACGGCCGGGGCTATGCGATGTCCGCGGCGGGCAGGTTCCACCACGGCGGCAGCACGACGTACGCCGCGCGGAGGGACTTCCGCGAGCCGCCGGTGACGTGGCACTACAACCAGCGCCCCGACGAGATCGAGGCGGAGCGCCACAACGAGACGGTCGATTTCGGCGAGACCTTCGAGACCTGGCCGGCGGGGTCGGCCTACCCGGATCACTTCTTCTTTGGTGATCCGCACATCAACTATTACGAGGGCACCGCCGAGTTCGACGACGTGAAGCTCTACCTGCCGGACGACGGGTAGCGCCTGCTCCGGCGGGCGGCGCTGGCCGGGCGGGGCTCCGGCGGCGGCGGTCTCACCCGGACGATCCGGCCCGGAGCCTCCGGTCGAGCGCGTTCACTTGGGCGTGCACCCCAGCGAGAGCGTCAGGAGCGGTCCCGGTGTGCAGGAGTCCAGGCCGAGCCGGAGGTCGGCCACCAGGTGATCGAGCGCCAGAAGGGGCGCCGGCGCCTCGGCGTACCCGTAGAGGTGCGACGTCTCGAGACCGTCGCGGCGCAGGTGCACCGACGTTGCGCCGCCGTCGGCGCAGTCAGGGCAGCCGTAGCGGTCGTCGAGGGCGACGCCCGAGAGCGCATCCTCGATCTCGTCGAGCTTTCGCGCGCCTTCGTCCGTCAGCGTCGCCAGGTTCGAGCGGGGACAGCCCTGGTTGTGCGTGCAGGCCTTGAGCGAGAGCTCGGCGCCGTCGCGGGAGATCGTCGTGATGCACTCGCCGGAGCAGAGCCCGAAGGAGTATTTCGTGGAGAGCCAGATCCCCTCGGCGTCGGGCGAAGCGCCGAGCGACTGTTGCCCCGGTGCCGGCTCCTCCTCGGAGCCGAGAGCGCAGCCGGCGGCGAACGGGAAGCTAGCGATCAGCGCAAGGACCTTGAAGAGCGTGTTCGGTTTCATGCCAGCACCAGACGGCAACCCGTGTGCCACGAGCCAGGGCGCCGCACGTGGCTCCGGTGCAGGCAGCGTCCTGCGGCCGGGCAGAACAAGGCTGCACGCCCGCCCGGCTGCTCGCGAAGGCGACCTCGCCAAAAAGCGACAGGCGGCCTGGCTCAGCCTACTGGCATCGATGTCAGACTTCGCACTTTTTGCGAGCGAAGCGGTGCTGATCCCACGGCAGCTCGATGCGTTCGCCGGCAGGCGTCTCCACGGTGACCGGCGCTGCGCCGAGCGCGGCGACGACGTGCATCTCTTCCTCACCCGTGTTCACGATCTGGTGCGGGACGCCCGCCGGTACGATGAGCGTCGAACCCGGGCCGAACGTGAGCGCCACTCCATCGATCTCGCATGTCCCGGAGCCGCGGAGGACGACGATCACCTCCTCACATGCGTGCCGGTGACGCGGAGTTTGCGCGCCCGGCGCAACGGTCTGCATCCACACCTCGAGCGTCCGGAGGCCGTCGCGAGGGCCGGCGAGGGTCTGGTGGGCGAGCCCGGGCAGGCTGAGCTTCTCGATCGAGGCGATGTTCAGGACAGTCATGGCTTGATCCTCCACGGCAGCGTCGGGCGCGGGTCTGCCCATCGCGACAGGCCGTCGCGACAGGCCGCCCTGCTCGCTGGATACGGCAGCCCTCCGCCGCCGTTTCGCTGACCGATCAGAAATGTCGATGGGGTTCCGGGAGCCATACGCGGGCGATGCCGCCCCGATCCGATGTCGTCGCGCCGCGCGCCGACGTCGGCTCAGCCGCCCGCGGCCGCGACGATGTCGCGCACGAGCGCAACCAGCTCGTCCGGCTGCGACAGGAACGGAGAGTGGCCCGCGTCGAGGCGCCGCACGTCCCTCGCGCGCCGCGACATCGCCTCCTGCGCGAACAGCGGGATGGCGTTGTCGCGCTCGCAGATCACGTACGTGGAGGGCAGCTCCTGCCAGGCCGCGGCCCCCAGCGGCTCCGTGAAGGACGCCCTGGACTGGGGCCGCAGCGCCGTTGCCGCGGCGGCTGCGACCTCGTCGCTGCAGTCGTTGTAGAAGATGTCGCGCGCGCGGTCGGGCATCATCGTCCGGCCATCCGTGGAGGTGATCCACCACGGCGGCTCCTGGCCTCCGATCGCCGAGAGCAGGGATTCCCCCGGGCCGAGCATGAACGCGCACAGGTAGACGAGGTGGGCGACGTTGCCCGCGCGGGCCGCCACCTCCGTGACCGGCAATCCCCCGTAGGAGTGCGCGACCACGACGGCCTCGCCTGGCGCCTCGGCCAGCGCCGCCCGCACCGCCTCCGCGTCCGCCGCGAGGCTCCCCGGCTCGCCGGCGGCGGGCCCGACGCTCGGCAGCTCTGGCACCCGGACGTCGAGCCCGCCGGCGAGCAGACGGCACGCGACCTGGGACCAGCAGGACGGGCCGTGCCAGGCGCCGTGGACGAGTACGACCGATGAGATCTTCCGCATGTGCTCCTCTCCTCCGCAGCTCACGGCGGGACCGAAGGACGCTATCCGACCCCCTCGAGCGACACCAGCGCGCGTCGCGCCCAGCGCTGAGCCCGCTGCCCCAGCGCCTCCTCCGGCCCCCGCGCGCCGAAGCCCGCCATGCCGCGGGAATCCCGCGGCGCCGCGCCGCACCCGAGGCGCGCCCTCGACCGCGGCGCGGGATGGATGTATACCATTAATCGGAACGTCATTCCGAATAGTGGAACGTGTATGGAGCGATCCGGGACGGTCGACAAGGCGGTGCGCGCCCTCGAGGCGCTGCGCGAGGGGGGCGGCAGCGCTTCGCTCTCGGAGCTCGCGGAGCGGCTCCGCATGCCGAAGGCGACCCTGCACCGGCTGCTCGCGTCGCTCGCCGTGCACGCGCTGGTGGAGCAGGACGGGGAGGGGCGTTACCGGCTCGGCGTCGGCCTCATCCGGCTCGGGCTCGGGGCGCAGGGGCTCGACGCGGTCGCGCGCGTCGCGAGGCCCGAGCTGGAGCAGGCGGCGCGCGCCTTCGGCGAGACGTTCTTCCTCGTCGCCGCGCGCGCCGGCAGGCTCGTCGTGCTCGACAAGGCGGAGGGCACGGGGCTCCTTCGCGCGGCGCCCACCGTCGGGGCCGAGGTGCCGGTCGACGTCACCGCGAGCGGGCGGCTCTACCTCGCGCACGCGCCGGAGCTCGTGGGCGCCTCGGGCGCGGACCCCGCCGTGCTCCGCGCCGCGCGGCGCGCGGCGAAGCGCGGCTACGACGTCAACGAGGGGGAGTGGATCGACGGGCTGACCGTCATCGCGGCCCCGGTGCTCGCGCGAGGCGGCCTGCACGGCTGCGTCGCCTGCGCCGCGGCCGCCCAGAGCCTGCGCGGCGATCGTCGTGACGCCGCGGTGAGTCACACACGCGACGCCGCCGAGCGGGTCGCGCGCGCCCTCCAGGGCGAGGGCAGGAGGTGAACGGCATGAAGACATGGATCGATGGACGGATCGTCGACGCTGCGGACGCGACCGTGAACGTGACCGATCACGGGTTGCTCTACGGCGACGGCGTGTTCGAGGGCATGCGCGTCGCTGCGGGGCGCGTCTTCCGGATCGAGCGCCACCTCGCGCGGCTCGAGATCGGCGCGAGGGCGCTCGGCATCGCGCTCCCGCGCTCGCTCGACGGGCTCCGCGCCATCGTCGAGGAGACCGCGCGCGCGCACGGCCAGCCCGAGGCCTACGTGCGCCTCGTGGTGACGCGCGGCGTGGGCCCGCTCGGCGTCGACCCGACGACCTGCGAGCGGCCGGGGCTGTTCTGCATCGTGGGGGCCATCCGCCTCTTCGACGACGAGCAGCGGCGGCGCGGCCTCGAGCTCATCACGTCGAGCCACAGGAGGCCCAACGCGGACGCGCTCGACATGCGGATCAAGAGCCTGAACTACCTCGGCTCCGCGCTCGCGAAGCTCGAGGCGAGGCAGCGCGGCGCCGACGACGCGCTGCTCCTGAACGCGCGGGGCCACATCGCCGAGGCCTCCGTGGCCAACGTGTTCGCGCTCCGCGGCGACGTGCTCGCGACGCCGCCGGCCACCGACGGCTGCCTCGAGGGCATCAACCGCGCGGCCGTCATGGATCTCGCGCGCGACATCGGGCTCACGGTCGTGGAGCGCTCGATCGGGCGGCTCGACGTCTTCGCCGCCGACGAGGCGTTCCTGACGGGCACCGGCGCCGGCGTGATCGCCATCCGGAGCCTCGACGGGCGCACCATCGGCCGCGGCGAGCGCGGCCCCGTCACGGCCCGCCTGACCTCGCTCCACCGGCAGCTCGCCGAGACCGAGGGCACCCCGTTCATCGCCGCGCCCGGCGGCCCGGGTTGAACGGCGGCGCGAGTTAACCGGTTCATCCATTCGTCACTCGGCACGTCGGCTCGCCCCCGCTCCCGCGAGACCTGGTCGCCGCGCGGGAGAGCGCGTCAGCTGTCGCGGGCGACCTCCGCGAAGACGCCGCGCAGCCAGATGTGCGCCGGGTCCTTCGCGTGCCGCTCGTGCCACACCTGATCCACGGAGAACCCGCCGAGCTCCACGGGCGGCTTCATGACGTGCAGCTCCTCCATCTCCGCGAACACGCGCGCGATGCGCGCCGGCACGGTCAGCACGAGGTCGGTCTGGGCCACGATGTGGGCCGCCACCAGGAAGTGCGGGATCTGCAGCGCCACGCGGCGCGAGAGCCCTCGTTCGGCGAGGACCTCGTCGACCCGGCCTCCGCCCTCGCCGCGCGGGCTGATGAGCGCGTGCGGCAAGCTCGTGTACGTCTTGAGCGTGAGCTTGCCCCGCACCGCGGGGTGGCTCCTCCGCACGACGCACATGTAGCGCTCCTCGATGAGCCTTTGCCGGTAAAACCCCGCGGGCAAGGTGGGGAGCAGGCCGATCGCGAGATCGACCTTGCCGGTCTCCATGGAGCTCCACATCTCGCTGTCGTAGGGGCGCGCGACGAGGTCGATGAAGGGCGCCTCGGAGACGAGCTTCTGCACGAGCCGCGGCAGCAGGATGAGCTCCACGTAATCGACCGTGGCGACGGTGAACGAGCGGCGCGCCGTCGCGGGCTCGAAGCGAGGGCTGCGCGCGACCGTCGCCTCGATCTTGGCGAGCGCCTCGCGGATGGGGCCGATGAGCTCCTGCGCGCGCGGCGTCGGGATCATCCCCCGCGGCGTGCGCACCAGGACGGGATCGTCGATCAACACGCGGAGGCGACCGAGGGCGTGGCTCATCGCCGACTGGCTCAGCCCGACGCGCGCCGCCGCGCGCGTGACGCTCCCCTCCGCCAGCAGGGCGTCGAGGACGACGAGCAGGTTCAGGTCGATCGAAGCAAGATGCACGGGATGCATGGGGCCCATGCTACTAATGAGTTGGAAGCGCGCCATCGGCCGACCTAAACGTTGGCCATTGAACCGGCACGGTCACTGATCTCACCGAGAGAGGTGAGGGGATGCCGCCGGTCTTCGCACCCATGTCCGCTTCGATCTCCCGAGCGCCCGCGGAGCCGGGCACACGGCTCCTCCTCGCGCCCGCTCCGCCCGCCGTCATGGCGATACCCGGCGATGCCGCAGGCCGATCAGCCGGAGAATGTCGTCTCGTGATCCTGCTTGTAAAGGTTCGTTAAGAAGTCAGATTTGTGCTGCGAACGTTTGTGAACGTTGCCATGTCTGGTCCGGTCCGCTAAGTAATCGCCGCCTGAGATCGCCTGTGGCGCGATCCCCGTAGGGGGTCGTATCGAGGCGGAGCGGCCCGAGCGCGCTTGTCGCATGGAGCGCGCGAGGACCGGGCCTCGAGCCTCCGGCGTGCCTCCAACGCCGCGCGGATGGCCTGGATCGGCCATCTCGCCCGCAGCGCCGGCGCCTCGTCGGCCGCCGGCCGTCGGCGTATCGCCAGGTCGGTTTCACCTGTGTTTCCACGGCGCTGCCGCCGGACGGCGCGCCGCATCCATGAACGCCGTGGTTCGGAATCGGTGTCGAACAACAGTAACAGGAAGAGAGCGCGTCATGCCAAGTCCGAGATTGAGTTCCTTGATCCTCGCTCCCATCGTCTCTGTTTCCCTCCTCGCCTCGTGCGCGCCCTCCGCGCCGGAGGGCGAGGGCGAGGTGGAGACCGTCGGCGCCGCGTCGAGCGCGCTCACGGCTCAGCAGCGGCTCGCGGCTTGCGACCAGGATCCTCGCGTGATCGCCGGGCTCGTCACGAGGGAGATCTGCGCGGGCGCCGATATCTTCTTTCGCGAGACCTTCGAGGGCAACGGCCGCTCCTGCGGGACGTGCCATCCTGTCGGAAACAACTTCACGATTGACATCCCCTTCATCGACGCTCTGCTCGAGGAGAACCCCCTCGACCCGCTGTTCGTCTTCGAGCAGGACCCGGATCTGACCGATCTCGAGACGCCCGAGCTGAAGACGCTCGGCCTGATCCGCGAGAACATCGATGGCTTCGACGATCTCGACAACAAGTTCTCGATGCGCGCGGTCCCCCACACGCTCTCGCTGGCGACGAGCATCACGCCGGATCCGGTGGACGGGATAGGGAGCCCGCCGGTCCATCGCACGGGCTGGTCGGGCGACGGCGCCCCGGGCACCGGCTCGCTGCGCGAGTTCCTCACCGGGGCGATCACGCAGCACTACCCGACGGATCTCGGCCGCGTGCCGGGGGTGGCCTTCCGGCTCCCGACGGCGCAGGAGCTCGATCTGACGCTCGCCTTCCAGATGAGCCTGGGCCGGACGAACGAGCTCAACCTCACGCAGGTGAACCTCGCCGATCCCGAGGCGAACGAGGGGCGGCAGGCGTTCCTCGACCCGGCGCGGGGCCGCTGCAACGTGTGCCACGCGAACGCGGGCGCGAACCACCTGGACACGGGGCGCAACCGCAACCTGGACACGGGCACCCGGAAGGCCCCCGCGACCGGCACGATCGGCGCGTTCGACGGCGGCTTCGGCGGCAGCGGGCTGGCCTCGCCCAACATCGATGTCCTGGACATCGGCTTTCTCAACGGGTTCGGCGACGGCACGTTCAGCACCCCGCCCCTCATCGAGGCCGTGGACACGCCGCCGTTCTTCCACACGAACGCCTTCGGGAACCAGATCGAGGGCGCGGTGGCGTTCTACCTGTCGAACTTCTTCAAGGACTCGCCGGCCGGCCTGGAGCTCGAGGCGCGGTTCGGCAGCCCCATCCAGTTCCCCGACACCGACATCAACAAGATCGGGCGGTTCCTCCGCGTGCTGAACGCGGCGTTCAACCTCGACATCGCGAAGCAGCGCCTGAACGCCGCCCAGGTGCTCGTCCAGCAGTTCCACGACACGCGCGCCGACGTCCAGCGGCGCCTGATGGAGCTGGCCGAGGCCGAGATCGACGACGCGCTGGAGGTCCTCGACGCCGGCGGCACGCCGCTGCACCCCGTCTCCACGGATCGCCTCCAGCTGGCGAAGACCGAGATCGCGGCGGGCCTCTCGGCGGCGACCTGGTCGCAGCGCCAGGGCCGGATCTCGAACGCGATCTCGCGCGTCCAGAACGCGCGCGATCAGTTCGGATCGAACATCAACTTCCAGCTCGGCAAGGGCAACCTGATGTACTAGCGGAGCGCCAGGAGCCCTGTCAGGGCGCTGGCCCAGCGGTCCGGACAACAGGCGGGCCGCGCCCCGGGGTTCGTGTCCCCGCCGCTGGCGAACGCCGCACAAATCGGTAGCTTACGGGCCCCGGCATGGCCGGTATGCCAGGTGCCCTGCGCTGATGTTGTCCGGTTCACGTCCTGATGTCGGTTCCCTCGCTTCGCCTGAAACAGGGCGCTCCCGCGAGGGCGGCTCTCTCCTGCTGCGGCTCCTCGGGCTGAGCTGGGCGTACCGGGGGCGCGTCCTCCGTGTCCTCGGCTACCAGATCGTCCTGCTCTCGCTGGGGCTCGCCGGGCTCGGCCTGACCGGGCTCGCCATCGATATCCTCCGCCATCGGCTCGATCCGTCGAACCGCCTCCCCGATCTGCCGGCCGGCCTCGGCCGGCTGGTTGACGCCGAGCGTGAGCCCATGCGCGCGGTCCTCTCGATCGGCGCTGCTATCCTCGCCATGGCGGCCGCGCGCGCGGTGATCAACTACGGTTACGCGCTCTCGGTGGGCCACCTCGTCCACATGGAGATCGTCCCGGATCTCCGGGCGCGGGTGTACGACAAGCTCCAGCGGCTGAGCTTCCGGTTCTTCGACGCCAACAAGAGCGGCTCGCTCATCAACCGCGTCACCGGCGACGTGCAGCTCGTGCGCTCCTTCGTGGACGGGGTGCTGCTCCCGAGCGTCATCATGGTCCTGTCGCTCGGCGTGTACGTCGCGTACATGCTCCGCGCGCACGCCCTCCTCACGCTCGCGTGCCTCGCCCCGACGCCGCTCCTCTGGATCACGAGCACGCTCTTCGCCCGGTGGGCGCAGCCCGCCTACCTGCGCAACCGGGAGCTCGTGGACCGCATGGTCCTGAGCTTCACGGAGGGGCTGCAGGGCATCCAGGTCATCAAGGGGCTCGGGCGAGAGCGCGAGGCCCATCGCCGCTTCGACGAGCGCAGCCGCGAGGTGCGCGAGCAGCAGCAGGAGACCTTCCGGACGGTCAGCGTCCTCAGCCCGACCATCGATCTGCTCGGGCAGATCAACCTCGTCATCCTGCTCGGCATGGGCGGGCTGCTCGTCACGCGCGACCGGATGACGCTCGGGCAGCTCGTGGTGTTCGCCGGCATCCTGCAGCAGTTCTCGGGGCAGATTGCGAGCATGGCGACGATCGTCAACACAGCGCAGCAGAGCCTCATCGGGGCGAAGCGCGTCTTCGAGGTGCTCGACACCCCCGTCGAGATCACGAGCCCCGAGGCGCCGGCGCGCCCTGCCCGGGTGGAGGGGCGCCTCGTGTTCGAGCGCGTCACGTTCGGGTACGATCCCGAGCGGCCCGTCCTCCACGACGTCCACCTCGACGTCGCGCCGGGGCAGTTCGTCGCCGTGATCGGCCCGACCGGCGCGGGCAAGAGCACGCTGCTCAGCCTGATCCCGCGCTTCTACGATCCGACGTCGGGGCGCGTCCTCCTCGACGGCATCGACCTCCGGCGCCACGACCTCGACCACATCCGCCGGCGCATGGGGGTCGTCTTTCAGGACAACTTCCTCTTCAGCAACACGGTGGCGGCGAACATCGCGTTCGGCGCCCCGCACGCGACGCGCGAGCAGATCGAGCGCGCCGCCGTCATCGCCTGCGCCGACGAGTTCATCCGGGAGCTGCCCGAGGGCTACGACACCGAGCTCGGCGAGGCGGCGGCCAACCTCTCGGGCGGCCAGCGGCAGCGGCTGGCCATCGCGCGCGCCGTGCTGCTCGACCCGCCGCTGCTCCTGCTCGACGACCCGACCGCGGCGGTGGACGCGAGCACCGAGCGCGAGATCCTCGATGCGATCCTCAGCGCGACGCGGGGGCGGACGACGATCATGGCGACGCACAGGGCGCACCTGCTCCGCCGCGCGCACCAGGTGATCGTGCTCGACCGGGGCCGCATCGCCGAGCGGGGGACCCACGAGGAGCTGCTCCGGCGGCGCGGCCACTACGCGAGCGCCCTCGCGCTGCACGACGCCCACGCCTCCGGGGCGCGGGCGGACGACACCCCCTCGCGCCGCGCCGCCGCGGGCGCGCGCCCCGCCGAGGACCCGGCGTGAGCCGCGGAGTCGACGCGCCGAGCCGCCCCGCGACGACGTCGGGGGCGGCCCGCTCCGCGGCCGAGGCTGCGCCGATCGACGTGCGCCTCGGCCTCACGCGCGTGGCGCTCGACGACGAGCGGGACCAGCACCACCGCACGCTCGATCTCGGGCTCGTGCGGCGGGTGTTCGCCTTCACCCGCCCGTACGCGCGCAAGCGGAACGCGCTCTTCGCCCTCGTGGTGGTGAGATCGATCCAGCTCCCGATCCTGACGTGGGCGGTCGGCGCCATCATCAGCGGCCCCGTGGCCCGGCGCGACGCGCGCGCGACGCTGCTCGCCGTCCTCGGCTTTGCGGCGCTCGTCCTCTTCACCGAGATCGTCTTCCACTACCGCGCGCGGCTCGCGCTCGAGCTCGGCGAGGCGGTGGTGTTCGACATGCGCGATCGGCTGGAGAGCCACCTCCTGCGCATGCCGATGCGCTTCTTCGTGAAGACGAAGGTGGGGCGCCTCATCGGCCGCATGACGTCCGACATCGACGCGATCCGGGTGGCGGTGCAGGACGTCGTGTTCGTGAGCACGGTGAACCTCGGCACCATGGCGGTCGCGATGGCGCTGATGGCCCACGCGCACTGGCAGCTCTTCCTCGTGGTGGTCGCGATGGTCCCCGTCTTCTGGGGGCTGATCGTCTATTTCCACAAGCGCCTCGGGGCAGCCCACCAGCGCGCGCAGGAGAGCTTCACCCGCGTGACCGCGACGCTCGCCGAGTCGGTCACGGGGGTGCGCGTGACGCAGGGCTTCGTGCGGCAGGACATCAACGGCGGGCTGTTCCGCGCGCTGATCTTCGATCACTCCCGCTACAACATGGATGCGGCGCGCCACTCGGCGGCGTTCCTTCCGCTCCTCGAGTTCAACGGGCAGCTGTTCCTGGCCGTCCTCGTGGTCGTCGGCGGCTATCAGGCCCTCCACGGCGCGATCGAGCTGCGCGTGCTCGTGGAGTTCTTCTTCCTCGCGAACCTCCTGTTCAACCCGATCCCCGTCCTGGGCAACCAGTACAACCAGGCCCTCACGGCGATGGCGGGGGCCGAACGGCTCTTCCGCGTGCTCGACACGGCGCCCGACTGGCCCGACGAGCGCGGCCTCCCGGCGCTGCCCCCGGTGCGCGGCCGGGTCGTGTTCGAGGGGGTCCACTTCGCCTACGATCCGGGCAAGCCGGTGCTCCACGGCGTCGATCTCGTCGCCGAGCCGGGGCAGATGATCGCGCTGGTCGGGCACACGGGCAGCGGCAAGACGTCGATCCTGAACCTGCTCGCGAAGCTCTACCTGCCGACGGCGGGGTCGGTCACCGTCGACGGCCACGATCTCGCGGCGACCTCGTCCGCCTCGCTGCGGGCGCAGCTCGGGCTGGTGCTGCAGAGCAACTTCCTCTTCAGCGGGACGGTGCTCGACAACGTGCGCCTCGGCAACCCCGCCGCGACGGACGCCGAGATCCGCGACGCGGCGCGGGGCCTCGACGTGCTCGACATGCTCGACGCGCTGCCGGACGGCCTGCGCACCGAGGTCGGCGAGCGCGGGACGGCGCTGTCGCTCGGGCAGCGGCAGATCGTGTGCTTCCTGCGCGCCATGGTCGCCAATCCGCGCATCGTGCTGCTCGACGAGGCGACGAGCGCCGTGGACGCGCTCACCGAGGCCCGGCTGCAGGCGGCGCTCGGGAGGCTCTTGAGAGGGCGAACGAGCTTCGTGGTGGCCCACCGGCTGAGCACGATCCGGCATGCCGATCGCGTCGTCGTGCTCGACCACGGGCGGGTCGTCGAGCAGGGGACGCACGCCGAGCTGCTCGCGCGGGGAGGCGCGTTTGCGGCGCTCCACCGGGAGCTCATCCAGGAGGGGCCGGCCCCCGTGGAGGGGGCACGCGGCGTCAGACGGTCAGGCGACCTCTAGACGGACGGGGACGTTGTTGCGGGTGGCGTTCGAGTAGGGGCAAACCTGGTGCGCCTTCTCGACCAGCTGCTCGGCTTGCGACCGCTCCAGGCCCGGCAGCGCGATCCGAAGGCCGATGTCGAGGCCAAACCCGCCCTCGGAGCGCGGGCCGATGCCGACGCTCGCCGTCACGGTGGCCTCGGCCGGGATCCGGGCCTTCTCCTGAGCGGCCACGAACTTGAGGGCGCCCAGGAAGCAAGCCGCGTAACCCGCCGCGAACAGCTGCTCCGGGTTGTTCCCCTCGCCGCCGGCGCCGCCGAGCTCCTTCGGCGTCGAGAGCTTGACCTTGAGAGCACCGTCGGCAGTGGCAGCGTGGCCATCGCGGCCGCCATGGGCCGTGGCTTGCGTCGTGTACTTCACGTCAACAGGCATCGGAGCGTTCCTTTCGTGGCGATGGGCCCGGTCACGGGCAGATCGTTCCCGCCGGGCACGGCCCGACCGGACAGCGCCGTTCGGGTACGCTCCCATAGTGCCCACTTTCCTCCCGGGCAACCGCGGGAGGAGACGCTACCCGGAAATCACGCCAGGCATCGACCGCGCGGCGTCATCCGCTTGTAATCGGCTTGCAGTCCGCTGGCGGCTCACGGACCAGCCCAGGTGTAGTCCAGCGCGGAGAGGTCGGGCGCCCCGACCGGTATCTCCCCGGTGAAGCCGAGCGTGACGAGCTCGAGGCGGTTGCCGAATGGATCGTTGAAATAGAGCGACGCCTGGCCCGGCGGTCCGAGCCGCGTGGGGCCGTACGTCGGCACCGAAGCCGCGTTCAAGCGCTCCTTCCACGCAAGCAGCTTCCCGGGCGCGACCCAGAGCGCGCAGTGCGGATGATCCGCCTTGCGGGGCGGCTGCCCGATCGGCGACTCGAAGAGGTCGAGCCGCGGCCCCCCAGCGAATACCACGGAGAGGTGGACCCCCCGCGCGATCTCGTCCGCAGGCCGCCCCATCCGCTCGAGGAACGGGACGTCGACGCGCATCATCAGGCGCGCGCCGAGCAGCCCGACATAGAACCGCTCCGCCACCCGGAGATCCGAGCACGGCACGGTGAGGTGATCGACAGCGCGCAGCTTGCCGCCCCACGGCGGAAGCAGGCGATACGCAAGGTGCGACCAGGCGAAGAACAGACGCATCCCCACGCCTATCGCCTTTCGCTGGACCCGGGCGGCGAGCGGCGCGGCGGTGAGCTCCAAGGACATCATGCATTTCCTCCATGCGATGGGAGTCAATCAATCAGTTGATTGACAATACGCGACGGCGGCCGGACGGTCAAGGCGCGCGCCGCGGGCGCTTGCTGGGACCGGAGGAAATCTGTAGCTTTGCGCGGGCTTGGCGAAGATGAGAAGCGCCGCCGCGGGCGGCAAGACCTCGTCCACGGAGCTCGGTGCAGCGCGGCGGCGCGACCTGCTCGAGGCGGCGTATACGCTCATCGCCGAGAAGGGCCTCGAGGGGCTGCGGACGCGCGACATCGCGGCGGGCGCAGGGGTCAATATCTCGACGCTGCACTACTATTTCGGGACGAAGGACGAGCTCCTCGCGGCCATCGTCACGCACGTGACGGACAAATTCGTGGAGGCGCAGCGCCGCCCGGCAGGCCAGGGCGCCGCGGGCCCGGCGGACGCGCGCGCGATCCTGAGAGCGCACCTCGAGAGCGCATGGCGCACCTTCCAGGACAATCCGCACCTCGCGGCCGTGCTGCAAGAGCTCTCCGTGCGCGCGCAGCGCGACCCGGCGGCGCAGGCGGCGCTCCGCGCCGTCCACAAGGAGTGGAACCTCGCTGTCGAGCACCTCGTGCGGCAAGGCGTGCGCGGCGGACAGCTGCGCTCCGATCTGGATCCTCGCTCCGCGGCCCGCGTGGTCACGTCGTTCATCATCGGCGCCATGACCCAGCTCGGGATCGACTCCGAAGCGTTCGACTTTCACCTCGTCTCGGACGAGCTCGATCGATGGCTCGTGCCCGCGGACGGCAAGCGGGCGCGCAGCCGCGGGTGAGCGGCGCGACAGCCGTCGAGCGGCGCAGAGGCGCTCCCCGCCACGTCCCGTCAGCTCATCAGCTCAAGCGCGCGTCGATGCGCGCGCCCGGTCGGCTCACCGCGGGCCCTTGGCGCCGCAGTGGGAGAGCGCGTAACGCAAGGCGCTCTGGAGCACGCTGAAGGTCTTGAACCCGCCATCCGCCGCGCCGAGCTCCGTCATCGTCCGCGCGATCTCGGGCGAGATCCCGGAGACGAGGCAGCTGCTGCCGAGGAGGTTCGCCGCGCGCACCACGGCGAGGAGGTGAGCCACGGTCGCGGCGTCCACCGCGCTCACGCCGGTCAGGTCGAGGATGGCGAAGCGCGCGCTCGTCCGCACGATCTCGGTGAGCAGCCGCTCCATGATGTCGTTCGCCCGCCCGGTCTCCACGGTCCCGATGATCGGCAGCACGAGGACCCCTTCCCACGCCTGGATGATGGGCGTGGACATGGCGCGCATCGTCTCCTGCTGCTGTCGCATCAGCGCCTCGGCGCGCTCGCGCTCGGCGTTCTCCGCCGCGAGCAGGCGGTTCTTCTCCTCGAGCTCCTCCGCGTGGATCGCCCGGCGCTGGAGCGCCTCCCTGAGCTCGGCCTCCAGCTGCTTGAAGGGCGTGATGTCCCTGATCGTGATCGCGACACCGTCGCTCAGCGGGATGACCTGATGCTGGAACCACCGATCCTTGTGCGATGGACTGTCGCTCAGCTCCTCCTCGAGGAGCCGCTCGCCGGTCCGAGCGACGCGCGCGTACTTGTCCAGCTGCTGGCGCGCGGCGGGCGAGAGCTCGCTGAGCCGCTTGCCGACGATCTCCTCGCGGGGCATCGACATCCCCGCGAGGGCCCTCTGGTTGGCGTCGGTGATCACGAAATCCACGAGTGTCCCGGCCTCGTCGAGCGCGCTCCGGAGCACGAAGAAGGCGTCCAGGCTCCCTTCGACCGCCGCCCGGAACCGGGACTCGGCCTCGATCAGCGACTCCTCCGCGCGCTTGCGATCGGTGATATCACGAGCGACGAAATAGACGAGCTCCTCCTCCGGGTGAACCGACGAGTTCCACTCGATCCATCGGTAAGAGCCGTCGCGACACCGGTAGCGGTTCGTGAACGTCACGCTGCCGCTGCCGCCGAACACCTGCGCCGACTCGGCCAGCGTGCGCTCTCGATCGTCGGGGTGCACGAAGTCGATGAACGGCGTCGACAAGAGCTCTTCGCGCGAGAACCCGAGCGTGCGCTCCCACGCCTGGCCAACCCGCTTGAAATGCCCGTCAAAACCGGCGGTGCCGATCAGATCCACGGACATCTCGAAAAAGCGGCCCAGCTCGTCCGTTTGCCACGCTTGTTTCATGGTAAATTCCACCGCTATCAGATCCGGCGTCCACGATCGAGCCTCTGGCGCGACGCGAGGCCCAGCGCTGCGGACGAGCCTGCCAACGGTCGGAGGGAGCGCGCTGGGCGACCGCGCTCCCGGTCAGCCTCACTCGACGCTGAAGGAGAGAGCCCCTTGATGAAGCAGATTGCCATGCTGGTTTCCCCGGACTTCACGGCGCTCGAGATGCCGCGCTCGCCCGACGCGGCCGGTCAGCTCGCGCGGAAGGCGCTGTAGAGCTGGTCGCGCCACGCGATCAGGTCGTCGTAGCGATCGCGCAGGTCGGGGTCGGAGAAGCACCGGCGGCTGGCGGCGCCGAGCTTCAGCTGGGCGGGCGGCGCGACGTTCACGAGGACCTGGCTCATCGCGATATCCGCGAATGTGAAGCGGCCGAGGAGCGTCCGCGGCGCGTCTCCGGACGGCGCCGCCCGCGCGAGCGTCTCGCGGATCTCCTCCAGCACGGCGACCTGCGTTTGCCTGTGCGCCTCGCCGTCGGCTTTGTCGCCTTCGTACTTGCGGAGGGTGCGGGCGACCCCCAGCGCTCCCAGCCGCGAGGCGAGGGGGCGGAGTGCGCGGCGGATCGGCCTCGGCGCCATCTCGGCGAGCGCCTCGTCGTCGGCCAGCATGCGCCTCAGCGCGCGGGCGCGCCCGGCGGCGAGGCCGCGCTCCGATAGATCGATGAGCCGCGCGATGTCGGCCTCGTGCTCGACAGGGAACAGGGTCGGTCCCGCGCCGCGCCCGTCCGCCCAGCGCGCGATGTCGGCCGAGTCCCCGAGCACGCGCCCGTCGTCGGTGGTGAGCACAGGCACCGAGACACGGCCTGTGAGCCGGCGGAGCTTCACCCGGAGCGCGGGCTCACCGACGAGCGGCTGGTAGTGGCGGAAGGTGTAGGGGACGCGCCGGACGTCGAGGGCCCAGCGGGCCTTCTCGGTCCACGGGGAGAAAACGAGGCCAAGTAGCTCGGTCATGTCGCCGGCAGACTACCACACTGGCGCGCGCCTCCGGCCGAGCGCTTGCGGGCGGAGGACGCGGCGCGCCGGTGGGCCCTTCGGCTCACCGCGAGCGATCTCACGGGCAGGCGTCGACCTCGTCGATCTCCACCCAGATCGACTCGGGATCGTCGAACCCCTTGAGCCGGAACGCGCCCGCTCGGCGGAAGTCCGCGCGCGACGGGTCGGGGAGCGCGGCGGCCGCGGAGCGCGAGAGCGTCACGCGGCCGGGGCGCGGCAGGCCGATCCCGGAGCTCGGCTCGTCCGTGCGATCTTCCTCGGTGACCGCCTCGATCCGGAAGAGCCGGTGGACCTCCCTGCCGATGACGTCGTGATCGCTCATCCGCACCCAGCCCCAGTGGACGACGAGGCGCAGCTGGGCAGGGTCGTCGATGGTGCGACGGAGCATGCGGGCCGCGTCGACGGCGCGGGCCACCGTGGGATAGACCGCGAGGTACCCATCGCCTGTCCCCTTCAGCAGGCGCGGATTCGTCGCCCCTCGGAGGGAGCCGCGGAGCCGGTGAAGGTGGTCGACGAAGCCGGTGTCGCCGATGCTGCGGATCATGTGGGTCGACCGGACGATGTCGATGAGCAGCATCGCCACCTCCACCCGGTCGGTCGGCTCCGTTTCCTCCCGCCGCTCGTCGGGGAAGAGCTCGAGGAGCGTGAGGTGGAGATCGTCCCAGTGGATCCGCTCGAGGTGCGCGCTGAGGCGGGCGAAGGTGGGGGAGGCGGCGATCGCCCGCCGCGCGGCGTCAGGGCCCTCGCCGTCGGCGACCTCTGTCGAGAGGCGGTCGAGGAGGGAGAACACCGCCCCGGCGATCTCCTCGTCCGCGTCCGGGCGCCGGAAGAGCTCGCGCTGGACGTCGACAACGAGGTCCCAGTGGCGCGGCCAGGGCTCTCCGTGGCCGATGACGACATGGCGGATCGCGTGGAACCTGCCGCCGCCGGGGAGCGGCTCGATCAACGCGCGCAGGGAAGGGTGGATCAGGTAATACCGCGAGCGTGGCAGCTCGTGGCGCGAGCCGACCACGGCGTCGTGCGGCTGGCGAAAGCGCTGGACCTGGCGCTCGGTCCTCGGATCGGCGCCGAGCACCCCGAGGAGGCCGCACTCGAAGAGCTCGCGGAACGGGTGGTAGACGTCGTCGGCGTCCCGGCCGTGGGCGTCGTAGTACGCGCGATCGACCTCATGAAACTTGCACCAGACCTCGATCACCTCGTCGTGGGTGAGGACGTCGCAGGGGAGGAGGCCGAGGAAGCGAGCCCGCTTGTCGCGGTGACAGAGCACCTCGAGGAAGACCCGCATCTCGTCGAAGATGTTGGCCACGAGCAGACCGGCGCTGGTGCTCTGCACGATCTGCGTGAAGGTCCGCTCGTCGAGGGCCGTTCGGTTGCGCGAGATCTCCGAGGCGAGGATCACGAGGTCGCGCGGCCGCCCGAGGGTGTGGCGGTGGAGGAAGTCGAAGGTCGACTCGCCGCGGGCCGAGCGCCCCGCGCTCACCACGTCGAGGTGGATGAACTCGCGGAGCGGCAGCCGCTCGTAATAATATGTGAGCTTCTCGAGCAGCTCGAAGAGCTCGTGCTTGGCGTAGCGGAGCGTCGACGTCGCCCCGTAGAGGTTGGTCTTGATGTCGGACTCGTAGGCGGAGAACGCCTCCTCGCGGATGGTGGCGAAGATCTTGACGTGCCGGTTGGCGTTCATCAGATCCCACGCGGCCTCGATCATCCCCGCTTGCATGTGGATCCACGCGGCCCGCGGGAGCCGCCGGAGCGCCTGATCGAGCTTGTCGATGAAGATGAAGACGCCGCTGTGGAGCGAGCGGAGCCGCCGCTCGAGCGGGCGCTCCATCGCGTCGACCACCTGGTTGATCTGGCGAACGGTCAGCGAGAGCAGCTCCTTCAGCACCATGGTCGGCTCGACCGGCCGGCCCTCCAGGAGCCCGCGCAGGCTCCGGGGGAGCGGCGCCAGATCCGCGGGATCGGCGGCGCCGGCGGCCGCGGACTGGTAGGAGACGATCGACATGCGGAAGCTGAAGCTCCAGAGCCGCTTGCACTCGTGGAGACCCGACATGAGGTGGGTCCGGGTCTGATCGACGCTGGGCAGATCGCCCATCAGATCGAGGTACGGCCGCCCCTCCGGGATGAACTGCACGGCGGCGTGGCGCCGCTCGCGGCCGGTCGCCGCCAGGTAGATCTCGCTGAGGACCGAGCGCTTGTACGTGAGGAGGAGGGTCTTGCCGAGCCCCTTGCTCCCCGAGACAAAGTGCTTGTTGGCGCTGTCGAGGAACTCGCGGACCACGGCGTTCTTGAAGGTCAGGTCCTTGAGGGCGCCGATGTCGATCTGGTTGGCGTCCGAGGCCCAGCTCTGGTTGACGGGGGGCTCGGGCGGCCCGCCGGAGGGCCGGGGCGGGGGCGGATCCGGCGGGCGCCCGGCGAGCGCCCGGAGCGCCTCGAGGAGCTCGCGGGCGGAGGTGAACCGGCGGTCGAGGTCGCGGTGGGTCGCGCGGGCGAACCAGGCGTCAAAGCCGCTCGGGACGTCCACCAGCCGCGACGGCGGCACCGGGACATCGAAGCAGATCTTGTGGACGAGCTCGAAGAGCGACTCGCCGCGGAAGGGCCGTTGCCCGGTCATGCACTCGTAGGCGATCACGCCGATCGACCACAGGTCCGCGCGGAGGTCGACCCCACGGGCGTCGGCGATCTGCTCCGGGCTCATGTAGCTCACCGTGCCCAGGGTGGCGCCGGCGTCCGTCTGCGGGGAGCCTTGGGGGTCGAGCCCGAGGTCACCCAGCTTGACGATCCCGAAGTCGAGGACCTTGCAGAGAGGGCCATCGTCGTCCTCGACGAGGAAGACGTTGGCCGGCTTGATGTCGCGATGGATGATCTCCATGCGGTGGGCCTTGGCGATAGCGCTGCAGACATCGCCGAGGATCGCCGTCGTCTCTTCATAGGAGAGCGGCCCGCGGGCGATCCGCTGGGCCAGGTCCTCGCCGCGAAGGAGCTCCATGGCGATGTAGGGCACCTGCGTGGCTGCATCGACGTTGAAGTCGAGGAGCTGCACGACGTTCTTGCTCCGCAGCCTCGCCGCTGTCTGCGCCTCGCGGAAGAAGCGGGCGCGCGCCCTCTCCGTGCCGACGATCGCCGGATCCATCAGCTTGAGCGCGACCGGCTCGCCGAGGCGAAGATCGGTTGCCCGGTAGACCCGCCCCATGCCTCCCTTCTTCAGGAGCTCGTCGATCCGAAAGTGCTGGCCGACGACATCCCCCGGGCCAACGCTCCTGGCCCCGGTCGAGTCGCTCCCGCGAGCGGATGCCTTTGTGGGCTGGTGCGGACGGCGGGCACTCTCATCCGACATGTCGCCCAGCGTACCAGCCTTGGCGCCTCAGGAGAACCTGCGCGCCCGCGCACTACCAGCCCAGCCCGATGCGCAGCGGCAAGAACACAGCCATCCCGATCACGATGGTTCCGAGGATGCCGCGGCGGGAAAAGTAATAGGCGCTGGCCGCGATGCTCGCGGGCAGCCGCGCGTCCTGGAAGGTCGCGATGAGGTGTCCCTGGGTCATCACTACCTCGGGCACGATCACGGCCGCCAGGGCTGCCAGCGGCGCGTAGCGCAGCCCGCGCCTGAGCCAACCTGGCATCGGCAGATCCCGGTCGGGGTACAGGAAGAAGGCGCGGGTGAACGCGGTGATCAGCGAGAGGCCGACGATGGCCACGAGGGTCTCCCAGGCGCTCATCGTCCGGCCTCTTCGGTCACCTTGCGCGCGCGTCGTTGCGCCTCCTCGGCCGCCTCGAGGCCCAGGCCCACCGCGACCGCGGCGGCGATCGCGACGAGGATGTTGAGCTTCAGCGGCAGCGCGTAGGCGGCCACCGCGGCGCTGGCGGCGGTGCCGGCGGCCAGCCAGGTGGCCCTGTCCTGGAGCAGCGAGCAGGTGATGCCCAGCAGCGCGAGCACGCCGGCGAAGCCCAGGCCCCATTCGACCGGGATCACGTTGGCCAGCGCGATGCCGCTCAGCGATGCGCCTTGCCATGCAGACCAGTTCATCGCAACGCCGCCCCAGAAGTAGGGCTCCTGCTCGGGCGCCGGCTCGATCGCGGGGAAGCGCTCCCTGAAGATCACGTAGTTCAGGTCGCCGCTGAAATAGCCGCACAGGCACCGTCGCCACCTGGGGAGCCGCGCGAAGTAGGGCCGCCACATCGCGCTGAAGATCACGAAGCGCAGGTTCACGCAGGCGGCGGTGGCCCAGACGACCCAGAGCGGCGCGCCGGACGCGAGCAGCGGCATCGTGGCGAGCTGCGCGCTGCCGGCGAAGACCACGAGCGACATGAGCGCCGCGAGCGGCGCCGTGAGCCCGCTCTTGACCATCGCGACGCCGGTCACAAGGCCCCAGGCGGCGATGCCGGGCGACACGTGCAGCATGTCGCGCGCGCCGCGGCGGAACTCGGGGTGGCGCGCGGTGGCGCGGGCGAAGGACATGGGGCGCTCGGGGTCAGGAAGTGTCCAGGCGGGGTACGAAAGTCAAGGCCGCCCATCCAGGGCGCCTCCCGTTCAGGGCGGCCTGAACCGGGGTGCTCCCGCGCCGCGCCCCGGAGCTGGGATCTCGTGGCGTGGGCCCGGGCGCGCAGTGCGATCGACCTCCTCGAGGAGCTCGGCATACCCCGTGCAACCACTGTAACCACGGTGCCTCATGCGCTCCGGTGAGCCCAGGCTCTGGTCGTGGGATCTCCGGCGAGCGGGTCGCGATGAGCAGTTCGAGCGCACACCGCGCCGTGGGCCCGCGTCGGCGCCGGCTCGTCGAGCGGTCGTCGCGGGAGCAGGGTAGCCGCGAAGGGGGATGCGTCCGTGCGAATCCATCATCTCAACTGCATCTCGACTTGCCCGGTCGGCGGCGCGCTGATGGACGGGCGGACCCTGGGGCTCCGCGGGAGGCTGACGTGCCATTGCTTGCTCCTCGAGACGGACAGCGGCCTGGTCCTCGTGGACACCGGGCTTGGGCTGCTGGACGTCTCGATGGCGAGGAAGCGGCTCAGCCGGTTCTTCCTCTTCCTCCTGCGACCGGAGTTTCGCGCCGAGATGACCGCGCGCCGGCAGATCGAGCGCCTGGGCCTTCGACCCGAGGAGGTCCGCCATATCGTGCTCACCCACCTCGATTTCGACCACGCCGGAGGCCTCGACGATTTTCCTGGAGCGCAGGTCCATCTGCTGGCCGACGAGCGTGACGCCGCGATCGCTCGGCGGACGCTCCTCGACCGGATGCGCTACCGGCCGGCTCAGTGGTCGACGCAGCCGAACTGGATCGCCTACCCCTCGGGCGGCGGCGAGCGCTGGTTTGGCTTCGAGGGCGCGCGGCCGGTGGGTGGTTTGAAGGACGAGGTGCTCTTCGTCCCGCTCATCGGTCACACGCTGGGCCACGCTGGCGTGGCTGTCCGGAGCGACGGCGGCTGGCTGCTCCTCGCCGGCGACGCCTACTTCTATCACCGAGAGATGGACCCGGTTCGGCCGGCGTGCACGCCGGGTCTGCGTCTCTATCAGTTCATGATGGAGAAGGACCGCGGCGCGCGGCTCGAGAACCAGCGACGGCTGCGCGCGCTGCGCGAGGAGCGCGGCCACGAGGTAAGGCTCGTGTGCTCTCATGACGTCGTGGAGTTCGAGCGCATCACCGGGCGAAGCCATGCTGTGCCGGCCGGAGCGGGGAGGGGCGTGCCCGAGCCACCGCTGTGGATCCCCGCTTCGGTCGCGGGTGCGCGCTGACCGGGCACAGCAGGCCAGGGCGGCTCGTGATCACATCGCATCCCGGCGCGGCGCCGCCGCCACCGGAAGCGTGAAATGGAACGTCGTGTGACCCCCCTCGGGGCTCTCGACCCAGATGCTGCCGTCGTGGGCCTCGACGAGCCGCTTCGCGATGTACAGGCCGAGGCCGAGGCCGACCACGCGCTCCTCCTTCGCCTTTCCCCGGAAGAAGCGCTCGAACAGGAGCGGGAGATCCTCGGCCGGGATCCCACGGCCGCTGTTCCGGATGGAGATCTGAACCGCGTCGTCGCGCCGCTCCAGCGCCACCTGTATCGGGGTCTCTGGATCACCGTATTTCACGGCATTGGAGATGAGGTTGCTGAGCACCTGCTCGACGCGCCCGGCGTCCGCGCGCACGATCGGGATCTCGCCGCGGCTCTCGACGTCGACGGCGCGCCCCTCGGTCTCGCTCTCCATCCGCTCAACGACCGCCTCCACGAGGGCGCGCAGGTCGAGGGGAGCGCGCTCGATCGCGAGTCGACGCGACTCGATCTGGGAGATGTCCGTGAGATCGGAGACCATCCGCCCGAGCCGCTTGGCGCTCGCCAGGATGTGTCCCGCCCTCGTCTTCACCGCGGTCGCGACCTGGGGCTTCCGTTCGAGCTGGGTCGCATAGCCGATGATCGTCGTCACGGGCTGCTTCAGGTCGTGCGCGACGACCGACGTCCACTCTTCCTTGAGCCGCTCGAGCTCCTTGAGCCGGGTGATGTCGTCGAACACGACGACCGCGCCGAGCAGCTTGCCGTTCCCGTCGACGATGGGGCCAGCGCTCGCGAGCACCGCCAGCATGGTGCCGTCGGCGCGTCGGAGCGACAGCTCCCTCGAGCTCGTGACCTCGCCACGCAGCGCGCCCGCCGACGGCTGCTCCTCGTCCGTGAGGGGCTGCCCGTCGGGCAGGCACAGCCACCATGCGCCCGGCAGCCCGGGCGGCGAGTCTGTCCCGGCGAGCTCCTGGGCGCGGCGATTCCGGGCGATCTGCGCGCCGGCCCGGTCGAGGAGGAGGATGCCGACCGGCGAGCGCTCGATGACCGCGTGGAGCCAGCGCCGCTCGGCCGCGAGCTGTCCGAGGAGCTGCTCGCGCTCCTCGTCAGCGAGCTTCTCCGAGGTGACGTCGCGCGAGATGCCGATCCCGGCGATCGGGTTTCCGTGCTCGTCGCGCTGGATCGTGATGTGGGTCGAGACCCAGCGGGTCCGGCGGCTCCTGTCGATGATCCGGAAGGTGAGCCGGCCGCCGGACGCGGCCATGTGCTCGACGAACGCATGATAGCGCCCGACGTCCTCGGGATGGATCAGGGTGACGAACAGCTCAGGGTCCTCGTACCAGGCCTCGGGCGGATAGCCGGTGTGATCGAGGACGGCGGGGTTGATGTACTCGTAGCCCCCTTCCGGGCCGAGCCGTATATGGAAGATGACGTCGCTCGCGTGCTCCGCGATCATCCGCAGGCGCTCCTCGCTCAGCCGCAAGGCTCGATCGGCGCGCCGCTGCTCGGTGACGTCGAGGGCCGTGCCGATCATCCGCAGCGGAGAGCCGTCCTCGGCGCGGAGCACGTCCGCCTCGGTGTGGAGGAAGCGCTCTTCGCCGTTCGGGCGGACGATCCGGTAATCGACACAATAGGGCAGGGTGCCCTGGAGCGCGAGGTCGACGGAGCGTATCACACCCTCTCGGTCCTCCGGGTGGATGCGGTCGATGAACCGCTCGTAGGTGATCGCGCCGGCGTCGCGGGACACGCCCAGCATTCGATAACACTCGTCGGACCAGAGCAGCTCGTTGCTTGGAATGTGCCAGTCCCAGTTGCCCAGCTTCGCCAACCTCTGCGCGCGGGCGAGGCTGTCCTCGCTCAGCCGGAGCGCTGCCTCCGTCTGCCTGGCTTCCGCGATCGTCGCGTGGAGCTGCTCGCGCGAGCGCTCGAGCTCGTGGTTCTCCCGCTCGAGCTGCTCGATCCGTGCGCGCTGGGCGTGCAGCTCGGCGGCGGTGAGCGCCATCCCGAAGAGGCTCGATAAGGCGCCCGCGATCTCGAGCAGCTCGGCCTGCGGGAGGGCGGGCTCCGCCGCGGCGCAGAGCAGCACCGCGCGCAGGGTGCCGGCGAAGGCGATGGGGATCGCGAACGCGTGGGTACAGCCGCAGCGTCGGCGCAGATGGCCGGCGTCCAGGAGCGCGTCGGCGCTCTCGTCCTCGGGCGCGACCTGCACGATGCCCGTGCGGGCGGCGGCGCCGGCGAGGCTCGGGGCGTCGAGCGGCAGGCGCCGGAGGGGGTCCAGCGAGTCCGCGCTGCCGCCTGTGCAGGCGACGAGCCCGAGCGGGTGCGGCGCCTGCGCGACATCGTAGAGGCAGGCGATGTCGGCGTGGAGGACGCGCGCCGCCGCCGCCACGATCGCTTGCTGCGGACCGTCATCGCCGGCGCGCGAGAGGGCCATCGACGCGTCGGCCACGGCGCGTGCCAGCGTGTCGTCCGGCGCCGACGGATCCTCGCGGCGTCGTTCCCTGGACGGTCCACCCCGTTCGGCACCGCGCCCTCTGTCGTCGCTGTTCAATCCGCCCCTTGCGCCTTCTACCCGGATGCTGGTGAGCGCGAAGCGAGACTATCACGAGCCTCCGCGCCGCAACCTGGTTCACGCGGAGCCTTCGCGCGGAGGCTTCGTCGTCGCGCCGCAACCTGGTTCACGCGGCCGTCCACAGCCCGGGCCGGCGCAGGCCGGCGGCGGCTCTGCGGCGCCCGCGCCAGCCGAGGAGGACCCCGGCGAGGAAATACGCAACGGCCAGCGCGCTGGGAGGCGGCTACTGGGCGGCGTCGCTCCCTTGTGGCGAAGGTCAAGCGCTCCCGTACCTCTCGAAGTGCGTGGGCGATTTGTATACTGACGGCAACCTCCCATCGTCGCTGTAGGGGTCGAACGCCGCCGGGCGCACCCAGGCGTGCAGAGGTGGCATATCTCGGTTGCGCCGCACAAGTGCGCGGGCTCTGGCTGCGTGATGGCCAATCCCACCCGGACAGGGGAATTCCGGTGAACCATCGTGCCGACGGCGGCGCTTCCTCGCGGCGTGCGCAGAGGCGCACCTCACGATTCACGCCATGCAGGAAGCCCCCCGGCGTTTGCGCGGCGAGGTTCCAGGTGGCTTTCATCCTCCCCCCGTTCAGAAGCGTCTTCGCGGCCCGACGATGCCATACGGCTGGGCGCCGTAGATGCGCAAGAGAAAATGTGAGTTACAGTGTGAGCGTTGCGGTTCCCAGGTTCGGACCCCACCCAGGTTGGCACGGCGGACCCGGCGGACCGAAGGTTGGCATCGGGTCCGACCCAGGTTGGCGGTCGGCCAGGTTCGCGGCATCCCGACCACGACCAGGTTGGCGTCCCGACCTGGGTCGGACTAACTGCAACCCAGGTCAGGCTGGAGTAGGCGACGGCTCCAGCTCAGGTGGCGGACCGCCAGGCGGCCGCCACCCACGAAGCTTGGTCGAGCAGCGAAATGATTGACGAAAACCCGTGGCACAAAGCTTGTCATGGTGCACCTGTCATGAGCCAGCCCCGCGAGATCGCTGCCGGAGCCACGTACCTCATCACCCGTCGCGTCCTGCGCCGGCACCTGCTCTTCCGCCCGGATGCGGCAATCACCCGGCTCCTGGTCTACGTCCTCGCGGTGTCGACCCGCCGTTACGGCATCGAGGTCCATGCGCTCTGCGCCATGTCAACGCATCTGCACCTGGTCGTGACCGACTCGAGGGGCGTCCTGCCGCGGTTCTTGCAATTCTTCCATCGCATCGTCGCGCTTGGCACGAAGGTGCTACGCGGGTGGGAAGGCCCCGTGTGGGACCACGAGGCCACGAGCGTGGTGCGGCTGCTCACGCGCGCGGCGGTGGTGGAGAAGATTGCTTATGTCATGGCGAATCCCGTCGCCGCTGGCTTGGTGCAGCATGCTCGCGAGTGGCCGGGCGCCAAGGTGGATGTAGACGAGCTCGGTCGCGGCGTGCTGCGCGCGGCACGGCCTTCGGTGTATCTCGACCCGGAAAACCCCCAGTGGCCCGAGGAGGTGACGGTCTCACTCGCGCTGCCGCCGGCCATTGAGCAGGAAAGCGCGGAGGGCTTTCGCCAGGACGTCTCTGCCGAGCTCGAGCGACAGGAAGCGCGGGCCCGCGCGGAGGTGCAGCGGCGAGGACTTCGCTTCTTGGGCGCCGAGAGAGCCAGCAGGGTGTCCCCTTACGAGCGCGTGACGAGCTTCGAGCCGCTGCGCGACGGCAATCCGACGTTTGCGGTTGGTCGCAATCAGGGGGACGCGTGGCGAATCGCAGGTGCCGCTGTGCGTGCGTTTCGAGCGTCGTACCGTGCGGCACTCGAGCGATGGCGTGCCGGCGTGCGCAGCGCTGTATTCCCCGCGGGGACGTGGTGGATGCGCACGCTTCACGGCGCCAGCGTGGCCGACGTTGTGCTCACGGTGTAGAGCCTTAGCAGCGGCGCGGCTGGGAGGCGGGCGGGACGGGCAAGGGCATCAGCGCCTTTTCGTGGGGCGCGTCCGTCTGGGGCCGGCGGTGCGGACGGCCGAAGCGGCGTGCGGCGGTATACCCTTTCGTACGGCTGCAGGCGGTGCCGAACGCGCAGGAAGCGGCGTCAGAGGCAGCGAGCTGTACGCTATGATTGGCCGAGCGGGATGATTTCCTATCGGAAGGCGAACCCATGGGATAGTCATTCCGGGGCCGGTAGCCGCGGCCGTACCCCCGGCCGCGGCCGCAACGCAACCTGGTCGCGATGCAACGTAGGTCAGTCGTTTGTCGTTTTGGGGCGGGGCGTGATGCAACCCGGGTCGCTTGGGTAGGGTCGTTTGCCTGCTCAATCCGTGTCAGGTGCTGTTGGAACGGGCGTTTTTACCCGGTTGTCGTGCACCGGATCGGATCGTCGGCTGGCGTGGCCGAGCCAGAGCGCGCGATAAAAGCCGCGGGAACACGGTAAGATGCACCCAGGCACGGGCGCGAGGCGAATGATGATCGGACGAAGATGTCTCATCTCCCGACGAGGGGCGGCCGCCTCGCTGCTCATCACGGCGCCCCTCGCCGGCGGCTGCTCGGAGGACTACCACTTCACGCCGGTGCGCATGAGGGCGCTCGAACCCGCGGCGCAGGTCGTCGCCGGTGCCTACCATACCTGCGCGATTCTCAGGAACGGTAATACTGCGTGCTGGGGCGACAACGACGCAGGCCAGCTTGGCGGTGTTTCCATCGGCTCGCTGAGTACCTCCCCAAGGTGGGTCTCGCTCGCCGCGGAGCCCGTGCGTGTCACCGCTGGTCCGCGGCACACGTGCGCGCTGTTCGACCCGGGGGGTATGTGCTGGGGGGATGACGTGGGCGGCTCCCTCGCCGTCGTGCCGGCGAGCTGCGCAGGCACTTCCGGGGGCGTGGACGCCGTGGAAGAGGGCGTTGTCCGGTGCCACCGCGCGGCGTGCCGGGTCCTGGAGGACGTGGTTGAGCTCGCGGCCGGCGGGCTCGTGGAGGCGGACGACCCGTCGCTCGGGTTCACGTGCGCCGTGCGCGCCGCCGTCACCGTGGTCTGCTGGGGTGACAACCCGAGCCACCTGCTCGGCTCCGATCCCGAGAGCACTGTGAGGAGCGAGTCCGCGTTCGTTCTCAACCTGGGTGGGTTCCCGCTGGGCGGCGTGACGCGCGTCGCCGCCGGCGAGGCGCACGGCGTGCGCCCTCGACGCGCAGGGCGACGTGTGGTGCTGGGGAGACGGTGCCGCCGGAGCCGCCCGCAACGAGGGGGTGCGCGGCGCGACCGACGTTGCAGCGGGCGGCGGGCGGCCGCCACAGCTGCGGCACGGGACAGGTGGCGTGCTGGGGGTGGAACCTCAACGGCCAGAGCGGCGGCGGGCCCATCTTCGACAGCGCCGACGAGGTCGTCGAGGTCGTCGGCGTCACCCTCGTCGAGAGCGTTGCCGGTGCGAGGGCCGTCGTCACCGGCAGGCGCCACAGCTGCGCGCTGCTCGACGACGGCAGCGTCGTGTGCTGGGGCTCCAACCTGAGCGGCCAGCTCGGCTCCTAGGAGACCAACCTGGTCTCCGCGCCGGTGCGGGCGGCGCTCGACATGCGCGCGGTCCCCCCTCGCCGCCGGGCGGGAGCGCACCTGCGCGCTGGACGAGGAGGGCGGGGTGTTCTGCTGGGGCAGCGACGGCCAAAGTCAGATCGGGACCGGGCGACAGTGACGCGCGCCGCGTGGCAGCTCGCGGCCGTGTCAGGGATGGCCGGCGCCCTCGCCCCGGGCGCTGCCCTCGCCGATCCGATGCGGCCTTTTCAGATGGATCTCGCCTTCGGTGCGCGCGCGGGCAGCGGAGTGCGGGTCCTCGAGGGCGGGCTGTTCCTCGGCTGGTGCGGGTCTACCGGCCCCGACAGCGCGTCGTAGGTCCCGTACCTCTCCGCGGGGCTCTCGGCGAGCGCCGGCTCGACCGACGTTGACGATCGTCGTGGCTTCGACGGCGAGATGCGCGTCGCGCGCTACGCGCTCAGTCCCGAGCTTCGCGTCGGCTTTGCTGGCGAGAGCGGCACGATGAACCACTACTTCTATCTGGCCGTCGCGCCGGTCTACTTCTTCGCCGGGACGTTGAGCGACAGGCTCCCCGAGGCCGGCGGCGCGTTCGGCGCGCGCGTGGCCCTCGGCCCGGCCTGCCCGTGCAGTGGCGCATAATTTTCGGGAGCCGGGACGACTGGCTGTGCGAAGGCAAGAACGAGTGCCTCCTCGTCGACGCCCTGCTCTTCCTTGTGCCCAACCACGTCGAGGTCGCCCTTGTGCCCAACCACGTCGAGGTCGCGTGGCCGGCTCGTCTCACCGGCTGGGCGGGGCGGTCGGGTACAGCTTCTGAAGCGCGCCGGCGCTGCCCGCGCCCTCACCCCTCGAGATAGGAGCCGAGCTCTCGTTGCCGCGAGCGCGTCCGGAGCTTCTCGAGCAGCTTCGCCTCGATCTGACGGATGCGCTCCCGCGTCAGCGAGAACGACTGCCCGATCTCCTCGAGCGTCTCGTCCTCGTTGCCGTCGAGGCCGAAGCGGCGCCGCAGGAGCTCGCGCTCGCGTGGCTGCAGCGAGTCGAGCAGCTCGCGCGTCTGCTCGATCAGGCGGCGCCGGGCCAGCATGTCCGCGGGCGTGGGCTCGTCGTTGGCCAGCAGATCGCCGTACCGGGTATCTCCCTCCTCGCCGACGGGGGCGTCGAGGCTGAGCGGCTCGAGCGCGAGCTCGCTGATCACCCGCACCTTCTCCACGGTGAGGCCGCTGCGCTCCGCGATCTCCTCGACGGAAGGCTCGCGCCCCCGCTCCTGCACCAGATCTCGCCGGGCGCGCACCACCTGGCTCCGGATCGCGGTGAGGTGGACCGGCATCCGAACGGGCTTTCCCTGGTTGAGGATCGTCCGCTTGATGGCCTGCTTGATCCACCACGCGGCGTAGGTGCCGAAGCGGTGGCCGCGGCGGTACTCGAACTTGTCGGCGGCGCGGATCAGGCCGAGGTTCCCCTCCTGCACGAGGTCGAGCAACGGGACGCCGAAGCGCTGGTGCTCCCGCGCGATGGCGACCGCGAGCCGGAGGTTCGCCTGGACGAGCTCGGACTTCGCCTGGGCGACGGCGCGGCGCCCCCGGGCGATCGCCGCGAGCGTGGCCTCGATCGTGGCGCGCTCGGCCTTGTCGGCCTCGGCCGCTGCTGCACGAAGGCTCCGCTCGATGCGCTCCTCGAAGGTCGGATCGAGGCGCAGCTCGGCGAGGCCCGCGGCGAGGCCCGCGAGGGCGGTCTCCACGCCGTCTTCGGCGATCTGCCGGCCGAGCAGCGAGCGGGCGAGCCCGAGCAGCTCCGCGAGCCGCTTCGCGGAGGCGTCCGCCTCGGGATCACCCGCGTCGGCCTCGCACAGCAGATCGCGGAGGCTCAGCGCCCCGACGTGGACGTCCTCCGCCGTCGAGGCGAGCTCGCGCAGGGCGACGGGCGACCGGACCCACGCCTCGAAGCAGGCGAGCGTGCCCGCCTCGATACGACGGCCTATCGCGACCTCGCCCTCGCGCGTCAGCGGCTGGCTGCCGGCGAGCGACCGGAAGTAGAGCTCGGTCGCTCCGAGCGTGGCTTGCGCGCTGGCGGCCTTCGCACGCCGAGCCGGCGCGCGCTCGCCCGCGCGTCCGCCCGCGGAAGCGATGGAAACGGGATGACTCGATTCGGACTCGCTCGTCGAGAGCGAGGGACGGAACCTCATTCAATGCGCTCCAGTGTTGCCGCTGCGTCGTACCCGACCGCGAAGGGTGTGAGGGGGCACGATCATCGATGCGCCTCGATATCCTAACCGCCGAGGACGTAAATAGGAAAACGAATCGACCGCCGACATGGCGCATTTTACCGACGTTTTTCGGTGTTGTTGCCCCGCTCGGCGCGGCGCGTTCTCGTTGTCCTGGGATGGCGGCGCGCGCGTGGGCGTTGCCGGACGAGCATACATTGCCGGGCGAGCGGACGCGTCACGCTCGATCGCGCGGGGAGGGGGGCCGGAGGGCGCGACGTGACGAAACGGCGGAGGGCCTCGCGAGGGGGTCGCCCTCGAACCGACACGGGCGGCCTCGGAGGGGGACACGGCGAGGTCGCGGCATGCCGGGACCGTCCGGCGGGGGAGGGGGCGAGACCGGAGCGGGCGGCCTCGTAGGGGGCGGAGCGAGGTCGCCACCTGGTGGAGCGGCCGCGACGGGGCGGATCGATCCAAGACGGCAGCGGACGGCACCGCAGGTCGGAAGAATCGACCCGTGCGCGCGGCGGCGCTGCTGAGCTGCGCTTCGGGGCGAAGCGTTTCGGGGGCGCTTCGGGGCGAAGCGTTTCGGGGGCGCTTCGAGGTGAAGCGTTTCGGGAACGGCGCGGAGCGTCCTGCGCGCCGCTGGCTCTGCGCCGTCCGGTCAACGGTTGCTATGCTCCGCGCCCGCGCTGCCCTCCGGAGCGCGGAGGTAGCCATTTCACCGAGGAGCGACGCGCATGATCCAGATCTTCGGCACGGCCAAGTGCAAGGCGACGCGGGCGGCGCAGCGGTTCTTCGCCGACCGGGGCATCAAGGTGCAACTCGTCGATCTGCGCGAGAAGGGCCTCTCCAAGGGGGAGCTCGCGAGCGTGGCGCGCGCGGTGGGCGGCGTGCGCGCGCTTTACGACGCGGAGAGCGCGCGGGTGAAGGAGCGGGGCCTCCAGCACCTCGGCCCGAGCGAGGCGCGGATCGCGGAGCTCCTCGTCGACGATCCGCTCCTGCTCCGCACGCCCATTGTGCGCGACGGGACGCGCGCCTGCGTGGGCGCGGCCGAGGCGACCTGGAAGGCCTTTGCCGACGCCGCGAAGGGTGGGTAGCGGAAGGGCGGGCTAGGGGATCCGGGGAGGCTGGACCCGCGCGCGGGCCGAGACGCCCCCGAGGGGAGCGCGGTCATGCGACGCCCCGCGTCGCTGGTGCATGCGCAACGTTTGTGCCAACGATGAGACGGCCGTCAGCGCTCGGGGTGCCTCTCCTCCACGTGGTGCCGTCGACGCTCCACGCGATGCTTCTTCGCTGGCTTCGCCGGAGGCGCCGGCCTGACTGTGGCTCCTGCCGTCACCGTCGCCCCCGCCCTGACCGAGGTTGCCGGCCTGACCGAGGTTGCCGGCCTGACCGAGGCGCCTGCTCGGACCGAGGCCCCCGCCCGGACCGTCGCTGCCGGCCTGACCGTGGTTGTGCGGTGCACGTGGTGATGGTGATGATGGCCGTGTCGCTCGAAGTCGACGCGATAGCGGACCAGGGCGCGCGGCTCGTCGCGGTAGTAGACCCAGCCGTGGTGCGACGGGTAGTACCAGCGGCCGTCCACATAGTAGACGTAGGTCCCGCGGTAGTACACGCGCGGGTAGGTCTCGACGTGGACCGGCGCCGCTGCGATGTGAACGACCGGCTCCTCGTACACCGCGAACTCCTGGTACGTGACGGTCGCATGCGCCGGCGCTGCGGCCCTGGTGTGGACTTCTGCCACGCACCCGGTCGCGCCGAGGAGCGCGAGCGCAACGAGCGCGGCCAGCACGGCGAGCCTGCTGCTGCGCTGCTGAGCGCGCGCCGCAGCTCTGGGGGAGGAAATATCGAGGACTGGCACGTTCATCTCCATGGGGGGTCACAAGAGCAACTGCGGTGCCACCCGGCGAAGGCGGAGCGCCGCCGGCGCATCGCAGCGCGCCGCTCGCTGGTATAGCGCTTGCTGCCGTGCCGCGCATCGGCGCGACAGCGCCAGACTTGGATAAAGGAAGACGACCCCCATGAAACTTTCGAAGGTGCTCACCGGTCTCGCTGGCTGCGTCCTCGCCACTGCCTCGCTCACGGGGTGCATCGTCGTCGATCATGACGATGACCACGATCACCTCACGCGCGGCTCGCTCACCGTCGCCCTGACCATCGACGGCAGCGACGACCCGTGGGAGTGCTTCGATCACGACGTGAGCGGGGTCGCGGTCAGCGTCGAGGACGAGGCGGGCTTCCTCGTCGTCGACGCGGTGGGAGACTGCGATGATCTCGGCCTCACCATCGACGGCCTCTCCGAGGGGTACTATGACGTCGACGTCTGGCTCGTGGATTTCGACGGAGATCCGATGAGCGATATCGTGCGCGTCGAGAGCGTCGACGTGCTCGACGGCGCCGACACGCTTGTGGAGGTCGACTTCCCGTGGACGTGGATCGACCCTTGACGCGCGCGGCTCGCCTGAGCGACCCCGGGCAGGGGCCTACTCGCCCGCCATCGCGGTCACGAGGCCATGGACGCTGTTATTGGATCGGGTAGGCGGGGTCGCGCTCGGGGAGCTTGGCGCTCGCGGAGGCCGCGAGCAGGCGCCGTCGCCGCCGCCCTGCGGGACATGAAGCCCTGTTACTGGGACTTCTGCGATTCCCCTTGCCGCTGCGCGTAAGCCTGGGGGCCTTGCAGCTGGCTGCCTTGCTGCTGGCCGGGCTGCACCTGGCTCACCTGGCCGCGTTGCTGCTGGCCAAGCTGGGTGCCCTGCCGCTGTCCGGGCTGCACCTGGCTGACCTGGCCGCGTTGCTGCTGGCCGCGTTGCTGCTGCTGCTGGCCGAGCTGGGTACCCTGCCGCTGGCCAGGCTGCATCTGGCTGACCTGGCCGCGTTGCTGCTGGCCGCGTTGCTGCTGCTGGCCGAGCTGGGTGCCCTGCTGCTGGCCAGTCTGGATGCCCTGCTGCTGCCCGGTTTGCGCCCAGCCGAACTGGCCGCGTTGCTGCTGGCCGGGCTCGCTGCTTTCCTGCTGAGTGCGTTGCTGCTGGCCGCCTGCCCGCTGTTCGTTGAGCAGCAAGCAGAACAGTTGCTCGGCCTCTGTCAGGCGCTGCTCGACGTCCGCTCGCATCGCCTCCACGCGCGATCGTATCTCGGCGTTCTCCGCGTTCGCGACGCGCGGCGTGTCGAGGAGCTCGAGGGCGCGGCGATGGAAGGAAATCTGAGACCAGACGAAGGCCCTGTCGAACTCGGCGCCTTCCTCCTCTTCCAGCGCTCCGCTCACCTCGGTCGAGCTCTTGTCGAGCTCTCGGCAGCGCGGGCACGACTCCATCTCGATACGTGAACCCCTCGAGCCCGCGCCGATCTGCTCGGACTGGGACTGCTCCTCGATGAGCTGCTCAGCGTAGCGCTTCACATCCGGCGACTCGGCCTTGTCCAAGGCGATCTGCGACAGATCCACCTCCTTCTGGTGGATGAACGAGATCAGCATCGTGAGCTCCGCGTCCGACAGCTGCTGCTTCGCGCCGCTCTGTCCGCGGCCTCCCTCCCTGCCGCCCTGACTGCCGCTCTGTCCGCGGCCTCCTTGCCTGCCGCCTTGATAGCCGGCCTGCTCGCCGCACATCTGCCTGTCGCCCGCGCGCTGGCCGCCGGCCCGTTCGCCGCCCTGCCTGCCGCCTTGATGGCCGGGCTGCTCGCGGCCTCCCTGCCTGCCGCCGGCCTGCGCTCGACCGCCCCTCCCGCCGGCGCCTCGCGCGCCGTCTCGGCCCGTCTGTCCGTGGCTCCTGCCGTCGGGGCCCGTGCCGGTCCTCTCGTGCCCAGCCGTTCCATCGCGATCCGCCTCGGCGTCATCGCTGCTGCCGATGCAGCCGCCGGCCCCCGCGAGCACAAAGCTTCCAGCGAACATGATCGCCATGAGGCGACCTGAACGATTGCCTATCATTGCTTGCTCCTTAGCCCGACACCGGCGCGCTGTCGCGCTCACCTGCCGGTTATCGGCCCCGAACATCTGGGTTCGGGAAGCGAGGATGGTGAGCGAGGTGGAGCCCTAAGCCTGCATCGTCATTTCCCCGAGAGCTCCTGCGCCCCTCGCGGGATCGCCGCGAGAGTCGCAGTCCCGCTCCGCGTCGACCCCGGCCGATGCGCAGCGGCCGGCCCGGCGATCGACCATGATCCCAAGGACCAGCTCGGGCACCCGCCCGCGCGAGGGCGTGACGCAGTCGGCCGCCGTCCGCCCGCGCCTGTGCTGAGCCGGACAAGCCGCCAGGCGCCCGGATACGCCGCCAGGAAGCCGGACATCTCGTGCGCGGCGCGCGTGCGCCGAGCCGCGCACGCGCGCCGCGCGCTGAGGAACCCGCTCGGCCGGGTCGCGCCGCCTTCCGCCGCGCCATCGATGCGCGTAAGCTCCAAGCGACGTCCGCCCGCCCGGCGCCTCGGCCTTCCGCGAGGCGCCGGTGGCCATCATCTTATGAGAACCTCCGCGCACACCGGCCCGTCCCCCGGGCCCGCCGCCCGCGTCGATACGACGGACCTCGAGGCCCTCAAGCGTGAGCTCGAGCGGCTCCGCGCCGTGGGGTCCCGGGATCGCGGGTGGCTCGACGCCGTGCTCGAGCACAGCCCGCACGGCGTCATCCTCTGCGACGCCTCCGGGAAGCTCGTCCTGCACAACCGGGCGGCGGAGCGCATCTGGGCCGGCAGCGCCTCGACCGAATCGATCAACGACTGGACGCTTTATCGCGCCTTCCACGAGGACGGCCGCCCGTACGAGGCAAAGGACTGGGCCATGGCCCGCGCGATGTCCGCACGGCAGGTCATCGAGAGCGAGGAGACCCGGATTCAGCGCTTCGACGGCACGTATGGCATGGTCCTCGGGAGCGCCGCGCCCATCATCGGGCCTGACGGCGAGCTCGAGGGCGGGATCTCGGTGTTCGCCGACATCTCGCGCCTCAAGCAGGTCGAGGCCGAGCGCGGCGAGCTCGCCGCGCAGCTCACGAGGCGGGTCGAGGAGCTCGATCGCCGCGCCCGGCTCACCCAGGCGCTGCTCGCGGTCAGCACCGCGCTGAGCGGCGTCGTGACGGTCGAGCAGGTGTCCGCCGCCGTCGTGAGCGACATCCACCGGGTGCTCGGCGCCTCGACGTCGATGATGTACACGGCGGACGAGGCGGCAGGCGTCGCCACGCTCGTCGGCCACTCGGGGCTCGAGGAGCAGCGCACGAGCCCTTACGCGCGGGTGCACCTCGACGCCCGACTGCCGCTCTCGGAGGCGCTCCGGGAGCGCCGCCCCATCTGGGTGGACACGACGCAAAGCCTGCACGCCGCGTACCCCGAGCTCGCGGCCCTGCGGCCTGTCCGCGACGACGTGAAGGCGCTCGCCGTCCTGCCGATCGTCGCCCACGCGGCGCTGCTGGGCGGGCTCGCGTTCTCGTTCGCGAACGAGCGGGCGTGGAGCCCCGAAGAGCGCGAGTTCCTGCTCAGCGTGGCGGCGCAGTGCGCGTCGGCGCTGGACAGGGCGCGCCTCCTCGAGCGGGAGCGCGAGGCCCGGGCGCGCGCGGAGATGCTCGCGGCGGAGCTCGAGCGGCAGCAGGCGACGCTCCGCCTCCTGAGCGAGGCGGGCGCCGCGCTCTCCGGCTCGCTCGACGTGGCGTCGCGGCTCACGCAGCTGACCCACCTGGCGGTCCCCACCCTGGCCGACTGGTGCGCGGTCGACATGCTGAACGGCGATTCCATCGAGCGCGTGGCCGTCCACCACTGCGATCCCGCGAAGATCGAGCTCGCCGAGCGCCTCCGGGCGATGGACCCGCCCCGGCCCGACGCCCCGGCGGGCGTGCCCGCGGTGATCCGCGCCGGCCGCTCCGAGTGGATGGCCGACATCCCCGACGCCGCCATCGAGTCCGCCGCGCAGAGCCCCGAGCACCTGCGCCTGATCCGGTCGCTCGGGCTGAGGTCGTATGTCGTCGTCCCGCTCCGGGGGCGCGACCGGACCATCGGCGCGCTGACGCTGGTCCACGCGGAGTCGGGACGTCGCTTCAGCGAGGCGGACGTCGCGCTCGCCGAGGAGCTCGCCAACCGGGTCGCCCTGCTGATCGACAACGCGAGGCGGTTCCAGGAGGCGCAATCGCTCATCCGCGCGCTGGAGCGGACCAACGCCGAGCTCGACCAGTTCGCGTACGTGACGAGCCACGATCTGAAGGCGCCGCTCCGGGGCATCGCGAGCCTCGCCCAGTGGATCGAGGAGGACCTCTCGGACAAGCTCACCGAGGACACGCGCCATCAGATGGAGCTCCTGCGCGGGCGCGTGCGGCGCATGGAGGCCTTGATCGAGGGGATCCTGGCCTACTCCCGCGCCACGAGGTTCCGCGAGAAGCCGGAGAGCGTCGACCTCGAGCGGCTGGCGAGGGAGGTGGTCGAGCTCATCGCCCCGAGGCCGCCCGCGCGGGTGACGCTCGACGTGCCGCCGGCGACCCTGCGGACCTACAGGGTGCCCTTGCAACAGGTGCTCATGAACCTGATCACCAACGGCCTCAAGCACGCGGGCCGCGAGGACGCGGCGGTCTCCGTGTCCGCCCGGGAGCAGGGCGACAGGGTCGAGGTCTCTGTGACCGACAACGGGCCTGGTATCGCGCCTGCGTTCCAGGAGAAGGTGTGGGGGATGTTCCAGACGCTGCAGGCGAGGGACAAGGTGGAGAGCACGGGGATCGGCCTCGCCATCGTGCGAAAGATCGTGGAGAGCCGCGGCGGTCGGGCGTGGGTGGACTCGGACGGCAAGAGCGGCGCGACGTTCCGGTTCACGTGGCCCAGAAAAGAAGAGGCGGAGGGCACCGCGTAGCCACCGCGCCTGCCAGGCGGCTCGGACGCGTGCAATCCTTCGCAGACGCGGGGGACCAGGTGCTCAGTTCGAGGGCTTCGGCATCTGGAACACCACGCCTTCCTCTTCGGCCTCTAGGTCGTTGACGTTCCAGTAGATGGATCCGCAGTCGACGGCGATCTCGAAGAAGTACGGCTGCCCGGTCGCGAGGGTGACCGTGTCGCCCTTGCCGAGGTGTGCCCTCCGCACCTCGCCTTGCCCCTCGCTGTTCATGTAAACGGTCCAGTAGACGAACTCGTCATCCACCGTGAGCGACTTGGCGACGGCCTGCGTGTCGACCGTCGTGGTGAAGGGCGGGGCGCTCGGCGCCGCGTCCGTCGCCTTCGACTGGATCGCGCCGGCGTTGTCGGTCACCCAGTGCACGACGCCGTTGGCGAGGACCAGCTCGGTCGGGTTGCCGTTCGTCTCCGCGAAGACCTCGGCGGCGGCGCCGAGCGGGTCCTTCGTCTTGCGCAGGATCTGGCGCGCCAGGTAGTCCGACCAGTAGACGTGCGTCGCGTCGACGGCGACGCCGATCGGGCGGTCGCTGGAGGCGACCAGCTCGGCGATAGCCTGGCTGCCGTCGGCCTTGGCTCGCCAGACGGCCGCGGGCGACTGCGTCGCCCAGTAGACGCTGTCGCCGAAGGAGGCGATCCGGCCGAAGGCCGTGGCCGCCGGTTCGCCTTCCTGCAGGGGGACCTGCGCGATCTGGATCGGGCTGGAGCTCGGCGGCTCGATGGAGATCCCCAGCACGTCTCCGTTGCTCCAGTTGATCCACGAGAGCTGCCCGCCCGAGTAGGTGACCCAGGCGGTGTCGCCGAACCCGTAGGTGCCCGGGAGCGTGCGCGCGGCCCCGCCGTCCTTCGGGATGGCGACGATGGCCTGGTTGTTGGCCAGGAGCACGAGATCCCGCGTGACCGCCATCCCCTTCACGTTGGAGCCGAGCTCTCCTGGCATTCGCGTCACGGGGCACTCCCCCACGGCGCAGCTCGACGGGGGACACGAGGGCGTGCCCCCGGCGCTGCCGCCGGCGCCGTCGCCGCCGTCACCGCCGGTGCCATCACCTCCGTCACCGCCGGCGCCCGACGTCGTCTGGGCAGAGCCACCGTCCCCGGATCCGGTGCTCGTCGTCGAGGAAGCGGAGGACGCGCCCTCCGTGCCAGGCTCGATGCCGAAAATGAGATTGCAACCGGTGCCCGCCGCCGCGAGCGCGAGCAGGGCGCAGGGCAAAGCGATCTTGCTGTGCATGGTGGAGTGTATACATCCCCGGCGACGCCCGCGGCGATCGGGGGCCGCCGCCTGGGGGCGACGCTTCCGTGCGACACGCGCGATCACGCGAGCCGGCGGAGCTGCTCCAGACGCCGTCGCGGCTCGATGTCGCGCCGCTTGATCTTCCCGGTCCTGAGCTCCTCGTAGGGCCCGCACACCGGCCGGTAATCGCACTGCGCGCATGCCCCCTCCGCCGGCATCGGCAGGAGGGCCGCCTTGTCGATCGCGTCCCCGATGATCCCTGCCACCTGCGCGGCCGCGTCGCGCGCCCGCGCGTCCAGGTAGATCGGCACCTCCGTGAACCCGCCGGCGGAGGTGCAGTAATAGAGCCGCCCGGACTCGACCTGCGTGCCCGGGGGCATGAGCTTCTCCAGCGCGAGCGCGTAGAGGACCGGCTGGAGCGTGCCGCCGCCGCTCACGACCGCGTCGCGCGGCGCCCGCGCCTTGCCCGTCTTGTAGTCGGTCGCCCGCATCGCGCCCCACACGCTCCGCTCGACAAGGTCGATCGAGCCACGGAGCCGGACGCCGCAGTCGAGCTCCACGGGCGCGTCCGAGCTCCCCGGATCGCGGATGGCGAGGCGGCGCGGCAGCCCGAACGACAGCTCGAAATGGATCGGCTCCCAGTCGCGGTCCTCCGCGGCGCGCCGCAGCCACTCCCGGAGGTCGGCCCGCACCGACGCGATGCCGTCGTCCCAGACGCGCCGGATCGCCGGCGCGAGCTCGTCCGCGTAGCGCGCGGCGACGCGGTCGAGCGCCCGATCGAGCTCGGCCCGCGCCTCGTCGAGCGAGGGCAGGCCGAGCGGCAGCTTGCCCGCGTCGCGCAGGGCGACCAGCACCTCGTACAGCACGTCGTGCACGAGCCGGCCGCGCTGGAGCGGGTCGAGCTCCTCGATCGCCTCGGGCGCCGGGCGCGGGGCGAGCTTGTGCACGGCGTAGAGGAAGAAGCGGTAAGGGCACGCGGCGAAGTGCTGGAGGGCGGTCGGCGAGAACGACCTGCGCTCGAACGCGTGCTTCGCGAGCGCCTCGCGCGCCTCCGCGATCGGCTTGAACAGCCCGTCGGCGGTCGTCCAGCCAGGGATCCAGCGCCGCGCGCGGAACCGGAGCGCCCGCGCGAGGTGGGGGTTGGCGTTGAGCAGGTAGCGCGCGGTGCCGACCGTCTGCGCCTCCGGCAGGCTGAAGAGCGTCTCGAGCAGCGCGAGATCGTGCTCGGCCGCGTCGATGGCGTCCTCGGGCCGCGCGGGCGCGGGCCAGCCGATGCGCGCGGCGCCGCCCTGCTCGGCGCGGCGCTCGAGCTCGCCGAAGCCGGGCAGCCTGCCCTCGGCCGCGCGCAGGAGCTCGAGGCCGTAGAACGAAGGCACTCGAGGGCGGGACTGATCCATGTCCACGCGCGGGTACGACACGACGAGCCGCTGGCGGGCCGCGCCGACCGCGAGCCGGAGCGCGAGGCGCTCGCGCGCCACGCGGTCGTCGCTCGTGTCGAGGCCCGAGTCGCCCCCGGCGATCGCCCGTCGGAGGGCGTCGCGGAGGATCGGGTCCTCGACGACCTTCTGCGGGAAGATCCGCTCGGCGAGCCCGGGGACGAAGACCACGTCGAACGAGCGCCCGCGGGCGCCCTCGATGGGCGAGACGAACAGGCGCCCGTCGCGGCGGGCGGCCGGTGGCAGCACGAGGTCGGTGAGGCGGCGCGAGAGGCAGAGGCGGATCTCGCCGAGGTCCACCGGGCCGACGTGGGCCATCGGCGCGAGCTCGGCGAGCACCGCGAGCACGCGCTCGGGCCGCCGGAGCGCGCGCGTCGCGAGGGCCGAGAGGCGGCGCTGCCACTCGCCGAAGGTCGCGCGCTCGCCCGGGCTGGGCAGCGCCGCGAGCAGCGGCAGCGCGAAGGCGCGGAGGGCCGAGAGGTCCGCGAGCGTCCGCGCGATGCGCGCGGCGTCGCGATCCTCGGGGGCGCGTGCGAGCTCCAGCCGGAGCTCTCGCTCGAAGCCGGAGAGCCGCGCCTCCCACCGATCGAGCCCGCCGATCACCGCCGCGTCGACGAGGATGCGCTCCCAGCGCCGCGGGGCGCGCAGGGTGCCGTCGTGCACGGGGGCGTCGGGGCCCTGGGCTGTCGGATCGGGGGGGTGGGCTGTCGGATCGGGGGTTGTGGCTGTCGGACCGGGGTTGGGGGCGGTCGGACCGGGGTTGGGGGCGGTCGGACCGGGGTTGGGGGCGGTCGGACCGGGGTTGAGGGCCGTCGGACCGGGGTTGAGGGCCGTCGGATTGAAGCTTTTTCCCGACGGATCGAACCCGAGATCTTCTCCCGCCATGTCGTCGTCCGGAGGCGCATCGTCGAAGCCGCCGCGCAGGAGCTCGGGGAAGAGGTCGTCGTCAGGCGGCACCCAGCGGTCGGCCTCGGGCGCGGCGGGCGGCGGCTCGCCCGCGAGCGTCGCGTCGGGGACCTGCCCGAGCGAGAGGTACTCGGCGAAGCGCGACGCCGACAGGTGCTCGGCGGCGCACGCGAGCAGCGCGAGCAATGCGCGGCCCGCCGGGTCGGGTTGCACCGAGCCCTGCGCGAAATGCGCGGGGATCCCGGCCCGGCGCAGCGCCTCGACGAGGTGCGCGCGGTACTGCTCGGGCGCGCGCAGGAGGATCGCCATCCGCTCGAACGGCACGCCGCGGGCGGCCTCGCGCAGCGCGATGCGCGCGAGCTCCACGCACTCCCGGCTCTCGCCGGGCGCGGAGAGGATCTCGACCTCGTCACCGAGCCCGGGGGCCTCGTCGTTCAGCGGATCGAACAGGTGCTCCTGCAGGCGCGCGAGCGAGGTGCTTGGCGCCACCGGCGGCAGCTCGTCGCCCGCGCCGTCGTCGGCGCCGTCGTCCACGCCATTGCCTGCGCCGGCGCCGTCGTGCGCTGCCGAGACCGCGGTCAGCGAGACCCGCCGCGGCGGCGATCGGAGCGCCGCCTGCAGGTGGCGCAGCGACGCGGCGTCGCCGGCCGGAACGGTGGCGAGCGCGTCTGGCGAGCGCGCGGCGACGGCCTCGAGGAGCTCGCGCTCCAGCGCGAACCGCACGGGCAGGTCGAGCAGGAGCATCGGCAGCCCGAGCAGCGGGTGGCGCGAGCGGGCGTCGCCGTCGTCCGCGGCACGAGCGCGCTCGGTCGCGAGTCGCAGGACGATGGCGCGATCGGCGAGCCCCGCGTCGTCCAGGGCGGCGTCGAACGCGTGGGCGATGCCGTCGAGATCGGCCGGCGCGAGCGCGTCCGCCGCGACGCCGGAGAGCCGCACCTCCTCGAGCGTCCGCGCGACGGCGCGCGGGAGCCCGGGTCGATCCGCGACGCGGGCGAAGCGGCCGAGCAACCCGTCCTGCGCGAGCCCGTCGATGGTGCGCGCGCAGAGGGCCTCGATGGCGAGCGCGCTGGCCGGGACGAGGCCGCGCTCCGCGAGCGCCGGCATCGCGAGCGCGGCGGCGAGGCGCCCCAGGGTGAGCCGGTGCCAGCCGAAGGTGGCGCGGCGACCGCGGATCGACGCGCGGGCGAGCTCGCTCACGGCCTCGACCGAGGCGCCGACGAGGAGAACGCGCTCGGCGGGGCGCCGGCGGCGCAGCCAGCCCACGGCCCGATCGAGGCGGGCGGCGGCGCTGGGGGAGGTGATGACGGCGTGGGGCACGGATGGCTCGAGAGGCGGCGGAGGCCGATGGAGATTCGGTGGACGGCCCCGAAAGGGGTAAGGGGGACTAGCAGCTGGGCAGTCTGCCGCCGGCTGCCATCGCTCAGCTCAGGTCCGGGAGCACATCGGCGATCGATGCCGCGACGATGGCGCGTTCATGCCACCGTTCCAGGATCTCAGGATCCTTCTCGGCCAGGATGCGCCCACGCGCGGCGTCCGGCACGGCGATGCCGCGGACCCGGAGCGCGGTCAGCACGGCACGCGCCGCCTCCTCCGCGCGCCCCTGGGCGCGCCCCTCGTCACGACCTTCCTTCCGCTCCTCGGCGCGGAGCTTCTGCTCGTACTCCTTGAACCACGCCCGGATCTCTGCGCTCACATCGTCCTCCTCGTCGGTCGTCGGCTCCTGGATTCCGTGCCGGAAGTGTACCAGCAGCGGCGTGGCGACGCTCTTCTCCCAGGTATCGTCTGGCAGTGCCGCCAGATCCGTCAGCGCCTCGCGCAAGCGGCGGCCCGAGCCGAGCAGCCGCAGCAGCAGCGTCGTACGCGTCCGGGGCAGCTCCGCGAGCACCACCACGCGCATCACCAGGCCCGGTACGGCGTGGTAGACGCCGGCTTGCACCGGCTCGCACCGGTAGGCGTCGAGCACCGTCTCAGGACGCCCGGGGCCGATGACGACCAGCGCAGGGAAGGCGACCGCCGGCTGCGGTGGCGTGTCCGTGTCCTCGTCCGGCGCGACGGAGCGCGCTGCAGAGCGGGCGCGGCGCTCGAGCTCGTGGTGCCACGTGAGCTGCTTGCGCAGGCATTGCCGGACCTGACGAAGGCTCGGCGTGCCGTGGAACGGCTCGAACAGGCTCGGATCCGCCGAGAGCTCGCCGAGCAGGCCCATGGCGGCGCGCTCGGACGCCCGCGCGGGATCAGGCACGCTGTAGACATCGATCTTCTGTGTCGCCGCCAGCACCTCGACCTCGGTCTCGGCCGCCGAGACGAGGCTCAGTCCGTCCCGCAGCAAGCTCTTGGTGAACTGGTCGGAGCGGTTGTGCATTGGCGCGCGACTCTAATTCATCATCGCGGCATGTCCAGCTTTGTTCGGCGCGAAGGGGCGAATCGGAGGGCGACGATTTGCGCTGCGAAAGTAGAGCGGTGCACGTAATGCAGCAGGAGAGGACATGCGCTTACCGGCAAGGAGAGCCAGTCGTGTTCAAATCGTTGTAGGTTGCGTGGGACTTCCGCTCGGCTGGGCGGGATGAGCGCGACGCGCGGCTCAAGGCCTTCCAGGCCAGTACCTCACGCTCACGTGACAGTCGCCGACCTGCCAGCCCTTGGCGGCATCCCAGCGCAGGTTGAACACCTCCCCGCTGGCGTCGAACTCGTCATCGTATTCGCCCGCGTCGAGCTGCAGCAGCTCCGCATCCGGGCCTGCGCGGCGGAAGGCCACCACCTGGAGCCGCGCGCTGTCGCCGGGCGAGTAGCGGAGCGAGGCCTCCGAGAACGCCCCGAGCTCCGTCAATGGCACTCCCACCTTGGTGCAGCCTCTCTTCGTGAACGGCTGCAGCTCCCCTATCTCCGGAAAGCCAGCGACGCCGACGGATGGCTTAAGGAACCATCCGAGCGCAAAGGAGACGACGGCGACGCCGAGGACCAGGATGTAGCGCAGTCTTGCGGATTGGAAGGAGATATGCACGTCTTGTCCGGATCGGCTCAGGGCGCCTCGGCCAGTGGGATCCACCCCAGCATTGCCCCGGAACGAGGCTCGATGGGACGTCAGCGGCGGCGGGGAGTGAAACGGACGAACAGCCCTTCCGGCTTCATCGTGAACCCGAGGAGCTCCTTCACGGGCCGCGCCGGGTCGACCAGCGATACATCGAAGTCGCGCGCGACCATGGCGCCCACCATCGCGCTCTCGACCATCGAGAGCGCGCGCCCGGGGCAGACCCGCGGGCCGCTGCCGAAGGCGAGGGCGGCGCGCGGGTCGTGCTTGCCGGCGCCCGCTGGCCGCGGGGTCAGCCAACGCTCAGGGACGAACGATGCCGCGTCGTGGAAGTGCTCCTCCTTCAGGCCGATCTGCCGCGTCAGCAGGATCATCCGCGCTCCCGCCGCGAGCCTCAGCGGGCCGACCACCGTGTCCGCACAGGCCTCGATGAACAGGATCGGCGCGGCGGACTTCAGGCGCAGGGTCTCCTGCACGACCGCGCCGATCGTGCGCAGCCGCTGCGCGTGCTCCGGGCTCTCGGGCAGGTCCACGTCACCCAGCTCGGCGTCGACCTCGGCCCGCATCCGCGCCTGCACGTCGGGGCGCAGGGCCATGAAGTGGAGCATCCAGGCCATCGTGTCGGCCGTCGTGTCCTCGCCGGCGAGCAGCAGCGTGAGCACGTTGCCGAGTACCTCCTGCTCCGACAGCCGCGCCTTCGGGTCGTCGGCGTCGCGCGCGACGAGCAACGCCTCCAGCAGCGAGCGAGGCGCCGCGGCCCGCGCCGGATCCCTGTCGAGCTCCGCGCGCGCCGTCCGGAGGATGTCCAGCATCCGCGTGCGCACCTCCGAGAGCGCCTGATCGAGCGCCCGATCCGCGGGCAGCTTGACGTGCCGCCAGTACGGAAAAGGCGCGAAGATGCGGCGGTTGAGCGACGCGAAGACCGTCTCGAGCTGGTGCGACAGGGGGTCGGTGCCGCGCTCGATGAGGTTCATGTCGAGGCCGAACGCCACGGCGGTGGTGACATCCACCGTGTAACGGGCGAGGTCTCGCCGCGCGTCGACCGGCGCGCCCCGCGCGGCCGACGCGCGCCATCGTTCCCGGAGCCGGCGGGTGATCGTGGAGAGCGTGCCGTGGCTCTCGCGCAGCTGCCCGGGGGTGAACGCGCTCATCACGAGCCGCCGCTGCCGCGTCCACTGGTCGCCCTCGGCCGAGAAGACGCCGCCGAAGCCCATCTCGTCGATGAGCTCCTGCAGCGGGCTCCAGCGACGGAACTCCTTCGGCCGCTCGCGCAGGATGCGCTGGACGAGCTCGGCGCTGCCGACGACGACGACCGGCGTGCGGCCGAGCCGGAAGGTGTAGAGGTCACCGTACTTGCGGTTCCAGCCCTCGAGCGTGAGGTGGAACTGGGTCGGCCGGATCTCGAGAAGGTTGCCGAGGAGCGGCAGCCTCCGCGGTCCTGGCAGCGTCGATAGATCGATCACGCCCGCTGCGGGGGCGGCTTCTGCTCTGGCGGTCTCCATGGTCTCCTTTCGAGAGAGCGAAAGCGCCCAGCGCTGGCGCCGCCGCGGATCGGGGTACAACGTAGCTCGTCCTGGCGTGGGCGTGGGCGCTCGCCGCCGCGCCGCCTTCGTCACGCGCCGGCATCGCGAGCGCGGCGGCGAGGCGCCCCTGGGCGAGCCGGCGCGTGACGAAGGCGGCGCGGCGGCCGCCGATCGACCGGCGGGCGAGCTCCCCGACGGCCGCTGCCACGCCCGCGGTCATCCGCTATACTGGCCGTGTGATGCTGTGCGATGCCGCGGCCGGGCAGCCTCTCCGCCCGTTGCTGGACCGCCATGCCACGAGCCCGCCTGCCGCGAGCTCAACCGCGCTTACATCGACAGCACCGCAGAGCGCTTCGCCCTTGCCGGCCCGGGCGACGCCGGCGTCCTGAGACGCCGCCGGGCCGGCGGGTCTCCATGGGAGAGCGTGCGAGGGCCGCGACCGCGGCGCCATGCCCTCTCCGGAACGGAGCGAACGTCCGCGCCGTCCCTCCAGCGGTGATCGCTCCGACGAGATTCCCCCGCTCGCGCGCCATTCCAGGACTCCCCGCCACGCCCCGCGGCCGACTCGCGCGCTCGCGGAGCATGGCGCTGGCACTGCGCTTGTTATGCCCCCCGCGCGCCCGCGGGTCCGAGCGGCGCCGAACCGCGGGCGCCTCCGCAATCCGCCGCTCTAGACACCATTTCTGGACGGAAAGGTTGCAGTATGAAGAATGCCATCCCGATCGCGATCCTGTGCCTCGGCGGGCTCGGCTGCGCGGACGCACCTCCCGGGGGCGACGGCGAGCAGCCATTGCTCACGTCCCGACAGCGCATCATTGGAGGCGCTGTGGACACGACGCACGCCTATGTCGTGGGCGTGGGCAATCGGAACCGGGCGTACTGCAGCGGGACCGTGATCTCGCGGCGCACCGTGATCACGGCGGGACACTGCCACGGCGCGCTCACGCGCGTCTTCTTCGGCCCGACCCTCGGCCGGCGGTCGGAGAGCGCGCGGATCGAGGCGTCGAGGAGGCACCCCGCCTTCAATCCCGCAACCCTCGAGAACGACCTTACCCTCATCCAGCTGGAGAGCGACGCGCCCGTGCAGCCCGCGCCGCTCCTTCGCGAATCGATGGAAAATACCACCTGGTACGTCGGGCCGGACTACACCTTTGTCGGTTACGGTGTTTCCGACGGCGTCGCGGGGACGGGGTTCGGCATGCGCCGCGCCGTGACGTTCCCCATCCTGGCGGTCGGCCCGGCCCAGGTCGGCGGGACGCCGGGGACGATCGACGCGACTCAGTTCTATTACCAGGTTCCCGACATGAACACGTGCGCCGGCGACTCCGGAGGTCCGGCGTTCCTCGTGCGCGGGGGCGTCGAGCGCCACGCCGGCGTGACCTCGTTCGGCGACGACCCTTGCACGCTGGACGGGGTGCAGGCGCGCACCGATCTCGACCAGATAGTTCGCTTCATCCAGCCGACGATCGACGAGTTCGAAGCGGACAACCCGTGCCGCGCGGACGGCCTCTGCGAGCCGTCGTGTGATGTAGGCCCCGAGATCGTCGACCCCGATTGCGCCGACCTCCACTGCGGTGCAGATGGGGTGTGCGCCCTCGCCTGCGTGTCACCGCCCGACCCGGACTGCGCGCTCCGCGCCGGCGTGCAGGTGCGATGACGGGACAGGTGAATGCCAGCGGGCGCCGGCCGCGCGCCGCTCTGCGAGGCGGAGCTCAGGGCGTGTCGGCCGGATCCGCCGGGTCGCTGCCGGCGCTGCGCTCGTCGCCGTCGAGGAAGCCGTCCTCGTCCCGATCGACGCCGATGCGGTAGCCCGAGCCCGGCGGCGTACACGTGTAGGTCAGGGGTCGCCCCGTCGCGAGGGCGATCTGGCGGAGCACCGCGTCCGGGATCGGCGGCAGCGCCGTCCGGTCGGCGATGAACTGCCCTGCTCCGGTGTGAAGAAAGCCGATCTCCTGCGAGGTCAGGTGGCTCTTCGCCACGAGATCACACTCGCCGGCGTCCGCCCTGGCGATCAGGAGATCGATCCGCGGAGCGGCGGCGGCCTGGTTGCCGGGCGTGAGCGTGACCTGCTGACCGACGATCGGCGCGACGTTCGAGTCGAAGGCGAGCAGGAACGACTCGAGCTGTCGGCGGACCGCGTCGCCCGCCGGCGAGTCCGGCAGGCCGTTCGGGTTGTCAGGGAAGGTGCCGAACTGGTTGGTGAAGCCGGTGAACGGCGAGAAGCCCATTCCGCGGAAGAACCGGAACAGCGTGTCGAAGCTCCCGTCGTGCAGGAAGCCGAACCCCCGCACCTGGTCTCCCTTGGGGTCGTTGTCGCCGGGCAGGATGCCGAACAGCGGGGCGGCCATCCCGAACATCCCGACCTTCTGGTACATGTTGCGCAGGTGCGGCGTCTTGATGAGCTGCGGCTGGAAGTCGAACGTCATGTTGCCGTTCGTTCCAAAGAAGCCTGGCTTGTCGACGCCGGGATTGCCCTCCGGGTCGAGGACGTGACAGCCATTGCAGATGGCGGTGCCGTCCAGGTTGCTGCTCACGAAGGTGTCGCGCCCGGCCTGCTGATCCGGCGTGAGTGAGTTGTCGAGACGGCGGATCGGGTTGGGCGGATAGGTCACCTGCAGGATGAAGTCCGCGAACGCCTCCATGGAGGCGGCCGGGATCGGGCCGCTCCGGCCGAGGAGGTCGGTGAAGCCGGCCTGGAACTTCATGAACGCGGCGCGCTCGTCGAACGAGCCGCTGTCCGGCTGCGCGGTGGGCGCGTCGTTGCCGCCCGTGCGATCGCCGCGCCAGTGCATGGGGCCGTGGTTGGCCATGCCGCGCAGGCTCTGGGTCGTTGTCGGGCCCTTCATCGGGTGGAACTGCCGGGGCATCGGCTGCTGCGTGAAGAGGTTGAGCAGCGGTCCGACGAAGGGGCCCGGGTTGGTCGTGACCGGCTCGTCCGGATTGCCGAGATCCCACCCGAGGCTGTCGAAGTCGCCGAAGATATGGCAGCTCGCGCACGAGGAGTCGCCGTGCGCCGAGCTCGATCGCGCGTCGTAGAGGAAGCGCCGCCCGAGCGTGACGCTCGGCGGCTCGGGGCTGTACATCGCGACGTGCGCCGTCTCGGCCCGGGTCGCGGTGTCGACGATCGAGATGGAGTTGTCGAAGCGGGTCAGCACGAACAGCTGGCCTCGCGCCTCGTCGAGCGCGAGCCCCGACGGGCCGCCGCCGCTCACCTCGATGTGGTCGGCCGCGTCGGGCACGAACGTGTCGCCCTCGAGCGCGGCCGTGCCGAGCACGCCGACCTTGCTCGACCCGAGCGCGGCCACGTAGAGCGTCGCGCCGTCGCTCGTGACGGCCATGTCGACCGGCTGGGCCAGGCTCGCCTCGCTCTCGGCGTTCGGCGTCGGGGCGCAGCAGACCGAGTAGTCGATGTGCTTGTTGAGGTGCCGCGGCGCGACGCGCGGGGGGGCGTTGCCGGGGCGGAGCACGGTGATCCGGCTCTCGTGGAGGTGGCCCCGCAGGCTCTGCCCGGCGAAGGCGCCGGGGCCCTCGAACCGCTGCTCGTTCCGCGCGTCGGTGTTGGAGACGTAGACCTTCCCGTTCACCGGGTTGACGACCATGTTGAAGAGGATCGTCCCGACGCCGGCGAAATGGCCCGAGGGCCCGGCGATCGGCCTCGGGGGGTTCGCCATCGCGTTGATGGCGAACACGTCCTTGTCGGGCAGCGAGAGCCGCACCTTCTCGTCCCAGGTGCGGCCGAGCTCGTCGACCCAGTGCGCGCCGTCGAACTTCACGATGAGGCTGACCTCGGGCGCCGGGTCGCCGAAGGCGTTGGTCATCGGGCCCGGCGAGCCGCCGTTCGCCGCGCCGCCGTCGGGCACGAGCAGCTCGGTGACGACGGTGCTCCGGTTGCCCGAGTGGAAGCCGGCGGCGTAGACGCGCGCGCCGTCGGGCGTGGCGGCGAGGGCGCGCGGCGTGTCGGCGAAGAGGGTGAGGATCGCGAGCGGCTCGCCGCCGAGCGATGAGCCCAGGTGGTTCGCGTCGAACACCCAGACGTCGGCCCGGCCCACGCCCGGCGTGGTGAGCTGCGGATCGTTCGGGTTGTTCTGGCCGCGGTGCGCCGCCGTGATGAAGGCGCGGCGCCGCCCGGGGCCGGCAAACACGATGTCTCTCGGCTCATCGCCCACGAGCAGCGTGCGCTCGACGCGGCCGCCGTATCCGCCAGGGGACAGCTCGACGACGCTGACGCTGTCGGACAGGTGATTCACGACCCACACCTCGGTGTCGCTCCGCGCCGCCACGGCGACCGGATCCAGCCCGACCGGTATCGAGGTCCGGTGGACCAGCGCGCCGTGATGGACGCGGAAGACCTCGAGGCGGCCATCCGGCGTGTTGAGCGCGAAGAGCAGGTTTCCGCTGGGAGAGAGCGCGAGCGGGCGCACCTGCCCGCTCTCGAAGAGCGTATAAGACGACTCGGCCAGGGCGGGGGCGCTGGCCGCGAGGACAAGAGAGGACGTCGCGGCGGACAAAAGACCGCCAGCGACCCTTCGCAGGGCGAACGGTGACTTCATGGGACCTCCTCGAGAAAGCGACTTCGGCAGCGATCCGGGATCAGATGGTCATTGAACAACTAACACGGACACGCTCTTTGGGGATCCAGGAAAGAGTATTTATATTTCAATGTTGAAATGCGCGCGGCGCGCATCGTACACCGCCCCACGATCATGACCCTTTTCAGGGGTGCGGCGCGTCATGAGGCAAGTAGTGAATGGCGACGCGCGCATCTCACCGGCGCGCGCACCCGAGCGACGGGTGGTGAGCCCATGTGCGTCCCAGCGGTGCGTATCAGCGATGCTCCTGCGATCGGGGGAGTTCGGTCGGGACGCAAGTTGGCTCTTCCGGGATGCGAGGAGCACCGGACAGGGCGTCTGGTGAAATGAGACAGAAACCTCGCGACAACAGGCCCAGTCGGCTCACGGCCGGCGACGCGCGCGCGGGTTCGGCAGGAGCGGGGCGCCCGCCTGTGCGGCGCTACGGCGCTGCCGGTCCCCACAGCCCGGGCACGCGCGTCCCGCAGGATGGGCACGCGCCGCCGGAGAGGAGGACCTCCTGCGTCTCGTAGTTGAACCGCCGCACGACGACCTCGTGGCAGGCGGGGCAGCGTGTATGCGAGAGCTCACGGACGCGGTCGGCCACGTTGCTGACGTAAACGTACTTCATCCCCCGCGCATAGGCGACGCCCGCCACGTCCACGAGGAACGCCGGGTCGGTCGTCATGCGATCGCGCATCTTGTAACGCGGATAGAAGGCGTTGAGGTGCCAGGGGATGTCGGGGTCGACGCCGGCGATCTCGGCGCCGAGGACGCGGAGTCCGGCCGCCTTGTCGTTGAAGCCGGGGACGACGAGCGTCACGACCTCGACCCAGTAGCCGAGGCGCCGGGCCTCGCCGATCGCCGCGAGCACCGGCTCGACGCGGCCGCCGAGCGTCCGGTATTGATCCGCGCTCCACCCCTTCAGGTCGACGCGGAACACGTCGGCGACCGGGCGCATGTACGCGAGCGCCTCGGGCGTCGTGTTGCCATCCGAGATGAGCGCCGTGACGAGCCCCCGCCGCTGCGCCTCGGCGAAGACGGCGCGCGCCCACTCGGCGGTGATCATCGGCTCGTTGTAGGCGCTCGCGAGGACCCCGCAGCCCGCCGCGACGGCCACCTCGACGAGATCCGCAGCGCTGATGTCGATTGGCTCGCCGTCGCCCTCCGGCTCGCGGAGGGCCTGGGAGACCTTCCAGTTCTGGCAATAAGGACAGCGCAGGTCGCACCCGAACATCCCGAAGGTGAGGGACCTCGCGCCGGGGCGCACATGGAAGATCGTGTTCGTCTCGACCGAACGCACGTAATGGCGCGCGACGTAGCCGAAAGGGACGCGCAGCTCGCCGTCCTTTTCGAAGCGGATCCCGCACGCGCCCGCGCGCCCCGGCGCGAGGACGCAGCGGTGCGCGCACGCGGTGCACCGGAGATACCCCTCCTCGGGACCGGGCTCGTAGAGCGCGCCGGGCACGGTGCGGCGGGCGAGCTTCGCCGTGAGGGGCTCGCCCGTGGCGCCGCCCTCGCCAGGCCCGGCCGCGGCGCGCTCGCACGCGGGCTCGTTCGCGGCGCCGCGCACGAGGTCCTCCACGCGGACGTGCGGGCGGGCGTCCGGATCGCGCGCGTCGAGCGGAGCGTCGATCGCGGCTTTCGGGGCGCTGCGTCCGTTCGTCTCCATGGGAGATCCGGCATCGCTAGCATCGCAGCCGCGAAAAACAAGGGCCTTGTGGTGCGGTGGCGTGGCGATGCAGCGGCGCTGCGGCGGGCAGCGAGGTGGCCCGGCGCGGGAGCGCTCTTGTCAGGCCGGCAGCGCGCCGGCGCCCTGCGCGAGCCGATCGAGCTCGTCCTGATCGAGCTCGCGCTCGCCGGCGAACGCGATCCCCACGACGGCGCGCACGCTCGCCGAGGCGTCGCGCACGGGCAGCGCCACCGCCGCCTGCGCCGCGACCGCCCTGGCCCCGGGCCGCACGTCGCCGGACGTGTCCGTCTGCAGGTTGCACGTCTGCACGGGCTGGTCGCGCTCCCAGGCGAGCCCGGCCATCCCCTTGCCCCGCGGGACGCGGCGCGTGATCTCCTGCACCTTCTCGGGGATGTTCACGGCGGCGGCCAGCGCGAGCGCATCGCCCTCGACGAGGTGCACCGTGCCAGCGATACCCCCGTTGTCGGCGACGAAGCTCCGAAGCCACGGCTCCAACGACTCTCGGCGCGCATGCATGCCCGCACCTTCGACCGTCGCGTGGCCTGCGTCAACCCGGGGGCGCTCAGGCCTCGTCCTTCACCCGCTTGGGCCAGCGCACGACGAAGGTGGCTCCTGCGCCGGGACGCGACGAGACGGACACGCTCCCTCCGCGGCTCTGCACGATCTTCTTCACGACGGAGAGCCCTATCCCGGTGCCTTCCACCTTGTCGCGCGACTCGAGCGTATGAAAGAGATCCCAGATGCGCTCGTGGTACTCGGGCGCGATGCCGGGCCCGTTGTCGCTCACGGCGAACTCGAGGTAAGCGCCGGTGTCCTCACACGTCACCTCGACGCGCGCGTCGCTGCGGCGCGCGTGCTTCAGGGCGTTGCTGATGAGGTTCTGGAACACCTGCTGCATCGGGACGCGCTCCGCGGCGATCGTCGGCATCCCGGGCGCGATGTCGACCCGGGCGCCCTGGGGCGGCGAGAGCAGCTCGACGACCTCCGCGAGCAGATGGCCGGTGTCGACGTCGACCACGTTGCCGCGCAGGCGCCCTGCCCGCGAGTAATGGAGGATCCCGTCGATGAGCGCCTCGAGGCGGCGCACGCGCCCGCGCAGGAGGTGGATGTGCTCCTGCGTCTCGCCGTCCAGCTTCCCCGCCAGCGACTCCTCGATCCACTCGGACAGGTTCGCGATCCCCCGGAGGGGCGCCTTGAGGTCGTGCGAGGCGACGTAGGCGAACTGGTCGAGCTCCTGGTTCGTCTTCGCGAGCGCGGCGATGAGCTCCTCTCGGTGCTGGCTCAGCTGCTCGATCCGGCGCCGCGCGAGCACCTGATCGGTGATCTCGAAGGCGACCACCATGACGCCCGTGACGGCGCCGGAGGGGTCGCGGATGGGCTGAGCGACGTAGTTGAAGACAGCCTCGCTCACCGCGCCGCCGCGCCGGACGGGGATGGTCAGCTCGGCCATGCGCTGCGGCTGGCCGGCCGTGAGCGCGCGGTCCAGCATGGCGATCGCCTCGTGCTCGCCGAGCTCCGGGAACACCTCGCGCACGCTCTTCCCGACGAGGTCCTGCCGGCCGACCATCTCGCAGTACGGCGGGTTCGCGACCTCGTAGCGGTGCTCGGGGCCGGCGAACACCGCGATGGGGACCGGCGCCTGCATGAAGAGGTCGTACAGCCGCTCGCGCTCGCGCTCGGCCGCTGTCCGCAGGCGGGCGAGCTGGAGGTGCGTGGCGACGCGAGCGACGAGCTCGCGCGCGGAGAACGGCTTGGGGAGGTAGTCGTCCGCGCCCGCCTCGAGCCCCTCGACGCGCGACTCCTCCCCGGCGCGCGCGGAGAGCATGACGACCGGGACACCCCTCGTGCGCTCGTCGTCGCGCAGCGCGCGGAGCAGGCCGAAGCCGTCGAGGTTCGGCATCATGACGTCGGTGAGCACGAGATCCGGCGGGTCGCGGCGAGCCGACGCGAGCGCCTCGGCGCCATCGGCGACGGCCTCGACCGTCCAGCGCTCGCGCAGCACGCGCGCGACGTACTCGCGCATATCGGCGTTGTCGTCCGCAAGGAGGACGCGCGCCGCCGGGCCGACCGCGAGCGCGGCGTCGTCGGACGACGTCCGCGCCGCCGGGGCGAGGCGCTCGACGCCGTGATTGCGCTCTGCGCCGTGGGGCGAGCCGCCCTCCGCGCCGGGAGGCGAGCCGCCCTCCGCGCCGGGCAGCCAGCGGAGCGCCTCCTGCACATAAGGCGCTGCGCCCGTGGTCGTCGACGGCAGCGTCCGCGCGGCGTTCACGCGGTCCTTCGGCAGGTGCGCGGTCCCGCGGGGCAGGGAGACCGTGAACGACGTCCCCACGGCGACCTCGCTCGTGACGTGGATGGCCCCGCCGTGGAGGCGGACGAGGTCGTGGACGAGCGCGAGCCCGATCCCGGACCCCTCGTGGGTGCGGGAGCGCGCGCCCTGGACGCGATGGAACCGCTTGAACAGGTGCGAGAGCTCCCGATCCGGGATGCCCGTCCCGGTGTCCCGCACGGTGAGCTCGACGCGTTCGCCGTGCGCGCGGAGCGAGATCGAGACCGTCCCTTCGAACGTGAACTTGAGCGCGTTCGAGAGGAGATTGAGCACGATCTTCTCCCACATGTCGTGATCGACATAGACGGGCTCGGGCATCGGCGGGCAGTCCACCTCGAACGCGAGCCCCGCGCGCTCCATCGCCGAGCGGAAGGCGCTCGCGAGGTCCGCGGTCAGCGCGGAGAGATCGGTCGGCGCGTAGGACGCCTGGATCCGGCCCGCCTCGATGCGCGAGAAGTCGAGCAGCGCGTTGACCAGCTTGAGGAGCCGGCCCGCGTTGCGGTGCGCGGTCTCGAGATCCGCGCCCGACAGGCTCCGCTCCGCCGACGCGAGGGCGTCCTCGAGCGGCCCGAGCATCAGGGTGAGGGGCGTGCGGAACTCGTGGCTCACGTTGCTGAAAAACGTGGTCTTCGCGCGATCGAGCTCGGCGAGGGCCTCCGCTCGCCGCTTCGCCTCCTCGTACGCCTGCGCGTTCGCGATGCTGGCCGAGATCTGGCCGGCGACGAGGTGGAGGAAGCCTCGGTAATCGTCGTCGAAGAGGCGGAATGGATTCAGCCCGACGATCAGGACCCCGGCGCGGCCCGTCTCCCCCGAAGGGGAGATCGAGAGCACGGCCGCCCGCGTCGGCGGCTTTTTCCACGCGCCGGTCGGGAGATCCCGGAGGTGTGGCGGCAACTCGACGACGCGGCAGGCCTCGTGCTCCCGCAGCGCCGTGGCGAGCGGCCACGGCGACTCGTCCGTGAGGGCGAGCGACTCCGGGGCCGCGGCGTGCCCCTGCTCGAACCCCGTGCTGCCCGCGAGCTGCACGCGCCGCCGGTCCGGGTCGACGACGTAGAGTAGCGCGAACGGGAGATCCTTCGCGTTGGTCGCGAGCGAGCTCGCGCTGCGCGCGCACACTTCTTCCCACGAGCGCCCGTGCGCGGTCCGCGCCGCGAGGTCGCGGAGGAGGGAGAGCTGCCGCTCTCCGATGATTCGCCGCGTGTCGTCGGTATTGGCGCAGAGGATCCCGCCCGTGCCGCCCTGATCGTTCGGCACAGGGCTGTAGGAGAACGTGTAATACGTCTCCTCCTGGTAGCCGTTCCGCTCCATGATGAGGAGGAGCGCCTCGTCGTAGGTGCCCTCGTCGCGGCGCATCGCGGACGCGGCGCGCGGCCCGACCTGGCCCCAGATCTCGCGCCACACGACGGACGCGGGCTGCCCGAGCGCCTCGGGGTGCTTGCCGCCGACGATCGACTTGTAGGCGTCGTTGTAGAGGTTGATGAGCGAGTCGCCCCACCAGACGAACATCGGCTGGCGCGACGTCAGGACGATGCGCACGCACGTCTTGAGGCTCTGGGGCCACGATGAGACCGGGCCGAGCGGCGTCTTCGACCAGTCGATCGCGCGCATGCGCGCGCCCATCTCTCCTCCCCCGGCCAGGACCGCGCCAGCGTCCGCGCGATCCGGCGGCGAGCCATCCAGCTCGTGCGACATAAGGCTCCTTGTAGCGTGCGGTGGGTGGCGGGAGAAGGGCAGAAAAACGATGGGTTTTGGTCGCCCGGGTGATCCACCGCACGCGGAGGGGCCGGCGCGGAGGGGCCGGCGCGGCGGCGCCGTTCACGGCGGCGCGTCGAGCACCGCGCGCAGCGCCCGGCGCGCCACGTCGGGCGAATAGCCCTGGCGCGCGAGGAAAGCGTAGAGCTTCTGCCGCTGCTCCGCCGGAGCGAGCCCCGAGAGCGAGCGGAGCTTCTTGCGCGCCGCCCGCTCGGCCACGGCGGACTCGTCCGTTCCTTCGTCGGCCATCACCTGCCGTATGGCCGCGTCCGCCACGTCGCGCGAGACGCCTTTGCGGGCGAGGTCCTGCTCGATCCTGCGGCGCGAACGGGGCTTGCCCACGATGCCGGAGCGCGCCTTGGCCTCCGCGAAGCGCGCGTCGTCGAGCAGCCCGCTCGCGGTGAGGCGCTCGATGGCGGTCGTCACGTGCTCCCTGGGCTCGCCCTTCTCGATCAGGCGCTTCTCCAGCTCCTTGGCCGATCGCGCACGGAACGACAGGAGCCGCAGCGCCCTCTCGTAGGTCTTCTGCTCGCCCGCGGCGGTCTTCCGGGGCGGCTCCGCCGCGGCCCCGGGGCTGCTCTGGCCGGGGGCCAGGCCGGCGGCGGCCTGCTCGGGCACCGTGGCGAAGGGGACCCCATCCACCAGGATGACGACGTGGCCGGGCTTGTCAGGCGAGGGGGCGATTCCCGTGATGATCGGCATGCTCGAGGGACGATGGCGCACCCCGCGCGGGCCGCAAGCCCCTGTTCACCCCGCCTGCTCCCGGCCGCGGCAGGGCGCCTGCTGGCTCGCCTCACCTGAACGATCGCGTCTGCCTGGTGGAGCCGTCGACACGGAATTTGACACGCCGGGGCGCGCTGGCGTCTCCTGCTCGCGAGGAGACAGGACGCCATGCCCGGGCAACGGCTCGTCTATAAGCTGCTGAACGACACCATCGATGTCAGGGTCGTGGTGGGCTACATGCCGACGACGAGGGCGCTGGCAGTGGACCAGACCGAGCCCGAGAAGCTCGACCAGTGGTGGTGGGACGCGGCGGGCAGGCGGCCTGTCGGGGTCGACAAGCCGACCATGTCGATCGAGTACATCGCCTCCTATCCCCAGAAGCTCGGATACCTGATGATGATCCAGGTCCTGTGGGTGCCCGGCACCGATCGTGCGGTCCTGGAGAAGAACTCTTTCGACGTAAAGCGCCTCACCACCTTCGGGGATGGGCTGGCCACGATCGACGGCGGCAAGGTGGGGGCCCCCGCGCGCCTGCGCACCGGGCGGGAAGCGCCGCACAGCACGTATCCTTTCTTCGCCTACAACGCGGCGTACTACAAGCCGCTGAAGGGCCAGCAGGCCACGAGGACGTTCCGGCACAAGGACTACGCGAGCGCGGCGGGCAGCCACTCCGCGCTCATCTTCGACTGCGTCCTGGTCGCCAAGCTGAAGACCGAGGTCGCCCCGCTGAGCAGCTTCGCTCTGAAGCTCGCTCCCTCGAAGCCGAAGGCACAGCCCAACTTCGGCGTGCTCGACTCGTTCATCTGGGGAATGGACAACTACAAAGAGGCGGTCTTGAAGAGGCGGGCGGACATCTCTCCGCTGATGACACAGGTCCTCGCCAACGAGTACCCGAACACGAAGCTCGAATGGCTGACGGACCCCAGCAAGATTGACACGCTTTACGAGCCCTTCGCAACGGGGTCGACGAAGACGGGCTCCACGTCGACGGGCGGCAGCAAGACGTACGATTGAGGGCCACGGCGCCCGCTCGCCGTTCACGAGCCCGCTCTCCGCTGGCCTCCGCCCCGGGATCACCTCTTCTCGACGCGCAGCCGACTCCCCTCCAGCACGACGTCGTACGTCGCCTCGGAGGAGGGGAAGATCGCCTTCCAGTCGCCCGTCGGGTGGTAGAAGAAGACATAGAGCGCCACCATCCCCTTCGCGGGCGGCGACACCGAGATCTCCTTCTTCGTGCCGGGGAACACCACGGCTGTCTCCAGCACCGAGTCGTCCGGCGCCGTCACCTGGAGAGAGGCCGCCTGGTACGTCTCTTCGAGGTACGTCTTCGAGTCGACGTTGCGGACCACGAGGTAGCAGGGCCGGTTCTCGTTCAGCGCGTCGTCCGGGCGCACGTGGAACTGCACCTGCGACTTGCACCCGAGCACCGCCGGCGCCGCGAGGGCGGCCGCGAGCAAGGGGAGGGGCAGGCAGGGCAGTCGCACGCGGCGATTATCCCGTGACCGCGCGAAGGAATCCACTTTGCCGGCGAGCGCCCGCGACGCCCTGCCCCTCCTCGCCGTCCTCCGCGGTTCCCCGGCGATCCGCGCTCAATCGAGGGACGGCGCCCGGAGCAGCCCCGCGGGATTGGGCTCGAACAGGAACGCAGCGTACCTCCGCGGGTCCCCGGGGGACTCGGGCGAGGCCTTCCAGGTGACCTTCGAGCCCGTGACCTCGGCGCGCTGGATCAGGTGGAAGAAGGAGAAGTCCGAGGCCGCGACGTCGATGGTCTGGATCCGGGGCTCGCCGCCGCCCGTCGGCGTGGTCTGGATCCCCACGCTCGATGTGTTGGCCTGGCCGCCTGCGGGCGACCACGCGACCGGGAAAGGCTGCCACGAAGGGGCCTGATTGAACGCATAGAAGGTGGCTGTCCCCGACTGCAGGAGAGCCAGGGTGATCGTGCGCTCGGGCTCGACCGGCGAGAGGGGAGGGGCCTTGACGCGGAACGCGATGGGCTGCGGCTTGCCGTCGGGCCCGAAGAGCATCTTCTGGAGGCCCTGCGCCCACGACGCGAGCCGGAGCGCCCCCGCCGGGACCTCGACCGCGCCGGCCGAGGGGACCTCCAGGGGCGTGTAGCTGCCCGCCGGGCCCTCGCGGCACACCGGACCGATCAGCGACGCGAACGATGCGAAGAAGGTGCCCTTGGGCCCGAACGTCGCCTCCACGTCGGCCGCCTGCGCGTCCACCGTCGAGCGCGTGTCGAACGGGAAGCGCCCAAGGATCGGGGTCACGGACGGGCGGAGCTCCGCCGTGTACGCGTCGGCCGTCGCGCGGTCGAGATCGGCCTTCCCGAGCGCGAGCGCCCGCTGCACCGCGAGGCGAAACGGCCGGCGGAGCGACTCGGTCATGGACGCGTCGTTCAGCCACGCCTCGACCTCGGCGTCGGGGGATTTCGCCGGGGTGCGCAGGGCCGAGAGCGCGAGCGCGCCGATGGGGGCCAGGCGATCGTCGAGCGGCGCGTCCCTCTTCGGCGCCGGAGGGGCCCTGTCCGAGAGCGAGGGGACGAGCGTGATGAGGAGCTTGTAATAGGGCTCCAGCGCGGGATACTTGCCGTTCTCTCCCGTCAGGAGCCGCGCGATCGGGCCGAAGTCCGCGACCGGGTCCCCCACGAGCCGGAGCAGCGTCCCAGGCGATCCCGGGACGCTCGCCTGATCTGCCACGCGCTTCTGGAAGGTGGTGAAGAACGAGGACGGAGATACCATGTCGGCCACGTCCGCCGCGAGCGCGGAGGCGCCGCCTCGCGAGAGCTGGAAGCTCTTGTAATACGCGTCCGTCGCGTCGCGCAGCCCCGCGCCGTAGCTCGACGCCGCCGAGCGCGTGGGCCGCAGGTAGATCTCGCGCTCCGAGACGTCGAGGCCCGTGCTCGCGAGCGCGGCCTCGAAGCCCGCGAGGCCGGGCTCGACCTCCGCCGTGAACGCCTCGTGCGAGACCAGGCCATCGATGTACGTGGACGCGCCGCGCCCGGGCTGCGGGAGCACGGGGGGATACGCCGCGTCCTTGGGGAACAGCACCGATCGCCTGGACGAGTCCGCGAACAGGGCGTCGAGGTAGACGAGCGCGCGGCCGGCGACGATGGCCTGGGCCCACTGGCCCATGTCGAAGCTCCACGACTGGGCGTCGAGGACCACGGTGTAGACAGGCGGCTTCTTCGCCTCCGGCTCGGCGCTGGCCGCCGCGGTCGAGGACGCGCTCGCCGAGGCCGAAGCGGGCGCGGCGGGGGCCGCCGGCGCGGCGCTCGACCTGGGGGCGGCGGAGCCGACCCCGGCCGCCGAAGCGGCGGCGGAGCCGACGCCGGCCGCCGGAGGGGCGGCCCTCCCGACGAGCTGCTTCAATCGATCGAGCAGATTGTCAGCCTGCGTCTCGGCCGTTGCCTCGCTCGCTTTCGGCTCCACGATCTCGGGCGGCACGGCGATCACCTGGAGGTCCAGGACGGCCTGCCGCAGGCCTTTGCCGGCGCCCGACGGCCCGTCGAGCGAGGCTCCCCGGACGGCCGCGAGCAGGTGCTGGAGCGTGCCCGCGTTCTCCTGCATCCACGGGCCCGCGTCGCTCGTGGTGCCCTTTCCGAACAGGTTCTTCTGGTGCGGATGACGCGCCTGGAGGATCCGCGCCGCCTCGTCGAGCTCCGTCTGCTCCGCGGCGTCGCGGACCGCCTGATCGAGATCCCCCGCGCTGTCCTGGAGCTCCTTCAAGGGCTCGGTCCGCAGGCGCTGTCCGTGCAGCACGTCCGACAGGCGGCGGAAGAAAGAGGCCCAGTCCGCGCGCGAAGAGCCCTGCGGCAACGCGGTGATCTCGGGCAGATTCGAGAGCTCCCTCTCGGTCGGACCCGCGCCGTCGCTCACGGTCAGATAGCTCTTCAGGGTCCGGGGCGACATGCCGAGCGCGGCGGCCCACGCGGCCTCGTCTTTCTGGATGATCGCGCGCAGCGGGTCGCCCTCCTTGCCCGCGTCGAGCACGGAGAGCGCGCGGATCCGCGAGGCGCGGTCGGTGCTCTGGAGCTTGGGATTCAGCATGCCCGCCTCGACGGCGGTCCGATACTGCTCCTCGATCTCGGCGCGCCGCGACTCGAACAGCCAGGCCGAGCGGTCCATCCGGAGCACCTCGGCCGCGGCCCTCTCCTCGACGGTCCTCGACACCCTGTCACCGTGGCTCACCGCGTCCGCCATGATCGTGACGGCGCTCGCGGTGCGCTCGACCGAGCCGCGCTGCGCCGTGAACACGATCGCCCCGAGCGCAAGCGCTGCGGCCAGCGCGAGCCCCACGCGCGTGATGAAGCGGCGCTCCCGGGCTCGACGGTCGCTGCTCGCGAGCTCGGGATCCTCGGCCAGCGCGTCGCCGGTGGATCGGAAGGGCTCCAGCTCGGTCGCGGCCGAGAGGAACACGCCGTTGACGATCGGCGCGTCCTTCGTCGAGGCGAGGAGCGACTCGAAGAACGGCGCGAGGGCCCGCACCGTCTCCGGGCCCTCCGACGAGACGAAGCCCACGAGCTCGGGGAACCTCGTGGTCCGGGCGCCGAGCGGCGTCACGCGGCGCCACTCGGGGGGGAGCTCGTCGGACTCCCTCGGCGCGATCGGGCCGCGGGCGTTGGTCTCCTCGAGGATGTCGCAGAGCGGTGAGAACCCGGCGGAGCGAGCGTCGCAGTGCGTGACCGCGACGCGCACGTTCACCGGCGAGCCGCGCAGATCGGTGAGGATATCGAGCTTGCGCCGCGCCACGCGGCCGAGATCGCGCAGCCCGGCCTCGTTCCACGAGAGCGAGCTCGCGTTGACCACCACGATCACGCGGAGCGCATCGAGCGCCACGCCCTTCCAGAGCTTGCGGAGCGCGTCCTCGGCCTCGGGCCGCGGGTCGAACAGGAGGTCCGAGGCGATCTCCTGGACGCGCTGTCCATTGCCTGAATACACGTCCAGATCGCGGCCGTCCGGCGTGTACCGATCGCCCTGCTTCAGGGCTCCGCGGATGAGGGTCGTCTTCCCCGACAGCCGCTCTCCGAGCACGACGAGCACGGGGCCGTCGCGCTCGCGCTGGGGCATCGCGGCGACGGCCTTGCGCCACGCGCCCGCGAGGTCCAGGTCCTCCGCCTTCTTTCCCTGGGCGGCGCGGCGCTTCCGGACCCATCCCACGGCGAGCAGGACGAAGCAGAGGATGCCGACGACGAGCGCGAGGATCCCAAGGATGAACCACCCGTCCACGCCGGAGCCGCCCGCGACATCCATCCCAGCTCAGCCCACTGCTTCCAGCAGGTCCTCGATGGTCTCGAAGGTGGCCACGAGCTTCGCTGGGTCGACCTTCGCCCCCGGGGCCACGGCTTCGTGGAGCGGCGCGAGCACGGCGGCGACGGCCGTCTTCGAGAGCGAGGCGGAGAGGCGGGCCTCGACGCTGGCGAGGAGCGCCTGCTCGGGCGAGACTCCGCCCTTCGCCGGCGGCGCGGACGGGCGCGGCGCCGGTGCGGCATCGTCGGACCCCGGGCCAAGGCGCTCCATGGGGGGATCTGACCACGGGCGGCGCGCGGCCACAAAAAAAAGGCGTCTGCGCTGTCTCTGCCCTCACCCGCGGCGATCCGCCCTCAGAGCGAGAGCGCCTTTCGCAACCTCGCGAGCCAGGATTCAGGGGGCTGGGGAATCGCCAGGGGCGCGGCGCGGGGCGCCGGCGGCACGAGGAGCCGCAGCGCGCTCTGCACCTCCTCCGTGCGCTCGCGGAGCAGATCGGGGGCGCCGGCGTAGCCGCCGGTGAAGCCCTCCGAGAGGCAGAATCGATACAGGGTCAGGAGCAACAGGACCCGATCGCGCTCGTCCGAAGGGGGCTGATTCGCGAGCTGCTCGGCGCGCGCGACGAGGGGCGCGAGCTCCTCGAAGAACAGGTCTCCTCCGTCCTCGCGAGGCGCGTAGTCGCGCCGCTGCACGCGCAGCCACTCCTCGCTCCCGCCGAGCGGGGCGACGCGGAGCAGCACGCGCTCGTCGTACAGGCACACGAGCGGCAGCAGCACGTTCTCGGGCGACGCGCGCGTCTTCCGGGACACCCGCCCTCGCAGGTGGTCCAGCTCGTCGGAGATGTCGGTCGAGAGCACGACGAGATCGGGCAGGCCCGGGCCGGCGTCGAACGCGTCCTCGATGATCTTCTCGAGCTTCGCGTGCGCGGCCGTCACCTCGCGCAAGAGGTGGAGCACCCCGTCCTCCCGGGGCGCCGCGGCCGGGCTGGATGGACTGCCCACCTGCGTCACGGCGAGATCTCCTGATCTCCGGCGCGCGGGGAGGTCGTCTCGACGTCCGCGGGCTCGGGGCTCCACGCGTCGAGCAGCGCCGAGACCTGCCGGTGGAACCAGGGCGCGAGCGCCTCCTCCCCTGCCGCGGGCCGCTGCATCTCCACGCGATACACCCTCTTTCGCGGGCCCCGCGCGCCGATCGGATCCGGCGCGAACGACGCGGTGAGGCCGGCGATCCGGCCGGGAAACCGGGCGAACGGGCTCGCGCCGGAGGCGCCGAAGAGCGTGAGGAGCGCCCGGAGGTCGCGCGCTTCGAGCGTGGGTTTCTGCTTGAGCGCGAGCACGTCGAGCCCCTTCTCGGGCGAGAGGGCGAGGGGGCTCGGCAGGGGCGGCCGCACGTTGCCGAGCACGCGGAGCGAAAGGCCGTCGAGGGCCTTCTTGCGCTGCGGCCGCACGGTCAGCGGGCCGCGCGCGTTCTGCCAGAGCGAGGGCTGCGACCAGACGGCGTCGACCTGCGCGATCCACGGCGCGGTCACCGCGTCGGGCGAGGAGACGCGCACCATCACGCTGCCGTCCTCGGGGAAGAGCACCTCGTACGAGTCCCCTTCCTCGCCCGAGAGCGAGCGCGGCGGGACAGGCGTCAGCACCTTCTGGACGGGCCTGTAGATACCGCGCACCGTCACCGGCTCGACCCCCTCGAGCGCCGAGTGGAGCAGCCGGACCTGCCGGGCGTCGCTCGTGCCGTCCACGGAGATCGGCTCGGCCAGATCGCTCCATGCGTTCTGCATCGGCACCACGAAGAGCGCGAACGTGTCGGCCGTGACCGAGAGGTGCTCCGGGAAGCTCGCGCCGAGCGAGATCGTCAGCGCCATCCGCTCGGGGGCGGGCCCTTCGGCCGGCACGGAGACGCGGAAGAGCAAGGCCTGCTCGGGGGCGTGGAAGAAGGAGCGGATCCGGTCGATCGGCGAGCCGCCCTCGCCGCTGTCCCACGGCCTCGCGGGCGCGGGCGCCTCGAACGACACGTCGCAGGCGAGGTCGAGCCCGTCGTCCTTTGTCGCGACCGCGCCCAGGAAGTGGCGGCGCAGCTCCTCGTGCAGCTCGGCGCCGGCGTTGTAGTCGCCGTGCCGCCGGACGAAGAACGGGAGCTCGATCTGGCCCTTTTGCGGCACCCTGGCCGCGAGGTGGACGCGCAGCTCTGCGCCGCGCGCGCTCCTCGCGATCTCGGCCTTCTGGATCCTTATCGGCCGCACGGGCAGGGGGCCTCGCGTCGAGAAGATCGACGCCCGCCCGTCATAGGTCTCGACCCGCATCTGCGTGCCCTCGGGCAGCTCGATCGGCGCGTCCAGGAGGCCCCACCCGTCCGCCTGGAGGAGCGCGGCGGCGGGCGTCGGGGCGAACAGATCGTCGAGCAGGCCGCCGGCCAGGCGGATGATCGACGCCCGCATCGCGGCGCTCGCGGACGCGCGCGTGCGCGCCGAGAAGAACGCCATGGCCTCGATGAGCCTCCGCACGTCGGGATCGTCCGTCCCGGCCGCGAGCTCGCCCCTGCGGACGCCGCTCTCGATGGTGTGATCGAGCGCCGCGAGCTCCTCGTGGAACAGGGCGCGAAACTGGGGTCCTTCGTCCATGTCGCCGCTCCCTCAGCCCACGTTCACGAGCTGGCCTTGCACGTTGGTGAGGCTGCCCTTGAACGTGGCCGTGCCCGTCGACTCCGCGTTGAGCGTCGCGTCGGCCTTGATCTGGACCATCGCCCCGGACACGCTCACCTTGGTCTGCCCGGCGGCGTCGACCTCCATCGACGCGACCTTGGCCGCGGAGGACGTCAGATCCACCGTGCTCTGACCGCCTCCGGAGAGGGCGATCTTCGTGTTGCCGGTGACGCTCACGTTGGTGCCGGTCGCCGAGATGTCCTTGTCCGACGAGAGGGTCATGTCCTTCGCGCTCTTCACGGTCATCGTGTCGTCGCTCTGGTAGGTGGACGCCTTGGTCGACTTCATGGTGATCGTCTCGGAGGCCGTCACCTCGAACTCCTTGCACGAGACGCTGACCTTCGCCGAGGTCTGCGTGATCGTGCTCGTCGCGTCGGATCCCTTCACGGTGAGCGTGATCGAGGTCCCGTTCATGGCGACGGTCTGCGTGATCTGATCGTCCTTGTTCTCGATCGTGACGGTGATCCCCGCCACCTTGTCGAGCTCCACGGTGCAGACCAGCTTGCCCACGACTACGATCCCCCCCCTTCCGTCTCCTCGACCTTGAGGGTCATCTTGCCCTCTTCGAGGCGCAGGAGCACCGTGTCGTTCTCGTTCGTGCGGAGCACGCGGAGGACGGGTTTGTCGCTCTGGTAGTCGTGGAGCATCGAGGTGTTGCTCTTGTCGGATTTCCCGAAGAGCAGGTGTTGCCCCTGGCCGTCCTGCGGCACCCGCGCGCCGGGCCGGTGATCGAGGACGCGGACGATCTCCGCGCGATCGAAGAAGCACGCGAGCCGCACGCGCTCGTGCTTGTAGACGGGCAGGTAGAAGGTGCCCGTCGCCTGCGCCGACATGTACGGCGCCTTGATCTGCTTGCTCTCGAAGGACGGGATCTCGACCTTGTACTCGTCCACGGACGTCGTCTCGTTCGCGGTGATCTCGTAGGTGACGTCGGTGTCCTCGCCGACCGCGCTCACGCACTTTCCTTCGAGGTAACCCGGGAACTTCGGGGGTGCGAACGGCGGGAGGGACACGAAGGGGTCGTCCTGGTCCTCGAGGAGGAGGCCGAGCTCGATCTCGAACCCCGTCGCGGTGTCGCCGTAGTCCGCCTCGGGGCCCTGGTCGAGCGCGCGCGCCGACATCGAGAGCTCGAGCACGCGCAGGTCGCCCGGGGGCGTGCGGATGGAGCTCGGGAACCCGCCGCTCGCCGACACGGTGACAAGGCTGCCCGGGGAGACAGGCACGGCGGGGAACCGCGCGAACGAGAGGGTGAGCCGGGTCGCGGGCGCGCGCGCGCGGGCTGTCTCGGCGGTCACCCGATCGTCGCCCTCCTGCGCGACATCGGAGCAGATCACCACGTCCTCGTAGATGCCAGTCGCGGCGTCCTGGTTCGTGATCGCCGAGAGCTTCGGGGACGCCGCCGAGACGTTCAGGACCCGCGGGGCGTACCGCGCGGGCTCGGCGATCTCCCAGGTCAAGTCGACGACGTCCTCGCGCGGCAGGACCGCCGCCGTCCCCGAGGCGTCCTTGGTCTTGGAGAGCTTGTAGGTCCCGGCCGTGTGATCGAACGTCAGGACGCCCGCCTTGTGGCTCACGTACCAGGTCACGAGATCGTAGAAGCTCGCGCCCGCGGCCCTGGGGAGGTGGAAGAACACCATCGGCACCGCGGCGGACAGCGTGTCCCAGTCGTAGGAGAGCGTGATCTTGTCGCCCTTGTTGGCGTCGAGGACGTCCTGGAACGACTGGTCCACGGTGAGAAGCGTCGGGTGGTGCTGCCTCCAGAGGGCGCGCGCCGCGTCCGCGAAGCGGACCCGATACCTGCGGTAGAGCACCGGCCGCTCCGTGAAGCCCTTGTCGTGGATCTTCTCGGTCACGCTCCGCTCGACGACGAGGCCGCGCGTCGCGATCGCCGGGATGGTAGGGTCCTTCTGCGCGTCCGAGCGCACCGCGGCGACGGAGAGGCTCACCTCGGCGAGATCGGGCTTCTGGAAGTCGGCGAGCACGCCGTCCGTGTACTGGCCGCCTCGTGTCTGGTCGTCCTGGAGGACGAACTCCACCGTTCCTTCGGCGCCCCACGGCGTGAGCCGGAGCGAGAAGGCGCGCACGTTGCCGCCCTGGATCGTATGGGCCGTGCCGCCGCAGGTGAGCGTCAGGGTGGCGGCGAGGCGGTCGTTCACGCGGGCGCCCTTCCTCCGTCCGGCCCCGGGGCCATGGGCTCGACGGTCACGTAGCGCAGGATCGTGTGCATCCGGATCCAGAAGGCCGCGGGGCTCCCCTCGACCTCGCACTGGAGCTGGAAGGCCGCGTACAGGGTGCTGTCCGCGCCGAGGAAGGTGAGCACCGGCCTCTCGGCGCGCGGCTCGTAGTCCTCGATGAGCCTCAGCATCTCGCGGCCCAGGGCCTCGATGAGCGGGTTCGTCGCGAGGTGCTCCTCGTAGTCGCCGAGGCCGAAGACCTCCGCCGCCTCGGCATATCCCTTCTTCGCGTTGAGCACGGTCGCGAGGTTCCGCGCGACCGACTTCAGGGCGGGCTCCATGCGCTCACCGGCCAGACGTCCCAGGAGGCCCATCGTCCGCCCTCAGCGCGCCGTGCTCGCCGGATAGGTCCAGTAGAGCGCGGCGCGGATGCCCTCCAGCTCCTTCGGGCGCAGGAAGCCGATGGCGCGGCTGGCGCGCACGTACTTCCACTCTTCTTCGGGCGTGGCGACGCGCTGGGCGCCCTCGCGGTGCGGCTCCATGCGCTGCGTGTCCGCGCGGTGCGGCTCCATGCGCTGCGTGTCGACGCGGTGCCCCTCCATGCGCTGCCGCTGCTTGCCGTCGGGCTTCGGGAGCGCATAGACGTCGAACCGAGCGCCGAAGTCGGCGGGGGAGGCGCTCGTCCGGGCGGGGCGGATACCGCGCGTGGAGTGCTGGTTGATCCATGGCAGCCGGCTCGGCTCGCCGAGGCGCACGTTGTACCGCTCCAGGGGCATCTCGCCGTACGGCGTCGGGCGCTCGATCACGAGGTAGATCTCCGGCGCGTCGAGCACGTCCTCGGGGATGTCCTGCGCCACGAAGCGGCCCTCCGACTCGACGAGCTGGATGGTCGGCGTCGTGAGGGGCAGCCCGTCGATCCGGGCCTCGATCGCGTCGATCAAGTCGCCGAACAGGCCGCCGAGGTTGTCGTGATCGTACCTCGGAAGGAGGCTGTCGGGCAGCGTGCCCTCCACGAGGTGGAGCTCCACGAGGAGCGACCGCAGCGCCGCGAGCACTGTATGCGGGTGCAGGCGCGCGTGCGAGCGGCTCTCGGCGCCCTGGGGAGCGTCGAGGAGCGCGTCGTCGAGGAGGGCGACGGCCTTCATCACCTCGGCGCGCCCGCGCAGGAAGGCCTGCGTGGGGCCGGCCGACCTTCGGGCCTGGGCCACGTGCTTGCGCAGCTCGTCGGAATACCGGGTGAGCCGGTCTCGCAGCCCGACGAGGCGCGCGTGGAGATGGGGAGTCGATCGGAGCCGGAGGAGGGGTGGGACGACGGCCGGAGCGACGTAAAACGCCTTTCCGTCGCGGGTCTCGAAGCGCCCCACGTGCAGCGAGCGGCCGCGCGCGGACGCCTCCTTGAACGACAGCTCGGATCGGAGGGTGATGCGGGGGGTCCCCACGGCGCCCGCCCGCTGGCCCTCGGCGGGCTCCGCGGGGAGCACGTGGAAGTACACGTCGACCTCGGGCGTGCCCGCGGCCTTGAGCTTCACGGGCTCCGGGAGAGAGAGGTTGTCGGAGGAGCGGACGATCGGCCCGCCGGGCATGGCGGCCGTCGCCCTCTCGAGGCGCAGGATCCCGCGCGAGAGGTCGCCGGGATCCCATTCCAGCTCGAGCCAGCCGTACGCCGGGAGCCCGGGAGCCTCGGCCCGCGCGCGAGATTCCTCGGACAGGGACTCCTCCAGAGACTCGAAGTCTTCCGGGCGGAGGATCTGTCCGAGGTGCCAGTCGACGCGGGCGAGGCTCTCCATCTCGTCTCCCGTCAGCCGAGGGCCAGGCCCCAGGACTTGACGACGTTCTTCTGGTCGGCGGTCGCGATGTGGAGGGTCTGCGCGCTGGGCTGCGGCTTGATCCCGATCTGGAACGAGTAGTTGATCGGAGACTGCACCTCGGTGGAGGCGTCGTCGGCGACCGAGACGTTGAGGTCCTCCCCGCGCTTCTCGAGCAGGCCGTTCATGTCGGTCTGGTTCGCGTGGAACGCGAGGTAGTACTTCTTTGCGACCGGGTCGTAGTCGTACACAGCGAACTGGTACACGACCTCGACGCTCGTCAGGCTGTTGATGATCAGGCTCGCGAGGGTCTGCCGGTTCGGCGCCGAGACCTGGCCGGAGAGGTACACCGCGTCGGTGACGCCCGTCTCCCACAGGGCGCCGCTCAGCACCGCCACGCACTTGAGATCCGTGGTGGGGTTCGTCGGGTCCTTGCAGGTCTGATCGACCGTGAGATCCGTGCCGGCGACCTTGATCTTGGTCAGGTAGCCGACAGGGGTCTGCTTGTCCTTCTTGTAGTTGTATCCCTGGTAGATATCGAGGCTTCTTCTGTATTCAGGCATGGCAGCTCGTCCTTTCCTCGGATCGCTTCAGGATCACTTGCCGCCCAGGCTGGCTTCGAGGCGCAGCTCGACGTCCATGCCCTCGAACTGCACGTGCGGGAGGACCGAGATGACCGACTTGTACCAGCCGAACGGCCCGGGCTTCGGCTCGACGGTCACCGAGGTGGCCTTGAAGGGGTAGTAGCGGAGCGTGAGATCGTCCGGGTTGGTCACGGTGGTGACGTAGCCGGAGAGCCACTCGGCCAGCGACTTCTGGATGTAGTCGCCGTCGGCGGTCGACCCGATGTAGTCGCGCACCATCGCCTTGACGTAGTGCGCGATGATCGTGATCGAGTAGGTGTACGCGAGGTTCGTGACGAGGAAGGAGTTCTTCGTCGCGACGTCCTCGAGGAAGTTCCTGCCCTTCTTCACGGACTGGGCGCTGAAGAACGTGGCGACCGCCTCGCCCTTCTTGTGCACGAGCGCGATGAGCCCGTTCCTCGCGAACTGGTACTCTCGGTAATCGGGGATCACGATCTCGACGGGCGGGAGGAACTCCTCCTTGCCGTCGACCCCGATGGCCTTCGTGCCGTAGACGATCTCGTCGTCCTTGCGCGTGTACGAGAAGACGGTGAGGCCGTCCACCCTGCCGCCGCCCTTCGGGCCGCGGATGTGCTGCGCCCACTCGCTCGTCGCGTACGAGCGGATGAGGTTCTTGCCGAACAGCACCACGGGGTTGCCCCAGAGGAAGTTGTTCTCGTCGCCCGGCCGCTCGGGGTGCACCGTCTCTTCGTAGGCGATCTCGTTGCCGAGCTCGGGCTCTCCCGTCGAGCCCCACGGCGTCCGGACGAGGTACCGCGGCAGGATCAGGCCGATGTAGGCGGCGTAGTCCTCGTCGCGGAAGGCGTCCCATTTGCCGTACTTCGGGTTGGACAGGACGGCGTCGAGATCGGCCAGATCGGCCACGTCCTGCATCGAGTCCTTGCCGATGAACTTGCTGTTCGCCGAGGCGAGGAACGGGCAGTGCGCGGACGCCGCGATCTTCGACATGGTGCGCAGCCACCTGATGTCGGCGCCGTCGCCCCGCACGTCCTCGAACTCGTAGAGCCCGAGCATGGTCGCGAACGGCTCCCCGCCGTACCGGTCGTACTCCTCGATGTAGACCTTGCGGAAGAGCGCGCTGGAGAAGATGTCGGAGTCGTGATCCAGGAAGTCGTTGCGCAGCTCCTCGCGCGTGACGTCCAGGAAATCGATCACGATGTTCTCCTGCTGGACGTACTGGCAGAGATCTTCGAGCCCCTTCCAGTTCCGCTCCAGCTCCTGGAACCCGGGAGCGTGGTAGATATCGTCCAGGTATTCGCTGAGCTGTCGATCCACCTGGGCGCTGAGCTTCGAGCAGACGTCGAGGAGCTCGCTCAGGTTGGCGCCCTTGCCGGAATACAGCTTGAGCTTCGAGCCGGGCGCCAGAGGCCCGGTCGGCTTGGTCGTCACGATATCGACGTTGAGGAGGAGCGCGGCGAGCTCGTTCATGAGCCTGGCGCCGTCGCTCACGGTGACGTCGTGATCGCGGAACTCGACCTTCGAATAGCGCACGGGCGCGCCGTTCTGGGGGGCCGGGCCCTGCAGCTTGACGAGCGCCAGCGCCCCGTTCTTGTCGACCGTCTCTCCCACGGACGAGCCGACCGCGCTGAGCACCGCCCTCTGGAGCTCCGGCGGGGCGCCCGGCGAGCCGCCGGCCGTCGCGGCGGGGGGCGCCGCGGGCTTCACGATGGCGAGCTGCTGGTAGCCGGGCTGCAGAGCGGCCTGCAGGGCGAGGAGGCCTGACGTGTCGTTCTCCAGGGCGGCGCGCATCGTGTCGCGGAGCGCGGGCACGTTGCGCAGCTCGCTCTTGAGCGATCCGAGCAGCTCGCTGATGATCCCGAGGCGGTTCAGCTCCGGGATGTTCGACGCGATGGTGTCCGGATTGAACGCCGCGATGGAGTCGAACGGCAGGACGCGCTCGGCGTTCAAAGGGATCTTGCCGTTCGGCACGACCGGCGGGATCGGCGAGAGGGGGGCGGCGTTCAGCGCGTCCGACGACGTCTTCACGCCCTCGGCGCTGGCCTGGGCCCTTGTGGCGACGTCCTTCCTGACCTGGGTCCTGGCGTCGGTGGCGTCCGCGGCGGTGGCGCTCTGCCCCTTGGCGATCAGGGCGGCGAGCGCGTCGTGGGCCGCCTTCGCGGCGCTGGCGGCGTCCTTGGCGGCCCCGCCCGCCGACTTCGCGAAATCGATCAGATCGCGGGCCTTCTGCAGCGCGGCCTCCGCGTCGGCAGCGGCCTTGTCCAGATCCGCGCCGCTCTTGCCGTCGAGCGCGGTGACCTTGGTCGCCGAGGCATCTGTGGCGGTCTTCGCTGTGTCCGCGGCGCCCTTGGCCGCGGCCGCAGCCTTCACCGAGGCGTCGGCGGCGTCCTTCGCGTCTTGCAGCGTCGTCGCGCCGAGCGCGGTCTTCACCGCGTCCGGCAGGGCATCGATGCTCAGGGCGTCGGTGGCGGTCTTCTGCGCGCCCGCGTCCGTGACCTGCTGAGTCGCTCGATCGACGGCCGCCGCCGCGTCCACGGCGAAGCCCTTCTGCTCGTCCGGGACCAGGCCTGCCCACTGATCCATCGTGATCGGCGTGGCCACGACCTTGTTCTCGTCCTGCTCGGATTTCTGGACGTAAAGTCTCGTTCTAAAGGCCCTCTCGCCCTTGCCGACCGTCTCGACCACGCCCGCGACGACGCCGACGGGCTCGTCCCGCGCCGGGATCGTGAACAGGCCGCGCACCTTGCCGCCGCCGCCGAGGCCCGCGTCGATCATCGTGGGCAGGCTGTCGGCGACGAGCTCGACCTGCGCGCCGAAGGAGAGCTTGCCGGCCACCTTGCAGAGGCCGTTCTGGTCCTCGGTGCTCGCGAAGCTCGCCGAGCCGGAGAGCTTCACTTGCACGCTCTCCGGCGTTCCCTCGGACGCCTTGCTGGCGGGGAGAGCGCCGGTGAGCTGGAGGTTCGTGATGGTCCCGGGCAGGTCGGTGGCGAGCCACGGCTCGAGCTTCACATAGGGGAGCAGCTCCCCCATGAACTTGTCCACCCTGGCGCCCAGCACGCCGAAGACGTACGAGCGAATGGGCCTGTCGTAGAGGGAAGGGAGGTGGGAGACCCGGTTTGCGTACTCACCTTCGGCGTGAGCGTGGTCCCCGGTGAAGTTGCCGAGCACGAGCAGCCGGAAGGGCAGCTTCTTCTGCGCCTCCGTCCCGCTGATGCGCGTCCTGTAGCGGAGCATCAGCCGGGAACGGAACCGTTCTGGGAAAGGATAGGGAAATTGATTGCTCACGATCTTCTCCTGGGCGCGGGCTCTCACACCGCGGAGCAGGCATCACGAGCCTGACCGCCTTCCAGCGCGATATGGCCAGCATTTCACGGTCCAGCGGCCAGGGCCAAAGAAGCGCGGTGCAGCCCCGGTTCGCCTCGCTTCAATCGCCGCGCGAGCGCGGCGCGCGACCCTCGAAGATCAGGCGCACTTCGGGCCGCGAGGCCACGACGAGGGGCTCCACTCCCACCCTGCCGTCGCCGAGCCGGAGCGCCGCGCGCCCGTCCGGATCGACGAGCCAGATGCGGAGGAGCGCCTCGGTGGGGTCGAGCCCGCGCCATACCGTGTTTTCCAGCCGGCGCATCACCTCGACGGGCCAGTCATTTTCGGTCCACGTGTCGTTCGACGTCTTGAGGAGCACGACGTCGAACCCCCACGTCGGGGAGCGCACGGTGCCGCCGAGCATGGCCGAGCCGAGCGCCGCCCGCCCGAGCTCGGCCGCCATCGCGGCGAGCCTCTCGGTGAACATCCCTCTCCGGACGGAGACCTGAAATTCGGGGAATGCCCGCGAAAAGAGCCAATGCAGCCCCGAGGGGGTCGCGAGCCGCGAGATCTGCCGCAGCCTCTCGCCGAGGTACCGCCCCGCCGGAGCGAGCCAGCCGCTCGAGCCGGGGTCCAGGGCTTCGAGCCTGTCGCGGAGGAGCGCCGCGTCGATGTGCTCGATCAGCGTGAAGAGGGGCGGCCCGAGCAGCGGATCGGCCTCCAGCTCCCGGAAATACGACGGGAGCGCCGACGTGGCCGACCGGAGGCCCAGGTTCAGCGTGATGGTCACTCCGGCGGGGCCGAATCCGATGGAGTCCACGGCCGAGGGCTGCGGGGCGGCGGACGAGCGGCCCCGGAGGTGGATGGGGCGGCCCGGAAAGAGGCGCTGGACGAGCCGGTAGAGCGCCCAGGGCTCGAATCGCCGCGCGTGCTTCGCGAGGGCCGACTCCAGCTCTCCCGCGGGCGGCGCGTCCGGCGGGTCGGAGGAGGCGGGCAATCCGGGCGCGGCCACCGCCGGTCACCCGTCCATGAAGGCGTCCAGGTCCACCTGGTAGAGCTGCTCCAGCGCCTCCCACCGCGGACTGCCCATCTCTTCCCAGCAGGGCGCGATCTCGTCGATGTGCGAGGAGAGCGCCTGGAAATAGGGCACGAAGACGTCGGGGAAAAACACCTTGGGATCGAAGCTCTTGAGGGTGCGGCGGAGGTCGTCCGCGATGACGGCCGCCTTCGGATATTGCCCGCTCTCGACCAGCATGCTGAAGGCCTCGAGCTTCCGGAGGAGGTGCGCGAACGCCGGAGAGATGCGCAGCGTGCCCGAAGGAGCAGAGGTGTCCGGCGCTCGCGGGAAGGAGGAGCGAGCGGGCACTGTCTCCGAGGCGGGAGCCGGGTCGTCCTCGGGAGCCTCCGGCGCGACGTCGGCCATCGGCTCGGGCGGGGGCTCGGGCCGCGGGGCCGGCCTGGCGGGCGCGGCGACCTTATCGAAGTGTGTCCTCACGCGCGCCTCCAGCTCGGAGAGCGAGTCCGTCGAGCGCGGCGCCGGGAGCGCCTCGGTGATGGCCTCTCGCAGCGCGGCCGAGGCGAGGAGCGCGGGCCCGCCGACGGCGTCGTGGTCGGCGCGGCTCCACTGCTTGAAGGTCGCGTCCTTCATCTTCTCATGGACGTCGATGTGCTGGACGATCGTCCTGAAGAGCGTCGAATACGCCCCATCGACCGTCCGCTCCTTGCGCTCCGCGGGGCGCAGCGCGCTCCACCGCTCGGCGACGGCCTTCCGGAGGGAGGTGAAGATCGGCGCGAGCACCTGGGGCCCCTGCTCCGCGAACAGGCCGAGCGCATACGCGGTGATCACGCGCACGTCGGTCACCCCTTTTTCGAGGGCGCTCCTGGCCACATCCGCGCCGGTGATCGGGTCGTTCGCCATGGCGCTCTCGAGCGCGGGCAGACGGCCGTCCTCGGCGTCCTTCCCGCCGCCCGAGAGCGCCTTTTCGAGGAGCGCGGGGTCGAGCATGCGTCAGACGTCCATCACCTTGAATTGCCCTGGATTGAGCACCTGGATGACCCCGCCCCAGGAGCACATGAGCTTGCAGGAGACGTCCGTGGCCGGCGGCCCTTTGATCATCACCTTGGTGTTGCCCGGCAGCCACGTCCCGGCCGGGACCGGCACGCACGGCATGGGCGTGAGCACGCCCAGCGCGGCCGAGGTGGCCGAGGCGACGGTGGGATTGGCGAGCGAGGTGCAGGCGCCGAACGGGGGGATGGTCGCTATCGCCGCCATGTCGGCGATGTTCGCGGAGGGCGCGCTCGCGAGCACGCCCTTCACGGGGAGCACGGCGAGCGTCGAGGGGGCGAGCCCGAAGCTGCACATCATGGTCGCGCCGGCGACGACCTGGGGACCGGACATGGAAGGCGCTCCTCTCGCAGGAGCGCGAGCATGCCCGAGGCGAGGGGAGGAGTGAAGTTTTCGGGATCAGAGGAACTGGCGCACTCTCTCTGGATGCTGGAGGCGCCGGGGGATCTGCAGCTCCGCTTCGAGCGCTGTCTGGAGATCCGCCTTCGTGCGGGCGATGGCGCCGCCCATGTGCGTCGTGGCGAGCCGGATACGGACTTCCTGGGTGCTGGAGACGTGGACCCCGGCGACCGCGGCGGCCGCGGTCGTGACGCCGATCTTGGGCCGAGGATCGTACATGACCGCCTTGTCGCGAGGCGGAAAGAACGCGGCGGGCACCGCGTTGAAGGCGCCCCCGTACCACTCCGTCCAGTTCATGAAATTGCCGTTGATCGCGGTGGGCTCGTCGATCAGCGTGCCTCGCAAGTACTCCGTGACGCCGTTCACGTGCTGGCGGACCATGGTCGAGGTGGTGAGGATCACGCGCGCCAGCGGGTTGACCCGATCGAACTGTTGCATGAGCCAGTTGCTCGCGTGGTTGAACGCGGCGGCCACGCCGTCCACGCCGTCCACGATGCCGAGGGCGATGAAGAGGGCGTACGTCCTCGCGTTCCGGACGCCCCCGCCGTTCGCGGTGGCCGCCCCGGAGTTCGCGTGGCCTCCTCCGCCGGGGAGCGATACCGACTGGGCCTCCCATCCGGTGTTGGGGTCGTGATCCGGGGCGAACATGCCGCCCGCCTGGGTGGTCCCCGGCGGCCTCGCCCCGAGCGCCGCTTCCAGCTTGGTGTGCGAGATGAGGGTATTCGCCGGCGCGGCGTTCGGAGCGAGCGAGAAGCCCATCTCCGCGTCGATCAGGAAGGGCCCGTTCACGGTGGCCATCACGTTCTCCTGGTGGAGATCGGTGATCCCGAAGGCGTTGGCGACGGCGATGAGCTTGCCCATCCCGTGGAAGTACCTGCTCGCCTGCTGCTCGGTCATCGCCTGCGCGCGGGGCTTGAACTCCATGTATCCATAGCCGGCGTTGTGCTTCGGCGCGCCGATGTGGAGCAGCGGCAAGCCCATGTTCAACGTGTCGAACAGGCTCCTGAAGTTGGCCACGCGGGGGTGGCCTTGCGCGCACGCCGCGAAGGACTGCGGCGACCCCATCAGCATGAGCTGGAACGTGAGGTCGGTGGGCTTGTAGACGACGCGCACGCCGTTGCCGTACCTCACGATCACCACGCGGCGCGCGCAGACGTGCGGGTCGCTCCCCTGGATCTCGATCGCGGCCACGCCCCCTCCCACGCCGAACAGGTTCGCGAGGAGGGCTCTGTCGCGGTGCAGGCGAGTGACGATCTCGACCCCGAACTCGATATAGGACCGCCTGACGAGCTTGATGAGCGCGTCGACCCGGTCGGCGACGGTGGCCGGGAGGCTGTACACCAGGTTGGTGAAGAGGCTCCGGCCGATGCTGGTCGTGGTCGTGAGGAGACCGCGCGTGCGGACCGTCCGGAGGGAGCTGACGACGCTCCACTCGCCGCGCGCGTACAGCATCGCGGCGGTCCGGCACGGGCCGAAGAGGTCGCGCACCGCGTGGTCGAGGAGGCCCGAGGCGATGAGGGGCGCCATCATCGCTCGCATGCCGTCCGCGCCGAGGTGCCAATCGAGATCCGAGACGATGGACCGCAGCGCGCTCTCGATGTAAGGGCGGGCGCTATCGGCGTTGTTCAAGGGCGCGAGGGACGCTCCCTGTGTGCCGATGAGCTGGAGCCCTTGGTTCAGCGCCTGCGTGATCTCGTTATCGTACACGGGCCACCGAGCGCGAACGTACCCGTCATGCCGGCGAACACAAAATTCGCCGCACGTCGGAGGTGATTCCCGCCCGAGCAGGCCGCGGCCCGAGGCTCATCCGCCGGTCTCACCACGAGGCGGCGGTGAGGTCAGCCGCCGCCGCAGCTCCACGAGCGCGGCGACGCCCGGGTTCGCGGCGCGCGCGTGGAGGCGGCCGGCGCGGTAGTTCGAAGCGCACCACTCCGGGTCGACCTTCTTGCCTTTTCCGCGTCCATACAGAGGGAAGAGCTCCACCGCGTCCGGGGTGTAGTCTGGCCCGAGGCGCTCGCGGACGAGCTTGTCGATCGCGTCGGTGAAGCTCGGCTCGCTCTGCCGTGCGCCGATGAACACGCACAGCACGAACCGCGTGTCGCCGCGCGCGGCCGCGCCCGGCAAGGGCACAACGGCCGCGCCCTCGCAGAAAGGCAGCTCGCTCACCGCGAGCGACAGGGCCTCTCCTGGAAACACCCGCGCTGACCTTCGAGGGGTGAGCGTGCTGCCCCACAGGTACTCCGACGCGACGCGGGCGAGCAGGAAATAGCCGTCCTTGTCCGGTTTGTCGCCGCGCCGCACGAACAGGCCGGCGTCGCCGGTCGTGGGCTTCTTCGTGGCGGGATCGAAGAGGTCCCACGGCACCCCGGGAGAAGGCAGCGCCTTGGCGTTGATCCCCTGGGGGCGCCGCGCCGAGAACAGCACGGTGCCCCCCGCGGCCGTGTCGATCAGCAGGTTGGAGAGGGGCAGCTTGCCGAGGTTGTTTCCGGCGAGCGCGGCGCGCGTCTCCATCCAGTCGAGCGGCTCCCCCACGTCGCGGAACAGCGCCTTGAGCGAGCCAGGCCACGCGCGGGGCGAGGCGCGCAGCGCCGCGGTGGCGGACGCGGAGAGGCCGAGCACGTTGACGCCCTCCGCGTCGAGGGCGGCGGGGGTCGACTGGAAGGTGGCGAGGGGGACGGAGACGTACGCAGCGCCCGCGAGCCACGCCGACAGCACCATGGGCAAGAAGGCCTGTTCGTGGTGGAACCCCGGCGCCGACAGCCGCTCTCCGGGCGCGAGGCGATGGACAAGCATCGCGTCCGAGAGGGCGCGCGAAACCACGGTCTCCGCGGGGACGAGGGTGGCTGTCCCGAAGGGCGCGCGGAGGGGGGAGAGCGCGCCGAGGCACGGCTCCTTCGGGGCGTAGGCGTGCGGGCCCACGGCGGGGGCGCGCGGAGGGGCCGCGATCGGGAGCGCCTTCTTCGCGAGCTTCTCGCCCACCTTCGCGGGCGCCTTCGGATCGAGCACGACGTGGGCCGGCGCGAGCGCATCCATGGCGGCTGCGAGCGCGAGATCGCCCTTCGGCGTTATCCAGGAGACGCACGCACCGGCGTACAGCGCGGCGGCGAGCGCCACGACGCCGGCCACGCCGGGCGGGAGGACGATCGCGATCGCGGCGCCTGGCTTGACGCCGAGGGGCGTCCACGCCGCCGCGAGCGCGGAGGCCCGCGCGTGGAGCTCGGAGAAGCGGAGCCGCCCCGGCGCCCCTCGACTCGGCACCTCGACGAAGGCGATCCTGTCCGAGGCGGCGTGTCGCAGCACGGCGTCGGCGTAGACGTCATAGGCTGTTCCAGCGCGGCTCTTGAGCGTGCCAGTCCGCTCCGCGGCGAAGGCGAAGAGGGCGCGCCGGAACGCCGCGGGGTCCTCCCACGTGGCCGAGAGCGGCCCGGGATCCGTGGTCTCGTCCTCGCGGCGCAGCTCGACCGAGCGGAGCAGGGCGGCGAGATCGATCGGCATCCTGCGCTCGTAACCGAGGAGGCGCTGTCGGGTCAAATCCGCGGAGCTTCTCCCGTGAACAGCGACTGCTCCAGAACACCGATCAGCTTGGAAACCAGAGAAATGAACCGCCAAGACGCCAAAAGACGCCAAGAAAACAATGAAATTTTGGCGTCTTGGCGGCTCAACTTCTCGCCGTCTGCGTGCAGCTTCAACCCGTTTGTCGCTCTAGCGCCTGTCCGGCTCAGGGATCGATCGCGAGCGTTCCAAACGCCTCGGGGACATGGAAGTTCGGCTTGCTCGTGCGGGGCGGGCTCCACGCGAGGTACTGCCGCGGATCCTTGCCCTCCATCCGGTACAGGTTCATGGGCAGACGCGCGTTCGGGGCGAGCGCGCCCACGATCCCCGGCGCCGCCAGCAGCGCCTCGATGACGGCGGTGCGCGCCTGCGCGTCCTGGCTCGTCGCGATCGTCGCGCCGCTCGACCACGCCGTGTCTTCCTGGCGCGCGTCGCGGTCGATCGCGATATCGAAGAAATGGCCGAACGGCCCTATCTCCACCTCGAAATACCGCCTTGGCGAGCCCGCGGCCGGCGTCAGGAAGAGCTCGATGCAGTCCTCTTTGTAAAGTCCCTTTCGCTCCTCGTCGACGGGCTTCGAGCGATCCGTGTTGAGCCCCGTGTTCGAGAGCTCGAAGAGCGCGTGGAGCCCCTGTTTCGACCAGAGGAAGCGCGCCCGCGTGGTGAACCCGGTGCGCTTGCCGGCATAGTCGGTGTCCCACTGCACGGCCTTCGCGCGGCTCCATGCCGCGTCGTCGGCCTTCCCGTCGAGCACGATCTGCTCCCCCGGCGGCAGCGGCGACGCGTGCGCCTCCGGCTTTGCGGGGCCTCCGTCCGGCCCGCCGCCCTGCTCACCGCCGGGCGCCTTCTGCGAGGCCGGCGGCGCGGGAACGAGCCCCTTCGCGGGCCCGCCGGGCAAGGGCGCCTGCCCGGGCTCCCAGTCGAGCCGGAAGGGCGCCATCGCCTTGTAGTGGACGGGCCTCGGGCTCTTCAGGAGGTCTGCCCCGTCTCCCGTGATCGCGGTCGCCGTGAGATCCAGCCCGAAGCGCTTCGCCGCGGCGTCGATGAGCGGCGAGGTCCTGTGGCCGCCGAGCTCGCGCGCGAGCGCGGGGCTGTTCCACACGCCGAGGAGCTCCGCTGCCACTCGGTCGACCCGCACCGGGTTCGTGCCGCCGATCGCCACCATCTCCGCCGTGGGCTGCAGGACCTGGAAGCCGTCTCCGCCCATCGCCGGCGCGCCGTCGCCGAGCACCGCGTCCGGCGCCGATACCTCGAGCACGTCGACCATCCGCTCGGCGAAGACGCGAAGCGACGACAGGTAAAGAGCCCTGTCTTCCTGGCCGGCGGCCTTCGTGTCCAGGTACTCCTTGAGCTCCCTGTGCATCCGCCACTTCTGCTTGTAGGCAGGCGCGCTGTCCGACAGCATGACCGTGCCCTGCATGCCCTTGATGCCGACGGAGATGACCGCGTACCGGTGCATCTTGAGCCGGGGGAGCGACAGGAAGAGCCCGTGGTCGAGGTGCTCTGCCAGCACCTTCGGCATGAGCAGCGTCGGGACGTGGGTCGCCTGGACGCCGCGGATGGCGAGGGGCTTTCCGGGCCTGTCCCCGGCGACGTCGTAGACCCCGTCGTCGTCCATCGCGACGAGCGCGGCGCCCTCCTCCGCGGCCATCGCCTCGTAGCCGGTGCGCTGCGCGAGGTCCTTCCAGAACTTGTGCGAGTGGCCGCATCCCTCGGCGATCGTGATCTTCGTGTGCCCGCGCGCCTTGAGGCACTGGACGACGCCTCGCACGAACTCCGGCTGGGTGATCCGGCCGGTCACGCCGTCGTCGCCCTTGGACTTCGCCGGGTCCTTCACGCTGTCGAACCCGCAGATGTTCGGCTTGAGGAGCACGGGAGTCGCCGCGGGGCGCTTCGGCACCACCGCCTCGCAGATGCGCTTGCCGAGCTCCAGGGGACCCTGGCCGCGGAGCACGGTCACGGCCGAGTCGTCGGCCTTGATGCGCTCGACGTGCCGCTTCCTGAGAGCGGCGCCGTCGATGCTGTCCGACGCGATCACCGAGGGCCCGGCCTCGTAGCGCTGCGACGCGCCCGCGACCACGTCGCTCGACGCGCTCGGGACGGCGGTCGGGACGGCCGGGTGCGCGGAGGCGGCGGCGAACGAGGAAGCGGTCGGCGCCGGCGCGGGTGAGGACGTCGCCGCGTCGGCTGGCGGCGCCGCGGCGGTGGGTCCGCCGTCGCCGGGCGGCCCGCCTGGTTCCCGCCGCCGGTCGCCGCAGCCCGCGAGGGCGGCGAGCAGCGCCGCGAGCGCCGCGATCGCGAGGGAAGAACGCCGCGCCCGGCGGTCGTGGGTCGCCCGTGTCGTCTCCATGCTCGCCGAGCACGATGGGGCGAAACGACGGCGGCGAGAAGGAAGAACCCTTCACGTCAGCGGAGTGTGCCTCTTCGGGCGCCGCTCAGCGCCGGTCGAGCCCCACGATGCGGTCGAGCAGCGCCCGGTCGAGGCTCGCCTCGACCGCCGTGGCGAGCCGGTCGTACTCTTCGTGCCGGCTCGGTATCGCCGGCTCGCCCGCGGCCCTGGGGAGCCCCCTCCGCTCGCGCAGGGCCGCGAGGAGCGACCGCCTGAGCCCGTCGTTGTCGAGGATCCCGTGGATCATCGTGCCCACCACGGCGCCGTCCGCCGACACGGCCCCGTCGAGCGCCGCCTCGGCCTTGCCGCCCCGCGACCCGATCGCGAACGCCGCGGCCGCGCCGCCCACCCGCTCCACACGGCCCATGTGGATCTCGTAGCCGGTCAGCTCTCCCGCGCCCTCGCTCTCGGCCTCTCCCGCGGTGGCCACGCCCGCCGCCCCCAGGAACGAGCCGCCCGCGAGCCGCGCCCGCACCTGCGCCACTGTCTTGGTCCGCTCGAACCGCGTCAACACATCGAGCAGCCCCAGCCCACGCGCCGCCGGCTCGGCCGACTCGACGCCTTCCGGATCCTCGATCGCCCCGCCGAGCATCTGGCAGCCGCCGCAGATCCCGAGCGTCCAGCCGCCCTGCCGGGCGCGCGCCGCGATCGCCTCCGCCAGGCCGCTCGCGCGCAGCCACGCGAGATCGGCCATCGTGCTCTTCGTCCCGGGGAGCAGCACGAGGTCCGCATCGCCGATCTCGTCCGGCCGCTCGATGAACCGCACCACCACGCCGGGCTCGTGCTCCAGCGGCTCCACGTCGTCGTAATTCGATATCCGCGGCAGCCGGACCACCGCGATGTCGAGCTGCCCCGGGCCCGCCGGCCCCCGCCGCCGCCGGCCCTCCAGCGACACAGAGTCCTCGTCCGCGATGCGCAGCTGCTTCAGATAAGGCACCACGCCGAGCACCGGGACGCCCGTCCGCGCCGTCAGCATGTCGAGCCCCGGCTCCAGCAGCTTGAGGTCGCCGCGGAACTTGTTGATGACGAACGCGGCCACGCGCGCGCGCTCGTCGGGCTCGAGCAGCGCCATCGTGCCGACCAGCGCCGCGAACACGCCGCCTCGGTCGATGTCGCCGGCGAGGAGCACCGGCGCGTCGGCGACGCGCGCGACGTGCATGTTCACGATGTCGCGGTCCTTCAGGTTGATCTCCGCGGGGCTGCCCGCCCCCTCGATCACCACGACGTCGTGCGCCTCGCGGAGCCGCCCGAGCGAGCGGGCGATGATGTCCTTGAGCTCCCCGCGGTACGCGAAGTAGTCGCGCGCGTGCAGGCTGCCGATCGGCTTGCCGAGCACGACCACCTGAGAGCGCGAGTCGCCCTCGGGCTTGAGCAGCACCGGGTTCATGTCGACCGTCGGCGCGACGCGCGCCGCCTCGGCCTGCACCGCCTGCGCCCTTCCGATCTCGCCGCCGTCCAGGGTCGCGAACGAGTTCAGCGCCATGTTCTGCGACTTGAACGGCGCGACTCGGAGGCCCCGCCGCTGGAAGATGCGGCAGAGCGCCGTGCAGAGGAGGCTCTTGCCGACCGAGGACGCCGTGCCCTGAACCATCACCGTGAGCGCCGTCATCGGAAGAGCTCCTGTCCAAAGGATGCCGCCGCCAGCAGGGCCGCCGCGAGCCCGGCGAAGAGCAGCGCCGCGAGCAGCACGATACGGCAGGCCTCGTCGATGAGACCCCGCCGGAGCGGCTCCACGGGGTCGCCGAGGCGGTAGTGGCCGCGCTTCTCGAGCTCGACCCGGAGCAGCCCGGCCATCGCCGCCATGGGCCGGCCGGCGTTCGGGCTCTCGGTGAGGCCGCCGTCGCGCAGGAGCACGGCGAGGCCGCGGCGCGCGTCGGCGCCGCGGAGCCACCCGGCGGCGAGCAGGAGGAGCGCGGTGAGCCGCGCCGGCACGAAGTTCAGCGCGTCGTCGAGCCGCGCCGAGGCCTTGCCGAGGTACTCGTAGCGGCCGTGGTAGCCGACCATCGCGTCGAGCGTGTTCACCGCGCGGTAGAAGAGCGCGCCGGGGAGCCCGAAGAGGGCGAAATAGAAGAGCGGCGCGACGAAGCTGTCCGACGCGTTCTCCGCGACCGACTCGACCGACGCGGCGACGAGCGCGGGCTCGTCGAGCTCCGACGGGTCGCGGCTGCAGAGGCTGCGCAGCGCGCCGCGGGCCGCGAGGAGATCGCCCGCTTCGAGGGCGTCGCGCACGTCGAAGGCCGCGTCGCGGAGCGCGCGGAGCGCGAAGGTGGGCTTCAGCAGGAGACCTGACAAAGCGAGCGCGAGGACGGGGTGCGGGGCGAGCAGCGCCGCGACGCCGGCGCCCAGCGCCGCGAAGAGGCAGGGGACGGCGAGGGCCATGAGCGCGCCCCAGAGGAGCTCGGCGGCGCGGCCGCCCGTGGGCGCGGCGCGCTTCAGGGCCTGGATCGCGGAGCCCATCCACACGACGGGGTGGATGGCGGCGGGGGGCTCGCCGCAGGCGAGGTCGAGCGCGACCGCGGCGAGCAGCGCGGCGGCTGCCGTCATCGCGCGTCCTCGCCGCCGCTGACGAGCGCGACAGGGCCGGGGCGCAGGCGCAGGATCGCGCCCATCACGGCCACGTAGAGCTCGCTGGCCGAGCGGCCGAGCCGCTGGTGCGCGCGCCCCGCGAGGTCGCGGAACGCCCGGCCGAGCCGGCTCTCCGGGACCACGCCCATGCCGACCTCGTTCGAGACGAGGACGACGTGCGGCGCCGCCGACTCGACGGCGGCGGCGAGCGCCTCGATGCGCTCCTCGATGGGCCCGAGCGCGCGGCCCTCGGTCTCGTCGCGGAGCAGCAGGTTCGACAGCCAGAGCGTGAGGCAGTCGACGACGATGACGTCGACGCCGGACAGCGAGGCGATGCGCTCGGGGAGCGCGATCGGCTCCTCCACGGTGAGGAACGCGCCGCCTCGCTCGCGGACGTGCGCGTCGATGCGCGCCCGCATCTCGTCGTCGAACGGCTTGGCCGTCGCGATGAAGGCGCGGCGCTCGCCGAGCGAGCGCGCGAGGGAGAGCGCGAACGCGCTCTTGCCGGAGCGCACGCCGCCGCCGATGAGGGCGACCCGGCGCGGCGCCGTGCCCTGGCCGCTCTCGCTCATCGCGCGCGCTCCTTCCGGTGCGCGGCCGCGCTCGCGACGAGGCCCTCGGGGACGATCGGGTTCGAGGCCCAGTGGGCGTGCACGTACGAGGCGAGGACGCTCCCTGCCTGGTACCCCTCGCGCGTGACCTGGCCGCCGCGCCGGCGCCGCACGGAGTAGGCGTGCTCGATCGGCAAGGGCGCGTGTTCGGGCGGCGCCGGCGCCTGCGTGGGCGGCGGCTCGGCAGGCGCCGTCGTCGCGGGCTGCGACGGGCGGAGCTCGGAGTAGCGGAACTGGTGCCCGCGGAACCGGAGCCCCGCGCCGCCAAGGATCGTGCGCGCCTGCGTCTCGACCTCCACGTACCCGAGCGCCTGCAGCTTCTCGCACATCACGGCCTCCGCGGGCACGAGCCCGACCATCGCGTGCGCGCGCCCGTCCAGCGTGCGGATCGCCTCGGTCAGGTACATGAGCCCGCCGCACTCGGCGTAGATCGGGCCTCCGCGGCCGGCGAACGCGCGGATCTCGTCGCGCAGGGCCGCGTTGTCGGCCAGGCGCTCTGCGTGCACCTCGGGGTAGCCGCCCCCGAGGTAGAGCGCGTCGACGTCGGGCAAGCGCGCGTCGCGGATCGGCGAGAACCGCACGAGCTCGGCTCCCGCGGCCTCGAGGCGGCGCAGGTTGCCCGCGTAGTAGAAGTGGAAGGCCTCGTCGAACGCCACGCCGATGCGCGCCCGGCCGCGCTGTGCGCCGGTGGCAGCGGCTGCGCCGGGCGTCGCGGCCGCGTCGGCCGCCGGCAAGGGCGGCGCCGCGCGCGCGATCTCGAGCAGCGCGTCGAGCCCGATCCACGCCTCGGCCTGCGCGCCCCAGTGGTCGAGGCGCTCCTCGGGGAGCGCGGCCTCGTCGGCCGTGCGCAGGCCGAGGTGGCGCTCGGGGAAGCGCTGCGCCTCGTCCCGCGGCAGGCCGCCGACGACCGGCAGCGACCGGTTCACCTGCGCCTGTCGGAGAATGTCGAGGTGGCCGCGGCTGCCGACCTGGTTGCACACGACAGCGGCGACGCGCAGCGCCGGATCGAAGCCGGCGAAGCCCTGGACGAGCGCCGCGACGCTGCGGGCCATCCCGGACGCGTCGACAACGAGCGCGACCGGCGCCTCGAGCCATTTCGCGATCTCGGCGGTCGAGCCCTCCTCCCCGGTCGGGCTCGCCCCGTCGAACAGCCCCATCACCCCCTCGATCAGCGCGACGTCGGCGCCGGCGGCCTCCGCCGCGAACGTCGAAAGGACCGCGTCCCGGCCCATCATCCAGCCGTCGAGGTTGTGCGATGTCCCGGCCACGGCGCGGGCGTGGTACGTCGGATCCAGGTAGTCGGGGCCGCACTTGAACAGCGCGACCTGGAGGCCGCGGGCGCGGAGCGCGCGCGCGATCGCCACCGTGGCGGTCGTCTTGCCGACGCCGCTCGCCGTGCCGGCGACGACGAGCCGGGGGATGGCCCGGGACATCAGAAATCGACTCCGATCTGGGCCTTTTGCCCCTGCTCGAACGGGTGCTTCACCGATCTCATCTCCGTCACCAGGTCGGCGAGCGCGAGGAGCGCGTCGGGCGCGTTCCTGCCGGTGATCACGACGTGCACGTGCGCGGGCCTCGCGCGCAGCGCCGCGAGCAGCTCGTCCTCGGCGATGAAGCCGTAATGGAGCGCATACGTGATCTCGTCGAGCACAACGATGTCCTGCTCGCCGCCCGCGATGAGCGCCGCGGCCTCCTGGAAGGCGGCGCGCGCGGCCGCCTTGTCGCGCGAGAGGTCGTCGCTCTCCCAGGTGAAGCCGCGCCCCATGACGAGGAACGTCAGGTTGGGGAGCGTCTCGGCGAACAGCCGCTCTCCCGTCTTCCACTTGCCCTTGATGAACTGCACGACCGCGACGCGCATGCCCCGGCCGAGCGCGCGGAACACCATGCCGAGCGCGGCCGTCGTCTTGCCCTTGCCGTGGCCCGTATAGACGATGATGAGCCCCTTTCGACCGGTGGCCGCCGCGGCGGCCGCCGCGCCCGTCCCGGCGCTCTCCTCCGCGCTCACGAGTCCTCCTCGGTCGTGCCAGGGACGAGGAGCTTCTTCTCGGCCTTGCGGAAGCGGTGGCTGAACTCCGGATCATAGAGCCGCGAGTCGGCGAAATCCGTGGCCGTGAGCACCCGGCCGACCAGGATCATCGACTGGGTCTTGATGCCCTCGGCCCGCACCTTCTCCCGGATGTCGGCGAGCGTGCCTCTCACGATCTTCTGATCGGGGCAGCTCGCCTTGTGGACGACAGCGACCGGGCAATCCGCGCCGTAGGCCGGGATGAGCGCCGCGGTCACGTCCTTGAGCAGGGTGATGCTCAGGAACAGGCACAGGGTCGCCTGGTGGCGGGCGAGATCCTCGAGCCGCTCGGCGGGCGGCACCGGCGTGCGCCCCTCGGCGCGCGTCAGGATGACGGTCTGCGAGAGCTCGGGCAGCGTGAGCTCGCGCCCGAGCGCCGCGGCCGCCGCGGTGAAGGACGAGACGCCGGGGACGATCTCGTACGGTATCCCGAGCGCATCCATGCGGCGCATCTGCTCGGCCGTCGACCCGAAGAGGACGGGATCGCCCGTGTGGACGCGCGCCACGTCGTGCCCTGCGTCCCTGGCCTCGACGAAGACCTCCACGATCTGGTCGAGGGTCATGCCGGAGGAGTCGATGACCCGGGCGTCCGGCCGCGCGGACGCGACGATCTCCCGGGGGACGAGGGAGCCCGTGTACATGACGACGGGGCAGCGGGCGACGAGCTCGGCGCCGCGGACCGTGATGAGCCCGGGATCGCCCGGGCCGGCGCCGATGATGTAGACGCGCATGAGGGTTCTTTCCTTGCTTCGTGCGCCGGCGATCCCGGAAGGGACCGCGGGCGCGCGGCGCGACGCTAGAGCGATCGCGCAGCGGACGCCAGGGGGTGAGGCGACCTCGGGTAAGGCGGACGCGATGCGCGACGCCCTGGCGCTGGTGGGCGATGCTCGACCGCGGTTCGTCCGGGCCCTTTGCGACCTCAAGGAACGCTGGTACTACAGCCGCGCTTGCGGCCCATCTGCGGCTGTAGACCTAGCCCCTGGTTTCTCCTTGATTCACCGTCTCGCCGGAGCCGTAACGGGGCAACGGCGAGCCTCTGCAGACGCCGCCCTGGGCCGTCGCCTAGCTCAGGGGCAGTCGCCGGCGAAGCTCAGGAAGCTCTGTATGCAGGCGTCCGCCTCAGCTTGGCTGGTGAGGGGCATGGAGGTGATGGTGTTGGCCACCGACACGTATCCGCACTGGTCGGGCTCCGGGCCAAACTGGCCGTTGACAGCGAACTCGACGAAGGGGCCCTCGTGGCCATTGTCGTTGCTCTTCAGATAGTAGTAGATGCTGCCGGGGCCCATGGAACCCGAGTAGTTGATGCACTGGACGGGGGGGGCAGGGGGACCCCACCCGGCCATGCCATCACACGGGCACGCCGGCCCCGTGGGCTGGCAGGTGTTGCTCTCGCAGGTGAAGCCCGACCCGCACGAGCTGCAGTCGAGCATCTCGCCGCAGCCATCGGCGATCGAGCCGCAGGTCGCTCCCTCAGCGGCGCAGGTGGTGGGGACGCAGACGGGCGTCTCGCAGCTCGCCCCCGTCCAGCCGGGCGCGCACGCGCAGGTGTACCCGTCGACCTGATCGTTGCACGTGCCGTGGACGCAGGGGCTCGGCGCGCATTCATCGATGTTGGTCTCGCAGCTCGGCCCCGTCCAGCCGGGCGCGCACGCGCAGGTGTACCCGTCGACCTGATCGTTGCACGTGCCGTGGACGCAGGGGCTCGGCGCGCATTCGTCGATGTTGGTCTCGCAGCTCGGCCCCGTCCAGCCGGGCGCGCACGCGCAGGTGTAACCGCTCTCGGCCGCGGCGCAGGCGCCGCTGTTCTGGCAGGGGGCCGAGGCGCAGGGGTCGGTGGCCTCCCCGCTTTCGTCGCCGTCGGCCGTGGAGGGGCCGGCGCTGGTACAGCCCGCGAGCAGCAGGATGGAGAGAGCCGGGATCGTCAGAGAGTGGAGAAGTGAGCCTGTAAGAGACCGCATGCGGGGTCATCCTTTCAAGGTTGTGCTTGCGATGGCTGGAGAAGGGTCGGGCGGCCTATTCAAGTTAGATGCCAGTGTCGAATCGGCGCTTTCGGAGAGGATGTTGACGCAGGCCCCTGCATGGCATTCGGTGTGTGCGCGCCGCCGGTTCCCGTCGCCGAAGTCCAGTCGCGCGCCGCCTGCTGCTGCCTGAGTGCCTCACCTGCGGAGACCACGACGCACCGCCGTGGCCGACCGCGGCGACCCTGCCGAGTTCGATGGCGGAGCGAGCTTCCACCATAGGTTCAGGCGAGGATGCAACAGCGACGAGCCCGGCCGCGCGCTTGTCTTGCCGTTCGTGGACAGGTCGCTGCCGTTTCTGGACAGGCACCATCGTTCGCGCGCGATCGATCCAGCCGATGCTGCCGGAGACCCCGTGGGAGCGCTGATCGACTCCAGCTCGCCTGTCGGTGCGCACGACCTCTTGACGCTCGGCGCGGAGGCCCGAGAGACTCATCGCAGGCCCGAGGACACGAACCTGCGATGTGTGCCGGAAGGCTCCGTCTTCTCCCTGGGACCCGCTGGTCCGGGGCCTTGCTCAGGGCATGCGCCTGTGATGCGATGGGAGGTCGCTCCCCTCTTCAAGGAAAGGCCATGGACCAGAAGAACACCGGGTCTCAGCCCTCGGCGCCCATCCTGTGCGCGGCAGCCCTCTTAGAGCCGACGCTCCCGGCCGCGTGGGGACCCACGCTCGATCTGCTCGCCGACATCGAGGAGCTGCAGGACGCGACGAAGGGAAGCCGCGAGGAGCGGGAGGCGAGGGGGCGCGATCTTCACGATCGGCTGATGCGCGGCATCGACGCCCTGAGCGAGCCGACCCCGGACGAGTTCCACGCGGCGAGCGCGTCCTTCCGGGCCTGGTTCACCGAGGCGGTGCTGCTCTGGCTCCGGTTCGCCGGCAGCAGCTCCGCGCCGCTCATCGACACTGTCGCGTCGCGTCCGCTCCTCGATTTCCCGCTCGATCTGCCGCAGGGCAGCGAGGGGATCCCGCTCGTCCGGCGGGCGCTGCGAGAAGCGCTCGGGTGGGAGGAGGCGGAGCTCGCGCAGGTCGAGGCCGCGATGGATCATATGACCTCCAACCTCGCGGTGAAGCACGCGATCACGAAGGCGATCGCCTCGCAGCTCGCCGCGAAGGGGGGCGCGTCGCCCGCCGCGTGCGCCGAGCTCATGAGCGCGATCTACGGCCCGTTACCGTGGCGTCCGGGCGACGTGGATCTGCTCATGACGTCGACCGCGATCTTCCTCTGCATCCGCGCCTCGGCGCCGGTGACCGGCTCGCCCGGAGCGGCGGGCTCCGCCGAGGCGCCGCGGCTCGAGGTGCCTGGCTGGGACGAGCGGCCGGAGGAGGAGCGGCGCGCCATCTCCGCCTTCATCGCCCGGTGCGACGACACGAACACCGCGGCGACGGCGCGTTTTCCTGCGTTCGGCTACTTCGATCGCGCGGCCATCGATCCGGCGCTCGCGCGCTCCCTCGCGGACGCGGCCTCGGTCCCGACGGAGGTCGTCACGCAGACCCTCGCGACCATGGTGATGGTCCTCCGGACGCCGGAGGTCGAAGACTACGTGGTTCATGACGCCTGGGGCCACGCGTGGCAGGAGGCGCTGGCCGAGTTCGAGTGGGAGTACGCGGTGCTGCCGCGGCTCGAGGAGCCCCTCGCGCTCGACACCATCTTTCCCGGCGCTGTCGGCCCCGGCATCGCCTCGGCCTTCGTCGAGCGGGGGGGCCGCACCGAGCTCGACGAGGCGGCGCTGCTCCGGTTCGCCGAGGCCGACATCAGGGCGCGACTCCAGGTGGCCGCGAGCAACGGCATCGCCGAGATGCTCGCCGACTTCATGGAGAGCAAGTACGCGTGGCACAGGCCTTCCCTGAAGCTGCCGGATGCGTCGCTGCTCCCCATCACAGGGCTCAAGCTCGATCTGACGGTGGGCGACGTTCGCCGCCAGGTCGCCCGCTGGTCGAAGCCGTACCGCGCGCTGGCCGAGGACGAGGGGGCGCGCGCCCGCCTCGTCGACGCGCTCTCGCCGCGCGTTCCGGCTGCGGGGCTCAAGGAGGCGGTGGATCAGGCGGGCGCGCTGCTATGGCGCGAGTTCGCGACGGCGTTCGACGACACGCTGCGGCCGGTGGCTGTCAAGGGCGGAGGGATCCGCGCGAGCGCATGCCGCCGCATGGTCCTGCAGCTCACGCTGGTCGCCGCGGTGCTCGAGCAGACGCTCGCCGCGTCGTGCGCGGGCGGGCCGCGGAGCGGGTCGCGGAGTGGGCCGCGGACGGAGCTCGCCTGGCGCGACCCGGCGTTGTGCGTGGACCTGCTCCTGGTGACGATCGCCCGGTTCTACGAGCACGAGCGGCAGAGGAACTTCTGGCACCTCGACCAGATCCTCTCGACCGGGTTCGTGGACGCCTGCGGCCGGCTAAGGGCCGCCATGGCGAAGCCCGAGTCGCCCTGAGTCTGTCCTCCGGAGATGGCGTATACTTCCGCCGATGTCCGGCGCCCAGCGCGACGTATTTCGGCTCTGCGGGACCACGATCGACGGCAAATACCGTGTCCTCTCCGCCGTCGGCGCCGGCGGGTTCGGCGTGGTCTATCGCGGCGTGCACGAGGGGTTCGACGCGCCCGTCGCGATCAAGTGCCTCAAGCTGCCCGACGAGCTCTCGCCCGAGGCGCAGCAGGATTTCGTTCGACGGCTGCGCGACGAGGGGCGGCTCCTGCTCCAGCTCTCGCGCCTCTCGCCCGGCATCGTCCAGGCGCTCGACATCGGCGCCTTCACGACCCAGGACGGCGGTCGCGTGCCCTATCTCGTGCTCGAGTGGCTGGACGGCGAGACGCTCGCCGGCCACCTCGAGCGCCTGCGCGCCGGGGGCGGCGGCACCCTGTCCCGCCGGGAGGCGATTCTCCTGCTCGACCCCGCGGCGCGCGCCCTCGCGGTGGCGCACGAGCAGAACATCGCGCACCGCGACGTCAAGCCGGAGAACCTCTTCCTCGCCGAGGCGGGGGGCGCGAGGACGCTCAAGGTCCTCGATTTCGGCATCGCCAAGATCATCGGCGATCAGCGCTCGCGCACCGCGGCGCTCGCGAGCACCGCGGAGGGGCCGTCGGTGTTCACGCCCCGCTACGGCGCGCCGGAGCAGTTCGACAAGCAGCGGGGCGCGACAGGGCCATGGACCGATGTCTTCGCGCTCGCGCTCGTCTTCGTGGAGCTCGTGACGGGCGCTCGGGCGCTGGAGGGGGAGGGGATCGTCGAGCTCTATTCGGTGGTCGTCGATCCTGCGCTGCGCCCCACGCTGCGGGCGCGCGGCGTCTCGGCGCCGGACGCGATCGAGCGCGTGCTCTCGCGGGCGCTCAGCGTCTCTCCGCGCGACCGGTACCCGGACGCCGGCGCGTTCTGGCGCGCGCTGATCGCCGCCGAGGGGCTCGAGGGCGAGCTGCCCAGCCTCCCGCCGCGCTCGCCGCCCGCGGCGCGAGAGGCTGAGACCCAGGTCGAGGGGGCCAACGCACGACGCAGCCCTGCGCCAGGCGCCGAGCACGCGGGCGCGCCCGCGGGGATCGGCTTCGAGCCGACCGTGCCGCACCGGACCGACCCGGCGTCGCAGCGCCCTGGTGGCGCGCCGCCCGCGGCTGCCGGTGCGGAGCCCGCGCCGCGGCCGGATCACGGGGCCGCGTCGGGCGAGGCCGTCGTGGTGCGGAATGCACCCAACGAGCGCGCGCGCCCGGCTCGGCGCGGGCTCGTCGCGCTCGCGCTCGCGGCCTCGGCGGTCGCCGGCGCCGCGGTCGCGGTGCTCCGGCGCCCCCCGGAGCCGCCGCCCCAGCCGAGCGGCGCGGCAGTCGCCGCCCCGGAGCCGCCGCGCCCCGCCTCGACCAACCCGGAGGCTGCGGCGCTCTACCAGGAGGCGCTGCAGGCCTACCGTGACGGCGCGCCGGACGTGGCCGCGCGCACGATGGAGCGCGCCGTGGCGCTGGATCGTGGCCTCGGCGCCGGCCACCTGCGCGTGGCGATCTGGACGTTTCGACAGAGGCCGGCCGTGGCGCGCGAGCACTTCCAGCTCGCGCTCCTGCACAGGGCGGCCCTCGGCGAGCGCGACATGGCGCTGCTCGACGCGGCCGAGCCGTACGTGCGCCAGCCCTCCGACGCCGTGTCGTGGGAGCGGCGGCTCGAGGCCGCGGTCGCGAGGTTCCCGGCCGATCCGGAGCTCCTCGTGTACCTGGGCGCGGCGAGGTTCGCGCAGCTCCGGTTCGACGCCGCCGTCGAGGCCTACGATCGGGCGCTCGCCCTGGACCGGGGCCACGTGCTCGCGTGGGGGCTCAAGGGAGAGTCGCTCGGGATGAAGGGAGACGTCGCGGCGGAGCTCGCCGCCTACCAGGCCTGCGCCGAGACGGCCCCCGGCGCGACGCTCTGCCTCGCGAACCGGGTCCGCCTCCTCCATCGCCAGGGCGATTGCCAGCAAGTGGAGGAGCACGCGCGCCGGTGGCTCTCGATCGATCCGAAGGCGGCGCCGGCGCACCGGCACCTGGCGCTGGCGCTCCACGCGCGGGGCGCGCCGCGCGAGAGCGTGCTCGTGGCGCTGGAGCAGGGGTGGGCGGCGATCCCCGAGGGCGAGCGGAGGGCGAAGGAGCTGCTCGATCGGATCTCGCTCGCGGTCCTGGACGGCGATTTCGAGCTGGCGGTGGAGCACGCCCGCGCGTGGCAGCGCGAGGTCGCCGGCAGGAACGATCAGGACGCGCACGCGAGCCCGGCCCTCAAGCTGGCGGAGCTCTACCGTGAGATGGGGTTGCCGCGGGAGGCCGGGCGGGTGGCGGACGATTTCCTCCGCCGGATGAGCGCCTGGTCCGAGCCGGCGACAACGGCCGACTGGACCATCGCGTTCTTGCCGTACAGCCTCCGGGCAGCGTCGATGACGCAGGAGGCGTACGACGCGGCGCGCTCGGCGTGGGTGGAGCGGGTCCAGTCGAAGTGGCGCGCCGCGGCGCAGGAGATCAAGCCGGAGCACCGCTGGCTGCTCTGGACCGAGGCGTACGCGGCCGGCGTGGAGACCGCGGCCGACGCGGCGGCGGCGTTCGAGACGATGCCGCTCGACCAGCCGCTCCCGTCGGAGAGCGGCCGGTGGCTCCTGCTCGATCTGCGGATCGGCAAGGTCTACGCGCTCGCGGGGAAGGGGCAGGAGGCGATCGGGCCGCTGACGCGCGTTGCGCGCTCCTGCGCGGCCCTGGCCGACCCGTTCTCGACCACGGAGGCGCGGCTTTATCTGGGCATGGCCCTGGAGGCGACAGGCGATCTGCGCGGCGCCGCGGCGGCGTACGAGGCCGTCCTCGAGCGCTGGGGCAAGGCGCGCCCGCGATCCATCTCCGCGGAGCAGGCGCGAGCGCGGCTCGGCGCGCTGCGGGCGCGGCGTTAGTTCCGCCCGGCAGGGAGCTGAAAGAGAATTTAACGCAAAGGCGCAAAGGCGCAAAGGCGCAAAAAAGAATAGATTTGTATACCGTTGCGCCTTTGCGCTCTTGGCGGCTTTGCGTTGAATTCTCTCTCCGCTCGCGATGCGGATCCCTGGTGGGCTTCGTGCCGCGCGGAATTCGCCGTCCACGGTCATGTCCAGAGCTCGCGCTCGTCAGGGCGCCAGCTTGCCGGGGACCTCGCCGCTGACGAGCGCCGCAACGGTGTCGAGCATTCCCTGCCTCCGCCGGTACCCGGCAGCGAGCTTCTCTCGCATCGCTCCCTGATCGAGCGGATGACCCGTATCGGGGTTGAGCGCCTTGAACCCGCGTTGGACAAAGAAGGCGATGTACGGCTCGAGCTCGTCGATTGCAGCGTCGACATCGCCCGGTGGATGGTTCGGGACTGCGATCGTGACGACGTTCTTCCAGAAGGAGACGGTGATCCAGAGGGCGCAGCCTGGGCGCTCCACCGTGATTCCGATCCCGCGTGCCAGGTAGTCGGCCACGCTCATGCCCTCGTCGCCGGCGACGTCCTGAGCTGCCGCCTCATGATCGATGGCCTCCTCAACGAACTCGCCGAACGCGCTCAGGAACGCGTCTGCCCAGACGCGGTTCTTGTCGTTGCGATGCCAGATCGGCTTCTCCAGATCGATCGTGTACATGGCCGCCTGACCGCCCCACCGGAGAACGCTACCACGTAAGCACCGCGCAGACCGGACTGCACGGGTCCACCCGCCACGCCAGATGGCGCCGATCTCGCTCACCACCTTCGTCAGACATCGTTGATCGTGATGCGCGCGCCCGAGGCGACGTCGTTGCGTATTACCACCGAGCCGTCGGGGAACGTCACGCGGATATCGACCGACGCCGCGGCCCCCATCCCGATGATCAGCGGGAGCTGGCTCTGCTGCCGGTTGCCCCACTGGCCGGCGCCCACGAGGTAGGTCGCCACGCGATCCGCCCCGGCATAGCCGCCCGCGCGAAAGTCCCCGTCTCCGTCGAGATCCACGTCGACGCGCGCGCCGATCGCGTCGCGATCTTCCCTCACGTTCGCGTCGGTCGCATTGCCGTCCCGATCGGTCAGCACGCGGACGACCGCATAGCCCGGCGCGCGGCACGGCATGCCAGTCACGTCACGGCGGTAGAGCGCCGTTCCCCCGAAGCTCGTGGTGAGGAGGTCGAGGTCGCCGTCGCCGTCGATGTCCGCGAACGAGCCGACCTGCTGCGCGGCGATCCCGAGCGAGGCGCCGGCGGCCGCGAACGTGCCCGCGTCGTTGCGGTAGAGCGTGTCGCCCACGTACGCGTCGAGGTCGCCGTCCTGGTCCCAGTCGGCCCACACGCTCGCGCTCATGAACGATCCGTCTCCGAGCCCGACGCTCGCCGCCGCGGCGGCGGAGAACGGCGCGCCCGCGCCGGCATTGTAATAGAGCAGATCGTCCGCGTCCCCGTCGCGCACCGAGAGGAGATCGAGGTCGCCGTCGGCGTCGATATCGATCCAGGTCGCGCCGCCCCAGCGGGAGCTGGCCGTCGGCGTGTCCTCGAGCCCGGCCGACGTCGCGACGTCGGTCCAGCTCGGCGACGTGAAGCGGAAGAAGCGGTTACCGTTTCCCGTCGAGCCGGTGGCCACGTAGAGGTCGAGGTCGCCGTCGGCGTCTGGATCGGCCCACGCCGCGCTGTCGCCCTGGAGGAAGGTGCTGAACCGCGCGCTGTCATCGGCGAACGGGAGGGCTCCGTCGTTCCGGAACATGCCGGACGTGCCGAACTCCGAGCCGAAGAACAGATCGAGGTCGTTGTCGCGATCGTGATCGATCCACACCGCCGGGCCGGGCGTCGTCGTCGCGAACTCGAGGTTGGCCGAGAGCGCGACGTTCATGAACGTGCCGCTGCCGTCGTTGCGATAGAGCCGGTTCGGGATCGTGCCGTAGCGGGTGTCGTTGGCGACGAAGATGTCCATGTCGCCGTCGTTGTCGAAGTCGGCGGCGATCACCGGGTACTGCTCGGAGGTGGTGCCGACATCCCTGATGCCGCGCGCGGCGGCCCCCTCCGTGAACACGCCCGCGCCGTTGTTGATGTACAGGCCGCTGCCGCGCAGGAACACGTCGGGATCGCCGTCGTTCTCGACGTCGAGCCACGCGACGACCGAGCTGCCTGTCGTCGCCGGCAGGCCCGAGGCCGCGGTCACATCGGTGAAGCGGAGGCCGCAGGAGACGACCGCAGGCCCATCGGTGCACACCCCCATCGCGCAGCCGCTGCACGTCCCGCTCGGGCACCCCGTGCACGCCGCGCCCTCCGGCGCCTGGTTCGCGACGCACTCGCCCGCGCCGTCGCACGTGTCGGCCGCGTCGCACTCGCCGGCCGCGGCCGCGCACTCGGTCCCCGCTCGTCGCGGCTCGGCGAAGCATTCGCCCTCGATGCACACGCCGCGCATGCAGCGGCTGTCGAGGTGGCTGCAGTCCACGCCGGCGCACAGCGGCCCGCCGCCGGTGCCCGCATCGCCGCCGCCGTCGTTTCTGCCGCCGGTGCCCGCGTCGCCGCCGCCGTCGTTTCTGCCGCCGCCGCCGTTCCCGCCCCCGCCCTGGGGCTCTTCGCCGGAGAACGTCCTCGACTTCGCCGAGCAACCCACCGCGAGCAACGCCGCCGCGAGGGCGAGGAAAGACCGTTTCACGTTCGACCTCCGATCGTCACGCCCGCGGTCGCCGCGGGAAAAGCGATCCGGTCGAGACTACAGGCGGCGCAGGACGGTGTCGCGCGACATCACGGCAGCGGCAAGCCGAACATCGCCTCGCAGACGGCGACGTGCGCGCCGCAATTACCGGCGGCTCCGTGGTCGCCGTCCTTGAGCGCGAGCCGGTGCGACCCGCCGTACGGCGGCGCCGCGCCCGGGACGTCGACCTCCACGAGCTCGCCCGGGAGGCCGATGAGGTCGAATGCTTTGAGGTGATCCGGGTGCTGCTCATCGCGCTCGCCGGTCAATCCGAACATGCGATCCACGGGCGTCGCCGACGGCTCCGAGAGCCAGGTGGCGCTCACCGGGTTCGTGTCGCGCGGCCCGGCCAGCGACACCACCCGGTCGAGCCGGACGACCTTGCCGATGCGGGCGGCCGAGCTCGCGCCGTGCGAGTGGCCGCTGAAGATGATGACCGACCAGCGCGGGCTCCCGTCGTCTTCGAGGAAGTAGCCCCAGTCGCCTCGCGGGTGGACCTCTTTCAGGTGCGCGAGCGCCTTCGCCAGCCGCGCTTCGATGCTGTCGGCCCTCGTCACCTCGATGAGCGCGGTGTGGTCCTGACCGTCGAACGCCTCGAGCCGCGCGTCGCCGAACGTGTCCGGATCATTTTGAACGATGTCGTAGTCGTTCTTGTAGGCGACCGCGAACGCGTGAAAGCCGCGCGCGGCGACGAAGCGGGTGAGGTCGAGCGGGCCAGGAGGCTGGCTGCTCCCCGACAGCGTGACGACGAGCTTGCCCGCGAACCGCGCGACCCGAGTGTCGAGGAGGGCCACCTGCTCCAGGTCGCGGTCGGAGACCTCTGGATCGAGCTCGCTGGGCTTGAACCGGATCTCGCTGAGCTCGGGTGAGCTCGTATCCACGTGCAGCTCGCGCGGCGCGCCGCCCGCGCCGCCCGCGCCGTTCGCGCCGCCCGTGCCGTTCGCGCCGCCCGCAGAGCCACCGACCCCGGAGGTCGCGGCGGCGCCGCCGGTCCCGGTGGTCGCGGTGCCCGTGGCTGCTCCGCCGCCAGCGCCCGGGGGGCCGCCGTCGCTCGACGAGCCGCCGCACGCCATGCACCCGAGCGTCCACCAGGCGCAACCGATCCACGCCGTAATTCGCATGCTCGAGACGTTACCAGATCACCTCCGGCGCACCGCGGTGGACGAGCCGGCTGGCGACGGCGGTCTCGCAGGGCGCCGTCGCGTTCGCCGAGCTGGTGAGATACGCGCTCTCCCACGACGAACCCCGGGCGCTTCACCGGCCTCGCCGCGGCGTGAGCGCCGATCCGTGGCGGCGGCTCCGTGACGGGGCCTCTCCGCGCCAGCGCCGCCACGCGCGCGTGAAGGAGGCCGGCTCGGCGAACCCCACACGGGCGGCGATCTCGCCGAGCGTCAGCACCCCTTCGTCCAGCAGCTGCTCCGCGCGATCGCGGCGTACCTCGTCCAGCACTTCCACGAACGAGGTGCGGCTCAGCGAGAGTTTGCGCTGCAGCGAGCGCACGCTGAGCCCCAGCGCCGAGGCCACCTCGCCGAGGGGCGGCGTGTCGGGCAGGCGCCGCAGCGCAAGGGCGCGCACGGCCACGAGCAGCGCGTCGCTGGTGCGCTGCTCGGCCCCCACCGTGGCCTCGAGGGTCGCCAGCAGCCGCGGGTCAGCGCTGCGCAGCGGCGTGGCCCAGTCGCCCGACGAGAAGTGCAGCGCGGTGCGCCGCGCGCCGAACCGCAAACGGGCCACGCCGAGCAGCTCGACCCACCGCGCGCGCGGCTCGGGGCTGGGTTCGGCCAGATCGAGCCACGGCATCTCGAGCGACCGGCTCGCCAGCGCTCGCATCCGCGCCAGCACGACGCCGAGCACCAGCAGGTCGCTCTCGAGCTGCCCCGGGAAGGGCGGCTGGTTGACGATGACCACGCGCCGCACGCCGCTCCGCAGCCGCTCGAGGAGCAACTGGACGCCGGGCGCGACGAGCGGGAAGACCCGCTGGGCCACCGTGAGCGCCGCCCCCACCGTCGCCGAAGACGCCCCGAGGTAGTCCACCACGCCCATCGTGCCCAGCGGCATCGTCAGCCCCACCTCGAGCGGGAGGGTCCGCCGGCCCGTGCGCGCGATCGCCCGGGCCCACAACGTCGCGAGCGCCAGGTCGTCGTGGATGGGGCCGATCTTCAGCCGCGGAACATCGACCCCGAAGCGACCCAGCGCCTCGGAGATGGCCTTTGCGGTGGCGGCGACGACGGGCACGCCGCGAGGGTACCACGTGGCGCACGAAGACAAACGACTGGCGCGCGTGGACAAACGGCCGAATGCATGGTGGGCGCATGACTGCTGCGCAGATACTGGCCAGGGCGTTTCACGAAGATCCTTTCATCTCCTGGGCGGAGCCCGACCCCGCCCGGCGACCGCAAACGATGACCACGGTGTTCGGAGCGATGCTGGCGCACGCGGACCGGCACGGCGGGCGGCTGTTCGAGCCCGGGGTCGGCTCGGTGGACTGGAAGCCTCCCGCGCACGCGGGCATGGGCCTCGGAGACGTCGTCCGCAGCGGCATGTGGCAGGTGATGCTCGTCGCTCCGCCGGCGGTGTGGTGGCGGCTGTCGGCGCACGAAGACGCCGCGATGGCCCGCGTTCGCCCCTTTCTCGGGCAAGGCAGCGTCTACCTCGGCACGCTGGGCGTCGAGCCGTCGCTGGCCGGGCGCGGACACGGGGGCCGGCTGCTCCAGCGCACCCTCGCGGTGCTCTCGGAGCGGTGGACGACCTGCGTTCTGCGCACCGAGCAGCCGCGCAACGCCGCGTTCTACCGCAAGCACGGCTTCACGCTGGTGGACGAGAGCGTGGTGCCGGTGAGCGGGCTCCCGGTGCTCGTCTTCTCACGCCCGCTCGAGAAGACGAGCTGACGCCTGCAGGAGCTGGCGTCTTCTGGCTCCAGCGCCGACGCTCCTATTTGCATTGCGCCGGCCGCATTGGATGGCATCCACGCATGGCATTCGGCCGCGTTATGGTGCGTCCGGCTTTCGGACCGGCGGCCGCTCCCGTGGTCCCTCCGGCAGGACGCCGGCGCTGCCACGGCCTTCGAGGAAAGAGGGGGCTCGCGTCCCGCCCGGACGCACTGCGTCCGCGGGAGACGCGAGCCTGTTCGTTCCACCTGGACCCCTCCCGGTTCTCCTGCTTTCCTGCCTACCGTGACCGCATCCCGTGACGAGCGCTTCATCTCCCTCGTCCCCCGCCTCGTGTCGGCCACGTACTTCGACGAAGCTGCCACGGCGGTCCTCCAGGCCATGTTCACCTGCGTCGAAGAGGCGCTCGCCGACAGCCCGTTCGCCAGCCGCGCTCGGATCCTGCGCGGCGTCGTCCACTTTCGTCCCGAGGACAGCTACCAGCGCCTCTTCGGCATCGACCGCCCGAGCGGCGCGCGCATCGAAGGGACCGGCTATCTCACCTCCGGCAGCGTCTGGAGCTGGATCGAGAAGCACCGCTGTTCGGTCTCGATCGACGTCCAGCGCGCTTCGCTCCGCTCCTGGATGCCGGACGGCGCGATGGCGCTCCGCTACCCGCCAGAGGCGGCCGGCATGCCCGGCGACGCGACACGCGAGCGGATGCTCGGTCGCGACGCGACCCACGTCCATGTCGTCCCGCTGCGCGCGCCGGGCGGCAGCGTCGACGGCATGATCACGATCGAGGTGAGCTGCAGGGGGGCCGTCGGGCTCGAGCTCCCCTGGGCGGAGTGCCACGAGGAGCTGGCGATCCTCGCCAGCATCGCCGGGGCCTTCATCGCCGCCCGCGCGCTGCCGCTCCGCTCGGACGAGCCGGCGAGCCCGGACGAGTTCCTGCCGGTCGTCGGTCAGAGCACCGCGCACCTCGTCGAGCTGCTCCGCGCCTTCGCCCCGCGGGACGACACCATCCTGATCACCGGCCCGACCGGCGCCGGGAAATCGAGGCTTGCGCGCTGGTGCCACGAGCACTCGCAGCGCCGGGGCCAGCCCTTCGAATCGCTGGACCTCCTCGGGGTGCCCGAGGATCTGCAGATGGCCGAGCTGTTCGGCTGGAAGCGGGGCGCCTTTACCGGGGCGGTCAAGGACAACCCAGGCGCTGTCGCCCGCGCCGCGAAGGGCACGCTCTTCCTCGACGAGATCGACAAGCTCTCGCTCAAGGCCCAGGCGGGCCTCCTGCGCTTCATCGAGGAGCGCGCTTACCGGATGCTGGGCGATGACGGGGCGGGGGAGCGCCGCGCCGACGCGCGCCTCCTCGTCGGCACCAACGCCGATCTGCGCGCCGCCGTGCGCGCCGGCCGCTTCCGCGAGGACCTGTACTACCGCATCAACGTCCTGCCGGTGCGGCTGCTCCCGCTCGCCGAGCGGCTCGACGAGCTCCCGCGTTGGGCCGACTTCATGCTGAACCGGCGCCATCAGGAGGCCGACGGCAAGGGTGCGGCGCGCTTCGAGCCCGAGGCCATGAAGCTCCTCGTGTCCGCGCCCTGGCCGGGCAACCTGCGGCAGCTCGACAACATCGTCCGGCGCGCTTACGCGCTCCAGCTCGCCGGGCAGAGCGGCCTCGGCGGCGATCTGGTGATCCAGCGGCGCCACGTCGAGCGCGCGCTCACCTTCGACAGCGACGCCGAGCCGAGCGCGCTGACCAAGCTGCTCTGGCGGGCGGCGCTCAGCTTCGTGAACGAGGCCGAGCGACGCCGGGGCGGCAGCGCCCCGCTCCCGCTCGATCTGACCGACGCGTTTCGCGGCATGGTCCTCGGCGCGGCGGTGCAGCGGACGGGCAACCGTGACCACGCCTTCACGCTGCTCGGCCAGGAGATGCTGCTCAAGAACCGCAACCACCATCGGACGCTGCTGCGCGAGCTCTCGCGGGTGCGCGAGATCCTGGACCTGCTTGGAGGTGAGGTCGATCCGGATCTCCTCGCGGTGCTCGACGCCGACAAGGAGCCGTGAGGGAGCGCTGCCGGCGCTCCTCCGAGCGCCTCCAGCGACCACGAGATCGAGCATGCAGTGCTATGTCGCAGACGGTGCCGCGCTCGCACCAGGCGCCACGTTCGACGGGCGTTACGAGATCCTGGCGAAGCTCGGCGAGGGCGGCTTCGGCGTTGTGCACAAGGCCCGCCAGCTCACCACCGGGCAGCCGATCGCCCTGAAGATCCTGCGCCTCGCCGGGCAGGGGGGCGCCGCGCAGGCCGACAGGCGGATCTCGCGCTTCCTGCGCGAGACGCGGCTCTGCGCCCAGCTCCACCACCCCAACATCGTCCAGCTCGTCGACGCGGGGCAGGCAGAAGATGGGACCCTCTACGCCGCGTTCGCCTTCGCTCCTGGCGACGACCTCGCCGCCCTGCTCGAGCGAGAGGGCGCGCTCGCGCCGCCCGAGGCGCGGCACCTGATGCTCCAGGTGCTCGACGCCCTCGCCTGCGCCCACGCAGCGAGCGTCGTCCACCGCGACCTCAAGCCCAGCAACATCATGGTCATCCCCACGGGCGCCCGCCGCAACGCGCTGGTGCTCGACTTCGGGATCGGCGCCGCGCTCGACGACGGGCGATCCACGCGGCTGACCGGCAGCCACGACGCGCTCGGCACGCCCGGCTACGGGGCGCCGGAGCAGTGGCGCGGCGCCGAGGCTTCGCCGCGCGCGGATCTGTTCTCGTGGGGCCTCGTGTTCCTCGAGTGCCTCACGGGCAAGCCGGCGTACGGCGGCACGGAGGCCGAGATCTTCTACCGGCTGCTCGGCCCCGATCCCGTCCCGATCCCCGCCGCGCTCGAGCGCCACCCCCTGGGCGACCTGCTCGCCCGTGCTCTCCGCAAGGACGAAGGCGCGCGCGAGGTGACCGCCCGTGGGCTCTTCGAGGCGCTCGAGGCCTGCAACCTGCGCGGGCTCTCGCGCGAGGCGATGCTCGGCGCCGGCGGCCCGGCCGGCGGGGACACGCGGCCTCCGTCCTCGATCGCGATGGTCGCCACGCAGCTCGACCGGCGGAGGGGGCCCGCTCCGCCCGCGCTCGACGGCGAGCGCCGGCAGCTGACGGCGCTCTGCTGTCACCTGAGGGCGCGCGCGGCCGTCGCGCAGGCGCTCGACGTCGTCGACGTCGTCGACGTCGAGCGGCTGGACGACCCCCTGCGCGCGGCGCTCGCCCTGTGCGCGGACATCGGGCGCCGCCACGGGGGGTACGTGGCCGCGGCGTTCGGCGACGATCTGCTCGTCTACTTCGGCTACCCCAGCGCGGCGGAGGACGACGCCAGGCGCGCTGCCCGCGCTGCGCTGGCGATGGCCGGCGCCGCGCATGCCGAGGACCCGCGCAGCGCCGCGCCGGGCGCGCAAATCGACGTGAGCGTCGGCCTCCACACCGGCCTCGTCGTCGACGGGAATCTCGGGGACCTCGACGGCGCGTGCCTCGTCACCGGCGCCACCCCGCGGCTCGCCGCGCGGCTCGCCTCGCTGGCGCCGCCGGGAGCCGTGGCGGTCAGCGCCGCGTCGCAAGCGTTGCTGCGCGCCTCCTTCGACCTCGAGAGCGAAGGAGGCCGATCCATCGACGGGATCGCGGCGCCGGTGGAGACCTACCGCCTCCGGCAGGAGCACGGCCCCGCGGCGAGCTGGCCGACCCCCGACGGCTCGAGGGCGCCGCTCTCCGGCCGGGCTCCGGAGCTCGGGCTCCTCGTGGAGCGGTGGCGCCGCGCGTGCGAGGGGGCGGGCCAGTCGATCCTCATCACGGGCGAGCCCGGCATCGGCAAGAGCCGGCTGGCGCGCGCGCTGCGCGAAGGGCTGGCGCGCGAGGCCCACACCTTTCTCGAGGCGCGGTGCTCGCCCGACACGCAAACCAGCCCCCTCCGTCCGGTGGTCGACCTGCTCGAGCGCACGCTCGGGCTCGATCAGGAGCCCGACGCGGGCGCCAAGATCGCGCGGATCGAGCGGGAGCTCGCCGGCCACGGCTTCACGCCGGCCGAGGCCATGCCGCTCTTCGCGCCGCTCTTCTCCCTGCCTCTCGGCGAACCGTACGCCCCGCTCGACGTCTCGGCGCAGCGGCACAAGGCGCTGACGCTCCAGGCCGTGGCGTCGCTGCTCCTCGCGATCGCCGACGAGCGGCCCGTCCTCCTGGTGGCGGAAGATTTGCATTGGGCCGACCCCACCACGATGGAGTTCCTCGAGCAGCTCGTTCGCGAGGCGCCCGCGGTCCCCATGTGCGTCATCATGACGGCTCGCCCGGAGTTCTCACCGTCGTTCTCGACGGCCGACATGCTGCTGCTCCCTCTGAGCCGCCTGGAGCGCCCGCACATGGAGGAGATGCTCACCGGGCTCTCGGGCCACAAGGCGCTGCCTCCCGCCGTGATCGAGCAGGTGGCGGACCGCGCGGACGGGGTGCCGCTCTTCGCGGAGGAGCTGCTCCGGATGATGGTCGATGCGCAGCTCCTGGTGGAGCGGGAGGATCGTTACGAGCTGACCCGGCCGCTCTCGGGCGCGGCGATCCCGGGGACGCTGCGGGCGCTGCTCACGGCGCGGCTGGATCGGCTTTCGCGCGCCAAGCAGACGGCCCAGCTCGCGGCGGCGATGGGCCGGGAGTTCAGCGTCAAGGTGCTCTCGGCCGCGAGCCCGCTCGGCCCGGCGGCGGTGGCAGAGGATCTGGAGCGCTTGATGAGCGCGGGGATCGTGCTGCGCAGGCGGCGGGGCAAGGAGGCGGTGGGGAGCTTCAAGCACGCGCTGGTGCGGGACGCGGCGTACGAGTCGCTGTCGACCGTCGCGCGGCAGCGCAGCCACGCGCGCATCGCGAAGACGCTGGAGGAGGGGTTTCCGGAGGTGGTCCGGACCCGGCCGGATCTGCTCGCGCACCATCACGCGGCGGCGGAGCAGAAGCGGGAGGCCGTGGGCTACGCGCAGAAGGCGGCGCAAGCGGCGCTGGCTCGGTCGGCGTACGTGGAGGCGATCACCGGGGCCAGGCAGGCCATCGCGTGGTTGCCGGCCATCGCGCAGGAGCACGAGCGAGCCGAGATGGAGCTCGGGCTGAACGGTATCATCATGCCGGCGCTGCTCACGACGAAGGGCTGGTCGGCGCCCGAGGTCAAGAGCATTTACGATCGAGCCGTCGAGCTCGCCACGCAGACCGGCGAGCGGGAGCGGGGGAGCCAGGCGCTGCACGGCATGGCCATGTTCACGCTGTTCCGCGGCGATCTCACGGCGGCCCGGGACATCGCGACCCAGTGCGCGAAGCTGGCGGAGGACACGAATGACGTCGTCGCCCTGACGCAGGCGTCGCTCATCCTGGCGAACGTGACCACGTGGCTGGGAGACCACACCGAGGGCGAGGCTCACCACCGGCGTGTCATCGAGCTCTACCAGCCGGCAGAGCTGCCCGTCTACATGGCGCGTTATGGCTGGAATCCGAGCATCGTCGTGCGCGTGACCCACGCCATGAGCGCGTGTATTTGCGGCGAGCCGGACGGCGCGGTGCGGATCTACGAGGACGCGATCGCCGCGGCGGAAGCGACGGAGCACCCCTTCACCATCGCCATTGCCTACCAGATCGGCGCGTGGATCCACCACCTCAGGCGCGAGGTGGCCGACACGAAGAGGTACGCCGACGCGCTGGGGAAGGTCGCCGTCGACCATGGATTCCCCGCGTTCACGGTGCTCGCCGACGCGCTGGGGGGTTGGGCCATGGTCCATTCGGGACAGGCGGAGCAGGGACTCGAGCGCGTCCGAGGCGCCATCGCGCGCTGGCGGCGAATGGGCTCGGGCATGGTCACGACCTTTTACGCCACGCACCTCGCCGACGCCTGTCTGGCCGCCGGCGCCGTCGAGGGCGCCCGCGAGGCGCTCGACGAGGCGCTCGGCGAGACGTTCACGACACAGGAGCGCTGCTACCATCCGGAGCTCTACCGGCTGCTCGGGGAGGTGTGGCGGGCCAGCGGAGACCCAGGGCAGGCGGAGGCCGCGTTCGCGAGCGCGAGGGACATGGCCGAGGCGCAGACGGCCCGGCTCTTCGCGCTGCGCGCGCAGGTGGCTCTCGTTCGCCTGCGCAGGGCTGAAGGGCGCGTGGCGCTCGACGACATCGAGCGGCTCCGCCGGCTCCGGTCGGGCATCACCGACATTCCGGATGCTCGCGAGGCCGACTCGCTGCTGTTTGCGGGCGCAGGCCAGCCGAGCGCCGGCGAGGGCCCGAGGGGCTCAGGACGGCCACCAACGTGACAGAGGAGGATACGATGAAGGATGAGAATGCAACCAGCGCGGCGCAGAAGGGGGCGACGGACGACAAGAGCACGACCGGCGCAGCAAAGGAGGACACGAGAGGTGATAAGGATGCGCTGGATGAGCAATGTTGGGGTTTCACGATGATCCTCGCTGTGCAGAACAAAGAGGGCACCGAGACCCTGTACTATGAGGTGCCATCGGACGCGTTGACGAAGAAGCGCTATCGTAGGCCAGCAGATTCAGTACAATCGTGGTGCAACGATCTGGTGGATATGGGCGCGCAGATAGGACACGTGGCGTACGAGGCGGATCCCCAGCAGCTGGTGGATATGGACGCGCGGGTGGGACGCGAGAAAGCACCGAAAGTACCGGTGCCCTCGGATTTCTGCGGCACCTACCTGGTCAACCTGACCGGCTTCAGGCGCCGGTAGCCCGGGGCGCCTGAGCCCGCGCCGCTCCCTGCGAGATCCTGACGGCATGACCCGGCCCTCCACGCACAAGACCTTTCTCCGGGGCACGCACCGCCTGGTCAGCCCGGCGGAGACCGTCGAGCGGGTGCTCCCGATGACGCGCGCCATGGGGATCACCCGGGTCGCCGACGTCACCGGGCTGGACGCCGTCGGGATCCCGGTGGTGATGGTGTGCCGACCCAACTCCCGATCCGTGTCGGTCTCGCAGGGAAAAGGGCTCGATATCGACGCCGCGCGCGCGTCCGGGCTGATGGAGGCCATCGAGCAGTGGCACGCCGAGCACATCCTGCAGCCGCTCCTCTTCTGCACCGCCGCGGAGCTCGCGGCGCGGCACCGCCTCGTCGACCTTGCCGGGCTGCCGCGGCTCTCGATAGGCTCCTTCCACCCTCATCACAAGATGCTCTGGATCGAGGGCGAAGACGTCATGAGCGGCGGTCCGCTGTGGGTGCCGCTCGAGGTGGTCCACTCCGACTACACCGTGCCGCTGCCGCCCGGCAGCGGGTGCTTCTTGACCACGTCGACGGGGCTCGCCTCGGGCAACCACCGGCTCGAGGCCGTGCTCCACGGGCTCTACGAGGTCATCGAGCGCGACGCCGTGGCGCTGTGGCGCGCTGCCGGGCCGGCGCGCCGCGCGCAGACGCGCCTGGGTCTCGACACCGTGGATGATCCGATCTGCCGCGATGTGCTGGCCCGCTTCGATCGAGCCGAACTCGCGGTGGGCGTGTGGGACGCGAGCAGCGAACTAGGGCTGCCGGTCTTCGTGGCGGAGATCGTCGACCGCGTGCCTCACCCGGGCCGCGTCCTGTACGTGAGCGGCGGTCAGGGGTGCCACCGCTCTCGCGCCGTCGCCCTGGCGCGCGCCCTGACCGAGGCCGCCCAGAGCCGTTTGACCGCCATCGCCGGAGCGCGCGACGACGTCGACCGGGCCGCGTACGAGCTGTTTCGGTCGCCGCCGCGGATCGCCGCGGCGCGCTCGGAGATCGAGCGGTTCGAGGGGCGGTGGCGCTCCTTCGGCGCCGCGAGCGACGGGTTCAGCGAGCGCTTCGACGAGGATCTCGCCGCGGTGCTCGCGGCGCTGCGCAGCGCAGGGCTCCGCCAGGTCGCGGTCGTGGATCTCACGCGGCCTGAGCTCGGACTGCCCGTCGTCCGCGTCGTCGTGCCCGGGCTGGAAAGCATGTGGGATGCCCCTGGGTACACGCCTGGACCGCGCGCGCAGGCGGTGTCGTCGTGATTGTCCTGTTCACCGGGCCCAGCCTGCCGCCCGCGGAGGTGCCCGGGCTCCCCGAGCTGCGGGTCTTGCCGCCCGTCGCCCAGGGAGACGTCTACCGGGCCGCGCGCGAGCGACCGTGGGGGATTGGCATCGTGGACGGCTTCTTCGAGCACGTCCCGTCGGTCTGGCACAAGGAGATCCTCTGGGCGATGTCCCAGGGCGTCCATGTGTTCGGGGCGTCGAGCATGGGCGCGCTCCGAGCCGCCGAGCTGGCCGACTTCGGCATGGTCGGCGTGGGCCGGATCTTCGAGCAATACCGTTCGGGCGCGCTCGTCGCCGACGACGAAGTCGCGGTCGCGCACGCATCCGCCGAGCACGGCTATCGGTGCACATCGGAGGCCCTCGTCAATATCCGTGCGACGCTCGGCGCCGCCGTCGAGGCGAAGATCTGCGATCCGGCGCTCGCCGAGCGGCTCGTCGCCATCTCTGGAGCCCTGTTCTACCCTGATCGCACCTGGCCAGCGGTGCTCCAGGCGGCCCGAGCCGCGCAGGAGGCCCCGCACATGCTCGACGCGCTGAAGCGGTGGCTACCCGCCGGGCGCGTGGACCAGAAGCGCCTCGACGCGCTCGCCATGATCGAGGCCATGCAGGCCGCGCGCGCCATGCATCGAGGACCGCTGGAGCCCGGCTTCATCTTCCAGCGTACCGACGTCTGGGAGCGGGCCCTCGATCGCATGCGCGCGGCCCGGCTCGAGCTCGATCCCGGCGCGGACGTCGAGGCCCTGCTCGACGAACTGCGCCTGCTCGGGGACGAGCCGCTCTACACCCTCGCGATCCAGGGCGCCCTGCTGCGCGGCCTCGCCGAGGAGGCGGCGGAGCGCAACGGGGTGAAGGTCGGCCCCGGGCACCTCGAACGCACGGCCATGGAGTTCCGACGCGAGCGAGGGCTGTACACCGGGCCCTCGACCCGCACGTGGCTCGGCGAGCAGGGGCTCGACGCCAAGTCCTTCGCCGACATGATGGCACGGGAAGCGAAGCTCCGCTGGACGGCCGCCGTGTGCGAGCCGGAGGTCCGCCGTCACCTCGTCGACCAGCTACGCGCAATGGGCTGCTACGGGCGTCTCGAGGAGCAGGCTCGCGCCAAGCAGGCCGTGATGGCGGGTGAGGGGCTGGACGCCCTGGATCTGGCGGGCAGCGGCGTGAGCGACACGGACGCGTTGTGGCGGTGGTATTTCACCGAGCGGCTCGGCAAGCCGGTTCCCGAGGATCTGGAGACCTACGCCGCGCGCTTCGGCTTTGCGAGCGTAGAAGCGTTGCTCCGATCGGTGCTGATCGAGCGCTGGTGCACGAGGCTCCGCCGAACACCTGACATCCGCCCTTCCGACGCCGATGCCGACGACGGGCCTTGAGGGATGGGTGCAGAGCCGGTCGAAGATGTGCTGCATCTAACGCTTTTTCTTGACGGATCGCGCTGTCTCGCGCTGTCCCCCGCCTGTAAGAATCGCGAACGACGGTCAAGCAAAGAGGAGCTCATGAGCACGAACCAATTGATGGAGTTTCGCTCGACGTACCTGCGCGCGATCGCAGAGGCATGGGCCGATCCGAACGGTTTTGGCAAGGAGTTGACCGGGGACGACCCCACTTCCGTGCTCAAGGATCGATTTGGCTATATCTGGCCATGGCCAAGGACGTGCGAGCTTCAGATCGCACGAGCCGACGAGGACTTCAGGTGGATCCACGATGAGTGGGTCTGGCCCAGCGACCTGCTCGACTGCTTGACGCTGCGCCTGCCGCTCGCGCCCAAGCGTTCCGCAGCTCGTCCAGGGTACGATGGTCTGCTGGAAGACCTCCGTCCGGAGGACTACTCGAGGGCGCTCGGGGATTATTACAAGCAGCGCCCGTCGCTGTTCAGCGATCAATGGATCCGGGAGTACGATCAGCACGGGGTTCATGCACGCCCTCAGGACAAAGGGGGCGGGCTCAACATCCGGGCGGACCACGGGGTGCAGCACGTCGGTCGCCCCGAACGAGGGCGGGAGCCCGTGGGGTGCTGTCATGAGGGCGAACAGGCGGGCCAAGAGCGCGTCGGCCTCCACAGCGGCCCTCCTGCGGGGGGCTTCGTTCCCGACGACAGCTCGTTCGCCGAGCTCAACGTCGTGCTGCTCGCGGCGGTGGCCAAAGCCTGGAGCGACGAGGAATTCAGACGGGCGCTCAAGAACGACCTCGCATCGGCGCTGCGAACCATCCGAGGTTACAGGCTACCTTGGACGATGAGCCTGCGCGTCGAGGAGGACGGCGCGGCCCGGTGGCATCCGCCGGGATCTCCACCCGACAAGGACCATCAATCGTACTGGGATTCGCTCCAGCCTCATACGCTCAAGCTCTACTTGCCCACGAAGCCGAGCAACGTGGACTCCGAGCCCATCGCGCTTGCCGCATACAACGCGACGGGAGCAGCGTACCCGTTCACTTGCTGCTGCTGATCGGGGGACGAGACCAGGACCGAGGATGGATCCTCTGGAGCTGGGTCAGGTGCTGAGAGCCGCCCGAGGAGCTGCGTATGAGAGATGGCTTCCGGATCCTGGATGTGGATCGTCACGTCTCCGAGCCCGTCGCGTTATGGGCGGAGTACCTGCCGGCAGCGATGCGGGCGTATGCTCCTCGGCTCGCGCCCTTCAGGCCGCCCGAGTCGCTGGCCAGGCGGATGAGCCGCCTGGGCGAGCACGCGCTCCTGCCCACGCCCCCCATCCTCTGCGTGAACGGCGAGCCGATCCTGCGTATCTCCGAGGCGGCCTACATCGAGCTCGGGCTCGCCGCCGAGCGCCGCCGCGAGCTCCTCGCCGCCTCGGAGAGGCCTGACGGGCACCTCGCCGAGATGGACGCGACCGGGGTCGACGTCGCCGTCCTGCTTCCGACGTACGCGTCCTATCTCGTCCACGACGACGCAATCGACGCCGAGCGCTTGCGCGCCTACGCCAGCGCCTACAATCGATGGCTGGGCGACTTCTGCGCGAGCGCGCCGGACAGGCTCCTCGGCCCTGCGCTGCTCTCGCGCCACGATCCGGAGACGATGGCGGGCGATCTGGAGCAGGTGGCGCGCGACGGCGCGCGCGCCGTGGTGCTCCGGCCGAACCCGGTACAGGGCCGCACGCTGAGCGCTCCGGCCCACGCGCGGTTCTGGGCGGCGTGCGCGCACCACGGTGTCACCGTGCTCCTCCACGAGGGCACGCACGCGCGCGTCGCCACGGCGGGGGCCGATCGCTTCGAGACGCGGTTCGGCCAGCACGCGTGCTCTCACCCGATGGAGGCGATGATGGCGCTGCTCTCGCTGATCGAGGGCGGTGTGCTCGAGGCCCACCCGACGCTGCGGGTGGGCCTGCTCGAGGCGGGGTGCGGCTTTCTGCCTTACTGGCTCTGGCGGCTCGACCACGTCGAATACGCGCAGATGCGCGGCGAGGTGCGCGGCCGGGTGCGCCGGCCTCCCTCGGAGTACTTCCAGCGGCAGTGCTGGATCGCGCTCGAGCCCGGCGAGGCGATGCTCGACCGGGTGGTAAGGGAGATCGGCGCGACGCGGATGATGTTCGGGACCGATTTCCCCCACCTCGACCACGGGCCCGGGATGGTCGACGAGGTGATGGCGCTGCGGGGCGCGCTCGGCGATGAAGCGCTGCGGGCGATCCTCTGGGAGAGCCCTTGCGGCCTCATGGGGATGTAGTGGAACGCCCGCGTGCGACGCCAGTCCGCCCGGATTCTGACGGGTCTTGCGAGCGAGGCGATCCCCGGCCATCCAGCGGTCGCTCTCCTCGAGCGCGCCACTTGCACTTGCTCATCGGCGGGTGAAACCAGGAACCAGGAACGACGATGGATCCTCTGGAGCTGAGCCAGGTACTGGCGTTCAAGCCCACCCTGCGCGTCGAGCGCATGGATGCGGGCGTGGTCTTCCTGATCGGCGAGCGCGAGCGCTTCGTCGTCTCCGGCGCCTGCGCCGCCGAGGTGGCCGTGCTCGTCGACGGCCGGCGCACGGTCGACGAGATCCTGCGCGCCGCGCGCGATCGGTTCTCCGAGCCCGAGACCCTGTATGCCCTGAGCCGGCTCGCGGCGCGTGGCTACCTGGTCCCCGCAGCGCCGGAGCTCCCCCCCGAGCACGCGGCGTTCTGGCGCGGGGTGGGTCTCGACGGCAAGGCGGCCGCCGAGGCCCTGAGCCGGACCCCGGTGTCGGTCCTGGCCGTCGGCGAAGCCGCTCCCGCCGTGTGGATGACCGAGGCGCTCGAACAGGCAGGCGTGCGGATCGACGGCGAGGCGGCGGTGCAGGTGGTCGTGGCCGACGACTATCTGCAGCCCGAGCTGGCCTCGATCAACCGCCGCGCGCTGCGTGAAGGAGCGCGCTGGTTCCTGATCAAGCCTGCCGGCGTCCAGCCGCTCATCGGGCCCGTCTTCGAGCCCGGCGCCGGCCCCTGCTGGGACTGCCTGGCGTTCTGGATCCGCCAGAACCGCCCGGTCGAGGAGCTTGTTCGCCGCCGCCGGGGGCACGAGGGCCACGTCCCTCCCCCCAGGGCGGCCACCGAGGCGAGCGTACGGACCGCTTGCGGGCTCGGCGCCTCGGCCATCGCCCGCGCGCTCGCCAGGGAGGAGACGAGCTCTCCCCACGCGCTCGGTTCCCGGGTGCTCGCCCTCGACCTGGCCACGTTCGAGATCACCGCGCACGCGGTCGTCCGGAGACCGCAGTGCCCGGTGTGCGGCGATCCCGCGGGGATGGCGGCCGTCGGCGAGCGCCCGATCGAACTGCAGCCGGTGGAGAAGGCCCATTACGAGGATGGTGGATATCGCCGGCAGACCCCGCGGCGGACCTACGAGCGCTATCAACACCTCGTCAGTCCGATCACCGGAGCCGTGACGTACCTCGTGCCGACGCCGGGACGGGACACCGAGCTCCGCGCCGTGTACGCGTCCGGCTACCTGGCCTGCCCCCGGGAGGACGTCCCGCGCACCAACGTCTTCGACAAGGCCTGCGCCGGCAAGGGGCGCAGCGCGGACCAGGCCAGGGTGAGCGCGCTCTGCGAGGCGCTCGAGCGATACAGCGGCGTCTACCAGGGGGACGAGGCGCGCGTCCGCGCGAGCGAGGCCGAGCTCGGCCCGGCGGCGCTCTCGCTCGGCGATCTGCTGAACTTCAGCGAGGCGCAGTACCGCGAGCGCGCTCACCTCAACGCGCGGGCAGCGGATCGCCGCCAGTGGGTACCCGAGCCGCTCGATGCCGGCACCAGGATCGACTGGACCCCGGCCTGGTCGCTGAGCAAGCGCGAGCGGCGCTATGTCCCGCTGGCCTACTGCTACGCCGAGGCCCCGGCCGAGAGCGGCACCTCGTTCTGCGGCCCCTGCAGCAACGGCGTCGCGGCCGGCACCTGCCTCGAAGAGGCCGTGCTGCAGGCCCTGCTCGAGCTCGTGGAGCGCGATGCCGCCGCGGTCTGGTGGTACAACCGGGTCGCGCGCCCGGCCATCGAACTCGACAGCTTCGGGGACCCGTACTTCGAAGCCCTCCAGGCAGACTACGCCCGTCTCGGCTGGGCCGTATGGGTGCTCGATCTGACGCACGACCTCGGTATCCCGACCTGCGTTGCGCTCGCCCACGAGGCCCGGGAGGATCGATTCAGCATCGGGTTCGGCTGCCACCTCGACCCGCGCCTGGCCGTGCTGCGATCGCTCACCGAGCTGAACCAGCTCTTCGATCCCGGCGCGGCGCGCCGGGCGCCGTGGGACCTCGAGCGGCTGCCTGACAGCGCGCATCTCTTCCCCGGCCCCGATCTCCCCCGGGTCGCGGCCGAGCACCTTCCCCGGATCGGCGGCGCCGATCTGCGCGCCGACATCGAGCAATGCCTCGGTCGCCTCGACGAGGCGGGCCTGGAGCTCGTCGCTGTGGACAAGACCCGCCCCGACATCGGCTTGCCCGTGGTCCAGGTGATCGTCCCGGGGCTACGCCATTTCTGGCCTCGATTCGGCCCGGGGAGGCTCTATGAGGTGCCGTGCGCGCTCGGGTGGCTCGCCCGCCCGCTCGCGGAGAGCGAGCTCAACCCGATCCCTCTGTTCGTCTAGCTGCCGAGGAGCTGCGCAGGCGAGATGACATGATGGCCCAGCGCGTCGCGCTCGGCGATGAAGCGCTGCGAACGATCCTCCGGGATAGCCCGTGCGGCTCGACGGAGAGCCACAACGGCACCGCCTGTCTCGGAATCGCCCAGCGTTTGCCAAGGAAGGAGGCTCGGCGCGTCGCGCCTCGCTCAGGGCGAGCAGCGTCGCAATGATGTTGATCACGAGCCGAGCTCGCTGGAGGGAGAGCTCTCCGCCTCAGCGGTTCTTCTTCACATCCTTCACGTGACCCAAGCTGGGCGGCTTGCCGCGCAGGCAGCTCCAGACAGCGAGCACTCCGATGAGGCGCGCCTCCGGTTCGACCGCGTAATATACATAGTACTGCGTTCGCGACAGCAAGACACGCCGCACTCCATCCTTCGCCTTGGGGCCGTAGGGGGCTCCCATCTCCGGCGTACGCCGGAGCATGCGGAGCGCTGCGGCGAGCTCGTCGGCGAACAGCGACGGCGCCGCGTGACGGTTCTCGCGCCACCAGGCATCCACCGCGCGCGCCTGCTCGGCCGATCTCCCCAGGAATCGGACTTTCACCCGCGCGCCCGCAGTTCGGCGAGCAGCGCGTCGGCCTCGATGCCTGCCCCTGTTCGCATCTCAGCGAGCCCCTCCTCGAGGGCCGCGTGCAACTCTGCGCGCTCCTCGTCGTCGAGCTCGTCGCCCGGATCAGCGATGACGAGATCGAGCACCATGCCCTCCGGCAGATCCGTGGGCTCGTCGACGACGATGCGACCGTTCTGGACGCGGGCTTTCAGCGCTTGCACGTCGCGAAGCGTAGCGCCGTCATCGCCTTGTTGCACCAAGGAGCAGCGGCATCCCGCCGTTGTGGCCATGGTGCACCAAGGAGCAGCAGCGTCCTTGATGCCGCAGGAGCCCGGGCGTGGGACGCACCGCTTCCCGGGTGTCGCTGCGCGGCCAACGTGCGGGTCGCCTCGAACACCCGGACGTCCGCGCGAGCTGCCTGAGCGCGCTCGCCGTGCCAGATCGGACTACAGGCAGCGCAGCACGTTGTCGCGCACGAGCTGCCAGATCGGCTCAGGGATCCCGCCCAGCCAGCGCGCGTCGCGCTCGACCGGCGCATCGGCGTCGTCGAGCGGATCGTCGTGGCTGTAGACGAGCCGCCACAGCCGCTCGCTCACCGAGCCATTCCGGTCGATCACGAAGCGATGGACGAGCTTCTTCGCGAGCTCCTCGCCCTCGACGTCGAGCAGCAGCACCGGCGGAGCCACCTCGATCTCGCTCGCGTCGCGCAGCGGCTTGAGCCGGACATAGGACCCCTTCACGAGACTGGCCTCGTCCGGCGGCTCGAACCCCGCCGCGCGGAAGTCGCACGGCGCCTTCGTGTTGCCGATGAGGTAATACGCCCCCTGGGTCTCGGCGAGGATCGCGCCGCCCAGCCTCCCTACGCGTGCCATCTAGACCTCCTCCGCAGTGCCGCTCTCGTCCGAGAGCACGAGCGAACGCCCCGGCGTCTGGCCGGGGAGCGCGGCTCCATCCCATGTGTACTTGTTGGTATACCCGCGCGGAGTGACCATGTACCCCTCGAACATGAAGGTGTTGGTCGACCCGACGAGCACCGTCGTCAGCATCCCGATCTCGTACTCGAGGAAATGGTCGAGATCGGTGAGCACCGCGCTCTCCAGCTTGCGGTAAGCGCTCTTCACCAGCGCGACCGGCGTCGTGCCCGCGCGGTGCTGGCGGATGATCTCCTGGGCCCGCACGATCTGGCGCGTGCGCCGACCGCTCGCCGGATTGTAAAGGCCGATGACGAAGTCGGCCGCGGCGGCGGCCTCGAGCCGCCGCTCGATCACGGGCCAGGGGGTCAGGAGGTCGGAGAGCGAGATGGCGCAGAAGTCGTGGCCGAGCGGCGCGCCGACGAGCGACGCGCACGCGTTGAGCGCCGTCATCCCCGGCACGAGGCGGAGCTCCGGCGACTCGCCGCGCTTCCAGCCGATCTCCTCCAGCACCTGGAAGACGAGCCCGGCCATGCCGTAAACGCCCGCGTCGCCCGACGAGATGATCGCCACGCGCGCCCCGTCCCGGGCCCGCTCCACCGCGGCGCGGGCCCGGCCGATCTCCTCGGTCATGCCGGTCTTGATCACCTCCTTGCCCTCGATCAGGTGCTTCACAAGCCGGATGTAGGTCGTGTACCCGACGATGAGGTCCGAGGCCGCGATCGCCTCGAGGGCGGCGCGGGACGCGTGCTCCTCGGCGCCAGGGCCGATCCCGACGATCGACAGGACTCCTTTGCTGTCACCCATGGCTCTCCTCCACGTTGCGCTTCGCGAACGGGACGCGCGCCACCGCGAGCGTCATGGACCGCCCAACGCCCTCCTCGGTGTACGCCCGCTTCGGCACGAGCAGCCTCGCGGCCCCCGCCGCCCGCAGCGCGGCCGGCTCGGCGACGCCCCGGGCGCCGACGTGCTTCTTCACCGTCTCCGACGGGTTCTCGATGCCCTCGGTCGCGTCGAGCTCCTCGGGCGTGAACGTGACGAGCGGCCACCCCCGCCGCGCCGACAGCACGAGCAGCGCCTCCTCGTCGGCCTTCTTGTCGATCGTCGCCAGCGCCTTCACCGATCTCGCCGACAGCCCGTGCTCCTCGAGCAGCCGGTCGACGCCGCGCTCCACCATGTCGAGCGGCGCGCCGCGATCGCAGCCGATGCCGAGCACAAGGCTCTTCGGCCTGTAGACGACGGCGCGCTCGACGATGCCGGGGTGCGAGCGGGCGAGATCGCGGTCGCTCGCGACGAGCAGGATCTCCCACGCGCCGGGGTCCACGCCGTCGAGCGACGTCGCGTAGCGCACGCCCGGCGGCAGCGGCGTCGCCTCGGGCCAGAACGAGGGCTCGCCGGTCTCCTGGACGAACAGCACCGGCGCGGCGTTCACGACGGCGGCGCAGCCGCGCGTCACGTTGCGGTCGGGATCGTCAAGGGTCCACCCGAGGTCCCGGCCGAGGATGTCGACCGTCAGCGTCCCGAGCGCGTCGGAGGCCGTTGTCACCACCGGCTGCGCGCCGAGCAGTCCGGCCACCTTCTCGGTGAACGCGTTGCCCCGCCCGACGTGCCCGGAGAGCACGCAGATCGAGAAGCGCGCCGTGTCGTCGACGCACACGACCGCAGGATCGACCTTCTTGTTCTTGAGCAGCGGCGCGATCATGCGCACGACCGCGCCGACGCTGATCACGAAGACATGGCAGTCGTAGGCCGTGAACGCCTCGGTCAGGAGCGGCCCCATCGGCAGCGGCAGCGGCTTCGCCCCCGTCGGCGCCCCGTCGAACAGCTTCTGCGACACGTAGAGATCCGCGCCCGGCAGCCCCTCGATGAGCTTGCGCGCGATGGAGATCCCGTGCCGCGTGATGGCGTAGATGGCGTACGGCTTGCGCTCGGCGGTCATGGGGCCTCCGGTTCGTTAACAGCCTTGTCGAAGCCGCCCGGCGGCGAGGCCGGGGCCTCCCCGACGAGCAGCCCGCTCCGCTCCCCGCGCGTGACAACGACCATGGCGAAGCAGTCGCCCCGCTCGCCCTGCGCGGCCCGGAGGTCGCGGACGATCCGCTGCTCGGGCATCGTCGCCTTGGACACGAACACCGCCCGATCGAGGAGGCCAGCGCGCGTGAGCGCCTCGGTCACCTTCGGCATCTCCGAGCCGATCTTCATCAGGACCACGGTGTCGAAGCGCCGGAGGACGTCGGTCAGATCGTCGACGCCGTAGGTGGCGGGCAGGATGGCGATGCGCTCCTGCCCGTCGGCGAGCGCGAGCCCGCTCACGGCAGGGACCGCCGTGACCGAGGTGACGCCGGGGACGACCTCGACCCCGAGCCCAGGGAAGCGGCGGAGCGCCTCGCGGCGCACATAGACGAAGGTGCTGAAGAGCGACGGATCCCCCTCGGTGGCGAACGCGACGGTGAGGCCGCGCGAGAGCCGCTCGCCGATCGTCTCGACGGCCGCGTCCACGTACGGGCGGACGCGATCCGGGTCCTTGCTCATGGGGAAGGTGAGGAGCAGCCGCTCCTTGTCCCGCTGCTTGCCGACGACGGGCTCGAGGATCCGGTAGGCCATCGAGGCGCCGAAGTCCGAGCTGCGGGGGAGCGCGAGCACGTCGGCCTCCTGCAGCACGCGCACGGCGCGCAGCGTGAGCAGGTCCGGCGCGCCGGGGCCGACGCCAACGCCGTAGAGCTTGCCGAGGCCGCTCATGACGCCTCCGAGGTGGACCGCGGCGTACCGGATGGCGCGGGCCGGGCCGGCCCCGCGCCGTCCGCAGCTTCCACGGCTTCCTGCGCCTTCGCCGGCTTCGTCGCGGCGAAGATGTGGATCGGGTTCAGCGCCTCGTACCGCACGTAGCGCGCGAGCGGGACGCCGCGCGAGACCGAGAGCAGCGTGACCTCGGGGTCGAGCCCCCGCGCCCGCAGCGCGCGGTACGTCTCGGCGACGTTCTCCATCGTGATGGCGTTGACCACGAGCCGGCCGCCAGGACGCAGCCGATCGAGCGCCACCGTGACGATCTCCTCCATGCACCCCTTGCTCCCTCCGACGAACACAGCGTCCGGGTCCTCGAGCGCCGCCAGCGCCTCGGGCGCGCGGCCCGCGACGACGCGCACGTTGTCGACCCCGTGCGTGCGGACGTTGTCGCGGCAGATCTCCACGCCCTCCGCGTCGACCTCGATCGCATAGACCCGGCCGAGGGGGCAGAGCATCGCCGCCTCGATCGAGACCGACCCCGAGCCGGCGCCGACGTCCCAGACGACCGCGTCGGGGCGGATCGCCATCGACGCGATCGAGAGCATGCGCACCTCGCGCTTCGTGATGAGGCCGTTCTTCGGCATGCGCTTCGCGAACGCGTCCTCGTGCAGGTAGGGGACGGCCGGCGGCGGGCGCCACGCGGGGTCGCTCCGCACGAGCAGGAGCACGTTCAGGGGGCCGATGTCCTCGCAGGCGGCGAGCGCGGCGAGGTCGAACGCGCGCACGCGCTCGCCGGCGCCCGCGAGGCTCTCGCAGACCCACGCCTTCCAGCCGGCGTCGCCGTGCTCGAGGAGCCGCGCCGCGAGGCGGGCCGGGCTGTTCTCCCCGTCGGTCAGCACCGCCACCTTCGAGAGCCGGCGGAGGCGCGTCGCGAACCCCTCGGGGGAGCGCCCGTGGACCGAGACGAACGCGGCGTCGTCCCAGGCGATCCCGGTGCGCGCGAACGCCCACTGGACCGAGCTCAGGCTCGGGATGATCTCGACGTGCTCGCCGCCGAGCTTCCGGACGACGAGCGCGCCGACGCCGAAGAACAGCGGGTCGCCCGAGGCGAGGATGCACACGTTCTGCTCGGCGGACAGGGCGTCCACGCGGTCGAGCGCCGCGGACAGGCCGCCCTTGAGGGCGATCTTCTCGCCGCGGAACTGCGGGAAGAACTCGAGGTGCCGCTCGCCCCCCACGAGCACCTCGGCGCGGGCGACCGCGGACGCGGCGCGGCTCGACAGGCTGGCGCACCCGTCGTCGCCGATGCCGACAATGGTGACGGCGCGGCGCGCGCTCATCGCGCCACCTTGGCCGGCTCGGCCGAGCCGGCGGATCCCGTCGAACTCGCCGGTTCCGCCGACAGGAGCAGCAGCGCGTGGACGATCGCGACGGCGATGGGGCTGCCGCCCTTGCGGCCGCGCGCCACGATGGAGGGGAGCCCGGACTCGATCAGGGCCTCCTTGGACTCGGCCGCCGACACGAAGCCGACTGGCACGCCGATCACGAGCGCAGGCCGCGCGCCCTCCTCGCGGGCGAGGCGCACGACCTCGAGCAGCGCCGTCGGCGCGTTGCCGATGGCGACGATCGCGCCGTCCAGGAGCTCGAGCCGGTGCGCCTTGCGCATCGACTCGATCGCGCGGGTCGAGCCTGCCGCGGACGCGGCCTGGATGACGTCGTCGTCCGAGATGAAGCAGTGGATCGCGCAGCCGTAGGACGCGAGCCGCTGCTCGTTCAGGCCGACGCCGATCATCTTCACGTCGACGAGGACCGGCGCGCCGCCCCGGAGCGCCGCGATGCCCCGCGCGATCGCCTCGGGGTGGAGCCGCATGAGCGACGAGAACTCGAAGTCCGCCGTCGCGTGGATCACGCGGCGGACGACCTGCCACTCGGCCTCGGGGAAGCCGTGCGCGCCGACCTCCTCGTCGATGATCGCGAAGCTCCTGTCCTCGATGCGCCGCCCGAGCGCGGTCATCTGCCGCATGTCGTTCACCGCGCGCACCTCATCACCGCTCATGGCTCCTCCGCTCTCTCCGCACCGCTGGCACCGGCGTCGCCGGCCGGATATCGGCCGAGCAGCGCCCCGTTGAAATCGACGAGGCAGGCGTGCACCTCGAGGGCGCCGCCCGCGTGACGCGAGGTGTGCTCGACGACGCGCCGGCAGATCCCCCCGGGCACGCCGGTGAGCCCCTCGCGCTGGCACAGCTCGAGCACGTGCCGCGCGGTGTTCGCCTGCCGGATCTCCGCGGCGATCTCGGGCCGCGCGCCGAGCTCCTCGGCGATCTGCGCGAGCAGCTCCATGCTCACCTCCGAGCCGGCGGCGTGCGTCATCATCTTGCCGTCGGCCATCTTCGAGAGCTTGCCGATCATGCCGACGATGATCGCGCGGGCGATCCGCCGCCGCGCGGCGTGGCGGACGCCCGTGCCGATGAAGTCGCCCACCTGGATGAACGCCTCCTCCGGGAGCTCCGGGTAGAGCTTCATCGCGTACGCCTCGGATTTGCCGCCGGTCGTCAGCGCCAGCGCCGCGATGCCGCGCTCGGCGGCGACGTCGATCGCCTGCACGACGCTCGCGCGGAAGGCGGCGGTCGAGTACGGCTTCACGATCCCGCTCGTCCCGAGGATGGAGATGCCGCCGATGAGCCCGAGCCGCGCGTTGATGGTCTGCTTCGCCATCTCCTCGCCCTGGGGGACGCTGAGGGTGACCGTGGCCCCGGCGAAGCCCGAGCCCTCGAGCTCCTCGAGGACCATCTCGGTGATGTTCCGGCGCGGCACGGGGTTCACGGCCGGCGCGCCGACGGGCAGCCCGAGCCCCGGCTTGGTGACGACCGCGACCCCCGCGCCGCCGCGGATCTCGACGCCCGGCTCGCGGCGGAGCTCGACCTCGGCGACGAGCTCGGCGCCGTGGGTGCAGTCGGGATCGTCGCCGGCGTCCTTGATGACGCTGCACGTGGCGCGCGGCCCGTCGCGATCGCAGCGCTTCAGCGGGAAGGTGACCTTCTGCCCGTTCGGCAGGGTGGTCTCGATGGCGTCGACCGCCGCGCCGCGCGCGAGCACGCGCGCGGCCGCCTTGGCCGCGGCGGCCGCGCACGCGCCCGTCGTGAACCCCTCGCGCTGACCTTTCGGGTCTCTCGGCCGGAGCTCTGCCATCGCAGGTGCCGGAACGACTACAACGATTTTCGCGCGGCGTTGTGGGAGAAGCTTTCGAGGCGCGCGCCGCCCTCGGGCGGCGTGACGATTTCCTGCCCTCCTGGTCGGTCGGCGCGAAACTCCAGGAGAGACCCTCAGCCCACGAACGCCCGCGCGCTCTCGAAGAGGCGCAGCCAGGGGCCGCGTTCCGACCACTCGGGGGGAGCCCAGCTGTGCTGCACGGCGCGGAAGATGCGCTCGGGGTGCGGCATGAGGATCGTCACACGGCCGTCGTCGGTGGTGAGGCCGGTGATGCCGTCGGGCGAGCCGTTGGGGTTGGCGGGGTAGCGCGTGGCGACCTGACCGCGGCCGTCCACCCAGCGGGCCGCCACACGCGCCGCGCGGCGATCGGCGTCGCTGGCGAAGTGGGCATAGCCCTCGCCGTGGGCCACGGCCACGGGCAGGCGCGCGCCCACCAGGCCGCGCAGCAGCACCGAGGGGCTCTCCAGGATTTCGACCTGGGCGAGGCGGGCCTCGAACTGTTCGGAACGGTTCTTGACGAAGCGCGGCCAGCGCTGGGCACCGGGGATGATGTCCTTGAGGCCGGCCATCATCTGGCAGCCGTTGCAGATGCCGAGGGCGAAGGTGTTCGGTCGCGTGAAGAAGGCCGACAGCGCCTCGCGCGTCTTGCTGTGAAAGAGCGCCGAGCGGGCCCAACCCATGCCGGCGCCGAGCACGTCGCCGTAGGAAAAACCGCCGCAGGCGGCCAGGCCGCGGAAGCTCTCGAGCGACACGGCGCCGCTCATCAGATCGCTCATGTGCACGTCGTGGGCGGCGAAGCCGGCGCGGTGGAAGGCGGCGGCCATCTCGATCTGACCGTTGACGCCCTGCTCGCGCAAGATGGCCACCTTGGGCCGTTCGCTGGCGGCTTCGATCAGCGGGCGAGCCAGCGATCGTTCGACGTCGAAGGGCAGATGCGGCGAGATGCCCGGATCCCCGGCGTCGAGGAGCGCGTCGAACTCCTCGCGGGCCTTCTCGGGATTGTCGCGCAGCGCTCGCATGCGGTAGCTGGTCTCGGACCAGGCGCGGCGCAAGTCCACGCGCGGCTCGTCGAGCACGGCCTGGCCGCCCGCGGTCACCACCAGTCGATCGTCGCTGCGGAGCTTGCCGACGACGTGCGCCGCTCCCTCGAGACCGGCGCGGGCGAAGGCCGAGATGACCTCGGGCGCGTCCTGGGCACGCACCTGCATGAGCGCGCCCAGCTCTTCCGAGAACAGGGCTGCAGCCTGAGCGGCCGGAAGCGAGCTGTTCGCCGCCAGCGCATCGAGCGACAGCTCCGCGCCGACGCGGCCGGCGAAGCTCATCTCGGCCCAGGTGACGAACAGGCCGCCGTCCGAGCGATCGTGGTAGGCGAGCACCAGCCCCCGCTGCCGCAGGCTCTGCACGGTCTCGAAGAAGGCGCGCAGATCGGCCGGCGAGTCGACGTCCGGCACGCTGTCGCCCACTTGCTCGCTGACGGTGGCGAACGCCGAGAGGCCCAGGCGATTCTTGCCGCGTCCCAGGTCGACGGCCACGAGCACGGTGTCCCCGACGTCGGTGCGGAGCTGGGGCGTGAGCGCGCCGCGCACGTCCGGCACACGGGCGAAGGCCGAGACGATGAGCGAGATGGGAGAGACGACGCTCTTCTGGCCGCCGTCCCAGACCGTGCGCATCGACATGCTGTCCTTGCCGACGGGGATGGCGAGACCGAGCGCCGGGCACAGCTCGAGGCCCACCGCCTTCACGGCTTCATAGAGCTTGGCGTCCTCACCGGGGGCTCCGGCCGCTGCCATCCAGTTCGCCGACAATTTCACGCGCTCGAGGCTCTCGATCGGAGCCGATGCCAGGTTGGTCAGCGCCTCGCCCACGGCCATGCGCGCCGAGGCCGCGGCGTCGAGCACGGCGAGCGGGGCGCGCTCGCCCATGGCCATGGCCTCGCCGCCGTAACCCGTGTAGTCGGTCAGCGTCACCGCTGCATCGGCCACGGCCACCTGCCAGGGCCCGACCATCTGATCGCGGTGCACGAGGCCGGTGATGGTGCGGTCGCCGATGGTGATGAGGAAGGACTTGTCGGCCACCGTGGGCAGCCGCAGCAGGCGATAGACCGCCTCGCGCAGCGGCAGCTTGGCGGCGTCGAGCGCCTGTCTGGGCGAGGGCAGGCGGCGGACGTCGCGCGTCATCTTGGGCGGCTTGCCGAGCAAGACCGACAGCGGCATGTCGATCGGCTGGTCCTCGAGCTCGGCGTCGTCGAGCACCAGATCTTTCTGCGTCGTCGAGTGACCGACCACGGCGTAGGGACAGCGCTCGCGCCGGCAGATCTCCTCGAAGATCTCCAGGCGCGAGCCGTCCAGAGCCAGCACGTAGCGCTCCTGCGCCTCGTTGCACCAGATCTCGAGCGGCGACATGCCGGGCTCGACCGAGGGCACTCGGCGCAGCTCGAAGCGCCCTCCCACGCCCGCGTCGTGCACGAGCTCGGGCAAGGCGTTCGACAGTCCGCCCGCGCCCACGTCGTGGATGCTGAGGATGGGCGAACCGGCGCCCAGGGCGTTGCAGCGATCGATGACCTCCTGGCAGCGCCGCTGCATCTCCGGGTTGTCCCGCTGCACCGAGGCGAAATCCAGATCGGCGGACGACGAGCCCGAGGCCATCGACGACGCCGCGCCGCCGCCCAGGCCGATCAACATGGCCGGCCCGCCGAGCACGACGATGGGCGCCCCGGCCGGGAAGGTCTTCTTCAGCGCCAGCTCGGGCCGCACATTGCCGAGCCCGCCCGCCAGCATGATGGGCTTGTGATAGCCGCGCACGCTGGAGGCCCCGCTGCTGTCGCCCGGCACCTTCTGCTCGAAGGTCCGGAAGTAGCCGGCCAGGGCAGGACGCCCGAACTCGTTGTTGAAGGCGGCGCCGCCGAGCGGCCCGTCGATCATGATGTCGAGCGCCGAGACGATGCGATCGGGCTTGCCGATCGACTCGGCTTCCCACGGCTGCTCGAAGCCGGGAATGCGCAGGTTCGACACCGAAAAACCGGTGAGCCCGGCCTTGGGCTTCGCGCCTCGCCCCGTGGCGCCCTCATCACGGATCTCGCCGCCGCTGCCCGTCGAAGCGCCGGGATGCGGCGAAATGGCCGTGGGATGGTTGTGGGTCTCCACCTTCATCAGCACGTGCGCCGGCTCGCGCCGCGCCTCGTACAGCGCGCCGGCCCCCGGCTGTGGAAAGAAGCGCTCGGCGTCGAGCCCCTCCATGACCGCCGCGTTGTCGCTGTACGCCGACAGGACATGGTGCGGCGTCACCGCGAAGGTGTTCTGGATCATCTTGAACAGCGAGAGCCCCTGCGCCTCGCCGTCGATCACCCAGTCGGCCTTGAAGATCTTGTGCCGACAGTGCTCGCTGTTGGCCTGCGCGAACATCATCAGCTCGACGTCGCTCGGATCCCGCCTCAGCTCCGTGAACGCGGCCAGCAGGTAGTCGATCTCGTCCTCCGCCAGGGCCAAGCCGAGCTCCTTGTTGGCGCGCGTCAGCGAAAGCCGCCCCTCGCGCGACAGCGGCACGCGAGCGAGGGGCCGCGGCTTTTCGTCGCGAAAGAGCGCCTGCCCGGCCGCCAGGTCGAAGGCGACCGACTCGGTCATCCGATCGTGCAGCGCCCCCGCCGCGCGCGTCAGCTCCTCGCCGGTCAGCGGCCGGGACGCCCGCACGTGGTAGGCGATGCCCCGCTCGATCCGCTGCACCGCCGCGAGCCCCGCCACCCAGGCGATGTCGGTCGCCTTCGAGCTCCAGGGCGAGAGGGTGCCGAAGCGCGGCACCACCAGCACGAGCTGACCTTCGTCCTCGCCCGTCCCGCCCCCGCCGTGCGCCAGCGCGTCGTCGTCCAAGAGATGCGACAGCACGTGCTCGCCGCGCTCGTCGAGCGAGGCCCGCGAGTGCACGAAGTAGATCCAGCGGCTCCCCAGCCCGACCACCTCGGGCACCCGCTGCTTCAGCTCGGTCAGGCGCTTGTCGGTACGAAACGGAGAGAGAGCGCGCGCGCCGCGGACGTGTCGGAAGGCAGCCATGGCGGGCATTTGGCCCATGGTTACAGCCGATTCAACCGAAACGGGCAGCCACGGGGCTGGGGCCCGGTGTCCCCGCCACCCCTCGCAAAATCCCGAACGATTACAAAGACTTCTTCGCAGGGTTGTTGAAGAAGCTCTCCAGGAGCACGCTCCCCTCCGGCGCGCCGAGCGAGACTAGGTGGTCGCGGAGCGGGTAGAGGACCGCGCCGTCGCCCGCGCAGAGCACGGCGTCGTACGGCCCGGCCGCGAGCTGCCCGTCCACGAGTGCGCACGCGCGCGCTGGCCGCTCGGGGTGGCCGATCGGGAGGAGGTCGCGGGCGACCGTGAGGCGAACGGCGGCGGGGAGGCGCTCGCGGACGAACGGCTCGGAGGCGAAGGTCTCGGCCGGCTCGACGAGCCAGAGCAGGTCGAGCTGCGCCGCGCCGGCGGCGGCAGCGCTGCGCGCGATTCCGAGGGCGGCGGTGATGCCGGTATCGGTGGCGATCACGAGCGCGCGGCCGGAGAAGCCCGGCGCGAGCCGCAGCTTGCCCCAGGGGCCGCTCCACTCGAGCTCGGCGCCGACGGCGATGTCGTTGAGCACGTTCGACCCCGGCCCGGCGCCGATGCGCTTCACCGCGATCTCGACGGCGCGCTGCTCGGCGTCGCTGGAGAGCAGCGAGTAGGCGCGCTTCGCGAGCCTGCCGCCGGGCAGGGTGACGCCGGTGTTGATGATCACGTACTGCCCGCCGGCGAAGCCGATCTCCGCGCCGTCGACGCGCTCGAGCCGGAGCAGCCGCGCGGCGTCGCCGAGCGGCGTTGCGTGGGCGATCCTGATCTTCGGGTTGCCTTGTGTTGCCATGACGTCGCTCCTGTCTCCGCGCGGTCGCAATCACGCGCGATGGGCTCCCTCCGGTGAGGGGCGCGCTTCACTCGGCCGGGTAGATCTCGTGCACGAAGTCGTGCATCTCCTCGAGCTCCCGGTAGAGCCGGCCGAGCCCGTCGACCTGGGCGCGCAGATCGAGCTCGACCTGCTTCGTCAGGATGAGGAGCGAGCGCAGATAAGGCAGCTTCGGGTCGCCGGCGGGGGTCTTGGCGACCTTCTCCTGGAGCTCCACGAGCGACCCCTCGAAGAGGCGCGAGAGGTTCTTCAGGTCCCCGGCGCGCAGCATCGCCGAGACCGGCCCTGGCTCGGCGGCCGCGGCGCCGAGCTCGGCGAGCTCGTGCGTGCGCTCGGCGGGATCATCGATGCCCAGGATGTTCATGAGCCCAAGGCGGAGCGCGGCGATCTCGTGACAGGCCATATCGGTTCCCTTCTATCGGGCCCTCGTACCAGCTAGGAGAGAGGGCGGAAAGACGAAGGCGGGGAGAAGCGACGCACGCGCCACCGCGTGAGAGCGGACGAGGGCCGCCCGCTCCCCGCGGCCCACGTCGGACTCAGAGCGCGTCGGTGCGCTCGAGGAGCACGCCCGAGGCGGCGATGGAGATCGCGGCGAGCGGGAGAGCGATCGCCAGCGCGACCGGGCCGAGCCAGGCCGAGGTGGCGTCGCTCCAGAGCAGCGACGCGAGCACCGTCGCCTCCCTGAGCCCCGCGTGCGCCTCGAACGCGTCGGGCCGGTAGATGAACGCCGCCGTGGGCATCAGCGGCGCGATCCACGCGCCCGACGCGACCAGGAGCGCGTGGAAGCCGTCCCGCATCCGCACCAGGAGCGGCAGGAGCGCCGAGAGCAGCGCGATCGAGAGCGCGACGAGGAAGAGGCCGGCGCCGAGCGCGCCCGCCGCGCTGATCATGTCGCTCGCGCCGATGTGCGGCGCCACGGCGAGCGCGGTGGAGGCCGCGACCACCACGCCCGCCCCGGCCCCGGCGAGCAGCGAGGGCGCCGTGCGCGCGGCGAGGAAGACCCGGGCGCGGATCGGCTTGGCGAGCAGGAGCTCGAGGCGATGCTCCTCTCGCGCCGTGACCGTCGCGTCGACGAGGCCCGCCAGGGCGACGAAGTACGCGACGAAGTAGGCGGCGAGGAGATCGTTGATGAGGAGCACGGCGGCCATCCCCTCGATCGCGAAGGCCTGCTCGAGGAAGCGGATGACCTGCGCCGGCAGGCGCACGATCAGCGCGTGGCTGCCGAGCACCACGAGCACGCCGGCGGCCGCCGCGACGAGCGAGGTACGGCGCGGGGCGCGGCGCGCCTCGAGCGCGAAGTATCCGCGGAGCGAGCCCGCGGCGGGGGCGGTCGTCGAGGTCATGCTTCCATCCTCCGGACGCCCGCGGCGCCGACCGCGATGGTGAGGGCGGTGAGCGCGGCGAGCGCGAGCATCGGGGGGCCGAGCACGGCGGGGCCGAGGCGGTCGAGGCTCCCGAGGCCGAGCGCGCCGAGGGCGATCGGGTTCGCGAGGGAGAGGCTCCGCCAGGCGGGCTGATAGAAGCCGATGAGCGAGAGGCCCACGAGGCCCCCGAGCGTGGCGAACCCGATCAGGGCCGAGGCGCCGCGGTGCCTCACCCACGCGGCGATCGCGGCGCAGAGCGCGGTCGCGAAGAGCGCCGCGAAGGCGTGGAGCGACATCGCGCCGAGGAAGGGGCCGGGGCGGAAGCCGGGGACGCGCGCCGTGAAGTAGGCGGCGCCGGCGAGCTGGGTCGCGACGTGCAGGGTCACCATCACCGCGCACGCGCTGAGCGCGCGGAGCACGAAGTAGCGAGGGATCGAGAGCGGCTTGCTGGCGAGGAGCGGCAGCACGCCGGTGTCGCGCTCGCGGAGCACGACGCCGCTGGCGAGCACCACGGGGATGAACGCGATCACCTTGTTCATCGTCAGGTCGATCCACACGTACATGAAGACCTGGAACGGAGCGGCGTCGCCGAACCACGCGGCGATCGCGGCGCGCACGTGATCGGGCGGCCGCGCGAGCAAGACGGGGATCGCGACCAGCGCGTAGACGAGCATCGCGACGCAGAGCCAGGTCTTCCGCTCGCGGAGCGTCGTGAGATAGTCGAGCCAGAGGAGGCGGATCACGCGGCCTCCCTGCGCACGAGCGCGAGGTAGAGATCGTCCATGGTGCGCGCCCCGTGCGCTTCCTTGAGGCGCTCGACCTCGTCGCAGGCGACGAGGCGCGAGCGGTGCATCACCGCGACGCGCCGGCAGAGGGCCTCGACGTCGGAGAGGATGTGCGACGAGAACACGATGGTGACGCCGCGCTCGCGCGCGAGCGCGCGGAGCACCTCGAGGAGCTCGTGGCGGCCGAGGGGATCGAGGCCCGACGTCGGCTCGTCGAGCAGGAGCACCGAGGGCTCGTTGATCAGCGCCTGGGCGATGCCGACCTTCTGGGCCATGCCGGTGGAGAAGCCGCGCAGGGGGCGGTCCGCCTCGCGCTCGAGCCCGAAGCGGCGCAGGAGGGCGCCGGCGCGCGCGGCCGCGACGTCGCTGGGCAGCGCGAACATCGCGGCGATGTAGTGGAGGAAGCCGCGCGCCGTCATGTCGGGGGGCAGCGAGTACGACGCGGGCAGGTAACCCGCGTTTCGCCGGACCTCGAGCGTCTCGCTGACGACGTCGCGCCCGAGCACGCGCGCGGTGCCCGCGGTGGGCCGGGTCAGGCCGAGGAGCATGCGCAGCGTCGTGGTCTTGCCGGCGCCGTTGTGCCCCATGAAGCCGAAGATCTCGCCGGCCGCGACGCTGAAGCTCACGCCGTCGACGGCCGTGACCTTCGCGAAGCGCTTGCCGAGCGCGTTCACCTCGATCGCCTGGTTCATCGCTTGCTCCTCGTGCGCGACGCGGTCGCGCGCTGCTGCGTAGGAATCGCCGTCGTGGAGGTCGTCTCCGTAGAGGCCGCCGCTGGACGCGCGGCCAGGCCGGCGCGAAAGATGTCGGCGATGGCGTCGAGCGTGCGCTCGCCGGCGAAGGCGCCGAACGACGTGATCAGCCCGAGGTGCTGGGGCGCGAAGCGCAGCACGCCGAGGACGAAGGGGATCGCGTCGCGATCGACGTCGGGCCGGATCTCGCCGCGCGCGATGCCCTCGTCGACCCAGCCGTTGATCTGGGCGATCTGCGCCTTCGCGGCGGCAGCGCTCGCGGCGTCGTCGAGCGGGCGGAGCGCGCGGAGGTCCGGATCCTCGCGGAGGAGCTTGCCGAAGAGCGGCTCGGCTGCCTGCTGTCGGTAAGCGAAGCGGAGGGTCGCGACGAGGCGATCGAGCGGGGATTCCAGGCCGAGCACCTCGGCGGCGAAGCGCGCGCGGATCGTGGCGAACGCTTGCTCTACCACCTCGCGCAGGAGGGACTCCTTGTCGGCGAACTCGAGGTAGAGGGCGCCCTTTGCGCAGCCGGCCTCGGCGGCGACGGCGTCGAGGTTGGTGCCCTTGAAGCCGCGCTCGACGAAGTGGCGCTTGGCGGCGTCGAGGATCCTGGTGCGCCGCGCAGGGTCGCGGGGTCTGTCGGGGCGGCGGACGGGCACAGAACTCATATGACTGAATTGGACATATGAGTCAACTCGGGCGGCCCTGGCGTGGGACGTGGGCAGGGAACACGACGGCCGAGGTGGCGCGCGGGCTGCGGGGGAGGCTCCGCGCGTCGGCGATTCATGCTCGAGGGCGGCGCCCGGCCGCGCCTCACTGCATGATGTCGTCGACGAGCCGGGCCACCAGCGGGCGGCGGCCGGCGCCGCGCCTCACTGCATGATGTCGTCGACGAGCCGGGCCACCAGCCGGTCGCCGAGCAGGTGCTCCTCGACGAGGTCCTTCGCGTCCTCCTCGCGGACGCCGCGGTACCAGACCCCGTCGGGGTAGACGGCGACCGTCGGCCCCTCGCCGCAGCGCCCCATGCACGACGTCCTCGTCACGCGGATCTGCTGCTGCTGGCCGGCCTGCTTCACGAGGCGGCGCACCGACTCGAGCAGCGCCAGGCTGCCGCGGTCCACGCAGTCGGCGTTGCCGCAGACGAGCACGTGCTTGCGCAGCGAGCGGTGGGCGTGCGGATGGTTCGACGCCTGCGTGTGCGTGAGCGTGTGGCGCACGCTGTAGAGCATCGCCTTGAGCCCGCCGACCTCCCGGGCGAGCCCCGGCAGCGCGGTGCGGTACATGCACGTGTCGCAGGGGAGCGGCGCCTCGCCGGCGAACGCCTGGCGCGCGCGCTCGTCGATCAGCCGCTCGAGCGCGCTCGACCGGCCGAGGTGCGGCGCGAGCGACGCCCGGATCCACGGGTACGTCGACGAGAAGCGGTCGACCTGCTCGGCGAGCTTCGTCATGAGCCGCCCGGCGAAGAGGAAGTAGGGGACCACCACGACGCGCTCCGGCCGGTGCCGCGCGACCCGCTCCAGCGTCTCCTCGACCGAGGGCCGGGTGACGCCGATGAAGGTCGGCTCGACGAGCTGGAGCCCGCGGCCCTCGCCGATGAGGCGCGCCGTCTTGCAGAAATCGCCGTTCGCGTCCGGGTCGCTCGACCCGCGCCCCACGACGACGAGCGCCGACCGGGCCCGCGCCGCCGGGTCGGCCGGCAGCGCGGTCGCGGCGCGCTCGAACGCGATCTGCGCGAGCGCCGGGTGCACGCCGAGCGGCCGCGCCGCCGAGAAGCGCACGCCCGGGTGCGCGGCCCGCGCCCGCTCGAGCGCGAGCGGGATGTCGTTCTTCACGTGCCCCGCGGCGAACAGGAAGAGCGGCACGACCGCCACCCGCGACGCCCGCGCCGCGAGCGCCGTAAGCGCGTCGGCGAGGTGCGGCGTCGCGAGCTCGATGTAGCCGTGCTGCACGGCGATCTCGGGCCGCGCCGCGGCGTAATCGGCCACGATCGCCTCGAACTCGGCGTTCGACGCGGCGTCGCGGCTGCCGTGGCCGATCAGCAGGAGACCGTCGTCATGCACGCGAGCGCCTCCTCCAGGGTGAGCGGGAGCCCTGCGCCGCCCTGCGGCGGCACAGGCCTCATCCGGGTCCAGAGCTCGGCGACCCACGGCCGCCGCACCCGCGCCCGCGCGAGGAGCTCCCCCCGCGCGAACACCTCCCGCGGCGGCCCGTCCGCGAGGACCTGGCCGTCGCCGAGCAGGACGGCGCGCGTTGCGAAGAGCGGCACGAGATCCACCGCGTGCGTCGCGGTGACCAGCGTGGTCCCCTGCTGCTCGGAGAGCGCGCGCAGCGTCTGGCACAGGGCGAGCTCGCCCTCCGGGTCGAGCCCCGCGGTCGGCTCGTCGAGCAGCAGCACCCGCGGCCGCATCGCCAGCATCCCGGCGATGCACGCGCGCTTGCGCTCGCCGAAGCTCAGCGCCTCGATGGCCCGATCGGCGAGGTGGGCGATCTGCACGGCGGCGAGCGCCTCCTCGGCGCGGCGCCGCGCCTCGGGCGCGGGCAGGCCGAGGTTCCTCGGGCCGAACAGGACGTCGTCGAGGAGCGTCGCGCCGAGCAGCTGGTCGTCCGGGTCCTGGAGCACGAGCGCGGCGCCCGCGGCGACGGCGTCCGAGGGCGAGCCCACGCGGCGGCCCGCGATCTCGACGCCGCCGCCGGGCGCCGGGAGGAGCCCGACGAGCGTCCGGAGCAGCGCGGTCTTGCCGGCGCCGTTGCCGCCGAGCACCGCCACGGACTCGCCCTCGGCGACGTCGAGGCGCACGTCGCGCAGCACGGGCTCGCCGCGCCGGTAGCCGATCCGGGGGGCGCGCAGCGCGATCGCGATCATCCGGCCTCTCCCGCGGCGACGCTGAGCCCGAGGGCCGCGATGGCGGCGGCGGCGAACGCGAGGTTCGCGGCGGGCGCGCTCGCCCTTCGGTCCGCCACGGGGAGCTTCCCCTTGTAGCCGCGGAGCTGCATCGCGAGCGCGGCGCTCTCGGAGCGCTCCAGCGTCCGGAGCGCCACGACGCCCGCGACGGCGCCGGCCGAGCGCGCGGCGGCGCCGGGGCGTGTGAACCCGCCGCGGAGCGCGGCGGCGCTCCACGCGCTGTCGGCCGCGCGCTGGAGCACGCCGGCGAAGCGCCGCGTCAGCGCGAGCAGCTCGACGAGGGCCGCGGGGACGCCGAGCCCTGCGAGCGCCGCCTCGATCTCGGCGGGCGCGGCTGCGCCGGCGAGCCACCGGAGCACCGCGGCCGCCGCGAGGACGCGCGCGCCGATGGCCACGGCGCGGCGCGCCCCCTCGGCCGTGATCGCGTCGACAGGGAACGGCGCGCCGGGGAGGAGCGGCGCCCCCGGCGTGAGCGCGAGCGCCAGCGCCGCCGCGACCGCTCCGATCCACGCGGCGGGCGCGGCGGCACGGAGGACCGCGCGCGCCGGCGTGCCCTGGAGGCGGAGGGCCATGCACGCGAGGAGGAGCAGCGCGGCCGGCGTGACGGGCGAACGCGCGCCCGCGGCGACGCAGCACGCCGCCACGGCGGCCCCGAGGCGGAGCCGGGCGTCCACGTCGCGGAGCCGCGCGGGGGGATCAGTCCGCACGCAGGCCTTCGCCGCCGGCCTTGCCCGCGGGCGCGTCCGCGCGCTCGACGAAGAGCACGCGCGAGAAATAGCCGAGGGCGAAGCCGGCGAGGAGCCCGGCCCAGAGGAACGCGAACAGCAGGAGGTCGCCCTCGAGGCCCGCGAACAGCGGCCCCGTCTCGTGGCGCCCTGCGTCCTCGGCGACGCGGCGGACCACGGCCTCGTCGACGCCGTCCCAGGAAGCGTTGCGGCAGGCGGCGAGCCAGAGGGCAGGGGCGAGCTGGAGCGCGCGCTCGCAGGCTACGCACGCGCGCCGCGCGAGCAGCGCTGACATGGGGCGCTGTCCGAGCCGCCGCGTCACGATGCCCCCGGGGCGAGCCGGACGACCTGGAGCCGGTCCAGGATGTCGGGCCGCCGGGTGCGCAGGAAGGCGAGCGCCCCCGCGGTCATGACGCCCTCGAGCAGGCCGAGCGGCAGCTGGGTGGGGACGAAGGCGAGGGCGACGCCCGTGAACATGGAGGTCACCGATCCCTCGCCCGATAGCCCGAGCGCGAGCGCGAGCGCCGTGGTGGCGTACGTCGCCCAGTCCGACGTCACGCCCGCCAGGAAGCCCGCGACCCAGAGGTTCGCGCCGCAGCGCCGCGCGAGATGGAAGACGAAGTAGCCGGTGAAGGCGCCCGCGATGCCCATCGACGCGACGTCGGCGCCCAGCGTGGTGAGGCCGCCGTGCGCGAGGAAGAGGGCCTGGATAAGGAGCGCCACCACGGTGACGAGGACGGTCATCCAGGGGCCGATGAGCACCGCCGCGAGCCCTGTGCCGCACGGGTGGGAGCAGGTCCCGGCGGTCGGCACCGGCACGGGCATGCACGAGATCGCGAAGACGGCGGCGGCGATGAGGCCGACGAACGGCTTGTAGAAGGCGTCCTGCTGGGTGCGGCGCCGGAGCAGGTGGAGGGCGATCGCGACGAAGGGCAGGGCGAGCGCGTTCCAGGCGGCGCACCAGCCGAGCGGCAGGACGCCTTCCGCGAGGTGCATCGCGGCCGCGGGCCGGGGCGCGAGGAGCGTCCCCAGGGACACGGCGGCTATCGACAAAGCGCGGCCGTGAAGACCGATTTCGGCGCTCCGGGTGAAGTCCGCACCCGAACGCCACGAAGACGTGCGCAAGCTGCACCTCGTGGGAGGCTCGGGTAGGTCTCCCGGCTCATGGGTTCAGGGAGCTGATCGAGCTCCCAGCGCTGCGTCCACCTTCCCAGGCCTCTTTCAATGAGGCCCAGTGGTCTTCGGAGGCAGCTCCCCACTCACGGTGGCGGGACCGCGCCGGTTTTGCACCGGCTTCCCTGTTATGCCCCGGAGGGCACCCGAGGAATGGATTGTCAGGCCGGTGCTCGGTAATCCCGTTTCGTGCCCGGCGTCAAGGACGTCGCGCCCCGATCGCGGCGGAGGTGCCCAGCGGACGCTGCACGGGGCCTCGCGTGTCAGACGAGCTGATCGTCGAGCGCGCGTCGGCTCCGCCTTGCGCGCGTCGGCCCGCGCGTCCTGGCGACACGATCGCGCGAGCCGGGCGAGCACCCCGCAGCCGGGCGAGCACCCCGGGTGCGCGAACCGGGCGAACCGGGGTGCGCGGACCGGGCGAACCCGGGTGCGTCGACCCGGTGCATCGATCTGGGGGGCGCGCTTCCACCTGGCGCGCTCCGTCCCGCAGCGGTCCGCCGCGAGCGCCCTCGTCTGCGGCGTCGGTGCGGCGGTGATGCCTGCGCTGGCGGACACCCCGCCCTCGGGGCCTGCAGCGGTGCACGCGGCCATCGCTGCCGAGGCGCGCCGCGCGCCCGTCGCCGCCCTCATCAAGGAGGCATGGGCGCGCCGGCGAGCGATCCAGGCCCTGTCATGCGATGGCCGAGGCCGAGAAATTGACCCAGACGCATCAGGCGAAGAGTCGTCGAGCGCACGTCCTGAATTATGTCCTCCTTAGATAAAACCTGTTTACTTTGTCGCCGCGCGGGCGCTGCGCGTATCGCGGCCTGCGCCCACGCAGGGGCTCTCGTGCGCTTGAACACACGCGCCGGCGCGTTCCTTCCGTAGTGTGCTTTATTCGTCCTGGCTCTTTACTCGGGAGCAGGTGTGCGGCCCGCCGCGTCGTGGCGTCTCTTATTGAAGAGATGGGGGATCTCGTGTTCGCTCGTCTCGGAATGCGAAATGAACGCTGCGCCGAGCGCTGTCTCCAGTGGAGGGGTATGCCCGGCTCGAACGTGAATTCCTGCAGAGCTGGTGTGTGTGGGGCGCGCGCCCGCCTGGCTGCCTTCGCGTCTGGAGCGCTCTGCTCGCCCGGCGTGCAGGCGCTGCACTTTGTTATCGACAACGCGCATGCGGATGCCACAATCTGACTACCGCATGCGCACCGGCGCGGACCCCCCAGCCCGGAGCGCATGCGGTCTTTTTTCTTAGCACCGTGGCGGACGTTCAGGACTCCGGCGCGGTGTCCCTGCCGCGGTCATTCTGGGCCCCCCTCCAGCGTGATGCGCGGTATTTTTTTGCCCTCGAGCGCGCGGTTCGCGCCTTCCGAGGCGTCACTTTCCCGTGAACGTGGCCTGCGATTTCGCCAGGAACGCTTTCATTCCGAGCTGTTGATCTTCGCTGCCGAAGAGCGCCGCGAATGCCTGGGCTTCCAGCTCGTTGGCGGCGGCGAGGTCGAGGCTCTCGCCGCGCAGGAGGACGCGCTTGGCGGCGGCGACGGCGAGCGGGCCGCGCGAGGCGATCTTGAGGGCGGTCTCGTGGGCGCGCGCGAGGAGCTCGGTCGCCGGGAAGACGGCGTTGACGAGCCCGATCGACAGCGCCTGCTGCGCGGTGATCATGTCTCCTGAATAGACGAGCTCGCGCGCGCGTCCGGGCCCGACCCGTCGCAGCAGCCGCTGGGTCCCGCCGAACCCCGGGATGACGCCCAGGTTCACCTCGGGCTGGCCGAGCTTGGCGCCTTCGGCGGCGTAGATGAAGTCGCAGGCGAGGGCGAGCTCGCAGCCGCCGCCCAGCGCGAAGCCGTTGACGGCGGCGATCACGGGGAAGGGGGCAGTCTCGATGAGCTCGGCCAGTCGGTGGCCTGCGTCGGCGAACCGCTTCGCGGCGATGCTGTTCATGGTCGCCATCTCCGCGATGTCCGCGCCGGCGACGAACGCCTTGCCGGCGCCGGTCAGCACCGCCGCGCGCACCTCGTTGCCCTCGGCGGGCGTGAGGAGGTCGCGGAAGGCCGCGGTGAGCTCGCCGAGGACGGCGGGGTTCAGGGCGTTGAGTTTGTCGGGCCGCTGGATGGTCACGGTGGCGACGTGACCTGCGCGCTCGACGGCGACGAACTGGAGCGTACCGCGGGCCCCCGGCTGCTGTTCTTGAGCGGTCATGGAGCGTGGTTAGCAGCGCGCCGCGCCGGGGGGAAGCGCCTGCCGTGCGCCCGCGAAGGCGTCATTCCGTGTCCTCTCGGGCCTGCTATGCTGAGCCCGTGGCCGAGCCGACGAGCGAGCGATTTCCAGAGGACGTCACGCGCCTGTTCTGGGACACGGACCCGGACGCCATCGATCTGGAGCGGCACCGCGACTACGTCATGGAGCGGGTGATGAGCCGGGGCGGATGGGCGGCGATGCGGTGGCTGAGGCAGGCGTACTCGGCGGAGGCGCTCGCCGACTTTTTGCGCCGGAAGGGGCACCGGCTTGCTCCGCGGGAGCTTGCGTACTGGGCGGTCATCGCTGGCATCGATCTGCCGATCCCCCGTGGAGGAGCGCGGCCGACGTGGGCGGGGGTTGTACCTGGAGGTTGGAGGGGTTCCGGCGAGCATCCTGCGGTATTGCTATCCGCTGCTGGGACCGCCCGAGTGTCTATCCGGGATCCCTCTCCCGGTCGCGTCGCTCGATGATCTGGAGTGCATGAAGCTGTCGGCGATCGCGGGGCGCGGGGCGCGCCGGGATTTCTGGGACCTCCACGCGCTGCTCACGTCACGAGGGCGGAGTGTGGGGCAGGCGCTCGATGCGTACGCGAGGAAATATGCAACCGAGGATGTTGGCCACGTGGTGCGCAGCCTGGCGTACTTCGCCGACGCCGAGGCGGAACCGATGCCGGCAGGGATGACGGAGGAGCGGTGGACGCAGATCCGATCCGATCTTGTCGCGTGGGTGCGCGCGACATGACGGCCCTGCCGCATGCCAGCGTGCGATCATAGCGAGTCGGGCAGACCGCCCGTCCTCCGAGCCGGTGTTCCCATCGCGGACCAAATCCGTCGCTCCACCCCCTCATCTCCGCCTGGAGAGAGCCAGGGAGGGAGGGGGCGCCGCGCGGGGGGCCGGCGGGGTAGGGCCCCACGAACCCGAGCGCCGGCCCGCTCCTTGCGATGCCCTCCCGGATCGGCCCCGCCGTTCAGCCGGCCATAGCCCCCCAAAAGGCGCGAGTTCGTGGGAGGGGCCCCCGCCGGCCCCCCGCGCGGCGCCCCCTCCCTCCCTGGCTCCGTGGCAGCCGCCTACACCGCCCGCCCGCTCTTCTGCCCCTTCTCGTCGTACACGTAGAACCCCCGCCCGCTCTTCTTCCCGTACCACCCCGCCGCCACCAGGTTCCGGAGCAGCGTCGCCGCCCGGTACTTCGAGTCCCCGAACTCCCGGTGCAGCACCTCCGCGATCGACAGCACCGTATCGAGCCCGATCAAATCGGCGAGCTCGAGCGGCCCCATCGGGTGGTTCAGCCCGAGCCGCGCCCCCGCGTCGATGTCCTCCGGCGTGGACAGCCCCTCCTGGAGCGCGAAGCACGCCTCGTTGAGGAACGGGATCAGCATCCGGTTCACGATGAACCCGGGCTGGTCCTTCGAGGTGATCACCGTCTTGCCGAGCTCCACCGAGAGCGCCCGGACGGCCTCGTACGTCGCGTCCGACGTCTGGACCCCACGGACGAGCTCGACGAGCTTCATCAGCGGCACCGGGTTCATGAAGTGCATCCCGATGACCAGCTCAGGCCGCCCGGTCACCGCCGCCAGCCGCGTGATCGAGATCGACGACGTGTTCGACGCCAGGATCGCCCCCTTCGGCAGCGCCGCGTCGGCGAGCTTGAAGATCCCGCTCTTCACCTCGAAGTTCTCGGTCACCGCCTCCACGGCCAGGTCGACCCCGGCCAGCCCCGCGATCCCGTCGGCCACCGCGACCCGGCCGAGGAGCGCCTCCCGCGCCTCCGCGGCCAGCTTGCCCTTCTCCACCTGCTTCGCGAGAATGGCGGCGATCTGGGCCTTGCCCGACTCCGCCAGCGCCCTCGAGACGTCGCACAGGACCACCTCGAGGCCCGCGGCCGCGGCGACCTGGGCGATGCCTCGCCCCATCTGGCCCGCGCCGATCACCCCGAAGCGCTTGATCGTCGTAGCTTCCATGCCCGCGGTTGATAGCCGAACCCGAGACCGCGGTGAACCGCCCTCGCCGCGGCCCGACGGCCCGCCCGCTCGGACGTCCCCGCGCCACAGAAGCAGAAGCGCGCGAAAGCTCCGCCCCACCTTCCAGGCCCGCGGGGGCGAGGAACCTTGAAACCGCATCGTCCGCCCGGCTATCTTCGCCCGGCCCGTGAACGGACCGGACCGAATTCGCGAGGTCCGCGGAGATACGATGAGCGTTGAGACGATTCGGATGGCCCTTGGGCGTCTGCAGGATGAGCCCGAAAACGAGGCAGCCTGGAACGAGCTCGCGGAGGCCGTGACTGCTCCGAACAACGGCGCGGGCCCCGGGGACGTCGAGCGCCTGCTCGGCGCGGCGCGCGGGCGGCACGAGCAGCGGAAGGAATGGCAGGCCGTGGCCCGCCTCCTCGAGCTGGAGATCGCCCTCGCCGCAGGCAGCGCCGTCGAGCCCGCGATGCAGGCCGAGCTCGCCCGCGTCTACCACGAGGAGCTCATCGACGTCGACCGCGCGGCGGCCGCCTACAAGCGGCTGCTCGAGCTGCGCCCCGACGACGACGCCGCGGCCGAGGCGCTCGAGACCGACGCCTCGAAGCGCGAGCGGTGGCGCGACCTCGTGGACCGGTACGTGGCCGAGGCCGAGGGCGCGACCGACGGCGCCTTCAAGAGCGCGCTCTACACGAGCGCCGCCGACATCGGCTACCGCTACGGCCGCGCCGAGCTCGGCGAGCGGGTGGCCGAGCTCATCGAGCTCGCCCTGAAGCTCGACCCGAAGAACCTCCGCGCGGCCAACCTCGCCGAGATCGCCTTCTCCTCCGCGGGGGACTGGGACGCCGTCGTCCGCGTCCAGTCGATCGTCAAGGGCGAGGCCCAGCTCAAGGAGGACCGCATCGCGGCGGCCGTCCGCGCGGCGCGCACCATCAAGGCCCGCCTGAGCGATCCGGCCCGCGCTGTCGCGGCGTACGAGGAGCTGCTCGACCTCTCGCCCGGCCAGCCCGAGGCGCTCTCGTTCCTGACCGAGGCCTACTCCGCCGCGGGCGACTGGGATCGCCTCGTCGCCCTCTACGAGGACCAGCTCCGCAGCGGCGGCGTGAAGCCCGGCGAGGAGCTCGGCATGCTCGTGCAGATCGCCATGGTCCACTGGCGCATGCGCGGCCAGCCCCAGGCGGCCGAGCCCTATTTCGACCGCGTGCGCCGCGCCGACCCGGCGCACGCCGGGATGCTCAACTTCTACCGCGAGGTCCTCGAGCAGCGCGGCGACAAGCCGCGGCTCACGACGATCCTCACGGACGCGCAGCGCGCCGTTCCCGACGGCCCCGAGAAGCGCGCCATCGCCACGGAGCTCGCGCGGCTCGCCGAGTCGCAGGAGAACGCCGCCAAGGCGATCGAGCAGTACAAGTCCGTGCTCCGGACCGACCCGGAGAACCGCCAGGCGCGCGACGCCCTGAAGCGCCTCTACCTGCAGACCGAGGGGTACAACGCCCTCGTCGAGCTCCACCGGCAGGACCTGGAGCGCACGCCCGCCGACGACGTCGCCGGCAGGGTCGCGGTGCTCCGCGAGATCGCCGCGATCTACCGCGATCGCGCCAAGAACGACGCGGCCCTCGTCACGGTCCTCACCCAGATCGTGCAGCTCGACGACAAGGACGTCGACGCCGTGCGGGAGCTGACCCGCATCTACGAGTCGCTCGGGCGCTGGCGCGACCTGCTCTCGTACCAGCAGCGCCTCGCCGAGCTGACAGAGAGCCCCGCCGAGAAGGCGGGGCTCTACCGCGCTGTCGCGCGGCGCTGGTTCGACCAGTTCTCCAACGTCCAGAACGCCATCGCGGCGTACGAGGCGCTGCTCACGGTCGAGCCGATCGACGAGGAGGCGCAGCAGAAGCTCCGCGAGCTGTACCTGAAGCGGCGCGCCTGGCCGCAGCTCTACTCGCTCTACGAGCGCAAGCTCGAGGGCGCCGAGGGCGCCGCGAAGATCGAGCTCCTCGGCGAGATGGCCAAGCTCGCCGCCGAGCGGCTCGACCGCGGCGCGGACGCGATCGCGCTGCAGAAGCGGATCCTCGAGCTCGACCCGAGCGCCCCCGGGGTGCTCGACGCGCTGGAGAAGCAGGCCGAGCGCGAGAAGGACTTCGCCACGGTCGCCGAGGTGCTCGAGCGCCGCGTCGACCTCGCGGCCGACGACGCGGCTCGCCTCGTCTCGCTGCAGAAGCTCGGGGCCGTGTACGCCGAGCGCCTCAAGGATCCGGCCCAGGCGGCGCGGACGTGGCGGCGCGTGCTCACGCTCTCGCCGGGGCACGCGCGCGCGCTCCGCGTCCTGCGCGACGCGTACTTCGCCGCGGGCGACTGGGACGGGCTCGAGGAGCTCTACGCCTCGCAGAACGACTGGGAGGGCCTCGTCGACTTCCTCTCGGGCGCGGCGGACAAGGCGACCGACCCGGCCACGAAGCTCGACATCTCCTTCCGCGCGGCCCGGATCTTCGAGGAGCAGCTGAAGGCGCCCGAGCGCGCGGCGCGCTCGTACGAGCGCGTGCTCAGCGTCTCGCCGAAGGACGCGCGCGCCGCGGCGGCGCTCGTGCCGATCTACGAGGAGGAGGAGAAGTGGGCCCGGCTGCCGGCGCTCTACGAGATCCTCCTCGACGCGACGGACGACGCCGAGGCGCAGGTCGGCATGCTGCGCAAGCTCGCGGCGGTGACGGGCGGGCCGCTCTCGGACAAGCCGAGCGCGCTCGGCTACGCGCGCCGCGCCTACGAGCTGAAGCCGGACGACGAGGGGCTCGACCTGCTCGAGGCCTGGTCGCGGGCGGCGGGCTCGTGGGGGCCGTTCGTCGAGGCGGTCGAGGGCCGGCTCCGGACGGCGGAGGACCTCGCGACCGACGTGCAGCGCACGCTGCGGCTGAAGCTCGCCGAGGTGTACGCGCGCGAGATGGGCAAGCTCGACGAGGCGGTGACCGTCTACCGCGGGCTCGTCGAGGACGATCCGTCCGACGACGACACGGTGCGGGCGCTCGACGCGCTCCTCCGGGCGAACGAGCGGCAGGCCGATCTGCGGTGGCTGTTCGAGCTCAGGGCGAGCCAGGTCGGGGGCGAGGATCGCGCCGAGATCCTCGAGGAGTGGGCGACGCTCGAGGAGGAGGTCTTCGGCGACCCGGCGAAGGCGATCGAGCTGCTGCGCAAGGTCATCGCGCTGACGCCCGGGCGCATCAACGCGCTGCGGGTGCTCTCGCGCCTCCTGAACGCCGCGGGCGAGTACGAGGCGGCGTCCGTGATCGTGGCCACGCACCGCGACGTCAGCGAGGGCGACGAGCGGGCGCGCCGCGAGATCGAGCTCGCGACGCTCTACCTGGACCGGCTGGATCGGCCGGCGGACGCCTTCGAGGCGGCGGTGCGCGCGCTCGATCTGTCGGCGCACGACCCGGACGCGATCGCCGTCCTCTCGCGGCTCGTCGAGCGGCCGGAGACGCGCGTGCGCGCGGCCAAGGTGCTCGCCGTCGAGTACGCGGAGACGGGCAACCACCGGCGCGAGGCCATGGCGCTCCGGGTCATCCTCGAGTCGGAGCGGGATCCGGCGCGGCGGCGGGAGCTCTACCTCACGCTCGCGAGCGTCGAGGAGGCGAAGCTCCACGCGGCCGGGACGGCGTTCGACGCGCTCCTCAGGGCGCTGCACGAGTTCTCGGACGACATCGAGCTCTGGGACCGCGCCGCCGAGCTGTCGCGGCGCGCCGGCCGCCCGACCGACCTCGCGGAGGCGTACCGCGTGCACCTCGTCGCGGGCCGCACCGAGGGCGACAAGGTGCTCGGCAGCTCCGTGGAGGTCGAGCTCTGCGAGCGCGCGGCGAGCCTCCACGACGAGCAGCTCGGCGACCCGGAGGGCGCGAAGCCCTACCTGGAGCGGGTGCTGAGCCTCGACCCGAACAACCACCGCGCGTTCGAGCGGCTGAAGCAGATCCTGACGGCGGCCGAGCGGTGGGGCGAGCTCGAGGAGCTCTACGACCGCGCCGCGAAGGGCACGACGGACCAGAGCGAGCGCATCGAGCTGCTCAACGAGGTGGCGCTCATCGCCGAGGAGATCATCGGCGATGCGGCCAAGGCGATCGGCTACTACGAGCGCATCCTCGAGCTCGATCCGTTCTACACGGCGGCGCTCGACTCGCTCGAGAAGCTCTACGAGCGCGAGGGCCGCTTCCGCGACCTCGCGGCGCTCCTCGAGCAGCGCCTGAAGACGGCGACCGAGGCCGAGAGCGTCGAGATCAAGCTGTCGCTCGGCAGCATCTACCTCGACCGGCTGCACGAGCCCGAGGGGTCGCTCGGGCACCTCGAGGACGTGCTGCGGATCCGCCAGAACGACCCGAAGGCGCGCGAGCTCGTCGAGCGGCTGCTCGACATCGGGGCGCTCCGGCTCCGGGCGGCGCGCGTGCTCGAGGCGGTGTACGAGGCGCGGGACGAGATCCGGCAGCTCGTGCGGGTCCTCGAGATCCGTCGCCAGGGCGCCGAGACCGAGTCGGAGCGGCGCGAGCTGCTCCGGCGGGTCAGCGTGCTCCAGGACGAGCGGCTCCGGGACGACGCCGGCGCGTTCGCCAGCCTGTCGGAGCTCCTGCCGCTCGAGCCGGAGGACCTCGCGGCGCGCGAGCGGCTCATCGAGATCGGCCGGCGCCTCGGCGAGCACGAGCAGGTCGCCGAGGTGCTCACGGCGGCCGCGGACGCGTGCGGCACGGCCACCATCCGCGGCGAAATCCTGATGGAAGTCGCGAGGATCTGCGAGGACCTCCTCGGCGACGCCGACCGGGCCGAGAAAGTCTACCGGCGCGTGCTCGCCATCGATCCGACCGATCCGACGCTGGTGATCCCGGCGGCGCAGGCGCTCGGCCGCATCTACGCGGCGAAGGAGCAGCACCAGGCGCTCGCGGGCGTGCTCGCGATCGAGGTGCGCCTCGAGGAGAACGTCGAGACGCGGCGGTCGCTCTACGAGCGCATCGGGACGCTGCACGAGACGGTGCTGGACGACCCGGCCAAGGCGATCGAGGCCTGGCAGGCGCGGCTCGGCGACGACGGCGCCGACGTGGCGGCGCTCGCGGCGCTCGAGCGGCTCTACGAGCGGACGTCGCAGTGGCGGGAGCTCGTCTCCGTGCTCCGGGCGCGGGAGCAGTCGACGACGGAGCCGGAGGAGCGGCGGCGCGCGATGACCAAGGCGGCCGAGACGCTCGCGCAGAAGCTCGCCGACGTGCCCGAGGCGATCAACGCGTGGCGCGCGGTGCTCGACGAGTTCGGCCCCGAGCGCCCGACGCTCGCGGCCCTCGAGGAGCTCTACGAGCTCGACGAGCGCTGGGTCGATCTCGCCGAGACGCTCGAGGTGGACCTGTCCCTCGCGGTGGAGACGCCCGCCCGGCTCGACCTCTTGGCCCGGCTCGGCGACGTGCGGCGGCTGCACCAGGCCGACGCGACGGGGGCGCTCGAGGCGTACCGCCAGGCGCTCTCGCTCGACCCATCGAACGCGCGCTGCCGCGCGGCGCTCGAGGCGATGCTCGAGCGGGAGGACGCGCGGCGCGACGCCGCCGAGACGCTCGAGCCGCTCTACGAGGCGGACGGCGACGCCGAGCGCCTGCTCCGGGTCCTGGAGATCAAGGTCGAGACCTCGGATCTCCCGAGCGAGCGGCTCGCCACCCTGCAGAAGTCGCTCCGCACCGCGGAGGGGCCGCTCGGCGACACGTCGCGGGCGTTCGGCTACGCGCTCCGCGGCGTGCGGGAGGCGGCGGGCGAGCCCGAGGTGACGACGTGGATCGCCACGGTCGAGCGGCTCGGCGAGGCGACCGGGCGCTGGTCCGAGGTGTGCGAGCTGTTCCAGCGCATCGCGCCGGACATCCTCGACGGCGACGTGCAGCAGAACGTGCGGCTGCGGGTCGGCGAGCTCGCGCGGCACAAGCTCGACGACCGCGAGCTCGCGGTCGAGCAGTACAAGAAGGCGCTCGAGGCCCGCGGGGACGACCGGCGGGCGATGATCGCGCTGGAGGAGCTCTACGGCGAGGCGCGCGACGCCGGGCGGCTGCTCGAGATCCTGAAGCTCCGGGTCGAGCACGCCGAGAGCGACGAGGAGAAGACGGGGCTGCTCTTCCGGATCGCCGAGCTCGAGCGGGGCCCGCTCGGGGACCAGGCCGGCGCGATCGCGACCTACGAGACGATCCTCGACATCGCGCTCCACCCGGACGCGATCGCGGCGCTGGACGGCCTCTACCGCGAGGCGGGGCGCTTCCAGGACCTCATCCGGCTCTACGAGCGGCAGCTCGACGTGCGCGCCGGCGACCTCGCCGAGCTGCACGTCAAGATCGCGCTCGTCGCGCACCGGCACACCGAGGACCTGCAGCGCGCGTTCGACGAGCTCTCCGAGGCGCTGCTCATCGATCCGGCGCACGAGGGCGCGGTCTCGCTGCTCGAGGCGATCCTCGAGGGCTCGGCCGAGGCGGAGCACCGGGCGCGCGCCGGGGAGATGCTCGAGCCGGTGTACCTGCGCCGGGCGGACTGGAACCGGGTGAAGATCGCGCTCGACGCGCGCCTCGCCGCGAGCCAGGACCCGGTCGAGCGCCGCGATCTGCTGCAGCGGCTCGCGACGCTGCACGAGGAGCAGCTCGAGGATTACCGCGCGGCGCTGGAGACGGTGGCGAAGCTCCTCCACGAGGACCTCACCGACGAGGGCGTCTGGGCGGAGCTCGAGCGGCTCGCGAAGGTGGCGAGCGCGGAGCGGCGGCTCGCGGAGATCTACGCGGCGGAGCTCGGGGAGCTCACCTCGGACGACGCGTCGAGCGCGAAGCTCAGCCGGCGCACCGGCGAGCTCTACGCCCAGCTCGGCGACGTGGCCGACGCGCTGCGGTGGTACCGGCGCGCGCACGAGTTCGAGCCGGACTCGCGCGAGCTGTTCGACGCGATCGACGGGCTGCTCGTCAAGGAAGGGCGCCACGCCGAGCGCATCCAGCTCTACCGCGCGGCGCTCGACTACCGGAAGGACGAGGATCGGCTCGACGCCCTCCACACGATCGCGCGCCTGGAGCGGACGGAGCTCCGCGAGCCCGCGCTCGCGATCGAGACGTACCGCGCGGCGCTCGACGTCGACGAGAACGACGCCCGGGCGCTCGACGCGCTGACGGAGCTCTACCGCGAGCTCGACAGGCCGCGGGACCTCGCCGACCTCTACCTGCGCCGGGCCGAGGCGGCCCCGAACGGCGAGCGGGCGGCGCCCTACCGGCTGGCGCTCGCGCAGCTCCTGCGCACGCGGCTCGAGGACACCTCGGGCGCGATCGATCAGCTCGAGGCGATCGTCGGCGAGGTGCCCTCGCACGCCGAGGCGATCCGGGCGCTCGAGGCGCTCATCCAGGACCCGCAGCACAAGGCGCGGGTCGTCGAGATCCTCGGGCCGCTCTACGAGGGGGCGGACGACTGGCGGCAGCTCGTCCGGCTGAACGACGAGCGGTTCGGCCTCGCCTCGGACGCGCGCGAGAAGGTCGCGGTGCTCCGGGAGACGGCGAAGCTCTGGGAGACGCGCGGCAACGACGAGCTGCGCGCCTTCGACGCGACGCGGACGGCGTTCGGCCTCGATCCGGACGACGGCGAGACGCGCGGCGAGCTCGAGCGGCTCGCCGAGCAGCTCGGCGCCTGGGAGGAGCTCGCGGAGAGCCTCGAGGCCGGGGTGACCACCACGTCGGACGAGCTCACGAAGCGCGAGCTGCTCTCGTCGCTGGCCAAGGTCTACGACACGCGCATCGACGACCCGCGCCGGGCGCTCCGCGCCTACGCGCGCCTGTCCGCGCTCGACCCGAGCGATCCCGAGCCGCTCGAGCAGATGGACACCCTGGCCGTGCTGCTCAGCGACTGGGACACGCTCATCTCCGTCCTCGAGAAGAAGAGCGAGATGGCGTCGGACGAGGAGAACGCCTCGATCTGCCGGCGCATCGCCGAGACCAAGCTCGAGATGCTCGAGGACACGGAGGGCGCCATCCAGGCGTACGAGCGGGCGCTCGAGCTCGATCCGGAGAGCGCGATGACGATCGACGCCCTCATCGAGCTGCACGAGCCGCGCGGCGCCGCGAGCCGCCTCGTCGAGCTCTACGGCCGGCGCGTCGAGCTCGCGGGCCCCGACGAGGAGGAGCTGCGCTACGACCTCAACGTGCGCGCCGCCGAGCGCTACGAGCGCGATCTCTCGAGCCCGCGCGACGCGATCGCGGCGCTCAACGCGGCGCTCGAGGCGAAGCAGGGCGATCCCGCGGTGCTGTCCTCGCTGGAGCGGCTCTACCGGGCCGAGCGGATGTGGGACGAGCTCCTGTCGAACCTGATGCTCCAGGCGAGCGCGGCCGCGGACAGGGGCGCGCGCATCAAGCTGCGGACGGCGATCGGCGACCTCTACGCGGGGGAGCTCGAGAGCCCGAGCGACGCGATCGAGCAGTACCGGCTCGTCCTCGACGAGGATGCGGTGAACGACCACGCGATCCAGGCGGTCCGCGCCATCGGCGAGGGCCGGGAGGAGCTGCGGCTCGACGCCGCCGAGGTGCTCGAGCCCGTCCTCCGCGCGGCCGGCCGCCACGAGGAGCTCGCGGCCGCGCTCGAGCTGCGCCTTCGCGCGCAGACCGAGCCGGCCGATCGGGCCGCGACCCTCCGGGCGATCGCCCTCGTGCAGGACGTCCAGCTCGGGCGCCCGCTCGAGGCGGAGCAGGCGCTGCTCCGCGCGCTGGAGGACGCGCCGGACGACGCGTCGCTCCACGGCGAGATCGAGCGGCTCGCGGAGCGCACGGACGGCTTCGGCCGCTACTGCGACGCGCTCGCGCAGCGGGCCGCGGCGACGTTCGACGCGACGATCGCGAAGGACCTGTTCCTGCGGATCGGCCGCATCGCCGAGGAGAAGCTCGGCGACGACCGGCGCAGCGCGCAGGCCTACGCGAAGGCGGTCGAGCACGCGGGCGACACGCCCGAGCTCCTCGAGGCGCTGGACCGGCTCTACGGCCGTCTCGGCGACGAGCGGGCGCTCGCGGACGTGCTCGAGCGCCGCGTCGCGGTCACGCCCGGCGATCGCGACCAGGCGGATCTCTTCTACCGGCTCGCGGTGATCCAGATCGGGTCGTTCGGCGACAAGCCCCAGGGCCTGAACACCCTGCGGCAGGCGCTCGATCGCGCGGTCGATCACGAGCGGGCGAGCGGCGCGCTCGAGGCGCTCACCGAGGACCCGGCGCTCTTCGACGAGGCGGCCGAGGCGCTCGAGGGCGTCTACCGGACGCGGGGCGACAACGCCGCGCTGGCGCGCCTCTACGAGAAGCGCATCCGCTTCGCGCCGGGCGGCGCGGAGCGGATCCGCATGCGCCTCGACCTGGCGAAGGTGCTCGAGGTGCGCTCGAACGACCCGAGGGCCGCGCTGGAGACCCTCGAGAAGGCGCTCGCCGACGACCCGTCGGACCCGGACGTGCTCGGCGAGATCGAGCGTTTGGCCCCGCTGACGGGCGGCTGGGCCAGCGCCGCCTCCGCCCTGGAGCGGGCGGTGCGGGCCGGGACCGAGCTCGACGGCGACACGGCGCGCGACCTCTGGATGCGCATCGCCGAGTGGCAGAAGAACAAGGTGGGCGACGCCAAGGCCGCCGAGGCGGCGTACGAGGCGGCGCTCACGCACGATCCCACGAGCGAGCACATCCTGCGGTCGATCGAGGAGCTGCAGCGGGCGCCGGGGCGCGAGCGCGACCTCATCGGCACGCTGCGCCGGATCGCCGCCCTCGACGGCATGGAAGGGAGCGCGGGCGAGCTGCGCCGCGAGGCGAAGGAGCTGGCGGAGCGCGCGCTGGGCGACCGCGAGCTCGTCGAGGCGATCCTGCGCGAGATGATCGCCGCGGACGAGGGGGACACCTGGGCGCTCGCCGAGCTCACGAAGGTGCGGGAGGAGGCGGGCGACCACAAGGAGGTCTTCCGGCTGCTCGTGCGCCAGTCCGAGCTCTACGCCGAGGCCGAGCGCATCCGCGACGCGCGGCACGCCGCCGCGGCGGTCGCGCGCGAGCGGCTCGGCGACGACGCGGCGGCGATCGAGCTCTACGAGACGCTCTTCGAGGCGGATCCGGGCGACGCGCGCGCCGCGACGGCGCTGCGCGAGCTCTACGCGAAGGCCGGCAAGCACAAGGAGCTCCTCGCGCTGCTCGAGCGGCTCACCGACCTGGCCGAGTCGCCCGAGGCCCGCTCGGCGCTGCGCCTCGAGAGCGCGGAGATCTGCCTCTCGCGGCTCGACGCGGTGAGCGAGGCGACCGAGCACCTGCGCGCGGTGCTCGACGAGCAGCCCGACAACGAGAAGGCGACGGTCCTGCTCGCGCAGCTGCTCGAGAAGACCGGCCGCGATCAGGAGCTGTCGGACCTGTTCGTCACGCAGATCGAGCGCGCCAAGGACCGCGGCGACGTCGCGGCGGAGCTCTCGTACAGCGTTCGCCTCGGCGAGGTCTACGAGGCGCGGCTGAACGACACGGCGCGGGCGATCGAGACCTACCGCGCGGTCCTCGAGCGCGAGCCGCGCCACCACGGCGCGCTCCTCGCGCTGGCGCGCCTGCACGAGCAGCGCGGGGAGAAGGCCGAGGCGGCGCAGCGGCTCGAGGTGATCCTCGAGGACGCCCGCGCCGCGGAGGCGGTGGCCACGGCGCTCCGGCTCGCGGATCTGCACCGGTCCCTCGGCGACGAGGGCGCGGTCCGGCGCGTGCTCGAGCGGGGGCTCGCGGCGGACGGGTCGGCGCAGGAGATCAGGAAGCAGCTCCTCGCCCTCTACGAGAAGCAGCAGGCCTTCACCGAGCTCGCCGATCTCATCACGGGCGACGCCGAGGCGGCCGCGCAGCCGGCCGAGAAGGTGGCGCTCTACCGCAAGGCGGCCGGCATCCACCTGGCGAAGCGGAACGATCCCGGCCGCGCGGCGGACCTCCTGGTCAAGGCCACCGAGCTCGTGCCGGGCGACCGCGAGCTCCTGCTCGCGCTGTGCGACGCGTACAGCGCCTCGGGCCGCGGCCAGAAGGCCGCCGAGGCGCTCCAGCAGATCGTCGAGTCCTACGGCGGCCGCCGCTCGAAGGATCTCGCCGCGATCCACCACCGCCTCGCCAAGGCCTACCTGGCCGAGGGGCAGCGGGAGCGGGCGCTCGCCGAGCTCGACATCGCCTTCAAGATCGATCCGGGCTCGATCGCCATCCTCCGCGACCTCGGCGTGCTGGCGCTCGATCTGTCGGAGTCGGGCGACGACGCGGCGAAGGCGGCGCACATCGATCGCGCGCAGAAGACCTTCCGCGCCCTGCTCCTCCAGAAGCTCGACGAGGGCGCGCCGATCAGCAAGGGCGAGGTCTTCTATTACCTCGGCGTGATCAGCCATCGTCAGAACGACGACAAGAAGGCGATCCAGATGCTGGAGCGCGCGCTCGACAACGAGCGCGACTTCGCCCCGGCGAAGGAGCTCCTGGCGCAGCTCAAGAAGTGACGTAATCTCGCCGCGTGACGCGGCTAGTCAGCATCGATGGTGTGATCCACCGGCCGGAGGAGGCCCGGGTCTCGGTCTACGACCGCGGCTTCCTCTACGGCGATAGCGTCTTCGAGACCATCCGCACCTACGGCGGCGAGCCGTTCGCTCTGGAAGAGCACCTCGTCCGCCTCGAGCGCTCGGCCGAGCGGATCGCGATCGCCCTGCCGATCCCGCGCGACGAGCTCGGCCGTGAGGTCGTCGCGCTGCTCCGGGCAGCGACGGCGGCCGGGAGCGCCGGGGCCGCGGCGGGCTCGGCGGAGGCTCCGGGCTCGGCTTCCGCCGGCAGCCCGGCCGCGCCGCTCGAGAGCTACATCCGCGTGATGCTGACGCGCGGCAGCGGCCCGCTCGGGCTCGATCCCTCGCTCGCGGGCGCGCCCCTCCGCGTCATCCTCGTCGAGCCGCTGAAGCCGCTGCCGGGCGCGCTCTACCGTGGGGGGATCTCGGCCATCACGATCCGCACCCAGCGGGCCGGCGACGCGGCGCCCGGCGCCAAGGTCTCGAACTACCTGGAGAGCCTGCTCGCCCTGCGCGAGGCGCGGGCCGCCGGGGCGCACGAGGCGCTGATCCTCGACCCGTCAGGTCATGTCGTCGAGGGCACGACGTCCAATGTCTTCCTCGTCGAGCGGCGGCCCGCGGCGCACGAGGGCGCGGAGGACCCGGGGCACCTGCTGATCACGCCGCCCAAGGAGGCAGGGATCCTCGTCGGCATCACCCGGGCCCACGTGATCCACGTCGCGGGCGAGGTCGGCATGCCGGTGTGCTGCGAGCCGGTCACGATGGCCCGGCTCCTCGCCGCCGAGGAGGTGTTCATCACCTCGAGCCTCCGCGAGATCGTTCCCGTCGTCCGCGTGGACGCCCACACGATCGGCGCGGGTGTCCCCGGCCCGAAGACCCGGGCGCTGCATGCCGCTTTCCGCAAGCGGGTAGGTGCTGGTGCGATTCCTCTCCCGTGGGAGGCGCCCTGAGCCCGCCGCGGCCGGCTCGACGGCGTCGAAATCTTGCGATCCATGACGTGCCGCTCGGAGCGCGCGTCCAAGGAACGGGCCGGCACGTTCCCTGCGCGGGTCGGATGGGGCTCGCAACTCGCCCGCCGTACAATCTGCCCGAGAGGAATCCATGATGAATCGCTCGCTCCGAATCGCCTGTTTCCTTGTGTGCGCCGTGTCCGCCGTAGCGACGGCCGGATGTGCCCTGACCATCGACGACAACTCCATCACCGCCGAGACCCTCGTGCGCTACGAGGGCACCAAGGAGAAGGCGCGGGTCGACTACCTACCGACCCAGAGCGTCCGCATCGTGAGCGAGAACGGGGACGTCGAGGTCCGTATCGGGGACGTGAGCGCGGTCGAGGTCAGCTTCTCCCCGTTCACGATGCGCAAGAAGGACGAGAACCAGATCGCGGTGGAGGAGATCGAGAACGACCTCGAGCTCTCCGCGATCACCGACGGCGACGTCGTGATCTCGACGCGACGCGTCTCGGGCGGGTGGGGAGGGCTGGGCGCCGACATCCAGGTCGTCCTGCCCGCCGAGTTCGACGGCGGGCTCCGCGTCGAGCAGGACAACGGCGGCGTCGAGGTCAACCTGGACGGCGCCCCGTCCCGCGGCACCACCGTGGTGAGCGACAACGGCAGCATCGACGTGGTCGGCGCGCGCGGCGCGATCGACGTGGCCACCGACAACGGCCACGTCTTCGTCGACCTCGACGCGTGGAGCAGCTCCGATGGCGCGATCAGCTCCGGCAACGGCGCGATCGAGCTCTCGGTGCCGGCCGGGGTGGACGGGACGATGACCGCGCAGACGCTCAACGGCGACGTCGTGGAGCAGGGCATCCCCTCGACGTGGGCCACGGCCGGCGAGGGCAGCGCGACGTCGTACACGATGGGTGACGGCGAGGGCGGCCTGCTCGAGCTGTTCACCGAGAACGGCGACGTCACCATCGCGGTGAAGTAGCTCCGCCGGGACAAAAGCCGAGAGGCGAGCGCCGGGTCGCCCCGGGCTCGCCTCCTGGTCTCTGGGTCACCGGCTTCGCGTCGCCGGCGCGCCGGCGACGCCGGCGCTCTCGATCACGTGCCGGTCGACGGCTGGGCCTCGGCGCCCGAACCCTCGGCGCCCTGCGCCGTGGCGCCCGAGCCCTCGGCGGGCTCCTCGCCGCCCGCAGCGGGCGCAGGCGGGACGGCGCCGGCCGGGACCGGGATCCGCAGCTGTCCGCCGCCCTGCTGCGCGAGCACGCCGAGCGCCTTCTGGAAGAAGGCCGCGAGGAACGGGATCTCCCGCGGCGGCGAGGTGATCAGCCCGGCCTCCTTGATGGCGCGCGCGACGGCGAGGGCGGTGGTGGCCGCCGCGTCGCCCCTGCGCGCCCGCAGCGACACGGCGCTGCTCCGGATCCGCGTCGCGAGCTGCCCGCGCACCTCGGGCGAGAAGAACCGGTCGGTCGCGAGATCGATCTCCTCCCGCAGGGCCGTGTTCACCAGCCCGGGATCGCGCATCCCGGCGGCCCCGAGCCGCTGGCCGACCTTCTGCAGGAGCTCGTCGAGCGCCGGCCGCGAGGGCAGCCAGTGCCGGAACTCAGGCTCGTCGTGCAGCGCGGCGGAGCCGGCGATCTGCGCCGTCACCAGCTCGTCCGTCAGGCTCTCTTCGAGGTCCGCTACCGGGTGCCTCGGCTCGGCGTCCGGCGCGGGCTCGATGAGATCGCGACATCCCTCGAACCCGAGCGGCACGACCTGCCCCGACACAGCGTTCTGCCGCTTCGCGGCCGCGATCCGGTGGCGCGCCCACTCCAGCGAGACCGGCACGGGCGCCGTCCCCAGGTTCTCGTACGCGCGCGCGCGGCCCTCCTTGATCTGCGAGCCGCTGAGCCACCCCGCGCCGGCGTGCAGCACGCCGACCGAGTCGCGCACGATCACCTCGGCGATCCGGTAGCGGCCGCTTGTGTCACGGCTCGTGATCGCGATGGCCTCGGTCCCGCTCGAGTCGGGCGGGATGAGCGTCGCCTCGACCACCTCGGCGCGCTCCTCCGCGAGCCGCACCACGCGCGGGCGCGTCGGGATCGTCGCCCCGCGCGACTTGAGCACGTTGAGCGCGCGCCGCGCCGCCTTGCGCGCCGCGCCGGAGGCGTCCTCCGACTCGGCGGCCGCCGCGATCGCCTCGGCGTTGGAGGCGCCGAGCCAGGCGTCGACGAGCGCCGGCGCGGCGTCGCCCGCCGACTTCAGCGCCTCGAGCGCCCGATCCCAGCCCGCCGCGAGCACCTCGGCGTCGAAGTCGACCTTCGTCGCCCCGGCGCTCGGGCTGCCTTCGGGGCGGGCGCCGCTCTCGGCCTTGCTCTTCGAGGTGGCCGCGGCCTGCTGGGCCTTCGCGGTGCGCGCGCCGAGCGCCTCGCGCGCCGTGAGCGCCGGCTTGTCCGCGGTCGCGACCGGCTTCGCCTTGGCCGCCGGCAGCGCGAAGAGGAGGTGCGCCGGCTTGCCCGGGCCCTGCGGCTGCCGGGCGTTCTTGCCCGTCACGACCGTCGCGGCCGCGCCCTGGCCGACCACGGTCACCATCCGGTCGCTCTGCTGCTGCTTCGCCGCGGCGGGCGCTCGTCCTTCGGCGCCCCCGGGGCCCTGCGGCCGCCCGCCTTCCGCGGCCGGCCGCGCCGAGAAGCCGCGGTCGGGCCTCGGCCCGCGGTCGGGGCGCGGTCCACGGTCGGGGCGCGGTCCACGGTCGGGCCTGGGCCCGCGGTCGGACCAGGGGCGGTCGGGGCGCGGCCCGCGGTCGGGCCTCGCGCCCTGCGCGCCCTGCTCTGCGCCTGCCACCTGCGCCGCTCCAGGGGCCCGCTCGGGCCTGGGTCCACGGTCGGGCCTGGGCCCGCGGTCGGGGCGCGGCCCGCGGTCGGGCCTGGGTCCACGGTCAGGGCGCGGGCCGCGATCGGGCCTGGGCCCGCGGTCGGGCCTGGGCCCGCCGGAGGCCGCGGCGGGCCGCTCGGGCCTGGGCGCGCGGTAGTCGCGCACCACCCGCGGCGCGGCGGCCGGCGGCGGCGCGGCGTCCTCGGTCGTCGGCGGCGGCGGCGCGTCCGCGAGCGCCGGCCGCTTGCGCGGCGCGATGAGGTCCAGCAGCGAGCCCTGCGGTTCCTTTGCGGCGGCCTTCGACGAGGGACGCGGCGCCTCGCCTGCGGGCTGCGCCGGCGCGCCCTCGGAGGGCTCGTCGGGTCGTTTCACGCCGCTCACGCCGCTCGCGCCGCTCGCGCCGACGGACGTGCTCGCCGAGCGGACGACCCTCCGCGCGCGCGGCTTGTCTCCGCTCTCTGCATCGGGGGCGCCCTCGCGCGCAGATTCGGGAACTGCGCTGGCGGTCCGCTCCGTGCTCTCGCTCTCGTTCTTTGTGCTCATGTCGAGGCTCCCGGGGACATATTGGAGATGGGGACCGCGGCCGCGGCTCCCCGATTATCGCGAAAGATGGGCAACAGCTTCGATCTCGACGGCGGCGCCCTTGGGCAGCGCCGCCACCTGCACCGTCGCCCGTGCGGGCAGCACGCCGCCGACGGCTGCTCCGTACACCTGGTTGACGATGGCGAAATCCGCGAGGTCCGTCAGGTAGATCGTGGTCTTCACCACGTCGCTCCAGCTCGCGCCGGCCGCGGACAGCACCTCGGTCAGGTTCTTGATCACCTGGGCCGTCTGCTCCTCGATCCCCCCGGCGACGAGCTCGCCCGTCGCGGGATCGATGGGGATCTGGCCGCTGCAGAACACGAGATCTCCGGCCTTGACGGCCTGCGAGTAGGGGCCGATGGCGCGTGGGGCCCGGTCGGATGTGATGGTGATTTTGGACATGTCGACCTCTGAAGTTCGTGAGCGCTTCGGCGTGAAGAACGCCCGCCCGCCCCGGCCCTCGCTTTCATGGGCTGGGGCCGATTCTCGCGTTTCCTGTTAGCCGAAGCTCTTCCGGCCTTCGATGGCTCGCCCCAGCGTCACCTGGTCGGCGAACTCCAGATCTCCCCCGTGCGGCACGCCGCTGGCGATCCGCGTGACCTGGATCCCCATCGCGCCGAGCTCCCGCGCGAGCAGGAGCGCGGTCGCCTCTCCATCGACGGAAGGCGGGGTGGCGACCAGCACTTCCCTCACCGGCTGCTCGGGATCGCGCACGCGCGCCCGGAGCGCCTCGAGCGGCAGCTCCTCGGCGCCGACCCCCTCGAGCGGCGAGAGGAGCCGGCCGAGCACGAAATACCGCCCGCGCATCGCCCCGCTCCGCTCGATCGCCAGGAGGTCCTGGACGCGCGCGACAACGCACAGGAGCGCGCCGTCGCGCCGCGTATCCAGGCAAATGGCGCAGAGCGCCCGGCCGTCGTCGTCGAGCTCGGCGATGTGGCCGCACCGGATGCACGGCCTGATGTGATCGCAGAGCTCGACGAGCTCGCCGCCCAGGTCGCGCGCGGTATCCTCGCCGGCGGTCACGAGGAAGAGGGCGAAGCGCTGCGCGGTCTTCTCGCCGACGCCCGGCAGGCGCGCGAGCAGCTGGGCGACCCGAGACAGCCGGCCGGGCAGGCCGCCGGGCGCGCTCCGGAAGCCGGCCGAGGGCGCGCCCCGGTCGCCGTTCGGGACCTTCGAGGAGCCGGGGAGCGACGCCGGGGAACGCAACGCCGTCAAGTGTGCATGCCGGGGAGCTTGACGCCGCCGGTCACCTTGGTGATCTCGGTCTCGACGAGCTTGTCGGCCGCGTCGAGCGCCGAGTTCGATGCGGCCACGATGGCGTCGAGCGCCATCTCCAGGCCCTCGCTCGCGAGGAAGGCGGGGTCGACCTCGATCCGGCGCAGCTTGCCCTCGCAGGAGACCACGACGGTGACCTTGTCGCCGGCGGCGGTCGCGCTCACCTCGCGGTCCTTCAGCTCGCCCTTCACCTGGTCGATCTTGCGCTGCACGCGCGCCGCCTGGCGAACCAGCTCGTTCATTCCGCCGCGAAATTGCATATTCAGATCGGCGTCTATGCCGTGAACCGCGCCGCGCCGCAACCGTGAAGGGGAGGGGAACGGGGGGCGAGGTGGGGCGCTGGACGCGCGGCCCGCCGACGCAGCGCGCGGCCGTTCGACGCAGCGCGCGGCGGCACCACGGGCGCCGCCCTCCGGGGCCGCCCGCCGCGAGCGGGCTCCTCCGGCTCTTCAGGGGGCTCGTTGGCGCGCTCTCCAGGGCCTCCTTGGCGCGTGCGGTGGCGCGGTTCCGGCTGGTTCCGGCCGGTTCCAGCCCCGGCGCGGGCGGGGTGCATTTTGTGCGGCAATTCTGGCAGACTCTCCGGAATGCAGGGCGACTTCCGTACCGGCCACAGCTGCGGCGACGCGCCCGCGAGAAGGTGCTAGTCGAGCAGCGTATGAGCTACGTCGTCCTCGCGCGGAAATGGCGCCCGCAGTCCTTCGAGGATCTCGTCGGACAGGAGCACGTCTCCACGACGCTCGCCAACGCCATCGCGCGGGATCGCGTCGCCCACGCGTTCCTCTTCACGGGCGTCCGCGGGGTCGGCAAGACGACGAGCGCCCGCATCCTCGCGAAGGCGCTGAACTGCGTCCGCGGCCCGACGGCGACGCCCTGCCAGACGTGCGCGCCGTGCGCCGAGATCACGATCGGCGCGGACGTCGACGTCCAGGAGATCGACGGCGCGAGCTACAACGGCGTCGACGAGGTGCGCAAGCTCCAGGAGAGCCTGCCGTACCGGCCGGCGCGCGACCGGTTCAAGATCTTCATCGTGGACGAGGTCCACATGCTCTCGAACGCGGCGTGGAACGCGTTCTTGAAGACGCTCGAGGAGCCGCCGCCGCACGTGAAGTTCATCTTCGCGACGACGGAGGTGCACAAGGTCCCGGTCACGATCCTGAGCCGGTGCCAGCGCTACGACTTCAAGCTCATCGGGGCGCAGGCGATCGCGGCGCGGCTCCGCTGGGTGCTCGATCAGGAGAAGATCCCCGCCGACGACCCGGCGCTCAGCGCGCTCGCGCGGGAGGCGGCGGGGAGCATGCGCGACGCGATGAGCCTGCTCGACCAGGTGATCGCGTGGGTGGGGACGAGCGGCGATCGCATCACGGCCGAGGGGGTGGCGAAGGTGCTCGGCGTCGCCGACCGCGTCGTGCTGCACCGGCTCGCGGGCGCGCTCGTGGACGGCGACCCGGCGGCGTGCGTGCGCATCGTCGGCGAGCTCGCGCAGGAGGGGTACGATCTGCCCCACGTGGCCCGCGATTTCCTCGCGCACCTGCGCGATCTCGTGGTGGCCAAGGTCTGCGAGGATCCGGCGCCGCTCCTGGATCTCGCGGACGAGGAGATCGCCGACACGCGCGCGCTCGCGGCGCGGGCGGACGCGGACGATCTCACGCGGCTGCACCAGGGCTTCTCGCGCGCGTTCGACGACATCGCCCGGAGCGGCCAGCCGCGCGCCTCGTTCGAGATGGCGCTCGTCCGGCTCGCCCGGAGGCCGCCGCTCCTGCCGATCGACGAGCTGCTGCGCCGCCTTGGCGATCTCGAGCGGCGCCTGAACGGCGGAGGCGGCGGCGGGGGTGGCGGCGGCGGCGCGCCGGAGCGCGGGCCGCAGCGGCCCGGCGCGCCGTCCGGCGGAGCGCCTGCGCCCCGGCGCGGGGCGGCTTCGGCCGAGGCTGCGCCCGAGGACGCGCGCGCGTCGGGCGCTGCGGCGGTCGGCGCGGCGAGGGCGAACGACGCGCCGGCGTTGAACGGCGCGGCGGCGGCGAACGGCGTGGTGAGAGCGAACGGTGCGGCCGCCACCGGCGCACCGGCGAACGGCGTCGCCTTCGCGAGCGGCGCAGCGGGCGCGGGCATGGCGGGGAGACCGACTGGCGCGGCGCCGGCGAATGGCGTGGCGGCGGTGAACGGCGCGGCGGCGAACGGCGTGGCGGCGGCGAACGGCGTGGCGAGGGCGAACGGTGCGGCGGCTGTCTATGGCGCGCCGGGCGGGAGCGGGGTGGCGCGAGCGCACGGCGGCATGGCGGCGAACGGCGCTGTCGCGGCGAGCGGCGCGTCGGCTGCCAACGTCGTCCCGTTCGTGAACGGCGCGCCGGGCGTGCACGGCGCCGCGACCAGCTTCGCGAGCGGCGGCGCCGCGCCGGCCTTCGCGAAGGCGCCGCCGTATGCGAGCGGCGCAGCCGCACCCGCGTACCGCGCCGACAGCGCTCCGCCACCGTCGCCGCGTGGCGCGTTGTACTCCGTTCCGCAGAGCGCGCCGCCGTTCGTGGCGCCCAGCTTTACGCCGAGGTCGAGCGCGCCGCCCTCGGCGCAGACCCCGGCGCCGGCGTCGAGCGCGCCGCCCGCGGCGCAGACCCCGGCGCCAGCGTCGAGCGTGCCGCCGCCGCCAGCGATGAGCGCCGAGGACCTCGCCACCTGGCGCGCGGTGATCGCCGCGGTCAGGGTGCAGCGGCCGGCGCTCGCCTCCGTCCTCGAGCACGCGGCGGTGCTGGAGCTCACGCCGACCCGCGTCGCCCTCGGCTACGAGGCGAACTCGTTTTTGGCCGGCCAGGCCACCGAGCCGGTGTCCCGCGAGCTGCTCGCCCGCGTCCTCGGCTCCCACTTCGGCGCCCCCGTCGAGCTGGTCTTCGAGACGATCACCCGCGGCAGCGCCGGCCCGTCGCTCGCCCAGGTCGAGACCGCCGAGCGCAAGGCCCGCATCGATGCTGCCAAGCGCGCCGTGGCCGACCACCCGCTCGTCACGGCCGCGATCGAGCTGCTCGGCGCGGAGCTCAAGGACGTGCGGCTCGCTCAGGACTTCGCAGAGGGGTGAGGGCCCCGGGCCGGCGCGCCATGCGCCCTGGCGCGCCGAGTCAGGCGTGGTGCGCGGCACCGATGAGCCGCGCGCGGCTCGCCAGGAGCTCCGCCCGCTCCTCCACCGTGCCAGGGCCGACGTCGATCACCTCGAAGCCCGCCGCGCGGTAGAGCGCGCCGAGCCGCTGGTTGATCCGCTCCGCCTCGGCGGCGCGCGCCTCTCCGCTCTTGCCCCAGCGCGGCTCCTGGAGCTCCGGCATCACGGCGAACAGGAACACCAGCGCATAACGCTCGAACGCGGGCTCGCCTTCCGGCCAGGGATACTCCGCCTCTCCGCTCGTGCGCAGGTAGTACTCGACCGGATCGAGGTACCCGCGCTCCAGCCAGTCTCCCTCCCGCGCGTCCGCCTCGATCGCCTTCTGGGTCTCCAGCACCCGCGCGGCGAACTCTCGCTTTCGGCACATCGGACAGAGATGCTCCGGTGTGTCGATCGGGCGAAACGGCGCGTCCGGCGCGTGGCCGTGGGTGCGCGCGCCGAGCTCGTCGAGCACGCGCCGGTGCGCCTCGCCGTGCACGCGGTAGCCCCGCGTGGACGCGAGGTGACGGAGCGTCGTGGTCTTGCCGCACGAATAGGCCCCTGTCGCCACGAAGAGAGGTTTGCTCATCGCCATCCCACCTAGCGCCGCGCCCACCACACCGAGCCAGCGTTGCGCTCGATCGCTCGCCCGGCGCGGGACATGAAGTGAGCGACGGCCTCCATGACGCCCGCGTGATCCTCGTTGTGGTCATGGCCTGCAAGGACGGCGCCCGGCTTGAGCCTGGGCCACCACGCCTCGAGATCGGCGAGCACGGCCGCGCGATCGTGCGAGCCGTCGAGGAACACGAGATCCAGGCTGGCGTCGGCGAAGCGCGCGGCCGCGTCCGTGGACGCCATCCGGAGGACGTTCGGCTGGATCCCGAGCGCCGCCATGTTCGCCCTGAACGCGCCCGGCACGTCCTCCGCCGCGAGCATGGCGCGATACCTGTCGGCGTACTGGTCGCTCGAGCCTCCCCAGGTGTCGACGCAATGGAGCGCGACTCCATTCTTTGCGGCGAGCCGCCCGACGTACGCCGTGGAGAGCCCCTTCCACGAGCCCACCTCGACCATCGCGCCTCCCCGGATGGGGCGCACCAGCGCGCGGTAGGCGAGGCCGTCCTCCTCGGAGAACCAGCCCTGGATGGGCGCGACCCGGTTCACCGGGAACAGCGCGAGCAGCGCCGCTAGCTTCTGCGCCGGATCGCGGTACTCGTACTGCCGGTCGCACAGCTTGACGAAGCAGCGGGCGTCGTGCGCGATGAACAGGGGCCGCTCGATCACGGCGAATTTCTTGAGCGACGTGGACCGCTCGGGCTCCCGCTCCCCTCTCCGGATCTCATCGGCGTTCGTCGCGAAGATCACGTCTTCGTGCCGAATCGGCCGCCCTTGATCCGGGCCGTCGGTCCAGGCCCTCTCTCCGGGGTATCCGGCGCGGTCGGTGCCGTGCTCGAGGAGGCGAGTCAGCTTGTCCGCCTCGCTCGCGCGGAACAGGAGAGGGTGAGGAGTGCCGTGCCCCGCGAGCTCGTCCAGTACCTCCTCGAGGAAGAGCAGGTTCCGGCCGATGTAAGGAAGGGGGATGATGAGCGGTGTCATGACGTGGGCAGCGAGGCGCGCATCGAAGGGGGAGGGCCGAGGACGCCGTCCCAGGGTTGCCAGGTGGAGGCGAGCCTCGCGTTGGGGTGGAAGATGAGCTCGTGGACGATGCCCGGGCCCGAGCGCTTCGTCTCCTCGAGCTGGGCGAGGTCGGCCTCCTCGAAGACGACATCCATGTCCTCGAAGCGGAACACCTCGACATAGTAGTAATAGCCCACGATCTGCCGCTCGAACGAGAACCGTGCGTCGGCGCTCAGCGCGTCGAGGAGCGGCTCGAGCCGGACGCGCGCGCGATCGCTGTATTTGACGACGTGGTTCTCGACCACCGCTGTCGGGTCGGTCTTCATCAGCTGCCGGAAGATCACGTTGTCCACGCCGAGCGACCGGGCGAAGCGCAGGTAATCCACGATGGGCTCGACGGCGTCGATCTGCCCGTCGAGGAGCACGCAGGAGAGGCGCACCCGGGTGCCGCCCGCCGTCGCCGCCGCCACGACGCTGCGCAGCTCGTCGGCGCGGAGGCCGTCCTTCATCACCATCAGCCGTGCGTTCCTGTCGTGATCGGGGTGGGCGCGGCTGATGTTGAGGTGCTGGATACCGGTGTCGACGATCCAGTCGATCACCCGCATTCCTTCGCGCTGCTGGAGCAGCCCCGAGCCGTTCGTTGTGAGCGTCCGCTTGCGGCCCCGGTGGGCCTGCCCGAGCGCGAGGATGCGGGGCAATCGCGGATCGTGGCTCGGCTCGCCGCCGGTCACCGAGACCGTCGGATCGAGCGGCCGGAGCGCTTCCAGGGACGCCGCCATGGCATCGAAATAGCGCCCGTCGTCGTCCTCGACGGTCTTCTGCACGGACAGGCTGCGCCCGCGCGACGCTGGCCTCAGCTCCTCGACGCAGAAGTGGCATTTCGCGTTGCAGGGCTGACGGCTGTAGATGGAGAAATTCGCGTTGCGATAGACCTCGACTGGCCGGCCCCAGAGGTCGAAGCGCACCGTGTCGCCGGCCGTGCTGTTGCCCTTGAGATCGAAGGCGCGGCTCTTCAGGCGGCGCCATTCCTCGCGGAAGGGGCGGGCGCTCACGGTAGCCTCCTCATCGCGTCGGAGCGCGCCATGAGGTCTGGGCCGAAGGCGCTGCCGTCCGGGTTGAGCATCGTGAAGTGGGTCCCGACGAGGAAGGGCTCGTCCCAGTCGTCGCGCTTCTGCGCGAAGCCATAGCGTTGCAGGTGGAACACGTTGGCGAGCTCGATGAGTCCCGCGTCGCGCACCGCCTCGACGACCCATGCGTCGCCGTCGGGCTCGGTCTTGCGCAGCCGGACATTCAGGACGAGCTGGCGATCGCCGCCGAGCGCGGAGAGGCGCTCGCGCAGGGCGCGCGCGAGGGCGAGCAGGTCGCCGTCGTTCTCGAGGAGGTGGTGGTTCACCGAGAGCTTGATCGTGGCGGGCTCGCCGAGCTTCTGGAGCCATGCGTCGAGGCCGGCCGGATCACGCGGGATCTCGACGCCGTTGGTCACGACGACCACGCGCGCGCAGCGGGGCTCGGCGCGGGCGAGGCGGACCATCTCGTCGAAGTGCGGGTGGATCGTGGGCTCACCGCCCTCGAGCTGCACCTCGAAGAAGCCCTCGGCCGGGAAGCTCGCGAGGTAGCGGTCGAGGGCGAGGAAGGTCTGCCCCCGGGGCGACGAGCAGGTGCAGCACCACGGGCAGGAGCGGTTGCAGTGGTTCGAGGTGGCCACGTAGAGCCGGTGCGGCCGCTCCGCCGTGGGGCGGTCGAGCGGCAGCGTTCCCGTGAGCGTGGCGTTCTGGGGGCGCGTCGCGGTCGGCATGGAGCCTCCTGCGAGGAGGATACGGCGGGGTGGGGAGGGGATGAAGGAGATCCTCGGATCAGCTGCCCCGCGCCGGGCGCGCCATGCGCGCCGAGGCGAAGCTCCCGTAACCGCCCTGATCGCTCCGCCGAATCGCGGCCTCGAACACGATGGCGATGCCGCGGGCGCGCAGGACGCTCGGATTCACTTCGAAGACCTCTGGTGACGTCAAGACAGAGCCGATCACGGAGCGTGAGAGCGGCACCGTCCAAATCGGCCATCGGAATGCGCCTGTCTTCCACTCGCCGCTGCATCCTGTCGTCACGATCCGGTCGCCCACGGGAGCGACCCGGATGAACGGCAGGCCCCGGAACGCGAGCCAGTCCGCGCCGGGCACGCCGAGCTTCTTCTCTTTCGAGGGATCGCTCGCGCGCAGCGCATAATCGCGCGCCGACGTGTTGTCCCACTGGAACACCGGGAGCGGCCGCTCGTACTTCCACGGCCCGAACAGGGCCTCTTCTAGATCCTCAGCGCGCACGCCTCGGAGGAGCTCGCTCACCATCCCGAGGAACTGCTGCCGGCCCGCGGTGAAGTGGAGCGCTGTCGGCTTCGTGTTGCCTTTGTTGTCCACCGCGACATCCGTCGCGAACGCGGCGGCGAAGGCGAGGCTTCGCCGCAGTTTGTCGCTCACCAGTTCGTCGCTCACCAGGTCGCTCAGGTACTTCGCAAACTCGCGCGGAGGGGGCTTGAGGTCGTGCGCCTTGGCCCCGCCGCCGTCCTTGCGATAGCGCAGCCGTTCGATCGCGGCTTCTCCACGGAAGCTCTCCAGGTCCTGTACGAGCGTGTCGAGCAACCCGCCGCGATCGAGCCCCCCCACGATCGCCGGTCGGTACGTGCCGCCGGCGCGCCAGACCAGCCTGGGCTCCGGTATCCCGTTCTTCGCCCGGTCGGCGAGGGCGTTGAGCACACCGAGTGCCGCCAGGAACGCCAGCGGGTTCTTCCCGTCCAGTCCGGTCAGCAGGAGCTCGATCATCGCTCGTCCCTCGTCCCGATATCGCCGTGCTGCTCTTCTTCGCTCCGCCGGTGATCCGCGAGCCGCAAGATCGCCTCGAGCCACGCTAGGCCGAACCAGCCGTAGCGCTCCACGAGCCGCCAGAACCGCTCGGCGATACCTGAGTCGAGCCGCGCGAGGCCGTGGTTGCTGAAGGCACCGCTCACGACCGTGTCCCCGGCGTCCAGGACGAGCTCGACGGGCTCGGAGTCCACGACGACCGGCGCAAACGGACGGCACCAGCCGTGGTGCGAGGCGATAAGATGCAGAACCAAATCGCGGTCAACGGCTTTGCGGAGCAGCAGCGCGCCCTCCTTCGTTTCCAGGAGCGCCACGGACGAGAGCTCGTGACGGGCTCCTGGCGGATATCCGGAGCGCGCGAGCGCGTGGGCCCGCGCGGCGCGATCCGCGGCGAGGAGCGCGCTCTTGGCGAGCGGCTCCGGCGCCACCGCCGCCCGATGCTCGCTGCCCCCGTGGAGCATCTGCTGGAATCGCCGATCGACCTTCCCGGCGTCGTGCCAGCGCGCCGCCAGTGCGACGTCGTGCACGACCTCGGGCGGGAGCCCGCACTGCTTGGCGAACCGCCTGGCCCAGGACGCGACGCCTCCGAGGTGCTCCCGCAGCGTCACCTCGACGCCCGTGTACGATGAGGTGTCCTCCTCGGTCGTTACGTCGCCTGGCCCCTCGTCGGTCGTGCGGACGCGACCGATGAGCGCGAAATAGCCCGGCTCGGCTCGCTGCTCTCCGTCCTCGCCCGCCAGAGCCACGGTATCGAACTGCACCAGCGCAGGGCGCCTCCTGCCCTTCGCTGCGAGAGCCTTGAGCGCCCGGCCGAGCCACGATGCCAGCACCGTCGCCGCGCTCATCTCCGCAAGCCACGCGTCGATGGCCGCGCGATCGTCGGCATCCTCGTTCACGATCGGGACGGGGATCTTCGGCCATCCAGGACCGACAAGCTCAGCGTGCTGTCGCAGGATGTCCGGGTGCAGCCGCAGCGTCGGACGCCCCGTTTGCTGCCATCGGGCGCGATCGCCCAGGTCCGAGACGGGCGCGTGGGACGAAGGATCCCAGGTGTCGGCGGCGAGGCCGCCATACGTGCTCGGGACGACGATCGTGCTGCCAGGGCAGAGCTCGCTGGGCCCGATGACACGGCTCTCGTCACCCTTCCAGAGGAGCGCGAGCCGTCGGCTCCGAGGCTCCCCGTCGTCTTCTCCTCCGGCCGCGCGCCCCTCGACGTCGGCGAGATCGGGCGCCGCGCCGCCCTGGAGCCACGCGCGCGCCGCATAGATGGGGATCGAGATCGCCTCGAGCCCGACCGGCGCGCACGCCTCGACGCGCTTCAGCACGGCCTCGCGTGCGTCCTCGTCTCGTGCCGCCTGCGCGAGCAGCGCTCCGGTCAGATCGGCGCGCCAGACGATCTGCACCTCGGGTGCATGCTGTTGATCGATCCCGTGGAGCCACAGCGAGACGTCGGGATCGACCTTGGGGCTTGGTCTCGTCTGCACCCACGCGTCGAGGTGCGCCGGGAGCATCACGGGCGCGTGCGCCCTGGGCGAGAGCAGCCTGTCGAATTTCTTCCCGGTGGGCAGCACCGCCGTCATCGCCTGGATGCCGAAATCGCGCGCTGCTTTGCCGAGCCACGTCCACGTCTCGGCGAGCGCGGTGCCATAGACCGGATCGACGTGATCTTCGGCGAGCGCGTCCGAGCGCACCAGCACCACCCCGCGCGCGTCCGTGATGTCGCCGAGACGGTTGAGCCGGCCGAAGCGCTGCCGGAGCGCGTCGAGCGAGGCGCACTCGGTCACGATCACGTCGAGATCGAAGTCGGCGCCCGCCTCGATGCATTGCGTTGCGACGAGGACCACCGGGGCCGCGGACGCGTTGCGCGTGCGGCCCGAGCGCACGAGGGGGCGGAGCCGGGCGTCGAGATCGTCCCGATCAAGGGGGCGCATGCGGCCTGTGACCAGGAAGGGATCGATGCTGCCGCCAGTCCGCTTCCGGATCGCCGCGGCCGCCTCGCGCGCCGTGGCGACGCGGTTGACGATGATGCCCACGACGCGTCCCGGCGCCGCGAAGCGGAGCGCATGCTCGGCGCATGCCTCGGCGAAGGCCGCTCGCCTCGCGTCCTCCCCGCCGTTCACCTTCACCTCCTCGAGGGTGATCGGCTTTTTCGCCCGGATTCGCCTGGCGAGTTGCTTGTCGCGGAGATCGGCATCGTTCAGTCTGAACACGCGCTCGCCTTCCGGGATGGTCGACCTGCTGCCTGGCGTGGCCGACAGCTCGACGAACTGCCAGCGATTGGGCAAGTCGCGGCTCGCCGGCAGCTTGCTGCTCGCCCACGTGCGGTACCGGCGTACCGAGAGCAGCGTCTCGCGGAACGGCTGGGCGAGGTGCACCTCGTCGAGCAGCAGGAGCGTGTCGTTGCCGAGCAGCCCCGCGTGGATCGGACGCATGACGTCGCTCACGCCGTAGCCGCGGAAGAGCAGCCGGGAGCCGACTTGGTCGACGGTCGAGACGACCACGAGCGCCTGATCGGGCCTTCGTGCCCACGCGTCGTCGCGCGGCATGCCGCCGCGGAGCTGCGCGAGCGCGAGCGGCGCCTCGTCCCTGCGCAGTCCCGCGAGCGCCCGGAGCCGATCGGCCACGGTTCGGAGGACGCCAGTCCGCGCACGGGCCAAGGCATCGGCAATCGTCCTCGCGCGCTCGGAGGCGTGATCGACCACCGTCCGCCGATCCACGGCCATCAGGATGCGCCGGGGAGCTTTGCGGCGCGCCGGCGGCGACTCGGCGTCGAGCGAGAGGTGAAAGAGCGCGATGTCGATCACCGCTGTCTTGCCCGTGCCCGTCGGCAGTTCGAGCAACGCGGGCCAGCGCCCATCGCGCACGACCTCGGCGAGCAGCCTCTTCTGCCATCGGAACGGCGTCGTGCCGTGGATCGCCTCAAAGTACGCACCGAAATCCTTCAGCGAGAGCTCAGCCATGTCCCCCCAGGGGCCGGAACAGGCCAAGGCCGAAATAGCGCCCGGCACCGAGCAGGATGGGCCCGCTCACAGGCGTGTCGAACGTGAGCGTCGCGTGTACCAGCACGCGCTGCACGGGCGGCTTGCCTGCAAGGAACGGCGGGAACCGCCGGACCTTGTCAGCGCCCGCGAGGGGCGCTGCTGGCAGGACCGTCACGCGCGACGGCCGCGGCAGCCCGATCCGCTCGCACGCGACGGCGAGCGTTGCCTCGGCCTCGGCATAGGCGGCGGCTTCCTTCTGCGGATCTCGCGCGCCGAGATCGCCCGGGTTGCGATCGAGCGCGATCGGCGTGGCGCTGGCCCAGAATGTGGCTTCGGCGCACCAGGTCGCGGGCCTCAGCGTCGACGGGGACACCTGCTCTTCGAGCCGCGCGAGGACGAGCTTGCCTATCCTGCCCAGGTGGACCGGCAGCCGCGGCGTCTCCTCGTCGCCGTCGCGCGCTCCCCGCTCCCAGGCGTCCAGCGCGCGGTAGACGGCGACCCGCTCGTCGCGCGTCGCGTCCCGCGGCAGGACCAGCGCGACGCCGAGAATCGTGCCGTCGGCGTGCTCGCTGCCGACGAACGGCAGCGGGACGTACGCGAGGTGGGGGCGCTCGCTCGGCTTGCCGGACGCGCGGTGCCCCGAGAGGATCTCGGGCGCACCGGGGCCGTACGCCGCCATCATGGCCTTGCGCACCGTCCTGGCGACGTCGACAGCCCGGACCGAGGGGAGGCGCGGGCCGGCGATCCGGCGCAGGACGACCCACCCGTCGCCGAAGAGGGTCACCGGCGAGGCGACGGTGCCGGCCGCGCGTGGCCTGACGTAGCGCTGGAACGAGGCGGGCATGACCCGTCCGGGCGTGTCGGCTTGGAGCTCGAACGTCTCGCACAAGGCCGCGAGCTGGCCCGGCCCGACGACGCGGAGCACCGCTTCGTCGCCGGCGCGCCCCGGGCCGGCGTCGTCCGGGATCCAGGTCGGTTCGGGGCGATCGTCGTGCACGCGGACGGACACGAGCGACGAGGAGTGCCCGAGCCGCGTCACGCGCGCGGCGAGCGCGTCGAGCGCCGCGCGCTGCTCCGGCGAGTGCCTCGCGTTCGGCCACGCGAAGACGATGCGCGCGGCGGCGGGATTCATCTCGGCGGGCGCGCTCGACGGGAAGGTGCGCGGCTGCCGCGTCCGTCGCTCGGGCAGGATTGACGCTGCCCTCGCCGGCCCCTCTTTCCCTTCCTTGCCGGCCGGGACGGGGGCGAGCGCCTTGCGCGCAGCCTCGAGGAAGCGCGCCTCGGCCCTGCCGAGCTTCTTTTCGGCGGCGCTGAGCGACTTTCCGCCCTCCGCCCGTGTCACGTCGAGCTCCACGCGTGCCTCGCGCACGAGGAGCATTTCGTCGTCGAGCGAGTCGACCACGCACGTGTCGTTCACCGGCACGAACACGGTCACGACCTCCCGCGCGGCGGCTTCGGGGGCCGCGATTTCGGGCGGTCCTTGCCGCTCCAGCCACTCCAGCGTGGCGCGCTCCTCTTTCGATGGATCGAGCGCCTCGAAGTGGGCCGCGGCGAGGGCCGAGAAGAGCCGCGCCGGGTGCGGCGGCCACTCGGCCCGGCCGCGGTCGTCGGCGGCGGTCGCCACATAGCGGCCGGTCAGCAGGACGACCTCGATCGCGAGCATCAGCCCTTGTCCTCGGCCTCGCCGCTCGCTGCCAACTCGCGGCTCTTCCGGATGAGGCTTGCGAGCTTCGGCGCCGGCGTGAGCGTGACGGGCGTCGGATCCCAGCCCAGGCCGAGCTTCCGCGCCCTCTGCTCGGCGTCCTTGAGAAGGGCCGCGGCCTTGTCCCGCGAGAGGGAGAAGCGCACCGGTTCGCCGCCGGTGCGGCCGACGAGCTCGAAGACGAGGGGCTCTTCCGCGACGAGAGTCGAGCGTGAGCGGAGATCGTAACCTTGGTCGCGCTGGTAGACGACGGCGGCGAGGGCCAGCGCGGCGAGGGCGGTGCGCGCCGCTGTCTCGGCCGCGTCGCGTTGCTCGGCGGGGATGCGCTTGCCCGAGCAGGTGGTCTGGAAGCGCAGGCGGCGGAGGGCACCGAGCGAGAGCACGGTGGTCTGCACGGCGTGGCTCATCGTGACGCCGCCCGCCGCCGCGTCGATGCTCGGCGCGATGTTGCCGTGGTTGATGGCCGACGGAGAGCCCTTTTTGTCCTCGCCGCCGCTGCGAGAGAACTCGACGGGCTTGCCGCCGTTGGCGAGCTTGGCCTCCTTCGGGTCGATGGTCCAGTCCTGACTCGGGTCCTTGTGCTTGAACACCGGTCCTGCCTTCTTCTCGATGGCGGCGGGATCGATGCGGCTGGCCGTCTTGACGCCGGTCGTGACGTCGATTCCGACGATCTCTGAGACGAGGCAGCGCTGGAACTTGGCGCCGTGTCCGCCTTTGGGCCCGGTGCTGTCCCACACGCCGAAGATGAGGGCTGTCGGGCAGTACTTGAACATGGCCGTCGCGTGTGTGGGGCGCGCGTCGGTGACGTCCTTGCCCACATTCGTGTGGCGGAACGGGATGCCGCCCAGCACGCTGTCGCGGAGGAGCGCGTCGGCGATGCGGTGTGGGGCCTGCAGCGCGGTGATCTGCTCAAGGTCATCGAGCCCCGGCGCTTTCGAGAAGTCGACCTGCACAACCGGGAAGGAGAGCTCTCTCCGTCGCCATCCCTCGAGCAGCGCCTCCTCGAGGCGGTTCGCCTGAGAAGCTACCGAGTCGAGGAGCACTGTACTCACCTCGCGCCCGTCGATGCGCCGCTGCTCCATCGCGTACTTCGTGGTTGCGTTGCGCTCCTTCACGTAGGTCGGCGGGAAGACCTTGTCTCCAGGGCCGCCCGCGGGATCGAGGCGCGTGATCGTGCGGATGGCGGCGACGTCGCCGGCGACGGCGTTCGCGAGGGTATTGAGATCGAGAGAGCGCATCGGTCCTCCGTGGGCGGAATGTGGGCGAACAACGCGAAAAGCTCCAACGCGGCGCACGGCGGGGCGAGCTCATGCGGCAGAGCGCCGGTTACGCGCGGCCGATGAGACGATACTTTTCATTGCAGAGGCGACGGTGAATGGGAAGGGGGCGATGCCCTACTATGCAGATTTGCGTAATCCATAAGAATTTGCCTGACGCCGTGACGGGCGCAGCCGAGCTCTTCTTGCTTTGTCGAAGCTCAGGCTGCCCCAGGCCGCCGTAGCCGGAGTCGAGCTGGGGGCGGCATGGGAGCGTCGGCAGGGGAGAGGCAAGCGAGACGTGCGCGATCTATCGACGGGATTCAGGCCTTCCCGTGGACAGCGCTGTTCGCAGCGCGGCGTTACCGGTGAGGAGTCGCGCGGAGGTACACGGTTGCGCTTGCCGGGCGTTCCGATGAGCTGGCCAGAATTTCCTGAGCGAGTGACGGACGAGCAGCGCGAGCCGCTGATCCGGGCGACGCCGCTCCCGCGGAGGTTGCTTGCCATCGGGGCGCCGCGCCGAACTGAAGCGGCGCACGCGTGTGATGAAGGCTAGGGGGCGTGGCAGGGGAGAGGACGCGAGCGCGACGCGCCCGCGGTGCTCAGCGCCCCTTGCGCTTGGCCTTCGCGACGGGGGCGCCGGTGAGGAACGCGCCAGGCTCGGCCTCTGGCTCGGCGGCGTCGCTGTCGCTGTCGTCGTCAGTCTCCTCGTCGGCGGCCTCGCTGGCCGGAGCGGCCTTGGAGGAGCTGGCGCGGCGGAAGCCGAGCTCGCGGAGGACCCTGCGGTCCTTGATGGCGGTCTGGACGATGGTGCTCCACTCCAGGTACCAGTCCCAGAGCTGCTGCTCGGCCGTGTCGAAGTCCTCGTCGGCGGCGGAGGCGGGCGGGACCTCGGCGGTGGGCTCCAGCTTTCCTGCGCGGGCGAGGAGCTCTTTTGCCTCGTCGACGACGGCCTTGGTCAGGCCGCGCTTGGTGAGCATCTTGCGGGCATCGTCGCCCTGGGCGTCGGGGCCGCCCTTTTCCTTGGACCTGGCGAGTCTCTCCCAGCGCTCGACGAAGGTGCCGACGGAGACGAGGACGGCGGCGCCCTCGGTCTGGGCGAGGTTGCGGAAGACGAAGGCGTACGCCTGTGGGGTGTGGCGCTTGAGGGTGGCAGACGCGATGGGGAACCACTTGTTTTCCCAGGCATCGAGCTCGTTGATCAAACCGGTGTCGGCGGCGGCGGCGGTGGCGACGAAGCCGAGGCGGGTGCGGGTGACGCGCTGGAGCAGGCGCCATCCCTCGGCGAGATCGTCATCGGAGAAGCCGTGGGCGACGAGCGCCGCGGCGACCTTGTTCTTGCGGAGCCCCATGAGCAACAGGAGCACTCGTTCGGCCTTCTGACCTATCGTGAGCTTGGCCATGATTCACCTCCCAGCGTGCGGAGGTAATCAGGAGATGGATGGCTGTCGATGCATGGAGTGCGTCCGTAACGTGCTCTGCGCGCTCGCCGGGCGGGAGCACCGGCACGGACGGGCGGGCGCTGAGGGTGGCGGACGGGGGCCCCGGCTTGGCGCGGGCGAGCCCCGGAGCGGCGGGCGCGAGCCCCGGGTCGGCGGGCGGGAGCCCTGGGTCGGCGAGCGGCGTCCCCAGCTCGGAAGGTGAGCGCCCCGCGGGGGGCCAGGCCGGCGCGCTGGGGGATGAGTCGGGCGATGTGGGGGGCGAGCCGGTGGACGCGGGGATGACGTGGCGCAAGGCGGGGGATGAGCCCGGCGCGCCGGGGGCGGCGGCGCCGGAGGCGGGGCGGCGAACCGCGAAGGCGGGGGACGCGGCGGCAGGGCGGCCGGAAGGACGGAAGGGTTGGGCGAGGGGAGGAGGAGGTGTGGTAGAAGAGGGCGGGAGCACCGGCTGCGAGCGGTGGCGTGGCGCGAAAAGCCCGGGGGGCGCTCGCAAGGCCGCCAGGTGTTTGAAAAGACGATGGATTTCAAGATGGCCGGGCGCTCGCGGAGCGGTCTCCGGCAGCCGGAACGGGGGGCGGGATGGGAACCTCTCGCAAACCCGTTTGCAAGTACGCGAAATGCCAGGTAGGCCTGGGAGGCCTCTCTCCGCCGCTGAAAGGCGGCGGCCCCATTGAAGCTGCGGCCAATAGGCCATGTAAGCGCCGATGTCCCCTGCTCTCCGCCGCTGAAAGGCGGCGGCCCCATTGAAGCACCGCCGGGCCGATCCCGAAGGTCGAGGTCAACGCGTCCTCTCCGCCGCTGAAAGGCGGCGGCCCCATTGAAGCAAGAAGGCGATCCCCGCGATCGTCCCGATGAAGGCGCCTCTCCGCCGCTGAAAGGCGGCGGCCCCATTGAAGCGACGACCACGAGCCATGCAGCAAGATCGACGGCCCCACGCTCTCCGCCGCTGAAAGGCGGCGGCCCCATTGAAGCATCGGGGAGATGGCCCGCATCATGCACGACGCTGCTGTCTCTCCGCCGCTGAAAGGCGGCGGCCCCATTGAAGCAAGGCGCGCACCGGATTCCCGCCCTACGATCGCTTCTCTCCGCCGCTGAAAGGCGGCGGCCCCATTGAAGCCAGGAGCGCGTCTCGGGGCTCGAGGCGCCGGCCGACATCTCTCCGCCGCTGAAAGGCGGCGGCCCCATTGAAGCCAGGGGGGCATGGGCCCGGACAGCCTCGTCGAGTACGCCCTCTCCGCCGCTGAAAGGCGGCGGCCCCATTGAAGCGTCACCGTGCCGGACATGACCGCTTGAAGCGCGAACTCCTCTCCGCCGCTGAAAGGCGGCGGCCCCATTGAAGCCCATGGCCGGGCTGCCGCGGGACGTGGGACACCATCTCTCCGCCGCTGAAAGGCGGCGGCCCCATTGAAGCCCGCTGCACCCACCCGAAGTCGAAGTTGAGCGAGTCCTCTCCGCCGCTGAAAGGCGGCGGCCCCATTGAAGCCAGGCGGCGGTCGGGCTGAGGCTCGCGGAGCTCCAGTTTCTCTCCGCCGCTGAAAGGCGGCGGCCCCATTGAAGCGAGGCCTAGTGCGTGCCGCCGTGCGCCGGCGCCTGCGGGCTCTCCGCCGCTGAAAGGCGGCGGCCCCATTGAAGCCGAGAGCTAGCAGATGAGCTAGCGCGCTGCTAGGAGCCTCTCCGCCGCTGAAAGGCGGCGGCCCCATTGAAGCGCGATCGGCTACTACCGGCCGGCGGACATGAGCTTTCTCTCCGCCGCTGAAAGGCGGCGGCCCCATTGAAGCGGCTCGATGCTGGCAGATTACAAGCGCAGGGAGAGCACTCTCCGCCGCTGAAAGGCGGCGGCCCCATTGAAGCGGATGCGTGACAGATAGGTAGAAGCGGAAAAACCTGCTCTCCGCCGCTGAAAGGCGGCGGCCCCATTGAAGCGCGGCCTGCACGATGTCGGCGCCGCAGCGGTAGTTGCGCTCTCCGCCGCTGAAAGGCGGCGGCCCCATTGAAGCCTGAAGCACGCGCACGAGGCGAACGTGCAGCAGACCTCTCCGCCGCTGAAAGGCGGCGGCCCCATTGAAGCTCCCCCTCCTCCCGGCGGGCGGCGCTGACGATGAGCCCTCTCCGCCGCTGAAAGGCGGCGGCCCCATTGAAGCCAGAAGCGCCCGCAGCAATCGTAGTTCCACCGCTAGCTCTCCGCCGCTGAAAGGCGGCGGCCCCATTGAAGCCGCTTCCTCTACGCGCTCGCGGCGGTGCTGGACGCCCTCTCCGCCGCTGAAAGGCGGCGGCCCCATTGAAGCTCGACGTGCCACGTGCGGATCGTCACCGACCCCGAGCTCTCCGCCGCTGAAAGGCGGCGGCCCCATTGAAGCAATCCCAGGACGAGCGGCACCTCTGGCGTGACTGGGCTCTCCGCCGCTGAAAGGCGGCGGCCCCATTGAAGCACACCGGAGGCGTGCGATGACGACCATCACCACAGATGCTCTCCGCCGCTGAAGGGCGGCGGCCCCATTGAAGCCTGCCCTCGCTGATGAACACCAGAGCGCCACAACGATGCCACTCTCCGCCGCTGAAAGGCGGCGGCCCCATTGAAGCCGTCGGGGGTGCTCTTGCTAGACGGCGTTCGAAACGCTCTCTCCGCCGCTGAAAGGCGGCGGCCCCATTGAAGCCGAACGGTCGCCACGGCAGCCGCGGCAACCTCCGGACTTTCCGCCGCTGAAAGGCGGCCCCATTGAAGCGAGCAGCTCGGGCGGCACCGGACCCGAGGCCAATCGAGCTTTCCGCCGCTGAAAGGCGGCGGACCCATTGAAGCAACCCGCGCCAGCGCGCCACCCAGGGCGACGGCGCCGGCACTTTCCGCCGCTGAAAGGCGGCGGCCCCATTGAAGCAGGAGGCGCCCCGTCATCTCATGCAGCCACCCCACGATCCTCTCCGCCGCTGAAAGGCGGCGGTCCCATTGAAGCAAGTCCACCGCGCCCTCGGTGCAGGCCCACGCGAGCTCTCCGCCGCTGAAAGGCGGCGGCCCCATTGAAGCGGCTGCGAGGTGAGCGGCTCAGGCGCGCGCCCGGTCTCTCCGCCGCTGAAAGGCGGCGGCCCCATTGAAGCATAGCGCTTGCCATCATAGACGCCTACAAGGCGCGTCTCTCTCCGCCGCTGAAAGGTGGCGGCCCCATTGAAGCACCGCGAAGACATCTGGAGCGAGGGACTGAGTCGCGTTTCCGCCGCTGAAAGGCGGCGGCCCCATTGAAGCTTCTCCCTGGTCGTCGCGGTCGTCGCGCTGTTGCTCCTGTCCGCCGCTGAAAGGCGGCGGCCCCATTGAAGCGACCTTGGCCGTGTAGTACTTGGGGCGCTCCTTGCTCCCGCTCTCCGCCGCTGAAAGGCGGCGGCCCATTGAAGCTCCGTGGCCACCATGTAGTACGCACCCAGGTCCCCCTGGCTCTCCGCCGCTGAAAGGCGGCGGCCCCATTGAAGCCCCACCCCCCGGCGCGCCGTCATCGAGGCGTACGAGCTCTCTCCGCCGCTGAAAGGCGGCGGCCCCATTGAAGCAGCAGCGGCACCTTGCGCCCCGTCGTGTAGTGGGCGCTCTCCGCCGTTGAAAGGCGGCGGCCCCATTGAAGCTCGGCGACCGCCGTGCCGGTTGCCCCATCGCCTCCTCCTCTCCGCCGCTGAAAGGCGGCGGCCCCATTGAAGCGTGGCGAAGGGCGGGCTCCGGGTGGATCGGCGAGGTGGGCGCTCTCCGCCGCTGAAAGGCGGCGGCCCCATTGAAGCTGGCAGCTCGCCGGCTTGAGCATCATCGCGGCGCGCCTCTCCGCCGCTGAAAGGCGGCGGCCCCATTGAAGCTGGCCTGGGGTTGCACGAGGTCATGTGCAGCAGGACTCTCCGCCGCTGAAAGGCGGCGGTCCCATTGAAGCTTGTAGTTGAACTGGTTCGGGTGCGCGTTGTTCGCGACTCTCCGCCGCTGAAAGGCGGCGGCCCCATTGAAGCGTGGAGAAGGTCGAGCAGGCCTGGCTGGCCGCGGGGCGCTCTCCGCCGCTGAAAGGCGGCGGCCCCATTGAAGCAGCCGCGAAGCGAGCTTGCTCGACGCATTCACCAGCTCTCCGCCGCAGAAAGGCGGCGGCCCCATTGAAGCCTCACCCGGGGCTGGTCGCTCGGGAGCCGCGCGGCGCCCTCTCCGCCGCAGAAAGGCGGCGGCCCCATTGAAGACGGCATCCAGGTCGAGACGCAGCGTTTCCCTGAATAGGATCACGACACTTCAGGCGAACCCTGGTGTGACAGGGCGCCGACGGTGGCACGCTCGGAGCTCCACGAGGGCACCCGCGGGCCTGCTGGTGGCGACGTGGACAGCCGCGCGGCGCCCCAGGAGCACGACGCCGAGACCTCGCTCGCGGAGCTCGCCGCCGAGGGTCACGAGCTCAGCGGCCTCCGCCTCGACCCCGCGGCCGGTCCACAGGCCGTGGCGCCACGCACCCCCAAGCACACCTCTCCGGTTCGGCGACTGTCCGCGCATTGAGGACGGACAACCTGGCGCTCGGGGCGCGATCCACGGCCGAGCAATGTCCTAGCGCTTTGGTGGGGGCGCTTGCTTCTGGAGAATGTGCGGGCGAGCGTGCGCGAGAGAGAAAAATCGCGGGGTGGAGGCAATGAGCATGGGCGAAAGATCCAGACCGGGGCGATGGAGGACGATCCTTGCTGTCGCTGTGGCCGCCCTGGCGCTCGGCGCGGCAGGGGCCGGGTGCTTGTGGAAGTTCGGGGACGACACGTTCGGGAGCTTCTGCGCGGCGGCGGTGGGCGGCGAGGAGCACTGCGTGGGCGAAAATCAGGGGCCGGGCGCCGCGTGGGCCCAGGCCGAGAAGGACGGCGCTCTGCCCATCGAGCTGTGGGCCACCTGGCCGAACAACAAGACGCCGGGGGAGATCGTCGCGAGCGAAACCTCGCTCGGCGTCTGGTTCGGCCACATCGACGAGGCGATCGCGTACGTGCGCGACGACGCGAGGAACGCCGAGTCCCTGCGAGCGACGCTCGCGGGCAAGCTCGCACGGCTACTCGACGAGGCGAGGGACCGCCAGAGGGTGCTGCTCGCGGAGACGCCGGTCGACGCGGCCGGCAACTTCACGGCGGCGATGATCGAGAAGGCCAGCGCCGAGAGGGAGCCGCTCGCCGCCACGCTCGCGGCCGACAGGCAGGCGATGGCGGCCGTGCAGGTGATCTTCGACCAGGCCCGGGACGAGGCCGCCCCGCTGCGATCGAAATACGCGGGCGTCGCGGCGCGCTTCGCCGCGTACCGCGCGACCGAGGCGGCGGAGACGGCGGCATACGCGGAGCTCTCGGCGCAGGCGTCGCGGTCGGACATCGACGGCCTCGACGGCGTGGAGCAGGCGGTGCTCGCGGCGGCGCGCGAGGCGAGCCGCTCGCCCGGCGAGCTCACCGCGGAGATCCTGAGGTGGTCGGCGACGCTCCAGGTCTTCGCGGCCTCCTTCGATGAGGCGATGGCGCCGCACAGGGAGCTGCTCGCGACGCACGGCGCGGTGCTGCCGGACATGACGTCGGGCGCGCTGCGCTCGCTGAACGCGATGCTGGGTTACGTGAAGGGTCGCGTCGCCCGGAGCGACGCGACCGCGGCGGCGCTGCTCGGCGGCATTGCGCTGCGCCGGCAGGCGCTCCGTGTGCTGGAGATGGACGAGGGGGCGCGCGAGGCGGTCGCGGGCGCGCGGATCCGGAAGGCGTCGGAGGCGTTCGGGGAGCGTGCGCGCGCGCAGGTCGCGGCGCTGTCGGCGGCGCCGCCGGTGAGCGAGGAGCTCGGGCTGCCGCTCTTGGCCGAGCGGTGCGGGGAGCTAACGGCGATGGTGCAGATGCGCTCGCTCTGCGAAGCGGCGGGGTCGTCGTGGCGGGAGGCCGGGTGCGCCGAGCTCCGAGGGCGGTTCGACGCCGCGGAGGCCGAGCTCGAGACGGGGCTGCCGCGGAAGATCGCGGCGGGGCTCGCGAAGCTGCGAGAGAAGGGGATGGCCGCGGCGGCGCTCGACGCGGTCGAGGCGAGGCTCGACGCGGGGGACGTGAAGGGCGCCGCGATCGCGTATGACGCCGCGGTGCGCGGGTCGGAGGGGACATGAGGCGGTCGAAGAAGAACGTTGCGCCGCGTGGCGCTCGCGCCGCTGTGCTGCAAAAGGTTGTCGCGCTGGTCACGATGGTGGCGGTGCTGGCGCCGTCGGTGGGGTGGGCGGGAACGCCGTACACCTTGCTCTGGAACGAGCGCGAGGACGCGACCTCATGCGGGAAGGCCGAGTTGGAGAGGGAGGGGGAGGCATTCTTCGAGGTGAACCAGACGCCGCTGCCCACGTACTCGGTTCCGGACGCGCTGCGGATCGAAGCCGATGGCTCCCAGAGCAACATCTTCGACGCGGAGTTCGACTCGGTGCTGCTCCGCACGGGCAGCAACGACTTCCACTTCCGGGTCCACACCGTCAACGGCGGCGACTGGTGTACCCACTCGCACGAGGTGGTGCACCTCGTCTCGGAGCCGCTCGGGCTGAACAAGCCGCTTTTCGATATCCGCCGTGATGGGGCCGGCTTCGAGGGCAACAGGAGCGTCGACCTGAGCCTGACGGAGATCAACCCGGCGCTGGCCCGCGACATCGAGATCCTGCTGGCCGAGGTCGCCAAGGAGCGCGCGGCGCTCGTGGCGAACGCACGGGCGGTGGGCCTGCTCGCGGAGAAGATGGACCTGCTCCAGCAGCTCGACACCGAGCTCAAGGACCTTGTCGGCCGGCCGCTGGACGAGATCTCGCGGACCGACCTCGAGGCGATCCTGGACCGGTATGAGGACGCGGTCGCGCCGGAGACGCGCGCGGCGATGGAGCAGCTCGTCGACGACCTGAAGAAGAGCGTCAGTGATCTCGAGGACGAGGTCGCGCGGCTGATGGACGAGTTCGGCGCGCAGGCGGACGAGGTCGCGGACCTGGCGACGGAAGACGCACGCGCCGAGGGGTGGGACCCGGACGACCCGCAGGCGTACGCGCTCGGGGAGAGCGAGGTGCCGTGGGTCGATGTGCCGGACATCGCGGAGGTGGAGGGGGCGTTCGACGACGGGAGGGAGCCCTATGCCGCCTACGCGGACGCGGTGCTCGCGGCGCTGGAAGCGGACGTGAGCGGCCGGGTGGTGATCTTTCGCGCGGACTTCGTGGCGAACGTGAGGGCGTGGCGGGCAAACAGCGCGGCGCTGGAGATCGCGCTGCGCGACCGGATGGGCGTGTCGCTCGCGGAGACCAACGCGTTCCTGAAGGCGCAGAACCGGATCACCGGGTTCGTGCGGCAGTTCATGGATGCGTCGGACTGGTTCGAGGACTCGCCCGTGCCTGCCGACCTGCGGGCGCAGGTGGACACGGTGCTGAAGCCACGGTTCGATGCGCTCGCGGACCAGATGAAGGACAACCTCAACCTGTGGACGGGGGGCGGGCTCGACCTGGAGCAGACGCAGCTCTACCAGACGATCAGCGCGTTCGCAGGGGCGATGTCGACGGTCGCTGAGGGGTTCGAGGCGTACGCGGAGGTGATGCAGACGCTGGTGCACGCGACGACGCGCATCGGGGTGGGGTTCGTGCCCGTGGTCGGGCCGACGCTCGACCTGTGCGAGGCCGTGACCGGGAAGGCATTCTGCCTGCCGTCGGGACGAGAGCTCAGCGACGAGGAGCGGATCTTCTCTGGGGTGGGGTTCGGGGTCGCGGCGATCGGGCCGATGTGGCGCGCGGTCAAGACCAGCAGCGGGCTGCGGCCGGCCGCGATCCGGGTGGCCGGGGAGATCGCGGAGATCGAGGAGGCTTTCGCCAAGATCGTGAAGACGAACCGCGTCAGGGGGTACAAGACGCTCACTGGGGCGATCACGAAGTTCGAGGTGGACATCTTCGAGAAGAAGGCGGCCAAGTTCCTGGTGGACGACGGTCGATCGCTCGTCGGGGTCGGCGATGACGGCGTGCGCGAGGTGGTCGGCATTCCAAAGCACTCAAGCCCTGGTGGCAGCGAGGGGGCGGCGCCCGACTTCGTGTCGATATCCAGCGGGCACCAACTGATCGTGAGCGAGGCGAAGGGCGGAAAGATCCCGGTCAGCAAGGTGCGCAAGCAACTCACGAACGCGATGAAGGCGCTGAAGGAGAAGGGGCTGGATGGGGACGTGGCGCGGTACGAGCTCATCATGGAGCAGGGCGCGAAATTCGACGATGAAAACATCGTCGTTCGGGACGGCTACCTGTTCAACTTAAGCACGCGCAAGAGAGTGACCCTGATAGACTCCGACAAAATCATCATGGTGATCCGGCTATGAGCGAATCAGAACCTTGGTTCTATGCGTGGTGTAACGACGCAGAACGGCTCGACGCGTTCGCCGCGGCGCTGTCGGCGCTCGTCAGCCCGGGGGCTCTCATCAGCCTGATGATGAGCTCCGAGGAGGGGTGCGAGACGCGCTCCGTGGACGAAGTGCTCGCGATGATCCGCGTCCACTTCGGAGGAACGAACAACGCTCATCTCCTCTCCGGCATGAGGCTGAACGATTCCGAACGCGACATGATATTCGAGCTCAAGTGCTACACCGACGAATGCGAGCTTCGCCATCCTTGGGGCCCGCTCCGCTTGAGTGCGGGCGAACGCACGTGGGATTTTTTCCCCTTTGAGATCCTCGTGGGCAGCTATGGCCCGCGCTTCGTGGAGGCCGAGGCCGTGGTCGCCTACCACATGGTTCAGGGTGACATCGAGGAGCTGCTGCTTCGCCTCTGCGCACCCGATGCGAGCGGGCGTGTGCCGACCGGCGCCTGCACGATCAACCAGGAATGGCGCGCCCCGGTCGAGATGTGCGCGACCTACAATGCGAACGCCGCGGAACTCGCGCGCGACCTCGCCCTCTCCTGGGTGAGCATCCACGACAAGGAGAACGTCTCGCGCATCGCGGGCATTTCGCTGGAGGCGCTGCACGCGCGGGTCGACGCCGCGCCGCGCGGCGCGCGCGTGCCCATGAAAGGCGGTAGCGAACTCACGCGTTCGATCTCGCGCGAGACCGTGCTGAAGGCGCTCACAACGCCGCCGGCGACGCTGCTCGAAGCGCTCGAGGCGGCCGCGGTGCCTGACGACGCATGGCGTGCTGCCGAGCCCCAGGCGCAGGAAATCATGGATCTGCTCCGCCAGATCGACGAGGCCGCCGAGGGCGAGGGCCCGCCCGCCTGGCGAGCAGACATCACGACACGCGGCCACGTCCGCTTCCTCGAAGAGCACGCCCCCTTCCACGTGCGTCGCCTGCCGAGCGGCGGCGTCGTTCTGGCCACCCACCCCTACCGCACGCTCTGGCCGCTCTGGGCCGATGCGCTCTTCGTGCTCGGCCTCATGTCCTGACGCAGGTCGTGCACGTTCTCCCAGGGCGTTCGACGACGGGAGGGATCCCTATGCCGCCTACGCGGACGCGGTGCTCGCGGCGCTGGAAGAAGCGGACGTGAGCGGCCGGGTAGTGATCTTTCGCGCGGACTTCGTGGCGAACGTGAGGGCGTGGAGGGCCAACAGCGCGGCGCTGGAGATCGCGCTGCGTGACCGGATGGGCGTGTCGCTCGCGGAGACCAACGCGTTCCTGAACGTGGATTTCGGTGCGCCAGGCGAAGCCTGGGCGAGGAGGACGTCATGTAGGATAAGCTGAAACCTCGCGAAGGGACCCAGCGGGGTCGAAGAGCGGGGCATGCATGGGAGGGTCCCCCAGGAACCTGGGAGGCCCCGACGCCTCCACCGAGAGCTGGAACCGGCGAGCAGAGCGAACGCAGAGCGGAGCGGGGGCGCCGGGGAGTCGGAGTGCCGCAGTACGAGCGAAGAAGTGGGGGAACCGACCCAAGGGATCCCGCAGAGCAAAGAGCGGCACCGGAACACGGAACTGTTGGAGAGAAAGATGACGGGGACGCTGAGCTCCGATGCCATCTCTACGAAACTCGAACGGATAGCGAAGCTGGCGAGGGAAGTGCCCGAAGTGGCGTTCACGACGCTCGCCCATCATATCGACCTAGACTGGTTGCGCGAAGCGTACCGACGCACACGCAAGGACGGCGCGACGGGCGTGGACGGACAGACGGCGGAAGTGTACGCCGCGAACCTGGAGGACAACCTTCAGCAACGATTTCGCGGTGCGCGAGGCCGCGAATGCAGCTCGGAGGCGTTTTCTGCTGCGCACGGCTGTCCGGCTTGAGTCGACCGAACGTGCGCCGGAGCTCGGCGTCGACATCGAGCTCACGGAGGAAGACACCGAAGCCGACCAGCCCCGCCACGCCGGTGAGCGTCGTCTCCGTCGCGCGGAGGTGCACCGCACGCGGATCGGGACGGCGGACGCGGGCGCGTCGAGGCGGGGTCGGTTTAGGCTTGTTTCGGCGGATGCGCCGTCGCACCTTCGAGGTGCTCGGCGTGCGCTTGCGTTGGGTCATAACAAACGCAACGGCTGCGCACGCCGAGCCTTTTCTTCAATGCATTCCGTTTTGCGGCGTCAGTTTGCCACTTTTTTGAATGGCTCAGGACGCGCGAAATCCAGGCTCAGTTGACAACGCCGTAGCCTTCGGCGTTACCATCCTCCGGCATGAAGCGGATCACATCTTGGCCGGTCATGGCCGGGCTCGTCGTCATCGCTCTCGGCTGCAGCGGCGGCGGCGCGGGCGCCGGCGGAGCGGGCGAAGCGGGCGCCGGCGGAGCGGGCGAAGCGGGCGCCGGCGGCGGCGCAGGCGGAACGAGCGACGGCGGCGGCACGGACGGCGCTGCTGCGGGCACCGGCGGAACGACCTCTGCGGCCGGCACCGGTGGATCGCTCGCGGGAACGGGCGGTGGCGGGGATGGCGGCGGCGCGGCGGCCGGCGGCAGCGGCGGCGATTCGGGCGCGCAGGGTGGCGCCGGTGGCGGCGCGGGCTCGACCTATCGGCCCTGCCCGACCGACGGTACGGCGTGCAAGATCATGCCGTTCGGCGACTCTATCACCGACGGATACAACGGGGACACGCCGGGCGGCTATCGCGTCGAGCTGTTCCGGCTCGCGCACGCGGCGGGCAAGAACATCACGTTCGTCGGTTCGGGATCGAACGGACCGAACACCGTTGGCGGCGTGGCGTTCCCGCACAACCACGAGGGCCACAGCGGCTGGACGATCGCCCCCGCCGGCGGAAGGAGCGGCATCTCGACGCTGGTGTCGACCGTCATGCCGCAATACAAGCCCGACATCGTGCTCTTGATGATTGGAACCAACGACGCAATCGACAATTACGACATGCCCAACGCCCCCAAACGTCTGGGCGCGTTGATTGACAGCATCTACGAGCAGCTCCCCAGTGTTCTCATCGTGGTGGCCGCGCCCGTCCCGTCGCGCGGCGATGCGAGCAAGGGCGACGACACCGCGCTCAGCGCGCGCATCAAGACCTACGACGACGCCATTCCGGCGGTGGTGAAGGCCCGCGCGGACGCAGGCCGACACATCATCTCCGTCGACATGTACACGCCCTTCAATCCGAACAAGACCACGTTGCTCGAAGATCAGTGGCACCCCAACCTCCAGGGCTACGTGCTGCTGGGCGAGCAGTGGTACGCGGCGTTGCAGCCTCTGCTCTGACGGCGCGGTCGCTCAAGGGAGGCGCGCGGAGCCCGACGCCCGGCGCGGCGTGTGCAGGCTCGACCAGGGGGTAGGTAATCTCAGCCTTGATTTCGCGCCCACGGGGCACGAGTGAGCCGACGGCGACGCGCGCCATGGCTGTGTTGCGACTCTCGAACCGTAGCGAAGCCGAACCGTGAACGTCCTGCCAGGCCCAGATCTCCACGCCGCGGCGATCGAGGGCGCGCGCCGACGCTCCACCGGCGTTGACGCCGCTCAGCCGGCCGCCGACCATCCGCTCCTGTGCAGGCGCCCTCGCCCTCCGCCCTCTTCCAGCTCCGCGTCGACGCGCCCGGGACACCCGATCTGGAGGTCGTGCGCTTTCGAGGGATCGAGAGGCTCTCTCGCTGCTTCTCCTTCGATGTCACCGCGCGGCTCGACGCCTGGGCGATCGATGAGGCGACCCTCGCCGCGGCGCTGATGGAGCGGCCCGCGTCCCTTCGCGTGCCCACCTCGGCGACCGAGGCGCGCGCGGTGACCGGCGTCGTCACCCGGGTGAGCGTCGAGGGCGCCGACGGCGACGGGCGCGCCGTCGTCCGCGTGCGCATCGAGCCGCGGCTCGCCCTCCTCGGCGAGGGGCGGCAGAGCCGGATCTTCCAGGAACAACCCCTCTCGGGCGTCCTCGGCGCCGTGCTCACCGAGGCGGGGCTGCCCCACCGCTTCTCCCTCGCCGCGCCCCGGCCCCCGCGCGTCTACTGCGTCCAGCACCAGGAGAGCGATCTCGCCTTCATCGCCAGGCTCTGCGCGGAGGACGGCGTCTTCTTCTGGTTCGAGCCGCCCGAGGGCGGCGATCCGGCGGCGCCCGAGGTGATCGTCTTCGCCGATTCCCCCGGGGCCTATGCGCAGATCGCCGGCGATCCCACGCTCGCCTACCGCCAGGCGACCGGCGCCGCCGCGCTCGCTCCCGAGGAGCGGCACGTGACGCGGTTCGTGCGGAGGCAGGCCAAGGCGCCCCGCGGCGCGCGGGTGAAGGGCTTCGACTTCGCGCGGCCGGCGCTCGATCTCGGCGCGACCCGAGGGGAGGCGATCCGGGCGCGCACGACGTACGATCACCACGATCACGACGAGAGGATCGACGCCGGCGCCGAGCGGGCGCAGATCGTGCTGGAGCAGGCCCGGGCGCGCGCGGATCTCGGCGAGGGCGCGTCGTGGTGCCGGCGGCTCGCGCCGGGGCACAGGTTCTCGCTGGAGGGCCACGACGTCGCCGCGCTCAACGGGCGCTACGTGCTGACCCGGGTCGAGCACGAGGGCCACAACGCGCACCTCTCGGGCAGCGACGGGCCGAGCTACGAGGCGCGCTTCCGCTGCGCGCCCGAGGCCGTGCCGGTGAGGCCGCCCGCGCCCCGCGCGTCGGTGCGGCAGGCGCTCGAGACCGCGACCGTCGTCGGCCCGCCCGGCGAGGAGATCCACACCGACGCGCTCGGCCGCGTGAAGGTGCAGTTCCACTGGGACCTCGACGGCGCGCGCGACGACAGGAGCTCGTGCTGGCTCCGCGTCGCGACGCCGTGGGCGGGCGCGGGCTGGGGCTTCCAGTTCGTGCCTCGCGTGGGGATGGAGGTCCTCGTCGGCTTCCTCGGCGGCGATCTCGACCGCCCCGTCGTCGTGGGCGCGCTCCACAACGGCCTCCACGCGCCGACGCACCCGCTGCCGCGCTCGCGCTCGCGGAGCGGCATCCGCACGCAGTCGACGCCGGGCGGCGGCGGATACAACGAGATCGCCTTCGAGGATCGGGCCGGCGGCGAGCAGGTGGTGATCCGCGCCCAGCGCGATCTCGACGCCTCGATCGAGAACGACGCCACGGAGACCGTCGGCCGCGACAAGACCCTCAACGTCGCGGGGAAGCAGGTCATCCGCGTCGAGGGCGACCGCGACGATCACGTCACGGGGGCGCTCGTCGAGGTCGTCGAGGGCGGCGCGTCGAGGAGCTGCGGCGGCGACGCGCGCGGCCGCACCACCGGCAGCGTCGCGGAGGAGATCCTCCAGAACCGGAGCGTCGAGGTGCACGGCACGGACACGGCCACGCTCCACGGCGGCTCGACGACCGTGGTGGGCGGCCCGCACGTGCTCCGCGTCGACGCCGAGCACACGCTGCTCGTGGGCGAGGGCCGCGACGACGGTCAGGCCGAGGTCTCGGTGTCGCGCAAGTACCTGCTCTCCTCGGGCAGCGTGATCCGCGTCCGCGCCGAGGACTCGATCGTGCTCGAGTCGGGCCAGAGCTCGATCGAGGTCACGCCGAAGGGCGTCGTCATCCGGGCGAGGTCGATCGAGATCGTGGGCTCGGAGCGCGCGTCGCTGTCGGGCCCGGGCCCGGCGGTGCGGCTCGCGAGCGACGCGGAGATCGTGTCGAAGGTCGTCAAGATCTACGGCGAGGAGGCCTCGATCGAGCTCGGCAAGAAGGCGAGCGTGAAGGGCGAGCAGGTGCTCCTCAACTGCGACGAGGGCGCGCCCGAGCCGCCGGAGGACGGCGAGGCGCCGCCGGGGACGAAGAGGTTCAGCCTCCGGCTGACCGACGAGCGGTTCGAGCCCTACGCCGGCAAGCGGTTCAAGATGGTGTGCGAGGGCCTGAAGCTCGACGGCGAGACGGGCCGTGACGGATCCATCGAGGCGGACGTGCCGGAGGCGGCGAGGACGGCGGAGATCACGCTGTGGCTCGGCGAGTTCCCCACGGGGCAGGTGCGGCGCTACTCGATCCAGATCGAGGACCTGCCGGCGCCGACGTCGATCGCCGGAGCGCAGATCCGGCTCAAGAACCTCGGTTATTACCGGGGCGCGGGCAAGGGGGAGATCGACGACGAGACGCGCGCCTCGCTGCGGAGGTTCCAGAGCGACCACGCGCTGGAGCCGACGGGGGAGCTCGACGGGGCGACCGCCGGGTCGATCGTCGAGCGGCACGGGAGCTGACGCGACGCCAAGGGAGAGAAGAGACGATGCCTGCTCCGAGCGCACCGATGGGAGTCAAGGTCCCCGCAGGCGGCCCTGGCCACGCCTCGCCGCCAGCCGCGTTCGAGGCCGAGCCGCCGCGGCTCACGACGTGCCTCAACATGACGCCCGTCGACTACCCCGACGGGACCACGGGCGCGCCGGAGTTCCCGGCGCACGAGCTGGATCTCACCGACGCGACGAGCATCGAGCAGATCCTCGCCCACATCGACGCGCGGATCCACGCCCCTCTCGACGACGCGTGGGCCGGCCCGCCGGGCACGGACGGCGAGGACGAGTGGGTCGACGACCCCGCCGAGGAGGCCTGGGCCAAGGCGCTCAGCGAGGCGATGTTCGGCCAGCGGTACGGGGGGCCGGGGCAATGCTACTTCGGGGATTCGAAGTGGGACTCGTTCATCTTCTCGCGGATGCAGAAGACGTCGATCGACTACATGAGCCAGAAGGTGTGGGGCGTGCGCAAGAAGGCGACCGCGCCGGCGACCTGGCTCGAGGTTCAGATCTTCGAGAAGCAGATCGAGAAGGACGGTCGCAGGATCGAGTCGGCGATGGAGGACAACGACGACCCGGCCATCTCGATCTGCTGCGCGTGTGAGCACAATGCCACGTACGGAACGATCATGCGGGGCTTCACGCTCGAGCAGCACCTGAATGGCGCCGGCTGGGCGGCGGGCCAGAACCCCGGACGCCCCATCTTCGACGCCGGGCAGTTCGCGGGCGGCAAGTGGTATCCGACCAAGGAGGCGACGCTCGACGTCGCTGCTGGCCTGGAGAAGACGCCGCCGATCGGCCCCGGGACGATCTACTGCTATAACCCCTTCGGGGACAACAAGATGGTGACCGGCTTCGTTCCCATCGGGTGGATCGAGACCGATGCGCATGGCGCGCCCGCGATCAAGGCCCAATTCAGAGAAAGGACGCTGAACGACATCACCGAGCGCAAGTCGCAGTACGGGACGCCGAAGCGGCAAGTCGATGATCCGACGGAACAGCTCACGAAGGTGGAGGAGCTGAACTTTACTCCCTCGACACCGACGTCGGAGTCAGACGCCGCGAACATGCTCGTCGGCGTGCCCCTCCCCGCGACCGGACAGCGCAAGGGATCTCACATCTTCTTCGTGCTCCGCGTGAGCAAGGACAAGAAGCGGATCCAGAAGTTCGACACCAGCAACGGCCACCCGCTCGACAGGCACGTAGGGGACACCGTGATGGACCCGCTCGGCAAGGAGGGGATCTACGATGGCATCTCCCTCACCGCGGCCCCGCCAGGCAACGTTTTCTGCGGGATGGGCGTGCTGCCGAGGGCCCCCGTGGCGCTCGACACCATGGCCGACCACATCCGCCGCGCGCGGCCCATCAGCCTCATGCGCCTCGTGATCGCGGAGCGCCGCCCTGGGCCCGAGCTCAGCGATCGGCATGTGCTGTTCGTCAGCAAGCTCATGCGGATGTACGATGACGATGGGCAGAATTTCTGGGTGAGCAAGTGCGCATGGTCCCTGCGCAACACCCCCGGGTTCACCAGCCTCCAGCCCTGGTGGATCATCTACATCCCGCGCATGGAGCTCGCGAGGATGATGTGGACCAAGGGCGCACGGAGCCGGAAGCTCTCGGAGATGGCACGCGACGTGTCCGTCATCCGCCGCATGAGGTTCGACAAGGAGCAAGCGAAGAAGACGAAGAAGGATCCCCCGCCCGCGCCAGGGCTCCGCTACGGTGAGGACTACGTGGCGCAGATCATCCTCACGAACGACGACCGAGGAGGCGCGCTCTACTGGAGCCGGGCTCGGTCGGAGCTCAGCTTCGGGGTGACGAACGAGCAGATCCAGGGCAACCCGTTGCCGAACGCGATCAAGGACAGCGTGGCGCCCGTGGCGCGGCAGGGGCGCGATCCCAAGCTCGAGGTGCCCTGGAACGGCGAGCGCTTCGACGACCGTTACAGCGATATCGACATCACGATTCCATCGCTGTTCCGTGACGGCGAGGACACGAGGAGCGCGAGCGAGCATGACGCCGAGCCCATCGCGACCGACGATGACCACGCCGAAGAGCTCAGGATGAGCATGATCGACGACGAACCGAGGACGCCGGGTGAGGTGGAGCTCGCATGAGATCGGTGGTAGCGTCTCTGCTTACCGGACTCATGTTCGTGTTCGGCTGCTCTGGAACGCCGCCGCCCCGACCGCTTCGGTCCGCACCGCCCGCGGTGACACGCCCCACGGCGGCAGCGACGGCGAGCGCTCCGCCAGCAAGCCCGAAAGACTGCGCGAAGAGCGCCACGATCGAGGAGTGCACGTCGGCGTGTAATCACGGCGCGCTCGCGAGCTGCGTCCGCGTCGGGGAGATCCGGACGCAGGCCGATCCCAAAGAGGCGGCGACCGTGCTCGAGAAGGCGTGCAACGGCGGTGAGCAAAGCGGCTGTGAGCGCCTCGCGCAGCTCTACCTCGGCGGCGCGCTGGAGAGGGACTATCCGCGCGCAGCGGCGCTCTATACCAAAGCCTGCGACGCCGGATATCAACCTGCCTGCGGTCGCCTGGCCGACCTCCGTTTCCGGAGCGAGCCGGGCATCGAGGCGCACACGGACGAGGAGTTCACCGCCGCGATCAAGCTCCTGGAGCGCGCCTGCGACGCCGATGATCCCAAGTCCTGTGGTACGCTGGGGGCGATCCATTTCACGGCGATCCATGTGCCGGAAGATCAGGCCAAGGGATCCGCGCTCCTCGCAAGAGGATGCGCCATGGGCAACGAATGGAGCTGCGGCCATGCAGCCGAGATGTGGGCCCGCGCGGACCTCCCCGCCCTCGGCGACATCAAGGAGCATGAGAGATGGGCGCGGGTCAACGAGTTCGCCAAACGTCAGGTGGCGCTACGCAAGGCCGCCTGCGAGGACACGGGCCGATTTTGCAACCTGGTCGCCAAAGAGCATATCACCAACGCGCGGAGCGTCCTCGGCGAGCTCTGCCGAACCCGCAACAACATCGCCGCATGTAACGATCTCGGGCTGATGTACGACGAGGGAGAGCAAGGCGACAGAGACTACGTGGCCGCAGCAGCGCTGTTCGAGATCGCGTGCCGAGGCGGCGCTGAGCCCTCCTGCTTCGAGCTCGCCAGGTTTTACAAATTCGGCTACGGCGTGCCGAAGGATCCGCGCAAGACGTTCGTGCTCACCGAGCGGAGCTGCGCGCTCGGCTATACGCCTGCCTGCGACATCCTCGGTACACTTTATCTCAACGGGGAGGGGACGGGACGCGATATCCAAAAATCGCTCGATTTCCGGCGAAGAGCCTGCGGCTGGCACGACAGGAATGCATGCCGTACCCTCGGAGTCTGGCTCATCTCCCACGACGGCGAGGAGGTACGGGAGGGAGAAGGGATGCGCGAAGGCGCCGAGCGTCTCCGCGAGGCATGCAATGGCGATAGCAGTCCGAGCTGCCTCGATTACGCCCTGCTCCACGACAAGGGCTGGGGCGTGCCCAGGGACCCGAAGAAGGCGCGCGAGACCGCGCAGCTCGCGTGCGATCGAGGCGATCGCGAGGCGTGCGGGTGGCTGAAGAACCCCGCGCTCCACACCCCGAAATGGGTGAAGGAGCGCGAGCAGCGGCTGGCGAAGCGCAAGGCGCGCGGCGCCGCGACAGAGGAACCGAGATGAGCGCGGCAGAGCGAGGGCGGCAGGCAGGGCGCGCGCACCAGCGCGAACCGCAGATCGAGGGGCTCACGATCGAGCGCTACGCGGAGGTGATGGCCTATCGCCGCCACTTCCCCGCGGCGCGCGCGACCGAGGTGCTGCTCCGGCTCGGCGTCCAGCCGGCGCGCTGGGACGCGGCGACGCGCGGCTGGGGCACGGCGATGAGCAGCGCGCTCGCCCGCGACGAGCCGGAGATCCTGACGCGCTTCGCGAAGGCCCTCGCGACCCAGGAGCGGCGACTTCGCGAGTTCCCGCCGCGCATCGAGTCGCTCGGCGAGCCCGTGGCCCAGCAGGGGGACATCGACGGCGCGCGCGCGTTCGAGGGCGAGCGTGCGGCGGAGCGGCCGTCGTACCTGCGCGACGAGGCCGCGAGCGCGCCCCGGGAGGCCGCGAGCGCGCCGTGGCCCGCTCCGCCCGCGGAGCCGGCGCCCGGCGCGCTGCGGAACCTCCACGGGACCGCCGAGATGAGCCGGTTCGTCCCCCGGCCCCCGCTGCCCTTCCAGGAGCTCGATCCGGCGCGCGAGCCGAGCAAGAAGCGCTGATCCCGAGATGGGTTCGGGCCGGTCTCTTGGCAGGGCCCCCTCGATTGAACGGATGAATTTGGTCGAGCCCCGGCGCACCCGACGACCTGCAGCCCGACGCGGCAACGGGCGCAGGAGCTTACGGGATGCGAACGCTTCAATCGTATCGAGGCTCGCGGGACAGCGAGCCTGGCAGCAGGAGCAGCCCTGGCTTCCGGGGCCCGGCGGCGGGGGCCGGGGGCTTGCCCTTGCCCGTGTGGCCAGCGGCGATCGCTCTCTTCACCGCGGCCCTGGCCGGCTGCGCGCAGGGCGACGACGTGGGAAGGGGGCCGGCTGGCCTCTGGCGCGATCCGCCCCTCCTCGAACCGGCCGGCGAGGATCCGCCCGCCGACGCCGCGACCTCCACGATGGCCGAGCCCCGGGTCGACCACGACGCCGTCGTGCTCCACAGCGGTAAGGTCCTCGTCTTCGGGGGCGCGACGCGGATCCTCGTAGAGCCCGAGCCTCTCAGGTTGTTCGAGGACACGCTCCTGACCAGCACGGCGCTGTACGATCCGGCGACAGGGACATGGGCTCCGGCCGCGCCGAGGGCGATCACCGGTTCCGTGCCGGCCTCCCGCGTCATGGTCCTCCAGGACGGCCGTGTGCTCGTCGCGTCGGGGGTCTCGTTCGAGCTCTACAATCCCGCGCTCGATGTGTGGACCTCCACGGCCCGGATGCCCACCGCTCGCGCCGCTTCGACATGCGGCACAGCCATGCTGGCAGACGGCCGTGTGCTCGTCGCCGGCGGGAGGGTCCTGCAGGGACCCTCTCCGAGCCGCGGCGTCGCCGAGATCTACGATCCTGCCACCAACACATGGTCGGCGACCACGCCCATGCTGACCGCGATGAACGCGGTTCGCGGCGCGATCTCGCTGAAGGACGGCAGGGTCCTCGTCAGCGATGGTGTCTCCCGCTCCGAGCTGTTTGATCCGGTCTCGGCGACATGGACCCTGGGGCCGTCTCTCCGCTTCAAGGACATCGTGTCGCTGTCGGACGGCAAGGTGCTCATGATCCTGCGCCACGATGGCCCCGACGCCTTTTCCAGCGTCTATGACCCGGTCACGGACACCCAGACCGAGATGCCGCCGTTCGCCTTGCCGGCCGCGAGCGGGCTCGTGTCGCCGGCGCTCACGGCGCTGCGGGACGGCCGCGCATTGTTCACGGGCGGCTACACGCCCGAGACCAACTCCGAGGCGTGTATCGGTACTTCTCATCCGTGGGACTGCCCTGTTTACTACAAGTATTCTGGTGCCGTGTGGATGTTCGATCCGGTCGCCCAGCGCTGGACCCCGGCCGCGCCGATGAGGCTCCCCCGGGCTGGCCACACGGCCACGCAGCTCCTCGACGGCGCGGTGTTGATCGCCGGCGGCGACGTCGTCGACATCGTCGTCATCCCCGGGCTCGTCTCGACGACCAACGCGGAGCTCTACGTGCTTTCCACGTCTCCGCTCGGCGCGCCGTGCGACGATGGCGCCTCCTGCGACAGCGGCTTCTGCGTGGATGGGGTCTGCTGCGATGCCGCCTGTGACGCCGGCCCTTGCGATGCTTGCGTGGTGGTCGCCGGCGCCTCCGAGGACGGTCGCTGTGCGCCGCTCACGGGCACCGCCTGTGACGATCGGGATGCGTGCACCGATGGCGACATTTGCCAGGCGGGCGCGTGCGCAGCAGGCGCCGTCGACATTTGCGGCAGCGGAGGCGAAGGAGGCAGCGCTGGCGCCGGCGGCAGCAGCGTTGGTGAAGGAGGCAGCGCTGGCGCCGGTGGCAGCAGCGTTGGTGAAGGAGGCAGCGCTGGCGCCGGTGGCAGCAGCGTTGGTGAAGGAGGCAGCGCTGGCGCCGGTGGCAGCGGCGGTGCCGATGGCAGCGCTGGCGCCGGTGGCAGCAGCGTTGGTGAAGGAGGCAGCGCTGGCGCCGGTGGCAGCGGCACCGCTGGAAGCGCCGGCGAAGGTGGCAGCAGCAGCGACGGCGCTGGCAGCACCTCGCAGTCGTCCGGCGGCGATCCAGAGCCAAGCTCAGGCGGCGATGGAGACCACGCTGGAGGCGGCGGCGCTGGCGCCGGCGCTCCGGACGGCGGCGGCGACACGTCGATGAGCTGCCGAGTCGCGAGCCCTGGCCAGGCTCCCCCGCGGTGGCTCGGAGCGCTCTCACTCCTTGGCGTGCTGGGGCTGCGCCGGCGGCGATCCGGAGGCAGGTGATGGGATGACTCAGGAGATGCGATGGGCCCGGAGGGCACCTCGACATCCCGGCCGGTGGACCGACCGCGATGCTCTCCTGCGGCTCGGCCTCCCCGTGGAGCTGCAATCGGGTTGAAACCGCATGCAAACAGCAAGAAGATGAACCGCCAAAACGCCTAGGACGCCAAGAAACCAGGGAAATGAGAGGGGAGAACGCCGGGACGGCACTTTGTCCGTCGGGCGGCGTGCGTACAGGCGACGGGCTCGGCTCGGACAGGTCAGCGCGGCTGCAGGTCACCTCGCCCAGAGGACCGAGAGATCGAGCGCGATGGCGTGGAAGGGCTCGGCGCGGACGCGGGCGGCGTCGCGGTGGACGACGGCGGGCCCCCAGCCGCGATCCGCGCCGAGCACGTAGACCTCCAGCGTCCGGGCGATCGGGTCGACCAGCCACGCGTGCCGCACGCCCTCGCGTGCGTAGATCGGCATCTTGTCGTCGCGGTCGACGCCCTCCGTCGAAGGGGAAAGCACCTCGCAGATCCAGTCCGGGGCGAGCGCGAAGTACGCCGTGTCGGGCATCTCGGGCATGCGTTCGCGGCGCCAGCCGGCGAGATCGGGCACGAGCGCGTCGAGCTCGCCCGGCGCGTCCGGGTCGGGGAAGCGCAGCTCGATCGCGTCGATGATGTGCCAGCCGCCGGGCCCTCCGTCGCCCAGGTCGAACGGTCCGCCCAGCTTGATGCCTAGCCTGGACGACGCCCGTGCATGTCGCGGTGCCGGCCGAGGGAACACGTGCAGGGTGCCGCTGACGAGCTCCGCCACCTGGTGCGACGGAACGGCTTCGAGGTCGGCGTACATGGCGCGGCGCTGCTTCTCGGCGGCTTGGCGCATAGGGGCCAAGTCTGCGCGGGGGCGCACAGCGGGGCAAGGCGGTGAGGCGCAGGGTCGGGTTGGCGCGCCGCCCGGCTCGCTCATTGCGCCACGAGATCTCCTGCCAAGCGCGGCGCGACCTCGTAGGTCGTCTCGTATTGCGCGGCGAGGCCGATCACCGTGATGTCCTGATCGACCGCAAGCGACGCGGTGTCGATGACGGGTTGCCCGTCCACGATATGCACGAAGACCTGGATCTCGCCCGAGCCGTCGTCGATGTACACCTTGAAGCCGTAGGGCTGGTCGTCCTCCACGGCCTTGGTCACGCGGCCGCCCACGCTCACCAGCAGGCCCTCGACGGGCTCTCCGACCGCTCCGGTCGTCACGTCCTTCGGGCCGACGGCTCCGGCCTCGCCGAGCTCCGTGACCGAGGCTGCCTTGGCGTTGAGCACCGTCTGCTGGGCCGCCTGCCCGAGCGTCCCCGTGACACGCACCCGGGTATCGAGGCCGAGATCGAGCGCGTCGGGTAGGCTGACGTAGACGCCCCCGGTGTTGTCCTGCAGGGCGAAGCCCTGCTCGCCGGTCGCCGAATTGAATGTGCCGGGCGCGACGGTCACGACACCCTCGATCGTCGCCGTGGAGCCTTCGGCCAGGCCGCGGGCCTCGGAGATGGCGACCACGACCTCCTCGTCCGGAGCAGGCGACTCTTCGTCAGAGCTGCAGGCCGTCGTCGCGAGGACGCATGCGGTGATGGCGATCGAGACGATGCTGCGAGTCGAAACGGTCTTGCGCATTCCCCGTCCCTAGCCGTGCCGTCCCCCAGGGACAAGACATGGCCCCGGAGCGCTGCATGTCGCCCCTTGGCGCCAGCCCCCGTCGATTCCGTGACGATCCCAAGAATCCCCCGCAATTCTAAGCATGAGCCCTCTCTCTCCCGTCCCGCCCCCTCCCGCCGATCTCGTCCAGCACAGCACCTGGACGTCCATGCACGCGACCGCCGTCCACGTGCTCCCGGGGATGCTCCGCTACCTCGGCGTCGCCGAGGACGACATCGACGACCTCTCCCAGGAGGTCCTCCTGGGCGCGTACACCAGCCTTCCCCGGTACAACCCCGCCTATCCCGCCTCGGCGCCCGGCTCTGCCTCCCTGCCGCCGGCCGCCTCGCCGCTTCTCCAGCACTTCGCGTCCGCCGTGCCAGCGGTCGCCGAGGATGCCGCCCAGGAGCAGCAGGAGCAGGACGACCCCGCGTCGCTCCCTCGGCCGGCGCCGCGCGATCCCTCTCGGCCATCGCGCCCGCACGGCCTCGGCCCACGCTGGCGAGCCGAGTCCAGCTGGCTCTTCGGGATCGCCTGGCGAAAGGTCCGGCGCCATCTGGAGCGCACCTATCGGCGCCTCGAGGTGCCAATGGGCCTTTCAGACGAGGCATGCTTCCAGGGCGCCGACGTCGCGCCGAGCAGCGAGCAGCGCATCGCCACGAACCAGCGGATCGCGATCGCGACCCGCCTGCTGGCGACGATCGCGCCCGAGCGGCGCGCCATCCTGATCATGGCCGACATGGTCGAGATCCCGGTGCGCGAGATCGCGCGCTCCCTCGAGCTCAACGAGAACACCGCTTCGAGTCGGCTGCGCCTCGCGCGCGAAGACTTCCGCGCCGCCGTGAAGCGCCTGCGCCCCGAGGAGCAGCGAGCGCTCCGGTCCGGCCTGCTCATGGTCCCGCTCTTCTCCCTCGCCTCCTCGCGCTCTACCGCCGCGTCGCCGGCCGTCCACTCCGGCGCCTCCGCCATCGTCGAGACGAGCGCGCTCGCGGCCCGTCCCGAGCTGCCGAGCGATGTCGAAGCCCAGGATCTCGCAGATCGATCCGGGCGCGCCGCGCGTCTCGCGCGTCTGCTCGCCCGGTTCGTCCGCCCGGCGCTCGCCCGGTTCATCCTCCCGGCGCTGGCGTGGGCGACGGCAGGCATCGGCGGCGCCGCGCTGTTCGCCGCGCTCGCGCCAGCGCCGGCGCTCTGGGCCAACCGCCTGGGCCCGATCGCGACACCGCTCCTCCTCTCGCGTGCGGTCGACCTCGATGCGCGGCCGGCGACGAGTCCCGGGGGAAGGCCGCGCTCCGATGCGCCGCGAGCCGATGCCATCTCGGACAAGGAAGCTCCACCCTCTCGCGCGCCCACGCCCGCGCGGGCGGGCGTCTCCCGCCCGCGCAAACCCGCCGCGCCGGAGCAGCACGCTCCCTCCGACCAGGATCGAGAGCCGCTCGCCGACGAGCTGCAGCTGCTCGCCGCCGCCAGGCAGGCGCTGCTGCAAGGCGATAGAGCGACCGCGCTGGAGCGCATAGCCGCCCACGAGCAGCGGTTCCCCGAGGGGCGGCTCAAACTGACGCGCGAGCGGCTGCGATCGAAGGCCACGGCGGCGCAGGCAGCGCCGGCCGGCAGCGCGGCGGGGCAGACGCTTCCGTGACCGCGCGGACGAGGCCGATGCGCGGGAGATCTCACGACGAGGGCGCGCGCAGGAAGCGGGCAGCACGCGCAGCGCTCGCCTCGATGGCCGCGGCCGCGATCTCGGCCGCCGGGGTCGCGCCGGTCCGGGCCGAGCCCCCGGCCACGCCGCTCCGGGTGCGGCTCGAGTTCATCCGTGGGCCAGGCGCCGAGGAGTGCCCGGACGAGCAGCTCCTGCGCGCGGAGACGGTCCGGGCGATGGGAGGGGTCGACCCCTATGACGCGGAGGCTGCGTTCACGATGACGGCGTCCATCGAGCGCCGGCGCGGCAAGCTCGCCGCCTCGATGTTCCTCCGCGACGGCGACGGTCACGGACGCTGGTTCGACGGGTTTAGCGCCTACGATGACTGCAAGGTGCTCGTCACCGCCATGGCCCTGTCCATCGCCGTGCTGCTCGACGACGCCGCCGAGCTCGCCGCACCACCTGGGGTGCCAGCGAAGCCCGCTTCGCCGCCCGCGCCGCCCGAGGAGCCCTGCTCGCCGGATCGGCCCTGCCCGCCGCAGCCAGCCCATGCGCCGCCACCACCCCCGCGCACGGCGCCGCCGGTGCGCGCGCCGCCCCGGAGCAGCGCGTTGCCGCGGATTCCGGCAGGTCGCCTCTCCTGGGTGGCCGGCCTCGGCGCTGTGACGGGCCTCGGGATGACACCAGGCGTTGCCGGTGGGCCAGCGCTGTCCTTCGGGGCACGCTGGCCGGCGTGGTCCGTTACGCTGGAGGTCCGCGGGCTCGCCTCGCTGTCGGGAAACGTCGAAGCCGTCGACGTGTCGGTCTCCACCCTCACGACGGATGTCGTCTTCTGTCTCGACCGCCGCAGCCTGTTCGCGTGCGGCCTCGCCGAGCTCGGCATACTCCATGCGGCTCCCAACGTTCCGTTAAACGCGACATCACGGCTGAATCTCCACAGTGGATTCGGTGCACGGGCGGGTATCGAGTGGCCTCTGTCAGAAAATTTATCGGCCCGAGCACACGCGGATGTCGTTCGTCCTGTGGCCGGAGCCGCCATTCTTCGCCACCCAGGCGCTCCTGAGCCCGAGCGCCCCGTCTGGCGCGCGCCTGCTCTCGCCGTGGCACTCGGCATCGGTTTACAAGCGCGCTTCTGAGGGTGATTCGATCGTGAGCGCGGCAAAACGCTTCGGCAGATTGGCGCGGAAAGAGAAATTCCTCTCGCTTCATGGAATGGTGTTCATGAAAGTCGTCGTACGTCATTCGCCTTGCGCTGAAGAACGGCGCTCAAGTAAGGTTTCAGCTATGCGCACGGCACGATTCGTCCTTCCAGGGCTGCTGCTCATCGCTGGCTGCGAGCAGGAGCCCATCATCATCACGGGGCCCTGTACACCCGAAGAGATCAGACTGGGTTATTGCTCGGGGGTTGGCGCCGGCGGTGAGGGCGGTGAGGGCGGTGCTAGCGGCCAGGGCGGCGCCGGCGGCGAGACCAGCGCCGGCGGCCAGGGTGGCTCCGGCGGCGACATGCACAGCTCGCTGTGCTCCGGCCAGTGCACCCCGCCCGCGCCGCTCGGCTGGTTTGGCCCTGCGCTGCTCTGGTTCGGTCCGGAGGAGGCTGTTCCCGACTGCCCCGCCGACGCGCCAACGCTCGGCTACGAAGGCTTCGCCGATCTCCAGCAGCCGCCGATGGACTGCGCGGTCTGCGCGTGCGATCCGCCCGAAGCCTCGTGCGCGCTCCCCACCGGCTGGGCCGCATCCTCGTCCGCGTGCCCCGGCGACGGGCCGGGCACCGTGATGACCTCCTTCGCCGCGCCCGACGGCTGGGACGGCGCGTGCACCGCGGCGAACCCGATCCCTGAAGATCAGCTCTGCAACGGCGAGCCCTGCGTGCAGTCGCTCACGATCGCGGCGCCCTCGGTCATGACCGGCGCATGCACGCCGCGCCTCGACACGCCGCCGCCTGTCCCCAGGCTCGATCCGTGGGCGACGCGGGCCAGGGCGTGCCTCGCCGGCGCGTACACCGCGTGCGAGGACGCGACGACATGCGTGCCAGCGGCGCCGTCGGGCTTCCTGACCTGCGTCTACCACGAGGGCGACGACGCCAGCTGTCCGGAGGGGTACGCCGTCAGGCATGTCTTCTTCGAGGACGTGATCGATGGCCGCGAGTGCACCCCCTGCGGCTGCGGCGATCCGACCGGCGCCTCGTGCACCCTCATGGCTTCCGTGTACCGCGACGCCGCCTGCACGGACCTGCTCGCGTCGAGCCTCGTCAGCTCCAGCGTCCCGTTCTGCGTCGTAACGCCTCCCGGCGTCGCCCTGGGCAGCAAGTCGGCCGTGATCGCGGATGTCGAGCCGGGCGCGTGCGCGCCGCACGGGGGCGAGCCCGTGGGCGAGCTCGAGGCGAGCGCGCCCTCCACCTTCTGCTGCATGTCATGACTGGTTTCCGCCTGGAAGCCCTCTCGCAAGAGCGCACTGCACCGCCGCCCTCGCCGCCCCTTAGCGCCTCGCCCCCGCCGCCCGCCGCGGCAGGCGCGCCGTGAACGTCGTCCCTCGCTCCGCAGTGAAAGGCCATGATTACAACTTTAGACACCGCTGCAAGCGTGGACTCTGTTGAGCATGGCGACCATCGTTGAACTTGGCGGGGCTACCCATGTTGCTTTCGATGGGCTCACCACCGAGCGGCTGTTGCAGCTTGGCGCGACCCATGTGGTGCGCGCGTCCGACCGTCTTGTCATCGGTCCGAGCCGTCGGGACGCTCTGGAACATGCGCGGGCGCGTTGTGAGTGGTGGAATTCGACCGCAGAATGGGACAAGCTCTATTCGTCGGATGTCCACTGGGAGCCCCCCATCGCCTTGTGGGTATCGGCGAGCCTTCACGAGCGGGTGAACCTCTGGAGGACTTGCGGCTGGTTGCGCCATCTCGGGTTCGCGCATCACGACATCTTCGTTCTCGATTTTGAGCCCGTTCCACCGTCGAGAGCAGCGAGCCGTGAAATGTTGGCTCGTCCGTTTACCTGCTCCGAGTCCGTGTCCGATCATGCGGACGAGGCCCTCCTGGACCGCCTTGGCAAGGCGCAGTCCTGGTCGGGGGAACGCCTCGAACATGCCATTCGCCTCTGGGACAGCTACGTCGACGAGAACCCCTTGTCGTTCGCAGCGAGCTGCAGGGCTGGCGTCGAAGGCTTTCCGGAGCTTGCTCCCCTGTGGGCGTTCCTCTCCTGCTTCTTTCCAAGAAGGACTGCGGAGGGAGACCTGCGCCTGAGTCGATTCGACGAGATCATTCTCTCTCGGCTGTCGACTGAGTGGCAGACTCCGGCGGGCGTGGCCGCGCAGAAGTCGGAGACGCTGGTAGACATGTGGCATCTCCTTTTCTGTACAGGCGATCTGTTTCTGCCACGTCGGCTGGAGCACTGGGCAGACCACGATTCGAGCGCGGCCGTGGATCGCGCGCCTGGTCCAAAGCCGCCCAATGCTGGCTACCCCATGCTCTCGGAGGTGTATCGCCTCACCGAACGTGGGATGCGGCTACGGGACAAGGGACTCGACAAGCTCACGGATGCGCCAAGCCTGCCCATTGCCGGGACCGAGGCGTACTCGGCTTCCGCCCCCTGGGTGCTGCTCGACGACGGACGGCTCGCCCGGCTGGAAGAGCAAACTTGATCCGTAGGGCGGCATCACTGTGGCCACCTCACGCCACGCAATTCTATGCGCGCCTCGCCCCCGCCCCTCAGCCCTTCGCCGCCCCCCTCCGCGGCAGCCGCGCCGTGAACGTCGTCCCTCGCTCCACATGGCTCGCCACCTCGATCGCCCCGCCGTGCGCCCGCGCGATCTGATGCGCGATGAACAGCCCGAGCCCCAGCCCCCGCCCCGCGCTCGCTCGCCCCTCCGCGGGCGACGCCTGCTGCCAGGGCTCGAACAGCGTCCCGAGCCGCTCCGGCGCGATCTCCGGGCCCTTGTTGTGCACCTCGATCAGCACGTCTCCCCCGCGCGGCCGGATCGCCACCCGCACGGCGCTCCCGGGCTCGGCGTGGTCGACCGCGTTCTGCACGAGGTTCGTCACCATCTGGGCGATCCGCTCGGGATCCCACAGCCCCGCGCCGCTCCCCCGCAGATCGAGCCGGATCGGCACCCCCGCGTGCGTCGCCCGGAGCTCGTCGATTGCCCCCTTGCAGAGGACATGGAGGTTCCCCGGCCTCCGCGCGATCGGGATGCTGTCGCCGAAGCAGCTCCTGGTCAGATCGAGCAGGTCCTCGATCGTCCGCGCCATGCGGTGCGCGCTCGCCGCGATGCCCTCGACGCTCGTCGCCTGGCGCGGCGTCAGGTTGCCGTGGCGCACCAGCGTGCTCGACGCCAGCGTGACCGCCGTGAGCGGCGTGCGCAGGTAATGGCTGAGCGCTGCCAGGAATCGATCGCGAAACGCGAGATCGTCCAGCCTCGCAGCCTCCGCCCGCTTGCGATCGGAGATGTCGATCGCCGTGCCGATCATCCGGACGCTGCGCCCGGTCGCGTCGAAGAAGGTGCGCCCCTGCACGCAGACCCAGCGCTCGATCCGGTCGCGGAGCCCCACGAGGCGGTACTCGATGTTGTACTCGCCGCCGCTCTCCGGGGCCTGCGAGCGCCGCACGGCCTCCTGCACGCGCGCGCGATCGTCGGGGTGGATCGCCGAAAGGAAGAGCTCGTAATCGACGTCCGACGCCGGCTCCAGCCCGCACACCTCCCGGCAGCGGTCGTCCCAGCGCAGCTGGCCGGTCACCGTGTCGTAATCCCAGATGCCGACGCCGCCCGCCTGCGTCGCGAGCCGCAGGCGCGCGCCGCTGTCCTCGAGCGCGGCGCGCGTCGCCCGCTCGATCTCGAGGGCGCTCGTCCACATGCTCGCGTCCACCACCGCGTGGAGGACCTGCGCTTCCCCCACCCCGAGCGCGATGCCCTGGGCGACGCACTCCTCGATCAGCGCAGCCCGGAGGTGCGATAGCTCCCGCAGCGCCGCCGCGATGCAGCGGCCCCGCGTGACGCAGCGGCGCGCGTGGTCCTCGACGCGCTCATAAGCGCCGCGGAGCGCCGCGTCCTCGCCGGCGAGCCGGCTCGCAGCGAGCGCCTCGATGAGGTGCTCGAGCAGCGCCGGCACCGCGTCGACGAGCACCGGGCGCTCGCCCCGCAGCGGCGTCGGCGCCCTGGGATCGTCGAGCACCCGGCGCGTCCAGCGATCGAGCACGTCGCGCTTGCAGCTGCGGAGCCGGGAGGCAGCGGAGGTCTTTGCTAGCGGGCCGGCGTCATCCATCGACACAAAGCGAGCGCTCGCCGGCGCGGATGTCACGTGAGGACACCCCCTGATTGGCGCGTAAGTGACCGTCACCGGGCCCGGGCCTGACGTCTCCACCCTCGGCCCCCGGGCCTGACCTCTCTGCCTCGGCCCCCGGGCCCGGCGCCTCCGCCCTCGGCCCGCCGGCTCTTCGGTCCCCGGCCGATCCGCGTCCGCCGCGCCCCGGCGCTAGAACGCGCCCAGCACCCCGACCCCGCCGCCCTCCGGGCCGATGAGCGGCACGATGCGCGCGTGCACCCGCGCCGGCGAGCCGTGCCGTGCCGCCGCGGCGCTCGCGCCTTCCGCCCTCGATGGGCCCGAGGTCAGCACGAGGACCGCCCCCGCGGCGAGCGCGGCGACGCCGACGCCGACGCCGATCGTGGACACGAGCGCCTTGGTCTCCGCCGCGTCGATCTCCTTGCGACCTTCCGGCGTACACAGCTTCTCCGGACAGAGCGCTTCGTCCTTTTCCGCGTCGCTCGCCTGCCCCGCGGCGAGGATGCCGAACACGGCGCCGACGCCGAGCACCGCCGCGCCGGCGCCCCCGATCACGAAGCCCGCGGTCTGCAGGCTGCTCCCGCCGCTCCGGCCGCCGGCGCCGCCGCTGACCGGCGGAGCCTGCGGCCCGGCGGGCTTGCTCGTGGCCGCCACCGGCAGGAGCTTCGGGATGGCGATCGCCTTCAGAGCGGCGCTCTCGCCGACCTGGACGGTCGTCGACCAGACCGTGTAGCCGCTCGCCGTCGCCTCGACCTCGTGCGCCCCAGGATCGATCGGGATCGGCGTGCCGAGCGCGGCCGCGGGGATGTCGCCGCCGTCGACGCGGACCAGCAGGCCGGGCGTGTTCTCCGCGTTGAGCTGGATCTTCGAGAGCCTCGGCTCCAGCGCGTCGATGTGCTCCTGCGCGAACGCCTCGCGCGCGGCGTTGCCCTCCTTCTTCGAGGCGAAGAGCGCCTCCTTGAACTGCCCCCACGCCGTCGCCGTCCTGCCGAGCCCCTCGTTGCACAGGGCCAGGTTGAGCAGCGTCCCCGTGCCGGGCCGCAGGCGCTGGCTCTCGGCCAGCTTGGGGCACGCCTGCGCGTACGACTTCGCCTCCATCAGGCGGCGCCCCTCCTCGAACAACGTCTGGGCGAGCGTCGGATCGCCGCTCGCGGCCTGCGCGGCGGCGCTCGAGGGCGCGAGGAGGGCGGCCGAGCCGAGCAAAACCGCGGCGAGGGCGAGGCGGGCGCGACGGATCGCGCGGGGGGCATGGACTGTCGAGGGGATCATGGCTGTGAGCTCAGTGCGGGTCGTTCAGGTCGATGCCCTTGGGAGGGCGCTGCGTCGTCGCAGCTTGCGACGGGCGAGCGGCGGGCGCTGTGCGCCCCGCGGGCGCGCCTCCCCGAGCGGCGGTGGGCGCCGTCCTCGGCGACGCCGCGGGGGAGCTCGCGGCCGCGGCGGCGTTCGACGCGGGGGCGCTCGCGGCAGCGGAGGCGCTCGCCGCCGTTGCGTCGGCCGTCGTCGCTGCGTCGGCTGCGGCCCCTGTCGGTCGGATCGTCGGCCCGTCCGGCGTCGTCGTCGCGGCGGCAGGCGCGGGCCGCTCGGGGGTCGGCGCCGGCGCCGGCGCGGCGGTCTCCGCCGCGCTCACGGCGACCGTGGGGGCCGCCGCCGTGCCCTCCGTCCCGTCGGCGCCGCCCCGGCGGAGCACGTAGACGCTGCCGACGATGAGGCCCAGGAGGAGGGTCGCGGAGATCAGCGCGATCGCGAGGATCGCGGAAGGGGAGACCGATAGCCCAGGGATCCGGCGCCCGTCCGACGAGATCCCGAGGTGGGTCGACGAGGCGAAGGTCGCCGCGGCGCGCGAGCTCATCGGCGCGCTGTACGGACCGGGGACGATCTGCTGCTGCGGCGTGGGCGCCGGGAAGCCGTTCGGCGGGATCGGGCTCGGCCTGCCGTCCTCGGCAGGGCGAGGCCCGAAGGCGCCGTTGCCCGGCGACGGGGGGTGCGAAAACGGCGACGACGGGTGCGGGTAAGGCGTCGAGGCGTGGGCGATGGGCGACGGCGCCTGCGAGAACGGCGTCCCGTGCGGGAGCGGCGTCGGCGGGCGCGGCTGCGCTGTGTCGCGCTGCCCGGCCGGATGCGAGGCGAGCTCCGGCCACGACGGCTCGCGAGCGGCCGGCCCAGGGAGCCTCGAGTCCACGGCGGGGAACGACGGCTGCGACGCGCGCTGCCCGCCGGGGATCGCGGCGTGCAGCGACAGGCCGCCCATGCGCGCGATCCGGGCCAGGGTCGTGTACGTGCGCGCGGGCGCGAACGGCGCGAGCGACACGATGAGCTCGGCGACCGACGCGTGCCGGTGCTCGCGCTCGCGGGCGTACGCCTTCTCCAGCACGGCCGCGAGCGCGGCGGGCACGTCGGGGCGGATCTCCCGCAGCGGCGTCGGCGTGCCCGTCAGCACCTCCGCGCAGAGCTGCGGCAGCGTCTCCGCGTAGTACGGCTGCCTGCCGGCGAGCAGCTCGTAGAGCGAGACGCCGAGCGCATAGATGTCGGTCCGGTGATCCACCGAGCGCGTCTGCCGCATCTGCTCCGGCGACATGTACAGGGCCGAGCCCAGCGCCGCGTCCGTGCCCGTCAGGACGTCGACCGCGCCGGTCGCCATCTTGGAGATGCCGAAGTCGAGCACCTTGACGAGCGGCGAGCCGTCGACGCGCGCCGTCAGGAACAGGTTCGCCGGCTTGAGATCGCGGTGGACGATGCCGAGCCCGTGGGCCTCGACGATCGCCTCGCTGCCCTGCGCGATGTAATCGATCGCGTCCTCGACGCCGAGCACGCCTTGATCCCGCAGCAGGCGCGCCAGGTCGCTCCCGATCAGGAACTCCATGACCATGTAGGGAGCGCCGTTCTCGAGCGTGCCGACGTCCGAAACACGGGCGACGTGCTCGCTCTTGATCTTCATGCCGGCCTTCGCCTCGCGGAGGAAGCGGGCCGAGCCCTCGGGGTGCAGGGTGAACTCGGGGAGCAGGAACTTCAGGGCGACCCGCTCGTCGAGCACGACGTGGCGGGCCTCGACGACCACGCCCATGCCGCCCTGGCCGATGACCCGCTCGACGCGGTACTTGCCGGCGAGCACCGTCCCCGGCTCGACCGGGGGCAGCGAGGGCTGTTTCGTCTCCGAACCCGACACAGCGGGCGATGATCACCGCTTCGCCCGCGGACGGCAAGGGCGGGCGGCGCCGGTGTCGGGGCGCGGCGCGGCGAGGGGGACAGAACGGCGCTAAAGGCGCCATAACACGCGGTTTTTGTGCCGCCACACGGTCGCTTCGTCACGCGGCTCGCGCCGTCGCGAGGCCGCGTTGGCGTGCGGTCGCTCCATCACACGCCCGCGTTGCTGCGCGGTCGCGTTGCCTCGCGCTCTCCGTCAGACGCTCGTGTCGTCGCGTCCGCGCGCTGCGCCGCGCTCGCGCCGTCACGCTCGCGTCGCCACGCGCTCGCGCCGCCGCGCGCTCGCGCCGCCACGCGCTCGCGCCGCCACACGCTCTCGCCCACGCGCCGCCACGCGGTCGATCCCTGGCCGAATCGTCCTCGAAACGATCTCGCAGCGCGCCTCACGCGCGTCACGGAAGGCGAGACGCAACGGGGCACTTCTGGTTGGATAGGGCCACCCCCGGAGACAAACCACCGTGCGCCTGCTCATCCAGCACCGGACCCGTTACAACTATCCCCGCCCCGCCTCGCTCGGCCCGCAGCTCATCCGGCTGCGGCCCGCGACGCACGCGAAGGCGAAGATCGAGTCGTACAGCCTGAAGATCGACCCGCCGATCGCGGCGCGCTGGCAGCAGGACCCGTACGGCAACCACGTCGCGCGGGTGCTCTTGCCGGCGGGCGAGCGCGTTCCTCACCTCGACATCCTTGTCGAGCTCGCGGTCAGCGTGCGCCCCGTGAACCCGTTCGACTCCTTCCTCGACGAGCGCGCGAAGGAGGTCCCGTTCTCGTATCCGGCCGAGCTCAAGCAGGACCTGGCCCCCTTCCTCGACAGCTCCGACCCGTCGTTCGCCCGCGGCCCGCTGCTCGATGAGTTCCTCGCCGGGCTGCCCTCGAAGGGCGACACCGTGTCGCTCCTCGTCGCGCTGAACACCGCCGTGAACCGGCGCATCAAGTACGTCATCCGCGAGGAGGCCGGCATCTGGACGCCGGAGGAGACGCTCGCGCAAGGGCGCGGCAGCTGCCGCGACTCGGCGGTGCTGCTCATCGCGGCGCTCCGGTCGCGCGGGCTCGCCGCGCGCTTCGTGAGCGGCTACCTCGTGCAGCTCACGGACGAGGGGATGATCCCCGACCAGCCGCGCGGCGTGAGCCGCGACGTCGTCGACCTGCACGCGTGGGCCGAGGTCTTCCTCCCCGGCGCAGGCTGGATCGGCCTCGACGCGACGAGCGGCCTGCTCTGCGGCGAAGGCCACATCCCGCTCGCCTGCACCGCCTCGCCCGCGCTCGCGGCGCCGGTCGAGGGCACGAGCGACACGCGCGCGACCGACGTGACCTTCGAGATGAAGGTCGGACGGCTCGGCCACGAGCCGCGCCCCACCACGCCCTACGAGGAGCCCGTGTGGCAGGAGCTCCTGTCCGTGGCCGATCGCGCGGACGAGCGGCTCGCCGCCGCGGGCCTCTCCCTGACCATGGGCGGCGAGCCGACGTTCAACTCGCGCGAGTACCCGGACGCGCCCGAGTGGTCCGAGGGCGCGCTCGGCCCGACGAAGTGGTCGCAAGGGCTCCGGCTCGCGCACGAGCTCCGGCGCCGGATCACGCCGGGCGGCGTCCTGCTGCTCCGCGCCGGCAAGCACTACCCCGGCGAGAGCCTGCCCCGCTGGGCGCTCGAGATCATCGGCCGGCGCGACGGCGTCCCGCTCTGGACCGAGATGTCCCAGGCGCGCCACGCCGATCCGGCGACCAGCGCGTCGCGCGGGCGCGGCGTCGAGCTCTCGCGGAAGTTCGCCGACGCGCTCGCGTCGCGGCTCGGGCTGGCCGACTTCCTGATGCCGGCCCTCGAGGACCCCTGGCGCCACCTCCAGGACGAGGCGAGCCTGCCCACCGACGTCGACCCGCTCAAGGCGAACCTCGACGACCCGGAGGAGCGGCGGCGCCTCGCGCGGGTCCTCGATCGCGGCCTCGGGCGAGAGGTCGGCTTCGTCCTGCCCCTCGCGCGCCAGTGGGGGTCGTGGATCAGCGAGCGCTGGGGCTTCCGGCGCGGGCACCTCTTCCTGCTCCCGGGCGACAGCTCCATCGGCCTGCGCCTCCCGCTCCGCTCGCTCGTCGCGGTGGCCCCGCCGCCGCCGATCGAGGAGCTCGTGTCGCCGCAGGACCCGCGGCGCGGCGATCTCGAGCTCGACGAGGAGGACGAGAAGCAGCGCCGCGTCGAGCTGCTGGACGGCGACGGCGACCCGGAGCACGCCGAGACGGCGCGCGCGCGCGCGGCCCAGCGGCACGCCCACGACGGCGAGCGCGCCGCGCATCACGCCCAGCGCGCCGCCCCCGCCGCGGGGCGATCGGGCTACGGCGTGCGCACGGCGCTCTGCGTCGAGACGCGCGACGGCCTCGTCCACGTCTTCCTTCCGCCGCTCCTCTCGCCGGGCGACTTCTTCGACCTCGTCGCCGCGATCGACGCGACCCGGCAGGAGACGGGCATCGACGTGCTGCTCGAGGGGTACCCGCCCCCTCCCGGCGCGAACGTGCTCCGCTTCTCTGTGACGCCGGACCCGGGCGTGCTCGAGGTGAACCTGCCGCCCTCCGACGGGGTGCGCGCGTACGCGTCGCTCCTCGAGACGGTGTTCGACGCGTCGCTCCACAGCGGCCTGCACTGCGAGAAATACCTGGTCGACGGGCGCATGGCGGGGAGCGGGGGCGGCCATCACCTCACGTTCGGCGGCCCGACGCCGCTCTCGAGCCCCTTCCTGCGCCGGCCGGATCTGCTGGCCAGCCTGCTCACGTTCAACCAGCACCACCCGTCGCTCTCGTACATGTTCGCCGGCCTCTTCGTCGGCCCGACGTCGCAGGCGCCGCGCGTCGACGAGGCGCGCCACGAGAACCTCTACGAGCTGGAGATCGCGCTCTCGCGCGCGTTCGAGCGCCGGCAGAACGAGCCTGCGTGGCTCTCGGACCTCCTGTTCCGCCACCTGCTCGTGGACATGACGGGCAACACGCACCGCGCCGAGGTGAGCATCGACAAGCTGTTCGATCCGCAGACGGCGCACGGCCGGCAGGGGCTCATCGAGCTGCGCGCCTTCGAGATGCCGCCGCACTTCCGGATGGCGGTCGCCCAGGCGCTCCTCGTCCGCACGCTGCTCGCCTCGTTCGCCGAGGAGCCGTACTCGGGCCGGCTCGTGCGCTGGGGACAGGCGCTGCACGACCGCTTCCTCTTGCCGTACTACCTGTGGCGCGACTTCGAGGACGTGCTGGATCACCTAAAGCAGCGCGGGCTCGCCCTGCCCGCGGACGCGTACCGGCCGTTCATCGAGCTGCGCTGCCCGGTGGTGGGCACGCTGCACGCCGGCGACGTGGTGCTGGAGGTGCGCAACGCGATCGAGCCGTGGCACGTGCTCGGCGAGGAGCTGACGACGACGGGCACGTCGCGCTACGTGGACTCGTCGATGGAGCGCATCGAGGTGCGCGTGCAGGGGCTCACGCCGGAGCGCCACACGGTGCTCGTGAACGGCCATGTGCTGCCGCTCCGGCCGACGGGCACGGCGGGCGAGCACGTGGGCGGCGTGCGGTTCCGCGCCTGGGCGCCGCCGCACAGCCTGCACGCGCACCTCGGCATCCACCACCCCGTCCACATCGACATCCTGGACACGTGGGGCAAGCGCTCGATCGGCGCGTGCGCCTACCACGTGTGGCACCCCGAGGGCCGCGCCTTCGACGCCGCGCCGCTCACGCGGTTCGAGGCGGCGGCGCGGCGCGCGCAGCGGTTCACGATCGAGGGGCCGACGCCCTGGCCGGTGACAGCGAAGCAGGCGTTCGCCCACGGCGACGCGCCCTGCACGCTGGATCTGCGGCGCTACGCCGTGGACCGGCCGCCGCCCAAGCCGCAGAAGCCCGAAGGCGAGGGGTGAGCTGCGGGGCCGCGCTGCGGTGAGACCCAGCGCGGCCGGGGGCTCGCCTGGACGGAGGTCCGTCGCTCACGGTCGAGCCGGGTGTGACACTTTGGCCCAGCGCGCACGCCCGGCGCGCCGCGCCGGAAATCCCGGCGCCGGCGGCGCCGAGCGCCGCCAAGGCCCGCTCCGCTGTGGCGATTTGCCTTCTCGCCAGACCCCCCACCTCCGTCGGCCGACGTGCTCGGGTGAGCCGGAAGTCCGGCGCCGAGCTCGCTTTGCGCGGCATAACGGCTCTCCGGGTCTGCGGAACAACAGGTGAGTCGCGTCAGAACGCCGATTGGTACGCCCCCTGCTTGGGTGTTCGATGTCCCCTGCATCGCATGCGGACAGTACACCACGAAGGAGGACAACTCATGTTGCGCAAGGTGCTCGCAGTGCTCTTGGTTTCCACGGTTCCCCTGGCGGCAGGCTGTTTCGTCGACGCGGACGATGACAAGGACGAAGGGGACGACTGCATCACGGCGTGTTCGACGGATCGGGACGATTGCGTCGCTGCATGTGACGACGACGGCGATTGCGTCTCGGCGTGCGAAGAAGAGCACGACTGCGACTCGCTCTGCATCTGAGAGCGCCGCGCCGTCGCTGGATCAGGGATGTCGCCCGGGCAGGCGCCGCGAGAGCCTGGCCGCGAGCGACGGGCGGGTCCGGATCACGTGCCGCATCGGCCGGAGCCCGGAGGGGAAGGCGGCCTCGGCGAGCGAGGGCAGGAGCGCTTCATCGACGTTCTTGACGGCGACCACGCGCTCTTCCCTCCGCTCGATCCAGATGAGCTCGCCGTCGCCGGCCCGCCCGAGCCGCGGCTCCTCGCCGGCGATCGGCGAGGCGTCGTAGAGCCGCCACAGCGCGGCCTCGACGCTCGCCGCGGCGCCGGCGTCGTCCCACGCCGACGCCCACGCCGTACCGATCGCGTCCGTCTTCCGATCGCGCACGAACAGGGCGCGATCGCCGTCCCAGGCCGCGGCCAGCGCGCGCATGTCGCCGAGCTCGGGCGCGCCCTCGAGCGGGCGCAGGAGCAGGTACGTGAGCCACTCGCCGAGGGTGTCCCAGTTGAGCCGCTCGAGCCGCTCGTCGAGCGCGGACGGGATCTCGTCGAGTCCGACGCCGACCTCGGGGTCCTGGGCGTCGAGGGTGAGGATCTGCTGGGTGCTCGCGGGCGCCCGCGTCGTGAAGAGCGCGTCCTCGCTCGACCAGTCGAACGGCGGGAGCCTGTCGATGAAGGGCGTCACCGCGCTCACGCCGGTCAGGTTGTGGGCGCAGTACTCGAGCCCGAAGCTGTAGGCGAACGATGGATACGCCATGAACAAGAGGGGGAGCTCGCTCCCGGCGAGGAGCTCTTCCCGACGCGCGTGCACCGAGGACAGGAGCGGCCCCCAGTCCACGAGGTGCAGATCGGCGTCGAGGCGCTCCTGCATGATGAAGCGCCCCTCCGCGAGCGTCGCGTCGCCCTCGGTGACCGCCCGCTGCGCGAGGAATGCGTCGCTCGTCAGCGCGTCGTCCTGGTCCGGCGCCAGGTCGAAATGCTGATCCTGGAGCCCATGCACGTACTCGTGGACGAGGACGGCGTCGTCCACCTCGCCGATGAGCACGATGCCCTCGCTCTCGGGAGAGTACCAGGCAGCGGCCCAGTCTCCCGAGCGAGCCAGCGTCCCCCGCAGGTCCGCGTCGACGGCGAAGAAGCCGAGCCGGCCGTAGGTCGCGGCCATCTCCGCGAGATCGGCCTCCTCGGCGTCGGCCGCGGCCGCCTCCTGGTCCGCCTCGTACTCGTCCCGCGATATCGTGACGACAGGCACGGCGTGGCGGAACGACAGCTCGCGCACCTGCTCGGCGCGCCTCGCGAGCCGGGCGAAGCGGCGCTCCTCCTCGGATGGCTCGTCACTGCAGCCGGCGACCGTCGGGATGAAGGACAGCCCCACGAGAAGCGCGATGCCATCGAAGAATCGGTTCATGGTGGCCGGGCGCCTAGCACCGCATGTGCCGGGTTCGTCGTCGCAGTATTCCCGGTCGATCCAGGCGGGCCGCAGTCGGCCGCGCCATCGCGCCGTGCGCGGGGCGGGCCGGCGCAGCGCAAGCCGTTGTGCGCTTGCGCAAACGGTCGCGCAATTGCGCAATGGGCCATCCGCTCGACGCGCCGCCGCTCGCCGGGATGGCGATGCGCCGCCCGCCGCCCGCCGCTGCGGTCCGTCCCGGCGGGCGATGGTTGGGGTCGGAGGGGGAGGGGATCAAGCCGCCGAGAGGTAATGGCGCGCGATGAGGTCGTTCTGGAGCCAGAGCAGCTTGTTGAACGCGCGGAGGGTGCGCACCTCGGCTTCCCGGTCGAGGCCCAGCGCCAGGATGGTCTGGAGCAGGGCGTCCGACACGAAGCCCATGAGCGCGTTCATCTGCACGAGCGGGACGACGACCTCGGGATTGCCGGCCTTCGTGGTGTGGATTTTCCCCACCATGTCGAGGTAGGTGACCATCTTCGGATCATACGGATGGGTCACGAGCCGGACGAGGTAGACCGAGAGGTGCTGCTTGCGGAACTTGATCTGCTCGTGGTCCAGCGTGAGCGACGCCAGGTCGGCCGGGGGCGCCCCCTCGTAGCCGTGCTGCTTCGGCACGAAATGGCGCTTCGTGGCGTCGTAGAGGAACAGCTTCTCGTACACCGCGTCGACGAGCGCCTCCACCCGCGGGGCGAGGTGCGGCGCGGCGCCGTGGATCGCCGCGATGTCCGCCTCGCCGAAGCCGACAAACTCGATGAGATATCCGAACCGATACTCGAGATCTGACTCCAGACGGCTCTCGTCGATGTGTTTCATCACCACGGTTCTCCTCCGCGTCTTCGCCGGCGGCATGCCGCGAGGCGACGCAGGGTGAAGACACCGGACCAGCTGTCGCCTGTCAAGCCTTGACGTGACAGGCCGCCGCGGCACCGGGCGACAGGGGCGCGCGCCGTCTGCTCGATCACGTCGATCTCGTCGATCACATCGATCACGTCCCCCACGTCCATCACCGCGAGAGGCCTGCTGCCGTGTCCGCTCGCGAGCGCCCGGCGAGGATCCGACGGCACGAGCCGCTCGCCGGTCGCTGCGCCGGTGTAGGGGGAGCTCCGATCTGGAGAGCAGGCAGCGACCGATGGCTGGGCTGTGCCGGCGCCCTTATGGCCACGGTTCGGTGGGAGCGCGTTCGGCCTCTCCCCACAGCGCAGCGTCAGGAGGAGGTTATGCAGAACACTGGACCGACAGCGGATCCGAGAGGCGCAGGCCCGAAGCCGCCTTTCGAGGGCAAGACACAGGAGCGTCCCGGAATCGAAGGCAGGATGGATCCGAGGCCCGATTACGGCGAATCGTCGTACAAGGGGCTCGGCCGGCTGAAGGACCGCATCGCGCTGATCACGGGAGGGGACAGCGGGATCGGCCGCGCCGTCGCGCTCGCGTTCGCCCGTGAGGGGGCCCACGTGGCGATCTCGTACCTGAGCGAGCACGAGGACGCGAAGGAGACCGCGCGCGTCGTGAAGGAGGCGGGGCGGGAGGCGCTCACGATACCCGGCGATCTGGCCGACGAGGGCCATTGCAGGAAGGTCGTCGAGGAGGCGGCGCGCAAGTTCGGGCGCATCGATATCCTGGTGAACAACGCGGCGGAGCAGGGCAAGGCCGTCGAGCGGTTCGAGGACATCGACGCTGCGCGCGTCGAGCGCACCTTCCGCGTCAACATCCTGGCCATGTTTCACATGGTCCGGTACGCGCTTCCGCACATGAAGGAAGGCGGCTCGATCATCAACGTCGCCTCGATCCAGGCGTACCAGCCGAGCTCGAATATCCTCGATTACGCGTCCACCAAGGGGGCGATCGTCACCTTCACCAAGGGCCTGGCGCAGGACCTCATCGAGCGTGGCATCCGCGTCAACGCCGTGGCGCCCGGGCCCGTGTGGACGCCGCTCATCCAGCAATCGTTCGACAAGGAGAAGGTGGCCACCTTCGGCAAGAATCATCCAATGGAGCGCCCGGCACAGCCGGTCGAGCTCGCCCCGGCGTTCGTCTTCCTGGCCTCGAACGAGGCGAGCTACGTCAACGGCGAGATACTCGGTGTAACCGGCGGCAAACCGCTCTCCTGAGGGGCGCACCCGCTGCGGATACGGGCCCACCTCGACGTTTTCGGTGCTCAGCGCACAACAGTGCGCTTCCGCGCCGAAAACGCCGATCTGGGCCCGTCTCCTGTGCGGGTGAGCCCCGCTCCGCTCTGGGCGGCAGGGGCGTCAGGGCTCGGTGAGCTGCTTCAGGTCGACGCTGACGCCGAGGTGGTGGAGCGCGTCCTCGGGGCGGGTGAAGATGCCCATCGGCTTTGAATAGCCCTTCGAAAGCCGGCCGAGCTGGAGCACCCCGGTCGCGCTCTTCAGGAGGACCGCGGTCCTCTTGAAACCTTCCGTCAGCCGCGTGTGGCAGTGCGCGAACGCATTCTCGAACCCGTCGTCGTTGCGCAGCGGCGCGTCTCGGGCGTCGACGAGCAGGAGCGTGCGCCGCCTGGCGATCGCCTCGAGCGACCGATTGATGCGGTCGAAGCTCAGCTCGATCGCCGCGATGCTCGGATAGTTCAGCGAATATCGCTTGATGAGCACGAGCTGCTGAGCGGGGTCGTGATGGACGGCCGTGTACGGGTCCCGCTCGATCTCGCGCAATCCGAGGAACGCCACGACGGAATGGTATGCCCGTTCGCCCGGGGCGTCGACCCCCGCGGCGCCGCGCGGCATGGCGGCCCGCGGCTCACCGGTTACTCGCAAACCGCACCGCATTGCGCCTCTTCGCAAGCGAAGACCGCTTCGGCGGTCTGCACGCCGTCCACGTGCATCGCCGCGCACTCTTCCTGGCAACCATCTCCGTCCGCACGGCACAACTCCACGCACGCGAGCAACGCCCTGCATGACGGGTCGGCGACGCACGCGTTCATCTCGGCGGCGCACCCCGTGAACCGGCAGGACGCGCAGGGGGACAACGCGTCTCGCGACGGGCATTGCGCCCTGCACAGCTCGGACGCGCAGCCGCCTTCGAGGAAGATGCCCGAGATGCCCGCCCGGTGCGCCGTCATGCACGCCTGCTTGCAAGCGACGTCCTCCGCTGCGCAGCCGAGGAGGCAGTTGCCCAGCGCGGCGCACTCCGTGCTCCGCTGGCACGCGCAATAGCTCTCCTGACAGCGCAGGGCGAGGCAGGTCGTGCACGGATCGCCGATCGACGCGCAATCGTAGACAGCCTCTCCCCCCGCGCCGCCGCCGGCCGTCGTGGAGCTCGCCCCTCCGCCAGCGCCAGCGCCCCCGGAGCCGCCAGCGCCGCCGGAGCCGCCCGCGCTCGCGCCCCCGCCAGCGCCGCCCGCGCCCCCCAGGCCGGCTCCGCCGGAGCCGCCCAGGCCGGCGCTGCCAGCGCTGCCCGTCCCGGGGCTGCCGCCGGTCGAGCTGCAGGCCGCCGCCAGGAGCGCCGCTGCGGCGCACGTCTGCCAGGAAGAGAAGGCCATGGTCGACGCTACCGCGAAGGCCGCCGGCGGCTCAAGGTGAGGCGAGGAGCGAGCGCGCACCGATGCTACGGTGCCCGGCCGAGGAACCGCGCCATGATCGCCATCGTCAATCCAGAGCTGGATCGCTACGTTCACGACCACTCCGAGCCGCCTCCCGCGCTCCTCGACGAGCTGCGCGAGTTCACCCTCGCCCATGAGCCGAGGGCGGTCATGCAGGTCGGGCGGGTCGAAGGCGCCCTGCTCAGGATGCTGGTCGCGCTCATTCAGGCGCGCCGGGTGCTCGAGATCGGCACGTTCACCGGCTACTCGGCGCTCAGCATGGCCGAGGCGCTCCCGCCGGACGGCGAGCTCATCACGTGCGATCGCGACCCCGAAGTGACCCGCATCGCCCGCTCGTTCTTCGACCGCAGCGAGCACGGCGGGAAGATCCGGATCGCGCTCGGCGATGCGCTCGCCACCCTCCACGGCATGCCGGCGAGCCCGGCCTTCGATCTCGTGTTCATCGACGCCGACAAGGAGCGGTATCCGGCCTACTACGAGGAGGCCCTCCCGCGCCTCCGCCGCGGCGGGCTGATCGTCGCCGACAACACCCTCTGGAGCGGCGAGGTCCTCGCCCCCGAGAGCGCCGACGGCCGCGCCATCGCCGCTTTCAACGATCTCGTCTTCCGCGATCACCGCGTCGAGAAGGTCATGCTCACCGTGCGCGACGGGGTGACGCTCGCGCGCAAGCGCTGAAGGCCGGGCGCGCGCGGGCGTGCGGCAGCGTGCCGCGAGCGCCGGCGGCGCGTCCGAAATCCTGGCCGGATCCCGGGCGCGCGGCGCTAGAGTCGCGCCAGCATGCTGCTCGCCATCGACGTCGGGAACACCAACATCAGCTTCGGGGTGCTGGAGGGCGAGGTGCTTCAGCACCACCTGCGCTGCGAGAGCGCGCGCTCCCGCACAGCGGACGAGTACGCCGTGCTCGTCCGGCAGATGCTCGACCTCCGCCGCGTCGACCTCGCCCGCATCGACAGCGCGATCGTCGCGAGCGTCGTGCCGACGCTGACCGACACGATGGTGGGCCTCGTCGAGCGGGCGTTCGGGATCGAGCCGCTCGTCGTGGGGCCTGGCATCAAGACCGGGATGGCCATCCTCTACGAGAACCCGCGCGAGGTCGGCGCGGATCGGATCGTCAACGCGGTCGCGGCGCACGAGTGGGTGCGGCGGCAACCCGAGCCCGCGCCCCGCGCCGCGCCGGCGCGAGCGCACGCGACCGAGCCCGACCGGGGTGATCACCCCGCCGGCGCCATCGTCGTCGACTTCGGCACGGCGACGACGTTCGACTGCGTGACCCCGAAGGGCGAGTACCTGGGCGGCGTCATCGCGCCGGGCATCCAGATCAGCGCCGAGGCGCTCTTCTCCCGCGCCGCGCGGCTGTCCCGCGTCGAGATCGCGCTCCCGCCCCGGGTCGTCGGCCGCAACCCCGTCCACTCGATGCAGTCGGGCATCGTGTACGGCTACGCGGGGCTCGTCGACGGGCTCGTGGGCCGTCTCCGGCGGGAGCTCGGCTACCCGTGCCGCGTCATCGCCACCGGCGGCCTGGCGCGGCTCATCGCGCCGCAGACCGAGACCATCGAGGAGGTCGACGACGACCTGACGCTCACCGGGCTGCGCCTCATCTACGAGCGGAACGCCGAGCGCAACAGCGGGCCCGCCACCCTGCCGCCCGCGGCGCGCGGAGGCGGTCAGGATTGACGTCGCCCGTGTCCGGCCGCGCCCCGCGCCGAGCGAGCGCGCCCTCCCTCCCGGCGCCGCCCGCGTCCGGCCAGGGCCTCCGCCGCGCGCTCGTCCTCGCCGCGGCGCCCGCGGCGCTCGTGCTCTCGCTCCTCCTCGCCGTGCTCCTCGGCGCCGAGCCCGTCTCGATCGCGCGCGCCGTCGCCGAGCCCGGCCTCGACCGGACCCTGCTCATCGACGTGCGCCTGCCGCGCGTGCTCCTCGCGGCCGTCTCCGGCGCGGGCCTCGCGGCCGTGGGCGCCGCGTTCCAGGCGCTGCTCAGGAACCCGCTGGCCGAGCCGTACGTGCTGGGCGTCTCCGGCGGCTCCGCGCTCGGCGCCGCGGTCGCCATCGCGCTCGGCATCGGCGCGACGACCGTCCTCGGCGCGACGCTCCTGCCCGCGGCGGCGCTCGCCGGCGGCCTCGTCGCGACGCTGCTCGTCTACGCCATCGCGCGCGGCGCGGCCGAGGGCACCTCCGGCGCCTCGATGCTCCTCGCCGGCGTCATCGTGAACTCCATCGCGGCGGGCCTCATCTCGTTCCTCAAGACGCTCGTCTCCCCCTCGCGCGCCCAGCAGCTGCTCCGGTGGCTCATCGGCTTCGTCGAGCTGCCCACGACCTCGGCCCTCCTCGGCGTCGCCGCGTACGTCGCCGCAGGCTGCGCCGTGCTCCTCGCCGACGCCGCGCGCCTGAACCTCCTGTCGCTCGGCGATGAGTCGGCAGGGACCCTGGGCGTCGACGTCCGCGCCGTCGAGCGCCGGGTCTTCCTCGCGTCCTCGTGCGTCGTCGGCGCGATCGTCAGCCGCACCGGCCTCATCGGCTTCGTCGGGCTCATCGTCCCGCACGCGATCCGGCGGCTCTGCGGCGCGGATCACCGGCGGCTCTTGCCGCTGTCGCTCGTGGCCGGCGCGGTCCTGCTCACCACGTGCGACCTCGTCGCGCGGCTCCTGTTCCGGTGGCTCGGCACGGAGCCGCCCGTGGGCGCGGTGACCGCGGTGCTCGGCGGGCCGATGTTCCTCGTGCTGCTGCGGCGCTCGCCGCGCCTGTGAGGGCGCGGGCGCGTCAGGTCATGCCGAGGAGCTTGTTCATGCTGGCCTCGTCCGCCGGCGTGAACGGGTAGCGATCGAACTCGGCGCTCGTGACCCACCGGAAGGCGTTCACGGCCAGCGAGGCGAGCTCGCCGCTCTTGATGTGGCACTCGTAGAGGTACAGGTCGACGACGTAGCGCTCGTAGGGGTGGCTCACGAACGAGATCAGCTGGCCCACCTCGATCTCGACGCCGAGCCGGTGGCGGACCTCGCGCTTCAGCGCCGCCGCGTCCGTCTCGGTCTCCTCCACGCGCCCCCCGGGGAACTCCCAGAGCATCGGGAGCACGGCGGTCGGGCGGCGCTGGGTGATGAGGTACCGGCCGTCCTGTTCAATCACGGCGGCGACCACGCGGATGGTGCGGACCATTTCCATGGCGAGTGCCTCAGGGCTGCTGAGCGTACGATGGGGCGTCGGGTTGTGCGAGCGGGACGGTCGCGCCCTCGGGGCGCCGGCGGCGCGCCCTCAGACGTTGATGCGGAACAGCTGCTGACCCATGAGCAGGATGTCGCCGCCCGTGATCTCGGTCTCGCCGAGGACGCGGAGGAAGGTGCCGTTCGAGCTGCCGAGGTCCGTGAGGAACAGCCGGCCGCCCTGGAGCGAGATCTGGCAGTGGAGCCCGGAGACGTAGCCGTCCTCGGGGAAGAGGATGTCGCCGCGCTCGCGCCCGAGGTGCAGGCCGGTGTCGGGGACCGGGAACGCGTTGCCGGTCGCGTCCCTTCCGATGATGAGGGCCAGCCGCGCGACGTAGCCCTTCGAGGGGCTGCCGAGCCGCTCGACGCCGTCGGGGGTCGTGGGCGCCGGGGAGAGCGGCTCGACGCGGACGATCTCCTGGCCGATGCGGAAGACGTCGCCGTTGTCGAGCTGCACCGGCGTGTCCCTGCGCAGCCTGCGGTAGACGCCGTTCAGCGAGCCCTCGTCCTTGACGAAGAGCCGCCCGCCCTTGATCGAGAACGTCGCGTGGCGCGGCGAGAGGTAGCTGTCGCCGCCGAAGATCGTGCCCGAGTCGCGCCCGATCACGGTGGGGTTCGTGGGCAGCGTGTACGAGCCGGCCTCGGTGCCGTCGGCCCGGAGCGCCGTCAGCACGACGTTGGCGGCGCCCGACGTGGAGACGACCGGCGTGGAGGGCTGCGCGGCCTGGCCCGCCGGCTTGACGAGCTTGAAGCCGCACAGCGCGCAGAACTTGTTCGACGGCGGGTTCGGCTCCTGGCACTGGGGGCAGACGACCGTCCCCGCGCCGGCCGCCGCTGCCGGCGTCGCGGGCGCTGCCGCGGCCGCCGCGGCCTTCTTGCCGGCGCCTGTGTCCTCCCCGCGGGCCGGGGCGATGAACGCCGCGGGATCGACGAGCGCGGGCGGCGGGGGCGCGACCGCGGGGCCCTTCTGGGCGCCGGTGCCGATGGCGGTCGGCTCATCGCCGTAGTCCTTCGCCCGCGTCGCCGCCGGCACGCCGTGGGGCGGGGTGCCGGCCGCGAACTTCTTGGGCGAAACGTCGCGAGGCAGCTCGGCGCCGCAGCCGAGGCAGAACTTGTAATGGTCCTGATTTTCCTTGGAGCACTTCGGGCAGGTGATCACCACGCCTCCTCACAACGAGCGACCGGACTGGATCCCAGGGCGAACGGCGGCGGGAGCATATTCGCCGCGGCGCCCCTCTGTCGACTGTCTGTCGCTCCTCCGCCTCCCCGAGGGGGGTTGCGCGCCGCCGCCCGCCCGCCCGCCGGGGCGATCCCGCCCGGCAAACCGCGGCTCGCCGGCGCGGGTTGCCGCGGTTTGCCGGGCGAGGGCTGCCGCGGTTTGCCTGGCGAGGGCGGCCGCGGCTCGCCGGGCCTGGGCGGCCAGGCTCGCAGGGCTCGTCGGGCGCCGGCGGCGTGGCTCACTTGGACAGGAGCGCGAGCGCGTCGCGCACGAGGTCGCCGAGCGGGGCGCTGTCGACGCGCGCGCCGAGGGCGGTGACGGCGCGCTCCGCCTCGGCGGGGCGGTAGCCCATGCGGGTGAGCGCGCTGTGGAGGAGGTCCTGCTTGGCGCCGGCGGCCGCGGGCGGCGGGGCCGCGGGGGAGAGCGGGGCCGAGGGGAGGTGGACGAGCTTGTCCTTCAGCTCGAGGACGAGGCGCTCGGCGGTCTTCTTGCCGACGCCGGGGATGGCGGTGAGGCGCGCGGTCTCCCGGCGGGTGATCACCGCGGCGAGCTCCCCCGCGCCGAGCGCGCTGAGGATGGCCATCGCGATCTTCGGGCCGATGCTGGAGATGCCGATGAGCACGCGGAAGGCCGCCCGGTCCTCGCGCGTCGCGAAGCCGTACAGCAGGAGCGCGTCCTCGCGCACGTGGGTGTGGACGAACAGGGTGATCGCGTCCGAGCCGGCCTTCGCGTTCGCGGCGATGCCGCGCGCGCGCCCCACGGCCCCGAGCGGGACGGTCACCTCGTAGCCGACCCCGCTGACGTCGAGGACGACCGTGCCCTCGTCGCCTTCTTCAACGACGTGGCCGGAGAGCCGGCCGATCAATTGACCTTGGCCCCTTGCTGGATCCACCTGCGGATGGCGTCGCGCTCCGCCGAGGGCAGGGGATCGCCGCCAAAGGGCATCGGGTCGCCGCAGCCGTCGGAGGCGCACTCGAGGTCCCCGCAGCTCAGGGTGTCGTCGAGCTTGTGCAGGAGGAAGCTGTTCGCGGGGTCGCCGGCCGTGATCCGCGGCATCCCGGAGCGCGCCCTCGACGCGGCGCCGACGTTCTGGGCCACGATCGCGTCGATCTGCGCCTGCGTGGCCTGCTCGCTCAGCGGCGGGCCGAGGTACGCGAACCCGGCCGAGCCGGCCTCGGCGCCGTGGCATGTCGAGCTGAACGAGCAGGACCGCTGGAAGATGGGGAGGACCTCGGCCGAGAAGCTCACCTCGGGCGTGGCGCCGTCGAACTTGCTGTAGTCGAAGCACTCCGTCGCGGGCCCGGGGCCGTCATCGCCGCAGCCGGCGCCGGCGCAGGCCGTCGCGACAAGGAAAATCAGGAAGAATTTCCGCACGTTCACCCCTCGCACCCAGATGTCGGGGTGGGACCCTAGCAGAACTGCGCGCGCTCCGTAACGCGTGACGTCGCGCCGCCCACCTCGGGTCGCGCGGGTCGTTCCGGCGCGCGCGGCGCGCCGCGCCGTTGCGGGGCGCACCGCCGGGGGCGCGGAGATCGCCGCGCGTTTGGCCGGCCGGCGCGGCGGCGGGTAGGCTGGGCGTCCCATGAGGATTGGCCTGGGCATCGGCGCGATGGCGCTCGCGCTCGCCGCGCTCAACGTCGGTTGCGGCGGAGGGCAGGACGCTGTCGAACGACAGCTCTCCGAGCTGCGCGCGGAGCTCGTCAGGGTGCGCGCGGAGAACGCGGTGCTCACGGATCGGGTGGGCTCGCTGGAGCGCTCGCCGGGCGGCGTCCGCAGCGCGGCGCGCCCTGGCGAGGCCGGGGCGCGCGCCGTGCCCCCGGAGGAGCCCGACAGGCCTGACCTCGAGGTGGTGCGGCTCGCGCCGGAGGACGACGGCGCGCGGCCGCCCGTGCTCCGCTCGACCGCGAGCGGCGTCGTGATCGAAGAGCCCCCGGGCGGATCGCCGCCGCCGAGCCCGCCACCCTCACCCCCGTCGAGGCGCAAGCGATGAAGTTCCCCCCGAAGGCAACGCTGGTCCTGGTCTCCCTGGCGCTCGTCGCGGCGCCGCCGCTGGCGCGCGCTCAGGATCAGCAGGGCGGCGAAGAGGGCGCCGGCCAGGGGCCGGGCGTCACCGTGGTCCAGCTCCCGAGGGGCGAGCCGACCGTCGAGACGCAGGTCGTTGTGCCGGGTTATCCGCAGCCGGGGTTCGATCCGAACGCCCACCTGCCCTCGAGCTCGCGGGGCACGACGGACACGTCCCGCCCGTCGGACGGCTTCGATCTGGGCCGCCGCAGCGAGGGCCCCGCCTCGGTGAAGGGCGGCGCGAACGGCAGCTACGTCGTCGAGGGGCAGTTCGTGCCCGAGTCGCACTCGGTGCGGCGCGGCGACACGCTCTGGGACATCTCGGGCAGGTACTACACGAACCCCTATGCGTGGCCGCAGGTCTGGGCGCTGAACCCGCAGCTCCAGAACCCGCACTGGATCTACCCGGGCGACCGGATCCGGCTCCGCGACCCGAGCGAGGGCCCGACCCGCGGCAGCATCGGGTTCGGCGCGAACCAGCTGGGGCGCGGGGGGCGGGTGCCGTCGAAGACGATCTTCCTGCGCGAGCTCGGCTGGGTCGACGACGTGAAGAAGGACACGTGGGGGGAGCTCGTCGCGAGCCCCGACGACCAGATGCTCCTCAGCGAGGGCGACGACGTCTACCTCCGCCTCTCGGACGATCACGACGTCTCGATCGGCCAGGAGCTGACGATCTTCCGCGAGATCAAGAAGGTGAAGAGCGGGGACGTGAAGGGCGAGCTCGTGACGGTGCGCGGCACGGCGCGCGTGGATCGTTACAACCCGAAGACGCACATGGTGCGCGCGCGGCTCATCGAGTCGCTCGACGTGGTCGAGCGCACGGACAGGGTCGGCGCGGTGTTGCGGCGCCTCGACGTGGTGCCGCCGGTGGGCGCCGAGGCGGATCTCGAGGCGAGGATCATCGCGGCCGTCTATCCCTACCAGCTCGTCGGGCAGCACCAGGTGGTGTTCATCGACAAGGGCGAGAAGGACGGCGTGAAGCCGGGGCAGCGCTTCTTCGCGGTCCGGCGGGGCGACCGCTGGCTGCAGCAGATCGGGGGCGCGGGCAAGCTGGCGACGGTCCGGCCGCGGGTGCAGGACGAGCGCCCGGCGCAGGTCGACGAGCCGAAGTTCGGCGTCGACGAGGAGCTGCTGCCGGACGAGACCTACGCCGAGCTGCGGGTCGTGCATGTGCGCGAGCGCACGGCTGCGGCGCTCGTGACCCACGCGATGTACGAGGTCGAGCGGGACGCGGTGCTGGTCTCGCGCAAGGGCCTCTGACGATCGACCGTCTACGGCTTTTCACGGCCGGGGTGGACGAGCCCACGGGCCCGCATCCGATTGCGTGAGCGGGCCAACGTGCAGAAAGCCAGCGGCCCCAGCCGCCGGCGCGCCTCCGCTCGCGGGCGGCGGCGTCCGCTCGCGGGCGGCGGCAATGAAGCGGCGATGAAGAAACCGAGCGCTGCCGCCGCGCTGACCGCGCAATGTCTCCACGAGAGAGGCGCCGGCGCGGTATGATGTTCCGCCTGGCATGCGTCGCCTCCCCGAAGTCCAGTCCGAGCTGAAGGGCGTGGATGGCGATCCTCCCACACAGCGCTCGTTCGACAGCGCGGCGGATCGCTGCACGCCGAGGAGCGGATCGCTGGCCGAGGTGCTCGGCGAGGGGGTGACGCGGGGGCCCCGTTCGAGCGCGGCGCCCCCGAGCCTCAACAGCACCCCGCCGGAGTCGCGCGGCAACGCGCTGCGGGAGCGCGGCAACCTGCTCCTCCGGCGGAGCGACTACGTGGGCGCCGCGCGCGACTACGACGAGGCGCTCGCGCTGTTCCGTGCGACGGGCGACGCGCTCGGGCAGGCCCAGGTGCTCATGGATCGGGGCGCGCTGCGCCTGCGGGAGGGCGTCCCCGCGCAGGCGGTGCGCGACTACGACGAGGCGCTCGCGCTGTTCCAGGCCGCGGGCGCTCGCGCGGCGGAGGGCGACGCGCTGAGGGCGCGGGGCTTCGCGCGCGCCGAGGAGGGCGATCTCGGCGGCGCGGTGTGCGACTACGATCTGGCGATCCAGCTGTTCCTGCAGCTCGGCGATCGCGAGCCGCTCAAGCCCCGGGCCGGGTCGCGCGGGGCCGCCGACGCCGACACCCCTGGCCCCTCGGAGCCGCCTCGCGCTCGCCCACACGGCGCCGCGCACGGGCGGGCGCTCAAGGCGCGCGGCGATCTGCGGGTCCGGCTCCGCAACCTCGCGGGAGCGGCGCGCGACTACAGCACCGCGCTCGCGCTGTTCCAGGACACGGGGGATCGGAGCGGGCAGGCCAGCGTGCTGAAGGCGCGGGGCGACATGCGGTTCGGCCAGGACAACGTGACGGGCGCCGCGCGCGACTACGACTGGGCGCTGACGCTCTATCAGGCGACCGAGGACCACCTCGGGCAGGCCGGCGCGCTCAAGGCGCGCGGCGATCTCCGGGTGCGGCAGGGGGATCTTGCGGGCGCCGAGAAGGATTACGATCAGGGGCTCGAGCTGTTCACGGCGACGCGCGACGTCCTGGGCCAGGCCGCGGTGCTGAAGGCGCGGGGCGATCTGCGCTCCGTGCAGGAGGACCTCGTGGACGCGGTGCGCGACTACGACCGTGCGCTCGCGCTGTTCCGCACGGGCTTCGAGCGCCGCGGGCAGGCCGCGACGCTCAAGGTGCGGGGCGATCTCCGCCGCAAGCAGTTCGAGCTGGTGGCCGAGCTCGTGGGGGTCGCGGCGGCCGATGCGTCGGACCTGGAGGAGGCGCTCTCGGACTACGAGCAGGCGCTCGCCCTGTTCGAGGTGCTCGAGGACGGCGCGGGTCAGGCAGGCGTGCTGCGGGCGCGGGGCGATCTGGCGCGCATCCAGGGGGATCTCGCCGCGGCGCTGTCGCTCTACTTCGGAGCGAAGCGGCTCCTGGACGTGTCGGGCAACGCCGCGGAGCTCTCGGCGACCCTCGCGGAGATCGCCCGGACGCACGCGCTCGCGGGCCGCGCGGCCGAGGCGCGCGCCGCGGCGGAGCAGGCGCTCGCGCGGGCCGATCGCGCGACGAGCGCCGAGTGCCGCGAGCTCGCGGAGGCGGTCCTCGCCGGTCGCGTCATGGCGCGGGGAGAGGCCGGCGCGAAGCGCGACTCCAGGGCGCCGAACGGCCTGAAGCGGTTCGACTGAGAGAGGCCCTGAGCCGCGTCGGGGCGCGGAGGGCGTCGGGGCGAGGCCTCCGCGCGCCCGTGCCTCCGCGGGCGGCGCGGCGCCGCGCCGAGGGCCCGAGCGCCGCTGGCGAGCGGAGACCGCCTTTGATGGCCCTGATGGCGAGTTGACCCGATCGACGGACAGCCACCCTGACTCCGCCCGATGCTGTCGAGAGCGGGGATGACCCGATAAGGGTGTCTCATCCGCGAGAGCCTCCGGGAGAGCTCCGGAGTGCGCCGTCTACGTGTACGGCACAAATCCAGGCGTACCACGGCGCGGGTGGTAGTGCGCGTCTCCGTACATGTCGGCGCGCCGTCGCGTCGCAGCGTGATGATCCGCCGTCACGACAGATGGGCAACACCACGGCAGCGCGAGCACGTCGCAGTCCTGTTTCCTGTGTGGCCGCCGCGCGCGCTTCGGGATAGAAATGAATGTCTTAAGGAGTCATCTACATGAAGAGAGGCTTGAAAGCAGTGCTCGCCCTGTCGGCCGCGCTCGCTCTGCTCGGCATCGGCGCGCCCGCGGACGCGACGACGGCCGTCCTGCTCTCGCGGGAGGAGCTCGTGCGCCAGTCGACGACGGTCGCGCGCGTGATCGTCGGCCGATCGTACGCGACGGAATCCGACGACGGAAAATCGATCGTGACCCGCACCGAGCTCACGATCACCCAGCCGCTCAAGGGTGGCGCGGCGGACAAGGGGGGCTCGAAGATGATTGTGCTGGAGCAGATGGGCGGGACCTACAACGGCAAGACACAGCGGCTGCTCGGCGACGCCAGGCTCTCGCCTGGCGAGGACGCGGTGGTCTTCCTGCGCCCGGGCGACAAGGGGCGGTGGCACCTCACGGCGCTGGCGCTTTCGGCCTATCATGTGGACAAGAAGGGCATGGCGCGGCGCATCCTCGAGGGGCTGAACCTCGTCCGGCGGACCGGAGCCGCGCTCGTGCCCATCGCGGCGCCCATCGAGGAGGTCGAGCCCATCGAGAGCCTCATGACGGACGTCGTGCGCATCGCGGGAGGGAAGTGAGGTGAGGCGCCGCGTCGCCCTCGCCGCCCTGCTCGGCGCCGCCTCGTCCCTCGCCGTGGCCCGTGAGGCCGCCGCGTGGACGCCGCTCGATGACGTGGTCCCCCGCTGGGACAAGCTGCCCGTCGCCTACTACATCAACCGCTCGACGATCCCGGGCGAGATCTCCGCCTTCGCCGTCGCCCGTGTCGAGTCCGGGTTCGAGACGTGGTCGAACGCGGGGTGTACGGAGTGGCGGGTCGACCTCCTCGGCGACACCACCGATCGTTACAACTACAACGACGGCAAGAACGTGTTTCAGTGGATCAGCTCCTCCTGGCCGAACATGCTCGGCGACGTCAACTCGGTCATCGGCGTCACGATGCCGGTCTGGAGCTTCAACGGCGCCATCGTGGACGCCGACATGGTCTTCAACGACGTCGGGTTTTGCTGGAACGACACCGGCAACAACGGCTGTGTCGACACACAGTCGATCGCCACGCACGAAGAGGGGCACTTCCTGGGCCTCGGCCACTCCAGCGAGCGGAGCGCGACGATGACGCCTTACTATGTCGTGGGCTCGTCGATGCGCACCATCGAGCAAGACGACATCGACGGCGTGTGCGCGCTGTATCCCATCGGCGGGACCACGGCGAGCGCCGCGAGCGCCACGAGCGCCGCCGCCGGCGGCGGCAGCTGCGACAGCTGCTCGAACGATTCGCTCGCGAACACCTGCAAGGCGTCCTATGACGCGTGCGGCGCGTCGCTCGCGTGCAGGGGATTCATCGGCTGTGTTAACGAGTGCCCGGACGACGCGTGCGTCGAGGGATGCTTGAATGACTACGCCGAGGGGGCCCGCATGTATATCAGCATCCTCGAGTGCGTCTGCGGGGAATGCTCGACGGAGTGCTCGACCGAGTGCGTTGGCTTCGATGGCGGCGGCGCCGGCGGCGCCGGCGGCAGCGGGGGCGACGGCGGAGCGGGCGGCAGCAGCACGTCGACCTCCTCGTCGGCCGGCGGCGGATCGAGCGTGGGCGCGACCGTGAGCTCGTCGGTCGCCTCGAGCGGCGGGGTGGGCGGCGGCGGCGGCGCCGATCCGGACGACACGCAGGAGAGCGGCGATGGGGAGTCTGGCGGCGATGCCGGGTGCTCCTGCTCGACGACCGGCCGATCGGCCGATGTCGGCGGGGTCATGCTCCTCGGCGTGCTCGGCGTGCTCGGCGCGCTGGCGTCGCGACGGCGCCGGCGCTGAGCGTTCGATCGCGGGGCTTCGGGGGGAGCACCGGCCCTCGCGGCGGCGCGGAGCGAGTCGGGACCTGCCGCGATCTTCCGGACCAGAGAGCACCTCAGAGGACACCTGGTGGAGGCCCACGCCGTCGGCGTGGGGGCTCTGACCTCCACCGCGCCGCGCGGGCGCCCGTCGGCGCGGCGCGGCGGAGCGCGAAAATCCCGAGATAGGCTGTGTTCCCCGCGGATCCTGGGCGCGCCGGGGGCGGCCCGGAGCGCCCCGACAACCTGGCCCGCCGGTTGCTCTATCCGGATGCGACGCCGCGAGACAGCGACGAGGGACGCCGAGGCGAGCTCGAACTCGCCGGAGGCCGCCGACACGCGATCTCGCGAGCGCGAACACCGGACCAAAGGACACACCACCATGAACATCAAGAACCTGCTCCTCTGCTCGCTCATCTCGTCCTTCTCCCTCGTCGGCTGCATCGCCGAGCCGCTCGAGGGCGACAGCGCCGATGACGGCGCGAGCGACGCCGCCGAGGTCGTGGGCGAGGGCGCAGAGGCGATCATCGGTCCTGGCGGCGATGACGGCGGCGGTCCGGTCACGAAGGCCGTGAACCTCTCCTGCTCGATCACCTATCCCAGCATCTTCAACCCGAACGCCGCGATCAAGAACACCTCGCTCTTCGCCGTTCCGGACTCGGCGAAGATCACCTTCACCGTCACGCACTACTACGGCGATCCGGGGCCCATCACCCGCTCGGTCACCGGGCCGCTCGCCAAGGGCCAGACCAAGCTCGTCCCCCTCACACACCCCGGCGCGCTCGACGCTTACGGCTGCACCGCCAAGGCCACCTGGACCCTCCTCGACTGAACCCTCGGCGACAGACCAGCTGCCCCATTGCAGGGCCAGGGCGTCTCCGCGCACGAAGCCCCGATGTCTCGAGGCGCGCGTCCAAGCGCGCCTTCGCGGAGCTCGCCCTGGCTCCCGATCTCCAGGAGGGCAGCGGCAGGCGTCCTACCTGCTCCCACCACTTTCGCCTCACGCCCAATTCTTGTTTTGCCAATTGACACAGTAGAAAATAGGGCTACCCTGAAGCTCGTGACATCGCCAGGCCGCCCGCGCGGCAGACCGAGGAAGGATCCGCAGCAGCTCGCGACATGGGTTCCGCCAGAAGGCTGGTCACGCCTCGTCGCGTGGATCTCGCCGGAGGAGCGGATGGCGCTGAAGCGCGTCGCGCTCGAGGCGAATACCTCCGTGGCGGAGCTGGTGCGTGCGCTGGCGAGCGGGCTCGCTGGAGGCGTCATCACGCCTGACGAGCTGCTCGGCCAGGTACGAAAGGGCATTCAGGTCATGGAGAAGATTCCGACGATTTTCGATCGCGGCGACGACTTCAAGGTGCTCCCGAAGCCGCGCCAGGGGTGCGAGTGGGTCTTTGCGGGCGAGGGCCGTCCCACCGAGAAGCTCGACGGCACGAACGTGCGATTGACCGTTCGCTCGGGCCACGTGGTCCGGGTCGAGAAGCGCAGGAACCCGAGCAAGCTCCAGAAGCAGCAGGGGATCATCGACGGCTGGTACGTCGACGCGGACGAGCACGGGCCGGAAGACAAGTGGATCTTCGAGGCGGTTCGCGGGACGGAGTTCCAGGGCTGGCCCGACGGCGAGCACTCGGCGGAGGCGCTCGGACCGAGCATTCAGGGCAACCCGCTCGGGCTCGCCAGGCACATGGTCGTGCCGTTCAACCTCGAGATTCCCGTCTACGACGACATCCCGAGGACCTATGACGGCCTCCGGGGCCTGTTCGATCACCTGGAGAGCCGCTTCGCCCCGGGCCACCTCGCCGAGGGAATCGTGTTTCACCACCCCGACGGCCGGCGCGCCAAGATCAAGCGCAAGGACTTCCCCGGAGGGGCCGGGAAGTCGCGGTGAGGCTCCGGCCGATCGGGGTGCCTCACCGCCGGGGTCGGGGCAGCTCGCGATTCGCGCCCGTCCGGTGAGCGCTCAGCGCCGCCGCCTGCCGCGCGCTGGCTTGCTGCTGCCTCCGCGGCGCGGCGCCGGCTTCTCGCCGCCGGGGCGCAGGGCCGGCTTCTCTCCACCGGGGCGCAGGGCCGGCTTCTCCGGCGGCGCCTCCGTCGTCCGGACGACGAGCAGCGCCCGCCCGCGCTCGAAGGTCGGCGTCACGCTCACGTAGCCGTTCTCCCGCGCGAAGCCCGCCATGTCGCCGCGGTGCTCATCCATGTACCGGCTGAACCGCGTCCAGAGATCGCGCGCCTCCTCGTCGGCGAGGGGCGCGCCGTCGATGGAGGCGGCGAGGTTGGAACGATCGCTCACTGGATACCGTGGCTGGGATGATGCGCCGCGAAGTGCGGCGTTTCCAGGGGTTATTTGGCGGGTCGACCCCGCACGTCTCGCTGCCTTGCCGCGCCATCTGCCCCCGGGCAGGCTTCGTCCATGGGCCAGCCCGCCGAGAAGCCGCGCCGCGCGACGTACGCCGACCTCGAAGCCGTCCCGCCGAACAAGGTGGCGGAGCTCATCCGCGGCACCCTGCATGTGTTCCCCCGGCCGGCGCCGAAGCACGCGTGGACGTCGTCGGGCCTGGGAGCCGAGCTGATCGGCCCCTTCCAGCGTGGACGCGGCGGCCCGGGTGGCTGGATCATCCTGGACGAGCCGGAGCTGCACTTCCCCGAGCCGGACGCGCCAGGGGAGATCGACGCCCTCGTGCCCGACCTTGCCGGCTGGCGCCGCGAGCGCATGCCCGAGCTGCCCGAAACGGCCTACTTCGCGCTCGCCCCGGATTGGATCTGCGAGGTGCTGAGCCCTTCGACCGCGGAGCTCGACCGCGACGAGAAGATGCCTATCTACGCGCGCGAGGGGGTGCGGCACGCGTGGCTGGTCGATCCCATCAAGCGGACGCTGGAGGTCTTCTCGCTCGTCTCGGGTCGGGGCTGGGGGCCCGCCGTCGTCCACCGCGACGCCGCGCGCGTCCGCGCCGAGCCCTTCGAGGCCATCGAGCTCGATCTCTCGGTCCTCTGGGCGAGGTGACACGCCACCGCGCTGACACGGGTGCTCCGGCCGGGGAGCCGGTGCTCCGCCAGCTTCACCGCCGCGCCCCGCCCCGAGCGCGGCCCACGCATCACTGGATGCCGTACTCCTTGAGGCGCCGGTAGAACGTCCGGCGCGGCAGGCCCACGACCTGCGCCGCCTTCACCCGGTTCCAGTTACAGCTCGAGAGCGCGACCAAGATCCGCTCCCGCTCGCTCGCCTTGTGCGCGTCCAGCGACGTCTCGACGCGGCGCGGATCGCTCGACGGCGGTGCCCGGCCCGCGCTCGCGGGCGCCCCGCCGCCGACGGGCGCTCGCGGCGGGGGCGCCGCGCCGCCGTCGAGCGAGCCCCGCAGCGACCGAGGCGCCGCGTCGGGGAGCTCGAAGTCCTCGCTCTCCAGCTCGGGGCGATCCGACAGGACCCACGCGTTGAGCAGCACGTTCTCGAGCTGCCGCACGTTCCCGGGCCAGGTGTACGCCGACAGCCGCTTCAGCGCGGCGCGGGACACGCTGCGGCGATCGCGGCCGTAGCGCGCGGCGAAGATCCCGAGGAAGTAGTCGATGAGCAGCGGGATGTCCTCGATCCGCTGGCGCAGCGACGGCACCCGCACCTCGACGACGTGCAGCCGGTAGTAGAGATCCTCGCGGAACGTGCCCCTCGAGACCATGTCGGCGAGATCCCTGTGCGTCGCGGCGATGACCCGCGCGTCGACCGGCTCCTCGCGCGCGCCGCCGACCGGACGGACGACCTTCTCCTGCAGCACGCGCAGCAACCCGGCCTGCATCTTCTGCGGCATCTCCCCGATCTCGTCGAGCAGGATGGTGCCGCCGGTCACCTCCCGGAAGAGCCCCTTCCGGTCGCGGTCGGCGCCCGTGAACGCGCCGCGGACATGCCCGAAGAGCTCGCTCTCCAGCAGGTGCTCCGGGATCGCGCCGCAGTTGACGCCGACGAACGGCTTCTTCGCCCGCGGGCTCGCGTTGTGGATCGTCCTGGCGACGACCTCCTTGCCCGTCCCGCTCTCGCCCGTGATCAGGATCGGGATGTCCGTGTCCTTCACCCGGTCGATGAGCGCGTACACGCGGCGCATCGCCTCGCTCGTGCCGACCAGGCCCTCGTAGCCGAAATGGCCGCGGATCACCGCGCGCGCCGAGCGCAGATCCCGCCGCGTCGCGGCCAGCTGCGCGGTGCGGTGGCCGAGGAGCTCCTCCAGCTTGGCGCGCGCCGCGCGCAGCTCCTCGTTCGCGCGCTCGAGCTCGCGCGCGCGGCGCTCGTTCTCGCTCACGAGGCGCGCCGTCTCGATGGCGATCGCGACCTGATCGGCCAGCGCCGTCAGCGTCGGGAGCTCCACCTCGAACTTCGCCGCCGCGCTCAGCCGGGTCTCCAGGTACAGCGCGCCGATCACCTGCCCGCTCCGCTGCCGGATCGGCACGCACGCGACCGACTGCAGCATGAGCTGGTGCACCGAGACGTAATCGCTCATGCGCGCGTCGTCCCGCGCGCTCGCGGTCACGACCGACTCGCCCGTGGAGATCACCCGCTCGGCGATCGAGCTGGAGAAGCGCGCGTGCGGGTCGTCCCCCGCCTGGTCGCGCGAGGCGTGGATCGAGAGATCGACCGCGCCCTCGCCCGCAACCTGCTGCAGCTCGTCGCGCGGCGGCCGCTGCAGGATGATGAACCCGCGCTCCGCCTGGAGGAGCGCGATCGCATGATCGGTCACCTTCGCGAGCAGGCGCGTGAGATCGTGCTCGCCCGCGATCTCGCGGTTGATCTCGAGGACCCGCGCCAGCCGATCCTCGCCCTGCGGGGGCGCCGCGCCGGCCTGAGCGCCCGTGCTCTGCTGGGTGAACGGCACCGTGCGGCTGCTCATCAGCTCGAGCATCGCCGCCGCCCGGATCTCCTTGCGACGCGCGTCGTTCCAGAACACCTCCCGGAGGTCGCGCGGCAGCTTCGAGGCGATCTCCTCCAGCGTGATCAGCGCCTCCTCGCGGTCGTGGCGCGCCCGGATGAGGTGCCCCCGCTCCGTCTCGAGCTGCGCCCGCGCCTCCAGCGCGCGCCAGATCCAGTCGCGCTGGCCCGCGGCGCGCGCCGCGTCGAGCGCCTCGTCGTACGCCGCCCGGGCCCGCCACTCGTCGCGCGCGAGCGCCGCGACGCGGCCGCGCGCGAGCGCGAGCAGGGCGCGGTGGGCGCCGGTCGTCCCCAGGCGCTCCGACGCCACGTCGATCTCCTCGCCGAGGGCGCGCGGATCCGCGCCGGCGCGCGCCACCGCGAAGAGCACGCGCTCGAGCCGCGCCTCGACCCCGTCGATGCGCCGGCCCATCGCCTCGTACGCCTCGGCGCACTCGAGGCAGAGCCGCTCGGCCTGCTCGAGATCGCCCGAGCGCGCAGCGTGCTCCGCCTCGAGCGCGAGCAGCTGCGCCTGCTGCTGCGGCGCGAGATCCGCGCGCTGGGCGGCGAGCGCGTCGAGCGACACCCGGGCCCGCGCGAGCCGCCCGAGGTAGAGGTCGAGGTTCGCGAGGTTGAGGAGCGCCTGGCGGATCGTCGCGACGCGGCCGGAGCGCCGGCCCAGATCGACGGCGGCCTCGAGGTGGCGGATGGCCGCGCCGAGGTCGCCCTGGAGCTTCGTGAGCGCGGCGAGGTTCAGGCGGGTCGTCGCGAGCGTGCCCGCGTCGCCGGCCTGCTCCGCGGCCGTGAGCGCCTCCTCGTAGACCGCCTTCGCCTCGCTGAGGCGGTCGTCCCGCTGGAGCGCGAAGGCGAGCGACACGAGCGCGACCGACAGGATGCGCGGCTCTCCCGTGAGCCGCGCGAGCCGGACCGCGTGCTCCAGCGTGCGCTTCGCGTCCTCGTGCCGCGAGGCGAAGCTCTGCGCGAGCCCGCGCGTCGCCACCGCCTCGGCGACGATCGCCTCGGGCGACGCGCCGAACGCGGCGGCCGTCGCGACCTCGGAGCGCGGCGCGCCCGTGAGCTCCGCCTCGATCTTGAGCGGGCCCACGCGCTCCACGGCCTCGCCGGCGCGGCGCTCCGCCTCGCTGTAGTCGCCGGCGCGCACGAGCGCGCGGGCCATCTGCAGCGACCAGAACGCCGCGAGCGCGTGATCGCGCGAGGCCTCGACCTGATCCTTCACGCGCCCGAGCTCGGCGAGCGCCCTCGCCGTGTCGCCGCGGTTCATGGCGAGCCGCGCGCGCGCGATGGTCAAGGTGGGCACCGCGGCGGGCGAGCCGTCGCCCTCGTGCCGCCCGAGCGCCTCCGCGGCCGCGTCGAAGTGGCCGCGGTCGAGCAGCCGGTGGATCTCCGCCGGCGGCAGCGCCGCCCCCTCGGCGCCCGCGCCGCCCGGCCCGGACGCCACCGCGCTCGTCGGGGGCGCGTCGAGCAGCCGATCGACGTCCTCGGTCGACGCGACGGGCGCGCGCGCGATGCGCGCGACGATCTCGCGGATGCGCCCGGGCCACCGCCCCGCGCGGGAGACGACGTGCGCCGCCACCGCGTCGCTCAGCGACGGGATGGTGCGCTGCACGAGCTCGCGGGCGACCTGCTCGTCGAGCGGCGCCATCTCGAAGCGCTCGAACCCGGCGCCCAGGCGCGCGGGGGAAGGCGCGTCGTCAGCGGGCGCGCCGCGCGCGGTACGCGGCGCGTCGTCAACGGGCGCGCCGCGCGCGGCGCGCGGCGCGCCTGGCGCCCGGCCCGCGCCGCCCTCCGATGGATCCCCGAGCACGAGCACGAGCTTGCCGCCGGCCTTCCGCACCTCGTCGAGGCGCTCGAGCGCCGCGTCGCCGAGCCGGTCCGCGTCGTCGACGAGCGCCGTCACCCGGCCGAGATCGTGCTCCGACAGCTCGATCGAGAGCGCCTCGCGCGGGTCTGCCACGCCGGCCGCCTCGACCCACGCGACGGCGTACCCGCCCACCTCGAGCGACCACGCGATGCGCCGGAGCAGCGCGCTCCGCCCGGAGGCGCGCGGGCCGTCGATCGAGAGCCCGCCGCCCGCGGGCAGCGCCATGATCTGCGCGAGCAGCCGCGTGGAGGGCGCGTCCAGGCCGACGATGGGCCAGACCACGGCGCCCGCGTCCGCGTCGGGCCTCGCGCCCGCCTCGCCCGTCCTCGCGGCCTCCTCGCCCGGCCCGGAGGGGAGCCGCGCCGCGCGCCGGAGCGCGTTCGCGAGCTCGTCCGCGCTCGGGTAGCGCGCGTTCGGGTCCTTGGCGGTCGCCCGGTCGACGACCCCCTGGAGCGCCTCGACGACCTTCGGATCGCGATCGCCCCCGCTGTCGCGGAGGGCCTCGGCGAGCGTCGCGCCGAGCGCGAACACCTCGGCGCGGACGGTGAGCGCGTCGCCCTTGAAGAGCTCCGGCGCGGCGTAGCGGGGCGTGAGGCCCACGGGCCGCGAGCCGTCGTCGCGGAACGGCGCGGCGAGGCCGAGGTCGACGAGCGTCGCGCGGCCGCCCTCGCCGACGATGATGTTCGCGGGCTTCACGTCGCCGTGCAGCAGGAGCGCGCGGTGCAGGCGCGTCAGCTGATCGGCCGCGTCGGCGATGGCCGCGAGGTTCCTGGCCAGGTCGGCCTTGCGCGCGAGCAGATCGGCGAGGCTCGTCCCCTCGACGAGCTCGCGCACCATGAACGGCCGCCCTGACGCCGGCAGCCGGCCGAAGCGGAGCACGCGCGGCACGCCGAGGCCCTCGACGCCCGACAGCGCCGCCGCCTCGCGGACGAGCGCGAGCACCTCGGGCTCGTCCGCCTCCTCGCCGAGCGTCTTCAGCGCGACCGTCTTGCCGGTGAGGCGGTCGCGCACCGCCCACACCTCGCCACCACCGCCCTTTCCGAGCGCCCCGATCGGCTCATAGCGCGGGGGAAACAGCGGACGCGACGTCACCTCATCCCTCGATCAGAGGCCATACCCCGCGGACAGCCCGAAAAACAACCCTGTGATGGAGAAGCCGGCGTCGAGCCGCGTCTGGAGCTGCTTGATCGGCTTGTACCGGAAGCTGAGCTGCGGGAACGAGATCCATGGGAACACCGACGGCTTGGATCCTCCGTTGATCCAGCTCGGCTCGTCGTAGTTGCCGAAATGGTCGTTGGAGCCGTCGCAGAAGCCGCCGGTCGGGCCGGCGCACTTGCTCCACGAGCCCACGTCGTCGGGGTCGAGGCGCGACGGGTTGTTCGGGTACGCCTGCGCGCGGTAGAGGTTGCCGAAGACGACGCCGAGCCCGACGCCGCCGCCGATGAGCAGGGAGAAGCGGCCCTTCTCCTTGTCGAGCGGGATCTCGTAGAGGAGATCGGTCGTGAAGTAGACGAGCTTCATGTCGCTCGACACCATCTCCCAGGCGTCGTTGCCGTCGTTCTTCCCCTTGAAGAGGAAGGGATCCATCGAGTAGTCCGCGTAGGAGATCGCCAGATCGATCTCGAGCCCGTCCCTGCGTGTGGCGAGCTCCGGGCCGAACGTGAACACGTTCACGGACGCCCCGCCGTCCGCGAAGAGGTTGATCATGGCCTTCGGCACAATGAGGTTCCGGAACCGGAGCCCGGCGAACCGATAGGTCTTGCCCTCCCTCTCGAACGGGGCGTTGTCATCCGCCGCCTCGGGAGGCGCTTCCTGCGGCTTTTCCTTCTCGCCGGGCGCCTTGTCGTCCTGCGCCTTCTCGTCCGTGGCCTGCTTCTCGGCAGCAGCGGAGTCGTCCTGTTTGCCTTCGGCGTCGTCCTTCTTGGGCTGCGCGCTGGCGCTCGACGAGAAGCACACGGCGCCGAGCAGCGCGGCGAGCGCGGCGGCCCTGGCGTGCACCCCGACCGCGAGCAGCCGACCCATCTTCAAGTGGTACATTGTAGGTCACCTAGCGATGCGTAAGTTCAGGGCCGGGCTCCGGCGCCCACGGAACGGGCGCGCCGAGGCCAGCCTCGGGTTCTCCGCGCGCCCCGGTGGACCGGGCACCAGCGAGGGGAGGGTACACGAGACGCAGCGCCGTGTGACGCCCGCGGACCGCCCACGGCGGAGCTTTTTCCACGACGGCGTGCCAGAGCGCGCCTGCTCGTGATCAGCGTGGGTGGCCGTGCGATGTTGGCGCGGCAAGGGCCCTACGGCGGCAGCATCCCCGGCGGGCCAAACGAGGTTGCGCACAGCAAAATAATCCGCAATAGACGGAAAGGATGATCCTGCATCAGGCCCAGGTCGAGCAGACGGTCGACCGCGACGAGCGGGACAGGTTCATCAAGGAGCTCGTGGTGGTGCGGGTCCGGAGCACCGCGCACGAGTCCCCGCCGGCGAGCCGTGGGATCGAGGGGGCGCGCGCGCCGGGGGTGGAGGACGCGGAGCCGGTGGAGCGGGACGTGCCGCTGGCGATGATCCGCAAGCGGAGCGCGCGGCTCCGGAGCACGGTGGCGAGCGTGCTGTTGATCCACGGGTACGGCCAGAACCGGTACATCTGGCACCTGCCGTCGCGGAGCTTTTCCAACTACCTGGCGCGCGCGGGCTTCGACGTCTTCAACCTGGACCTGCGGGGGCACGGTCGGTCGCGGCACCTCGGGGCGCGGCGGCCGGCGCACGTGACCGATTTCGTCCGCGAGGACGTGCCGGCGGCGATCGAGGAGATCCGGCGCATCTCGGGCCCGCGGCCTGTGTACCTGATCGGCCACTCGCTCGGCGGGCTCGTCAGCTACGCGACGGCGCCGACGATGGGGGACGCGGTCGGCGGGATCGTCACGCTCGGGAGCCCGTACCTGTTCACGCACGGGTCGCGGTCGCTCGCGCTGCTCGGCCGGCTGATGCTGACGGTCGACCGGCGCGTCCCGCTCGGACAGGGGGCGCTCCCGCTGTCGGCGTGGGGCGAGCCGTTCCGGTTCGTGCGGGCGTTCGTCGAGAGCCCGATCTTTCCGCTGCCGATCCGGGGGTTCGTGCCCGGCTCGATGGAGACGCGGGTGCTCACGCAGCACATGTCGCTGGCGATGGACAGCGGCAGCATCACGGTGCTCCGGAACATGTTCCTTGACGCGGCGGCGTCGCGGAAGAGCGGCCACCACATGGGGAGCCTCTTCGGCTACGCCGAGCGCTTCGAGCACCTCGACCTGCCGCTGCTGGTCATCGCGGGCACGCACGACGACCTCGCGCCGCCGGCGTCGGTGAAGCCGGCCTACGACTTCAGCCGCTCCTCGGACAAGACGTACCGCGCGTTTCCGCGCGGCCACCTCGACATCGTCGTCGGCCGGGACGCGCCGCTCACGGTGTGGCCGCTCATCGAGGCCTGGCTGAAGACGCGCATCCGGCGGGCGGCGGCGAGGGAGCGCGATCGGCTGAGCGCGTAGGGCGCCAAGCGAGGGCGCCGGCGCGACTGCTATCGTAGCCTGATGAACATCGAGCTCCGGCAGCTGGGCACCGAGCGATACGGCGAGTTCGTCCATCCGATCCTCACCGCCTTCGGCGCGCTCATGAACCCCGAGCGCATGGAGGGGACGAAGCGGCTCCAGGAGTTCACCCTGCGCCTCGGCGCGTATGACGGCGAGTCGCTCGTCGGCGCCGCCGGCACGTTCTCGCTCACGATGACCACGCCGGGCGGCGCCGTCCCGGTCGCCGGCCTCACGGCGGTCGCGGTCATGCCGACGCACCGCCGCCGCGGCATCCTCACGCGCCTCATCCGGCGACACCTCGACGAGGCGCGGGCCGCGGGGCAGCCGATCTCCTCTCTCTGGGCCACGGAGGGCTCCATCTACGGCCGCTTCGGCTACGGCCTCGCGTCGCAGGCGTGCTCCATCTCGATCGAGCGCGATCGCACCGCGTTCCGTGGCGAGGCGGGCGCGGAGGGCCGGGCGCGGCTGCTCGGGGAAGCCGAGGCGCTCGAGGCGTTCGCGCCGGTCTGGGAGCGCGCCCGCCCGCTCGTCCCCGGGATGCTGGCGCGCTCGGAGCCGTGGTGGCGGGGCCGGCGGCTGAGCGACAACGACTTCATCCGCCAGGGGGGCGGCCAGCTCCAGCGCGTCGTGATCGAGGTCGACGGGCGCGCCGAGGCCTACGCGCTGTACTGCGCGCATCACCGGTGGGACGCCTCCACGATCCCGGTCGGCTCGGTCCGCGTCATCGAGGCGATCGGCGCCTCGCCGCTCGGGACCAGGCTCGTCTGGCGGTACCTCTTCGACATCGATCTGGCGCAGCGGATCGAGGCGAGCCTCCTGCCGCCCGATCATCCCCTCGGCATGCTCCTCGTCGAGCCGCGGCGGCTGCGCCTCACGGCGAGCGACGGGCTGTGGGTGCGCATCGTGGACGTCGAGGCCGCGCTCGCGGCGCGCGCCTACGGCAGCGGCGAGGCGCTCACGCTCGAGATCACCGACCGCGATTGCCCCTCGAACGCGGGCCGGTTCCGGCTGCACGGGGGCGAGCGGCGCGCGACGCGGACCGCGGCGGCGCCGGACCTCCGCCTCGACATCACGGCGCTCGGCTCGGCGTACCTCGGCGGCGTCTCCTTCCGTTGCATGGCCGACGCGGGCCAGGTCGAGGAGCTCTCCGGAGGCGCCGTCGAGCGCGCGGACAGCCTGTTCCGCGCCGCGCGCGCCCCGTGGTGCCCCGAGATCTTCTGAAGGCCCGGCCCCGATGACGCTCCCGCTCCGCGGTGTCTACGCGGTGACCCCGACCCGCCGCCGCCGCTTCCTGTGGGCCGCATGGTGGACGTCCGAGCCGGCGCGCGAGCCGTTCCGCCCTCCGGACGCGAGCCAGGGCGGCGCGCGGACCGTCGAGGAGGCGCGGGCGCAGGCCGAGCGCGCGGCGGGGCGCCCGCTCGTCGAGATCGAGCCGGCGTGGGCGACGGCCTGGACGCGCATCCTGCGCGGCGAGCCCCCGTGGCCCAAGCCGCGCGCGCGGCGGGAGGCGCCCCCGCCGCCACCCGGGCCGTCGAGGCGCGCGCCGTCGCGGCCTGCGTCCGCGCGCGGCGCGTCGCCGTTCGCGGTGCTCGGCGTGGCGGAGGCCGCGAGCGCGGACGAGATCCGCCAGGCGTTCCGCCGGCTCGCGCTCGTCACGCACCCCGATCGCGGCGGCGACGCCGGCGAGTTCATGCGCGTCAAGTGGGCCCACGACGAGGCGATGGCCAGGCTGGCGCGGCCCAAGCGCCGGTAGCGGTGCTGCGGGGATCTGGAGCTAGGGGTGGCTCGCCGCGGCGACCTTCCCCGCCTCGTCGAGGAGCGGCGCGTACTCGCGCGTGAGCAGCGGGTTGCCGCGGAGCGCCTGATCGAGCAGGGCCCCGGCGCGCCGGGCCAGCTCCAGGCGCGCCGCCCGCTCGCGCTCTGCCTTTGCCTTCAGGAGGAGCAGCGCGCCCTTCCTGGCGCTCGCCAGCGGGAAGCCCGGATCGATGGCCAGCGTGCGATCGATCAGCGCGAGCCCCGCCTCGACCTCCGAGCGCACGTCGAGGAGCCCCGGCCCGGTCAGGGCGGCGCGCTGCCGGTGGACCTCGGCCAGGGTGCCGAAGATCCTCGGGTTGCCCCCGTTCGCCTCGTGGGCGCGGAGCAGCGACCGCTCCGCGGCGTCGAGCGCCGGCGCGGGGCTCCTGCCGCGCGACGCGGCCCACCGCGCCGAGAGCAGCTCGATGTGCCCGAGCGCGAGGAGCGCCCCCGCGTTCTGCGGCCTCGCGGCCACGATGGGCTCGATCGCGCCCCTCGCGGCGCGGAGCGCGGCCGTCGGATCCTCCCCCCGGAGGAGCGCCCACTGCGCCGCCTCGATGCGCGCGAGGCCCGTGCCCTGCTTCGCCTCGAGATCGTCCGGGTTGAGGTCCGCCGCCGCGCCGTATGCCTCGAGCGACCGCGCGAGCGAGACATCCGGGCTCTCGCCGGTGAGCCGCTGGAGCCGGCCCTGGATCAGGTAGGTCAGGGCCAGGTTGTTGTAGGCGCGGTAGCTGTCCGGGCGCCGCCGGAGCGCCGCCTCCAGGCTGTCCTTGGCCACGTCGAGCGACTCCTCGGGCGACGCGCCGTGGTCGAGCTCGTACTGCGCGCGCCGCGCGTAGAGCCAGCCCTGGTTGAGGAGCGGCGGCATGTCGTTCGGCGCGATCTCGATCGCCCGCTCGGCGTACGACGCGCCGATCTCGAAGAGGGGGAGGGGATCGGCGCCGCGGGACGCGGCGTACTCGGCCATCATGCCGTAGGCGATCGCGGCGTCGTTCCACGCCCAGAACGAGTTCGGGTCGAGGGCGAGCGACCGCTGCGCGCTGTCGACAGCGCGGCCGAGCGAGGGCCACGCGTCGAGCCCCACGGCGCTCTCGTGCGACGCGAGGAGGAAGAAGCTCGCCCCCATCGCGCCGTACGCGGTCGCGTCCGACGGGTCGCCCTGGACCGCTTGCTCGCTGGCCGCGACCGCCTCGACGAGGTCCGACCTCGGGTCCGAGCCGCGCGACAGGTCGCGCCTCGCGCGGTGGACGAGCGCCCAGGCCTTCTTGGCGAGCGCGCCGCTCGCCCGCGGGTTGGCCTGGAGCGCCCTGTCGCACCGGGCGATGATCTGCGCGACGACCTCCTCCGCGTCTCCGCCGCGCTGCGCCTCGATCAGCATGATCTCGCTCAGGGCGCGCGCGGTCGCCTCGTGGACGTCGGGATCGCTCTCGGCCATCTCCGCCGCGGCCTCGTACGAGGCGACGGCGCCCCAGAACTCGACGAGCGCCGCCGCGTGCTCCCCGAGGTCGCGCGCCGCCGTGCCCTTCGCGAGCAGGATGTCGCCCTCCAGCTTCTTCGCCTCGTATTCCCAGGGTGATCGCGCGAACGCCAGCCGCGCTTCGGTGAGCGCCTCGTCGAACCGCCCCTCGTAGAGCGCGATGAGCGCCACGGCGTACGACGGCGGCTCCGCGGCCGATCTCACGCTGTCCCTCAGGTACCTGATCGCCGGCTGCTTGTGCCGCTCCTCGAGCTCGAGCTGGTGCGCGGACCGCTCCCCCTTGTCGGCGAGGCGCCGCGCCCGATCGAGCCCCTTCAGGTAGAGCATGCCGTGCACGAGGCCCGCCGCGAATTTCACGTCGCGCGTGGCATACCCGCTCGCGAGCGCCGCCTCGAGGTGCGTGAGCGCCTCCTCGGGCTCGTGCAGCGCGAGGTGCCCGCGCCCGAGCGCGTAGCGGCCGGGGCCCTCGACGAGATCGCCCGTCGTCTCGCGCATGCCCTGCATCTTCCGGTCGATCTCGCCCATGCGCGCCCGGATGACCTCCTTCTCCCGCGACACCTCGTGGAGGGGGAGCGCGTAGGCGTAGCGCATGAACAGCTCCATCTCCTTGACGTCCTGACCGAAGCCCTCGGCCAGGGACGCCACACGCGCGGCGAGCTCGGCCTGCCGCGCGGCGGCGAGCTTCGCGCGGAGGGCGACGGCGCCCGAGAGCGCGAGCACGACGAGCGCCACCGCGGCCGCCGCGACAGCGAGCCTGTGCTTCCTGGCGCGCTTCAGGGCGCGGTAGCCGATGCCCATCGGCCGCGCGTCGATCGGCTCCCCCTCGAGGTAGCGCTCGAGATCGAGCGCGAGCATCTTCGCGGAGTCGTACCGCCGCTGGGGCTCCTTCTCGAGGCACTTCATGACGATGGTCTCGAGATCGACGGGGATCCGCTTGTCGAGCTTCCGCACCGGCGCCGGCAGCTCGCGCGCCACGCGGGCGATGAGGCTCGTCACCGACGGGTCGACGAACGGCGGGCGCCCGGCGAGGACCTCGTAGAGCGTGGAGCCGAGGCAGTAGACGTCCGTGCGGCGGTCGAGCTGGCGCTGGCCCCCGGACACCTGCTCGGGCGCCATGTACGCCGGCGTCCCCTCGCCGCTCGTCGTCGCCCGGGCGTCCGCCGCGGTGTCCCTCGCGAGCCCGAAATCGAGGAGGTAGGGGCGGAAGGCGCCGTCGGCCGTCCGCTCCACAAGAATGTTCGCCGGCTTGATATCGCGGTGGATCAGCCCGAGCCGGTGGGCGGCGTGCAGGCCGTCCGCGACGTCGGCCACGATCTTCACCCGCTGCTCGAGGGACATCTGCTGCGCCACCCGGTGGAGCGGCTGGCCGTCGATGTACTGCATGGCGATGAACGGCTGGCCCTGCGCCTCGCCCACCTCGTACACCTTGCAGATGTTCGGGTGCTCGACCCGGGCCTGGGCCCGCGCTTCCCAGATGAAGCGCTGGGCGAGCTCCGGATCGTTGCCCCGTATCAGCTTGAGCGCCACGTACCTGTGGAGTCGGGGGTCCCTGGCCTTGTAGACCGTGCCCATTCCCCCTTTCCCGAGCAGCGACTCGCACTCATACCGATCCCAGTTGCGGATCGGAAACCTGCTCGGCACGTGCGACGAGGGCGGCTCGACGCACATGAACACCGTTTCCTGCGCGGCGCCCGAGCTCCCCGGCGGGGCGGAGCGGGGCGGCCTGCTCTGGGGCGCGATCGCGACGGGGCGGGACGTGGGCTCCTCGTTCGCCGACCACGCGGCGTCCGCGCTCTCCGGGCCCGCTCCTCCCATTCGGCTCATGACTCGGACCCTTTTCAACAGCGAAGGTGGAGCCCCCCCAGCGCATGGCCTCGAATCGCCATCATCCCGGACCGCCTGGCCGCTTGCCAGTGAGCGTCTCGTTTCAGGCGTGAGCTACGAGCGATATGACAGAACTGTCACCCAACGGTAAACCTGAGTTTACGTCCATGTCAACACCCCGGACGGGGCCTATCCCTGGAGCCCGCGACGCCGTTTGTGGGGCGCGCGACATGACGCCGAGGTGGGTGGGTTCAGCCGCTCCGCGGCTCCGCTGCTCGAGCGCCCGCCGGCGGACTGCTCAGTACTTGACGGTGCAGCCGAACGCCTCGGTCTCTTTCGTGGAGATCGCCTTGCCGGCGGCGAGCTCGGCCAGCGCGGCATCGACGTAGTTCGTGACCTGCTCGCCCGGCTCGGGCTCACCGCCCTTGGTGCTGTCGATGGCGCCGGCGTAGACGACCGTACCCTGCGGATCGATGACGACCATGTGCGGTGTGCGCTGGGCGCCGTAGGCGCGCCCGACATCGCCCTTCTCGTCGATGAGGACGGGGTAGCTCATCCCGAACTCGCCCTTTGCCTTCACGTTCTCTTCCTTGGTGGTGCCCTGCTTGCCCGGGGCGCCCGAGTTGATGGCGAGCCACACGACCCCCTTCTGGGCGTGCTGCGCCGGCACGTCCTTCAGGCCGCCTTGGCGGTGCGCGAGCTGCACGAACGGGCAACCCGGGTTGAACCACTCGAGGACGACCGTCTTGCCCTTGTGATCGGCCAGCTTGACGGGCTTGCCGTCGAGGTCCGGCAGCGTGAAATCGGGCGCGGGCTGCCCGATCTTGGCCTGGGCCGCCTTCGCCTGAGCCGCCGGCGCGTCCGCGGCCTTCGCCTTCGGGGCGTCGGCCTTGGCGGGCTGCGGCGCGGCGGCGCCGGCGGCCGCGGGCGCGCTCGCCTCGCCTGGCTGGGTGCACGCCGCCAGGGCCGCGGCGAGGAACGTCAGGGAAATGAGCTTGTTCATCCAGGGACGCTTACCACGCGTCGCGGGAGGCGCATGCGTCACGGGAACTCCGGCCAGCGATCGCCGGTCGCCCACCGGTACCGAAGGCCGAGCTGGCCGAGATCCGCGCCCAGCAGGCCGAGCCGATCGGGCGTCGCCGCCACCACCATCACCGTCCCCACCGCGTCCAGGTGGTGCGTCAACGACACCGCCAGCACGGGGCCGACGCGCACGACGAGGCTGTCGCGGCCAGGGTTGCCGAGCACCTCGGCGGCGGCGCCCAGGCGGAGCTCGCCGAACCGGTCCATCTCCGCCATGTAGCCGAGCCGGGCCCGGTAGAGGTACGGCGGCTTCATCACCGCGTGGAGCGCCTCCTCGTAAAGGTAAAACCCCTTCGGCGTCCCCAGCACCGCATAGCCGGTCGCGACGCCGAACAGGCTGCCTCCGAGCAAGGGTATCGAGCCCGACACCTCGAGCTCCCCCGCGACGTACCGCGATGGGGGGCCCTGCATGAGCTCGGTGTCCCTGCGCGTGTACGACGCCCGAGGCTCGAGGAAATACTGGCTCGTCGAGAAGGCGTATCGCGCGCCGCCGCGGATCTCCAGGCTGGGCAGCGCGGCGCGGAGGCCCAGGTACTCCGCGCCGCCGCTCGGCGAACCGCTCGCGTAGGCCTCGATCCCGAGCCAGGACCAGTGCGGCTTGCCCACGCCGAGGGCGAGGCTCGGCCTGAAATAGATCACGCCGAGATCCATCAGCGCGGAGAGGAACGGGCGCGCGGCCGCGCTCCGCGCCCAGTACGAGCGCTTCTGCAGGAGGTCGATGCCCGAGGGCACCGGCGGCGGCTCGCCGGCGGTCGACGGCAGGTCGGCCGGATCCTGGGCGCCGGCCCCGCGAGGCAGCAGGGTGAGCGCGGCGAGCGCCGCGGCGGCGGCCAGCGCGCGGCGGAGCGCCATCGCTAGAACCTGCCCACCAGGTACCCGCCGAGCGGCGCGGGCGCGAAGCTGAGCGCGACGCCGTCCCCGCGCGGCGCGCCCGAGGCGGGGGCGCCGCCGCGGTAGTGCAGGAGCCACGGGAGCCCGAGGCCGGTCAGGGCGCCGACCGCCGCGCCCGTGAGCGCGTCGGTCGCGAAATGCTGGTCGGCGACGACCCGGAGCGTCGCCACGGCCGTCGCCGTCCCGAGCGACGCGGCGCACGCGAGCGCGTCGGGGGCGCCGCCGCCGTACAGGGGCAGGTTTGCGTGGTGTGAGCACACGAGCCCCGCTGCAGTGAACGCGGTCGAGCTGTGGCCGCTGAAGAAGCTCCGGTACCGCTTGCTCCCGCGGCAGTCGAGGTCCTGCTGCTCCTCCGGCCCGGCGCACCCGGCGCGGTAGGGGCGCTCGCGGCTCGTCAGCCCCGCGATGACGCCGTTCAGGGCCGCGTTCAACGCGAGCGCCTCGACGTCGATCATCGCGATCTCCCAGGCGACGCTGCCGCGGCCGTGCCCCCACCAGGTCACGAGCAGGGCGTCCACCGCGAGGTGGTTGGTCATCAGCGTGAGCAGGAGATCGCTCGCGTCCCGCGCCATCTCGCGCTGGCGATCGCTCCGGATGCGCAGGGCGTCGCGCGCCGAGCCGTCGAAGCCGTTCACGGTCGTCCACCGGCCCTCCGACGGCGGGATGGCGAGCGTGCCGAAGGCGGTCGCGGCCAGGAGCCCCGTGGCCACGTATTCGCTCACGCGGAAGCGCGGCCAGGCCGGATCCCACGCGACCTCGGGCCGCGCGCGCGAGGGCCGCTCCGGCGCGGCCCGGCGCGGCGCGCTCGGCACCACCGCCCCGGAATGGAGAGCGGTGATGTCGCCGGCTCCCCGTGTCGCCGCGCCGGACGGCGCCGCGGACAGCTCGGCTCGCGCCGCGGCAGGCGGCTCGGCGCGCGCCTCTCGAGCGCCGAGCAGCGCCGTCACGGCGAGCGCGCTGGAGGCGAACCGGAGGGTCGCGGCGCACCTCAAGGAGCGGACCGCGCGATCAGAAATCGGGATGGCCGATGACGAGGAACTCGAGCGGACCGGCGCCCGTGTTGCGCAGCCCGTGGTGTACGTTCGTCTCGACGTGCATCATCTGGCCGGGGCCGAGGGGCACCTCGCGGTCGCCGACGATGCCGAGCGCGTGCCCGGCCAGGATGTAGATGGTCTCGGTGGTCTCCGTGTGGAGCTCGCGCGAGATCTCGCAGCCGGGCGCCATCGTGCCCCTGTAGAAGCCGAAGGCGTGCCCGCGATCTCTTCCCAGCAGCTGCGCCATGAAGACGCCTCGGTTGGGCAAATACTCCATCACATCTTCGTCGGCCGCGGTCAGCACCACGGCCCCGTCGAGCTGCTGCCTCATGGCGATCCTTCTCCTTCACGAGTGAAGCCGCTGAGAGATCGAACCGTTACAGAAGCGCACCGCGTCCTGTCAACGGCGCTCCTCGCAAACCGTGCGACGGCGGCCGTCGGACTCTCAGCTTCTCAGCTTCCCAGCTTCTCTCCTTCCCCGTTCCCGTTCTCTGCGTTTCCTGGCTTCAGAAGGGCAACACCACGCTCGCGGCGGCGCGGAGCTCGTAGCTGAACGACATCGTCTTCAACCCCTTCGGAGGCAGCTCGACATGGCCACGGAGAAATCCGTCCTTCTCGTCCAGCGTCCAGCCGGGGGCCTCTCCGAGCGCGACCTCTACCTCGGCCACCTCGCTGACAGGGATCCGCTCGGTGACAAGCACGCGCTTCACGTTGCCGGAGAGGTTGGACACGGAGAGCTTCACTCGCCGGCGGATCTTGCGGCTCCCCGTGATCGCCGCGGTGTCCTGCTCCTCGTCGACGGTGCGCCGCACGCGCACGGCGTCGTCCACGCCGAAGCCGAGCTCGAACGGCTCGCCGGCACCCACGAAATCGAGCCGGGCGCGGCCGATGAGGCTGCCGCCCCGCGCGACGCGCACCGGGCCTGCCAGCAGCGGGCGCGGCCGTCCACCGGCGCCGCCGCCGTCCAGCGTCACCGTGGCGCGCAGGTGAGCGGCGGGGTGGACCTCGGGGTACAGCACCAGCGCGAGCTCTGCGGGGAGCGAGCGCCGCGCGATCTCGATGCGCGTCGGGCGGCCGTCGGAGGCGAGGGTCACCGGCTCCGCCGCCTCGAAGATCAGCGGCTCGCCGCCGTCGTCCACGCCCGGCATCTCGTCGACGGCCCGCGCCCCGCGGTCGAGTCCGGCCGCGGCGATCGCCTGGTCGCGCGCCTCGACGATCACGCGGCGGCGCTCGATCTCCGTCTTGCGCCGCGCACGGAGCACGTCGTCCTCGAGCAGCGGCGCCTCGGCGCTCCTCGACGGCCGCGCGGTCGAGAAGCGCGCGGTGACGTTCTCCCAGACCTCGCCCGTCGCCTGCCACGCCGCCGCCCAGGTGGTGAGCTCTATCGAGCCGCCCGGCCCCTGCGCCGCCGCGCCGCCCGCGCTCGCGCCCGCGGCGCCCGCAGCGAGCCGCGCCAGGTGCTCGGGGCGCCAGATCGCGCACGCGACGCGGTACGTCAGCTCGATGTCGACGGGCTGCGGCGCGGGGGCGTGCACCTCGACCTCAATCACCGCTTCATAGCGGGGTTGCTCGACCGACCCCTCGCGCAGCCGCGTCGCGGCGCGCCGGGCGTCCTCCTCGGCGCGCGCCCGCGCCGCGCGCGCGTCGGCTGAGGCGCCGAGCGCCTCGGCGAGCGCCGCGTGCAGCGCCTCGGCGCCGCCGCGCCACGAGGCGAGGCGCGCGGGCTCGCCGGCGTCCTTCGGGACCTCGCTCATCGCCCGCGCCCACTTCGCGAGCAGCTGGTCGAGGTGGGCCTCGCGGCGTGACGCCCGGTCCCGCGCGCGCTCCGCGGCGCCGGCCCGCAGCGACGCCTCGCGCTCCTCGCGCTCCAGCGCGTCGATCGCCTCGCGACCGAGCGCCGCCTCCCTGTGCGCCCTCCACCGTACGCGCGCCGCCGTCACGCGCACCTCGTCCGCGCCCGCGCCCGCGCCCGCGCCCGCGACGCGCGCCTGCACGGTGCGCTCGTCGACGAACACCGAGACGCCGCCGATCGCGATCCACTGCGCCCCGGCCTGGACCTCGACGCGCGCAGCGCGCACGACCTCGGCGCGATCCTCGAACAGCGTCACCGCGCGCGCCACGCTCGGGTGCGGCGCGCGGGCGCCTTCGTGCCCGCCGCTCCCTTCGCCTCCGCTCGCGCTCCGCCCAGCCCGGTCCGAACCGCTCGCATCCGTTGCCATGGTGCGCTCGTTTCCTTTGTTATTCTCGACGGTTACCGCCGACGATCTCGTTCTTGGACGAGAACACAACGCGGTAGGTGAAGGCGACGGAGGCCTTGCCGCCTGGCGCGATCGGGACGCGCCAGCGCAGCCCGCCGCGCACGGGCTCGCCGAGCTCCTCCTGGGTGTACGGCTCGGCCTTCGGCTGCGACGAGAGGAGCTTGATCTCGACGTCCTTGTCGTCCGTCACCGGGATGCGGTCGAGGACCTCGACCTCGACGCCCATCCCGAGCGACGAGGAGAGGTCGATGACGACCGCGTGCTCCACGGCGAGCGAGCCGCCGAGCAGGCCGGCGCTCGACTCGTCCACGCGCGCGTTCCTTGCGACCCGGATCCGCTCCTCGACGCCGAGGCCGGCGCGGAGGAGGCCGCCCCGGTCCACGCGCCCGAGCGAGGATTGCGCCGCGAGGGCGCCGTCGACGAAGATCTCGACCGGCCCCGCGAGCAGCGGGGCGTCGAACGGGTTCTCGACGCGCGCCTCGCGGTAGACCTCGGCGGCCTCGCGGGGCGCGGTCACGAACCGGGGCGCGGCGGGGGCGCGGGCGGCGCCCAGCGCGACGCGGTGGAGCCTGCCGTTCGACGGCACGTCGGCGGCGCTCTCGCCGACGTAAAGGTGGTCGAACTGCCCGCGCGAGTCGCGCGGATCCACGGCCCGCGGCGGGGCGCCGAGGTCGGCGATGTCCTGCTCCGCCCGCCGCGCGGCGCCCCTCGACGGCCCGGGCTCGTCGCGCGCGAGCCGGCCGCGCTGCTTGCCCGCTCCAGGGAGGTGCAGCGCGTCGAAGTCGAGCCACTCCTCCACCTGCGCGGGCTCGAGCGGCGCCGGGCCCGCGCCGCCGCCGTCCAGCGCCTGCTCGGGAGCGAGCCATTCCTCTTCGAGGCTGGCCGTGATCTCGGCGCTCGCCGCGGAGCCGAGGGCGCTCCGGGGGACCGGGGGCGCGCTCGCCTGGGGAGCCGGCGGCGGGGGCGGCGCCCCGTAGCCGCCGCCGAACGACGGGAGCGACAGCCCGCGCGACTTGCGCGCCGGCGCGGCGAGCGGCATCGGCGCGGCCGCCGGCATCGGGGGCGGCGGGGCGAATGCCATCGGCGCGGCGGCCTGCACCGGGGGCGGCAGCGCGCCCGCGCCGGACGGCGCAGGCGGTGCGAGCCTCTTCATCGCCGCGAGGGGCTCCGGGCTGACCGGCTTCCGCGCGGTCTCGTCGCCCCCACGCGTGCGCGGGAGCTTTCCAGGCGCGGCGGTGGTCTGCGCGGCCGGCTCGGGGAGGGCGGCGACGAAGCTGTCGAACCCCTCGAACATGGCGTCGAGCCCCTCGGGCGCGGGACGGTAGCCGCGGCGCGGGGGGCGCTGCGCGCGGCTGAGCCGCAGCGAGGCGAGCTCCGGCAGCCGCGTGTCCTGCACGAGATCGGCGGTGGCGAGCGCGAGGCGCACGTCCTTCCAGTCCTCGCCGGAGGCCTGCGCGACGAGGGCGTCGAGCTGCAAGGCGACCTCGGTCGCGCCGCGCGAGAACCGCGCCGCGTAGGCGGGCCACCAGCGCGCGGCGAACACGGCGTACTCGAGCCGGAGCGCCGGCTCCCCTGTCGCGCCGTCGCGCTCCGGCGCGAGCCGCACGACCACGTCGAGGCGCGCCGGGTCGCGCTCCTCGACCTCGCCGCTCGTGGCCTGGGCGGCGTCGAGCTGGGCGGCCAGGAGCTCCTTCCGGGCGCGCTCGAGCTCCGCGTCGAGCGCGGCGGCGCGGGCGTCGAGCGCGGCGAGCTCGTCCGAGAGCAGGTGGCTCACCGCGAGCGCGTCGCGGATGCGGGCCGCCGGGTCGCCCGGCCGGAAGCGCCGCGCGAGCTCCGGATCGAGCGAGACGGCGCCGAGCTGGTCGCGCCAGAGGCGGTGGTGGTCGCGCTCCGCCGACAGGCGCGCGATCGCGAGCTCGAGCTCGCGGAGCTCGGCGGAGAGCGCCGTCCTCGAGACGGGCGCCGGGGGCACGACGAGCCGCGCGCGCACGCCGATCACGTCGCGCACGTTGCGCGGGGGCCCGGAGCCCGCCGGGGCGCCTGCGGCGGCGCCGCCCGCGGCGTCCATGAGCGCGCGGAAGCTCCCCGGCTCGGCGAGGGGCGTGATCCCCGGCACCGAGATCTCGACCGCCCCCCGGGGGAGCGGCGCCGCGAGCTCGACGCGGCGGGTGACGATCGCCCCGCGCGCGTACACGACGACCCCCTCGATACGGCTAGCGCACTCGATCTTCTCGGCCGTCATCGCTCGTCCCCTCGCCCGCGAACGCCCCGCGAGAGCGCGACGGTATCACGCCGCGCGTGGGCCCGGATAGCGGGCTATCTCCGCGTGTCGAGGAAGCCGAACCCGGGGAGCGCGTCGATGCCGTAGGCGCGCAGCGCCAGCTCGTCGAGCCTGTCGAAATCGCGCCGCTGGAAGGAGCTGCGGAGATCGCTCATCAGCTCCTCCGCGACGCTCTCCGGCGGCGGCAGGCGGATCCGCCGCAGGTACTGGGCCTGGAAGCGCAGGTAGCCTCCGCGCATCTTGACCGCATAGGACCACACGAAGAAGAGGGCGACCCTGGAGCCGAGCAGCCCGCCGAGGGCCTCCATGTCCCAGCCCTCCGAGGTGATGAAATAGAGATTGTGGTGCGGATAGAACCTGCCCTCGTCATAGACCACCTCGTTGGAGCCCGCGATGTCGGGGACGAGCAGCTTCGGGGCGGCGGCCAGCCCCGGATAGACGCGATCGATGGTGCGGAACCAGCCAGCGCCGCCCCGCCGGGCGATGTAGCGCCTCCTGATCTCGGACTCGTGCGCGTGCAGGTACCCGGAGAGCCTGGGGTACTCCTCTAGATTGACCACCTTGCCGTCGGATCCGAAAGGATTGATGACGAACCGCCTTGCGTCGCGGATGCGGCCGTCCTCGATATCGTCTCGCATGACGAGCGGCACGAGGCGATCTCGCTCGATATCCACCTCTTCGCCGACGATGTAGATCCTGTCGCTCCCGGTGGCGACGCCGATGCCGACGCGGGTCCCGCCGACCTCCTCGATCGGCGCGAACCGCGCCTCGAGCGCGCGCAGGGCCTCGAGGTGCTCTGGCGAGCCGAGCACCCACGGGTCGTCGCCCTCGAACCAGGAAGCGTACTCCGACACGGCGACGCCGGAGCCGCGCTCCGCCGCGCCCGCCTCACCGCGCCGCTCACCGCGCCGAAGAGCGGCGGAGGCGGCCTCGCACTCCTCCGGCGAGGCGGTGCGCAGCGTCGCGACAGGGACGCTCCCCGTCTTGCCGGGCGACACGGCGAATATCGACGGGTAGGCGACGACCTCGGACTCGAAGGGAGAGGCGCCGCGCAGATCGACGTAGCACCGCACCTGGAACCACCTCGACAGCATCCGCCGGAGCGGCGCGCCGTACCGGTTGAGGGTCCAACGGTCGGCGCAGATGAAGGAGAGGACCCCGCCGGGCGCGAGGAGATCGAGGCCGCGCTCGATGAACGCCACGTAGAGATCGGCGCGGTCGTAGAGCGACCTGTACCGGTGTCGATACTCCTCCTGGAGCTCGGGTGAGAGCTGTTCGATCCTGACATAGGGCGGGTTGCCGACCACCGCGTCGAACCGGCGTCCCTGGCTGGTGAGGAGGAAGTCGCCGTGGGCGATCCAGGCCTCCGAGAGGCGCGTCGCGTCGGCGTGCGGCAGCCCGAGCCGCGCGAGGGCGCCGGCGACCGCGAGGCGCGCGCGGTCGACGTGATCTCGCTCGACGTCGTACGACCGGATCGCCGGCTCGATCTCGAGGAGGTCGCGATCGTGGCGGCGCGCCGACTGGATCAGCCGCTCGGCGGCGGGGACAAGGAACGCGCCGTGGCCGCAGGCTGGCTCGAGCAGCGACAGCGACGCGAGATCCCGGTCCGCGGTGTAGCCCGCGAGATCGAGGATGAGATTCACGACGTGGGGTTTGGTCAGCACCACGCCGTGGGCCTCGCCCGACGAGCGCTCGCCGTAATCGTAGGCGCTCTGCGGGAGCATGACCGTCAGATCGAGGGCTGTCTGCATTGGCGCCGCCAGCATGGTAGCCGCGATCGGCGCGCGCGGGCGACGCTCCACGGCAGCGCTCGCCGCGCGGTCGCTGCGCCCGAGGCCGCGGCCGGCCGCCTCGCGCCGGGCCTCTTCTCCGCTCGCGTGCCGCCGTCGAGGCGCTTTCTGCTTCTCCTTCCGCTTCCGCGCTCGGGGCGAGGCGCGGATCGCGTTTCAGGGGGCGTCGCCATCGAATAGGGTAGAGTCGCCTCATGGCGTTCCCCCTGTCTGTCTGTCCCGCCAATCGCATCGCGGCGAGCGTCGCCCGCGGAGGCGCGGTGCAACCGCCGGCCGCCGGCCCGGACGCCCGGTCGAGCGAGGGGGTCACGTGATCCTCGGCATCGGCATCGACGTGTGCGGCATCGGACGCATGGAGGAGGCGCTCGCGCGGTGGGGGGAGCGGTTCTGGGAGCGGGTGCTGTCCGAGCCGGAGCGCCGCTCGCTCGCGCACCGCGTGGACCGGGCGACGGCGCTCGCGGGCCGCTTCGCCGCGAAGGAGGCCGTGGTGAAGGCGATGGCCGGCGCGCCGGGCGTCGGCTGGCACCACCTGGAGGTGCGCGGCGCGCCGCGCATGCCGCCGACGATGGCGCTCCACGGGCCGGCGCGCGCGCTCGCCGAGCGCATGGGCGTCCGGCGGGTCCACCTGTCGATCACGCATGACGCAGGCGTGGCGGCGGCGGTGGCTATCCTGGAAGGGGACGGCGAGAGCCGATCCCCGACCGAAGCAGACGAGGACGGCGAGAGCCGATCCCCGACCGAAGCGGACGAGGACGGCGAGAGCCGATCCCCGACCGAAGCGGACGAGGACGGCGAGAGCCGATCCAGCCTGGACGACGAAGGGAAAGAGCGCTCGTGATTCCGGTCCTATCGCGCGCGCAGATGCGCGCCTTCGACAAACACGCGATCCACCAGTGCCACGTCCCCGGCGTTGTCCTCATGGAGAACGCCGGCCGCGGCGCCGCCGACGTGATCTCGGCGATCATCGAGGGGCGGAGCGCCGGGCAGCCCGGCGACGCCGCGCACCGCGCGCCGCACCTGCCCGCGTCCGGCCTTTCGCCCGCGCGGGCGTTCTGGCCAGCGACGTTGCCCTCCGGGGCGGGTCTCCGGGGCCGCCCCGGGAGCGTCCCGCCGCCGAACGGCCGCCGCGACGCCGAGGAGGCCCGCGCCGCGCGCATCCGATCGTTCCCGGTGCGGCATGTCCCGAGCCCGGGGCAGCCCGCGACGTACCCCCTCCACGCCCGCGTCGTCGTCGTCTGCGGGGCTGGCAACAACGGCGGCGACGGCTTCGTCGTGGCGCGCCACCTCATCGCCCGCGGCGCGGAGGTCCAGGTCTTCCTCGCCGCCCGGTCCGAGAAGGTCACCGGCGACAGCCGCATCAACCACGACGCGTACGTGGATCTCGGCGGCGCGCTGACCGAGCTCCCCCCGGGCGCGTCCCTCGCCCCGCTCGAGGTCGCGCTCGCGGAGGCCGACCTCGTCGTCGACGCGATCTTCGGCACGGGCCTGGACCGCCCCATCGAGGGCCACCTCGCCGACGTCATCGGCGTCCTCAACACGGCGACCTGCCTCTGCATCGCGCTCGACGTGCCCTCGGGCCTCGACGCCGACAGCGGCGCGCCGCTCGGCGCCGCGGTGCAGGCCGACGAGACCGTCACCTTCGGCCACCTCAAGATCGGCCTGCTCACGCCCGAGGGGGCGCGGCTCGCGGGCAACGTCCACGTCGTCGATCTCGGGGTCCCGGACCGGCCGATCCTCGCGCAGGTGGGATACGTCGCGGAGGTCCTCCGCAAGGAGACGATCGGCTCGTCGCTGCGCCCGCGCGAGGCGAGCGTCTACAAGCACCAGGCGGGCAACGTGCTCGTCATCGCCGGCTCGTCGGGCAAGCTCGGCGCCGCGCTGCTGACCGCGCGCGCGGCGATGCGGACGGGCGCGGGCCTCGTGACGATCTGCACCTGGGCCGACACGGCGCGCGCAATGGAGTCGCGCGTCGTGGAGCTGATGACGACCTCGATCGATCCGGCCCGCATCGCCGCGTCGCTCGACGGCGCGCTCGCCGGGCGGCGGGCGGTCGCCATCGGCCCCGGCCTCGGCCTCGACGAGCGGGCGCGGGCCGCGGTGGATCACGTCGTGCTCGGCTGGGACGGCCTGAAGGTCGTCGACGCGGACGCCCTGACGCACTTCGTGGGCCGCCCGGAGGCGCTCGCGACCGCGCGCGGGAGCCTCATCATGACGCCGCACTCCGGCGAGCTCGGGCGGCTCCTGGGCCGGAGCGCTCGGGCCGTCGAGGAGGACCGCTTCGGCGCGGTGCGCGAGGCCGTGGCGCTCACCCGGGCGATCGTCGTGCTGAAGGGGGCGCGCACGGTCATCGCGCTCCCGGACGGCCGCATGTTCATCTGCATGGCGGGCAACCCCGCGCTCGCCACCGCCGGCTCGGGCGACGTCCTGACCGGGATGATCGCGGCCCTCCTGTGCTCGATGGATCCCTCCGCCGCGGCGAGCGCCGGGGTGCTGATCCACGCGCTCGCCGGGGATGTGTGGCGCGCGCAGACGGGCAGCGATCGGGGGCTGCTCGCGGGCGAGATCGCCGAGCTGGTCCCGGGCCTGATCGCCGCGCTGGCCGCCGGGAGCGACCCGCTCTCGACGTGACGCGAGCGCCTGCTCCGCGGGACGCCCCGCCCGGCGCCCGCTCCGCGGGACGCCCGGCCAGGCGCCCGCGCGGGTGGGGCCGCCGGGCCGGGCGCGCCGCGGGGCGGCTCGCCACCCTGGCGCGCCCGTTCTCCCTGCTGTCGATTTGACACGCGCGCGCGTGTCTCCGCCCGCGCCGTTCAGCGTGATTCGCGGCCTTCGCGAGGTCCGCACGGTGGCACCTGCCTTGCCAGTGCCGGTACGACAGGAGGTCCCGCCATGCTCGTCCACGCCGCTCATGCCCCCGCCCGGTCCTCGAACCCAGCGCCGCCGTCGCCCGGCGCGACGCGCGCGCTCGGGCGCGGGCCGTCCTTCGGCGCGGCGCGGACGGCGCCAGGAGAGGGCTCGCGGGGAGCGGCCGACGAGCTGCTCCGGGGCCTTGTCGAAATGACACCGGAGCTCTTCGGCCGCGCGCTGCGGCTCTCCCGGACGCCCGCGACGGCCGAGGACCTCGTGCAGGACACGGTGGAGCGCGCGATCCGGTTCGCGGGGAGCTACGAGCCCGGGACCAACCTGCGGGCGTGGGTGCACCAGATCCTCTTCAGCGTCTTCATCACCCGCTGCCGCCGCAGCCGTCGCGAGCGCAACGCCCTCGACGTGCTCGCGAGCGACCCGTGCGCGTGGACCGCGCCGGAGCGCTGCGCCGACGTGCACGCCCTCTCGCCCGGCGTGCGGCGCGCGCTCGCGACGCTCCCGCCGACCTTCCGTGACACCCTGGTGCTCGTGGATCTCGAGGAGATGTCTTACAAGGACGCAGCGACGCGGCTGGGCGTCCCGGTCGGCACCGTCATGAGCCGCCTGCACCGCGGCCGGAAGCTGCTCGCCGAGGTGCTGCAGGGCGAAGCGCCGGGCGCCAAGACCGAGGCGAGGAGCGACGTGAAGGCCGCGGCGGCATGAGCGATCGCGGCGGCGATCTCCGTCGCCCGCGACCGGGCGTCACGCCGCTCCTGCGCTGCGCCGCTGCGGCCCGATTCGCCGCCCCAACGAGGGCTCTTTGGGCCGCCTGCGCGCCGCGCCTGCCTTCCGCGCTCGCGCGCTGCGCCTGCTTGCCGCGGTGATCTGCGCCCCCTACCATCGTCGTGCCACCGAGGAAGCGTTCCTCGCCAGGAGGCATCATGGCAACGACCGCGAGAGAGCCTCACGTCGTGATCGTCGGCGGAGGGTTCGGCGGCCTGAACGCGGCAAAGGCGCTCCGTGACGCGCCCGTCCGGGTCACCCTCGTCGACAGGACCAATCATCACCTGTTCCAGCCGCTGCTCTATCAGGTGGCGACGGCCAGCCTCTCGCCGGCCGACATCGCGGTCCCGATCCGATCGGTCCTGTCGCGCCAGCGCAACGTCCGGGTCCTGCTCGGCGAGGTGACGGGCGTGGACCTCGCCGGCCGGCGCGTCTCCGTCGACGGCGACCCGCTGGACTACGACTTCCTGATCCTCGCGGTCGGCGCGACGAACAACTACTTTGGCCACGAGGAGTGGGCCCGGTTCGCGCCGGCGCTCAAGAACCTCGACGAGGCGCTCACCATCCGCGAGCGCATGCTGCTCGCCTTCGAGGCCGCCGAGCGCGAGGAGGACCCCGCAGCGCGGCGGCGGCTGCTCACGTTCGTCGTCATCGGCGGCGGCGCCACGGGCGTCGAGATGGCCGGCGCCTTCGCCGAGCTCGCGCGCTACATCCTCGCGCGCGACTTCCGCTCCCTCGACCCCTCGCTCTCGCGGGTGCTGCTCGTCGAGATCGGCGCCCGCATCCTCCAGGCGTTCCCGGAGAGCCTCTCTGCGAGCGCCGAGGAGCAGCTCACGTCCCTCGGGGTCGAGGTCATCAAGGGGCGCCGCTTCCGCCGCATCGACGAGCAGGGGGTGGAGTTCGAGGACGGCGAGCGCCTCCGCGCCGCGACAGTCATCTGGGCCGCGGGGGTCCGCGGCACCCCGCTCGCGCACGCGCTCGGCGTCGAGCTCGATCGCGTCGGCCGCGTGAAGGTCGGGCCGGACTGCTCCCTCCCCGGGCACCCGAACGTCTTCGCGATCGGCGATATGGCCATGCTCCGCGACCGGAACGGCGTCGACGTGCCCGGCCTCAGCCCCGCCGCGATCCAGGAGGGGCGCTTCGTCGCGCGCTGCATCCTCGGCGATCTCGAGGGCCGCCCGCGCGGGCAGTTCGCCTACCTCGACAAGGGGACGATGGCGACCATAGGCCGCTCGCGCGCCATCGCGAAGGTCGGGCGCCTGCAGATGTCGGGCACGCTCGCGTGGCTCGCCTGGCTGGCCGTCCACGTGCTGTTCCTGATCGGCTTCAGGAACCGCTTCACCGTCATGTTCGCGTGGATGTGGCAGTACATCACCTTCAAGCGCGGCGCCCGCCTCATCACCGGCCATACCTCGCCGGTGCTGCTGGCGGCGCCTGCGCCTTCGCTGCGTCGCCCGTCGGCCGCGAGTCCGGCCGTGGAGGCCGTCTCCAGCGGCCCCTGAGCGCGCCTTTCCCCCCGCTTGCTTGACGCGCGCCCTCCACCATGGCGGATACGCGTCCAGTGAAGGCACGCAGAGCCCAGACCCCCGCGCGATCGGCGGCTGCCGAGCCGCCGTCCCCACCCCCGCCCCCGGCGAGCGAGCCTGGCGGGGACGACCCGGCGTTCGACGAGGCGTCGGACCTCACGCCGGTCGTCGCCTCCAACCTGAAGCGGTTCCGGGCCGAGCGCGGCCTCTCGCTCGAGCGCCTGGCGAAGGCGTCCGGGGTGAGCCGGGCGATGCTCGGGCAGATCGAGCTGGGCCAGAGCACGCCGACCATCAACGTGCTCTGGAAGATCGCGCGCGCCCTCGGGGTCCCCTTCTCGGCGCTGATGAGCCAGGCGACCTCGCCCGTCACGACCGTGATGCAGGCCTCGCACGCGCGCATCCTGCGCTCGCGCAACGGCGACTTCTCTTCCCGGGCGCTCTTCCCGATGGACCGGCCGCGCAACGTGGAGTTCTACGAGCTCCGCCTCGCGCCGCGCTCGGTCGAGCACGCCGACGCGCACGCCCCGGGCACCGCGGAGAACCTGATCGTCACCGAGGGCTCGGTGGAGATCACCGTGGCCGGCGAGCGGCGCCTGCTCGAGACCGGCGACGCCATCCTGTTCGAGGCCGACAGCCCGCACAGCTACCGCAACCCGGGCAGCTCCGAGGCCGTCATGTACCTCGTCATGACCTACGGCTCGCGCGGGTAGGTAGCCCGGCCGCATTTCCGGACCCCACCGGCCTCGTGTCCCTCCGGTATCCAAGACATGTCCTCCGTTATTTTGGCAGAACTCCCTTGCGTCCTCTGCTTTAGCGTGAGATATGTCCGTTATAGCGGCGGTTACCCGCTGCGAGGAGCAAGGAGGCGGAGCGATGCGGATCACCTGGATTGGTGGGTTGGATCGCAACCAGGCTCAGCTGGAGCGGATGGCCCTGCAGGCGGGGCACCATCTGGAGTTTCATACGGGCAACACGGGCGGCCGCGGGGCGGCCGAGCTGCGGGCGGCCATCGAGCGGGCCGATCTCGTCATCGTGCTGACCGACGTGAACAGCCACGGCGGTGTGCTCCTCGCCAAGAAGCTCTGCCAGAAGCTCGGCCGCGCGGCGTTCATGGCCCGGCGCTGCGGCGCCTCGCGCTTCCAGCAGCTGCTCGACGCGCTCGCGCAGCGGGAATCGCGGTATCTCGCGGCTGGATGAGGGAGTAGGGACGATCGATGGGATGCTTGATGACGATGCTTTGTTGTGTGCTGGCGCTGGCGCTCTCGGCGTGCTCGAAGGGCGATGCGGCCGGCGCCTCGAAGTCGGGGTCGCTGCAGATACTGAACGTCTCGTACGACCCCACGCGTGAGCTCTATGAAGAGGTGAACGCCGCCTTCGCGAAGCGCTGGAAGGAGCAGAGCGGACAGGACGTCACCATCAAGCAATCACACGGCGGCTCGGGCAAGCAGGCCCGGTCGGTGATCGACGGGCTCGAGGCGGACGTGGTCACGCTCGCGCTCGCCTACGACGTCGATGCGGTCGCGTCTGCCGGGTTGATCAAGGAGGGATGGCAGGCGCGCCTCAAGGACAACAGCGCTCCTTACACGTCGACCATCGTCTTTCTGGTGCGCAAGGGCAACCCCAAGGGCATCAAGGACTGGGACGATCTCGTGAAGGAGGGCGTGGCGGTCATCACCCCGAACCCCAAGACCTCCGGCGGGGCGCGGTGGAACTACCTCGCCGCGTGGGGGTACGAGCTGAAGCGGGCGGGCGGCGACGAGGCGAAGGCGAAGGATTTCGTCGGCCGACTCTTCAAGAACGTGCCCGTCCTCGACACGGGGGCGCGCGGCTCGACCACGACGTTCGTCGAGCGTGGGCTCGGCGACGTCCTGATCGCCTGGGAGAACGAGGCGCTGCTCGCGGTGAAGCAGAGCGGGCAGAACGGCAAGGACAAGCTCGAGGTGATCGTGCCGTCGATCAGCATCCTCGCCGAGCCGCCTGTCGCGGTGGTCGACAAGGTGGTCGACAGGCGCGGGACGAGGGCCGCGGCGGAGGCATACCTCGCCTTCCTCTCCACGGAGGAGGGGCAGCGCATCGCGGTGAAGCACTTCTATCGCCCGCGCAACCCGGCGATCCTCGCGGCGGCCGAGTCGGAGGGGGTCTTCCAGAAGGTCGCGCTCTTCTCGATTGACGACGTGTTCGGCGGGTGGCAAAAAGCCCAGAAGACGCATTTCTCCGACGGCGGCGTCTTCGACCAGATCTACCAGGCCGGTAAGTAGACTTCGTGGCTCTCCTCTGGCGGCGACAGAGCGTTCTGCCCGGCTTCGGGCTGGCGATGGGGATTACGGTAACGTACCTGTCGGTGCTCGTGCTTGTCCCGCTGTCGATGATCTTCCTCAAGACGGCGACGCTCCAGCCCGCCGAGATCTGGGCGGTCGTGACGTCGCCGCGCGCCGTCGCCTCCTTGAAGATGAGCTTTTCCGCGTCGCTCATCGCGGCGGGCATCAACGCGGTCTTCGGCGTCCTCGTGGCGTGGGTGCTCGTGCGCTACAGCTTTCCGGGCAAATCGATCGTCGACGCGCTCGTCGACCTGCCCTTCGCGCTGCCGACGGCGGTCGGCGGCATCGCGCTCACGGCCATCTATGCGCAGCAGGGGTGGGTCGGTCGGTTCCTGTACCCGCTCGGGATCCAGAGCGCGTTCAGCCGCCTGGGCGTCGTCATCGCGCTCACCTTCGTGGGGCTCCCGTTCGTCGTTCGGACCGTCCAGCCGGTGATGGAGGAGCTCGAGGTCGACCAGGAAGAGGCGGCGGCGTCGCTCGGCGCGGGCCGATTCGAGATCTTCCGTCGCATCCTCCTGCCTGCGCTCTGGCCATCGATCCTCACCGGGTTCGCGATGTCGTTCGCGAGGGCGTTCGGCGAGTACGGGTCGGTCGTGTTCATCTCCGGGAACATGCCGCTCAAGACGGAGATCACGCCGCTCGTCATCATGACCAAGCTCGAGCAGTACGACTACGCGGGCGCGACGGCGCTCGCGCTCGTGATGCTGCTCTGCTCCTTCGTGCTCCTCTTCCTGATCAACCGACTCCAGTCCTGGAGCGGCGCGCGCGTGTCGTCGCGGAGCCCTGTCGAAGCGCCCAAGCCTGCGTCCGAGCGGCCCGCGGGGGCCAGAGCGCCCGGGGTCGCGTCGTAATGGCTGGCGCGGCGGGCAAGCTGCGGGTCAGGTCGCGCGGGGCGGTGCGCGGCGCCACGTCCGAGCCCCCGCTGGTGCGCTGGGCGCTGACGGCGGTGGCGCTCGCGTTCCTCGGGTTCTTCCTGTTCCTGCCGGTCGTGTCGGTGTTCATCGAGGCGTTGAAGGACGGCCTCGCGGGGTACTGGCGGGCGATCACCGCGCCGGACGCCGTGGCCGCCATCGAGCTGACGCTCACGACCGCGATCGTCGCCGTGCCGCTCAACCTCGTCTTCGGCGTGGCCGCGGCCTGGGCGATCGCGCGCTTCGAGTTCACGGGAAAGAGCCTGCTCGTCACGCTCATCGATCTGCCGTTCGCGGTCTCGCCGGTGATCTCCGGCATGATCTTCGTCCTGCTCTTCGGGGCGCAAGGGGTGCTCGGCCCCTGGCTCATCGAGCACGACCTCCGGGTCATCTTCGATCGTCCGGGGATCATCCTCGCGACGACGTTCGTGACGTTCCCGTTCGTCGCGCGCGAGCTCATCCCGTTCCTGGAGAGCCAGGGGGCCGACGAGGAGCACGCGGCGCTGTCGCTCGGCGCGAGCGGGTGGAGCATGTTCTTCCGCATCACCCTCCCCAACGCGAAGTGGGGCCTGCTCTACGGCGTGGTGCTCTGCAACGCGCGGGCGATGGGCGAGTTCGGCGCGGTGTCGGTCGTCTCGGGGCATATCCGGGGGCAGACCAACACCATGCCGCTGCACGTCGAGGTGCTCTACAACGAGTTCCACTTCTCGGCGGCGTTCGCCGTCGCCTCGCTGCTCGTCCTGCTCGCGCTCCTGACGCTCGTGGCGAAGCGCCTTATCGAGTACCGGGCGGAGCGAGACGCCGCTCCGGCGATCGACCCGGCGGCGAAGGCCGGCGCGGGGTGACGCGCGCGCGCTGTCCGGCGCTCGCGCGGGACAGGGCGTGCGCGGAGGAGCGAGGGCCGCTGGAGGACTCGGCGCGAGCGGCATGAGAGGGAGCGCCGGGGACACGGCGCTTCCCTGGAATCGCCGTTGCGCGGGAGAACGGAGCGCGCGCGGAGAACAGCGGATCTCGACGCCTCGACCCGCGTGAGCGCCGCGTGAGCGCCGCTGTCGGGCTGCGCCCAACTTGCGATTGGCCCCCGGCGCTCCAGGTTCGAGGGAGGGGTCACCATGCGGTTCTTGGAAGCGGTTGGGCGTGTGATCGGCGGAGCGCTGTCTCCCATCGCCTTGGGAGGCAGCTTCATCCGGAGAGCGAGGTTGTTCCATCCCGACGGCGTGGTCTACTGCGCCGGGGTGAAGGCGCTCGCGGCGGAGGGCGAGGTCGGCGCGCTGGCGCAGCGGCTTGCGGGGCCGGCGCTCGTGCGGCTCTCGGGCGGGATATGGCGGTGGCGGGACGGCAAGGGCGAGCGCCGTCCGGAGGTGCTGGGGGTCGCGGTGCGCTTCCGGACCAGCGAAGAGGTGACGCCGGTCGCGAGCGCCGGCGATCAGGATCTCCTCTTCGTGAGCGCGCGCCGATTCTGGCTGCTCCCGTTCGCGCTCTTCACGACGAAGAGGCACGATTTCCTGGACAACGACTACTACGCGCTGGCGCGGTTCGACGTGGCCGGCCTCGGTCGCGCGGAGTTCCGCCTGGTGCCGTTGCGCGCGTCGGTGGTGAAAGGCAACCGCCGGGAGAAGCTGGAGCGCGCCGCTGCGGCGGGGCTCGCGCTGATGCGCCTCGAGGTGAGGCGAGGGGGATCGCGCGCGCGGTGGATGGCAGTGGCCGATATGGAACTGTACGAGCCGGTGGACATCGACCAGCGCGCCCTCCGCTTCAACCCGTTCCAGACGGGGAAGGGGATCGTGCCGCGCGGGCTGCTCCAGGCGACGCGGCGGGCGGTCTACATGGCCAGCTACATCGGGCGAGCCCTGGGGGGGCGGGAGAGGGTGCCGCGCGCGAGAAGGACGCGGCGCGGCGGGCGCGAACAGTAATCAGCGGGGCGGCGCCGGGGTGCGGTGCGGGGGGTTCTGGAGGGCTGCGGGGGAACGCGCGGAGGCCCTCTCCCCCCTCCGCCGGCTCCAGGATCGGGACGGAGGGAGCTGGAAGACAGAGCGAGAGCGGGAACGGCGACTGAACGAGCGCGGCGGAGCGCCGGCGGAAGAGGCGGCTCGGCCGCGTGAATGGAGACGGGGGCACCAAAGGCGTTGACAGCCGGGCAGAGATGAGGCATGACCACCCGCCGCTTCGAACAGTCGGTGAGGTAGCCAAGTGGTTAGGCAACGGTTTGCAAAACCGTTATACGCGGGTTCGAATCCCGTCCTCACCTCCGCACGGACGTCACAGTTCGACTCTGCCGGTGGCATGCGACGGTGCCCAGCATCGCGCACCACGACGCCTCGATCGACGTCCGAGAGTTGTCGCAGCGGGCAGCGGCGATACTTCGTGCGCCACGGTTCTGGATCCAATGGATCGAGCCGAACGGCGCTGATGAGCCCGTGACGCACGAAGATGCGCCCCGCCATGGAGCACCTCGGAAGAGATTACTTCAGAGGGAACCAGACGGACTCGTAACGGAACGTCACCTCTTCGCCTGGATGGATGTCGCGCACGGCGACGATCTCCATTTCCCTCGACGCGAGGTGTCGGATGACCTTTGCGTTTGGCTCAGGGGAGTGGTTGTACAGCATCCCGAGCCCGGTCGGGATCGCCGCCGCGTGCTCTCCCCAGAGGAAGTAATACGCGTGGAGCGCCGTCTGCTCGAGCAGCTCCCACTGCGGATCCGGGAGCACGATCACCGGCACACGTTCGACCGTCTCGTCCTTCGCGATGAGGCCGCGCGCGAAGACGCCGAGACCCCTCTCTCCACTTGAGCCAATCTTGAGCTTCGTCATGGGCACGGCGTTATTGATCGGGCCGGCGAGGGCGCGGCGCGCCGCCTCTCGCCTCTTCTCCAGGTCTCGCCGCAGCCTGCCATGGGCTGATGCCAGCACCAAAAATTTTGCGCTCCACGACTCGGACGCTGGCGGCCATGAGGCCCGCGCGTCGATGCCCGGGCTCGTGATATTGTGGCGTGGCTGGATTGGCTCACCGCCGCGAGGAGGCTGGTGATTCCGGCGCGCTGACGCATGGCCTCGGATCTCCCGCGAAAGCCCGCCGTGCCGCCCGACGCATCGAGCGATCGGGCCGCACCCGTGGAGCGTACGCTCCCCGATGACGGTGGCGCCGACGGCTCGGGCCCCTCGCCGAGCGATCGCGCGCCGACGCGGCTCTGGTCCCCGCGGCGGTCCGCGGCCGAGCGTGCGCGAGCGGCGCTGGGCGCGCTCTTGCGAGCGGCGCTGGGCGCGCTCTTGCGGCGGGAGCCTCGCGCGCCGCGGCCCAAGCTGCCGCCCCGCGCGCTGCTCCTCCGCTGGGGAAAGCGGCTCGCGATCGCCCTCGCCTGCCTCCTTACTGTCGCCGTGGTCGCCTTCTTCCTCGCCGTCCATCACTACGAGCGCGACCTGCCGACCACCGAGGAGCTCAAGAGCTACAACCCGCCGCAGGTGACGCGGTTCCTCGCGCGCGACGGCACCGTCATCGGCGAGCTCTTCGTGGAGCGCCGGACGCTCGTGCCCGTCATCGAGATCCCGCCGGTGATGAGCCTCGCGGCGCTCGCGGCCGAGGACGCCAGGTTCTACAAACACGACGGCCTCAATTACCTGGGCATGCTCCGCGCGTTGCTCGTCAATCTGCGCTCGGCGGAGGCGCGCCAGGGCGGCAGCACGATCACCCAGCAGGTCGTGAAGAACGTGCTGCTCACGCACGAGCGCACGCTGGACCGGAAGATGCGCGAGCTCCTCCTCGCACGCCGCATCGAGCAGGAGCTCACGAAGGACCAGATCCTCGAGCTCTACCTGAACCACATCTACTTCGGGCACGGGCGCTACGGGGTCGAGGAGGCGGCGCGGTTCTACTTCGGCAAGAGCGTCCGTCAGGTCACGCTGGCCGAGGCGGCGCTCCTCGCGGGCCTCGTGAAGGGACCCTCCATCTACTCGCCGCGCGTGAACAAGGAGCGCGCCGAGAAGCGCCGCGCCTTCGTGCTCGGTCAGATGCGCGAGAAGCGCTTCCTGCCCGCGGCGCAGATCGACGCCGCGCTCGCGGAGCCGATCCGCCTCGCGCCCGAGCCGGAGCACCTGGACGAGCTCGCGCCCGAGGTCCTCGCCGAGGCCGAGCGCGCGCTGCGGAAGGCCGTCGGGCCCGACGCGAGGTACGGCGGCTACACGGTCGTCACCTCGATCGACCCGAAGATGCAGGCCGCGGCGCGCGCGGCGGTGCGCCAGAACCTCGACGCCTACGCCGCGCGGCACGGGCTCGTCGCGCCGTTCACCCGCGCCAAGGGGGATCCGGCGCCCTTCCAGGGCGCGCCCAAGGACGCGGGCCGCGCCTACCTCGGCGCGGTGACGGGCGCCGACGACGCGCGCGGGACGCTGGCCGTCAGCGTCGGCACGGCGCAGGGCACCGTCGATCTGCGCAAGGAGCGCCGGTACAACCCGCGCGGGCTCCCGCCGAGCCGCTTCGCCGAGGTCGGCAAGGTGCTGCGCGTGCGCTTCGAGGGCGGCCCCGAGGCCGGCAAGCTCCGGCTCGACCTCGGCCCGCAGGGGGCGCTCGTCGCGATCGACGCGCGCACGCGCGAGATCGTCGCGCTCGCCGGCGGCTACGAGGGCGCGCGCGGCGGCCTCGATCGGGCGAGCAACGCGCACCGCCAGCCAGGATCGACCTTCAAGGCGATCGTCTACGGCTACGGCATCCATTCGCGCAAGCTCACGGCCGCGTCGATGCTCGAGACCGACCCGGCGGCGCTCGAGGGCTATCGGCCCGGCAACTACGACGAGAGCGAAGGGCAGAGCCCGAAGCGCCTGCGCGAGGCGCTCGCCCACAGCGTGAACGTGGCCGCTGTGTCGGCGCTCCGGGACGTCGGCCCCGAGGGCGTTGTCGCGTGGGCGCGCGAGCTCGGGATCGCGTCGAAGCTCGGCGCCGATCTGTCCCTCGCGCTCGGCTCCTACGAGGTGACCCCGCGCGAGATGGCGGCCGCCTACGCGACGTTCGCCGCGGGCGGCGCGTACCAGGAGCCCGTCCTCGTGACGAGGATCACGGGCCCGCGCGGCGAGGCGCTGCCCCTGCCGGCGCGGCCCCCGCCGCGCCCGGTGATGACCGCGGCGGAGGCGTACATCACGACGGACCTGCTCACCTCGGTCGTGAAGGTCGGCACGGCGAAGCAGGCGCTCTCGCTGCGCCGGCCGATCGCCGGCAAGACCGGGACGACGAACGACGCGAGGGACGCGTGGTTCGTGGGCTACTCGACCGACATCGCGTGCGCCGTGTGGACCGGCTTCGACGACGCCTCGACGCTCGGCGCGCGCGAGGTGGGCAGCAGCGCCGCCCTGCCGGCGTTCATCGCGTTCATGGAGAAGGCGCACGCGGGGCGGCCGGCGACCGACTTCCCGGAGCCGCTCGGAATCGTGCGCCTCCCGATCGACCCGGAGAGCGGGATGCCGGCGTTCCCTGGCCAGGAGGGCGCGGTGGAAGAGGTGTTCCTTGAGGGCACCGAGCCGACCGGGGTCGCGGTGCCGGACCCGGCCGCGATCGGGCAGGGGATCCTGGACCTCTTCAAGACGCAGTGACCGTCGTGATGCGACGGCGTTTTCCCTGCGCCCTGCGCCGCGGTCGCCAGCTCGGGCTGGCCGGGCGCGCGGCGCCCTGGTGATCCTCGCAGCGCGACGCCGGCCCCACGCGGTCCGTCGCGCGCTATGTTCCGGGCCGCCCGCATGAAGTGGTCGCCGATCCTCGCCGCCCTGCTCCTGCTCGTGGCCGCGTGCAAGAGGCCCGCCGAGGAGGCGGTCGCGCTCTCGCCGCAGGCCGCGAAGGGCAAGGCCATGTTCTCCACCCTCTGCGCGGCGTGCCACGCCCCCAGTTCCAAGCTGGTCGGCCCTCCGCTCAGCGAGATAGCAGGGCTCTACAGGGCCGATCCCGCGGGCATCGTCCGCTGGGCCGTGACCCCGGGGCGCAAGCGCGCCGACGTCCCCCCGATGCCCAGCTTCCGCGGCGTCCGGGAGTCGGATCTCGCCGACATCGCGCAGTACATCATCGAGGCCGGCACCGCGGCCGGAAAGCAGGGGCCATGATCTATTCGTTCGTCCTCGTCGCGCACTCGTGGCTGCGCTGGGTCGTCCTGCTGCTCGGGCTCCTGGCGCTCGCGCGGTCGGTCCGTGGCTGGGCTCAGCGGGGGCCGTGGACGGCAGCGGATCGCAAAGTCGGCGCGGCGTTCGTCGGCTCGCTCGACGCCCAGTTCCTCCTCGGCATCCTGCTCTACACCGCGCTCAGCCCGCTCAGGCCCACGTCGCTGGCCGCGCTGAAGGCCGCCATGCCCATCGCGGCGCTGCGCTTCTTCGCCGTCGAGCACATCTTCACCATGATCGTGGCGGTGGCGGTCGCCCACGTCGCCTGGGCCCGGGTGAAGCGAGCCCCGGACCCCACCGCGCAGCACCGGCGCCTGGCGCTCGGCGTCCTCATCACGCTGCTCGTCATCCTCGCCGCCATCCCGTGGCCCTTCATGGAGTACGGTCGCCCGCTCTTCCGGCTGCCCTGAGAGGCCGCCCACCGCGGCCTGCGCGTTCCCGGAGCAGCAGCCCGGGGCGCGCCGGCTTACGGGCTTACGCGACGTCCTCCCGGCTCATCCGGAGCAGCCACAGCGGCGCCAGCGCCTGCGACAGGCTCCGCACCAGCGACGACTCGGCATACCCCATCACGTAGTCCTCGATCTCGATCGGCGCGGTGGCGCCCGGGCGGCGCGGCGGGTCGAACCGGACCCGCCGCACCACCGGGAGGAGCTCGGCCGGGTTCGGCGGGAGCGCTCGCCCGCGCCGCGCCGCCTCGTCGAACGCCGCCTGCAGCTCGAGGTGCTCCCGGACGGCGCCCGCCGGCGAGAGGCCCGGCCGGGCCGGCAGGACGCGCACCCGCACCACCTCGGGGCCGCGCGAGAGCGACGTCCAGACGTGGGCGCCCGTCTCCAGATCGAAGAAGTCCATCACGCACAGGCCCACGACGCTCAGGACGAGGAGCTCGGCCCCGCGCCCGGGGGCGGCGAGCATCGCCTCGAGCCCCGCCGCCCCGCGGCCCTGCTCGACCTCGCGCGCGTGCCCGTCGCCGTCGGACGCGCTGCAGAGGGGCGCGCAGGCCCACCCCTCCACCTCGCCCCCCGCCTCGCCGTAGGCGCGCGCGAGCGCCTCGAAGAGCCCCTCCTCGGGCTCGTCGCGTGCGCTGGCCGGCCTCTCGTCGAAGCGCGCCGCGCGGAGCAGCTCGATGAGGACCGCGTGCTGGCCCGGCTCGTCCACCTTGCGGAGCGCGCGCCGGAGCGCGTGGCCCTCCGCGATGCACTCGAGGACCTCCTGCTTCGCCGGCCGGCGCAGCGGGCCCGGCAGCTGGCGCCGGTGGAACAGGCGCACCCGGGAGCGGCTCCACTCGTCCTCGACCGTCACGTAGCCGAACCGCCGCACCTCCAGGTCGAGGTGCTGCTGCTCGTCGTCGTCGCCGCTCCGCCGCCGGACGAGGTCGATCCGCTCGCGGAACGCCCGGATCGCGCCCCGCATGGCGTCGAGGTTGTAGACCGCCTCCGCGTGCTCGTGCGCCTCGGGCCCCTCCGCCGCGGTCCGGCTGTGCTCCGCGAGGTGGTAGCGGATCCGCTCGGAGAGGCGCGCGAGGTCGTCGCTCCGATCGAGCGCGTCGACGAACTCGAGCAGCGGCGAGAGCTCCGCCGTGAGCGCGCCGAGCGGCCTCGCCATGAGCGGCGCGAGGGCCCACGCCGCGGCCGCGGGCTCGGCCTCCGCGAGCGCCTCGCGGTGCAGCGCAAACGTGGGTGACGCGGGCGACCCGGGTGACGCGAGCGACCCGGGGGGCGCGACGCCGTCGCCGCGCGCGGTCGTGAAGATGCGGATCACCTGCATCGCGGCGGGCGCGCCGCGGGTGAGCGCGTCGCTCAGCAGCGATCCGATCTCGTCCTCGATGAACCGCTTCACCGAGCGGGCGCCGTCCTCGGCAACGAACGCCTCGCGCGCGATCCGCTCGGCCACGCCGGCGCCCCGGCGCACGAAGGCGCTCCGCTCGGCGAGCCCGCGCCGGGCGAGCAGCCGGTCGAGCTCCTTCTCGGCCACCCGCACCGCCACCTCAGGCGTCAGCGGCCGGAACGGCACGACGCGATCGATCCGGTTGAACAGCTCCGGCGGGAAGAAGTCGCGCACCGCCCGCGCGACCTCCTGGGCCGACTCCTCCGCGATCGCGAGCGCCCGCGCCTCCGACAGCCCCGCGCCGCCGAAGCCCACCAGCGCGCGCGACCGCGCGCCCAGGTTGGACGTCATCACCACGACCGCGTGGTGGAAGTGCGCGGGCCTCGCCGCCGCGTCCGTGAGCCGCCCGTCCTCGAAGAGCTGGAGCAAGAGGCCGTGCACCGACGGGTGCGCCTTCTCGATCTCGTCGAGCAGCACCAGCGAGAACGGCTGCTCCCGCACCCGCTGCGTCAGGAGCCCGTCGGGCGCGTAGCGATCGCCGACGAGCCGCGCCGGCGCGTCCGGGCCGCTCTGCTCGCTCATGTCGAAGCGGAGCAGGCGCGACGCGCTGCCGTAGATGAGCTCCGCCATGCACCTGGCGAGCTCGGTCTTGCCGGTCCCCGTCGGCCCTGTGAACAGGTACACGCCGTATGGGCGCCGCGGATCCACGAGGCCCGCCTTGATGCGCGCCACGAGGTCCGCGGCGGCGCGCACGGCCTCCGGCTGGCCGATCACCCGCCGGCCGAGCTCCTCCTCCAGCGCGCCGGCGTCGAGCGGCTCGTCACCGCCCAGGAGGAGCGGCGGTACGCCGGTCTTCTGCGACAGGAGCCGCAGCACGTCCTGCGAGCCGACAGGGCGCGGCGCGTGGCCGCGCGCCGGCCCCGGCTCCCCGGAGGGCGACGGCGTCACGCCCGCGCGGACGACCTCGCGCAGGAGGTCGACGGCCTTGCCCGGCAGCGCCTGCGCCGAGAGGAGCGAGCCGCCGAGATCGAGGATCGTCCGCAGCACGTACGGGCTCACGCGGGCGGCGTGGCGCTGCTCGAGCGCGCGGACCTCCCGCACCATGAGGCGGAACGTCTCGGAGGGCGTCGCCTCGGGGAGGAAGAGCGGCGTGAACAGGGCCGCGAACGACGGGGACTCCTGCTCGAGGAGGCGGAACGCCTCGGGGGAGCACTCGCCGACCATCACGATCTCGCGGCGGGAGAGCGGGCCGCGGAAGAAATCGGCGAGCGAGCGCTCGCTCTCGCGCGACCTGCCGATCCGGCCGAAGTGGTGGAGGTCGTCGATCACGAGGATCGCGCCGCGGCTGCGCGCGTCGTCGACGAGCTCGACGCACCGCTTCTCCCAGTCGCCGAGGTGGCTCATCCCGGCGATGAGCCTGCGGCCGCTCACGGCGAAGACGTCGCGGACGCGGTCGAGGTTCTTGTGCGCGCCGTACCCGTCGGCCGCGAGGAGATCGAGCACCGCCCGGTGGATCAAGGTCGTCTTGCCGCACCCCGGCGGGCCGACGACGACGACCGGCTGCGCCCTGCCCGCGCCGAGCAGCAGCGCGAGCTGCTCGCGCTGCGGCGATCGCGGCACGCCCGCGTCGAGGTTGCCCTGGGCCGCGCGCTGCGTGAGGCTCACGCCGAGGCTCGGCAGGACCTTGAGGCCCCGGCGCTTCTTCCAGCGGAACGCCGGATCGGCGCCGGTGTCGTCGTCGCCCGGTCGATCCGGCAGATCGGCGAGCGCCGAGCGCGGGGCGCACGAGAACGACAGCGCCGTGATGCGCTCCTTGCCCCGGCTCCAGAGCCGCGCGATCTCGTCGTCGTCGAGCGCGGCCCACGCGACCTGGAACAGCGCGCGGAGCTGCTCGTCCAGCGGGAGATCCTCGCGGATCGGCGCGGCCTCGCCCTGGCGGGCGGGGTGGTAGGCGAAGACGATGCGCTCCTGCTCCGAGGCCCAGCGCGGCTCGAGCACGACGGGGCAGAGCCCGCTCACCTTGCGCCGGTCGGCGGCGCCGGAGAGCGTGAGCTCGAGGCGCACCTTCTCGAGCCGGATGCCGCGGGGAAACTCGAAGCGCGCGATCTCGGCCGCGCGCGCCTTCTCGAAGACGGGCCTGAGCTCGTCGGTGAGCAGGCGCCGGACGCGCTCCGAGTGCCGCCCCTCCCGCGAGCGCGTGCTCGGGCCGAGGCCGAGCGTCACGCACTCGACGTTCGTGGTCCGCCGTTCGAAGAGCGGGATCGTGAAGTGCACGGCCTCAGGGTAGTGGCTACGCCAGGTCAGGCGTCGTGCAAATCATCCAGCGCCGCGCCGTCCCCGCCTGCGCTGAAGTACTCGCTCCGATCCAGCCCGCTCCCCTCGTCCTCGAACAGGAGCAGGTGCGTCAGCGCGACCTCGTCGAGCCGCTCCCAGTACCAGGCCGGATCCATCGCGATCCGCGCCCTGCGCCCCGCGATCAGCGCCGCGCCCTCGACCTCGTCGAGCTCGCGCGCGGCCGCCCCGCGCCGCCGCGCCGCGGCCGAGCCGGCGGGCGGCGGGGCGAGCGACCTGTGCTCCCACTGGTCCTCGGCGATGTCGGCCGCGTGCGCGACGAAGTGCACGAACACGTGCAGCCGGCCGTCGTCTGAAGCCTCGCCCGCGTCCCGCTTGCGCGCGACCACCCGGTGGAGCCCCCGCTCCAGCGAGAGGAACGCCCCGGCGTACGCGCCGGTGCAGCGGAGGAGCACGCTCCGGAACCCGCGCTTCGGCTTGTCGAGCGCCTCCAGCACGTCGCCCGGCGCGCGCGGCGGGCCCCACCGCCGGCTCGCGGGCCACGCGCCGTCGCCGGGCCCGGCCCGGTCGCCGTCGATGTGCAGCGTCGCGCCCCACCCGCGCCGCGGGAGCTGCCTGAGGAGCGGCGCGAGCCACCGCTCGAACGCCCCCGCGTCGAGCTCCTCCAGGATCAGCGTGATCGCGTCGCGCCGCGACTCGGTCGCGACGAGCGCGCGGGGCAGCACCTTGCGCACGCCGTCCCACGCCGCGCGCGCCTCGCCCGCGAGCCCGCGCACCTCCTCGCCCTCGAGCAGCGCCATCAGGGCGAGCTCTTCGACGCCGTGCATCTCCTCCTGCGCGCGCTCGAGCTGCCCCCAGAGCTCGCTCAGCCGGTGGTGCTCCGCCTGCAGCGCCGCGGCGTCGATCTCCTTCCGCCGATCGCGCGACGGCCCGCTCGCGAGGCTCAGCTGCGTCAGCAGGAAGTCGATCTGCTCCTTGAGCTGCTCGAGCGGCCCGAGGCCCATCCACCGGTCCACCTCGCGCCGGAGCTCGCCGAGCTGCTCGACGCCGAACGCCTGCTGCGCCGCCTTCGCCGCGCGCCGCCGCCGCGCCACGAGGCGGAGCGCGGGCGTCTCGGCGCGGGCCACGACGGCGCCGTCGGCGGGCGCCGCCGCGTCAGGCTCGCCCGCCTCGGCCACCCACACCGTGAGGTCCCGCGCGTGGCCCCCGAGCTTCGCGAGCAGCCGCGCGAGCGGCGCCGCGAGGTGCTCCTCGACGTGCCGGCGCAGCGCCCGCGCCCCGTACGCCGGCGCGTGGCCGTCCTCGGCGAGCCGCGCGAGCGCCCGCTCCGACACCTCGAGCGCGACGCCCGCCTCGGACAGCCCGCGGCGCTGGGCGAGGCGCTGCGCCGTGAGGCGCGCGACCTCGGCGAGCTCCGCGCGGGTCAGCGCCCGGAACGGCACGACGCGATCGATGCGGTTCACGAACTCCTGCCGGAACGCGCCCGCGACGACGCGCTGGTAGTGCGCCTCGTCCAGCGCGGCCTGCTCCTCCGGCCGCTCCGCGCCCCGCTCGCCGGCGAACCCGGCCCGCGCGCGCCGCTCCGCCGCGCCGAGGTTCGAGGTCATGATCACGATCGCGTTGTGGAAGTATGCCGTCCTGCCGCGCGCGTCGGAAAGGCGCCCCTCGCCGAGCACCTGCAGCAGGAGATCGAACACGGCCCGGTGGGCCTTCTCGATCTCGTCGAGCAGGAGCACGCAGAACGGCTGCTCGCGCACGCGCTGCGTGAGCAGCCCGCCCGCGCCGTCGGTCCCGCGGATCAGGCGATCGGCCGCGCCCTCGCTCGAGAACTCGCTCATGTCGAACCGCGAGAGCCGATCGGGCGAGCCGAAGAGCAGCCCGGCGAGCGCGCGGGCCAGCTCGGTCTTGCCGACGCCCGTCGGCCCCACGAAGAGGAACGCCGCGAGCGGCTTGTCCGGCGGCGAGAGCCCCGCCTTCACCACGGCGATCGTCTCGGCGAGCGCGCGCACCGCGCGCTCCTGCCCGACCACGCTCGCGCCGAGGTCGCGCGCCACGCGGTCGACGCGGAGCGGGAGATCGTCGCGCAGCAGGAACGCCGGCATCCCCGTGCGCATCGAGAACAGCTCGTAGAGGTCGCCCCGCCCGAGCGTGACCGGCTCCCCCTGCGCTGTCCGCTCCCGCTCGTGCACGGCGCGCAGGTCCTCGTAGAGGCGGACCGCCTTGCCGGGAAACGCGCTGTACGGCAGGTAGCGCTCCGCGAGATCGACGAGCGCCGTCAGCGCGTCGGCCGCGACCGCGGGGCGGTGCGGCTCGACGCGGCCGTCGCGCTCGGCGCGCGCGCCGAGCGCCTTCCGGGTATCGGCGGCCGAGAGCGGATCGATCCGGATGCGGCTCAGGCCCGCGAAGAACGCCCAGTGCCGCCCCTCGAGCGCGTCGAGCCGGTCGTCCCGGAGCTCGCACAGGACGCGCACCCGCCCCTCGTCGAGGTACGGCCGCATCGCGCCGGCCAGATCCACGTGCCCCCCGTCGACGCGCTCGGCCAGGAGGTCGTCGAGGTTCTCGAAGTAGAGCACCGCGTCGAGCGCGGCGGCGGCCTCCATCACGCCGTGGATGCGCTCCTGCCACTGCCCGAGCCCGCTCATGCCCGCGATGAGCTGCGCGCCCGACGTCGCGTAGACGAGCCGCGTCTGGCGGGCGACGTACGCCAGCGCGAGCGCGGTCTTCCCGGCGTGCTCCGGGCCCACGAGCAGCACGCCGAGGCGCTCCTCGCCGTCGAGCAGCGCCGTGAGGCGCGCGAGCTCCGCGTCGCGGCAGGCGAGCGGCGGCGCCGCGTGCGGGCTCCGCTGCGCCGCCACGTGGAGCGGCGTCGCCACCGCGACGAGCGTCTCCACCGCCTTCTTCCGCCGCGCGCGCTCCACGATCGAGGCGCCGCGCGGCCCGTGCCCGCCCGCGCGCTCGGGCTCGGGCAGCCGCGTATGGAGCACCTCCAGGCGGTGCGCGCTCCCGGGCAGGAGCCCCAGGTGCTCCCACGTCGACAGGACCTGCGACGCGAGCAGCCGGCGCACCTCGTGCCGGATCGCCGCCTCGATCGGCTCGCCCGCCTCCACGTAGAACGCGTGCCCGAGGCTCGGCACGAGCACCCACGCGTCGCTAGCGGTGCGCTCCGCCGCCGCGTCCCCCTGCCCGCGCCCGCTCAGCTCGCTGGCCGGCACGACGACGCAGGGGAAGCTCACCGGCACCTCGTTCCGCAGCTTGCGCGGCAGATCGTCGCGCGGGACGGGGACGCTCACGGAGAGGAGGCCCGTCCCTTGCGGGAACGAGAGCCGGGAGACCGCCTCGGGCCGGGCGCGTGCGGCGTGCTCGCGCAGGAAGAGCTGCTGCTCGACGAGGACGTCCTCGTCGCGGCCGAAGCTCGCGACGCCCGGCGCCGCGACGGGGAAGGCGAGGCACGCGCCGTCGAAGCGCTCGCGCACGAAGACGAGCGCCCTCGAGGTGCGCCCCTCGCTCGCGTCGCGAGCCCCTTCCGCGGACGCGCCCGCTCCGTCCTCTGGAGCGGGCGCGGATTGTCCGTCGTCGCTGGAGCTCATGCTCATCCGAGAGGGCGGAGCAGAGCCGATCCGCCCTCCCGGCGCAATCAGGTGAACAGCGTGATCAGCGTGAACAGCTCACGTCGGGTCGGCCTTGGGCGTGGTCGGCCCGCTCTTGGGCAGCTCGGGCTGCTTGATGTAGTCGGTCGGGAGGTCGCCGGTGAGCGACTTGAGGAACGCGACGATCGACTTCACCTCTTCGGGCTTGGCCTCCACGCCGAGCTGGTGCCACGCCATCTTGGTCACGGTCTCGTCGAGCGTCGCGAGCGAGCCGTCGTGGAAGTACGGGAAGGTCTTCTCGACGTTCCTGAGGCTCGGGACGCGGAAGAAGAACTTGTCCTTCTCGTCCTTCGTGGCGTCGAAGCGCCCGTTGTCCTTGAGGCCGGGGTACTCCTTCACGAGGCCGAGCTTCTGGAACGTCGAGCCGCCGACGGCCACGCCCGTGTGGCAGGTCGGGCACCCGAGCGAGATGAACTTGTGGAAGCCGGCCTTCTCCTCGGCGGTAAGGGCCTTGTCGTCGCCGCCCAGGAACTTGTCGAAGCGCGACGGCGTGACCAGGCCGCGCTCGAACGCGCCGATCGCCTTGGCCATGTTGTCGTAGGTGATCGGCTCCTTGTCGTCGGGGAAGGCCGCCTTGAAGAGCTTCACGTAGTCGGGGATCGACTTGAGCGTCGTGATGACCCGCTTCTCGTCCGGCATGGCCATCTCGACCGGGTTCAGGATAGGCCCTTTGGCCTGGTCCTCGAGCGTGGCCGCGCGGCCGTCCCAGAACTGGGCGACGTGGAAGCCCGCGTTGTACGCAGAGGGCGAGTTGCGGCCGCCGAGCTGGCCCTTGTGCCCGGAGGAGAACTGCTTGTTGTCGACGCCGTAGGTCGAGAGGCCATGACACGAGTTGCAGGAGAGCTCTTGGTTCTTCGAGAGGCGCGTCTCGTACCACAGCATCCTTCCCAGGGTCACCTTGTCATCGGTGATCGGGTTCTTGTCGCTCTCGAATTTGGCGGGCAGGACCTTGAAGGACTTGACGTCCTTCGGATCGAAGACGAGCGGCTTCGCGTCGCTTGTCGCCGCGGCGGTCGCGGCCGGCTTCGCCGTGTTCGAGGCCGGGGGGGCCTTGTGCTCGTAATCCGCGGATCGTTCGCAGGCGCCCAGCCCGGCGGCGAGGAAGAGCACACTGATGAGAGATGAGGGCCAACGCATGAGGTCTCCTGGCTCGTGAGGACGCCGTCCACGGTATGAGAGAGCCGCCGTGGACGTCAACGCGCGCCGCGGCCGCGCCGCCTCCGCGCTCGCCGGCCAAGGCGCGGTGCCGGCGGCGGTCGCGGGGGTGCCCCCGGGGTGATGCGTGTTACCGGTCGGCTGCGATTCGTGGTCTCGAGGGTAGCGCAATGGATGTCGAGGTGCCTCCTGCGCGCCTATCTCCTCCGAGGTGCGCTTCTCCGCTTCGCCCGATTTCTCCGAGATGCCGCGGGGCGCGCTCGCGCGGCCTGCGGAGCGTAGCGGGCGGGCTGCAGGAGGGCGGAAGCGTGGGAGCGCGGAAACGCCGGATAACGGAAGCGCGGAAACGCGGAAACGCCGGATGGCGGAAGCGCGGGAGGGCGGAAGCGCGGGACCGTGGGCGACACGAGGCCGGCCGGCGAGGGGCCCCTTGCGCGCCCGGGGGGCGCCGGGCAACCCTTCCGGCCGTGCAATCGCCGATCGACAGCGGGGTCGTGCTCATCACCGGCGCGTCGTCGGGCATCGGCCGCGCGCTGGCGCACGAGATCGCCCATCGCGCCCGGGCGCTCGTGCTTGTCGCGCGCCGCAAGGATCGCCTGGAGGCGCTGCGCGCCGAGCTCGTCGCGGCGCGCCCGGCGCTCGCCGTGCTCGTCTTCGGCTGCGACGTCACCGATCGGGCCGCTGTCGATGCGATGCTGCTCTCCGTCGCGGCCGAGGTCGGGGGGGTCGACGTCCTCGTCAACAACGCCGGCTTCGGCGACCTCGGCGTGTTCGACCTCTCCGCGTGGTCGCGCACCGAGCAGATGATCGCGCTGAACGTGACGAGCCTCGCGTACCTCACGCACCGGCTCGTCGGCCCGATGGTGTCGCGCGGGCGCGGCGCGATCGCCAACGTGAGCTCCGGCTTCGGGATGACGTTCGGGCCCGGGATGGCCTCGTACGTCGGCACGAAGCACTTCGTCACGAGCTTTACCGAAGCGCTCCGCCTCGACCTCGCCGGCACCGGCGTGCGGGTGACGCAGGTCTGTCCGGGGCCCGTGAGGACCGAGTTCAACGAGGTGGCCGGCAACTTCACGGGCCTCGAGCCTCCAGCGCTCCTCTCGATCTCCCCGGAGCGCTGCGCGCGCACGCTGGTCCGCGCGGTGGACCGCGGCCGCGCGCTCGTGGTGCCCGGGGTGGTGGCGTGGCTCGTCATCCATCTCGGCGTCATCTGCCCGCGGTGGGTGCTCCGGCTCGCCTACTGGCCGATCGCGCGCGTGCTGCGGAAGAAGCAGCTCGCGGTGCGCGGCGCTCCGGCGCCGCCGTGAGGCGCCCGCCCCTCGGGCCCGCGATCGGCGGGGCGGCGCGCCGAGGCGCGGACCTGGGCGCCGCGGCGAGAGCTGCGGACCAGAAGAAGGTTCATCTGCGGTCGTGTCCGCCCTCGTGGTAGCGTCTTGCGCCGCTCGTCGAGCCCCTGAGGAGAGGATCACGGATGAAGAAATATCGGTGTCTGGTGTGCGGATTCGTCTATGACCCGGGGGTCGGTGACCCCGACACCGGCATCGCGCCCGGGACCTCGTTCGAGGACCTGCCCGACTCCTGGATGTGCCCGGAGTGCGGCGCGACCAAGGCCGATTTCGAGCCGATCGACGAGTGAGCGATCCGAGCCTCCGCGCCGTCTCGGCGAGCCGAGTCCCAGGCAGCGCGGAGGCGCGATCCGATGAGCTCATCGGCTGCGCGGCCTCCGCGATCCGATGAGCTCATCGGATCGCGCCGCGCGCGGTCCCGGTGGGCGCTCCACCTCATCGACAGCGGATCGGCGTGACGCACGCGGCGGCGTGAGCGCCGGCCGTAGCCACGCGGGCGCTCGCAGCGCAGCGAGGCACAGGGCGACGTCGAGGAGCGCCCCGCAGCGGGCGCTCAGCGCAGCGCGCTGCGATCTGCCCTCCGTGCTGACGGGGACACCTCGGCGCGCGGCCGCCTCGCGCTGGCCCTACGCCTGCGTGAGCTCGCACGCTCTCCGCGGACCGCTTCGCGTGCGAACCCCACGTCCGAGAACGTGCGATGGCGCGAAGGATAAGAAGAACTGCTAAGAAAGAGAATTGAACTGCTTCGAGGGTGGACCTGACAGGGATCGAACCTGCGACCTCTAGAGTGCGATTCTAGCGCTCTCCCAACTGAGCTACAGGCCCTCGCTTTCGAGAGCGCGGACTCTACTCGCCGGGGCGCTGGTGTCAAGCATGGATGGCGGTTTTCTCTCCACCGCCGCTCTATCGTTCGGGGGGACCCTGGGCGCCCCACCAGGTCCCCTTGCTTGCCGTGGTTCCCCTGCTCCCCGCGCCCTAGTTGGCAGGGCTCGGCGGCTCCGCGGGCGCGCCGGGCACCGGCGGAGGCTCGGCCTGTGCGCGCGCCTGGGCCTTCGGGTTCTGGAAGGAGAAGAGCTTCTCGCGCTCCTCCCCGTAGCTCTCCGTGCTGCCCCACTTCGGGTTCCAGTCCTTCACCCAGTACACGTCCCCGGAGACGATCGCGTCCTCGGGCCGGCCCGTGCGGTCCGGGTAGCGGTACATGTACTCCTTCATCGCGTCCCGGTACGAGGTGTTCGCCGGCAGCTTGATGCGGGCGAAGTAGTCGCACCAGATCTGCGTGTACCCGAAGCTCTTCGCGTGCAGGAGGTCGAAGTTCGGCGGCTCGCCGGTGAAGGGGTTGATGTGGCGGCCGTCGACCGTGACCGCGTCCACGACGATCGTCCCGTCGTCCATCACGGGGTTCGGCGAGAACATGAACCAGCCCTGGAGGAACCGGAGCTTCTGCGCGAGGACCCGCGTCGGCTCGGGGTGAGGCACCTTCCAGCGGTTCTTGATGACCCAGAGCTCGACCGCCGCCTGGTTGATCGCGCCGACGAACATCACGAGCACGGCGACCTCGCGCAGCGCCACGAGCACCTTCCGGCCGGCGAGCCGGAGCGGCGCCGGCGGGGGCGCGATCTCCGAGCGCTCCGGGATCCGCGCGCCGAGCGCCCGGCCCAGGCTGCGGCGGTGCGCCGCGGCCATCGCCGCGGTCGCCGCGTCGCGCACGAGCGGCAGGCGGAGCACCCACGCCACGACGGGGCCGAGCGGGATCGCCGAGACGATGTCGGCGAGCGCCGCGGCCCCCTCGGCCGCCTCGCCGCCCGGACGCCGCACCGCGAGCCCGTGGGCCGCGGAGTCCGACGCCTCGAAGGTGAGCAGCCCGAAGCGGTCCATCCGCTTCAGCAAGCGGCAGGCGAGCACGGCGCCCGGCGACCTCGGGTCGAACAGCACCACGCGGGCCCGGTGCACGCGCCGCATCGTGCGCGCGGCGATCTCCCAGTCCTCGCGGCCGATGAGGAGCGTGGAGAAGACGCAGAGCGCCCACGCGAACGGGCCCAGCACGAACGTCGTGCCGAACCCGACGTGGAGCAGGTTCATCATCACGAGCGTGAGCCGCCGCGCCCACACCCTGCCGAGCGGCGACAGCAGGCACACCGGGATGGCCGCCTCGAACGAGATGACCATCCTCGTCATGAACAGGATGAGGAAGTTCGGCGCGTAGTCGCGGACGTCCGCGATGATCGGCGTCACCATCCGGTCGACGTAGAGCACGAAGTGGACAGCGGTCCCGTTCTTCCAGGCGGGGCCGGTCTTGTGCACGACGTTGAAGAAGTAGATCGCCGCGAGCTGGATCAGCAGGACGGGCCCGAGGACGGTCACGTGGGCGTCCGGCTTCCGGGGGTCGTCGAGCGTGGAGCGGTCGTTCAGATCGTCCGCGGTCCGCTCGCGGCTCCGCTTCAGCGACGCGAGGAGCGCGTCGACGGAGAAGCGATCGCCCAGCGGCAGGAAGCACGTCCAGAGCAGCAGCAGGTTGTGGACGACGTAGCCGCCGTTCTCGATGAGCAGGACGCGCCCGTTCATGCTCGTGACGAACACGAGCGAGAGCACCTGCATGAGCTTCGTCTTCCAGCCGATGAGCAGGCAGACGTAGGTGGCGAAGATCACGGCCCAGAGGACCCAGAGCTCCCCCGGCGTGGAGAAGGCGTTGACGAGCGAGAAGTTCCCGCCGCCCTGCGGGCGCCAGAGGTTCACGTGGTTCGGCAGGACGCCGATGTCCGCGAACATGTCGGACCACGCCCAGCTGCGGCGGAACAGGTCGCCGATGAGGAAGAAGCCGAGCAGGATGCGCGTGAAGCCGAGCGTGCGCCGGTCGAACGTGAAGAAGCTGTCCCGGAGGATGTCCCACATCGAGGGCCCGCGCGGCCGGGGAGGCGGCTCCGGCTCCGCGTCGTCTTCCTCGTCGTGCTCGCCCTCCGCGGCGCCATCGTCCTCGGCGACCCCTTCGCGCCGCGCCTCGCGCGCCGCGCCGTCGTCCGCGCGCGCGCCCTCGCTCGCGCCGGAGCCTCTCGCGGCGGCGGCCTCCGGGCCTGCTTCGCGGCTCTCGCCGGGGTCCTCGTTCCGGAGCGCGCCCTCGGGCCCACCCTCGTCGCGATCGTCTTTTGCGTTCATAAGGCGTCGAGATCGATGCTGCGCGAGCGGAGCGCTCGCCGTTCCGATCCCCTACCTACCGCAACCGCGCTGGCGCCGCACGAGGCGACCAGGGGCGCGACGGGCGAGCGCGCCGCGTCACGCCTGTGGGCAGGATCGCGACCGCACGGCGCTCTTGATGTGCGCGGCGCGGGACGGTAACGAGGAGGGCGACGTGCGCCCGATGCCCGAAGCGCCCGAAGCGCTCAACGCGCCCGACGCTGAAGAGCGCCTCGCGCTCGCGAGCTGCGCCTTTGCGGCCGGCTGCATCCTGCTCGCGCCGCGCGAGTGGATCTCGTCGGGGCTCGCGCTCGCGCTCGCGGCGGTGCTCTTCGGGTGGCACCTACGGCGGCGCGCCGGGGCCCCGAAGGGAGGGCCGGCGGCGCTCGCGCAGGGCGCCCGCGGCGCTCAGGGCGCGCCGGGTGAAGAGCCGCGGGCCCCCGCCTGAACGCGCAGCGGAGGGCGGCCGAAGCGGGCGCGCACGCGGTCGGCGACGGCGCGCACCTGCGGCGCCCCGAGCAGCCGCCGCTCCAGGCGCCGCTTGCCGGGGATGTCGAGGAGCATCACGCCGATCACGATCACCAGCACGCCCGGACCGGGGACGCCGGGCAGCGACAGCAGGATCCCGAGCGCGACGGCCATCACGCCGAGCAGGTTCTTTCCGATGCGCGCCGCCACGCGCACCCAGGCCGGGCGCCCTTCCAGGAAGGGCGCCTCTTCCTCCCTCTCAAGGTAGTCCTCGGGCAACCGGACGAGCACGACAGCGGCGAGCGCCATGCCCGCGATGAAGCTGACGAGGCACACGCCCACGCCGATGGCGAACTGCTCGCGGTGCGACTCGACGAACGCGAGCGCTGCTCGGGCGGATTCCGTCATCGACGAGGCGGGCAACATACGGCGGTGAGGCGGGGAGCATACGGCGCGAGGCCGGCTCGGGCGAGTCGGGCGGGCCGCTCAGGGGATGAGCACGGTGCCGATCGAGCCCGGCTCGCTCGCCTCGCGCGCGAGATCGCCCGGCTTGAGCCGCCCCAGGATGTGGATGCGGCGGACCCCTTCGGCGAGCGCGGCGAACGACTCCTCGAGCTTCGGGATCATCCCGCGGGTGACGGCGCCGCTCGCGATGAGGGCGCGCCCTTCGGCGACCGTGAGGCTCGGGATGCGCGAGGCGGGATCGGACACGTCGCGCAGCACGCCCGGCACGTCGCTCACGAGGAAGAGCCCCGCCGCGCCGAGCTCGACGGCGACCCGGTTGGCGACCGTGTCGGCGTTGATGTTGTACGCCTGCCCGTCCGCGCCGGCCCCGAGGCAGGCGAGGACGGGCAAGTAGCCGCCGCTCCCGAGCAGCTCGAGCAGCCCGCGATCGACGCCCGTGATGTCGCCGACGAGGCCGAGGTCCACCGGCTCGGGCCCGGCGCTGGCGTAGACCTGCGGCGGCCGCTTGACCGCCGACAGGGCGGGCCCGCTCGCGCCGTGGAGCCCGACCGGCCTCGCGCCCGCGGCGACGAGCGCGGCGCACAGGTCGACGTTGAGCTTGCCGGCGACGACCATCTTCATGACGTCGAGCGTGTCCGCGTCGGTGACCCGCTGACCGGCGACCTGCCGGACGGGGATGCCGAGGCGCTCCTGCAGCCGGGTCGCCTGCGCGCCGCCGCCATGGACGACGATCGCGCGCGTGCCCGCGCGGGTGAGCGCCGCGAGGTCGCTGGAGAGGATGGCGAGGGCAGGGCCGCCGACGACCTCACCGCCGAGCTTGATGACGAGCGGGCCTGTCGCCGTGGTCACGGGTGCCTCCGCGCTGCTCTGGGACATTTCATGAGGGGCACACGTACCACTTCTGAAACGGCCAGGGCAGAGGTCGCCCGCGCTCGCGCGCGGCGGGGTGGCGGGGTAGCGGGGGGCGGGTGAGCGCCCACGCCGCGCGCGGGGCGGGTGGCAGCGCGAGCGGGCGCCGGCGACCTCGCGCGGGGCGGCGCTCGGCCCTCCGCGGCTTCCGTGGCATGCTTGCGCGGTGATCCAGGCCCTCCGACAGGCGCTGTCCAGCCGCGTGGAGCCGATGCTCGCGCTCCTCGAGCGGCTGGTGAACCTCAACTCGTTCACGGACAATCCACGCGGCGGTGACGCCGTGGGCGAGGTCCTTGCCAACGAGCTCTCGACGATCCCCGGCCTGTGCGTGCGGCGGTTCGCGAGCGCGCGCTACGCCGCGCACTGGGTGGCGGAGAGCGAGGCGGCCAAGGCGTCCCCGGCGGGGCACGTCGCCGTCGTCGGGCACCTCGACACGGTGTTCCCCCCGGGGGTCTTCGAGGGCTTCCGCCTGGACGGGGAGCTCGCGCGCGGGCCCGGCGTGCTCGACATGAAGGGCGGGCTCGTGGTGGCGATCGAGGCGCTCAGGGCGCTCGAGCGGATCGGCGCGCTGCCTGCGATCCCGGTGCGGTTCGCGATCGTGGCGGACGAGGAGGTCGGGTCGCCCGAGGGGCGGCCGCTGCTGCAGCGCGAGCTCGCGGGCGCCGCGTGCGCGCTCGTGCTCGAGGCGGGGCGCGAGGGGGACCGGATCATCACCGCGCGCAAGGGCACGGGGGGCGCGACGGTGAGGGCCTTGGGCAAGGCCGCGCACGCCGGCAACGCGCACCGGCAGGGCGCGAACGCCATCTGGGCGCTCGCGCGCTTCATCGACCGGGCGCAGCAGCTCACCGACTACGGGCGGGGGGTGACCGTCAACGTCGGCAAGGTGAGCGGAGGGCAGGGCAGGAACACGGTGCCCGACGCGGCGGAGGCGCAGGTCGACTTCCGCTTCGTGAGCCGCGCGGACGGCGAGGCGATCCTGGCGGCGCTCGCCGCGGCGGCGCGCGAGGCGGCGGCCGAGGTGCCCGGCACCGCCGCGCAGGTCGACGGCGAGATCGCGCGCTCGCCGCTCGTGCGGACCGACGCGAGCGAGGCGCTCTACCGTGAGTACGCGGCCTGCGCGCGGGCGGCGGGGCTCGGCGACGCCGAGGCGCCCCTGCTCGGCGGCGGATCCGACGCCAGCTCGACGGCCGAGATCGGGATCCCGTCCATCGACGGGCTGGGGCCGCGGGGGAGCGGCTTCCACACGAAGGACGAGCTGGTCGAGGTGGGCACGCTGGTCCCCAAGGCGGAGGCGCTGGCGGCGTTCCTGCTGGGCCGGCGCGCCTGAGGGGCTGACGGGCGGCGCGCGCGACTCCGACGCTCGCCTGCCGCGGGCTGCCACGTGCGACCCCATTGGATCACCTGGGCGGCTGCCTCGGGCCGCGCCTGTAAGGGATCCCCTTGCTGCGATGACCCGAACCCGCGAGAATGTATTTATGACAAGTGGGGCTGCTTACACATTGACGGGGGTCATCCACGAATCCACGGCGACGACGGTCTACCGGGGAGTTCGAGAGAGCGACCGCTCGCCGGTGGCGATCAAGCGGCTCAAGAGCGAGCGCCCGCTGCCGGTCGAGATCGCGAAGCTCAAGTACGAATACGCCATCGCCCGAGACCTCGCGCTGCCGGGCGTCGTGAGGGTCTATGGGATCGAGAAGGTGGGGAGCAGCCTCGCGCTCATCATGGAGGACGCGGGCGAGCGCCCGCTCAACGAGATCATCGGCGCGAGCAAGCTGAAGCTCGAGGACGCGCTCCGTATCGCGATCTCGATCGCCGACGTCCTGGAGTCGATCCATCGGAGGGGCGTCACTCACATGGACGTCAAGCCGCACAACATCCTCGTCGACGCGGAGACGTTGCAGGCCAAGCTGACGGATTTCGGCAGCGCGACGCGCCTATCGCAGGAAGCCCACAAAGCGAACCGCTTCGCGTCCTTCGAGGGGACTCTGGCCTACATGTCGCCGGAGCAGAGCGGGCGGCTGAACGTCGTCATCGATCGCCGCACGGACCTCTACTCCCTGGGCGTCACCCTGTACGAGATGGTGACGGGCGTCCTCCCCTTCCGGACGACGGACCTCATGGACCTCGTTCACAGCCACATCGCGCGGACCCCGCCGGCGCCGCACGCCGTGTCGCCCGCGGTGCCGAGCGCCGTCTCCGACATCGTGATGAAGCTGCTCGCCAAGAGCCCCGACGACAGGTACCAGAGCGCCCACGGGCTCAAGGTCGACCTGGAAGAGTGCTCGTCGCAGCTCTCCTCGAAGGGGAAGATCGAGCCGTTCCCCGCCGGCCGATACGACTACGTCGATGAGCTGCGGGCGCCTCAGAAGCTCTACGGCCGGGAGACCGAGGTCGCGCTCCTCTCCGACGCCTGGGGCCGCACGAGGCAGGGCGGCAGCGAGTCCGTCCTGGTCTCCGGCTACTCCGGGATCGGCAAGTCGGTCCTCGTGAACGAGCTCCAGAAGAGCGTCGTTCGCGAGAGAGGGTATTTCGCGACCGGCAAGTTCGACCAGCTCAACCGGACCACCCCGTACGCGGCCGTCGCGCACGTCTACCAGGAGCTCCTCCGCAACATCATGGCGGAGCCCGCCGAGGCGCTGGCGCAGTGGAAGAGCAGGCTGGGGGAGGCGGTCGGCTCGAACGGGCAGCTCCTCGTCGACCTGATACCGGAGCTCGAGCTCCTCATCGGCCCTCAACCGGCCGTCCAGGCGCTCGGCCCCACGGAGTCCCAGGCGCGGTTTCAGCTGACGCTCCACAACTTCTGCCGCGCCTTCCCCTCCAAGGATCGCCCCCTGGTCCTCTTCTTCGATGACCTACAGTGGGCGGACGCGGCGTCGCTCAAGTTCCTTCAGACCATCGCGGCCGAAGCGCGCATCGCCTACATGCTCATGATCGGCGCGTACCGCGACAACGAGGTCGACGCGAGCCACCTGTTCTCCGTGGTCCTCGGGGAGCTCCGCACGAAGGCGGCGGGGGTGAGCGAGCTTTCGCTCAAGCCGCTCGCCTTCTCCGACGTGAACCAGCTCGTCGCCGACACGTTGAGCTGCGATCCTCACCGCGCGGAGCCCCTCGCGAGGCTCATCTTCGACAAGACCCGGGGCAACCCGTTCTTCATGAGCCAGCTCATGAAGAGCCTGCACGCAGAGAAGCTCCTCTCGTTCGACCCCACCCGCTTCTCGTGGACATGGGACGTCGATCGCATCCACGAGGCGAAGGCCTCGGAGAACGTGATCGAGCTCATGGTGGGCAAGATGCGCCGGCTGCCCGAGCGCGCCCAGCGTGTCCTCTCCCTCGCGGCGTGCGTCGGCCACCAGTTCGATCTGACGACGCTGGCGATCGTCACGAGGCGGTCGCGCCAGGAAGCGGCCCGCGAGCTCTGGGGCGTGCTCCGCGAGGGGTTCATCCTCCCCGTGGACGCGGAGTCCAGGTTCTTCGATATCGCCATGGACGGTGAGCTCGCCGTCGCCGAGGACGGCTCCGGCGAGGAGCTCAACGTCTCTTACAGGTTCTTGCACGATCGCGTGCAGCAGGCCGCCTACGCGCTCATGGACGACGCGGACAAGCAGGCGGCGCACCTCCAGATCGGGCGGCTGATGCTGGAGGACAGCAGGCGAGATCAGTCCGAGGCCGAGCTGTTCGACATCGTGGGCCACATGAACAGGGGCGTCGCCCTGATCACGGACGAGCGCGAGAAGCGGACGCTCTCGGGGCTGAACCTCGACGCAGGCAAGCGGGCGAAGATGGGGGCCGCCTATGACGCCGCGGTCCATTACCTCGAGATCGGGACATCGCTGCTCGATCAGGAGAGCTGGAAGCGCGAGTACGAGCTCACGTTCGGGCTCCACGCCGAGCTCGCGGAGTGCAGGTGTCTGAACGGCAGCTTCGAGGCGGCCGAGCCGCTGCTCGACGTCCTGTCGGCCCAGGCGAAGAGCACGCTGGATCGCGCGAACATCTGCGTCCTGCGCATGACCTTCTACGTGATGACCGGCCAGATCGGCAAGGTGATCAGCCAGGCGCTGGAGGCGCTCGGCCTCTTCGGGATCGACATCCCCGAGGGCGTTGAGGAGCGCGACGCGATGCTGCGCAAAGAGCTCGCCGCGATGCGCGCGGGCCTGGAGGGGCGCGAGATCGCCGAGCTCATCGACCTTCCGCCGGCCGCCAGCGCGGAGACGCAGAAGATCCTGAGCCTCCTGGGCGAGCTGGCGACGCCGGCGAACGCCGTGGATCCCACCCTCGCGCTGCTCGCGGTGGTCAAGCAGATCAACCTGTCGATGAAGCACGGGAACTCGGCCATGTCCGCCGTGGGGTACGTCACGTACGGCAGCATGCTGGTGAACGACCTACCCCAGCTCCGAGGCAATCCGCGGCGGCACGAGGAGGGATACGCGTTCGCGAAGCTAGGGATCGAGCTCAACGAGAAGTTCAACGACATCCGCCTCACCTGCAAGCTCCTGATCTACTTCGCGGCGATACTCCATTTCTTCGAGCACCTCACGGTGGCGATCGACTATTTCGGGCGCGCCCGCGAGGCCGGGCTGGCGAGCGGCGACCCGGTCTTCTCGTCTTTTTGCTGCATGCATATCGCGGCGGCGAAGCTGAACCTCGGCGACGAGCTGGACGCGCTCGCGGAAGAGATCGAGCAGAACCTCGCGCTCGTGCGGCGGATCGGCGATCTGACCACGATCCACACGCTGATCTGCGCGAAGCAGGTGGTCGCGAACCTCACGGGCCGAACCGAAGGGGGGCACTCCCTGAGCGGCGGCTCGTTCGACGAGGCCGAGTTCACGAGGTCGATCGAGCGGCCGGAGTTCGGCTATGTGGCCAGCTGGTACAGCGCCTTCAAGCTTCAGCTGAGCTACCTTCACGGGGACTACGAGGCCGCGCGCTCGTTCCTGGCCGCGGCCGAGCGGCAGGGCGCGGGGTGGTCGAGCCACGCCTGGGCGACGGAGATCGTGTTCTTCGGCTGCTTGACGCTCGCGGCGTCGTGCGACGCGGCGCCGGACGGCGAGCGGGCGCAGCACATGGAGGCGCTCGCGACGCTCGAGGCGAAGCTGCGCCGGTGGGCGGAGCTGAGCCCGTCCAACTACGCCCACAAGAGCACCCTCGTGGCGGGCGAGGTGGCGCGCCTCTCGGGGCGGACGCGGGACGCGATGATGCTTTACGAGAAGGCGATCGACGGGGCGAGGGCGAACCGGTTCGTGCGCGACGAGGCGATCGCGAACGAGCTCGCGGCGAAGCTGTACGAGGCCGAGGGGCTGCTCCGGAGCGCTCGAGCCTTCATGACGGACGCGTACCACGCGTACCTCTTGTGGGGCGCGACAGCCAAGGTGGAGAGCCTGGCGCGGGTCGCGCCCCACCTCGTGCCTCCCGACGGAGGGCTCCTCGGGCCGCGCAGCGTGACCGCGTCGTCATCGCGCTCCAGCCGGGCCCAGACCACGTCGACGACGCGGCTCAGCACGAGCATCCTCGACGTGGAAGCGGTCATCCGGGCAGCGCAGGCGCTCGCGGGCGAGGTCGTCCTGGAGAGCGTCGTGAGCCGGCTGATGGAGATCGTCATCAAGAACTCCGGCGCGCAGAAGGGCGCCCTCATCCTCGATCGCGAGCAGCACCTGCTCGTCGAGGCGGTCGTCACGGCGGAGCCGAGCTCGCTCCGCGCAGGCCTGGCCATCCCGCTCGAGGGGAGCGACGACGTGCCGGTCTCCATCGTGCAGTACGTCGCGAGGACGAGGGAGCCCGTGATCCTGGCGGACGCGACGCAGGAGCCCCGGTTCGCGGGCGACCCGTACGTCGCCGCGTGCGCCCCGAGGTCGATCCTGTGCCTGCCCATGGTCCACCAGGGCCGGACCAAGGGGATCATCTACCTGGAGAACCGGCTCGCCCCGAGCACCTTCAAGCCGGCGCGGCAGGAGCTCGTCAGGCTCCTCTTGTCCCAGGCCGGGACGGCCGTGGAGAACGCGCTGCTCTACGAGCACCTGGAGCACCGCACGGCGGCGCTCCAGGAGGCCGAGCAGCGGCTCGGGGTCGAGTTCGCCGGGCGAGAGCGGAGCGAGCGGGAGCGCCTGTCGCTGCAGGAAGAGATCATCCGGGTGCAGAACGATCGGCTCGCGGAGCTGTCCACCCCCCTCATCCCGATCACCGACCGGATCATGGTCATGCCGCTGATCGGGATGATGGACCGCGCGCGGGCCCAGCAGGCGCTCAGCACCGCGCTGCACGGGGTCGAATCGAACGGCGCCGAGGTCGTGATCATCGACATCACCGGCGTGAAGCTCGTCGACACCGACGTCGCGAGCACGCTGATGTCCACCGCGAAGGCCCTCCGGATGCTCGGGGCGCAGGCGGTGCTCACCGGCATCCGCCCCGAGGTCGCGACGACCCTCACGGGCCTGCAGATCGAGTTCAAGGAGATCGTGACGCGGGGGACGCTCCAGAGCGGCATCGCGTACGCGCTGCAGAGGACGGGGAGGCCCGACGCCCTCGCGAAGAGCGCTGCGCGCTGAGCGCAGCGCTGGCAGGGCCGCCTCAGTGCGTCGTGTCGCCGCTGTCGGGGCTGCTGTCCGGGCCGCTTCTCTGCGAGCCCCAGCGGCCCGTCCTCGCCCGGGCGGCGGCCGAGGGGATCGCGGCCCGCGCGTGGCTCCGCGCCGCGATGTGCTCCCGGATGACGCGGGCCACGGACGCGACCTGGGGAGGCTCCATCATCGTGAAATGGTTGCCGGGGACCTGGTGCATGGCGAACGGGCCGCGGGTGAGGTTCATCCAGTAGCCGACGTCGTCGGACTCCGCCTCGAGCTGCTCGCGCGCGCGCACGAACAGGACGCTGGCCTGCGTCGGGCGCGGCTCGTAGAGCGTCATGGCGCGCCAGGTGCTGAGCACGATGGCGCGGAACGGCGTGTCCTCCTGGAGCGCCGCGACGAAGCCCTCGTACGCCTTGGGCGCCGTCTCCTGGAGCGCGCTCATCTGCTGGACCATGTCCTCGGCGCCCTCGATCGACCTGCGCCGCGCGGACGCGAGGGATCCGGTGTCCAGCAGGAGGAGCTGCGCCTTCTGCCCTTCCGCGAGGAGCTGCTGCGCCATCTCGTAGACGATCACGCCGCCGGCCGAGTGACCGCCCAGGAGGTACGGGCCCTCCGGCTGGACGGCGCGCAGCTCCTGAATGTACCGCGCGGCCATGGCGGGGATCTCGGTGAAGACGGGCTCGTCGGGCTCCATCCCCGACGCCCGGATCCCATAGATGGGCAGCTCGGCGCCCATCTGCCGCGCCAGCTCGCGGTAGATGTAGATCGTGCCGCCGATGGGCTGCACGAGGAACAGCGGCGCCCTCCGGCGCGCCCCGACCTGGAGCGGGACAAGGAGCCGGCCGCCCCCGCGATCCGACGCCACGGCGCTCGCGCTCCTGCAGGTGGGCGGGGCGCTCAGCGGCGCGGGCGCGCTGGGGGGCTGGCTGCCGCGGATGTGCTCGGCGAGCGCCGCGACGGTGCGGAGCTCCAGCAGCACGTGCACCGGTAGCTCGACCTTCAGCCGCTCCTTGATCTGGGCCCGCACCTGGAGGGCGCTCAAGGAGCTCCCGCCGAGGTCGAAGAAGTTGTCGTGCGGCCGCACCCTGACCACGCCGAGCACCTTCCTGAAGATGTCCGCGAGCGCGCGCGCCACGTGATCGGCGGGCGCTCCGTCCCTCTCTTCGTAGGTCGCGCCGACCCGCTGGGACACAGGCGCCGGGGCCGGCGGAGCGTCGCGGCTGTCGAGCGCCGACGAGGGCGCCGCCCTGGACGCGGGCGCCGGGCGCGAGGCGCCGATCACGTACGGCGTGCGCTCGAACGGGTAGGTGGGCAGCGGGACGCGACGGCGCCGCTCGTCCCGGCAGAACGCCGCCCAGTCGACGTCGGCGCCGGCGCACCAGAGCTGGCCGACGGCGGCGAGCAGCGCCTCCAGGTCCGTCCGATCGGAGCCCGAGCTCGCCAGGGTCGTGAGGACGAGCCGCCCCTCGCCGGCGTCGGGGTGCCGGCTCGTCAACGCGGCCAGGGTTCGCCCGGGCCCCACCTCGACGAAGACGTGGTCCGGGTCGACGAGCAGCGCCGCGATCCCTCGCTCGAAGCGGACGGTCCCCCGGAGGTGCCGCGCCCAGTACGACGGATCCTGCGCATCGGCGTCCGTCATCCAGGTGCCGGTGAGGTTCGAGAGCATCGGGATGCGCGGCGCCCGCCGCTCGAGGGAGGCCGCCAGCCGGGTCAAGCGGTCCGCGAGGGGGCCGACGAGCGAGGAGTGCGCCGCGATGGCGACCGGAAGGCGCCGGGTCTCGTGGCCCTCGAGCGCGAGCTCCCGCTCGAGGCGATCGATCGCCGAGGCCATGCCGGAGACGACGCACGCCTCCGGGCCGTTGACGGCGGCCAGCGAGAGGCCGTCGCCGAGGCGAGCGAGCAGCGCGTCCTCGGAGAGGTGCACGACGAGCGTGGCCGTGTCCTCGGGCAGCAGCTCGTACAGGCGCCCGCGCGCCGCGATGAGCTTCACCGCGGCCTCGAGCGACAGCACGCCCGCGACGCAGGCCGCCGTGTACTCGCCAAGGCTGTGCCCGCTGACCGCCGCGGGGCGGATGCCCCACGAAAGGAGCAGCTGCGCCGTCGCGTACTCGGTCGAGAAGATGGCCGCCAGGTTCGCGCAGGGGGCGCGCAGCCGCTCGGCCGCGCGCTCCCGCTCCTCGGGGTCAGGGAAGAGCAGCGCCCGGATGTCCATGGACAGCTCGCGCTCGAACAGCGCCGCGCACCTGTCGATGCTCTCCCGGAAGACGCGCTCGCTCTCGTACGGCTCTCGCCCCATGTCCACCCGCTGGGTGCCCCCGCCGGGGAACAGGAACACGACCTTCGGCGAGCGGCCCTCGGCCACATCGCTGAAGGCGTGGGCGGGATCGCGCGCTCGCAGGTGGGAGGCCGCCGAGGCCAGGTCGCGGCAGACGACCGCTCGGCGATGCGCGAACGGCGCCCGGCCCTGCTGGAGCGTGAACGCGACGTCGGGGAGGGAGAGGTCCGCCGCGTGCCGCAGCCGCCCGGCCAGCCGATCCGTGGCCCGCTCGAGCGCGTCGTTCGTCCGCGCGGACAGGACCAGCAGCTGGCAGGCCCGCGATGGGCCGGACGGCTCCCGGGCGGGGGGCTCCTCCAGGACCACGTGGGCGTTCGTGCCCCCCATCCCGAACGCGCTCACGCCGGCGCGGCGCGGGATCGCTCCGCGCTTCCAGGCGAGCGGCGCGGAGTTGACGAAGAACGGGCTGCTCTCCAGGTGGAGCTCGGGGTTCGGGCGCCGGAAGTGGAGCGTGGGCGGGATCAGCTCGCGCTCGAGCGAGAGCGCGGCCTTGACGAGCCCGGTGACCCCGGCGGCGGCCCCGAGGTGCCCCAGGTTGCTCTTCACCGAGCCCAGCGCGCAGAACCCGACTTTGTCAGTGCCATTTCTGAAGGCGCGCGACAGGGCGGCGACCTCGATCGGATCGCCGAGCTTCGTGGCCGTGCCGTGGCCCTCGACGAAGCCGATGCTCTCCGGCTCCACCCCCGCGGCGGCGTGGGCCTTGAGGATCGCCTGCACCTGCCCTTCGAGCCCCGGCGCGGCGTAGCCGACCTTGCGCGAGCCGTCGTTGGTGATCGCGGATCCGAGGAGGACGGCGTGGATGTGATCGCCGTCGCTCAGCGCGTCCTCCAGCCGCTTGAGCACGACCACCGACACGCCGCTGCCGGCCACGGTCCCCTGCGCGTCGGCGTCGAACGGCCGGCAGTGTCCGTCCGGCGAGGCGAGCGAGCCCTCCTCGTGGACGTGACCGAGCCGCGTCAGCGGGAGGACCACGACGCCGCCCGCGAGGACCATGTCGCAGTCCTTCGCGGCGAGGCTCTGGCAGGCCATGTGGACCGCGACGAGCGACGTCGAGCACGCGCTCAGGACCGTCACCGCGGGCCCGCGGAGGCCCAGCTTGTACGCCACCCGGGTCGTGAGGCCGTCGGTGATGTTCCCGGTGAGGACCTGGTAATACTCGGCGCTCAGCGGCGCCTTGGGCACGCCGATGTGCTCGAGCCAGTACAGCGGGGCCTCGCTGCCGGCGAAGACGCCGACCGACTGCTTGCAGGAGAGCGGGTCGTAGCCGGCCCTCTCCATCGCTTCCCAGGCGCACTCGAGGAAGATCCGATGCTGCGGGTCCATCAGCGTCGCCTCGTTCGGGCTGTAGCCGAAGAACCGCGCGTCGAAGCACATCGCGTCGTCCAGCACGCCGCACGCCGGCACGAGGTTCGGCGCGCGGATGAGGTCCAGATCGACGCCCGAGGCCTCCAGCTCCTCGGGCGTGAAGAACCGGATGCCCTCGACGCCGTTGCGCAGGTTGAACCAGAGCGCGTCGATGTCGCGCGCCCTGGGGTAGCGTCCGGCCATCCCGATGATCGCGACGGCGTTCTCGGGCGCCCTCCTGCGCGCCGGCGCGGGGCCCGGGCGGCTCGAGGGCTGCGTCGGCGGCGCGGGCGCCTCGCTCTCGTCTGCCTCCGCGGCGGGTGGCGCCGCCCCGAGGTGCGCGGCCAGGCTGCGTATCGTCGGGTGCTGGAACAGCTCCACGATCGGCACGTCCCGGCCGAGGCGCGCCTGGATCGCGGCGCGGACCTGCACGAGCAGGAGCGAGTGGCCGCCGAGCTCGAAGAACCGGTCGTCGAGCCCCACGCGGTCGAGGTCGAGCACCTTGCGCCAGATCTCGCTGAGGACCGCCTCGAGGTCCGAGGCCGGCGCGGCGACCTTCGGCGCGGCGCTCGGCGCCGGGCGCTCCGGCGCGGGCAGCGCCCGCCGGTCGACCTTCCCGCTCGCGTTGAGCGGCAGCGCGTCGAGCTTCACGAAGGCCGTCGGGACCATGTACTCGGGCAGCTTCGCGGCGAGGAACGCCCGCAGCGCCGGGACGAGGGCGCGCGCCTGCCTGGCGCGGACCGGGTCGTTCGTGAGCGGCGCGCGCGCCTGCTCCTCGGCGACGCGCGCGGCGCGCGCCTCGCGCCAGGCGCGCGGCCTGCGCGGGTCCCCGTCGCGCTCGAAGAGGGCGTCCATGCGCCCCGGCGCCCCGTCGCGCGACCACGTGACGCGGATCGTGTAGCCCAGCCTGCCGCCGAGCTCCCAGAGCGCCTCCGGGTCGATCGCGGCGCCCGGGAGCGCGCCGCCCGCCGCGAGGACGTCGTCCTTGGTCCCGCTCGCCGCGGCGAGCGCCGCCGCCGCGGCGAGGTCCGCGTGCACGCGCGCGTTCGGGATGCCCAGCACCTCCAGCGCCTCGGGGCGGTCGTCGCGCAGGGCTCGCTCGAGCTCCTCCAGGTCCGCCGAGGGCCAGCCCAGCGATCGGGTGATCACGACCGGCTCCGGCGCCTCGCCGACGAACAGCACGGCGTCGTAGCGGTAGCGGGTCATCTCGTCGGCGCCGCGGCCGCGCCTGAGCCAGATCTCGACGTGCGAGACGCCCGGGATCCGGCCGAGCAGGGCGTGGAAGTACCCGGGCGCCACGACGAGCTCCTCCTCGGCCGAGATCGCCCGCTCGACCCGGCTCCGCAGCGCCGCGGCCGGGGTGTCCGGCGACGCCCGGTGCAGCGCGACCGACGCGTGGAAGGCCTCGAGCAGCGGCAGGCTCCGCACGTCGCCCACGAAGACGTGCCCGCCGGGCGCGACAGCGCGCGCGGCGCCCTCGAGCACCGAGCGCAGGTAGTCGGCGCCGGGGAAGTACTGGACGATCGAGTTGAGGACGACCGCGTCGAAGCTATCGAGCGCGACGTCATCGAAGTCGCTGGCCTCGCGGCGCGCCAGCGTCACGTGCGCGTACGCGCTGCCCGCGAGCCGGGCCCGGAGCCGCGAGAGGGCCTGCTCGGAGATGTCCGTCCCGAGGTAGGCCTCGCAGCGGGGCGCCGCCTGCAGCAGCAAGAGGCCGGTCCCGCAGCCGATCTCCCAGACCCGCCTCGGCTGGAAGGACAGGATCCGGTCGACCGTGACGTCGCGCCATACGCGCATCTCCGCCGGATCGATCGGCGCGCCTGTGTAGCTGCTGCTCCAGCCCGCCGTGTCGAGATCCGGATCGGCGCCGGCGCTGTCCTTCGCGTACGTGTCGTCGTCATACAGCGCGCGCCAGGCCGAGACGTGGTCCGCGTCGAGACCCGCGTCACCTGCCGCGAGCCGCTCGCCGCGCAGGCCCGGGACGACGTAGGCGACGAGCTGCCTGTGGCCGGGGGTGTCCTCCCTGGCGAGGACGACGGCGTCGTCGACGCCGGGGTGCTGCCGGAGGGCGGCCTCGATCTCGCCGAGCTCGACGCGGAAGCCGCGGACCTTCACCTGATGGTCGAGCCTGCCGAGGAACTCGATATTGCCGTCGGGCAGCCAGCGGGCGAGGTCGCCGCTGCGGTACATGCGGGCGCCGGGCGCGTCGGCGAAGGGGTCGTCGAGGAAGCGGCCCTGGGTGAGGGCGGGGTCGCCGAGGTAGCCGCGGGCGAGGCTGTCCCCGCCGATGTAGAGCTCGCCGGGGACGCCGATCGGGACGGGCTGGCGCCGCGGGTCGAGGAGGTAGACGCGCACGTTGTCGATGGGCCGGCCGATGGGCGGCTCGCGCGCGGCGTCGTCGGGCGCGAGCCTGGGCAGCGCGCAGGAGGTGGTGCAGACGGTGGCCTCGGTGGGGCCGTAGTTGTTGACGACCTCGAAGGGGATGGCGCGGTGGGGCCAGAGCCGGAGCTTGTCGCCGCCGGTCGTCAGGGCGCGCAGGGCGCAGCGCGCGGGCCACTCCAGGCGCAGGAGCTCGTCCGTCATCGGCGTGGGGACATACGCGACGGTGATCTGCTGCTCCAGCAGCCACTGCTTGAGGTCCAGGGGCGAGCGGCGGACCGGATCGGGGGGGATGTGCAGGCACGCGCCGGAGCAGAGCGAAGGCCACACCTCCCAGACCGAGGCGTCGAAGCCCGGGCTCGCCACGAGCGTGGTCCGATCGGTGCCGGACAGGGCGAAGCGCTGCCTGTGCCAGGCCACGAGGTTGGTGAGCCCCCGGTGCTCCACGAGCACGCCTTTGGGGCGTCCCGTCGAGCCCGACGTGTAGATGACGTAGGCCAGGTCGGCGGGGCCCGCGCTCCTCGGCGGCGCCGAGCCGGGCAGCCCGGCGAGCGCCGCCCCGCCGGCGTCCAGGCGGATCACCGCGCCGCCGAACCCGGGGATGCGGTCTGCGAGGCGCGCCTCGGCGACGAGCACCGGCGCCCGGGAGTCGCTCAGCATGAACGCGAGCCGGTCCTGCGGAGAGTCCGGGTCGAGCGGGACGTACGCCCCGCCCGCCTTGAGGATCCCGACGATGCCGAGGAGCATCTCGAGCGACCGCTCCGCGCAGATCGCGACCGTCGTCTCCCGCCCCACCCCGGCCTCGCGCAGGCGGTGGGCGAGCTGGTTCGCCCGGCGATCGAGCTCGCCGTACGTCAGCGCGCCGCGGTCGGACACCGCGGCCGGGGCGCGCGGCGCCCGCGCCGCCTGCGCCTCGAACAGGTCGAGGACGCTCCGGTCCCTCGGGTGGTCCGCGGCGGTGTCGTTCATCTCGACAACGAGCCGGCGCTGCTCGGCGCGCGTGAGCATCGGCAGCGACGAGACGGGCAGCCCCGGCTCCGAGGCCGCGGTCCCGAGCATGGTCAGCAGGTGATCCGCCATGCGCTCGATGGTCGATCGCTCGAACAGATCGGCGCTGTACTCGAACATCGCCGCCACCCCGCCCTCGCTCTCCCAGGAATAGAGCGAGAGATCGAAGATCGTCTTCTTGGCGTCCGCCTCGATGGGACGGACCTCGACCCCGGCGAGCGCGAGATCGCGCTCCGCCGGCATCTGCGGGGCGAACGCGATCTGCACGATCGGGTTGTAGCTGGGGCTGCGCTCGGGCCGGAGCTCGTGCACGAGCACGTCGAAGGGCAGCGTGTCGTGCTCGTAGGCCTCCAGGCACACCTGCCGCACCCGGTGGAGCAGATCGTCGAAGCTCGGGTCGCCGGATAGATCGAGGCGCACGGGCACCGTGTTCACGAGGAAGCCCATGAGCGCCTCGAGATCCATGCGCGCCCGGTTGGCGCTCGGCATTCCGATCAGGATGTCGTCGTGGTGCGTGTAACGGTGCAGGAGCACGCTGAAAGCGGCCATGAGGACCATCGTCACCGTCATGCCGCGCCGGACGGCGAGCTCCCGGAGGGCCTCGATGAGCGGCGCCTCGATCCGGAAGGAGACGGCCCCGCCGCGCAGGCTCTGGACCGCCGGCCGCGGGCGATCGCTCGGGAGATCGAGCAGCGGCGGCGCGTGGAGGAGGCGCTCTTTCCACCAGGCGAGCAGCCCTGCGTGGGCGTCGTCCTTCACGTGCTCGCGTTGCCACGCCGCGAAATCGGCGTACTGGATCGCGAGCTCGGGCAGCGCGGCGGGGGCGCCCCGGCGGTGGCCGTCATAGAGCAGGGCGAGCTCCCGGAACGCGAGCTCCATGGACCAGCCGTCGGTCGCGATGTGATGGATGTGGAGCCAGAGGATATGGTCCTCCGGCCCGAGCTTCAGCAGGCAGGCGCGGAGCACGGGGCCGCGCGCCAGGTCGAAGAGGGCGCGCGCCTCCGCGTTGATGCGCTGGTGCGCCGCGACCTCTCGCTCTCCCTCGGCGAGGTGCTGGAGATCCACCACGTCGAGCTGCAGGGAGCTCTGCGGGGCGATGACCTGGACCGGACGCCCGTCGCGCTCCGCGTAGGTCGTCCGCAGGATCTCGTGCCGCTCCGCGAGCTCTCGGACGCCCCTGTCCAGCGCTCGGACGTCGACCTGCCCGCGCAGGCGGAACGGGAAGAGGCAGTTGTAGGCCCGGCTCTCGGGCGAGAGCCGCTGGAGGAACCAGAGGCGCTCCTGTCCGAAGGACAGAGGCAGCGGCCCGAGGCGCGGGACCTTCGTGATCGCGCGCTCGGCCCGCCGCGCCGCGCGCTGCCGCTCCAGGACGGGCGCGAGATCGACGATGGTCGGGTGGCGGAAGAGCTCCTCGAACCTGAGGTCCACCCCGAGCGCGCCGCGGACCCGGGAGAGCAGCCGCACCGCGTGGACCGAGCTGCCGCCCAGCTCGAAGAAGCTGTCGTGGATCCCCACGCGCTCTCGCCGCAGCACCTCCTGCCATATCCCGGCGAGCGACGCCTCGATCGGAGAGCGAGGCGCCGCGAAGCCCCGCGCGAGCTCGGTCCACGCGGCGGCGGGGGCAGGGAGCGCGGAGCGGTCGATCTTGCCGTTCGCCGTCACCGGCAGCGCGTCGAGCGCGACGAAGGTGGACGGCACCATGTACTCGGGTAGCCGGCCCTGGAGGTGAGCGCGGAGCGCCGCCGGCGACGCCTCCGCTCCTTGCGCGGAAGCTGCCTCACGGTTCCTCGCGACCACGTAGGCGACGAGGCGCTTGTCGTCGTGTCCGTCTTCCCTGGCGAGGACGACAGCGTCGTCGACGGCCGGGTGCTGCCGGAGGGCGGCCTCGATCTCGCCGAGCTCGAGGCGGAAGCCGCGCATCTTGACCTGGTGGTCGAGCCTGCCGAGGAACCCGATGTTGCCGTCGGGTAGCCAGCGGACGAGGTCGCCGGTCCGGTACATCCGTGCATCGGGCGACGCGGAGAAGGGGTCGGGGACGAAGCGGTCTCGGGTGAGATCCGGGTCGTGGAGATAGCCGCGGGCGAGGCCGTCGCCGGCGATGTGGAGCTCGCCGGCGACGCCGATCGGGACGGGCTGGCGCCGCGGGTCGAGGACGTAGACGCGCACGTTGTCGATGGGTCGGCCGATGGGCGGCTCGCGTGAGGCGCCGAGGTCTTCGGGGGCGGCGCTGGGGAGCGCGCAGGAGGTGGTGACGACGGTGGCCTCGGTGGGGCCGTAGTTGTTGACGACCTCGAAGGGGATGGCGCGGTGAGGCCAGAGTCGGAGCCTGTCGCCTCCGGTCAGCAGGGAGCGCAGCGCGCAGCGCGCGGGCCACTCGAGGCGCAGCAGCTCCTCGGCGATGGGGGTGGGGACGAAGGAGACGGTGATGTGCTGATCGAGGAGCCACTGCTTGAGCTCCAGGGGCGAGCGGCGGAGGGGCTCGGAGGGGATGTGCAGGCAGGCCCCGGAGCAGAGCGGGGGCCACATCTCCCAGACCGAGGCGTCGAAGCCCGGGCTCGCCACGAGGGTGGTTCGATCCGCGCTGGACAGGGCGAACCGCCGCCTGTGCCAGGCCACCAGGTTGGTGAGCCCCCGGTGCTCCACGAGCACGCCTTTGGGGCGGCCCGTCGAGCCTGACGTGTAGATGAGATACGCCAGGTCGTCCGGCGCCTGGCCGGCAGCGGGAGGCACCTCGTGCGCGGGCTCGCGATCGAGCGTCGCCCGATCCGCGTCGAGGCGAACGACGTCGAGCCTGTGGCCCGGCACGCGGCCGACGAGGCGCTCGCTGGTCAGGAGCACCGACACCTTCGCGTCCTCCACCATGAACGCGAGCCGATCCGGGGGATAGGCCGGGTCGAGCGCGACATACGCGCCACCCGCCTTGAGCACGCCGAGCGCGGCCACGATCATGTCCGGCGAGCGCTCCAGGCAGACGCCGACGAGCACGTCTGGCCCGACGCCGCTCTTCCTGAGGAGGTGGGCGATCTGGTTGCTCCGCCGATCCAGCTCGGCATACGTGAGGCGCTCGCCTTCGAACGCCACCGCGACGGCGGAGGGGGCGCGGCGCGCCTGCGCCGCGATCTGCTCGTCGACCCGCTCGCGCGGCCGGGAGTGTGATGCGCCGCAGCTCCACTCGACGAGGAGCTGCCGCCGCGCGTCGGCCGACAGGAGAGGCAGCTCCGAGATCCGCCGGTCAGGGTCCTCCGCGGCGCCGCCGAGCAGCGCTTCCCAGTGGTCGAGCAGCCTGGCCGCCGTCGCGTGCTCGAAGAGATCGCGGCGGTAATCGAGCCTCGCGACGACCCCTGCGGCGGCGTCGTGGATGCTCGCCACGAGATCGTAGCCGACGTAGGGCAGGTCGAGGTCCGCTCGGGTCAGCGTGAGGAGCGGCCCTTCGCACGGCGGAGGGCTGGGTGTCCGCGCCTCGAAGAGGGCCTGGACGATCGGCGTGCGGCCCGGGTCGCGCGGCGCCGCGAGCCTCTCCAGCAGCGCCCTGGCGGGAACCTCGCTGTTCGCTCTGCCCTCCTCGATGGATCGGTGTACCTGGCGCAGCAGCTCTCGGAACGAGGGCGCTGCGCCGAACCTGCCCCGCACGATCACCGGGCCGCCGAAGAGGCCGATGAGCCCCTGAACGTCCGGCGGTTCGCGTCCAGGCGAGGGCACGCCGATCAGGACGTCCTCCTGGCCGGTGATCCGGTGCAGGACAGCCAGCATCCCCGCGAGCAGCGCCGTGAACAGGCCCGCTCCTTGATCCCGGGCCGCTGCTTCGAGCCGCTGTAGGAGCTCTCGATCGAGCGCGCGCTCGGCTGATCCTCCGGCGAAGGTCTGCGCGGCGGGCCGCGGCAGGTCCGTCGGAAGATCGAGGGCAGTCGGCGCGCCGGCGAGCTCTCGCGCCCAGTGGTCGAGCCGCGCGTCGAGGCGTTCGCCCGCGGCGCGGCCGAGCTGCCGCCGCACGTGGTCCTGGTAGCGCATGGGCAGCGCCGGAGGCGTCATGGAATGGTAGAGGGCGAAGAGCTCCGAGAAGAACAGACCCACGCTGAAGGCGCCGTCGCAGATGAGGCCGTGCATGGACAGCGCGACCAGGTGGCGGCGCGGGCGCGCTCGGATGAGCGCCACCCGCCAGAGCGGGGCGCGCTCATGATCGATGGTACGAGCGACCTCCTCGCGGGCGGCCGCGAGCGCCTCCTCGTCCGAGGTGGTCTGTCGGTCCGCGGCGAGGTCCACCTCCCGGAGGTCGATTGCCACCGTGGGTGAGACGACCTGCGCGGCCTCTCCCTCGCGCTCGACGAAGGAGGTCCTCAGCGGCTCGTGGCGCGCCGCGATCGCCTCGACGGCGCGGATCAGCCTCTGCACGTCGAGATCCCCGTCGAGCCAGGCCACGCCTCGTTCATGGATCACCGGCGTGGGGCCGTGGATCCGGGCAAGCAGCCACTTCGTCTCTTGCTCCAACGAAAGTGGCGCGTACGTCAGCTCAACCATTGCGCATGCCCTCCTGTCCGTCGATGTCAGGGCTCCCCTCTCTCTTCACGCTCGAGCGTTCGGAGCGGGCCCTCGCGCTGCGTTCACGCGCGCCGCGTGCGCGGTGCCATGCAGCTTGTCAACCACTCCATCCCTCCCCGCGCGCGGGCTGTCGGCTCAGCGATGCCCTCGGCGCTCGGGCGTTTCCCCTCCCGAACGCGCGATCCATCCCGAGCGCGCAGCTGGTGTACGCCTGCGACGAGTCCAGGGCGCGAGGTCTCGACGTCTATGCCTCCCCCGGCAAGACGATTTATTAGTTTGCAGAATTAATAATGATCTTTGGTTTTGGACTTGCCAAGCGGAATCATGAAAATCGTTCGACCGATGAGCGGCGGGCTCACTTCGATCCTCTCCGCGCTAGTTCACGCGCGCCGCGCGCCGCGCGCTGCCCGGCGCCGCGCCGGCAGAGGGTCGGGTCTGGCGATGAGTATTCAGCACATCCGCGGCTTGGTGGTTTGCCTTCCGCGAATGGACCACAAGGGCAGGCGCTACTTCGTGGGAGGGTCGGTGAAGAGCAGGCCAGTCGCCGCCGTGAGCTTCTCCAGGATTGCGGGCCCGAAGCGCTCGGCGAAGCGCGCCCTGTCCTCGGGGGCGATGGCGATGTCGCCGGGCTCGTCCTCGTGCTCGTCCGTGATGATGGCGAGGAGCAGCGCTGGCTCCTGGCCGACGTTCTCGAACTGCCGGTAGACGCCCACGGGGACGTCGATCATATCGAACGGCTCGAGCGTCGTCTCGTCCGTGCCGCCCTCGTTCCATCGCAGCGCGAAGCGGCCCTTGAGGCACAGGAATACCTCCCGCGAGCGATGGTGTACGTGCAGCAGAACTTTATCGCCGGGCCGGCAGCTGACGATGCCCACGCTCATGCCCTTGGGGCCGGCGATCGCCGGCTCCATCCCCTCGCCGACGCCCTGCGCCGCGTGCGCCATCAGGAGATACATGGGAGGGTTCACGGCGTCGAACGCCTCTTGTGGGATGCTGGCGTCGACGGTGTGATTCATGTGAGCCCGGAGCTCGCCGAACCGCGCGATGCGCGAGCGCATCTGCTCCGGGGTAATCCTCAGCGTCTTCATGATAGACCCCCTTGTCTTCTGCGTCCGAGCTACTGGCGTACTCGGCGCGACTCTTCGCCAAGGTACCGCGGATTATGGCGGTGCGCTCGATGAACGACTGCTTGGATGCTGCTTTATTGCTCAGCCTTGTCGCAGGTAAGCAGTGCGTTGGCCAAGTAATGGGCAATACTGGGCCGGTATAGTAGTGTGGCCACGGAAGGCCGACATCACGCCGAAACAGGGAGCATCGAGGCGCGATGCTGCCGAGGCGCGGAGAGCCGCGCCGCGGGGCCGATACGGCCGCGGCGCGCGGCGGTCATGTCTTTATATCGACAGCGAATTCCAGGCACGGCCATTTCCACCGTGCCGGATTGGACGCGCCACGGCGCGCCGCGGCGCGCCGCGCGTTCATCAATAGCGCGCGCGCGCGCGTCAGCCCCTCACTCCAGCACCACGAACTTCAGATACCGCCCCTCCCACCACGCCGGCAGCGTCGGGTGGTCCTCCGGCTGCCCGTGGATCGCCCGGATCCGCAGGTCGTCCCGCTCCAGCGTGGCGTCGTCCAGCGTCGCCAGGAAGTCTTCCGCCGTGATGTGGCTCGAGCACGACGCCGCGCACAAGATGCCGCCCCGATCCAGCACGCGCGCGACCGCCGTGTGCAGCCGCCGGTAGGCGCCGAGCGCGCGCGGCTTGGCGCGCTCGCTCGGCGCGAAGCTCGGCGGGTCGCAGATGACGAGATCGTACCGGTCGCCGCGCGCGCGGGCCTTCTCGAGGAAGTCGAACGCGTCCGCCGTCACGAACTCGTGGGCCGCCGGATCCACGCCGTTCTCGCGGAAGGTGCGCTGCGCCGACGCGTGGGCGGCCGACGCCGAGTCGACGGAGGTGACCCGGCCCGCGCCGCCGAGCGCCGCGGCCACCGAGAAGCCCCCCGCATAGCTGAACAGGTTCAGCACGCGCCGGCGCCCTGCCGCGAGCGCGCGCACGCGGGCGCGGTTGTCGCGCTGGTCGAGGAACGCCCCCGTCTTCTGGCCGCGCGCGAGATCGACCTCCATCGCGACCCCCGTCTCCCTCACGAAGAGGCGATCCGGCAGCGGCGGCCCGTGCAGGTGCGCGAGCTTCTTCCCGTCGGCGTCCTCGCCCGCCGCCGACGCGCGCGCGCGCAGGCCGATCGAGCGCACGCCGCGGGCGCCCAGCGCGCGCGCGAGGTGCGGGAGCAGGCGATCGAGCCAGGGCGCCAGCATGTCGCCGTCGAGGCGGATCACCGCGGCGCGCTCGTACCGATCGATGACGAGCGACGGCACCCGGTCCCCCTCGCCGTTGCACAGCCGGTAGGCCGTCGTGTCGCGGCCGGCGAACCAGCCGTCGCGCAGGGCGAAGGCGCGCTCGAGCCGCTCCGCGATGGCCCGCTCGTCGAGCGGCGGCGCCTGCGTGCGCTGGAAGACGCGGACGGCGATCGCCGAGTCCGCGTCCCAGAGCCCTCGCCCGAGGAACGGCGCCCCCTCGGCCGACAGCTCGACGACGTCGCCCGACGCCGCGGCGCCCCCGCGATGCGCGCGCTCTCCGCGCTTGCCGTCGCCGCGCTCTCCGCGCTTGCCGTCGCCGCGCTCTCCGCGCTTGCCGTCGCCGCGCTTGCTCCCGTGCCCGCCGCCGTCCGCGATGCCGTCTCGGTAGACCCATGGGTGGCCGCGGCGGACGGCGGCCGCGGCCGTCGCGGTGAGATGGACCCGCATCGACCCCGCCTAGCACGGTAAGCTCGCAGCGTGCTGCACCGAGTTCGTTCGTCCGGATGGGCCTGCCTCGGGGGGATCGCGCTTGCCGTCGCGGCAGGCTGCACGCAGGACCACGGCGTCCTCGGCCGGGATCCGTCGGGCGGGGCGAGCACCTCCGGCGCCGGCGGCGGTCCGGCGGCGACCACGAGCGGCGCGACGACGACCTCGGGCGCGGGCGGCGGCGAGGTCGAGCCGCCGGGGCCGACGAAGCTGACGGTGGTGAACGGCGTCGGCGATCACGACGCGGTCCGCTTCTGCTTCCTCGCGTACCCCGACGGGACCGGCGCCGGCGTCGACCCCTGGCCGAGCGCCGCCGCGGGCCTCCCGTTCGCCCGGGCGCAGGCGGTCGAGCCGCTCGGCTCGGCGATCCCCGAGGGGACGAGCCTGCGCGCGCACGTGATCGCCGGCGACCTCCGCGCGACGGAGGGGCTCGACTGCGCGGAGATCCTCGCGCTCGCCGCGGAGAGCGCGGCCCCGATCGTGGCCGCGGGGCTCCCCGTGCTGCCGGCGCCCGTGTTCGCCGAGGAGAAGAGCCTCCTCCTGGTCGCTACCGGATGCCTCGGCGGCGAGGGGCACACCCACGCCAGCGAGAAGGAAGGCTGCGGCGACGCCTACACGATCGACACGCCGACCGCCGGGCTCGTCGCGGTCGCCATGTCGCGGCGGACGAGGTTCGACAGGGTGAGCCTGCAGATCGCGCACGCGAGCGCGGCGACGCCGGTGGTCCATGTGGAGCTGACGCCCGGGCGCGGGGGCGCGACAGGGGCGACGCTGGCGCAGGACCTCTCGTACGGCGCGATCGCCCCGTTCCCGCCGTCCACCGGCTTCTCGGTGGGCGACCTCGGCGCGCTGGAGGAGGTCACGATCGAGACCCGCGATCCCATCGAGGGGGCGGTGACGTCGTCGGTGCCGATGCGCGAGATCCTGGCGAGCAGCGACGTGCCGGCGGCGGACATCGGGGACGGTCTCGGGTTCGTGCTTGTGGCCGTCGGGGCTGCTCCGGGGGCGGAGCAGGGCGGGTTCTGGCACCCCCTGACGTACTCGCTCGTGCGGGCGAATCCCTGAGCTCGTCCCCGAATCATCCCATCCCCGGCGAGCTTCCGGTGTTCACCGTCTCTCGTCGGACGGAACGACAACGCCTCGCCCGGCAGCGCGCCGTGGACTCTCCTTGATTCCGCCTCGGGCATCAAGGCTCCATCGAGCGGTTCGCAATGCCACGCTGCTGCCGTGTGGTGCCGTGTTGTCCAGTATTTGCGCAAGACCCTGATTGCTTCTGTACGGCCGATTCGAGTGTGTCCGGCGTGTCTGTCGAGCTTGCGGCGCACGTTGTCTTATCGGAGGATGAGGGGTCTGCCCCCTCGGCCTCAGGCGCCTCCCTCTCTCCTCGCGGGTCTGCGCTTCGCAGGCCTCCCCACGGCTCTGCCTGGCTCTTCGCCAAGGGGCGTCGCGCCCAGGGAAGATGTGAAAAGACGTGAAAAGACGCGAGTCGCTCGACGACGGGAGCGCCCTGTACGGATGACATCACGGGAGGATCACCCGCCGTGACGATCGGATGAATCTCCAGTATAACGCGAGTGCCGAAATTCCGAGGGGGGGAGGGAACATGGCGACACAGGTATTTGTCGGGGCGAGCTCCGCGGCGGATCCGAAAGAGGCTGCCTCAGAGGCCGTGGCGACGGCGCTCCGCGGGTCTTCCCGCACGGAGCATGTGGCGCGACCGGCGTTCGCCCTCGTCTTATCGACGGACCAGTACGACGCCGACGCGCTCGCCGCGGCCGTGACGAGCCAGCTGCCGGGCGTCCCCTGGGCGGGGTGCTGCACTGCAGGGGTCTTCGCCGGCAGCCGGCTGCTCCGGCAGGGGCTCGTGGTGGGGCTTGTCGCCTCGGAGACGGTGCGTGTCGGCGTCGGGGTCGCGCAGCCGGTGAGCCAGGACGGGCGGCGCGCCGGCGTGCTGGCCGCCTCGCGCGCCCTCGAGGCGTTCCCGTCGTCCGTCGCTCCCGGGTGGAGCCGCGCGCTCATCGTGCTGCCGGACGCGGTCACGGGCAACGGGGCCGACGTGGTGCGCGGCGCTGTCGAGGTCGGCGGGACGGGCGTCGTCTGGGCCGGCGGCGGCGCGGGCGACAACCTCCGCTTCGTGCGCACCGCGCAGTTCGCGGGGGGCAGGGCCTACTCGGACAGCGTTGTCGTTGTCGCGATCGACTCGCCGGCGCGCATGGCGACCGGCATCCGCCACGGCTTCCGGCCGTATGGCCCGCCCACGATGGTCACCCGCGCCGAGGGCACGGTCCTCGCCGAGCTCGAGTACGAGGGCGCCTTCTCGGTCTACCAGCGCACCGCGCGCGCGAGGGGGCATCAGGTGAACATCGACGGCTTCGCCACGTTCGCCATGACCCACCCGCTCGGCATCCCGCAGGCCGACGGCGAGCACGTCATCCGCGACCCGCTGCGCGTCGTCTCGCCGGGGGGGCTCTACTGCGTCGGCGAGGTCCCGGACGGGTGCCTCATCCGCGTCATGGAGGGCGACCCCATCGGCCTCGTCGGCGCCGCGCGCGAGGCCGCGACCACGGCGCGCGACGCGGTGGCCGGGCCCATCGCCGGCGCGTTCGTGTTCGACTGCATCTCGCGGTGCATGATGCTCGGCGAGACGGTGCGCGACGAGCTGACCACCTTCGAAAGCGAGCTCGGCGAGAGCGTCCCGGTGATGGGCTGTCTGACCTTTGGAGAAGTCGGCACGCTGGGCCGAGGAGTACCGCAGTTTCACAACAAGACCGCTGTCGTGCTCGCCCTGGGGGCCTGAGCGCCGGAGCGGTTGGAGCCCTGTCATGGCGAGCGGCGAAGAGCACGAGATCCAGGAGGAACGGCTGGCGCTCCTCAGCGTCCTCCAGGAGCTCACGGTCGCGGCGCTCGACCTCTTCGATCCGCACCAGTCGATGGCGGTCTTCCTGGAGCGGCTCGCCGAGCGTCTGAGCTGCATCGCCGTGCTCGTGCTCGTCGAGCCGGCCCCGCTCGCCCCGCGGCTCCTCGACGCCGCCGGCCTGTCGGCGAGCTCGCGCGCGCTGCCCATCCCGCCGCGCTCACCCGCCGCGGCGGGCGAGCCCACCGGCGGGGGCGCGGGCCTCTCCTTGCCCTACCCCGAGCTCGCGCGGCCCGGGCTCGTGACGTGGCACTTCTCGCTGGAGGGGCAGGGCGACAGCGGCGCATCCAGCCTCCTCCTCTGCTTCGAGAGCGAGCCCCCGTTCGCGCCTCGGTACCGGGGCATGATGCGCCGGCTCACGGCGACCTTCCGCACGGCGCTCGTGCACCGCCTGCTCTACGCCCGCATGCTCGAGAACGAGCGCGAGCGGGCGCGGAACCTCGCCGCCGCGGAGGCGGGGCGCGCGGCGGCGGAGGCGGCGCAGCGGCGCGCGGCGTTCCTCTCGGAGGCGAGCCGGCTGCTCTCGAGCTCGCTCAACTACGAGGCGACGCTGGTGCGCGTCGCGCGCCTGCCGGTCCCGTTCGTCGCGGACTGGTGCATGGTCGACATCATCGAGCGCGAGGCGATGCTCCGGCGCGCGGTCGTCGTCCACGCCGATCCCCAGAAGAGCGAGCTCGCGCGCCTCCTGCAGGGCCAGACGCCGATGGACTCGGTCCTCCCGTCCGGCGTCGCGCGCGTGCTGGAGACGGGCGAGGCGGCGCTCTGCGAGGTCGCGGGCGCGCCCCTCGCCCCGGAGAGCGAGCGCGGCTCGTACGACAGCGAGCCGCCGGTGTCGGCCAGCGAGGCGCTCCTCATGGAGCTCGGCCTCCGGCGTTACATCGCCGTGCCGCTCGTCACGCGCGGCACGATGCTCGGCGTGCTCACCATCGCGTCCGGCCGCGACGATCTGCTGTACGGCGTGGAGGACCGGGCGCTCGCCGAGGATCTCGGCCGGAGGGCCGCGCTGGCGATCGACAACGCGCGGCTGTACGAGAGCGCGCAGCGGGCGATCCGGGCCCGGGAGGAGCTCGTCGCGGTGGTGTCGCACGATCTCAAGAGCCCGCTCGCCACCATCGTCATGAACACGAGCCTTCTGCGCCGGAAGCTGCCGGGCGCGGACGAGGCCGTCGAGGTGCGGCGCCCCGTCGAGCGCATCCAGAAGGCGGCCGATCGCATGAACCGCCTCATCCGCGATCTGCTCGACTTGGCGAAGCTCGACGGCGGCCACATCTCGATCCAGCCGGTGCCCCACGACGTCGCCGGCCTGCTCGGCGACGCCATCGAGCTCCTGCGGGAGGAGGCGGCGGAGAAGTCGCTGCGCCTCGAGCAGAGCGTCGAGCTCGGCGTCGATCGGGCGCTCTGCGATCGCGAGCGGATCCTCCAGGTGATCGCCAACCTCGTCGGCAACGCGATCAAGTTCACGTCGGCCGGCGGCGAGGTCGCTATCCGGGCCGAGCCGTGGGGCCGGGAGGTGCGCCTCTCGGTGCGCGACACCGGCCCGGGCATCCCGGAGGACCAGCGGGCGCGGATCTTCGAGCGCTACTGGCAGGCGAAGGAGACGGCCCACAAGGGCACGGGGCTCGGCCTCTCGATCGCGAAGGCGCTCGTCGAGGTGCACGGCGGGCGCATCTGGGTCGAGAGCAAGGTGGGCGAGGGCAGCACGTTCTTCTTCACGCTGCCGATGGTGGAGGCCACGAGCGCGACCTCGGGAGTTGCGGCTGGCACGCGCCTCGGGGCCTGACGGCGGCATTCGGGGTTTGCCGTACATCGGTGTAATCACATCACCGAGGCAGATTGTCTCTTCGCTTTGCGCGTTGGCGGTCCGATCCGTTCATCGCTATACCTTGCCACGATGAAGGACGTCGGGGACGACAGGGGCGATGCGGCGCCGGCCGAGGCTCGATGGGGCGATGACGAGAGGGGGCTCGTGGAAGCCGCGCTGCGGCTGCTGGGCATCCGCAACCTCGTGCTCGCGATCCACGATCCGAGCTTTCCCTCGGACGACGCGGAGGACATCGGGCGCGGGTCCCCGTATACCGAGGGCGGGCGCCGATTCCTCCGGTTCGTCCGGGATCTCGGCTTCAACGGCGTTCAGCTGGGTCCGCAGGGGGAGACCTCCGCCGACAACGCATCTCCGTACGACGGCACCATCTTCTCGCGGAGCACGCTGTCGATCGCGCTCGCCCGGCTGGTCGAGGACGGCCCCTCTGGCGCGCTCCTCCGCCCCGAGTCGCTCCGGGAGATCGTCGCGGGGCGGCCTCCTGGCAGCGAGGCTCGCGCGCAGCACGGCCATGCCTACCGCGCGCAGCGCGCCGCGCTCCGCGAGGCGTACGCGTCGTTCGAGGGCCGGCGGAGGCGCGGCGAGCTCGGCGACCTTGGCGAGCTTGGCGACATCGAGCGCCGCCTGGACGCGTTCACGCGGCGGAACGCGGCGTGGCTCGAGAGGGACGGGCTCTACGGCCCCCTCTGCGCCGAGCACCGGAGCGGCTGGTTTCACGGCTGGTCCGGCGAGCCGGATCTGGACCGGCGCCTCTACGCGCCTGGCCCTGGCGAGGTGGTCGCGTGCGGGGAGCGCAGGAGAGCGCTCCTCGACCGGTACCGCGACGAGCTCCGCTTCCACGCCTTCTGCCAGCTCCTCGCGCACGAGCAGCACGCGGCGCTCCGGGCGGTGACGGCCGATCTCGGGCTCAAGCTCTACGGAGATCTGCAGATCGGTTACTCGCCTCAGGATGCCTGGGCCTATCAATCGGTCTTCCTCAGGGGCTATCTGATGGGGGCGCCGCCGAGCCGGACCAACCCGGAGGGCCAGGTGTGGAGCTATCCTGTCCTGGATCCCGCGCAGTACGCGGATGCGTCGTCCGGCGGGCTCGCGCTCGTCCGGGCGCGGATGGACAAGATGTTCGACGAGTTCGACGGGGTGCGCCTCGATCACCCGCACGGGCTCGTCTGCCCCTGGGTCTATGCCGCCGACGCCCCCGATCCGCTCCGCGCCGTCCAGGGAGGGGCGCGGCTCTTCTCGTCGCCCGACCTGCCGGAGCACCCGTTGCTCGCGCGGTACGCCATCGTCTCTCCTGGGCAGCTGAACCGCGCCGTGCCCCGGTACGCCGACGACTGGGTCACCTCGCTGTCCCCGGAGCAGGTCGGGCGCTACAGCGTCGTCTTCGACACGATCGCGCGCTGCGCGGAGGCCCGCGGGCGCGCCATCTCCGACGTCGTGTGCGAGGTCCTGAGCACGCTCCCGTTCCCGCTCGGGGCCGTCCTCGAGCGGCATGGGCTGGGGCGTTTCCGGGTCACGCAGAAGGCCGATCTCGACAACCCGAAGGACGTCTATCGCAGCGAGAACGCCGCGCCCGCCGATTGGATCATGGTGGGGACCCACGACACGCCGCCGCTCTGGAGGCTCCTCGACACCTGGGAGCGCGCCGCCGCGCTGGGGCGGCAGGCGGCGTACCTGGCGACGCGCCTCGCGCCCTCGCCGGCCGAGGAGGGCGCGATGGCGCGCGCGCTCGCGTCCGACCCCCGCGCGCTGGCGCAGGCCAAGCTCGCCGACCTCTTCGCCAGCCGGGCGTCGAACGTGATGGTCTTCTTCGCCGATCTGCTCGGGATGAAGGAGATCTACAACACGCCCGGGACGGTGGGCGACCACAACTGGTCTCTGCGGGTCCCCCGCGATTACGAGCGGTCCTATCTGGAGATGCGCGCGCGCGGCGCGGCCCTCGATCTCCCTCGCGTGCTCGCGCTCGCGCTGCGCGCGCGGGGGGGCGCGGAGTCGGAGGAGCGCGGGAACCTCGCCAGGCGGCTGGAGCGCCGCCCGGGCTAGCTCTCCTGTGGGAAGTTGCGCCGGATCAGCAGAACGACCGCCAAGGCCGCCAAGGCCGCCAAGAGAGAGCTCGATGGGGGGCCCTGACACTCTTCGGTCCTATTCCCCCGATTTCTTGGCGTCATGGCGGTTGGCTTTCGGTCTGATTTCCCACAGCCGTGCTACTTCGGGCTCCACACGGCCCACTTCCCCGACGTTGCCCATGTGTCGCTCGCATCCTTGAACGCGCCGATGAACGCGGCGCTCGAGTCGAAGAAGTCGCCCGGCGGCGCGACCGCGTCCTTGGTCAGGGACGTCGCGGGACCGAAGACCGGCGCGGACGGGTCGAAGCAGCCCGGGATACCGGGGTCCTCCTCCCGATTCTTCCGATCGGGCTCGCTCAGGAACGCGATCTCATCGAAGCCGCCGTCGTCGTCCTGGAGAATGCCTGTCCCGTCGCTCGTCTCGGCATAGGCGAAGTCATTCACCAGATTGGAGAAGATCGAGCTCGATATGTTCTGCTCGTGGTCCGGGTCGCGCACGTCGAGGCCCGACTCGAAGCCCGTGACGATCGTGTTGAAGATGTTCGCCTTCGTCGACCGGCGGAGGAGGATCCCGTACTGCTCCTTGCCCACGTCCACGCCTTTCCCGCAGAGCGTCGCGTTGTAGATCGTCGGCTCGCTCCGAGGCTCGAGCGCCGGCGTGAGCGCGAGCGGGTCGTTGTCCCCTTCGAACCCGTTCGTCTCCTCCGCGACGTCCGGGTCCTGCTGCGCCACGAGGAACTGGAGCTTTCCGCGATAGCCTTGATCCCAGTCGAAGGCGTCGTCGCCGCTGTACTGGCAGGCGAGGTGCTTTGCGTTCACGGTGCCCCCGAAGAACTCGAAGCAGTCGTCGGACACGTGCCTCACCTGGACGAAATCGACGATCGTCCCCCTGCCGACCCCGCCGAAGGTGAGCCCATTGATCTCGTTGTTCGGCGCGAGCTTCACGCCGGAGTACTCGATGCGCACGTATTTGAGCGTGCCGCTCGAGTCGTTCTCGTCGATGCCCCCGTATTGTCCGTTGTTCGTCAATCCCTCGATCTGGCCCGGGCTGCGTGCGCCGTTCGCGTCCACGTGGTTGGTCGGCGCGTTGCCGAGGAGGATGACGCCGCCCCAATCGCCTGCCATGCGATCCTTCGGGGGCTTGCTGCTCGTGAACACGATGGGCTCATCCCTGGTGCCCACGGCGATGAGCTTGGAGCCCGGGTGCACCACGAGGGCGGCGGGGACTTGCGGGTTCGTCTCGCCGAGGATGGTCGTGCCCTTCTCGATGGTCAGCGTCGCCCCGGCCGAGACGTTCACCTGCCCCTTGAGGATGTAATTCTTGTCACATTTGAGCGTGAAATCCTCCGTGATATCACCGGTGATCTCGACGGGCGGCTTGTCGGCAGCCGCGCACCCGATGGGCGGGTTGCCGCCCCCGCCGCCGGCTGAGCCGCTCGACGAGGGGACGCAGATGCTGTCCGTGAGGTTGCAGATGGCGCCGTCGAACTGCGCGCAGTCCGCGTCGGAACTGCATTGCACATCACGCTGCTCGATGATGAACGAGCACGCGAGGGCGCCCGTGGCGAGCGCGCCCATGGCGAGCGCGAGGGCGGCGGCAGGTGATGAGTCGACGAGGCTGCGCTTGCGGTTCATTGCAATGACCCGATGGCAAGAGAATCGTTTTTGTCAAGCAGGACCGCGCTGTCCGGCTGACAGGAGGTGGGGAAAACCGGTGCCAAGAGCCCATCCTATTCGCGAGAACGTCACATGGCAGCCGCTTCGAGGTAACAGCTCGAGGGCATTCTCCCGCCCGGGCTGGCCTCCCTCTGGGGATCGATCCGGCACAGGTCGAATGAGCGCTCCCAGCGATCCCAACGGTTGGCGGAAATATCGCCCGATTGCCGAGATCGGCAGGGGAGGCATGGCCGACGTCTGCCTCGCGGTCGCCCAGGGTCCCGCGGGATTCAACAAGCTTGTCGTGCTGAAGCGGGTGCGCGCCGAGCTCGTGGAGGACGCCGATATCCTCGCCATGTTCCTCGACGAGGCGCGGCTCGCGGCTCGATTGAATCATCCGAACGTCGTGCAGACGCACGAGGTCGGCGACGAGGGAGCGCGCTTCTTCATCGCCATGGAGTACCTCGACGGCCAGCCGCTCGGCAGCGTTCGCTCTCGCATGGGGCACGACAAAGTCCCGCTGCCGCTCCAGGTGCGCGTCCTGTGCGACGCGCTCGCCGGGCTCCATTATGCGCACAATTTGCGCGATTTCGACGGGACGCCGATCCAGGTCGTCCACCGCGACGTGAGCCCGCAAAACATCTTCGTCACCTATGACGGCGTGATCAAGGTGGTCGACTTCGGGATCGCCAAGGCGGCCGACTCGCTGACGGAGACGCGCACCGGAATGCTCAAGGGAAAGGTGTCGTATATGTCGCCGGAGCAAGCGCGCGGAGAGCGCGTCGACCGGCGATCCGACGTCTTTTCGGTGGGTGTGATCCTCTGGGAGGCGATCGCCCGGAGGCGCATGTGGAAGGGCTTCAACGACCTCGCGATCCTCGGGCGGCTCGCCATCGGGGAGGTTCCGAGCCTCAGGGAAGAAGCGTCCAAAATCGATGTCGACCCCGAGATCGAGCGGATCTGCCAGAAGGCGCTCGCGCCCGCGCTCGAAGGCCGCTACGCCACCGCGGCCGAGCTGCAGGCGGATCTCGAGCGCTGGCTGGTCGAGCGCCATCGGGGCATGACCGCGCGGGAAGCCGGCGAGATCGTCGCCAGCCAGTTCGCGGACGATCGGGCGCGGATCAAGCAGGTCGTGGAGGAGCAGCTGCGCGGCGTGCGCTGGACCGGGAGTTATCCCAGGGTCACGCTGACGCCCGATCTACCGAAGCTGGGCACCGGTCGGATGTCGACGACACCGACCATGACCGCGCCCGCGGCCATCAGCCATTCCTCGGACGCGACCTCGATGGTGCCCTCGGTGAGCGCGACCGAGGCGAAGGAGCGCGCCGCGCGCCCGAACCGCGCCATGTTCCTGGTCGCGGTCACCTTCGTCGCCATCGGGGGCACCGTGAGCGTCGGGGTCTTGCGCGCGCAGCCATGGCGGCTCGCCGCGGGCGATCACCGCCAGGCGCAGGTCGCCGCGCCGCCCGCGCTGGAGCCCTCTCCGAAGCAGGAGGAGGACATCCGCCTCGTCGTCCGCGTCTCGCCGGTCGACGCGAAGGTCTCCATCGACGGCTCCCCGACGTCGAGCGGCGCTTACGAGGGCCGCCTCGCCAGGGATGGCCGCGTGCACGTCATCCGCGTGGAGGCGCCGGGTTTCCTCGCGCAGGAAGAGAAGATCACGGCGAGCAACGATCTCTTCTTGAGCCTCGCGTTGTTGAAGAGCGGACCGGAAGCGCAGCCGGGGAGACTCGCCCCCATCGGTCGGGGCGCCCCGGCGGGCGCCGCCGCGGCGCCGCCTGCGTCCGCCGTGCCGCCGGCGAGCGCGCCTGCGCCGCTGTCGCCGCCGTCTGCCGAGCAGAAGCTGAAGCGTGGCATCGACCTGGAGAGCCCGTACGCCCGATGAAAACCCCGAGAGCGCTCGCGCTCTGCGCCGCGATCGTGCTCAGCGCTCCGCTCGGCGCGCTCGCTCAGCCTGCCGGTGCCGGCAAGACCGAGGAAGCCGACGCCCGCTTCCGGCGAGGCGTCGAGCTTTATAACGAGGTTGATTATGGCGCTGCGCTCACCGAGTTTCGCCGCGCCTACGCGCTCGCGCCCGCATATCAGGTGCTCTACAACATCGCGGGTACGTGTTATCAGCTCAAGGACTACGCCTGCGCGCTGCGCGCCTTCGAGAAGTACCTCGCCGACGGTGGCGAGCAGATCCCGGGCGGCCGGCGGGCCGAGGTGGAGCGGGACATCGCCGTCCTGCGGAGCCGCGTCGCGACGGTCGAGATCTCGACATCGGCGCCGGGCGTCGAGATCTCCGTGGACGGCATGCCGGTGGGCGAGACGCCGCTCCCTGAGCCCCTCCTGATGAGCGCCGGCCGCCGCCGCATCGTCGCCGAGGCGCCGGGCCGCCCGGCGGTGTTGCGGGTCGTCGATGTGGCCGGCGGCGATCGCGTTCAGCTCAAGATCGAGCTCCCCGAAGCGCGGACCCCGCAGGGCCCCGGCGAGGGCGCGGGCGGCGCATCGGCTCCGCCGCGGGCGCCGCCGGGCGCGTCGTTGATGGACCACCGCGCGCCTCGCCAGCAGCGGGGCGTGCCCCTGTTCCCCTGGCTCGCGACCGGCGCGCTCGCCGTGGGCGCGGCCGCCACCGGCGTCCTCGCGCTCGGCGCCTCCGGCGACCTCGGCGCGGAGCTCGATCGGTATCCCGGCGACGCCCGCGCCATCGAGCGAGCGCGGGCGAGGAGCGAGGCGCTCGCGCTCACCACCGACCTGCTCGCGGGCGCCGCTGTGCTCGCCGGCGGCATCTCGATCTACCTCACTGTCGCTGGTGCAGGCCCGGAGCGCGTCGACGCAGCGCGCGCGTCTTCTCCTCCGGTGAGCCTCAAGATCGCGCCGGCGTCTCTCGAGCTCGCGGGCTCCTTCTAGACCGACGCAGAGCGTCGCAGGGTCGCGACGGTCAAAACGCTTGCATCCAGGGCGCTGGAGCTGCATTGATCCGGGCGATCGCCGCGGTCATGGGGGCCTCTCCCGTGCGACGCCGCGGCGACGGTGCGACAAGGTGGTCAATCGCCCGCGCTGCCCGCGAGTTGAGAACGAGATGGGAGACACCAGGTGAGCACGACCAAAGCGTCTCTTGGGACCCTGTTCCTCATGCTCTCCCTGGCCGCGCCTGCGCTCGGGCAAGAGGCGGCGCCGCGGCAGCCCGTCACGGACAAGACGAAGGAGCGTTGGGCGAAGAGCCAGGGAGGCCGGTTCGGGTTCGAGATCGACGTCCTCAGCTCGTCTTACCAGCGGGAGATCGCGGCGGCGAGCGGCGAAGAGGCCTCCGTCGAGGAGTCGTCGCGGCTCGGCGTCGCCATCACCGCCGCCACCCAGTACAAGCTCTTCGCGGGTCTCCACCTCGACGCGGAGATCCCGTTCGTCTACGGCGACGTCTCGGGCCCCCAGTCCACAGACCTGTTCGGAAGGCCGTTCACGAGCAGCGCAGGATACAGCCAGTTCTTCATCGGGAATCCCACGTTCGGCCTCCATTACGCTGCCAACGCGCTGCCCATCCTCGCGCTCTTCGGCGGCATGAGCTTCACGATCCCGCTCCACCCGCATCCGGGCACGGAGCTCGAGGTCGCGTCGGTGGCGAATTTCCCCGCGCGGGCTTACTTCGATGCGCAGCGCGTGCTGCTCGCGCACTGGGCCTTCCGGGCGCGCGTCGGGACCGAGATCAACGTCGGCAAGGTCCTGTTCCTCACCCACGATCTCGCGAGTCAGGTCTTCTTTCCGACCCGGGACGGGGAGGACACGAAGACCGTGATCGAGCAGGGCAACGAGATCGCGTTCCGCCCGTTCGGCAGCTTCGGCATCGGTGTGCGCCTCCAGGCGGCGTTCCCTCTCTCCTCGACCAACTCGGCCCAGCTGGCGGCGGAGCCGTTCGTCGACTGGGAGCCGCTCGTGAAGGGCTCCTTCACCCGCGTCGGCGCGCTCGTCGCGCTCGACGACGACCTCGGCTTCGGCCTCGATCAGGGGAAGGTCGCCACCATCCGCGTCGCCCTGGGCAGCAAATGGTAGGGGGCGAGCGCCGAAGGGGCGGGCTACGCTGAGCGCCCCGTGATGACGACCGCCAGCCCGAGCCGCGACCCCTGGGTCGGCGTGCCGCGGCCAAACCCTGCTGCCCGGCTTCGCCTCTTCTGTGCGCCCTATGCTGGCGGCGGCTCGTCGATTTACAGCGCCTGGTGGCGCGAGCTCCCCGCGCACACGGAGCTCTGCGCGCTCAAGCTCCCTGGCCGGGAGGCGCGCATGAGCGAGCCGCCGTTCGAGCGCCTCACGCCGCTCGTCCAGGCCCTCGCAACCGCGCTCGATCCATGGCTCACGAAGCCGTTCGCGCTGTATGGCCACAGCCTCGGCGCGCTCGTCTGCTTCGAGCTCGCGCGCGAGCTCCGCCGCCGGGGGGCTCCGCTGCCGCGCCACCTCTTCGTGTCGGGCCGGCGCCCGCCTCACGAGCCTGGCTCGGATCCGCTCCACGGCCTGCCCGAGCCCGAGTTCCTGGAGCGGATCCGCCGCATGGGGGGCACGCCCGACGAGGTGCTGCGCGACCCGGAGCTCCTGGCGCTCTTCCTGCCCGTCCTGCGCGCGGATGTCGCGGTCAACGAGGTCGAGCCGTTCGTCCCTGGGGCCCCGATCGAGTGCCCGATCTCCGCGTTCGGGGGCCTCGAGGACGCGCGCGCGGGCCGCGCCGAGCTCGAAGGCTGGCGCCATCACACGCTCGGCGCCTTCCGGGTCGAGATGTTCCGCGGCGGACACTTCTTCCTGCGGAGCGCCCGGGAGCCGCTCCTGCGGTCGATCTCGGCCGTCCTCGACGACGTCGAGCGCGCGCTCCCCGCGTGACGACCGGCGCTGGGTGGGTGTTGAGCCCGGGGCGGGAGCCATGCAAAGAAGGAGCGACCCGCAGCCTCTCTGCCTCTCTGCTTCTCTGATTCCCCGGAGACCCCATCGATGACCGATTTCCAGTACCAGGACATGCTCCCCCTCGGCCATGACGAGACCCCGTACCGCCTCGTCAGCCGCGACCATGTCTCGACCTTCGAGGCCGCCGGCTCGACGTTCCTCAAGGTCGAGCCGGAGGGGCTCACCCTGCTCGCGCGCGAGGCGATGCGCGACATCGCCCACCTCCTCCGGCCCGGTCACCTCGCGCAGCTCGCGCGGATCCTCGGCGATCCCGAGGCCTCCTCGAACGATCGCTTCGTCGCCCTCGAGCTCCTCAAGAACGCGAGCATCGCCGCGGGGGGCGTGCTCCCGTCGTGCCAGGACACCGGCACGGCCATCGTCATGGGCAAGAAGGGCCAGCTCGTCTTCACGGGGGGCGGCGACGAGGCGGCGATCGCGCGCGGCGTCTTCGAGACCTACCGCGCGCAGAACCTCCGCTATTCGCAGCTCGCGCCGCTCGACATGTACCGGGAGGTCAACACGAACGACAACCTTCCGGCGCAGATCGAGATCTTCGCGACGGACGGCGACGCCTACAAGCTCCTGTTCATGGCGAAGGGCGGCGGCTCCGCGAACAAGAGCTATCTTTACCAGGAGACCAAGGCGCTCCTGAACCCGGAGAGCCTGCTGTCCTTCCTCGAGGCGAAGATCCGCGCGCTCGGCACCGCGGCGTGCCCGCCGTACCACCTCGCCATCGTCGTCGGCGGCACGTCGGCCGAGTACACGCTCAAGGTCGCGAAGCTCGCCTCGGCGCGCTACCTCGACACGCTCCCGGCCGAGGGCAACGCGCGCGGGCGCGGCTTCCGCGACCGCGAGCTCGAGCAGAAGGTGCTCGAGCTCGCGCAGCGGACGGGGATCGGGGCGCAGTTCGGGGGCAAGTACTTCTGCCACGACGTGCGGGTCATCCGCCTGCCGCGCCACGGCGCCTCGTGCCCTGTCGGTATCGCCGTCTCCTGCTCTGCGGATCGTCAGGCGCTCGGCAAGATCACGCGCGAGGGCATCTTCCTCGAGCAGCTCGAGGCCGATCCCGCGAAGTACATGCCCGACACGACCGACGCGGATCTCGAGGGTGAGGTCGTGAAGCTCGACCTCCGCCGTCCCATGCGCGAGATCCGCGCGGAGCTCTCGAAGTACCCCATCCGCACGCGGCTCTCGCTGAGCGGCCCGATGATCGTCGCGCGCGACATCGCGCACGCGAAGATCAAGGAGCGCCTCGACCGCGGCGACGGCATGCCGAGCTACCTGCAGGAGTTCATGGTCTACTACGCCGGCCCCGCGAAGACGCCCGCGGGCTACGCCTCCGGCTCGTTCGGGCCCACAACGGCCGGCCGGATGGACGCGTACGTCGACCTCTTCCAGGCGAACGGCGGCAGCTACGTCATGCTCGCCAAGGGCAACCGCTCGCCCGCGGTCACCGCGGCGTGCAAGAAGCACGGCGGCTTCTACCTGGGCTCGATCGGCGGCCCGGCCGCGCGCCTCGCGAAGGACTGCATCAAGAAGGTCGAGGTGCTCGAGTACCCCGAGCTCGGCATGGAAGCCGTCTGGAAGATCGAGGTCGAGGATTTCCCCGCCTTCATCGTGGTGGACGACAAGGGCAACGACTTCTTCGCCGACATCAACAAGCCGGCCGGCCGGAAGCTCGACGTCACGGGCTGACGTCCGGAGCCCGGGGATCGCGGCCGGGCAGCTCCCCTCGGCCTCCAGCGCCGGCGCGGCCGCGGGCCGGCCGCCCGCCTTCTCCATCCGTGCCAGACCTTCCAGGACCTGCGCAAACTCGGCGCCGGCGGCGCAGCAACAGCGAGGTTGACTGGCGACGACGTCCCCTCCGGATCGGCGCCGAGGACCCGATTCCATCCGCTCCCGATACGGCTCATCACCTGCTCCCCTGCTGCCGTCACACGCATCAGCGCGGGTGACCGAGGCAAATGGTCACATTCGAGGCGTCCTGGCTCCTGTTCAGCCCGGTATCGGCTCGGCGAGCGCTGATGGGGCCGCGGTCCGCGGGGGCACGGTCCATGCTTTGACCTCGTGCGGAAGGAGCTGAGCATGACAGTTCGACCTGATCGCGCGGTGTCTCATGGCCATGTCGACGCTGGGCACCACCGTTTCGAGGATCGGCACGGTGGTCCCCATGGAGCTCGCCATCACCAGGAGGAGGATCGTTTGGAGCGGCTGGTGCGCGCAGCGCAGGAGGTCGCTGGTCAAGCAGAGCGTCGAGAGCGCGAGAAGCGCAGCGACGCCGGCCAGGAGGCGAGGCCGGGCGACGGCGGCGTCAAGTCGCGGCCGGCGCCGAGGAATCCGAGCATCGCCGACCTAGAGCGCGCGGACAACGAGGGGATGCTGCCGCCGGGGGAGACGTGATGAGCGTACGCGCGATGAGCCTCGATGGGCTCGTCGACCGGCTGGTGCCGAGCGCGCTCCGCCCCGCGGAGCGCGCGCCCCTCGCCCCTGCGCTCGACGCGGAGGTACGGCACGTGGACACGTGGAGCGCGGGGCGCCTCGCCTATTACGTGGACACCCGCGCTGCCGGGCGCCCCGTGGTGCTCGTGCACGGGGTCGACGCGGCCGCCTCATCCAGGGAGATGGCGCCCCTGTTCGATGCGCTCCGCGGCGAGCGGCCGGTCTACGCGCTCGATCTTCCCGGTTTCGGCCTCTCGGAGCGAGCGGACCGCGTGTACGATCGCGAGCTCTACCGCGCCGCGCTGCGCCGCTTCCTCACGGACGTGGTCCGCGCGCCGGGCGGCGCCGACGTCATCGCGCTCTCCCTCTCCTCGGAGTTCGCCGCCGCCGTCGCCTGCGAGGAGATGAGCATCGTTCACAGCCTCGTGCTCGTGTCCCCGACGGGGCTCGGCCGTGAGCCTCCCGGCGCGAGCGCCCTCTTCCGGGCTGTCTCGCGCGTCCCCTACGTCGCGGAGGCGCTCTTTCGCGTGCTGGCCGCGCCGCCCAGCATTCGCTGGTTCCTGAAGAAGAGCTTCGTCGGCGCGCCGGATCCGGGCCTCGTCGACTATGCCATCAGCGCGTCGAAGGAGCCTTTTGCCCACAGGGCCCCCCTCGCGTTCATCGCCGGTGACCTGTTCACGGACGACGCTTTCCAGCGCCTGTATGCGCGTCTGCCCGTCGCCACGCTGATCCTCCACGACCGTGACCCCTATTCGCGCTTCGACCGCCTCGGCGAGCTCACGCAGCAGAACGCGCGCGTGGAGGTCGCCCGCATCGCGCCGACGCTGGGTCTCCCGCACTTCGAGCAGCTCGACGCCACGCTCGATGCCGTGCGCAGGTTCTGGGCGCAGGACCCTTGGTAGATCTCCTCCACAGAACGACCAGGACAGCCTTGTAGAGAGCTCCGCGCAGGGCGGACGTCGATTTCCTGCGGAGCCCCAGGCGCCGCAGGGAAGCCGAGGTCGTCCGGCCTGCTCGGGAGCCGCCGCCCTCCACGCCAAACATGTATGCGTCATTACGGATTGGCCCTGTCTCGAGCCTGCGGGCCTGTGTCCCGCTGGCCTTGTGCGACCCCGAGGAGGGTCTCGAGGATCGACCTGCGACACGCATCCAGTTTCACCGCTCGTGAAGCGCTTGGTGTACAATGAAGCGGTGACCGAACACCGGGTGACCCGACAGGGGCACCATGTGTGTGTGGTCACGTGCTTGCCGGTTCGATTGTGGTCATTTCGTTAGGGCCATGACATCCACAGCCTGGGCGGGGGTGTCCTGGCGCAGCAATCCGGCGATGGAGCGCTGCGCCAGAACGCTGCGATGTGCCATCGATGAGCCATGATGGATGGCCAGGCGATGGAGCAATGCGGCACGCGTCTCTACAGGGGGCGCGGATTGTTTCCAGGCGTAAAAGTCTTTGCAAACTCCAGGTCAACGGGCTAATTAAGCTCTTATAGCGGGGGATGTCGTGAATGCAGGCGGCCAAACCATCTCTTCGACCCAGCAAGCGAGCAACAGCTTGCTTGGTCGATACCGCCTGATTGCAAAATTAGGCCGTGGAGGGATGGCAGATGTGTTTCTGGCCGTCTCCCGCGGGCCCGGGTCGTTCAACAAGCTTGTCGTCGTGAAGTGTCTCCGCGTCGGGATGGCGGATGACCCGCGCTACGTCCTGATGTTCCTGGACGAGGCCAAGCTCTCGGCCCGGCTCAATCACCCCAACGTCGTTCAGACCTACGAGATCGGGGGCGAGAGCGGCGGGTACTTCATCGTGATGGAGTACCTCGAGGGCCAGCCGCTCAAGGACGTCGTGAGGGCGGTGGTGAGCGGCTGTCCTGGCGCCGCGAGCTTCACGCGGGGGGCGTGGGTCAGGACGATCGTCGAGGCGCTGCGCGGGTTGCACTACGCGCATGAGCTCGCGGACTTCGATGGCGGTCTGCTCGGCGTCGTGCACCGCGACGTCTCGCCGCACAACATCTTCATCACGTACGACGGAGCTGTGAAGATCGTTGATTTCGGGGTCGCGAAGGCAGCCCTCAACGATGCGCACACCGAGAGCGGAACCTTCAAGGGCAAGATGGCCTACGCCGCGCCCGAGCAGGCGATGGCGAGCGCCGACGTCGACCGGCGGGCCGATATCTTCGCCATCGGCATCGTGCTCTGGGAGCTCCTTGCGATGCGGCGGCTGTTCGATGGCGACCACGTCGCCGTGATGCACCAGCTGCTCACGCGGGACATCCCGCGGCTCTCCACCGTCGTGCCGGACATCGACCCGGCGCTCGATGAGATCGTGGCGAGGGCCCTCCAGCGGGATCCGGATCGGCGGTTCGCCACCGCGCAGGAGATGGGCGACGCGCTGGAGAGTTACCTGCGGGCCTCGGGCGAGGACGTCCGCACGGAGCAGCTCGGCGCGAACGTGCTCGAGATGTTCGCGGAGAGCAGGGCGCTCGTGCGCCAGCAGGTCACCGCGCAGTTCGAGTACCTGTCCTCGCTGGACGTCGCGGGCGACATCCAGCGCGCCTCGATGGTCGGAGAGTTCCCCCGAGCCTCGATGGTCATGGGGATGAACCGCTCGATGTGGCCCTCCGCGACCGCGGCCGGTCTACCCCTCCTCAGCGATAACAGCCACAGCCTCCCCGCCAACCACCAGCACGAGCCCACGGCCGTCGACCCGGGCAGCCTGGGCGCGACGGTGGGGCGCGCCTCGTCCTGGCGGCAGCGTGGGTATCTCGCCTCTGCGCTCGGCGTGGTCGCGCTGCTCGCCGCGGGGGCCTTCGCGATGTTCCGCGATCGCTCGGTGGAGCCCGTCGCGTCGGAGCAGCCTGCTGCCGTGTCCACGGCTGCGACGGCGCTCGAAGCGAGCCCGATGAAGGCCAAGGTCACGATCAAGAGCGAGCCCGCGGACGCGAACGTGAGCTGGAACGGGACCATGCTCGGCAAGACGCCCCTCAGCGTCGAGCTGCCTCAAGGGATGCAGGTCGTCGTGGTGTCCAGGGCCGGTTGGGTCGATGTGTCGATCTTCCTGCAGCTCTCCGCGTCGGACGTCGTCGAGCGCACCGTCGCGCTCCGGCGTCAGGACGTCAGCACGATACCGTCAAATTAGAGCGGCGGGCACCCGCTTCGGATACGGGCCCATCTCGACGTTTTCGGTGCTCAGCTCCCTTCCGTGCGCTTCCGCGCCGAAAACGCCGATCTGGGCCCGTCTCCTGTGCGGGTGACCGCCGCTCAGAAGCGGGTGCCGGGCCTGAGGACCCGCATGGAGGGGGCCGCCCTGGCGGCGAGGCGGCGGACTTCTCGACCGAGCCAGTCGAGGAAATCGTGGTTCCACGGAGGCCCGTCGGGCCAGCGTTCGCGTATGCGGTCCGCGAGCTCTAGATCCCAGCTCCCGTAGAGATCCACGAGCGCGTCATGCGCCTTGCGGCCGGCCAGCGCTTCAGGGGCCCCGCGAGGCTCGCCTCCGTGCGCGAAGGCGTCATCGCAAACATAGTAGTTGCACGTCGCCGCGCGCCGCTCGGGGGGGATGGTGCAGCCCTCGTGACCATGGAAAGCGCACCTCTTGGGGAGCGCTCGGCCATCGCTGTCCTGGGGCTCTACCCGCAGGATGAGCAGGCCGCGCTGGCCCGGGCGCAGGTTGCCCGCGACCATCTGCTCGAGCAGCCAGCCGGCGCCGCCGAGCGAGACGATTCGCCCGATGTCCGACCACTCGACCCCGGGCGGGCTGGCGCAGCAGCCGGTCGGGCCCTGCGGGCATGAGCCGCACAACGTCGAGTGCAGCCGCGTGTGCATGCCCGCGAGCTCGAGCCGGATCATCGCGCCACCAATGCTCCGAGCATAACGGCGCCTGCCGCTGCGTCCAGCGTCGCTGGCGCATCCAAAAGGTCGGGAAGAGAGGAGAGGAAGAGATAGAGAGCCCGGAGCAACCTATACTCTGGGCGTGATCAGGCGCTCCAGCCCGCGCAGCGGGATGTCCAGCCAGTCAGGTCGGTTGTTGAGCTCGTAGCCGACCTCGTAAATGCACTTCTCGAGCATGTAGAAGTCGATCAGGAGCGTCGTGTCCGCGTCGCTCGCGGGCACGTACGGCGCCGTCTCGTCGGCCCGCGGCTCGGCGGTCGCCTGGGCGCGCGCGACCGTCTCCATGTATCCCGCGAGGTAGCTCGCGGAGATCCACGCCACCCAGGCGTCGGTCCACGGCTTGAGGACGGCGACGTCCTCGGGCCGGAGGCGAGCGTCCCGGAGCGCCGAGGCGCCGGCGTAGTCGAACGAGCGCAGCATCCCGCCCACGTCCCGGAGCGGGCCACGCTTGTAGCGGCGCTCGCTCAGCGGTCTCGCCGGCTCCCCCTCGAAATCGATCAGGATGAAGTCGTCGCCCGTCGAGAGCACCTGGCCGAGGTGGAAGTCGCCGTGCGTCCGGATGCGGGGGATGTCGAACTTCCTCGACACGATCTGCTGGAGCTTCGCGTTGATCTCGGCCTCGCGCGGCAGCATCGCCGACACCTGCTCCCGCACGCTCTCGGGGAGCGAGCGCTCGCGCTTCCTCAGCAGCGCGAAGGTGCGCGCGAGCATGCCGTGCGCCGACTGGAAGATCGACTGCTGGTGCAGCGTCGTGAACGACTGCTGCCCGAACGCGGGGTCCTTGCTGTGCTTGCCGAGCGTGAGGTGGAGCTGCGCGGTGCGCACGCCGAGCAGCCGCATCCTCACGAGCTCGGTGCCCATCAGCTGGTTCACCACCGGGGGCGGCGCCGCGCGCGACGCGTCGACGAGCGTGCCGGCCGGCATCGGCGGCGCGCTGCCCTTCACCGATCCCTCGTCGGTGAGCACCCGCTCGAAGAAGCGGTTCAGCGCCTCGAGCGTGCTCGTCCACGCGTCGGTCTGGCTCCGCACGTACTCCTGGAGCATCGCCACCGTGGTCGCCTCGCGACCGCGGCCCTGGTACTCGATCGCCCCGGCGATCCGCGGCGTCGCGGGGAACTGCTCGTCCGTCAGGAACCTGCCGATCTCGAGCTCCGGGTTGATGCCCTCCTCGACCTGCCGGAAGATCTTGAGGAGCAGCTTGTCGCCGTAAATGATGGTCGTGTTGCTCTGCTCGCTCTCGGAGATGCGCGCCGGGAGCTCTCCGTCCTCGCCGAGCGACTCGAGCGTCGTCCCGAGCGGCAGCGCATGGAGCTCGCCGGCCGTGCCCGTCGCGACGCCCCGCGCCCGGATCGCGGCGAGGATCAGCGCGGCGAACTCCGGGGTCGTCAGCGCGTCGTACAGGATCCCCTCCGGCGCTGCCGCGCTCTCCGGCTCGGGATCGCGGATCGTGACGTCCGCGATCACCGCGTGGCGCGTGCGCGTCGCGAGCGTCCGCGCATAGTCGCCCGTGGCGAAGCCGATCGGCACGACATACGTGTCCGGCGAGCCGTCCGTGTACTCGACGCGCACGAGCAGGAGGTAGTGCTCCGCCGCGGTCTGCTCGCCGCGGAGGATCGGGATGACGTCCGCGAGGGTCGTGGCGCGCCGCGTGCGCGCCTTGCCGCGGAACCAGCGCCGCGCCGCGATGAACTTGCCGAGCGCCGGCTCGAGCACCCTGCGCCCCTCCGGGGAGAGGAGCGTCCGCCACGAGCCCTTCGTCGAGATCGCGGGCGCCGCCTCGGCGTCGCCGACGGACGTCGCCGGGGTCGCCGGCTCCAGCGCGAACCAGAAGAAGTCGTGCGGCCCGAGCGAGAGGGAGTAACCGCGGCTCGTGATCTCCGGGAAGCGGCTCCTGCCGAACAGCTCGACAGGCACCATGCCCTCGAAGCGCGCGAGGTCGAGATCGACGTGCTGGGCGTACCGAGAGAGGTTCGCGACGATGAGCAGCCGCTCGTCCGCGTGCGCGCGGATGAACGCGAGCACCTTGCTGTTGTCCGGGTGCAGGAACTCGATCGTCCCGCGGCCGAGCACCTTGTTCTGCTTGCGAAGGGTGATGAGCCGCTTCATCCACCAGAGGAGCGAAGCGGGGTTCTGCTGCTGCGCCTCGACGTTGATCGCCTCGTAGTGGTACTCGGGATCGATGATGATCGGCAGATAGAGCTTCTGCGGGTTCGCCCTGGAGAATCCGGCGTTCCGATCGGCGCTCCACTGCATCGGCGTGCGCACCCCGTCGCGATCGCCGAGATAGATGTTGTCGCCCATCCCGATCTCGTCGCCGTAGTAGAGGACTGGGGTCCCCGGCAGCGAGAAGAGCAGGGCGTTCATCAGCTCGATCCTGCGCCGCGTCTTCATGAGCGGGGCGAGCCGCCGGCGGATGCCCAGGTTGATCCGCGCCGTGTGCTCCTGCGCGTAGACGCGGTACATGTAGTCCCGGTCCTCGTCGGTCACCATCTCGAGCGTCAGCTCGTCGTGGTTCCGGAGGAACGTCGCCCACTGACAGCTCTCGTGGACCACGGGCGTCTGCTTCAGGATGTTGACGATCGGGAAGCTGTCCTCGAGCTCGACCGCCATGAACATCCTGGGCATGAGCGGGAAGTGGAAGTTCATGTGGCACTCGTCGCCGCTCCCGAAGTACGCCGCGGCGTCGGCGGGCCACTGGTTGGCCTCCGCGAGGAGCATGCGATCGGCGAAATTCGCGTCGATGTGGCGCCTGAGCTTCCGCAAGAACTCGTGCGTCTCCGGCAGGTTCTCGCAGTTCGTCCCTTCGCGCTCGTAGAGGTACGGCACGGCGTCGAGCCGGAGCCCGTCGACGCCCATCTCCAGCCAGAAGTCGACCACCTTGAAGACGGCGGCGTGGACGTCCGGGTTCTCGAAGTTGAGGTCGGGCTGGTGGGAGTAGAAGCGGTGCCAGTAATAGGCGTTGGCGACCGGATCCCAGGCCCAGTTCGACGTCTCGAAGTCCTTGAAGATGATCCGGGCGTCCTTGTAGCGGTGCGGGGTGTCGCTCCACACGTAGAAGTCGCGCCAGCGCGAGCCCTTGGGCGAGGTCCGCGCCCGCTGGAACCACTCATGCTCGTTCGAGGTGTGGTTCAGGACGAGCTCGGTGATGACGCGGATGTCGCGGCGGTGCGCCTCGCGCAGGAGGCGGGCGAACTCGCGCCGGGTCCCGTAAGACGGGTTGATGTTGGCGTAGTCCGCGATGTCGTATCCGCCGTCGCGCAGCGGCGAGGGGTAGAAGGGCAGGAGCCAGATCGCGGTGACGCCGAGATCTTGGAGGTAATCGAGCTTGTCGACGAGCCCCTCGAAGTCGCCGATGCCGTCCGCGTTCGAGTCGCTGAACGCGCGGACATGGACCTCGTAGATGATAGCGTCCTTGTACCAGAGGGCGCTGCCTTCGACGGGAGGGGGCTTTTGATCCTGGCTCATGGCTGCTCCGGCGATGCGCGTTGTCCGCGCGACGACGCCGGGCGCACAGGATGCAGCGGATCGGGCCCTGTGCGGCGTGAGCACGCCGCCCGGGCCAGAGGTGGCCAGGAGGCAAGGCACGCTGCGGAGTCCGCCACTGGGCGCGCGCTGCCGTCCCCGCGCGGGTGACGCGGATCACGTGTATAGTTTAACTACTCGGGATTGCAAGACCACGCGTGCCCGACTTCGGTAGCACGCCGTGCGCGCGGCGCAAAGCGGCGCGGTTGCGTTTCGCTTCCATCCGTCTGCACTCTGTTTGCTTGCAACCGCTCGCATCCGACCCATCCGGTTGCCTCCGTTTCCGCAGGGGTTGCTCCCGGCGCACTGTCGAGATCGCTGCTTCGTGAGCTCGACCCACACGTCGAACCGCAGCCGGTGTAAGAAGCGCTGGCACCTCGTTCTGCGATCGGGCGAGCTCATGCCCATCGAAGGAGCATTCTCATGATGCGTGTCTTCCACGTACTCCCGCTCTCCCTCGCCGCGCTCGGAGCGCTCGCGTGCTCATCGACTCCCGAGCCGACGATCGACCCGAACAACCCGTGCCCTCCGGGCCAGTGGTGCGCCTCCGCCGTGCCGACCACGCCGGCGACGGCGGTGCCCACGCCCACCACCACCGCCGCGCCCGCGGGCTCCGCCGCCACGCCGATCCCGCCGGTCGCCGCGGTGGCCGCGACGCCGATCCTGCAGGGGATGGGCACGACGGAGGCCCCGGGGATGAAGCCGGACGGCGGGCCGTTCGCGGGGCAGTTCCAGGAGGGCCAGGCGCTCGAGCAGCAGATCAACATCTCGCCCGGCAAGTGCTACACGGTCGTCGGCATCGGCCTCGGGGTCCAGGAGCTCGACATCCAGCTCGTCTCGCAGCCCGCGCCCGCGCTGCCGCCCGTCGTGCTCGCGCAGGACAGCACCACCGGCGCCGCGGCGACGCTCGGCGGCAAGGCCTCCGGCTGCTGGAAGAACCCCCTGCCGATCGGCGGCCCGGGCAAGGTGATCCTCAAGGCGACGAAGGGCGCGGGGATCGCGGCCGCGCAGGTCTTCATCAAGTAACGCTCCCCCGCTCGGGCTGGCCGCGTCCGCCCGTACTCCAAGGAGCACCGCCGTGCGCATGCCGAGAGGCGTGCGCCTCGCGCGCGACTCCTCTATTCCCGCGGCCTGCGTCCTCCCCTAGAGCAGAACGGATGAGGCCGTGGGCCTCGCGCGCGACTCCATGAGCGAGACCGTCTTCCTCGGCCCCGACGCCAGCAAGACCTGCGCGAGGCCGCGCTGGGAGTGGCTGTCGCCGCGCCTCCCCCCGGACCTCGAGCAGGAGGCGACGAGGCGCGTCGCGTGGATGGCGCTCTGCACGATCGTGGCGGGCGCCCTCGGCTTCCTCGTCTCGGAGCTCATCCCGGGCCTCGAGCTCGGCCCTTACCCGATCCGCGTCGCGGTCTTCCTGCCGTTCATGCTGGTCTCGGCCGCGCTCTTCGTCATCGCGCGGAAGGGGCTCCTGTCGCCGCCGCGGATCGTCGATCTCTCGTTCGCCTACAAGATCCTGGGCGCCGCGCTGCTCTCGGTCATCTCCAACGCGCAGCCGTGGCCGGAGGGGCCGATGTTGCCGGGATGGCCGCCGGTGGCCGTCTGGGTGCTCATGTTCCCCATCATCGTCCCCGCCCCGAGCGTGCGCACGCTGTTCACCTCGACGCTGGCGATCCTCACCGATCCGGCCTGCCTCTGGGTGCTCGTCCGCTCGGGCTTCATGGAGCCGCCCTCGCGCGAGGCGATGTTCCGCCGGTTCTTCCCGAGCGTCATCGCGCTCGCGCTCTCCGTCCTCGTGTCGCGCGTCGTCTTCGGGCTGGGGCGCAAGCTCGACGCGGCGCGGGAGCTCGGCAGCTACCGGCTCGTCGAGCGGCTCGGCGGCGGCGGCATGGGCGAGGTGTGGCGGGCGAAGCACCGGATGCTCGCCCGCCCCGCGGCCGTGAAGCTGATCCGGCCAGAGGCGTTCCAGGGCGAGCCATCGAGCAACGGCAACGCGAAGGCGCGGTTCGAGCGCGAGGCGCAGGCGACCGCCGCGCTCCGATCGCCGCACACGATCGGCATCTTCGACTTCGGCGTCGCCCGCGACGGGTCGTTCTACTATGTGATGGAGCTGCTCGACGGCATGGACCTCGACACCCTCGTCAAGCTGGACGGCCCGCAGCCGCCCGCGCGCGTCGTCCACTTGCTCCGGCAGGCCTGCCACTCGCTCCACGAGGCGCACAGGGCCTTCTTCGTGCACCGGGACATCAAGCCGGCCAACCTCTTCCTGTGCCGCTACGGCGCAGATCTCGATTTCTTGAAGGTGCTCGATTTCGGGCTGGTGGCCCAGCGCAAGAAGGACGCGGACCCCTCCAAGCTGACCGCGGACAACGCGATCACCGGCACGCCCGCGTTCATGGCCCCGGAGGTGGTGCTTGGCGACCGCCCGATCGACGGCCGGACCGACATCTACGCGCTCGGGTGCGTCGCCTACTGGCTGCTCACGGGCGCCCTCGTGTTCGAGGCCGAGACGTCGATGAAGACGATGTTGCTCCACGCGACGGAGGCGCCCGTCGCGCCTTCGAAGCGCGCGGCGCGCGCGATCCCGCCCGCGCTCGATCGCATCGTGCTCGACTGCCTCGAGAAGGATCCCGCGCGGCGGCCGCAGTCGGCGCGCGAGCTGTCCGAGCGGCTCGCCGCGCTCCACATGGACGCCGACTGGACCGAGCAGCACGCGGCGGCGTGGTGGGAGACGGTCGCGCCGCCGTCGCTCTCGGGCCAGGCGGCCAGGGCGGCCGTCGACGCCTTCGGCTGAGCTCCGCGCGCGCCCGGCGCAGGTCCTCAGCGGATGTTGAAGTCGACCGTCATCAGCTGTCCGCCGCGCTCGATCGCGACGGACAGGCGGTTCGCGGTCCGGAGCCGCGCGTAGGCCTCCAGCGCCTTCTGGGGATCGGTGACGTCGAAGCCGTTGATCGACCTCAGGGTATCTCCGCTCTCCAGCCCGAGCGTCTCCAGCAGCGAGCCTCGCCTGATCCTGAGCTTCAGCCCGACGACCTGGTCACCTCGCCGCTCCGGGATCACCCGGGCGGAGCGCATGAGGAGCGCCTGCTGCTCGAGGATCTGATCGACCGCCGCGCGGTCGACGTTGAACTCCGTGGCGCTCACCCGCCGGATGCGGGCGGCGATCTCCGGCGGGATCGTGTTCAGGTTGTCGTTGCTCCCGACCGGCCTCGCCTGAGGCCGGGGCTGCGGGGCGGGCGCCTCCTCGCGCGCGCCCTTGCCGAGCTTGCCGGCCTTGCCGAGCTGCATCTGGCAGCGCGCGCCGCCCGCGGTGATCCACACGCGGTCCCACGCGATGCGCGTGAGCGTGCCTCCCGCCGCGTCGCCGCCGAGCCGGCGGAGCTGCGTCTGCCCGTCGGGCCCCTCGATGGCCGCGAAGGACCACGCGGCGTCCTGCGACGCCGCGATGAGCACCACGCGTCCGGCGTCGCAGGTCGGATCGCTCCACGGATCGCCGTGCGCCACGGGCGCGCGCTCCTCGGGAGCGCCGCCCGGGGGCGGGAGGAGCGGCCCCGTCGCCGAGTCGAAGGGGTTGCGCTGCAGGATCGCCTCGGCGCTCGTCGCGTGGAGGCCGTCGCGCAGCGCGCGGTGAGGCGCAGGGGGCGTGGAAGAGAGCCTGGCGGCTCTGTCCGGGATGATCGTCTTCCCGAGCAGGTGAGACACCCCCGACGCCTGAAAGTAGGCAGCGGACGCGATCATCGTGCCCGCGATCCACAGGAAGTGGTGCTTTACAGCCGCATCCAGGTCCACGGGTCCTGCTCTTTCTGGGGCTCGATCGCCGCCCGCGCTCGAGGCGGGCGCCGCGCGCACGCCGGCGTGGAGGCGACCGTGCACAATGTCGCCACCGACCCTCCCTCTCGGGACGCGCAGCACCGCGCGTGCCGGCCCGTCGCGCCCGCGCGCGCACCTGGCAGATCGCGCGCCCCGCGCGAGCGCCTGTCGGATCGCGCGCCTTGACCCGAACGGATCGGCGCGCGTCCACGAGCCGCGCGAGCGCCGAGCGCGCGCCGCGGTGGCGCTCATCGAGAGGGTGATCGGGAGGAGGAGAGTGGGGGCAGCGAGCGCCGGCGGGCGGCTCGCTCAGGGCTTCTTGTCGGGCGTCTTGGCGGCGACCGTCGTCCCGGACTCACCGCGGCCGCGGCGGTAGACCCAGGCGGCGAGGACCTTCCGGTCGTTCGCGGAGAGCTTCTCCTCGAACGCCGGCATGTGGCCTTCCAGATCCTTCGCCATGGCTGCCGGCGGGTAGGCCTTGCCGCTGCCGGGGTTCGTGATCTGCGCCTCGATCCACGCGACCGAGGCCCAGCCGCGGAGCTCGGGGGCGGCCGACTCCTCGTCGTCGGTCTTGCCGTCGAGCCGGTGGCAGCTCGTGCACCGCTGCCGGACCATCTTCTCTCCGGGCGTCCCGGCGCCGGGCTCCCCGCGCGCCTGCCCCTCGAGGAACGCGGCGATCGTCTCCTGGTCGGCCGCGCTCATCGGCGTGAACACCTTCGCCGCCTCGGGATCCGCGGGCGGCTTCACCGCCGACGGCATCATCTCCTTGAACGCCGTCTTGCCGAAGAGGTGGTCGGCGTCGGGATCCTTGAGCACCTCGAGCGCCCAGGCCTTCGTCCCGAACCCCGTGAGATCCGGCGCCGTCTGCTTCTCCTTGGGCGGGCCGAGATCGTTCAGCCGGTGGCAGCTCGCGCACTCCTTCTTGTAGAGGTCCTCGCCGCGCGTCTCCGGATCGTTCCGGAGCATCGCGAGCGCGCCCTCGGGCGGGACGCCTTGCTTGAACAGCGCCACCGCGCGCGCGGTCCGCGCGGCGCTCTGCGCCTCCGAGCGCTGGAAGGCCTCGTCCTTCGCGTCCTTCACGAGCGACTTCCCCAGCAGGCCGACGGCCCCGAGGCCGATCAAGAGCAGCGGCGCGAGCGCCGGCAGCCGCGCGCGGAGCGGGCCGGGCTTCCTGTCGATGAACGGGAGCAGGGCGAGGTACAGCCCGATGACCCCCGGCAGGCCGACGGTCGCGATGAGCTCCAGCGAGCCAGGGAAGAACTTGCGCAGCTCGAAGAGCGGGCGGAAGTACCAGGCGGGGCGGGCGTTGTAGTCGCTGACGGGATCCGCGGGCGCCTCGAGCGGGGCGCCGTGCTCCATGGCCGCGAGATCGAACACGACGACCAGCACGAGCGCCACGGCCACCAGGATCAGGCCGAGCTGCTTCGGGTAGAACCGATCCGCCTTGCCGAGGTCGGCGCCGTGCGGCGCGCCGAAGCCGTGCCTGCGGAACTGCGCGAAGCTCGCGGCGAGCAGCAAGGCCATGACCGCCGGCAGCACGAAGACGTGCAGGCCGTAGAGCCGCGTCAGCGTCAGGTGCCCGAGCGAGCTCCCGCCGATGACGAGCTGCTGCGTGAACGACCCGACCACGGGGACCGAGCCCATGATGCCGGTCTCGACGCGCGCGCCCCAGTAGCCGTCCTGGTCCCACGGGAGCGGGTTGCCCGTGAAGGCGAAGCCGAGGATCACGCCGAGCAGGCCGAGGGTCAGGAACCAGCCGATCTCGCGCGGCGCGCGGTACGCCCCGTGGAGCGCGATCCGCGCCACGTGGATCGCGACCAGGACGACGAGCGCCTGCGCTCCGAAGTAGTGGAGGCCTCGGATGAGCCACCCGGCGCGCAGGGTGAAGTTGATGTGCGCGACGCTGGCCCACGCCGTCGTCGCGCTCGGGGCGTAGGCCGACATGAGCAGGGCGCCCGTGACGGCCTCGATGAGCAGCAGCAGCGCGAGCGCGCCTCCCCACACGTAACCGATGCGCGCGCCGCCAGGGATGGGCTCGTCGAGGAACCGGCGCAGCGGCTCGCGGTGCCCTATGCGATCGTTCAGCCAGTCGCCGAGGCTCATCCTGCGATCTCCTGGAGCTCGGCGACCCCGTCACGGTAGCGCCGGAAGTCCACCTCGAGCCAGCCGTCGACGACCCTCGTCGCCAGCGGATCCATGGCGCGCGGGGACGGCCCCGTCTCAGGCGCGCCCGACAGGCCGAAGCGCGACGCGTGACACGGGCAGTTGAAGCTCTTCTTGTCGTCGTTGAGCTCGATCCCGCAGCCGAGGTGCGGGCACGTGGCGCTCATCGCGCGGATCTTCTCGCCCTCCCGGATGACCCAGATCGCGCCGAGCATCTGGTCCTTCGCGACCGTGAAGGCGTCGCGCTCCTCGCCGATCACCTTGAGCCGCCGCGGCTCGCCCGGCGGGAGGTCCGCGAGGCGCCCGACCCGGACCCAGCGCTCGCGCCCGCCTGCGGTGCCGGCGCTGCCTGCGGCGGGGGCCGCGATGAAGCTCGCCGCCGGTACGGCGATCGCGCCGGCGCAGGCCAGACCGCCGATGGCCACGAGCGCCTTCAGGGCGCCACGCCGCTCCTCGGGGGCGGGGCCTGCAGACGGCGCGCCGGCGCCCGCTAGCACCCCGTGAGGCCCAGGTTCGTGCGGCAATCCATGTCCCAGGTACCCACCGGCACCAGGTTCCTTTTGCGTCGGCTCTGCCATCTCGTAGGCTCTCCCTCGCTCGCGCCGCTCTCCGAATGCCGCCCAGACTGGAGCGGGGCCCTCGGCGGCCGAAGCGGACGCAGCATATCGAAAACACAGGCGTAACGTTGAATCCTCGCCATCGCGCACATCGGGGCGATTGCGTTTCGGCCGGCACAGCCGAAAGTTCTCCTTCAGTTGTCCCGATGCCTCGCCCCATCGCCGCAGCGCTCGTGATGTTCGCCGTGTTCGGGGCCTCCGCCTGTGCCGCTTCGCGTCAACCGCCGGCGTGTACGCGTCCCGACCTCAGCGGGTGCGCCATCGAGGACGTCTCGTTCGAGGGCGACGAGGTGATCAGCGGCGACGAGCTCGCCGCGCGGATCGCGACGGCCGAGAGCTCGCGCCTCCTCGCCGGCGCGCTCGAGCCCGTGCCGATCCTGAGCATCTGGGACGCGCTCACGGTCGAGTACGAGCGGTTCGACCGGTTCGTCCTCGAGCGGGACCTGGCCCGCATCGAGCGGTACTACCGCGCGCGCGGGTTCTACGGCGCGCGGGTGCGCGCGGCGCGGGTGCAGCGCTTCGGCGGCCCCGGCAAGGAGGGGCGCGTGCGGGTGCGCATCGTCGTCTCCGAGGGCGCGCCCGTGAAGATCGCGTCGGTGGATCTCGCGTGGCGGGACTGGACCCTGGAGAAGGGCAGGGACATCGACCGGCCGGTGACCGAGGCGAAGGGCGAGCTCAAGGTCGGCGAGCGCATGGACGAGGCTCGGTACGAGGAGCTCAAGAAGCGCCTGCTCCGGGTCCTCACCGATCGCGGCTTCGCCTACGCGAACGTGGAGGGGCACGTCGACGTCGACCTCGTGAAGAACGAGGCGCGCATCCGCTACACGATCGAGCTCGGCCCCGAGTGCAGGTTCGGCAAGGTCAAGCTGGAGGGGCTCGGCGAGCTGCCCGAGGCGCCCGTCAGGACGGCGATCGGCATCGAGGAGGGCGAGCGCTTCTCGACCGCGGAGCTGGCGGACGCAGAGCAGGCGCTCGCCGACTTCGGCGTGTTCGGCGCCGTCGCCGTGAAGCCCGAGCTCGCGCCGCCCGGACAGCCCAGGAACCCGGTCGTCCCCGTGACGTTCTCCGTGCAGCCGTCTGCGCTGCGCGCCGTGAGGCTCGGCGGAGGCGCCGAGGTCGGCTCGCGCGTCGAGGCGCACCTCGTCGCCGGATGGGAGGATCGCAACTTCCTCGGGGGGCTGCGCCGCTTCAGCGTCGAGGCCCGGCCGGGGCTCGTCTTTTATCCGGTGGAGTTCTCGAACCTGTTCGGCAAGGAGCTCGGGGACACGTTCCGCCTCCTGCCGGAGATCCAGCTCCGGTCCGAGCTCCGCCAGCCCGGGGCGATCGAGCGGCGCACGGCCGCGGTGCTGCGCGGCTCGTTCAAGCTCTACTGCCCCCAGACAGGGGAGTTCTGCACCAAGCCGGACAAGCAGGGCGGCGCCGGCGAGGGGGGGGCAGGAGCTGCACCAGGTGCTGCCCAGGAGGCTCCGGAGCACGCGATCGTCGGCTACCGCGAGTACGTCGGGTCCATCGGCGTCGAGCGGCCCTTCCTGAAATCGGACCTGAACGCGGCCCTCCTCTACAACGTCCAGCTGAACAGCCCGTTCACCTACAATTCGGCGCGGCTGCCCTCCGGGTTCGGGACCCTCTTCATCCCTTACCTCCAGGCGCAGGTGTCCTATGACCGCCGCCTGAACCAGGCGGGGAAGCCCGACAGGGTCACCCCCCATCACGGCTATTACATCGCGCTGGACACGCAGCTGGCCGGCTATCTGGGGTTCGACACCGCGATCGCGGAGGCCCTGGTCGGCGAGAAGGCGCAGGACGAGCGGGACAAGCGGTTTCACTCCGCGCGCGACATCCGTCTTCAACCCGAGTTTCGTGCCTACCTCCCTGTTTCGAGGAGATGGACCCTGGGTTTCCGCTTGATGACCGGGTGGCTGTTCACGGGCCACTACGGCGACGCCTCCGTGGATCCTGCCCAGTGCGACGCCCTCGCGGGCGTGGACAGGGACCGTTGCCGGAGAGACGTGGGGGCCGACCTTCAGCTGATGCAGTTCCGTGGGTTCTTCAGCGGAGGCGCGACCAGCAACCGCGGATACGGGTACAACGAGGTCGGCCCGCACGCCCGCGTGCCGAGCCTGACAGCCGGCGGCAGCACCGACGAGGAGGCCCCGCTGGTCCCCATCGGAGGCCGCCTGCTGTGGGAGACGAGCCTGGAGCTGCGGATACCGCTCGGCGAGAGCTTCGGTACGGTGATCTTCGCCGACGCCGGCGATGTCACCCGGGAGCACCGGCTGTTCCGCTCGGGAGCGCAGCGCCTGCACCTCTCGGCGGGCTTCGGGCTGCGCTACGTCACGCCGGTCGGACCGCTGCGCTTCGACGTCGGCTACCGCATCCCCTGCTTGCAGGTGCTCGGTGTTTGCAACGAGACAGAAGCAGCAGGCTGGCCCGAGGACGAGCGGCACCCGGGCAAGCTGTTCGATGTGCTGCCCATCGCCGTGAACCTGGCGATCGGCGAGGCGTTCTGACGTGCGGTGATCCGTCCGGCGGGCGACGGAGGGCGGTGGGGCCCGCGCCTCCGGCGCAGGCCGCGGGCGATCAGCCCTCTTCTTCTTCGACGTTCCAGGCGGACAGCGCGGTCATCCCGATGGCGACCGAGCAGAGGCAGCACAGGGCAGGCTCCTCGAACCGGAGCTCGTCGCCGCGCGACCACACGTAGAGGCCGCGCCCGTGGGGCTCGCCCGCGATGGCCCTGTCGCACACGTCGCAGCGGTGCTCGGTTGCGCCTGAGGCTGCTTGACGCGCGCGCAGCGCATTGTCGGCGATCGCGTCGACCGAGACGCAAATCGGATGGGCCAGTATCCCTGTGAGCCGGTAATCCGCACTTGCGGTCCCCTCCGGCGTAGGGCAGGGGTCCAGGTTCGGGGTCCCCTTCAGAGCGCCTTCAATCACATCCACCTCCGGCGGCAGGGCCGAATCTAGCTCAGGCCGAGACGGGACGCACGAGAAGGCTGCGCCTGAACACCATCAGGCCTGCTCCAGGGCGCACATGTGGGCGAACGCGCTGGAACGGTGCGTCATGGACCGCAGGGCGTACCGTTCCAGCGTGCACTAGTGACGGAATTCGGCGGGATCAGGCGCTGGCGGACGCGGCCGTCTCAGCGGCGTCCTGGGCGGCGGCCGAGCGGCTGCCGGCCGAGCGGTCGAGAGCGCAGCTCTCTTCGAGCAGCTCGACCACGTCGAGCTGGCGGATCGACTCCTCCTTGGACTGATCCTTGAGGCCGTCGGTGATCATCGTCTGGCAGAACGGGCAGGCGGTCGCGATGGTCTTCGCCTCGGTCTGGAGCAGCTGCAGTGTCCGCTTGACGTTCACGCGGTCCTTGTTCTGCTCCTCCATCCACATCTGCGCGCCGCCGGCGCCGCAGCACAGCCCCTTCTGCCGGTTCCACCCCTCGGCCTCGACGAGCTGCAGCCCGGGGATGCGCTTCAGGATGTCGCGCGGCTGCTCGTACACGTCGTTGTAGCGGCCGAGGTAGCAGGAGTCGTGGAAGACCACCTTCCCCTCGACCGGCTTGCTGGGGACGAGCTTCTTCTCGGCGACCAGGCCGAGCAGGAAGTCGGTGTGGTGCACGACCTCGAACTTCGCGCCGAAGTCGGGGTACTCGTTCGCGAGCGTGTTGAAGCAGTGCGGGCAGGTCGTGACGATCTTCCGGATGCCGCCCTGCTCCTTGTAGCCGTTCAGGGTCGCGGCGTTCTGCTCGGCGAGCATCGCGAAGAGGTACTCGTTGCCCGCGCGGCGCGCCGGATCGCCGGTGCAGGTCTCCTCCTGGCCGAGGATGGCGAAATCGACGCCGGCGGCCTTCAGGAGCCTGGCGGTCGCGCGGGCGATCTTCTTCGCGCGGTCGTCGTAGCTCGCCGCGCAGCCGACCCAGTAGAGCACGGGGGCCTGCGGCTTCTCGGCCATGGTCGGGATCTCGAGCCCCTCGGCCCAGTTGCCGCGGTCGAGGCGCGCGAGGTTCCAGGGGTTGCCGTTGACCTCCATCGCGTTGAACGGATTCCCGAGCTCCGCCGGGAACTCGCCCTTCACGAGGACCAGGTGGCGGCGCATGGAGACGATCTTGTCGACGTAGCTGATCATCACCGGGCACTGCTCCTCGCAGGCCCGGCACGTCGTGCAGGCCCAGAGCACGTCCGGATGGACGACGTTCGCCACGAGGTCGACCGGCTTGTACGCGACCTCGGGGATCGGGACCGGGTTCTCCGGCGCCGCCTGCTCGGCGTGCTCGGCGCCCTCCTGCGTCTCCGCCGCCTCCGCCGCCTGGCCGTCCTGCGCCGCCCCGTCGGTGGCCTGCCCGTTCGCCTTGGCCGCGTGGCCGTCGCCGTCGCCGCGCGGGCCACCCGGCCTGTTGATGAACTCCCCCTCTCGGCCGTACAGGTGATCGCGCAGGTCCAGGGTGAGCTGCTTGGGGCTCAGGATCTTGCCCGTCTTGTGGGCCGGGCAGTTGTCGCTGCAGCGGCCGCACTCGGTGCACGTGTAGAAGTCGAGGATCGCCTTCCAGGTGAAATCCTCGATGCGCGCGACGCCGACCGGGGCGGCCTTCTCGGGCTCCTCGGCCGCCTTCATGACCATCTCGCCGATCGCCTCGGCGCTGCCCGCGACGAGCGGCAGCCGGCCGCGCGCCTCGATGTTGCGCGTGAAGACGTTCGGGATCGACGTGATGATGTGGAAGTGCTTCGAGTGCGGGAGCAGGTTCAGGAACACGAGCACCAGCGTGACGTGCGTCCAGAACCCGATGTGCGCGAGCACGACGAGCGTCCCCGGGCTGGCGCCGCTCAGGAGCACGGCGAACAGCGAGCCCGCCGGGGCCGGGAACAGGTGCCAGCGGAGCGCCGCCGGGTCCGCGGGGACGCCCGCGAACGGGGCCGTCACGGTGGCGACGCGCTCGCAGAGCGCCGCGTCCGCGGGGCCGCACGCCGCCGTGGACCAGCGGTGGTGGAGCACCAGCGAGGCGCCGTCATAGAGCATGTCGCTCACCATCATCGTGACGATGATGCCGAGGATGAGGAGCCCCTCGCCGGACAGGGTCATGCGCCGCTCGCGCTTGATCGCCCGGTAGTAGATGAACACGAGCGCGCCGGCCACGACCAGCGTGGCCATGACGTCCTTCACGAACTCGTAGATTCCGCCGAGCGGCACCGCGCCGATGCCCGGAAGCCGCACCGGCTCGTGCCCCAGGATCCACAGGTCGAACGACGGGTCGATGCCGCGCCCCCACAGCATCAGCGTCCGGAGCAGGAGAACCAGGAATCCGAAGAAGATGAGCTTATGCGCCAGCCCGGCGAGCGGGTAGTAACCCATCTTCCGTTGCCGGAAGGCGTACTCCCAGGTGCCTTTGAGGCGCTCGGCGATCCGGTCGAGCCGGTCTTCTCCGCGCCCGACCTTGAGGAGCTGCCAACGCCGGTTGGCGCTCCACGCAAAGGCGGCGAAGAGGCCGACGAGCAATGTGAGCATCCACGTGGGATTCATTCGCGGGGCGTCTCCAGGTGCAAAATGGCCACATCTTTTAAGGTGGGCGGCTGCCGGACGTCAACCGCGCGGCGGCGATGGAGCGCGCGGAGGTCCTTCGCCGGATTTCTGTTCTTGCAAGGGCGGATACGTCGGCGCGCGCTGGGGTGGCTCCTCGCGCGGCGCCGGGGACACGGGCGGCGCGCCGCGTGGGCGGCTCAGAGCGTGAACTCGACGCTCTTTTCTTCGGTCGCGGCGGAGGGAGACAGATCGAGCGCCATGCTGTACGAGCGCTGGCCGACCCGCGCGCTCAGGCGGACGCGGATGGGGGCCGTCGCGTCGTTCAGCTTGTCGAGCCGCACGACGACGCGGTAGCGGCCCCGCGCCGGCTCGCCCTCGGTGAGGAAGACGTTCTCCACGTTCTGCTCCTGGCATTCGCCGCTCACGCGCGGGCAGTCGCGATCCTTCATGAGGCCGCTCGCCGTCGGCTCCCCGACGCGCGCGAGCTCTCCCGCCGGGTCATAGACGTTGAGATCGACGTCGGCCTCGGGCTCCTCCCACGCGATCGTGAACTGGAGGATCCCGGTGTGGAGCCCGCAGCCCTCGTCGATCACGCCGTTGCAGTTGTTGTCGCGGGCGTCGAAGCAGAGCTCGACCCCCGTCGGTGTGCAGGCGATCTCGAGCCCGACGCCCTCGGAGACCTTGATGTCCTTCGGCTGGAGGGGCGCCCTGGGCGGGGGCGGCGGCACCTCGATGCAGCCGGCGAGGAGCAGGGCGAGGGCGGCCGCGCCGCGCGCGACGTCGATCGCCGCGCGGGCGAGGCGCGCGCGGAGGCCGTGAGGTGTCGGAAGGCGCGTCGCGTCGCGGCGGGCGCGCGGCTCGCGCCGCGGGGGACCGGGGCTTCGCATGGGGAGCTGCATGTTATCCGCCTTCAGGCTCCCGCGGGGCGCCGGCGCTGCGCGGCTCGAGCGCGGGCAGCGCGGGCGGGGCGGGCGGCCTCCGCGGCTTGGGGCCGCGCGGCTTCGGGGGAGGGGGCGGCGTTCCTCCGAGGGGCTGGGGGAGGTGCATGCCCCGCGCGGCCAGGATCTCCGCCGCGTGGGGGACGGTGAGCACCAGCGCGCGCGCATAGAGATGGATCCGGTAGGGCTCCGGGAGGTCGCCGGGCCGGCCGTTCGTCGCGTGCTCGAGCAGGATCGCCGCGGTGACGCTCACGTTGAGGCTCTCCGCGAAGCCGCGCATCGGGACGCGCACGGCGCGGGCGCAGCCGGCGGCCAGGTCGGGGCGGATGCCGTCGCGCTCGTTGCCGAGGACCAGCGCGAGGCGGGGGATGCTCGAGAGGTCGCGCGGGGTGAGCTCGCCTTCCGGGTGGGTCGCCACGAGCTCGTGCCCCGAGGCGCGGAGCGTGGCGACCGCGGCCTCGGTGGTCGCGTGCGTGCGCACGTCGACCCAGCGCTCGGAGCCGCGCGAGACCGTGTTCGAGACGAGGAACTGCTCGGCCCGCTCGATGATGTGGAGCCGCTGCAAGCCGAACGCGTCGCAGGAGCGGAGCACGGCGGCCCCGTTGTGCGGATCGTGCGGCGCATCCATGGCCACGGTGACGGCGTCGAGCCGCGCCGCGATGACGCCGCGCAGCCGGGCCCTGCGCTCGTCCGTGACGAACTCCTCGAGGATGCGGGCGACATCGGCGACGTCGAGGGAGTCGAGCGCGGCGAGCAGCCTTCGCTGCTCCTGCGCGACGAACGAGCAATTGGGGGTCGAGCGGCGCATGGCGGGGGGGCGCCTCTATAGCGCGGCGCGCGCCCGGAGGCTGCGGCGCAGCGCGACCCGGAGGCGACCGCCCCCCAAGGCCGCCGCGGTCCCTCCCGGCAGCGGCGGCGCGGGCCATCGCGCCGCGCGGGATCGGCGAGGAGGAAGGAGACGTCCGGCCGTCAGCGATCGAGCGCGTCGAGCGCGTCGATCGTGACCGCGATCCGCTCGCCCTCTGCGTACTCGACAACGGCGCAGTCGCCGGGAGAGCCGTCCTCCCAGGACAGGCAGACGAAGTCGGCCTCGGCGTCGAGCGCGATCATGGGGTGGTGCCACACGCCGGGGCGATAGGTGATGCCCTGGGCGCCGTGGGCGATGAAGGCGCCGAGCGTCGCGAGCTCGGGCCGGTCGCCGCCGAGCGCCACGACGACGAGGTAGCGCCGCGCGCTCATCGGCACGAACGCCTGGGTCGAGCCGGGGTGCTTCTCGAGCAGGGCGATCGGGAGCGGGAAGCTCGAGCGCGGGGCGCAGCGGAACACCGAGACGTTCAGCGAGGCGTGCCCGGGGCGGAGGTTCTCGATCGCGGCGAGGTGATCGAAGCGCCGCGCCGTCCCCTGGTTGGCGGGCCTCCCGGGCTCGCCGTGCGGCGAGGCCATGAGGATGTCGCCATACGGCGCATAAGCTGCAGGGCTGAGCGAATGGGCTGCGATGCGCGGGCGGTGGCTCATCGTAATGGGCGACTGTGGCGGCGCGCCACGCGTGTGGCCTCCCTGCGGCCCTCCTGCACGGTGCATGGCGCGCCGACCGAGGGCACGACACGGAAAGGGTATCACGTCGCGGGGGCGCCGCAGCACGCCAGCCCGCCGCGGGCGCCATGGGGCCGGGTTTTGCAAGGCGTCTCGCGACGCTTACCCGACGGGTAATGCAAGCGACCCTGGAGCCAGTCATGCGGATTGTTCACAAATCGACATTTCGGAAGCGCCTCGCGGTGGCCTCCCTGTTCCTGGCGGTGCTCGCCGTCATGACGTCCGTCGTCGGCTGCCAGCGCTACGACGTGCTGGTCGAGAAAGATCAGATCGCGGCCCAGAAATGGTCCGATCTCGAGGCGGATCTCCAGCGGCGCTACGACCTGGTCCCGAACCTGGTGGCCGTCGTGAAGGGGTCGGCCAAGCACGAGGAGCAGACGCTCGCGAGCGTCGCCGAGGCGCGCGCCCGCGCGACAAGCGTCCAGCTCAAGGCCGACGATCTGACGGATCCGGAGAAGGTGCAGGCCTTCCAGAAGGCGCAGGAGCAGCTCAGCGGCTCGCTCTCGCGGCTCCTCGTCGTGCAGGAGCAATACCCTGATCTCAAGGCGAACCAGGACTTCCACAGCCTCCAGATCCAGCTGGAGGGAATCGAGAACCGGATCCTCCGGGCGCGCCAGGAGTACAACCAGGCGGCGCGCGAGTACAACGCGGAGCTCCTGAAGATCCGGGGCCAGGTGGTGAACAAGGCGACGGGCCAGCCGTTCAAGCCGCGCGTCTATTTCACCGCGTCTCCCGAGGTCCAGTCGGCGCCGAAGGTCTCGTTCTGATGAGGGGCGCGGCGATGCGCCGGATCGGCATGGGCGGGGCGCGGCTCCGGGCCGTGGCCAGGGCCGTCGCGGCCGCGTTCGCGCTGGTCTGCGCGCTCGTCGCGCGGCCGGCCCTCGCCGACTTCACGCCGCCGACGCTCACAGGGCACGTCGTCGACACCGCTGGACGGCTCGAGCCGTCCGACATCCGCGCTCTCGACGCGAAGCTCGATCGCATCCGCCGCGAGACGGGGTTCGAGATCGTCGCCTTCGTGGCCGGATCCCTCGAAGGCGAGACGATCGAGGACGTCGCCTACGAGGCCTTCAACACCTGGCAGCTCGGCCAGCGCGGGGCCGACAACGGCGTTCTCCTCGTGATCGCCCCGAACGAGCGGCGCGTCCGGATCGAGACGGGCAAGGGCGTGGGCGGAGCGCTCACGGATCTCCAGTCGAACGACATCATCCGGCAGACCATCAACCCGCTGCTCAGGCAGGATCGATTCCGCGAGGCCATCGACCAGGGAACTGCAGAGATCGCCAGGACGCTCGTCGCCGGGACACCCGAGGAGGAACGGCGCCCGGCGCCCGGCGCCCAGCCGGCGCCCGCCCCGGTCTCGCCGATCAGGATCGGCGTGACGGTCGTCGCCATCGCGGCGGCGCTCGTGCTCGCGCTGATTTCGCCCTCCTTCCGCTGGTTCCTGTGGCTCGTCCTCCAGGCGCTCCTCTTCCGAGGTGGCGGCGGCGGCCGCGGTGGCGGCGGTGGGTCCGGGTTCGGCGGCGGCGGCGGCGGTCGCTCCGGCGGGGGCGGATCCAGCGATAGCTACTGAGCCGCTGCGCGCCGCCTCTTCCACCCTGTGCAGGACGGACCAGGCCGATCGGTCGTCCTCCGCGCCGGCCATCCGATCGGCCCCCGTGCTCGCCCCTGGCGCGATCGGGCGGGCACACGCGGCATCGACGCTGGCGCGGCGCGCGTCGAGCCGAGCGGAGATTCCAGGGCGCGCGCGATCTCCCGCTGCGCGCTGACCAGGCGACGCTACGCTCTCGTCATGGCTGCTGCCCTGCGCCCTGTCTTTGTCGTCGACGCCGTCCGGACCCCGATCGCCCGTTACGCCGGCGCGCTGGCGACGGTCCGCCCCGACGACCTCGCAGCGCACGTCCTCGACGCGCTCGTGCGTCGCAATCCTTCGCTCGCGCCGCGCCTCGATCACGTCGTCTTCGGCGCGACGAACCAGGCCGGAGAGGACAACCGCAACGTCGCGCGCATGGCCGCGCTGCTCGCCGGCCTCCCCTACGAGGTCCCGGGCGTCACGGTGAATCGCCTCTGCGGCTCGGGGCTCGAGGCGGTGGCCGACGCCGCGCGGATGATCGCCACCGGCGAGACCGACTGCGCGATCGCGGGGGGCGTCGAGAGCATGACGCGCGCGCCGTTCACGATGCCCAAGCAGGCCGAGCGCTTCGAGCGGAGCGCGCCGACCCTCTACGATACGACCCTCGGCTGGCGCTATCCGAACGCGAGGATGGCCGCGCGGTTCGAGCTCCAGTCGATGGGGGAGACGGCCGAGAACGTGGCCAAGAAGCACGGCATCAGCCGCGACGAGCAGGATCGGTTCGCGCTCCTCTCCCACGAGCGCGCCACGCTCGCCTGGGAGTCGGGGGGCTTCGCCGACGAGGTGATCCCCGTTCTCGTCCCTCAGAAGAAGGGCGATCCCGTCCTGTTCGAGCGCGACGAGGGCGTGCGCGCCGACGCCTCGCTCGAGGCGCTGTCGAAGCTCAAGCCCGCCTTCCGCGAGGGCGGGACCGTCACGGCGGGCAACTCGTCCCCCCTCAACGACGGCGCCGCGGCCCTCCTGCTCGCCTCGGGCGACGCCGTGCAGGCCGCCGGCGCGACGCCGCGCGCGCGGGTGATCGCGACGGCGGCCGCCGGGGTGGATCCCAACCTCATGGGGGAGGGGCCGATCCCGGCCGTGAAGAAGCTCCTTCAGCGGACCGGGCTGCGCGTACCCAACGTGGATCTGTTCGAGCTCAACGAGGCGTTCGCGGCGCAGGCGCTCGCGTGCTCGCGCGCGCTCGAGCTCGACCCGGCGCGCGTGAACGTCCGCGGCGGGTCGATCGCGCTCGGGCACCCGATCGGCTGCTCGGGCGCGCGCATCGCGTGCACCCTGGTGCATGCGATGCGCGCGCGCGGCGCCAAGGTCGGGGTCGCCTCGCTGTGCATCGGCGTCGGCCAGGGCATCGCGACGCTCTTCGAGCGCGCGTGAGGTGATTTCGCCGCTCGTCCGCGGCGCCAGATGAGATAAGACCGGCGCAGCAGAACGCAGGAAGGGGGGCCCGCGGCTCACCTCCCTCGGCTGACGGCGCCGCCTCGGCGGCCAAAACAAGGAGAAGTCCCGATGGAATTCCCCCAGATCAACGTGCCCGGCACCGGCAAGCTCCACGCCCGGCTCAAGACCTCGCTCGGTGACATCACGGTCCGGCTCGAGGAAGAGGGCGCCCCCAACACGGTCAAGAACTTCGTCGGCCTCGCCACGGGCACCATCAACTGGACCGATCCGAAGACCGGCCAGGGGATGCAGGGGACTCCCTGTTACGACGGCGTCCGCTTTCACCGCGTGATCTCGGGGTTCATGATCCAGTGCGGCGATCCGCTCTCGCGCTACCCGGACAAGGCGGCGCTCTGGGGCACGGGCGGCCCCGGGTACAAGTTCGCAGACGAGTTCAACCCCTCGCTGAGGCACGAGGGCGCCGGCGTGCTCTCCATGGCCAACGCCGGCAAGAACACGAACGGCGCGCAGTGGTTCATCACCGACGGGCCGACGCCGCACCTCGACAACCGCCACACGGTGTTCGGCAAGGTCGTGAGCGGGCAGGACATCGTCCACCGCATCGCCAACGTGGCGACCACGCGCGATCGGCCCAACCAGGACGTCGTCCTCGAGCGCGTCGAGATCTTCCGGCAGTAAGCGCGCGGCGCGCCGCGCGGCGCCGTTCAGCGCCGCGCGGCCAGCGCAGCGCTCCGCTCGTTCAGCGGGCGCAGCAGACGGTGATCTTGTCCTCGCCTTCGTCGACCTCGCCTGTGGGGGCGCCGCCGCGCGGCTGGCAGCTGCCGGTTCCGGTCACCTCGAGCGACACCGAGACGGCGGGGGGCGGATCGTCGACGCAGGCCCCGTTGAACGGCACGGTCTCGCCGCGCCCCCGGCAGCGGCTCTGCTCGAAGAGCGTCAGCGTCGCCGCGCAGCGCACGCCGCCCGTGTCGCACGTGCATCGGGTGCAGCCGCGGTTGTCGACCATCGAGCTCGCGAACACGTGTCGCTCGCCGAACCCGTCCGGGCAGCGCTGGTCCCCGTCGCGCCAGACGCAGACGCCCTGCTCGAACGGCGCGTCGATCTCTCGCGGGGCGCAGGCCTCGCCGGCTTCACATCCGCCGGCGTCCGGCCCGGCGGCGCACACGAGCCCCTCGATACCGAAGCGCGGCGGCGGCAACGTCGGCTCGCCGCCCGACGGAGCGCACGTCGCCGAATCCACGCCGGGCGCTTCGCCGCTGTAGCTGCCGGGCTGGAAGGAGCCGCCGAGGTTGATGCAGTTCTCCGTCTGCACCGGCAGCGTCGTGTTCGCCCCGTCGCACGCGCCATCCGTGTACACCGTGACCGCGGGCGTCTCGCACGCCACGGTCGGCGCGCCGCACGCGCACGCGCTGCAGGTCGCGGGCGTGTCGAGGGGCTCGCGGCCGCCCACGTCCACCCGCTCGGAGAAGCCCTCGGGGCAGGCGACGTCCGCGGCGTCGGGGCCCTGGTACAGGAGGCCGGGCCCTTGCCAGTCCTCGGGCGCGGCGACGCAGGCGAACCCTCCGCAGTCGTCGTCGGCGCAGTCGACGGCGCCATCGCCGTCGTCATCCTCGCCGTTGGTGCACCGCTCGCCGCCGCCGGTGCCGCCGCTGCTCGTGGTGCTCCCAGCCGCCGTCTGGCCTCCTCCATCTCCGCCGGAGCTGCTGGCCCCGCCGGAGCCGCTCCCGGACGGCCCCGGGAAGAGCGCGGGCTCGAACTGGTCGAAGTCCTGGGTGCAGGCGCTCGCCGCGAGGAGAGCGACGAGCGCGGTGACGCTTTGGAACGCAGAGCGGCGCAACACGACCTCCGGGATCGGCGGGCTTCGCCTCGGTTCGAAGGAGCCCGACCGACGGTACCACGAAGCGCCTGTCCGCACGGCGAGCTCCGCAGCCGGCGATCCCGGCGCCCGTTCCCCAGTCCGAAGCGCGCCTGCTGCGGCGCTCCTTGCTGCACCGCGCCCCGCGCGCTGCGTCATCCGCTCGGGAGCGCGCGGGGATCGCCCGACCAGAGCGATGTGAGCGTATCGAGCTCTCGCGCGAGCTCCTCGGTCGCCTTGTGAGCGAGCCGCGCCCGCTCTGCGGCGAGCGCCTCGAGGACGGCAGCGCGCGCGTCAGGCGCCAGGGCCTCCGCTGTTGTCATCTGCGCGAGCGCCTCATCGGCGTCGTGCAGCTGGCCGAGGCGGCGCTGCATCCGTGACGCGGATTTCGCGGTCCGCTCGGCGCGCTCTCCGAAGAGCGGTGAGAAGGTCTCCGCGGAGTAGCGCAGCCGTTTGAAGCGGATCCGGAGCGCGTGCATGGCTGCCCCATCGCCCGGGTCGCTCGCGGCCAGCGCGCGCACGTCGTCCAGGGCATCACCGATCGCTCTCCTCGCGAGCGCCTCGGCGCCGCGCTTCCTCGCTTTCCGGCGCGAGATGCGCCGCTCGAGGCGCGCGAGGTGAGGCTCCAGCCGGAGCCGCTCGCCCTCGACCGGCGCGTCGGCCTGCGTCGCGCCCGTCTCGCCCTCGACCGGCGCGTCGGCCTGCGTCGCGCCCGTCTCGCCCTCGGCCGGCGCGTCGACCTGCGTCGCGCCCGTGTCGTCCGGGCGATCCTGCCGGAGCAGCTCGACGATGTGGGCCCTCGCCTCGCGCTCGCGGCGCGCGCGCTGCGCGACCCACCCCGCGACGGCCGCCCGGGCCGCCTCGTCCAGATCGAGCGCGGTGAGCGTCTCGCGCAGCACCTCCTCGTCGCGCAGCGCGCCGGTCGCCCGCGCGAACTCCCGGAGCCCCTCGGCCACGGGGCGGAGCCGCCTCCTTCCGTAGATGCGTCGCGCCGGCTTGAGCAGCGTCCGGAGCCGGCGAAGCGAGACCCGGAAGTCGTGCACCGCCTCCGCGTCCGGCTCCGCGCCCTCGCCCTGCTCGCTCGCGGTGACGACGCGCCGCGCATCGGCGCGGACGCGCTCGATGTGGGCGAGCAGCACCGGGCCCAGGAAATCTCGCGCGGAGAGCCTCGCGCCGCCGCCGTCGCCGGCTCCGGCGCCACCCGAGGGCGGGGGGCTCCCCTCGAGCGGCGTCACAGACGCGTGAGCGCCACCGTCACCAGCGGGCGCCTCCCGAGCTTCGCCTCGAGCGTCCGGCGCGCCGCGAGCCGGGCGATCTCGATGAGGTCGTTGTCGCGGCGCCGCGCGCGCGGCTCGCAGTCGTTCATCGCCTGCGCGACCGCGCGCGCCGCGGCCCTCAGCGCGCCGCCCTCGAGCTCCCCGGTGACCCCGCGGGCGAGGACCTGCGGCGGCGCCGCGAGGGCGCCGTGCACATCGACGACCAGCGACACGAAGGCCACCCCCTGGCGACCGAGGGTCGCTCGCTCCCGGAGGACCTCCTCCCCGAGCTCCTCGCCGCCCGCCGTCGCCACCCGGCCGGCGACGGCCCGGCCGCTCCGGCCGAGCGGCTGCGTCTCGCCGATCTCGACGACGTGGCCGTTCTCGGCGACGAGCACCTCGGCCACGCCGCGCTCCCGCGCGAGCTCCGCGTGCCGCGTCAGGTGGTGCAGCGCGCCGTGCACGGGGAGGAAGCCGCGCGGCTGGGTGAGATCGATCATGCGCGCCTGCTCCGTCCGGTGCGCGTGCCCGCTCGCGTGGACGCGCCGGTCCGTCGACCACGTCACGAGCTCGACGCCGAGGCGGAGCAGCCCGGCCATCATGTCGACGACCGGGCGGTCGTTGCCAGGGATGACGCGGCTCGAGAGCACGACCCGATCCCCCTCCTCGAGGCGCAGGAGCGGGTGCGTCCCCGAGGCGAACCGCGTCAGCGTGGAGGCCCGCTCGGCCTGCGTGCCGCTCGCGATGACGAGGAGCCGCTCGCGCGGCATCGACGAGGCGACCTCGGGCGGGACGAGCAGGTCGCTCGGCCACGGGAGCCTCCCCACGGTCTGCGCTGCCCGCACGTGCGTCTGCACGCTGCGGCCGAGCAGGCAGATCTTGCGGCGCGCGCGGATCGCGGCCTGACCGAGGGCGAGGAGGCGCTGCACGTTCGAGGCGAAGACGCCGACCACGACGCGCGCCGGCGCGGTCTCGACGAGCTCCGCCAGCGCGTGGGCGACCGCGCGCTCGCTCCCCGCCTCGCCGGGCGAGTCCACGTTGGTGCTGTCGGACAGGAGCAGCCGGACGCCGGCGTCGCCGAGCGCGCGGAAGCGGGCCTCGTCGGTCGGCTCGCCGTCGAGCGGCGTCGGGTCCAGCTTGAAGTCCCCGGTATGGACGACGAGCCCCGCGGCCGTGTGGATCGCGAGCGCCGTCGCGTCGACGATCGAATGCGTCACCCGGAGCGGCTCGACGACGAAGCCGCCGATCGCGACCTCGCGCCCGACCTGCGTGGGCAGCAGGCGCACCTTGTCCTCGAGCGCGTGCTCCGCGAGCCGGTAGCGCACCAGCTCCAGCGCGTGCGGCGGGCCCCAGACGGGGACGTCGAGGTGACGCAGGAGGAACGGCAGCCCGCCGATGTGGTCCTCGTGGCCGTGCGTCAGCACGATGCCGCGCACCTGATCGCGGAGCGCGAGCACGTGATCGAAGCGCGGGTGGTACACGTCGACGCCGAGGTCCGTGCTCGGGAACGTCACCCCGCAGTCGATGAGCAGCAGCCCATCCGCCTGCTGGAGCGCGAGGCAGTTCATCCCGACCTCGCCGAGCCCTCCGAGGGGCACGAGCCGCAGGGTGGACGGCGGTGGCAGGGGGAGCTGGCTCGGGGCGGGGGCGCTCTGCTCGGGATGCACGTTCGGTGGAGGGGGTCTGCCACCCAGGGCGCCGGGGGCCTACGGCCCGCGGCTTGCTGAGCTGGTCTGAAAGAGAGAGGACGACTTCTTCAAGACGTAACCCACATCGGCTCGCCGTCCCCTTCGAAACTTGGAGCGACAGTGTAGCCACAGGGTGGCCCCTTGCGTCACGCTCTCTCTTTCCAGTTCCGGCGCCGGGGCCAGGCGGCGCCGACCTCGCCACCGGATCTCGTGCCGCGCGGACCGGTTCCTGCACACCCTGTCGCCCCCCACCACGTCGTGACCGCCGGCGGACGCCGAGCCGCCTTTCCCCAGATTTCGAGGAGCCTCCGGTGATCGCTGCCCTGCTCGTCAATTTCCTCCGCCTGCTGCTGCTCCCGGTCAGCGCGCTCCGCTGGGCGTTTGCTGCACCCCGGGGCGGGTATGTCGTTCTCGAAATCGACGGCCGCGTGGTCGATCTGCAGCCGCCCAGGGTCCGCCTGGCGCTCTCGTGGCGTCCCAGGAAGAGGGCACCGCTCTCGGTGGAGCGCGTCCGCGAGCTCGGCAAGCACCTGATGAAGGATCCGCGCCCGGCGGGGCTGCTCCTCCGGATGCGGTCGGTGCACGCGGGGCCGGCGGTGGCGGCCTCGCTGCGGGACGCGCTCCTCGAGATCCGGGCGGGGGGCAAGGACGTCGTCGCCTACCTGCCGATGGGCGCCGACACCACGACGCTCCTGCTCGCCTCGGCCGCGCGGGCCATCGTCGTCGGGCCCGAGACGATGGTGTCGCCGCTCGGGTTCGCTGTGGAGGGCCGCTACGTGCGCCGCGCGCTGGAGCAGGTCGGCGTCGAGCCCGAGGTGTTCGCGAAGGGGATGTACAAGAACGCCGGCGAGGTGCTCGTGCGGGACACGATGAGCGCCGCGCAGCGCGAGCAGGTGGGCGCCCTGCTCGACGGGCGCCTCGGGGACCTGACCGCGGCGCTCGCCCAGGGGCGCCGCGTCGATCGCGAGACGGCCGCGCGGTGGATCGACGAGGCCCCCTTCGGCGCGGAGCAGGCCGTCGCGCGAGGCATCGTCGACGCTGTCGCGTACGAGGATGAGCTCGAGCACATGCTCGTGGCGGGGTCGCTCCCGTCCGCGACCGCGGCGCCGCGCCGCGCCGCGATCGGCGCGCAGGACGCGGACCGCGCGTTGGGCGGAGGAGGAGGAGGAGCTCCTGCTGCTGCGCGGCATTCGAAGAACCGCCTCGTGTCGGCGGACCGCTACCTGGGCGCGCGGCGCGCTCTCTCGCTGACGCCTGTGTGGCCTCGGCCCGTCCTCGGCGTCATCGAGGTGCACGGCGCGATCGTCAGCCGCGCCCACTTCCGGGGCGCCTCGCTGGCCAGCGAGGAGCGGCTCGTCGCGAGCCTGCGCGCGGCGCGGCAGAACCCGCGCGTCCAGGGGGTCATCCTTCACGTCGACTCGCCGGGCGGCTCCGCGCTCGCCTCCGACAGGATCCACCACGAGGTCACCCGCCTCGCGGAGGTGAAGCCCGTCGTCGCGTGCCTGTCGAACGTGGCGGCGAGCGGCGGCTACTACGTGGCGGCTGCCGCGCACGCGATCGTCGCGCAGCCGCAGACGATCACGGGGAGCATCGGCGTGGTGTCGGCGCGCTTCGCGCTCGGCCCGCTGCTCGAGCGCCTCGGCGTCTCGACCGACGTCGTGAAGCGCGGCGCGCGGGCGGACCTGTTCTCGCCGTCGCGCAAGCTCGACGCGGGGGAGCGGGCGGTGGTGGAGCGCGAGCTCGACGCGATCTACGCGGCGTTCCTCCGCGTCGTCGCCCGCGGCCGCCGCCGCCCGGTCGAGGAGATCGAGCCGCTCGCGCAGGGTCGCGTCTACAGCGGCGCCGAGGCGCAGGCGCGCGGCCTCGTCGACATGCTCGGCGGGTTCGAGCGGGCGCTCCACGAGCTGCGCCAGATGATCGGGCCCAAGGCGGCCGCCATCGAGCCGGCCATCGTGCGCGCGTCGAGGTACATCCCACCTCCGCCGCTGCTGCCCGCGCCGGTGCCCACGCTGCTCGAGCTCGTCGGGCTTCGCGGGATCGCCCGGGAGGTGGCGCTCGCCATCCACTGCGAGGGGGAGCGGGTGCTCGCGTACTGCGCGGAGGCCGACGACCTGGACTAGGCGGCGACGGCCGGCTCCATGGAAGCGCTGGTGGTTGGTTGGGCGCATTCCATGGAAGAGGCGGATTTTGTCGCGGGAGAAGCTGTGCGTAATCTGTGCGCCCGGTGGGTAGCACCTGTTCAGAACTGATCACGGATCGCTAGGAATCCCGTAGCGGACAGAGAGACCCTATATGTGGGCCCTGTTCGAAGGGAGATCCCAACCTGTAGCGGTTCTCCTTGACGCACGGACGGTTCGCGAGTTTGGATAGCAGGCGGTCAGGCGCTCCCGCATGTCGGCGCACGCCTTTCAGACATTGCACCTGAAACTATGCTCACTGGTCGGAAGACGGAACGTTTGAGCAGGTAGTAGGGGAGAAGCGACGAGACCTGTGGAGATCGAGGCGATGAGGCCTCGCAGTTCTCCAGGGAACTCTTTGTGCTTTCGGTAGGACCCGGGTCACCGCCAGGTGCGGTGGTTCACAGGAGGACTTGGAAATGGCCCAGTCGGCAGTTGTGGGTGACGGCGGTAAGCTCCCCGCCGGGAACGGCAAGATGACGGCACGGACGAAGGAAGATGGGGGTGGGCGTCCGGTGACCGGGGGGGCCACCAAGGCGCAGGTCGACGGCGCAGCCTCGAAGAAGGGCGCGAAGAAGGGGGCCTCGCGCCCCCGCGGGCTCGGGTTCGACCGGCGGTTCACGCACCGGGCCGCGGATCCGCTCGATGAGGTCACCTGGGAGCGCCGATCGAGCGTCATCACCAACCCCGACGGCTCGGTCGTCTTCAAGATGGAAGGCGCCGAGATCCCCGCCGGCTGGTCGCAACTAGCGACCGACATCGTCGTCTCCAAGTACTTCCGCAAGGCGGGGATCCACGGCAAGAAGGAGCTCGGCGAGACGAGCGTCCGCCAGGTCGTCCACCGGCTGGCGCGCACCATCCGCGAGGCGGGTGAGCACTTCGGTGGCTACTTCGCCTCGACGAAGGACGCGGACACCTTCGAGGCGGAGCTCGCCTACCTGCTCGTGCACCAGTACGGCGCGTTCAACTCGCCCGTCTGGTTCAACTGCGGGCTTTACCACCGGTACGGCATCGAGGGGTCGGGCGGCAACTTCGCCTGGAACGAGGCCTCGGCCGACGCGGGGAACGGGAGCGCCAACGGGAAGGCGTCGGCGCCTCGAGCGAACGCGGCGGGCGCGGCGGGCGCGCTCGACGACATCGTCGAGACCCGGAACGCCTACGAGCGGCCGCAGTGCTCCGCGTGCTTCATCCAGGCGGTCCAGGACGACCTGATGAGCATCTACGACCTCGTGAAGAGCGAGGCCCGGCTGTTCAAGTACGGGTCGGGGACGGGGACGAACTTCAGCGCGATCCGCGGGAAGCAGGAGAAGCTCTCGGGCGGCGGGACGAGCTCGGGGCTCATGAGCTTCCTCGAGGTGTTCGACCGCGCCGCCGGCGCGACGAAGAGCGGCGGCACGACGCGGCGCGCCGCGAAGATGGTCTGCCTCGACATGGACCACCCCGAGATCGTCGACTTCATCCAGTGGAAGGTCCGCGAGGAGAAGAAGGCGATGGCGCTCATCGGCGCGGGGTACCCCTCCGACTTCAACGGCGAGGCGTACCACACGGTGAGCGGGCAGAACTCGAACAACTCCGTGCGCGTGAGCGACGAGTTCATGCGCGCGGCGGCGACGGGCGCGGCGTGGGAGACGCGCTCCCGGACGACCGGCGAGGTCGTCGACACGCTGAGCGCCAAGGACCTCTGGCGCCAGATCGCCGAGGCGGCGTGGGGCTGCGCCGATCCGGGCGTGCAGTACGACACGACCATCAACCGCTGGCACACCTGCCCGAACACGGCGCGCATCAACGCCTCGAACCCGTGCTCGGAGTACATGTTCCTCGACGACTCGGCCTGCAACCTGGCGAGCCTGAACCTCACGAAGTTCCTCCGCGAGGACGGCTCGTTCGACATCGAGGGCTACCGCCACGCGGTGCGGGTGTTCTTCGTCGCGCAGGAGATCCTCGTCGACTTCTCGGCGTACCCGACCCGCACCATCGCGAAGAACTCGCACGACTACCGCCCGCTCGGGCTCGGCTACGCCAACCTCGGCACCCTGCTCATGCTGCAGGGCATCCCGTACGACTCCGATCAGGGGCGCTCGGTCGCGGGCGCGCTCACCGCGATCCTCTGCGGCCACGCCTACCGGGTCTCGGCGGAGATGGCGGCCGCGAAGGGGCCGTTCGCCGGCTTCGCCAGGAACCGCGAGCCGATGCTCCGGGTGATGGGCATGCACCGCGACGCCGCCTACGCGATCGACCGCGACCGCTGCCCGGAGTCGCTCTGGCGGGCGGCGTGCGCCGACTGGGACGAGGCGGTCCGGATCGGGCAGGAGCACGGCTACCGCAACGCCCAGGCGACGGTGCTCGCCCCGACCGGCACCATCGGCCTCCTGATGGACTGCGACACGACGGGCATCGAGCCCGACTTCTCGCTCGTGAAGTTCAAGAAGCTCGCGGGCGGCGGCTACTTCAAGATCGTGAACCAGTCCGTGCCCGAGGCGCTCCGGAGGCTCGGGTACCCCGAGGCCGAGGTGCAGGAGATCGTCGCCTACGTCTCCGGCACGAACACGCTCCTGGCGGCGCCGCACGTGAACCGGGCGTCGCTCAAGGCGCGGGGGCTCACGAGCGACGACCTCGCGAAGGTCGAGGCCGCGATCCCCGGCGTCTTCGATCTGGATCTCGCCTTCGGTCCCTGGATCCTCGGCGAGGAGGCCTATGACAGGCTCGGCGTCTCCAAGGAGTCGCGGGCGCGCTTCGGCTTCTCGCTGCTCCAGCACCTCGGCTTCTCGGCCGCGGAGATCGAGGAGGCGAACGAGACGATCATCGGCCGCATGACGGTGGAGGGGGCGCCGCACCTCCGCGAGGAGCACTACGCGGTGTTCGACTGCGCCAACCGCTGCGGCAAGAAGGGCCGGCGGTACCTCGCGCCGATGGCGCACGTCCGCATGATGGCGGCCGCGCAGCCGTTCCTGTCCGGCGCCATCTCGAAGACCGTGAACCTGCCGAACGACGCGACGGTCGAGGAGGTGCAGCGGATCTACGAGGAGGGGTGGCGCCTCGGGCTCAAGGCGGTCGCGCTCTACCGCGATGGCTGCAAGGCGTCGCAGCCGCTCTCGTCGACCTCGAGCGACAGCAAGGAGAGCAAGGGCAAGGCCGACAAGGCCGAGGTCCCCGCGCCCATCGTCCAGGCAGCGACAGCGCTGGCGCGCCCGCGCTCGCCCTCGGCGGCGGCGCCCGAGCGGTTCCGCCTGCCCAGGAAGCGCAAGGGCTTCACGCAGGAGGCGCGCGTCGGCGGGCACAAGATCTACGTCCGCACCGGCGAGTACGACGACGGGACGCTCGGCGAGATCTTCATCGACCTCCACAAGGAGGGCGCCGCGTTCCGCTCGATGATGAACTGCTTCGCGATGGCGGTGTCGATCGGGCTCCAGTACGGCGTGCCGCTCGAGACCTTCGTCGAGCAGTACACCTTCACCCGCTTCGAGCCGCAGGGCATCGTCGAGGGGCACGACTACGTGAAGATGTCGACGTCGATCGTCGACTACCTCTTCCGCGTGCTCGGGGTCGAGTACCTGAACCGCTACGATCTCGCCCACGTCCAGCCGGTCAGCTCGGCCATGGAGGACCCTGTCGAGTCGCGGGCGCAGGAGAGCGGCGCGGTGACGTTCTCGCCAACCACGCCGGCCGCGGCGGCGCTGGTCGAGGGCGGGGGACGGACGGCGAGCGCGCTCGACGCGCAGCTCGAGGACATGATGGGCGACGCGCCGGTCTGCGACGGCTGCGGGCACATCACCGTGCGGAACGGGGCCTGCTACAAGTGCCTCAACTGCGGCAACAGCATGGGATGCAGCTGAGCTGCGACGGGCGGGGGTGGGGGTGACGAGGGAGGGGCCGGCGGGGGGCCCTCCCACGAACTCGCGCCTTTTCGTGGCTGTTGCCTCGTGAACGGGGGGAGACGGGTCTGAGAGGCTCCGCTGCGATGCGGGCCGGCGCTCGGGTTCGTGGGGCCCTCCCCCGCCGGCCCCTCCCTCGTCACCCCCACCCCCGCCGACTCGGGGGAAACGGGGAGGGTGGGGGAGATCGCCGAGCGTTTGGGGTGGGGCGGGCGCGAGAGCGCGGCGGGTACGGCCGTACGGGCTTGTACTCGGGCAGCCGTATGGATGCGCTCGGAGAAGCTCTGTAGAAGACGGGCATGAACCGGTCGCGTTCGTCCATCGCCTTCGTCGTTGTCGTCTGCAGCATCCTGTCTAGCTCCTGCCGGAAAGAAGAAGCAGAGCCGGAGACGATCCCGGCGCCTACTCCGACTGTCGCGCCCGTGGCGGCCGATCCGGTGCCGACGGCGAACCCGACGGCGGCGGCGACGCAGGAGCCCGCGGCGGCCCAGGAGCCGGCGGCGGCGGCTTCCGCCGAGCCTGCGGCGACAGCGGATGCGGGGGCGGCGACGGCCGAGGGGGCGACGGGGGCGACGTCACGGGGGGGAGGCGCCTCCATCCAGGCATGCTGCACGGCGCTCCACGCGGTCGCCACCAAGTCGGGCAAGTCGCCGGAAGCCAAGTCGAAGGCGGCGACGGCATCCCATCTCTGCGCCGGGATCGAGAAGCTCGTGAAGAGCGGGAAGACCCCGCGCGCCAAGGCGCTCACCCAGATCCGAGCAAGCCTCGCCGGGAGCACGCCGCCCGCCGAGTGCAACTGAGCCGGGCGGCGCGGGCGACGTCTCGTCCCGGGTTGCGGCGCCCCACTCCGATCCGGCGATCTCGAACGCCGCAAACCTGCCCGGTCATGGAGGGCGCGCGGCCGGACCCTGTACCCTGCGCGGTTGCGCGGCGTTCGTCCGCGCCGCGACGGCGCCCGCCGTCGCGCGTCGACCCTCACGGGAAGGAGCTTTCATGCCCTCGAAGCTGGTCACCGATCGTCAGAAGAGCGCCAACTCCGTCGTCGCGTCCGGCGAGGCCCACGCCGGCCGGATCGCCGCGGAGCTCGAGGCGCTGCTCTCTCCGCACCTGCGCAAGGGAGAGAAGATGCCGGACGTCTCGCTCTTCACGCACATCGTCGCTCGCGCCCTCGCCGAGGCGCGCGATCGCATGGTGGCGGCCGACGAGGCGCACCAGGCGGAGCTCGCCGACGACGCAGCCCCGCGGGAGGCCCGCGACGAGGCCGCCGCCGCGCTGTATACCGAGCTGACCGAGCTCCGCGAGTGGCTCACCGGCCTGTACGGCGCCGCGGCGCTGACGCGCCTCGGCTTCACGGACGCGACGCCGCGCGACCCGGCGCAGCTGGAGCGCTTCGCCGGCGAGGTGGCGCGCGCGCTCGGCGCCAAGGACCTGCCGAAGCCGCGCCGCAAGGGGATCCGCTGGGACGCCGAGGAGACGGTGCTCCGGATCGAGGGCCTGCGCGGCGCGCTCCGCGGCCACCTCAAGGACGTGGCCCGCGAGGCGCGCGAGGCCGAGGCGACGCTGCTCGCCAAGACCGCCGCGATCGCGGCGTACGACGAGCGGTTCAGCCGCGCCGCGACGTTCCTCGTGGGGCTGTTCCGGCTCGCGGGTCACGCGGAGCTGGCCGCGCGGGTGCGCCCGTCCTCGCGGCGGCCCGGCCAGATCGAGGCCGACGCGCCGCCGGCAGAGCCGGGTGGCGAGGCCCCGGTGGCGCCCGAGGAGGCCGCGCCGCTCGGCGGGTGAGCGCCGTCGCCGTCGTCGCGGCGCCGGGCGCGAGCGCCGCGGACGCGGCCGGGAGAACGCCGGGCGCGATCGCGAGGTCGGCTGACACGGACCGCGCGCGTCACGCCGACCTCCGCATTGAGGACGGGGCACCTCCCGTGAGACGCTCGAGAGCGCCATGGCCAAGGTCACCGCCCTTCACATGGACACGATCACGGAGAAGTCGGGCCACCAGATGACCGGCATGGCCGTCAGCGTGTGCCTGACGCCCGCGGCGCCGAGTCCGCTGCCGATCCCGTATCCGACGATGGGCACCGTGGCCGAGGGGATCATCGATCCGTGCATGCGGACCAAGATCGAAGGGGCGAAGATCCTCACGGTCGGCGGCTGCATGAAGGCCTGTCACGGCAACGAGCCAGGCACGCTCAAAGAGGTTGTCAGCCTCAACACGGGAGGACCGTGCTTCCCCTGGCTGGGCGCGCCCAACGTCCTCATCGAGCTCGGCATGGCCGGCATCACGGGCAGCATGGGCCAGATGAACAAGAGCATCACTGTCGGCGCAGGCGCGAGTGCGAGCAACGCCGCGGGCGGGGGCGGCGGGGGCGGCGGGGGCGGCGGGGGCGGCGGCGCTCCGGGCGGCGGCGGCCCTCAGGGCCCAAGCAACGGCGGTGGGGGCGGCGGGGGCAGCGGTCAGGGCGCGGGGCCGCCGAGCCCACCCGCGCCGCCGTCTGCGGACGGCCAGGCGTCTGCGGGGCACCCGGTCGACGTCGTGACAGGGGCCATGTACACGAACCCGGTCGCGGACGTCGAGCTGCCGGGGCCCCTGGTCGTGACGTTGGAGCGAAGCTATTCGACCGCGGCGGTGCGGCACCGCTGCGGCATGGGGTGGGGGTGGTCGCACGATCTCGCCTGGAGCGCCCGGCGCCGCGGCGACGCGCTCGAGCTGACGTCGCCGGGCGGTCGCACCCAGGTGCTCTCCTGGCCCGCGCAGGATCAGGTCCTGCTCCTGCCGTTCGGTGTTCGCGTCGCCGCCGTCGGAGAGGATCTCCTCGTCGAAGACGATGACGGCCTCGTGCGGGTGCTGCGCCGCGCCGGCCCGGAGGAGCGCTTCGCGCTCGTCGAGCTCCGCGATGCGTTCGGCAACAAGGCCACCCTGGAATGGCGAGGCGATGAGCTCACGGGCATCGTCGACGCCGTCGGGCGGCGCGCCCGGCTCGAGCGCCAGGGACCCTTCGCCTGGTGGGAGGTGACCGCGACCGACGAGCATGGCACCCCGCACACCCGCCGCGCCGTGACCTACGAGCTCGACGGCGCGGGCGATCTCGTGCGGGTCATCGACGCGGGCGGCGCCGAGATCCGGTACGAGTACGACGAGGAGCACTACCTCATCCGGGAGGTCTTGCCCGACGGGCTTGCTTTCCGCTTCAGGTACGAGGCGATCGACGGCGTCAGGCGGTGCGTCGAGACGTGGGGCGAGATCGCCGGCCGCGACGTGCTCGCGGAGCTCGGCGGGCCCGGCCTCCCGGGCGCCCGGGGCATCCACCACGCCCGGCTCTCGTACGACACCGCCCTGCGCAGGACCGTGGTCATCGACGGGGAGGGCGCGACCCACACATACACGGGCAACGCGCTCGGCCTCGTGACCTCCTATGTCGATCCGCGCGGCCACGCGCGCACCTACACGTACGACACGGTCGGCAGGCTGCTCTCGATCCGCGACGGCGGCGGGCGGACTACCCGGCTGTCGTACAACGCCACGGGGCACCTCGCGAGCGTCACCGAGCCCGGCGGCGCGACCTGGCGAGACGCGGTCGACGAAGAGGCGCAGGCCATCGTCCGCACGCGGCCCGACGGGAAGAAGACCCGCACCACGTACCGGAGGGGCGTCCCGACCGGGAGCGTCGACTGGCGCGGCCGCGAGCACGCCCTCGAGTGGGACGCGCACGGCCTCGTGCGGGCGTCCACCGGGCCGGACGGCGCCGAGCTCACGTACGACTACGACGCGCACGGCAACCCGCTGCGGGTCGAGACGCCGGCCGGCGACGTCTACGAGTACGTCTTCGATCTGTTCGGGTGCCCCGTCGAGGCGCGCACCCCGAAGGGCGGCGTCTACCGATTCGCGTACGACTCGCGCTTCGCGCTGGTGCGCCTGGAGGAGCCGAACGGCAACGTCCAGGAGCTGGAGATCGACGCCAGCCGCCGCGTCACCGCGCGCTCCGACGCGAGCGGGATCACCAGGTACCGCTATGTCGCCGGCGCGCTCGTCGAGGTGGTGCGCCCGGACGGCAGGCGATTCCGGCTCGGCTACGACGCGCTCCTCCGGCTCCGCTGGATCGAGAACGCCGCGGGCGAGCGCCATGCGCGCGACTACGACGGCTGCGGCAACCTCTCCCGCGAGACCTCGTTCGGCGGCTCGATCACGGCGTACGAGTACGACGGATCGAACCACCTCGTCCGGACGACCCACGCCGACGGAACGTGGGTGCGCTACGAGCGCGACGGCGCCGGTCGCGTGACGAAGCTCGAGACCTCGGGCGGGCTCGTGGAGGAGCTCCATGGCGCCGAACTGGACGGGCGGAACGACGCCGTACGTGCATCAGGGCACCTGGGTCGAGGCGCGCCCCGGCCGGCAAGGGGGCCGCGGCCGGCGCCGGCGCTGATCAGCCCGGAGCAAGGAGCGAGACGAGCTCGTGCGTTTTATCAATCCCTATCCTTACGGCCGCCCTCCCCGGAACGAGGACCTCCAGCGCGCGCTCGCGGCGGCGTCCCGGGGCCACGTGGTCGACGGGGGCGATCGCGTCCTCGTCGAGCTCGACCGGACGGCGCTGCAGGTCCTCGGAGGGGCGCTCGAGATCGACGAGCACAAGCCTTCCTTCGACGAGCGCGGCCGCGCGCCGTACGGGCTGCCGCAACTCGGAATCGTGCTTGCGGCGGAGGGCGGGTCGGTAGGCCGGGTGGACCTGTACCCGGAGAACCGTTCGATCTATTGGCGGGGCCTCGACTGGAAGCAGTGGTGCGGCTGGGCCGAGCTGCGTGACGACCGCGCGCTGCTCGAGTGGCTCGCCGCGCACGGCGTACCGGAGCCGCTCGAGGACGTGACGCGCTGGAGCAGCGAGGAGGGCGAGCGCGCGCGGTGCGAATGGCGCAAGGCGATCCCGCCGAACCTCAAGGGCCCCTGGTGCGCTCCGATCGAGCGCCTCCTGGATCCCTGGCACACCCTGGAGGCGGCGGCGTGGATCGAGCAGGCCGGCGCGAACATGCGCAAGGCCCGAGGGCTCCTGGAATGGTACGGTGCCGGGTCGGGGCCGTTCGCGCGCCGGCCCGATTACGAGCTGCTCCCGCGGCGCCTGCTCGGTCGCTTCCTCGGCGAGGATCTCCAGCGCGCGCTCCAGTCCCGTCCGAGCGACCAGGCGCTCGCGGGCGCCGGGCGCCATCTCCTGGACCTCGGGCCGCTCTCCCCGGGCGCCCGCGCCCAGCTCGCGCCGCTCGACGGGAGGCTCCGCGAGGCGATCATCGACGCGGTGCGCCGGCTCGCGTCCAGCGAGGACGCGGATCTGCTCCGCGAGCGACTTTTCCCGGCGCCGTTCGCCCCGCCGGAGCCCACCACGCTGGTCGGCGGATCGAGCACGCTGCACCTGCGCCGCCCGGTGGCCGCTGGCGACGCGGCGGTATACGCGGTGGATTTCCAGGACATCGTGCGCCTCGAGAGCGGCGCGCGCACCGTCCTCGGCAAGCTCCTTGGCGACGCCGTCCTCGCGGTCCGGAATGGCCGGCTGCTCGTGGGCAAGGGCGGCGGCGTGCAGGAGCTCGACGCGCGGGGGAACGTCGTGGCCGTGCACCCCGCCGCGACCCCAGAGCAGGCGGCCGCGGCGCGTGCGATCACCGCAGCCTGGTCCGCGCCGGCCTCGGCGCCGCCCCTGGGCGAGCCGCTCGGCCCCACGCCCGAGGAGCGCGAGGCGTTCGAGGCGCTCGTGCACCTCGGGCTCGGCGCGCCGCCCTCGGCGCGGGTCGTGGGGCGCGATCACCTTGAGGCGGGCGGGCGCGCGATCGTCCGCTGCGGCGTGGCCGGCGCGCCGCCCCGGCGGATCCCGCTGCCCGGGCGCGCCGTGCTGCACGCCTTTTCGGCGTCGCACCTTACGCTCGCGCTCGACGTCGGCGACGCCTGCCGGATCGCGTGGGTAGACGAGGGGAGCGACGCGCTGCGCCTGTCGCCGCCGCTCCGGATCGCCCCGCACGCGCTGCGCTTCCTGCTCGCCATGGGCGACGCTGCGCTGCTCGGCGTCGACCTGGGCGCCGGCGAGGTCGTGCTGCGCATCGGCATCGAGCGCGCCGGCGGCGGACAGCCCGAGCGACCATGAGCGCTCACCTGCCGCAATTCACCCCTGGGCTGACGAGGAGTTGGTTCCGCGCTTCAGAAATCCTGCCAGGGATCTGCCTCGCGAGCCGAGAGCGATGAGGCCGAGGCGACGCTTCTCGCCAAGGCCGCCGCGATACAGCAGGCGCTCGGATTTCACGTCGATAGCGGCGCGAGCGCGAGGCCGAAGGCCAGCACCTCGTCGGCGAGCTCTTTCAGGGCGGCGTCCTCGTTAGCGAGTAGGTGAAAGCGCCTGGCGAGATCTCGCTTCGACTTGCGGGCTTGCACCCAGCTCACGACGTCGGAGAGCGCGTCCGCGCCGAGCGCGTCGACGACGTAGCACCTGCACGCTTCCCGCTTCGTGCACTGCTCGCGGGATGCCTGGTTGCAGCGGTCACGCCCGCAGTTCTTCGCGATTGGGCGCCAGTACTCGCCCTCCTCCGGCGTCCTCGGGTTGTCGACCTGGTAGAGTCGGAGCCCGTCCTTGAGGTGCGCATAGCGGAGGACGTCGGCCGGCGCGGAGCGGAGCAGCTGGGCGATCCTGTCGATGCGGGTGAGGCGCTCGGGGGACGAGAGCACCTCGCGGTAGATCGCGAGCGGCACCAGCGCCTCTGCCGTGCGCACGTGGAGCGGGCGGGCACGCTGGTAGGTCGGACGGTCCTTGGCGGCCTCATCCAGCTTGCGGTACGTGCCGCCGACGGCGCCACCCGGGTGTCGCTGATCGGTATCTCCGATGGCGAGCACGATACGACCCTGATCGGCGAGGCTCCGGAACTCGCCCGCGATCGTGTCTCCGCCGCCGCCGCGAGCCTCGTGGACCATATCGATCGCCTCCCAGCGACGCTGGGCTCGCATCATGAGGCCGAGCTCTGCGAACAGGCCTGCGTCGGTCCGGTTCTCGCCGAGGAGCACGCAGCACGCCGTCTTGTGGGTCCGGTCGAACGCCGAGAGCGGCGCGCGGATCACCATCCGGCCGCCAGGGACCTCGCGCGCCGTACCGTCGAACGCCGCGCCGATCCCCAGCTCGATCGACCAGGGGACCTCGTCACGGAGGCCGGCGATCTGGGCGAAGTTCTCGTCCACGTGCTGGAGGGCCCGCCGCGCGCGCGGGGACCAGCCGTGCGCCGAGCCGAGGAGCGCATCGGCGTCCTCGGGGCGCAGCGAGATCACGTGATGGCCGTCGAAGTGCGCGAGGAGCAGGTTCTCGATGGACGCGTGCGAGCTTCGCGCGGTGGCGCTGTTCGAGAGCGCGTCCGCCGGCGCGGACTCGTGGAGGTGGAGGAGCACCGCGCGTCACTCCGCGGCGCGCACACGTCGGTCGGCGACGGGGGACAGGAAGCCATACGGCCAGTCGTGGAGGGCGCCGCTGTCGCGGTAGCCGGCGAGGCGCACCTCGGCCTCGCCGGTCTCCTCGTCCTTGTCGAAGAGGACGATCTGCACGTCCTCGGCCTTCAGATGGCCCTCGTGGATCAGCTTGCCGAGGCCGTTGATCAGCGACTCGCTGTGCGTCTCCACGATGATCTTCGAGCCGCTTCCGGACACCGCCTCCACGAGCATTCGCGCGAGCTTCGCCTGGGCGGCGGGGTGGAGGTGCAGCTCGGGCTGCTCGATCGCGACGAGCGGCGCGGGGGCCCGCTTCTGCATGCGGGGGCGGATGCACGCCGCCCAGAGGGCGGCGGCCAGCGGCAGGACCTCGGAGTAGCCGAAGCCCACGTCGACGAGGTTGACGAAGCCCTTGGCCGGGCCCTCCTTGACGAGGATCTCGGCGTGGATCCCGGTCGTGCGGACCTTCGTCTCGAAGTCCAGCGTGGTCTGTGTGAAGCGGGCGAAGTCCTCTGCCTCGGGGGTGGAGAGCGAGCGCAGGAACATGGGGAGGTTCTTGCCGTCGGGATCCACCTCGTCGACCGCGAGGTTCTGGATGCGGTAGGCGCGCTCCGGGCTCACGCGCAGGGGCTTGAGGTACGCGACGCGGCTCATGAGGTCGGCGAGGACGAGATCGGCTGCCTCGATGATGAAGGGCGAGATGTACGCCGCTGTCGCGGAGGCGATGCGCTCGAACTCGTCTTCGCCGGGCCCGAGACCGCCGAATCTCTTCTGAATAACCCTCTTCTGAAACTGAGCGTGAGCCGAGAGGGTGGCAAGCTGTTTCAGCATGGCGCTCCGCTCGCCAAGGAGCATCCCGTAGGCCACCGAGTCGATCGTATCCGCCGACGTGTTCCCATGAAAAAAAGGAATGAGCAGCGCGACAAGCGGCTTGATCAGGACCGTATCTGCCTTCGTTTGGTAGGTGATCGAGTCGGATGGGAGCACCTCCGGCACCTGGTGGTAGCTCAGGGTCGGCTCCGTGCCTGGTTGCAAGGTCGGCAGCAGGTACGCCTTCGTTCCCAGCGAGAGGGGCGCCTCCGTCTGGATTGTCTCGTCGTTCGCGACGAGCCTGAGGAGCCGGCCCGTGGCGTCGAGCTCCCACCGGACGAGATGGCCCTCCGCGCGAATTTCGTAGCCCCTCACATGAGGGGTCTCGCCTCCGGCGAGCGTTACCGCGATGTCGAAGGCAGGGTCGCCGAGAGCGACCTCCGCCTGCTCTGGCAGCCGCAGCCGGAACTGGAAGGTCACCTCCGGCTCGCTGAGCCGGCTGGAGGCGGCGTCCTTCAGCGAGCCAAAATCCACATACCGCTCGTGATACCAGAGGATCGGGCTGTCTCGGGGCGTCTCCACGCTCTGCCGGAGCAGCGGGAAGGCTCGAAGGAATGTGCTCTTGCCCGAGCTGTTGCGGCCGACCAGGACGGTGATGGGCCGGATCGGCACGAGGCCGGTGTCCGTCAGGCACCGCAGGTTCTTCACGCCGAACGCTTCGAGGCTCACCTGACTCGGGTAGCGAACGGGTGGCAAGCGGTCAAGAACGGGGCAGGAAGCGCCCAGGATCGAGCGGCGCTGCTCGCCTCCCGCCCCTGCTGGCCCGGTACCTGGTCGCCCGCGGGCGCCTCGCCTGTCTCGGGTTCGGCCTGCGCACCGTCGCCGCAACGGGAAGGAACGCCCGGAAAACGAAGCGCGGCACGGGCAGCGCCCGACGGGCACGGCGCGCAAGGTTGGGCCCGTCGCGAGCGCTGCGGACGCGGCTGGGGGAGCGCCAGGCGCGCTCGCGAGCGCCGCGGACGCGGCTGGGGGAGCGCCAGGAGCGCTCGCGAGCGCCGCGGACGCGGCTGGGAGAACCCGAGGCGCGCTCGCGAGCGCTGCCGCTGGAACAGACAGACTCAGGCGAAGTGGTCGTATCCCCGCGCCACGAGGCTCGTGAGCTGCCCGTCCGGTCCGAGCAACGCCACGTCGCTCGCGCCCTCCTCGCGCGCCGCGCAGCGGCCGATCGCCACGAAGCCGGCGAGCTCCCCGACGTCGGGGCCCGCGACCACGATCGCGTAGTCCTCGCCGCCGTAGAGCGCGAGATCCAGCGCATCCACGCCGAGCTGCGCGGCGGCGTCGCGGAGGTCGGCGCTCACGAGCGCCGCGGGATCGAGCAGCGCGCGCACGCCGCTCGCGCGCGCGAGGTGCGCCACATCGGCGACGAGGCCGTCGGAGACGTCGATCGCCGCACGGGCGCACGCCGCCGCGCGGAGGCCCGCGTCGATGCGCGCCACCGGGCGGCGGAACGCGCGGATCGCGTGCTCGGCCGCGGCGCTGGCCGGCGAGACGCCGCGATCGAGCAGCGCAAAGCCGGCCGCGGCGAGGCCGACCGGACCCGCCAGCGCGAGCGCGTCGCCCGGTCGCGCGCCGTCGCGCCTGAGCGGCAGCGCCGCGACGCCGAGCGCCGTCGTGGTGATCGAGATCTCGCCGCCCCGCGAGAGATTCCCGCCGATGATCGCGGTGCCGATCTCGTCGCACGCGGCGCGCTGACCTTTCGCCAGCGCGCCGAGCTCGTCGTCGCTCACGCTCGGGGGCAGCACCAGCGCGGCCAGCAGGCCGACAGGGCGCGCCCCCATCGCCGCGAGATCGCTCGCCGCGGCCATCGTCGCGCGGTAGCCGAGATCGTCGAAGCCCAGGAGATCGCGCCGGAAATGGACGCCCTCGACGGCGCTGTCGACCGTCCAGACGAGCGGCTCCGGGGGGCCCGGGAGGGCGCCGACCCGCGGGGCCGCGGGCGCGAGGATCGCGGCGTCATCGCCGATGGCGCAGAGCACGTGATCGCCCGCCGCGCCCCCGAGCACGGCGCGCAGCATGTCGATGCGCTTCCACTCGGAGCGCCCGCTCATTGGAAGATGGGCGGCAGGACGCTGTTCGCCGGCGAGCCGGCGACCGTGGGCAGCTTGACAACGAACACGGTGCCGCGCGGCTCGTTCGGCTCGATGCGGACCGTGCCGCTGTGCGCCTCGACCAGGCGCTTGACGATCGAGAGACCAAGCCCGGTGCCGCCGTGCTCCCGGGTCGAGCTCTGATCGATCTGGTAGAACGGGTCGAATACCTTCAGCCGCTCGCCGGCAGGGATGCCGATGCCCGTGTCCACGACGCGGATCTCAACCGCCTGCTGGAGCGGCGCGACGAGCACCAGCCCGGGGAGGTCGTCCATGTCCTCGCTCACGGCGCGCGCGACGAGCAGCACCTCGCCCCCCGCCTCGGTGAACTTCACCGCGTTCTCGACGAGGTTGATGAACACCTGCCGCAGCCGGTCGCCGTCCCCCAGCACCGGCGGGAGATCGTCCTCGGCCTGGATCCGGAGCTCGACGCCCTTCTTCGAAGCGGCAGGCGCGATGGTCGACGCCGCCTCGACGAGCACCGGGCCGACGGCCACCTCGGTGCGGTGCACGATCAACGTGCCGCTCTCCAGCTTCGAGAGGTCCAGGAGGCTCATGATGAGCCCGAGCAGCTGCTCGCTCTTCGAACGGATCGTATCGATGAACTCGCGCTGCTCATCGGTCAGAGGCCCGCCGATGCCCTCGGCGAGCATCTCGCTGTACCCCATGATCGACGTGAGCGGGGTCCGGAGCTCGTGCGACACCGTGGCCAGGAAGTTCGACTTGAGCCGGTCGAGCTCCTTCAGCCGCTCGTACGCCTGCTCCAGCTCGGCGTTCTTCTGCGACAGCTCACGGAAGCTCTCGCGGATCGACGCGACGTGCATCGTCGAGGTGAGGAGCGATTTGTGCCCGCTGAACAGGATCAGATCGAGGACCGAGCGGAGGTGGTCCGCGATCGCGCCGAGCCGCTCCGGCCGGAGCCGCGGCATCCGCAGCCACCCCTCCGCCGCAGGCGCGAGATCGAGGTGGGACGCCGCCTCGATCTGCGCGGCAGGGGGCTCGTCGAGGCCGTCGGGGAGGTACGGGCCCAGGATCGACCGGCCGATGGCGCGCCCGTCGTACTCGATCGGGAACACCTGGTAGAGCGCGCCCTCGAAGCGGGGATCGGCGACCTCGCTGCCGGCCGACGTGCCTTGTTTTGCCGCACGATCCGCCGGCGCCGCGCTGGCCCGCCGCCCTTCCTGCTCGCCGCCCGTCAGGCCGCCGAGCGGCGGGAGCGGCGCGAGCGCGCCCGACTCCGCGAGCGTCGCGCCGTTGATCGATTGGATGCGGATCGGCAGGCCGAACAGCTTGTGAAATGAAGCCGCCATCTCCCCGAGGGCCTGGCGATCCACGAGATCCTCGAGCGAGAGCGGGCCGATGCCGACAAGGTCGACCACCGGCGCCGCCGCGGGGGGAGGCAGCGTCGAGGGCTCAGGCGCGCTGGTCGCGCCGTCGCGCTTCGAGGAGCTGGGCCCGTCCGCGACCCGGGCCGACGGAATCGGCGCGGAGCCCGGCATGCTGAGGAGATCCTCGTCGTCGAGGCCGAAATCCGCCGGCGTCCCCTTGTGGGCGTCGGGCCTCATGGAACGATCCGGGAGCTCTTCTCGAGGCTGCCGCCCATTCGCCTTGCCAGGAGGTCGTTCACCGAGCTCGTCGCCCCGAGCTGGCGCGCCGCGCTGTTCAGGAGCTCCTCGCCGCTGATCGACAGCCGCTTCGAGAGCTGATGCGTCTGATCGAGCGTCTCCCACGTGAGGTGGAGCAGACCCATGAGCGTCTCCACCGTGCCCACGCCGCGGGTCGCGACGGCCTTGTACACCGGCTCCTTGCCCCGCGCGGCGAGCCGCGCCAGCTCCTCGTCGCTCCGGATGTCGGGCAGGTCGCGCTTGTTGAACTGGATGACGAGCGGCATCCTCGCGAGATCGAGGCCGTTCTCTCGCAGGTTCTGGCGGAGGTCGAAGAACGCCTCGGCGTTGCGCTGCGTCTCGGAGATCTGCGAGTCGGCGATCAGCGCGACCCCGTCCGCGCCCTGGAGCACGAGCCTCCGCGTGGCGGCGTGCATCGGCTGGCCGGGCACGGTGAACAGCTTGATGCGGAGCGAGACGTCGCCGTCCTTCGCGCGGAAGGTCAGCGGCAGGAGATCGAAGAACAGCGTCCGATCGTCCTGCGTCTCGAGCGTCATCAACCGTCCGCGAGCGTCGGACCCGGCGAGGCCGTGCAGCGAGACGAGGTTCGTCGTCTTGCCGCTGAGCGCCGGGCCGTAATAGACGAGCTTGATCGTCACTTCACGGGCTGCGAAGTCGAGCTGCACGGCCGCATTCTCGCATGAGCGCCCGACGATTGGATATGGCCACGGCGCATGGCGGAGGAGGTCCGGCTGGGCCGGATCTCCTCCCTTGTCAGGAGGCGTGCGCCCCGCTCAGGCCGAGCCGCCGGGCGCGTTGGGCACGCTGGACACGGGCGGAGGGATCGGCCTGCTCTCGCCGTTTTCGACGGTCCAGAGCGCGCTCCGCAGCCCCTCCAGGCGCGACGTCAGCGCCTGGAGCGCCTCGGCCTGGGCGTCGCACGCCTTCAGCTGGCTCTCGCTGCTCGGCTCGGCCTGGACCCGCTCCTCACGCGCCGCCTTGAGGACCTCGATGACCTCCCGGTGCAGCTCCTGGCCGGCCGTGACCACCCACGCGTCGAGCCGGCTCGCGAACTCCTGGATCATCTCGTCGAGCTTCGGCCCGATCCGGGTGGCGGCCTCGCGCAGCGCGACCGGCGCCATCTCCTTCGCCTTCTTGCGGGTCTCGGCCTCGACCTTCTCCTTCACGTATACGGCCAGGACAGGCGCCGCGAGCGCCAGGATCCCCCCGAGAAGGGCGTTCGTGAACATCACGCCGAGGCCGATGGTGAAGAGCGCGAAGACGCCGACATCGTAGCCGAACGTGTCGACCTCGACGTTCGGCGTCTTCACGTCGCCGCCGAGCGCCTCGCTGACCCGCTTCGCCACGTCGTGCGCGTCCTCGCGCACGAGCGCGATCGTCTTCTCGGCGAGCGCCTCGAGCGCCGTGGCGATCTCCTTCGTCTCGGCCTGGGCCCACTCGGCGAACGTGCGCTCCAGGAACGCCCCGAGGTAGACCTTGATCTCGTCGGTGTGGGCCTCGTCGATGATCGCCGGGAGCTGCCGGAGCACATCGTCGACGAAGCGATCCAGGTCGCGGTGCACCCACGCCCGGATGGCGCTCACCTCCTCGCGGATGCCGGCGCGCCGCTCCTCGATGGTGCGCGACTGGCCGGCCAGATCCTTCTCGATCATCTCGATGCGGCGGCTGAGCTCGTCGCGCGACATCGCGGTCGCCCGCCGGCGCGCGTCCACGCCCTTGCCGAGCAGGCGCGCGGACTCGAGGCCCTCGCCGAGCGCGTTGTCGAGCAGGATGCGCCCGCGCTCCTCGGCGAGGAACCGGGTCAGGTGATCGAGCAGCTCCGGCATCCCGCTGCCGGGCCTATCGCCCTCCAGCGCCCGCTCGCTCGAGATCGGGAAGACCACGGGCGATTTCACGAGCTTCCCGAGCTCGCTCCGGATGTAGGCGAGCGCCTCGACCTCCTCGTCCTGGCTCCAGATGTCGCGCTTCGTCACGACGAACAGGATCTTGTCGCGCGACTGCCCGAGCAGCTTCTCCTGGAGGAAGACCCGCTCGCTCTCCTTGAGCGGCTGGCCTGCGTCGATGAGGAACAGCACGGCGTCCGACCGCGGGATGTAGCTGTAGGTGATGTCCGCGCGCTGGAGCGAGAGGTCGTTCACCCCGGGGGTGTCGACGAGGACCACGCGCTCGCGCAGGAGCTCGGCCGGGTACCCCACCTCGAGGAACTTCACCTCGCCGGCGCTCGACGAGCGCTCTCCGCCGACCGTGAAGGCCCGCACGTCCTCGAACGGCAGGCCCGTGCGCTCGCCCGACGCGTAGACCACCTCGGCGCGCGGATCGGCCGCGTACTCGAGGTGGTGGATCACCGCCGTCGTGGGCGTCACGCCGACGGGCAGGATCGAGGCGCCGAGCAGGGCGTTCACGAACGTCGTCTTGCCGTGGTTGAACTCGCCGACAACGACGAGGTGGAACCGATCGGCGTCGAGCTTCTTCACGAGATCGTTCGTGATGCGCGCCGCGACGCTCTTGGCGCCGAGGGACTCGGCGAACGTCACGAGATCCCTGAGCGCCCCGGTCACGTCGTCTTTGCGGCTGTGGAAGGATTCGAGCATGTGCGTCTACCTCGGCCTTGCGCCTTGCCAGGAGCAGGAGCCCCTCAGCCCCAGATCTTGATGACTTCGTGCACCTTCTCGTCGACCTCTTCCATGGAGAGGCCGCTCGCGCCGAGCCCGGCGTGGCGCTTGTAGAGCTCGCTCTCGGCGAAGGCCCGGAGCGCCAGCACGCGCTTCGGCAGCCACGGGTGGCTGGCCGTGAACTCGGCGAACCTGCCGACGCCGCCCTTGCCCTCCTCGTGCTGGGCGATGAACGCCTCGAGGTTGAGCTCCTCGTACAGCTTGGTCGAGCCGAGCGCGAGCTTGGTGAGCGCGCGCGTCGAGACGTCGAGGCTCTTCGCGCAGAGCAGGCCGGCGCGGTCGCAGGTGACCTCGGCCCGGCGCGACCAGCCGGAGAGCGCGAGCATCGCCGGGCCGACGATCCACTTCACGAAGACCGACGCCATCCGCGTCAGGTAGTGCATGGCGGTCAGGTAGACCACGTGGCTGTTGTGGATGTGGCCGCACTCATGGCCGATGACGCTGAGCAGCTCGTCGTCGGTGAAATGATCGACGAGCGCCGAGTGCACCATGATGAACGAGTCGTCGTTCGTCCCGTAGGTGGCCGCGTTGAGGGTGGGGCTGTTGACGATGTAGATCGTCGGGGTCGCGATCCCGAGCGTCTCGGCGCAGTGGACCGCGAGCTTGTGGACACGCGGGAACTGCGCGGGGCCGACCTTGACGGCGTGGCCGAGCAGCTCGTTCTTGCCGACCGTCTTGAACAGCCTGACCGCGGCGGTCACGGCGAGCTCGACCGGACGCATCTTCTCGAAGGCGAGCCGCGTGTTCTTGTCGGACACGTAGGCATACGCGTTGCCCGCGCCGTCCCCGCCGCCCGCGCGCTGGCCCTTCCGTCTCTCGATGAAGCCCTTGAAATCGAGCGTTCCGACCTGTGCCATTCGGCGAAGGTAACGGCCTGGCCGGGACCGCGCAACGCCGCCATCGTCAGGCGAAGCGAAGTTAACGCAAAATCACAGACGACCTCCGCTCACATCTGAATCGGACGCCAAGCAGACGGTAAGCAGACGGTGATCAGACAGCGGAAGCACATCGGGCGCGGGCCCGATGCGGACCGGGCGCGGGTCGACGCGGATCAGACGCCGAGCAGAGCGAGGAGCCCCTCCGGGCCGAGGCGCTCGAGCGTCCGCTGCCGCGCAAGGAAGCGCCGGAAGTCCTTGTAGACACCGCTGCCCTTCGGGCGGAGCTCGAAATCGGTGATGCGCGTGATGGAGAACCTCAGCGCCGCGATCACGCTCTCGTGGAACAAACGGTCGCGCTCCTCGGTTGAGAGCGGCCGCACCGCCGTGTAGCCGGCGCCGAGCGCGGACACGAGGTCCGGGTCGAGATCGTCGCCGAAGCACCACGCGAGCATCGTGACGGCGAGGTCGAACGCGGCGCTCCCGCGCGAGGCGCTCTCGAAATCGAGCAGCGCGGAGATCTCGCCGGCCTCCCAGAGCACGTTGTCGCGGAAGAGGTCGCCATGGATCAGCGTCTGGGGGCCGGGGGTCCTCGGCGCCGCGGCGCGGATCCGTTCGAGCCGGCCGGTGAGCTCGTCGACGGCGGCGGCCACGTCGGGCGGGAGGGCCGGGGCGGCAGCGGGGGCCGTCGACCTCGCGCCCGCGGCGGGCGCAGGGGAGCGGAGCCCCCGGAGCCGCTGGTCGAGGCTGTCGAGGTCGAACCGGCTGGCGTTCGCCCCCTCGAACGAGGCGCCGACGAGGTGCACCCGCGCGAGGGCCGCGCCGACGCGGCGGGTCGCGTCCGGCGTGACGCGCGCCTGGCAGAGCGACGCGCCCGCGACCCACGGGAACAGCGCGACAGGCTTTCCTGCGTGCTCCGCGACGAACGCGGCGCCCTCCGACGCGGCCCCCTCCGACACGGACGCCGCGTCGGAGGGCGCCGCGTCGCGGCGCCGGAGCGGCTGCGGGGTGGCGACGCCCCCGGCCGCGAGGTGCTCGAGCATGCGCGCTTCGCGTGACGCCGCGCCGAGCTGCTGCTCCTCGTAGACCCGCAGGAACACCTGTCCGCGGCCGTCGGCGAGCGTCAACGCGAAGTTGGAGTTGACGCTCCCGGCGAGGAGGCCGCGGACGTCGGCGATCTCCAGGCCGTACAGCGCGCCGATGCGGCGGGCATCCGCGAGCGAGAGGGGGGTCAGGATGGCCATCGCGGCGCAGGGTAGCCTCGTCTCGCGCGCGGCCTCCATAGGAACCTGGAGGAGCGCGCCGAGCGGGAGGCGAGGAGGGACGGGGAGCAACGGAAGGGGGACGAGCGATGAGAAAATGCGCGCTCCTCACGAAGATCCACGGTGCCCCTGGTCGCGGACCGGCCCAGCGTGCGTTATGAAATCGAGTGAGCGGGAGCAACATCCCCCTTCGATTATCGAATGCCCACCCTCTACGGAAACACCACCGGACTCAGCCCCCAGGCCACCAAGACCCTCGAGCGCATCTACCGCCGCAAGGTCCCGCTCGCCAGCATCGCCACCCCCGAGCTCATCAAGGCGCTCGCCGAGGCGTCGCATGAGACGGGGCGCCAGGTCGGCGCGCTGGTCCACCGCTCGGGCGAGATCGACTACGTCATCGTCGGCGACGCGACCCGGCTGATGCTGCCGGACATCGGGCGCCTCCGCGCCGCGCAGGGCCGCTTCAGGGCGCTACGGCTCATCCACACGCACCTCTTCAACGAGCCGCTCACCCGGGACGATCTGGTGGATCTCGTCCGCCTCCGGCTCGACCTCGTCGCGGCCGTGCAGCTCACCCCGCAGGGCGAGCCGCGGACCCTCCAGTACGCGTACAACGTGCCGGTCCACGGGAAGGAAGCGGTCACGGTGACCGTGGACGAGGCCCAGGGGCGCGGCGACGGCCGCGGGGAGGCGGCGCTGCCGTATTGGACCGTGGGCCCCGTTGCGATCGGCCGCGCCGACGTCGATTTCGGCGCGCTCATCCAGGCGCTCGAGGACGAGTTCACGAAGCGGTCGCGCACGCGGTCGGTCGCGGCGAAGGACGGCCGCGCGATCCTCGTCCACGTCGCCGAGAAATCCAAGGCGGGCGCGCTCGCCCGGGCCGAGGAGAGCCTGCGCGAGCTGACCGAGCTCGCCGGCACCGCGGGCGTCGACGTCGCTGACACGGTCCTCCAGCTGCGCGATCGCCTCGACCCGCGGCTCGTGCTCGGCAAGGGCAAGCTGGACGAGGTCGTGCTGCGCGCCTCGGAGCTCGACGCCGAGACGCTGGTCTTCGACAGGGATCTGACCCCCTCCCAGGCCTCGGCGATCGCGAAGCACACGGACCTCAAGGTGCTCGACCGGACGCAGCTCATCCTCGACATCTTCGCCCAGCGGGCCGAGTCGTCCGACGGCAAGCTCCAGGTCGAGCTGGCCCAGCTGAAGTACACGCTCCCTCGCCTCGGGCAGAAGGACGACTCCCTGTCTCGCCTGACGGGCGGCATCGGCGGGCGCGGTCCCGGCGAGACGAAGCTGGAGATCGGGCGCCGCCGCGCGAAGGAGCGCGTCAGCTTCCTGGAGGCGCAGCTGAAGCGCCTCTCCCGCCAGCGGGAGCAGCGCCGCCGCCGCCGCGCCCGGCTCGGCGTGCCGGTGGTCTCGATCGTCGGTTACACGAACGCCGGCAAGAGCACGCTGCTGAACACGTTGACCGGCGCCGACGTGCTCGCCGAGAACAAGCTGTTCGCGACCCTCGACACGCGCTCGAGGCGGCTGCGCTTCCCCGAGGAGCGCGAGGTGGTGATCACCGACACCGTCGGCTTCATCCGGGAGCTGCCGAAGGACCTGTTCGCCGCCTTCCGGGCGACGTTCGAGGAGGCCGCCGACGCCGACCTCCTGCTCCACGTCGTGGACGCGAGCGATCCCGCGCGCGACCAGCACATCGAGACGACCGAGGCGCTGCTGACCGAGCTCGATCTCATCGGCATCCCCCGCATCGTGGTGTTCAACAAGGCGGACCTGATCGCCCCGGCGGAGGGGCGGCGGCTGCTGCTCGGGCACCCGGATGCGGTGGTCCTGTCCGCCACGGACCGGGAGACGACGCGGGAGCTGCTCGCGAAGCTCGCGGAGCGGCTCAAGAGCCGCTGGGAAGAGGCCGCGATGGTGCCCACCTACGAGGTGGAAGCCGCGGAGGGCGAGCTCGGGGACGGCGGGCTGTTCGAGGGGGAAGCCGAGTCGATGACGGTGCTGGGCCCGCCTTCGAGCTCCCGGGCAGGGGAGATCAGCTCGCGTGTGAGAGGGACGTTCGAGGCGTGAGCTCCGCCGGGCTCCCTGGGGAGCCCGGCGGGAGCCGGGGAGAGCTCAGGGCGTCGGGATGGCGTCACACGTGAAGAGCGTGGGGAGGCACTTGTTGCTCGCGCACTGCTCGTTGGTGGTGCAGTCCTCACCAGCGGCCAGCTTGCAAGCGCCCTTGCCGTCGCAGACGTTGGCCTCGCTGCAATCCGTCCCGTCCTCGCTGCCGAGCGGGACGTTCGAGCATGTGCCCTCCGACCCCTCGACGTTGCAGGCCATGCACGCCGAGTCGCAGGCGGCGTTGCAGCAGACGCCGTCGACGCAGAGCCCGCTGGCGCACTCGCTCGCTTCCGTGCACTCCACGCCGTTCGCGGGCTTGCACTCGCCCGCGGCGTCGCACGCCTGGCCCTCGTCGCAGCCCAGGCCGTCCGTGCCGGCCGCGGCCAGCGCGCAGGCGCCGTCTGCGCCGCACTCGTGGCACTTCGCGCAATGCGCGTCCTCCATGCACTCGGTGAAGCAGGCGTTGGCCTTCGGATCGCAGGCGAACTCCTCGCACTCTTTCTCCTCGCCGGGCGCGCACTCCACGCTCTCACCGTCGCAGGTGCCGCGGCTCGTCTCGACGCCCTCGGAGCACGTCGCCTCGCCGCACGCGGTCTCGGCCTTCGAGGGGCCGCACGTGCCGTCTTCACCCGACGCCTTGAGCGCGGCGGTGCAGGCGTCGCAGTCCGCGTCGCAGGCGGTGTCGCAGCAGACCTCGTCGGCGCAGAAGCCGCTCGTGCAGTCGCCGGCCGCGGTGCACGCCTTGGCGTTGTCGCACTGAGGGCAGACGGAGCCGCCGCAGTCGACGTCGGTCTCTTCGTTGTTCTTCGTGCCGTCAGAACATCCGTCGTCGGGACCCACGTCCCCCGGGATGCGCGAGCGATCGACGGAGGCGATGAGCTCGCAACCCATGCCGAGGGTCGAGAGCGCGCCAGCGCAGAGCGCCACCGCGAGAAGGTGCTGTTTCTTCCACATAGTAGTCCCCTTAGAAGGTAAACCGCGCGGCGGCGCCACCGCCTGTCGGGCTGACGAACGGAGTGACGAACGCCTTCTTCGTCACGCTCGACGCTGCGGCCTTCGCCTGGGCCGGGTCGTCGCTGAGGAGCAGGACCGCGCCGGTGACGCCGAACGTGAGCGCCACCGCGAAGGACATGTCCGCGATGAGCGCGAAGCGATCGACCTTGTCCGCTGTCTTGGTCGTCGGGGCGTCGTCGAAGTCGCTCTTCGCGCCGAGCGCCTGGATGCCGAAGATCGTCCCGACCACCACACCGGCGCCGGCGAGCCCGAGGGTGACGTAGGCCGGCACCGGCGAGCGCGGCTCGATCGGCGCTGCCGGCGGCGGCGGCTGCGCGGGCGGCGCCTCGGCGGGCGGCGGGGCGGGGGGCTGCGCGGGCGCCGCAGCGACCGGCGCCGGCGCCTGCGGCGTCAGCGTGACGTTGACCTCGCGCGCCTCGGCGAAGGTGACATCGAGCTCCTGGCTCGCGTCGGCGAACCCTTCGGCGGAGACGGTGAGGGTGTGCTTGCCGGGCGGGACCGAGAGCTCCTTGCCGGTCTGGGCCACGCCGTCGACCGCGACCTTGAGGCCTGGCGGCGCCTCCGGGACGGTCGCGACCTTCACCTTCGCCGGCGTCTTCTTCAGGGCCTCGACGCGCGCCTGCCCCTCGGCGATCTTCTCCTTGAACTTCTCGGCGTCCGGCTTCGAATCGAGGAACGCCTGCCAGGCCGCGACGGCCTCGGTGACGAGGCCCTGCTTGTCGAGCGAGAGGGCGAGCTTGTACTTCGGCGCGGCGCCGGGCACGTACTCGTCCGCCTGGCGATACAGGTCGGCCGCGACGGCGAACTCGCCCTTGTCGAACCTGGCCTCGGCCTCCTTGTAGAGCTTCTTGGCCTCGTCCTTCTTCTGCTTCTCGGTCAGCGCCTTCTTCGGCTTGGTGGTGGTCACCTTCGTCGCGGGCTCACCGGCCTTCGCAGGGGCAGCCGTCGCGGGCGTCCCGGCCTTCGCGGGAGCCGCGGCGGGCGTCCCGGCCGCGGGCGGCGTCGCGCCGGCCGCGGGAGGTGTCGCGCCGGCCGCGGCCGGCGTCGCAGCGGTGGTGGGCGCCTGCGCCGCGGATGTGGCTGGCTTCGCAGGAGCCGCCGCCGGGGCGGCCGGCTTACCCGCCGGGGGCGCTGCCGGCTTGGCATCCGTCTGCGCAGATGCCGGACTGACGCTCGTCAGCGTCAGGAGCCCAGAGACCATCGCCGCCGAGGTCAACATCGTCAGCCGGCCCGATCGTGAACGCATACCGTAAGCCCTCCTCCGCGGATAGTGTCGCGTGGGCGCCCACTTAAGCCTTGAAGGCCGCTCTACACAAGGGGTTTCGCGTTCATCCGGGGGCGCGCGCGTGTTGGCCTAGGTCCGCGCCGAGGCCCGCGCCCCCGCTGCTCCGGCGCGGCCTCCTCGGACATCAAGGCTCGTCGCCTCGCTCCAGCCATGCAGGGAACCGAAGCCTTGCCTCCAGCCCGAAGCCCAGGGTCGCCTGGCGCATGCGCGCCGCCCGCTCCGGGCCCCGAGGGAGGCTCTCGCGGAGCCGCCGCAGCGCCTCGATGTAGCGGGCGAACCGAGGATCCGAGAAGAGGGCGCCGAGGTCCTCCCGGATGCGCCGTATCGTTCCGGGGCTGACGCCATGGCTGCTGAAGCTCATCGTCAGTCCGGACGCAGAGACCACCGAAGGATTGGCGAAGTTCGACACCTCCGGGCGATCCAGGGTGCAGACGAGGCGCCCGGCGCCCGCGAGCTCTCGGTGGAGGCGCCGCGAGAGCGCCTCGTCGCCCGGCACGAGGAACACGATCGCCGCACCGGCGAGGTCGTCCTCCACGAACGCTCGCCGGTGCAGATCGAGCCGCCCCTCCCGGCTGGCTCGCTCGATCGACCCGTCGACCTGCCCTGGCGCGACGACGGAGACTCGAGCGCCCGCCGAGAGGAGGCGCTCCACCGTGTAGGGCGCCTCGCCGTCCGCGCCGATGACGAGGGCCCGCTGGCCGTTGAGAGCGAGCGCGATGGGAAAGAGGCGCATGGGGATGGAGCGGCCACGAACGCGGGGCCGCGCGGCGATTGTAGACCGACGCGCCGCCCGGCGGGCGAGGGGCGTGACGGCGAGCGAGGCCGCCGCGTGTGGGGCTCAGCGGCCGGGAGGCCTCTGGGGAGGCGGAGGCGGGCTGGGCGGTGGCACCGGCGGCAGAAAGGGCTGCGTGCGGAAGGCGAGCCTCCGGTCGGCGTTGCCGATGCGCGTCACGAAAAGGCCGACGAAAGAGCCGAACAGCGAGTCGCCCGGCCCGATCGCCGTCGAGCCGGGCGGCCGGGTCACCCACCGCTTGATGCGATCGAGCATCTCGGCGCTCATGGGGTTCACCTCGACCAGCACGGCGACGAAATAGCGGCTGCCGTCGCGGATGAGCGACCGCTCCACGAGCGGCAGCCGCCGGGCCTCGGCGCAGTTGCGGAGCACGCCCTCGACGTTGATCGCGACCGTGCTCGACTGACCTCCGGCCTGGATCAGCTGGATCCGGAACACCTCATCCCAGAGGTCGTAGACGATCCGGCAGCTCTTCGCGGCGAGCGCGACAGGGTTGCCTCCGCTCTCGTGGAAGAGGTAGCCGCGCATCGTGATGACGGTGGGGAGCCCGCTGAGCAGCTTCTTCGAGATCTCGCCGTCGACGACGTCGCGGAAACCCACGGTGAGCTGCACGATCGTCTTGTCCAGCGTCAAGCTCGCCACCCGGGTGGGCAGCGCGGCCGGCGCGCCGAGCGCCTGCTGCGCGTCCGCGTCGGCGATCTCCTTGGGCCCAGGCCCCTCCTGGGCCATCGACCAGCTCGCTCGGAGGGCGAGCGTCGCGAGCAGCGCGATCCCGAGCCAGCGCGCCGCGCCGCGGCCGAGCGCCACGAGCGCTCGCCGCGCGTCTCGGAGGTGCCAGGCGCGGCGGCCACCGCCCGAGCGCCGCGCGCCGTGCGTCGCGCGCCTCGGTCCGCGAGGTGCGTCGGAGCAGATCATTTCCGCTCACCGCGCCGCGCCGGGATCAGCCCGAGCAGGTTCGAGAACGCGAGCGTCACGCCGCCGACCGCGGTGTCGACCCGCAGACCGAGGTTGTACGTGATGTCCACGGGCACGCGGGCGAAGCCCTCGTATCCGGTCGGCGCGTCGGTGAACTCGCGGCGCGTCGCGAGGCCGTACAGGCCCGCGGCGCCGAAGAGATCGACGCCGTAGATGGAGCCGCGGCCGGCGTAGACCGGGATCCGGTACTCCGCCTCGAGCTTCGCGGCGAAGTCTCCGTACCGGACCTCGATGATGTCCGTGCTGAGGAAGTTCGGCGGTTGCCTCCGATCGGGCGCGAGGTCGAGCAGCCGATCCGGCAGGAGGTCGGTGAGATCGCCGACGTAGAATTTCTCGAAGAAAGGCGCGTCCCCGGCGATCGCGCCGGCGAACGCCTCGACGCGGAGCACGTGCCGCAGCGGCAGGCGGAACCAGCGCTGCGCGCCGAACTCGAACTTCTGGTAGCCGTAGTCGCTGCCGAACGGCGGTACGCCCACCGTGACCGAGACCGAGGCGAGCGTGCCCTGCGTCGCGAGGAAGGGCGCGTCGCGCGTGTCGTGATCGATCGCGGCGTGCAGCGACGAGAGCACCGTCTTGCCGCCCAGGATGTCGAACTCGATGGGCTCGCGGCTGTTGCCGCGCATGTGCGAGGCGACCGTGGGCACCGTCGCGTCGATCTGCTCCAGGTGGTAATCGAGCGACAGCCGCGAGGAGGAGGAGACGTCGTGACCTGTGCCGAGCGTCGCGCCGAACCGCTTGTAGGCGACGACGGCGTAGCCCGTCACCTCGCGCTGCTCGAGCAACGGGGACTCGAAGACGACGGCCCGGTTGCCGAAGAAGTCACGGGCGTCGTTGTAGAGAAGCGTCACCGTGGCCGACCAGCGGGTCCCCACGAACGCGGGGTCGACGAAGCGGGTCCTCAGCGCGAGCTGGTCCGCCGCGAGCCCGACGCCGGCGCCGAGCGTGATCCCTGTCCCGGCGAGGTTGGTCTCGGCGACCTGCACGCCGGTGAACGCGGAGAGCGGCTTCGCGTTGCCCGCTGTGTCCTCGTCGGCCGCGATGCCGAGCCAGAGGTCCTGCACGACGAACGTGTTGCGCTCGACGACGTCGATCACGAGCGTCGCGCTCCCGCGCTCGACCCCCTTGCGGAGCGAGAACCCGACCGAGGCGAAGAACCCGGTCCCGAGGAGGCGGTAGCGCGTGAGCTCGATCTCCGGATCCTCGACGTCGAGCAGGTCCCCCGCGCGGAACCTCACGTAGCGGAGGATCACGCGCGCGGCGGTCCGCACGTTGCCTCGGATCTCGATGCCGTCGAGGGTGTACCGGACGCGATGTCTCTCCTGGAGCGCCGCGCCGGGCGACAGCGCTGCCGCGTGGGGGGACGCGGCAGCGTGCGGCGCTCGCTCCGGCGCCGTGGGCCCTGCGCCGGCGGCGGCCTCCGCGCCCTGCCCGAGCGCGCGCCTCGGGCACGTCCCCAGGAGCAACACGCACCAGAGCGCGAGGTGGGCGCGGCCGAGCGCAGAGGGCAGGGGGACGGCCCGGGAGCGTGAAGAGCTCCGGAATCGAGGTGGATTCACAGGATTCCTGCAACGCCGCCGGAGCCTGCCGAGGCGTCGGCGACGCGCCCTTCAGCCACGCACCCTAGCACGATCGATCGCCTCGCCGGAGGAATCGGTCGCGTCGAGATCGACCCCCGCCGCGGCGTCCTCCGCGACGGCGTCGGTGGGGACAGGGCGCGACGGCGCCCTGCGGCGGATCTGCGCTGCGGCGCTCACGCGCTGTGGCCACCGAGCATCGCGGGGCGTCGGGGCGGGCTCTGTGTGCTCTGCCAGCACGAGCAGGTCCAGCCGGGCCGGCGTCGGCTCGATCAGGTGATCGGCCGCGGCGAGCAGCAGCGCCCGGACCTCGGTCCGGACGCTGGCCTCTCGCGCCCAGCGCGCGCCGACGCTCGCGGCGATGGCGCGGGCGAGGAGGAGCTCCGCGCGGCCGCGCACGTCCGCGGGGATCCAGTCGGCGATGAGCGGATCCGCGAGCATGGATAGCGTCTTGCGCAGCGCGGTGACGCGGCGAGGACCGAACCGCTCCGGCGCGCGCGCCGCGTGGCGCGCGAGGCGCCATGCCCTGCGGAGCGCGCGCCTCGCCGCCCTGCCGACCACCGCGCCGTGCACGGTGAGGCGTTCGCGCGGCGCATCGATGGCGCGCAGCACCGCGGCCAGCGACACCCCGCCCGCGATCACCAGCGCGACCGTCACCGCCGTGGCCTCGAGGCCGTGCAGCTCCCAGCCGCCGGTCGCCGCGATGAAGGCGCAGGCGGACACCAGCAAGAGCCCCAGGGAGCCCAGCGCGCCCGCGGTGTGCGAGCGGCCGCGCCAGGAGCCGCCTTCGCCGTGGAGGGTCCGCGCATAGCCATCCGGCGCGATGAGCCGTCCTCCGCTCGGGATGAGGCCCACCATGGCTCGCCGCGCCGCGCGCCCGAGGCCGACCTCCAGCGGGCCGAGCTCGACGCCGGGCGGCTCACGGAACGGGCTCACCCCTCCAGAATAGCCCATGCGCTGCCCTCGCGGAGGGCACGGCCCGGCGCGCAGCTGCGGCGGCGCCAGAAGCGTGTTGCGGCGGCGAAATCTCGTCCGTCTACAACGGGCCATGCGGCTGCTGGCAGCGCAGCGCTTCGGCATACGAACAGCGAGCCGCCGCCACATCGAGGCAGCGGCTCTCGGCGCGTCACGGCTTTCCGGCGCTGTCCTTCGGTGCCCGCGACGCCTTCTCGACGAGGCCGCTCGTGCCCATGCGTGACGCGAGCGCCGAGAGCACCGCGCGCAGCGGGACGCCGCGCGACGCGAGGCCGACCAGCAGGTGGTAGATGACGTCCGCCGCTTCGGACGCGACGCGCTCGTCGCTCTCTCCGGCGATCGCCTGGGCCAGCTCGCCGGCCTCCTCGCGGAGCTTTGCGCCGATGAGCGGCGCGCCTCCGTCGAGCAGCTTCCGGGTGTAGCTCTTCGTCGCCGACGACGCCTTGCGCGTCTCGATCTCGCGCTCGAGGGCCTCGAGCAGCGCGGACGCGTCCTGCCCCTCGTCGGCGGCCTCGGGCTCCCCGTCGCCGCGGGCATCGACCTGCCGGAAGAAGCAGCTCGCGCTCCCCGTGTGGCACGTCGGGCCGCGGGGCTCCGCGAGGATCAGGAGCGCATCCCCGTCGCAGTCGGCGTGGATGCTCGTCACCGCGAGCGTATTGCCGCTCGTCGCCCCCTTCTCCCACAGCTCGCCGCGCGATCGGCTGAAGAAGGTGGCGCGCCCCGTCTCGAGCGTCCTGGCGAGCGACTCCCGCGTCATGTACGCGAGCATCCGGACCTGCCCGGTCAGCCGATCCTGCACGACAGCCGGCACGAGCTTGCCCTCTCCGAATGCGATCTTCACGGTCTATGCCTCTCCGGTGGTGTCGGGCGCCTCGGCGGCGCCGTGTTCGCGGGCCGTCGCCCGGCCCTCGTCCTTCGCGCTGCTGCGCCTGGCGCCGGCCTTCGACGGCGCGCTCGGCTTCTTTCTCGGCGTGTCGTCCTCGTCCTCGTCGTCCTGGTCCTCGTCGTCGTCCCCGTCTGCTTGCCTGTCGGCGGCCGCGGCGGGGCTCTCCGGGAGGCTGAGCGCCATCGCCTGCTCCGGGTGGGCCAGGGCGGCCTTGTAATAGACCGCGAACGCGATCGACGCGGCGATCCCGGTCGCCAGCGCGACGGCCTGGGAGGTCGAGTACTGGAGGGTCGCCGAGGCGGCGAACGTCTCGGGCCTGAGGGCCAGGTACAGGGCGACCGCGGGAACGAAGGAGAGCACCTGCGTCACCTTGCGCACCACGTTGTCGCGGAGGAGGTGGGAGAACCCGATCGTGTACCCCACGGCGAAGATCACGAGGCCGGCGGGGAGCAACACGTGCTCCGGGAGCGTCGGCGGGATCGAGCCGCGCTCCGCGTCGTCGCGGAGGAGCTCGAGCAGGTAGCGGCAGACGCCGTAGGAGAACGTGAAGATGAGGAAGATCTCGCCACGGAACTTCTGCCGTCGGCGCGCGAGGAGCAGGAGCGCGAGCAGCCCTGCGCCGACGAGCGACTCGTAGATCTGCGTCGGGTGCACGGCGAGCGACGCCTCGGCGGTCGGATCCAGCCCGCGCTCCTTGACGTGCTGCACCCACGCGGGGGACCCGCTGCCGTGGTCCAGCGTGCCCTCGGCCCAGCGCGGGAACGTGCCGAGCTTCTTCAGCCAGGCGGGCGCCGTCTCGCCGAGCGGACGGCCGAAATCGCAGCCGAAGAGGTAGCACCCGATGCGCGTGATCATCAGGCCCGAGGCGAGGCTCGGGACGGCGACGTCGGCCCAGGGGAGCAGCGGGATGCGATGGGAGCGCAGGAACAGGTACGAGCCCAGGAAGCCGCCCAGGAAGCCGCCGTACGCCACGAGCCCGCCGCGTCGGATGTCGAACATCGCGCCGAACGAGTCGAACTCGTCGAGGTTCGTGAGGATGTAGAGCACGCGCGACCCGACGACCGCGGCGAGGGCGGTGACGACGTAGCAGTTGGCCATCGTCTCCTTCGGCAGGCCGTCGCGCTCCGCGAGCCCGAGCGTCAGGTACCAGCCGACCACGAGCGAGAGCCCGAGCATGACACCGTAGCTGTAGATGGGCAGCGGACCCAGGGTGTAGGTCTGCTCCTTGACCTGGGAGGCGATCGCGGCGAGCGCGACGCCTGCGATGCCCGCGGTCGTCGCGCCTGGTTTGTTCTTCGCGATGAGCAGCCCGATCGCGCCCGCGAAAGCGATGCCCGCAGCGATCAGGAAGACCCAGAGCAGGGGCACGGTCCAGGCGGGCAGCGGGACGCGGAACAGGATGGGATGCATGGCGCCTCTCCTTACGCCTGGGCTTGGGGACCATCAAGCATCGTCTCTCGCGCATGACGCAGCGAGCCAAGGCGCTCGCTGACGCTGGTCCAACCGCGTCGGGCGATCTCGATGTGCCCGGGCCATCAGCGAAGCGCGGCGCTCTCCCCATCCTGTCGACGGCGCCCGCGAAGCGACCCTCGAAGTCCGCGCGCGCCGCTGCTAGCATCGATTCCGTGCTCTCTGGCCGTGCCACCGTCGGGGTCTTCGCAGTGCCTGGACTGCTCGTGAGCGCGGCGTGTGTTCCCGAAGGGCCGGCCACGGGGGACGCGAGCGCGCGGCCGGCCGGGACGGTCGCGCCGTCGGTCTCCTCGACCGCGGGTGCAGCTCAGGGAGCGCAGGGGACGGGCGTGTTCGAGGACGACTTCAACCGGTCGGCGCTCGGCCCCGACTGGAACGCCCTGAGCTCCAAGTGGGCGATCGACGAGGGGCAGCTCTGCGTGCGCGCCGCGAGGAACCGCGGCGTGTGGTTGAATCGGCCGCTGCCGGAGAACGCCCGGATCGAGTTCGAGGCCATCGCCGAGGCCCCGGACGGCGATCTCAAGGCCGAGCTCTGGGGAGACGGTCGGAGCGGGGCGACGGCGGCGAGCTACACGAACGCGACGAGCTACCTCGTGATCCTCGGAGGATGGAAGAACACCAAGCACGTGCTCGCGCGCCTCGACGAGCATGGCGCCGATCGGCTGGAGATCGACGTGGATCCAGACAGCGACGACGACCGAGCGCGCCCGGTCGCGCCGGGGCAACCGTATCGCTTCCGGATAGAGCGTCGTGACGGCAGGACCCTCTCCTGGTCGGTGAACGACGTCGAGTATCTGGAGCTCAGCGACCCTGCTCCGCTCTCCGGTCCAGGGCACGAGCACATGGGCTTCAACGCATGGGATGCGCCGGTCTGCTTCGACAACCTGCGCATCACGCCCCTGTAGCCGCGATGGAATCGGGTGAGGTCGAGCGGGAGCTCGAGGAGCTGGAGACGCGCATCGAGCGGCTGCGCGCGCTCTACGAGCAGTATTTCATGGGGATCGAGCGGCTGGAGCCGCTCATCCCGCGCAAGGACGTCGAGCGTCGCATCTGGGTGATGCGGCGGGAGCAGATCAGGAACACCGGGCTCCGGTTCAAGTTCCAGATGCTCATCCAGCGCTACAACACGTTCCAGCAGTACTGGGGCCGCATCTCGCGCGAGATCGAGAACGGCACGTACCGCCGCGACGTCATCCGCGCAGCGAAGCGGGTCGGCGCGAAGGAGGCGCTCACGATCGTCGGCCGCAAGCGGGCGGAGCGCTACGCGGAGCTCGCCGAGCAGCAGGAGACGGCGCGCGAGCCGGTCCACCGCGCCGATGACGGCGGCGATCACGACGAGATCGACGTCGACGACGAGGCGGTCACGCTGGCGCCCCCTCCTTTGCCCGCCGCGTCGCTCTTGGGGAAGCGATCGCTGGCCGCGCTGGCCGCCGAGGAGGCCGCGCCTCGCGCCGCGGTCGCGCCGCTGACCGCGCCGGAGGCGGCGAGCGCGGCGCCCGCCAGCTCGCCGGTGCGCCCCGCGCTCGCGCCGCCTGCCATGCCGCAGGCCGCCGCGGCCGTGAAGCCCGCTCCGCTCGGAGGGCTGCCCCGGGGGCTCGGTCTGACCAGGCCGCAGCAGAAGCCGGCGGAGATCAAGCCGGCAGAGGCGAAGCCGGTCGAGGCCTCGCTGGCGGGCGCGAAGACCTCGGCGCGCCCTGCCGTCGAGAAGGCCCAGCCCGCGGCGGGCGGGAACAGCCGCCAGCGGCTCGCCGAGCTCGCGGCGGAGATGCGCGCTCAGCGCACCAAGACCGGCGACGCGGCGAAGGCCGCGGCCGGACCTCCGGACGCATTGACAGACGTCGCGCCCGAGCCTCCGCCCGCTCCGAAGCGACCGCCGCCCCCGGTTCCCGTCAAGCCTTCTCCCGGCCCTCCGGCCGAAGCCTCAGCGGTCGCTGCCGCGACGGGCGAGGCGAAGGGCGCGGGAGCGAGGCGGCAGGAGCGCCTGCACTCGGAGCGCCCGCCGTCGGCCCGGCGCCGTCGCTCCACCGCGCCGCCTGCCGCGGAGGCCGGCGCGGCGAGCGGCGCTCGGAGCCCGGCGCCGCGGACGCCGTCGCGCCCCCCGGAGGCCGCGCGCGCCGGCCTCGACACCGCGGTGCGCGCGCGACCCGGGCCGCCCCCGCAGCGATCTGCCGCGCGCGACGACGAGCTCCCGGAGCAGCGGCTGCGTCAGATCTACGCGAAGTATGTCGAGACGAAGCGCGCCGCGCGTGAGTCGACGGCCGGCGTCACCTACGAGCGCTTGGCCGAGAGCCTCCGCGCGCAGGCCGCGAAGCTGCGTGCGACGAACCCGGCCAAGTCCGTCGACTACGATGTCGTCGTCAAGGACGGCAAGACCCTGCTGAAGCCGATCCTCAAGTAGCCTGAGATCGGCTGGCAGCAGCGCGGACGCGACATCCCAAGGCAGCGATCGACGCGCGAGCAGCGTTCGGCGCGGCAAGCGCCAGGAGCATGAGCTCTCCGAGCCAAGCTCGGTTAGAGCGGGATGCATCTTCGTGCGCTACGGGCTCATCCGCGTGGTTCGGCTCGCTGCGGCGTACTTTCGTACGCCTCGCTCGCCTGCCTAACGGCTGAGCCCGTATCTCACGAAACCGCGCCCCGCTCTGGCTGAGACGTTCCCGAGGGCGCTCGCCGCGTCAGACGGTTGGGCTGGGCGGATGAGGATGTTCCGGCGGATCAGTGATGTGCGACGCGGCGCCAAAGCTGCGGCAGCCGCTGGACCCGCGCAGGTACTCCGGCGTCGTCCTCGACGAAGAGGATCGCACACGCCGTGCGGTCGGCCTCGCGCATCCTCGCGCATAAGTCGGCCAGGTCATCGTCGGCGTCCACAACGTCGGCTTCGGCCGGCTGGGAACCGCCTTGAACGTATCTAACATTGTCAAGGGCGATCCATCGCCCAGCGAACTGTTCAGATCGACATATGTCGCGCCAGCTCATTCGAGGCGCGACCAAACGAATCTTACTGCCCATTTCCCGTGAGCGACCTTCTCCCCCATGTTCCAAAGTCAAGCGCCGACCAAGCAAAGCCAGGGCGCGGCGTGCACTGAACTTTCAGAACTGTCGGGGCAGGATCTAGCACCGCTCAAAATCGGGCGTCAAGGCAAGCCTGGAACAGCCCGGACCCTCTGGGCGTTGTGCTCGATCCGGCCCACGTCCTTCACCGACATTGCGCTGGCAGCTGGGACATCGCCTCGCCTGCCCCGATCCGCGCGGCGGCCAAGGCGTGGGACTTCGCCGCGCACCCCTTGGACGCGACCGCGCGCTTGGCGCTACCGCTGATAGCGGCTCTCGCCTCGGCCTTCTTGGGGCCATCGCAGGCCGCGAAGCGCTTCACCGCGAGATCCGTGTTGCCGCCGTTCGCCAGGTTGATCGCGGCCCTGCACTCCTGCTCCGCCTTCTCGTTGCCAGGCGGCGGGGCCTTGGGCCCGGTGGTCGCGGCCGGGGTCGTCGGGGTCGACGTGTGCTTCGGGGTGTCGGGAGCCGTCTTGTCCGGGCCGTTGGGCTCGGGCGGCGTAGGCTCCGGGGTGGTGGTGGGCGTGCTCGTGGGCGTGCCCACGGGATCCGACGCCACGGTGACCGACGGCGCGCCCGTGGGCAGCGGGATCGCGGTCGACGTGCTCTCCTCGGTCGTGCTCCCGCCGCTCCCCTTCGTCATCATGACGACGCCCACGACGCCGAGCACCGCGACGGCCGCGACCGCGGCGAGGATCGGAGCTGCCTTGCTCTTCTGCGGGGCCGGCGGCGGCGCGGGGAACACCTGGCCGCTGCCCGTGGGCACGGCCGGGTGCGCCGGGACGACAGCCTGATCCATGACCGTCGCGGCCTGATGGGCCTGATGGGCCTGATGGTTGACGACGGTCCTCACCGGTCCCGATCCCGTGGGCGGCCCCGCGACGAACAGCGGCTCCCCGAGCTGCGTCTGACCCGAGCGCGACGGCATGAGCGCCGTCCCGCTGGTCGGCGCGTCGCTCCCGACGAGCGTGCGGGGCGCCGCCGCGAGCACCGAGAGGCGGGCGCCCGCGCCGATCGTGAGATCCTCGTAGAACTCCCGCGCCGACTGCTGCCGGTCCTCGCGCCTCTTGCTGAGGGCCCTCATGACGGCCGCCTTCATCTTCGGCGGGGCCGCGGCGCCCATCGGCACCGCCTCGAACGGGAACGGCTGCGCCGTCATGTGCTGCGTCGCCCACGCCCATGGCGTGTCGGCGTCGAACGGCAGGCGCCCGGTGAGCATCTCGTAGGTCAGCACGCCGAGCGAGTAGATGTCGCTCCGCGCGTCAAGCTCGGTCCCCGTGAACTGCTCGGGGCTCATGTACGGCGGGGTCCCGAGCACCGTCCCCTGCTGGGTCAGCTTCTGCTCGGCCTTGGCGCTGCGCTCGTCGCGCTTCGCGATGCCGAAGTCGAGGACCTTGACGTAGTCCTCCTCGCCGGCGCGCTTGGTCAAGAAGATGTTGGCGGGCTTCAGGTCGCGGTGGACGATCCCCTTCTCGTGGGCCTCCTGGAGCGACCCGCACGTCTGCGCGATGATGCGATCGACACGCTCTGGAGAGAGCGCGCCGCCCCGCTCGAGCGCCGTCTCCAGCGACTGTCCGTTGAGGAGCTCCATCGCGATGTAGAGCTCCCCGGTGTTCGTCTGCCCGAAGTCGTAGACCTTGATGGTGTTCGGGTGCTCGAGCTCGCTGACCGTGCCGCACTCCCGCATGAAGCGCGCGACCACCTGCGGATCCTTCGCGTGCTGCGAGAGGAGCGTCTTGATGGCGACCTTCCGCACCGACGTCCCCATCGGCTGCTCGCCGTTGTAGACGCGGCCCATCCCGCCCTCGCCGAGCACGCCGATGATGCGGAACCGGCCGCCGACGATCGCGCCGATGAGCGGGTCTGCCTCCACCGGCGCGACAGGGAGGAGCGCGCCGCACGTGGCGCAGAAGCGCGCCCCATCGATGTTTGGCTGATGGCAAGCGGGACATTCCATGCGATCGAACCTCTACCCCCGAAGCGTGACGGAACGCGATCGTCGCCTCGGGCCGCTCCGCGGCGCGCCCGAGCGAACGTGCGCCGGGCAGGATCGCAGCAGCCGCGAGCGGAGCGCAAGGGACCTCTCGCCGGCCCGAGCCGCCGCCAGCGCGCTTCCTCGTCGTCGTCGTCGTCCTCGTTCGCTTGCGTTCGCGCTCACGCAGCTGCTCGCCCGCGCCGCGTCGTCGCTGCGCGTGGCGTTCGGCGTGGGGAACGCTGCCCGGGCGACCCCGCGCGGGCCGCGCCGCTGCGCTCCGCGCGCCGCGGGAGCGTGCTCCTCGACGTCCGCACTTGAAAACCGGGAGCGCTCGAGCGAGATCGGCGCCGCCGGAGGACGCCGGTGCTCTGGACCGCCCACCTCGACGGCGCGGCCAGCCCCGCGCTCTCGAAGCCGATTCCAGCGAAACGGACGAAAACGATGCACACCGCTTGACACGTCTCTTGCAGGGGGCTAAGAGCCTCCTCCCTTCGCGGGACTCGTCTACCTTCGGAGCGACGTGAGCGGCACCAACTGCTTCACCTCGCTGCGGTCCAGCCCGGTCGGGGCACTCCGAACCGTGCAGGTGGCGGTCCAGCAGGGCCGGGAGTTGATTGCTCGCACAGAAGTGATCGGTCTTGGGACATTTCGCTAGGTCAGCACGCACGTTTCCCGGAGCCCGGGGACGGGCAGCGGGTGGATGCCGCTGGCGTAGCTCAATCGGTAGAGCACCTGCCTTGTAAGCAGGGGGTTAGGGGTTCAAGTCCCCTCGTCAGCTCCGATGCAAGGCAACAGGTCGATGGTTCGGGAGGTCGCGGCAGAGACAAAGACGGCAAAATCTAATAAATAGAGAAAATCTGGAGGGTTGCCCGAGCGGCCAAAGGGAGCAGACTGTAAATCTGCCGGCAATGCCTACGATGGTTCGAATCCATCACCCTCCACCGGGGCGTCTTTACGCTCCGAAGGCGGTCCGACCAGGATACAGATCCGCTGGGGTCACTCCCGACGGAAGCCCGCGGGCGTAGCTCAGTTGGTAGAGCGTCAGCCTTCCAAGCTGAACGTCGCCGGTTCGAACCCGGTCGCCCGCTCCGTGGTCGGTCGTTTGCCCACCTAGCTCAGTTGGCAGAGCACGTCCTTGGTAAGGACGAGGTCGTCGGTTCAATCCCGATGGTGGGCTCCAGCGAGGACAGCGAAACGCAGTCGCGAACTTCATTTCGGCAGGAGACATCTCGATGGCCAAGGAGAAATTCACTCGTACGAAGCCGCACGTGAACGTGGGCACCATCGGCCACATCGACCACGGCAAGACCACGCTCACGGCGGCGCTCGTCAAGGTGCAGTCGAAGCGCAACCTGGCGAAGGCGATCTCGTACGCCGACATCGCGAAGGGCGGGACGGTCCGTGACGAGACCAAGACGGTGACCATCGCGGCGGCGCACGTCGAGTACGAGTCGGCGAACCGCCACTACGCGCACGTCGACTGCCCCGGGCACGCCGACTACATCAAGAACATGATCACCGGCGCGGCGCAGATGGACGGGGCGATCCTCGTCGTGTCGTCGCTCGACAGCGTGATGCCGCAGACGCGCGAGCACGTGCTGCTCGCCCGGCAGGTCGGCCTGAACCACATCGTCGTGTTCCTCAACAAGTGCGACGCGGTGGACGACCCGGAGATGCTCGACCTGGTCGAGATGGAGGTCCGCGAGCTGCTGTCGAAGTACAAGTTCGACGGCGACAACGCGCCGGTGGTCCGTGGCGCGTCGCTGCCCGCCCTGCAGGGCGACCCGAAGTGGGAGGAGACGATCCAGCAGCTGCTCAGCGCGCTGGACAGCTACATCCCCGAGCCGGTGCGCGACATCGACAAGCCGTTCCTGATGGCCATCGAGGACGTGTTCTCGATCAAGGGCCGCGGCACGGTGGCCACGGGCCGCATCGAGCGCGGCATCATCAAGGTCGGCGACGAGGTGCAGATCATCGGCTTCAAGGACACGAAGAAGTCGGTCGTGACCGGCGTCGAGATGTTCCGCAAGCTGCTCGATCAGGGGCAGGCGGGCGACAACGTCGGGTGTCTGCTCCGCGGCGTGGAGAAGGAAGAGATCGAGCGCGGCCAGGTGCTGGCGAAGCCTGGGTCGATCACGCCGCACACGAAGTTCACCGGTGAGGTGTACGTCCTCAAGAAGGAGGAGGGCGGGCGCCACACGCCGTTCTTCACCAACTACCGGCCGCAGTTCTACATCCGGACGACGGACGTGACCGGCACGGTGAACCTCCCCGAGGGGGTGAAGATGGTGATGCCGGGCGACAACATCACGATGACGATCGAGCTCATCGCGCCGGTCGCGCTGGAGGAGCAGATGCGCTTCGCCATCCGCGAGGGCGGCAAGACGGTGGGCGCCGGCGTCGTCACCAAGATCCTCGCGTAGGAGGCCGACGTGGGCGAGCAGGCCGGTGGGTGGCGTGCGGCGCGCATCGCCGTCTCACTGGCCTGCCGCGAGTGCAAGTCGCGGAACTACAAGACCACGAAGGCGCCGGACCAGGTGGTGTCGCTCAAGAAGTTCTGCAAGCAGTGCAAGAAGCACACGGTTCACGACGAGACGAAGTGAACGGGTGCTCAGGAAGGCGCAGCGATTCTAGGGGTATAGCTCAGTTGGTAGAGCAGCGGATTCCAAATCCGCAGGTCGGGAGTTCGAGCCTCTCTGCCCCTGCCGGGGGATGTGGGTGCCTCATGGCCGCCCTTGGATCCCCACCGAGCAGGCCTCTGTCTGCCGCGGGTCGGCGCGTTTGGTGTTGTTATGGCGAAGGGTCAAAAAGACAAGCAGCCGCCGAAGGTCGCGGAGGACGAGGAGCCGGAAGAATCCGGACCGAGCTCGCCCGCCGAGGACTCGTCCCTCGTGGCGCAGAGCGAGAGGACGGGGGCTGCTGACGCGAAGGACGCCGAGGCGCCGCGGGCCGATGAGTCGAACGAGGCCGATGAGGCCGAGGACGGAGAGGTCGCGGCTGCTCAGCTCGGCTCGGAGCGCTATGTGCTCGCCGGCTTCTTCGCCGCGGGGATGCTGCTCGCCTACCTGCTTGGCAAGGTCGTCCATGGCGTCTGGGCGACCCTGGCCAACAAGGACTGGTTCAGCCGGACGCTTCCGGCGCTCTCCGCGGTGGGTGACGACGACAAGACGACGTACGGCATGATCGCCGGCGGCGTCGTCGCGCTGGTCGTCGTGTTGCGCGCGTTCCGCAACGCCGAGCTCCGCGCCTGGAGCGACGAGGTCGCCGCCGAGCTGGCGAAGGTGAAGTGGCCGACCAAGAAAGAGGTGACGAATGCGACGTTCGTCGTCATCGCGACGACCACCGTGGCGACCCTCTACCTGGCGCTGCTCGACCGCTTCTGGGCATTCGTGACCAACATCGTTTACGGCGATGGAAGCTGAAGCAGGGAGATCCTGAGGGAATCAAGCGCCATGGCCAAGAAGTGGTACGTCATCCATACCTACTCGGGATACGAGGCGAAGGTGCGCGACGCGCTCCAGCAGCGCGTGAAGCAGTACAGCCTGGAAGATCGATTCGGCGAGATCCTCATCCCGAGCGAGACGGTCACGGAGAACCGTCCCGGCGGTAAGACCCGCGTGCGTCAGAAGCTCAGCCTGCCCGGCTACATCTTCGTGGAGATGGAGATGAACGAGCAGGTCTGGCACCTGGTCAAGGACACCCCCAAGGTCACCGGCTTCATCGGCAACCAGACGCCGCAGGAGGTCCCGATCGTTCAGATCGACAATCTCCGGCGGGGGATCGTCGAAGGGGCGGTCAAGCCGAAGCCGCGGCTCACGTTCGAGGTGGGTGAGGAGGTGCGGGTCCTCGATGGCGCCTTCGCGAACTTCACCGGCACGGTCGACGACGTGAAGATGGACAAGCAGAAGCTCAAGGTGAAGGTCAGCATCTTCGGCCGACCCACCAGCGTGGAGCTCGACTTCTCAGCCGTGGAGAAGCGCTAGCCGGAACGGACGGCTGCAAACCTGCGGGCGAGCACCGCGCCTCCGCGGTGCTTCGCTGTTTCTCTGAATAGTAGACCGCCCGTCGGGCGGCGGTTCGATAGGGTGCGAGATTCATCATGGCGAAGAAAGTCACAGGGTACGTGAAGCTGCAGCTTCCGGCGGGCAAGGCCAACCCGTCGCCCCCCGTCGGTCCGGCGCTCGGCCAGCACGGCGTCAACATCATGGCGTTCTGCAAGGACTTCAACTCGCGGACGGCGGCGCAGGGGGACATGATCATCCCGGTGGTGATCACGGTCTACTCGGACCGCTCGTTCACGTTCATCATGAAGACGCCGCCGGCCTCCGTGCTCCTCAAGAAGGCGGCGGGGCTCGAGACGAAGAAGAAGCCGGGCGCGGGCTCCAAGGAGCCCAACAAGGTCAAGGTGGGCAAGGTCACGCAGAAGCAGCTGCAGGAGCTTGCCCAGCTCAAGATGCAGGACATGAACACGACCAACCTCGAGTCCGCGATGCGCAGCATGGCGGGCACGGCGCGCTCGATGGGCATCGACGTCGTCGACTGAGGTGGTCGCGCTCCCCGCCGTCGGGGATGCGCCCCCGCCGCGCTGGCGCTCCGAGGGGCGCCCGGCGGGCCAGAAGCAAGACTTACCACGGTAGTTTAGGCGCACCGTGGGAGGCGAGAGCCGTTAAGAAGGAGGGCATGTGCCGAAAGTCGCCAAGAAGAAAGTCGCTGCGCGGGCAGTCGTCGACCGCGCGCGAAAGTACACATTGCAGGAGGCGTGCGCGCTCGTGAAGCAAGCGGCGCCCGCCAAGTTCGACGAGACGGTGGACCTCGCGGTCCGGCTGGGCGTCAACCCGCGGCACGCAGACCAGATGGTCCGCGGCGCCGTCGTGCTGCCGCACGGGACGGGGCAGTCGCTCCGGGTCCTGGTCTTCGCCAAGGGTGAGAAGGCCAAGGAGGCCGAGGCGGCCGGCGCCGACTTCGTCGGCGAGGCAGATCTCGTGAACAAGGTCCAGGAAGGCTTCATGGACTTCGATCGCGTGATCGCCACGCCCGACATGATGGGTCTGGTGGGCAAGCTCGGCCGTATCCTCGGTCCGCGCGGCCTGATGCCGAACCCGAAGGTCGGGACCGTGACGTTCGACGTGAAGACGGCCGTCTCGGAGGCGAAGGCCGGCAAGGTGGAGTACCGCGTCGAGAAGGCGGGCATCGTGCACGCGCGGATCGGCAAGGTCTCCTTCGCGGAGAACGCGCTCCACGTGAACGCGGACGCGCTGATCCAGGCGCTCGTCCGGGCCAAGCCGGCGACGGCCAAGGGCATCTACCTCCGGAGCATCACGCTGTCTTCCACGATGGGCCCCGGGGTTCGTATCGACCCGGTCCACTTCATCGGCAAGACGGAGGAGGCGTAGCCCATGGAACGGTCCCAGAAGGAAGTGCTGATCGGCTCCGTCCGGCAGAAGTTCGAGCGGATGTCTTCCGCGGTCTTCCTGGACTTCAAGGGGATGAACGTCGAGGCGGTCACCAAGCTTCGCGATGAGTTCCGGAAGTCCGGCGTGGAGTACCGGGTCGTGAAGAACACGCTCGTCCGCCACGCCATCAAGGAGCACCCCTGGGCGAAGACCCTCTCGAAGAGCCTGACCGGCATGACCGGCGTGGCCTGGAGCTACGAGGATCCGAGCGCGGCAGCCAAGGTCGTCAAGGCGTTCCGCAAGGACAACCAGAAGCTGCAGATCAAGGCGGGGCTCATCGAGGGGCAGATCCTCTCGGGCGACGCCGTCGAGACGCAGCTCGCGACGATGCCCGGCAAGGATGAGCTTCGTGCCACGCTGCTCGCGACGCTGCAGGCGCCGCTCCAGCAGTTCGTGCAGCAGCTCAACGCGCCTCTCCAGAATTTCGCTTATCTCTTGAAGGCGAAGGAAGAGGAAGCGGGCAAGCAGGCCTGAGAGGGTGCTTTCGTATCAATTGGGCCTTGCGCCCGTCTGGTTTTGGTTTACATGGCCCCCTCCCCGGGGCGCGCAGAAGAGTTTGAAGGAGTCTTGCAATGGCTGAGATCACGCGCGAGCAGGTCGTCGATTACCTCTCCAACCTCCCTGTCATCCAGATCGCCGAGCTCATCAAGGACCTCGAGAACAAGTGGGGCGTCAAGGCTGCCCCCGCGGCCGTGGCCGTCGCCGCCGGCCCCGCGGCCGGCGCCGCTCCGGCCGAGAAGGCCCCGGAGCAGACCGAGTTCGACGTCATCCTTGCGAACGCCGGCAGCAACAAGATCGGCGTCATCAAGGCGATCCGCGAGATCACCGGTCTGGGCCTGAAGGAGGCGAAGGACCTGGTCGAGGCCGCGCCGAAGACCGTCAAGGAGCAGGTTTCCAAGGCGGACGCGGAGGAGATGAAGAAGAAGCTCGTCGAGGCAGGTGCTACCGTCGAGCTCAAGTAACGATCACCGCTCCCTGCTAGGGAAATCGGGATCCGCCGGCGGACGGCGGCAGGGGCGGTCGTCCCTGCCGCACGTCCCGCTTTTGTCTGATGAACGGGACCGCGGATGCGGGCCCTCGCGCAACGCTGAAGAGGACCGCGAGTACGGGTCCTCGGTCAACTCTGAAGAGGACCGCGGGTGCGGGTCCTCGGCCAACGTCGGAGCTCAATGGGTCGCCACGCGGTCCGCTCTGCCCCCACAGCCAAGATGTTTTGGGTCCTCATTCCCTGGGGACGCTCGCTCGCCATTCGTGCGTAGCTTCGTGTTCGTTGCTCGGTTCGAGCCGTGCGCCCGCCCCGCACGGCTCGTGTGAGCCGGAGGAAATCGATGCCGTCGGTCGTCCAATCCAACTTCCGCGTCCGTAAGAACCTGGGTCGCGTTCGTCGCATCATCGACGTCCCCAACCTGATCGACATCCAGAAGTCGAGCTACGACAAATTCCTCCAGATGAGCGTTCCGCCGAACGAGCGGGAGGAGGTCGGGCTGCAGGCGGTGTTCCGCTCGGTCTTCCCGATCAAAGACTTCAACGGCACGAGCGAGCTCGTCTTCGTCTCGTACAACCTCGAGCCGCCGAAGTACGACGTCGATGAGTGCCGCCAGCGCGGCATGACCTACTCGGCGCCGATCAAGGTCACGAACCAGCTGATGATCTACGACACCCGCGACGGCGGGGAGCGGATCGTGCGCGACATCAAGGAGCAGGAGGTCTACTTCGGCGAGCTCCCGCTGATGACCGAGACGGGCACGTTCATCATCAACGGCACCGAGCGCGTCGTCGTCAGCCAGCTGCACCGGAGCCCCGGCGTCTTCTTCGATCACGACAAGGGCAAGACGCACTCCAGCGGCAAGCTGCTCTACTCCGCGCGCGTGATCCCGTACCGCGGCTCGTGGCTCGACTTCGAGTTCGACCCGAAGGACATCATCTATGTTCGCATCGATCGGCGGCGGAAGATGCACGCCACGGTGCTCCTGCGCGCGCTCGGGTACTCGACCCAGGACCTGCTGAACTACTTCTACTCGACCGAGACCGTGTACCTCGAGAAGGGTGGGAAGTACGCGAAGAGCATCGAGTACGATCTCCTCGCCGGTCAGCGGACGACGCGCGACATCAAGATCGGCAACGACGTCATCGTCAAGAAGAACACCAAGTTCACCCGCGCTGCCATCCGGAAGATGAAGGAGGCGAAGCTCGAGCGGCTCAGCCTCGAGCCGGAGGAGCTCGTCGGGAAGGTCGCGGCGCACGACATCGTCGACCCGGAGACCGGCGAGGTCGTGGTCGAGGTGAACGAGGAGCTCACCGAGGCGAAGCTCGAGCGGCTGCGCGACGCGAACATCGAGCAGTTCCGCATCCTCTTCATCGACGGCCTGAACGTCGGCTCGTACCTCCGCGACACGCTGCTCACCGACAAGGTGAAGACGATGGAGGACTCGATCCTGGAGATCTACCGGCGGCTGCGGCCGGGCGATCCGCCGACGCTCGAGACCGCCAAGACCCTGTTCCACAACCTGTTCTTCAACGCCGAGCGCTATGACCTGTCGAAGGTCGGCCGGCTGAAGCTGAACTACAAGTTCTACCGGGATGTCCCCGAGGACGAGCGGCCGGGTCTCGATCTCACGGTGCTCACGCCCCAGGACATCCTGGAGACCGTGCGCCACCTGATCGAGCTCAAGAACGGGCGCGGCTCGGTCGACGACATCGACCACCTCGGCAACCGCCGCGTGCGCGCGGTCGGCGAGCTGATGGAGAACCAGTACCGCATCGGCCTCGTCCGCATGGAGCGCGCGATCAAGGAGCGCATGAGCATGTCGCAGGAGATCGACACGCTCATGCCCCACGATCTGATCAACGCGAAGCCGGTCAGCGCGGTCGTGAAGGAGTACTTCGGGAGCTCCCAGCTCTCGCAGTTCATGGACCAGACCAACCCGCTCTCGGAGGTCACCCACAAGCGCCGCCTCTCGGCGCTCGGCCCGGGCGGCCTGACCCGCGAGCGGGCCGGGTTCGAGGTGCGCGACGTCCACGCGACCCACTACGGCCGTATCTGCCCGATCGAGACGCCGGAAGGGCCGAACATCGGCCTCATCGCCTCGCTGTCGACCTTCGCCCGCGTGAACGAGTTCGGGTTCGTCGAGACGCCGTACCGGAAGGTCGAGAACGGCCGGGTGACCGAGGACGTGATCTGGCTCTCCGCGCTCGAAGAGGAGGGCAAGTACATCGCGCAGGCGACCGTGAACCTCGACGAGGGCGGTCGCTTCAAGGAGTCGCTGGTCTCGGCCCGCTACAACGGCGAGTTCAAGATCGTCACGCCCGAGATGGTCGAGCTGATGGACGTCGCGCCGAACCAGATGGTGTCGGTCGCCGCCGCGCTCGTGCCGTTCCTCGAGCACGACGACGCGAACCGCGCGCTCATGGGCGCCAACATGCAGCGTCAGGCCGTGCCCCTCGTGCAGTCGCACGCGCCCCTCGTCGGCACCGGCATGGAGGAGCGGCTCGCCCGCGACTCCGGCGTCTGCGTCATCGCGCGGCGCCCCGGGGTCGTCGAGAGCGTCGACGCGACGCGCATCGTCGTCCGCGCCGAGGGCGAGGGCGCCGAGGTGCCCGATATCTACCACCTCATGAAGTTCCAGCGCTCGAACCAGTCGACCTGCTACACGCAGAAGCCGGTCGTCAGGACGGGCGAGGTGGTGAAGAAGGGCGACGTGCTCGCCGACGGCCCGTCGACGGACATGGGCGAGCTCGCGCTCGGCCAGAACGTGCTCGTCGCGTTCATGCCGTGGCAGGGCTACAACTTCGAGGACTCGATCCTTGTCTCCGAGCGCATCGCCAAGGACGACGTGTTCACCTCGATCCACATCGAGGAGTTCGAGTGCGTCGCCCGCGACACGAAGCTCGGCAAGGAGGAGATTACCCGCGACATCCCGAACGTCGGCGAGGAGGCGCTCAAGGACCTCGACGACTCCGGCATCGTGCGCATCGGGGCCGAGGTGCGGCCGGGCGACATCCTTGTCGGCAAGATCACGCCGAAGGGCGAGACCCAGCTCTCCCCCGAGGAGAAGCTGCTCCGGGCGATCTTCGGTGAGAAGGCCGGCGACGTCCGCGACAGCTCGCTCAAGGTGCCGCCCGGCGTCGGCGGGATCGTCATCAACGCCCGCGTGTTCTCGCGCAAGGGGACGGAGAAGGACGACCGCGCGCGGGACATCGAGGATCAGGAGCGGGCCAGGATCGAGCGGACGCGCGACGAGGAGATCAAGATCCTCCGCGACTCGTTCTTCCGCCGCATCCGCGAGCTCCTCCTCGGCAAGGAGACGACGGGCAAGCTCGTCGACGACAAGGGCAAGGTGCTCTTCCAGAAGGGCGCCATCATCGACGAGCCCTCGCTCGCCGAGATCCCCCGCAAGTACTGGGGGGAGATCCCCGTCGACGACGCCGAGCGGGTCCAGCAGATCCTGCGCGATCTCGAGGAGCTCGTCCGCACGCGCGAGGAGCACTTCCGCGACAAGATCGATCGCCTCTCCAAGGGCGATGAGCTGCCGCCGGGCGTCATCAAGATGGTGAAGGTCTATATCGCCATCAAGCGCAAGCTCCAGGTCGGCGACAAGATGGCGGGCCGCCACGGCAACAAGGGCGTCATCAGCCGCATCCTCCCCGAGGAGGACATGCCGTATCTGCAGGACGGCAGGCCGGTCGATCTCGTGCTGAACCCGCTCGGCGTGCCGAGCCGCATGAACGTCGGTCAGATCCTCGAGATCCACCTCGGGTGGGGCGCCTTCGAGCTCGGCAACCAGCTGCAGCGGATGATCGAGCAGCAGCGGGCGAGCGCCGAGATCAAGGAGCACCTCAAGGCCATCTATGCGGGCGACGAGACGATGAACGGCTTCTTCGACAACCTCGATGACGGCGACGTCAAGCGCTTCGTCAAGACGGTCGATGAGGGCGTGTTCATGGGATCGCCGGTGTTCGACGGCGCGCACGAGTCGGACATCAAGGGCGCCCTCGATCTCGCGGGTCTCCCGACCTCGGGTCAGGCGATCCTGTTCGACGGGCGCACGGGCGACGCGTTCGATCAGAACGTCACGGTGGGCATCATGTACATGCTGAAGCTCCACCACCTGGTCGACGACAAGATCCACGCTCGCTCGATCGGGCCGTACTCGCTCGTCACGCAGCAGCCCCTCGGCGGCAAGGCGCAGTTCGGCGGGCAGCGGCTCGGCGAGATGGAGGTCTGGGCGATGGAGGCCTACGGCGCGGCCTACGCGCTGCAGGAGTTCCTCACCGTGAAGAGCGACGACGTGATGGGCCGCACCCGGATGTACGAGGCCATCGTGAAGGGGGACTACACCCTGGAGGCGGGGCTGCCGGAGAGCTTCAACGTGCTCATCAAGGAGCTCCAGTCGCTGTGCCTGAACGTCGAGCTGGTCGAGACGAGCGCGGGCGTGGAGGCGTCGGCCGCGGAGGAAGAGGAGTGATGCAGTTCGTCACGTCACGAGCGCCGCGCGCCTTTTCGGTGACGGCAGGGGAGGCGCGCCGCGCGGGCGGCGCGCTCCCGAGCGCTCAAGCAGTGGGCGCGGACAGGTTCATCGGTTTCGTTTCTGTCTCCGGAGGTCTCCATGCGTGACATCTTCAGCTTCTTCGAGAAGCCCAAGGACCCGCTGTCGTTCAGCGCCATCCGCATCTCGCTCGCGAGCCCGGAGAAGATCCGCGAGTGGTCGCACGGCGAGGTGAAGAAGCCGGAGACCATCAACTACCGGACGTTCAAGCCGGAGCGCGATGGTCTGTTCTGCGCGAAGATCTTCGGGCCTGTGAAGGACTACGAGTGCAACTGCGGCAAGTACAAGCGCATGAAGCACCGTGGGATCGTGTGCGAGAAGTGCGGCGTCGAGGTCATCCAGTCGAAGGTCCGGCGCGAGCGGCTCGGGCACATCTCGCTGGCCACGCCGGTCGCCCACATCTGGTTCCTGAAGAGCCTGCCGTCGCGCATCGGCAACATGCTCGACATCACGCTCAAGGACCTGGAGAAGGTGCTTTATTGCGAGGCGTACATCGTCATCGATCCCAAGGAGACTGGCCTCATGCGGGGCGATCTCCTGAGCGAGGAGCGGTATCTGCAGCTCCTCGACGAGTACGGTGACGACAAGTTCAGCGCCGGCATGGGCGGCGAGGCGATCCTCGAGATGCTCAAGCAGGTCGACGTCCACGGCCTGGCGGAGCTGCTCAGGACGGAGATGCGCGCCGCGACCAGCGAGGCCAAGCGGAAGAAGCTCGCGAAGCGGCTCAAGGTCGTCGAGGCGTTCCGCGAGAGCGGCAACCGGCCCGAGTGGATGATGCTGACCGTGATCCCGGTGCTCCCGCCGGATCTGCGCCCGCTCGTCCCCCTGGACGGCGGCCGCTTCGCGACCAGCGATCTCAACGACCTCTACCGCCGCGTCATCAACCGCAACAACCGCCTGAAGCGGCTCCTCGAGCTGAACGCGCCGGAGATCATCATCCGGAACGAGCGCCGGATGCTGCAGGAGGCGGTCGACGCGCTGTTCGACAACGGCCGCCGCGGCAAGACGATCACCGGCCCGAACAAGCGCCCGCTCAAGTCGCTCTCCGACATGCTGAAGGGCAAGCAGGGCCGGTTCCGCCAGAACCTGCTCGGCAAGCGCGTCGACTACTCGGGCCGCTCGGTCATCGTCGTGGGCCCGACGCTGCGCCTGCACCAGTGCGGTCTGCCCAAGAAGATGGCGCTCGAGCTCTTCAAGCCGTTCATCTACAACAAGCTGGAAGAGCGCGGCTACGTCAACACCATCAAGAGCGCCAAGAAGATGGTGGAGAAGGAGCGCCCGGAGGTCTGGGACATCCTCGAGGAGGTCATCAGCGAGCACCCGGTGCTCCTGAACCGCGCCCCGACGCTCCACCGCCTCGGCATCCAGGCGTTCGAGCCGGTCCTCATCGAGGGCAAGGCGATCCAGCTGCACCCGCTGGTCTGCGCGGCGTTCAACGCCGACTTCGACGGCGACCAGATGGCGGTCCACGTGCCGCTGTCGGTCGAGGCGCAGATGGAGGCGCGCGTGCTCATGATGAGCACGAACAACATCCTCTCGCCCGCGAGCGGCAAGCCGATCATCAACCCGACCCAGGACATCGTTCTCGGGCTCTACTACGCGACCCGCGAGCGGAAGTTCGAGAAGGGGTCGTACCGCGCGGACACCCTCGCCTTCGGCGAGGACGGCGTGGCGCAGGGCTACCTGCGGGGCATCTACGCCTCCCCCGAGGAGGTGCGGATGGCGTACGACAACGGCGAGGTCGCGCTGCACGCCGGCGTCCGCGTCCGCGTTCCGATCATCGACGACGACGGCAACCCGCAGCTCGACGAGTTCGGCCACGTGAAGCGCCGCATCGTCGAGACCACGGTGGGCCGCGTCATCATCTCCGAGGTCCTCCCGAAGGGGGTCGCGTTCGAGTACGCGAACAAGACCCTCGACAAGAAGGCGCTCTCGGCGCTCATCGACGTCTGCTACCGCATCCACCGCAACAAGGAGACCGTCCTCCTCGCGGACCGGCTCCGCACGCTCGGCTTCGACCACGCGATGCGGGCGGGCATCTCGATCTGCATGGATCACATGGTGATCCCGGCGGCCAAGAAGGTCCTCCTGGGCGAGGCGCAGAAGGAGGTCGAGCGCGTCGTCGAGCAGTACCAGGAGGGGCTCATCACCGACGGCGAGCGGTACAACAAGATCGTCGATATCTGGGCGAGCATCGCCGACCAGGTCACGACCGAGATGATGGGCGGCATCGGCAAGGAGACGGTCGTCGATCACGAGACCGGCAAGGAGTCGATCGAGCCGAGCTTCAACCCCATCTACATCATGGCCGACTCCGGCGCGCGCGGGTCGACGCAGCAGATCCGGCAGCTGGCCGCGATGCGCGGCCTGATGGCCAAGCCGTCCGGCGAGATCATCGAGACGCCGATCACCGCGAACTTCCGCGAGGGTCTCAGCGTGCTCCAGTACTTCATCTCGACGCACGGCGCCCGGAAGGGCCTCGCCGACACGGCGCTCAAGACGGCGAACTCGGGGTACCTCACCCGGCGTCTCGTCGACGTGGCGCAGGACGCGGTCATCTCCGAGTTCGACTGCGGCACGCTCGACGGCATCCGCGTGGCGAAGCTCGAGGAGGCCGGCGAGGTCATCCAGCCGCTCGGCGACCGCATCCTCGGCCGCGTCGCGCTGGAGGACGTGGTCGACCCGCTCACCGGCGAGGTGCTCATCACGGCGAACACCGAGCTCGACGAGCAGGCGGTGCGGTCCATCGAGGACGCCGGCATCGAGGAGGTCGTCATCCGCTCGGTGCTCACGTGCCAGCTCCGCCGCGGGGTCTGCGCGCTGTGCTACGGGCGCGACCTCGCCCGCGGCTACCGGGTCAACATCGGCGAGGCGGTGGGCATCATCGCCGCCCAGTCGATCGGCGAGCCGGGCACGCAGCTCACGATGCGCACCTTCCACATCGGCGGCACCGCGGCGCGCGGCAAGATCGAGGCGAGCTACCTCGAGGCCCGCACCGAGGGCACCGTCCGCCTCCGCCGCGCGGTCGTCCAGAAGAAGAAGGACGGCACCATGGTGGTCATGAACCGCCACGGCGAGATCGTGGTCGTCGACGAGACGGGGCGCGAGCGCGAGCACAACCGCCTCGTCTACGGCGCCATCCTCAAGAAGGCCGACGGCGAGCGCACCAAGCCCGGCGAGCTGCTCGCCGAGTGGGACCAGTTCGCGACGCCGATCCTCACAGAGGTCTCCGGCGTTGTGAAGTTCGGCGACCTCATCGAGGGCGTCAGCGTGCAGGATCGCCTCGACGAGGTGACGGGCCTCTCGCGAAAGGTCGTCATCGAGTCGAAGGCGGCCGACGTCCGCCCGCGCATCTCGCTGAAGGACCCGGAGTCGGGCAGGACGCTGAAGCTCCCGAACAGCGAGCTCGAGGCGCGCTACCTGCTCCCTGTCGGCGCCCACATCGTCGCGCAGGAGGGGGATCTCATCGAGGCCGGCGAGGTCATCGCCAAGATCCCGCGCGACACGACGAAGGTGCAGGACATCACCGGCGGTCTGCCCCGCGTCGCCGAGCTGTTCGAGGCCCGAAAGCCGAAGGATCACGCGATCATCAGCGAGATCGACGGCGAGGTCACGTTCGGCAAGGACACGAAGGGCAAGCGGAAGGTCATCATCACGCCGTACTCGCCGGACGGGCACGCGCTCGGCGATCAGGCGCGCGAGTACCTGATCCCGAAGGGCAAGCACATCCAGGTGCAGCCGGGCGACCGGGTGCGCGCGGGCGACCCGCTCCAGGACGGCCCGCCGAACCCGCACGACATCCTCCGGGTGAAGGGCGAGAAGGAGCTGTCGGCCTGGCTCGTGAACGAGATCCAGCAGGTCTACCGGCTCCAGGGCGTCGGCATCAACGACAAGCACATCGAGGTCATCGTCCGGCAGATGCTCCGGCGGGTCCGCGTGCGCGAGGTCGGCGATACGAACTTCCTCGTCGACGAGCAGGTCGAGAAGCACATCTTCGAGAAGGAGAACGAGACGGTGCTCGAGCGCGGCGGCAAGCCCGCCATCGCCGAGGCGCTCCTCCTCGGCATCACCAAGGCCAGCCTGTCGACCGAGTCGTTCATCAGCGCCTCGTCGTTCCAGGAGACGACCAAGGTGCTCACCGAGGCCGCGATCAACGGCAAGACGGACGATCTCCGCGGTCTCAAGGAGAACGTCATCATGGGCCGCCTGATCCCGGCCGGGACGGGGCTGCCCGCCTACAAGCGCCTCCAGGTCGTGGTCGAGGGCGAGCCGGTGGCGCAAGCGCCGTACGTCGCCCCGCGGCCGCGTCCCGAGGAGACGCTCACGGCCGTGAACGAGGAGTGATCTCCTGCCGGCGCGCCCAGGGCGGGATCCAACCCCGACCCCGGGCGCGCCGCCCGTCTCCCGAAGCGCGTTTGCGGCGTTTCGGGGGGCGTCTTCCGCTTCGCCCCAGGCTCACCGACCTGACGAGCCGCGCGGGACGTGGCGTGCGCGCCTACCCGGGGTCAGTCTTCACTTCCACGTCGCAGCGTATCGGGTCGAGCGGGCATCGCCAGCCAACCGGCGTCGGCTGGAACGCTCACGGGGCTCGCGCGCCGCGCCGAGCTCTGCTCTCATTCCTCGAGCGCACCCCATGGCTGTATACGCCGCTAGCGGCTGGCCAGCTCTCCCCGCGTGCTCCCGTTCCGCGAGGGTTCTTGGGCGCGCCACCTCCAATTTCTGGGTAGAATCAGGGTTTCGATGGCTTCCGTTCAAGGATTGAACCAGCGGATTGCCGATCGCCTCGTCCTCGAGGGGCGCATCACCCCGGACGATCACCGTCGTGCGGTGGAGTACGCGATGCGTACGCGCGGCCGTATCGAGGACGCCATCATCGAGCTCGACATCGTCAACGAGGCCGAGCTCCTGAAGTTCATCGCGACCGTCCACAACACCCGCTTCGTCTCGACCGAGAAGCTCTCGAAGGCGATCATCGAGCCCCGCGTGCTCGCCAAGGTCTCGGCGATCACCGCGACGTTGCACGGCGTCTTCCCGGTCCTGCTCGACGATCGGAACACGACGCTGTCGGTCGCGACTGCGGATCCCGACAACGACGTCGCGCTGCACGAGATCCGGCTCGCCGCGGGCGTGCGGGACGTACGCGCCATCGTCGCCAGGCCGGCGGCGGTCCGCGCGGCCATCGCGTACCACTACCGGGGCGACACGACCGCGTTCAGCTCGCTGCTGCGCCCGGTCAACTCGTTCGACGAGATCCTCTACACCAACAGCAATAACCCCTTCGAGCGCGCGTCGATGACACACGAGCGCGCCTCGATCACGCATGAGCGCGCGTCGATGACGCACGTGCCCGCGGCGGTCCCGCTGCCGGCGCACGGGCAGACGATGCACATGCCGCCGGCGCACGTGGCGCCCACGCAGGCGGCGCCGATGCACCCGCAGGCGATGCACGTGCAGCCGGCGCACGCTGCGGCGCCCACGCAGGCGGCGCCGGTGCCGGCGGCGCTCGTCACGGCGCCGCAGGTGCCCGCGGTGATGCGGGCGCCCTCTGCGCCGCCCCGGGTGGCCCCGGCCGGCCCGCCGCCCACGCCTGTGCCTCCTTCGCCGCCTCCGCAGCAGCAGGTCGCTCCCGCCCCGATCTCCGCGCCGGTCGCCGTGGCGCCGCCCCCGCCGCCGGCGCACCCGACCACGACCCACGCGTACGTCGAGACGCTCAACGTCCTCGTGAGCCTGCTCGAGAACGCGCGGCAGGACCTCCGGGGCCACTCCTCCACGGTCGCTCGCATCGTGCGCAAGCTCTGCGAGCGCATCGGCCTGCCGCCGACGACGGTCGCGAGCTACGTGGCCTCGGCCTACCTGCACGACCTCGGCAAGAACGGCCCGTACCACCTCACGGCGCTCAACGTCGCCGAGTACGAGGGGCACCGGCTCGCCGCGACGAAGAGCGTCGATCTCCCGGCGCACCTCATGGAGTCGGTGGGGCTGCCGCAGGAGGTCGTCTCGGCGATCAGCATGATGTACGAGCGCTACGACGGCAGCGGCTTCCCCGACGGCCTGTCGGGCAAGGAGATCCCGCTCGGCGCGCGCATCCTCGCGGTCGCGGACACCTACGCCGATCTCACGCAGAACCCGCGCAACCCGTACCGCAAGGCGCTCCGCCCGCCGGAGGCCTGCGACGTGCTGGCCCAGTACCGCGCCACCATCTTCGATCCGAACATCGTCGATCTCTTCCGCCAGGTCATGACCGGCGACGACATGCGCGCGAAGCTGCTCTCCGATCGGCACCAGGCGCTCATCGTCGACCCGGATCCCGAGGAGACGACGGTGCTCGAGCTGCGCCTGCTCGAGCAGGGCTTCGAGGTCTCGATCGCGCGCAACGTGGCGCAGGCGCGCCGCGAGCTCGAGACGAAGGACATCGAGGTGGTCGTCAGCGAGATCGACCTCGAGGAGCCCGACGCCGGCCTCGCGCTCCGCGCCGACGCCCTGAAGCTCGGCTTCGGCCGCGACAAGACGTGGGTCATCCTCACCGCGAAGACGGACCGGCAGACCGCTCAGCGCGCCTTCGATCTCGGCGTCGACGACTTCGTCTCGAAGCCGGCGTCGACCGACGTCATGGCCGCCAAGCTCCGCCAGCTCATCGAGCGGCGCTCCACGACCGCCGTGCCCCGCGGCGTGTCCGGCTCGCTCGCCGAGATGGGCCTGCCGGACATGATCCAGATCCTCTGGCACGGCCGGAAGACGTGCGCGCTCAAGATCCAGGCGAACTCCATGGCCGGCGAGATCCACTTCGCCGACGGGCAGGTCGTCCATGCGCTCTGGGCCGGCGCGCAGGGCGAGGACGCGTTCTACCGGATGCTCACGCTCCGGGAGGGCGACTTCCGCCTCGACCCGAGCTTCTCGCCCAGCACCCGCAGCATCACGGCGTCACCGGAGGCGCTGCTGCTCGAAGGGATGCGCCGCCTCGACGAAGGGACCCTGTCCTAGGCGCGTCGCGCTGGAGGCCCCTTGAAGAGCCCCGTCTGCATCGAGACCCCGCGGCTGCGCCTCTTCATCCCTTCCGTCGAGCTCGCTGGCCGCTACCTCGCCTATTTCGAGCGCAACCGCGACCACCTGGCGCGGTGGGATCCGCCGCGCCCCGAGGGCTTCTACACCGAGGCGTTCTGGCGCGAGCGCCTCCTCCGCGACCACGAGGACTTCGCCGCGGATCGCGCGCTCCGGCTCGCGCTGCAGTGGCGCGGCGCGCCCGGCGGCGAGGTGATCGGGGTCTGCAACTTCACGCAGTTCGTCCGCGGCGCCTTCCAGGCCGCGACGCTCGGCTACTCGCTCGACCAGCGCGCCGTGGGCTCGGGCCTGATGTTCGAGGCGATCGAGGCGGGGATCGCGTACATGTTCGACACGATGGGCTTCCACCGGGTGATGGCGAACTACCTGCCGCACAACGAGCGCAGCGGCCGGCTGCTCCGGCGCCTCGGCTTCGCCGTCGAGGGGTACGCGCGCGATTACCTGTTCATCGATGGCGCCTGGCGCGATCACGTCCTGACCGCGCTGACCAACCCGAGGTCCGCGCCTCCGGGCGGCTCGCGGACGACGGGGACGGCGCACCCCGTCCGCGGCGCCGGCCCGCGCCACGGTTGATCCGGCCGCTCCCGCGATCGCGCCGCCGCGCTGCAGGGCCCGCTGCGCGGCGTCCGGGCCGCACGCCGCCGGCGGCCGGGCCGCACGCCGCCGGCGGCCGGCTACCGGTCGGTAACCAGGCGAGAACGCTGAAGATTGCTGCTTGCCCGCCCGCGACGGCCGCGCGCCGCGTCTTGCCCCGCAGCGGGCACCGCCCTAGCTTGTCCCGAGGCGTGGACCGCGAGTGCGGCCGCGACCCGGAGGCACATGTACGGTCCGCAAGGCAACGGTGGCGGCAGCGCACGCAGGCCAGCGCAGCGCTCGACGAAGGTCACGGTCCCCGAGATCCGGTCCCGCAAAGGGGTCTCGCCGATCGCGATGGTGACGGCCTACGACTTCACGATGGCGCGGCTGCTCGACGAGGGCGGCGCCGATCTGCTGCTCGTCGGCGACTCGCTGGGGATGGTCGTGCAGGGGCACACGACGACGCTCCCCGTGACGGTCGAGGAGATCTGTTACCACGGGCGCGCGGTGGCGCGCGGCGCGCGGCGGGCCCACGTCGTGGGCGACATGCCGTTCATGAGCTTCCAGCTCTCCCCGATGCACGCGCTCGAGAACGCCGGGCGCATGATGAAGGAGGGCAGCTTCGAGAGCATCAAGCTCGAGGGAGGCGAGGAGATCGCCGAGCACGTGCGCCGGATCGTCGCCGCGGGCATCCCGGTGATGGGTCACCTCGGGCTCACGCCGCAGTCGGTGCACGCGATGGGCGGCTTCAAGGTGCAGGGCAAGGGCGACGAGGCGGCCGAGCGCCTCATCGCCGACGCGCGCATCCTCGACGAGGCGGGCGCCTACGCGATCGTGCTCGAGGCCATCCCGCCGGATCTGGCGCAGGAGGTGACGGCCGCGGTCTCCGTCCCGACGATCGGCATCGGCGCCGGGGCCGGCTGCGACGGGCAGGTGCTCGTCTGTTACGACCTGCTCGGGATGTTCCGCGAGCTGACGCCGAAGTTCGCGAAGCGCTTCGCCGAGGTCGGCGATCAGATCGTGGAGGCGACGCGCGCCTACGTGGACGAGGTGCAGTCGCGCACGTTCCCCGCTGCAGAGCACAGCTTCAAGCCGAACGGGCCTCGCCGGGCCGCCACCGTGCCCGCCGCGCCGGCCAAGCCCGAGTTCGCGCCGGCGGACGAGATCCCCCCGCACTGGCAGACGCACTGAGCGCGGCGGCGCGGCGCGGTGCGGTGGGTTGACTCGACTCGACTCGACGCCGGCTGCTCCGCGCCGGTAGGCGCGCGCTCCGCGCGGGCGAGCGCGCCCGCGGCGGCCGGCCTCAGCTGGCCCGGCCTTCCGTCGGCTCCTGCCGCCCTGCGATGGAGCGCAGCAGGAGCTCGACCGCGAGCAATCCGAGCAGCAGCAGCGCGACGTAGGGCGACCCGTCGATCGACGCGGCCATGCCGCCCAGCTCCGCCGCGCGGGCGCTCTCGGCGACGCGCCGCGGGCGGAGGTCGATCTCGCGCTCCGGGACGGACACGACGCGCGTCGAGCGCTCTCCGTCGAGGGTGAGCTCGTAGAGGCCGGCGAGCGGCGGAGACACGCGCAGGCGCCGCTCGACCTCGGCGACGGGGAGCGCCTCGCGTGACCGCGAGCCCTGCGGGGCCCCGTCGCGATCTACCCGCACGCGCTCGACCTTGACGTCGTGGTAGCCGTCGAACGTCCACACCTCGCCCGCGGCGAGGCGCCGCGCGCCGCCGCGGGCGCGCGCGGCGCCGACGAAGCCGTCGAGCAGCGACAGGAACGCGGGCCGCAGCGCGACGTCGCTCTCCTCCGTGCTGAGGGGCAGCGTCATGAACAGCACCACGCCGCGCCCGAGCGGGCGGCGCACGAGGAACGGGGCGCCGTCCGCCCACCGCGCGAGCACCTCGGCGCTCTCGGAGGCCTCCGCGCCCAGCGTCGCCCGGCCGCGCGGGGCGACGTCGGCGAGGCCGGGCGCGGACGGGCCGAGCCAGCCCGCCGTCGCCGGATCCACGCCGGGCACCGGGGAGGCCGACCAGCGGACGACGCCGGGGACCAGCGGCTCGAACCCGGCGCCGAGCGGCGCCGCGGCCGCGCGCTGGCCGAGCGTCAGCAGCGCGACGCCGCCGCGCTCGACCCACGCGGCGAGCGAGCGGCGCACCTCCGGCGTGAAGCCGGGCGCGTCGTCGACGATGAGCCCGGCGTGCGCGGCGAGCTCGTCCGCGTGCTCCGGGACCGAGGGCAGCGGCCTGATCTGCGCGTCCAGGTCGAGCGCCGAGAGGGCCTGCTCGAGCGGCGGCGGGCCGCCTGTCTCGACGTGCGTGGTCGCGGGGTCGACAACGACCGCGATCGAGAGCGGGCCGCCGGCGGAGATGATCGGGGCGCGGTCGTCCTCGGCGATCGCGTCGCCGCCGGTGAGCGCGGCGATCAGGATCTCGGGCGCTCCGGCCGGGAGGTCGATCGAGAGCTCCTCGGCGCGCAGGGCCGGATCGAGCGCGACCTTGCCGAGCACGGCGTCGCCGGCGCGCACCTCGAGGGATCGCCCCGCCGCGGCGGAGGCGCCTGTGGCGGCGGAGCCCGCGGCGGCGGGCGGCGCGCCCGCGCCGCCGTCTCGCTGCGCGACGGCGATGTCGGGCCCGCGCGCCGCGGTCGACGCGGCGGTGCAGACGACGCGGACGCGCGCCTTCTGGCCGGATCGATCGGCGCGCACGATCCCGCAGTCCTGGCCCGTCGCCTCGAGCTCCTGGAGCGGCACCCACGTGGCGATGTCGGGGGTGCCCGAGATGGGCGGGGCGCCGGGCGTGCCGTCCGCGAGGTCGCTGAGGAGCACGATGCGCTTGTCGCTCTGAGGCAGCCCCCGGAGCAGATCGCGGGCGAGCGCGAGGGCGCCGTCGATGTCGGTGGCGCGATCCGACGGCGCCGCCGCGGCGAGCGCCTCGCTGACGGCGGCGAGGTTGGTGGTCGACGCGAGGGCGACGCGGGCCGGGGCGCCTGCGAGGACGAGCGCCGCGGCGTCCCCGGGAGCGAGGCCGCTGGCGAGCTCGCGCGCGGCCGTGAGCGCGCGCTCGAACCGCGAGGACGCCTGGCTCGACCGCCCGTCGCCCTCGGCGCCGTCCGTGCGCGCCCGCATGCTGAGCGAGTCGTCGATGACGATGGCGAGCGCGACCGACGCGCCGGCCCTGCGGCTGAGCGACAGGTGCGAGCAGCGCAGGAGCGGCGTGGCGCCGAGCACCGCGAGCGCGAGCACCGAGACGGCCCGCGTGGCGAAGAGGGCGCGGTCCTCGAGGAGGCTCCGGCGCCGCGCCGTCGGCGGCGTGGGCGGGACCAGGCGCGCCGGCGGGAACGGCCGCTCCTCGGCGCGGCGGCGGCGCAGGAGGTGCGCGGCGATCGGCGCGCCGACGAGCAGCGCGACCAGCAGCGCGCCGAGCGTGACGAAGCTCATCGGCGCACCTCGGCGATCGCCTGCACGAGCGCGCGGACGACGTCGGTCGGAGGATCGGCGCTCGTCGCGCGGAGCAGGCGGCCGCCGCGCGACGCGAGCGCCCGCGACCAGGCCTCGGCCAGGGCGGCGAGGCGCGCCTGGTACTGCGCGCGGACCGCCCCCGCGTCGGCCTCCACGACCGCTCCGCCCTCGAGGGCGCGGAGGCGCACGTTGCCCTCGAAGTCGAGCGCCGCCTCGCTGGGATCGAGCACCTGGAGGGCGATCAGCGTGCGGCCGCCGGTGCTCAGCGACGTGAACGCGGAGAGCGCGCGGTCGGCGCCCGACGGGGCCGCGCCGGATTCATGAGCAAGATCGATGAGATCCGAGATGAGCAGGACGACGGCGCCGCGGCGGGCCTTCTTCGCGATGGGCGCGAGCGCGCGCTCGACGGCGCCGGCGTCGCCGCTCCAGTCCTGGGCGGCGGAGGTGGCCTCGAGGGCGCCGACGATCCGCTCGAACGCCTCGCGCCCCGCCATCGCGGGCAGGCCGTGGGTGCCGGCGCCGCCGAGCCAGGCGAGCCCCACGGGGTCGCCGGTCGCGAGCGCGACGCGGGCCATGGCCGCGGCGATGAGCGCCGCGTAGGCCAGCTTGGCGCCGGGCGCGCGCCGGCCGCGGTAGGACATCGACGCGGTCGCGTCGACGCACAGCCACAGGGCGCGATCGGTCTCGGTCTCGAACTCGCGCACCATGAGGCGATCGTGGCGGAGCAGGGCGCGGCGATCGAAGAAGCGGAGATCGTCGCCGGGCACATAGGGCCGCTGGCCGCCGAACTCGACGCCCGCGCCCTTGCGGACGCTCCGGTGCATCCCGGCGTAGACGCCCTCGGCGACGGCGCGCGACTTGAGGCGGAGCGGGGCGAGCCCGCCCCAGTCGATGGGGAACGCGGCGAGCGAGGCGCGGTCGGAGGCGAGCGGCACGGTCCGCTTCTTAGCCTGGATCCACGGGGCGATCACCTCGCGCCAGCCGTGCGCCGGCGCCGCGGGTGAACGCGCGGCAACGGCGCGTCGGCGCCGCGGGCGGACGCGCGGCTGCCGCGCATCGGACGCGCGGCAGCCGCGCGCCGGGGGCGCTGAGCGGCGCTCGGGGACGCTCCTGGGCTCCCTCCCTCGCGCGGCTTTCTCGTGGGCTTTCCCGTTCTTCCGGGGGCGAGGGCTTGCCGAGGCGATGCCCGCCGCACATCAGCTCCGTGGAATGGCTGACGAGAAGAGGCCGGCGTCGCGCGCGTGGCTCGGGTACCTGCTGATCGCGGTCGGGATCCTGGTCCTCTCCGGGATCGTCAGGTCACGAGGGCGCCCGCTCGTGCCGTACGACGAGGCGGTCGCCGAGGTGCGGCGCGGGGAGATCTCCTCGGCGATCGTGAAGCCCGACGAGATCGAGCTGGTCCGCCGCGCCAGCCCGCAGCGACCGGAGGAGCAGGTCCGCGTGACGCGGCTGCCCGGCGTCGAGAACGAGCCGATCGTGAGGGCGCTGCTCGACCAGCAGGTCCACATCGAGGCGAAGAACCCCCAGACGTCGGTGTGGATGCAGGTGGCGATCTGGCTGTTGCCGCTCTTCCTCATCAACGCGGCGTTCTTCATGATGCTGCGGCGGGCGGGGCAGGGGGCCGGCGGGCCGCTCGGGTTCCTGCGCAGCAAGGCGAAGATCTACGATCGCTCCAAGCAGGATCCGGTGCGCTTCTCCGACGTCGCCGGCGTCGATGAGGCCAAGGACGAGCTCGTCGAGGTCGTCGACTTCCTCAAGGAGCCCTCGAGGTACCGCTCGCTGGGCGGGCGGATCCCGCGTGGCCTCCTGCTCATCGGTCCGCCCGGCACCGGCAAGACGCTCCTCGCGCGGGCGGTGGCGGGCGAGGCGAACGTGCCGTTCTTCTCGCTGAACGCGAGCGAGTTCGTCGAGATGTTCGTGGGGCTCGGGGCCGCGCGGGTCCGCGAGCTCTTCGAGGAGGCGCGCAAGAGCGCGCCCAGCATCGTGTTCATCGACGAGATCGACGCCGTGGGCAGGACCCGAGGCGGCCTCGGCGCCCTCGCGACCCACGACGAGCGAGAGCAGACGCTCCACCAGCTCCTCGCCGAGCTCGACGGCTTCGACGCGCGCACCACCGTGATCCTGATGGCGGCCACCAACCGCCCCGAGGTGCTCGATCCGGCCCTCCTGCGGCCCGGGCGCTTCGATCGTCAGGTCATCGTGGATCGGCCCGATCTGCGGGGCCGCGAGGCGATCCTCGCCGTCCACGCGCGGCGGGTGCCGCTCGCGAAGGACGTCGATCTCGGGCTCGTGGCGCGCCGCACGTCGGGCATGGTCGGCGCCGATCTCGCGAAGATCGTCAACGAGGCCGCGCTGGCCGGGGCGCGGCGCGGCGCCAGGGAGATCGGGCAGGCCGATTTCGACGAGGCGCTCGATCGCTCGCAGCTCGGGCTCCGGCGGCGCGGGCAGATCATGACCGCGGAGGAGCGGCGGCGCGTGGCCTACCACGAGGCCGGGCACGCCCTCGTCGCGCTCGCGCTGCCAGCAGCGGATCCGGTGGAGCGGGTGTCCATCGTGGCCCGCACGATCGGCGCGCTCGGCGTGACGATCCAGGTGCCCCGCGACGAGCGTCAGCTGGCCACCGAGCAGGAGATCGAGTCGCGCGTCACGGTGATGCTCGGCGGCAGGGCGGCGGAGGAGATCGCGCTCGGGCAGGTGTCGAGCGGCGCGCACGACGATCTCGGGCGCGCCACGGCGCTCGTCCGCGAGATGGTGACCCGCCTCGGGATGAGCCGGCGCCTCGGGCTGGCCGCGCTCGCGCGCACCGTCGGCGCGCCGATGCTCGGCGTGATCCAGGAGGAGCGCACGTGCAGCGAGGAGACCGCCCGCGAGGTCGACGAGGAGGTGAGGGAGCGGCTCGGCGAGATGTACCTGAAGGCCAAGCAGCTGCTCGTCGATCGCCGCGAGGGCCTCGAGGCGGTCGCGGATGCGCTCGTGCTCAAGGAGACGCTGCGCGGCGAGGATCTGGCGGAGATCGCGGCCGTGTCGACGCGCCGGAAGATCGCCGTGGGCCCGCCGAGCGCGGCGTGAGCCTCAGCCCGCGCGCCGCCGGCGCCTGAGGCCGCCCGCGAGTGCGGCCAGCGACAGGCCGGCGGCCGCCCAGGCCCCGCCGCTGGCGCCCCCGCGCGGCGCGCCGCCGGCCGCGCGGCAGGCGCAGCCGCCGTCCTCCTCCGCGAGCTCGCCGCTGCCTGCCGGGGCCTCGGGCTCGCCGACGCCGATCCCTCGCACCGCGATCCTCTGCACGGGTCGGTCGGGGTCGTTGGACTCGATGAGGACGGTCGCCGCGAGCTCGCCGCTCGCCTTCGGCGCGAAGCGGATCGCGAAGTCGACCGCCGTTTCGGGGTCGATCCCGAGCGCCGCGTCCGCGAGCTCGAAGCTCTCCGGGTCGTCGGTCGTCACGACGGCATCGAGCAGCGCCTCCCCCGCGTTCGACAGCCGGACGAGCTCCACGTTGGCCTGCCCCACCTCCACGGCGCCGAAATCGATCTCCTGCTTGTCCAGCGCGAGGTCCGGGAGCGGCACATGGACGCGCTCGCTCTCGAAGACCCACTCTCGCTCGGTGAGCGGGAAGGCGAGCGGGATGTCGGCGAGCGGGATCGACCAGGAGCGGCCCAGCAGGCTGACGCTGAACGCGGGGACGAGGTGGAGCGTGCCGTCGTACCGCACCGAGCCCTCCGGACGAACGTTGAGCTCGACCGACGGGCCTCCCAGGTAGTCAACGGAGGAGGCTCCGCCCTCGGGGGTGATGTCGCCTCCGCTCACCGTGGCCTGATCGAGCGTCTCGATGGCCACGCGATGGGTGGTGTAGCGGGCCGCGACGTCCATCGCGACGTCGAGCTCGAACCTCCCGTCGATTCCGGGGATCGAGCCGCCGATGACGTCGCCGAGCGACACCGACGCAATGCGCTGCAGCTCGGTGGAGCTCTCCAGCGTGATGCCCGGCGCCCAGCCCCACGCGTCGAACTGCTCGCGGGCGTGCACCTGGAGATCGATCTGGGGCACATAGGGGATATCGCCCGTCCAGTCGACGTCCTGGCCCACGAAGGAAATGCTGATGCGTCCCTGTGCGCTGACATCGAGTCCGTAATCGCAGCTGAACGCGCCTCCGTCCGGGGCGCCTGGCGCCTTGAGCGTGAGCGCCTCTGGCCACGACGCCTCGAGCGCTCCGCTCAACGAGACCTGGGTGTTGGCGTAGACCGCCGCCTCGAGGCTGACTTGCAGGGGTGAGCCCGGCGGGACCCAGCCTGTATCGAAGTCGAGCTCGAGCGGGATGGCGTCTTTGCGCTGGAACGTGAGCGGCCCCCGCGCGCAATGGAGCGGATCGTCCGCGCACGGCACGGCGAGCGAGTCGTAGGCCGACGCGGCCGCGGGGGCGAAGAGGGCGAGCGCGGCGGCGACGCAGGGGAGAGCGCGCCGCCGCCGGGGCCGAGCAGAGCGGAGAGCCGCGAGGGCAGCGCCGCCGGACAGCAAGGAACGCATGAGAACGATTACCACGATCCTCGCGCTCCACGCCATAGCCGCACCCCCGATGGCGGCGCGCCAGGCGCGGCCCAGCTGCGCTTCGGCGGCGCTCTAGCGCGCCCCGAACAGCGTGCCGACCACGATGCCGGCGGCCGCACAGAGAATGGCCACCACGATCCAGAGGATGAGCTCACGCGAGGTGCCGCCCGCCGTCGGTGCAGCGATAGCGGGCGTCTCGCGGACCACCGCGGCCGCGCGTTCGGGGAGCGCCCTGCTCCCCGCGCTCTCCAAACGCGTAACAGGCTGGCCGACGTGGCCAACGCCCGAGGCGGAAGCGCCGTCCTGGAGGGGCGCGGCGTAATCCAGGCCTGTCCGCTCGAGCGCGAGATCGGTGATCGAGACGGCGTCCGCGAGGCTCGCGGGGGTGTGGTGCACGACGCGCCGTTCTTCGCGGCAGGCGCGCAGGGCGTCGGCGAACGCCCTGGCGCTCGGGTGCCGCTCGGAAGGGCTCTTGGCGAGGGCCCTCAGGATGACGGCCTCCAGGCCGGCCGAGATGAGCCCGGAGCGCTCGCTGGCGCGCGGCGGCAGCGGCTGCTCGGCGATCTGCGCCGTCATCACGGCGATGGGCGTCCGCTTGCTGAACGGCACGGCGCCGACCGCCATCTCGTAGAGGATGCAGCCGAGCGCGTAGATGTCGCTGCGCGGGTCGACGTCCTCCCCGCGCACCTGCTCCGGCGCCATGTACTCCGGCGTCCCGAAGATCATGTCCTTCTCGGTGAGCCCGGTCGTCTGCTGCTCGCCGTGCACCACCTTCGCGAGCCCGAAATCGACAACGCGGACGCGGCCCGCGAGAGGTGACGGCGCGGCGGCGTGCTCGCCCGGCGGCGCGTCGGGGCGCTCGATGAGCACGTTGGCCGGCTTGAGATCGCGGTGCACCACGCCCGCCGCGTGCGCGGTCTCGAGCGCGGCGCAGATCTGCAGGGCGACCTCGATCGCCACGTCGATCTCGATCGGCGCGTGGTCCCGCAGGAGCTCCTCGAGCGAGCTGCCGTCGATGTGCTCCAGCGCGATCACGAGGAGCCCGCCCTCCTCGATGAAGTCGAGCATCCTGACGACGTGAGGGCCCTCGACGCGCTCCAGGATCGCGGCCTCCCGGTGATAGCGCCTGAAGATCTGCGGCGTTCCCGAGAGGTGCCTGTGGATCACCTTCAGCGCGACGGGCTGGCCGTCCTCGTCGCGGGTGGCGCGGTAGACGACGCCGGAGGCCCCCTCGCCGATGACGGACTCCACGGTGTACCGCGACGCGACGCCGTGCCCGGCGGGCAGGCGATCGGGCGCGGGCTGCTGCGAGGTCACCGCCCACCGCCCGCGTCCGCCGGGATCGGCGGCGCGGGATCCGGCGAAGGCGCCCTGAGGTGCAGCTCCGTCGACGAGGTGCAGGCGCGCACGATCTTCGGGCTGAGCTCGATGGGATCGAGCCGCGCGGCGGGATCGGCCTCGCGCCACGCGGCGCACGCGGTCTCGGCGAGCCCGGTGGCGTCGAGCGCGACGTAGGCCTCGAGCAGGTGCCGCTGCACCGTGGCGATCTGCACCCGGGCGAGATCGCCGTAGCCGAGCAGGCGGCTCGCCCGCGCCACCGCGTCGATGTAGCGGCCGCTCCGCACGTCGCCGGCGAGCTGCGGCAGCTCGGCGTCGACCCGGCGCTGGGCGTCGCGCGCGCGGCCGGCCCCCTCGGAGCGCACGAGCGCGCCGGAGCTCGCGGCCTCGGCCTTGCCCTCGGCCGTGAGCGGCAGATCGGTGAGCGGGACGAGGATCACCATGCCGCGGCGCAGCGGGTCCTGCTTGAGGTGGTTGTACTTGTCGAGCATCCACGCCTGGTCCCGCTTGCCCAGGAAGCGATAGGCGATGGTGAGCAGGGTGTCGTGCTGGCCGACGACGTACCGCAGGTTGTACGGCACGATGATCTCCTGCCCGTCGGTCGGCTCGAGCCAGGGCCACGTGTCGTTCGAGAGCGCGAGGACGTCGCTCCGGTCGGCGGTGCCGAGCAGCCGCTCCGCGAGGATCGCCCAGGTCTCGCCCGCGGTGACGCGGTGGTGGCCGAGCGCGGGCACCTCCAGCCGCAGGCCGGGCATGATCGGCACGCCGGCGCCCGCGTCGAGCGCGTTGGCGGCGACGAGCACCTGCTCCATCTGCACGCGCCCGTAAGTGCGCTCCGCGATCTGCGCGAGGGTCTCGCCCTCGCGGACGACGTGCGGGAACGCCGCCGCGGCGCTGCCGACCAGCGTCGTCGCCGCGAGGGCGCCCACGGAAAACCAAGCTCGCCGAGGCATCACGCCGCCGAGGGTACCAGGGGTTCGCGCGCTGTGGGACGGCTCGCGACGGCGCGCGACCGCTCGCGCGGCGGCGCGCGGGGAACGTTCGCCACGATTTCGTCGCGCCTGTCGTTTCGTGCCAGAGTGCGCGCGACGCATGAACGACACGACGACGGCCGGCAGGATCCCGACGTGGCTCTCGCGGCGCTCGCCTGCGGCGGCGCGGCTCCTCACGGCCGGCCTGCTGGGGCTGGCGACGCCGGGCTGCCTCGTCCGGCAGACGCTGTACGACGAGGCACGCGCGGAGATCCGGAGAGAGCGCGAGGCGGGTGACAAGGCGCGGGCCGAGGCCCAGAGCGCCCGCGCCGAGTCCGCGCAGCGGTCCGCGCAGGTCGCCGCCATCGAGGAGGAGCTGGCGCGCCTGGCGGACGACCTCCGGGCGCGCGATCTCAGGCTGTCCGAGGCGACGACGGCCGAGGCGGGGCTCGCGCGGCGGCTCGACGAGCTCGTCGCCATGAACGAGGAGCTCTCGGCGCGGCTCCGGAGCGCCGGGCAGAGCGTGGGGCAGCTCGCCGGGGAGCGGGGCAGCCTGTCGGCGGAGCTCGCGGAGACGCGGGCCAAGCTCGACGATCTGCGCCGGAAGCAGGCCGCAGCGGAGGCGCGGGCGGCCGGGATCCGCGACGCCGTGGACCGGCTCAAGGGCGCCGTCGCCGCGGGGAAGGTCCGTGTCGGGCTCCGCGCCGGGCAGCTCGTGATCGAGGTGCCGAGCGATACGCTCTTCGCCGCGGGGAAGGCCGAGATCCGGCGCGAGGGGCGCGCGGTGCTGGCCGAGATCGCCGCGGTGCTGCGGACGATGCCGGAGCACAGGTTCCAGGTCGCCGGGCACACCGACGACGGCGGCGACGCGAAGAGCAAGAAGGCGAAGGGCGCGCGCCTCCCGTCGAGCTGGGAGCTGTCGGCGGCCCGCGCTGTGGCGGTGGTCCAGGCGCTGATCGCGGAGGGCATGGCGCCCGGGAGCCTGTCCGCGGCTGGATACGGTGAGTTCGCGCCGGCGGCGACGAACGCCACCGCGGAGGGGCGGGCGAAGAACCGGCGGATCGAGATCGGCCTGGTGATGGACCAGGAAGCGTTGGAGAAGGAAAAAGCAGGCGGCCCGAGCGGGGCGGCGCCAAAGCCCTGACGGGTCGCCTCCAGCACCTCCGGGCGCCGCCTGCGTCACATCACCGATCGCCCGCCTGCCCCGCAGCCGCCGCCTCGCCACGCCGCAGCGCGCACGCCGCGAGGATGCACAGCGCCGGCGTCACGACCATGTGATACCGGTCCTCGCCGAAGAACACGGCGTGCGTCAGCGCCACCGACGCGACCGCGAACGCGAGGTAGCCGACGACGCCCCCGTTCGCGGGCCGGCCCGGCAGCGGCAGCGCGGCGATCAGCGGGATCGCCACCGCGAGCGGCCAGAACGCGTGCCCGTCGCCAAACACCCCGAGCGCGACCAGCCCGAGCACCGCCGCGAGCGCGAGGAGCTGCGCGGCGAGCTCTCGCCGCGGCCTCCACCGCGGCATCGCCACGACGCCGAGCGCCGCGGCGGACAGCAGGCCGAGGTGCGACGCCGTGAGCACGCGGCGCCCCGCCGCGCGCCGCTCCTCGGGCCACGCCCCAGGGTCCGCCTCGCCGAGATAGCCGATCGGGAACGACTCGTGATCGAAGGTGAAGCCCAGCTTCCTCGGGATTAGGGCCAGCCAGCGACCTGGATCATCCTTGATCCACTGAAGCCCGGCGGCCATCCAGCAGCGGTCCTGCGCCACCTGGCCGCGGGCGATCGGGCAGCCGTCGCCCGCGCGCAGCGTCTCGAAGCGGCCCGTCGCGCGCGGGAACGCGCCGATGGCGAGGTTCCAGCCGCCGTTCGTCGAGACGAGCGCGCAGCCGTCCATCACGCGGCAGTTGCGGATCGTCCACGGCGCCACCACGGCGAGGGCCGTCGCGGCCGAGAGCGCCGCGGTGAGCGCGCCGCGCCTCCACGCGGCGGACGCCCCGCCCGCGCCCCGCCACGAGAGCAGCGCCAGGGCCGGCGCGCAGAGCAGGCTCTGGGGCCGCACCAGCGCCGAGAGCCCGAGCGCCACGCCCGCGAGGACCGCGCCGCGGGCCGGGCGACCCCGCGCGGCGTCGCGCGCGAGCAGCCAGGGCGCCGTCACCAGGCCGAGCGCCGCGAGCGGCTCCGTCATGAGGAGCGCCGCATAGAGGATGAGCCCCGGCGAGAGCGCCGCGAGGAGCGCCGCGACGCGGGCGCGCGCCGGCGTTGTCGCGTACCGGGCGAGGCGGTGGACCACGACGACGATCAGCGCGCCGGTCACCGCGTTCGCCACGGTGGCCACGTGCGGCCCGGCGCCGAACAGCTTGTAAACGAGGGCGAGAAACCCGCTGTAGCCGACCGGATAATGGCACCACGGATGCCAGACCGCCTGGCCCCCGACGATGAGATCGTCCGAGTAGCCGAGCCCGGTGGCGATACGGCGCGCGCCGAAATCGTAGTAATGGCCGTCCCACACGGGCTCGCGCGCCCACGCGATCGCCACGTAGAGCCGCGGCAGCAGCGCGAGCGCGAACGCGAGCGCCGAGAACGCGAGATCCCCGCCGGCGCGCTCTGACATGCCGCGCCCGCCGCGCCCGCCGCGCCCACGTCCGAGTCGCGCCGCCCCGTCGCTGGCGCGCTCCGCCTCAGCCATGCGGCCTGGCGCGCGAACCCGCGGAGATCTCGCGCAGGCGACGCATGTAGGTCTTCGCCACCTGCGCCGGATCGAGCCGCAGGTACTTGGCAATTTCCTGAACGAATCCCTGTACGTAGACGGTCGCTGGCAGGTCGCCTATCGCCTCGTTCTCGATCGCCTGGAGGTGCGCGAGCGAGATCTTGGTCCGCTGGGAGATGTCGGTGAGCTCGACCCCCTGCGACTCGCGCACCTTGCGGAGCAGCGCGCCGCTGAACTGCGTCTCGGCGTTGATCTCGCGCGCGAGCTCGGCCTGGAGCATGGCGAGCTCGGCCACGGCGGCGGCGTTCTCGGCTCGCACCGGGCCGAGCTGCGTGCGCGGATCGTCCGGGTAGGTCGAGAGATCGTACGCGCGGCGGCGCACCGGATCGAGGAGGGTGTCGTGCGCCTCCTCGATGCGCGCCTGCTCCTTCTGGAGCACCGCGGGGCTCAGCACGCTGACGACGGGCAGGCTCCCCTCCCGGTAGGTGTCGCGCTGGCGCTTGTAGGCGCGCCGGATCTCGTCGTCGGCGGCCGTCCGCGCGAGGCCGAGCGCATCGTAGAGCGTCAGCGGCGCGGCGCTCTTCGATGCGGCGGCGAGGGCGCGCGCGTGCGCCTCGGCCGGGCGGGAGTCGCGCGCGGCGAGCAGCGCGAGGATGCGCCGGGCCACGCGCTCGAGGTTGCGCGCGCTCTTCGACGTCGGGCTGTCGATGAGGAGCGGCTGGCGCCGGCGCGCGGTCAGCCACACCGCGTCGTCGTGCTCGATGTGCCCGAGGTAGTCGAGGGAGATGCCGAGGAAGCGCTCCGAGACGGCGCTCATCGCGGGGCCGAGCTCCAGGTCCGAGCGGTGCCGGGTCTGGCTGACCACGAGGTGGGGCTTCACCCGCGGCAGCTGCGCGGCCGCGAGCGACGCGACCCCCTCGTCGAACCGCTTCACCTCCATGATGAAGTCGCGCGGCGTCGCGAGCGGCGGGAGCGACGCGGCCACCTTCTCCACGAGCCGGATCTTGAAGCGCTCCTTCATGAGCGCCCGGCGCAAGGTGCGCTGGTAGAGCGCGCGGCAGAAGCGGTAGGAGTGCTCGACCGCGAGCGGCTCGGGCGTGGTGGCGCAGATGCCGACGTCGGCGTGCAGGAAGAGGTCGAGCGTCGAGGAGCCGGTCGCCGCGCCGAGGCTGACGATCACGTAGTCGACGTCGAGCTCCTGGATCATCTTCATCCAGTAGGCGGCGCGGCTCGGCCGGTGCGGCGTGGCCGTCATCGGGTCGTACGCGGTCGGGACGAGCCGGAGCCCGGGCACCGTGGTCGCGATCGGCTCGGCCTTGCCCTCCTCGATGTCCTCGCGCGTGACGAGCGGCGGCGCCTCGATCCCCAGCGCGGCGTGCAGCCCCGGGCTGTAGGCGTCGGTGTCGATGATGATCACGTCGCGCCCGAGCTGCGCGAAGTACACCCCCAGGTTGACCGCGAGCGTCGCCTTGCCCACGCCCCCGCGGCCGCCCCCCACGGCGATCACGCGCCGGGATCGCGAGCTGGAGAACGAGGTGATCTCGCCCGGCAGGGGGAGATCGTCGTCCGCCGAGCCGGGCGGGAGGGTCGAATAGCGCGGCGGAGGGTAGGACTCACCGGAGCTGGACAAGGTTCCTCTTCGTGCGGCGCGCGGTGGTGCGCGGGCGGGATGGTGCGGCGGCGAGCGGATGCGAGCGGCTCGCGGCGCGTGTCCCTCCTAGCACGCGCCGCGCGCGGCCATCAGCGTCGCCGTCGCCGGGGCTCTGCGCCGGCGCGCGAGCCAGCCGCACGTCGAGCGGAAACTCTGGCAGATCGGCCCGAAGAAGGCGGGATCAGCTGTCCAGCGCCGCGGCGGCCTGCAGGGCTCCCGAGGCGCGGAGGCGGGTTTCGAGCTCAGCGGCGACGGCTGGCGCTCGCCACACCGCTTGAAAGAAGTCGTCGCAGTTGTGGGCGGCGTACCAGCCGGCCATGTGAGACCAGGCGTGCTCCTTCGGGGTCGCCGGAGGTGGGTCGCGGCGGGACGCGAGCCACACACCCACGGCGGCAGCGCGGTCGGGGTAGGCGGCACGTAGCGCAGCGCAGACGAGGCGTTCCAGGGTCTGCTGCGGCGGCAGCTCCGGGGTTGGGGGATCGCTCGCGGACCAGAGGACCAACGACACGAGCGTCGCTCCGCCGTCGAGGCACAGGTCGCCGTCCGGGGTGCGCGACCAGCTTGGGTCTTCCTGCGCAACGATGCGCTCGATCGCAGACTTGAGCGCCGCCTCACGTTGCGGTGCGCCGTTCGTCTCCGCTGCGTCGGTATCGACGTCGAGGTTGACGGCGAGCCGCCGGAGGCCGTTTGTCGTCCGCTCGCGGAGCCGGGTCTTCATGACAGCGAGCACTTGACTGTCGCCGTGGCATGGACGGACGCGCAGAAAACGACCGGAAGGCGTGCGGTAAGCGAAATCCCCACGGGTCACAGGTTTGCCGAATGGATCCCGGGCGATGTCGTAGGTCCCGTTCTCGCGGCGCGGGCGCGCGTCCGTCCAACCTAGGCGCTCCACGAGCCAGCCGGCCCAGAACGCCCGGTCATGGTAGCCCTCGCAGAGGACGACCGACTCGACGGGGGCGCTCATCGCGGGTCGTCTCCGATGGCATCGCGCGAGAGGCGCACCTCGCCCCCTTCGAGCCGGCTCTGCCTCAGCTCGCCGTTCACGAGCCTGAGCCGATAGAGCGATAGCAGGCCGAGCTCGTCATCCTTCAGCGCGCTCAGAAGCGCGTCGAGCAGCTCGAGGCTGTGTGTGGAGAGGATGATCTGAAGCCCGCGCCGGACGCCCTCCACGATGCCCTGCGCGCTGGCCCAGATCGCGGCAGGGTGCTGGTGCGCTTCGGGCTCCTCGAGGAGCACGGTCCCGCCCGGGCGGGAGGCGAGCTCGAGGCTGAGGCGGACGAGCGCCTGGACGCCATCGCCCGCGAGCGCGACCGGCACGCTCGAATCGGCGAACGTGAGGTGGAGCCTCGGGTCGTTGTGCTCCGTCAGGATCTCGATGACCTCGAGCCCGGGGACGATCGCCGCGACGAGATCCCGAACGGCCTGCCTGCGGCCGCGCTCCGCGATGCGCGAGTACAGCTCGGACAGGGCGTGCCCGAAGCGCGTGTCGACCATCCAGACGTCGAGGGGGGACTGCTCGTCCCGCGACTCCGTGGAGACGTACGTGTTGTCAGCCGCGACCAAAGCGACCCCGCCCGCGTGATCCCAGGAGGTAGGCTCCTGCTTCAAGGGCGGGAAGTCCCAGGAAATGAGGGAAGAGTCCGGCTTGGCGCCGACCTCGATGGTGCTGAAGGGGTGTTCGGCGCCCTTCTCTGAGAGCTGCCGACGCAGGCTCTCGCCCAGAGCCTGCTCCGACCACACGATCGTGCGGCCATAGGCTCTTCCCGCCGCTGTTTGTACCACGATGGTCGCGTGGCTCTCCTGTGCGCCCCGCCAGAGCAGCCAGCGCGCGCCGTGCCGCAGGCCGGCCCTGCGTCGTACGGCGTAACCCGCGCTCGACGCAGGCTTCTGCCCTGCCCCGATGAGCAATGCATCCAGGACGGTGCTCTTCCCCGAGCTGTTCGGTCCGACCAGCACGACGAGGGGCGTCATCTGTTCGATGGATCCCGCGCGGATGCCGCGCAGATTCTCGATCCTCACCGAGGTGATCACGCCCAAGTCTTACGCTCGCCGGGCAGCGGCTGACAGAAAAGACCGCACCCGCGCGGCGTTTCCAAAGTGTGCCACGGCCCCGTGCATGGGCTGCTGCCTCGGCGCGCGGTCTGCCCGCCCCGCCTGCCGCAGCTCCCGCCGCGCGAGCCGCCTCGACGCGCCCAGGCCGCTGGGCTAGGCGCTCTCCGTGGCCACCGTCCGACCTTTCCGCGCTTACCGACCCCCCCAGGCCCAGGCGGCTCGCGTCGCGAGCCCGCCGTACGACGTCATCTCGACCGCCGAGGCGCGCGTCCTCGCGGCGGGAGGCCTGCACAGCTTCCTCCGCGTCTCCCGCCCCGAGATCGATCTGCCCGAGGGGACGGACGAGCACGACGACGCCGTCTACGCCCGCGGCGCGCAGAACCTCGCCGATCTCATCGCGAGCGGCGACCTCGCGCAGGACCCGGAGCCGCACCTCTACCTCTACGCCCAGAGGATGGGTGATCACCGGCAGATCGGCGTCGTCGGCTGCGCCGCGGTCGCCGAGTACGAGCAGGACATCATCAAGAAGCACGAGAAGACGCGCCCCGACAAGGAGGACGACCGCACCCGCCACATCGAGGAGCTCGGCGCCCACGACGAGCCGGTGTTCCTCACGTACCGCGCCGACGCGGGCATCGACCGCGCCGTCGCGGAGGCCTTGCAGTCGCCGCCCATCTACGATTTCACGACCGCGGACGGCGTCGAGCACAAGCTCTGGGTCCTCGGCCGCGCGGCGACAGCCGACATCGAGGAGCGCTTCCAGGCGATCCCCACGCTCTACGTCGCCGATGGCCACCACCGCAGCGCCGCGGCGGCGCGCGTCCACAGGAAGCTGCGCGGCGACGGCGGAGAGCACGACGTCTTCCTGGCCGTGGTCTTCCCGCACGACCAGATGAACATCATGCCGTACAACCGCGTCGTCCGGGACCTCGCCGGCCGCAGCGCGGAGGCGCTGCTCGCGGCCCTCGGCGAGCGGCTCGACATCGCGCCGGCGAGGGACGGCGCGGCCGCGACCCCTGCCGGCCCGCGGACCTTCGGGCTCTACCTCGGCGGTCGCTGGTACACCGCCAGGGTCCGCCCGGGGTCGTTCGACGCGAAGGACCCGGTGGCCTCGCTCGACTGCTCCATCTGCCAGGACCAGATCCTCGGCCCGATCTTCGGCGTCAGCGACCCCCGCCGCGACAAGCACGTCGATTTCGTCGGCGGCATCCGCGGCGTCGCCGAGCTCGAGCGACGCGTCGACTCGGGCGCGTTCACGATGGCGATCCACCTGTATCCGACGCAGATCGACGAGCTCTTCGCGGTGAGCGACGCAGGGCTGCTCATGCCGCCGAAGAGCACGTGGTTCGAGCCGAAGCTCCGCAGCGGGCTCTTCATTCATACGTTCTGACGAGCGCGCCGCGCCGGGGCTAGACTGCGCCCCATGGCGGACATCAAGCGTATATCCCCCCAGCAGGCCAAGAAGCTCATCGACGAGGAGGGGTATCTCTACCTCGACGTCCGGAGCGAGCCCGAATATGCGGCCGGGCACCCGAGCGGCGCGCACAACGTGCCGCTCATGCACGCCGGCGCCGGCGGAATGAAGCAGAACCCCGACTTCCTCGATGTGGTCCGCGCCCTGTATCCCAGGGACGCGAAGATCATCGTTGGCTGCAAGTCCGGACAGCGCTCGATGCGCGCGGCCGAGGCCATGGTGTCGGCAGGCTACACGGCCGTCATCGAGCAACGCGCCGGCTTCGATGGGCCGCGCGACGCGTTCGGCGCGATCACCGAGCCGGGGTGGCGGCCGGCCGGGCTGCCCGTCGAGACGACAACGCCCGGCGGCTCGTACGCCGAGCTCCGCAAGAGCGCTGGCAAGTAATACGTCCGGCGCGCACGGCCCGCGCCGCGGCGCCGAGCGCGCCGTCGCAGCGCCGAGCGCGTTGCCGGAGGCCGCTCGCTCCGCTAGGAATCCGCGTGCTCCACGGTGCGCGCGTCGCAGTGGTCATCCCCGCGCGGGACGAGGCGCGATGGATCTCCGAGGCGGCGGGGTCGGTCCCCGCCTTTGTCGACCACGTGATCGTCGTGGACGATGCCAGTCGAGATGGCACGGCCGAGATCGCGCGCGGGGTCGGTGACGAGCGCCTCGAGGTGCTCGTCCACCCGGAGTGCCGCGGCGTCGGCGCGGCGATCGTCGCTGGCTACCGGCGCGCGCGCGCCCTCGGCGCCTCGGCCGTCGCGGTCATGGCCGGCGACGGGCAGATGGATCCGCGCGATCTCCCGCGTGTCGTCGCCCCGATCGCCTCGGGCGAAGCCGATTACGTGAAGGGCGATCGGCTGCGCCACCCCGACGTGTGGCGCGTCATGCCTCTCCAGCGGCTCGCCGCGACGGCGGCGCTCGCCGCGCTCACCCGCCGTGCAGCGCGGCTCGACGCCCTCTCCGACAGCCAGTGCGGGTACACCGCCATCTCGGCCCGCGCGATCGACGCGCTCGACCTCGACGGCCTCTGGCCCCGCTACGGGTATCCGAACGATCTGCTCGCCGCCCTCGCGGCTCGCCGGCTCCGCGTCTGCGAGGTCAGCGTGCGTCCCGTCTACCGCGGCGAGGCGAGCGGCCTGCGCGCGCGCCACGTGTTCACCATTCTTTTCCTGATCGCCAGGAACGCCATAAGGCAGTCCCTGAGCTGATCAGGAAAACCGCAGAGCGCCCGGGCGCGGACGGAACGTGTGAGTCGGAGTCGATCGAATCGACACGTGCCACTGCGTAAAACGGTCGACAACTCGCTCATTGGTTTTCATAGCAAAGCTGCCTGGCGACCTGACTCATCGACTTGGCGCGGAGGGGCCCGAGAGGCGCGAACCCCGCAGCCATGCTTCAACAAGGGGGGTGACGGACGTGGCCATCAGCCGAGCCGCCTGGGCTAGAATCTGGAATCCGGGGAGGTCGCGGACTCCGTCGTTCACGCCTCGGGTCGTGGCCTATGCGTTCGGCATCGAGCTGCCGTACAGCCTGCTTGTCCCGGTCGCTCACCTGCGCCTCCTCGGCGTCGTGGACTCGGCGGTCCAGGCGCGGTTGCTCGGGCTCATCGGGTTCATGTACCTCGTCAAGACGGGGGGCCTGATTGCGCTGCTCGTCCACATGCTGCGCCCGATCGAGCGGCTGCGGCAGTACGCCGTGGTCCATCGCCTCCAGAGCGGCGCCGGCCTCGAGGACTCGAGCAGCGGCGGCGCGGTGCCCCCGGAGGAGGTCGTCCTCGCCGCGGCGAGCGCCGCCTACGACACCCCGCTCGCGTTCGCGACGGTCTGGGCCGTGTCGTGGGGGCTCCTGTACCTGCCGGTCACCGTGGCGCTCTACTTCATCGCGCCGGACCAGAGCCCGCTCGGCGTCCAGCGCGGCGTCGCGCTGGCCCTGTTCGCGCTGGCGCTGTTCGCGGCCGCGCTGCCGCTCGCCTACAGCATCCTCGGCCGCCTGCTCGCCCCCGCCGCCGGCGTGATCTCGCTCATCGCGCGCGAGCACGGCCTCTCCATGCCCGGCAAGGGATACTCGCTCGCCGTCCGCCTCGTGATCCTCGGCGCCTGCCTCGCCATCGCGCCGACGAGCTGGATGGCGGCGATGGTGCTCGGCGAGACGGCGGGGCCGGCCAAGCCCGGCCTGAAGCTCACGCTGGCGATCTTCTCGATGGTCGCGGTCACCTGGGCGCCCGTCTGCGCGGGCTTCCTCGCCGGCGCCCTCGCGGGCCCGCTCCAGCAGGTCGCCGCGGTCATCCAGAAGATCGTCCAGCGCGGCGAGGTCGACCGGCTGGAGCGGATCCCGGTCTATTTCAATGACGAGATCGGCGCGCTGGCGGGCGGCGTCAACGCGATGGTCGATCGCCTGGAGGCGTCGTCCCGGCGCACGCGGAGCTACCTGGCGGAGCGCGAGCGCCTGCTGCAGGACGCGGCGCAGCGCGCGGCGCAGCTCGGGGCCGTGCTGGACAACCTCGTCGAGGGGGTGTTCGCGTGCGACCGCCAGGGCCGGCTGACGATGATCAACGCCTCGGGGCTCAGGCTGCTCGGCCTCTCGGGCCGCTCGGAGCAGGCCGGCAGGATGGTCGAGGAGGTGATGGACCTCGGCCGGGTGCGCCACAGCGACGGTCGCGCCTTCACGCGCGACGAGCTGCCCATGGTGCGGGCGCTCGCCGGCGAGACCATCGTGCAGGAAGAGCAGGTGCTCGCGGACGGCCGCGCGGGCCGCGACGTCTTCCTGCGGACCAGCGCGGCGCCGATCCGCAGCGAGGGCGGCGCGGTCCTCGGCGCGGTCGCGGTCGCCCGCGACGTGACGGAGCTCATGGAGCTCGATCTCGTCAAAGATCAGTTCATCCGGGTCGGCGCGCACGAGCTCAAGACGCCGGTCGCGATCATGAAGGGATACGCGCTCGCGCTCCTGCGCAACACGAACGATCTGCCGGCGCCGCGCCGCAAGATGCTGGAGGCCATCGACCGCGGCGCGGACAGGATCAACCGCATCGTCGACGATCTCCTGGCCATCTCGCAGGTCACGCTCGACGTGCTCCAGGTCTCCGAAGAGGACGTCGATCTGAAGGAGCTCGTGCAGGAGACGGTCGACCGCGTCGCGAAGTCGGCGAGCCGGCACCGGGTGCGGATGTCGCTCGACGCCGAGCGGCCGCCCGTCGTGCGCGCCGATCCGGAGCGGCTGCGCCAGGTGCTCGCGAGCCTCCTCGACAACGCGGTGAAGTACTCGCCCGACGGCGGCGACGTCGACGTGCGCGTCGCCGTCGCCGAGCGCGCGCCGGCGTCGTCGCCGCCGTCCTCCTGCGACGCCGCGCTCTTCTCGCAGCGCCACGGCGCGGCGCCGCGCTACGAGGCGGTCGTGTCCGTGCGCGACCGGGGCGTCGGCATCCCCGCCCACAAGCAGGAGCGGATCTTCGAGCGCTTCTTCCGCGCGCACACGGACACCCGACACGACTACGGCGGCATGGGAATAGGGCTGTTCCTTGCGAAGGACATGATCACCCGTCACGGTGGCCGTATCTGGTTCGAGAGCGAGGAGGACAGCGGCAGCACGTTTTATTTCACCCTTCCACTCAGCAGCGAGGCCCCCGCGGCCGATCGACGATGAGCGACAGACACGCAAAGACGGTGCTCCTCGTGGAGGACGACGCGGATCTCGTGGCGCTCGTCGCCCTCGTGCTCCAGGAGGACGGGTACCGGGTCAAGATCGCGTGCAACGGTCGCGAGGCGCTGGCCAAGCTGGAGCACGACCTGCCGGACCTCATCCTGCTCGACATGAAGATGCCGGTGATGAACGGCCCGGAGTTCGCGCGTGAGCTCGAGGTCCGGCACGGGCGTCAGGCGCCCATCGTCGTGCTCACCGCCGCGGCGGACGCGCACCGACGGGCGGCCGAGGTCGGCGCCGACGCGTGGCTCGGCAAGCCGTTCGAGCCGGACGCGCTCCTCTCGACGGTGAGGCGCTACACGGGGTGAGCGCGGAGGAGCTGCCGCCGCTCGGCGAGGTCGCGCCGCACCTCGGCCCAGTACCGCGCGGGGAAGCGTCGGTGATCGAAGCCGGTCGCGCGGAACACCCGTGTGATGCGGGCATAACGGCGCAGGCTCCACTCCCTCATGATCTGGAGCGAGGGGTGGAGGCCGCGCGCCTCGATGAACGGCGCGGCGCGCGCGTAGAGCGCTGGCATGACCTCATCGAGCCAGTACCGCATCAGGGCCTGGTATCCCGGCGTATCGACGCACCGTCCGGAGATCACCTGAGCGCGCGTGACCCCATGGCGCGCGAGCTCCTCCTCGGGCAGGTAGCAGATGCCGCGATCGGCGTCCTCCTGCATGTCCCTCAGGTTGTTGAAGAACTGATCGAGCCGGCCGAACTCCCCGGCCGCGTCCCAGTGCTCCTTCGTCAGGAACGGAACCAGCTGGAAGATATGGCCTGACAGCCGCACCAGCATCGTGTCGTGCTCCTTCAGGGTGCGGATGAGCAGGCTGGGAGCGTGGTAGTCGGCGAGGGCGAGCAGGTAGGCGTCCCAGGCGGCGAGCGCGCGCGGTTGCATGTCGTCCGGGTCGGGACGATCGGGCGCGGGGCCGCGGAGCCACAGCGCGTGGATGGCCGAGAGCTCGCGGGCGAAGGGGCAGCACGGATCGACGAAGCCGCAGGAACGGACGCGCCTCCACGCCACCATGAAGCGGCTGAACCGCCGCGCGTGCGGCTCGATGCGCTCGTTCTCGGCGAGGCGATCGACGATCCGTATCCAGCGGATGCGGTCGAGCCACGCCCGCTTCACGTCGGGCGCGAGGCCGAGCACCCATGCGGCGTTGTCCTCGTCTTTCAACGCGTCGTCCGACAGGGCGCGATAGTGCGATGAGCCGACGATCGCCGAGATCGGCTGGTAGGGAGTCTGCTCCGATGCCGGTGCAGCAGCGGGCAGGTAGGGTAGTCGAGAGGAGATGTGTTGAATAGGTTTCACGATGTCGAGTGCCGCACGTTGAACGTGCTTGTCGCCGGTGTCGCCCTGGCTTCGCGCGGTCACTGGCGATTATGGACGTGGCCCGCACTGTTTGCTTTGGGCGCCTGCGTCGGTGATGGATGGTGGCTCTCTACCGTGTAGAACTTTCCGATCCTCCGAGAGATGCGCGGTGACGCCCGTTCGCCTTCCTTTATGAGGCCTTATCGTCCCCCAGTCGACGCGGAAATTCGTCGTCCAGGGCACGGGCGCCGGAGATAATGCATGGATTCCTTGTGTGTTTTGCCGGTATGTTGGGAACACGCCGTCAATGATCGTCGGTGTATACCCTGGGTCGGTACATTGTCCAACGGATAGCATCAGTGATGGCCTGACATCTCGGCCCCTCCTCGCTCCGTCTCGGCGGTACGGCAGGCGTTCTAGGCACATGGGTTATCCCGGAGTTCCTGGCGGATGGCGCCTGTGCCCACGTGACGGCGCGTGAGCGCCTGGGGCGAGCCTCTCTCTCTGCTGCTCGGTCTGCCGCGGTGAACGGCGCGACGGAAACGCTCCGACTCGCGATCGGACGCGATGCTAGACGCGCTCGTGACAGGGGGGATTCAGCGGTTGTTATCGCGCCGTGCGTGCTGCGGTGAACGGCCCAAATCTGTGGTTGTGACCACGGCCCAAAGCGGTCATCCGCGCTCGGTGCGCCCGAGGCGCGTCCGCTCCAGACAGAGGGGATGGACCGGACGAGGGGCCCTCGGGAACCACGCCCACCGATCCATCACGCGGTGGACGTGGGCGATCGAGTCGGTGCTCCCCGAAGCGCGCTCCTGGCGCGGTGACGCCGCTCACCGCCGCCGTTGCGCCGCTGGCGCACGATGGCCGCCCGCCGGTGGGCGGCCGGGCTACCAGACATGCAAACGAGGATCTCAGGTTCGAAAGACTTCAGGAGCATCCTTAAGGTTAACCCCGTGAATCGAGCAAGGTCGGGCCCTGGCCCGTGTCCTGCTAAAGCTGCAGGACAGAGCGGCCGTGACGGCTTCCCCCCCGCCGTCGAATGGGCGCTCTGCTTTTTGTGCTCTTCGTCGGAGACGCGAGGCCTAGCGCTCGCGCAGCCTGGCCACACGGTCGCGCCAGTGCGGGAGATCGAGCGCGGCGAAGACCGCGGCGGCGCGCGCGATCTGGCGCTCGCGCTCCCGATCGCGGCGCGGGAGGTGCCGCGCGAGCTCGAAGCGGGCGCGCGCCTCCTCGACGGGCAGGCCGCGCTGCTGGGCGTCGTCGATCGCCGCGGCCCAGAGCTGCCTCGCGCGCGCGCGGCCGCCGGCGAGCCACGCGGCGAGGCCGCTCAGGCGGAGCGAGGTCGAGCGGCCGAGGGGGAAGATGCGCGCGTACCGGCCGAGCGCGCGGCACGCCTCCGCGGAGGTGCGCGAGAGCTCGCGCCTCTCCGCCGAGCCAGGGGCTTCCTCGAGCAGCGCGAGCAGCACCTCGCACGTCGCCGCATAGCCGTACAGGCAGTGGTAGCCCGCCGGCTGCCCCTCGCGGAGCATGGGGAGCGTCCGCTCGGCGGCCGCGCGCGCCTCGGCGTTCGCGCCGCGGAGCAGGTGCCCCAGCGCGACCTGGCCGTGCGTGATCTGCTGCGTGCGGTCGCCGAGCCGCTGCACCTCGGCCGACAGCGCGTCGAAGATGGCGATCGCGCCCTCGCCGTCGCCGAGCAGCAGCCGGCACTGCGCGCGGCCGCTCTCCGCCCAGATGTGGCCCTGCGCGTTGTCGCTCTCGCGCGACGCGATCACGAGCGCGCCGTACAGGTCGAGCGCCTCCCTCCAGCGGCCCTCGGAGTACGCCACGCCGGCGAGCAGCGTGATGCACTCCTCCTTGCGGCGGCGGTCGTGCAGCGCCTCGGCCAGCCGCTCGGCCTGGGTGAGCAGCGCCCGCGCGTCGCGGCACCGGCCCTCGCCGAGCGCCGTCAGCCCGCGCAGGCACGAGACGAACGCGACGCCTTGCGGGTCGTCGAGCGCCGCGGCGACCGCCGTCGCGCGCGCGGCGTACGCGTCGACGACGGCCTTCCACGGGACATACCCGAACGCGACGCTCAGGGTCGCGTACCCGCGCGCGAGCGCGAGCGACGGGCCGAGCCGCGCCGCGGCGTTGGTCGCCGCCAGCGCGGCCAGGAAGGCGAGCGTCGGCTCGTTGCGGAACAGGTACGTCTCCGACAGCTTCTCCGCCGCGAGCGACGCCTCGGCGAGGCGCTCGCGCTCGGCCGCGTCGCGCGCGACCGGGGCCGGCAGGCCAGCGACGTGCGCGAGCTGCAGGCCGAGCTGCTTCAGCGAGGCCACCGCCGGGCGGAGCCGCTCCCCGAGGCCCCCGCGGCCGCTCGTCGCGCGCTCGCCCGCGCGGAGCCACGCGGCCTCGTCCTGGGAGAGCAGCTCCAGCGCCGCCGCGCAGTGCCGCTCCGCGCCGAGCAGATCGCCGAGGTTGTAGTGCGCCTGGCCGAGCCGCCGCTCCCAGCGCGCACGCCGGAGCGGCGGCGCGCGCTCCTCCGGAGGGTGCGCGCCGTCGAGGTCGAGCGCCCTCTTGTAGAAATCCACCGCGTCGCCGGAGGCGCCCGTCGCGAGGGCCTGGGCGCCCGCCTTGTCGAGGTACTCCAGCGTCTTCTGGACGGCGCCGGCGATTCCGTAGTGGTGGGCGAGGAGCGGGTACGACAGCGCGAGGCCCGGCGCGTCGCGGTGGCGCCGCTCGATCGCGCGCGCCGCGGCGGCGTGCAGGGCCCGCCGCTCCGGCTCGGGGGTGCCCGCGTAGACGATCTCCCGCAGCTTGTCGTGCACGAAGCCGAGCCGCCCCGGCTCGGTCTCCTCGAGCACGTGGCGACGGGCGAGCTCCGCGAGCGCGTCCATGGCGTCGACCTCGGCGAGGCCGGCGGCGCCGAGCAGCAGGCGCTCCTCGAGCTCGCGGCCCAGCACCGAGGCGAGCCGCGCGAGCGCGAGCGCCTCCCGGCTCAGCCCCGACAGCCGGCGCGCCACGAGCTCGCGCAGCGAGCCCGGCAGCGGCAGCGGCGCGGGCGGCTGGCTCCCGCGCGCGGCGCGGGCGAGCCGCTCCGCGGCGGCGCCCTCGGCGCCCGCGCGGATCCGCCACGCGTAGGCCTCGTCCCGGTAGATCACCCGCTCCTGGATCGCGGCGCGGAGGTACTCCGCGATGAAGAACGGGTTCCCCTCGGACTGCTCGAAGAGGTACTGCACGAACGCCTCGGGCGGCTCGTCCAGGGCGAGCATGTCGCGCACCATCCGCCCGACCGATGCGCGATCGAGCCGCCCGAGCTCGAGCCGCGAGGCCCAGGGGGCGCCGAGGAGCGAGGAGAGCGCGGGCGACGTCTCCTCGGTCCGGTACGCGCACAGGAGGACCACGGGATGGGCCGCGAAGTAGTCCGCGTCGAGGTGCTCGAGGACGGCGCGCGAGTTCTCGTCGGCCCACTGGAGGTCGTCGAGCACGAGCAGGACGGGCCGCGTCGCGGCGAACGCGGCGAGCGTGTCGGCGAGCGCGGTCCGCAGCCGGTAGCGTGCCGCGTCCGGCGGCAGCTCGGGGGGCTCCGGGTAGCGGTCGTGGCCGCGGAGCTGGGCGAGCGACGGCTCGTGCGGCGCGAGGACCCTGCCGCGCGGGCCGAGCAGCGCGTCGTAGCCCGTGGGGCCGAGCTCGCTGCACCGGTCGGCCACCGCGAGCAGGAGCGGGCGGAACGGGTGCAGCGGCGCGGCCTTGACCGCGCCCTCGCGCTCGACCTCGGCGGACACGGCCGCGCACGCGCCCGTGACCACGGCCATGCGGATGAGCGCCGCCTGGTGCGCCGCCTCGACGGCGAGGCGCGTCTTGCCCACGCCGCTCTCGCCGCCGACGACGAGGAGGCTGCCCTGGCGCCGCTCGTGGGCGCGCTCGAGCGCCTCGGTGACCTTCTGCAGCGCCTCCCCGCGCCCGGCGAGGCGCGGCCGGTACAGGTACGGCTGCGCGTTCGGCAAGCGCACGCGCGCGCGCTCCCCGCCGGGGGGCGGCGTGTCGGCCGCGCCGAGCTCGGCGAGGGCGGTCGCGACCTCGTCGGCGTAGCCGAGCCGGTCCTCGGGGCGCTTCTTCAGGAGCCGCGCGATGAGGGCGTCGAGCGCGGGAGGCACGTCGGCGACGAGCTCGGAGGCCGGGAGCGGCTCGGCGTAGAGGTGCATGGACAGCACGACGGAGCTCGAGTCGCCGAGGAACGGGACGCCCCCGGTCACGGCCTCGTAGATCATGCAGCCGAGCGCGTAGAGATCCGCGCGCGCGTCGACGAGGTCTCCGCGGATCTGCTCGGGGGACATGTAATCGGGGCTGCCCATCAGCCTGCCGCCCGCCTGGAGCACGTCGCGCCCGGTGTGCCCCTCGAACTGGAAAGCGAGGCCGAAGTCGAAGAGCACCGGCGTGCCGTCCGGGCGGATGAACACGTTGTCCGGCTTGAGATCGCGGTGGACGAGGCCCCGGCCGTGGACGTACGCGAGCGGCCGGCAGATCGCGCGGAGGAGCGTCAGCGCCTGGCGGAGCGCGCCGCCCGCCGCGCGGTGGAACGGGCGCGGCGCGAACGGCTGGTACGAGCGCGGGATGATCGAGGCGGGCGCGATCTCCGCCGTCGCGGTGCTGGCCTGCGCGTTCATGGGCGCGGAGACGCTCACGGTCGGCTCGCTGCTCACGCTCCCGCGGGCGCGCCAGCGCTCCTGGTTGTGATCCCGGAGCGTGCGCCCCTCGATCAGCTCCATCGCGTACCACGGGATCCCGCCCTGGACCCCCTCGTCGAGCACCCGCACGACGCCCGGGTGCTCGACGCCCCGGAGCGCGTGGATCTCGCGGCGGATGCTGGAGACGAGGCTCTCGTCGCCCACGCTGACGGTCTTCAGCGCCGCGAGCGCGCCCGTGATGCTGTGCTGGGCGCGGTAAACGACCCCCATCCCGCCGCGGCCGAGCTGCGCGAGCACCCGCCACGGCCCGATGGACACCGGGACATCCGGAGGGTGCCTGGCCTGTCCCGAGCTCGGCGTCGTGATCATCGAGGGACCGACGCACCCTTGGCCTGGGCCTGGATTCGCCCCAGGTGGTAGGTCAAAAGCGGTTTCCCGACATCCACGCTGGAGCTGAGTACATCCACCCGACGGCGCGCGATGATGTCACGGCGCGGCCGACCGTACAACAGGTCTGTGTGGAGGCCAGCTCATCGCACGAACGCCGCGCGGCGGGGCTGTCGCACCGACAGGCGACTACACACGAGGCAGCGGAGCGTGGCTATCGAGGCTCGCGCCGGGGCGGCGGCGCGGCGCGTCCTGAGGCGCCCGCGCGCCGGCGCTCCCTGCGTGCACCCGCCGTGCGGTCGTCGCGTCGCGCGGCGCGTGCACGCAGGGAGCGCCGGCGCGCGGGCGCCTCTCTGGACGTTAGCGCCGCGCGAGACGCGGTGAACCCGGGACTCTGCGGAGGCGCGCTCTGCCGCCGCGGTCGTCGCCGCGTGTCGAGGCGCGATGTCGAGGCGAGCCTCGCCGCGCGGCGCTCGGGCGGGGACGTCTCGGTCTCTCGCGGCCAGAGGTCCGCCGGGGATCGTCGGCTTTCCCCGCTTCGTGGATTCGACATCTCCGATGTCGTTGTCCCGTTTCACCGAGGTTCGATCGCGCTGTGCGAGCCAATCGTGCACAGCTGAGCTCGCGGTACACGGTTTGCTCCCGGTGCGCCCACGGCCCGCGCTGGCGGCCGCACTTAGAAAGGGAACCAACGAATGAAGCATTCGACTCATCTCGGGGCCTTGTTGACCGTCCTGTTCCTCGCTGCGTGCGGCGGCGAAGGTGCAGATTCCGCCCCGACGGACAGCGCCGTGAGCTCCAAGCAGCTCAGGGATCTGACGGCCGATGACGTCCAATCCGCCTGCGATTCGCTCGCGGCGAGGGTGAAGCTCTCCAAGGAAGATGCCTGTGAGTACCTGGGCCTCGTCGCGTCGCCCGCCGTCGGGCAGCCGTGCGGCACGGTGAAGGACGAGTGCCTCTCCGCGGCCGACGAGGAGGCTGACGAGCAGGACGACCACGCAGCGGATTGCATGCCTCCGACCGAGCACCGCGCCGGCTGCTCCGCCACGGTGGCCGAGTACGAAGTCTGCTTGCTCGCCCAGACGCAGCGGGTCCGGGCGCTCACGTGCGACTCCGAGCTGAGCTCGCTCGAGGCGGTCCCTCCGGAGTGTGAGGCGGTGGCGCGCAAATGCCCGCAGATCGTGGCAGCGGACGAGGGCGGAGCTCCGGGCGCCGAGAGCCCCTGAACGCGGCGCCGAGGAGCGGGCGGCCACCCATCATGCGCGATCGATCATCGATCATCGCGCGCAACGCGGACGCACGGCTCTCTTCCTGAACGAATCGCCGGTAGGCGCGACACGGCCGCTTGGCGGCCGTGAGTGCCATTGTCCTACCTCTGTTTTTCTGGATCTTTTGATTCCTGTTGATATTCGTGCTCGTCCGCGCCTTTCAGGGCATCTCGGCGTATGATGGGCTCCGGAGCCGGCGCGTCCGGGGAGGTTCAAGCCTCGGCGTCTCGGCTCAAGCGAAGTCGCGGCTCGCGCCGAGGGTTCGCTGGCACAGAGGAGGATTTCATGAAGATCACCAAGGTTTCCGGAGTGCTCGCCCTGCTGCTGATCGCCGCCGCGGCTGCTTGCGGCAAGGGCGAGCAGCCGGCTGAGGCGAGCGCGACGGTCGAGGTGACCGCCACCGCCGAGTCGGCGATGGGCGAAGGCGCCTATGTCGAGGAGCACGAGAGCGGCAAGGCCGCCTTCAACGTCGCTGCCGACGGGAACGTCAAGGCCGCGGTCACGGGTCCGGACGGCAAGCCGATCCGCGAGGACGTCAGCGGCACGCTGGTGTGGAAGGACGCGTCCGGGGAGAAGACCGTGCCGCTCACGCTCGATGCGAAGACCGGCCTTCTTGTCGCCGCCGGCCCCAAGCTCGAGGCAGATCTCACCGAGATCGGCTACACGCTCAACGTCGCCGGCAAGCCGTGGAACGGGACGCTGCACGTCCCCGCCGGCGGCACCGCCGAGCTCTACGCCAACGCGAAGGCGTCGGCGGAGCTCGGGCTGCCGGAGGGCAAGCTCGGCCCGCACGGCGGGCGCGTCGAGATCGTGGGTGACGACCGCCTCGAGCTCCTTGTCGACGAGGTGACCGGCGAGGTCCGCGTCTATGTGCTCGACGCCGACCTGAAGCCCATCGATATCGGCGAGCGCAAGATCACGCTCGGCGTGGTGGCCGAGGCGCCGCAGGTGGTCGTCCTCGCCCCGGCGGTCGCGACAGCGGACGTGGCCGCGACCGCGGCCGCAGGGGTGGCCGCGGGGGCGTACCTGACCGGCAAGCTCGCGCTCGCCGCCGATCCGCTGAAGCTGACCATCGCGGTGCGGAAGGCGGGCCACGCGGCCGTGGGCCTGTGCGGCTACCGGCCCGGGGTGGCGTTCGCCGTCCACGCGCGCGCCCCGCGCGTGAAGGTGCGCGTGAAGACCGACTGGGATGCACACGTCCACGCGCTCGCGAACGCCGACCTGAAGGCGAAGGCCGACATCGACCCGAAGGTCCACGTCCACGCGGGGGCCGGCGCCGCTGCCAGGGCCAACGCGAAGGCCAACGTCAACGTGAAGGCGCCGAGCATCCGCGTGACGCCGCCCAGCGTGAACGTACAGATCAAGGCGCCGAAGATCTCGATCCCCAAGCCGAGCTTCAAGGCGTCGGCGTCGGCGCACGCGAGCGCGGGCGCGAAGGTGGGGGCGCACTGACGCGCCCCGGCGGGAGGGGTGGGCGGCGCGGGCCGCCCGGCGAGCCCTCCCCCGACCCTCCTCCGAGGCGTCGGAGAGCCTGTCGTTGACGCGGAAGACCTCGGCGAAGCGGCCGCGGCGGACCTCTCCGCCCGCGGGCGCGGTGGCGGCTGTGGTGCTCGATCCGGCGTCGAGCGCCCCGCTCCACCGGCAGGTTTACGAGGCGGTGCGCGGGGCGATTGTCGCCGGACGGCTGCGGTCCGGGAGCAAGCTGCCGTCGACCCGGGCGCTCGCGGCGCAGCTCAGCCTGTCGCGCAACACGGTGCTCGGCGCGTACGCGCAGCTCCTCTCGGAGGGGTACCTGCGCGGCCGGATCGGCTCCGGGACGTACGTCGCCGACGCGCCGCCGGAGCGCGTCCTGCTCGCCCGGCCGAGCTCCGAGCCGCAGCCAGCGCCCTCGCTGGATGGCGCTTCCCTCTCGCGGCGCGGCGCGCTCGTGGCGGGCGCGGCGTCGCCGTTCCTGCGCGCGACCGCGCCGCGCGGTCCTGCCGGCTGGGCGTTCCAGGTGGGCGTGCCCGCGTTCGACGCCTTCCCTGCCGCCGCCTGGGGCCGGCTGATGAGCCGGCGCTGGGACCGCTCGTGGCAGGCGCTCCTGACGCGCTGCGAGCCGCAGGGGTACGCGCCGCTGCGCCGCGCGATCACCGACTACCTCGTCACCGCGAGGGGCGTGCGGTGCACGCCGGACGAGGTCATCGTGGTCAGCGGCGCCCAGCAGGCGATCTCGCTCGTTGCCGAGGTGCTGCTCGATCCCGGCGATCCGGTCTGGGTCGAGGATCCGGGCTACACCGCGGCGCGCAGCGCCCTGATCGCGGCCGGGGCGACGCCGGTGCCGGTCCCGGTGGACAGGGAGGGGCTCGACGTGGCGACGGCCGTCCGGCGATCGAGCTCGGCGCGGCTCGCCGTCGTGACGCCGGCGCACCAGTTCCCACTGGGCGTGACGATGAGCCTCGAGCGCCGGCGCGCGCTCCTCGACTGGGCGAGGTCGTCGAGCGGCTGGGTTTTCGAGGACGACTACGACAGCGAGTTCCGCTACGCGGGCCGGCCGCTCGCCGCCCTTCAGGGCCTGTCGCCGGGCGCGCGGGTGATCTACGCGGGGACATTCAGCAAGGTGCTCTCGCCGTCGCTGCGGCTCGGCTACCTCGTGGTGCCGGAGGGGCTGGTCGACGCGTTCGTCGCGGCCAAGGCGCTGGCCGACGTTTCGTCGCCCTCGCTGGAGCAGGCGGTCGTGGCCGATTTTATGATCGAGGGCCACTTCGCGCGCCACGTGCGCCGCATGCGCGTGCTGTACGAGCGGCGCCAGGCCGCGCTGGTCGCGGCGGCGGAGCGAGAGCTGTCGGGGCTGCTCGAGGTCGGCCCGGCGCCCGCCGGCATGCACCTCCTCGGCTGGCTGCCTACCGGGCGCGCGGACGGCGCTGCGGCCGAGCGCGCGGCGGCGAGCGGCGTGCGGTGCGTCGCGCTGTCCGAGCTTCGCGCGCGCTCCGCCGGACGGGGAGCCCTGCTGCTCGGCTATGCGGCTTTGCCCGAGGACGAGATCGCCGAGGGCGTCCGGCGGCTGAAGGCCGCGCTGCGCCAGCGCTGAGCGCCCCGCACGTGGATCCAGCCGATCGGGACGAAGTGGATCTCGCGCTCGCCCGGCGCGCTGCCTAGAAAGTGCCTTCTGGCTCTACTGCGGGAGGTTGCCCCGGATCAGCAGAAAAACCGCCCAGGCGCCGAGGCCGCCAAGCAACCAGGGGAACGAGAAGGGAATGCCGGGACGGCCCTCCCCCTCTTCTCTTGGCGGCCTCGGCGTCTGGGCGGTTCGCTTCTCAGGGCGACCTCCCGCAGTCGTGCTAGGCGCCCGCGCGCGGGCGGAGGGAAACCACGGAGGATATGGACCCATGCAGTCACGCATGAATTACGCGAGCGTCGCCCCCGAGGCGTATCAAGCGATGCTCGGGCTGAGCTCCTACGTCAAGCGCTGCGGGCTGGAGAATACGCTGATCTCCCTCGTGTTTCTCCGCGCCTCGCAGATCAACGGCTGCGCCTATTGCATCGATCTGCACTGGAAGGAAGCGCGGGCCGCAGGTGAGGACGAGCGGCGGCTCTACATGCTGAGCGCGTGGCGCGAAGCGCCCTGTTACAGCGAGCGCGAGCGGGCCGCCCTCGAGTGGGTCGAGGCGGTGACGCTCGTCGCGGCAGAGCACGTGCCCGATCGCGTCTATGACGCCGTACGCCAGCACTTCTCGGAGCGGGAGATCATGGATCTCACCTGGGCCGTGGTGACGATCAACGCCTGGAACCGCGTGGTGCTCGCCACCCGGGCCGTGCCTGGCTCCCACAGGTCGGAGAAGCGGGAGCAGGCGTGAACCGGCTCCCGCACGCGCATGAGCCTGAGGAAGAAGCAGTGATGTTTGCTCACCCGGACAGCGCGCGATAATCGATCTTCCCCGTCGAGGTCCGCGGCAGCTCATCCATCGCGACGATCTTCTCAGGGACCATGTACGGGGGAAGCCGCTCCGCAAGGTACAGCCTGAGCGAGCGGTCGTCCGCGTCCCCTGCGAGGGCGACGAAGCCGCGCAGCGTCTTGCCGAGGCGCGCGTCCTCCACGGCGATCACCGCGGCCTGGCGCACGGCGGGGTGCGACGCCAGCGCCGCCTCGACCTCGCCCGGCTCGACCCGGTAGCCCCGGATCTTCACCATCCGGTCGATGCGGCCGCGGAAGTAGAAGAGCCCGTCGCCCTTGCGCTCCACCCGGTCGCGGGTCCGGTACGGGCCGCCGTCCACGGTCGTCGGTCCCGAGACCACGAGCTCGCCCGTCCCGGGGCCCTCGACGACCCGGCCGCTCTCGTCGTCCGCGTCCAGCGCGAGCAGCGCGCAGGCGGCGTAGGGGCACGCGACGCCGATCGGGAGCTCGCTCGCCCCGTCGAGCGCCGCGCGATCGACCCGGTGGAACGTGCAGACGTTCGTCTCGGTCGGGCCGTACAGGTTGTAGAGCGCCGCGCCGGGCGCCCGCGCCGCGAGCGCCGCGAGCTCGCGCGGCGGGAAGACCTCGCCGGCGAAGAGGATGGCCCGCACGGAGGGCGAGAGCGCGAAAGCCGGCGACGGCGCGCCCGCGTCCGCCGCGGGGAGCGCCGCGACGAGCTTCATGAACATCGACGGCACGCCGTAGATGACCGTCGGCGCGAGCGCGCTCACCGCGTCGCGGAGCGCGCGGCCCGAGGCGAGGTCGCGCCGCGCCATCGTCACGAGCGTCGCGCCGGCGCGGAACGTCGCGAGGTGGTCGAACCAGGCGAGATCGAAGACGAGCTCGGCCACGCGGAGGACCCGATCCGCCGGCGTCACCCCGATGAGGTCGATGCAGAAGGCGGTGAACGCGTCGAGCCCGGCCCATGTGATGGGGACCGGCTTCGGCTCGCCCGTGCTTCCCGAGGTGTGCAGGATGCACGCGACGTCCTGCGCTCCGGAGCCGCCGTCGCCGCTGGGCCCGCCGTCGCCGCCCGTGTCGGCGCGCGCCGCCCCGCGCGGCGTGCGCCCCTCGGCGTCGAGCTCCACGCGCGGCAGGCCGCCGCCGAGCTCGGCGTCGATGCCGTCCGCGAGGCCCGCGACCGCGGCGTCGAGCACGAGCGCCCGGCACCCGCGGGCACGCGCGATCCGCCCGAGCCGCGCCGGCGGCGCGGTCGCGTCGAGCGGGACCGCCACGGCGCCGGCCGTGAGCACCCCGGCGAGCGCCACCGGCTCGTCATGCGCCCGGCCCAGCGAGAGCAGCGCCACCCGGTCCCCCGGGCGCACGCCCGCCCCGGCGAGCGCCGCGCCGACGGCCGCCGCGCGCGCCGCGAGCTCGGCGTAGGTCACCGTGGCGCCGCCGCGCGACGCGAGCGCGATGGCATCGCCGCGCGCGGCCAGGTCCTGGGCGCGCAGGCGGAACGTGCCGGCCACGCGCTCCCCGCTAGCCCTGCGCGGCCGCGATGCGGCCGGCGACGAAGCGCGCCATGCTGTCCACGGTCGACACCGCGTCGAGGTCCACCTCCTCGTCCGGGATCCTCACGCCGAAGCGCTGCTCGATGAACACGAGCACCCGCGTCAGCGACATCGAGTCGAAGCCGGACCCGCCCGCGAAGAGGTCCTCGTCCAGGGCGAGCGGCGCCTTGCGCAGCAGGATCTCCTTCGCGATATGGTCGTGCAGCGCGCGCCGCACCGTGTCGAGATCGTAGGTCACCGCGGTGGTCCCTTTCCGGCCGGAGCCCGGGCGCTCAGCCGATGGCCGGCGTCGCCTTGCGGGCAAGATAGTCGATGAGGTCGATCTTGGACACGACGCCGAGCACCGTCTCCTTGTCGACGACGAGCGCGATCTTCGCGTCGCTCAGGACGCCCTTCAGGAGCTCGACCTTCGTCGCGGGCGTCACTGTCGCATAGTCGCTCTCGACGAGCCCGCCGATGCTCGAGTCGAGCGTGCCGCTCCCCGTCACGAGGTGCCGGAGCAGGTCGATCTCGTGGACCATCCCGCGCAGCTTGCCGTCCTGGGTCACGGGGAGCTGGCTTATCCCGTGCGATTTCATCATGTCGATGACCTCGCGGACCCGCGCGTTCGCGTCGGCGGTGACCACCGCCCCGCTGGGCTTGACGGCGAGCAGGTCGCGCACCGTCCCGAGGCCCTTGTCCTCCTCGAGGAAGCCGTTCTCTCGCATCCAGTCGTCATTGAAGATCTTCGAGATGTACTTGGACGCGCCGTCGGGCAAGAGGACGAGGATGTTCTCCCTCTTCCCGCTCTGCCGCGCATACTTGATCGCGCCGGCCACCGCCGCGCCCCCGGAGCCGCCCACGAAGAGGCCCTCGAGCCGCACGAGGTCCCGCGTCATGAGGAAGCACTCCTTGTCGTCGACCCGGATGATCTCGTCGATGATCTTGAGGTTCATCGTGCTCGGAAAGAAATCCTCGCCGATCCCCTCGACCTTGTAGGCAAACGGCTTCGTGATCCGCTGGGTCTTCACGTAATCGTAATAGAGCGAGCCGACCGGATCGACGCCGACCATCTTGATCTCCGGCTTCCTCTCTTTGAGGAACTTGCCAATGCCGCTCAGGGTGCCCCCTGTCCCCATGCCGGCGACGAAGACGTCGAGCTCGTCGCCGCACTGCGCCCAGATCTCGGGGCCGGTGGACCGGACGTGGGCCTCGGGGTTCGACGGGTTGTGGTACTGGTTCGCGTAGAAGCAGTTCGGCGTCTCGTCGGCGATGCGCTTCGCCACCTGGTAGTAGCTGCGCGGGTCGTCGGGCTCGACGGCGGTGGGACAGACCACGACGCGGGCGCCATAGGCGCGCAGCGTCGCGATCTTCTCCTGCGACATCTTGTCCGGCATGACGAAGACGCACTTGTATCCCCGGATGGCCGCGACCATGGCGAGCGCGGCGCCGGTGTTGCCGCTGGTCGCCTCGACGATCGTCCCGCCGGGCCTGAGCCCGTTCGCCTCGGCGTCGCGGATCATGTTCAGCGCGACCCGATCCTTGTGGCTGCCGCCCGGGTTCAGGTACTCGCACTTCACATAGATGTCGCTCTCCAGCCCCTCCGTGACCCGGTTCAGCTTGACGATCGGCGTATCGCCGACGGCCTTCGTGATATCGCTGCGCGCGCCTCGCATCATGGGGAGACCTCTTAGCCGCCGCGCGCCGAAGCGACAAGCGACAAGGGGAGCACGCGGGCGCGGCGGCGCCGCGAGAGGCGCGCTCGCCGCGGCGCTGGCGAGCGCGCCTGCGGTGACTGCCGGGCTCGGTTGCCGGCCACCCTTCCTATCCTTCGGGAAGGAGCACAAAAGAAATGGTGTTTACGATAGGTCGATATTGACCCTATCCGGCACGTTATCGTCACGGGTTCAAAGGCCCTGACGGCAGCGAGCCATGGCTCTCCCGGGGCGAGCCGCTGGGGCGCGGCGCTGACGGCCTGACGCGGTGACGCGCTGACGCCAGCGCCACGCGGCGCCGCTGCGCGCGTCGGGGCGAGCGGACCGGCGGGCGATCTCGCGCCGCGCTCCCTGTGGTAGACTGGCGAAATGGCGTCCGAGCCGAAGATCCACCCGAGCGCCGAGACGGCGCTCCTCAAGGTCCGCTCCAAGGAGATCGCGTTCAGCCGCTTCCGCGTTCAGGTGACCGCGGGCCCGGACGCCGGGGCGTCCCAGACGTCGGACGCGACGGAGTTCGTGATCGGCACGGCGCCTGGCAACCAGCTCATCCTGACCGACCGGGCGGTGTCGCGGCACCATTGCGTGATCTCGGTCACCCCGCGCGGGTTCTTGCTCCGCGATCTCGGCAGCAAGAACGGCACGACCCTCTCCGGCTTCCGCGTCGAGGCGGCCTATCTCCTGCCGGGCGCCTCGCTCGGGGTCGGGCAGTCCACGCTCCGCTTCGAGCCGCTGGCCGAGGAGATCCGCGAGCCGCTCGGCGACGAGGAGCGGTACGGCCGGGTGCTCGGGCAGAGCGCCGCGATGCGCCGCATCTTCGGGGCGCTGCCGCGGATCGCCGCGTCGGACTCGACGGTGCTGATCGAGGGCGAGACGGGCACGGGCAAGGGCCTGCTCGCCGAGGCGATCCACGAGAGCAGCCCGCGCGCGGGGGGGCCGTTCGTCGTGATCGACTGCGGATCCATCCCGCCGACGCTCATCGAGGCCGAGCTCTTCGGGCACGCGAAGGGGGCGTTCACGGGCGCCCAGGCGGCGCGCGCCGGCGCCTTCGAGGCGGCGCGGGGCGGCACCGTGCTGCTCGACGAGATGGGCGAGCTCCCCCTCGACATGCAGCCGAAGCTCCTGCGCGTGCTCGAGGAGCGGCAGATCCGGCGCATCGGCACGATCGAGCCGACCAAGCTCGATATCCGGGTCATCGCGACGACCAACCGCGATCTCCGCCAGGAGGTGAACCGCGGAAATTTCCGGTCGGATCTGTACTACCGGCTCAACATCGTCCGCCTCCGCGTCCCCGCGCTGCGCGAGCGCCCCGACGACATCGCGCTGCTCACGGCGCATTTCTACCGGCAGCTCGCGCAGGGGCAGGACCAGAGCCCCCCGGGCGAGCTGCTCGAGGCCTTCATGCGGCAGGACTGGCCGGGCAACGTGCGCGAGCTCCGCGGCGCGGTGGAGCGCGCGGTGCTCATGATCGATCCCGCGCTGTTCCGCGAAGCCGTGATGGGCTCCGAGGGGGCGGAGAGCGGCTCTCCCGCGCTCCCGGTGCCCCGGGACGACGAGCTCAGCCTGTCGTTCCGCGAGGCGAAGGAGCGCGCCGTGGCGCGCTGGGAGCGCACGTTCCTCACGGCGCTCGTGCGCGCGAACGGCGGCAATCTGTCGCGCGCCGCCCGCGCGGCGCGGATGGACCGCAGCCACCTGCGCGAGCTCCTCCAGCGGCACGGCGTCTCGGCCACGGAGGCGTGACCGCCGGGCCCGCGGGGCAGCGCCGGAGGCGGCCGCGCTCTCGCCTGTAGCGCGGCGCCGGAGGCGACCGCGCTCGCGTCTGTAGCGCGGCGCCGGAGGCGACCGCGCTCGCGTCTGTAGCGCGGCGCCGGAGGCGACCGCGCTCGCGTCTGTAGCGCGGCGCCGGAGGCGGCCTACCCCGCCTGACCCCCGAGGGCAGCGCCAGGGCGCGCCCTCTCGCTGGTTTTACTGATTGGCCTTCTGCCGGTTCTCTCCCTTGAGCTCCTTGGCCTTCCCTTCGGCGGCCATCTGCTCATTGTCGACCAGCTTGCCGACTCGGTTCTTGATCGCGCCGGCGGCCTCCTCGAGCGCTCCCTTCGCGCGCTCCTCCGCCTTGGCCTCCTCCTTTTGCACCTTTCCTCGGAGCTCCTTGGCGCGGCCCTCCGCTTCCATCTGCTCGTCGCCGAGCAGCTGACCGAGGCCCTTCTTGATCCTGCCGCCCAGCTCCTCGGCGGCCCCCTCATTGCGATCGCTCGTGTTGCTCATTGCTTCCTCCTCGTGGCGTGGCCTCCGCAGAGCCTCTCTGCGGCGCGCCGCCGCCGTTGACCTGGCATTGGCAACCTCCGGATGTAGCAACCGGTGCGCCATCGCAGGGCAAACGGTCTTTTCGAGGACGTGGAAGGGGGATTGGGGCAGGCTACCTCGCCCGCGCTCTGTCTCTCGGCTCGTCTGAGGCAATACGCCACGCGGCGGCCAAGCAAGCAGTCCCACGGTCCGACCGGACGATCCCCGCGCTCCTGGGGGCCGCACCGCGCTGCGGTCGGATTTCGCGCTGGATCGCGGTGACGCGAGCGCTCTGTCCGCAGCGTTCAGCTCGGCTGCGCGTCTGTGGAGAGCCGGGACTCCACGGCATGGCGCGGCGTTTGCTGAACAGCCTGCATAGCAACGAGGAGCGCTTCGCTCCTTTCTGGGAGGTTCATCATGTCATTCATCCTCTTTCTCCTGTTTGGCCTCGTCGTCGGTGCTCTGGCGCGCCTCATCGTTCCTGGACGTGAGCCGGGCGGGTGGGTCGTCTCGATGATCATCGGCGTGGTCGGCTCCTTCATCGGCGGGCTGCTCGGCCGCATGCTGTTCATGTACCGTGAGGGTGAGCCGGCCGGCTTCTTCATGTCCCTCATCGGCGCCATCCTGCTGACCGCCGGCTATCAGGCGATCGCGCGGCGCCGTACGGTGGTATGAGCCGGCCGAGCGATCCCCTCTCGAGGCGCCACGCCCGATACCGGCCCACGGCGCTGGAGGAAGGAGCTCCCGAACCGCTCCCGCGATCTGTAACGCGCGGGAGCACCTCGGGCCGCGAGCAGGAGGCGCGGAGGAGGCGCTGCGGTCCGTGAGCGAGAGCTCGGCGCAGGCGGCGCGCGCTCTCCTCGCGCTCGGCAGGCTGAGGGGCCCTGCTCGTCGCACGGCTCACCCCCAGGGTCGTACGACGAGCAGGGCCTTCGGCGGTCTGTCGCGCTCGGTCCGGCGCCGGCGCCGCGATTCCGCCGGCGCCGCGCCCGCTCGCCGGGTAACGCTTGACGCCGCAGGAGGCTTTGGGCTTGCTAGCGGGCTCCGCGCTTTTGCCCAAGGTCCTGGCCATGTCGTTCTCGATCCTGCCCCCGCCGATCACGCCCCTCGCCGCGATCCTGCCGTCCGAGCCGCTGCTGCTCATGGGCGCCGGTCCGGTGCCCATCCCGCAGGCGGTGGCCCAGGCGAACGGGGTCATCATCAATCACCTCGGCCCCACCATGGACCGCGTCATCCAGAACGTGAAGTACATGGCGGCCTATGCGTTCCAGACGCGCAGCGACAAGATCCTCGGCATCGCCGGGCCCGCGTCCGCGGCGATGGAGATGGCCGTGGCGAACCTGTGCTGGCCCGGGCGGAAGGTCCTTTGCCTGAAGGTGGGGACGTTCAGCGGGCGCCTCGGCGAGATGGCGCTCGGCGTGGGCGCCGACGTCACCTTCCTCGAGGGGCCGCCGGGGCGGCCCGTGTCGCTCGCGGACGTGCGGGAGGCGCTGAAGAAGCAGCGCTACGACGTGGTCACGATGGCGCACGGCGAGACGTCCTGCGGCGTCCGCATGGTCGAGATGCCGGAGATCTGCAGGCTCGCGAAGACGCAGGGCGCCCTCACGATCGTCGACGCGGTGGTCACGCTCACGGCCATGCCTGTGCACATGGACGAGTGGGGCATCGACGTCGGCATCGTCGGCGGGCAGAAGGCGCTGTCGTCGATCCCGGGCGTCTCGGCCTGCGCGTTCTCGCAGGACGCGTGGAAGGTCGTCGAGGAGCGCCCCCTGCCGCGCCCGCACTGGTGCTACGACGCCACGCGCGCGCAGCGGTTCTGGGGCTACCAGCAGTACCACTACACGGCGCCGGTACCGGGTGTGCTCGCGCTGCACGAGGCGCTGCGCCTCGTCTGCGAGGAGACGCTCGAGCGGCGGTTCCGTCGCCACGAGATGAGCTCTCTGGCCATGCAGGCGGGCATCGAGGCCATGGGGCTCGAGCTGTTCGCGTCGAAGGACGTGCGCCTCAACAGCGTGCTCGCCATCAAGCTGCCGACCGGCGTCGATAGCGCGCGGATCCGCGAGTACATGACCAAGGCCTTCCGCGTCGAGATCTCGGGCGCCTTCGGCCTCAACATCGTGCGTGTGGGCCAGATGGGCGAGCAGTGCCGCTCGCACAACCTGTTCAAGACGCTCTACGCGATGGGCATGAGCTTCCAGCGAGAGGGCGTGAAGCTCGACGTCGCCAAGGGAATGGCCGCGCTCGAGCAGGGTCTGGCGGGGGATCGCGAGTACTTCGTCGACTAGCTCTGCCCGACGGAGGCGCGGTCCTGGATGGCCGGACCTCCGCGCCGCGTCGCGGCGACGAGGGCTTGCTCGCGGCGCTTGCCGGCGTCGATCCGGCTCCGATGCGCGTCGAGCAGGTCGCTGCGCGTCAGGATCCCGAGGACCTTGCGGGGGGCCTGCCTGGACACGACAGGGAGCCTCCCCACGCCCTCGGTGACCATGTGATCGGCGGCTTCGCGCAGGGAGCTGTCCTCGAACACCACGGCGGGCGGCCGCCGGACCAGGTGGCGGATCGAGATGGTACCGGCCTGCTCGGTGAGCACGTCGCGCTGGGTGACCACACCGACGAGCTCCCCTCGGCCGTCCACGACCGGGAAGCCCTGGTGGCGGGAGCCCGCCGCCTGCGACAGCAGAAAGGCGCGGGCCGTCTCGACCGTATCTTCGGCGGCGAGCGTCACGGCGGGGCGCGAGGCGGCCTCGCCCGCGGTGATCTGCGCCAGGTGATCGGCCGCGTACTCGACCGTCACGCGCGCGCCGCGGCGGGCGATCTTCTCCGTCATGATGGAGTGCCGCATCAGCAGGCTGGAGACGAGGAAGGCCGCGCTGCAGCCGCCGAGCAGCGGCAGCAGCCCCATGGGCTGCCGGGTCGTCTCGAAGGCGAAGACGACGGACGCGAGGAGCGCCCGGGACGCGCCCGCGAAGATCGCCGCCATCCCGACGAGCCCGGCGACGCGAGGGTCCACGCCGAGCCCGGGGAGGAGCGCGGCCGCGGCCAGGCCGAGGATCGCGCCGAGCCCGCCGCCGATGGTGAAGAGCGGCGCGAGCGTCCCGCCCGAGGTGCCGCTGCCGAGCGCGATCGACCAGGAGATGAACTTGAACAGCGAGAGCGACACGAGCGCGGCGAGCGCCAGGCGACCGCTCAGGATGTCGTCGATGTTGCTGTACCCGACCCCCAGCGTCCGCGGCGCGAAGGCGCCCACGACGCCGATCGCGACGGCGCCGATCGCCGGCCACCACATCCAGTGGAGCGGCAGCCGCTCGAACGCCTCCTCGATCGCGTAGATCGCGCGGGTCGCGAGCATCGCCGCGAGGCCGAGCGCCGCGCCGAGCACGATGTAGAAGGCGAGCGCGGGGCCGGTCGACGGCGCCACGGCCGGCATCTCGAACGCGGGCGCGGTGTGGCCTGCGGCCAGGCGGGCCGCGGTCGCCGTGGTCGCGGCGAGGGCGACGGGGATCACCGAGCGCGGGCGGTACTCGAAGAGGAGGAGCTCGATCGCGAGCAGCACGGCCGCCACCGGGCTGCCGAAGGTCGCCGACATGCCCGCCGCCGCGCCCGCGGCGAGCAGCGTCTTGCGCTCGTCCGCCGTGATCCGCAGCAGCTGCCCGACCAGCGAGCCGAGCGCGCCGCCGGTCGCGATGATGGGGCCCTCGGCGCCGAACGGACCGCCGGTGCCGATGGCGATGGCCGCGGAGAGCGGCTTGAGCAGCGTCATCCGCGGCGGGATGCGGCTCTGGTTGAACAGCACCTGCTCCATCGCCTCCGGGATCCCGTGGCCGCGGATCGCCTGGGAGCCGTAGCGCGCCATCACGCCGACGACGAGCGCGCCGGCGATCGGCACGACGAGCACGAGGAGGCCGAGGTTGTGCTCGGCGGGCGACGCGGGGGCGGCGGACAGCCGGCCGAAGAACGCGAGGTTCGTGATGATGGCGATGAGCGCGGTGAGCAGCTCCGCCGCGAGGAAGGCCACGGCGCCGAGCGCGATCGCGAGGCCGCTGACGAGGACGACCCGCCGATCGACGGCGGCGCCGGGCGCGGGGACGCGGAGGTCCTCGAGGGTCGGGCCCATCGAGGGGGCGACCGGGATGCTCTCGGTGACTGGTGGGGGTGGGGCGTTCAATCTGGACAATTCAGCTCTCCTCGCGGTGAGTCGCTTCGGCTTCGGTTTCGGCTTTGGCGGGGGTCTCCTCGCCTTCGAAGAACAGCGGGGGGGCCTCGTCGCCGGCGCCGAGCGCCCGGGCGAGGGTGGTGAGGCTCTGCGCGAGCGCGCAGCGCTCGTCGGCGGGCATGCGGTCGACGGCGGCGACGAGCTCGGCCTGCGCCGTGCGGGGCGCGCGGCGGAGCAGAGCGCGGCCGGCAGGGGTGAGCGAGATCTCGGTCCGGCGCGCGTCCTCGGGCGAGGCGCGCCGGGTGACCAGCCCTCGCTCGGCGAGGCGCGTCACCACGACCGACACCGAGCTCTGGTGCGTCAGCGTGCGCTGCGCGAGCTCGGCGATCGAGGACGCGGCGGCCTGATCGAGCTGCTGCAGCACGAACAGCTGCGCGCTGCTCAGCCCGAGCTGCCGCTCGCACGCGCGCGACGAGACGCGCAGGCGCTGCACGATCGCGCGGATCGCATCCATGACCCGCTGCGCGTCGGGCCCGCCGGGGGCCGGCCGCGCGGGGCTCTTCCGGCGCGCCGTCGAAGAACCATGGGATCCCATAGATTTGCGGGGAACCTACGCCGCTCGCCGGTCAACCGCAAGCAGTCTGCGGACCTCCAGGGGCTCGGGCGGATCGAGGCGGGCCGTCCTCGACGGGGTGATCGCCGGCGGCGGTGGAATGGCGGCGGGGCGCCGGCGCGGTATCCCGCGCGCGGCGCGCCGGCCCGGGGGCAGCGCGCCGGGCGGACCGTGCGGGCGACGCTACGCGGGGCGTCGCCTGCGCGGGCGATCCAGGCTAAGAACCGGCCCTCCCATGACCTTCCAAGACCTCATTCTCACCCTGCAGAAGTTCTGGGCCGATCGCGGCTGCCTCATCGTGCAGCCGTACAACTCGGAGGTCGGCGCCGGCACCTTCAACCCGGCGACGTTCCTGCGCGCGCTCGGCCCCGAGCCCTGGAATGTGGCCTTCGTCGAGCCTTCCCGGCGGCCCGCGGACGGTCGGTACGGGGAGAACCCGAACCGTATGCAGCAGTTTCACCAGTTCCAGGTGATCCTCAAGCCGAGCCCGATCGACATCCAGGACCTCTACCTGGAGTCGCTGCGGGCGATCGGCACGAACCCGCTCGATCACGACGTCCGGTTCCTCGAGGACGACTGGGAGTCGCCGACGCTCGGGGCGTGGGGGCTCGGCTGGCAGGTGTGGATCGACGGGCTCGAGATCTCGCAGTTCACCTACTTCCAGCAGATCGGCGGGATCGACTGCCGCCCCGTCTCCGGCGAGCTCACCTACGGGCTCGAGCGGATCGCGATGTACCTGCAGGACAAGGACAGCATCTACGACGTCGTCTACTCGGACCGCGGCGGGAAGATCGTGCGCTACGGGGACATCTACCAGCGCGCCGAGTGGGAGTGGTCGACCTACAACTTCGAGGAGGCCGACATCGCCGAGCACTTCGCGGCGTTCGATGTCTGCGAGGCCGAGGTGAAGCGGCTCCTGTACCGGGGCGCGGATCCGGCGGCGAAGGGGGCGGCGATCGATCCGAAGAAGGCGCTGGTGCTCCCGGCCTACGATTTCGTCGTGAAGGCGGCACACCGCTTCAACGTCCTCGACGCGCGGGGCGCGATCAGCGTCACCGAGCGGCAGCGCTTCATCGGCCGGGTCCGCGCGCTCGCGAAGGCGGTCGCCGAGACGTACGTCGCGCAGCGAGAGGCGCTCGGCTTTCCGCTCCTCGGCGAGCAGCAGGCGAAGGCGGCGGAGTAGCGCAGAGCAGGCCGAGGCGGCGGGCAGCGCGCCGTCGCCTCGGCCGGGCAGCGCGTCGCGCGGCCTCAGCCGGGCGGGTTGTCCGGGATGAAGTCGTGGCGGGTGCAGATGGCGACGACCGGCAGCCCCGCCGCGCGGATCGCCTCCGCGCCGCCCTCGAGGCGGTCGACAAGGGCGATCACGCCGACCACCGAGGCGCCCGCGGTGCGCAGCTTCTCGACCGCCTTCAGCGTCGAGCCGCCCGTCGTGATCACGTCCTCGAGGATCGCGACGGGCATCCCGGGCACGAGGCCGCGATCGCCCTCGACGAGGCGCCGCGAGCCGTGGTCCTTGACCTCCTTGCGCACGTAGAGCGCGGGGAGGGGGCGGCCGCGCAGGAAGCTCGTGAGCGACACCGCGCTCGCGAGGGGGCACCCCCCGAGCTCGACGCCGGCGACGGCCTCGCACCGCGGGAGCGCGTCGAGCGCCTCGAACATGAGCGAGCCGACGAGGGCGTGGCCCTCGGCGGTCAGCACCGACTGCTTGCAGTCGATGAAGAAGTCGCTCTCCCGGCCGGACGCGAGGACGACGCGCTTCTGCTCGAACGAGCGCTCGCGCAGCAGCGCGACGAGCCGCTCCCGCTCCGAGGCGCCGGCGGCGCTCACCGGCCGCCCCGCTTGCGCAGCGAGGCCTTCGCGGCGCCCTTCCGGAGCGCGGGGACCACGGGCGGCGGCGGCCCGCCGGCGCTCTCGGCCGCCTCGGGCTCGTCACCCTCGCCGGCGGCCGAGGCCGACAGGTCGGCCTCCTCGTCGTCGTGAACCGGCGCGAGGCGCGGCTCCGGCGCAGGAGCGGGCCTCGCCTCGACGACCGGGGCGGGGCGCGCCGGCACGGGGCGCGCGGGGGCAGGCGCGGCGCGCGGCGCAGGCCGGGCGGGCGGCGCAGGCGCGCGCTGCTCCGCCGGCGCACGCGCCGGCCGCGCCGCCGCGGCGCGCGGCGCAGGTACAGCGGCGGCGGCCCGCGCCGGGGCGGGGGCGGGGATCGCGGCGAGCGGCGCGCCGGTGGTGACGTTGCCGCGCACCAGGGCGCCCGCGTGGATGCCGATCTGCGGCGCGCCGAGGTCGCCGACGACGCGCGCGCCGGGCTCGAGGATCACGGCCTCGTCGCCGGAGATGTTCCCGGCGACGGCGCCGCGGACGACGACGCGCCGCCCGCGGACGTCGCTCTGGATGAGCGCGCCCTCGCCGATGGTCACGTCGCCGGTCATGACGACGCTCCCCTCGACGCGGCCGAGGATCTCGAGATCCCCGTCGCCCTGCACGTTGCCGCGGATGGCCGTCGTCGGCCCGATCGAGGACTGGGCGGCCATCGGCTACACGTCCATGTCGACGTTGCCCTTGAACGAGGCTCCGTCCGCGATGGTCAGCCGCGACGCCTTCACGTCGCCGACGAGGCGCCCGCCGGCGAGGAGATCGACGCGATCGGCCGCCGTGACGTTGCCGGTCACGTTGCCGCCCACCTGGAGCGACGCCGCCCCGATGTCCGCTTCGACCAGCGCCCCTGCGTCGATGGTGAGAGGCCCCTCGACGGTGAGCTTTCCGCGCACCGTCCCGGCGACGATCACCTCCTCGTCGGAGGTGATCTCGCCCTCGATCGTGAGCCCGTTTCCGATGATCGTACCCGCCACGTTCGTGCTCCTCGCCGCGCCCTCGCGGCGCGATTCTTCGTCCGTCAACGCGCGCTACCGCCCTGCCGGTTCACGCCGGGGGGCCTGCCCGCGACCGCCGGTCGTCCGCTCCGAGAGCTCGGCCGGGAGGTCGAACTCCGCCTCGATGCGGCCGGCGAACGCCGCGCCTTCCTCGAGGATCACCTCGCTGCCGCCCACGTTTCCGGCGTACTGCGCGGTCGCCCGGATCGTGACGGGGCCGCGCGACGCCACGTCCCCCGTGAGCTGGCCGGAGACGACGAGCGAGCTCGCCTCCACGTCCCCGGTGACCGACGCCCCGTCCTCGATCTCCAGGTCGCCAGCCAGCTGGATGTTCCCCTCGACGCTCCCCTCGACCCGGAGCGAGCCGTCGCCGTGGACACGCCCGCGGATGCGGGCGCCCCGTCCGATGAGCGATTCGGCAGCGTCCGATTCGCTGCGCGTCGTTGTCGAGCCTCGGGCCATTCTCGTCTCCTGTGCGCGGAGGGAGCCGCGCGAGCCGGGGCGCGCACCAGACGCCCGGCTCGTCCGCTGGCGCTGGGCGAACTGGATCGCCCGGGGCCGCGGCGGCGCGGACGCTACTCCAAGCGGCTGCGCCTCGCAACCGGCGGGCGGGCTCGGTGGCGGGGGCGCTCCCTCCCCATGACTGACTGCAGCGGAGCCCTCGGGGGGAGGGGGCGTCGCGCGGGGGGCGAGGGGGGCCCTCCCACGAACTCGCGCCTTTTGGTGGCAATGGCCTGCTGTACGGAGCTGGCGAGTCCATGAGGCGTCGCTGCGATGCGGGCCGGCGCTCGGGTTCGTGGGGCCCTCCCCCTCGCCCCCCGCGCGACGCCCCCTCCCCCCGAGGGCTCTCTCCGGCGGGAGGCGCGGCGCGAGGGGAAGGGGGGAAGGGGGAAGGGCGAAGGGAAATCGATGCGGGGCGCCGGAGCGCGCGGGCGCGCGTGGTGGGCGCTTCCTGCGGGGCTGGCTCGGGTGATACGGTCTCTCTTGACTGGGCTTTCCTTGCTCGCGACGCCCGCTGTGGCCCTGGCGGCGAACCGACTCGGATGGCTCGGCGCGCGTCGCCCGTGAGGCGAGCGCAGACCAACCCAACCCGGGGGTTCCTCATGCGGAAGATAGCTATCGTGGGGTCTGGACAGGCCGGCCTGCTCGCGGCGCACGGCCTGGTGAAGGCCGGCTACGAGGTGACGCTCTACTCGGATCGCACGCCCGAGCAGTGGCTCAACGAGTCGAAGCCGACCGGCACCGCGGCGCGGTTCGACGTGGCGCTCGCGTTCGAGCGCGAGCTCGGCCTGGCCTTCTGGGAAGACGCCGCACCCCGGGGCCACGGGGCGCAGCTGACCGCGTGCGCCGCGCCGGGCAACCGCCTCCTGACGCTGGCGGGCCGCCTGGAGCAGCACTTCTTCGCGATCGATCTCCGGCTCCAGAGCCACCGGTGGATGCTCGAGCTCGAGCGGCGGGGCGGCAAGATCGTGATCGAGCCCGTCACGATCGCGCGGCTCGACACGATCGCCGCGGAGAACGACCTCACCGTGGTCGCCGCGGGGCGCGGCGATCTGTGCAACCTGTTCGAGCGCGACCCCGCGCGCAGCGTCCACACGGAGGCGCAGCGCAACGTCGTCATGATGTGCGTGACCGGCCCGAAGCTCGGGTTCGACGGCATCCCCATGCTGCCGGTCAAGTTCAACCTGTTCGCGGGCATCGGGGAGGCGTTCTGGGTGCCCTACCATCACAAGGACGTGGGACCGAGCTGGAACTGTCTCGTCGAGGCGGTGCCCGGAGGGCCGCTCGACAGGTTCCAGGGCGCGAAGTCAGGCGAGGAGATCATCGCGATCGCGAAGGGGCTGGTGAAGGAGCTCATCCCCTGGGACTACGAGTGGTTCAGGGGAGCCGAGCTGTCGGACAAACACGGATGGCAGAACGGGCGGGTCGTCCCCGCGGTGCGCAAGCCCGTCGGACGGCTGCCCTCCGGCCGGATCGTGACGCCGCTCGGCGACACGGCGATGTCGATCGATCCGATCGGCGGCCAGGGCGCCAACAGCGGCAACAAGATGGCGCGCAACCTGGTCGAGTGCATCGTGCAGCACGGCGAGCGCCCGTTCGACGCCGAATGGATGACGCGCACCTTCGATCGCTTCTACGCGCGGCACGGCGGGCCCACCGACCGGTTCAACAACATCCTGCTCGCCGGGGTGTCGCCCCCGATGGCCCACCTCCTCATGGCGCAATACGGCAGCGACGGGCGGGCGGACAACACGAGCGGGCAGCAGGCGCTCGCGAACGCCTTCGTGAACAACTTCAACGATCCGGCGCGGCTGACGGCGGTCCTCGAGGACGTCGGGCGGGTGCGCGCCTTCATCCGGCAGACGACCGGGAAGCCGTGGCCGCTCGCGCTCGCAGCAGGGGGCGTGGGCGTCGGCGTCGCGCAGGTGCGGCAGCGCATCGGGCTTCCCCCGGGGCACCCGACAGCGCCGGTGCACGCCGGCGGAGCGCTCGCGTAGCGCTCGCGGAGCGCCTCCACCCACCCTCTCGATGCAGCTCCAGCCGAGGCGGGATCGCGTCGAATGGATCGGCCCCGACTTGCGCCCCGCGCTCTGCAACAAGGATCTCGTCTGAATCGTGGAGCGCTCACCTCTCTCAAGCTGAGCCCTGAGCTGACACTCTTTCCTCGGTCAACACGTCATTGTCGACCTTGTAAATGATGATGTTCTCCCCGTCTTCCCCTCGCGCGTGGAAATATCCTGAAATTTCGACCTTCAGGAGTGCAATCTCATGGATCGTGTCGCAGAGCAATGTCAGGCCTTCCTCTGTGACATCTGCGCCATAGAACAGATACCGTGTCCAGTTGATGGGCTCATCGCTCCAGCACCAGCCCTTCATGTAGAGCCGCTCTTTGTCGTGGCTCTGCCACCGCTCGCGAAGGACGGTGATGGTGGATACAATCTTCGGGAAGTCGCTGGGTGATGCTTCCAGCCAGCCACGGACCGAGTAAAAATACGACATGGTGCGCCTGATGGCTCGGTTGTTGATTCGTGTCAGTCCTGTTCGAGCTTTGAGTGTCAAGAGGAGCACTTCCCCTGCGTCGGTGGGGGTAGGCCGACGCGTACTTCGACGCCCTTGCCTTCGATGTAGCTCCGCACTTCTGGGTGCGGTTCCTCTTTGAACCAATAGACGGGCTTTTTGCCGTGGTCGTCGGCGAGGCGGACCGTTCGAGCAGCCTGAACGGCGACCCCACCGTGGTCCTGTGGTTGAGGACGCTGAGCGGATCGCGCTGCTCCTCCAAGACCTCGCCCCAGGCCGAGTGCGCGGCCGCCCACGCCACGAGCCCGCGCGGATCGAGCAGCTCCTTGGGCGTGCCGAGGTGGTCGTTGACATAGGTGAGCACGCTCCCTGTCGACGTCGGCCGCCAGCACATCGCCATCCCAGACGAACTCCGCCACGCGCGGCAGGTCGACCGCGGCGGTGCCGAGCACCTCCTTGCGTGCGCGCCGTCCGAGGGCGTCATAGGTCATGACGACCCGGGTGCCATCCGGCAGGCGCACCTCGCGCAGCCGGTCGCGGCAGTCCCAGGTGTACCGGGTCAGCTCCTGCTCGGTCACAGGCCCGCCGTTCGGGTGGTTCGCGCGGTAGCGCGCCAGCTCCACCTTGGCGGTCCGCCGCCCGCGCGCGTCGACCTCGTAGGCCGCCGCCGTCTCGGTCCTGCGCAGAACGCCGCCGCGCTCGATCTGCCACGACGGCTGCATCCAGTCCTCTGATGACCGCGATGCCTCCGCGAGCAGCCCTAAGTTGCTGGGCTCCGCGAGCTCCGCGAGCATGCGCGTGATCGAGCCGGCCGGATCGTAGGCGTACTGCACCGTCCTGTCGCCTTGCCGCTCGCACACGACGCGCCCGAACGCGTCGCGCTCGAACCACGTCTCGATGCGCTGCCCGTTCTCCTCCTCCAGCACGGCGCCGACCAGCCGCCCCATCCGGTCGCGCGCGTAGCCGATCGCCCCATCGGGCGTCTTGTCGCCGATCAGGTTGCCCGAGCGGCCATAGAACAAGTTGCGCCACGTCTTGTCCGCCGCGATCTCGATGCGCCCGAGCTGCGGTATCCGTAGCGCAGCCTGCTGCGTCGTGTCCGCCCGAGCGAGTCGGTCTGCGATACGGGTCGTCCGGTCCTGCCGTGCGTGGACGTCGCGCCGATGCCTCCTCAACACATCCCAGCATGCGTCACCAAGCTCCCGGCATGCATCACCAGGTGATCGCCTCATAAGCTGGTGCAGGAGTAGCGACTTCTTTGGCATGGCGGGGGTGTGGAGCCGTCGCTGGTCGGCGAATCGCAGGCCGCGTACATGCTCTCCTCACCCGGTCCAGTCGCTTAAATAGTCATCAATTGAGATGCTCACAATCTCGTCACCGCCAATCTCTTGATAGTCTCCGATGCTATCAAAATCGGCGTCGCCCTCGACGATTACGCGAATCGCGTGGCCTGCATGGTCGGCAAGGAATTTCCATATCACCCGGTTGAGCTTGTTGTTGAGCGAGTTTGCTGGGTCGCTCTCCTGGCCCATGTGGAATCGATCGACCCTGTCGCCCTTATATATCGCCTTTCCGAGCCACAGGGCGACACTGCACTCGACGCATGTGAGATACGCGTAACGGCTCATTGTCCACCGTTGCAGCTTAATGGTCCACTGTACAAAGTGTTCCCGTCTGTGTCTGTAATAACGAGCTTGGTGCCGGAGTACTTGGCCAGATCGTCTGCGGTTCGTGAGCCTCGAAAGCGGGCGACCATTCTGCTTGCGTCGTCGGGGCTTGTGCTATGTTTGACCTGAACAAATACTTCTCCGCCGCTGCCGGCTTGAGCTTTTGCAGCATGGCTCACTTGCTTGTTGAAAGCTCCTTGCGAGCTCCCGCCTATGCACTTCACCTCTCGGCGCCCAACAATATTGCCGTGCGGATCCTCGAACGTGACGTCAGCTCCTGCACCGCCAGAGCCAGCAACCCTTGCGGTCGAGCCTGTAGGGCCGGTCCCTAGAGCGGCGAACACATTGAAAACGATTAAATTACGGCAGGTTACGCTGCCTGCTGCATCAGGCGTTGGGCCGCCTCGAGATTCTGGATCGCTGCTGCGCGCCGGAGGTCGAACAGATTTCTCCTGGCGCCGATGTAGCGTGCAGTGTGGCCCTTCCGTGCCGCGATGTGGGCGAGCGCATGCTCCACAGCCACCCGCTGGCGGAGCACGGCGCGACCTGCCCCCGTCTGCTGCAGCTTCCGGAATTTGCGCTGCAGAGCCTCGTCCTCCGCGATGGACACGGTCCGCCCCCGTCCCGAGGCGGCTTGGGTGCACCTAGCTCGGAGGGGGCACGCGCCGCACTCCTCAGGATCAAACTCGACCGTGTCGCCCGGCTCGAATACCTCGACCTGTCCCGCCGGACAGGTGATCGTCTTGGTGCGCAGGTCGATCTTGAAGTCGCGCTTGCTGAACAGGTTGGGTCTGCGAGCACGCTGTCCCCAAGGCTTCGAGAACACCTGGCCACCGTCGCGGATCACGTCGTCAACGACGGGACTGTTCACATAGGCGCGATCGATATGGAGCTCGCCGAGGCGCAGCCGCTGACGTTGGATGTCCTTGGCGATCGGTGCGGCCCCCTCTTCTTCGGGGCGATTCGCTGGCGTGACCGCACAGGCGACGATGACGGGAAGGTCCAGGTCGCGTGCGATATGTTCCTTGTAGCCATCGAACCTCTTCGAGCGGCTCTTTCTTCCGTGGCGCATCTCGGCGTCCTCAATGGAGACACGGCGGTCAGCTGCAACACCTTGACGGATGCGAACGGTCCCATCCTCAGCCGTTTCCAGGTCTTGGTCCCGAACCTGTGTGACCGCATCCAGATAGAAGCGGAGCGGCTGCTCGACAACGTCGTCCAGATGGCGGTCCACCCACTGCTGCAGGGACGAGACCTGCCGCTCCAGGATCTGAATCGCCGCCGCCTTCTGTCTCGGGTCGCTCCAATCGAGATCGAGCCCGGCCTTGATGCTGGGAGCCAGAAGCAGCGGGATGCCCGCCTTGCGACAGATCTCCTCGGGCGGGCGCTCCGTGATCTTCGACACGACGCGGACGATGCTGCGTGCTGCATGGCCGAGCAGGTTGATCGTGTCCTCAACCCGCCCGGCTCCCGCTAAAGGGCGGCTATCGATGGCCACGCGCAGCGCTTTGGACACCGCCCGCTTCTCGCTCGCCGTCATCGCGCCCGACCGAACGAGCGCCACGGTCCGCTCCAGCAGCACCCGGTCCATCTCATGCTCGACCATCCGCTCTCGGAACGCCTGCAGCGCGCCCTGCGCGAACGCGGGCGTGGCCGCCCCCAGGCAGCCGAGCACCATCTGCCAGCGAAGGTCGACGATCGACAGCTCCACCGCCTCGGCATCCGATGCGCCGACGTAGCCTTGGAGCAGCGTGACCATGCACATCAGCGCCGGCGGATGCGGCGGCTCACCTGCTCCCGTGGTCCGGTACATGCTCTCCAACTGCTCCTGGAACGTCTCGTCGAATAGCTCGTGCCGGTGCAGCCTGAGAAAGCCGAACAGGGCTCGCACCCGGGTCAACCGTTTCATGAGCGCCTGTTCCTGCCGCGACAGCTCCACCGGCGGCAACCATCGTTCCATCCGTGCACCTCCAGGCGCGGACGAGATCATGGCCCGCCGAAACCGTCGAGCCTTCCATCGAAGCGCTCGGGATTACCACAAAATCAAACTGATCGGTCCTCTAGGATGTTTTCGGCATTTTTCTGAGTCAGCGGGAACTCTGGATTGCTGTCGGCAATAAGTGCATTGACATCGCTTGGCGTATAGCTGCTTAAGCCGAGGGGATCGATGCTGCTGGTTGGACTACCGTCAAGTCGGAATAGTCCCGAGCCGCCACGTATGCCCAGCGGATCCGGGCTGCACCACCCCCCGATCTCCGGATCGAAGAAGCGGAAGCGCGTATAGCAGAGCCCCGTCTCCTCGTCGGCGTACTGCCCCAGGAGCCTGAACGGCGACTCCACGGTGGTCCTGTGGTTGAGCACGCTGATCGGATCGCGCCACACCTCGGTGACCTTGCCCCAGGCGGAGTGCGCGGCGGCCCAGGCGACGAGCCCGCGCGGATCGAGCAACTCCTTGGGCGTGCCGAGGTGGTCGTTGACGTACGTCAGCACGCGCCCGTCCTGCTGCTGCAGGAGCGGCACGAACGTCCCCGGCGCGTGCACGAACGTCCTCGCCCCCCGCTCGCTGTCGACGTCGGCCGCGAGCACGTCCCCATCCCACACGAAGTCCACCCTGCGCGGCCGGTTCGTCGCGGCCTGACTGCTCACCTCCTTGCATATCCGCCGCCCAAAGGCGTCATAGGCCATGACGACCCGGGTGCCATCCGACCGCCGCACCTCCCTCAGTCGGTCGCGGCAGTCCCAGGTGTAGCGGGTCATGTCCTGCTCGTTCACGGACCCGCCGTTCGGGTGGTTCGCGCGGTACTGCGCGAGCTCCACCTTGGCGGTGCGCCGCCCGCGCGCGTCGACTTCGTACGCCGCCGTCTCGGTCCTGCGCAGCACGCCGCCCGGGTCGATCTGCCACGACGGCTGCATCCAGTCCTGCGCCTGCTGCGCCGGCGCGAGCAACCCCAGATCATCCTTGCCGGCGAGTTCCTGGAGCATGCGCGTGATCGACCCGGCCGGGTCGTAGGAGAACACCTCACGCACCGTCCCTCGCTGCGCCGACAGCAGCCTATCAACGCGGTCGTAGCGGTACGCCGTCGCCCCCCAGCGCGCGTCGTCGATGCGCTCGACGCGCCCGCCGGCGTCGTAGCGCCACTGCCGTCTAACGAGCACCTTGGGCACGCCTGGCGCCGGCGCGGTCGCGCGCTGCTCGATGAGCCGATCCATCGCGTCATAGGCGCTCCGCACCGCGATCGCCGCCTCGGTCGCCGCGTCCTCTTCGCCCACCATGCCGCTCGTCCTCTGCACCTCCCGCCCGAGCGCGTCGCGCTCGATCCGCAAGCGGTGCCCGTCGTGCTCGACCGCGCTCAGCGCATCGAGCGCGTCGTACGCGTACCGCGTCCTCGCCCCGTCCGGCATCACCCGCTCGATGCGCCGCCCGCGCGCGTCGTACCCGAAACGCACCGCCTTGTCGCCCTGCCGCTCGCACACCACGCGCCCGAACCTGTCGCGCTCGAACCACGTCTCGATGCGCTGCCCGCTCGACTCTTCGAGCACGGCCCCGAGCAGCCGCCCCATCCGGTCGCGCGCGTAGCCGATCGCCCCATCGGGCGTCTCGTCGGCCGTGAGGTTCCCCGCGCGATCGTAGAACAGGTCGCGCCACGTCCCGTCCGCCGCGTGCTCGATGCGCCCGAGCCTCCCCGAGCTGCGGTAGCCGTAGCGCAGCGTGCGCCCGTCGAACGTGTCCTCCTGCGCCACCCGGCCCGCGGCGTCGTAGTGAAAGACGTACCTCTCGCCCTTCGGGTTGGTGATGGCGCGGAGCCGCTCCTTGTGCGTGTATGCGAACCTCCACACGCCCCCGCCCGGCTCGACGATCTGGGCCAGCACGCCCGTGCCCTCGTACGCGAGCTGCGTCGTCTGCCCCAGCGCATCGACCAGGCGCGCCGGGTTGCCCATGCGGTCGTACGTCGCGACGGTCCTCGTCCCGTCGGGCCGCTCGACACGGATCGGCCGCCCCATCGGGTCGTACGCCACGCGCGTCGTCCGCCCCAGCGCGTCGGTCCGCGACACGGGCCGGCCCATCGCGTCGTACGCGTACGCCGTCCGCGCGCCCCGCGCGTCCGTCTCCGCGATCACGTTGTGCTGCGCGTCGTGCTCATGGCCGAGCAGCAAGCCCTCCTGCCCGCCTCCGTACCCGTACACGCCGGTGACCCGCCCGCGCTCGTCGCGCGCGAACGAGTACGCCTCGCCGGTCGGCTGCAGCACCGCGCTCACCTCGCCGCGCGCGTCGCGCATCACCTACTACGATTCGGTGGCCGCCCGTTAGCCGCATCTGCATCGTCGTAATCAGACTCGAACATGGGAGGAGACGCGTTCTTTGTTAGCGCGTCCTTGGAAATTGTGAACGTGTAGTTCTCCTCGGTGTCCTCTCCTTGTGCGTGAAAGAAGCCACGAAGCCCTAGTTTGAGCTTGGTCATGCGCACGAGCGTCTGCTCATGCAGAGCCAATCCTTCCATCGTGGTGTCCGCGCCGTAGAACGCATAGCCAGGCTGCTCACTGTTCCAGCACCACCCTCGCATGTAGGACTTCTGCCAGATGCTGGCTTCGCAGCTCTCGTTGGCCTCGCGCTGTGCTTCCTGAAGGGCGCGCGTGATGACTGAAAAATGTTCTGGTGAACATTCTATCCATCCACGAAGACCGTAGTAATAGGACATGCCAGCTCCTTTCGATGCCTACTCGCGGCACCCCACCCGCACCTCGGCGCCTTTCTTCTCTATGTACTCCCTCACGCTTTGATGGGGTTCGTCCTTGAACCAGAACACCGGACGCTTCTTCTCCTGCTCGGCGACTGCGACGGTAGCCTTGATTTGGTCTCTCGTCCTCTGGTCGAGAAAGTTGCGTGGTTTGTTCGTTGCAGATGCGGAATTCTTGGCCTGGATTATCTCGGTGGCCGTGACAGAGTCGTATTGCCGTTGTCTCCACACCGGATGGTCAATCTCTTGCGATTGCCCCCCGCTCATCTTGCGCACTTGCTCCTCCCACGGTTCACCGCCAGCGGCCAGCTCCTTTCCGCTAGAGCGGCGAACACATTGAAAACGATTAAATTACGGCAGGTTACGCTGCCTGCTGCATCAGGCGTTGGGCCGCCTCGAGATTCTGGATCGCTGCTGCGCGCCGGAGGTCGAACAGATTTCTCCTGGCGCCGATGTAGCGTGCAGTGTGGCCCTTCCGTGCCGCGATGTGGGCGAGCGCATGCTCCACAGCCACCCGCTGGCGGAGCACGGCGCGACCTGCCCCCGTCTGCTGCAGCTTCCGGAATTTGCGCTGCAGAGCCTCGTCCTCCGCGATGGACACGGTCCGCCCCCGTCCCGAGGCGGCTTGGGTGCACCTAGCTCGGAGGGGGCACGCGCCGCACTCCTCAGGATCAAACTCGACCGTGTCGCCCGGCTCGAATACCTCGACCTGTCCCGCCGGACAGGTGATCGTCTTGGTGCGCAGGTCGATCTTGAAGTCGCGCTTGCTGAACAGGTTGGGTCTGCGAGCACGCTGTCCCCAAGGCTTCGAGAACACCTGGCCACCGTCGCGGATCACGTCGTCAACGACGGGACTGTTCACATAGGCGCGATCGATATGGAGCTCGCCGAGGCGCAGCCGCTGACGTTGGATGTCCTTGGCGATCGGTGCGGCCCCCTCTTCTTCGGGGCGATTCGCTGGCGTGACCGCACAGGCGACGATGACGGGAAGGTCCAGGTCGCGTGCGATATGTTCCTTGTAGCCATCGAACCTCTTCGAGCGGCTCTTTCTTCCGTGGCGCATCTCGGCGTCCTCAATGGAGACACGGCGGTCAGCTGCAACACCTTGACGGATGCGAACGGTCCCATCCTCAGCCGTTTCCAGGTCTTGGTCCCGAACCTGTGTGACCGCATCCAGATAGAAGCGGAGCGGCTGCTCGACAACGTCGTCCAGATGGCGGTCCACCCACTGCTGCAGGGACGAGACCTGCCGCTCCAGGATCTGAATCGCCGCCGCCTTCTGTCTCGGGTCGCTCCAATCGAGATCGAGCCCGGCCTTGATGCTGGGAGCCAGAAGCAGCGGGATGCCCGCCTTGCGACAGATCTCCTCGGGCGGGCGCTCCGTGATCTTCGACACGACGCGGACGATGCTGCGTGCTGCATGGCCGAGCAGGTTGATCGTGTCCTCAACCCGCCCGGCTCCCGCTAAAGGGCGGCTATCGATGGCCACGCGCAGCGCTTTGGACACCGCCCGCTTCTCGCTCGCCGTCATCGCGCCCGACCGAACGAGCGCCACGGTCCGCTCCAGCAGCACCCGGTCCATCTCATGCTCGACCATCCGCTCTCGGAACGCCTGCAGCGCGCCCTGCGCGAACGCGGGCGTGGCCGCCCCCAGGCAGCCGAGCACCATCTGCCAGCGAAGGTCGACGATCGACAGCTCCACCGCCTCGGCATCCGATGCGCCGACGTAGCCTTGGAGCAGCGTGACCATGCACATCAGCGCCGGCGGATGCGGCGGCTCACCTGCTCCCGTGGTCCGGTACATGCTCTCCAACTGCTCCTGGAACGTCTCGTCGAATAGCTCGTGCCGGTGCAGCCTGAGAAAGCCGAACAGGGCTCGCACCCGGGTCAACCGTTTCATGAGCGCCTGTTCCTGCCGCGACAGCTCCACCGGCGGCAACCATCGTTCCATCCGTGCACCTCCAGGCGCGGACGAGATCATGGCCCGCCGAAACCGTCGAGCCTTCCATCGAAGCGCTCGGGATTACCACAAAATCAAACTGATCGGTCCTCTAGCGAGTCCCAGCGGGTCGGTGTGCTGGGTCGGTCCGCCATCGAAACCAAATAGATTCCTTCCACCATGAATCCCCAGCGGGTCGGGACTGCACCAGCCTCCCGTTTCCGGATCGAAGTACCTGAACCGCGTGTAGCAGAGCCCCGTCTCGGCATCGGCGTACTGCCCGAGCAGCCGGAACGGCGACTCCACCGTGGTCCTGTGGTTGAGGACGCTGATCGGATCGCGCTGCTCCTCGACGACCTTCCCCCAGGCCGAGTGCGCCGCTGCCCACGCCACGACCCCACGCGGATCGAGCAGCTCCTTGGGCGTGCCGAGGTGGTCGTTGACGTACGTGAGCACGCGCCCGTCCTGCTGCTGGAGCAGCGGCACGAACGTCCCCGGCGCATGCACGAAGATCCGCGCGCCTCGCTCGCTGACCACGTCCGCCGCCAGCACATCCCCATCCCACACGAACTCCACCACGCGCGGCAGGCTGATCGCGGCAGCGCCGATCACCTCCTTGCGCACCCGCCTCCCGAAAGCGTCATAGGTCATGACGACCCGGGTGCCATCGGGCAGGCCCACCTCTCGCAGCCGGTCGCGGCGGTCCCAGACGTAGCGGGTCATGTCCTGTTCCGTCGGCGCCCCTCCCTTGGGGTGGCTCTCTCGGTTGCGCGCCAGCTCCACCTTGGCGGTGCGCCGCCCGTGCGCGTCGACCTCGTACGCCACCGTCTCGGTCCTGCGCAGCACGCCGCCGCGCTCGATCTGCCACGACGGCTGCGTCCAGTCCTGCGATGAGCGCGATGCCTCCGCCAGCAGCCCGACGCTGCTGCGCTCGGCGAGCTCCTCGAGCATGCCCGTGATCGAGCCGGCCGGGTCGTACGTGAACACCTCCCGCACGTTCCCCCGCTGGGCCGACAGCAACCGGTCGACGCGGTCGTAGCGGTACGCCGTCGTCCCCCAGCGCGCGTCGTCGATGCGCTCGACGCGCCCGCGCGCGTCGTAGAGCCACTGCCGTGCGACGAGCACCTTGGGCCCCCCCGGCGCCGGCGCGGTCGCGCGCTGCTCGATCAGCCGGTCCATCGCGTCGTAGCTGCTCCGCACCGCGATCGCCGCCGCCTCTCCGTCCGCGTCGCCCTCGCGCAGCGTTCGGCTCGTCCTCTGCACCTCCCGCCCGAGCGCGTCGCGCTCGATCCGCAAGCGGTGCCCGTCGTGCTCGACCGCGCTCAGCGCATCGAGCGCGTCGTACGCGTACCGCGTCCTCGCCCCGTCCGGCATCACCCGCTCGATGCGCCGCCCGCGCGCGTCGTACCCGAAACGCACCGCCTTGTCGCCCTGCCGCTCGCACACCACGCGCCCGAACCTGTCGCGCTCGAACCACGTCTCGATGCGCTGCCCGCTCGACTCTTCGAGCACGGCCCCGAGCAGCCGCCCCATCCGGTCGCGCGCGTAGCCGATCGCCCCATCGGGCGTCTCGTCGGCCGTGAGGTTCCCCGCGCGATCGTAGAACAGGTCGCGCCACGTCCCGTCCGCCGCGTGCTCGATGCGCCCGAGCCTCCCCGAGCTGCGGTAGCCGTAGCGCAGCGTGCGCCCGTCGAACGTGTCCTCCTGCGCCACCCGGCCCGCGGCGTCGTAGTGAAAGACGTACCTCTCGCCCTTCGGGTTGGTGATGGCGCGGAGCCGCTCCTTGTGCGTGTATGCGAACCTCCACACGCCCCCGCCCGGCTCGACGATCTGGGCCAGCACGCCCGTGCCCTCGTACGCGAGCTGCGTCGTCTGCCCCAGCGCATCGACCAGGCGCGCCGGGTTGCCCATGCGGTCGTACGTCGCGACGGTCCTCGTCCCGTCGGGCCGCTCGACACGGATCGGCCGCCCCATCGGGTCGTACGCCACGCGCGTCGTCCGCCCCAGCGCGTCGGTCCGCGACACGGGCCGGCCCATCGCGTCGTACGCGTACGCCGTCCGCGCGCCCCGCGCGTCCGTCTCCGCGATCACGTTGTGCTGCGCGTCGTGCTCATGGCCGAGCAGCAAGCCCTCCTGCCCGCCTCCGTACCCGTACACGCCGGTGACCCGCCCGCGCTCGTCGCGCGCGAACGAGTACGCCTCGCCGGTCGGCAGCAGCACCGCGCTCACCTCGCCGCGCGCGTCGCGTACCACCTGCGTGACGAGCCCCTCGGGGCTGATCTCGCGCACCACGAGATCGCCATCGTGCTCCCACCGCGTCTCGTTGCCGAGCGCGTCCACCTCGCGGATCGCGTTCCCGCGCGCGTCGTACCAGCGCTGCATCCCCTCGCCCGCGCCGTTGGTCTCCGCGACGAGGAGCGCGTCCTCGTCGTATGCCCGCTCCCACAGCGCCGTCCCGTCGGGCAGCGCGGCGCGCGTCACAAGGCCGTCGGTGTTCCAGGTGTACACCCGCGGCTCCACGCCGCGGACCTCGGTCGTCTGCCCCTGCGCGTCGCGCCGGAGCTCCACCTCGTGCAACCCGTCCCGCCCGCCGGTCTTCCTGCACCGGTGCCCGTGGTGGTCCTCGTAGGCGTACCAGAACCGCTCGCCGTTCTTCAGCGTTGTCGCGGTCATCCGGTGCCGGACGTCGACCTCGTACAACTCGACGCCGCCCACCGCGTCGATCGCAGCGATCAGGCACCCTGCGCGGTCATAGCGGTAATCCACCCACTGCCCGAGCCGCCGCTCCGCCCACAGCTCCAGGCGCGTGATCCGCCCGTCCTTCCACCGCACCTTGAGCTCTCGCCCCGCCGTGTCGACGATCCGGACGAGCCGATCGCCCTCGTACTCCAGCCGGATCTCGTTGCCGTGCACATCGCGGATCGCCCGCAGCAGCGCCCTCGCCGACCCGCCCTCCGCCACGAACACCCGCACCTGCCGCGACCCGAGCTCCACCACCCGGTACTCCCGCGCTCCCTCTCGATGCAGCTCCAGCCGCTCGCGCCGGTGGAACGCGCTCTCCCCGGGCTCCACCTTCTCGAACCAGATCCACCGTCCCTCGCCGTCGCGCAGCGCGAGGACCTGCTCGCCCTCCTCAATCCATTGCTCGTACGAGAACGCCCAGCCAGGCCCCAGCGCCGCGTCTCGCTCCCCGTGACGCGACGAGCGATAATGCCGTGCCCACACGAGCGGGATCATCCCCGGGACCGAGAGGTCCGTCGCCGCGTCGACCACCGCGCCGTCCGTGACGTCGACCGGGTGCCCCTCGGTCGTGCACTGGTCCACCGGCGGCGACGACGACTTGCCCGCCATCGCCCCCTTGTGGCTGCGCCCGCCGCCGCCGCTGCCACCTCCGCCCGGCGCGCTCGGCCCGCCGCCTCCCGGCGCCCCCGCGCCGCCTCCTACTCCGCCACCGCCCGCACCCCCGGCGCCGCCCGCCCCGCTCGCCGCCGTCCCGGCGCCAGCGGTGACCGACTTGTTCATCTGCCCCATGCTGCCGGTGATCCCGGCCATTCCAAGCTCGATGAGCACGTTCGGCGCGCCGAGCCACGGGAAGCAGGGGCCGCCCGTGTTGAGGCTCAGCACCTCTCTCATGGTGCCCGGCTCGTTGCCGTGACACGCCTTCATGCACCCGCCGACCGTCAGGATCTTCTTTCCTTCGATCGTCGTCCGCATCGGCGCGTCGATGATCCCTTCGGCCACCGTGCCCATCGTCGGATAGGGGATCGGAAGAGGGCTCGGCGCGGCCGGCGTGGTGCACACGCTCACCGCCATGCCGGTCATCTGGTGGCCGGAGCCCTCGTGCACGGTATCCAGACCCAGCGCAGTGACCTTGCTCATGGCGACAGCAGGTTCACCCACGCTCCGCCGGGAATGCAATCGGGGCCCGCACGACGCGGACACGACGCCGGCCTCACCGGTCCTGGCGGCGAAGGGACCGCCTCGAGGAGCTGGAGCGACAGAAGGCGAGGAGCCGCGGGGCCGAGATGTGGCTCGAGGAGATCGGCGAGACGCACGGCTCGCCACGGTTCGACGTGGTCGCGGAGATGGCTCCGCGATGGCTACTCCAGGACGGCGTGGTACCGCCCACTCGGCGTGACGATGACGTGGGCCTGGAGCGGGACGTTCAGCGCGTAGGAGAGATCGCGCAGCTCCTCGGTTATCGCGTGGTCCTCCGCGGTCGGCGTCGGATCGCCGCTCGGGTGGTTGTGGGCCAGGACGAAGCCGACGGCCGCCATGTCCAGCGCCGTGCGCAGGATGGTCGAGCGGCCTGCGTGGAGGGCGTCGTCGACGCCGCGGGCGAGCATGCGCGCTTCGCGGACGCGGCCGTGGCTGTCGAGCGCCGCGATCCAGAGCTCCTCGTGGACGAGGTGCGCGAGCCTCGGCCCGAAGTACCGCGCCACGCGCGCGGCGTCGGTGAGGCGCGCGCCTCGGCGAGCCCGCGCGGCGTGGGCGCGGCGGCCGAGCTCGAAGGCCGCCGCGAGCCGCGTCGCGTCGAGCAGCGCGATCTGGGTTCGCTCGGCGATGGCCGCCGGAGAGAGGCGACCGAGGGACGGGAGGGCGGCCGCGCCGAGGATGCGCGCCCCTACGGCCGGGATGCCGAGCACCATCTCGATCAGGCCGGCCTCGGTCGCGGTCGGGATCTCGGCCGCCGTCTCGACGGGGGCGTCGACGGGTGCGCCGCTCATCGGGGCCGCCTCCGAGCGCGGGTGAGCGAGCGGGCGAAGAGGCGGCGAGCGAGGCGGAGCCGCGTGGCCACCGTCGGCCTCGGGATCGCGAGCGCCGCCGCGATCTCGCGCGTCGTCAGGCCGGCGGCGGTGAGCGCCAGGACCTCGCGGAGCTCCGCGCGGAGACGCTGGAAGGCGCGGAGCAGCCCGCGCGCGACGATGCGCTCCTCCGGCGAGGGAGCTGCGAGGGGAGCGAGCCGATCGGGATCGACCGCGGGCACCTCGTGCCGGCGGTACGCCTTGTCGCGGTGGTGCGACGCCTGCCGCAGGGCGACCGCGACCAGCCAGGCGCGCAACGCGTCGGCCGGCGGCTGATCGGGGGACGGCCGGAAGCGGCCGGCGCGCATGCTGCAAAAGGCGCCGAGCACGGTCTCCTGCGTGACGTCGTCGAGATCCGCGGCGCGGACGCCGCGGGCGCGCAGCGCGCTGCGGATGAGCGGGCGCTGTTCGAGGAGCGCGGTGGGGTCGAGGTAGACGGCGGGGTGAGGGGGCTGGTGACGGAGGGGTTTGGTCGGGCGGGCGAGCCGGCTGAGAGCAGCGGGACGGGGACGGCGACGGGAGGACGGATCGATCTCTTGGCCCTGGTCAGAGCGTAGACGTACGGTTTCCATGTCGGACCTCGTGGAAGCGGGGTTCGGCCACGCCGCCCGGGGTGTTAGCAGCACCCGCGGGCGGCACTTTTGTGGTCTCGCCACGTTACGAACTGACAGCCGGCAGGTCAAGGAAATCCGATCTGCTGGATCGTTATTATGAACCCGGCGCGGGAGTACGCGAAGGGCGTGCGAACGCTCACGCTCGATACCCTCCTGCTCTACATCGCGGCGAACCTGCGGCGGCTACGCCAGCAGCGCGGCATCACGCAGGAGCAGCTCGCGGAAGCGGCCGGGATCGAGCTGCGGACGATGCAGGCGATCGAGGTTGGGCGGCAGAGCATGAGCCTCGGCACGCTCGTCAGGCTCGCGAATGCGCTCGATGTGTCGCCTGGGGTTCTTCTCCGCAGCGCCGCGATGCCCGAGATCAAGCGAGGTCGGCCGCGCAAACGTCCCGCCGGCACCTGACAGTCAATCTCCAGTGTCCGCACCTCGACAGCCCGCGGCCATCCGCGCCCTTCTCCACCTGGCGCATCGCCGGCGCGTGCGTTGTTGCGGCTTCGGACGCCGTCCCGCGTGGTGGAGAACTCGGCGAACTGCGGCAACCTGAACAGCCCCGTCGCTGACCGGCCGGGAGGTTGCAGGGGCACTCCTTCGCTTCGGAGGGGTAGGGCATTAAGGACCCGCTCGCGCCTTCGTCCGGTGTAGAGACCGCACGGTCCTGCGCTGGCCTCCTTGACAAGATGGGGCAGCCGTCGGCTACGCTACCTTTCCACGATGCGTGGGGACGGCACGTGGGGGTGGGATCGGAGTTCAAGGCGCTCCACGCGGAAGCGGCGGTCAGCGGTCGAAAGGACTGATCACGCCGAGAGGACCGCGGTCGACGATGTGGGTGTAGATCATCGTGGTCCGTACATCCTTGTGGCCGAGCAATGTTTGGATCGTCCGGATGTCGGTGCCCGCCTCGAGCAGGTGGGTCGCGAAGCTGTGGCGGAGGATGTGGCATGTCGCGCGCTTGGTGAGCCCCGCCGCCCGTCCGGCATCGTGCACGGCCCTTTGCACCGCCGATTCGTGCAGGTGGTAGAGGACCTGTCGACCCGTCGCAGGATCGGTGCAAGGGCGAGAGGCGGGGAAGAGGTACTGCCAGGCGAGGCTCGTGGCTGCTCCTGGCATCTTCGCTCGCAGCGCGTGGGGCAGGTCGACCTCGCCGCGGCCAACCGCGAGCTCCTTCTTGTGCCGTTGCGCCACGGCGTCGAGCTGGGCCTGCAGCTCGTCGCGCGCCCGAGCGGGGAGCAAGGCCGGCCGGTCGTGCTGTCCTTTCCCGCGGCGCACCATGATTTGCCGTCGATCGAGGTCGACGTCTTTGACGCGAATCGAAAGCGCTTCGAGGAGGCGGAGGCCGCTTCCGTAGAGGAGCTCGCCGATGAGTCGAAAAGGTGGGATCAGGTGCTCGAGCAAGGTGAGCGCGTCCTGTCGCGAGAGGACCGTGGGGAGGTGCTTCGGCCGGCGGGCACGCTCGAGCGCTTCGAGCCGGGGTATCTGCAGGTCGAGGACCCGTCTGTAAAGGAAGAGGAGCGCGCACAGCGCTTGGTTCTGCGTGGGCGCCGCGGTGCGGCGCGCGACCGCAAGATCGTTGAGGAAGGCCGTGACCTCTTCCGCGCCCATCTGCCGTGGGTGCTTGCCGTGATGGAAGCGGATGAATTGCCGGATCCAGTGGACATACGCCTCTTCGTACGCGGAGAGTAATGCAGGCGTCGTATGGTGGCGCGTACGGCTTCGATGAGGGTCATGGGGATGGTTCCGAGCGGTCGGGGCCGGTTCGTCGGACCCGCATTGACCCTTATCGGCGCAGGGCGGGCGCGAGTTGTGGCGGCCAGCGGATATTGGGGATGCACATCAGTCGCCCGAGGCAATCAATCACAGGCGCGCATCTTGCTTCGCGGCACACCGTCGCCGTCCGAAGCCCCTCAACGGCGATACGTAGTTGTGCTGCGGCGGCCTATCTCCGGAAATGCGCAGATAGCCCGCGGAAGATCGCGACCTATCCGCGGGAATATCTAGATATGCTGCGGGGTGCCGCGACTCCTCCGCGAGAACACGGTGATCGGGCACCAGGGTTCGCAGCCTACATGCAAAAACGCGAAGATGTGTCGCGCGGCACAGATGATTGCGACGTTCGGCGGGCGGACGCGGTACCAAGCAGGACCAAGGCGGTCGCAGGGGCGGCATTCCATCCTGATGCCGTGCTGCCGTCGCGACGCCTGGGCGTTGCTCGGGCCGACGAATGGCGGGGCCAATGCGCGAACGATCTGGGCTTTTTTTCTCCGGCGATAGCGCTTGGAAAGTTGACCGCTTTGGGGCAGAATCCGGTGTCATGAAACTGGAAGGCGCATTCAGGAGAGGCACATCCACTGTCTACGGAGCGACGGCGGAGATCCTGTCAGTGCTTGAGACCTCCAGCACGTGGCGCGCCGCCTCGAACAACGTCATCGCCATGGAGAAGGTCGTCGCGGCGCTCGACACCACCACGCCGGCTGAGGAGCGCGTCGAGCCGAGCGTCGCCATAATTAAGCAGCTGAAGCTCCAGCGCAGGCTCGCGCGATGGATTCCCTGGTACCACGACTTGCCGACGCACGAGTTCGCCGGCGAGTTCCACCATGCGTACCGCGACCATACCATCCACTCCCTTCAAGCGTTCTTGCTGGGACTCTACCTGTTCGAGACCGTGGGCCCGTTGCGAGAGGCCCTTGAGACGAGGCTCGGCGCGGCCGCGTCTACTTCCGCGGAGACGTTGGAGACCTTCGTCGAGTGGTGGGCGATCACCTCGCTCTGGCACGACATGGCCTATCCCTTCGAAGCCTCCCATTTCATCACCGACGTCGGGCTGCAGCAGAAGATCCTGAGCAACCTCGCCCGACTCCTCAACGAGCGCGCCTACATCGATGCGCTTGGTCCCGACAACTCGTTCACCGCCAAGCAGCGACGCGATGCGTACCGACTCGGCAGCCACGTCGCCTTCGAGTTCGAATCGACCGGCGATCTGTTCGGCAACCGAGGCGATCGCCTCATTACCGATCTGTGGCGCCGACTTGGCGCCAACCCCGAGATCGCCTCGATCGCGCAGGAGATCGAGCGCGCCACCACCACGTCATCTGTCTCTCGGCCTCCCTACCATGATCACGGGCTGATGGGCGGCCTAGTGCTCGGCTTCATTTACGACGAAGCCGAAAGGTTCCTCACTAAACTCGTCGAGACCCCCAAGGCTGAGCGTAACGTGCTCCCGGAGAGAGTCTGGCTCCGCGCGGAGGCGGGCTGGGGTGACTTCGTCGACCATGGCAAGCTTGTGGATCTAGCAATCGAGGCGATCGCTTTCCATAACATCAACTGGAGGGAGTTCAACCGGAGCGCAATCAAGTCGATGTGGCCCGAGGAGGGCCCTTTCCCCGCGGTGAGGCTGGACAGCGAGGCACACCTCTTCTTCATGGCCGTCGTCGACACGCTTCAAGACTGGGATCGCCATCACTTTGCCCCCCACAGCCAGGCGTCCAAGTATCGACCGAGCGTCCCCTCGAAGAACATGCTCCTCCAGGGGGTCGGCGGCAAACTGCGGGTCGACATCCGCAACCTTCCCGATTCGGTCACGCGCGTAAAGAACCTCTTCACGGACTGGCTGAATGCGAGCGACATCTCGTCCCTCTTCGAGGGCGGGCCCGGGTTCTCCCGCCCCGCGAGCGTTGCGGTCGCGGACTACGTCACCGTCAACAGCGCCGAGGCATCCCACAAGGAGCGCGAGCGTCTTGTCGGGCTAATAGCGGCGCGAACAAACGAGTGCAGGAGGCTGCTCATTGATGGGGCGCCGAACGCGATCGCGAGGACGTCTCGCGTGTTCACGTCGATCCACCGGCAGGTGGATGAAGCGAAGAAGATGCTCACTAGGACCGATCAAGACGCGGTCGAACAGGCCCTAAGCGGGAGCGGACTCGCCGATCTCGAGGTTCTCGCGCACTCCATGGTACGAGAGGGGCGCGAGATCTCCCACGGCACGATCAACTACCGAATCGGCGGAGGCGGCTTCGGCGCCGTGTACCACGTCGTCTCGGACGACGGCTCGCAGAGAGGGTACCGGCCGCTCGCCTTCAAGCTCTATCATCAGGACGCTCTCGCGAATGCCGAGAAGCGGCGACTCTTCAGGCGCGGTTACCAGGCCATGAGGGCCCTCCAGGATCACCCCAACGTGGTTGACGTGGTGGACTACTCCGAGGTACCTCTCGGCTTCTATATGGCGTTCATCGACGGCCCCGATCTCGAAGCAGGACGGAGCAGGCTTCACAGCGTTTTCGAGCAGCTCCGGATCGCCACCGAGATAGCGGAAGCGGTCGCCGACGCTCACGAGCGGAACATCCACCACCGGGACATCAAACCCGGGAACGTCCTCTTGACGCAACGAGGTGCGAAGCTCGTGCCCATTCTGACCGACTTCGATCTCGCCTGGATCGAAGGACAGACACAGGATACCGTGCAGGCGTTCGCGAACATGCACTATGGTGCGCCGGAGCAGTTCGCGGAGCGCCTGGCGCACTATCGGCGTGCTCCTACCGTCGACGTCTACGCGCTCGGCGCCCTGACGTATTACCTGATGCTCGGGCAGGCGCCGCCGCCCAACGGAAGCTGGAAGGATTCGGACTGGGAGGTTTTTCAGCAACGGCTCGTTGATCAGCTCCCGGCGGTCGCTGTCCGGAAGCTTATGGATCTGCTCCAGAGAATGACGCAGTACGATCCGCGGCAGCGGATCGGCGAAGTGGAGCACGTCGTGCGCGTCATGAACGGGATTCTCGCGGCGGCCATGTCCGATGAGCAAGTGATCTCCGTCGAAGCTTTCTACGAGCAGATCGTCTACAAGCTCACCGATGGCGACCTCGCTCCGTCGAACGGAGAGGTCATGAGCCCGTCGGGGAACCTGCGCTGGCGCATTACCATCAATCTGAACAGGACCCAAATCAATATCGTGGCATCCCTGGAACTCCTCGGCGACCCTCGCTTCGAGAACGTGAATCACGAGGAGTTTCGCACGAGGGCCAAGAAGCTCATCGATGGGCGTCTCCAGGATTTTCAGCGCGAGTATCCCGACAGCCGCACGCACCGCGTGGGCGCGCTGTCGAAGTCGAAGGCCACTGAGCTTCGCATCGACGGCGTCCCGTGCACGCTGGTCGCCGCGAATGCGGTGGGCCGCCTGCTTTCGGCCATCGGCAGGGCCATCCAGTAGCGGGGCCGTGGGCCCAGGTCCGGGGCCGGCTCCCATCCCACCTCTGGGCACCGGTATCCGCTCGAAGTTGTTTGAAGGCCTCTGGCCCTCGTTCCAAGAATGCTGAGCCGCCCCTCCGCGAACCGGTCGGATCCTTCAGCCTAGATGCGGCATTTAATGGAGTTATCAGGAAGTGGGTCACCGCGCTCGACAAGGGCCGCCGAACAAGGGCTTGCAGACCGGCGGTGCCGCGCGCTTCGCGCGCGCCCCCGCGGCTGAAGCCCACGTTCGGCGCCAGAGCGCGTAGCCGACGGTTGTTGTCGCCCAACACCTGATGCGGGGCGGGAACGCCGCGGGGCAAAGCGCGTCGTCGCCGATGTCACCGCGCCACGCCACGAAGTCGCCGGCCGGCGACGGTCGTGGTAGCGCTGCTCCTGATGGCGAAGGGCAACCGCACGGCGACGACGCGCGAGGTTCGATCCTCGCAGCGACAGCGGCGTGTTCGCGTCTACACCGCCTGGCACCCGGTGCTCGTCGCGCTCCTGGAGCACGTGCTCCCCGAGGGCTGGTACCAGTGCATCTCGGAGTTCCAGCTCGCCCGCGAGCCGCTCCGCGTCGACATCGTCATCCTCCGTCGCAGCCGTCGCGGAGCCCCACCCAGGCCGCGCCTGCTCACGAGCGTGGTGGGCGAGCTGGCCGAGCACACGCTCGTGCACTTCAAGGGGCCGACCGACGAGCTCGAGCGCGACGACGCGCGCATGCTCCTCGCGTACGCGCTCCAGTACCTCGTGGTCGCCGAGATCGAAGCTCCCGGCGCGGTCGCCCTCCGCGTGCTCGCGCCCCGCCTGACCCCGCGCTTCACCGAGGCGCTGATGTCGCTCGGCTGCACGCTCACACCGACCGGGCCGGGCACGCACGAGGGGCGGCTCGGTGTCTTCCCGCTGCGGGTGGTGGAGACGGTGCCCGCCAACGCTCGCGAGGGCGAGCATCTGCTGTACACTGTGACCCCTGGGATGGTCGCTGACCCCGGCGGCATCCCGGCGCTCTCCCCGGCGGAGGTCGCGGTGTTCTGGGCGCTCCTGGAGCATGTCGAGCAAGTTCGACACCCCCTCCCGGGGCAGAGGAAGCGGCACATGAAGGACGAAAAGCGGGTCGTCGAGAGCTTCGAGCAGGCGCTGGCACGCCTCGTTGCGCGGCTGCCGCCCGAGCAGCGCCTCGCGGGGCTCGCCCCGGAGCAGGTGCTGCAGGCGTACGCGCCCGAGCAGCGCCTCGCGGGGCTCGCCCCGGAGCAGGTGCTGCAGGCGTACGCGCCCGAGCAGCGCCTCGCGGGGCTCGCCCCCGAGCAGCGCCTCGCCGGGCTCACCGAGGCGCAGGCGGTGCTCGCGTTGCCGGACGCGATGCTTCGTGCGTTGTCGGAGGAGTACCTCGCGACGCTGCCCCGCCAAACGCAAGCGGCGATTCAGAAGCGCCTCGGGGCGGCATCGGGGCGGCAGCCCGCGCGCCGACGAAAGACCCGCAGCCCTTCGAGATGACGCTTGGAGAACGCAAGCCGCGGTGGTGGTCGCGTGATTCGTTCTTCCTGACCGGACGCCGAACAAGCCAATGCGGCTGCCGGTTCGGGCAACCGCGCTTCGCGCGGCAGCCCGCCCCGCAGCAGATTGGCGAGGCGTTCGGCCCGCGCCCGCCACGGGCGACTGCGCGCCTCGTGATCCGAGCGCGGCGGCCGCACAAGGAGGCCGGCGCGGCGCGCGTGGCTCGCCGGCCGCCCGCCGTCGCGCGGAGTCGCAACCCGAGGATTCCGAGCAGGTCGCGCCCGCTCACCTCGTCGAGCAGCGCGCTGCCTTCGCGCAGGAAGTCCTCGGTGAGGCCGACGAGCGAAAGACGGGCCTGGTGCTGCTGGGCGAGCCGGAGCAGCATGGCGAGATCGCTGGTCTCTTCGGTGAGCGTGCCGCTCGTGTTCACGTCGGCGAACTGCTCGGCGACGTCCGGCTCGAACGCGAACGCCTGGTCGGCGAACGCCTTGAGGCGCGCGCGCCAGGGCCGGCTCGCCTTGATCACCTGCTCGATGGGCCGCACTTGATAGGCGCCGGTGCGCTTGCCCTCGCCGAACCAGAGGTTCGCCGTGTCGAGGAGCTGGATGGCGCCGCGGAGCAGAGCGCGACGCTCGGGGCCATAGGCCTTGCTCGCGAGCTGCGCCTGGTGCTGGACGACGGCCAGTTAGAGGTCCCGGAGCTCCGTGAGGGTGGTCGAGACGGGTTGGCTCGGATCCATGACCTCGCGGACGATGCGGTCCATCTCGGGGCGCGCGGTGTCGAGGAGGGCCTGGAATTCCGCGGGGGTACCGACCGCACGGGTCTCCTTCAGGACGGCGTGTTGTTCTTGCGACAATTCGATTCCCATGAACCTACCTCCAGGTGGGGTGGCGAGCGGGCGAGCGTAACGCCGCTCCGCATCTCGGAACGTCTCAGGCGGGCTCGGCTATCCGAAGAGCACGTTGTCAACGCCGGGGGCTGCGCCGACGCGCCCGGGGCGCGTCCCAGCAGGCCGTGGAGCGCGGCCAGCGCCGCCGAGAGGGCCGGGAATCGTGCCAGCCGATCCGAGGAGGCGTGCCAGCAGATCCGGGGAGCCGTACCAGCCGATCCGAGGAGGCGTGCCAGCAGATCCGGGGAGCCGTATCAGCCGATCCGAGGAGGCGTGCCAGCCGATCCGAGGAGGCGTGCCAGCCGATCCGAGGAGGCGTACCAGCAGATCCGGGGAGCCGTACCAGCACGTCCGAGGAGGCGTACCAGCAGATCCGGGGAGCCGTACCAGCGGGTGCTGGCACGCGTCCCGGGGTTGCTGGCGAGCCGCCGGAACGTGCTGGCACGGCGCCGGGAGGTGCTGGCACGGCGCCGGTGGCACCAGCACCGCCGCAGCCTTCTCGCGAGCGCGCCGCGCCCTCCGTTCCGCTCGGCGCCCGAGCTCCCCGAGCGCGCCGCGCTCCCGATCGAGCGCGTCGCCCTCGCGCGTGCCGTCCAGGACCCGGCGCTTCGCGCACTCCCCGACCGCCTCCCCCCCGTTATCCTCAACCACGTCGCCGCGACGGCCAGCGTGATGGTCGACAGGGCCGAGCGCGTCCTGGTTGACGACGCAACCGGCGAGGTGGTCGCCGAACTGCCGGACAACGGGCGCGGCGACGGTCGGATGGCGGTGGACGACGCGGGACGGCTCGTGATCCACGGCGGCGACGAGAACTTCGGTGGGGAGAGCGTGTTATCCGGGCGGGGCGGCGAAGAGTCCCCTTCGGGTGCAGCAATGCGAGCAATGCAGGATTCTATCTGGACGAAATCCTTGGGGCGAGCGGCTGTGGTGCCCGGCCTCCGTCTGCGCTCCACGGACTGCGAGGCGTAGGCCGCCGCTGCCGAGCGCGTGGCGGCCGACGCGGCGGCGCGCGACTAGGTGAGCTCGTCCCGAAATGTGCCTCGGCCGCGACGGCGATGTCGTTAGGAGCTCGACGACACCTGCCGCAGACGTTGCGGCGACGGAGCCAGTCGTTTATGTCTGGGAGGGGCCTTCCTCGGGTGGCCGGCGCTTGTCGGACGCGTTGAGAGGCCCTTCGCGACGCGCGCCAAGGTCCGGAGTGTCGTCCCCCGCGAGGAGATTTTCTCATGAGGCGCCAGGAATTGGGGAACTGGATGGCTGCCTGGATCACCCGGACGGCGGTTCGAGCGGCACCCATCGTCATCGGCGCTGCTGTCGCGGCGCTCGTCCTTGCGGGCTGCACGTTCGGCGATGACCCGCAGAGAGCTCAGCCCGTCGTCGGGAACTGGTTCAATCAGAACTGCATCCCCGTGGAGTGCATGTTCGAATGCTGCCAGGGGTGGAATTACACTACGAAACCGATTCTCCACGGAAGAGGTTGGTATGGCCCTCAATGCGACGAAGTTCGGACAAAAAATGCTGCCTATTCGGAGTACGTCGTTCTGATGTTGCAGGCCCAGAATTGGTGCACTGAGGACTTTACCTACTTCGAATCGGGGTACTGCGCGATCGTTGATCCCCCCGACGTCATCAAAGAGTTCGGCCCCGATGGACAGCCCGTGTATTCGGGGTTGAGCTTCTTGGTCTGCCCGCCGAGGGGACAGCCAGCGGCGCACCCCATGGAGGATGTGGAGCTCATCTCCGAGGAGTGAGGGTGGTCGTGATGGTCATGCCTGCACGCCTCCTCGCGATCGCCATCATCGCCGCCTCTGCCTTCGTCCGCCCCTCAAATGTCTGCGCCCACGAGGGCCGCTGCGCGGCCCCCGAGCCTTTCAACGGGTTCTGGGGCGGTGGGCAGGTCCAGGTGAGAGAACGCGTGGCGGGAATTCCGCTCCTCGCCACGACACGCTTTTCGTACAGGCAGATCCGATACTCTCCCTGCGCCAGCGGGATGCCCGTGTTCCCCCCTGGGGTCGGCGAAGCGAGCATGAGCGTGGGGGTACCGCTCTTCGACAACCGGCGCGGCGGGTGGCTTCTACAAATGTCCGCCCGGGGGCAGGGGTCGCAGAGATCGAGCGAACCCGTGAGCGGTGTCGTCACCGGCGCACCCGCCACCGCGGGCCACATCAACCTCTGGGAGACCTCGCTGCCGTTGATCCAGCTCACGGGGGCGGTGTCGGCGGCCATCATGCCGCAGTCCTCGGACGTTCCCCTGTCGATCGCGTATCTCGGCGGTGTGCGGTTCTACGCTCTTCATGACAAACACGCGCAAGCGAACTTGGGGATCATGGTCGGCGGCAAGAATGCTGTCGTCAACGCCGTTCCCTCGCTCGCGGTCCGGGGCAGCGATCTGGAGATATGGGGTCATAAAATCGCGATCGGATTGGAGCTCCGCTCACCCATCGAGTTCTCTGGTGGCCCGATACCCGTTCGGTGGCGGCTCTGGGGCGCCTTGACCTTCGCGCTCGACAAACTGGACGATGGGAGGAGCGACCACGCGCGCGACACACAAATGCCCTGGTCTTCCTTCGATCTGGTCCGTTCACCCCTCGAAGCCGCCCCACCCACCCAGACGGCCTGGGAGATGACGTTATGATCAAGTCCGTTCATTCGTCGGGCAGCCCGAATCGTTTGCGGCACCTGCGGTGCATCTCTTGCACGTCCCCGATCAAGCTGTTCCTCGTCCTGACTGCGCGGTTGAGTTTTGCTTCGTAAATTCTAGTCTTCTCTTCTTGCGTCAGATCGTCTTCGTTCAGATGTGCTGGAAGATCTGTGAATTCGGCGCACTTTTCGAAGCTACTCACCATGAGCTCGCCAACTCCTCCCTCGTCTACACATGACGCGCTGTATGTCAAGACGAACAGGAGGTTTAGGTGATCGCCGATCGCGCCGCAAACGTAGGCATTGGCCAAGGTCTCTCGTGCTCTGCATTCTTTTACCTCTTTTTGCAGTGCCTCGACCTTGGCGGTCTTCTCCAACCCGGCGTCGTCCGTTTCTCCCGGAGGAGACGTCGCCGTGGCCGGCGGGGTCGATCGAGGTTTCGCGAGCGCTCTCAGTTCTCGTCGACACGCAGCGAGCTCCCGCTTCACCTCCGCATCAGGGATGGACGCCTCGCTCTTCTCCATGGCCGGAGGTCTGCGCTCCCGCGTCACCCAGCCGACCAGCACGCCACCACCAAAGACGAGGCCGAGCACGGCCACCGCGATGAGGAGATGAACCATGAGGCCGGCGCGCTCGGGGCGTTTGCTCATGTGTCAACCTCCTAGGGCTTCGGTGCCTGCTTCATCATCGGTGGGAGTTTCGGGGGCGTCTCCGTGCAGGTCCAGACGAACTCTTTCAGGCTGCGGAGCAGCTCGCCTTCCGTGAGCGTCTCACGAGCCCGGATCGCTTCCGCGACGAGGCTCGACTCTTCCTTCGTGAGGTCGCCCGAGCGAAAATCCGCGGGAATGTCCGAGAGCGCCGCGCAGCTCTCGAAGTTCTGCTCGATGAGATCGGCAGCCCTGGACTTCGGCCCGCACATCAACCCATCCTTCGGCAAAGCCATCAGCGCGCTGAACTGACGAGCCGCGGCGCTGCAAACCTCGGCGTTGACCAGGATTTCGCTCTTCCTGCACCGCTTCAGCTCCACCTCGAGCTCATCGACGGTGGCTGCTCTTTCGGGAGCGTCTTGTCGGCCTTCCCCCGGAGGCGCCTCGGCTGCCGAAACCGTCGCTCGCGGCTCCGGACGAGCTGCCAGCTGTTCTCGACATGCAGCCAGCTCTCCCCGGTCGATCCGAATCCAGGGATCCGAAGCCGGCTCCGCGCTCTTCTCCTTCGCCGGCGGCCTCCGGTCCAGGAGCGATCTTCCGACGAGCACGCCGGAGCCGAACGCAGGGACGAGCAAGACCGTCGCTGCCAGAACACGAACGGCGTGCCCCGTTTTCGTGGCGCTCTCCGTCATGAGTCGCGTCACCTCCGCCCACGACGTCGCGCCAAGATCTTCTCCGCCGCCGTGAGCGGCCGTCCCTCCGGCGCCGCGCCGCCCGCGCCCGTTGCGTGTCCGCCCCCCGGGGACGCAGGTTGGGGCCCCGCCGCCGACCCAGGTTGAGGCCTCGCGGCCGACCCAGGTTGGGGCCCCACCGTCGGCCCAGGTCGAGGCCACGAACCAGGTTGAGGCCACGACGCCGCCGACCCCGGTTGAGGTCCCGGCGCCCCCGCCGGCGGCGCTGTCCTCCCTGGCATCGTCCCTGCGAGCGGCGCTGTCCTCCCTGCCATCGTCCCCGCCGGCTCGCCCCCGCCGCGCCTGTCATCGCGCAGCGCCGCTCCCGCCTCCGCGCCCTCGCGCAGCGCGCGCCCCCGCTCCCGAGCCGACAGCAGCGCCCCCACGGTCGCACCCGCTCCGGCCGGCTCCGCGGCGGCTCCCCACCGCGCCGTGCGGAGCCGCTCTCCCGCCCGTGCGATCCACGCCGCCGCCGCTTCCGGCAGCGCGAGCCGCCGCGCCGCCACCGCGAGCAGCAGCGCGAGCGCGGCGAAGAACACCAGGCTCGGCGTCGCGTCCCGGTACGCGAAGCGCTTCGAGGCCCGATCCTCGAAGATGCCCGCGAGCGTGTCGCGCCGCTTGCCCCCGGTGAACTCCGCGATCCGCCCGAGCAGCGACAGATCGCTGCCCGTCGGGCGCAGCTCCTCGCCGGCGGTCATCGCCGCCCCCGTCGTCCCGACCGCCTCCCCCGTGAGCTCGTCCCGCGCAACCGCCACGTAGGTCCCCGGCCGCGAGAGCGGCAGCTTCGCCGTGTACGCCCCCGCGCCCGTCGCCTCGAGCGGGAGCTCTCGCGAGAAGCCGTCGGGCCCCGCGACGTGCACGACGAGCCGGCGGAACGACTGCGCACGGCCGTCGTCGCCGATCACGCTCGCCCGCACCGACAGCTCGCCGCCCGACGCGTCCGCCTCCAGGCGCACGCGCGGATCCTCCTCCTTGCGCGTCACGTCGCGCGCGGCCTGCGCGATCATCCGCGCCGCGCCGGGCCAGCGCGTCCACGCGGCGCCCCAGCGGCCCTTGAGATCGCTCGTGAACGCGGCGGCCCGGCCGAGCCCCGCCGACCACACGGCGAGCACCGGATCGCCCTCCGGCCCGGACAGCAGCACCGTCGATCGGCTCTTGGGGACCGTCACCACGTAGCCCCCGAGCGCCGGCGCCTCGCCGAACGGCACGCCGGCGGTGATCGACGACGGCGCGCCCAGCGCCACGTGGAACGGCTCCTCCACGATCGCGCTCTTCGCCGCCATGATGGTCTCCTGCGTGAACACCGCGGGCAGCCGCGTGGCGTCCTCGACGAGGTAGAAGCGCCCTCCGCCGATGCGCGACAGCGCCTCGAGCTCCGGCACGTCGTTGCCCTGGCCCAGCGCCACGACGCTCGTCGTCGTGCCGCGGCGCATCGCCGCCTCCACCATCGCGCGGCACGGCCCCATGTTCTCCGCGTCCGACCCGTCGGCGAAGAGCAGCACGTGCTTCAGGCTCGAGGTGTCCCGGTCGAGCGCCTGGTACGCCGCCTCGAGGGTGATATCGACGTAGATGCCGCCGCCGCCCGGGCCCACGGCGCGGATCGCCCTGTCGATCGCGGCGCCGTTCGTGACCGGCCCGAGCGGCACGCTCCACCGCACCGCCGTGTCGACGTGCGCGACGCCGAGCCGATCGCCGGCGCCGAGCAGCGAGGCCGACCGGGCGGCGGCCTCGTTGGCGAGCTCGAGCTTCGTGTGCGCGCCGGCGGTCGCCGCCATCGACCCGGAGATGTCGATGCCGATCACCTCGGCCAGGCTCGCCCGCCGCCGCTCCTGCTTCAGGTCGAACGCGACGGGCGAGATCTCCTCGAGCGGCGTCCGCGCATAGCCGCCCGGCCCCATGCTCCGATCGCCGCCCATCAGGATGAGCCCGCCGCCGAGATCGCGGACGTAGCTCGCGAGCGCGTCGATCTGGCCCGGCGAGAGATCCGACGCGCGGATGTCGCTGAGCACCACGACGTCGTAGCCGGCGAGCTCCCCGAGATCGGCGGGGACGCGGCTCAGGCCGCCCTCGTCCACGCGGAACGCGCCGTCCGCGAGCGCCCGCGCGATGAACGCGCCCTGCCCGGCGTCGCCCTCCAGCACGAGGGCCGAGGCGGCCCCGCGGACGCGCAGGAACGCGCTCGCCGCGTTGTCCTCGGCGGCCTCGTCGAGCCTCGGATCCTTCGCGGTGATCTCGACGTCGTAGCGGTGCAGCCCGGGCCCCGGCGCCTTCTCCCGGATGCGCAGCACGTCTTCTCCCGCGGCGATCGAGGCCTCGGTGCGGGCGATGAGCTCGCCGTCGCGGCGGAGGCGGATCTCGACCTCGGCCGGGGACGGCGACGAGGTGACGAGCCGCAGATCGAGCGCCTCGCCCTCGTCGGCCCGCGCGGGCGCGCGGAGGGCGACCACGCGGACGTCGGGGACGAGCCGCTGCTCCAGCGGGATCACGTCGACAGGGAGGCCGGCGGCGACGGCGGCGGCGGCCGCGGCCATCGTGTCGCCGCGGGTCGCGACGCCGTCGCTGAGCAGCACGACGCGCGCCGCGGAGTCCGGCGGCACCTCGGCGAGCGCGCGCCGGATGCCGGCGGCGAGGTCCGTCCCGTCGCGGCCGAGCGCGACCCGCTGCGGGGCCGCGAGCTGCGAGCGCGGGCGCGGCGGATCCTCGGTCGCCGCGCCCGCGGCGAACGCGATGGTGGCGATCCGATCGTCCTCGCGCATGCCGAGCTCGGCGACGGAGAGCTCCTGCGCGACGCGCCGGTCGGCGCTCGGTACGAGGTCGATCGAGCGGCTGCGATCGATTGCGACCAGGACGGTGAGCCGGTCGAGTGGCCGGCCAAGCTCTGGCCCGGCCGCGGCCATGGCTGCGGCGAACGCGGCGAAGGGGGCGAGGAGGTCGCCGAGCCGCGAGCGCCACGCCCCCTGCCGGCGGGCGTGCGCCGAGGCGAGCGCGAGCGCGAGGTACCGGAGCGCGATGAACGACGTGGCGCCCAGCGCGAGCAGCGCGCCCCAGGGCCGCGCGAGCCGGAGGTAGGCGTCCGGGAGCAGGCCGCACCAGACGAGGCCCACGTAGAGCGCCGGCAGGGCGCCAGCCACCATCCAGCCGAGCAGGATCGGGCGGCGGAGCGCGCCGCGCCGGAGGGCGAGGCGCAGCAGCGCCGCGAAGACGAGCGCGCCGGCGAGCGTGGCGGCGTAGGGGAGGGCGCGCAGCGCGGCCGCCGGGATCAGGGACGCCTCCGTTCGGTCCGCATGCGGGGGAGCCGCAGTAAATCATCTTTACGGGGGCCCGGGGACGCCGCTTCGGCGGGTGTGGCCGAGTGCCCCATCGGCGAAGCCATGGGGCGTCTCTGTCGGTGTCGTGCGGGTTTCATGGGGCGCTCCGGCGCATCGGAGCACCTTTCCATGTTTGTCAGGGATGGCACGCTGTCTGCTTGAGCGCGGGCATGGGCGCGGCGAGGCCGCGCAGCCGGGGCAGGAGACATCATGTCGCGCATCGAGACCACGGACACCTGGAGCGGCACGGACGGCGGCACATGGGATCTCGATGAGGGGTTCGGCGAGCCCGCGCGCAGCGCGCACTACCAGGAGGGGGATCTCGTCGCGGGCAAGTACCAGCTGGTCCGCAGGATCGGCGAGGGGGCGATGGGCACGGTCTGGGTCGCGACGCACGTGGCGCTCGGGTCGGAGGTCGCGATCAAGCTGATGCGGCCCGAGCTCCGGTCGCCGGAGCTCGCGGAGTACTTCGTCCGCGAGGCGCGCGCCGCGGGCCGGCTGAACCACGCGGAGGTCGTCCGGATCTTCGATCTCGGCGAGACCGCGGCGGGGGACCCCTACCTGGTGATGGAGCTCATCGAGGGCGAGTCGCTGAGGAGCGCGCTCTCGCGCGAGGCGGCGCTGACGCCGGAGCGGGCGATCGCGCTGCTGCTCCCGGTCGCGGGCGCGATGCACGCGGTGCACGAGAAGGGGGTCGTCCACCGCGACCTCAAGCCGGACAACGTGATGCTGGTGCGCCACGGCGGCGGCCGGCTCCAGCCGAAGATCGTCGATTTCGGCGTCGCGAAGATCGTCTCCGAGCGCGACGCGAGCCAGGCATCGGCGGCGTTCGAGGTCTTCGGAACCCCGGACTACATGCCGCCGGAGCAGGTCCTCGCGGTCCCTGACATCGATCGCCGCGCCGATGTCTGGTCGCTCTGCGCGATGCTGTACGAGCTCCTGTCGGGCCGGCCCCCGTTCTCATCAAGGAACGCGCTGGACGGCCTGCGGGCGGTGCTGCAGGACGCGGTGCCGTCGCTCGTCGACACGTGCGGCCTCGACGCGGAGCTCTGGGCGATCGTGGAGCGCGGGCTGCGGAAGGAGCCGTCCTTGCGCTGGTCGAGCATGCGCGAGCTCGGCGAGGCGCTCGCGGCGTGGCTCCGGGCGCGGGGCGTCCGGGAGGACGCGCGCGGCGTGTCGCTCGAGGGGGAGTGGCTTCCTTGCGAGGAGCCCTGTGTAGCTGCGGGCAATGGCGCGACGCCGCGCGTATCCTGGTGGGTGGAGGAGCGGAGCCGGCCGAGCCGCCGGTGGTCGTCGCGCCGCCGGGTGCAGAGGGCGCACCGGGGGCGGCCTCAGGGCGAGCAGACGGCGTGTCCTTGAGGCCGGACACGAGCCGCTGAGCGGTCCGGGGCCGAGGCGTGGGGCGAGCGAGCGGCGGACTGGCTGGAGCAGGGTCCGGCAGGACGCATGGCTTGACCTCGCGGCCCGCGTGTTGCTCTGCTCTGGCGGGTGAACGCTCGCACTACACCGTCGCTGCGCATCGCGCGGCTCGTGGTCGAAAATTTTCGGACGTTTCGAGAGCCCACGGAGATCGTCTTCACGTCCGACGGCGTGGCGGACGAGATGCCTGTGTTTCACGGGGCCAACGGGGCCGGCAAATCCAATGCGCTCGCGGCGATCGATCTGTTCTTTCGGGTTGCCTCGTACTGCTTGCGCGCGGTCGCTAGCGCTGGCGCTGGCGGGATGAGCCCGGACGCAGCGTGCAAGCTGCCGTGGGGATTTCGTGACGAACACTTCGGGTTGTGGATGAACCACCGGAGCTGGCCTCCCGGTGTTCGCGATCCGCAGCGGGTGGAGGTTCACTTCGATGACGCTCGGCTCGGCGCGCTCCGCGTCACGCTGACCCCGTCGGGCAACGACGTCCTTCTTCGGCTGGAGAAGATGACAGCCGCCCCGGCGAGCCGCTGGGAGGCGCCGCGGGCACTGAAGAACGCTGGCGGTGTCGTGCTGAAGGATGGCACGGGAAACAGGCTGCAAGATGACGAGGTCTCCCCATTGCTGAACGCCATCGAGGCGCCGCTCGGTCCCGGGAGCAAACCATTCTTCCTGCTAGACGCCCGCCGTCGAGACTTCCGGGCCATCGGCGAGGGGGAGCCGCTGTTGGCCACCACGGCTGAACGCCTCTTGGCGCTGGCAACCTCGTTTGAGCCGGAGGAGACGGAACGCTGGCGCGCCTTCGTGGACGTCATCCATCGGTTCAAGACGCTCTCGGATCGAGAGATCTCCGTGCTCCGCGCCCCAGTGGCTAGCGGGGAGGTCCCCGATCTGCGCTTCGAGGTCCGGGGCAAGCAGATCCTACGGCTCTCCGAGCTCAGCTCGGGCGAGCAGCAGGTGGTCGCTCTCGTCGCGGGCGTGCTAACGTCCCGCGCCGGACTTGTCGCCATCGAAGAGCCCGAGTTGAGCCTGCATCCCGATAACCAGGAGCTCGTTCGGGACATGCTGCGAGAGCAGGTGCAACGCGGGGTCGTCGACCAAATCTTCCTCGAGAGCCACGTCCAGGTCTTCGACGGCCCGGAGGTGCTCCGGTTCAGTCGTTCGCCCGAGGGGGAGACGCTCGTCACGCGGCAGCCTTCGCGCTCGCACCGCGAAGTTCGGGCTCGCGCGCGACAAAGCAGTGCTGATGAGGAGCAGTGGGTCACGCCGGACGGCTACACCCGGCTTCCTTCCGAGATGCGACACAAGCTCGGCCTGCAGAGCGGCGGCTATCTCTGGTTCTTGCGCTCCAGGCCGGAAGGCCGCTGGGAGGCGTGGACAGAGGCAGAGCTCGACGATCTGCTCGGCCTCGGTGACACACCCCCCAAGGACGCCTGACGTGCGCCTCTGGCTCGACACCAACGCGGCACGCAGCGTGCAAAACCTTCGGCGCCTCTGCCGTCTGGCTCGTAGCAGAGGGGTCGACGTGGTGGTCCATGCACAAGTCTACCTGGAAATGCGCCGCCAGAAACGCGTGCTCCACGGCGAAGGGTTCAAGGAGACGCTCTTCGACGATCTTCTTGAACAGCTACCGATTCGGGTAGTCGACATCTACGTGGATCAGCCGACCGCCGCTCGATGGGCCGACGGCTTGAGCCAGCGGTATCCGACGGACCGCGATTGGGAGCTAGCGAAGCAGAGTACTCTCGGCGGCCAACTGATCGCCGATTTCAAGAGCATCCCTGGAAAGATGCCGATGACCACGGACTGGCTCGTCGCCCTCGCTGTCGAGGAAGACGCCGCATCGCGCATCATCACCCACGACGAGGGCGAGGAATGGCACCAGCTTCGCGTGTCCGAGCCGAGGCGCGCCCTGAGCTGGGACGAGGCGGTCGCCTGGCTTCAGAGCCTGCCCGCGGACGATCCGTCGCCCGGTCGAGACGTATAGAGCGCCGCGCGGGGCTGCGGCACCGACCCGTGGGAGGTGTGCCGGCGTTCGCTCGGCGGCACCGAACCTGCTCGGGAGCCCCAGCCCCGGAGGGCGCGGTGGTGTATGCTCGCGCAGGTCGCGCATGAACCTCGCCGAGAAGCTCGTCCAGTCCGCCACGCTCGCCGATCTCGACGAGCTGCCGCCCGGCTGGCGGGGCGAGATCATCGACGGCACGCTGTACGCCTTTCCGCGTCCTCGCTTCGTTCACGCGAACATCGAGGACCTGATCACGGCCGATCTCAAGAACCCCTACCAGCGGGGCAGGGGCGGTCCGGGAGGGTGGTGGATCCTCTCCGAGCCGGGCATCCAGATCGAGCGCGCGCCGGAGATATCGCCCGACGTCGCGGGCTGGCGCCGCGCGCGTATGCCCGCGCCGCCGCGGCCCGCGGAACCCATCTCCCTCGTTCCCGACTGGTGCTGCGAGATCCTCTCGCCGCGCACGGCAGGCTACGACAACCTCGTGAAGCGCCGCTTCTACGCCGAGATCGGCGTGCCTCACCTCTGGTACGTCGATCCCGTCCGGCGAACGTTGCTGGTCAGCCAGCTCGAGAACGGGCGGTGGGTCGAGCTGGGGCTGCACGGACGAGACGAGAAGGTGCGCGCGGCGCCGTTCGAGGACGTCGAGATCGATCTGGCCGAATGGTGGGAAGGGCTCGACGAGGGCGAGGGCGAGGGCGACGCGCCCTGAGGCGCCGGCTCACCGAGGCGGACTGCGCTCGTCTCGTGGTCGAGCCGATCGGGCGATGGATCCCGCCTGCGGCAGGTCAGGAGGCGCGGCGACCGCCCTGGCTCGCTCCGCCCGGACCGCCGCGAGCCAGCGCGCCTCTCACGGCCTCCCGCCGGCGATGCGAGCGAGGGTCATCGCGAGGGCTGACCCGTGCGCAGCGGGCCACCTCGCGAGGTGGGCCACAGCATGCAATTGGCCGCCGAGCCCGGGATCGTGAAGACATCCATCCCGTGCTCGAAGGTCTGCACGAAGACCTCGAGCTGGCCATCTCCGTCGAGATCACCCACCGCCGGCGCGGCGGGCGCGCCGTTGCCGTTCCCATTGCTGCCGGGGTTCGGCAGGGGCACGTCGTGCAGGACCGCGCCGTTCGCGCCGAGGATCACGAGGTTGCCCGAGTCGAGCACGTCGGGAGCGCCGTAGGTCGCCAGCAAGACCTCGGGTGATCCGTCCTGGTTCAGGTCGGCCACGGTGGCCTCGGTCGCGAACATGATCGATTTGCCGTGCATGTAGTTGTATCGCCACAGGAGCGACGCATCGGGGCCGAACGCATAGAGGTAGCCGTCATTCATCGGGACGATGATCTCGGGCCGCGCGTCCCCCTGGATGTTCACCGTCGTCGGCGAGGGCACGCCGTTCGGCGGGTAATAACCGTCGATCGCGAGCGGCCTCTCGCCGCGCGGGAGCGTCTCCCACCCGGGCTTGCGCATCGCCGATCGGCTGCCGTCGCCGTGCGCGCCCTCGAGCGCCATCACCGCATAAGCCTGCGTTTCGTAAGGCTCGTGCATCTCGACATTCGGCACGCCGACGACCTCGTTCCGCCCGTCCCCGTCGAGATCGACCACGTTTGGCGGCGATGCGGTCCACTGCAGCCACTCGGCGGAGCTCGGGTGCGGCCATGTCCCGGTATGCAGATGGTAATGGTCGCCCTCCACCTTCGGATCCGCCCAGCGGATGAACTGGCCCCAGGTCAGCGGCTTGTCGGCGAACGCCTCCTCGCGATTCTTGAAATACGGCGCGGCGTCGATCGCCACGCCGTCGTGGTTGAACGCCTGGATGTGGTGGTTGTCGTAGGTGGCCAGGATCTCGAGCTCCGGGTCGTCGTCGATGTCGCCGATGCCGACGTTGAGCCCATAACACCCGAACCCCGAGTGCCCCATACCGTTGCGATCGGCGTCGTTCCCCGGGCCGCTCTGGTTGTTGTACCGAGGCCAGGCCGCGAAGGCGGCGTCCGCGGGCTCATAGAGCGCCCCATCCGCGCTGAAGACGAAGATCTGCGCGCCGCCGTCCTCGGTTGTCGCGGTCTGGGTCGTCGTCGCCACCACCTCGATGGTGCCGTCGCCGTCGAGATCTGCCGCGGCTAGCCCGCGCACCTCGGGGGCGTTGCCGGCCGTGGTGGTGTCCGCCGGCCACCCGGCTTTCGGCGCGAGCCCGTCTTTCCATTCGAATGCGAAGACCTGATGACCGTTGCCATAAACGATGTCGATCGCGCCGTCGCCCTCGAGATCGGCGACCACGTGCGGCGCATAGATCCGGTCCTCCCCGACCTCGGCGCGATCGATCTCCTTCCCGTGCGAGTCGAAGACGAAGAGCGAATAGTAAGCTGCAATGAGCTCGTTCCGACCGTCGCCGTCGAGGTCCATCACCACCGGCGACGCATACCAGCTCGTCTGCCCGGGCAGGACCATCCGGTGCTCGGGCGCCTGCACCTCGCCGGCGCTCGTGCCAACCTCGCAGATCGGGTTGCGCGTGCCGCCCGTGCTGCCGCCACCGCTCGTGCCGCTCCCTCCCGCCCCGCCGCTCGCGCCACCTCCGAGCTCGCCCCCGGCGCAGGCCGCCGCGAGCATCGCGAGGAGCGACGCCGCGCTGCCGAGAGGCCACGCACCCAGGCCCGTGCGCGCGGCCCATGGCGAAGGGTGCGGGGGCTGTGGTCCGGTGGGGAACCCGCGACCGGAACGGCACGGGTGGTGCTGGGTAATCATGGGTCCTACAGGGGATGCGCCCGCGGGCGACGCCCGCCGGTCGAAAAGGACAGGAGCCAAGCGCATCGAGGTTACCAGGAACCTTCAGAGCCGGGATACGAGAGTCCACCCGAGGGGAGCCTCACGGGGTCGCGTGAGGATGGTTGTCCAGAGCAGGGTGTGGTCCGTCGTCCGGGGGTGCGTCCCGCCCCTCAAGCAGGGATTCGCGTGCATCGGCGAGCTCGTCGAGCCCGGGCTTCCCGAGCAGGTCCGGGAGCGCGCCCGAGGTCACCGAGGTCATCGGATCGGACGCGAGCGCCCGCTCGATCCACACGGAGCCGCCGGAGGGCGCTCCCGGCTGAGCGCCCTGGGCGTCGCCGCCCTGGCCCCTGCCGGCCGACGCGAGGAACACCGGGAGCTTGTCGCCGGCCGGCACGCGGCCGTAGGCGAGGTGGGCCGGCGTGTCCGGCGTGCCGCCGCTGGCGCGGAGCCCGCCTCCGCTCGCGCCCGGCCCGGGGCGGTGCGTGCTATCCTGACGTCCTCTCGATGCAGGCGATGCAGATCGACGGGAGCGAGCGCGATCTCGAGTCCTTCGCGCTCGGCGTGCTCCGGAGCGCCGCGCCCATCGAGGCCCCCACGCCGTTCGAGCGCCGGGTGCGCTGGGACGTGCGGGGGAACACGGGCTTCATCAGCGCCTTCACCCTGCGCTCCGGCATCTCCCTCAGCGCCGCCAGGTGCCGGTGGGAGCAACCGTCGGGGATGGTCATCGACCACGCGCCGATGCGGCTGGAGTTCGTCCTCGCGCGGGGCCCCCTCCTGCGGGTGAGGAGCAGCGATGGAGACGACCACTCCCTCGGGGGCGGGACGTTCCAGATAGGCCAGGTGAAGAGGCCGCTCCGGCTCGTGTGCGCATGGGACGAGTCGGCCCTCGGTCAGGATCAGGACAACCTTTGCCTGGCCATCGACGGCCAGCGGCTCTGCGAGCTCCTCGGCGCGAAAGCCCTGCCCGCGGCCCTCGAGCGGATCGTGGCTCACCCCGGGGGTTACCCGCGCGCGGCGCAGGCCATGTCGGCGCCCCTGTACCGGCTGCTCGACGAGATCCTCCTCTGCGACGCGAGGGGGGTCTCCCGGCAGCTCCACGTCGAGGCCAAGGGGCTCGAGCTGATGGCGGCGATGGTCGATCTGCTGGAGGAGAGCGAGCGCGCGGCGTCGCCGCTCCTGTCGCAGCACGACATCGCGCGCCTCGAGCGGGCGCGGCACATCTTGCTGGCGCGCATGGTCGACCCGCCGACGCTCCCGGAGCTCGCGCGGCACGCGGGGCTGAACGAGGTGAAGCTCAAGGAGGGCTTCCGCGCGCTCTTCGGCGCGCCGGTCTTCGGGTACCTCCGCAACCACCGGCTCGACGAGGCCCATCGCCTGCTGCGCCAGCGGGCGTGCAACGTGACCGAGGTGGCGCAGCGGGTCGGGTACGAGAACCCGAGCAAGTTCGCGGCCGCGTTCCGCAAGCGGTTCGGCGTGAGCCCATCGACGGTGGGCTGAGCGCCCGGCAGGCGAGGCGCGCCCGCCCCGGCGCCCGTGCCGAGCGACGGGGGCGAAGGGAGGCACCGCCGGGAGCCGGCTCGGGTCACGGTCTTCCCGCGCGGAGCGGAAAGGCTCCTGCGCGGAGCGGCGGCGCCCGGCGCCCGGGATCACCATCGCATCGGGCGGCGAGGCGGCTCGCCCCGGGAGAGTGCGATGAAGGCGATTGTTCAGTATGAATACGGCTCGGCCGACAACCTGTGCCTCGAGGCGATCCCCACGCCGGCGCCCGGGGACGACGGCGTGCTCGTGCGGATCGAGGCGGCGTCGGTGAACGCGGCCGACTGGCACATGATGCGGGCGGACCCGTTCTTCCTCCGGTTCGCCGGCTTCGGGCTGTTCGCGCCGAGGCACCGGGTGCCCGGCGCGGACATGGCCGGTCGGGTCGAGGCGGTGGGCAAGAACGTGACCCGGTTCCGGCCGGGGGACGAGGTGTTCGGGGACCTGTCCTCTCACGGGTGGGGAGCCTTCGCGGAATACGCCTGCACCTCGGAGGCGGCGCTGGCGCCCAAGCCGTCGAACGTGAGCTTCGACGAGGCGGCGGCCGTCCCCATGGCGGCGGTGACGGCGCTCCAGGCGCTCCGCGACTGCGCGCCGGTCCGGGCCGGGCAGCGGGTGCTCGTCAACGGCGCCTCCGGCGGGGTGGGGACGTTTGCCGTGCAGATCGCGAAGGCGCTCGGCGCCGAGGTGACCGGGGTGTGCAGCACGGGGAACGTCGATCTGGTGCGGTCGCTGGGCGCCGATCACGTCGTCGACTACACGCGCGCGGACGTCACCCGGAGCGGAATCGAATACGACGTGATCCTGGATACGGCAGCGTACCGACCCGTCTCCGATTACCGGCGCGTGCTGTGTGACGGCGGCACGTACGTGCTCATCGGAGGGACCCTGGGGGCCTTTCTTCGGGTCGCGCTCCTCGGGCCGTGGTCCGGGTCGAGGGCGATGAAGGTCCACGCGGCGCGGCCGAATGCCGCGGATCTCGTCGCCCTGACGGCGCTGATCGAGGGGGGCACGATCAGGCCGGTGATCGATCGGCGTTATCCCCTGAGCGGGGTGCCGGATGCGGTCCGCTACCTGGAGACCCTGCGCGCGCGGGGGAAGGTGGTGATCACGCGATCGGCCGCCGCCCGGCCGTCCTGATCGCCCGGGCCTCCTGGCGACGCATTTGGCTGAAGCTCGTCGCCCTGGTGACCGAGCCAAGGAACATCGCCCGCTTTCTCTCCGCGCTCGGCGAGCCGACCGATGTTCCAGCACGTTCTCCCGGCGCCGACGCGGCGGCCGCCGTACTGGAAGAGCACCGTTCTGCGCCGCAAGGCGCCCGGTGACGCCGCATAGCGTCTCGCGACGCGCCTCCCGGGCCAGACCAACGCCCGGACGGACACGTGGGCCCACGGCACGCCGATGCGCCCCGTAGCGCGCTCGGCGCCGCCCGGACCACGCTCTTTCGACCCAGGACCGAGCCATCACGACGCTCGCGGTCCCACCCTTTCGGTCTGCTGCGCTACACTTCTTCGCGCTGCGATCCGGCTTCTTTTACCTACGCGCTCAGGACCGTATCGGCACGCGCGTGAAATACCAGACGTCGAAGAGCACGAAGCCGAGCGCCGCCAGCGCCAGCAGCCAGGTCCATTCGACGTGGGCGTCCGGCTGTCCCGCCGCGCTGGAGACGGCGACCTCGCCGCCTCCCTCCGCGACGAGCGGCCTCGGCGTGAGGTCGCTCTCGGCGACGCTCGTGAGGTTCGCCGGCACGACGACGGCCCCGGCCTGCGGTCCCTGCCAGGCGAGGCGGTAGAAGCCGGCGCGGGGCGTCTCCGCGATCACCGCGACGCCTGCGCGCTGCGCTACCTCGAGCCGCTCGCCTGCAGGGCCGGTGGCCTGGAGGTCCCGCGCGGTCGCGGGGACGCTCACGCGCAGCGGCTCGCCGGTGCGCGCGGGGCCTGTGATGCCGTGGGCGCGGTGGGCTCGCGCCTGCTCGAGCAGGTTGCGCACGAAGAGCACGAAGGACGCCTTGAGCGGCCAGTCGCTCTCGCCGACGTCGAAGCCGAGCAGCGTGCCTGTCCGCGAGGCGGTGGAGATGTCGGTCGCGATCGTGCCCTCCTGGGCGCGGATCAGCTCCTGCGTCGCCGCCTCCGGCTTGAGGGACGAGGCCGCGCGGAGGTTCACGCCGTCCAGCGTCAGGAAGCGCAGCCGCGGATCCGCCGTGTCCCACGACGTGAGCGTGGGGCGCTCGAGCGTCTGCCCGACGAGCGTGCCGGCGCAGCGCCCGGGCGGCGGGTTCACGATCAGCAGATCGCCCCCCGGAGGATCGGGCGGGCAGGCGCCGTCGATCACGACGAACGTGTCGGGATCGAGCCCGGGCTTCCCGAGCAGATCCCCGAGCGCGCCCGAGGTCACCGAGGTCATCGGGTCGGACGCGAGCGCCCGCTCGAGCCAGACGGAGCCGCCGGAGGGCGCTCCCGGCTGCGCGCCCGGGGGCTCGCCGCCCTGGCTCCTGCCGGCCGACGCGAGGAACACCGGGAGCTTGTCGCCGGCCGGCACCCTCCCGTAGGCGACGTCGTCGAGCGGCATCGCGTCGCGCGGCGAGAGCTCGAAGACGAGCCCCTTGCGGTAGTCGCCGGGCGACGGGCGGAACGTGACGACGACCGGGAGGCGCTCGCCCGGCTTGACCAGCACCCGCCGCGAGCCGAGCACGTCCGACGCGTTGTCCTGCCGCATCGTCACGTACACGTCGCGCGGCTGCGCCCCGAAGTTCGCGACCACGAGGAAGGCCTGCACCTCCTCGCGATGCTCCGATCGCTCGCCGTCCGCGCCGCTCGCGCCGCTCGCGTCACCCGCTGCGCTCCCGGAGCGCACGTCGACGCGGACGATGGCCGCGTTGTCGACCGGATCACCCACGGTGATGACCTCCACCGGCAGCGACGCGCCGCGCAGCGAGGCGGGGCGGGCGAGGTTGCCGTCGGTGATCGCGACGATCCGGCGGGCGCCGCCGAGCTGGCGGAGCCGGTCGATCCCGAGCGCCACCGCGGCCCCGAGATCGCCCTCGACGTCGCGCGCCGCGATGGGATCGATCGCCGCCTTGAGCCGGACGAGATCGCGATCGAGCGCCGCGACGAGGCGCGCGTCGCGCCCCGCCTCGACGATCAGCGCGTCGCTGCCCGGGGCGAGGCCGGAGAGGAGGTCCCTGGCGAGCTGCTTCGCGAGCTCGATGCGCGTTGTCGCCTCGCCGGCCGGCCCTCGAGCGGCCGCGGACATCGAGGCGCTCGTGTCGAGGACGATCGCCACGTGATCGCCGGTGAGCTCGCGCCCGCGCGAGGCGGGGCGGGCGAGGGCGAGCGCGAGGAGCGCGAGCGCGAGCGCCTGCAGGACGAGCGGCAGCTGGGCGATGAGCTTCCTGAACGGCGCGCGCGCCATGAGGTCGCGCTGCGCGGCGGCCCAGAGCCACGTCGAGGGGACGCGCCGGCGGTTCCGCTTGATCTTGAGGATGTAAAGCAGGACGAGCGGGCCCAGCAGCGCGAGCAGCCACAGGCCGCCGGGCGAGAGCAGCGCGAGCGGAGCGCCCGCGGAGGCCTGTGCGAGCGGGGCGGCGGCCACGTCAGTCAACGCCCCTCGCGACGAAGCGGCGGACGGCGCCCTCGAGCGGCTCGTCGCTCCGCGCGCGCACGTACGTCGCGCCGTGGCGGCGGGCGAAGGCGCGCAGCGCCTCGCACAGGCCGGCGAAGCGGGCCGCGTAGGCGGCGAGGGCCGCGGCGTCCAGGGTCACGTCGACGAGCGCCCCGGTCTCGGCGTCCTCGAGCGTCAGGTCGCCCTCGAAGCTCGGCTCGAGCTCGTCGGCGGCGACGACCTGGAGGGCCGCGACGTCGTGGCCGGCCTGCGCCGCGCGCCCGAGCGCGGCGGTGACCGGGCCGGGGTCGAAGAAGTCGGAGACGACGCAGAGGAGGCCTGGCCGGGCGCTCTGCCGCACGACGGCGTCGATGGCGCGCGCGAGGTGCGTCCCGCCGGAGGCCCTCACGCCGTCGAGGGCGCGGAGGAGCGCGGCGAGCCCCGCGCGCCCGCGCACCGGCGCGTGCTCGCGGGCGATGCCGTCGCCCGCCACGAAGAGCTGCGCGCGCTCGGAGCGCGCGAGCGACATGTACCCGATCGCCGCCGCGAGCCGGCGGGCCGCGTCGAGCTTCGTCGGCTCGCCGAACTCGAGGGACGCCGACGCGTCGCACACGATGCGGGCGATGACGTCCTCCTCGGCGCGGAACAGCTTGAGCACCGGCTCCCCGGTGCGGGCGTAGGCGGCCCAGTCGATCCGCCGCATGTCGTCGCCGGGCGCGTACGCCCGGTGCTCCTTGAACTCGGCCGAGCCGCCGCGGCGCCGCGCGAGGTGCTCGCCGGCGCCGCCGGAGCGGGCGCGGATCTCGAGCCGCCGCTGGAGCACCTCGAGCTCACGGACGAAGCTCGCGCCGAGGAGCGGCTCGGGGGACGAGGGGAGCATCGAGAGGAGTAGACATCGGCGCGGGCGGCGGTGCCAGCGGGGTCGCGGACGAGCCGCGGCCCGCGGTCGCCGTGGGCGCCGGCCGCGCCCGGCCCGCGGTCGCCGTGGTCGCTCCGCGCGCCGAGACAGACCGCCACGGTGGGGCAGAGCACCCCGTTCGCGCTCGGCGTGGCCGACAGGACCCCCGTCCGCAGGCGCGCCGCTGCGCCGTGGCTCGCTTTATGCGAGCCAGCGCGGTGGTTCAGCTGTCTGTGCGCCGGCCCGGCCGGCAGAGCCGCCGAGCGCCCCGTACCGATGTGTCACCCGAAAGGAGGCACCGTGAAGGCCCTGGTTTTCCACAAACCTTCGGACGTCCGCGTCGAGGACGTCCCGGATCCCCGGATCGAGGAGCCCACCGACGTCATCGTGCGCGTCACCGCGACAGCGATCTGCGGCTCGGATCTGCACATCTACAACGGCTTCTTCCCCCAGGCGAAGCCCATGGTGCTCGGCCATGAGTTCATGGGCGTCGTCGAGGAGGTCGGCCCGCAGGTCACGAAGCTGCGGAAGGGCGACAGGGTCGTTGTCCCGTTCCCCATCGCGTGCGGGCGTTGCTTCTTCTGTCAGGCGGAGCTGCCCGGCCATTGCGAGAGCTCCAATCCCAAGCACTACGGACCCGAGGGCGGCACGCTCGAGGGCAAGGGCGGCGCCCTCTTCGGGTACACGGACCTCTACGGCGGTTACAACGGGGGGCAGGCCGAGTACGTGCGCGTCCCCTACGCCGACGTCGGACCACGGAAGGTGCCTGAGCGCCTCACCGACGAGCAGGTCCTGTTCACGACCGACATCCTCCCCACCGGGTGGACGGCGATCGAGTGGGCCGAGCTCAAGGGTGGAGAGACGGTCGCCGTGTTCGGATGCGGGCCTGTCGGCCTCGCGACCATGAAATGCGCGTGGCTCCGCGGCGCGGCGCGCGTCATCGGCGTCGATCGGGAAGAGTACCGCCTGACGAAGGCCCGCGAGATCGCCAAGGCCGAGACCGTCAACGTCGACAAGGTCGACGCCGTCGAGGCGATCCGCGCGATGACGGGCGGGCGAGGCGCGGACGTGTGCGTCGACGCGGTCGGGATGGAGGCCCACCGCGGCCTCCTCGAGAAGGCCTCCAGCGCCCTTCACGGCCAGGTCGGGACGATATCGGCTCTCCGGCTCGCCCTGAGCGCCGTGCGCCGGGGCGGGGTCGTGCCGGTCGTGGGGGTCTACGGCGTGCCCTACGACAACTTCCCGCTGGGCCAGATCTTCGACAAGGGCCTGAGGCTCCAAGCCGGCCAGGCGCCGGCGCACAACTACATCGACCGGATCCTCAAGCACATCGAGGACGGTCACCTCCGGGCGGACGACATCATCACCCACCGCCTGCCGCTCTCGCGCGCCCCGCAAGGCTACGAGATCTTCAACAAGAAGCTCGACGACTGCGTCAAGGTCGTCCTCAAGCCCTGACGGAGGGCGCAGATCGCCCCCTCCGGCGCTCGTCCGGCGCGCCGTCATACGGCCTCTGTCCTTCGAACACCGCCATCACGCCCCCTCGTCGGAGCCCGATGCGCCGCCGGTCGATCCGGCGCTCGGGAGCGGCCCACGCGCTCGGGCGGCGCGAACGCGCGAACCATGGCCCGCCGCGCGCCCCTGACGCCTGACACCGGCGTCAGGGGCGGCCGGCCGCGGTGCTGTGTAATTTATTGAATTCATGTTGGTTTGTTCAGGGTATGGCGCTTGCTTGGCGCCGAACCTCGGCGAGCGCCTCGCTCGCTTGCTTGGCCACCCGCGATGGCCTCTGATCGCACGGAGGGAGAGCTCCCGATGGCTCGAGATCTGCGCTCAACTCGAACGCTCCTTCACCCCTTGTGGTTGGGAGCCCTGGCGCTCCTCGTCCTCAACGATCACGCCCTCAAGGGCTCCGGCCTGCTCCCCGGGTGGTTGACCGGGAAGCTCAGCGACTTCGCTGGGCTCCTTGTCGCGCCCGCGGTCCTCGCCTCGCTGCTCCGCGTGACCTCGCGCCGCGGGTTCCTCGGCGCGCACCTCGTCGTTGGCGTGGTCTTCTCGGCCATCAAGCTCGCTCCGGAGGCCGCCCGCGCGGTCGAGGGGCTCATGGCGCTCACGCCGCTCCCATGGCGGATCACCGTCGACCCGACGGACCTCATCGCGCTGCCGGTCCTCCTCGCCTCGTACCGCGTGCTCGGCGAGGCGATGGCGCGGCCGGAGCCAGCGCGCCCGGTCGCCCACCGCCTGGCGCTGATGGCCGGCGGCCTGTCCTGCGTGGCCACGAGCTACGATCCGCCTCCGTGCGGCGAGGCCGAGGGGTGCGTGCCGCCGCAGCCGCAGGAGCTCGCGTCGCTCGTGATCGGCAACACGACAGGGACCGAGCAGCTCATCCGCGTGCGGCGCCTCCGGGAGTCGGTGCGGGTCGACTGCGGCGTCGTGCTCGACGACCCGACGGGTGCCCTCTCGCGCGATCTGTTCGCGAACGCCGAGACCTGGCTCATCGCGCCCGGCCGCGCGCTCCCGCTCGGCAACGCGGGGTGTGACGCCTACCTCATCGACGCCGACGGGCTGCCGCTCACGCTCCTCGCGTGGTCCGCGACGGACTTTCCGGAGCAGCTGCTCGTCACGTCGACGGAGAACCCGCAGCCGGATCGGATGATCGTCCTGCAGCGCGCCGGGGCCAGGCTCGCGCTCGCCGAGCACCCGGCGGTGTTCCCGGCGCCTCCCCTCGAGACGCCGTCGCCCGCGAGCGCGTGCGGCGTCCACGCCACGGGGAGCGGGCTCGACTGGACCATGCCCGTCCCCGGGGCGGGGGTCCTCACCGGCGTGACGTCGTCTCCGGACGGCTGTCATGCCCTCACGCTCGAGCGCGGCGAGACGTTCTTCCTCTGCGCTCCTGCCGAGGCGATCCCGTTCAGCGAAGGCGACGTCCTCCGCGTGAGCTCCGTCGCGATCGACCGCGGCAGCTACCCGGAGCTCCCGCGGGACCAGCTCGCCTTCGCGCGCGGCATCCACATCGAGAGCGCGACGCACGCCGTGCTCGCGCTGCGAGGCAACGTGCTCGCCCGCTGGTCGATGGTGGGCCGGCAGCCGGCCGCCGATTTCTCGGCCGATCTCTCGCCGCTCGCGGGCTGCGACGCGTTCCACGACGCGTGCGGAAGCCTCGTCGAGCCGCTCGAGGCGTCGCTCCTCGGCGAGGGCGTCTCCGGGGTCGCCTCGCTGCGGCCCGGCGAGAGCGCGGAGCTCGCCGAGGGCGCCGGCGTGCTCTTCCTCGTGCGCGCCGACGACATGCCCGTGCGTGACGCGGAGTGCTTCACCGTTTCCGTCGATCAACCCCGCCTGCTCGAGTCGGTCTTGGTCGCCGCCACCGCGGCGCCGTAGGAGGTCACGCCATGAAGCTCCGCATCCATGATGTCCTCGCGCTCGGCGCCGCCGCTGTGCTCGGCGCGGCCGGCTGCGCCGATTCCGGTGACGCTCGGGGCAGCGTCGCCGCACCCACGGACCCCCCGGGCAGCGTGGGCGTCTCCCAGGGCGGCGCCCAGGACTTCGGCCTGTTCCGGCAGATCCTCGAGGACGGCGAGATCCCCGGGCCGGACACGCTCGACGATGTCGGCTTCTTCGCCGAGCACAAGCTCGATTACCCGGCCGCGACCTGCGGCGAGGACGTGTGCATGCACGGGCTGCTCGGGATCATGGGCAACATGATCAGCGGCTCGCCCTGCACGCTCATCCAGATCGGGATGAACTCGCCCGTCGACCTCGGCGCGCTCGAGCGCCCGCCGCTGCACCTCGTCATCGCCGTCGACACGAGCGGCTCGATGCAAGGCGACCCGATCGCCTACGTCAGGGCGGGGCTCGTCGAGATGATCGACGCCCTCCAGCCGACCGACCGGATCTCGCTCGTCCGCTACTCGGATACGGCCGAGGTCGTCCTCGAGCAGGCCGAGGGCTCGGACAGGGAGGCGCTCACAGAGGCGTTCGAGGGCCTGACCGCGCGGGGGTCGACCAACCTGTACGAGGGGCTCTTCACCGCGTATGCGCTCGCCGAGCGGCACCTCGATCCGGCCTGGCAGAACCGCGTGATCTTCCTTTCCGACGGTGTGGCCACGGCCGGGCTCACCTCGCCTCAGCGGCTCGTGTCGCTCGCGGCCGGGTACGCGGAGAAGGGGATCGGCCTCACGGCCGTCGGCGTCGGGGCCGAGTTCGACGTCGACGCGATGCGCGGGATCAGCGAGGTCGGCGCGGGCAACTTCTACTTCCTCGAGGACCCGAAGGCGGTGGAGGAGGTCTTCGCCGAGGAGGTGAAGACGTTCCTCGTGCCCCTGGCGCTCGACGTGGAGCTCGACGTCGCCGTGGGCGACGGCTACGTCGTGCGCGGCGCGTACGGCACGAACGGCTGGCAGGGCGGCGAGAGCGGCGGCGCCGTGCACATCCCGAGCCTCTTCCTCGCCGGCCGGACGAGCGCCGCGGAGCCCGTCGGCTCCGGCCGGCGCGGCGGCGGAGGCGCCATCCTGCTCGAGCTCGTGCCGAAGCCCGACCAGCGAGGCGTCGAGGAGCCGCGCGCCGTGGGCAGCCTCGCGCTGTCGTGGCGGCACCCGCTGACGGGCGAGGCGCACGCGCAGGAGGTCGACATCGAGGCGCCGAGCGCGCCCGACGCGCCGCCGGAGGCCGGCTATTTCTCCGGCGACACCGTCGAGAAGGGCTTCGTGATGCTGAACCTCTTCGCCGGGTTCAAGCTCGCCGCCCAGCTCGCCGCGGACGCCGACCCCCGCACCGCGCGGCGCACGCTCGAGGCGCTGCGGCCGAACGTCGAGGCGTGGCTCGCGGATCATCCGGACCCCGACGTCGAGGACGACCTGCGCTACGTCGATCTGTTCATCGAGAACCTCATCACGGCGGAGGCGAACGTGCAGCCCTACACGCCGGCGGATCCGCCGAACCCCTGGCCCGCCGACTGAGCCCCGAGCGGCCCGTCGCGCCGGCGGACGAAAACGACGCTGGCGCCGCGCCCGTGGCCCCCTTCACGTCTTCACGTCGATCCCCCTCAACACGCGTTTCGACGTCTCCGCGTCTCCACACGCGCTCTGCGCGCCGGGTGCCCGCGTACCCCACAACGCATCCCGTGCGGCGCAAACGTGCGCCGCGGAGATGTCGCTTCCTCACGGCAATCGCCTTGTGTAGGATCGAATTTTCGCGGCCGTCGAGGATCGAGGAGGAGAGTGCGCCTATGCGAAGATCCATGTTGTTCGGGTTGGCGAGCATCGCCGTCGGTCTCACGGCCGCTCTCCCGGCGAGCGCGGGTGTCCCGGAGTGCGGCAACATTCGCTTCGAGGGCCTGTCGAACTGCGAAGTGCGCGTCACGGGCGAGTGCACAGCGGGCTGCAGCGAGCTCGGGATCTACAAGACCGCGTGCGCGACGAAGCTCGTGCCGGTCTGCAAGACAGAGTGTACCCTCTCGGCGGACGCGGGCTGCACGGACAGCTGTACCGAGCAGTGCAGCGCGGACTGCGACAGGGGTATCAATGTCATCTGCTCCCACAACTGCTTCGTCGAGTGCACCACCACGCGGGACGTCGAGTGCCGTGGCGCCGTCGACGCCGCCCAGTGCGCCGCGACGTGGGACGCGAACTGCGACAGCGAGTGCGGCGCCAAGTGCGTGACGGTGGATGGCGGCTGCTACCAGCACTGCATCGAGTGCTGCGGGGGCTCGTGCACGGCCGACGCGAACATGGACTGCCAGACCACGTGTCAGAACGAGGAATTCGAGGACTGCGAGCACGAGTTCCGCGCGAACTGCGACGCTTCCTGCAGCGGCGACGGCGCGCTCTTCTGCAATGGGAAGTACATCATCTCCGGATCGCAGATCCCTGCGTGCGTGAACGCGCTGCTCGCACAGGGCATCAGCGTGAAGGCCGAGGCGGAGGTCACCATCGGTCCAGACGGCATCGACGGGAACCTCGCAGCCGGCATGTGCGCCGCCAGGCCTGCGAGCAAGGCCTCTCTCACCGCGCCGCTCGCCGTGCTCGCCGCGGCGGCAGGCTGGCTTGCGCGGCGCCGCAAGCGCTCATCGCGTACGTCGGGCTGAGCGTCCCCAGGTGAGCGTGCGGCCGACCCACGAGACGCTGCTCGCGCTGCTCCTCCTGTGCTCCGCGGGCTGTGCGGGCGAGGCGGCTGACGCGCTCGTGGTGATCGGCCTCACCACGGATATGGCGGTTGGCTTCCAGTTCGATCACATCGAGACGACCACGAAGGTGGATGGCGTCGTCACGGGCACCGAGCGTCTCTCGTATGGCGGGGGAGAGCTGTCGCTCCCGGCCGAGCTCGTGGTCGGGCCAGCGCCCGACGGCGCGGAGATCGAGCTGTCCATAGCGGCGTTCCGCGACGGCGAGGCCTCTCCCATCGTGACGCGGAGGGGCGCGACCCGCGCTGCTGGCGGGCGGAGTCTGCTCCTGCCCGTCTCGCTCGACGAGGCGTGCTGCGCGACCCCCTGCGCGGCGAGCGCGACCTGCGCGGCGGGGGCGTGCGTCGAGCCCTTCATCGCCCCCTCCGCCCTCACCGACTACGACCCGCTGTGGATCGCGTCGGCGAGCGATGCGTGCAAGACGCCGGGCTCTGGCGACCCTGCGGTCGTGATCGGGCAGGGGGAAAGCGCGTTCGCTTCGCTGGAGCATGGCGAGGTGGTGCCGATCGAGGCGGGCCCTCAAGGGGGCCATCACGTGTGGCTCGCGCTGCGCGTGACCGGCCTCCGGCAGATGGGCTCGCGCCTGACCGTGGAGGGGTACTTCCCCGAGCTGGAGTTCGAGCTCCTTCCCTTCACCGCCCAGGTCACGATGCACAAGGTCGGAGAGGGCCGCTGCGAGATCGATGGCGTGCGCTTCCAGGTGGACCGGGGGCTCCCGGTCGAGACCATCCGGGGGCAAGCGCTCGACATCGAGATCTCCCTGGAGGACCCGAACGGCGACGTCGGGACGGCCACGCAGCGGGTCGTCATCTCTCCCTGACCCATCCGCTGTCGGAGCGGCTCCTCCAGTCCGTCGACTGCGTTGCCGGATCGACGCGCCCCCCTCGCGAGGGGGCGCCGGCACGTCGCGACCTCGCAGGGGCGGCCCCTCGAGGCCGTCGATTTCGGTTCCGGATCGACGTTCCCCCCCTCGCGAGGGGACGCCGACACGTCGCGACCTCGCAGGGGCGGCCCTCGAGGCCGTCGATTTCGGTTCCGGATCGACGTTCCCCCCTCGCGAGGGGGCGCCGGCACGTCGCGACCTCGGAGGAGCGACCCTCGAGGCTGTCCGTTTGGTCCTGGCTCAGCCGAGCGCCCCTCGCGCGGCGACGCCAGCGCGTCGAGATCTCCGCCGCGCCGCCGCGACCGCCGCCAGGCACGCGGCGGCAAGGGCGCCGGCCCGACCGTCCTCCGCGCCGCCGGTGCGGCAGCCGCAGCCCTCTTCGCTCGGTCGCGCCCCACCCGAAGGCGGCGCCCCGCCGTCTGGTACATCGGGCGCTCCACCCGCGCCTGCGGCGCTCGCCCGATCTCCGCCGCCGCTCGCCGCCGTTGCCCCGCCGACGCTGGACGCTCCGCCGGCGCCGGTCGCGCCGGCGCTCGTGCCGCTGCCGGCCGCGGCTGGACCGGCGTCCGACGTGCAGTCCCGGTGGCCCGTCATCAGCGCGATCCTCGGCCAGTCGGTCGGGCAGACCGCTCCGACCGCTGTGCTCGCCGCGCAATCCAGAGGACCACGGATGCATGCCTGCTGGAGCAGCGGCTCGAACGTCGCGCCGCCGTCGAGCGAGCGGCCGATCGTGAAGCCGTCCAGGAACTCGCTCGCGCACGTGTAGAGGCCCGAATCCGTCCAGGCGAAGCAGCGCGGCACGACGCTCGAGACGCGCTCGAACGCCAGCGTCGACGAGGGCGCGCGGAAGACGCCGTCGATGTCGCTCCCCACCGCCACCGTCGCGCCGTCCGGCGAGATCGCGAACGCGCGCACGAAGCCCTGGGTCGCGAACACCGGCGCGAACGCTGCCCCGCCGTCCGTCGAGACGAACAGGCGCCCCGGCGCGCTCGCTATCCGCACGTACAGCACGTCGGCGTCGCGCGGATCGACCCCGGCGATGTAAGGCTCGCGCGACGTCGTGCTCCCCGGCACCGCCGCGGTCTGCCACGTCTCCCCGCCGTCGGCCGAGCGCGCGATCGCCCCCTTGACCGAGCCGCCCTCGCTCGCGAGGCCGCTCACGTAGACCCGCCGCGGATCCGAGGGCGCGATGTCGACCGTCCGCGCCAGAAAGCCCTCCGGGAGCGGCGTCCCCGCGCTGGTCCAGGTCGCGCCGCCGTCGCGCGACGCCCAGAGGCCGTGCCTGGTCCCGGCGGCCACCGCGACGACGTGCGACGGATCGCCCCGCCGGACCGAGAGATCGATCACCTCCCGCCCCGCGAGCTCGGCGGCGCGCGCGCGCGCCCAAACGCAGCCGCCCTCGGTGCCGACCGCGATCCCGTCGGTCAGCGCGGCGAGCACTCGGCCGCTCGCCGCCGCGGCGATGGGCGGGGATTGGCCGCCCGCGTCGTCGTACCCGACCGCGCCCTCGCAGATCCAGCGCCAGCTCGCGCCCCCGTCCCGCGTGGTCAGCAGGCCGTACGTCATCCGGGCGACGGCGCGCGCTGGATCCGCCGGGTCGAACACGAGCTGGTCCGCCGAGGGAAAGACGCCGTTCGCAGCGGCAGGGGAGGGGAGCGCCATGGCGACGAGCGCGACGGCGCGCGCCGCGGCGGCGAGCGCGACGGCGCGCGCCGGGCGAGATCCCGGCCTCACGGCGCGCGGGGGAGACGAGCGCATCACGGGATCCATCGTACCGCGGCGCGCGCGCCGAGAACCGCCCACGCCGCCTCCGCGCCCCGCTACACTCGCCGCAATGCCGGAGCGCATCGTCGTGTCCTTTCGAGGTACTGCGGCCCTCTCGCAGCCGGACGGCACGGACGCGGTCGCGCCGTGGCCCGGCCGCCGCGGCGCGCCGCGGGCGCCCGCGCCGCCGTCGCGCCAGAAGGGCGCGGCGCGCGGCGCCGGCGGCGCGGCGCGCGGCGAGGAGAGCTACCTCGCGAGGGCGCTCGCGCTGAAGAAGCGCGCCGAGGCGCTCGGCGCCACCCTGTGCGCCTGGAGCGCGCAGACCTTCTCCTTCGAGTTCACCGCCGACGACGTCGAGGAGGCGGTGCTGCTCGCCGCGCTCGCCGCGGAGGACGCGGGGGTGCACCCCGACGCGCGCTTCGCGGTCGGCATCGCGCAGGGCGAGATGACCTACGTCGGCGAGGCGGGGCGCTTCACCGCGCTGTCCTGGGGGCAGCCGCTGCTCGTCGCCGTCATGCTCGCCCGCGTCGCGCCCCCCGGCGACGTGCTCCTCGATCCCGCGCTCCCCGCCGTGATCTCGGGCGAGCTCATGACCCTCGGCGCCCACCGCGGCATCGACGGCGCGCGCCGGGTGCGCGGCCTCCGCCTCGACGCGCAGCAGCCGCTGCGCAGGCAGGTCGCCGAGAGCGTGGCGCGCCTGTGCAAGCCGCCGCTCACCGGCCGCGACGCCGAGCTCGCCGAGCTCGCCGTGCCCCCCGGCTCCCTCGCGATCGTCCGGGCCGAGCCCGGCGCCGGCGGCACGCGGCTGCTCCACGAGCTCGAGAGGCTGCTCGCGCCGTCGCGGAGCCTCTTCGTCGCGCCGATCGGGGCCTCGCGCGAGCCGTTCGGCGCGCTCCGGCGCGCCCTCGCGCGCGCGGCGCTCCGCGCCGAGAAGAGCCGCGCCCGCGCGCCGGCGCTCCCGGATCGGCTGAAGCCCGCGCTCGCGCGGCTCCTCGCCGGCGAGGGCGTCGAGCCGAGGATCGCCGCCGAGCTGCTCGCCGTGTGGCTCGCCCCGTCCGACGTCCGCGTCGGCCTGCTCGCCGTCGACGACGCCTCCGAGGTCGACGCCGCGAGCCTCGACGCGATCGCCCTCGCCCTCTCGCCGGGAGGCGGCCCGCGCGCCGTCGCCCGGCTCGGGCGCTCGGAGCCGCTCCCCGCGCCGCTCACCGCGCTCACCCCCGCCGCGACGGTCACGCTCGGGCCGCTCTCCGCGACGGGCGCGCAGGATCTCGTCCGCCGCCTGTTCGACGGCTGCATCGACGAGGCGGGCGCGCGCCGCTGGGCCGCGCGCGCGCCCGCCTTCCCGCTGGCCGTGCGCGAGCTCCTCTGCGAGGCCCTGGAGAGCGGCGCGCTGCGCTGGATCGGCAGGAGCGTCGGGCCGCGCCGGCGCAGCGCCGGGCGGGGCAGGCCCGCGCGCACCATGACCGGCGCCGAGCTCGCCGCGCCCCCCGCGTCCCGCCCGATCGAGGGCCGCCTGCGCCTGCTCGCGATCGGCCACCGCACGGTGCTCACAGCGCTCGCGACGCTCGGCGGGGACGCGTCGGACGCGGCGATCGACGCGCTGTGCGACGGCACCGGCGCCCCGAAGGTCGCCGCGGTCCAGGCGGCGCTGCTCGGCGCCGGCTGGGCCTTCCGGCCGGAGCCAGGCTGGCTGCGGCTCTCCTCGCGCACGCTGCGCGACGCCCTGATCGCGGCCGTCCCGCCGGGCGAGCGCGCCGCGTGGCACCTGGCCGCGGCGCGGGTCGTCGAGGATCACGCCGGCGTGCTCGGCCTCGCCGACGCCGCGTGGCACGCCGCGAAGGCGGGCGACCGGCGCTCCGCGGCCGATCTCGCCGGGCGCGCCGGGCGCGCGGCCGGCGACGCGCTGCTCGAGTCCTCGGCCGCGGAGCTGCTCGCGTTCGCCGACGAGCAGGAGACGGCGAGAGATCACCGGGACGGAGCGCCGGACAGCTCGTCGAGCCAGCCGCCCACCTACCGCACGCCCATCGAGGTGGTCGGCGACGCGCCGGAGCCGCAGCGCGCGGCGCCGGCCCGGGAGCGCTCCGGCCCCGACGCGCTCGGCGGGGCGGCGGACGGCTCGGCGAGCGAGGCGCGCGCTGCGTCCCGCCAGCGCGGCGCGGCCTCCGCGCCCGCCGCGGAGGGCGAGCATCGCGAGCGCGTGGGCGACGTCGCGCCACGGAGCGCGGGGCGCGACGTCGCCCACGCGCTCGCCGCGCAACCGGACGACGCACTCGAGGACTTTCCCGACGCGACCTCCCCGGACGTGGCGTGCTGCGACGCCTCCGGGGATCCGCTCGCGAAGACCACGGAGTCGCCGGTCCTGTCGATGAACGACATCGCGGTCCGCCTCGCGGAGCTGGCCAAGCAGGCGCTCGTCCAGGGCGACCTACGCACGCTCGAGCGGCTCGTGGGCGAGCTCCGCCGCACCGGCGAGCACCTCGATCTGGCGGAGCGCATGACCGGCCTGATCTCGCTCGGGCGCGGCGCGAAGGAGGAGGCGCTCCGCCGCTTCAGGATCGCCGCGGAGGCCGACGCGTCGCCTTCGCAGCGGGCCCGGGCGCTGCTCGCGTACGGCGTCGCGCTGGCCGCCGCGGGCCGCACGGAGGGCGCGCTCCTCGAGGCGCTGAGCGCCCTCGCGCGCGCCCGCGAGGCCGAGGATCACCACGGCGAGCAGGCGTGCGCGCAGTTCCTGGCGCAGCTCGCGGCCGCGACCGGGCGCGAGGAGGCGGCCCGCGCGTGGGCGCAGGTGGCGCGCCTCGCCGGCGCGGCGCCCCCCTCGTGACGGCGCATTGACAGCGTCGCCGCGGCTGTCCATACCGCCGGCCATGTCGTCCCGAGAGCCCTCCGGCGAGCCGGCTCCCGCGCCGGAGACCGGCGAGGAGCGCGCCGCGCCGAGCGAGAGCGCCAGCGCCGGAGTGCGCGCCGCGCCGAGCGAGAGCGCCAGCGCCGGAGAGCGCGCCGCGCCGAAAGCGCGCGCCGGCGCCGGAGTGCGCGCCGGCGCGCGCCGGGTCGCCGCGCTCCTCGCGCTGGCGCTCTCGCTCGGCGCGATCGCCGGCGTCGCGTACCAGCGCTACGCCGCGGTGCACCTGCGCGCCCTCCCGAGGGTCCCGGGCTGTGTCCGCGGGGCGCGGGTCGCGCTTCGCAAGCCGGTCGCGGTGTCCGGCACGGAGCCGCGCCAGACGGCGTCGGGCGAGACGGTCTACCTCACGCCCGGGGAAGACCGCGCCGTCGCCTGCGCCTTGCAGCTCGACGAGGCGCTCGCGCGGGACCTCGCCGGAGCGCTGGCCGAGCAGGCGCCGGCGCAGCGCGCCGCCCTGTTGGTCGAGCTCGTGCGCGACCGCGTGCCGGCCGACCCGGCGTACGATCGCGCCGCCTCTGCGGCTTACATGATGGCCTCCGCGGCCCTGCGGGGCCTGCCGGACGACGTGGCCGAGGTCCGCGCCGCTGCGGAGGAGCTCGATCGGCATCACGCCTGCCGCTTCGACACGCGCCGCCCCTGTCCGACGCGCCCGCCGATGCCGGCGCTCGTCTGGCTCACCGGCGTCCCGGCGGCGCTGAGCCTGCTCGGGCTGCTCTGGATCGGCCTCGCCGCGAGCGCCGCGCGCTACAGGCGCTGGAGGGCGCGCCGGAGCCGCTGATCGCCCGAGCGCGCGCGCGTCGCGCGCCGCGGTCGGCCCGAGCGCCTCAGTCGATCGCCTCGACGCGAAAGCTCGACTGGACGAGGCGGCGGGGTCGGGCCCCGATGTCGGCGACGTCGAACCCGAAGCCCGCGCCCTGCTGGTGGATCCCGCCCGACGTGGCGCCGCTCGGCATCTGCACCGACGAGTTCACCGTGACGTAGACCTTCGCCCCCTTGGCGAACGCGGCGGTCATCGCGAGCACGCGCCCGGCGAGCTGCGCCGCCGCCTCGCGCGCCACCAGCGCCCAGAGCGCCGCCGCTCCAGCCGTCGACGACAGCGCGCGCACGCCGAGCACCGCGCCGGCGCCGCTCAGCTGCACCTCGAACACCGCGCGCGCCGTCGCGGGCGTCTCGGAGGAGCGCACCGCGTCCGCCACCACGGACGCGACCGTCCCGGCGGCGGGCAGATCCAGCCCCAGCGTCTTGTCCCGATCGCGCATCGCCTCGCGCAGCACCTCGCCGGCCCTGTCCACCGAGACCTCGCGCGGCGCGGTCGGCGCGGTCGGCGCCGGCGGTGGCGGCGCGCGGTCCGGCAGAACGCCGGGCAGCTGCCACACCGGCGCCCCCCCGAGGCCGGCCACCCCCCGCGGTGGGGTCGGCGCGCTCGGCGGCCCGTCGTACTCGCTCGATGGCGCAGGGGCCGGAGGCGTCACGGGACCCTCTCGCGGCTCGACCGGCGCCTCCGGCGGCGCTGACGGATCGAGCGGCCGCCGGTCGCGCCGCGCCGTCCGGCCGAGGACCGGCTCCGCCTCGCGCGGCCGCGCCTCGTCCGGCGCGCGTGGCAGGGGCGCGCGCGCCTCGTCCTGCTCCGGCTCGCGCGGCGGGACGGGCTCTATCTCGATCTCCACCTCGCGGCGCGCGCCGCTCGAGCGGGCCTCGAGCGCCGGCCCCGGGGAGCCCGCGATCCGCGCGAGCAACGGGATGGCGGCATGGAGCAGCGTCGCTGCGAGCAGGAAGCGGACCTCTCGGGAGAGCAAGCGCCGAGCACCTTGGTGGGTGCCGGAGAGGGGCGCAAGTGCGTGTTTCGTCGCCGGCGTGCTCACGGCGTGCTCGCGTCACCGCTCGCGCGCACCTGCGCGGCTCCGGGTACACCCCACCCGCTCCCTCGCTTTGCGGTCCGACAGGCTCACCCGCGCGTGTTCCAGCAGGGGTCAGGGTCTTACGGCCACGCTTAAATATGCGCGTACGGAACGGTTGCCGCTTGAGCTCGAGACCGTACTGGTCGATGCTCCGCCTGCCGCGACGCCTTCCGGGTTCACGGCAGGAGCAGAAACGCAGCGTGCTGCCGCCGTGCGGCGCGCTCACGGAACAGACGCAGCGCCTGGCGAACCAGGGCTGGGCGCTACATCCCCGTTGTAAGGGAGGGGTATCGAAATGAAGGGAAACGTGCGCGCTGACGGGTCGCCTGCGGACCTATCGCCGACGCCCACGCCGCCGCCCGTCACCGTGGTCCAGGGCTGCCCGGATCGCGGTCTTCCCCTCGACCTGCCGCCCCTCGGCATGGCCCCCGCGCCGCAGGAGCAGGCGTTCCTCCCCGATTTCGCCGCTCCAACGCTGCAAGGGACGCCGCCCTTCCCCGGGGCCGGGCCGTACGGCTCCTGGATCGCGCCCTCGCCGGGCGAGCGCCGCGCGCGCGTGTGGCGCGCCATCGGGGCGTTCGTCCTGGCCGCGGCCACCGTGATCGTCGTCGTCGCCGTCACCGCGCGCGGGCTCGTCGCGCGCATGCCGGCCGCCTCCGCCGAGGCGTTCCGCGCCATGACCCCCGTCAACCGCGCGTCGCTGCTCGCGCTGCGCTCCTCGCGCGAGGACGCCGGAGCGAGCGCGGCCGTCGCGCCGGAGGGGCTCGCGCGCTTGCAGCTGCCGGCGCCGCCGCCCGAGCCGGCGACGCCGCCGCCCGCGATCCGGCACGAGGGCTACGCGTCGATCCGCGGCGGCGTGCTCTTCACGCCCGACACGTTCAGGCCCACCGGGTCGAGCTACGATCTCCTGCTGCACTTCCACGGCAACACCCAGCTCGTCCGCGAGAGCGCCGAGGTCGCCGGGCTGAACGCCGCGGTCGCCGTCATCAACCTCGGCATCGGCTCGGGCGCGTACGAGGACTTCTACGCGACGCCGGGCGTCTACGAGAGCCTGCTCGCGGACATCGACAGGGCGCTCGCGCAGCGCGGGCTGCCGACCCCGCGGCTCCGCCGGGTCGCCCTCTCCTCGTGGAGCGCGGGCTACGGCGCGATCGCCAAGATCCTGGAGCTCCGCCGCGGCGCCGAGGCCCTCGACGCGATCCTCGTCACGGACGGCATCCACTGCGGCTTCGTCCCGGAGCAGCCGAGCGGGCTCAACCCGCTGCAGCTCGCCTCGTTCGCGCGCGCCGCGCAGCTCGCCGCCTCGGACAAGCTGCTGTTCACCATCACGCACTCGGAGATCGACCCGATCGCGTACGCCAGCTCCACCGCCACGGCCAGCTACCTGCTCGACGCCGCGGCGGGGCACCACGTCGAGCGGTCGCCCGCGTCGGACGCACCCCCGCACCTGCGGCTGCGCGCGGCCGAGGGCGCCGTCTCGAAGAAGCTCGAGAAGCAGATGATCCCGACCACCGAGGCGAGCGTCGGCGAGCTCCACGTCCGTGGGTTCCGGGGCAACACGCCCGAACACCACATGGCGCACCTGCTCCAGATGGCCTCGACCGTCCTCCCGGAGCTCGTCGAGCGCTGGCGCGTAGGCGGCGATCCGCCGTCGTCCGGGCGCTGATCGCGCCTGTCCGCCAGGCCACCCCGGCGCGCCTCTGTCCGGCCAGGCCGCCGATGGGCGCGCCTGCACGCTTGGCCGTCCGCCGCGCCCGCTGGCGGCGGGGTCAGCTCCGGCTCCGCGCCTCTGCCATCCAGGCCTCGATCGCCGTGGCCACCGGGTGATCCACCCCGAGCTCCACCTCGGCGAGCGCGAGCGCCCGCTCGTACAGCGGCAGCGCCGTGGACAGCCGCCCCGCGGCGTGGTGGACCTGCGCGAGCCGGACCAGCGTGGGCCGGAGCGACGGGTGGGCGGCCCCGGCCAGCGCCTCCCGCGCGGCGAGCGCGCGCTCGTACAGCGCCGCCGCCTCGGCCGCGTCCCCGAGCGCCTCCCGCGCGGCCGCCAGGTTGTGCAGGATCGACGCGAGGAGCGCCCCCTCCACGCCCGCCCCCGCCTCGGCGATCTCGAGCGCCCTCCGGAGCATCACCTCCCGCTCGCCGGTCGGGAGGTCCTCTTCCAGCTCCAGGAACGTGGCGGCGTTGTAGAGCGCCTCTGCGACGAGCGCGTGACGGGCGCCGAGCGCCCCCTCCCGCAGCGCGATCGCCCGCCGGAAGAGCGGCGCCGCCTCGGCGCGGGCCCCCCGCCTGCCGAGCAGCAGACCGAGCCGGTTCAGCAGCGCCGACAGCTCGATGGGGTCGGGGTCGCGCATCCGCTCGTAGCCCGCGAGCATCCGGCGGAACAGCGCCTCGACGTCCTCGAGCTCGCCCTGCCGCTCGAGGATGGCGGCCAGCTGCTCGAGCAGCCTCGGCAGCGGGGGATCGGTGCTCGCCGCAGCCTCGGCGATGGCGATCGCCCTCGCGGAGCTCGCGCGCGCCTCGTCCAGCCGCCCCTGCGCGAGCCGGGCCGAGCTCAGCGCGTAGAGCGGCGCCGTCAGCTCGGCGTCCCCCTCACCGTAGATCTCCTCGGCGATCCGGAGCGCCCGCGCGCACGTCGCCTCCGCGTCGGCGTGGCGCGAGCCGGCGAGCTCGGACGCCGCCACGTCGAGTAGGCGCCGGTACTCTCTCCCCCTCCACCAGCGCAGCACGGCGCGATCCGGTCGCATCCTCCTCTACTACCTCGTCCCCACCCGGGAGGGTGAGAAGGCCGGCAGGGACGTCCGGCGCGCACCGGCCGGCGTCCGGCGGCGGCACCCGACAAGGATGATCGGAAGAGCATCGCGCGGGCGCGGAGCAGTGTACTCTGCTCGCAGGATCTCGTGGCGCGAAGGTGCGATGCAAACGCTCGATGCCAGCAACTGGCGGTTCCCGTCGATCGGGGCTATGGCGCACGGCGCATGGTGCAGCGCCTCACGGCCGGCCTCTCGCGCCGGGGTCCCGGCCTCACGAACGGGGCGATCGTGGAGGCGATCGAGGAAAGGTCGCCAAGGACATTTCTTCCGTTTAGACTGCCCCGACGGCCCCACGCGCCGACGCTCCCCACGATCATGAGGTCCAGGCTCACGCATCGCGAGGCATCGTCACCGAGGGGAGGGCTCGCCCGCGCCCGCACGGGGAAGGCGACGGAGTTCATATGAGTGGTGCCAACGAAAACGTCGTCGATGAAGTAGCGCGCAGCGAGCCGATCGATCCGTTGCTCGGAAAGGTGCTCAACGGAAAGTTCAAGATCCTTTCCCAGCTCGCGACCGGCGGCATGGGCACGATCTATCGCGGCGAGCAGATCCCGCTCGGGCGCCCGGTGGCGATCAAGGTCTTGATCCCGAACCAGGCCTCGCGGCAGCTCGACCCGAACTTCCACAAGCGCTTCTTCCTCGAGGCGAGCATCCTCGCGCGCCTCCAGCACCCGAACATCGTCACCGTCTTCGACTACGGCCGCATCGAGGCCGATGATCAGGACCGGTTCTTCATGGCGATGGAGTTCCTCGAGGGCGAGACGCTCTTCCGGCGCGTGCGCCGGCAGGGGCGCCTGCCGCCGCCCGAGGCGATGCGCATCGCGCGGCAGATCGCGCGCGGGCTGCGCGAGGCGCACAAGCACGGCGTCGTCCACCGCGACCTCAAGCCGTCGAACGTCATGCTCGTCTCCAACGAGGACGCGGAGGAGGCGGTCAAGATCCTCGACTTCGGCCTCGTGAAGCAGCTCGGCGACGACTCGGAGGAGCTCACGCAGCAGGGCGCGTTCCTGGGCTCGCCCCGCTTCATGTCGCCGGAGCAGATCTCGCACGGCAAGGTCGATCTCAGGACCGACATCTACTCGCTCGGCGTCATCCTCTACCAGATGCTCTGCGGGAAGGTCCCGTTCGAGTCCGAGAAGTCGATCCAGATCCTGATGGCGCACCTCCAGCAGCCGGTGCCGCGCATGAAGGAGCGGAACCCGGACGTCGACATCCCGGAGCCGCTCGAGGCGCTCGTGATGCGCTGTCTCGCGAAGGATCCGGACGGCCGGCCCGCGACGATGGACGCCCTCATCCAGGGCCTCGGCGAGTGCGCACGCGGCATGGGCGTGACGACCGCGTTCGGCGGCACGCAGATCACCTCGTTCGAGTCGCTGCCCGGCGTGCAGATCTCGTCGCGTTCGTCCACGGTGCAAGCGCTCAAGGACGCGGTGACGCTCCCCGCGCCGTCGACCGATGACGATCCGAGCGGGCGCACCTCCGGCGTCGGCTCGGGCCCGGGCGCTGCCGCGACCACGGCGGGCGCGTCCAAGGGCGCGACCGGCGCGCAGGAAGCTCCCTCCGGCGGCGGGCGCAAGGCGGTGATCTTCGCCGCCATCGGCGCGGTCGTCGTGGCGGCGGGCGCGTTCGCGCTGACCCGCAAGCCCGCGCAGAACAGCGAGGCCACGCCCGAGGTCGTGACCGCGCCGACGACCGCGCCCGCGGCGACCGGCACGCCCAGCGAACACAAGGGCGCGCCCTCGTTCATGCTGATCATCGAGTCGATCCCGGCGGGCGCCGAGGTCCTGGAGGACGGGAAATCGCTCGGGCAGACGCCGCTCCAGCTCTCGATCGCGAACGACCAGGTGCGCGCGTCGCCTCGCCGGCTGACCCTGCAGAAGGAAGGCTTCCAGCCCTACTCCATCGTGCAGGGGCCGTCGGAGATGTCCGTGCAGACGGTCGCACGGCTCGCGCAGGTGGCCGCGCCCGCGAAGACCGAGGACGCGCCGTCGAACACGAGCTCGGGCGGCAGGCGAAACTGGGGCCGCCCCGTTCGCCCCGCAGCGCCCACGGCCACGTCGAAGCCCAACCCTCCGGAGAACACGGCGCCGTCGATCCGGATCGACCGGTAGCGATCAGGGCGCGCCCGACGAGCACCATCGGCTAGCCCCTGATTTCACCGCGCCGCAAGGGCGTGGTGCAGGGGCCATGCGCTAGCTTCCTGGCCGCGCATGTCCCGCCTGCTCATCGTCTCGAACCGCCTCCCGGTGACCGTCCACGCCGATCAGGGGGACGTCTCCGTCGTCCCCTCGGCGGGCGGCCTCGTGACCGCGCTCCGGGGCCCCCACGAGCGGCACGGCGGCCTCTGGCTCGGATGGCCGGGCGACCTCGCGCAGCTCACCGAAGAGCAGCGCCGAGAGGTCGAGGAGCGGCTCGATCTGCTGGGCGCCGTCCCGGTGCACCTCACGTCGGCCGAGGTGAGCCGTTACTACGACGGCTTCTCGAACAGCGTCCTGTGGCCGCTGTTCCACTACCTCGTCGAGAAGCTGCACCTCGACGCCCGGCAGGACTGGGAGAGCTACCGCGAGGTGAACGAGCGCTTCGCCGACGCCATCGCCTCCCGGTACAGGCCGGGCGACAGGGTGTGGATCCACGACTACCAGCTCACGCTCGTGCCGGCGATGCTGCGGAGGCGCATCCCCGACGCGCGGATCGGCTTCTTCCTGCACATCCCGTTCCCCGCGGCCGAGGTCTTCCGGATCCTGCCCTGGAGGGAGCAGGTGCTGCGCGGCATGCTCGGCGCCGACGTCGTCGGGTTTCACACGACGGCCTATCGGTACCACTTCGTCTACTCCGCCGCGCGCGTGCTCGGGCTCGATCCCGATCTGGAGACGCTCGCCTACGAGGGGCGGCGGGTGCGGCTCGGCGCGTATCCGGTCAGCATCGACGTCGACGAGTTCGTGCGGCTCGCGCGGGACGAGGAGGTCCGCGCCGAGGCGCGGCGCATCCGCGAGAGCGCCAAGGGCCGGAAGATCGTGCTCGGCGTCGATCGGCTCGACTACACGAAGGGCATCCCGCGGCGCATGCTCGCCATCGAGCGCTTCCTGGAGCGCGAGCCCGAGCTCCGGAGCAAGGTCCGGTTCATCCAGCTCGCGGTGCCGACGCGCGAGAAGGTCGACGCCTACGCCGACTTCCGGCGCGTCGTGAACGAGCTCGTCGGCCGCATCAACGGCAGCTACGGGACGCTCGACGACGTCCCGATCCACTTCCTGCACCGGTCGATGCCCATGGCCGGGGTCGTCGCGCTCTACCTCGCGGCCGACGTGATGATGGTGACGCCGCTGCGCGACGGGATGAACCTGGTCTGCAAGGAGTACGTGGCCTCGCGGATCGACGACACCGGCGCCCTCGTGCTGAGCGAGTTCGCGGGCGCGGCCGCCGAGCTGATCGAGGCGCTCCAGGTCAACCCGCACGACATCGACGCGGTGGCGTCGACGATCCAGCGGGCGCTGGTCATGTCGCCGTCCGAGCAGCGCGTCCGGATGCAGGCGCTCCGCCGCCGCGTCGTGACGCACGACGCGCACCGCTGGTCGCACCGCTTCCTAAACGATCTCGAGCGCGCGAGCGGCGCGGCGCCCGCGGTGGGGTCCGTCCGGCGGCCTGAAGGCGCGCCCCAGGGGAGCACGATCGCGAGCGCGCTCAGCGCGCCGTCGCTGATCGTGATGCTCGACTACGACGGCACGCTGGTCCCGCTCGAGGCCATGCCCGAGCTCGCTCAGCCGGACGAGGCGCTCGTCACCGAGCTGCGCGAGCTCGCGGCGCGCCCGCGGACGCAGGTGCACGTCGTGAGCGGCCGGCCGCGCGAGGACCTCGAGCGGTGGCTGGGCGAGCTGCCCATCAGCCTCCACGCGGAGCACGGGTTCTTCTCCCGCGCCGCGCCCGGCGAGCCCTGGGTGGCGCTCCGCGAGGCCGCGCTCGACTGGAAGCCGAGGGTCCGCGACGTCCTCCAGGGCCTCGTCGACCGCACGGCGGGCAGCTTCATCGAGGAGAAGATGGTGTCGATCGCGTGGCACTACCGGGCCGCCGACCCGGAGCTCGCCAGCCAGACGGCCCGCGAGGTGCCCCTGGAGCTCGGCGAGGCGCTGCGCGAGCACGATCTCGAGCTCATCCCGGGCCGCAAGGTGCTGGAGGTGCGGCTCCGCGGGGTCAACAAGGGGGTGATCGTGCCGCGGGTGCTCGCGATGATGGGGCCCGACGCGGTGGTGATCGCGCTCGGCGACGACAGGACTGACGAGGATCTGTTCGCGGCGCTCCCCCCGACCGCCCTCACGATCCACGTGGGCGGCGGGGAGAGCTCCGCGGCGTTTCAGCTGCCCGACCCGGCCTCGGCGCGTCGCTTGCTGCGCGCGCTCGTGGCCTGAGGGCTCGCGCTGCGGCTCACGCCCCGGCGCGGCGACCGCGCCGCCGGAGGGCGGCGCCGAGGAGCGCCGCCGCCCCGGCGAGGAACGCCCCCGAGCCGGCGACCGGCCCGCCCGCGAGCGCCCCGCCGACGCTGCACGCGCTGGCGTGGGCGTCGTGCGGCGCGTCCGCGTTGCCCTGCGCGGCCTCGGGGCACGCAGCGGCGCGCGCCGCGGTGTCGTCGCTGTCCGTGTCGCCGTCCGCGGCGCAGTCGCCGGCGGACGCGTTCCCTTCGGCGTCGGCGTCGCTGGCATCGACGTCGTCGGTGTCGCCGGCGCCCGCCTCACCGTCGCTCGGGGCGGCGTCCCCGTCGACGTTCCACTCCTCCTCCGCGGCGCTGCTGTCGCTGTCGCCGAGGTCCCGATCGCTGTCCGCGGTCCTCATGGCGAGCGCCGCGAGGCTGGAGCCGGACTCGTAGGCCCCGATGTCGATCGCGCCGGCGACCGGCCGCTGCAGCGGCCGGCTGGCCGCGCGCATGCTCCTCATGGGCGAGGACTGCGGCGCGGCGAGCGGCCTCGGGAACGGGTGCCCTGCCGGGCTCGGCGACGCGCTGGAGCCGGCGTTGACGAGCGGGCTGTTCGACGCCGGGCGGAGGTCCAGCGAGCCGAGGTTGGTGAAGCCGGGGTCGGCGCCCTGCACCGTGCCTGTCCACGCCGCGGGGAGGGCCGAAGAGCCGGTGGGGACCCAGTTGTTCGCGCCCGAGATCAACGCCGCTCCCGTCTTCCAGGTCGCGCTCCTGTCGACATAGACCTCCACGCCGCCGCCGCCGCGCCGATAGAACACGTTGTTGCTCATCTCGACGCTCTCGATTCCATCGAACATCCTGAGCGCCGGCCGCGACCCGGGGGCGAGAAGGAACGTGTTGTTGACGAACCGGAAGCGGCCCCACGTCTGCCCCGTGCCGTCGCCCCCGACGCGCACGGCGAAGTGCTGGCCGGTCTTGACGATGACGTTGCCCACGACGTCGGAGTCCTCGCGCGCGAGCCCCTCGTCCTGGCCGTCCGGCCCGATCAGCTCGAGCTCGTGGTATTTCGCGCCCTCGATCCAGTTGTAATAGATCTCGTTCCGCTCCGCGCGGCTCTTCACGTTGTTGCCGCCATTGCCGTCGTGCACATAGCAGTGCCGCATGCGGAACACCGAGCCGAGGCGCGTCTCCTCGTCGGTCGCGATGTAGATGGGGTGCCTGCTGTCGCCCGAGCCGCAGGCATAGACCTCGACGTACTCCAGCGTGAGGGAGCCCGACTCGGAGTCGGCGCCGAGGATCCCGTGCCCGGCGCAATCGTGCACCACCGAGTCGCGGATCGTGATGTCGTGCGCTTTGTTGAACACGCAGCGGCCCGAGCCGCCGGTGATGTCGAAGCCTTCGAAGGTATAGTGATTGCCAGCGAAGACAACGGTGTTCGTCCCCCCGGATAGGACCGGGCGGCGGCCGTTCACGCGAACGCCGCGGATCGTGATCTTCTGCGCCTCGGTGCCCGACTTCTTGAAGAACAGATCCCCCGGATAGGTCGCGTCGCCCTCGACCAGAACCACGTCCCCGGCAGCGAGGCGAGGGGCGACCTCCGCGAGGCTCGCATGAGGCTTGCCCCGCCCCACCTCGTACGTCGCTGCGCTCGCCGGCGAGGCGGCGAGCAGCACGGAGAGCCCGATGCCCGGCGCGACGAGAGAGAGTGTGACGAGGTGCCTTGTGTTGAGTTGCTGCATTGGCGTACTGTCGCGTGCTGTAGAGTCCGAGTGCAAGCTGCTTTTTAATGAAATGCATGATGGGTAATTCAGGCGACACCTGACGGCGGGAATTCCTGTGGTTATTCCCGCATGCCCAGCGGCTGTCACCATTGCTGAGAATCCTCGTGGTCTGCCGTTTCTCGATAAAATTTGGTAAATAAAAGCAAGTCGGTGCGAACGCCGCGAAGAGCGTGAAGAGCAGGTAAGAGCGGGTGAAGCGCGGGTGAAGCGCGCGAGGAGCGGGAGGAGCGGGAGGAGCGCGACGGGCGGGAGGAGCGCGAGGGGCGAGGCGGGCGGTTCCTCTCGGCACGCGCGTCGTTCCGTGCCATGGAGCCGGCCATGTTCCCGGTTGTCCTCGCCTCCACGTCGCCCTTCCGGAGGGCGCTCCTCGATCGCCTCGGGCTCGCGTACGAGGCCGTCGCGCCGGCCTTCGAGGAGATCGCGCCCGAGGGGATGTCGCCCCTCGCGTGCGCCCGCCTCTTCGCGGAGGGCAAGGCGCTGAGCCTCGCGCCCGCGCGGGAGGGCGCCGTGCTCATCGGCGCCGATCAGGCGCTCGAGCTCGATGGGGAGCTCCTCCGCAAGCCGGCCTCGCTCGACGAGGCGGCAGACCAGCTCGGGCGGCTCGCGGGGCGCGTCCACGCGCTCCACACCGCCGTCGCGGTGCACGCGCCGCCGGCGGTGCCGCTCGCGGCCGGCGAGCCGCGGACGCTGGCCGAGATCGTCACCGTGGAGCTCCGCGTCCGCCCCCTCGGCAGCGCGCAGATCCGCCGCTATGTCGAGCTGGATCGGCCGATCGGCAGCGCGGGAGGGTACCTCTTCGAGAGGCGCGGACCGTGGCTGTTCGACGACGTGCGCCACGCCGACGAGGCGGCCATCGTGGGGCTGCCGCTCGTCCCGCTCTGCCGCCTGCTGCGCCGCTTCGGGGTCGATCCGCTCGGCCCGCCCGCGCGCGCATGAGCGCAGACGTGCGCGCAGGCGTCAGAGCGCGCCGGCGGGCTCCACGCAGGCCGCGCAAAGAGCCTGCATCCTGGGAGATACGGTAGGTTCCCGCCAAACCGCGCCATTGCGCGTCGGCGCGATCCGAGCACCGAGAAGAAGTCCGAGGGAACCAGGAATATGCCGGCTTCCCCAGGCGCTTCGCTGTCCGACGGCGCAGGCGGGGGGGCCGCTGCGCTGTGTGCGTGCCGGGGCTTCCAGGGAGGGGCGGCCGTGGCGCGCCCGTTGCTAATCGTGGTTCCAGGGTCGAGCCTGCCGCTGGGCCCTCGCGGATGCGCATCTTCTGCCGGGCGACGCCGACAGGGCGGGCCAGGCGCTCGACGAGGTGAGGCGATGATGGAACGCCCGCCCTTCAACGCGGCCGAGGCGCTCACGGCGGCTGATCTGATCCTGTCCTGGTCGGCCCTGCAGAACGAGGAGCGGGTGCAGGCCTATCGCCGCCTGCGGCGCGAGGAGGCGGAGGACTTCTTCGAAGGTCTCCCCACGGCCGACCAGGCCGCGCTCCTGGCGGGCCTCACGAAGGGCGAACGCAGGTTGTGGCTTCGCCTGCTCGCGCCCGACGACGTGGCGGACATCCTCCTCGAGGTGTCGCCGGCCGACCAGGCGGAGCTCCTCTCCTTGCTCGACGAGCCGACGCGGCGCGAGGTGACCGCGCTCCTCGCGTACGCCGAGGATGAGGCTGGCGGGCTCATGAGCCCGTGGTTCGCGCGCGTGCGGCCGGAGGCGACGGTCGACCAGGCGATCAGCTACCTCAAGCGGCAGGCCAGGGATCACCTCGAGACCATCTACTACGGTTATGTGCTCGACGCCGAGCAGCGGCTGCGCGGCGTGGTGTCGCTGAGACAGCTCATGATCGCCCCCGGCGACCGGCGCGTCAGCGACGTGATGAAGACCGATATCGTGTCGGTCAACGAGGACGCCGACCAGGAGGCCGTGGCGCGGCGCTTCGCGGAGCACGATCTCGTGGCGATACCCGTCGTCGACAGCGAGGGTCGGATGAAGGGGATCGTCACCGCAGACGACATCGTGGACGTCGTGGAAGAGGAGGCGACCGAGGACATCCAGAAGCTCGGCGGCATGCAGGCGCTCGACGCGCCCTACCTCCGGACCCCCATCTCCAGGATGCTCGGCAAGCGCGCGGGCTGGCTCTCGGCGCTGTTCGTGGGCGAGCTCCTCACCGCCACGGCGATGGGGCACTACGAGAGCGAGATCGCCCGCGCCGTCGTGCTCGCCCTCTTCGTGCCGCTCATCATCTCGAGCGGGGGCAACTCCGGCTCTCAGGCGACGACGCTGGTCATCCGGGCCATGGCGCTCGGCGAGATCCGGCTCGCCGACTTCTGGCGCGTCAGCCGTCGGGAGCTCGCGTCGGGCCTCGCGCTCGGCGGGATCCTCGGCACCATCGGCTTCGCGCGCGTCATCGCCTGGGAGAAGCTCTTCGGGGCCTATGGCCCGCACTACGGGCTCCTCGCGCTGGCCGTCGCGATCAGCCTGGTCGGCGTCGTGACCTGGGGCACGCTGGCGGGGGCGCTCCTGCCGTTCGTGCTCCGGGCGCTCCGCTTCGACCCGGCGAGCGCCTCGGCCCCGTTCGTCGCGACGCTCGTCGACGTCTCCGGCCTCGTGATCTACTTCAGCGTGGCCGAGCTCCTGCTCCGCGGGGTGCTGCTGTGAAGCGGGCGAGCGCCCCCCGCGCGCGCCCCGGCAGCCTCCTCGAAGCGCGCGGCCGGGGAGAGCCTGGGCGACCGGGGCCTAGGGGTGGACGCGCGACGCGAGGTAGCGCGCCACATACGCGCCGATCACGCGCGCGTCCTCGCGCCAGCGGCCGCCGGGCTTCAGCATGTCCGCCTCCGCGGAGCTCAGGTTCGTGTTCGGGATGGGCGACGCCGTGCGGCTCGAGAACTGGACCTCATCGAGCACCCGGCCGTCCGGCGTCGTGAGCCGGAGCGTCAGCCGGATCTGGCTCGGGGCCGAGGAGACGACCGCGTAGAAGCCTGGATTCATGTAGCCGATATAGGGCTTGATCACGAACGGCGCCGACGTGGGGCCGTCGGACGGCGCGACCTCGATGCCCTCCTCCTGGGCCGTGGCGACCAGGGCCTTCGTGAACTCCTCGTTGATGGACTCCTTGTCCGCCACGAAGCGCTGGTGATCGTCCGCGTCCTTGCCGGCGAGGTACTGGTCCTCGCGCTGGTCGAGGATGAAGAGGCCCACGTAGTCGATGGGCATCAGGGCGAAATACCGCTGGCCGACGAACGTGTCGGGGCTCGCCTGGGTCACGACGCGCCAGCGCGGCGCGCACCCGGCGAGGGCCGCGACGCCGAGCAGCGCGGCCGCGATGAAGCTGCGACGGTGCATGAGGGTCTCCTTCAGAGGGCTCGCCTTGTAGGCCATGTCCGAGCGAGCTGGCAAGGGCGGTGCAGCGCGCCGCGCCCGGGCGGGCCGGTCCGGCGCCGCGCGCCGGCGCGGCAGCGGCAGCGGCTCGAGCGCGCCCTCCGACCCGGACGGGGCAGGCGTCCCGCGGCCCGCGTATTCGACGGCGCGGGCTCGCACCGCGCTCGCGCGCGCCTGTGCACTGGGCGGACATGACCCGAGCTGGCCTGTCGGATGCATGTTGGATTCGACAGCTGCAATGGCTACCTCGCACGAGGATGCCTTTCTATCGACGCTGGAGGTAAACCCATGATCCCGAATTTCGTAGCCGGTCTCTTCAGCCTTTTTCCCATCTTGGTGCTCCCCTTGCTCGGCGCCGATCCGCCGGAGGACGCCGGCGACAGCGGCTCGCAGGTGGGCCAAGGCTCCGAGCTCGAGATCCCAGGCTTGCCCGGGGAGGGCGCCTCGCGGTTCGCCTATTCGATCTCCTGCATCGAGGGCAGCACGGGAAAGAAGACCTTCCTCACGGAGGACGACTTCTGCAGCGCCCTGCGTGACGAGCAGGTCTGCTCCGAGAGCGCGGCCATCTTCGCGCTCTTCCACGGCTGCCCCTGAGCGCCCGCGCGGCGGCGGTACAAACCCTTGACATTCGAGGGGGGCCTTGCTCTTCCTAGCGAGCGCGGACCGCCCCGCGCGGCCCTCCCCCCACGAGGTCGCGCGCCTCGGAGGCTCAGATCGTGACGAACCTCTATCTCATCCGGCATGGAGAAGCGCTGGTCAACGTGAACCATATCGTGGGCGGGATGCGCGGGGACACCGGGTTGACGCAGCTCGGCATCCTCCAGGCGGAGCGCCTGCGCGATCGCCTGGCCGCGACGCGCGAGATCCCCGCCGACGTCCTGATCGCCAGCACCTATCGCCGGGCGCAGCAGACGGCCGAGATCGTCGCTCCCGCCCTGGGGCTGCCCGTCACGCTCGACGACGAGGTCCAGGAGCTCCGCCCCGGCGAGGCGGACGGGATGCCGGTCGGCGAGGCGATGGTGCGCTATGCGATCGATTTCGAGCGCGAGCCGTACCGGCCGGTGAGCCCCGGTGGAGAGAGCTGGGCTCAGTTCATGCTGCGGGTCTCCGTCGCCCTCGATCGCGTCACCCGTGAGCACGAGGGGCGGACGATCGCCGTCGTCACCCACGGCGGCTTCATCGACGTCGCGTTCCTCCACTTCTTCCGGATGAACGCGCTCGCCTTCCCGAGCGCGCACTTCGCCACCCGCCACACCTCGCTCACCCACTGGCAGCGAAGGCGGCGCTGGGGTCGGGCCGAGGCCTGGCACCTCATCTATTACAACGACTGCGCGCACCTGCGCGACGTCGAGCGGACCGTGCGCATCCCCTGGGCGGAGCTCTCCACGCTGGCGCCGAGGCTCGCGGAGGATCCGTCTGGGCCGCCGTCCTCCGAGAGCGGCGAGGGGCGCTAGCGGGTAGACAGACAGGCAAGCGCCCGCCCGCGGTCCCTCCCGGCCCTCGCGCTTGCGCCTCCGCCTCGGGGCGAGCTACATGACCCGTATGATGGGTCCCGTTCACGCAACCTTCCTCATCGCCGCTCCCGACCAGCCCGGTCTCGTCGCGCGACTCGCAGGGTTCTTCTACGACATCGGCCTGAACATCATCGACGCGAGCAATCACACGGATGCGTTCATGGACGAGGGCCCGCGCTTCTTCATGCGTCTCGTCGTCGATCTGTCCGGCCTCGCCTCGCCGGCCGCCGTCGCCGCCCTGGGCGGCTCCGCCACCCGCGGCGCGATCGAGGCCGCCTTTCGCGAGCTCGCCGCGGCGCTCTCGGCGCGATGGTCGGTGGAATACAGCGATCACGTCCCGAAGATGGCGATCCTGGTCACCAAGGATCCCGCGTGCCTTTACGATCTGGTGCTCCGGCAGCGCGCGGGCGAGCTCCGCTGCGAGATCCCGCTCGTGATCTCCAACCACCCCACGCTCGAGGCGGTGGCCGAGAGCTTTCGAATCCCTTTCTTCTGCATCCCCATCACCCCGGAGACCAAGCGCGAGCAGGAGCGTCAGGTGCTTCACCTGCTGAAGAGGCACCATGTCGATCTCGTCGTGCTGGCGCGGTACATGCAAATCCTCTCCGAGCAGATGCTCGATGAGGGGCCGCCCGTCATCAACATCCACCACGGGTTCCTGCCCGCGTTCCAGGGCGCGAAGCCTTACCATCAGGCGCACGCGCGCGGCGTGAAGCTCATCGGCGCGACGGCGCACTATGCGACGCGGGACCTGGATCAGGGGCCGATCATCGAGCAGGACGTGGCGCGCGTGAATCACCAGATGGGCCCCGAGGAGATGACCCGGATGGGGCGTGACGTGGAGCGGCTCGTCCTCTCTCGCGCCGTCCGGGCGCACCTGGAGCGGCGGGTCATCGTCGAGGGCCGCCGCACCGTTGTTTTTTAGGTCTCCAAACAATGCCCCGACCGAGCCGGGCAGTCGGGGCGTTCTGGGCGATCGAGAGCGGGTGAGGTGCGCGCGGCAGGGCGTGCTCTCCTGGGAGCCCGACGAGCGCGCGCGGGGGCGTTACGGCCGGCCCTGCTGGCCGGGCGCGCTGATCTGGCCCTGCTGACCATAAGCGCCCGACTGGGAGATGGCTGCCTGGCCAAGGCCGGCCTGCTGACCAGCATAGCCCTGGATCCCATGGCTGGATTGCTGGCCGGCATAACCGCCGAACCCGGCCTTGGACGGCACCTGCCCGGGGAACATCCCGGCCTGGCTCGGAACGAGCGCGCCCTTGCCAGGGAACATCCCGGCCTGGCTCGGGACGAGCGCGCCCTTGCCAGGGAACATCTGACCCTTGCTCGGTCCGAGCATGCCCTTGCTGGGGAGCATCTCGCCCTTGCTCGGTCCGAGCATGCCCTTGCTGGGGAGCATCTGACCCTTGCTCGGTCCGAGCATGCCCTTGCCGGGGAACATCTCGCCCTTGCTCGGTCCGAGCATCCCCTTGCTCGGGCCCATCTGGGCCTGTCCGGGCGCGAGCTGCGCCGCGCCCATCCCCATGTATCCGCCTCTCTCCTCCTCCAATGCTTGATTGACGGCCCCGGTCTCGTCGTCACCGGGATCGGCTTGATCGAAGTCCGCGTCGTCCGTATTCACCGTACAACCGGCGGCCAGAGCAGCGAAAAGAAATGCAGGCACCAGCATCTTGCTATGAATCGACATGATCGTTCCCCCCGATGTCCGCGAGGGCCCACCAGGCCCAGACATCTTGGCTCACCGCAGAGCAGAGTGTGTGCCCGGCGGAGCTGTGCAGACGTTTCCGCTCCCGGCGTGCTTGACGTCCGCGAGGGGTGAATGCAGCGCGCTCGCTCGAGCAGCGCCCCGCAGCGGGGCCCGCGCGATCCGGGCTGAGCGGATCGTCGAGGAGCGCTCGTTCTGCTTTTCTGCGGTGAAAGGACGTCTCGGGTCCAGCCAGGGCGCACCAGCGGCTCGGCGCGCCCGGTGAAGCCCTACCGCAGGGCAGGCTGCGCTGGTGGCCCCGCCCTGCTCAGGACGCTCTGTGGTGCGTCGCGCGTGCAGCGCTGGCGCGCCGGACGGTTCGTTCGATCGTGGCTTGTCCGCCCTGGTCGCAGCCCGTCAGCGAGGCGCCGCGCGCCCAGGGCGCACCGCCGCGCGGCCGCTGCGCATGCGGGACGGGCGGCTCACGCCTCGGGCTTCTTCCCGAACAGCCACTTCTTCGCCTCGTCGTCCATGGGCTGGCTCGGGTTCCGCAGCTCATTTCCGACCGCGAGCCCGCGCTCGACGGCGGGCCTCGCGCGCATCGCGTCGAGCCACCGCTTGAAGTTCGGGAGCTCGTCGGCCGATATCCCGTACCGGTCATGCGGCATCGCCCAGGGATAGCTCGCCATGTCGGCGATCGAGTACTCGCCCGCCAGGAAAGGCCGGTCCGCGAGCCGCTTGTCCATCACGCCATAGAGCCGGCGTACCTCCTTGGTATAGCGCTCGATCGCATAGGGGATCTTCTCCGGCGCATAGTGATTGAAATGGCCTGCCTGGCCGCTCATCGGGCCGAGGCCGCCCATCTGCCACATGAGCCACTGGGTCACCTCGTAACGACCGCGGACGTCCGAGGGCATGAACTGGCCCGTCTTCTCCGCGAGGTAGAGCAGGATCGCGCCCGACTCGAACACGGAGATCGGCGCCCCGCCGCCCGGAGGGTCGTGATCGACGATGGCGGGCATCCGGTTGTTGGGGCTGATCGCGAGGAACTCGGGCTTGAACTGCTCGCCCCGCCCGATGTTGATCGGGACGAGCTTGTACGGGAGGCCCGTCTCCTCGAGCATTATGCTGATCTTCCAGCCGTTCGGGGTGGGCCAGTAATAGAGATCGATCATCTTGCGCTCCGTGTCCGTGGGTCGCCGCCGATCGCGGCGGCGTGCTGTCTCAGGCGATGGATCGTGTCTGCCGGGCGCCGCGCCGCTTCGCGCTGGCGTCGCCCGGCCCGTCGGGCAATCGGTGGCACGTCGCCCCGTGGGGAGCAACCGGCGATCGGCTGCATGGCCTCAGCGCGGCGATCCCGTCGGGGCGCGCGCGGGCCTCGCCCCGTCGACGAGCGCGCGCAGCGCCGCGACGTGCGCGGGCCCCGTCCCGCAGCACCCGCCCACGATCGTGGCCCCCGCCGCGAGCCAGGGGCGCGCGAGCGCCGCGTAACGCGCGGCCGCCGAGCCGCGCTGGTCGACGTCAACGCCCCAGCCGAGCCCCTCGGCCTCCGCGCCCGCGTTCGCGTAGGCCCCGAACGGGACGCCGCACGCCGCGAGCCGCTCGATGTGCGCGAGCGTGCGAGTCGCAGGGGTGCAGTTGACGAGCACTGCCCTCGCGCCTCGAGAGGCCGCCTCCCGCGCGGCGAGCCCGATGTCCTCGGGCGAGAGCAGATCCGATCCCGGACCCGCCGTGAACGACACCCATGCTTCGACGCCCGTGGCGACCGCCTCCTCGAGCGCCACGAGCGCCTCGCCGACGTGCGGGAACGTCTCGCAGAGGAGGAGGTCGACGCCCGCGCCCGCGAGCGCCTGCGCGAGCTCTCGGTGCTCCTGCCGCGCGTCGGCCGGGCTCAGGTCGGGCCTGTAGCAATCCTCGATCGGCGCGATGCTGCCGGCGACCCGGTGCTGCGGGCCCTCGTCGCGCACGGCCTCGCGCGCCAGCGAAACCGCCCGCGCCGCCAGCTCGGCCCAGGCGGCGCCCGCCTGCCTCCGCTTTGTGCGGAATGTGTTCGCCGTGTGCACCGTCGCGCCCGCGCGCACGTAATCCCGGTGGATCGCGCGGACCACGTCGCGGCCCCGCGCGTCGAGCAAGGCTGCGGCGCTCCAGAGCGGCGCCGGCGTCTCGACCCCGCGCGCGGCGAGCTCGGTCCCGAGCGGGCCGTCGAGGACCACGATGGCAGCCTCGGCGGCCACAGCAGTTGAACCGAGCGGCGATCTGGCCACGTCCACCATGTAGGCTCCGGTATGTCCGCGACCGGCTCCCACGGCAACCCCTGAGTCGGGTCATGGCCCGTCTGCGGCTCGGGGTAAGCGAGTCCCCTCACAGCGCACCGTCCCGACCACTGTGCGGCAGAAAGAACGATGGAATTCTCTTTCGCGCCGGGAAATTACTTGCCAGGTATGGGGGGCCTGCGGCACCGTTGAAATGAATTCATCTTCCCCTCATTCCACTCGACTCGCCGGAGTCGTGGCGTCCGACAAGCAAGCGATCGTTTGCAGGACCGACGCAGGATCGACATGGGGGAGCTCCCGCTGGCCCGCGCGAGGCCAGGCGAGCGCCGTCAGTGAGCCCATAAGAAAGGAACGCCATCATGATTCGACAGACCATCCGTTCTTCCAAATCGCTCGCTCTCAGTGTTGCGCTCGGCGTCATCGCAGCGGCCGGTTTTGCCGGATGCAGCGCGTCGGAGGAGGCTCCCGTCGATGACGCGGTGGCGCACGAGCGGATCACCCAGGCGGACGTCTCGAAGGCCCTCGAGACGAGCGAGTTCCTGAACCTCGACATGAGCCGAGACACGGTCTACGCCCTCGACTACTCGGGGGGGCCGATCGACTACGCGCGCATCAAGCTCTCCACCGGCAACGGCAAGGAGATCCTGCTCTCGGAGCAGATGGCCGCCATCGAGCAGGCGGACTACGGCGACTACCCGGCGCCCGCCCTGACGGAGGCGTCGGACCAGCGGTTCAGCATCTCCTCGGACGAGGCCGCCTTCGGGAAGCTGTCGGACAGCGAGCTCGACCAGCTGAAGGCTGACGGGTTCTTCTACTCCGAGAAGCCCGTGTCGACCCCCGGGGCGAAGCCGCAGAGCACCGACCCCGACTGCATCCACGCCTACTGCGAGATTTGCACCGACAACACGACCGGTGGGCACCCCGAGACCTGGCTGCCGGGGACCTTCACCTGCTACCTCATCGAGCACGTGTGGTGCTGAGCCTCGCCTGACGGACTCCTTTCCCCCTCGCTCGCAGGGCCTCGTCGATGCGTTCGCTCTCGGTCTGGTGCGTTGCGTTGCTCGCCCTCGGGGGCACGGCGTGCGGAGAAGACGGACCCGTGCTCCCGAGCGGTCTTCCCCGGCCGGCCGGGGGGATCTACTTCGACTTCGGCGCGGCGCCGGAGGAGGACCGCTTCCGCGCGCTGATGGGGTTCCCGACCCGGGATGTCGCCGGGCTCGAGAGCGCGATCGAGGACATGTACGATCCCGGGAAGCCGGACACGTTCCGGAAGTACATGTCGGTCGAGACCTGGATGGAGCGCCACGCCCCCTCCGAGAGCGACGTCGCGGCCGTCGAAGACTGGCTCGTCCAGCAGAAGATGGAGATCCGACGGCGGTCCAGCAACCGGCTCCTGCTCGAGTTCGCGGGCACGGTCGAGCAGTTCAACGCCGCGTTCGACACGGAGCTCCGCGACTTCGAGCGCGAGAACCCCTCGGCCGGCGGCAAGCCGCTCCGCACGTTCGGCGCGCTCGATCCGCTCAGGCCGCCGCAGCGGATCATCGACCTCGCGTCGGGCGTCGTCTCGGTCGAGATCCCCGCGGACACCGAGCCGCTCGCGGCCGAGGGGGGCTCGATCGAGACGGACCCTCCGCCGGAGCAGGAGAAGGGGTACACGCCCGCGCAGATCGCGCGGGCCTATGGGGTCGAGGCGCTCCACACCGGCGGCCACAGCGGGCAGGGCGTGAAGGTCGGCGTCGTGGTTGGCGCGACGTACAAGACCCGGGATCTCCAGTCGTTCTGGCGATCGTTCGGCGTCTCGCGCGACAACCCCGTGGAGGTGGTCACCGCGGATCCGATCTCCACGCGTTATGTCGAGACCACGCTGGACATGCAATGGTCGGGCGTGATGGCGCCCGAGGCGGACCTCATCGCGTACGAGGGGCCGGACGCGCGCACCCACTCCATCCTCTATGCGTGGAACGAGGCGATCGCTGAAGGCGAGGTGTCGGTGCTCTCGACGTCGTTCGCGCATCGCGAGGAGACGGAGGGGCAGATCATCCGGGAGCAATACAACGAGGCGGCGCGCATGGGCGCGGCGCTCGGGATGACGATCGTCGTCGCGAGCGGCGACTCGAGCAGGCCCGACGTGCCGTCGTCGAGCCCGTACGTGACGTGCGTCGGCGGGACGGTGCTCGAGCTGGGCGCCGGGGGCGAGGTCGCGCGCGAGGTGGCGTGGAGCGGCTCCGGCTCGGGCCGATCGCGCGCCTTCGATACGCCGTGGTGGCAGGAGAGCGTCGTCCAGGACGCGCAGGGCACGCGCGCGGTCTCCGATGTCGCGCTGAGCGCGTCGTCGGAGTCCCCGTACTGGCTCTACTTCCTGGGCGAGTGGGAGCGGCGCAGCGGCACGTCGTTCGCCGCGCCGGTGTTCGCCGGGCTGATGGCGTCGGTGAACAGCCACCGGATCGCGCAGGGCAAGCCCGTCGCCGGGTGGCTGAACCGGGCGCTGTACACCGATGCGGGCGTGCAGGCCGCCTTCCGCGACATCACCGAGGGCAAGACGCCCGAGGGGTTCAGCGCGGGGCCTGGCTGGGACTACCCGACCGGCTGGGGCGCTCCGCTCGCGGACAAGCTCGCGGAGGCGCTCCCCTAGGAAAGCGTCATCCTCTGGTCGGATGGCGTCCCCCGTCGCGTTTCTCGCCCTCTCGCTCGCGTCGCTCCCGCTCCTTGCGGCGGCGCTCGGCTGTGATCGCCCAGGCCGCTCCGTCGGTCCGGCGCCTGCGCCGCCCAGCGTCGCGCCCGCCCCGGCGCGGGAAGGGGCAGCGCAGGCCGCGGACGGCGGCGCGACGCCGGCGGCCGCTGCGAGAGACGCCGCGCCCGCTGCCGCCGACGCGGCCGCCGCTGTTGCGGGGGCTTCGCCGCTCCGCGCGGACGCGCCGTTCGTGGAGCTCCCTGTCGAGGGGTTCCCGACCGCTGTGGTGTCGGTGCCGATCGGCGCCACGGCGCGGCGTCCCGTGCTCATCGCGTCGCACGGCAATTACGACCGGCCCGAGTGGCAGTGCCAGGTGTGGCGCGACATCGTGGGTGACGGCGCCTTCGTCCTGTGTCCGAGGGGCGTCGCGCGGCGCGATTCGCCGTCGGCGAGCGACGTCCGCTTCACGTACGAGAGCAACGCCCGCCTGGAGCAGGAGATCGACGCGGGGCTCGCGGCGCTGCGGGCGCGCTTTCCCGAGCACGTGGATCCCGGCGCGGCGCTCTACACGGGCTTCTCGCTGGGCGCGATCATGGGCTCCGCGATCGCCGCGCGCCGGGCGGCGCTCTTCCCGCGCCTCGTGCTGGTCGAGGGCGGACACGACAAGTGGACCCCGGCGACGGCCAAGGCGTTCGCGGACGGCGGCGGGCAGCGGGTCCTCTTCGTCTGCGCGCAAGCCGGGTGCGGCGCCGCCGCTGCCGCGGCCGCCGCGCGCCTCGACAAGGCGGGGGTGCTCGCTCGCGTGGCGCGCAGCAAGGAGGCCGGCCACCGGTACGACGGGCCGGTCGCCGAGGAGACACGACGGGCGCTGGACTGGCTGATCGACGGCGACCCACGCTGGTGAGCCGGAGCGGCGCGTGGCGCATGGGGAGCGCGCGCGATGAACTGCCGCGGCTGCTCGGCGGGTCGAGATGTCGCGCCGCGCGGGCGGCCTGGTCGGCGGGCGGCCTCTGAGCTAGACGAGGCCCGTTGCTCGTCATGGCTTGCTCTTTCCCGGATGCGCGCGCGCGCCGCCGCGGTGGTCGGCTGCGGCGCGCGTCGGCGCTCGCCGCGGCGGCGCTCGTGGCGGCCTGCGGCCCGGGCGAGGAGCCGCCGGGGCGCTCGGCCGCCGCGCAGCCGGCGGCCCTGGAGCCGGCGCTCGCCGACGCGGGCGTCGTGGAGCCGCTGGACGGCGGCGCGGCCGTCGAGGCCGAGCCCGCGGCGTCCAGGGAGGCGCTGCGGCCCGGGCGCGGTGACAAGCTCGCGAGCATCGCGATGCGCACGTTCGTGTACGCCGCGCCCGAGCGCGGCGCGCTCAAGCTCGGTTACCTGCGGGCCGGCGCGATCGTCGAGCGCGCCGCGGCGCCGTCGGGCGACGCGGGGTGCGCGGGCGGATGGTACGCCATCCATCCCCGCGGCTTCGTGTGCGTCGGCAAGGGCGCCTCGCTCGACCTGGACCACGAGATCGTCGTCGCGACGCCGGCCGGCCCGCGCCGCGGCGAGCCGTATCCGTACCGTTACGTCGTGTCGCGGAAGCCGCCGCCGCACCTCTACGTCCACCTGCCGAGCGAGGCCGAGCAGCGGCGCGTCGAGGGGCGCTCGCGCGCCCAGGGCACCCCTGCGTGGTCCCGCCGCGACGAGGCGCTCCTGGGCGAGCCGGAGCCGCTCACGCCCTTCTTCGCGAGCCGCCGCGACCTGCCCAAGCCGCTCGGCGCTGCCGAGAAGGTGCGCTTCCCCGCGCACCGCGGGCGCGCGCGGGCCGACTCGGCCTTCGGCTTGATCTCCACCTTCGAGTGGACAGGGCGGCGCTTCGGCCTGACGACCGAGCTCGACCTCATCCCGATCGATCGCACCTCGGCCGTCACCCCCACGGCGATGCGCGGCGTGGAGGTGAAGAGCGAGGGGACCCCCGCGTTCGTCATGCACCACGGGGTGCGCACGCTGAAGCCGGACGCCTCGGGCGAGCTCAGGCCGGACGGCTGGGCGGCGCACCGCTCCGGCTGGGTGCTCACCGGCAAGACGGCCGCCGGCGGCGCCTACGCGGAGACCGACGCGGGCGTGTGGATCCCCGCGTCCGCGCTGCGGGTCGCGCGGCTGGGCCGCGACTTCTGGGGGCACGCGGCGCGCGGAAGGAAGTGGATCGACATCTCGATCGCGCTCCAGACGCTCGTCGCCTACGAGGGCGAGCGCCCCGTCTTCGCGACCCTCGTCTCGACGGGCAGGGGCGAGCTCGGCGATCCCGCGACCACCAGCGCCACCGTGCAGGGCACGTTCTTCATCCGCGAGAAGCACGTCACGGCGACGATGGACGGCGACGAGCTCAGCGAGTCGTCCGTCGACCTGCGGGACGTGCCCTATGTCCAGTACTTCCATAACAGCTACGCGCTGCACGGCGTCTACTGGCACGACGCGTTCGGCAAGGTGCGGAGCAGCGGCTGCGTGAACCTCGCGCCCGCCGACGCGGCGTGGCTGTTCGCGTGGACCGATCCCCCCGTCCCCGAGGGCTGGCACGCCGCGTTCAACGACAAGGGCGGGACGCTCGTGTACATCCACGCCTGACCGCGCGCGGCCCGGTGCGGCGACGTGTAATGCCGCCGGACCGCGCGCGTCGGCCATGCATGCAACCCGGGACGACGCTGTTGGTGATCCAACTTCCTGCGCTGAGCTCTGGAGCGGTCGAGCTCAAATGCGGCATGAAGCCGCTGCGGGGCGCGGTCGTCCTCGGGCCCCGCACGTGATCGCACTCGCCACGCTGGAGCGGCTTCCATGAAATCACCTCACCTCGCCGGTCCGAACGCCCTGCTGATGCTCGTCGCTGCGCTCGCCGGCTGCGCGCCGCGCACCCTTCCCGCGAGCTTCCCCGCGTCCTCTGCTGCCTCACCGCAGGCCGCGGAAGCTCCCTCGCCGCGGATCGGCGTCGCCCTCTCGGAGGAGCCTCCGCTGCCCGGCGAGCCCGCCGCGGGCTGGGTCGGGCTCGAGCCGGCGGGGGGCGCCGGCGCCGACCCTCACCAGCACCACCACCACCATCATCACGCCCCGGCGCCGGCGACGCCGCCGGAGGGCGGCCCGGCGGCTACCAGGCCCGAGGAGCCTGTCCATGCGCACTGAACGCCGGCGATCGCGCGCGCTCGCCTCGCGCCTCTTGCCGCTCGTGGCGGGCCTCGCGCTCTCCTCGGCGGCCGCGGCGGGCTGCGCCGCCCCGTCGTCGACCGCCGACATGGCGCGGATCCGCGAGCTCTCCCGCTTCGAGCTCCCGCCGAGCGCGGCGTCGGAGGAGGTCGATCCGGAGCCGGCCGACGGCGCGCGCGCCCTCGGCCAGGCGCCGCGGCGGCCGCTCACCGCGGACGCCGCGGTGCGGATCGCGCTGCTCAACAACCGCGAGCTGCGCGCCGTGCTGAAGGAGGTCGGCGTCGCCCGGGGCAACCTCGAGCAGGCGGGCAAGCTGCCGAACCCGGAGATCGCGATCGGGGTGACGCCGCTGCAGGAGGGGGTCGAGCACGCGCACCTCGAGCTCGGGGTCGAGATCGACCTCACGTCGGCGCTCCTCTCGCCGCTCCACGCGAGGGCGGCGCGCTCGGAGCACGAGGCCGCGCGCTACCGCGCCGCGGGCGCGGTCGTCGATCTCGGCTACCAGGTGCGCGCCGCGTTCTACGCCGTGCAGGCGGCGGAGCAGCGCCTGGGCATCGCGAACCGCGCGCTCGACGCGTTCGCCGCGGCCCGCGACGCCGCCCGCGCGCTCTTCGAGGCGGGCAACGTCCCGGAGCTCGACGTGGCGACGCAGGAGGCGGGTTACGAGGAGGCGCGCGTCACGGCCGCGCAGATCGAGCTGGAGCTCCTCTCGCAGCGCGAGCGGCTCACCCGGCTGCTCGGCCTCTCCGGCGCGGCGACCTCCTGGACGATCGCCGGCGCGGTCCCGGCGGCGCCCGACGCGCTCGCCACGCCGCCGCGCGCGGAGTCCCTGGCCTTGCGGGCGAGCCTCGAGCTCGCGGAGCTGCGCAGCCGGCTCGAGGCGGCGGCGGGGCGCGCCGGGGCCTTGCGCGCCGAGGGCTGGGTGCCGGACGTGGCGCTCGGCGTTCACGGCGAGCGGGAGCTCGGCGCGAGCGACGAGGCGCACGAGCACCCGTGGGTCGTCGGCGCCGAGGTCCGCCTCTCGCTCCCGCTCTTCGATCGGCGGCAGGGCGCCGAGGCCGCGCAGGCGGCGGAGTTCGACGGCCTGCTGGAGCGCTACCACGGGCGCGCCGTCGATGTCCGCTCGGCGGTCCGCGAGGCGCGCAACCGGCTCTTGTTCGCGCACGCGCGCGCGCAGCACTACGCGCGCGTGATCCTCCCGGCGCGCAAGCGGGTCCTGGAGCAGACGTTGCTCCAGTACAACGCGATGCAGGTCGGCGTCTTCCAGCTGCTCTCGGCGCGCCGAGAGCAGCTCGACGCCGAGCTCGCGGCGGTCGAGGCGCTGCGCGAGCACTGGACGGCGAAGGCTGCGTTCGACGCGCTCCTGGCAGGGCGCCGCGTCGAGGCCGCGGGGGCCGGAGCTCCCGCGGCGATGCCGAGGGCCTCGGCCACCGGCGAAGGAGGGCATTGACATGGACCGACGTGCTTTCATCCACGCGGGCGGTCTGGCCGCCGGCGCCGCCATCCTCACGCAAGGGCTCGCCCATGCGCAGCAGCGCCCTGGCGCGCCGCCCGCCGCGGGCGCCGCGACGCCCCCGCCTCGCCGGACCGCGGCGCCCGGGGGGCAGCCCGCCGTGGTGACGCCGAACGGCAGCACGCTCCCGCTGCGGGTGGTGGACGGCGTGAAGGTCGGCCACCTCGTCGCGGGCCCCCTAGAGCACGAGATCGCCCCCGGCCTGAAGAGCGAGGTGTGGGGCTACAACGGGAGCACGCCCGGGCCGACCATCGAGGCGGTCGAGGGCGATCGCCTGCGCATCTACGTGACGAACTCCCTGCCGGAGGCCACCACGGTCCACTGGCACGGCCTCGTGCTGCCGAACGGCATGGATGGAGTCGCCGGGCTCACCCAGCGCCCGATCGCGCCCGGCGAGACGTATGTTTACGAGTTCGTCGTGCGGTATCCGGGGACGTACATGTACCACTCCCATTTCGACGAGATGACCCAGATCGCGCTGGGCGCGGTGGGGATGTTCGTCGTGCACCCCAGGAGGCCCAGGGGGCCGCGCGTGGACAGGGATTTCGTGCTGATGACGCACGAGTGGAAGATCAACGCGGGGGCGCGCCGGCCCGATCCGAACGCGATGAGCGACTTCAACGTCCTCACGTTCAATGGCAAGGCGTTCCCCGCGACGGCGCCGCTCCTCGTCGGCCGCGGCGAGCGGGTGCGCGTGCGCCTCGGGAACCTCGGCCCGATGGATCACCACCCGATCCACCTGCACGGCCTGTCGTTCCAGGTCACGGCGACGGACGGCGGGTTCGTCCCCGAGTCGGCCCAGTACCCGGAGACGACGGTCCTTGTCCCGGTCGGCAGCACGCGGGTCATCGAGTTCGTCCCCGAGGAGCCGGGCGACTGGGCGGTGCACTGCCACATGACCCATCACACGATGATGCAAATGGGCCATGGCCTGCCGAACATGGTCGGCGCCGCGACCGGCGCGCTCGATCGGCGGATGGGCCGCGTGATGCCCGGCTACATGACGATGGGGACCACGGGGATGGGCGGCATGGGCGAGATGCCCATGCCTGTCCCCGCGAACAGCCTGCCGATGCGCGGCGGGGCCGGGCCGTTCTCGTACATCGACATGGGGGGGATGTTCACCGTCCTCAAGGTCCGCGACGAGCCGGACAAGGCGGACCCGGCCGGGTGGTACACGCATCCGGCCGGCACCGTGGCCGGGCCGGCGAGCGCCGAGCGGATGCGGGCGGACGGCATCGACCCCGCTTCGGGAGGGAAGCCGGGCGGGTGAACCTCTCGGCGTGAGCGAAAGCTCGCGGCCGGCATCTCGTCCGCGCATCGAATCGAGAGGGCCGGGGGGGCTCGGGCTGCCTGCGGCGTTGCGGGTCGGCCGTCTCGATGGACACACGGGGGGACACACGGGGCGCGGTCGAGCGACCACAGGTCAGCCAAAATCTTCAGCGATTTCAATGAGCCAGAAGCGGTCCACGCCTTGCCATATCCGGTGGCGAGGCCGGGACGCCCCGGATCGCGGAGGAGTGCTTCGATGGCAATGAAGATGGCTCGACGGATGAGTTTTCTGGCGCTTTGCACGGTCTCGCTCGCCGGCTGCGGCGAGCGTCACGACGCGCGGCCTCCGGCGCAGGCCGCTGCCGCGAGCCCCGCGGCGACGCAGTGCCCCGAGCCTGCAGCCGCCGCGGCGGCGGCGCCCGCAGGCCCGCCGGCCGCGACGGTGACGGCGCCCGCGCCGGACGCGAACGTCGTGGCGGACAAGGGGAGCAAGGGGAGCCGTGAGGCCAAGGAGAAGGGGAGGGGGGCGGCGGAGCTGAAGGTGAAGCGGCTGGTGATCGCGGAGGGGGTGAAGGACCGCGAGCCGGTGGCGCCGGGGACGACGTTCCACGCGCCGGAGACCCCGCGGCTCTATGCGTTCCTGGAGGTCGAGAACCGGAGCGACGCGGAGGGCGAGGTGACGGTGGCGTTCGTCCCGCCGGGCGGCGGGGCGCCGGTGGGGAACGTGACGCTCGGGGTCGGGCCGTCGCCGCGGTGGCGGACGTGGGCGTTCACGCGCGGGGCACGGCAGGCGGGGGAGTGGACGGCGGTCGTGCGGTCGGAGACGGGTGAGGAGCTCGCGCGCGCGCCGTTCGAGGTGACGCTGTAGCCGAGGGCGGCTGGGCGCGGGAGGCGCCCGTCGTCGTCAGAGCGTCAGGGCGCGTCCTGCGGCGCTTCTGCCGTTGCATCCTGCTCGACGACGCCGAGGTACACCTGGTCGACGTCGAGCGCGCCGCCGAGGGAGGACAGCGCTGCGTGCTCGCCGGGGCCGTGGATCCGGAGCAGCCAGCTGCCGTCTGGCTGCCGCGTGAACACCTCGATTCGCGGCGCCTTCTGCGATGCGAGCACGTACTCCTCGAGCGACGGTAGCGTCCGGTACTGGGCGAACTTGTCCCCGCGATCGTAGGCCTCGCTGGATTCGGAGAGCACCTCGACGACGACGCGTGGGTTCAGGAGCGTGTCGCGCTGCTCGTCTTCGAACTCGGGACGCGCGCAAACGACGGCGCCGTCGGGGTACACGTAGCGGCGCGTGGCGGCGATCTTGATGCGCATGTCGGAGGTGAGCACCCGGCACCCCCGGCCGCGGAGCGCGTTCCGCAGCTCACCGATGATGTTCGCGGCGATCGCGCTGTGCTCCAGCGTGCCGCCCGCCATGGCGAAGAGCTCGCCGTCCGCGTACTCGTGGCGAAGCGGCGACGAACGCTCGAAGTCCAGGTATTCCTGCGGCGAAAGGCCGGTGCGGACCGCGGCTTGTGCCATGTCCCGCAGTTTCACCCGGGAGACGGAGCGCGTCCACGGGCGAGAGCTTTGCAGATGCGCAGCGGGCAGGACCCTTCCTGCGGCGTCAGGCGGGCACGAGCTCGACGAGCGTGATCTCCGGCGGACAGTTGATGCGGACCGGCAGCCAGCCTCCGGCACCGGCGTTGACGTGGAGGCGCCGACCGCGGTGCTCGTAGTGACCGTTGTGGTAGAGCCCGGCGGGCAACATCGGCGTGAGGGCGTAATCGCCGATCCTGCCGAGCGAGATCTGCCCGCCGTGCGTGTGGCCGGACAGCATCAGATCGAACGGCAGCTCGCGGGCGGTGCGGAACGTGCCCGGATGGTGGCTGAGGACGACGCGCGGCGCGCCGTCGTCCCGCATCTGGCCTAGCGCTCGATCCAGTCCGTCGCGCGTCGGGCGCCGGGCGGGCTCTCCCGGGCGCGCGCGGCTCGGGTAGTCGATGGCGCCCATCCACAGGTGATCGCCGCCGATGCGGACCTCCCGCGCCTCGTCGACGAGCACCTGGGCGCCCGCTTCCTCGAGGCCCTTCACGATCGTCCCCACGTCGGCCGATCGCGCGGCGATGTACTCGTGGTTGCCCATGCAGAAGAAGAGCTGCCCTCGGGCGGGGCGCAGGCCCCGGAGCAGCCGCGCGGACAGCTCGAGCTGCGAGACGTGGTGATCGAGCAGATCGCCGGTGACGACGTGGATGTCCGCGCGGATCGCGTTCATGGCGTCGCGGAGCTCGTCGAGGCGCTCCGCGTCCATGAAGCTGCCGACGTGCACGTCGCTGAGCTGCGCGATGGTGACGCCGTGCAGGCTCGTCAGCTCGCGGCGCACCGGCAGCGCGAGCCTCACCACGACCGGTCGTTGCCGCGACGCGAGCACGCCGCCCATCGAGACCGCGACCGCCGCCGCGGGCAGCGCCCATGTCGCGCCGACGACGAGGCGGCGGCGGCGCTCGTCGACGGCCTCCGGCCGGGCCTCGATATCCGCTGGCGCGGGGATGTCCTGAGCGGCCGGATTGGCTTCGGCGCCGCCGCTGGCCTGCGTGTTCGTGGCGGTCTGGGCCTCCAGCGCAATCGGAGCGTTTCGGCGCGGCTGGAGCCGGTGGAGCGCCCGGGCGGCCGCGCACGCGAGCGTGACGATCCCGAGGAGCAATCCGTAGAGGAGCAGGCCCACCTGCGCGCCCATGGCGATCAGCGCCAGCGGCTCCGGCGCGTGGCGCTGGAGCGCGCGCAGCCCGGAGAAGCTCGCCGCGGCCATGAGCAGCGCCGGGAGCGCGGCCAGCAGCAGCCCAGCAGCGCAGAGCCCGCTGACCACCGCTTCATGTCGAGGGAACGCCGCGCGGAGCCGCCGCCAGAGGATCAGGCCGAGGAGGCCGTTGACGAGCGTGACGACGAGGCCGCCGAGCTGGTACACGCGGCTGAAAGTAGCATCGCGTCGATCCTGCGTCCGGCCGCGGCCCCGCGGCTGCGCTGCCTGCGGGGTTCCCTTGGCAGGGATTCGCCGTGCTGAGCACGCGGATGTCCGCCGCGTACAGGGCGTCGAGCGCGCCGCGATCGATCAGCGGCTGCTGTGCCGGCGGCACGCCGCGCGGCCAGCCCCAGGGCCCAGCTCCTGCGTCAGGGCACCTCGGAGCTGACCGGGATATCCTTTGCTTCGAGCCCCTCGAGCGACGCCTTGCCCGACAGCGCGTCGAGGTCGCCGCGCGCGTCCCGGAGGTAGCCATTGAAGAACGCGGCGAGGTAGCCCATCGCGATCGCCTGCTGCTCGCGCCGCGAGAGCGCCGCGTGGCCGTCGAGCGGCTCGGCGAGGCCGAGCGACGTCGTGTAGCCGAAGTGGTTCGCGCCGGGCAGGGTCACGAGGTGCTTCGGGGCGCGCGCGCTACCGTAGAGCGCCGCCGGGACGGAGGCGGCGATGGGATCCGCGGTGCCGCGGACGACGAGCGCCGGCCGAGGCGCGAGCGCGTCGATGGGCAGCGCGCGCTCGGGGGCGCCCGCCGGCGCGAGGAGCGCGAGGGCGCGGACATCGAACGGGCAAGCGGCGTCGAGCGCGAGCGCGAGCGCCGCCTGCGCGCCGAGCCCGTGGCCGATCAGGCCCACCCGAGCGAAGTCGGCCAGGAGGGGGCCCCGGGAGCCGGCGCGGAGGTGCGTGAGCGCGTCCCGGAGCACCGCGGCGCGGCGCAGCGGCGCGTCGTCGGGCGTGAGCCACGAGAGATCGGGCGCGACGACGACGAAGCCCCAGCGCGCGAGGTGCGCCATCACGCCGGCGAGCTGGCGGTAGTCCTGGGCAAGACCCGCGGGGGATCCCGCGGTGGCCACGCTCGTGGCGAGGCGCCGCTCGTGGGCGATCGCGATGACCGGGAACGGGCCTCCCGCCGAGAGCGGCGCCTCCTCGCCGTCCGCGGACGCGGGGTAGTAGAGCAGCGCGGCGCTCCGCGCGGGGCATCGGTAGAGCGCGCCCTGGAACGGCCACGTGTCGGGGTAGCAGGCGTCCGCCGACAGCGAGAGCGCGCCGATGCGCCGGAACCCCGCCCGATGCGGTCCGGCGCGCAGCCGCGGCGACGCGCTGGTCGGGAGCGGCGCAGGCGGAGGCGAGCTCGTGGACGGGGGCGGGCGAGAGGGCGTGGCGGCAGGCGGGCGAGAGGGCGTGGCGGCAGGCGGAGGGAGCGTCGCCGGAGAGGGGACATCCGCCGGAGAAGGGGGCGCGTTGCCGAGGATCGCGCGCTGCGACCACAGCGCGCCGTCGCGGGTCGCGTGGACGATCCGCCCTTCGGCGCGCACCGCGAGCTCGATCCGCCCGAGCGGCCAGCTCTCGCTCACCGATACCGCCTCGCATCGGCCCAGATCGGTGGCGAACACGGTCGGGCCGCGGAAGCGCGCCCCGTGGGCGCCGTCGTCGCGGCACCACCGAGCGAGCCCCACGCGCGCGAGCGGCGAGAACAGCTCGAGGGTCGCAGATCCGCCGATCGCGCTCCGGAAGAGCGCCGGTGTCCCGCGGACCCCGGAGACCACCTCCTCCGGGCCGTGCCACCCGGCCCCGGACCCGGGAGAGCGCCAGAACATCAGCAGGCGATCGCCGACGCGCGCGACGACCTCGAGGTCGCCGGGCGCGTGCGGTCCGTGCGGCGCGCCGGCCACGCGCTGGATCATCGCGACCGCCTCGAATCGACCGAGCCCCTCGCCGAAGATCACCGGGCCGCGCCAGCCGAGCTCGGCGGTGTCGTTGTCGCGGTGGTAGTGCGCGATCCCGCCGCTCGCGTGGGGCACCACGAGCTCGAAGTTGCCCTTGCCCCCGGAGCCTCCCTGGATCAGGGCGGGGTCGCCGGCTGCGCCCTCCGCGAAGAAGCGCGGCTCGCTCCACGACGGCTCGCTCGAGGGCGCGCACCAGAACGCGGCCAGCCGATCCCCGGCGCGCACCACCGCCTCGAGGTGGCCTGGATCGCCGAAGTTGCTCTGGATGAGCGACACCGCCTCGACCGGCCCGAGGCCGCTGGCGAACGTCGCCACGTGACGCCACGGCCCGGAGGCCTCCTCGCGGCGGTGGTGCTCGACGCCGAACGGCGTGTCGGCGGCGGGCAGGACGAGCTCGAGCGTGCCGCGGGAGGCGCATTGCAGGAAGAAGCCGCTGGTCGTGGTGGGCATGGCGCTGACGGCGTCCAATTTACCGGCGAGGCGCCGCCGCGCCTACCGCAGCATCTCGGCGAGCCGCTCGCCGGTCGCCGCCGCGAGCCCCCGGGCGAGCGCCCGCGGGTTCAGCTCGACCGCGACGGCCACCGCGTCCGGCGCGTGGGTGGCGAGCGGCCGCTCGACCGGCGCGTCCAGCCCGAGCAGGTGGCCGAACGAGCCGCCCGCGAGCTCGTTCCAGGCCGCGAGCAGCTCCTCCGAGGCGGCCTCCCCGCTCGTCGAGAAGTCGCCCGCCACCGCGATCGCGAGCGCGATCCCCTCGCGCGCGCTCGGCCTCGCGGCCGCGCCCACGGCGGTGGCCGCCGCGAGCAGCCCCCGCGCGCCGCGGGCGAGCTCCCCGTCGAACGGCCCCGGCGCGAACGCGCGCACGGGCGCCGGGCCGAGGCGGGCCTCGAGCGCGCGCAGCGGGCCGCCCGAGAGCGCCGCGGGCGAGCGCTTGAGGCGCCCGAGCGCGTACAGCGACGCGACGCGCGCCGGCCCGCGCAGCGGGCTGCCGCCGTCCTGCACGCAGGCCACGTCCTCGCCGAGCAGCACGAGCGCGCGCGGCGTCGTGCCGATGTCGCCCGTCACGCGCACGACGTCCGGGCGATCGAGCGCGCGCCGCTCCTTGCCCGTGAGCCGCCGCCGGAAGAGGCGCTCGATGGCGCGCGGATCGCCGCTGTGGCGCGCCACGTAGAGCGTGGCGCCGCCCGCCGGCCCCGCGCCCGCGTACGACGCGATCGCGGCCTCGCGGACCTGCCGCAGATCGACGCCGGTCGCGCGGGCGTGCCGGGCCAGGTTCTCCTCGGGCGCCACGAGCGCGATCGACGGGATGAGCCACGGCACCGCCGCGACCTCGCGGGGCCGGACGAGGATCAGCCACCTGAGCCCCGCCTGCGGCAGCAGGCGCGTCAGGTCCGCCGTGGCGAGCGGCGGCAGCGGCGGGCTCGGCCGGGCGGGCGGCCGCGGCGCGCCGCCGCACGAGGGCAGCGCGAGGCCGAGGGCGCAGCCCAGGGCGCCGCCGAGCACGGCGCGCCGGCGAGGCGCTCGCCCGGGCGCGTCAGCCAACGACGAGGTGGGCGAAGCGGCGGTTCTTCGAGCCGACGCGGACCAGGTAGCGCTTCCCACGCTCGAGCTTGAGCTGCTCGTCCTTGACCACCTCGCCGTCGAGGTGCACCGCGCCGCCCTTCACGAGGCGCCGCGCCGCGGAGGTCGACTCGGCGAGCCCCGCCAGCGCCAGCGCGTTGCCGATCGGGATCGTGTCGCGGTCGCTCGCCACGTGGAGCTCCTCGATGTTCTCCGGCAGGCCGCCGGCCGCGACGCTGCGGCGCCGCTCGAGGGCCGCGCGCGCGTCCTCCGCCGAGTGGAAGCGGGTGACGATCTCCTGAGCGAAGAGCTCCTTCACCGCGATGACGCCCTGCTCGCCGCGGAGGACCGCCTCCCGCAGGGCGGCGATCTCCTCGGGCGGGCGCGACGACAGGAGCTCCATGTACCGCCAGATCACGCCGTCATCGACGAGCATCAGCTTCTGCAGCATGTCGAACGGCGGCTCGGTGATGCCGACGTAGTTGTCCGCGCTCTTCGACATCTTGGCGCCCACGACCTTCCCGTCCTCGACGCGCGCGTTCGTGCCCTCGAGGAGCGGCATCGTCATCACCATCTGGGCGCGCTTTCCGTAGCGGGGCATCAGGTCGCGCGCCACGAGCAGGTTGAAGAGCTGATCGGTGCCGCCGAGCTCGATGTCGGCCTCGAGCTCGACCGAGTCGTAGGCCTGGAGGAGCGGGTACATGAACTCGTGCACGTAGATGGGCCGCGCCTCCTCGTAGCGCTTCTTGAAGTCGTCGCGCTCCAGCATGCGGGCGACTGTGTACTTCGCGCAGAGCTCGATCATCTGCGTCGGATCGAGCTTGTTCAGCCACTCGGAGTTGTAGCGGACCTCGGTCCTGTTCTTGTCGAGGACCTTGAACGCCTGCGCCTGGTAGGTCTCGGCCGCGGCGACGACCTCCTCGCGCGAGAGCCGCGGGCGCAGCTCGTTCTTGCCGGTCGGATCGCCGACCATCGCCGTGAAGTCGCCGACCACGAAGACCACGTGGTGCCCGAGCTCCTGGAACTCCCGCATCTTCTGCATCACCACCGTGTGGCCGAGGTGGAGATCGGGGCGGGTCGGGTCGAAGCCGGCCTTCACGCGCAGCGGCTTGCCCTCGCGGATCCGCTCCTCGAGCTCGGCTCGGACGTGGAGGTCGACGACACCCTTGCAGAGGATCTGGAGCTGACGTTCGGCGGGGACCATGGGGGCCCGCTTCTACCGCGCAGCGGAACCGCCCGCCAGGGGGGCGACGCGCCTCGGCGCGCGAGCGAAGAGGGCGCCCCGAGCGACGAGGTCACGTCGTCACCTCGTGCGGCGCGTCACGTCACCTCACCTCACGCACGCGCCGCGCGCCGCCTCATTCGTCGTCGGTCTCCTCGTCGTCCTCGTCCTCGTCGTCGTCGTCGCCCGAGATCGCGTACGCGCGGCTCGCGTTGACGAGCTCCTTGAGCTCCTTGCCGACCTTGAAGAACGGAAGGCGCTTGGCGGGCACGGGCACCGGCTGGCCCGTGCGCGGGTTCCTGCCGCTGTAGGGCTTGTACGGCCTGACCGTGAAGCTGCCGAACCCGCGGATCTCGATGCCTTCGTTGCGCTGGAGCGCCTGCGTCATCGCGTCGAAGACGCAGTTCACGACGAGCTCGGCTCGAGCCTTGGTGAGCTCCCCCCGTCCCGCGATCGCGTCGATGAGCTCGCTTTTCGTCATGGTCCACCTCCCCCACCCCAGCGGACCGCCGCCGGCGCTCGACTTGCCGCTTTCCACCGCAGAGCTCCAGGGGATGCGCCGCTCCAGGAGCCGCACGACAACAGAATCCTATGAAAAGCTCGCATGTTACGGGACTAGCGGTCAACCGAATTCCCGCCCACAACGGAGAGCGCGTCGAGCGCGAAGAGGCCCTGGGTCTCCCTCGTTCCGCACGTTTCGCACGTTTCGCACGTTTCCCTGGCCTCGCGGGCGAGGGCGAGGGCGAGCTCGATTTCGACGGCATCCTCGGGGATCGGGTACGGCGGGAGGTCGGCGCAGGCGAGCGGCGCGCCGGGGGGGCTCGGCGCGGCGGGCTCGATCCGCCAGACGCGGAGCAGGGCGCCGTCGACGAGGAGGCGCACCTCGCCGGCGCCATCGCCCGAGAGCGCCACGCGCGGGCTGATCCGGGCGCCGCGGAGCCAGGGGGCGGGCAGGCCGACCCGGACGATGGCCTCGCCGCGCCCCGCCGCGTGCACCGCGAGGAGGCGCCCGCCTGACGCGCACGTGCCGCCGGCGTGCTCGGGCAGCGCGAAGGCGCCGCGCTGCGCGCGGGGCGGCCACAGCGACTCGCCCTCGATGCGGGCCTCGCCGGGCGGCTCGGCGTCGAAGACGAGCGGCGTTATCGAGACCGTGGCGAGGCCGCCGCCGTCCGGGATCGCGAAGCGGTAGCGGTACGCGGGGGGGCGACCGCGGGCCTCCCACGCCATGCGGTCGATCGCGTCGCCCCGGTAGCGCAGCACCGCGACGTCCTCCGGGGCGGGATCGAAGCCGAGGTTGAAGCCGTGATCGGTGTCGACGAACACGAGGCCGCGCGAGACGCCCGCGCGCGCGAGGGCGGCGGGGTCGAACATGGGCAGGCCGCCCTCGCGATCGCGGAGCGCGGCGTGGTCGAAGCCCGCGCGGAAGGCGAAGCCGGCGAGCGGGAGCGCCGCCGCGAGGAGCGCCGCCGGGAGGAGCGCGCCACGCCGGCGCGCGGGGCCGCGCTCCGCGTGCGCCGCCGTCGCAGCGCGCCCCGCGCGCGCCGCCGCCGCAGCGCGCTCCGCGAGCGCGAGGGCGGCCATGGCCGCGAGGACGTGCTCCACCGGCAGCACGTCGGCGAAGAAGCGCGCGCCGCCTCCCGGGTAGTTGCCGTCGAAATAGAAGGGGGCGTAAGCGGCGATCTGGAGGAGCGGGGCGATCGCGAGGGCGCGCGAGCGCGGCCGACGCCAGGCGATCACGGCGCCGACGAGCACGAGCAGCGCGAGCGGCTCGGCGTTCAGCGCGTCCACGAGGTGGAGCTTCAGGCGGCGCAGCGTCGTGCCTGCAGCAGCCAGAAAGCCGTATCCTTCCGCGAGGTTGTGACGGACGAAGTCGCCGTGCTCGCCGAGGCAGCCGACGCCGGCGCCGAAGCCGTAGCGGAAGCAGCCGGGCGGGCCGTCCGAGACCGCGTAGTACGCGGCCTGCGACGAGGCGAAGGCGCCCGTCGCGGCGTGCTGGTGGGCCGCGAGCAGCGCGAGGCCGGGGAGGGCGCCGAGCGCCATCGCCGCGGCGAGCCGCACGAGCCGCGGCGAGCGGCGCGGCGGCGGCTCGCCCTCGCGCGGACCGGCCGCCGCGCTCCCCGGCGCGATCGCCGGCAGGAGCACGAAGGGCAGCGTCGCCGCGAGGGCGAGCGCGCTCGGCGGGCGCGTCGCCGCGAGCCAGCCGGCGGCGAGCCCGGCGAGCGCGGCGGCGCGGACCGCCGGACCGAGGGGCCCCGTCGCGGCGCCCGTCGCTGCAGCGGCGCGGGCCTCGTCGAGCGCGCGCCGCGCCGACGCGAGCGCGACCGTGAAGCAGAGGGCCGCGAGCCCGTGCGACATCGTGTCGGCCGTGTGGTAGCGGAGCGCGGCGCAGAGCGCCGAGAAGAGCGCAGCGACGAGCGGAACGAAGCGGATCGGCGCGGCGCTCCCGGCCGGGGCCGGGCCCTCCGGCGCGAAGCGCGCGGCCAGGTCGTAGGTGGCGATCACGAGCGCCGCGGCGAGCGCGGGGCCGATCGCGAGCGGCGCGCCCGCGAGGAAGCCCAGCGCGAGCAGGGCAGGGTAGCCCGGAGGAAAGAGGACCGCGACCTCGGCCGCGCGGTTCGCGCCGGAGGGCCCGGCCATCGCGTCGCCCACCGCGTCGTTGCGGACGAGGAAGCGACCGAGCACGGAGGCCGCGGGCTCGTCGAGCGGCCACGCGAGGTGGCCGGCCGCCATCGCGCGCGCCTCGAGCCAGTAGCTCGTCGCGTCGATGATGCGGGGGCCGCCCCGCAGGTAGACCGCGACGTACGCGGCCGAGAGCAGCGCCGCGACGACCGAGAGGGCCGCGGCGATCGCGGCGCCCAGGGCCGCGCCGGAGAGGGGCGCGGGGTCGGGGCCCGAGCGCGCGGCGCCGGGGCCGGCCCGTGCGATGGTGGACGAGCGGCTGCGGCGGAGGAGCCAGGCGCAGGCGAGCACCGCGGCGAGGGCGAGCGCGAGCGCGATCCATTGCGCGGGGTCGCGGGGCAGGCCGGCGCGCACGTCACTGTCCGGCGAGCGGGCGCGCGCCGGCGCCCTGCGCGGGGCGATCGAGGATCCAGACGTGGTGATCGACCCACTCCCCGTCGACCGGCGTGAGCGTGAGCGTGAACGTCTCGGGCAGGCCCTCGGGGAGGTCGAGCGAGGCCTCGGTCCAGCCGTCGCCCTTCTTGAGCGCGAGGTGGCCGATCTCCCGGCCGTCCGCCGTCGCGCGGATCGCGGCGGCGCGGGGCGCGGCGGTGCGGACCACGAGCCTGCCGTGGCCCTCGCGGGGGGCGCGCAGGCGGGCCGCCTCGCTCCGGCCGCCCGGGATGACGCGCCCGGCGTCGAAGCGATCGTGCCCCGATCCGCGCGGATCCGGGAGGACGCTGAAGCCGACGAAGCCTGCCTGTGGCCGCGGGAAGGCGTAGCCGTGCTCCCGCTCGCTCACGAGGTCGGCGACGTCGAGCTCGTCGACGATCCGCTCGTCCGCGCGCATCGACGCGGGCGGCTCGCCGTACGCGAGCGGGCTCCAGTCGGCCTGGTAGATGACCTTCTCCGCGCCGCCGCAGATCACGTTGCCGACGACGGGGATCGCGGCGATCCGCTTGCCGAAGATGGCCGGGAGGTCGCCCCACCAGCCCGGGTAGATGGCCAGCGTGTCGGGGCGGTCCTCGGCGGGGATGCGCTCGATGAGCTCCAGCGAGGCGCCGAGGCCGTGGACGCCCGCGCGCGCGAACGGGAGATCGTGGTAGCCGCCGAGCCCGATGAGGTCGAGGCCGGGCCGGTCCGACGCGTAGAGGAGCGCGCCCGCGTCGCCGACGAGGACGCGGCGCACGTCGAGCTGGGCGAGGAGCTTGCCGGCGACGAGGTGCTGATCGCGGATGTTGCGGCTGGCGCGGCCGAAGAACCAGATCTGGTCGCGCATCCTGGGCAGCTGGTGGGCCCAGAAGAGCGCGGCCACGGCGAGGGCGAGCGCGACGCGCGCGCACCAGAGGCCGCGCGCCAGGGCGCCGCCGCGGGCCGCGGCCGCGACGCCGCCGAGGGCCCCGAGCCCGACCGGGGCGCTCTCGTGCCGCTCCTGGCGCTCGTCGCCGCTGGCCCATGCGGCGCGCGCGACGAGCAGCGCGAGACCCATCGCCGCGAGCACCAGCAGCCAGGCGACCGCGGGCATGGTGTAGCGCTCGTTCTGCCAGCGGACCTGACCGTTCAGGGACACCAGCGCGAGCCACCCGACGACCTGGACCCAGAGCAGCGCCGCGGCCCCGCGGGTCTTGCGCGAGGCGAGGGGGACGAGCGCGAGGGCGGGCACGAGCCAGCCCCAGGGGAGCGCGTCCGAGAAGTGGTGGTTGGTGTTGCGGGCGACGACGTACGTCGCGAGGAACTCGTAGGTGTCCCACTTCTCGGAGGACGTCATGTACGGGTTGTTCAGCGCCAGCTTGGCGATGGCGCCGCTCGCCGCCCACTCGCCTGTGAACACGCGGTTGGCGACCGCCTGGGCGAGGCACGCGAGCGCGCCGGGCACCGACGTCCGGAGCAAGGTCGCGATCGCCGCGCGCGCGCCGTGCGCCCGCCCCACGGCGATGGCCGCGTAGACGCTCAGCGCCGCCACGCAGACGACCGACTCCGGCCGGGTGGCGTAGAGGAGCGCGCCGGCGAGGCCGGCGGCCCAGCCGAGGTGGGCGAGGCGCTTCGGCGGCGCCGCGGCGCGCGCGTCGTCGGTCGCCCGCGTCGCCCGCGCCGTCGGCTCCCGCGGCGCGGCGGCCGCGCGGGCGACCGAGAGCGCGGCCAGGGTGGCGAGCGCCCAGACGCCGAGGTGGAAGGCGTTCTCCATCCCGCTGAACAGCGACCAGTCGAGCGCGCCGATGGAGAGCGCCACGGGCGGCAGCAGGTACTTCGCCCAGCGCCCGACAGGCTCGAGGAGCCGCGCGCCGACGAGCAGGAAGCCGAGCGTCGAGGTGCACGCGACGATCGCCGCCCACTGCATCAGCAGGACGCCGCGGAAGCCGACGAGGTAGCCGAGGGCGAGGACGAACGGGTAGCTCAGGCTCGTGTTCCCGCTCGAGAAGCCGTTGCCCTCGGACCACTCGAACGGGTACCCGCGCGCGGTGGCGCGGGCGTAGTCGAAGTGGATGAAGACGTCGTCGAGCGGCGCCGACCACATGCCGCCCGTCTGCTGGTGCATCGCGCTGTAGAACGCGACGGCGGCGTAGAGCACGCACGCGCCCGCGTAGGCGGCGAACAGGACCGGATCGACGCGCGGCCAGGCCGCGACCAGGCGATCGAGCCGACCTGGGGGCGCCGCCGGACCGGCGCCCCGGGAGGCCGCGGTCTCGGTTCCCTCTGCTCCGTCCGTCACGTCGGGGGAGGCGCTGCTCGGCTGAGGCAGAGGCGTTGCTCCTCCGGGCAGCGAGGAGGATGCGGGGTCGGCGCTGGACGGTGACACGCGGCTCTTTTACACGACTTTCACGCGGCCCGAGCCGTGGAGCCCGTCCGCGAAGGCGCGCGGGGAGTGGCTGGATCCATCCGGGGAAGAGCCCGTCGGGCCGTGCTCGGTCCTTGCGGTCCAGTCCTCCGGGAGCACGGGCCTGTAGCTCAGGGGAGTGCCGCCCCGGCTCCCGGTCAGAAGGGTTACCAGGGCTGCAGAGGCGGTCAGCTCTGCCCAGCACGTTTGCAAGCGGCTGCTTCAGGAGTGAAATGGGAAAGTCATTTTACTAGCGAAAGTCCCTGAATTCGGAAGGGAATCTCTTGGCCCGCATCCTGCTCGGTGAGCAGTCGCAGAGCGCCCGTGACGGTCTCCCCCCCACCGTCGAGCGGGCGCTCTTTTTTTTGTCCGTTGCCTCTGGGCTTCTGGCGGACCGACCCACGGCGGCGCCTCGGCGAGCGCTCGCTGTCCGTGCCGCCGCGATGCTCGTCGTGCGCCTGTTCCAGCTCCGGTGCGCCGCGTCTCGGACGAGCTGAGCCGCGTCCGTGTAGGATCCAGCCACCGAACGTGACACCCGAGAGGCCCATGCCTGCGCCGCGGCTGTTTTCCCGCCTGTCGTTGCTGCTGTTCCTCTGGAGCCTGCTCGCGGCGTGCGCGCCGGGCTCCGCGACGGCGCCCGCCGTCGAGCCGCCGAAGACGGTGGTCCTCCCGCCACCCGCCGCGCCGGCCGCTGTCGTGGCGGCCGAGCCGGAGCCGGAGCCGGAGCCGGGCACCGCGGTGCCCGTCACCCGCGCCGATCCGTGGTGGGGCGAGCCGCTCGCGCCGGTCACCCTCGTGGTGTGGGGCGACTTCGAGTGCCCCTTCACCTCCCGGCACATGGCGACGCTGGAGCAGCTGAAGCAGGCCTACGGCCGCGATCGGCTGCGCATCGTCTGGAAGCACTTCCCGCTCGCGTTCCACAAAAACGCGCGCCCGGCGCACCTGGCGGCCGAGACGGTGTTCCGGCTCGGCGGGGCCGAGGCGTTCTGGAAGTTTCATCGGCTCGCGTTCGCCAACCAGCGCTCGCTCGCGCCGGAGTCGTTCGAGGCGTGGGCCGCCGAGGCGGGCGTCGATCGGGCGGCGTTCCGCGCGGCCTTCGATGAGCAGCGGCACGCGCCGAAGATCGACCGGGACCTCGAGGCCGGCCAGACCGCGGGCGTCAAGGGCACCCCGGCGACCTTCGTCAACGGGGTGTTCCTCAGCGGAGCGCGGCCCGTCGCCGAGTTCCGGTCCGCCATCGACGAGCAGCTCCGGGCTGCCGGGGATCTCCGGCGATCCGGCGTCCCGCAGGAGCGCATCTACGCGGCCCTGTCCGAGCAGAACAAGGCGCGCGCTCCGGCCCCGACGCCGCCCTCGCCGCCGGCCCCCGAGGACACGACCGTGTGGAAGGTGCCTGTCGACGGGTCGCCGATCCGGGGCAACCCGGGCGCTCTGGTCACGCTTGTCATGTTCTCGGACTTCGAGTGTCCGTTCTGCCGCAGGGTCGCCCCGACCGTCGAAGGCCTCGAGAAGAAGTACGGCGCTCAGCTGCGCGTCGTCTTCAAGCACTACCCGCTCCCCTTCCACAAGCGGGCCGAGCCCGCCGCGGAGCTCGCGCTGGAGGCCAAGGCGCAGAAGGGCGACGCGGCGTTCTGGAAGGCGTACGAGCTCTTGACGACCGGGGGCCTCGAGGACGCGGACCTCGCGGCGCACGCGAAGTCCCTGGGCCTCGACGTGGCCCGCGCGCAGAGGGCCATCGCCGCCCGGCGCCACGCGGCGCGCATCGAGCGCGATCAGCGCCTCGCCGACGACCTCCAGGCGAGGGGGACGCCCCATTTCTTCATCAACGGCAGGCGGCTCGCCGGCGCCCAGCCGGCAGAGAAGTTCGAGGCCCTCATCGATGAGCAGCTCGCGCGCGCAGCGGCGCTCGTCGCGGCGGGCACGCCGCCCGCGAAGGTCTACGACGCGCTGCAGAAGGAAGCGAGGGCTGGCACCGCGCCCGAGCGGATCCTCGCCCCGGCGCCGACCAGGGACAACCCCGGCAAGGGAGCGAAGCCCGGCGCGAAGGTGACGATCCAGATGTTCGCCGACTTCCAGTGCCCGTTCTGCAAGCGCGTCCAGCCCACGATCGACGAGGTCATCGCCGCCTATCCGGGCAAGGTCCGCGTCGTCTTCAGGCACCTGCCGCTGCCCTTCCACACGCGGGCGCCCCTCGCCGCCGAGGCGTCGATCGAGGCGTTCCGGCAGAAGGGCGAGGCCGGCTTCTGGGCGATGGCGCAGCGCCTGTGGGAGGACCAGTCCGAGAGCGGGCTCGGCCGGGGGGCGCTCGAGGGCCACGCCGCCGCGATCGGCCTCGACGTGGCGAAGTTCCGCGCCGCGCTCGACTCGGGAGCGCACCGCGCGGCGGTCGAGGCGGACCTGAAGCTCGCCGAGCGCCTGCACATCACCGGCACGCCGTCCTTCGCCATCAACGACTACTTTCTCAGCGGGGCGCAGCCGACCGCGCACTTCAAGCGGCTCGTCGACAGGGCGCTCGGCCCGCACGATCCCCCCACGAAGGAGTCGCTTCACGGCGCGGGCAAGCCCGCGGCCCCGCCGGGGGCCGCCCAGCCGGGCGCAGCGCAACCTGCGCCGGCTCAGCCGGGTGCAGCGCAGCCAGCGCCGGCCCAGCCGGGCGCAGCGCAACCTTCGCCGGCTCAGCCGAGTACAGCGCCGGCCCAGCCAGGTGCAGCGCAACCTGCGCCGGCCCAGCCTCCTGCGACGGTCGGCCAGATGGGGGCGAAGCATCTCCTCATCATGTATGCAGGATCACTGCGGGCCCCGGCGCGCATCGTTCGCACGCGGGACGAGGCGCGCGCGCTCGCCGAGCAAGTGCTCAAGAGAGCGCAGCAGGGGGCGAGGTTCGAGGATCTCGCGGCCCAGTACAGCGACGAGCCGGCTGGCCGCGCGCGCGGCGGCGATCTCGGCACGTTCCGGAAGGGCATGATGGTGCCCGAGTTCGAGCAGGCGGTGGAGAACCTCGCTGTCGGCGCGATGAGCGGGGTCGTCGAGACGCCGTTCGGCTTCCACATCATCCTGCGGACGCAATAGCGAGCGTGCGCGGCCCCCGCAGGAGATGGAAGCAGCGCACGTGGGGAGTTCCAACGTCGAGCCTCCCGGATCGTCCTCCGGCTGGATTGGATGTAGGACGGGTATCCCGCTCGCGAAGAGAACGGCGGATCGCGTAGCGACGAGCGAGGGGGAGTGGCCCCTTTCAGCGCGATGGCGCGGCTCGACATCGGGAGACCTCCTGCCACGGGGGACACCCCGCGGCCGTTCAGTGGACGAACGGGTTCGTCCGCAGCGACTCGCGGCGGGCGGCGCGATTTCAGGTCAGGCCCGATTCTTCTTGCCGGTCCCGGTTGAGAAGATTTCGCGCCATCCTCCAAAGGCGTCCGCGCGACCTCCGCGCGCTCCCCGCGCGGCCTGCGCGTTGACCCCCCTCGCGCGCGTCGAGTAGAACGATCTTCGCGCCAGAGCGCGCCACCCAGTCAGCGCCAGCGCGGATTGGAACCGCAAACGATGCGTTGGTTCGTCGAGATCTCGTCGTTAGGCCAGAACGCACCGCCGAGCAGGAAGGTGTGCGTCGAGGCCCCGCAGTGGCAGCCCGCGCTGCAGAAGGCCCGGGCGCTCCGCGGCGATGGGGGCCCGCTCAACAATTTCTCGGTGGATCTGCTCGAGAGCGGCTACCGAGCGATCGATCCGGCGACGCGCGTGCGGTACGTCGTGCAGCGCGCCCCGGACGACGCGGCGCTGACGGACGGGACTGACACTCCAGCGGGCGCGTCCCCGGCCGGGGCGGCTTCTCCCAGGCCGGCCGAGCCTGCGGGGCGCGTCGCAGGGAAGCGTCCGATCGCGCCCACGGTCCCGTTCATCTCCATGGGGACCGCGCTCCTCGTCTCGGAGCCAGCGGGCGCCCAGGCGCAGCCGGTGAAAGGCGGAGAGGCCGCGCTGGCGCGGGATGCGCCGCCGGAGCGAGGCGCCGCGCCGGAGCGAGGCGCCGCGCCGGAGCGAGCGCCCGCGGAGCTGCCGCCGTATCAGCTCATCTCGCAGCGCGAGGAGAACCCGTCCGAGCGCTCGCCGCTCACGTACCGAGAGCTCGTCTATGCGGTCGCGACCGGCACCCCGCGCGATCTCGTCAGCGCGCTGCTGGTCGATCGGCTCGAGCGCGCACGGCAGCGCATCGACGACGCGCGCCCGGGCAAGTTCATCCATATCGCCGTGTTCGATCACGTCTTCGACGGCCGGCCTCAACGCGGCCCGCTTGCGACCCTCGCCTGGAAGGACTGGCGCTCGGCCGAGCCCGAGATCCAGTTCCGCCCGCGCACCGGGGGCACCGCACCGCCGCCGGCCATGCCGCCTGCGGACGCGGTGCCGCCGGCCGCCGTGCCGCCTGCGAACGCAGCGCCGGCTGCCACGCCGGCGACGGATGTGGCGTCGCCGGTCGCCGTGCCGCCTGCGGACGCGCCGCCTGCGGACGCGTCGCCTGCGGATACGGCGCCGGCTGACACGCCGGCGGCGGATGCGGCGCCGCCGGTCGCCGCGGCGCCCGCGGATGCGCCGCCTGCGGACGCGCCGCCGCCTGCGGCCGTCGTGCCGGCTGCGGACGTGCCGCCGCCGGCCGCCGCGTATCCTGCGGATGTGCCGCGGCCGCCCCTCACGCCGCCGGCCGATGTGGTGTTGCTCGCCGCGCCGTCCGACGAGCAGAAGGGGCTGCCGCGCCTCCAGCTCGTTCCGGAGGCGCCCGATGTCGCTGCTCCCACGCCGGCACCGCCGCGTCGGCGGTCCTCCTTCCCTCCGAAGAGCGGGCGCCTCTCCGGCGACGACCTCATCGCGGAGCTGTTCGAGGCGTGCAGCGACCTGCACTTCCTCCAGGACACCCTCGCGGGCGCCGACTTCATCCTCGCGCTCACGCTCGACAAGATCCCGTGCGCCCTCGGCCTCGTGTCGCTGTTCGACATCAACCGGCGCGAGTTCGTCGTCGTCCGGCAGTACGGCGGCAAGGGCGCGCTCCTCGCCCGGCTGTCCGAGCGGGCGCCGCTCCCGCTGGCCGCGATGCGGTCGAGGCGCGCCGTCGTGGTGCCCGACGCGGCCAAGGACGAGCGCGTCATGGACGAGCGGTGGAAGGCGATCGGCGTCGAGCTCCGGAGCGTCATCTGCGCGCCCGTCGAGCTCGCGGGCCGCTACCTCGGCCTCCTCGAGATCGGAAACCCGCTCGACGGCAAGCCCTTCTCCGAGAGCGACGGCAACGCGCTCACCTACATCGGCCAGCAGTTCGCCGAGTTCGTCGGGGCGCGCGGCGTCGTCCTCGAGCCCAGCCTCGTGACCGCGGGGGCGAAGAAGGCCGCCCGCTAGCGGAGCCGAGCGATGGACCTCCTCCCCTCCGCCGGGCAGCGCCATCGCGTCCCGTACTTCGCCCTCGTCCCCGCCATCGTCGTCGCCGTGCTCGTGCTCGGCGGGATCGCCCTGCGCACGACCCTGCAGATCGAGAAGGCGCGGCAGCAGACCGTCTTCGACGCGACGCTCACCCTCGCCGACGAGCGCGTCGATCGGCTCGACAAGCTGATCATCGCCCAGGACAACGTCGTCGCCGCGCACGTCGACGTGGCGAACCTCTCGGTCATCGCGCGGCGGTGGCTCCCCACGGCGGCCCGCGAGACGCCGACCGTGCGCGCCATCCTGGTCCTCGACATGGACAACGAGGCGCACGACGTGCTCGCGTTCGCCTCGCGCGGCGCGTCCGGGCGGGAGGACGACGCCTTCCGCAAGCTCCTGCTCGCCCGCCTCCTGCCGCAGATGAACTTCACCGGCGACACGGGCGAGCTTCGCCACCTCCACCACGTCATCGATCAGCAGAGCCTGCTCGTGAGCTACTGGCAGCGCGAGCACGTGGGGCGCAGGTGCCTCATCGTCGCGTGGCACGAGGTGCCGCGCCTGGTCCATGAGGTGATGCCCCGGCTCTTCCGCGACCTCGATCGCGAGAAGAGCCGGATGAACGTCATCGACGAGGAGGGCCGCATCGTGTTCGGCCCGCCCATCATCGGCGGCGAGTTCACCGTCGGGCGCCCCTTCCCGACCACGCTCTACAACTGGCGCCTCCAGATGGCGCTCACCACGGCCGAGGAGCTCGGCGAGAAGGTCGAGCGGCAGCGCCTTATCGAGATCCTGATGGTCGGCTTCTCGGCCCTCGTCGCGCTGGCCGGGCTCGCGATCGTGGTGCTCGCCTCCGTGAACGAGCGGCGGCTCGCGGCGCTGAAGAGCGACTTCGTCGCGAACGTGTCCCACGAGCTCAAGACGCCGCTCTCGCTGGTCCGCATGTTCGGCGAGCTCCTGCTCGGCGACCGCGTCCCCAACGACGAGAAGCGCCGCCAGTACCTGCAGATCATCGTGAGCGAGAGCGAGCGGCTCACCGCGCTCATCGAGAACGTCCTCGATTTCGCCCGCGTCGAGCGGGGCAAGGCCGCCTACGAGTTCGCGCGCGGGAGCGTCGCCGAGGTGGCGACGCGCGCCGTCGACATGTACCGCTACCGCGCCGAGCGCGAGGAGATGACCGTGGAGCTCACGATCGCCGAGGACCTGCCCGAGGCGCTCATCGACGCGCGCGCGCTCGAGCTCGCCCTCGTGAACCTGCTCGACAACGCGCTCAAGTACGCGAAGGACGGCGGCCGCGTCGCGGTCGCGGTGGAGGTCGAGGGCGGGGGCGGCGGGCGCCTCGCCGCGCTGACGCGCCAGGCGAGGCGGGTCGCCATCCGGGTGAGCGACCGCGGGCCGGGCATCGATCCCGACGAGCAGAAGCACATCTTCGAGCGCTTCGCGCGCGGACGGCGGGCGAGCGAGCGGCAGGTGCGCGGCAGCGGGATCGGGCTCGCGCTCGTGAAGCACATCGCCGAGAGCCATGGCGGCGCCGTGCGGGTCGAGAGCCCGCTCACGGACGACGGGCGCGGCAGCGCGTTCGTCGTGTCGCTCCCCGCGCTGGAGCACGACCGGGAGGCGCAAGAGGGCGCCGCGAACGCCGAGCCGATCGCGGCCGATCCGGCGCCGGACGCGGGGTCGCCGTGAGGGCGCGCAAGCGCGGCGAGGCGGAGCCCCGGCCGGGCGACGTTGCGGTCAAGGCGACGCCCCGGCGGACGAACGCCGCGGTCAAGGCGGCGCCCCGGCGGACGGACGCCGCGGTCAAGGCGGCGCCCCGGCGGACGGACGCCGCGCGGGGCGCCGCGGTCCAGGCGGCGCTCGACGGGGTGCGCGCGCGGTGCGCCGTCGAGGAGCGCCGCGCGCGAGACCCGGTCTCCTTCGTCCATCGCTACACGGACCCGGCCGATCAGGAGCTCGTGGCGCTCATCGCCGCGTCGCTCGCCTTCGGCAACGTGAAGGCGCTTCACGCCAAGATCGGCGAGGCGCTCGACCGCCTCGGGCCGGAGATCGCCCACACCGCCGACGACGCCCGCGCCGTCTCGGCGCGGCTGCGCGGCTTCCGGCACCGGATCTACCGCGATCGCGACCTCGCCGGGCTGATCGTCGGCGCCCGGCGGGTGCAGCGGGCCTCGGGCTCGCTTGGCGCCGCCTTTGCGGCCGAGCTCTCGCGCACCCGCGACCTGCGCCAGGCCCTCGGAGCGTGGGTGCGGGCGATCCGACGCGCCGGCGGCCTCGACCGGCGTCCGGACGACCGCGGAGCAGCGCACATCCTCCCCGATCCCGAGAAGGGCAGCGCCGCCAAGCGGCTGATGCTCCTGCTGCGGTGGATGATCCGCCCCGCCGACGGCGTGGACCTCGGCCTGTGGCCGGTGCCCCCGTCGGCCCTCCTCATCCCGGTCGACACGCACATCGAGAAGCTCGGCTACAATATCGGGCTCACCGATCGCAGGGGCGCCACCTGGAAGACGGCAGAGGAGATCACCGCGGCCCTCCGCGGCTTCGATCCGGCCGACCCGGTCAAGTACGACTTCGCCCTCTGCCACCTCGGCATGCTCCAGCAATGCCCGTCGCGGCGCGATCCGGTCCGCTGCGAGGGGTGCGGCGTGAAGCCGGTCTGCCGTCACTGGGACGAGTGAGCATGCCCTGTACGTCGGATTTCCGTCCGGAACAGCTACTTGCCTGATCAGTTCGAGAGCGTGAAGCCATTCGAATTTGAATCAGATTGCAACCGTGATTTTCAAGGATGCAATAGTGGCTGGTTGTTCTTGGTGTAAGTATTTGAAATTCTACTCTGGATGGGGCGGCACAGAGCCTGCAAAATGGTGGGCGAGCGCCGTCGCGGAGACCTTCCCCCCCCAGGTCCGCGAGGCGCTTTTTTCATTTTGTCCCCGGTAAGCGCATGAGCGCGGCCGTTCGGCAGACAGCACGGCAAGAAGAGCGCCGCAACGGAGCCCCCCCGAGCTCTGCTGCGACGTTCTTCTTGCCGTGCCCCCTTTCCCGGGGTGCTTACGGAACCCTTGCCAGCTCTCTCCTCGCCCTCGTGTATTGCGATCCGCATGCCACGTTCCGGGCTGGTAGATCTGGAACCTTTGTGCACGCCTGTGCTGGAGCTCTCGATCTCGCGCCGCGGTAGGCCTGGGCACATGGTCATGTCCCCGCGAGACGCGAATCCCAGGGAAAATGAGCCGTTGCCAACGTGCGTTTCCGCCAGGGGCAGTCGCCCCGCGCGCTGTCCGGCGCAGTCGGGTGGAGTCGATTCCGGAGCGCTGTGTGACTTTTTCGCGCGCGCAGGAGATGATCGTGAAACGTGCTGTTCCCATCGATTCATGATCATCCAGACGAGCGAACCGGTGAGCGGCCTCGACGAGCGGCTGGTCTGTATTCCGTCCATCCTGGTGAAAAGAATGTCGAGGTTGCTCGCATGCGGAAGCAGCGCCAGCAGGTAGATTGACCGTATGGTCTGGACATTCGGGGCAACCCTCCTGGTGGCGCTGGCGCTCACGGTGCTGGCGGCGATCGGGCTCTGGGCGCACCTCCTTTACTGGGTCAAACGGTTGACCCTGCCGCTCGAGTACAGCGTGGAAGAGGTCCTGCGGACCGAGGATGGCGCGCCGATCGAGATCCGCCGCGTGCCACGCCCGGACGGCGTGGAGGCCCAGCCGGACCTGCCGCCGATCCTGCTGGTCCACGGGATCGCCGCGAACCATAGGAACCAGGACATCCACCCCGATTACTCGCTGGCTCGCCACCTTGCCACGCTCGGACGCGACGTGTGGTTGTTGACGTTGCGCAGCGGCCGCCTCCTCACCCGCGCCGAGCGCCGCAGCGTCCGGTTCTCCGCCATGGTCCGGTACGATCTTCCTTGCGCCATCGAGGCGATCCTGGAGCGCACCGGCGCCCGTTCCCTGGATTATGTCGGCTTCTCCATGGGCGGCATGCTCCTCTATGCCGCGCTTGGCCGGAGCGTCCCCGGCGATCGGGTCCGCCGCGTCGTCATCGTCGGCTCGCCTGGCCGGCTCACCACGCCGGTGCGCCTCATGCGCTTCCTGCCGGGCCGGCTGCTGCCGGGCGTCCCGCTCCGCCTCATGGCACGCAGCTTCGCGTTCGCGTCGGAGTGGTTGCCGACGCCCATCCATCACGCGGTGGCCAACCCGCGCAACGTGCCTCCCGGCGTCACGCGGCTCGCGCTCGTCAACTGCATCGAAGACATCCCTGCTGCGCTGAACGCCGACTTCGCCGCCTGGATGGCGAGCGACGGGGAGATCCGCGTGGACGGCGAGAGGGTCCTGGACGGCCTCGCCTCGGTCGCGGCGCCAGCCCTGTTCATCGCGGGCAGCGCCGACAGGATCGCCCCCGCCACGGCGGTGCGCGCGGCCTTCGACGCATGGGGGCGCGATCGCCCGGAGACGCCGAAGCGCTTTCTCGTGCTAGGGCGCGACTTCGGAGCGCGGGAAGATTACGGTCACGGCGATCTGGCCGTCGGCGCCTATACGGGCGTCGAGCTCTTCGAGCCGATCGCTCGTTTCCTCGGTCCCCAGGCCGAAGACGCGTCTGGGCCCGAGACGGGCGCCGTGGCGCTGGAGGCCATCCAGGCGCGTCAGCCGACATCCGACGAGACCGCGCCGATGCCGGATCTCCCGGCCGCCTGACGGTCGATTGCAGAGCGAAAGCGAAGAGGCGTATCCTCGACGCCGGATCTCTCGGAGCCACGCGGTGGCCGGCCTGTCCGCCGAAGGATGTTCATGAGTCACCCCGGATTGCGCGCCAGGTTCGAGCCGTCGTCGATGGCGCTCTGGCTGACGGTCGCGGCCCTCCTCGCCCACGCCGCGTCCTGCGCGGGGGACTCGTCCGACGGGCCCTGTGATGACGGCCTCACGCTGTGCGGCGGAGCGTGCTTCGACACGCAGGTCGATCCGGACCACTGCGGCGGCTGCGACGGCGTCTGCGCGAGCGGGAAGCGGTGCGAGGCAGGCGTGTGCGTCGGCGGGGCGGGGGGCGGGGGGCGGGGGCGTGGACGGGGTGGACGGGGCGGGGGGCGTGGACGCCTCCTCGACAGGCGGCGCGGGCGGCGCGCTGTGCGCCCCCGGCCTCGTGGCGTGCAGCGGCGGCTGCGTCGACCTCGACACGGACGCCGCCCATTGCGGGGGCTGCGGCCAGGAATGCGCGGCCGAACAGCTGTGCGAGGGCGGCGCCTGCCGCTGCGCCTCCGGCCTCACCGAGTGCGGCGGCGGCTGCGTGGACGTGGAGAGCGATCCGCTGCATTGCGGGAGCTGCGAGGCCCGCTGCCCCCTCCACGAGACGTGTGTGGAGGGGGCGTGCCTCTGCGATGAGCGCTTCGCTGTCTGCGGCGGCAGGTGCGTCGACCTGGCCGTGGACCCGGCGCATTGCGGCGCGTGCGGCGCGGCGTGCGCCCCGGGGCTGTTCTGCCAGGGGGGCGCGTGCGCCTGCGCCGTCGGCGACTACGAGGACATCGGCTCGACGGTCCCGCAGCGCCTGACGGGCACCACGGTCGGCGCGGAGACCTATTTCTCGCTCGCCTGCATGGCCGCCGGCTCGACCGAGTTCGTCTACAGGTTCACGGCGGAGGAGGCCGGCAGGTACAAGTTCGACACCGCCGGCTCGAGCTACGATACCGCCATCGGCGTCCTGGACTTCGACGCCTGCGAGGAGCTCGCGTGCAATGACGATCGCGGGGGAGCCGCGACCGGCAGCGCCTCGGTGGCCCTCGAGGGAGGGCAGAGCGTCCTCCTCGTCGTCTCGGGCTACGACGGGGCGCAAGGCGACTTCGCCCTTCACGTCGACCGGGTGGCGCCGCCGGCGTGCCCGCTCGACAGGATCGCGACGGCTCTCCCGCAGACGATCACCGGGGACACCTGGGGGCTGGGCGACGCCGTCTCGACGCGCTGCGGTTCAATCGACACCCCCGACGCGAGCTACAGCTTCACCGCGCCGCGCGCTGGGAGGTACATCTTCGACACGTCCGGCTCCACGTTCGATACCGTCCTCGAGCTGCGCAGGGGGTCCTGCTCAGGGACGCTGATCTCTTGCAACGACAACGCCGTGGAAGCCAAGACGTCGCGCATCGTCGTGAACCTCGCCGCGGGCCAGACGGTGGTCGCGGTCGTCGATGGCATCGACGGCGGATCCGGGCCATTCACGCTCAACGTCAGCGAGTACGTGCCGCCTCCATGTCCGGAGTTCACGCTCGGCGCCACGTTTCCGCAGACGGTGACGGGCACCACGGATGTTCCGGATCGCGTGAGCATCCTCCCGTCGCCCTGCACGAGCGACAGCGGCCCCGAGGTCAGCTATGGGTTCACCGCGCCGGCGACCGCGCTCTATACCTTCGACACCTTCGGCTCCTCCTTCGACACGGTCCTGCACGTCCACGAGGGGACATGCAGCGGCGAGAGCGTCGCGTGCAACGACGACACCGCTGGCCGGCAATCGCAGGTGAAGATGGTGCTCCGCGAGGGAGAGACCGTAGCCGTCGTCGTGGACGGCTACGCCGCAGTCGCCTCCGGCGCCTTCAAGCTCAACGTGAGCCAGACCTTCGTCCCTCCGTGCCCGATGCTCGATCTCGGGTCGACGGTGCCTCAGACGGTGACAGGGACCACCGCGGATGCGGCCGACGTCCTGCGCCCGAGCTGCGGCAGCGGCGGCGCCGGCGAGGTGACCTACAGCTTCACCGCGCCCGCGGCCGGCACCTACGTCGTCGATACGTTCGGATCGAGCCTCGACACCGTCCTCTCCGTCCTCGAGGGCAGCTGCTCCGGGGCCGTGCTCGCGTGCAACGACGACGCGGCGGGAAGCGAGCAGTCGCGGATGACGCTGGAGCTCGCCGAGGGGCAGACGATCGTCCTCCTCGTGGACGGCAGCGCCGCAGGGGCGTCGGGCGATTTCACGCTCAACATTGCGCGGTTCTCGGGCGGCGGCACCTGCTCGACGGCGATCGATCTCGGCTCCGTCACCCCGCAGGTCGTGACGGGGAGCACCGCGGAGCGGCCCGAGTCCGTTCGCCCGAGCTGCGGCTTCTCTAATGCTCCGGACATGATCTACCGCTTCACCGCGCCGGAGGCTGGGCTCTACATCTTCGATACGTTCGGATCGAGCTTCGACACCGTACTCCAGATCTTGAAGGACAGCTGCACGGGGGCGTCGCTCGGGTGCAACGACAACACGGACGGTCAGCAGTCGCGTGTCACCCTCAGCCTGGCCGCCGGTCAAACCGTCCTCGCCGTGGTCGACGGCAGCGGCACGAGCTCCGGCGACTACGTGCTCCAGGTCGACCGGTTCACCGGCCCGGGGACCTGCGCGACGGCGATCAACCTCGGATCGCAGCTGTCCGTCACCAGGACCGGCACCACGCGCGGCCAGCCCGACGCGGTGAGGCCGAAATGCGTGTCCGCAGCGCTCGTGTCCTCTCCGGAGACGGTGTTCACCTACACCGCCCGGATCCGCGGCACCTATGTCATCGACACGATCGGCTCGTCGTTCAACACCGTCCTTCACGTACACACGGGTGGCTGCGGCGGCACCGAGCAACAGTGCAACGACGATCTGACCGGCTCGCGAGCGTCGAAGGTGCAGATCGATCTCGCCCCCAATCAGACCATCACCGTGGTCGTCGATGGGTATAATGGTGCGTCTGGCGACTTCACGCTGAACATCCAAAAGCTCTGAGTCCGCGCTGCATGTGCCCTGGAGCCGGCCTGATGACGGCGTCCGTCGCGTCGAGCTGGCGAGGGCGCCTCTCCGCGGCGCGGTGAGCGCGGTCCGGGCCGTGGCTCGGCCTGCGCGCAGCCAGCCGAGCGCCCCCGCCGGTTGCGGATACGTCGGCCGCAGGCGTATCCTGGCGCGCGCCTCGTTATCCGCTCGCCTCGAACGCCCGGCACCCCCAAGGATGGCTATGAACCGATCCGGATTGCGCCCCAGGTCCGCCCTGTCGTCCGCCGCGCTGCTCCTGGCCGCAGGGGTTGTCCTCGCGGCGTCCTGCGCCGAGAGCCCCGAGGCGTCGGGCGAGTGCGCCGATGGGCTGTCGCGGTGCAATGGCGAGTGCGTCGAGCTCCAGGCGAACGCCGAGCACTGCGGCGCGTGCGGCGACGCCTGCGAAGAGGGGCAGCTCTGCGTGGAGGGGCGCTGCGGCGAGGGCGGCGGCGAGGGCGGCGGCGATATAGGATCCGGCGTCGGGGGCGGGGAGGGGTGCCGAGAAGGCCAGACCGACTGCTCGGGCAGATGCGTGAACCTCGAGACCGACCCGCGGAACTGCGGCGATTGCGACGTCGAGTGCGCGGAGGGGCGCGTCTGCGCGGACGGCTCCTGCGCCTGCGCGGGCGACCTCACCGAGTGCGACGGCGCCTGCGTGGATGTGCGGAGCGACAGGCTCAACTGCGGCGAGTGCGGATCCAGCTGCGCGCCTGCGCAGCAGTGCGTCGACGGCGCTTGCACCTGCCCCGACGGGCTCGCAGACTGTGGCGGCTCGTGCGCCGATCTGCAGACGAGCCCGTTCCACTGCGGCGATTGCGGCGTCGCGTGCGAGCGAGGGGCGCTCTGCCAGGCAGGCGCCTGCACCTGCGTCCTCGGCACGTATGACGAGCTCGGCGACACGTTCCCGCAGACGGTCACGGGGACCACCATCAGCGGCGAGACGAACTACGATCTCGCGTGCGTGGCCGCCAGTTCGTCGGAGCGGGTCTATCGCTTCACGCCGTCCGTGGCGGGGACATACACGCTGGACACCGTCGGGTCCACCTTCGACACGGCCATCGGGGTGCTGGGAGCGACCACCTGCGCTCAGCTCGCCTGCAACGATGACCTCGCCACCGGGGTCGGCCAATCGAGGGTCCGCGCGGTCCTCGAGGCGGGCCAGCCGGTCCTCATCGTCGTGACCGGCTTCGACGGAGGGGAAGGCGATTTCACGCTCAACATGGCGAAATCCGAGCCGCCGAAGTGCCCTGGGTGGACGATCGACGCTCCGCTCCCGACGACCGTCACCGGCAACACCGAGCACCTCGGCGACGCGATCAGGCCGAGGTGCGGAGCTGCGGACAGCCCCGACGCGAGCTATGTCTTCACGGCGCCGGCGGCCGGGAAGTATGTATTCGATACCTTCGGCTCCGGGTTCAATACGATCCTGGAGCTGCACGATGGCGCGTGTGATGGCGACGTGCTCACCTGCACCGACGACTCGGGAGGAGGGTCGCAGTCGCGCGCGACGGTGGAGCTCAGCGCCGGCCAGAAGGTCGTGGCGGTCATCGACGGCTTCGAGGGCGCGCGTGGGCCCTATACGCTGAACGTCGCCGCGTGGGCTCCGCCCGCGTGCCCCATGGTGGATCTCGGCTCCACCTACCCGCAGACGGTCACGGGTCACACGTCAGGCCTCGACGGGGTCCTCCAGCCGGCCTGCGCCACGGGCAATTCCCCCGAGGTCACCTACAGCTTCACGGCGCCCATCGCCGGCCGGTATACATTCGATACGCTCGGCTCGACCTTCGACACGGTGCTCCACGTTCACGACGGCAGCTGCACGGGCGCCTCGCTGGGGTGCAACGACGACGCGGAGGGCTCGTACCAGTCGGCGGTGTCCACGCCCCTCGCGCAGGGGCAGACGGCGGTTGTGGTCGTCGACGGCGCGTCCGGGAGGCACGGCGCGTACACGCTCAACGTGAGCGGCTCCCCGGCCCCTCCGTGCCCGGCGAACGCGCTGGAGCCGGTCGTCCCGCAGACCGTGAGGGGGACGACCTTGGATCGCAGCGACTTCGCGGCCGCGCCGTGCGGCAAGGTCGGCGGGGCCGAGGTGGCTTACGGCTTCACGGCGCCGTCCGACGGATTGTATGTCTTCGATACGTTCGGATCGAGCTTTGACACGCTCGTCCACGTGCACGCCGGCACCTGCGGCGGGGAGGTGCTCGGCTGCAACGACAACACCACGGGCCTCCAGTCGCGGGTCGTGGTGCCGCTCGTCGCGGGGCAGGAGACCGTCGTCGTGGTGGATGGCTCCGGGCCAGCGGCCACGGGCGCGTTCACGCTCAACATCGGCCTGTTCGAGGGCGACGGCACCTGCGAGACCCCCATCGACCTCGGCTCGACGGTCCCGTCGACGGAGACGGGCTCCACCCTGCACCAGCCGAACTCGGGCACGCCGAGCTGCACCATGTCGAGCGGCAACGACAGGGTCTATCGCTTCACCGCGCCGGCGGACGGGACCTACGTCATCGACACGCTGTCGTCGACGTTCGACACCGTCCTTCACGTGCACGACGGCGACAGCTGCACCGGCCCCGAGCTCGCCTGCAACGACAACACGAACGGGGTCACCTCGCGCGTGACCGTGCCCCTCACCGCGGGGCAGGTGATCACGATCATCGGCGACAGCCGGCCCTCCTCCTCCGGCACCCTCACCCTCAACATCGCCCTCGCCCCTTGAGCGGGCGCGCCCCGCTCGGCGGCGCATCTGCTGGGCCGCGGCGGGCGGCCGTGCGGGCGCTGGGGTGGGTCGGCTGCTGCGCGGCTTTGGTCGGGGGTGGGGATCGCCGCACGTGGGGGCAGGTGGACCGGGCTGGAGCGATGGACGGCGGGCGGCCCTGGCGGTGAACGACGCGACGCGCGCCCTAGGAGTTTTCTTGAGAGCGGCGCCCGCCCGTGCGAGTCTCGGCCCCCTTGGGACTTGCGCCCGTCGTCCGGGACGCGCCCCTGTGATCCGGGTCGAACCATGCCAAAGGAACGCGTGTTCTCCCTCGATGCCGTTAGGACCGACGGCTGGTTCGAGCGCATAGGCGACGGCATCGGCAGCTTCCAGGCGCTCTGCGAGATCGTGGGTGAGGCGTTCTTTGCCTTCTCGATGATTACGGGCGCCCGCATCACGGCGCTCACCGTCGACCGCCGCAACCCGGACAACACCCTGGTCGACTTCGTTATCGCGCCGCCGGGCGAGGAGGACATCGACGGCGACGTCCAGCGGCTCACGCTCGCGGACTTCCGCCACCGCCTCGTCGGCGCCCTGCTCACGGAGGACACGACGCCGCCCGCGCCCGAGCGGGACACCGACCTCGAGGGCATCCAGCTCCACATCGGCGTCCGCTACCTGCTGCTCGCCCCGCTCTACGGCTACAGCCTCCGCAAGCTCGCCGTCGAGGGGAAGACGTCGCGCCTCCTCCTCCTGCGCGACGGCATCGAGGAGACGCACGAGCTCAACGAGTTCCGCGCCCGCATCCGCTCGCACGTGCGCGACGAGCTCGAGCGCGCCTCGGCCGGCGCGCGCTCCGCCATCGACCTCACGAAGGTCGCCGAGGCCGAGGTCGCCTCGCAGCGCGGCGACTTCCCGAAGGTGATCCAGCTGCTCGGCACCTGGCCGGCCCCGCTCGCCATCTTCCTGCGCACGCCCGAGGGGCAGATGCTCACCCCGGACGCCCGCAGCCTGATCGCCAAGGGCCTCGGCCTCCTCGGCACCGCGTGCGTCAAGCTCGGCGAGGAGCACCAGGGCGAGGAGGTCATGCGCCTCGCCGTCCAGTACGCGCACGACGGGGCCGCGGCCGGCGACATCTTCCGCCGGCTGGGCGAGGCCATGCTCGAGGACGGCCGGGCCGGCGAGGCCATCGGCCCCCTCCGGCGCGCGGCCAACCTCGGCGCCCCGCCGAAGCAGATCTGGCCGCTGCTCGCGCGGGCGTTCGTGCAGCGCAAAAAGTTCGTCGCCGCCCTCGCCTGCGTCCGCGAGGCGCGGAGCGTGGGCGTGGCGGACGCCGACATGGTGGAGGAGATCCGGGAGATCGAGGCCACCCTGGGGACGGCGCTCACCGCGTGGCGAGGGCTGGTCCTGGCCGCGAACCGCTCCTAGGATCGCGGCCCGCGCGTTGGTTGACCGACCGCCGACCGCCTCCATTGACACCCCCGCGGCGGCCGACTAGATCCGGCGCGGATTAAGCCGGGATCGCTCGGATTTTTGCTGCTTCAGGCAGCATCGCCGCGTCGCTCTCACCTTTTTGGACTGCATGGTTCGGGGCCGCGGGCCCCGAGGTCTCGCCCCGAGACGCCGCGCGCCTCGGCGAGGTGGTCGACCCCTCCCGGGGCTCGACACGTAGGAGTGCTCTCTCGATGGCCACCTACATCCCCCTGTTCCTGCTGTTTCTCGTCGCCGCGATCATCGCGCTCGCGATGTTCACGCTGACGTCGCTGCTCGGCCCGAAGAACCCGACGCCCGAGAAGATGATCCCGTACGAGTGCGGCAGCGAGTCGACGGGCGGGCGATTCGTCAAGCCAAGCGTGAAGTTCTACCTGACGGCGATCCTCTTTGTCGTGTTCGACATCGAGGCGGTGCTCATCTACCCGTGGACGGTCCAGTTCCGCTCCCTCGGGTGGACGGGCCTCGCGACGATGAGCTCGTTCATCGCGCTGCTCGTCGTGGCGCTCGTGTACGTGTGGAAGAAGGGAGCTCTGGAATGGGAGAAATGAAGGCCGGTGGGCCCTCGACGCGGGTGATGGAGGGCTCCGAGCACGGCTTCGCGACCACGCGCGTGGACGCGCTGCTGAACTGGGCGAAGAAGTACTCGCTGTTCCAGTACCCGTTCGTGACGGCGTGCTGCGGCATGGAGTACATGGCGATGGCCAGCCCGCGCTTCGACATGGCGCGGTTCGGCGCCGAGGTGCCGCGCTTCTCGCCGCGCCAGGCCGACCTGCTCTGGGTGGTGGGGACCATCAGCCAGCGCCAGGCGCCCGCGCTCCGCCGCATCTACGAGCAGATGGCGGACCCGAAGTGGGTGCTCGCCTTCGGCACGTGCGCCTCGTGCGGCGGCTTCTACGACAACTACACGACCGTCGCCGGCATCGACAAGGTCATCCCCTGCGACGTCTACGTGCCCGGCTGTCCGCCGCGCCCAGAAGCGGTGCTCGACGGCCTCATGCTGCTCCAGGACAAGATCGCGCGCGGCGATCGCACGCCGGCGATCGTCAAGCCGCGCGAGGACCCCGCGCAGACGACGGAGCAGCTCATCGCCCTCCAGCGCAAGGAGCGGAGCCTGCCATGAGCAAGAAGGTCCTAGAGCTCCTCACGGCGCAGTTCCCGGGCGCCGTCCTGGAGACGCACTCGCAGTTCGGCGACGACACGGCGGTGCTCGATCCCGCCGTGTGGCGCGACGCCGCCCTGTTCCTCCGCAACGACCCGCGGACCCTGATGAACATGTTCGTCGACCTGACCGCGGTCGACTACCTCTGGCGCGGCGACGTGCCCCGCTTCGAGGTGGTCTGCCACCTGCGGTCGCTCGAGCGCAACCACCGCGTCCGGATCAAGGCGCGCGTCGGCGACGAGGAGGGCAACGGCGCCGAGATCGACTCGATCGTCCCGGTGTGGAAGGGCGCGAACTGGTTCGAGCGCGAGTGCTACGACCTGCTCGGCATCGTCTTCAAGGGGCACCCGGATCTCCGGCGCATCCTGATGTACCCGGAGTTCGAGGGGCACCCGCTGCGCAAGGACTATCCGGCCAACCGCATCCAGCCGCTCATCCCGTTCCGGGACGTGCCGAACACCGGCAAGCTGCCGCCGTTCGGCCCCGACGAGGGCATGAGCTTCGGCCGCCAGTCGCACGACTTCGCGCTGCGCGGCCCCGGGGCGTCGATCGACGGAGACGAGGCCGTGAGCAACGGCAAGCGCGCGGGCGCGCTGGAGGAGCGGAGCTGACCCATGGAACCCCTGGATCGCGAGCTGGACGAGGCCGAGCTCGACCTACCGAGCGAGCCGATGCTCCTCAACATGGGGCCGTCTCACCCGGCGATGCACGGCACGGTGCGGATCGTGCTCGAGCTGTCCGGTGAGACGATCAACAAGGCCGACGTGCAGATCGGCTACCTGCACCGCGGCTTCGAGAAGATGTGCGAGCGCGGCACGTGGTCGCAGGTCTTCCCGTACGTCGACCGGCTCAACTACGTCTCGCCGATGCTCAACAACGTCGGCTTCGCGCTGGCGGTCGAGAAGATGCTCGGCGTCACGGTGCCCGAGCGCTGCCAGTACTACCGCGTGATCCTCGGCGAGATGGCGCGCATCTGCGATCACATGATCTGCAGCGGCGCCATGGCCATGGAGCTCGGCGCCTTCACGCCGTTCCTCTACCTGTGCCGCGCGCGCGAGATCTTCTGGGAGATCTTCGAGGAGGAGACGGGGGCGCGCCTGACGCACAGCTTCGGCCGCGTCGGCGGCATGGCGCGGCCGCCCACGGCCGACTTCAAGGCGATGGTCCGCGTGGGCCTCGCGCGCGTGCTCGCGCTCATCAACGACGCCGAGAAGCTCATCCTCAAGAACCGCATCTTCCTCGATCGCCTCGACGGCGTCGGGCAGATCTCGCAGGAGGACGCGCTCGCGCTCGGCTGGACAGGCGTCGTGCTCCGGGCGACCGGCGTGCCGTACGACGTGCGCCGGGCGAACCCGTACATGGTCTACGACCGCTTCGAGTTCGACGTGCCGGTCGGCACGCGGGGCGACAACTACGACCGGTTCATGTGCCGCCAGGAGGAGATCCGCCAGGCGGGGAGGATCATCGAGCAGGCGCTCGAGCAGATGCCCGACGAGGGGCCGGTCAACATCGACGATCCGCGCATCGTGCTGCCGCCGAAGGAGGAGGTCTACACGACCATCGAGGCGACCATCCAGCACTTCAAGATCGTCATGGAGGGCATCAAGGTGCCCGCGGGCGAGTGCTACTCGTACACCGAGGCCGGCAACGGCGAGCTCGGCTTCTACCTGGTGTCCGACGGCAGCGGCACGCCGTACCGCGTCCGCATCCGTCCGCCGTGCTTCGCCACGACGCAGGGGCTCTCCCAGCTCATCACCGGGCTGATGATCCCCGACGTCGTGCCGACCTTCGGCTCCCTCAACATGATCGGCGGGGAGTGCGACCACTAGCGACGGCGCGAGGAGCGCTCCCGTCATCGACTTAGGAAAGCAAGGGCCCTCCGCGGCCCCGCCGGGAATCGAGAGCACGATGCCTACGATCAAGATCGACGGAAGGGAGATCCCCTTCGAGAGCGGTGACACGATCATCCGCGCGGCGCACCGCGCCGGGATCGACATCCCCCATTACTGCTGGCACCCGGGCCTCAGCGTCGCCGCCAACTGCCGGATGTGCCTCGTCGAGGTGCTGCCGCCGCCGGGGCGGCCGGCGATGAGCCTCGACATCCTCCGCTGGGACGCGGCGAAGCAGGACTACGTGCCGGCGGCGAAGCCGAAGCTCCAGCCGGCCTGCCAGATGGCCTGCGCGAACGGCATGGAGGTGCTGTCCGACAACAGCGACCACGTGTCCGAGGCGCGCTCGGCGGTGCAGGAGCTCCTGCTCCTGAACCACCCGGTCGACTGCCCGATCTGCGACCAGGCCGGCGAGTGCCGCCTCCAGGACTACTGGCTGGAGCACCAGCGCAAGGGCAAGCGGATGCGGCAGGAGCCGGTGCACAAGCCGAAGGCGGTCACCTTCGGCCCGACCATCGTGTACGACGCCGAGCGCTGCATCGTCTGCACGCGGTGCATCCGCGTTTGCAACGAGCTCGCCCGGGATCCGGTGCTCTCCGTCCGCGAGCGCGGCAACCTCGGGGAGATCACGGTCTCGCCGGGGCGCGAGCTCGACCACAACTACACGCTCATGACCGAGCACGTCTGCCCGGTCGGCGCGCTCACGTCGCGCGACTTCCGGTTCAAGGCGCGCGTCTGGTTCCTCCGCAGCGCCCGGACCGTCTGCCAGGGCTGCGCGACCGGCTGCAACGCCTACCTCGACTACGATCCGCGCAACAACACGCCGTACCGGCACCGCCCCCGCGAGAACATGGCGGTCAACACGTACTGGATGTGCGACGAGGGCATGCTCTCGTACCGGCACGCGGTCGAGGGGCGGCTGCTCACGGCGCTCGTCGGCAACGACGACGCGAGCCTCGACGACGCGCTCGCCGCGGCCAAGGAGCAGCTCGCCGGCCACGGCGACGACCCGTCGAAGGTCGCGATCGTCCTGTCGGCGCAGCACTCGAACGAGGACAACTTCGCGCTCTACCACCTCGCCACGACGTACCTCGGCGCGACCGACTTCTTCGTGTCGGGCAAGCCGCTCGGCGAGGGCGACGACATCCTCATCAGCGAGGACAAGAACCCGAACACCCGCGGCGCCGTGCAGATCGCGGCGGCGACCCCGCCGCGCCCGGTCGCGGAGCTGCTCCAGGGGATCGCGTCCGGGCACTACGCGTACGTGGTCGCCCTCGGGTCGGACCTCGAGGTCGACGCGGGCGAGGCGCAGCGGGCGTTCTCGCGGCTGAAGGGGGTGGTGACGATCGCCGCCCACGAGGGGCCGCTCGCGAAGGCCGCGCGCGTCGCGCTGCCGGCGTGCTCCTGGGCCGAGGCCGAGGGGACGTACGTGAACGGGAAGGGCCTGGCGCAGCGGAGCGAGCGGGCGCTGCTCCCGCACGGCGACGCGCGCCCGGCCTGGGAGCTCATCGGCCGGCTGGGGCGCGCGCTCGGGTACGAGACCGGGTGGAAGACCCTGGCCGAGCTCCGCCGCGCGATGCCGCCCGGCGCGGCGCTTGGTGGAGCAGCCGCGCCCGCCGCGGCGCTCGGCGCGGTGCCCGCCGTCGCCGACGGCGCGCGGGTCGAGCCGAAGAAGACGGAGGCCACGGCATGACCAGCGTCGAGCTCGTTCTCGCGATCGTCAAGATCCTCATCGTCGTCCTGTTCCTGCTGAACATGGCGGCGATCGCCACCTGGGCCGACCGGCGCCAGGGCGCGATGGTGCAGGACCGCGTCGGCCCGAACCGGGCGGTCGTCTACCTGCCGTCCCTGGTCGTGCGGGGCATCGTGTTCTTCCCCCCGGCGCTGCTCGCGGCGCTCTCCGTGTTCACGGCGACGCGCCCGGCGTCCGCGCCGGCCGCGGCCGAGACGATGGTGGCCGCCGCGCAGTTCGCGGTGGCCGTGGCCTGGCTCGGGCTGATCGTGTTCTGCGCGTCGGCCCGCAGCGGCGGCCCGATCAACCCGGCCGAGGAGGCGCTCGCCCGCGTCGAGCCCCGCGGCATCTTCTACGGCGGCGTCATGGCCCACGTCGCGGTCTTCTTCCTTACGCAGGCGGTTCCGCTCTCGGCGGCGCCCGTCGTCGCGCGGATCGCGTGCGTGCTGCTCGGCGCGCTGCTCCTCGTCACGGGCGCCTACGCGGCCCTGCGCGTGCCCGAGGGCAAGATCCCGCTGCGGCTCCTCGGCACGCTCCACGCCGCGGCCGACGCGATCAAGATGATCTGGAAGGAGGACTTCATCCCGAAGAACGCCGACCGGCTCCTCCACTCGCTCGCGCCGCTGCTCGCGATGTTCCCGGCGCTCGTGACGTTCGCGGTCATCCCGTTCGGCGACAAGCTCTGCTTCGAGGACAACGGCGACGGGGTCTTCGGCTTCGGGGACCTCCCGCTGCTCAAGCGGACGGTCGACCAGGCGTTCACGTGCAGCGGCCACGTCGTGAACCTCCAGGTCGCGGACCTCAACGTCGGCATCCTCTACATCTTCGCGATGGCGGGCACCGGCATCATCGGCGCCGCGCTCGCCGGCTGGGCGAGCGACAACAAGTTCTCGCTGCTCGGCGGCCTGCGCGCCGCGAGCCAGATGGTCAGCTACGAGGTCGCGATGGGCCTCAGCGTCGTCGGGCTCTTCATCATCTACGGCAGCGTCCGGCTCGGCGACATGGTGCAGTGGCAGGCCGAGCACGCGTGGGGGATCTTCGTCCAGCCGCTCGCGTTCATCCTGTTCCTCGCGGCCCTCGCGGCCGAGACGAAGCGCATCCCGTTCGATCAGCCCGAGGGCGAGAGCGAGATCGTCGCCGGCTACTTCGTCGAGTACTCCGGGATGAAGTTCGGCATGTTCATGACCGGCGAGTACGTGGAGCTCATCACGTCGAGCGCGCTCCTCGTCACGCTCTTCTTCGGCGGCTACCACCTGCCGTTCCTGGACCGCGACGGCATCAACGTCGCCTTCGGCGACGCGACGCTCTTCCAGTACAAGATGACCCACTTCGCCGTGAGCCTGACGTACGTGCTGGCGTTCTTCGGCAAGACGATCCTCATGGCGTGGGTGCAGGTCTTCTTCCGCTGGACGCTGCCGCGCTTCCGTTATGACCAGGTGATGCGGCTCGGGTGGACGAAGCTCCTGCCGCTCACGATCGTCAACATGATGGTCACGGGCATCGTCGTGCTGGCCGTCGACTCGGCGCCCGCGGGGCTCGTCGGCGGTCTCCAGGTCGCGGCCGACGTCACCCACGCGATCGTCGCCGTGGGCGGGTTCGCGGCGGTCGTGGCGCTGATCGCCGGCCTCCTCGAGCCGGTCGAGCGCCAGCGCACCGTCAACTCCACCTCTTCCCGGTTCGCTGCCGCGGCGGGGGGCACCAAGGCGTCGCCGCAGCAGGCGTAGAGGAAAATCTCATGGCGAGAGCTACCCCCAGCAACACGTGGACGAAGCCGGCCGGCCGGCCGATCGCCGGCAAGCCCATCCCGCGCCCGACCCGGAGCGCCGACGTCCAGGCCTACATCCCCGAGATGGTCAAGGGCCTGGGGATCACGATGAAGCACTTCTTCAAGAACACGAAGGAGATGGTGCTCGGCCAGAAGCCCGACCCGGTGCTGAACGCGCTCGAGCCGGGCGTCACGACGATCAGCTACCCCGAGGAGAAGCGCCCCTACCCGGAGCGCTTCCGGGGCATCCACCGGCTCACGCTGCGCGAGGACAACTCGCCCCGCTGCGTCGCGTGCCTCTGCTGCTCGACGGCGTGCCCGGCGCAGTGCATCGCGATCGAGCCGGCCGAGTACCCCGACGGCGATCGGCGGAAGGGCTACGAGCGGTACCCGAGCAGCTTCGTCATCGACGAGCTCCGCTGCGTCTTCTGCGGCTTCTGCGTCGAGGCGTGCCCCGTCGACGCCATCCGGATGGACACCGGCCTCCACGCGGTGCCCTACGACTCGCGCGAGCAGTTCATCTACAGGCGCGATCTCCTCATGAGCCTCTCCGATCGCTCGGGCTCGCGGCTGACGGCGAACAAGCGCCACGAGCCGGGCGACCCGACGCACCCTGGCCTGTCGCGCGACCACGCGGATCACTGAGCCGGGCATCCCCCGGCAGGCCGCCGCGCCGCCTGGCGCGCGGTGGAGCCGGCGCGCTCCTGAACCCTATATCCATCGTCTGCGCAGCGGAGCCGGCGCGCTCCTGCCCTGTTCCCGCCTGCTCCCGGGCGGCGTAGCCCGGGCATCTCGCCTCTCGTCCGGCCGAGGTTCTGCTAGAAGGGCGGGTCATGGCGACGACGTACGGCTCCTTCGAGGCGGTCATCGGGCTCGAGGTCCACGCGCAGCTCCTCACCCGGACCAAGGCGTTCTGTGGCTGCGCGACCAGCTTCGGCGACCCGCCGAACACGCACACGTGCCCTGTCTGCCTCGGTCTCCCGGGGGCGCTCCCGGTCCTGAACCGCGAGGCGGTCCGGATGGCGGTGAGCGCCGCGCTCGCGCTCGGCTGCGCCGTCCAGGAGAGCAGCGTCTTCGCGAGGAAGAACTACTTCTACCCGGACCTGCCGAAGGGGTTCCAGATCAGCCAGTTCGATCGGCCGCTCGCGCTGCGCGGCCAGCTCGAGATCGAGACCGAGGCGGGCAAGACGCGGGCGGGGATCACGCGCGTCCACATGGAGGAGGACGCCGGCAAGAACCTCCACGGCATCGGCGGCCTGTCGGTCGTCGATCTCAACCGCGCCGGCACGCCGCTCATCGAGATCGTCGGCGAGCCCGATCTCCGCTCGGGCGCGGAGGCGGCCGAGTACCTGAAGCGGCTGCGCGAGATCCTGATGTTCATCGGCGTGAACGACGGCAACCTCGAGCAGGGCAGCTTCCGCTGCGACGCCAACGTCTCGGTCCGCAAGGCGGGGGAGACGAAGCTCGGCACGCGGACGGAGCTCAAGAACATCAACTCGTTCCGCTTCGTCGCCGAGGCGATCGATCTCGAGATCCGGCGGCAGATCGCGCTCATCGAGCAGGGCGGCCGCGTCCGGCAGCAGACCCGCGGGTACAACGCCGAGAAGAAGGAGACGTACCTCCTCCGCGACAAGGAGAACGAGTCCGGCTACCGCTACTTCCCCGAGCCGGATCTGCCGCCGCTCGTCGTGGACGAGGCGTTCCTCGCCGACGTGCGCGGCGCGCTCCCGGAGCCGCCGGCCGACAAGCGGCGCCGCTTCACCGAGTCGCTCGGCCTCACCCCGTACGCGGCGTCGGTCCTGACGGGGCACCCGCAGATCGCGGCGTTCTTCGAGGAGGCCGCGCGCCTCCACGGCGACGCCGTCAAGGTCGCGAACTTCGTCCAGGGCGAGGTGCTGCGCGACACCCGGACGGCGGGGCTCTCGGCGACGTTCCCGGTCGCCCCCGGGCAGGTGGCCGCGCTGCTCCGGCTCGTGGACGAGGGCGCGATCAGCGGCAAGCAGGCCAAGGAGGTGTACATGGAGATGGCCGGCACGGACCGGGCGCCCGGCGACATCGTCCGCGACAAGGGCATGGCCGTGATGAGCGACGCCGCCGCGATCGAGGCCGTCGCCGCGTCGGTCATCGCCGCGAACGAGAAGCAGGCGGCGGCGTACCGCGCCGGCAAGACCGCGCTGTTCGGCTTCTTTGTCGGCCAGATCATGAAGAAGACGGGGGGCAGCGCGAACCCGGCCGTCGTGAACGATGTGCTGAAGCGACTGCTCGAGGGAGCTCCCGCCACGGGCGGGTGACGGCTCTTTCTCCGAGCGCAAGCGTGAAATAGGGTACCGCCGGCAGGCGCTCTCGCCGCGCGATCCGGGGCGCGCCCGGCGCCTCCGCCTCGCTGAAGCCCTCGTTGAACGATCGCCCCGCCTCCGATCGCCCCGAGCGGGCAGGACATCCGACGCATGGTCAGCGCTCGTCCACTCGACGCCCTCCGCTTCCCTCTCCGCACGGCCGGCTTCGTCGGCCTCACCTTCGGCATGTACGGCCTGCTCGAGGTCGACACAGCGATCTCACCCGCGGCCGACCGCGAAGTGGTCCTCCACACATGGATGCGCCGGTACGGGCGCGCGCTCCTGAAGCTCTACGGGCTCGACGTGCGCGCGGGCGGCCTCTTCCAGGGTGAGCTCGCCTCAGGGCGCGCCGCCGGCGCGGCCGATCCGGCGGGCGCCGGGTACTGCCCCGGACGCGACGCTGCCGGGGTCGGCCGGCTGTTCGTGATGAACCACCGCTCCGCGCTCGACATCATGATCACGCTCGCCTTCTTCGAGGCCACGGTCGTGAGCCGGGCCGATCTCGCCGGATGGCCGGTGATCGGCATGGCGGCGCGCCGCGTCGGAACGCTCTTCGTGGACCGCTCCAGCAAGCGCAGCGGCTCTGCGGTCGTCCAGGCGATGTGCGCCGCGCTCAAGGGCGGCCGTGGTGTGATGGTCTACCCCGAGGGGACCACGTTCTCCGGAGATGAGGTGCGGCCGTTCCGCGCGGGCGGCTTCACCGCGGCCTGCCGCGTCGGCGCGGAGATCGTCCCTGTGGGGCTCGTGTACGGCGGCGCCGAGTCCTCCTACGTCGACGAGTCGTTCACGGCGCACATGGCCCGGGTGAGCCGTGCGCGACGTATCCCGGTGGCGATCGAGGTCGGCGCGCCCATCGCCACGGTAGGCCAGGACGTCGGCGAGGTGCGCGACGAGTCGCACCGCGCCGTCCAGGCGCTCGTTCACCGCGCCCGCGCGCGGCTCGTCGCCGACGGTTAGCCGCCGCGCTCTCTCCTGCGCCGCTGGCTTCTGCGATCGGCCCTCGCTACGATGCGGGCCGCCGGCGACCCCATGGAGCGTGAAGGCAACCCTAGCGAGACCGCCATGGCATGGCAGGTCCTGAAGCCGCCCCGCGGAGGGGCGATCCATAATGAGCTGATGTTCCTGGCGGACGCGAGCGAGCAGCTCACCGGATCGCTTGACCCTCATACGATCCTCGAGCGGCTCGCGCGTCTGTCGGTGCCCTACCTGGCGGACTGGTGCACGGTCGATCTCATCGAGCGTGGCGCCGCGGACGCCATGGGCCTTGTCGGCTCGGTGCCGCCGCCGCCGCCGCCGTCGAACGATCCCACGTTCGTGGCCGGGGCGGACGGGTTCGACCCCGCGCCCGTGGCGGGCATCTATGCGGCCCGGCGCCAGCGCGCCGCCGCGGACTCCGACAGGGCGGGCGCCGCTCGGGCGGGCCACGCGGGCGCGGCGCGGCAGCGGTTCTGCCGGGTCGCCGCGAAGCACGTGAACCCCGAGCGCGAGGGGCTCCTGCGCGCGATCTCGCCCGACGCCGAGGAGCGCCTCGGCATCGCCAAGGTGCTGCACAGCGGCGAGTCCGAGCTCTTGCACGAGCTCGATCGCGACAAGAGCGAGGAGGCCGCCGAGCGCGCCGCGGCGCTGGAGCAGCTGGGCACGCGGTCGGCGATGGCGGTGCCGCTCATCGCGCGCGGCCGCAAGCTCGGCGTGCTGTCGTTCGGCGTGTCCGAGTCGAACCGCATCTACTCCGCGGACGACCTCGTGCTCGCGGCCGAGCTCGCGCACCGCGTGGCGCTGGCGCTCGACAACGCCTACCTCTACCGGAAGGCGGAGGAGGCGCGCCACGCGGCGGAGCGGAGCGCGGACCGGGCCGCGTGGCTCTTCGCGGTGACGGCCGCGCTGTCCGACGCGATCACGCCGCCCGCGGTGCTCCGCGTGCTCGCGAGCGACGTCGTCGCGGCCGCCGGGGCGATGACCGGCGTGGTGGCGCTGCGCGCCGGGCTCGGCGGCGAGCTCGAGACGGTGCGCTCGACGGGCTACCTCGAGGCGCAGATCGCGCGCTTCAAGAGCTTCGACCTCGGCGCGGAGCTGCCGCTCGCGCGCGCGGTCCGGGAGCGCCAGCCGATCTTCCTCGAGTCGGAGGAGCGCTTCGGCGAGTTCGAGCCGGGCTTCGCGTCGTGCTGCGTCGCGACGGGCGAGCGCGCGTACGCCGCGATCCCGCTCTTCCTCGAGGGGCGCGTGCTCGGCGCCGTGGGGTTCGGCTTCTCGGCGCCGCAGTCGTTCTCCGAGGACGACCGGGCGTTCATGCTCGCGCTGGTCCAGCAGAGCGCGCAGGCGCTCGAGCGGGCGCGCCTCTCCGCGCTGCAGACGGAGGAGGCCATGCACCTCTCGCACGAGGTGCTGAAGCAGATGCCCGAGGCCATCCTCGTCACGGACGTCGAGGGCAACATCCGGTACTGGATGGGCGAGGCCGAGTCGATCTTCGGCTACCTGTCCGAGGAGATCGTCGGCAAGAGCATGGCGCTCCTCCACCGCGAGGACGTCCGCGAGGAGAGCACGGCCCGGATCCTCCAGCAGATCGAGGACGCGCGCACCTTCGTCGGCGAGGTCCCGTGCGTCCGGCGCGACGGCTCCGAGGTGCCGATCGAGATCACGGCCTACGCGGTCCACGACCAGGAGGGGCGCCCGCTGTTCCTCGTCGGCATCCACCGCGACATCACCGATCGCAAGCGGGCCGAGGAGGAGCGCGCCCGGCTGATCCGGGTGCAGGCGGCGCGGGCCGAGGCGGAGGAGGCGGCGCGGCGGTTCGCGTTCCTGGCCGAGCTCAGCACGGCGCTGGCTGCGTCGCTGGACTTCACGGCGACGCTCCAGTCGCTCGCGCGGCTCGTCCTGCCGGTGCTCGCCGATTTCTGCCTGGTCGACATCGACGACGGCCTCGGGCTGCGCCACGTCGCGGCCGCGCACGTGAGCCCGCTGAAGGAGCCGCTGCTCCGGTACTTCCACCCGAGCCGGGTCGACGGCGAGCCGGGCCCCGTGGCGCGCGTGCTGCGCACGGGCCGGTCGGAGCTCTACGCGGACGTCCGCGGGGACGTGCTGCTGCACGAGGCGATGACGAGCGAGGAGGCCACGGCCAACCGGACGCTCGCGCCGCTGTCGTACCTCGTGGTGGCGCTCCGGGCGCGCGGGCGGATCCTCGGCGCGATCTCGCTCGTGTCGTCGGAGTCGGGCCGGTTCTTCGAGCGGTCCGACGTGGCCTTCGCGGAGGAGGTGGCGCACCGGGCCGCGCTGGCGCTCGACAACGCGCGCCTCTACCGCGAGGTGCAGGACGCCAACCGGCTGAAGGACGAGTTCCTCGGGACGGTGTCGCACGAGCTGCGGACGCCGCTCAACGCGATCCTCGGCTGGGCGAGGATGATGCAGGCGGGCTCGCTCGATCGGGTCGCGGAGACGCGGGCGCTGTCGGCGGTCGAGCGCAACGCCGAGCACCAGGTGACGCTCATCGACGAGCTGCTCGACGCGTCGCAGGTCGTGACGGGCACGCTGAAGATCGAGCGGCTCGCGGTGGAGCTGACGCTGCCGGTGCAGACGGCGGTCGAGTCGATCCTCCCGTCGGCCGCGGGCAAGGGCGTGGCGATCGAGACGAGGCTCGATCCGGAGGGCGTGTTCGTCGAGGGCGACCCTGCGCGGCTGCAGCAGGTCGTGTGGCACCTGCTCTCGAACGCGGTGAAATTCGCGCGCCCCGGCGGGCTCGTGCAGGTGCAGCTCTCGCAGGACGAGCGGTTCGCCGAGGTCAGGGTGATCGACGACGGCGAGGGCATCTCGGCGGACTCGCTCCCGCACGTCTTCGAGCGGTTCCGGCAGGAGGACAACAGCGGCGCGCGCCGGCACGGGGGCCTCGGGCTCGGGCTGTCGATCGTGCGGCACATCGTCGGGCTGCACGGCGGCATGGTGCGCGTGACGAGCGCCGGCCCCGGGCGCGGGACGACGTGCACGGTGCAGCTGCCGCTCTCGACGGGCGCGACCGCGACGGCGCTCACGAACGCGGGGATCGCGCCGGATCCGCGCAACCCGTTCCCACGGCTGACCGGGGTGCGGGTGCTCATCGCGGACGACGATCCGGATACGCTGGCGATGCTCTCGGCGGTGCTGCGACGCTGCGGGGCCGAGGTCAGCACGGCGACGTCCAGCAACGAGGCGCTCAAGCTGCTGGAGACGTCGGAGCCGGCGCTGCTCGTCGTCGATATCGGGATGCCGGGGGAGGACGGGTACTCGCTGATCCGGCGGGTGCGGGATCTGCTGCCGCGCAAGGTGGGGCGCACGCCGGCGCTGGCGCTGACGCCGTACGCGCGGACCGAGGACCGGGTGCGGGCGCTCGCGGCCGGGTACCAGATGCACGTGCCCAAGCCGATCGAGCCGATCGAGCTGGCGGCGGCGGTGAAGTGCCTGGCGACCGGGTTCATGCCCTGGTCCCGGGACGAGTGAGTGAGGGAGACCGGGTTCATGCCCTGGTCCCGGGACGAGTGAGTGAGGGAGAGACGGGGGATCCGGGGGGACGCGCCGGGGTGGGGGTGTGCGCGGCAGCGCGCGGGGGGCGCTGGCCATCCGCCAAGACGGGGGCGGGGGAGCTTGCGCATGAGACACCGCCCGGCATGTCTCACTTCGGGCCTTGCCCTTTGAGACGTTTTGTTGCGCGCCACATAAGGCGCGCCTGGGACGTGGAGCCTGCTGGGACCTTATGGCACCTCGTTCGGTGCTCCAGCGCGCCCCCCGCGCGCTGCCGCGCACACCCCCCCACCCCGGCGCTCACGGCCCTGACGCCCATGGCCCCTGGCCGAGGACGCTCTTGATTCGGTAGGGGCCGCTCGGGGAGCACGGCGGCTTTCATTCGAGCGCCGATGTCGCTCGCCTCACGTCGGACGTCAATGGTTGTCTCGGGGGCGAGGGCAAGTTGTTGCCGTGGCAAAGTGTTGCCTTCAGGGGAGGGGCCGCCGGGCAAAGTGTTGCCCATTCTTCCGGTCCCGCGTCCGTGAGGCTGGGTTTTCGATTGGCATTCTGGTTGCAATTCTGGACGCAGCATCGCCCGGATCCCATGACGTGCGTCGATGCGCGGCGCCGGCGGGTCCACGCGAATGTACGCGGATTTCTCGGAGAGGAGAGCATCGCCATGGCCACGCCCTATCAGATCAACATTGCGATGGACCAGAACACCTTCAACGCCCTGGAGGCGGGCGGATTTTATCTGTATGGATTCAAGGGGGTGCAGACGAGCATCCAGGGCGGCGCGCCGCTCGTGTGGTTCCAGACCAAGACCTTCTCCCTGGATACCACCATCTCGTGGGAGGAGCAGTATCAGGGGTACACCTCGCAGAGCGCGATCATTCCCGGCGGCAAGATCAAGGCGAGCGCGTCCTACGACATGAACCTCAGCGACATCCTCCAGGTCACGAGCCCGGCGGGCACGGGCACGGTCGTGACCGGTGGAACGCAGAACGCGATCTCGATCGCGAACCAGACCACGACGCAGATGGTCTGCGGCATCTCGCAGGTGCAGTCGGTGAGCGGCAGCCCGGTGGCGACGCCCCTCTGCGCCTTCCCGCTTTACGGCAACATGCTGGATGTCTTCGCGCCCATCCAGCTCGTCTTGCTGGAGTTCGCCACGACGGCGGTGAACACGGGGACGGTCATCTTCCAGGCGTTCAGCCAGGCCGCCCTGATCAACCTCACCAGCGAGCCCGAGGTCTCGTTGAGCTTCGACATCAACACAGGCTGGAACTCCAGCGGCAACCCGAACGTACAGCTCGTCCCCGCGGGCGCCAACCTCGCGCCGCTCCTGCTCCAGTCGTCCGCCAGCCTGAACCGAAGGATCCTCGCGGCGCAAAGCGCCCACGCGCCGGCGCAGGAGGCGCGCCACGCCTCCCGCAGCAATGGCGGCCTGATCCAGGCCTGACGTGGCGCCCGCGGGGCGACCGGCTGCCGGTTCACCCTCCGCGGTCGGGCGACGAGCGCGACGCGGCAAGGAGGCCTCATGCGACGACCTCTTCGTGGACAGGCAGCGCTCGTCGCCGCGTCGTTGCTGTCCCTCACGTGCGGCACGGGTCTCAGGACGCTCGACGAGCGGCCAGGCGCGGCGACATCGAAGGCCGCGCGCGTCGACGAAGCCGCTCCGCCCACTTTCCCCTCAGCGCCGACCGAGAGACGGCTGATCGTCTCCATGAGCGCCGAGACGGCGAGCGCGCTCGCCGCCTCGGCGATTTCGCTGTACGCCTTCAAAGCGGTGGGCGCGGAGGACGCCGCCGGCGTGCCGCTCGTGTGGTTCCAATCGAGGACCTACTCGCTCACAACGACCCTGTCGTGGGCGGCGCTTTATCGGGCCTACACCGCGACCCGCACGCTCCTGCCGTCTGCCCGGGTGGACGCCTCGGCCTCGTACGACATCGAGCCTGGACAGGCGCTCTACGTGCAGGAGCCGACGGGCACCGGGGTCGTGCTCCTCGGGGGACCGGCGAACGCCGTTTCGATACAGAACGATACGTCGACGCCGTTCACCTGTGGCCTCGCGCAGCGCCTCGGCGAGACCGCCGCGCCCATCGCCTCCTTTCCGCTCTATGGCAAGACCCGCCAGGTCTTCTACCCCATGGAGACGGTGCTCCTCGTCGTCGCGGCGTCGAGGCTCCGCCCCGGCGACCCGGCCACCACGTCGCCGGGGCCAGGCGTGCTCGTGGAGCTGGGCCAAGAGAGCACCCGCCGGCTCGCGTTCGAGATCAATGAGGGGTGGAGCTGGGGCTCCGAGCCGTGGGCCATGGCCGTGTCGGCCGGCGCGGACATCCTCGCCCTGCTCGTCGTCCGGAGCCCCTGAAGGACGATGTCTTGGCATTGACGTTGCTATTCGTTGCTATTCACTGCCATCGCGTGTTGCACCGGCACGACCTGTTCGTCGTGCCTTTATACAAGACAGGAGACAACCATGGCCGTCGTCAATATCCCGCCCAATCAGGTCATCTACAAGCTCGGCCCCATCCCCGGGACGATGCACGTCTACAACACCGGCAACCCCGGAGGCGGCGCGACCACCTACAACATCACCATTCTCAACGTCGGTGTCTGGACCGACGTCGTCATCCAGACGGGCCACACCGACACCTACCAGCCCAACGGCAACGTCGTCTTCGTCCAGAACCTTGGGCCGAGCAGGCTCCAGGTCCTCTACGTGGAGAGCGAATTGACGGTCGAGCAGGCGGGCGGTCGCTCCGTGAAGGAGTTCCCCGTGCTCGACGCGCCCGCTGGCTAGTCCGGGAATCACCAGGGGACCGAAGCGAAAAGGGCACCGTCGCCAGGGCCACCTGGGATCGGAGACCGAAAAGGGAACCGCGGAGCAGTTCGGGGCAACCGTGGAGCGGTTCGGCGACGGCGGCTGGACAGGTCCTCAGCGCCGCTTCGCGCACGCCGGGCACGCGATCCTGCCCTGCGCGTTCGGCGCGCACGCCTCGCAGAGCAGGTGCATCCGATCGTCGCACGCCGCCGGCCGCGCCGTCGCCGCGGCGCACGCCTCGCACGTGAGCCTGTCCAGGCTCGAGGCGCCCGCCGGAAGCCGCACGACGATGTCCCGCGACTCCTTGCGCCGCCGGAGACGCATGTTCACGAGCGCCGCCGGCACCTCGGCGCTCACCAGCGCGGCGACCGAGCACGTCACCTTCGCAGCGAACCGCGCGGGCAAGGCCTCGAGCTTCGCGTTCCGCTCGGCGACGAGGTGCGCGACCTTGGCCTCGACCGCCTTCGGATCCGCGCGCCGCCGCGGCGCCCGCGCCTCGGCGATCAGGTCCGCGAAATACGACACGATACGATCGTGATCCCGCGCGTGCCTGCGCTCGACCTCGCCGAGCAGCGGTTGCACCGCAGCGCGCACCGCCCGCTCGGCGCGGAGCGCGATCCAGTCCGCCGTGCGATCGTCCGTCGAGAGGGGCAGGGCGCTCGGGAGCACGAGGGCGCTCGGCCAGGCGAGATCCAGGTGCGCGCCCACCGCAGCGTCCGGCTCGCCGCCGTCATGCGCGTTCAGCACGACCCGCACGAGCCCCTCGCGCCGGTCGTCGGCCTCGACACCATGAGCGACGCTGGCAGCGATGTAGACCGCCGTGCCCGCGGAGATCTGGCCGGGCTCACAGAGCCCGTTGCGCAGCGCGAAGCGGTCCGCGGCGGCCCGCACGTGGGCAGGACGCGGCGGATCCGCGGCGAGCCGCACCGAGGTGGACACGGGCCGCCCGCGCGCCCTCGCGATCAATCGCTCTAGCAGCGTCGAGCCAAGGCCGCACGCGACGTCCCCGTCCCGATCGGGGTAGAGCGCGAGGGCGCACTCCTCCGGGACCTCGATCTCGGCCGCGAGCTGCGCCGGCAGGAGCGCTACCGCCCGCGCGTCGTCCCGCTCGGCGAGCGCTCCGGCCTCCGCGAGCGCCTCGACAACGAAATCGAGCGGAGAAGGCAGCGCGCCCTCCGCGGGCGAGGGCATCCCCAGCGCCGCGGTCACGCCTCGTAGTCCTTTCCAAAGAGCTTGGCGTCGAGGCGCTTCACCTGCTCGTAACGCCCGCGCGCCGCGGCGAGCTCCTCGGCGATGGCGTCGAAGCCGCTCGCGATCTCCTCCTCCGAGCGCGACGTCGCGTAGAGGGCGACAATCCGCTCCTCCAGGTCGCGCTCGTCCGCCATGTTGCCAAGGACCATATCCATCTCGCCCACGACCAGCTCGAACAGGTGCAGGCGGCGGTCGAGCAGATCGAGGACACGCTCCTCGGCGGTGCCGCGCGCGCAGAGATTGTAGACGCGCACCTCCTCTCGCTGGCCCATCCGGTGCAATCGCCCGATCCGCTGCTCGATGAGCATGGGGTTGTAGGGAAGATCGAAGTTCACGAGGACATGGCAGTGATGGAGGTTGTGCCCCTCGCCGCCGGCGTCGGTGGACACGAGCACACGCGCGCGGCCGTCGCGGAACGAAGAGAGCGCCGCGCGCTTGTCTGCGGCGGAGAGGCCGCCGTGGAACGCCACGGGCTCGACGCCTGCGCCGCGGAGCGCGGCCTCGATGTACGAGAGAGAGTCGCGATACCGGGTGAAGACGAGGATCTGCTCGTCGTGAGCGCGCGCGAGATCGACGAGCGCAAGGCCCTTCCGGGACGCGTGGACCGAGGCCGCGAGCTCCGCGAGGGCGGCGAGCGCGGCGCGCAGCGCGGGGACGCGCCGCTCGCTCGCGCTCATGCGCTCGAGGCTGCCGCGCACCGCGGCGGGGCTCGATCCGGCGCCGAGCAGGAGCGTGGAGGCCAGCATCCGGGAGCCGGCGTCGGCCCCGTGTGCGCGCACGAGGGCGAGGACGCGGTCGTAGAGCTCGCGCTCCTCCGGGAGCGGCTCGACGATCGCCGTGCTCACGTAACGGGGCGGCAGCGCGAGGCCGCTGTCGGCGCGGGTATTACGCACCATCACCTCGGCGAGCAGGGCGCGCAGCCGCTCCCGGTTCTTCGGCGACAGCGGGTCCTTCGGGTCGACGAACTGCGCGCGGAAGGCCGCCGGGGTCGCGAACTGCCCGGGCTTGAGCAGCGTTACGAGGTTGTAGAGCTCCTCGAGATCGGTCTCGATCGGCGTCGCCGTGAGCATCAGGAGGAACCGGCTGTGCAGGCCGTCGACCAGCTTGAACCCCGCGGTCGTGCGGTTCTTGACGTGATGGGCCTCGTCGACGATCACGAGGTCCCACGAGGCGGCCTGGACGAGCGGCGCGTGCTTCGCGCTCCTCGCGAGGGCGAGCGACGCGACGACCACGCCCTCATCGCGCCAGAAGGCCTCGGGATCCGCGGTGCGCGCGGCGTCGTCGGTCGTGCGCGCGGCGATCCCGGCCTTCTCCGCGAGCTCGCCCGTCCACTGGCCGACGAGCGCAGGGGGGACCAGGACGAGCGCCCGCCGGACCATCCCGCGGAGCTGGTACTCGCGCAGGATCGCCAGCGCCTCGACCGTCTTGCCGAGCCCGACCTCGTCGGCGAGCAGCGCGCGCCCGCGGAACACGCGGAGGACGCGGCGCGCGGTCTCGATCTGGTAGCGGTGCGGCTCGACGCCGGTGAGCGCGGCGAGCGCGAGCAGCTCCTCGAACTGCTCTGCCGAGGCGAGCAGGTGGGCGCGCAGCGCGTGGCTCACCGCTGCGAGCGAGGACGGCGGGCCCGCGAGCCGCTGGAGCAGCTCGGATCGGTCGAGGCCGGACATCAGGAGCGGTGCCGGTTTTCTGGGCGGCGGGGCCGGCAGAGGAGCCGGTTCGGGCGGGGGCGCCGCCTCCACCACGCCGGAGGCGGCGGGCGCCCGGGAGGCGGGCGGCCGGGAGGCGGGCGGCCGGGAGGCGGTGGGCGGCCGGGAGGCAGCGGGCGGCCTGGAGGCGGCGGGCGTAGCGCGCAGGCCGGCGGCGCGGGCGCGCGCCGGGCGCTCCGGGGTCGGGGTGGTGGGGGGACTTCGTGGCGGCGCAGCGGGCGCTTCGGTCCGTCGAGCCCGCGCGGGTGAGCGGGCCTGAGCGCGGGTGACAGGGCGCTCCGGGGGCGGCGGCCGCTCCGCGCGATGAGCCAGGAGGAGCCGCTGGACGTCGTGACGAAAGACGAGCTGCCCCAGCCGGCGCGGGATACCGATGTTGCGGTCGATGCAGAACGTGCTCGCGTTGTAGGCAAGGAACGCTGGATCCGCGCTCGTCGATTCGCGCATCCGCTCGATGAGCGCGCTGCCCGCGAGCGCCTGTGGAAGGCCGTGCGCGAGGAGAAGGTCATGCGCCTCGTCGAGCGTCAGCGGCTCCTGGTGCGACCGGCCCGAGAGCGCGAACGCCAAGGTGAAGAGATCAGCGCCCGAGAGCAGCCGACTGGCCGCTTCCGTGGCGAGCAGCCAGTTCACGTCGCTTGCGGAGATCGACGTGATGGGCGTCGTCGAGACCTGCATGACTCGGCCGCGTGTATCCCTCCAGCTCCGGGATGTCGAGGTGCGATGGGCGCGAGAACGGCGAAAACAGGACGATTATTTTTGGAAATTTGACGCCCCTGATCGGAATGCGTCCTAGATCTTCCGGCGAAGCCACCGCGTGAAGGGGTCGAGGAAGGTCCGTTTCCAGTGGACGTTGAAGTACACGTCCGCTTCGCCGAGCTCGGGGTTGTGATCGATGGTGACGGACGCGGCACGATCGAAGAGGCCGGCGGTGTCGAACATGGCGGGGCCGAAGCCGGTGCCCTCGACGTAGATGAGCACGTCGCCGCGGAAGGCGGAGAGGTTAGAATAATGGCTCGCGTCGCGCCCAGAGAGCCCGCACGCGAGATCGCGGATGGCGGCGAGGGAGCCGTAATTGTCGAAGAGGGGACCTACGAGCTCGAGCCGGGACTGGTCGCTATACACGAGGCTCTGGGTCTCGAAATCGGCGACGGTGCGCACGAACGAGGGCGTCGGGGCGAGCGCGCCCGGAGGGGGCGGGGCGCCGAAGACGAGCAGCATGGCGAGCTGGTTGGTCGTGCCCGGCGGGAAGATGGGCAGGGGGAACTCGCCCTGGGGATCGGCGGCGGCGCCGCGCAACGCGAGCCCGAGGACGGCGATGCTGGGATCGTAGGTCGAGCCCGCGGCGAGCGCCCCCTCGAGGTTGCTGCAGATCGCGTCGTTGTGCGCGGCGATCTCCGGATCCTCGGTGTAGAAGGTGCCCTCGTAGAGAAACACGCCCGAGAAGGCGCGGGGCGCGCGATTGACGAGCGCCATGGCCGTGTTGGCGCCGGCGGAGAATCCTCCGATGACGGGCCGCGCGCCGGGGTTCTGCGAGCGCACGAGGGAGAGCGCGAAGAGCCCGTCGTTCGAGAGGGTGTCGAAGCCCCAGTCGGCCATCACGCTGCAATCGGCCGCGCCGGACTCGCACGCGCCCGGCGGGAGCTCGGTCCTCCGCTGGTCGACGAGCCAGACGTCGTGGCCGGCCATGGCGAGCTCGCCCGCAGCGGACTTCGCGTACCTCCCGGTCTCGCTGATCTCGTAGAATTCGCCCGGAAATGTGAAGGGGCTGAAGAGGATCACGGGCTCGCTGCAGCCGCGGCCGGCCCCGCGCCTGCTCACGTGGATGATAGAGAATCGATCGAGGGGGCTGTCCCCGGCCTCCACTTCGTAGACCACCCTCTCGAGCGATGGATGCGGTCGCGTGACCTCGACCGAGGCGATGTCGTACGCGCCGAAGGCGCTGCCCGCGAGAAATCCGAGCCATCCCAGCATAGGCGCTTCCCTCCATGGGAACGGGGTGAACACCACGATGTTCACCGTGGTGCTTCGAGCGGCGCTCGCTGCTCGAAGCGTCCATCTTCCGCTCGCTCGCGCGCGGACGCTTCTATGAAATGGACGAAAGCGTGCGGCGTTGCCGCGTGTGGATGCTGGTGGCGTGTGATGATGTGTGCGATGCGCTCGGCAGAATCATGGGTCCACGGGCCTGGCTTCGGCCGAAGGCACCACCTGCATCGTCGCCGCGGAGAGGCTCAACACAGGCTGGCGCCGCTGCGTCCTCGTCATTGTGCGAGGGAGCTGAGCGTCGAACGCCGGCGAGCTCGTTGGTGAGCAGCGCCTGGAAGGACGAAGGACGCTGTGCTCTGTCTGCCGGAGCGGACGTGATGGGCGCGGTGCGTCTCGATGGTCATCCCGCGTCCTGTGGGGCGCGCTTTCCGATCCGCTGGAGGCGCGCTTGACCTCCGCGGTCATCCACCACGACCCAAGGAGCCCCTGGGTCGTACGCCGTGACGCCCCACATCGGCAGCGGTGGCCCTTGGGTGATTTCAGCAAGACCGTGTCGCTTCATTTCCTCGCCGACGGCCGTCAACCTATAGCGAGCCTCTAGCATAGGTGGTCTGTCCGTCCTATAGGGCACACTCTCCAGCGCGGCCTCAGGCCCACGGTGCTCGGCCCACTGGCGCAGCCGCATGGCGAGAAAGCAATCGCCGATGCGCACCCCCCAACCATTACGCAGCTCTTCGCCAGCCGACGAACGGTGCATAAATACGTCCGCTGGCGTCAACCAGTCTTTATCGAGACACGCGAACAAGAGCTCGTCAACCCAAGATAGGGTGAGCGCGCGACCGTCCACCCGAGGAAAGAATGCAGCTTGGTGGGTGCCCAGCTCTACAAGATCCTTCCGCACTCGATCTGCGCGCCCACCCTCGGTGGCCAGCACCGGAGACCGACCGGATAGCTTTCGCCAGGAGCGCGCCATGTGCTGGACGCGCGTCCGAGGTAGAGCGCGCGCGTCGTCCAGACCGCGGCGAGCGTCAGCCGGCTTCACGTGGACGAATCCACGGCTAAACCCGTCCTCCGGCGCATCTCCCAGGACGACGATGTCGAGATCCGGGTGCTCGGGCCGATGGCGGAGCCTCCACGCGCAGAGCGCCCACAGCATCAGCCTATCCCTCCACAACCCGGACGTCCACACGACGATTCGCTGACGCGACTTCACTGCGCCGATAAGATCATCAAACGACGAACGAAATCGTGTCCTTTCCCGCCCCCGAAGTTTCCAATAATCGCATCGCCGCTCACAATGGTCTTCGGGATCGGACGCGCACGGCCCCTCCAGCACATTATCGCGCACGAAACGCACAGGAAGGCGAAGCCCGCGCCGGATCGCTTTCCGAATGTCCTCATTTGTAGTAAAGTGGATAGTCATTGAAATCTCAGAATAGACACTTTTTGCAGCTAGGCGACGGTGGATCCCCGGACTCGCATCGTCTATAGCAGGTTCGACACTTCGTCTCGCCTGGGTCTCCAGAATTTGGACTTGCACAAGACCGCCACGGAGCGCGGTCCATGCAATCCTGATACTTCTCATCGCAGCTTTTATTGCTTGTCCGCTCGCAGCCCTCTCGACAGCCCTTGTATCTAGCGTATGCGCTATCCCGACACGCTGTCCGCTGCGCTTCATCCTCGATCTTTCCACACTGAATATTGTCAGACTCGGAGTCCGCCTCGCATTTCTCCTCGCATGGCGTCTGGCTCGCGATGTTACAGACGGGAGGAGAAGGCGGATCCATGTCCTGCGGCTCCAGCGGCGGCACAGGCCCGAAGCCTCCCGACCCTGTCGAGCCGAATCCGTAGCCGCCGATCCCTGTCGCGGTGATGATGACGCCGCCGGCGCCGCTCTCGCCCTCACTCCGGAGGTAGCAATCCCCGACATCGAAGTTGCACCCCGCTAGACCGAAACATAGAACAGCAACCAGCTTGTTCATCTCGGTTCTCCCCCGAATCTCCAGATAGGCCCAGCAGTTACCATCACGACCACGCTGCCAGGAAGAACACGGCTGCTCCCGCCAGCCCAGTCCACGTTGAGGCTCGTGGATGCCCCCAGGCGCCCAGCGAAGTACCAGTCGGACTGTGCGCGCCCGCCTGGAGCGAGCCCCATCACGCGGTTACAGAGCACGGCACCGCACACCGGCATCGAGTAGAGCGACAGGGATGGCCCGAGGCTGACGCTGCCTGTCTTCGTGTCGTACCCGAGCGTGACCGCCGTTCGGTCGTAGAGGCCTACGCGGGAGCCAGGGACGATGCTGAACATGTTATGAAGTTCGAGGCGGAACTCGCTGCTCTTTCGCCAGAGCACCTTGGCGAACGGGCTCAACGCGAGCCTGGACTCGGTCCCGACCTGGATCCCGCCCACGCTCACACCAGCGCTGAACTCGCGCGCATGTACCGGCCTGGGCGCGACGACGAAGAGCTCACAGGCACAGAGAATGAAGATAAGCCGCAGTGACTGAATCACGCAGAGATCCCCTCCCTTCTGCGATCATCTTGGCTCACCGGATAGCGCGTGATCCGAGGAGCGTGGTGGATTGTTCCATATGTAAACTGGCTTTCCAAGAAAAATAGGAAAGATTTCGCAAGCATCACATGGCACGTGGCTGCTGAGTCGTGAGCCGTTCAGGACGGGGACGGAGCGTACGCCGTTACGCAGTTCGGGGTCCGGCATGTATTTGATGAGGCCGCTGCGCAGAAGCCTATGGAATCACGGCAATTCTAGCTCTCGGTGCACCTTCGCATGCGCGAGGAGCATGCGTTTCCGCACGTGATTCATTGGCGTATAGATAGAATTATATTGAGGAGATTGACGCCTGCATGGTTTCGCACGGTCGGATCTACCAAACGTTCCACTGGACCTACCTGCTGTCATTCTGGTTGATAGGCTGAGTAAAAATTCCAATTTTGGAAGAAATGGGAGCTGGCGACGTGGCAGAGAGCGCACCTGCATGCGCGATGGTGAGGCCGGCCATTTCGGTTTCGTCACGACCATGCGGGAGTCCTTGCTTCGAGAGGCGCCGCTCGAGCGAACATGCCGTTGAAGCGCGGGCGCGCTCACGCTCGGCGAGTCAGAGCTCGGCACCGACCGGGTGCTCGGGCCGTCCGGCCGCTTCGCCCGCTACGCCGTCAACGTCGAGGTGGCGCGCATCCTTGCCGACCGTGAGCGCCGGCAGCTGCGGGCCATCGTCGAGAACCGCAAGCCGGCGCACGCCCATTTCGTGGACCTGATCGAGCCCCCTGCCGAACCTCTAGGAGTTCGGCCTCAGCGACCTCGGCGAGGGCGACAGACCTGCACTGACCCTCGCCGGGCTTCGAGCGGAGCCAGCGCGCGGCGCTTGACCATGATAGTATACCCCCCTATGCTATATGCGTGCACACGGTCGAGAACAAAAAGAAGCTCATCGCCCGCGTCCGGCGGATCCGCGGGCAGCTCGAAGCGGTGGAGCGAGCCCTCGAGGGCGAAGCGGGGTGCTCGGAGGTCCTGCAGACGGTGACCTCGGCGCGCGGCGCGCTGAACGGCCTCGTGGGCGAGCTCATCGAAGGGCACATCCGCACCCACGTCATCGACGGGGAGCGCGCAACGGCACCTCAGCGGGAGGCCGCGGAGGAGCTGGTTCAGATCGTCCGCGCCTATGTGAAGTGAAGGAAGCAACGATGAGCGACTCCACTGGATCCGACATGCTCGCCCAGCTTCGACACGCCCACGACCACGGCGCGGCCGCGGCTTCGCACGAAACCAAGACCCGGTGGGTCGTCGCGCTGACCTTCGCCATGATGCTGGCGGAGCTCGTGGTCGGCCATGCGACGAACTCGCTCGCGCTCACGGCCGACGGTTGGCACATGGCCACGCATGCGGGCGCGCTCGGCATGGCGGCGTTTGCGTACTGGTTCGCGCGCAAGCAGTCCGGGTCGAGCGCGTTCTCCTTCGGGACGGGCAAGGTGCACGCCCTCGCCGGGTACACGAGCGCTGTCGTGCTTGCGCTCATCGCGCTCCTCATGGTCGTCGAGTCGCTGCGCCGTCTCCTCCATCCCGAGACGATCGCCTTCTTGGAGGCGCTTCCTGTCGCCGTCGTCGGTCTCGCGGTCAACCTCGTCAGCGTGAAGCTCCTCCACGCCGACGAGCACCATCACGAGGCGCACGACGACCATCCCGACCACGGCCACCACGGTCACCACGATCACGACCATGGCGATCACGACGACGAGCACGCCCATGGCCACGACCACCACGGGCACGACCACAACTTGCGTGCGGCGTACTTCCACGTCCTCGCGGACGCGCTGACCAGCGTGCTCGCGATCCTCGCCCTCCTCGGTGGGCGCTACCTTGGCTGGACGTTCCTCGACGCCGGGATGGGCATCGTCGGCGGGCTCGTCGTCGCGAAGTGGAGCTACGGGCTCTGCCGACAGGCAGCCAGGCAGCTGCTCGACGTCGTCCCTTCCGAGTCCCTCGCTCGGCGCATCCGCGATCGAATCGAGTCCACCTTCGCTGGAGCGAGCGTCGTCGATCTCCACCTGTGGGACATCGGTCCCGGCGCGCGCGCCTGCATCGTTTCGGTCGCGGTGCCGAGCCCCCTGGCGCCTTCCGCCTACCGCGACGCGCTCGTCCCGATCGCGAGCCTCCAGCACGTAACTGTCGAGGTTCACCCGCTCTCTGTCGGCGACGCGCGGAGGGGCTCGTGAGTTACAGCGCGATCTTGCTCCTCGCGCTCGGGCTCGCGATGGACGCGACCGCCGTCGCGGCGGCACGGGGGCTGTCTGTCCCGGCGATTCGAGCGCGCCACGTCCTGCTCGTCGCGGGGTTCTTCGGCGGCTCTCAGGCCCTGATGCCCGTCATCGGCTGGCTGCTCGGAGCGCGGATCGGTCCGCGCGTGCAAGCGTGGGACCACTGGATCGCGTTCGTGCTGCTCGCGTTCCTCGGCGGAAAGATGCTCTGGGAAGCCCGCGGCGACGACAGCGGCGAGGGCGAGACCACGGTCGATCCCTTCGCGTGGAGCTCGATGTTCGTGCTGGCGATCGCCACCAGCATCGACGCGCTCGCCGTGGGCATCACGCTGCCGATGTTGAACGCCCCGTTCGCGATCTCCGTCGTGACGATCGGCGTCGTCACGGCGCTGCTCAGCGCAGCGGGGCTGTTCGCGGGACGGCGGTTCGGGGCGATGCTCGGCAAGCGTCTCGACATCGCTGGGGGGGTCGTTCTCATCGGGCTCGGGTTCAAGATTCTCCTCGAACACCTGCTGATGTCGTAGGCGTGTCCCCGCAGACCGCGCCCGCCGGCTTTGCGTCCCCGGAGTGTACTGGCTCTCTTGTACGTGACGGCGGAACACGATCCGTTGCGTCGGAGCGCCCGCTCAGATCGACAGCGCGATCGGCGAGCGCCGCCGCGCGCTGGCCGCTGCGTCGCCGCGCGGCGCGCCCCAGCCACGGCCCGGGACCTCGGCGGCCGCGCCCACGCCGAGCGCGCGCTGCAAGAACGATGAGCCCCGCGCATAGGCGAGCAGGTCGCTCGGCCGGACGGCAGGCATGCCGCGGTGCAGCTGCCGTACGAGCAGCAACGCGTAGAGGTCCATGTAGCGCTCGACCATGCGGGCAGCGGAGTAGCGCTGGAGCGTGACCTTCCGGCCGTACCGCCCCATCCGCGCGGCGAGCGCGGGGTCGTCGCGGAGCTCCGTCAGCCTGGCCGCGAGCGCCTCGGCGTCCCCGGAAGGCACGAGGAAGCCCGTGTACCCGTCGGTGAGGGCCGTGGGCACGCCGCCCACCGCGGTCGCGACGACGGGGAGCCCGGCGGCCATCGCCTCGAGGACGGCGAGCGGCAGGCCCTCGGCGACGGAGCAGAGGGCGAACGCGTCGAGCGCGGCGAGGATCTGGGGCACGCCGTGCCGCCCGCCGACGAAGAGCGCGCGGTCGGACAGGCCGAGCTCGCGCGCGAGCGCGACGAGCCGCGCGCGCTCCGGGCCATCTCCGACGAGGAGCAGCCGCCCGTCCTCCGGCAGCGCGTGCGCCGCCGCGCGCAGGAGCAATGCGTGGTTCTTCACGGCAGAGAGGCACGCCACGCTCCCGAGCACCCAGGCTTGCTGCGAGATGCCGAGCTCGGCCCTGACACGGGCCCTGGCCACCGGATCGGGCGCGAACCGCGACAGGTCGAGGCCGCTGGCGACGACGTGCAGCTTCTCGGCGCTGACCTGGCCCTGGTTGACCAGCATGTCGGCCGTCGGCCGCGAGACCGCGACGTGGGCGTCGACGAACGCGGCGGCGGCGCTGCGCAGCCATCGCCGGCTTTGCAGGTCGTCCGAGACGCCGTGCTTCGTGTGGACGACCGGGACGCGGTGCAGCCAGCCCGCGGGCGCGGCATAGATGAGCGGCTGCTGGTTGTGCGCATGGACGAGCGAGATACCTCTCGCCCTGAAGAGCGCGACGAGCCGGGCGGTCATGCTCACGTCGAAGCCGCGGCGCTTCGGCAAGAGCTGCACATCGACGCCGCGCCGCCGCAGCTGCTCCGCCCGCGGGCCATCCGGATCGTCGGCGATGGCGATCACGGTCACGTCATGGCCCGCAGCGCGCTGGAGCGCCGCCAGATCGACGACCACCTGCTCGGCGTCGCCGGCCTTCAAGCTGCTCACAACGTGCGCAATCCCGAGCTTCCATGGAAGCCCCGCCCGGCCAAGGTCGCGGCCTCCCGCGCCGTAAATGTCACGAACATCCATGTCTCCCCCCCTCGAACGAATGGAACAGTGTCGACGCGCGCTGCTCGTCCAGCGTGCCTGCGCTGCCTGGCTCCTCAAGGCGTGATCCGGCCTCTCCGATCGGCGGAGCGGCGCTCCCTGGCCAATGCAGCGAAGCGATGATGGACGAGCGTCCTGGGCTTGAGAAGCGTAAGCGCTGCAGCACGCCGAGGGCGCTGCGCGGCGGATGGTAGGAAAGTTGATTGGCGTGGAATATAGGCCGAACCCGGAATGTGGCAATAGAAAACGGTGGTGAATGGTAAGACGGTGGTACACGAGGATTGTTGTCCAGGCCGAGCCGCGCGGCGTGCGCTCGCTCCGGCTGGACGGGATCCGTCCGCGACTTCCAGCCCCGGCGCGAACGTCGGGGTTCTCCCGCGGCCGCATACGGTTCTGTCCCGCAGAACCAGCGCCTCAGCGACGGAGAGGCATTGAAGAAGGTGTGCGGGCGCTCGTTGACGAGGGGCAGGTCCACGCGTCATCGCTCCCGTCGCGGTCAGTCGGGCGCCGGCGATCGACCTGCCTCCCGGCAAGTGAGATTGGCGACGTCTGGCGTGTCGCGTGGCGCGTCAGCGACAGAAGAGGAACCTGCAGTTCCCGGACGCGCACTGGTTGTCCTTCGTGCACGCCGCCCCCCGGCCGCGCTTGCCGACGCACTCACCCTCGTTGGTACCCCACCCGCAGAACTGGCTCGCCGCGCAGTGCGCGTCGGAGCGGCAGAGGCAGGTCTGGGTGAGATCGCCGCAGCGGTTGCTGGGGCATTCCTCGTTCACACGGCAGCCCTGGCCGATGCTCTTCGATCCGGGCGTGTAACAGAAGCCCGCGCCGGCGATCAGCCCGCCGCAGCGGCCGGAGGCGCACTCGCTGTCGCGCGTGCACAGCTGATGCTCGGCCTTCTTCGGCTCGCAGGCGTTGTCGCCGCCGACTCCAGGTGTCTTGAGCGCGCAGCGGAGGCCGCTGCCGCAATCGGCGTCGTCGTTGCAGACGCAGCGCCCCGGGATCGCGTTGCAGGCGACGGCAGTGCACTGGCCGCTCGCGCACTCGTCATCGAACCGGCATCGCCCGCCCAGCACCTGAAATCCAGGGCAGTAGGCCGCACCGCACTTCGTGGGATAGGCGAGCTCCCGCTCCTCCGCCGCCACGAAGGGCGCGATGCCGGTCTCGTCGAGATCGGCGGCGGGATCGGCCATCCCGGCCCGCGGCCCCTGGGCGCGCTCCCACATGCGGAGGAAGGACTCCGTCGAGGATCTCAGGCCGGTCGTGTCCACGCCCAGGCGATCCAGGTCGGCCAGGAGGTCGGGCAGCATCCCCTCGTGGGCCAGTCCCTTCTCGTCGAACTCCGTCCCCAGGGGGCCGGGCCCCTGCGCGCGCTGCTCCCAGGCCTGGCAATCGGCCTCTGCCTGGAACGCCGCCGAGCAGGCGCCGTCCTCGCCGAAGCGCGGCCGGGTCTGCTGGATGAAGCCGTTGAGATCGGCCCCGAAGGCCATGGGGACCTTCAGGCCGAGCCGCCCGTACTCGTAGGCCTGCGCGAAGGAGCGGGACGAGCCCTGGCAGCTGTTCTCGACCGAGCTGCGGCTGTACTGCCGGGTCTCGTCGTGCGCGGTGCGCAGGCCGAAGATGCCGCCCGTCTGCCGGAGCATCCGGATCACCCGCGCCGGCGTGGACTTCTCCTTTTCGGCCACCGCCGGGGCCATGATCTCCCGGAAGTGACCGTGGGAGATGTAGATCGGATAATAGTCGCGCGCCCGCGCCAGCTGGAACACCCGATCGACGCCGCGCTCCGAGAGGTGCGCGACGTCGAGCAGCATCCCCCGGTCCATCATCTCGCCGACGAGCGCCTCGCCGAGGGGCGTCAGCCCGCGCATGTTGCGGCAGCTCGCGTCGACATCCATGCCCAGCGTGACCCCCGCGAGGGTGGCGCCGCAGTCGGTGTCGATGAAGCAGCTCTCTGTGTACTGCGCGAACTGGAAGATCGGGTTGTGCAGCGCCGCCCCGCCGAAGGCGTTGTCGACCTGGTGCACCGGCTGGAGCGTCCGGACCCCCAGGGCGTGGTACTTGGCGAGCTGCGCGCGCATCTTCGCCGCGTCGACGTCTCGGCCGAACAGGTGGCTGGCCTCGATGGACAGCACCACCGCCAGCTTGCCCGCGCCGATGATCTGCCGGGCGTGCGCCGGCGAGAGCGCGATCTCCATCCAGCCGGCGTTTCGCGCGGCCAGCGCGCGGGTCATCTGGATCTGGAGATCGACATCCACCATCTCGTCGCAGGCCCGCTGCCGGTTCTGCTCCGGCAGGATCGAGCAGAGCCAGTCGTAGCTCACCGCCGACATGACGATGAGGCTCAGCCCGCGATCGTGCGCCGCGCGCAGCCAGCTCACATGGCCCTGCTGGTGAGCGATGGTGTTCCAGCGCGGCCACCCCTCGGAGAAGCGCTTTCGCCCGAGGTGGAGCCCTGTGTCGCCGCTCGTCCCCTCCGTCTGGCCGATCACCTCCGAGCCGAGGACGCCGCCCCCCAGGCCGAGCAGCGCGGAAAGCGCGCCGCTGCTGGCGAAATCGAGCATCGTCGACTGAGGGCACCGGTCAAGGAGCGCGCTGAGATCCTGTCGAACGCGGCCGTGATCGCTCCCTGGGCTGCCGCCGTCGCAATCGTCCAGCGCGCCGGCGCCGTCGTGTTTGCCGTGGAGCCATCCACCCCCGAACGCCTCCTCCGACATCATGTGGAAGTGCAGATCCGCGAACCCGCTCACCGGGGCTCCGCCGAGCGCCGCCGCGGAGGGGACGGGGAGCGCCGCCGCGGCGCCGTCTGCCGCCGCGGCGCCGGCGGAGAGGCCGAGCGAGGCAGAGAGCGCGAGATCGTCCGTCTCGCCCTGCTCGCCGGCAGGCGAGGGCGTTCCCGGGTCGCACGCGGACGTCATGAGGGCGAGGGCGGCGAGGGCCGCGGTCGCGAAGGGGCGCGGCCAGCGCCGGCGGCGCTCTCGGGGCGCCGGGCCGGGGCGAGTCGATAGAGCAGGTGTCAGGCGATCGTCAGGGCAGGTCATGGGTGTCGCGGTCCGAGGGTCGTGGGGGTTCCAGGCGCTGAGGACGCCTGGTTATCTGGGGTAGTTTCCACCGCATTTTCAAGCGGTGCACCGCGCCTGCGCAGCGCGTGGCGGGTTTTGTCAGCGCCTGGCGCGTTTTGTCGCCTTCGCCGCCGCTCCAGAGGCAGCTACTCCACGCAACGATGGGAGACCGCGAGCCGCTCCGCGAGCGGGCACGGCGGCCGACCGCGTCACGTCCGCTCATCTCGGCCGACCAGGCCGTCGGGGTTGATTCAATGACAGTTCTCAGGTCCATGCTGATACGTCGGCTCATTCAACCACGAGACGCCCTCGTGCATTCGAGGCGCGCGGGGCGCCTCCCGCTCCTCCTCTGCCTGGGCATCGTCGCACCGGCCTGCGCGGGCGGCGCCGACGAGCCGAGCGAGCCGAGCGAGCCCATCGGAAGCGTGCAACAAGCGCTCTGCTCCGCGGACGACGTGGGCTGCCAGAGCGGCGCCCCGAGCTGGCCGAGGTGGTCCCAGCAGCCCGATCGGCCGGCCGCCGTGTTCGACGAGTTCGAGACCGGCTCGGGCGCCGCGAGCGCGTCGAGCAGCGCCAGCTCCAGCAGCGCGTCGAGCAGCGCCAGCGGCTCGAGCGGGGCCGGCGGAGGCTCCGGCGTCGAGTTCAAGGTCAAGGCGTGCGACCCGAACCAGCTCGGCAAGATGCCGGAGAGCCCCAACTCGAAGGGCGCGGATCTCCAGAACATCACGACGAACTTCCACGTCCTGCAGTCGATGCAGCTCCTCTCGTCGATCGTCAACAAGACGTCCGAGGCCATCAACGCCGCCGAGACGGAGACCGTCGCAGACGCGGACAAGGGCAAGTGCGTCTGCACACAGCGCGTGGTCGCCGGGTGCACGGACGTCATCCAGAAGAGCAAGACGACCTACGAGGAGTGCTCCGACTTCTGCGATCCGGTCACGACGCCGACGAACACCTGCAGCACCGGGGTGCTCGTCTGGCTCGCCAACGACTTCCAGCAGACCGAAGCGGGCAAGTTCAAATGGGCCTTCTCCACCGTCAAGTGGCTCGACAAGATCGCCGGTGAGATCTCCGACGGGCGCTTCGCCGACTTCCTGGAGCAGGTCGGCGGCGAGCTCGAGAACGCCACGGAGCTGCTCGCGAAGATCCAGTGTTATATCGACCTCTACACCGAGGGCTACCACCTCGGCAGCTACTCCGAGCAGCGGCCCGATCTGCACATGTGCATCCCCTGGGCGGGACACGGCGCGTACGCCACGATGGTCGAGAGCGGCGACGGCAAGTGGGGCATCGGCGGCCGCTACGAGTCGCATAACCTGAGCGAGGAGCGGCGCGCCCAGATGCGCACCGGCGGCTTCGCCGTGACGGCGTTCGGCAAGACGCTGAGCATCCTCCCGGGGATGGAGTTCGACATGCAGCTCGACGGCTACAAGTGGTTCAACCGCGAAGCCCCCCTCGGCATCCCGGCCTTCGGCCACTCGGGCGGCGGGGGCTTGAGCCTCTCCGCCGCCAAGAAGAACGGGGTCTTCTACCTGGCGGACGAGGATCAGACCGAATCGCTCGACACCGACCACGACGGCCGGGTGTCTCCGCAGGAGTTCCTCATCGGGACCTACATGCCGTTCTCTTACACGGCGGACTACACGCCGGCCGGCGCTCCGAGCCCGGCCACATGGCCCAGGGATGCGGCGGAGCCGGTCGAGGACTGGGAAGGGCGCTCCGCCGCCGTCATGGCCGCGGCGCTCAACCTGGATCTGCAGATGAAGCCGATCGAGAAGGAGCTGACGAAGATCCCGCTCCCCCCGGTCCCCGGCGCGTTCCTCATCCCGTATTTCAAGCTCGGCGCCGGGGTCAAGTGGTACGACGAGGCCTATTTCATGCGCAAGCGCCTGCAGGAGGCGCTCAACAAGCACACGAACCACAAGATCGAGAACGTCGATTTCGATCGCAACATGCACCCGTTCCAGGCGCCGGACGTGACGGGCGAGGCGGGGACGGAGGTCTCGGTGCGCCCGGAGATCGGCGCGAAGCTCTTCCTCGGCGTGCCGCTCGGCAAGCGGCTGAAGGTCGGCGTGGAGGCGAGCATCGGCTTCTCCGTGGATCTCAAGCCGAGCGGCTCCGGCGGCGTGGTCGACCTCAACACCTCGCTCGAGCGGGCGCTCGTGAACAGCAACCCTGACGAGTCGCTCGAGTGCAAGCCCGTCTTCAACTACAAAGATCAGACGTACTGCTCGAACCGCTTCGTCGAGGAGTCCGGGATGAACCTCGGCTGCTCCCCGCTCGACACGAACAACTCCTGCTGCCTCACCTTCATCACCGGCGGCCGCGCCTGCATCGACGACTGGACGGGGATCACCGAGGAGCTGTGCAATCCAGGCAAGCTCTCGTACGAGCTGTTCTCCACCTTCATGAAGGAGAAGAAGGCCAAGCTGCTCAAGACCGCCTTCCAGCAAGGCTTCACCGCCAAGTGGAACGCGAACAAGACCTGTGACGAGTGCGACAGCGACGGCACCTGCGCGACCGACGTGCGCAGCGACGATCTCCGCGACATCTCGGGCTGCCAGAAGCACGGCGTCTGCTGCCTCCCCGTGGCGTCATCGCCCTTCGGCCTGGCGGGGTCGCACGGCCTCGTGAACGGCACGTACGATCAGGCCCGCTTCCTCCAGAACGGCGACCTGGCCTACGACGCGTCGACGCGCATGCTCTACGTCGCGGACCGGACCGCCGTGCGCCGCATCGACCTGACGAGCGGCGCGGTGACGACGATCGCGGGGTCGACGACCTCGGGCACCACCGACGGCGTGGGCACCGCCGCGCGGTTCAACACCATCTCGGGCATCACGCTCCACAACGGCGCCCTCTACATCGCCGATCGCGGCAGCCGCACGATCCGCAAGCTCACGCTGAGCAGCGGCCAGGTCACGACGATCGCCGACCGCACCGTTGTCGGCACGCCGCGTGACGTGGCCGTGGTCGGAGGCAGCCTGTACGTCACGAACAGCGGAGACCGCACGCTGGTCTGGATCGACCTCGCGACGGGCGCGAACATCGCGGTCGCCGGCCTGGCCTCCGCGTCCGGGAACGCCGACGGCGTGGGGACGACCGCGCGGTTCGCGGAGCCGTCCGGCATCGTCGCCGACGGGCGCGGCAACCTCTACATCGCCGACGCGTTCAACCACTCGCTGCGCCGGTTCGAGATCGCGACCTCGATGGTCACCACCGTGGCAGGCAACGGCACCGCGGGCTCCGCGGACGGCGTCGGGACGGCCGCTCGGCTCACCTCGCCGCAGGCGCTCGCGATCGACGGCTCTGGAAGCGTGTTCATCGGCGAGGGCAACAGGCCCGGTCGCATCCGGCGCTTCGACCCGGCGCTCGGCGCCACGTCCACGGTCGCCGGCGGGCCTGGCACCGTGTGGCAAGACGGCCTGGCCGCGACCGCCGTCCTCGAGCTGCCCGGCGGCCTGGCCGTGCTGCCCTCCGGCGACATCTACGTGAGCGACACGCTGCCCTCGACGGTCCGCAAGATCGGGAGCAACTGCGACTCGACGATCCCGGGAGCCGTCACCTACGACGTCACGGAGGCCGAGTGCCCTGGCACCTTCGGCGCGTACCGCTGCGTGACCGAGACAAAGAGCGATGTCGTCGAGTGGAGGGGCCCCGGGTGCCACCCGCTCCACTCGGGCTTCCAGTCCGCGTGCGGCTGCGCGTCGAACGCCGACTGCGCGAGCGGCGAGACGTGCGACGCGGTGAAGAAGCTGTGCACCGTCGGCGGAACGCCCGTCGACTGCCTGTGCAGCGCGGACCCGAACCCGACCTGCGCGAGCGAGCCAGGCCGCACGTGCGTCGAGGGCGCGTGCGCCCGCCGCTGCAACTACGACGTTGCCACCGCGGACACCGTCTGCGGCTACGGTCAGGTCTGCACGCCTGACGGAGCGTGCGCGCCGCAGGGGGGCGCCCAGTTCGCCGAGCAGGTGATCTGGGGGCTCAAGAACCAGGAGGCGCCCGCCCACGCGATCGCCACCTACGGCATGAGCGAGATCGAGCTGATCGCCGCGCTCAACGCGGGCATTCACATCGGCCTCGAGGTCAAGCTGTTCAAGAAGCCGAAGAAGTTCACGCTCTGGGACTGGCGCCGGTCCTGGGATATCGGCTCTGTCGAGAAGGCCAAGTTCCAGCCCGGGCTCGAGGCGACGTACCAGTGGGACAGCACGTCGCTCGGCCAGGTGACGAACTACCAGCCGGAACAGGTGAAGCGCTACGCGACCGTCACGTCGGAGACCGCCGACTTCCTGGCGTGGTGCAAGGACGAGCTGCCGCTCTACGCGGAGGACCCGCTGCCCCCCACCACGGAGGACGTCACGGGCGGCGTGCAGGAGGTCCTCAGCTTCGGCTTCGACCTGGGAGAGCAGGTGTCCACGATGGAGAACCTCTGCATCGAAGGTCGGCCCATGATGGAGTGGCTGCAGGACAAGGACGCGCTCGCCGAGAAGTTCGTGACCGGCACCTGCACGTACGTCGGACTTGTGAGCGGCTTGCGCGGCAACCTCAGCTTCCCGTGCCAGGACGCGCACATCAACCTGCTCAAGCACTGGGGCTGCCTCGACGCGCAGGGCTCCGCCGTCGCCAACCAGCTGCGGGTGGGCGCCTTCAGCGGCGCCGTCGTCAACACCCCGACGCCCACGTTCGATCTGACCGCGCTGCTGTACGACACGAGCAACGGGCTCGAGGCGTCCAACCTGGTGCACCCGAGCGCCCTGGCCGAGGCGTGGCTCGCCGAGGTGGAGGCCTGCTTCGACGACCACTCCGAGGACACCGTGCCTTGCTCGTGCCTCGACGACGCGGATTGCACGACGGGACCGGGGCAGACCTGCGTGAGCGGGACGTGCCAGGGCCCCGAGGAGGACATCATCCAGTGCTCCGTCGTGAAGAACGCGGGCGTGACCGTCGAGCGCTGCTGCGGCGACGGCGTGCAGCAGGCGTCCGAGCAATGCGACGACGGCAATGCGCAGAGCGGCGACGGCTGCTCGTCGAGCTGCCGCCTGGAGACGAAGGGCGCGTGCTGCCAGTCCCAGGGCTGCACCGACCTCGGCACGGGCGGCATCAGCTCCAGCGCGAGCTGCCGTGAGGCCGGCGGCTACTTCCTGAGCGGCTACACCTGCGCGCAGATCGACGCCTGCGGGGCAGAGCCCATCGGCTCGTGTACGGAGCCCGACGGCGCCTGTCACACGCCGACCTACGAGGCGCAGTGCGACGCGGTGAGCGGCGTGTTCGTCGTCGGCGGCCACTGCGAGAACGAGCCGGAGCGGCTGACGCTCCAGCCCGGCAGCGCCGGCGTCGATGCGACGATCACCAACCTGGGCTCGGGTGTCGGGACCAACAATGGGAATTCCCCGAACCTGACCGCGGGGCTGTGGACCTCTGGCGGCACAAAATACGCGAACCGGGGCCTGCTCCGCTTCGATCTGTCGCCCATCCCGGCGGGCTCCACGATCGAGCGGGCGCGCCTCAGCCTCTACGCCGATCCCGCTGCGCGCCTCTACGGCCAGGGTACCTCGAACGGCCTCGGCCCGGGGCACGCGACGCTCGGCGGCTCCAACGCCTTCCTGCTCCAGCGCGTCACCTCGGCGTGGCAGGAGAACACCGTGACCTGGGGCAACCAGCCCACGACCACGTCGCTCCACGAGGTGCTCCTGCCGCGGAGCACGTCGGACGGTCAGGATTACGCGGGCGTGGACGTGACGGAGCTCGTGCGGGACATGCTGAGCGCGCCCTCGAGCAACCACGGCTTCATGATGCGGCTCCAGGACGAGGTGGTGAAGCACCGGGAGGTCTCGTTCACGTCGAGCGACTACGCGGTCGACGTGCGGCGCCCCAAGCTCGAGGTGGTGTTCCGGAGGCCCTGAACGCCGGCGCGATGGAGCGGGGCGCAGGCACGACGATGCGCCCCGCTCTCGATCTTTGGCTTTGATCGACACTCAAGAAGGATTGGAGAAGATGAGAAGCTCATTCAGAATGTTCGCAAGCGTCGCCGGCGGTCTCCTCACGAGCGTGGCGGGGGTGTCGGCGGCGCTGGCCCAGGTCGCCCCGCTGGACACGAACCATGTGGTGATCATCGACCGGTCCGGCAGCATGTACGGCGACCGCATCGAGCTCGCGAAGAAGGCGGCCAAGATCTACTGGAACACGCTCGTATCGAGCAATGTGCCAGCGTCGCAGTCGTTCACGGAGCTGCTCGGCGTGGCGAGCTACTCCGACACCTCGTCGATCACGTACCCCTTGACGGCGCTGCCGGCGTCCGGCCTGGACACGGCGGTCGACGCGCTCGTCGCGGACGGGTCGACCTCGATCGGGGCTGGCCTGGAGGAGGCGCTCGACATGCTGGTCGCCGAGAGCCCGACCAAGAGCGCGCGCGAGTGCGTCATCCTGCTGTCGGACGGGCAGCACAACACGCCGCCCGCCCCGAGCGACTTCTATTCGGACTATTACAACCGAGTGGACGAGGTCCACTCGATCGCGCTCGGGTCGGGGGCGGACGAGGCGATGATGAGCGACATCGCGGCGAACTACGGGGTCTCGCCCGGGCTCTACCTGCGCGCCGACAGCGACACCGCGATCGACCAGCTCGAGCTGATCGGCGCGTTCAACCGCATGGCGAACGACTGTCGCGACGGCGGCATGATCGATCAGGTGCTGACGGAGATCCTGCCGCAGTCGACGTCGTGCGCGGACGCGTTCGTCTCGGCGGCGCAGATCGTGGATTTCACGATGATCTTCGTCGGAGCGGCCGCGCCGGAGGTGCATTTGGAGCCCCCGCCGACGCACCCGACGTCCCCGATCTCCGAGACGAACTTCGCCACGTCTGGCTCCGACCTGACCTTCTTCTCGGCCGAGAACTTCAAGCGCTTCTCCCTGAACCTGACGCAGCCGTACGAGGAGGGGTCCTGGCAGTTCTGCGCCACGAACACCTCGGACCAGCCCATCTACCTCTACTCCGCTGTGTCGACCCTGGCCGACACGATCTCGCTCCGGGTCACGCCGAGCACGCTGAACGTCGGGACGGCGCCGCTCATCGTCGAGGCCGAGGTGAGCCACCTCGGCAGCCCGGTCCTGGGCGCCACGGTCAGCGCGGAGATGACCGGCCCGAGCGGCGCGGTCACGCCCCTGTCGTTCCATGACGACGGCGCCGCCGCGCACGGCGACACGACGGCCAACGACGGCGTCTACTCGCTGAAGATCGGCCAGTTCGCCGAGACGGGGAGCCACGAGGTCACGGTGTTCGCGGACCACGCCGGCAGCGCCACCGTCCCTATGTTCACGCGGCAGCACACGTTCGGGTTCTACAAGAACCCCGCGCCCACCTGCCAGAGCCTCGGGGCGATGAGCACGGCGATCGTCGCGTCGGTCAACGGCACCTCTTGCTTCCAGATCGATCGGACGAGCCTCCCGACCGGCTGGACGCCGGCGAACTTGACGCTGCAGATGAGCCCGACGGACGGCGTCCCGCTGAACGGCGTCAGCGTGTCGGCCAACGGCGGGGCGCCCCAGAGCGCCCCGGCGAACAGCTGGTCCGCGACGACCACGATCCCGTTCCCGGGCACCGCGAACGACGTTATCTATCAGGTGACCACGACGACCAACAGGCAGCTTCGGATTCAATGGTATCCGTGACGCTGCGCGACGGTCTCGGCGCGGTGAGCCGCTGACCCGACATGAACCCCGCGCGCCTGGCGTCGCCGTCGGGGCCGCCGGTGAGCTCCGGCTCACCGGCGGCGCAGCGCGCGGGACACCGAGCGCGTGCTCGTATAGCCGAGGCCGGCGGCGAGCGCGCGTCGCGTGGGGTTGGACGAGGCCAGGTAGCGGTTCGCCAGCTCGGTTCGCGCCTCCGTCAAGAGGGCGCGGTGCGACGTGCCCTGCTCTCGCAGCTGCCGCTGGAGCGTCCGCGAGCTCACGCCGAGGTGCTCGGCGACGCGATCGATGTTCGGGTTGCCCTGGGCGATGCAGAGCTGGAGGGCCTGCCGGACGTCGACGACGAAGCTCGACGGAGCGCCGGCGGCGGCCGCGGGCGCCCCGCCGGCGGCCTTGCCGAGCGCCTGGAGCCGCGCCGCCGCGCAATCCTCGAGGATCTCACAGAGGCGCGGCTCGGCGGAATGGAAGGGCAGCTCCAGGAGATCCCGATCGAAGACCAGCTCGTCGTAGGGGGCGTCGAACTCGACCCGCGCGTCGAAGACGCGCTCGTACTCGCCTGCGACGCGCTCGCGGCGGTGCCGGAAGCGCACCGCCAGAGGGCGGATGTGCTCGCCCGAGAACGCCCGGGTCCGGAGCACCATCAAGGTGACGATGAGATCCGCGACGGCGGGCACGCCGTCCGGCGAGACGTGGCGGAAATGCGCGCGGCGACCGGTCACCTCGAGGCTCAGGACGCCCCCGTTGGCGACCAGCGGAGCGAAGCGGATGACGCGCTCCAGCGCTGCGCCAAAGCTGCTGCTGCTGCGTGTCAGGTAGTCCAGGAGATCGAGCGAGCCGACCTCGAGCCCCTCCGCGGCGTGCAGCCCGAGCAGCGGATTGCCGCTCATCTTCTCGGCGGAGGACCATATCTGCCGCGCCACGCTCAGGGAGATCGGCAATCCGCGCTGGCGGAGCGCCTCCGGCGGGAGCGCGGCGTCGCGCAGGACCGCGTCGATCGGCAGCCCGAGCTTGGGCGCTGCGGAGAGGAGGAGCAGGACGAAATCAGAGAACGCAGACTGAGCCGGCGCATGGACCACGGTTCCTCACAAGCCAAATGTGTCGGAGCGTAGTGGCCGAAGCCGCCCGGGGCAACCCGGATCCTGGCGCCGCTCGCGGCGTGCGCGGGGCGCCCGGGGATGCGCGGCGAAAAGGGGGAGATCAGGCCAGGAGGCCCGGCAGTGGCCCGGTGCAGACGCCGGGAATGCCGAAGGTGGTCACGTCGTCGAGGCCCATGGCGTTGCATACCGACACGAGCAGGTTGTTGTGTGGCAGGTCGGCGTATTTCATGTAACGGCCCATCTTGAAGTAGCCGCCCGCGCCGCCCGCGAGCACCCAGGGGATGTCCTTGTACGTGTGCGTGTTGCCGACGCCCAGCTCGTTGCCCCAGAGCAGCAGGGTGTTGTCCAGCACCGAGCTGCCGTCCACTTCCTTGGCGAGCGCCAGCTGGTCGAGAATGTATTTCACCTGCTCGCTGTGCCAGACGTTGATCTTCACGAGCTTCTCGTTCGCGACAGCGTCGTCGTCGCCGGCGTGGGAGAGCTCGTGGTGCTCCTCGTTCACGCCGATCCATGGATAGTACTGCCAGCTATCGGCGTTGGCCCACATGAACGTGGAGACGCGGGTCATGCCGCAGATGTGCGCGAGCAGCATCAGATCGGTCTGCAGCCGGCCGACCTTCGGATAGTTCTCCATCGCTCGCGTGTCGAACTTCTCCGGCATCGCGAGCGGCGTGCACGAGACCGCCGAGCTCTGCAGCCGCTGCTCGATGTTGCGGATACCGCCGAGGTGCGCCTCGAGCCGCGCCTTGTCCTCGGAGCTGACGCGCGCCTTCAGGCGTCCGATATCGTCCTTCAGGAAGTCCAGGACGCTCTGGCGCTCGGCGATCAGCCGCTGCAGCTCCGTCTCGGAGAGAGCGGCGTTGGCGAAGATGCGCGAGTACATCTGGAATGGATCGTCGACCGCCGTGTTCGGCTGGTTCGGACCGCGGTACGAGATGACGCGGAGCGGCTCCTGCCCTTCGATGCGCACGCCGAACTCGAGCGACGGGAACTGGCTGTTGCCGCCGATGCGGTTGGCGATGTGCTGGTCGACGGAGATGCGATCCGCCCAGCCGGCAGGGCCGCCCGCGCCCGTGAAGCTGCCGGCGAGCAGCGAGCCGCCGGTGAGCATCGCGCCGGGGCCCTTCATGTGCGGGCCGCCGGGCTTGTTCTCGCTCGGGACGCCGAGCTCGTCCTCGACCGTCGAGTTCATGTGCACGCCCTTGAGCACCAGCATCCTCTGCTTGTGCTCCTCGAGCGGCGCCAGGATCGGGCCGAGCGAGAGCGGCGCCTCGTGCGCGTCCCCCGATGGGAAGAACGCCGACGGCACGGTGCCGTTCGCCGAGAAGATGCCGATGAAGCGCCTGGCGCCCGGCTGCTTGGCGTCCTGTCCAAACACCGTGGCGCTCCGCCAGACGGGGCTCGTGAGCGCGACGGTCAGGGCGCCGAGCCCGCCCAGCAGCTTGCGGCGGCTGATCTGGGTGCGGAGATCGATCGGGCCTCTTCGGTTCATGGCATCTCCTTCGTGTGCGCGTCGATCGGGCGGCGGTAAAGGAAGGCGTCCGTCTCCACGACGGCGCGGGGAAGCGCGTTCAGATCCTGGCCGGCGGCCTTGAAGGTCTCGAGCAAGCTCTCCATCGAGCAACCATCCATGTCCTGTTCGAAGCGGGCGATCGCGAAGCGGAACCACTGGCGCGCCACGCACTCTTCCACCTCGGCGCTGCCCGCGAGCCTCTCGCCGAGCTCCGTCACGCCCTCGAAATCGCCGTTCATGTCGCGGGTGGCGATGATCTTGCCGCTCGCGTCGACAGGCTCGCCGCCGTCGAGCTCGCGGTAGCGGCCGAGCGCGTCGTAGTGCTCGAAGCCGAAGCCGATCGGATCGAGCAGCTGGTGGCAGCCGACGCAGCTCGGATCCACCTCGTGCTGCGATAGCCGCTCTCGGGTCGAGCTGCTCGGGTCGACCTCGGGCGGCTTGGGAATGTTGGCCGGCGGGGCCGGCAGCTGCTGGCAGAGCAGCGCCTCGCGCACGAACTTCCCTCGGTAGATGGGCGAGCTCTCTGCGGGCTTCGCCTGGATGGCGAGCAGGGCCGGGAGCGTCAGGATGCCCGAGGCGGTGCCGTCCGTGCGCTTCAGGGCCTGGAAGGAGTCGTCGCCGGTGACGCCGTAGTACCCGCCGAGATCCTTGTTGTAGAAGACGGTCGTCGAGGTGAGGAGCGCGCTCAGCTTGCCTCCCTCGTCGTTGAGCACGTGGTCGAAGAAGGCGTCGGCCTGCCCGCGCAGCGACTCGCGGAACGACCGGGATTGCCACTCGGGGAAGGCGTCCGCGTCCTTCACCACGCTGTTCAGGCCGTTCATGTGCGTCCAGCTGCCGAGGAAGCGATGGACCAGCTTCTGGCCGCGCTCGTCCTCGAGCATCCAGCCGAGCTGCGCCGCGACGCCCTCCTTCGTGGTCAGGCTGCCGTCTTCGATGGCCTCGTTCAGCCTGGCGTCCGGCAGGGTGCCCCACAGCATGTACGAGAGGCGGGCGGCCACCTCGTGCGGGGAGAGCTTCACGGCGCGATCGCTCACCTTCTCCGAGGTGCCGATCTCGACGCGGTACAGGAAGCGCGGCGATTGCAGCATGCCGCGGAGCAGGAGCTCGATCCCGTGCTCGTAGCTCGTCTCAGCGCCCACGTCGAAGAGCTGCAGGTGTCGCTCGATGTCCGCCGCGTCCGTGATCGGCGCGCGGTAGGCGCGGGCGCCGAAGCCCACGACCAGCTGGCGCGCGCACTCGCTCGGCTCGGCTCCGGCCTCGCAAGGCGCGATCTCGTCGAGCGCCGCCCGATTGCCGACGACGGCCGCGGCGATGGCGTCTGCCGCGGCCTGGAAATGCTCGAGCTCGACCTGCGTCACGTCCGGCTGCAAGAGGCCGAACGCCGATGCCTCCATGGCGGGGCCGAGCGCCGCATCGAGGCCGGGCACGTCGCCGACGAGATCGCGCACGGTGTTCATGTACTGCTCCCGCGAGAGCAGCCGCATCGGCGAAGGCCCAGGATCGACGGTGCTCGTGTCACACCTCAATGGCTCGCCGGGGCCCGCCGACCCCGAGCCCGAACCTCCGCTGCTCGAGCTGCCGCTCGTGCCGTTCGTGCCCTCCGCGGGCGATTGGCCGTCTTCGCTGCCCAGGTTGCCGATGCACGCCGACAGCGCGAGCGCCACGACGAGCAGGCCCACGCTTCCGTGGGACTTGAATTGTTCAATCGATGATGTAGTCATTCAGGGCTCCGCTCGAGGCTGTTGGCTACTCCGGCTCGGTGGGAGACCCGCTCGGGCGCGATCACCTTTTTCGTCGTCGAAACGTGGGGGACGTTTCGATTGGTACGGAGAGGTGGGTCTACGGTTGCCGAGTTCCGACCCGATGGGAGCGCCGCCGGCTCACAGTCCTTCGATGCTGCAGCACACGGAGCAATCGTAGGCCTCGAGCAATTCGCGCCCGGCGCACGGGACGTCGCCGCACGCGGTTCCCTTCAAGGCGCCGCAGCTCGGGAGGCATTCCCCTTCGACCTCGATCGAATGCGGCGGATCGCAGGGCGTGTCGTTGCCCGGAGGCTCGTCGCCGTCCGGCGTGAAGTACAGCCGATCCAGCTGAACGCCCTCGACGGCGTTCGCGAGGACGAGCTCGTGAGCTCCGGCCGAGAGGGGGAAGCGGAGCGGCTCGCCATAGCTCGTGTTGTCGTGGAAATCGTCCCAGAACCAGATGTCGCCGACGCTGATGCGCCAGAGGTACCAGGGGCCGCTGTCCACCTGGAACCAGAAGCGGTTGTTGAGGGCGCCCGGAGCGTGGATCCGCCCCCAGATCAGGTACTCTGCCCCGCTCGGCGCCTCGAAGCGGTAGCGCGCTCGCGCGAGCCCCGGCGCGTCGTCCGAGGTCACCCCGGCCGGGGGAGCGATGAAGCGGCCCTCGGAAGCGCGGCTGTCTTCACCCACGGTGAAGCCGCCGCTCAGCTCTCCGAGCTCCGCCTCGAGATAAGAAGATCCGGACACGACAGGAGCCCAGGCCCCGACCGACGTGATCTCCGCATCACACCCGGAGGCCGCAAGGCAGCCGAACGCCATGATGAGAGCGGCCGACCAGCGCTTCACGGCTGATCCAGGAGCCGCCTTAGCTTCGCGCTGTGGGGGCTCTTGGGATACTGCTTGACGAACGCCTGAGCGCGCCGCTTCGCCTCCTGCGTGTTGCCGCGCGCGGCCAGCACGTCGATGGCCAGCACCTCGCGCTCCTGCCGGAGCACGCCGTTCGGGAACTGCGCGCGCAGGCGCTCGAGGAGCGCCGTGGCTCCCGCCTCGTCTCCGGAGCGCAGCTTGGCGCGCGCTTCCGTGAGCAACGCGCTCTCCGCGCGCAGCAGATCGGTCTCCGTCGGCTTCGGTCCGCTCGGCTTCCGGGTCGGCTCCACCTCGGTGGGTACATCGAGCGGCGGCTCCGGAAGTGCCTTGGGCTCCTCCAAAGGCGCCACAGGGGCCTGCGGCGCGTCCGCAGGCGCGCGCTCCGGGGCCGCCGCGCGGGGCGGCGCAGGCGCCTCCTCGGGGGAGGAGAGGGCCCAGTACCCTGCGCCGAGCACCAGGCCGCCGCCCACGAGCACCGCCGCTGCCTTGACCGAGAGCGCCGACGGCAACAGCCCACCGACTCCAGCCTTCGTGGCAGCGGCGGCGCTGGCGCCGGTCGTGGCCCCGACGGCCGTCCCCGCCGCCAGCTGGCCCGCGATACCGCGCCATGCGCGCTCCTTCGCGCCCTCGGGCGGACCCACGTGGCGCACGCTCCCCAGGAGCTCCCGCTCGAGCGAGTCCGCTCCGCTCTTGACGCTCAGCAGCCGTTCAGGATCCCCCATCACACGGCCTCCTTTCGGCTCGTGTCCTGTACCAGCGCGAGGCGCTTGACCTCGCGCGAGAAGGTCTCGCGCGCCAGGCGAAGGCGCGAGCGCACGGTGCCCACGGAAATGCCCAGCAGATCCGCGATCTCCTGGCCCGACTTCTCCTCGAGCTCGAACAGGACGAACACGAGGCGCTGCGGCTCCGGCAGCTTGTTCAAGATGGCCTCCGCCGCCTGCGCGCGCTGCCGCGACTCCGCGCTCAGCGCGAGCTCCTCGGACGCGCCGCCGTAGAGGTCCATCTCCGCGGCGTCCGTCGTGACCTCGCGCCGGAACGGCGCGGAGCGCCGGTAGTCGCTCGCAACACGCTGACAGATGCCGAAGAGCCATGTCGTGAGGAGCGATCGACCCTCGAACTCGGGAAGCTTGAAGTGCGCGGTCAAGAACACCTTCTGCGCCAGGTCGAGCACGTCCGCCTCCCGCACCCCGAGGCGCCTGAGCGAGCACCAGACGAAGTTGAAGTGCGCGTCGTACAGGGCTCGAAACTCGGGGTCCGGTGTGCTCATGCCGTCACGTCCCGGTGACCTGTCAGCGAACGAGACGAGCCGACGCCGCAAGCTCGAGCGCGGAATTGTGCAGGGACGATACCACTCGGTCCCCTAGTGGGGACGCCGGCCCGAGACGATCACAAAAAAATGCGCGTGCTCCGCGCGGCGGTTACCCTCGCGTCGTCCCCATGCGGAGGCGTCGCGCTTTTCCCGTGGTTCTTGGTGCGATGCTGGCGGCTTCGGGGACCGCCACGGCGCAGACCGAGCCGTTCCTGAGCGTGACGCGCGGCGCTGGCGCCGAGAGCTGCCCGGACGCGGCGCGCCTCATCGAGCGCGTCGAGCAGCTGCGCGGTCGGCCGGAGACGGGTGCGAGCGGCGCCTACGTCGTCGAGTTCACCCGGGAGGCCGACGGCTTCCGCGCGTCCATCCGCAGCGGGAGCGGCGCGCGCGAGCTGCGCGATCGCAGCCGCAGCTGCGCCGGGCTCGAGCAGGCGACGGCGGTGACGCTCGCGCTGCTGCTCGACTCCGACGGGCAGGCGTCGTCCCCGCAGGGGCCCGGGGCCGAGGCGCGCGACGCGCCGCCGCCTGCGCCTCCAGCGCCGGCGCCTTCGCCCAGCGCCTCGGCGGAGCGGCCGCTTGTCGCGCGGCCCGCGCCAGCGGGCGCCGGCGGCGGCGAGCGCGAGGCGCCGACGTCCGAACGTGGCGCCACGCGGCTCACGCTGGCGGCGGGCGCTGCCGGCCTGTTCGGCGTGGTGCGTCCCTTCGCGCCCGCGCTCTCCACCGAGCTCGGCATCGGCGGTGCGCGATTTCGAGCGGCGATCGGCGCGCTCTGGCTCGTCCCGCAGACGCTGGAGCTCGGGCCGGGCGAGCTCCGCGAGACGATGTTCGGCGGTGTCGTGCGCGCCTGCTTCGCGGCCGCGGGCGTTGGGGTGCTGCGCTTCGACGTGTGCTCCGGCGTTCACGCTGGCCGGCTGAAGGCGGCGGCGAGCGGCTTCACGCGGAACGACGCCGTCGAGAAGACGTGGCTGGCGATACCGTTCGAACTGTCGCTGGCGAGCCTGGCAGGTCCGCTCGGCTTCGACGTCGGCGCCGCCGCGCTGGTGCCTCTCCGGCGCAATGATTTCTCGGTGGATGGCGTCGGGGTCGCGTACAGGTCGCCGCCGGTCGGCGCGCTGGTGTCGCTCCGCGGCGTCGGCAGCTGGGTGCTGTAGGCATCTATGCATCATGGCGGTTCGCTTCCCCGTCCGACTTCCCCCAGCAATGCTAGTTTATGAGGGTGACGTATCGCACTCGTATCGAGGAAGGCCCGCGCTGCCGCTTTCATGGTCTCGCCCCCTCGACGGAGGAGTGCGCGCGCTGCGGCGCTCCCGTCTGCCACGTGTGTGTCTCCTTCTCCGCTTCCCACGGGGTCGCCTGCCCTGGCTGCGAGCGAGCGATCCGGCGCGGTCGCGCGCTCAGGAGCGCGGGCGTCGCGGCGGTCTTGCTCGCGGCGGTGGGCGGCGTCGCGGCGGCGTACATACACGCTGCCGCGGCCGTGCGGATGCCGCCGGAGGGCCTCGCCGCGACCGAGCGCGCGCTGGAGGCGAACCCCTGTGAGGAGGACCTGATGCTCACGCTGGCCGAGCTCCTCCGTCGCGCCAATCGCGATCGCGAGGTGATCGAGCGCAGCGAGGCGTTCCTCGCGGCGTGCGGTCACGAGCCCAGGGTGCTCTGGAAGATCCGCGCCGCCCACAACCGCCGCGGAGAGTACTCCGGAGCGGAGCGCGCGGCGACGCGGCTGCTCGATCAGAACCCGGCCGACGGGGACGCCTTTTGCGGGCGCGCCGAGTCGCGGGAGCGCCAGGGGAAGCTCGAGGAGGCGGCCGCCGACTACGAGCAATGCATCGCGCTCCGCCCGTACCAGCGGGGGGCGCCCGTCCACCTGGCGCGCGTCTATCAGGATCTCCGCCGCCCGTGCGACAGCATCGCGCCGCTCGTCCTGCTCCGCCGTTACAATGCCGATGAAGGGACGCGGCTCGTGGGGTGGTCTGGCTTCACCGTGACGGAGATGGCGAGCCAGCTCGCCACCTCGGCCGACTGCCAGCATCTCGCCGTCACCGGACAGGCGCTCTTGCCGCGTGGGGAGGACCGCCTGGATCGAAGCGAAGCAGCGATCGACGGCAAGGAAAAGGGCGTCTTCGTCGTCGATACGATGGTGAGCCACGTGCTTGTACAGAGGGCGTTCGCGGACCGGATCGGCCTCTCCGCCGGGCCGCGTGTGCTGTGGGTGTGGACGCCGAGCGGCCTTCAGGAGGCGAAGCTCGCCGTCGCCGGCCGGCTGGAGGTGGAAGGCGCCTCCGCCCCGAGCGTGAAGCTCGCCATCGTGGAGGACCTCCCCGGCGTGGCGGGCGTGCTGGGGCTGTCGTTCCTGCTCCGGTTCCGCGTGCAGCTGACCGAGAAGGGAACCACGCTCTCGCCGCCGCCGACGGGCGCGGCGCCGTCGACCGAGGAGACGGCGCTCGCTGCGGCAGCGGGCGATGAAAACGAGGCGGCAGCAGCGGATGACGGCGGGGCGGCGGCAGCGGACCACGACGCGGCGGCGGCGAAGGCAGGCGACGAGGAGGTGGCGGAGGCCCATGAGGGGCTCGCGCCGGCTCGCTGAGCGGCTCCGTGTCGCGGAGTAACGGGCGAGCCCGATGGCGAGATCGATGTGGATTACCCCGCAGGCCTACCGCGCTTCGCGAAGTGCGCATGGCACTGGCGGAACATCTCCTGCCATCGTGCGTACTCCGTCGGTCGCTCGCGGAGCCGCTCCTTCCAGGCTGTATCGACAGCTGACCGCTTCTCTGCGGAGCTCAGCCCGTATCGCCGGAAGATCTCCTCGACCGCGTCAGGGAACAGGGACAGCTCGGCGCAGAGCGCGGCGTACTGGGCGAGCGGCAGGACGATGTCGATCGGCTCGGCGAGGGGCGCTGGACCGCTCGTGCCAGCATTGCTCGACGGCGCGGGAGACGGCGGCGTCGTGGAGCTCTGGGAGGTGGCTCCGGTCACCGCCGCCTGCGCGCTCGCGGTTTGCCTCAACAGCTCACGGGGGATCTCGAGGCTCAGGGACGTCTCTCCGAGCTGAGCCGGAGCTTGCGGAGCCCGTTTCGATGAGGCCGGCGCTCCGGCAGGCCTCGCCGGAGCCGTCGCGGCAAAGGGAATGGCCGGGGCTCGCGGGAGCGCCTGCACCGGTGATGTCTCCGTGACCTCCCGGGGCGCCCCTGGCCACTGCGGCTGGGCTGTCGGCGCGGGTGGCCGAGGAGCCGCCGATGCCCCGGGCGCGAACGGCAGAGCTGGGCCGCGGGGGACGTCCACGAGCGGCCCTGTCTCCGCGACCACGGGTGGCGGGGGCTTCACCGCCGCCGACACGGTGGACCGCGGGAATGGCAGCGCCGCCCCCCGTGGAATGTCGGGCAGGGGCGCCGTGCCGGTGAGCGACTCCGCGGCGCGCGGAGGCTTTGGTTCGGCCCTCACGATCGCGATCTCGCCTTGCGCGGGCATGAAGGGCACCACCGCGGCTCGGGGCACGTCCAGCAGGGGTCCGGTGCCCTGCAGCGCCTTCGGGGGCGCCGCGGCGCCGGAAGACGGCGCGGGCGGCGCAGACGAGACGGCGAGCGGCGCGATCGAGCCCTCGACGTCAGCGACGTCCTGCGCCCGGGCGAGGAGCATCTCCAGCCGGTGCGCGTGGTGCGCCTCCAGCCGCTCGAAGTCCTTCGCCAGCACCGGATCGCGCCCCAGCACCGCCCGCCAGCCCCGATGAAGCGCGGCGAGCGCCGCCTCGTCCCCCAAGCCGTGGCGCCGCAGCACCCCTTCGCGCTGCTCGGGCAGCGCCGCGAGCTCCGCGCACAGCGCCGCGTACTCGGCCAGGCCCAGACCGGGCCCGCTGGGCATCACCGCCGCGGTGGGATCGTTCGTGGGCGCGTTCGCCGCTCTCCGTGCGTCGGCCATCCTCGACGGCCTCAGCACACGGGAGCCGACCCGGAGCGGTCCAAGCTTCCCGGGTTTTGCACGAAGCTCCGCAATGAGCTCGCCGAGCTTCGCGTCCTCCTCGGCGCGCCGCGCCCAGCAGCGGCGGAGCCGGGAGACGTCGTTCATGCCCAGGTCGTTCCCGTGCAGCAGCTCGAACGGTTCCGGATGCGCCTCGAAGGCAGCGAGGAAGCTCGCCCAGGCGGTCGCGTCCTCCGCGAGCGGCTCGACCGATCGCTCCAGCCAGTCCTCCGCCTGCGCCAGCTCCAGCTCGTACGCCGCGAGCACCTCCGGCTCGCCGACCAGCCGCTGCTTCCAGGCGAGATCGGCCCGCGCGAACGCACGCGGCGTCAGCCCCTCGACTGCGAGCACGTCCGCGAGCGGGAACCCCTCGGTCACCGCGGCCGTAACGGCCGCATACCGCGCCAGCGAGACCCCTCCGCTCGCTTCCAACGCTCCCGATGCGGGCTTCGTGGCTGCCGCCATCCCCTGGCCCCTAATCGCCGACCAGCACGGTGCCGGATGCGAGCACCCTTCCGTTCGGCGCGTCGGCGGGGTCGTTGCAGGTCAGCGCCGGATCGCCGAGGTGCGCGGCCGGCTTGTTGTTGATGAGCACCGTCTTGCTGCCCGCCTGAACCCGCGCCTGGTTCGACGGGGCACGCTGGAAGGTGCCTCCCGCAGGCACGTGGGCGGGCGCGTTCGTCGCGGTGCTGCCCTGGACCGCGGCTGGCTTGCCCTCGATGAGGACGTCTGCGCTCAGCTCGCCGGACAGGTCCCCGCTGAACGGCATCGGCATCGGCGTGGGCACAGGCCCTCCGGGCGAGGGCACCATCACCAGGTGTGTGTCGACGCCGACGACCTTATCGCCTTGCTTCGCGGCGGGCTTACCTGGCTTGGGGGATCGCGATTGCATGGTTCCTCCGAGCTATCCTGCGCCCTTACGGGACTGCCGCGCCTCCGCCGTGACCAGCGGGAGCCGGTGGGTGGCTGTGGAAGAGAGCGAGCCGGCCATCATTCCTCTCGTTGTTCTCGTGGTAGCCCACGACCCAGACGTCATCGCTCGAGCGCGCGGCGATGCCCCAGGGCCGGTAAGGCTCACCCACCTGGCGATCGACTGGCATGGGCCTCTCCCTCCAGGTGCCGCCTCGCGGTAGGATCCAGATGGAGCGTGCTTTAGGGTTGTCTTTCGGCGGGCTGCCCAGCAGCACCAGCGATCCATCCTCTGCCAGGTCGACGCCTCCAATGTACGAAACCGGCGATGACGACAGCGGTGTGAAGGACGTCCCGTCAAAGCGCAGGAGCAGAGGAATCGTAGCCGTTTCGAGATCATAGTTCCCGACGAGGTATAGATCGGACGGGCTCCCACCGAGCAGCCTGCAGTCGCGTAGCCTGAATCTCCGCCGATCGTGTGCGATTTCGGGCGGGAGCGGGAGCTCGACCTCCGTCCGGTTGAGCGGACCAGGCCGGGACAGCGCCAGGCGGGGAGGTTTCGGCTCGCCTTCCTTCATCTTTGTGTGCTGCTCGAGCACGACGACGTGTCCCGATGCGAACCCGAGCGCGGCGGCAATCCCGTACTCCGTCTGCTTTGCCGCCTTGAACGAGAGGGTCGGAGCTGGCCGCCCAGGGCAATCGAGGACCTCCGTCTCCGCCTGCCAGGCGTTGTTCTCGTTCCTGTCATCCGAGAGCAGGCCAACAAGGCAGCCATCGGGTTGCTCCCAGAGACCGCGGTAGAGGGTGTTGGTGCTCTGATCGTGATGCGTCTCGTGTATACGCTCCCAATGATCACGTCGATAGCGGAACAGGCGTTCGTACCACAGGTTGTCTGGGGCGCTCCATGTGTCGTAATCTCGCCACACCAGCCATACGCCGTCAGGCCAACGCCCCGTGATCATCTGGATGGCCCCCCGATCGTCGGTGCCGTCCTCAGGCGGTAAGCCTCGACCCATTCCTGGCAACACCTGGACGGCATCGCCCTGGATGACTGCAAAGGAATTCCGGCCGCTCTCGAGAAGAATCGCCCCGCCTTCCAGATGCCAGAGATCGGCGGCTTTGACTTGAAGGTCCATGACCTTGTGCAGGGAGCCTTCCGGGGCGCGCGGTTCGGCGATCTCGGCTTTGCTTGGTGGGCGCGACGCTGAGCTGCTGGAAACCGGGGTGGGTGCAGATGCGCCGCCGGATCGGCACGACAGCGAAGCAACCGCGCACGTAACGAGGCTGAGCAGGACGGGTACCGTAGACTTAACGATGCGCATGGGGGAATTCTCGCCTTCAACGATAACCGAGTACTTCGCGGAGCTTCGATGTATCAATGAAGCCACGTAGCGGATCCTTCTTGTCGTTGCTCTTGCGCTTTGTCTGGGCGACGCCTTGCCACTTCCCCTTAGGCTGCTTGAGTTCGTGTCCCTCCTTCTTGAGTCTATCCAATGATGATATCCATCCAATTTTGTCCTGATCGAAGGATTTTCCGTCGATTGTTATAAACAGGTCGAACCCCCGCTTCGGCTGCGCATCGGGGGGGTCGCGTTCATAAGAGGCGACGATGGAAATATGTCCTCCTGCCTGACGGTCCGCCATGTAGATATCCCCCGGCTTGGGTGCATAGCCGTCTCCAGGTGGATGCCAGACGAGGAGGCCGGTGCCAGCATGCTTCGCGTAAGCCTCCACCATGTTCAGGTTCTCCCCCGACTGCCACGTTCCGTTGAGCGACTCCCGATTGAGAAACTTTCCGAGCTCCGACTTTGTGATCTTGTCCTCTGGCATCCCGCGCAACATCCAGGCCTTCCAGAATACCCAGGTCACGAAGTCACCGCACCAGCTATGAAAGTCATTATACAGCAGGGGGTACTTCTTTCGCGCTTCCTGCTCTGCAGCGGAAGCATCCATCCCTGTCCCCTTCAGTCGCGCTGCCTCTGCGCTGTAGGCTGCCTCTCGCTCGGTACGCTTTTTCGCAAGCGCATCGTGCGACCGTCGACAAGTCCCGCCCTCCTTGACGCCCGGAAAGGTGGGTAGCGTCTTCGGGCATTCAGTGCCGCTCTGGCTACCGTGCCGGTTTTCGGTAATCTCTAGGATGAGCGGGCTCCATTCGATGCTGTTGACGGCCTGCCACGCGATGTCGACCAGCCAGTCCTTCGGGCTGATCACGGTGACCTGGCCACCGAGCTTCGGCACGTGGCTATCCTTGCCGGGCTGTTCGGGCGCAGCGGCGGTCGGCCGTGTCTGCGCGGGCGCGTGTGCGGGTGTGGCCTGAGCGGTTGCGGGCGTCTCCGGTGGCGCAGCGGGGGGAGGCTTGTTCTTGCGGTCCACCACGTAGGTGGCGCTCACGTTGCTTCCCACCTTCGGGCCCTGCAGCTTCACCAGGAAGTAGTCGCCGCCCGGCGTGGCGCCGTAATCGTTGCCGCCAATGAATGGGTTGTTCCAATACAGTGTGACCGACCCGCTCGAACCTCGGTAGGTCACCCGGCCCTCGGTTCCGGTCATGAAGCCATCGGACTCGGCTGACCAGACCGCCGTCCCAGCGCAGGAAGGCGGCGGCTCCTGGCCCGGCGTGAGGATCCCGTGGTCGAGCTGAGGACGGCCCACGAACGTGAGCGGCTCGCCGGTCTGATTCACCAGATTGCACAGTACGCTTCGTGCTGCCATGTCGCTGCTCGCTTCCGCCGTCACCCGTTCGGTGCCAGATCGAAGAGATTGCTGGTCAGTGATGCAGTGTACCAGGAGCCAGGGGGGCGGCTTGCAAGGATCGCCGGCACGCGATCATGCATTGGGCGACCGAATGTCCTGCGGAGCTGGCTACCGGTACCGTGGGTCGGGCTCGAGCCCGGCGCAATCTCGGTCAGGCGGTGGGAGCGGAAGAGGGCGAGCCGACGATCCTTTTCACTCTTCTCGTGAACGCCTACGACCCAGATCTCGGACAGCGACCGCACAGCGACGCTTTCCGGCACGTACGCGGCCTTCGCCTCTGGATCGACGGGCATCGGTACCTGCATCCAGGCGCCGCCTCGCGGGAGAGCCCAGACCTCCACAGCCTTCCCACCTCGGGAAGCGTCTCGCGCCACGCCGAGGATCACCAACGTGCCGTCCTGCCCGCGAGCGGCATTCAGGATCCTCCTTGTCGGTGGAGCAGGCATCTCTGCAACAGTGGTCCCGTCGAAATGGAGGAGCATAGGCGGCGGCTTATCCTCCGCTGGGTAAGGCCCATAGATCCCATAAGGCGCCTCCATACCGAGCTCATGATTGCCGACGACGTAGACGTCGGTCGGACTCTCTCCGAGCAGGCGGACGTCCCATGGGTAGAATTTCCGCTTGTCGCGCTGGATCTCGGGCGGTAGCGGGAGGAGAATCTCGGTCCTGTTCGGAGGCCCCGGTCGAGACAGGACGAGCCGGACCGGAACTGGTTCGCCTTCCTTCATTGCAGCGTGCGCCTCGATCGCCAGCACGTCTCCCGTGTGCCAGCCCCGCGCCGCGGTTATCCCGTACTTCTTATCGTTCGTCGCCTTGTACGAAGGACGCGGCACGGGTTGCCCAGGGCAATCGAGCACCTCCTCGTGTGCCGTCCAGGCGTCGGTGGCGTCCTCCTTGTCCACGAGCAAGCCGACCAGGCACCCTCGGCCTTGATCCCACAGGCCCTGGTAGAGGTCATCGGAGTAGTCGCCTTCTGGTACCTGGTGGACCATCTTCCAGCGAGCACCTCCGAGGCGGAACGCGCTCTCCTGATAGAAGGGATAGGTCCGGCTCGAGTTGTCCGCGGTGCGCAAGACCATCCACACCGCATCCGGCCAGCGCCCGACGATGGTTCTCACCTCTCCCTCTGGTACGGAGGACTCCATAGGCAGCCCTTCGACTATCTCTGCCGTCGACCCTACATGATCGCCATCGACCAATGCAAAGGAGGTGCCGTTGCGCTCCAGCAGGATCTGGCCGCCTTCCAGGGACCACAGACGGGCCATACGGCCGGGCAGATCAGCGACCTTGTCAAACGAGCTCTCTGGTCGCGGGGAAGATGGCCCCGAGGCGCCCGGTGCATGCTGCGCGACGTCTCCGCCGAGCGCGGGGGTAGCAGGCGCAGCGCCGCCTGGCCGGCAGGAAATAAGGGAACACGCCACGATTACAGCGGCTAAACGAGCACCGTTCTCGGATCTCGGCGAACGCATGGGTTGAGTTCCTTCTTCGTGGATTCATGCCGCAGCATCAAATCATCGGTCCGGTCAATGCCCGTGCGCTGCCTCGAGCCGCCCGCGCGTCTCGTCGTCGAGGATGCCGGTGGGCTCAAGGCCCTGATCGCGCTGGAACGCCTTGATCGCAGCGACCTCCGCGCGCTCGGTCTGGCCCTCGGTGATCCGGTAGTAGCCGAGGTTCTTCAGCCGCAGCCGGATCCCGTGCGGCGTGTCCATGGGCGGCAGGTCGCCGAGCTTCAGCCGCCACTTCAGCGCCGGCTCCTTGTCAGGCTCCTTGATCCACACCACGAGCTCGCCCGTCTCCGCCGTCGGCGGCAGGTCCTGCTCGACCATCCCGTCATCGCTCGTCTGCCCCTCGTAGTTCACGCCATCAACGACGAGCCGGTACTTCTTGCGGGCGTACGGCTTCTCGTAGACGTCCGCCACGCGGACGCGGAACGACTTCAGCGGTTCCTTCTCTTGCTCGGGCTCCTCCCCGTCATCCACCGCGTCGCAGTTCAGCTTCACCAGCTTGCCCTGAAGGCTCGCGTCGTCGTCCAGCTTCAGGAACGATTGCGGCGTCTTGATGGTGATGGCCTTGGCGTCGACGAGCGCCTTGTCCGTCAGGTAGAGCGCCGGTCCCTTGCCGAGGAGCGAGACCGAACTGCCACCCAGGATGGTGATGGCCTTGGCGTCGAGCTTGATCTCGTCCGGGGTCAGCTCGATGGTGCTTGCCCCGCACGATAGCCGCAGCGACCGGGTGGCCTTGACCCGCACGCTCCCCGTGGTCGCCACCGCGCCGTCGCCATGCACGTCGAGCGTCGCGACGGCCTCGTCCTCTTCGGTGCCGACCGTCGCGCCCAGGCGGCCCTTGATCGCGACGTCCAGATCCCTTCCCACCACACAGCTCGAGTCGCCATCGACGGCCACGTGCTGCGACCCCTGCACCGCGAGGAGCCGGTTCTGGCCGATCCGCTCGATCGCTGACCCGGCGGCGCTCTCGGTGCGGTTTCCGTTCACGGAGGTCGTCTGGCCCCGGCCTACGACGACGCTGCGCTCGCCCTGCACCGTGATCCGCTGATTGTGACCGACCATCGTGGTGTGGTCGTGCTGGACAACCTCCTCGAGGTTGCGCTCTGCGAAGAGGCCGATGCGCTCCTCGCCCGCACGATCGTCGAAGGAGAGCTCGTTCGCCCCGCCCGCGCCCGGCGAGCTTTGGGTTCGAAGGCCGCTCTTCAGCTTATCCGCCGGCAGCGGGAACGGCGGCGGATGGGTTGCGTTGTACAGGCACCCGAGCACCACCGGGCAGTCGGTGTCCCCGCCGAGGAAGCCGACCAGCACCTCCATGCCCACGCGCGGGATGAACTGCGAGCCGAACGACGCGCCCGCCCAGCTCTGAGCGACACGCAGCCAGGCCGAGCTCTTCTCATTGCGCTGTCCATCGAGGTCCCAGTGAAACTGCACCTTCACGCGCGCATGCTCGTCGGTGTGCACCTCGTGCCCCGCCGGCCCGGTGACCACCGCGGTCTCGAGGACCTGCCTCGGCTTGCGCGCCGGCGCACGCGGCCGGAGCAGCGCCGTTGCGGGGACGCACTCGAAGCGGTTGCGGTAGGTGCGCTCCGCGGGGCGCCCGGACAGCTCGGGGGTGTGCCCCTCGTGCGCGACGCGGGTCACGGCGTAGGCTCCCTCGATCCCGGGAGAGGTCTCGGCGCTGAGCTCGAAGCGGCGTCCAGGAGCGAGCGCGCGGACCCAGCTCTCGCCGCTGCCCTCGACCGATCGGCGCTGGGTTTGCTCCAGGAAAACCCGCGCGCGGTCTGGCGTGACCTCCGGAGCGTCGTAGTCGGCGTGGTGCTGGTACACGTCCAGCGCAGGCGGCCCGCTCGCCGCGTTCCCGGCCCGCTCCCTCAGGACCAGGTTCGGCCGGCGGAAATCGTAGTCCCGGAGATGCACGGAGCTGGGCTTGAGCGATCGCTGCACGCCGAAGGCGACGATCTCGATCCCTGTGGATGTCAGCCCCTCCTCGGGACGCAGGACGAGGACGCCCGGCCCGTTGTCGAACGCCGCGGGGTAGTGCGCCGGGTCGTCGAGGAAGATCACCGGCGCGCGGGCCACGCTGCCTGGAACGCCGGCTGGCGCGTCCGCGAAGCACAAGACGATGCCTTCCTCGGCAGCGAGCCGCCGCACGAACGCGAGGTCGCTCTCGCGGTACTGCACGCAGTAGCTCCGGACCGCGTACGTCCGCGAGAGGCGGAGCTCGACAGGGAGGGAGGCGGCGGCGAGGACGTGCTGGAGGATCTGCGGCACGGTCGCGTCCTGGAAGATGCGGCTCGTGGTTCGGCGTCTGAGCAGCGCGAGCGGGGGGACGAGGCGGATGTGCCAGGTAGGACCGGTTCGCGGGGTGAATGTGGCGTCTGCGCGCACCTGGTCGACGAGCGCCTCAATGCGGCGTTCGGCGCCGCGGCCGTCGCGCAGGATGAACGAGGCGAGGCGGCCAAGCAGCTCGGCGTCGCGACCCTCGAGCTCGGGGGCGGCCTGCACCACGAGCTGGAACGAGAACAGCTCGGAGAGCGCCTCACGCCCGCGGAACGAGACGACGCGCAGGTCCGAAGGAGTGAACGGCCCCGCGTGGAGCTCGATGGAGTCGCTGATCACTGGCGCAATCTATCAGACATCGCGGCGCTGCCAGCGTCGCGTTCGTGGCGCGCGGCACCCCGGATCTAGCGGCGTCGGAGGCGTCTACCAGGTCGAGCCGTGAGAGGTCGTCAGCGGCTGGACGCATTCCGCTCATCCAGCGCGCTTGCGAACGTATCCGGCCACACGAGCCGGACCCCGCGGGCTTCACACATCTCGCCCTATCTCGGATCCTGCGGATTCCGCTCTGCAACGAGGACAGGTTCAATTGTCCTCCCTCCGGTGGGCGGAGCACGCCACAGAAGAGGACTGGTTCACCCCCGCGTGCGCGGGGACGACCCCATCGCCTCGAGCGCCTCGACGGTGCTGTCCGGTTCACCCCCGCGTGCGCGGGGACGACCTCGGTTCTTGGCGATCATCGACTGGCCAGGGCCGCGATCGAGCGGTCCTTGGCGACCATCGAGCGGTCCTTGGGTGACAATGGACCGGTCATCGCAGCCATCGACCGGCCATGGCGAACGTCGACCGGTGATGGCAATCATCGACCGGTGATGGCGACCCTCGCGCGCTCGGTGGAGTCGCCGGCTCGGGTCGTGCCGGCGTCCAGAATCCACGAGCACACCCTGCTCGCGACCCAGCGAGAGCGCCGCGCGCTCGCGGAGATCGTGCTCTTCCGCGAGTCGCTCTATGCCGCCTACCGCATCGCCAAGGCGCACGCGCAGACCGACCGGAAGGTCATGGACGTGCTGGCGCCGGTCGTCGACTTCATGCGGAAGAACGTCGCCGCCGCGGCCGCCGCGAGAAGGACCCGCACGCCGGCCCCGGCCGGGCTGCCGAGCTCCGGAGACGCGTAGCCTCGACGAGGGCAGGGGAGCGCGCTGACACGGCCCCAGGAGAGGCCGCGAGCGTGCAGGCTCTACGGGTCTCGGCAGCATGGCCTGTCTGGCTCGTGGAGTGCACGGTCGAATTCTCGTAGTAGCCTCATCGCATGGATCAGAAGGATTCGCCGATCGCGGAGCGTCGCTACAGCGTGGAAGGTCAGCCTGGGCGAGAAATCATCTTGAAGATTGGGCGGCCATTCGAGGTGAGCCCTCCTGGGGTGGACTGGGCGTGTCCCGTCGTCTTCGATGGCCTGGACGACGGATGCAGCAAGTGCGTGTACGGGATCGACGGTGTGCAGGCGATCCAGCTCGCGATGCAGTACGCGCGCAACCAGCTGGAGGCCTCCGGGCTGCAGCTCCTGTGGATGACCGAGGAGCCCGGCGATCTGGGGCTCCCGCGCCCGATCGAGAGCACGCTCGGCTTATGGTTTCAGCGCGAGCTCGAGCAGATGGTGGAGAGTGAGCAACGCAGGATGCACGAGATCGTGCTCAAGCTCGGCGAGGTGCGCGAGCGGCGCCGGAAATCGACCGGAGCCTAGCTTCGGCGCGGTGCCCGCTCCGTCCCGTGGGCGGGGCCGATCGACCGCTGTGCGATCCTTTCCTCGTCGGCTCCTCCTCCGTCGAGAAGGCTGCGCGCCCCATCACATCGTTTCGACCGACTTGAGCATCTCCGGGATGAAGTGGAGTCTCGGCCGGAGCAGCCTGTCGCGGCGCCCGGGCTGTCGGACCTGGAGCATGGCGCCGGTCGCCGAGCTGTTCGAGGCATCCAGCAGATCGTCGGTGAACGTATAACTGTAATTCTCTTGCTTGGTCGGTGTCTTGTCCTCCGCAGCGGCCTCGGGGATCGAGACGCCGAGAAACAGCAGCGCGGCTGTGACTGAAATAAGCGATCGCGGCTTCATCATGTCTCCTCGCCTTTATCGGACACGAGCGAGGTCCGCGGATTGGGACCCTTCTTGCCGAGCTCGATGGCGCGTCGCGGAACTGGCCGGGGCGGCTGCGGCGAGAGCGCGCTGAGCTCCCTGCTCGGGGCGCCCGCTCCTGGGGCACGCGCCACCCATGGGGACGATGCGCCTCTGCGTTCCGTGCCGACAGGCGCGCTCGATGTCGTCGCGGAGGGCTTCCTGGACGGACCCCACGATCCGGTGACAACGCAGGTGACATCGCTCTCCTTCCGCGTAGAATCGGGCCCGATGCTCACCTGCAGTCGAAGGAGCACGACGGGCGGCCTCATCGTTGCGGTCGTCGCGGCGCTCGCGGTGGTCGTCCCCGCCGGAGCGGCCGGGGCCAGCGAGGAGACGCCGGCGAAGGTGGCGAGCGGCATCGCCGTCGGCGTCGAGCTGGAGGCGCTCTCGGACGTGAAGGTCGCGCGCGCCGAGGTCGCCCGGGGATCCAGGGTGAGCGTGGCCAGGCTGATCGAGCGCCAGGGCCAGCTCACCGCCGTCGACGTCGAGCTCGCGGACGGCCACATCGCGCGCGTGGCGATGGCGACGGTCCGCAAGTCGTTCCGCGTCCTCTCCGAGTAGCCGTCTTCCTCGATCCGCCGGCTTCTTCGCCCTCGTGCGCGATCGCGGCTAGGGTGCCGCCATGCGGAACCCCGCCAAGGTGCGCGTCGCCGTCCTGTTCGGCGGCCGCTCGGCCGAGCACGAGATCTCCCTCCTGTCCGCCCGCTTCGTCGTCGAGGCGCTCGACCGCGACCGCTTCGAGCCGGTGCTCATCGGCATCGACAAGTCCGGCCGCTGGCTGCTCCAGGAAGAGGCGCTGCTCCTCAGCGCGGCGCGCGACCCCCGCCTCGCCCGGCTGAACGAGGCCATGCCGGAGATCGCCCTCGACGCCCACCCTGGGCCCGCCGGCGAGGCCATGCTGACCGTGCCGGGCGGCGCGCGCTCCCCGATCGACGTGGTCTTCCCCGTCCTGCACGGGCCCACGGGCGAGGACGGCTGCGTCCAGGGCCTCCTCGAGCTCGCCGGGGTCCCGTACGTCGGCTCCGGCGTGCTCGGCTCCGCCGTGGGGATGGACAAGGACGTGATGAAGCGCCTGCTCCGCGAGGCGGAGATCCCCATCGTGCCCCACGTCACGCTCCGCCGGGCTGCGTGGGACCGCGATCGCGGCGCGTGCATCGAGCAGATCGCCGCCCTCTCTGCCCCCGGCAGCGCCGGCTTCGGGCCGATCTTCGTCAAGCCCGCGAACCTCGGGTCGTCCGTCGGCGTCCGGCGCGTCAAGGCGCGCTCCGAGATCGAGGCGGCCGTCGAGCACGCCTTCGAGTTCGATCTGAAAATCGTCTGCGAGCAGGGCATCGAGGGCGTGCGCGAGATCGAGTGCTCCGTGCTCGGCGACGACGACCCCATCGCCTCCGTGCCCGGCGAGATCGTGGTCGGGCACGCCGACGGCTTCTACTCCTACGCCGCGAAGTACATCGACGCCGACGGCGCCACGATCCGGATCCCGGCCGATCTCTCCCCGGCCGAGGCGAACGCCGTGCAGCTGGTCGCGCTCCGCGCGTTCCGCGCGCTGGAGGCGTCGGGGATGGCCCGCGTCGACCTCTTCCTCTCGCCCGATCGCGCGCTCTACGTGAACGAGATCAACACGATCCCCGGCTTCACGGCGATCTCGATGTACCCGAAGCTCTGGGAGGCGAGCGGCATCCCCGCGCGCGAGCTGATCGAGCGCCTCATCGCGCTCGCGCTCGAGCGCGGCGCGCGGAAGGCCCGCCTCAGGACGAGCGCCTAGCGCCTAGCGCCGCGCGGAAGGCCCGCCTCGGGACGAGCGCCTAGCGCCGCGGCGCGCGTCAGCCCGCGTCAGCCCCCGTCGAGCCGCACGCCGGGGGCGCCGAGCGCGGGCCGCCGCACGAGGGACGGGCCGAGCGCCTCGAGGATGCGCGCGTGGCGCTCGGCGGGCGCCCACAGGAGGATGTGGCCGCCGCCGCCTGCGCCGCACATCCGGAGGACCTCGACCCCGAGGCCGTCGAGCCGCCGCTCCAGCGAGAGCGCGATCGCGCTCGCCGCCCTCGAGAGGCGCACCTTCGCGGCCGCGCCCCGGCGCATGCCCGAGAGCACCAGCGAGAGCGAGCCGAGCTCGAAGCCGCGCGCGACCTCGCCGGCCGCCGCCACGAGCTCGCCCTTCGCGTCGCACGCCGAGCCCGAGTCCATCCGATCCAGCACCTCGCCCGACACGCGCCGCACCTCCGTGTCCACGAGCAGCAGCCCCGCCGAGAGCGCGGGCACGAGGTCCGGACAGCCGATCGCGAGCGGCCGCACCCCCGAGCAGCCGCCGGCGTCGAAGGCGAGATCGAGCAGCCCCCCGAACGCCGCGAACACCTGATCCTGCGCGCCGCACGCGTTGCGCAGGCGCTCGCGCTCGATCGCGACCGCCTCGCGCGCCAGATCCTCGGGCGCGACGACCTCTCCGATCGAGGCGCGCAGCGCGAAGAGCGCCGCCACCGCCACCGACGCGCTGCCGCCCAGGCCGGCCCCGGGCGACGTCTCGCTCTCGACCCGCAGGGCGACCCCGTCACCCACGCCCGCCGCGGAGAGCGTCGCCTCGATCAGGCGGAAGGCGACATCGTCGCGCGGAGGATCCGCGCGGCGCCGCAGGAGGACGCGCCCCCCTCCGGCGGCGCCGGCGCCCTCGGTCGGGTGCGGCTCCGCCCGTCCCTCGCCGCGCGCGGCGAGCTCGAGCCGCACCCAGCCTCGATCGAACGGCTCCACGATCACGCGCACGCGCAGATCGATCGCGGCGCCCACGACGCGCCCGCCGTCCTGTCGGGCGATGCCGGGCAGGTCGCTGCCACCCCCGGCGAAGGAGACGCGCATCGGCGCGCTCGAGGCCGCGCGCCACAGCGGGCTTCGCAGCGTTCGCGGCGCGGAGAGGGAGCCGGCGCAGGGGATGCTCATGCTGTCCTTCGGCGCGAGCGCGACCCGCCGGGGCGCGAGCGCGCCCCAGGGACCGAGGCGGAGCGCCCCGCGGCGGCACCCCGTGCAGGGAGCAGGCCATCGATGGAGCGCCCGGCGTGCACGCTCCCGCTCGGTCCCCCCCGGTTCCGTTCAGTTCAGGTCCTTGCTCGCGGGCTCGGTCCGCGGCGAGGGCTGCGCGCGGGCCGCGTCGAGGATCCGGTCGATCACCCTGAGCCCGGCCGCGAACATGTCCCGCTCAGCGCGCTCGCCGCCGGCGTGCACCTCGGCCGCCTTCTCCCGGAGGGCGAGCGCGTCGCGGCGGACGACCGGGAGGCGGGCCGCGCCCGCCGCCTCGGCGATGCACCCGGCGAGATCGTAGATGAGGAACGCGTCCTCCTCGCTGATCCGGGCCTCCGTCCGGCGCCCCTCTGCGCGGGCGCGCGCCGGGGATCCGCCGGCGCGATCCCCTCGGGTGTGCGGCGCGACCTCCCGATCGTCGTCATCGTCCCCGATCGAGCCCGAGGAGACACGGTCGAGCAGGCTGGTCAGCTCGACCCGGTAGGCGGCGAGGACCAGCGCGCAGAGCGCCCCGCGATCGCGCAGCGAGAAGAGGATCAGCTCGAGGAGCCGGTCGGACCGGGTCGCGCAGTTTTGCATCGCTGCCTTGTACGGCGTCCGCCCACGTGACCTCAATCCAGAACGCCACCGCCCACGGCGGATCCGCCGTCGGACGCGGGGCACGTTACGCACCGAGGGCGCTCGCGTGGCGCGCGGCGGCCCGCCGAGGCGCGAACCGGCCTGTCGAGGCGCGCCGAAACGCGCTCAGACGCTGATAGCGTGGGGGGCCCCACGCGGTGGTTGCGGAGCTGAGCCGGATCGGTCAATAGGTCCGACCCTCCTGCGTCAACGGGCCGCGACGGATGTCTGGCGTGCTGACGCTCCGGCTCAGCCTGTCACCTCATCCTCCATCGCATCGGCATCCCCGTGACCGCGAATCGTTCTACGAGCCCCACGCACACCCGAGAGCAGTCCACCGCGCCGTCCTCGGCCACCGTCACGACGTCCGCCCGGCCCGCGCCGCCTGCGCCGCCCACGTCGCCCATGCCGACCGACGGCGCGCCCGGCGCCGGGCTGAGCGAGCGCGGCGCGGCGATCGTCCGCGAGGAGGAGGCGCTGCTCGCCCGCGTCACCGCGCACCTCGCCACCGCCGCGACCAAGCCGTCGCGCCCGCCGCCCGCGGAGAACTACGAGGAGCAGCTCCTCTCGCTCCGCGATCAGATCGCGGCGGCGCGGCTGGAGGACGTGCCGGCGCTCGTGCAGCAGATGGAGCGGCTGCAAGGGATCGCCGCGCGGCGGAACGAGAACGTCGTCGAGCCCGTCGATCCGAAGTCTCCCTACTTCGGCCACCTGCGCCTCCGGGAGAAGGGCCGCCCCGAGCGCGACGTCCTCATCGGGCGCACGACGCTCGTCGACGCGAGCGCGGGCGTGCGGATCGTCGACTGGCGCCACGCCCCGGTCAGCCAGATCTACTACCGCTACGAGGAGGGCGCGGAGTACGAGGAGACCTTCGGCGAGCGCGACGTCGAGGGCACTGTGCTCGTGCGGCGCACCGTGACCATCGACGACGGCGAGCTCTATCGCATCTCGGCGCCGCAGGGGACGCTCGTGCGCGGGCCCTCGGGCGGCTTCCGCGAGATCGCGACGCGGGCGACCGAGCTCTCCGGCGGGCAGGGCAGCGCGGTGCGCCCCGAGGACATGCGCGACATCGCGCGCGCGGCGGCGGGCGGCGCGCGCGGCGGGCTCGGGACGGGGGCGGCGTTCCACGCCCGCGAGGACCGGCACCTGCCGGAGATCGCGGCGCTCCTCGACCCGCGGCAGTTCGAGCTCATCTCGAAGCCGGACGCCGGCATCGTGGTCATCCAGGGCGGCGCCGGCAGCGGCAAGACGACGATCGGCGTCCACCGGCTCGCCTTCCTTTCCTACAACGGAGGGCGCCGCTTCACCGCCGACAAGATGCTCGTCATCGTCGGCAGCCCCGCGCTCCGCGCGTACATCAGCGAGGCGCTCCCCGCGCTCGGCCTGGGCGGCATCGCGGTCGAGACGTTCGCCGAGTGGGCGCGAGCGGCCCGGAAGCGCGCGTTCCCGTGGCTCGAGGCGCCGGTCGAGGAGAACACGCCCTCGGTCGTGACCCGCTACAAGACCCACCCGGCGATGCTCCACCTCCTCGAGCAGCGCGCGGCGGAGCTCAAGGACGACGCGCGGGCGCGGCGCGACTCGCGCGGCACCCTCGCGTTCTGGGCGGACGTGCTCACCGATCTCGACCGGGTGATGGCCGCGTTCGAGGCGGCGGGCGACCCCGAGTTCGGCCCGGAGCAGGTCAAGCGCGCGTGGCGCTGGTGCGCGGACCGCTGCCCCGCCGTGCTCGATCTCGACCCCGGCGACCGCGCCGAGCGCAAGGCGGCGATGGCCGACGAGCCCGCGGACGACGACGACGACCGGGGCGGGGACGGGCGCGAGGTCTCGAGCGACGACCGCGCGGTGCTCGACCCCGAGGACGACGCGCTCCTCCTGCGCGCGTACCAGCTGCTCCGGGGCGAGCTCCGCAAGGGGAAGAACGTGCTCGTCTACGAGCACCTCTTCGTGGACGAGGCGCAGGATCTCGCGCCGATCGACCTCGCGGTGCTGCTCGGCGTCGTGGCCGAGCCGCGGAGCGTGACGCTGGCGGGCGACACGGCGCAGCGGCTCTTCATGGACTCCGGCTTCCGCGACTGGCGGGCGACGCTCGACGACCTCGGCCTGTCGCGGGTCGACGTCGAGCCGCTGCGCATCGCGTACCGCTCGACGCGCGAGGTGCTCGCGTTCGCCCGCGCGGTGCTGGGCCCGCTGGCGGATCCGACGCCGCCCCTGGCCCCGCGCAGCGGGGCGCCGGTCGAGCACCACCATTTCCCGAGCGCTGGCGCGGCCGTCGCGTTCCTGGCGGACGCGATCCGCCCGCTGTTCGCGCGGGAGCCCCGCGCGACGCTGGCGATCCTGGCGCGCCACCCCGAGCAGGCGGACGTCTACTACGACGCCCTCCGGATGGCGGAGATCCCGAACCTCCGGCGCGTGCGCGCCTACGAGTTCGCGTTCCGCCCCGGCGTCGAGGTGACGGAGGTCCGGCAGGTGAAGGGCCTCGAGTACGACTACGTGGTGCTGGTCGACGTGAACGCGTCGACCTACTCGGCGGACGACGAGTCGCGGCACCTGCTCCACATCGGGGCGACCCGCGCGGCGCACCAGCTCTGGGTGATCTCGACGGCGGCGCCGTCGCCGCTCGTGCCGGACTGGCTGGGCTGACGGGGGGGAGGGAAGGAAGAGGGGGGAAGGAGCACCGCTCGGGCGAGCCGAGGTGTGCCGCCCTCGGCAAGCCTCGGAAGCCTCGGAAAGGGGAATGGACACAATCGACACCGGGCCGTGAGAGAATCCTTGACCGGAGCGAGGCCGTGAGTAGATTCCCTCTCGCGCGGTGGAGCAGCCTGGTAGCTCGTCGGGCTCATAACCCGAAGGTCGTAGGTTCAAATCCTGCCCGCGCAACCACGACCCAAGCAGCAAAAGCAACAAGAGGACGCGAGGATTGGCCGGAACAGGCCACCTCGCGTTTTTCGTTTTCAGAGTCCGTCCGCTGGCGCCGAGCGTGATGCCGGAGAGGCGGTCTGAGCGATTCGGCTGTCCGGCCCCTCCAGGCAAGCGCTGCTCGTCGCTCGCTTTGCCTGCTCGCCTGGTGCGCCTCTCGGGAGAGGTCCTGGTCGGTCCGGCGGCGTCGCGCGCCCTGGGTCCCAGTCGTTCCCTCGGAGCGCGGCGACACGGAGCGGGGCGAGCGCAAGGACGATAGAAGGCTCACCCCTTCTGGAACACCGAGCGTCGATGGCGCGGACTCAATCGCTCTCTGCGGCTCCGGCGCGCTGTCGCTCCGTTGCCCTGTCCGTCGGCGGCGAGCGCGTGGCGCGGAGCGCGCGAGATGTGCTGGGGAGAGCTGATTCCATCAGCTGGTGATTCGCGGTGTGGAGGTGCCGAGGCCGCTCCTTCTCACGGCATCCTTCGGGAGAAGGTGGCCGCGGTCGGGCCCGCGGGCGATCCGGTCCGGTCGGACCTGTCGCGGGTGGGCCGCCCGCCACCCGTCGCTTCGCGGCCGCGCTCGTTGCGCGCGTTGCGGGTTGTAGAAGTGGCTCCGGCCGGGCCGGTGTCGCTCGGAAAGTGCGCAGCGCTACGCGGCCCGCACCGGTGCGGTTTGCCAGCACCACGTCCCCGGCCTCGGTCCGCTCGTCGTCCAGCCGCACGCCGGGCACGGTCGCCGCGATCTGTGCGCGCTCGTTGCGCGTTGGTCGAGCGCTGGTCGAGCGCTCGTCGACATGGTGCCCGCGCTTCCACGGGCGCCTCGCGCCGGCGGCGCAGCCCTCTCGCCGCGCCGTAGGCAGGCGCCGGCCCCGTGATGTAGGATGGCGATAGAGGCGGCTCCTGTGCTCTGAACACGCGCGCCGCGGCGCGCACCTCACCGGCGCATTCCCGGTAACCTCCAGCGGACAACCACGATGGCCAAACCGAACGATCCCTTCGCACCCTCGACCAACACGCGCGGCGCCGCGACGCCGGGGGATGCTGCCAAGCCGCAACGCAGCGCCAGCGCGCCCGCGCCCGCGGCGCGTGCGTTGCCCTCCACGGGGCCTGCCACCCAGCGAGGGCCGGGGGCCTACGGCGCGCCCGAGTTCCTCAACAAAGCGCGCAGCGCGCAGCCGCCGGAGCTCCTGAGCCAGCGCACCATCGAGCTCGTGCAGTGGTCCTGGGCGAAGGTGATGCCCATCTCGGACGCCGCGGCGGCGCTGTTCTATGAGCGGTTGTTCACGCTCGAGCCGTCGGTGCGGCCGCTGTTCAAGAACGATATGGCCGAGCAGAAGAAGAAGCTCATGCAGATGCTCGCCGTGGCCGTCGATGGGCTGAACAACCTGCCCAAGCTCGTGCCGGTGCTCCAGGGCCTCGGCGTCCGGCACCAGGGCTATATGGTCGTCGATCGCCATTACGACGTGGTGGGCGAGGCGCTGCTCTGGACGCTGCGCGAGGGGCTCGGCGACTCCTTCTCGGCCGACGTCGAGTCCGCGTGGAAAGAGGTCTACGGCCTGGTCGCGGACGTCATGAAGAAGGCCGCCGCGGCGCACGCGGCCGTGGGCGCCGCGCCGGCGCGCCCCTCGCCGGTGCCGGCCGGGAGGGACGCCCCGCGGATCGGCGCGTCGCAGCCGGCGCAGCGCTCGGCGCCCGTGGAGCAGGCGGTGCAGTTGCCGAAGTCGGTGCCGCCGCCGTCGTCGACCAAGGCCTCGCGGACGCTCGTCGGGGTCGTGCCGCCCTGGCAGGGCGATCCGCCGCCGCCCGCGCCCGCGCCCACGGGCCCGCCCGCGGGCGCGCCGATCAGCCTGCGCACCATCGAGCTCGTGCAGCGATCGTGGGCGAAGGTGATGCCGATCTCGGACGCCGCGGCGGCGCTCTTCTACGACCGCCTCTTCGAGCTCGATCCGTCGGTGCGGCCGCTGTTCAAGAACGACATGGCCGAGCAGAAGAAGAAGCTCATGCAGACGCTCGCCGTGGCCGTCGACGGGCTGAACAACCTGGGCAGGCTCGTGCCGGTGCTCCAGGCGCTCGGCGTGCGGCACCACGGCTACATGGTGGTCGATCGCCATTACGACGTGGTGGGCGAGGCGCTGCTCTGGACGCTGCGCGAAGGGCTGGGCGACGGCTTCACGCGCGACGTCGAGTCGGCGTGGACCGAGGTCTACGGCGTGATCGCGGACGTCATGAAGAAGGCGGCCGCAGATCACGTCGCGAGCGGGGGCGCTCGCAAGGCCGACGCCGCGCCCGCGCGCGAGCGGGCGCCCGCGCAGCGGCCTCCCCTGTCCGAGCAGCGCGCGCCGGCGCCGTCGAGCGTCACGGAGGTGATGCCGGCGAAGAGGCGCCCGGGCCCCCTCGACGAGGACGCCGACACGCTTCACTACCAGACCAACCCCGCCCATGAGGCCCTGATGAACAGCGGTATCAACCATGAGGAGTCCCGGGCAGGAGCGCGCCCGGCATCCGCGGCGCTCCCTGCCACCGCGAGCGCGGGCCCGCAGGGGCTCGTCATCCCGTGGGCCGGCCAGGACATGGTCGTCAACGTCCATGTCAAGCTGGACGGTCCGCTCGTGACGGTCCCGGTCGCTTCGCCGTCGATCGCGTCGCCCGCGGCGCCTGTCGCGCTGGAGCCGACAGGCCCGAGCGGCCTCGCCGCGGGGCTCGCGATCGCCCTGCTCTCGATCGCCGCCTCGATGGCCACGGCCATCCTGATGACGGTGGGCGGCGCCGACAAGGCTGCGGTGGGCGTGGGCGCGGCGGCCGGCGCGGGCGCGGCGCCCAACATCGCGTCCCTCGCGACCTACGCCGTGCCGATCATCGTCACGGTCCTCGTCCTCTCCGCGTTCACGATGGGACACATCCTGGGGCGGGGTCGGGCCCGGAGCGACGCGGGGCCCGGCGCGGGGCAGCTGTGAGCTCCACCGGCGGGTCGTGAGCGGGCCGTGCGCTGGAGCCGACACATTCGCCCGGCGAGCGCTGGGGTTTGATGGCAAGATGGGAATGAGAGTCCGATGATCGCGGAGCCTGCGAGTACGCTGACCCACCTGGCGGGACAGTGGCTGGGACCATTCCAGCTGATCCAGCTGCTCGGCATCGGCGCGATGGGCGCCGTGTACCTGGCCAGGGACAGCGTGCTCCAGCGCGACGTCGCGGTGAAGCTGATCGCGAAGGGGAGCGCGGACACCGATCCCGAGCGGCGCGACCGCTTCCTGCGCGAGGCGCGCGCCGCGGCGCGCCTCCTCCACCCGAACGTGGTGCAGATCTTCCAGGTCGGCGAGGACGAGGACGTCCGCTACATCGCCATGGAGTACGTCCACGGCCTCACCATGGCGCAGGCGGCCAAGCAGCACGGCGGCCGCTTGCCGGAGCAGTTCGGGATCGAGAAGATGCGCGAGGCCGCGGCGGCGCTCGAGCTCGCGGCGTCGTTCGGCATCTCCCACCGCGACGTCAAGCCCGCCAACCTCCTCCTCAATGCGTCGGGGACGCTCAAGATCGCCGACTTCGGCCTGGCGTCCCATCCGGAGAGCGGCCCGCTCGGCAGCAGCTCTGCCCGCACGCTGGAGGGCACGCCGTTCTACATGAGCCCGGAGCAATGGACCGGGCAGGACATCGCGCCTCCGTCGGACATCTACAGCCTCGGCTGCACGTTCTACCACCTGCTCGTGGGCAGGACGCCCTTCTCGGCGCGGGATCTCGCCGGCTGCTTCCAGGCGCACTGCCACGCGCCCGTCCCGGATCCGAAGCTGGCGATGCCGGACATCGATCCGCTCCTCGCGGAGCTCTTGCGCCGCTGCATGGCGAAGCGGCCGCAGGAGCGGCCGTCGGCCGGGCACATCGTTGCGTTCCTCGAGGACATGCTGATGCTCCGGCGCAGCAGCGTCAGGCCGCGAGAGATGTCGGAGTCGAAGAGCGCGCTGCTCGGCGCCCCCATGGATCTCGCCGATACGAGGATCAGCGAGCTCCCGGCGCCGCCGAGGGGCACGCTCGCGACGCCGACGGGCACGATCCTGGTGAACAGCTCGACCGCCGTCGGGCACTTCACCGGCCAGTACAGCTACCGCGATCATTTCGGGCTGACCGGCTATCCGTTCAGCGACATCCGGCAGCCGAGCTTCTTCTGGGACGCAGGCCCTTACGCCTGGATCCTGAGGACGCTGGCGTCGCAGATCGTCGCCGGGCAGCGCCCGGCGATCCTCGTGGGCGAGCCGGGGAGCGGCCGGACCTTCGTCTGTGAGATGATCAAGAACAAGGTCCCGCGGATCCATGTCTTCTCGATCGAGCCGCAGCTGCTCTTCGGGACGCGGCCGCTCGTGTCGCTGTGCAGGCAGGTGGGGGCGACGGCCATCACACCGACGCTGAGCCAGCAGTTCCTCGTCGACGCGTTCCTCGGGCAAGCGCTCCTCCGCGCCGGGTCGGACGCGATCGCCGTCCTGGTCGTCGACGGCGTCGATCCGGAGGACCACGATCTTCTGATGGAGCTCCATGACATCCTGCGCTGCGCCCCGGCGGGCAAGCTCTCGATGATCCTGGTGGGCTCCCCCGATCTCCCCGCGACCCTCGCCTCCAACGGCGTGCCGCGCGAGCTCTACTCAGGTGCTCAGTCGCTCCTCTTGCCCGGCATGACGCAGCAGGAGATGATCGAATACATCGATTTCCGGATGCGTTCGGTCGGAGGGAGCCGGCGGGGGCTCCAGCTGGACCTCGCGTCGCAGCAGCTGCTGCACGCGCGGAGCGGCGGCAGCCCGAAGCTCATCAACATCTACTGCCACAACGCGCTGACGATCGCCGCGCTCCAGGGCGAGACCGACGTGAGCCTGTCGTCCATCCGCCTGGGAATGAAGAGCAAGAGCTATCTCACCGCCGAGGCGGCCACGAACCTGATCCGGGGCTGAGCGCGCCTCTGGCGCGTCGTCAGGCGCGGCCGGAGCCGTCGTGAACGGGGCAATCTCCACGCGCTCGCGCGCCGGACAGTCCCCCGCATCCTCGCCGCGCTAGCTATCGTTTCCGGCGGTTCCGACTGGTGCGACCGTTCCGGCCGCGCCGGTCGCGGGCGGCGCGCTCGGTGGCGCGGCGGGGAGGGGGGCGCGCCCGGGCATTGCGGCGAGCACCGCCGCGTCCGTCATCGGCGCGCGCGGCACGTTCAGCGCTCGTCCAATGCGCGCCCTCGAATGCTTGTCGTTGTCGATACACCTGCCGCGCGTGTATGCGCTGAGCCGGTCGCGCGGCTCCTGCTTGCGGCACGCTCCGAAGGATCCCTTGATCAGCGCGAGTCCCGCGCGAAAGCACTTCTCTCGATCTCCGACGAGATCCGCGTGCGACCACCCCTCCCGGGTCTTGCCGGCGCCGACGCGGACCTGGAGCAGACAGGAGTCGAGCCCCGAGCCGCGCGCGAGCTTCCCGATCCCGAGGTCCACGTCACGACGGTAGCCGCTCTCGAAATACGCGATCGATAAGAGCAGCGCCATCGTCTCGGCTCGACCGCGCGGGCCGCCGAAGAGCGGCTTCAATGCGGGATCATAGGCGACCTTCGCCGCCGCGCGCGCGATCTCGTGGTAGCGCGCGCGGCCTTCCTCGGGCGTCTCGACCGCGTCCTTGATGAAGCTCTTCCCAGGCGGGGCCCATGTCATCATGATACCAACAGCCCACGCGATAATCGTATCCATGAGACATGTAAGGTCCTGGGATACCTCTGTGTCAAGCGATTCGGACAGCCTGGCTGGGATTGTCGTCGTGCGTTGTATGATCGCGTGCCGCTCAGTGTGCATTATAACGTCCTCGTCAAATTGCGAATGATCTTGGGAAGCGGTGCGTCGTACGTGGTGCGCAATCGTTTTCGCACTGGATTTGTGTTCGGTTGTGTTCGGTTGTGTTCAGTTGCATTTGTTGCGCTCGGCCTCGCGAGATTGCGGGTGAGCTCGCGGTCAAATTCGCGCCGAGCCATCTCGCGCTCTCGCCGCGGAGCTCACGAATCGAGTGGTCGCCTCCAGTCCTCGAGAGAGCGACTGGCCCTCACCGGGCCGAGAGCGATGATGTGCTGCGGGCGCGCTCGACGCGAGGCGCGCGTCAGGCCTTCTCGGCGGCGTCTTCTTCGGAGGTCGCGCGCGTGTCTTCGAGCCGGTCGACCGCGCGAAGCTCGGGGAACAGCCATGCCCAGAGCAGCACGACCGCGATCGTCCCGAGGCCGCCGAACACCACGGTGGGCACGGTCCCGATGAGCCTCGCGAGGGTGCCCGACTCGAGCTCTCCGAGCTCGTTCGAGGCGCCGACGAACACCATGTTGACCGCGCTCACGCGGCCGCGCATCTCGGGCGGGGTGGCGAGCTGCTCCAGGGTCATCCGCACGACGACGCTCACCATGTCGGCGGCGCCCATCACGGTGAGCGCGACGAGCGAGAGGGGGAAGCTCCGCGACAGGCCGAACACGACCGCGGCGACCCCGAAGAGCCCGACGCAGAGGAGCATCTTCGACCCGGCGCGCCGCGCGATGGGCCGGAAGGCGAGGACCACGGCCATGAGCCCGGCCCCCACGGCCGGCGCGGCGCGCAGGAAGCCGAACCCCTGCGGGCCGACCCCGAGCACGTCGGTCGCGTAGATGGGCAGGAGCGCGACCGCGCCGCCCAGGAAGACGGCCACGAAGTCGAGCGAGATCGACGCGAGGAGGACCTTCTTCCGGTAGACGTAGCGCAGCCCGGCGAGCGCCGTGGCGAGCGACGGCGGCTTCCTCTCCAGGCGGCCGGCGGGCGCCCGCACGGCCAGGGGCCCGGCGCACGCCGCGGCGAGCGCGAGGCTCGCGCTCAGGTACACCGGCGCAGGCGCCTTCCAGAGCGCGTAGAGCAGCCCGCCCAGGCTCGGCCCGCCGATGGCGCCGACCTGCCAGAGCGTCGATTGCCACGTCACCGCGTTTTGAAAGTGCTCCGTCGGCACGAGCGTGGGCAGCAGCGCCGAGCCGGCCGGCCCCTGGAAGGCGCGCACCGTGCCGAGGAGCACGAGGACCCCATAGATGGCCGGCAAGCTCGGGCTCGGCGAGCGCGCGAGGAAGAAGAGCGCGAGCGCCGCGAGCGCCGAGGTGAGGTAGCAAAGGACGAGAATCCGCCGCCGATCGAAGCGATCCGCCGCGTGCCCCGACGCGAGGGACAGCCCCGCCACAGGGAGGAACTGGGCGAGCCCCACATAACCGAGCGCCAGCGGATCTCGCGTGAGGTCGTAGATCTGATACCCCACGGCGATCGACTGCATCTGGTACGCCACCGTGGCCAGCAGGCGGGCCGCCGCGTAAACGCAAAAATCGCGCGACGTGAAGGCGGCGAAGGGCGACGACGGCTTCAGGGCGGCGGGGGCGGTGGCCATGAACGAGTCCGGGCGACGTTCATGGCGCATTCCAGCGAGGGTCGCCAGGCTGCGAGGCCGCGGTCACGACCCGGGAGGTCGACCGCCGGGTCGCTGCATCCCGTGCGCCGTGGAGGGTCGCATCCCGCGCGCCGTGGACGGCCGCATCCCGCGCGCCGTGAAGGAGCAGGGACGTCCAGGCACCACGGCCGGACATCGCGACGGTCACGTTCGCGTGGCCTCGACGTGGAACACTGGCGCGCCGAGCTGGACCTGTGGTAAGCGGCAGCCACACATGATGCTCCTTGGACACGACACTTCGTCGGGACGGGCGCGCGACCTCGCCGAGCAGGCGTGGCGCGCCTGGACGCTGTTTGGCAGCCGCTCCCGCCGCGGGCGTGATGGCCGGCGCGACGACGACGACGACGACGATTTCCCGCGGCCGAACGCGGTCCTCACGTGGCTCCCGATGCTGGGACGCGCCGTCTCGCCGCTGCCCGCCTGATCTACGCGCTCCTCAGGGGCCGCTCGCCGTCAGCGTGAGCGACCCGTCGCGGAGGCTCACCACCCGGTCTTCGGTCGCGACGCGCGACCAGTCGAACTCCCGGAGCAGCTCCGTCGGCGTGCACGGCTCGGGGCGATCCCGCAGGCCGACGCAGCACGCGAGCGCTCCGGTGAGCGCGGGCGCGCTCCGGACGAGCGCCGCCCCGCGCGCCGCGCCGTGCGTCTTCGCCAGCTTGCCGCCGCGCTCCTCCAGGAGGAGCAAGTGGTGCCGGTAGACAGGCGCTGGCAGCCCGAGCAGCGCCTGGAGCGCCGCCTGCGTCGCGGTGCTCGGCGCGATGTCGCGCCCCCGGACCACGCGCGTGACGCCCGCCGCGCCGTCGTCGACCACCACCGCCAGCTGGTAGGAGAAGGCGCCGTCGCGCCGGCGAACCACGGGATCGCCCATCGCGAACGCGGGCTCCTGCGACAGGTCGAGCCCCCCCTCGTCCAGGGGCCGGAACACGCCGTCCGGCAGACGCGCCCGGATCGGCTCCACGCTCGCGCGCCACCCGCCGGGCGGCAGCGCGCGGCCGCGGGCGCGGTTGTCGTAGGCGAAGCCGCCGTCCGGGGCGCGCCGGCCGATCGCGCGCACCTCCTCGCGCGTCGCGGAGCAGGGGTACAGCGCGCCGAGCGCCTCGAGCCGGTCCATCGCCGCCTCGTGGTGCGCCCTCCGCGCGTGCTGCTCGACGCGCTCGTCGAAATCGAGCCCGAGCCACGCGAGATCGTCCTCGATGGCGCGCGCGAACTCGGGCCGGCAGCGGTCCGGATCGAGGTCCTCCAGCCGGAGGACCAGCCGCGCGCCCCGCGACCGCGCGTCCAGCCAGCAGAGCAGCGCCGCCGCGAGCGTGCCGAGGTGGGCGGGCCCGGTGGTCGACGGAGCGAACCGGCACACCTCGCTCATCGCTCTTCCTCCTGCCGCTGCCGGCCGCGCCCTCGTCGCGCGGCCCGCGGGCTCGTCACGCCGCGCCTCAGAGGAAGCGCGCGATGCGCGCCCGCACGCGCGGCTCGCCCAGCACCGCCATGACCTCGGTCAGATCGGGGCTGTTCCTGGTCCCGCAGACCGCGACCCGGAGGAGCATCGAGACGTCGCCGACATGGCCCTTCCACGACTCGGGAGAGGCCTTGTACTGCTTCACCTCGCCGGCGTAGCCCGTGGCCACCGCGATCTGCCGGATCTTCTCGAACCATGCCTCCTTCGAGTCGGCCGGGTCGAACGTGTCGAGCATCTGCCGGAGCAGCGGCTGGCGATCGCCCTCCGGGACGTTCTCGGGGAAATCGAACGCGTCGACGCCGCCGTAGAGCTCGTCGTAGAAGAAGAAGAGCTGGGGCCGCAGGTCGGGCCAGGTGGTGATGCGCTTGTTCGACTTCTTGCCCCCGCGCTCGATGCCGAGCGCGCGCTTCGTGTACTCCGGATCTCGCTCCATCAGCGCGGCGAGCTCCTTGTCGTATTCCCTGGCCCAGTCGAGGCCCTGGGCATAGACCTCCTCGGCGCTCATCCGGCTCACGACCGCCTGGCTCACGCTCTTCAGCTTCACCATGTCGCTCAGCGCGCCGCCGGGGGCGAGCTTGTTGAGCTTGAGGGGGAAGGCGGAATAGGGCTTGTCGGGGTTCGCCTTGCGCCAGTCCTCGAACGCGGAGTTGGCGATGTTGAGCAGGTACTCGATGGTGCCCGTCTCCGGCACGCCGATCTCCCGGTAATAGGCGATGTTCGCCTCGGGGTCCTTGCGCTTGCTCAGCTTGCGCCGCGCGTCCGAGACCTTCGTCTCGCCCGTCTCCGGGTCGACCTCTTCCGCGCGATCGAGCTTCTGGATGGGCGGGACGTGGGCATACTCGACCGGCCTGAAGCCGAGCGTGCGGAAGAGCTGCAGGTGGAGCGGCATCGACGAGATCCACTCGTCGCCTCGGATCACGTGCGTCGTGCGCATCAGGTGATCGTCGATCGCGTGGGCGAAGTGGTAGGTCGGGATGCCGTCCGACTTGAGGAGGATGGTGTCGAGATCGTTGACGGGCATCGAGATGACGCCCTTCACGCCGTCCTTCCACTCGACGCGGCCGGAGACGTCGTCCGGGGCGCGCAGCCGGAGCACGAACGGGGTGCCGCCCGCGAGCGCCTCCTTCACCCGGGCGAGCGGCGCGTCGCGCCATTTCGCCCACCGGCCGTGGACCCCGGGCTTCACCGTGAGGGCCATCTGCTCCTGCCGGATGGCGTCGAGCTCCTCGACCGTGCAGAAGCAGGGATAGGCGAAGCCGCGGCGGATGAGGTCGATCGCGTAATCCCGGTAGATCTCGACCCGCTCCGTCTGGATATAGGGGCCGTAGCTGCCCTGCTGCACGAACTCGCCTCGCGGCGACGCGCCTCCGTCCTTCGCCGGCGCGCGGAGCACGCCCTCCTGAGGGGAGAGATCGAAGCGCGCGAGGGAGTCGACGATGGTGTCGAGCGCGCCGGGGATGGCGCGCTTCACGTCGGTGTCCTCGAGGCGGAGGTAGAAGACGCCCTCGCTCTGGAGCGACAGCCGCTTGTTGATGAGCGACACGAAGATGCCGCCAATGTGCATGAACCCGGTCGGGCTCGGCGCGTAGCGGGTGACCATCGCGCCTTTGGGCAGCGCGCGCCGGGGATAGCGCGCCTCGTACTCCTCGGGCCGCCTGGCCGACGCCGCGGCGTCGCCGAAGAGGAGGCGCACGAGCTCGTCGCGGTCCTCTCCGGGGCCCGGTTCGCGGACGGTGACGGGAAGCGTCGTCTCGTTCGGGGCCTGCTTGTCCATGAGGGCGCGTCGCTCCTGGTCTGACATCGGGCGGGCAGCCATTGCACGCCTGCCTCGCCTTGTCAATCGGCCGGGGGCCTGTCAATCGCGTGGTGACGAGCGCAAACGAACGCAAACGAACGCAAACGAACGCAAACGAACGCAAACGAGCGCGGGTCGCGGCCGCGCGCTGGGCTACTGCGGTGTGTTCTCGCCGATGAGCCAATAGGTCTTCATCGCGCCCTTGCCCTTGATCGCCACGAGGCCTCGCTCCTCGAGGAGGAAATCTCGCGCGAGCAGGGAATAGCTCGCCTCGCTCACCTGGATCCGGCCGGGCTCTCCGCTCGACTCCATGCGGCTCGCCACGTTCACCGCGTCGCCCCAGAGGTCGTAGCTGAACTTCTTCTTGCCGATCACGCCCGCGATGACAGGCCCGGTGTTGATGCCGATCCTGAGCTGGAACGGCTCTCCGTCGTCGGCGACGAACTGGCGCACGGTGTGCGTCATGGCGAGCGCCATCCGCGCGATGGCCCTCGCGTGATCGGGGCGCTGCGCCGGCAGCCCGCCGACGACCATATAGGCGTCTCCTATGGTCTTGATCTTCTCCAGGCCGTGCTGCTCGGCGAGCTGATCGAACGAGGAGAACATCCGGTTGAGCAGGCCGACGAGCTCCGCCGGGTGGAGGCGCGCGGCGAGCGGGGTGAAGCCCGCGATGTCCGCGAAGAGGACGGTCACCTCCTCGAAGTGCTCGGCGATGAGCTGCTCATGCTCCTTCAGCTGATCGGCGATGGTCCTCGGCAGGATGTTGAGGAGGAGCCGGTCCGAGCGCTCGTGGGCCCGCTCGGCCGCCGCCTTCGCCTGCTCGAGCGCCGCCTTCTGCTGGCTCTGCCGCCGCGCGTTCGCCTCCAGGGCCGAGAGCATGCCGTTGATCGAGCCGGTGAGGCGCGACAGCTCGTCGGTGCCCGGCATCGCGACCCGCGCCGACAGGTCGCCGACGCCGCCGATCTCCGTGACCTCCCGGCTGAGGCGGGCGAGCCGGTACAGGACCAGCTTCTCCAGGAGCAGCAGCGTGACGCCGCCGAAGACCAGGCCCACGACCACCGTCACGAGCACGAGATAACGCAACGTGTCATGGCCCATCCTGAGGATGGCCCGGTCGTTGTCCACCCGCACGAGCAGCGCCGGGCGGCCGTCGATGTCGTTGAGGACGGTGTACCCGGCGATCCTGTCGGCGCCGAGCGGGTGGACGAGGATCGGGTCGCGGTCGGACAGGGCGGCGCGCGCCTCGCGGAAGTCGTCGGGCAGCTGGGGATCGTCGAGGCGGTGCACGGCGAGCGAGAGGCCGGCGGGCTCGGTGAGGCGCTTGATCTCGGCGTCGGTCAAGAAGCGCCCGAACGTGACGGTGCCGGCGACCGGTCCGCGGCCGGAGCTGCCGACGCTCGGCTGGGAGCAGAGGAGCATCGGCCCGTCCGGGAGGAGGACGATGCCCCCTCGGACGGCGCTGCTGGGCGTGTCCCGCCCGAAGAGGAGATCGCCGACGCGGAGCCGCTCGGCGATGCCGCGCGGCACGGGGGCCCAGCTCTTCGTGGCGTGGTCGTAGCCGGTGCTGTACACGGGGGTCCCGTCTGCGCCGGCGAAGACCGCGAGATCGATCCGGGCGATATCGAAGAGCTGGGCGACGAGGTTCGAGCGGACGAACTCTTCATTGCCGTCCTGCACGAACGCGTAGGCGTCGTCCCACTGGCTCCAGTCGGTCCAGCGCGCGTTGAAGTCGCTGCTGGCCTGGCGGAAGAGGTTGAGCGCCACGTGCACGGTGCGGCGGGTGTCCTGCGCCTCGGCGGCCATCGAGTTGGCGAGGAGCGCCCTCGAGGACACGCCGTACAGGGCAAAGCTGAGCCCGAGCAGCGTGGCGGCGATCGCCAGCAGCGTCTTCGCGCGCAGCGAGAGCAAGGCGTCGAGGGCGGGCTTCAGCGGCGCCGAGACTATCGAAATGCGGGACGGCGCGGAAGCGCGCCGACACCAGCCGGGACGGTGCGGGCTCCGGGCGGGTGGGGAGGGGGGCGCGGTGTCCCTGGCCCGGGCTGCGCTGGAGGGTTCCGGGACGGGCCTGGAGGAGAGGTCTCATTCTCATCCAGCGGCGGCACGTCAGGCATCGAGTTCCCGATGTGTAACGAGGACGTTATCGTCAGCGGCTTTGGGCCGACTCTACATCGATTTTCGCGGAAATTCAGGCCCCTGGTGATGAAAACAACTCGAACGGTCGTCGCCGTTTCTGGCGGTGATGACCGACGCCACGGTATCTCACTTTGCCTCGTGGCTTCCTTGGACCGCTGTCGCGAGAGCAGATAGAATGCGTGCAATGCACACGCCCGGCCGGCTGCTTGTCATTCCTGCGGTCCTTCTCACCCTCGCCGCGTGCGCCAACGGCACCGACGATCTGCTGCCCGGGTACTACGAGGAGCAGGCCGGCGGAGGCGGACTCGGCGGTGATGGAGGCGCCGGAGGGGAGGACCTGTCCGTGAGCTCTAGCTCGAGCGCGAGCGTCGGCTCCACCGGGGTCGGCGGCGCTGCGGGCGAGGGCGGCGACGCCAGCAATGAAGGTGACGAGGCCGCTGGCGGCGACGGGGGAGCGGCGGCCGAGTGCGACTATGCGGCGCCGAACACGTGCGCTCTCGCAGCGGATCTAGGAACGCTCCCGGGCGATGACGGCGCCGATTGGGCTGTGGAGACAGCGACAGGGACCACGTCGAAGTGGTTCAAGGTCCGTGTCATGGATGAGGTGAACTGGCCCGGCTCCGAGCGCTTTCGAGCGACGCTCACCTCCCCGCCGGGGATGAATTTCGATCTGATCGTCTATCAGGGGGAGGTCGAGGTGAATGCGCCGGATTGCTTCACGTCCGGCGTGAGGGGGCAAGGAACGCCAGAGTCGTTCACGACGACATGGAATGATCGCACTGGGCCGGACGATCACCTCTGGTTCATCATCGAGGTGCGTCATGTGGACGGCATCGCGTGCGGCGAGGACGCGAAGTGGACTCTGACCGTCGAAGGTAGGGCGCCGTAACCGGACGCTCGCGCCGGCACACGAAGCTCAGCTCACGCTGATCGGGATCTGACGCGGCTTGAGCGACGCGCTCTTCGGCAGGTGGATCCGCAGGACGCCCGCCCGGAGATCCGCGGAGATCTTCTCGGAATCGATGCCCTGCGGGACCACGAAGCTGCGGCGGAAGTCCGGCAGGCCCTCGACGCCCTGCTCCCGCTCGGCCGCCTCGGTCCGCCGGCCCTCGAAGGTGAGCTCCCCCTTCTCCACGCGGACGGCCAGGCGATCCTGCGTCACGCCCGGCAGATCGGCCACGACCAGGAGCTCCTCGGCGCTCTCGTAAATGTCGACCGCCGGCGCCACGGCGGGGCGCTGCTGGATCTTCTCGGGGTTGCTCTCGGCACGGTGGGTCAAGCTGCGATCGGTGCTCATGTTCATCGCTCCTTCCTCGGTACACTCCAGATCCCGCTCATCGCAGGATCGTCGCTCTCCTCTGCTGTTCGTCCGTTCCTCAGCTCCCAGCTCCCTCAGCGAGCCGTCACCGCGATCTGACGCGGCTGGGCCTCGGCGGCCTTGTTCAGCGTGAGCGTCAGCACGCCGTTCTTCAGGACGGCGGTCGTCTTCTCCGGATCGACCTTGCTCGGCAGCGTGAAGCTCCGGCTGAACCGCACCGCGCCCCGCTCCTTGCGGTGGACGAGGTAGCCCTCCGGCGCATCCGGCTTGCGCTCGCCGCTCACCGTCAGGACGTCCTGATTCAGCGAGATCTGGATGTCCTTCTCCGTCAGACCCGGGATATCGGCCTTGACGACGAGCGCGCTCCCCGTGTCGAACAGGTGGACGCGCGGACCACCCGCGTACCGGGCCGTCTGGTCGAAATCGCCGCGGAGCGACGCGCGGGGCGCGTCCGCCTCCTCGAACACCCAATCCAGGCGCCGGCGAAGCTCATCCATCATGGCAAACGCGCGATCGAAATCCGTATAACGGTGCAGCATGGTCAATCCTCCTTGACCACCGCGCGCGGCGCGCGCCGGGGCTCCGCCCGCGGCGCCGTCACCCTGCTCGCGACGGCCGATTTGTTGTAGCGTTACGGGACCTTGGCTCCGAGAGCCGGTCTCTTCGCACCGCCCAATCTTTGCACGGCACGTGGGGTGTCAAGAGCACGGCCAGCGGTCGTCCCTCCGAGGCAGATCGGCGGGAAAGGCAGTGGCGGCCGGTCTCGTCGGACCGATGGGAAAGACGGGCGAGCGCGACCTCTCCGGCTCCCCGGAGCAGCTCCATGCGCCCCCCCGCTGGCTACCGCCCCGCAGGCCGAGCCACGTTGGCGCTTGGCAGTGGGCAGAGCCAGCCACGCCGGCGCCCGGTAGAGCCTGCCGCCATGAACAGCCCTAGGAGCGCATCCCGGAAAGCGCTAGAAACCCCGGACATGCAGCCCTGCTCGCCCGCCTCCCGCCGTCGCGTCGCCCGCCTCCGCTCGGTCGCCTCCGCCGCGGCGCTGTCCCTGGCGCTGATCTCGGGCGCCGCCCTGGCGCTGCCCTCGGAGGGCGACCGGGCGCCGAACGCGCGCGTCGAGGACGCCGACGGCCGCGAGCTCCAGCTCAAGGCGCTTCAAGGCAAGCCGATCCTCATCGTCTACGAGGACAAGGACTCGAAGTCCCAGAACCAGGCGCTCAAGGACGCGCTGGCGAAGCTCGCGAAGGGCGACCGCTACCGGCGAGGCATCGCCGTCGCCGCGATCGCCGACGTCAGCTCCTACGACTTCTGGCCGGCGAGAGGGTTCGTGAAGGATGCCATCCGGGAGGAGTCGAGGAAGGTCGGCGGGACCATCTATTGCGACTGGGACGGCTCCTTCCGCACGGCCTACAAGCTCCGCCGCGGCGTCAGCAACGTCGTCGTGGTCGGCAAGAACGGCCACGTGCTCTTCGCGGCCGAAGGCGCCCTCAAGCCGGAGTCGCAGAGCAAGGTCCTCGACCTGCTTCGCAAGGAAGTCGAGGGCTGACCGCGACGGACGCCCCGGCCGGCGGGGCGGCTGCGCTCAGCTCCCGTCCTTGCGGCGCCGCCGCGCGTGCAGCGCGGACTCGACCTGCGCGCGGATCTCCGCCGCCTCCGCGGCCGCCACGAGGCCGCCGCGCGCCTCGATGAAGGTCCGGAGCGGCCCGGCGCCCCTGCCGCCCACGATCCACGGCACGCCCCGGCACGCGTCCGCGTAGGCGTCGATGAGCTCGCGCGCCGCCGGCGGGAGCGGCGGGATCGCGACCGTCAGCGCGACGAGGTCCGGCGCGATCGCCTCGACCGCCCGCGCGATCGCGGCGGGCGGCGTCCTCGCGCCGAGCACGACGGAGCGGAAGCCCCACGAGCAGAAGCGCAGGCCGATGCCGAACAGCCCGAGCACGTGATCCTCGTCGGCGAAGGCCGCGAGCAGGACGCGCCGCCCGCCCTCGCCAGGCTGCGCGAGCCGCAAGAGGTGCTGCAGCGTCGCCCCGATCACCTGCGAGGCGAGGTGCTCCTGCGCGACCGTGATTTTCCCCGCGTGCCAGAGATCGCCGATGCGCTCGAGCGCCGGGATGAGCGCGCGCTCGGCGATCATCACCGCAGGGCCGAGCGAGAGGGCCCGGTTCACCTCGGCCTCGATTCCGTCCAGATCGAACCGAACCGTGGCGTCGATGATGCGCTCGCTCGCCCCGGCGAACGCGTCGCCTCCGGTCGTGCCCACCGGCGCGCGCGGCCTCGCCGTCTCGAGCACCATGCGCGCCGCCTCGGCCGCGGCGATCCCGCCGTTCACGTGGTCGCGCATCTTCTTGATCACCGCCACATCGTCGTCGCTGTACAGGCGGTAGGCCGACGCCGTGCGCGCGGGCGACGGCACGCCATAACGACGCTCCCACGCGCGCAGCGTCGCCGAGGACACGCCGCACATCTCCGAGACGACATGGATTCTGTAGCGGCTCAACTGGATAAACCTTGCTAGGACCCGCCGAGCCGCGGCCGTCCACGCCGGCCCGGCGCACCGGGGTGCATCGGAACGGCGGGCAGCGAGGCCCAGAAAGACCCTCCCGCCGGCGTTTTTCGCCTTTGTCAAAGGCTAGGACAAACATTATACTGCGCGTCATGCAAAACACCAGCGCTTCTTCGGCGCAGGATCCGGCGCATCCGGCGGGGCCTGACGCCTCGCCGGGCGACGAGACGGCCGCTCCCCCGCGAGCGGCACGAGCGCGCGGCGTCCTCCGTGGAGCGCGCGCGCCGCGCGCCGTGGTGATCGGCAGCGGCTTCGGGGGCCTCGCGGCGGCCGTCCGGCTCGGGGTGCGGGGCTACGACGTCACGGTCGTCGAGAAGCTCGACGCGCCGGGCGGGCGCGCGTACGTCCACCGCCAGGACGGGTTCACCTTCGACGCGGGGCCGACCGTCATCACGGCGCCGTTCCTCCTGGAAGAGCTCTGGCAGCTCTGCGGCCGGAAGATGGCCGACGACATCGATATGCGGCCCGTGTCGCCGTTCTACCGGATCCGGTTCCACGACGGCGCGACGTTCGACTACACGGGCGACGCCGCCGCGATGCGCGCCGAGGTCGCGCGCCTGTCACCCGGGGACGTCGAGGGGTACGAGCGCTTCGTCCGGCGGAGCGAGGCGATCTTCCGCGTCGGGTTCGAGGAGCTCGCGCACGTGCCGTTCGGGTCGTGGGCGGACATGGCGCGCATCGTGCCGGACATGGTGCGGCTCGAGAGCTACCGCACGGTGTACGGCCTCGTCGCGAAGCACGTGAAGGACGACCGCCTGCGCCAGGTGCTGAGCTTCCACCCGCTGCTCGTGGGCGGGAACCCGTTCTCGACGACCTCGATCTACAGCCTGATCGCGTTCCTCGAGCGCAACTGGGGCGTCCACTTCCCGATCGGCGGCACGGGCGCCCTGGTGAAGGGGCTCGTGTCGCTCATCGAGGGCCTCGGCGGCACGGTGCGGTGCGGCGCCGAGGTGCGGCGCATCTCCGTGGAGGGCGGGCGCGCCCGGGGCGTGGAGCTCGCGTCGGGCGAGCGGCTCGCCGCCGACGTCGTGGTCTCGAACGCGGACTCAGCGTGGACCTACCGGCACCTCGTGCCCCCCGAGGCGCGGAAGCGCTGGACCGACCGGCGCATCGAGCGGCAGCGCTACTCGATGAGCCTCTTCGTGTGGTACTTCGGCACGCGCCGGCAGTACCCGGACGTCGCTCACCACATGATCCTCCTCGGCCCGCGGTACAGGCCGCTGCTCGAGGACATCTTCGAGAAGCACGTGCTCGCCGACGACTTCAGCCTGTACCTGCACCGCCCGACCGCGACCGACCCGGCGCTCGCCCCGCCCGGCTGCGACGCGTTCTACGTGCTGTCCCCGGTGCCGAACCTGCTCAGCGGCACCCACTGGCCAACGACCCAGGAGCGGTACCGGCGCTCCATCTCGGCGCTGCTCGAGGCGACGCTCCTGCCGGGGCTCGAGGGCGCGCTCGCGAGCTCGCGGCTCCTCACGCCGCAGGACTTCCAGGACCGGCTGCTGTCGTTCCGGGGCGCGGCGTTCGGGCCGGAGCCGGTGCTCACGCAGAGCGCCTTCTTCCGGCCCCACAACGCGAGCGAGGACGTCGAGGGCCTCTACCTCGTCGGGGCAGGGACGCACCCGGGCGCCGGTCTGCCCGGGGTGCTCTCGTCGGCCCGCGTGCTGGATCGGGTGGTCCCGGATGCATCGAAGCTCGCCTGAGGCGTCGGCGGCGGACTTCGCCGCGTGCAGGGACCTCCTGCGCAAGGGGTCGAAGAGCTTCGCCGCGGCGGCGCTCCTGCTGCCCGCGCGGGTGAGGGAGCCGGCGGCGGCGTTCTACGCGTTCTGCCGGGTCGCCGACGACGCGGTCGACGAGCTGGGGGAGCACGCGCCGCCGTCCGCGGCCGCGGCCGCTGTCGCGACGCTGCGGGAGCGGCTCGCGCGCGCCGCGGCGGGCAGGCCGGACGACAGCCCGGTCGATCGCGCGCTCGCCCACGTCATGGCGGAGCACGGGCTGCCGCGCGCGTTCATCGAGGCGCTGCTCGAGGGGTTCGCGTGGGACGCGGAGGGGCGCCGCTACGAGACGCTCTCGGACCTGAACGCCTACGCGGCGCGCGTCGCGGGCACCGTCGGCGCGACGATGTCGACGCTCATGGGGGCGCGGGGGCCCGACGCGCTCGCGCGGGCGTGCGACCTGGGCGTCGCCATGCAGCTCACGAACATCGCGCGCGACGTCGGCGAGGACGCGCGGCGCGGGCGGATCTACCTGCCGCTCGCCTGGATGCGGGAGGCCGGGATCGCGCCGGACGGGTGGCTCGCGCGGCCGGTGTTCGACGACCGGCTGGGGCGGCTCGTGGCGCGGCTGCTCGCCGAGGCGGAGGCGCTGTACCTCCGCGCGGGCGCCGGCATCCCGATGCTGCCGCGCGACTGCCGCCCCGCGATCCAGGCGGCGCGGCTCATCTACGCCGACATCGGGCGGGTCATCGCGCTCCGCGGCTTCGATTCGGTGTCGACGCGCGCCGTGGTGTCGCCAGGCCGCAAGGCGTGGCTCGTGCTGCGGGCGCTGCTCCGCGGGTCCGTCGCGCCCGCGGAGGCCCGCGAGCACGGCGCGGCGCCGCCGCTCGACGAGGTCCGCTTCCTCCTGGAGGCGGCGCGATGAGCGGCGGCGCGAGCGGCGCGATCGGCGGCGGCGCGACGCGGGCTCTGGAGGCCGTTGGATGAGCGCCGGCGGCGTGCCGGGCTCAGCCGCGCGGGAGATCGACGCGGCGCGGGGGCGCGTGCGTGAGGCGGGCGGCGAGGCGCTGCTCGCGCGCCTCGAGCACCTCGACGCGGCGCGGGCCGCCCCGGCGCCTCGGCCGGGACCCTCACCGCGGCCGCCGGATCGGGGCGCGACCGCCGATTACGATGTGGTCGTCGCGGGCGGCGGGCTGTCGCTCCTGCTCGCGCCGCTGCTCGCGTCGGCCGGGCTGCGCGTCGCGGTGCTCGACCGGGCGCGGATCGGCGCCGCGCACCGGGAGTGGAACGCCGGGACGGCCGAGGTGGCCGCGCTGTCGGCGTCGGGGATCTTCACGAGGGACGAGATCGAGCGGCTCGTGATCGCCCGGTACGTCGAGGGGCTCTGCCGCTGGCACGGCGGCGGGACGTACCCGGTGCGCGGCGTGCTCGACCACGCCATCGACGCGGGCGGGCTGCTCGCAGCGGCGCGGGCCCGGGCAGAGGCGCTGGGGGTGACGCTGCTCGACGGGCACGCGCTCCTCGGGCACACGGAGGGCCCAGACGCGGTCGCGCTCGCCGTGGCCGAGGCGCATCCGGGCGCCGCGCCGCGCGCGCTGTCCACGCGGCTCCTCGTCGACGCGCGCGGCGCGGCGAGCCCCTACGCGACCGCGGACCTCCTCTGCCCGACCGTCGGCGGCGTGCTCACCGGACTCTCGGAGGGCGACGGGGAGCGGCGGATCCGGCCGGACGTCGGTGAGATCCTCGCCACAACGGAGGACGTCGAGGAGGGCAGGCAGCACCTCTGGGAGGCGTTCCCGGGGCGACCGGGCGAGACGACGGTCTACCTCTTCTATTACGCGCGCTCCGGGGACGTCGGGCCAGGCGCGCTCCTGTCGCTCTACGCGCGGTTTTTCCGGTTCCTCTCGCGCTACAAGGAGGGCGACGCGCGGCTCGTCCGCCCGACCTTCGGGCTCATCCCCGGCTGGTCGCGGCTGTCGGCCGCGCCGCGGGCGCCGGGGCGCCGGGTGCGGCTCGTGGGGGACGCTGCGGCGCGGCACTCGCCGCTGACGTTCTGCGGCTTCGGCGCGAACGTGCGCGAGCTCGCGGCGACGGCCGCCGATCTGGCGCGGGCGGTCCGGGAGCCGGGAGCGCCGAGCACGGCGCGCGACGCGCCGGTGCACGTGGGCACCGGCGCGCTCGCGGCCCTCATGGCGAAGCCCGCCGGCGGGGCGAGGGCAGGGGAGATGAACGCGCTCCTCAACACGGCCTTCGCCGTGCTCCACGCGATGGGCAACGACGCGTACGCGGCGCTGCTGCGCGACGAGATGCAGGCGGCCGATTTCGTGAGGTTCTTGCGGGAGACGGCGGCGCGGCGGCCCGAGGTGTACCGCGAGGTCGTGAGCGCGCTGCCGCTCCGGGCCATCGGCCGCTGGGGGGCGGGGCTCGCAAGGGAGCTCTATCGCGCCCGCTGAGGCTCTATCGCGCCCGCTGCGCGGCGCGGGCGGCGCGTGCGCCCCGCGCGCCCGCGGCGGCGCCCCGCGCGAGGACGAGGGGCCCGAGGAACAGGCCGTACGGCGGGCCGCCGGTGCCGTGGTGGACGCGGTGCGCGTCGCGGACGCGGGCGAGGTACGGGATGCGCGCGAGGCCCGAGACCGGGAGGCGCCCGTGGACGAGGCCGTCGTGGACCAGGACGTAGGCGAGGCCGAACGCGGTCATGCCGAGGCCGAAGCCGAACGCGGCCTCGCGCAGCGGCCCCGGCGCGCCCCAGGATCCGTACATGATGAGCCCGGCGGCGATCGGGGCGTGGAGGGACGCGAGCGCGTCATTTTTCTCGAAGGCGCCGCGCCGCTTCGTGTGGTGGGAGCGGTGGATGCTCCAGAGCGCGTGGTGCCAGACCTTGCCGTGGAGGAGCGCGGCCCACACCTCCATGGTCGCGAAGGCGGCGAGCGCCGTGGCGATCCAGATCGCGAGCGTCATCGCGCCCTCCGCATGCGGAACGGCAGGAGGAGCTGCACCCAGGGGCTGGCGAAGCGGTCGAGCGAGAGGGCCTCGTGGACGACCGTCGCCGGCTTGCCGCCGAACGTCGCGGCCGCGAGGGAGCGCGCGTAGAACGGCGTGTCCTCGAAGGTGCGGAGGAGCCGCGGCGCGGACCCCGGGTCGGCGGCGATCTCCCGCGCCATGCCCCAGCGCGTGCCGCCGAGCGGCCGAGGGGCGAGCGGCGGGAGCTCGCGCGCGCCGCCCGCCGCGTCGAACGCGGGCGAGAGGAGCATGCGCGTGCCGTCGCGGCGCCGGACGTCGTAGGTCAGGGCGATCCCGTCCGCGCCGAGCGCGCGCGACCAGGTCCAGCGCTCGAAGGCGTGGTCGAGCGGCTCGTCGCCGGCGTTCGTGTCGAGGTAGGCGCTGCCGGAGAAGCGCAGCGAGGGGTGCGCGAGCTCGACCTCGGCCCGCGCGATCGGCGCGATGGGCGCCCAGCGGTGGAGCCCCCGCCCGTCCAGGGCGACGGCGTCGTGCGCGCCGTCCGCCGCGGGCCTGGGCGCGGACGGGCGGAGGCGCACCGTCCCCGAGAGCCGGGAGGGCAGAGGCGCCGTGATCTCGTCGAAGGAGACGCGGAGCTCGCCCCCGGACCACTCCACCACGCTCGGGCCGATGGAGAGCGACCGCGGCGACCTGGAGACCGCGCCCCGCGGCCGCTCGGTCAGCGCCCAGCGATCGGCGCTCGGGCCGTACAGCGCGACGTTCATCGCGCAGTGCATGAGCGGGTCCGCGGCGCCGCGCGATCGAGCCTTTGCGTAGTACGGCGAGAAGACGCTCCCGAGCATCGCGATGATCGTGATCGCGCTCCGGCCGTCGTCGCTCACCGCGTCCAGGTACCACCAGGCGTAGCCGCCGCTCGGGATCTCGAGGTCGAAGCGAGGTCCTCCATCACGCTCCGCGCCGCGAGCTGGCCGCTCAGCGCCGCCATCGGCACGCCCGCCCCCGGGTGCGCGCTCCCGCCGGCGAAGTACAGGCCCGGGAGCTTCGAGCGCGAGGCCGGGCGCGCGAAGGTCGAGTTCCACCCGTGGGACACCGGCCCGTACAGCGCGCCCCCCGTCGCCGGGAACATCCGCTCGAAGTCCGCCGGCGTCGTCGCCACCGGGGAGGGGCCGGTGCTCCTCAGCGAGAGCCCGAACCGCTGCAGTTGCTGGAACACGCGCTGCTCCCATTCGTGGATCTCCGTCGATGAAGGGGTGTGTTTATCACCGGTCGCAGGGGCGTTGAGGATGAAGAACAGCCGTTCTCCGCCTCCCTCGCCGCCCGGGCGGGCTCCGGCCTCGCCGGGCTCAGGCCGCGGCTCGTGCCCGCGGTCCTCGGCGCAGACGTAGACCGTCGCGTCGCGCGGGAGCTCGGAGCGGTCGAACAGCGCGCGGAACTCGGCCTCGTAGTCCCCGGAAAAGAAGACGTTGTGCCGGAGGAGGGGGAAGCCGCTCGCCTCGGCCACGAGCGCCCAGGTGACGGCCGAGAGCGACCGTGGCTCGCTCCCCGGCGCCTTGCGGGCGGCGCGCTGGCCGAACAGGCCGACCCGCAGCGCCGCCGGGTCAGCGTTCAGCACGATGGCGTCGGCCTCGATGCGCTCGCCGCCCTCGAGCACGACGCCCGCCGCGCGGCCGCGCCCCTCCTCGATGGCGGCGACGTGCGCGCCGCAGCGCAGGGTCGCCCCGGCGCGGGCCGCCGCCGCGGCGAGCGCCTCGGCGACGCGCCCCATCCCGCCCTCGGGGAGCCAGAGGCCCTCGCGCTCCACGTGCGCGATGACGCTCAGCGTCGCAGGCGCGAGGTACGGCGACGAGCCGCAGTAGGTGGCATAGCGCCCGAACAGCTGGAGGAGGCGCGCGTCCGCGAAGAAGTCGCCGAGCGCGCGGTGGAGGGTGCGGTGCCCGTCGATCTTCATCATCCCGCCGAGGCCCAGGCTGCCCGCCGTGCTCAGGACCGTCTTGAGCGTGGGCCGCTCCGCGCGCAGGAACGGCGCCTCCACCACGTCGAAGATCTCGCGCGCGTACCGGCAGAACCGGCGGTATCCGTCCGCCTCCCGCGCCCCCGCGAGCGCGCCGATCGCGTCCGCGCTGCGCTCGACGTCCGCGAACAGGTCGAGCGTCGAGCCGTCCGGCCAGGCGTGGCGCGCGAGCGTCTCGGCCCGGCGGAGCGGCACGTGGTCCTCGAAGCGGAGCCCGAGCGACGCGAAGATCTCGTCGAAGACCCACCGCATCGTGAGCGCCGTCGGGCCGACGTCGACGCGGCGGTCCCCGAGGACCACCTCGCGTATCTTTCCGCCGACGCGCGGCGCCCGCTCGAGTAGCACCACGTCGAGCCCGCTCGAAGCAAGGAGCGCGGCCGAGGTCAGACCGCCGATACCCCCGCCGATCACCACGACGCGATCTCTCCCGTCCGTCATGGCCGGAGTGTACGCGTCGGAGGTAGTTTGTCTATACTTTGTTTAAGTAATGTTCAAACTGTTGACAAGCCCCTGAGCCTCGCCAAGACTCGCGCCCCATGGATTTCGATCGCCGGATCGAGCGCGTCCTCCTCGCCGCCATCGAGCCGCTCTCCTCGCCCGCGTCGCCGCCCGGGCTCCTGGCCGCGACGCAGCACGCCGTCTTCCCTGGAGGCGCCCGCATCCGGCCGCGGCTCTGCCTGGCCGTCGCTTCGGCGTACGGCGATCCCGCGCCGGAGGCCGCCGACGCCGCGGCGGCGGCGGTGGAGCTCATCCACTGCGCTTCGCTCGTCCACGACGATCTCCCCTGCTTCGACGACGCGCCGATCCGGCGCGGCCGGCCGTCTGTCCACCGCGCCTTCGGCGAGCCGATCGCGGTGCTCGCCGGCGATCAGCTCATCGTGCTCGCCTTCGAGGCGCTCGCGCGCGGCGCCTTCCACGCCGTGGCGAGCGGCGTGATCGACGCGCGCCGGGCGGTCCGGTTCTTCGAGGTGCTCGCGGGCGGCGTGGGGATGCCGCAGGGGATCATCGCCGGGCAGGCGTGGGAGTCGGAGGCGAAGGTCGCGATCTCGGCCTACCGGCGCGCGAAGACGGGCGCGCTCTTCGAGGCGGCGGCGACCCTCGGCGCGCTCTCCGCAGGCCAGGACGGGGCCGCCTGGGGCGACCTCGGGCAGCGCATCGGCGAGGCGTACCAGGTCGCGGACGACGTGCTCGACCTGGTCGGGAAGCCGGAGGACATGGGCAAGCCGGCGGGGCGCGACGGGGCGCTCGGGCGCCCGAACACGGCGCTGGAGCTCGGGCTCTCCGGCACGACCCGGCTGCTGCAGCGGCTCATCCAGGACGCGGTCGAGGCGGTGCCGCAGTGCCCGCGGGCCGACGACGTGCGGTCGTGGGCCGTCGAGCTGGGGGACAGGCTCCTCCGGGTCTGCAGGGCGCCGGCCGCGGCGCTGCCGACCGTGAGCTCCATGTAACGGCTCGGGCGGCCTGACGTACGTCCGAGAGGAGCGCTCGTCGGAGCGACTCGGGACGTCTGAGACTGATGATCGGGAGTGGAAGCTGGGTTGTTTGCGCGTCGCGGGACGGAACGTGTGAACCTGACGTGAACCGACCTGAACCGACGTGAAGCCGACGTGAACCGTCGCGAACCGTCGCGAACCGTCGCCAACCGTCGCGAGGCAAATTCAGGAAGGGCCTTAATGCGTTGTCGCCTCGCGATAGTGGGGCTGCGCCCAGGCTCGACGAACGCGGTTCGAGGTGGCATCCTCGGCGGGCCTTTCCGCGTCTGCCGCGGGGAGCGTGGCTGTGGAGCGGTGGTGAGGCGCTGTGTCCTGCGTCCGGTGAAGTGGGGCGTGGGTCATAGTCCGCGAGCGGGGGGATTGGGGGATGAGGGCGATTCGGGAGCAACACGCCACGATCGTTTCTCGAAAGCTCGAGGCCGACAGTCCGGGGGGGATGCGCGAGGCGATCACCTCCGCCGAGCAGCTCGCGCGCGTCGCGCGCGGGCGCCTCCGCGATCGGGTGGTGGACGTCGGGAGCGCCGCGGGCACCGCCCTCCGGGGTGCGCCGAGGAGCGCGAGCTTCGTCCGGGCGGGCGCCGCCGCCGTGCCGCTGCACGTGTCGCGGATGCTGCTCGATCGACACCAGGTCGCCGCCCACGCGCTCGCCCACCTCTACGCGGAGATCGAGGCATGCCGCTCGCTCGCCAGCTGGGCCTGCGAGGCGGGCGGCGAGGCCAGGGCCGTCGCCGAGGCGCACGCAGGGGCGCTGCTCCTGTCGCTGCGCGGCGGCGTCGATCTGGGCGGCGGAGAGATCGCGCCGCTCGGCGAGCTCGAGCTCCGCGACGACGAGGTCGCCAAGGCGATCGGCCACCCGGCGGTCGCGGCGTGGGCGCGCGACGCGGGCTCCGGCGTCGCCGTCGCCTCGATCGCGCGCGCGGCCGCCGAGCAGGGCATCCCCGCCAGCGCCGGCGCGGAGGACGAGCGCATCGGCTGGATCCGGCACAACATGCGCGACTTCGTCGAGCGCCTCGTCGAGCCGCTCGCCCCCGAGATCCACCGCCGCAACGGGCTCATCCCCGAGTCGATCGTCCGCCGCATGGGGCAGTTCGGGGTTTTCCGCCTCGCCACCGCGCCCGAGCACGGGGGCGACGGGCTCGGCGTGGCCGCCATGGCGACCGCCATCGAGGAGCTGGCGCGCGGCTCGCTCGGCTTCGGCGTGCTCACCATGACGGCCTCCATCGCGTCGGACCTCCTCGCCCGATCCGGCACGGACCTGCAGCGCCGGACGTGGCTGTCGCGCATCGCGAACGGCGAGGCGCGCTGCGCCCTCGCGTTCGCGGAGCCGGCGTACGGGTCGGACCTCGCGCGCGTCGCCACGCGCGCCGAGCGCCAGGCCGACGGCAGCTATCTGCTCATCGGAAAGAAGGCGTGGGTCACCGGCGCGTCCCGCGCCGACCTGGTGCTCACCCTCGCGAGGACCACGACGCCGGGAGGACAGGGGCAGCTGCCGCTCGGGCCGAGCCTCTTCGTCATCGCGAAGCGGCGCGGCGCGCCGGGCGCCGACTTCCCGGACGCCGGGATCGCCGGGACCGAGCTGCGGGCGCTCGGGCAGCGCGGCATGGGGCACTACGAGCTCCGGATCGAGGGGCTCCAGATCGGCCGCGAGGCCCTGCTCGGCGAGCGCGAGGGTGAGGGGATCGCCCAGATCCAGCGGGCGCTCGTGACCGGCCGCACCTACGCGGCCGCGTGCGGCGTGGGCGTGGCCCAGGCCGCGCTGGAGCTGGCGCTCGAGCGGGCGAAGACGCGCGTGCAGTTCGGGTCGCAGCTCATCTCCTTCCCGCGCGTGGCGCACCGGCTCGGAGGGCTCATCGCGCGCGTCGCCGCCGCGCGGCAGCTCACGCGCGCCGCGGCGCAGGTGGCGGACACGGGGCAGCCGTGCGAGCTCACGTCGGCGATGGCCAAGCTCTTCTCGAGCCGCGTGGCCTGGGACGCGGCCGACGCCTGCATGCAGATCCACGGGGCGAGCGGCTACGCGGAGAGCTCGACCGCGGCGAGGCTCCTGCTCGACGCCCGAAGCCTCTTCTTCCAGCTGGGCCCGCACGAGGTGCTCGCGCAGGGCATCGCGCGCGCCCTGCTCGAGGGGCCGCTGCCCTGAGGCGCGCTCCGCCGCGGCGCGCTGCAGCGCGGAGGTACGAGCGACCGGCGACCGCGAACGGGCGGCCGGGCGTGTGAACCGGCGAGCGGGCGCGTGCGCAGAGGCGCCGCGTGGCGTGGCGTGGCGTGGCGCGGACGGCGCGGAGGTGCGGCGCGCAGCGCGCCGTCGTCAGCCGAGCGCGCCTGTGCCATGATCGCGCCGACCGATGGTCCGCGTCCGCTCTCCTCGCTACGGCCGCAAGCTCGACGATTTCACGGTCGGCGCGGTGTATGCCCACCCCTGGGACGTCACCGTGGACGAGGGGATGCTCGCGCTCTTCGCGGCCTCGTTCCAGGACGCGATCCCGACCTACGCCAGCCGCGTCGCGGCCCGGTCGGTGGGGCTCAGGGACAGGCCGGTGAGCCCGCTCTTGCTCCTCAACCTCGGCATCTCCTTCAGCGTGCACGACGTGAGCGAGCAGGCGATCGCGCACCTCGCCTACACCGACGTCCGGTTCCCGGCGGCCTGTTATCCGGGGGACACGCTGCGCGCGAGCTCGCTGGTCATCGGCAAGAAGCCGGTCTCGACGGGGGACAAGGGCGTCGTGCACGTCAGGACCCAGGTGGTGAACCAGGACGGGCTGCTCGTCTGCTCGTTCGAGCGCAAGGCGCTCGTGCCCCCTGGCCGCGTCGCGGAGCGCCCCGAGGACGCGCCGCACGCGGTCGCGCAGCCGGACGCGCCGCCGGGGCGCCTCCCGAAGGAGCTCGACGGTCCGCTGCCGCCGCCTGCGCGCCAGGGCGGCTTCGCCTGCGCGTGGGACGACTTCGAGGTGGGCGACGTGATCACCCACGAGGTCGGCAGGACCATCGGCGACAGCGAGCACATGCAGCTCGCGACCCTCCTGCGCAACTCCCACCCGCTGCACGTGGACGAGCAGTACTCCAGGTCGAGCTCCTTCGCGAAGACGCGGGTCGTCCACGGGGGGCTCGTGCTGTCCTGGGTGCTCGCGCTCTCGAGCCGGGACACGGCCGGGTGCGGCGTCTGGGACCTCGGCCTCGACGAGGGGGCCCACCCGAGCGGCGTGCTCGCGGGCGACACGCTGTTCGCCGCGTCGAAGGTGATCGCCATGGAAGAGGCCAGGAGCGGCGCCGGGAGCGTCACCTTCCGGATCGTCGGCGTGAAGAACACGCCGCCGCGCGCCCTGCTCGATCAGGGCGCCGACCTGTTCACACCCGAGCTCGGCAAGGCCGAGGGCAGGGTGAAGGAAAAGGTCGTGGAGATCACGCGAACGCTGCTCCTGCGCCGGCGGAGCTAGCTCTGTGCGCCAGCGATCCCTGGCGGGTTGCTGACGCACAGAAGCAGGCGGCCGCGAAGCGGACGCCGGGGCTCGGGGCGGAGCCCCGAGGAAACCAGGCGCAACCAGGCGCGCCTGCGGCGGGGGCCGTAGAATGAGGAGTCCCCGGCGGGCCGCCTGCGGCATACAATGGCCGGCCATGAGGACCGCTCTGCCCCAGCGAGGAACGGGACGGCCATGAGCGCAGCTGGGAGCCGTGAGCTGGACGCGCTCCGCGCGCGCGTCGCCGAGCTGGAGCGGGAGCTGGCCCACGCCCGCGCGCCAGGTCGGATCGCCGCGCGAGGCCCGGACGCGCCGGCCAGAGACCCGGGCAGCGCGAGGGGCTCGGCGCTCGTCGAGCAGGCGCGGCGGCAGCTCGACGAGGGCGAGCAGGCGGCGCAGATGGGCAACTGGCTCTGGGAGCTCGGCCAGAGCAGCACCATCTGGTCGCGGCAGCTCTTCCGGATCCTTGGCCGCGATCCCGAGACGGATACGCCCTCGACGGAGACCTTCCTCGAGGCCGTCCACCCCGACGACCGGGAGCGGCTGCAAGCCGGCCTGCAGCTGGCGAACGAGACAGGAGAGGGATCGGGCGCGATCGCGTTCCGCGTGCGCCACCGGGATGGAACGGTGCGGGAGTGCCTGCTGAGCAGCCTGCCGCTCGTCGATGGCGCTGGGTCGCCGTCCCGCTTCTTCGGCGCGGTCGTCGACCTGACCGAGCGCCGCCGCGCCGAGCAGGAGCTCCGCCGCAGCGAGCGCATGCTGAAGGAGGCGCAGCGCATCGCCCACGTGGGCAGCTGGTCCTACGACATCGCGTCGCGGACGATCCGCTGGTCCGAGGAGCTCTACCACATCCTCGGCGTCGATCTCTCGGTGCGCCCGACGTTCGAGCTCTTCGCGGGCCTCATCCACCCCGAGGATCGCCACCGGGTCTTCGGCGGCGCGGAGACCGCGTCGCCGCTCGGCATCGCGAGCCCCGTCGAGTGCCGCGTCGTGCGCGCGTCCAGCGGGGAGCTGCGCCACGTGCAGATGGCGGCGCAGCTGGTCACGGACGACGCCGGGACGATCACCGGGCTGGTCGGCACGAGCCTCGACATCACCGAGCGCCGGCGCCTCGAGGAGCAGCTCCTGCACAGCCAGAAGCTCGAGGCGATCGGGCGCCTCGCCGGCGGGGTCGCCCACGACTTCAACAACATGCTCACCGCGATCTTCGGGCACAGGGAGCTCGCGGTGCGCAAGGTGCCGGCGGCGTCGCCCGTCGCCGAGCACCTCACGCAGATCGGCACCGCCGCCGAGCGGGCCGCGGCGCTCACGCGGCAGCTGCTCGCCTTCGCGCGCAAGCAGCTGATCCAGCCGAGCGTGGTCGACCCGAACGCGCTGATCTTCGGGGTCGAGCCGCTCCTCCGCCCGCTCGTCGGCGAGGACGTGGAGCTCGTCGTGCTGCCGGGGAGCCAGATCTGGCCCATCCACATCGATCGGGGGCAGTTCGAGCAGCTGCTCATGAACCTGGCCGTGAACGCGCGCGACGCCATGCCCGGCGGGGGCCGCCTGGTGATCGAGACGGCGAACAGGGCGCTCGGCGGGGGCGACGGGGGGTGGGGGCCGGAGATCGAGCCCGGCGACTACGTGGAGCTCACGGTCACGGACACCGGGCAGGGCATCGACGACGCCGTCCATCAGTACGTGTTCGAGCCGTTCTTCACGACCAAGGAGCCGGGCAAGGGGTCGGGCCTCGGGCTCGCGACGTGCCACGGCATCGTGAAGCAGCACGGCGGCCACATCTGGTTCGCCAGCGCCCCCGGCCAGGGAACGCGCTTCACGATCTGCTTCCCGCGCGTGCGCGGCGTGCCCTGCGAGCAGCCTGTGAGGGCGACCGCGGCGGCCGTCGGCGGCGTGGAGACCGTGCTCGTCGTGGAGGACGAGGCGCAGGTGCGCGAGCTCTGCGTCGCCGCGCTGCGCGCCTTCGGCTACTCGGTCCTCGCGGCGCGGAGCGGCAAGGAGGCGATCGCGCTCGCGACCGCCTATCCCGGCCCCATCCACCTGCTCGTGAGCGACGTGGTCCTGCCGGACGCGCGCGGCCCCGCGCTCTCCGCGATGCTCGCCCGCGCGCGCGCCCCGCTGCCCGTCCTCTACGCCTCGGGCTACACGGAGGACGCCCTCCTCCCGGGCGATCTGCTCGACGGGGTCGCCCACTTCCTCGCCAAGCCGTACACGCCGACGCAGCTCGCGAAGGCGGTGCGCGCCGTGCTCGACGCGTCCGCGCAGGCGCGACGGGCGAAGGGCTCCGGCGACGCCCCGCCGTCGGCTCCGACCGCCGAGCGCCTGCAGTGAGCGCGCTCGTGCGTCGCGGGAGGCGGGCTCACGCCGCCGGAACGAGCGGTCGTCCACGTGTGCGGGCGCGTGTGCGCGCGCGTGCGCTGCGGTCCGTGGCGCGCCACGCTGGCCCCCACCGGCCGGGTGCATCTATCCTGGACGGGCGGCTTTGGCGATGAAGATCCGGGGGTCGGCGCTCATGCACACGAGGACCTACCTGCAGACGCGGTGGGGGAGCCAGGCCATGTCCGCCCTCGACGCCAAGCTGCCCGCCGCCGCGCGGGCGGTCTTCACGGCGCCCGATCTCGCGGCGCACGGCTGGTATCCCATCTCGGTCTGGAACGCGATCGCGGACGAGATCTCGCGGTGGCCCAACCGGTCCGGCGTCATCCGCGATCTCGCGGCTTACGTGGCCGAGCAGGACCTGACGCTCGCGCACAAGGTGCTGCTCAAGCTCGGCACGCCCGCGCTCGTCATGCGGCAGGCCGGCGTGATGTGGGGCATGTACTTCAACGGCGGCCGGCTCGCGCCTCTCGCCGAGGGAGAGCGGTTCTTCCGGCTGATACTTTACCTAGGGGTCGACCCGCAGTCCGACCCGGGGCGCCAGATCTGCAGAGACGCGGTGCCGGCGTGGCAGGAGAACGCGCTCCGGCTCTCGGGCGCGCGAGGGGGCCAGAGCCTCCACACGAAGTGCCGTTTCGAGGGACACCCCACCTGCGAGTACGAGGTGCGCTGGCTTCGGTAGTCACCACTTGGTGCAGAAGGCGAACAGGTTCACCTGCGCCTCTTCCGCGACCACCTCGACGGGGGTGCTCCCGAACTTCGACCGGGCGAACAGCGTCCTGAGATCCTCGGTGCTGCGGTGGATCAGCTCCCACTCGAGGACGTGGTCCATGAACGCCTTGCTCGGGTTGTTCACCCCGAAATTGCCCACGACCGCGACGCCCCCGGGGAGGAGCTTGTCGTGCATGCAATTGAGGAGGGCCACGACCAGGTCGTCGCGGAGGTAGTCCGTGAGCCCGATGCTGTAGATCATGTGCTGGGGCTTGAGCACCGTCCTGCCTCGGCCGTGGGCCAGCCGCACCACGTTGTCCTGCGCGAAGCTGAAGCGGTCCATGACGCCGAGCTGATCGGCGATGCCGGCCGCGTAGGCGAGGGCCTGGTTGTCGATATCGATGCACGTCGCCTTGATGTCGGGCGGCTCGCCCCCTTCAGCGTAGAGGTCGAACAGCTCCCGGGCGGGGCCGCTCGCGAGGCTCGTGATGTGGACAGGGCCGGACGCGTGCGCGGTGCAGGCCTCCCGGATCGCGCGGCTCAGCACGCCTCTCCTGTTCTTGACGGCGCGGCAGGCGTCGATGGCGAGCCCCCACTGGTCGATGAAGCGGCCGAGGCGGCCGTCGCCCGCGGGCTCGTCGTTGTACATCATCTCGATGGTGTAGAAGTCGCCCGCGTAGCCGCGCGGCTTCGTGTAGCACCGGTCGACGGTGCGGCTCAGCATGAAGAGCGAGAAGGTCTCCCGGAAGACATAGGCGCCGATGCCCTTCTCGAGGTGGCGCTCGCGCTCGATGTGCTCGCGCAGCGCGGACACGATCGTCTGGCACGCGGCGCTCACCTTCTCCTGGATCTCCGCCTCGGGCTGCTTTGCCTCCTTCACCATCCTGTCGGCGATCATCATCTCGAACTTGAACTGTTCGACCGTGTCGATGAGCTTCGGAGGGATGTTGTTGGTGCCGGCCTGGCCCGTCCTCGCCGCGTGAAAGCGGTTGACCTGCGGCACGTCCTCGACGAGGAGCGGCGGGAGCATCGCGGTGTTCTCGCGGAGGCGCTGGGCGAGCATGATCGCGAGCGACTGGTAGAAGCGCGCCGCGAGGCCGGGGACGGAGGCGAGGAGCGAGTGCACATACGGGCCCTCGATGACGTCGAGAGTGCACTCCTCGCGGGCGACGACGGAGGCGCTCGCGGCGGCGCTCTCGAGGAACGACATCTCGCCGAAGATGGCGCCGGGACCGAGCTGGCGGAGCGCCACGCCGCGCCCGAGGTGGGCGACCTCGACCCCGACCAGGCCGCTGCGCACGATGAAGATGCCCTGCCTTCGCGAGCCCTCCTCGAGGATCTGCTCGCCCGGTCGGTAGGTGACGCAGCTCGACTTCTCCAGCAGAAGCCGCTCGTCGTCCTGGGTCAAGAACTCGAAACCTGTCGTCATGATGCCTCCCGACCGCCGTGGGCGCCCCGGCCTCGCGGAGGAACGGATCTCTCCCCCCGCCGCGGCGACAGAGGCGTCCACGCGTGCGCCCCTTCTACCACGACGCATCGCGCCTCCGCTGAGGCATGGCGGTCCGCACGCTGGCTCGGCGCCGATCGCGCCGCGGGGCGCCTCGTCGACCGCGCGCCGCGGCTGCCGCAGCGCGCCTCGTCGATCACGCGCCGCGCTCGCGCCGAACGCACGTCGCGCGGTCCTTCACCGGGTCACCGCGGGGCGCAGGCCGCGACGCCGCCGTCCTCGGCGAGCACCAGCACACAGGTGCGGAGCACATCCATGCCGGCAAATCCGTCCGACGGACAGGTCGCCTGCCGCTCGCCGGGCAGAAGATCGATATCCGCGGCGGCGTCGAACCCCGCCATCCGGAGGCGAGCGCCCGAAAGGACGGGAACGGTGTGCCTGCCTGAGGCGGCGTAGGCGCTCCTGTCGCCGGTCGCCCGGCGCGACAGCCGCTTCCCCGCGGGGGAGACGGCGAAGAGCGAGCTCTGCGACGCCCCCGAGTCGATCTTCAGCGTGACGTCGATCCCCTCGACGCTCGCCCTTGCGGTGAGCCCGCTGCCCTGGTTCGGGCCGCCGCAGCGGGCGAGCTCCACGACGGCGGCCTCGCCGAACCGCGCCCGGAGCGTGCGTGCGGCCTCGTCGCGCGGAGCTTCGGTCATCCGGCCCTCGCGCAGGTCGAGCACGACGGCGCGGCCCGGCCCCGCCAGCTCCTGAGGCGCGATGATGCCGCCGATGCCGATGCGCTGCAGGACGTCGGGCATGCGGACGACGAGCAACGCGGAGACCTCGACCCGGCCCCACCCGGAGAGCGCGAGGCTCGCGCCCTCGAGGCGGGACACCGCGAGGGGCCTGCCCGCCTGGTCGACGGCGACGTCGCCCGCGGTCGAGAGGGGCAGCGCGAGCTCGTCGGCGAGCCAGCGGGCGAGGACGTGGTGGGAGGCGCCGGTGTCGACGATCAGCACGGCCGGCTGGCCCGCCACGACGGCGTCGATGAGCGGCGAGGGGAACGCGCGATCGTCGAGGTGGTACCGGAGGCTGGCCCGGCGCTCGGGGCCCGCTGCCGGCGCCGCCGGGCCCGCGCCCGCCGCCGGCGAGCCCGCGGGCGACGACGCGTCGCCGGCGCCGGCGCCGGTCGACGCCGCGCTGCGCGGCGAGGCCGGCGCGGCGCGGACCGCGGCGGGCTCGGCGCAGCCGGCCACCGCGAGCGCGCCGGCCGCGGCGGCGGCCGAGAGCGCGGCGAGGAGCTGCCTGCGAGCGCGCGGCACGAGCATCCGCTACTCGACGCAGCAGAGCGTCGACTGCCCCGTGGGATCCAGCGAGCCGCTGAGGTTCGTGCGCGCGGTGCAGGTGGAGCTGGTCGGCGTGCCGACGAGGTGAGCCGGGGGCGAGTAGGCGTACCCGCAGTACCGCCCGCCCTGCGAGATCTGGGCGTGATCGAAGCAGCTGTAGTCGTTGCCGAGCTCGACGCGCACGTAGTTGCAGTCGCCGCCGCTCGCGGTGCACGAGCACGACGAGCACGTCCGGGTGTCGTTGTACCCCCGGAACCAGTCGCTCTCGCGCCGCGCATAGCCGCTGCAGGTGGCGCTGCCGGACACGAGCGCGCATTGCGTCGCCGGCGAGGCCTGCCTCGGGACGCAGGCCTCGCCGGCGCGGCAGCCCAGGCCGGCGCTCGCGTGGCAGAACTTCCTGGACTCGGCCCACGTCGCCGGCGCGGGGATCGCCGTCCCGGTCGCGGTGCAGCTCTGGATCACGTCGAAGAGGCCCGCGCGCACGCCGCCCCAGTCGACGAACCCGTTGTTGATCGGCTTCGCGTCGCACGTGAACCCGACCCGCTTCGCGAGCGTGCCGCGCGTCCCGCCCTCGTCGGCCTCGCACTGCGACTCGTCGGCGTAGAGGTAGAGATCCGCCGCGCAGTCGGTGGGGTTCGGCGTGCAGCCGCAGCCCTCGCAGCCGCTGCCGGAGAGGCCGCGGAAGAGGAGCGTCTCCTTCTCGGTGAACCCGTCAGGGCACGGCTCGGTCGCGTCCACGACGACGCCGAGTTCGAAGTTCGTGGGGGCCGTCAGGCAGACCGCGCCCTCCGCGCAGTCCGAGTCCGCGCAGTCGACGGCGTCGTCGCAGTCGTCGTCGAAGCCATTGAAGCAATCCTCGACCTGCGTGCAGCCGGTCGTCGCGCTCGTGCCGGCGCTCGCGCTGGAATGTTCGGTCGTCCCGGCTCCATCACCGCCGCCCGACCCGCCCGCGCCCGCGAAGTTGCGCTCCTGGACGCTGCAGGCCGAGAGGCTGACGAGCGCTGCTATCGCAGGCCCGCGAAAGTTCGTCATGCCGCCAGGATAGCCGTCCTTGCAGGCGAGGTGCATCGCCATGTCCCGGAGGCGCGGCGCTCACCGCGAGGGGGCGTGATGGGCGAGGTGCCCTTGTGACGCCGGGAGGAGAGGCCGTCACGGAGCCGTGGAGCGCTGGAGGCGGCGCTCCACCTCGGCGCGTGTCGGATACGAGGTCTGACACCCCTCGCGCTCGACCGAGATGCCCGCCGCCGCGATCGCGAACCGGAGTGTGGCCTCGATCGCCATCCCGGAGGCGAGCCCGCCGGCGAGCACGCCCGTGAGGGCGTCCCCGGCGCCCGTCGTGTCGACAGCGCGGGCCGGCAGGGCGGGGAGCTCCTCGCCCGACGGCAGCAGCACCGCGCCGCGCGCGCCGCGCGTGAGCACCACGCGCTCCGGCAGGTGACCGCGCAGCGCCTCGTGCTCGATCTCGTTGACCACGGCGAGATCGAACCGGCCGACGAGCTCGGGATCGATGGCGTTGACGGGCGACGGATTGCAGATCGACAGCGCGCCGTCGGCCCGGGCCGCTGCGAGCACGCCCTCGATCGCCGCGGCCGGGATCTCGCCCTGGCAGAGCCAGACCGAGGCCCCGCACGGCGAGGGCGGCGTGACGAGCGCGTTGGCGCCGGGGATCGCGAGGATCTGGTTCTCTCCGGCCTCGTCGACGCAGATCAGGGCCACGCCCGTCGTCGCGCCGCGGTGGACCGCCACGGCGGAGAGCTCCACCCCGTCGGCGGCGAGCGCGGCCGCGCAGAGCTCGCCGTGGGCGTCGTCGCCGCGCGCGCCCGCGAGCCGCACGCGCGCGCCGGAGCGCGCCGCCGCGACCGCCTGGTTCGCGCCCTTGCCGCCCGGCGCGACGAGGAAGCGGCGGCCCAGCACCGACTCGCCGGGGCGCGGCAGCCGCGGGCCGTAGCCGATGAGATCGGCGGTGATCGAGCCGCAGATCGCGAGCAATCCCATCACCGCCGCATACCACGAACGCGGCGGCGCCGGCCGGGTCCCCGGGCGCACGGCGCCGCCCACGGCGCGCGCGTCAGTCGGCGTTCACGGCCACGGCGTTGGTCTTGCCGCTGGCGAGCGCGCCGGCGCGGCGGATGATGCCGATGAACTCCTGCTGATCGCCCTTGCTGGACGCGGCGGCCCTCGCGATCTTCTCGATGTCGGCGAGCCTCCAGGAGCGCGCGTGCGGGCTGTGGCGCAGGACCTCCGCGAACCCTGCCACCGCGGACGCGAAGCGGAAGTCGGCCGGCGCCGCGTCGAAGGTGGGGGCGATGGCGCCCGGGGCCATCTTGACCAGGGTCTCCTCGGCCGTGTTCGAGCCGAGCGGCGCCTTGTGGCGGAGGCGCACGACGACCGGGGCCGCGCCCTCGCCCTTCAGCGCGGGGGCCTTGAGCTCGACGTCGTAGATGGCCGTCACGCTGTGCCCCGCGCCGATCTCGCCGGCGTCCACCTTGTCGTTCCGGAAGTCCCTGTCGGCCACGTCGCGGTTCTCGTAGCCGATGAGCCGGTAGCTCTTGACGAAGCTCGGGTCGAACTCGACCTGGATCTTCACGTCGCGGGCGATGACCTGGAGCATCCCGCCGACCTGCTCCGAGAAGACCCGCCGCGCCTGCGCCTCGCTGTCGATATAGGCGTAGTTCCCGTCGCCCTGGTTGGCGAGCTGCTCCATCATGAGATCCTTGTAGTTGCCCTGGCCGAAGCCGATGGTGGACAGCGTGATCCCCTTGTCCCTCGCGCGCTTGATGGTCTTCAGGATCTCGTCATGGGAGGTCGGGCCGACGTTCGCGTCTCCGTCGGAGAGCACGATGACGCGGTTGACGTGCCCCTTCACGAGCGTCCGCTCGGCCAGGCTGTAAGCGAGATCGATGCCGCTCGACATGGCGGTGGAGCCGCCCGCGGTGAGGTCGTCGAGGGCCGCGAGGATCTTCCCCTTGCTCTCGATGCCGGTCGGCGCAAGCACCTCTCGCACGCTGCCCGCATAGGTGCAGAGCGCCACGGTGTCCCCCGGCTTGAGGGTGTCGGTGAGCATCTTCAGGCTCTTCTTCGCGAGCTCGATCTTGTCCGGCGACTGCATCGAGCCGCTGGTGTCGACGAGGTACACGAGGTGCACCGGGGTCCGCTCCTTGGCCGTCACGCGCTTGCCCTGGACCGCCACGCGCACGAGGTGGTGGCCCGCCGTGAACGGCGAGGGCGCGGCCGCGAGGTGCACGGCGAACGGGCCTGTCGCGGGCGAGGCATAGCCGTAATCGAAGTAGTTGAGGAACTCCTCGGCGCGCACGGCCTGATACGGGGGCAGCGCGCCATCCATGATCTTGCGGCGCGCGATGGCGTAAGAGGCCGTGTCCACGTCGATCGCGAACGTCGAGAGCCGGTCCTTCGCGGGGTCCTCGACCGGGTTGACGCCGTAGTCCCGGTACGTCTCGCTGCCCTGGGGTTCGGGTACCGTGACGGCGACGGACGCGGGCGGGGGCGCGGGGCGCGCCACGGCCGTCGCCGTCGGGGCGGGCGCCTTCTTGGGCGCGGGCGCGCCGCCCGTCACCTGGATGCGCGCGTCCGCCCTGGGCGCGGCGCCCGCCTTGGTCGCCCGCGACTGCGCCGGCATGGGCGAGGCCGGCGAGGGCGCCACAGGGGCGGCCGCCACGGGCAGGGCCGGCGGCGGCGCGGGCTCCGCGGGCGCGGCGCCAGGATCGCTCGCCGCGGCCTCCTCGCGCTTGGCAGTGGACGTGCGGCCCTCGTCTTGCTGCGCGTCGAACTCCGGCTGCATGGCCCGCCCGGCGGCGGCCTCGGTCGGCGCGGCCGACGCGGTCGCCGCCGTGGGGGAAGGCGTGGATCCACCGCAGCCGATGAGCAGCGCGGTGACGAGGGCGGGGGCGACGAGATCGAGGGGCCGGGTGCGCATGAGGTGTCCTCCTTGAAGGGGATCGCGAGGGCGGATCCCTGCTGTACGTTCTCGTGGGTCGGCCATCGCCGATCGCCACACAGGTCCACGTGGGGGCCGCACGCGCGGCTGCCCCATGGTGCGTTTTCCACGGGCGAGACGGGCCCTTCGCCGCTTTCGCTGCGTGAACGCCGCGTGTCGCCGGTCGTCCGGCGAGCCGACGAAGGGGCTCTCGCGGCCGGGGCCCGCCGTGGCGGGGCTCGGCGCGTCCGAGTGCCAGGGAAACGCGGTCGTCTCGGCCGGCTTACACCCGAAATCGACGGGAGCTGGCGTCGGGTCCTCCGCCGTCGGAATCAGAGGGGGAGAGCGGGCGCGTGGCGTGGCGCCGCACGCTAGATTGAGCAAGATCGCGGGGAGGCGGGGCGGCGACGGCCGTCCTCCTTCCTTCCCGCTTCCCTCTCGATCTCTCCTCAGGAGGTGCGTGATGAGCGAAACGAGCCGCGAGCGCTTCCAGTCCACCCTGTGCCGCGCCAGGAAGATCGCCGTCCTGACGGGCGCAGGCGTCTCGGCGGAGTCCGGCATCCCCACGTTCCGCGGCGCTGGGGGGCTGTGGCGGCGTTACGAGGCGACGAGCCTCGCCTCGCCCGAGGCGTGGCAGCGCGATCCGGGCCTCGTCTGGGAGTTCTACAACCACCGCCGGGAGCGCGCCCTCGGCTGCGCCCCGAACCCGGGTCATCACGCGCTGGCGCAGCTGGAGGCGCGGTGGCGGGAGGCCGGCAGGGTCTTCACCCTCATCACCCAGAACATCGACGGCCTGCACGAGCAGGCGGGCTCCCGGAGCCCGGTGCGCCTCCACGGCTCGCTGTGGCAGGTGCGCTGTCTCTCGTGCGGGAGCGTGACCGAGAACCGCGACGTGCCCATCACGCCTGCCTTCGCGGGCAGCGGCTCCCCCGATCCGGAGGCCCCCGCCCGCCGCTTCACGGCGGCGGAGCTGCCGCGCTGCCGCTGCGGCGGCGTCCTTCGCCCGCACGTGGTCTGGTTCGGCGAGGCCCTCCAGGAGAGCGATCTCGCCGCGGCGGCCGCCGGCGTCGAGGGCTGCGATCTCCTGCTCGTCGTCGGTACGTCGGCCGTTGTGTATCCCGCGGCCGGTTTCGTCCCCATGGCCAAGCGCCACGGCGCCCTCATCGCCGAGGTCAACGTCGAGCCGAGCGCGATCTCCGGCCTCTGCGATGTCGTGTTCACCGGCGGCTCCGGCGCGATCCTGCCCTCCCTGCTCGACGTCACGCCGGGCCGAGCGCCGTGAGCGCCGCGGCCTGACGGGCGCGGCGAGCCGGCGGCGTCAGCGCGGCGCGCGGTCACGTCGCAGCGGGCGCGCGGTGCACGCACCGCGCGGCGCGGCGCGTGCTTCTGCCGGGGCCATGGAGCAGGTCAACCGTGGGATCTCAGGGCTAACGTGGGTGGCGATCGCGCTCGTCGTGATCGGCGCCGTCAACTGGGGGTTCGTTGGGCTGTTCGAGTTCGACGTGGTCGCCGGGCTGTTCGGCAGGCTCAGCGCGCTCAGCCGCATCATCTACGTGCTCGTCGGGCTCGCTGGGCTCTACCTGCTCTACTTTGCGGTCCAGCTCGGAAAGCGCGAACGGGTCACCACGATGCCCTGAGGGCGAAGCGCCTGCGCGCCTCGGGCGCTCATGCGCCCGGGCTGGCCTGGCCGCCGAAGCCGCGCGGACGGGCGGCGGCCGCGCGCGCCTCGATGAACCGCGACACCGCGTCGACGAACGCCTCGGGGTTCTCCACCTGCGGCATGTGCCCTGTCGCCGGGATGAAGGTGAGCTGCGACCCCGGCAGCGAAGCGTGAAGCTTCTTCGCGTCGTCCGCGCTGTTGCCGAGGAGCTGGTCCGCCTCGCCCCAGACGAGGAGGGGACTCAGGCTGAGCGGGGCCCTGAGACCTCCCTGGATGGCGACGTCGAGCACCGCCTCCAGCTGAGGTGGATTGGCGCTCTCCAGGACGTCCCGCAGGGCCGCCGGGGCGCGGCCGGGATCGGCGTAGGCGCGGCCCAGGACCCCCGGGCTATAGGTCTGCTTCCGCATCAACGCGCGCAGCATCCGGCGGGGCAGCGGCCGCGCTCCGAGCCAGCCGACGAAGCGCGGCAGCGGAGGGATGGGAACGCCGTTGACGAACACGAGCCCGCGGCAGCGGGACGCGAACAGGGTAGCGAAGCTCGATACGACCGATACGCCGAAGGAGTTGCCGACGCACCACGCGCTCGAGACACCGAGCTCGTCCAGGAGCCGATCGAGCCAGCGCGCATAGGCGTCCAGGGAGCCGAGCCCCGGGGTGTCCGTGCGCCCGACGCCGGGCAGATCGGGCGCGATCACCTGGAAGCGCTCCGAGAATCGCTCCCAGACAGGCCCCCAGTGCATCGGCGCCCCACCCCAGGCGCCGTGCACCAGCAGCAGCGGCTCGCCCTGCCCGCCCACGTGGACGCTGGCAGGGCGGCCGTCGATCGCGATCTCCTTCAACGAAACCGTGCTCATGCCCCTCTCCTGTGCGGCATCATCGCGGGCCCATCCTGCCCCCGGGCGCCGGGGGCCCGCAACAGGAACGCACGCCGGCGCGCGCCCCCGTCCATCCCTCTTGCCCGCGCGGCCGCGCGGCGGCGCGCGGCGCCTCTCAGGCCTTCGCGCTTGCCTCACGGGCAGCCGATCGCGGTATCGTCCCCGCCGTGTCCCCCGCTCAGAAGCTCCGCGATCTGCTCGCCTCGCCCGGCCTCCTCGTCATGCCTTGCTGCTGCGACGCGCTGTCGGCGCGGCTCATCGAGCAGGCCGGCTTCTCCCTCTCGTTCATGAGCGGCTTCGCGGTCTCCGCCGCGCGCCTCGGCGCGCCCGACACGGGGCTCATCTCGTATGGTGAGATGGTCGATCAGGCGCGGGCGATCTGCGGCGCCGTGTCGATTCCGGTGCTCGGCGACGGCGACACGGGCTACGGCAATGCGATGAACGTGAAGCGCACGGTGCGCGGTTATGCGCAGGCCGGGCTGGCCTGCGTCATGATCGAGGACCAGGTCGCTCCGAAGCGCTGCGGCCACACGCGCGGCAAGCAGGTCGTGCCCCGCGACGAGGCGTTCACCCGCGTCCAGGCCGCCGTGGACGCGCGCGACGAGGGCGCCGGCGTGCTCATCATGGCCCGCACCGACGCCCGCCAGACGCACGGGTTCGATGAGGCGCTCACCCGCGCGCGGGCGTTCGCCGATCTCGGGGCAGACATCGTGTTCCTGGAGGCGCCCGAGAGCGTGGACGAGATGCGAACGTTCTGCCGTGAGGTGCGCGCGCCGACCATGGCCAACATGGTGGATCACGGCAGGACGCCGGTGCTGCCGCCGGCCGAGCTCGAGGCGATCGGCTACAAGATCGCGGCCTATCCGCTCACCCTGCTCTCGGTCGCCGCCGCCGCCATGCGCGAGGCCCTCGCGTCCCTGCGCGCCGGACGGCACCCCGATCCGCGGATGAGCTTCGCGGCGCTCCAGGAGATCGTGGGGTTCCCCGAGTACTACGCTGAAGAGGAGCGCTATGCGCAGCCGCCAAGGAAGGGGTGAGTCGAGCACCATGGCCACGATGTCCTCCGCCGCGCCCGCGTCGCTCCTCGACGCCGCGCGCAGCCTCGTTCCGCTCGTCCAGGAGCACGCCCAGCGGGGAGAGCGGGAGCGCCGCCTGCCCGATCCGGTCGCGAGGGCGCTCCGGGAGTCGGGCATCTTCCGCATGTGCCGTCCGCGCGCGCTGGGCGGGCTCGAGGCCGACCCCCTCACGGCGCTGCAGGTCATCGAGGAGCTCTCGCGCGCCGACGGCGCCGCAGGGTGGTGCGCCATGATCTGCGGCACGACCGGCGCGTTCGAGGCGTACATCCCGGCGGAGGGGGGCAAAGAGATGCATGCGAGCCCGGACGCCGTGACGGCTGGCGTCTTCGCGCCGAGCGGGCGCGCCGTCGAGGTCGAGGGAGGCTATCGGGTCGCCGGGAGGTGGGCGATGGCGAGCGCCTGTCATCATTGCGACTGGCTGGGCGGCACCGCAGTGGTCTATGACGGGTCGGCCCCGCGCATGCTGCCCGGGGGCGTCCCCGAGGCCGTCGTGCCGATGTTCCGCGCCTCGGAGTGCGAGATCCTGGATACGTGGAGCGTCTCCGGCCTTGCCGGCACCGGGAGCCACGATTTCGCGGTCGTGGACGTCTTCGTGCCGAGCAGCCGGTGCATCCGACTCCCCATGACGGCGCCGACCCATCCAGGGCCTCTCTTCGTGTTCCCTCTCTTCGGCTTCCTCGCGAGCGCGGTCGCGGCGACCGCGCTCGGGATGGCGCGCGCGGCCGTCGATGAGCTGACCCGGCTCGCGGCGACCAAGCGGCCGAGCGGCATGACGACGTCGCTCGCGACGCGGCCCTCGACGGCGCTCGCCGTGGCCGAGGCCGAGGCCACGCTGGGCGCGGCCAGGGCCTACCTTATCGAGGCCGTCGGCGCCGTCTGGGACGCCGCGGTCTCCGGCAGATCGATCTCGCTGCGGGAGCGGGCGCGCGTCCGGCTCGCCGCGACGAACGCCGCCCTCGGCGCGGCGCGCGCCGTCGATCTGGCCTTCACGGCGGGCGGCGCCACGGCGCTCTACGCGGAGAGCCCTCTTCAACGCAGCTTCCGCGACGTGCACGCCGTCACGCAGCACGCCCTCGTCGCCCCGCACACGCGCGAGGTCCAGGGCCGTGTGCTCCTCGGGCTGGACACCGAGCTGCCGATGTTCTGAGGGGCCGTCCGCGCGAAGAGACGCGGATACGGGAGGGCAGGGCGGGCGATCGAGCATGCGCCCGAGGGGCGCGCCCCGCTCTCATCCCAGGGGCAGATCCACCCATCGCTCGAACCCAGGCCGGCGCTTGATGCGGCCGTACCACGCGTCGACGTGCTGCAGCGCGGGCCGCTCGGTCTTCAGGTTGTACCACCGCTGCGCCGCGACCCCGAGCGGGATATCGGCGAACGTGAAGTACTCTCCCGCGGCCCACGGGTGCCGCGACAGCTGCCTGTCGAGGATCCCCAGCGCGGCGAGCGCCGACTTGCGCGCTGCCTCGATCGCGGCCTGATCGCGGCGCTCTTCGGGCGTGCGCACCAGCTGCACCAGGAGCGTCCGGATCGGGGGCCACAGGGTACCGAACTGCCAGTCGGTCCAGGCGTCGGCGCGCGCCCTGTCGGCGAGATCGCTCGGCTGGAGCGGCGGCGACCCGTAGCGCGAGAACAGATAACGCACGATCGCGTGCGACTCCCAGAGCACCAGCGGGCCGTCCTCGAGCGTCGGAACCAGCCCGTTCGGGTTGAGGGTGAGATAGTCGGCGTCCTTGACGCGACCGAACGTCCCGCCGGCGTCGATGCGCTCGAAATCGAGCTTGAGCTCGTCGAGCGCCCAGAGGACCTTCTGCACGTTCGATGAATTCTTGTGACCCCAGAGCTTCAACATGATGTCCCTTGTCCCTCGGCGCTCAGGCGGCCGTCGTCGCCGGCTTCACGAACTTCGCGAAGCGCTCCACGTAGAACTCGACAGGATTCTGGATGGCGCGCACCGCGGGGCGCGCCTGCACAGCCTCGATCCACGCCCGGAGCCGCGTGAGCTCCGCCGGGATGGAGAAGTCGCGGAGGCGGCCGACCGCCGACAGCCGCTCGAACCATGGATAGAAGGAGAGATCGACGAGGCTGACCTCGGCGCCGAGCCAGTAGGGCCCTTGGCCCGACGATCTCGCCAGCGCCTCCCGCTCGATGAACGCGAGCACGTCGCCGAGCGCCTTGCGCCCCTCCGCCTCCTGGTCCCGGTTCTCGGCCCTGAGCAGCTGGGTGAACGCCGGCACGAGGCGCGTGTTCGAGTAATCGATCCAGATCCTCGCCTGGGCGCGCCTGCCCGGCTCCCTGGGCAGGAGCCGCGGCTCGGGGAAGACCTCCTCGAGGTACTCGTTGATGATCGCCGACTCCCAGATGCGGTGGCCCTCGTGCTCGATCGCCGGGACCTTGCCGTAGAGCGAGGCGTCGACGAACGCCCGCGGCTTGTTCTGCAGATCGACCTCGGTCAGCTCGAAGTCGATCGTCTTCTCCTGTAAAACGAGCCGGGTGCGGTGGGCGAAGGGGCACGCCTTCGCGCTGTAGAGTCGCAGCTTCGTCATCCTGTTCTCCTTGATGGCGTGCGCCAGGCGAAGAGCTCTCCTGCTCTCAGGCAGGGAGTGTGCTCAGCTCACGGGCCGTCGTCGTGGCAGAGAGCAGGGAGCGTGCCAGAGCGCTGTTGCAGGAACGGATCGCAATCGTTCGCGCCGGCCGCGCGCTTGCTGCGACGGAAGCAGGGATTGCTGGTGATGTGCTGCGGAGGCAGCAGTGAATCCGGCGTGGGGCGTGGGAAGGCCGCTGCTGATCGAAGGTCGACTCCTTGTCGAGCACCCGGGAGACGTCGGGCCCCTCGGGACGAGGCGTGCTCAGATCTTCATCCTTCCTCCTCGTGTCATGGTTCGCAGCCCGCGCCACCTCAGCCAATGGCACCTCTGCTCGAGCGGTCATCCGTCGTCCACGCGCGGGCGTGGATGTGGATCTCCTCCCGGTGTGCGGGAAGGCGCGCTGATGTTTTCCGCCTTACTCTTCTATGGCGGATATTAATCTGTTATGACGGACATGTCAAGCCGCTCCGCGGCAGCGTCGATGCCCTCGGCAAGATGTGTGTGGACCGACGTGCAACGGCGATGCTCGCTGCTGTGGCGGGGGATTGGCCGGATGTGCGAGGCATGTCGTCGTTGTATGCTGCGTGGCATGACGACTGCTCTCCTCGACGCCGGAACACACAATGGTTCGCAGGGTTCGGGGCGTGACCGCCGCGTGGTCCGATGGCCTGGGCAAGACGGTGTTGTCGCCGTCGAGCGCATGACGGCGACAGGCAGGGAGCGACGCGATGACAGGTGAACGCCCGCCGGAGCGCATCCCGACCGCTCGGCTGACGCTGCGAGCGTGGCGACCCGAGGATGCACCTTTGATCAGGGGAGCGATCGACTCCAGCCTTGCGCACCTGCGGCCCTGGATGCCGTGGGCCGTGCACGAGCCCTCCTCCATGGAGGCGACCGCCGCGCTCCTGGAGAAGTTCCGGGACGACTTCACGGCGGGACGCGACTTTCATTATGGAATCTTCACGCGCGACGAGCGCGACGTGCTCGGGGGTACGGGGCTCCACCCGCGGATCGGCCCGGGCGCGATCGAGATCGGCTACTGGCTCCGGGCGACGGCGACGCGCTGCGGTTACGCGACCGAGGCGGTGGCAGGCTTGACCCGGGTCGCGCTCGAGGAGCTCGGCGTGAGCCGCGTCGAGATCCGCTGCGATCCGCGGAACACCGCGAGCGCCGCCGTGCCCCGGCGGCTCGGGTACCGGCATGTGACGACGCTCGAGGCGGACGCCCTGACGCCCACGGGCGAGCCGCGCGACACGATGGTGTGGGCGCAGACGGCCGCGGAGCTCGCGGGGTCGAGCCGGGGAGGCTGAAGCTCATGAGTCCATCCCCCTCGGCCAGCGCCCCGGGAGCGCCATCGGATTCGGAGGTTCGGATCGAGGAGCGGCCGATGCGCCGATAGCGGAGCGGCCGATGCGCCGATAACGGGGGGCCGATGCGCCGATAGCGGGGCGGACGCCGCGATCACTCGAGCTCGAGCGTCATCTCGATCATCGTGCGGCGGAAGCCGAACCGCTCGAACAGGCGCTGCGCGGCGGCGTTCTGCGTCGCGGTGTGGAGCACGATGCGCGGCGCGCCCAGGGCCCGGAGGCGCGCGATGACGGCCTCCAGGAGGATCGCGCCCGCGCCCAGCTGGCGCGCGGGCTCAGCGACATAGATGTCGTGGACGGCGCCGCAGGTGTCGAGGAGGCTGTTCCAGTCGCGCGGCTCCCGGCGGCCGTAGGCGTAGCCGACCAGCGCCGGCTCGGCGCCGGTTCGCTCGGCGACGACGATCGCGGCGTCGGGGTCGGCGAGCTCGCTCGTGAGCCATCGCTCGTAGCCCGGCTCGATCGGCTCCAGGCACATGAAGCGGCGCGGATCGAGGGCGTGGTGCAGGCGGACGAGCTGCGCGGCGAAGCGCGCCACCTCGGGCATGTCGGCGCGCACCGCGAGGCGGGCGTTGACGGAGGGGATCATCCGCCAGGATAGCCGAGCAGCGGCCGCTCGCTCCGCCTCAGCGACCCTTCCCGGCCCCCAGGCTCTCCAGCGCCTGCTCCGCGTCGCGCCGGTAGGCGTTGTCGGTCGGCGCCGTCTCCAGGAAGCGCTCGTAGTGGTGGATGGCCTTCTCGCGGTTGTTCGCAGCGCGGAGCGCCTCGGCGAGGAGGAAATGCGCGTCGAACAGCCACGGCGGGGTCGAGCGGTCCGGCGCCTCGCCCAGGGTGACCGCCTGCTCCATCTCGCTCGCGGTCCCGGCCCGGTTGCCGCGCGACGCGTAGATCTTGCCGAGGCGGTAGTGCCACTCGGGGACCTTGTCGTTGGCCGCGATCGCCTTGCGCCACGCCTCCTCCGCGGCCGCCCAGTTGCCCTGATCCTGGTAGCAGAGCGCCATCGTGGCGTAGGCCTCGTAGCGGGACGGCCGCTTCTCCAGCGCGATCTTCAGATCCGCGAGCGCGTCCCGGCTCGCCCCCTGCTTCTGCAGCAGCACGCCGCGCTGCCAGTACGCGTCGCCGAGCTCCGCGTCGAGCTCCAGCGCGCGCTTCAGCGCCATCTCCGCGCGCGCGGTCTGGGCCGTCTCGTTGGCGCCCCAACCGACGTACAGGTGGTACTCGGCGCGGTTCGGATCGAGCTCCGCGGCGCGCTCCAGGAAGCGCAGCGCCTCGGCCATGTTCGTGCCGCGCACGAGGAGCGCGCGGCCGAGGAAGTGGTTCGCCTCGGCGGAGTTCGCGCGATCCTTGAGCACGTCGCGCAGGATCGGCTCCGCCTGGCTCGCGTGCCCCGCCATGACCTGGGTCGAGCCGACGCGCAGCTTCAGGTCGATGTCGTTCGGCGCCTTGCGGAGCGCGTCGGCGTACATCTCCAGCGCGCGCTCGCTCTGGCCGGTCTCCTCGAACAGGAGCCCGCGCTCGAGCGCGAGGCCCGGGTAGTCCTTGTCGGCCGCCGTGACCTTGTCGAAGACCTTCGCGGCGTCCTCGAACCGGCGCAGGCGACGGTACGCCACGCCCAGCTTGAACTGGCTGCCGAGGTCGTCCTCCTTCGCGAGCGCGAGCTCGAGCTCCTGCCGGGCTTCGTCGTAGCGCCCTGTCTGGAGCGCGACCTCCGCCTTGGCCTTGTGCAGCGCGGGCAGGTCCGGGAACTTCGCGGTCGCCTCCGACAGCTTCTCCGCCGCCGCCTCGTTGCGGCCCATGCTGGACAGGAGCGACGCCAGCGCCACGTAAGCGTCGACGACCTCCGGGAGGTTCTCGGTCGACTTCACGGCGTCGAGGTACGCCTGCTCCGCGTCCTTCTTGTTGCCGAGCGCGAGCTCGGTGCGCCCGAGCCAGTAAGCGACCTGCGGAGCGGCCGCGTGGGTCTTCTGCAGCTCCTTCAGGAGGTCCTTCGCCTCCTTCATGCGCTCCTGCGCCAGCCAGGTCTTCGCCTTGCCGAGCTGCGCGGCGAGGTTCTTGTCGTCGGCGCGGGCCGCGGCCTCGAAGCGCGCCTGCGCCTCGGAGTAGCGGCCCGACCGGTAGAGGACCTCGCCGTTGCCGATCAGGGCGCGCACCGCCTGCGGGTCGAGCTTCACCGCGGCCGCGAACGCCTGCTCCGCCGCGCTCATGCGCGACTTCGCGAGGTGGATGGTGCCGAGCAGCGTGTACGCGTCGACGATCTCGGGGTCGCTCGCGGCGGCCCGGATCGGGCCGTCGCCGGTGACCTTGCCGAGCAGATCGAGCGCCTCCTGCTCGCGGCCCGGGGCCTGCCAGAGCAGCGACGCGATCAGGGTGCGGGCCCCGACGTGGTCGGGTGAGGCCTCGAGCGCGCCTCGGGCGCTCGCCTCGGCCCCCGCGGCGTCCCCGGCGAGGAGCTGCGCCCTGGCCAGGCCGTAGAGCGTGCGCGCGCTCTTCTGGATGCCGCTCGCGTGCTGCCACGCCGCGATCGCCTTGGGGGCGTCCTTCGCGGCGAGCTCGATCTCGGCGGCGAGGACGGCGAGGTCGATGTCGTCCTTGAGCTGCGCGGCGAGCGCCTGCGCGGCCTGCCGCGCGCGCGGGAGCTCGCCGCTGGCCGCGGCCTGCGCCGCGACGGCCAGGGAGAGCAGGTCGCTCGGATGGGAGCTCGCGAGCGTGAGCATCTCCTTGCCGAAGGCGTCGTCGACGGTCCGGTGCCCGAAGCGGAGGCTCCGCGCGAAGGCGATGTACGCGGCGTAGGCCATGGTCGGCCGGTGGCGCGGCGCATTGCCGCGCGTGGCGTTGGCGTCGTTCAGCGCTCCGTTGGCGGCCGACGCGGTGTCCTTGCCGAAGGCCGCCTGGGTCCGCTGGCGGAGCTCGGCGAGCGCCCCCTCGTGCGCGAAGGCGTTGAGCCGGTCGCTGATGAGGTTCACGCCGAAGGCGCCGACGTCCGGAACGAGCGCGAGCGCGCCGCCGCTGACGGCGGCGACCGCGAGCGCCGCCACGACGTAGCGCTTGATCTTCGACTTTTGCGGCGGCGCTTCCGTGGTCGCCGCGGGCTTCGCGACCTGCGCCTCGGGACCGGCGCTCAGGTCGCCGATCTCCGTGCCCGCGCCGGTCAGGTCGACCTCGTCCCCGACGCTGGGGTGCGGCTCGCTGAGCTCGATGCCCCGATCGTCGGCGTCCGCGGGCGATTGCGTGAAGTTCCCGGAGCGGTCGGACGGATCGTAAGGGGCGGGCGCGGCGCCGGAGGCGAGCTGCGTGACGCTCTCGCCGAGCGCGATCTCGTCGCCGAAGTCGGCGGCGCCGAAGCCGGTGGTGGGCGAGGCGCCGAAGCCTGCGGTGGGCGCGGAGCGGACGTCGGAGGGCGGCGCGGCGCCGAAGCCGGTGGTGGGCGCGGAGCGGACGTCGGAGGGCGGCGCGGCGAGGAAGTCGGCGGGCGGCAGGGCGCCGAAGTCGACGGGCGGCATGGCGCCGCTGCTGGGCGGCTCGGGCGCTGCCTGCGGCGGGAGGGGGCGCGGCCCGGGCGCCTGGAATGCGGCGCCCACGCGCGAGTCGTCGTAGTCCGGCGGGGCCTCGTCGAAGAGCTCGGCGCCGACGATGGTCCCCGGTCCGGCAGGCGAGCCGGCACCGGTGGCCTTCGTGGGGAGGGCGGAGCCGGCGGCCTTCGTGGGGAGGGCGGGGCCGGTGGTCTTCGTGGGGAGGGCGGAGCCGGTGGTCTTCGTGGGGAGGGCGGGGCCGGTGGCCTTCGTGGGGAAGCCCGCGGGGGCCGGGGCGGGGAAGCCCGCCTGGGCCGCGGCCGGGAGCCCGGCGCGAGCCGGCGAGGGAAGCGGCGCGGAAGCCGGCGTGGGCAGGCCCGTGTTCGAGAACGGAGCGGGCATGCCGATGACGGCCGGGGCCGAGCTCGGCAGATCGCCGGCGACGATGGGCAGGTCGCCCGAGGACGCCGAGGGCAGCTCGGAGTCGCCGTCGCCCTCGAGAGGCAGCTCGAGCTCGCCGAAGCCGAACGACATGGATCCGCCGGTGGAGCGCGCCGGAGGAGCCGGGGGCGCGTCGTCGTCCAGGTCCCCGAAATCGTACTCCGGGGCCACGCGCGGGGGCGCGTCTCCCGCACCGCGGGTGCGCCCGCGCCCGAGCGGCTGCGTGGCGGCCCCGGCGTTTCGCGCGCCGGGCCCCGAGGGGGCGCCCGGCGTCGACTCTCGCTCGCCGAACCCGAGGGTGCGCCGGCTGCTCGGAGGATGCGGGTCGACCCGCGCCGGCAGGTCGGCCCCGGAAAACGCGGTCGGCGTTGCCGGGGCGGTGCGGGACTCCGCGCGCGATCGCGCCGGGAGCGCCGACGCCCCTGGCGCATTGCCGTAGACGACAGGCAGATCGTCCGGGTTGAGCCCCTGCACCTCGGCGTCCGTCGGGCTCGGGAGCTCGACCATGAGGTCGATCTCGCCAAAGCCGCGCCGCTGCGGCACGGTCTTGGCGTTTCGCCGATCGGACGGCGCAGGGCGATCGGGGACGTCCGGCAGGCCGATCTCGCCGAAGACCTCCGGCCCCGGGGGCTCAGGAGGCGGCGCGGGAGGCGCGGGCGCCGCGCGGCGCGGCGGCGTCGGTACCGGCGCCGGCGCTGGCCCCGGGCGCCGTGGAGGCACGACGGCGGGGAATGCGACATCCTCCGGAGCCGCCACGGGCAGATCGGCGTCCTCGGGCCCCGCCGGGGCGCTCCGCTCCGAGAGCTGAAGACCTCCCGCCCCGGCCCGCGGCGGGGGGGTGGGCACAGGCGTCGGCGCAGGCGCTGCGCTCGCGCCCCCCTTGGTCACCAGCAGGCTCGTACCGCACTTCGGACAGCGCATCCTGAGCCCCGCAGGGGGGACACGCTTCTCGTCGACTTGGTACGGCGATTTGCACCCGTCGCACTCGACCTTGATCATGCTTCCCGACCCGATGCCGGCGCCGCGAGTGCCTTCGCAGGCGCCCCCACGCTCGTTCGGCCCGCGAAAGGCCGGGATGCCCCGACATCCGCTCTCCTTACTAGCAGGGGTTGTGGTCCTTGGATCGCCTCTTCTTCCGGCTGCCCTCAAATCGGCGACTTCCTCGGGCATATCGCGTGCTTGGTCCGGAAGCAGGAAGCGGACGGCAAGCGGACAGCACGCGGACGAGGGGCGGCCGGGGACGGAGAGGGATGGAGGGACGCTGGGGCGGCGAGGGAGCGGCGACGCCGTCCGACCGGCGGCGCGTCGCCATCGCGGCCTCGCCAAGCGTCCTCCACCTGTGCTAACGCGCTGCCGCCCATGCAGCGCTCGACGGCGGTCATCTACACGCTCTTCTTCGCGGGCGCGCTGGCGTTCGTCATCACGAACGGCGGCTCGAAGGGGCGCGGCGCGGCCAGCGCGCCCGCCGACGCAGGCGCCGACGCCGCCGACGCCGCCGCCGCGCCTGCGACGACCGCGGCGGGCGACGGCGACGCGGGGAGCGACGCCGGCGCTGAGGACATCGTCCAGGAGAGAGGCCCCGAGCCGGCGGGGCGATCCGACGCGGGCGTCACGCTCCTCTCGGGCGAGGCGCCGCCCTCGCTGCCGGCCGAGGCGCCGAAGAAGGTGCGCTTCGGCGTCGTGCTGATCCAATACCGCGGCGCGCAGGGCGCGGCGCCGACCGCGCGCTCCAAGGACGCCGCGCTGGCGCTCGCCCGGGAGCTCGCGGAGGTGGCCAAGACGGACTTCAAGGCCGCCATCGAGAAGGGCGACAAGGGGTCGACCGACGACCTCGGCTACATCCCGCGCGGCGTGCTGGAGCCCGCGCCGGAGTACGAGCTGTTCAGCCTCCCCAAGGGGGGCGTGAGCGGCCCTGTCGACACGCCGCGCGGCTTTTGGATCGCGCGTCGGATCGAGTAAGTAGAGCGTACCGCGCGCGGCGCGTCGCCGCGGACGCGAACGAGTGGAGATACCGCATGGCGACGATCGACATCCGCCGGCAGCACGCGCTCACCAAGGACGAGGCCAGGAAGCGCGCGGAAGAGCTTGCGCGGGGCATGGAAGACAAGCTCGGCATCCAGTGGCGATGGGATGGCGACGTCATCCGGTTCGACGCGCCGGGCGGCGCCGCGAAGGGGACGAAGGGCCTCGTGCGCGTGGAGGCGTCCGCGGTGCACGTCGAGATCGACCTCCCGTTCCTGCTGAAGGCGATGAAGGGCATGGTCGAGTCGAAGGTCAACGACAAGCTCGACGCCGTGCTGGGCAGGGCCTAGCTCGCGAGCGGGCGACCTCCTCCCTCTCCCGCGCCGCGGCGCCCGCGAGCGCGCCCACCGTTCTTCGCTTTCCGGTGGTTCCGGCGGCGCACGCGGTCGACCAGCGCGCTCCGCGGATCTCCTCCCCGGGCGCGGGGCGCGCGCACATTCGTGTCCGCCGCTCGACCCACGGAACGCGCGCGGTCTGGCGCGCGGTCTGGCGCGCGGTCTGGCGCTCGACCGACTGCTCGACCGGGTGCCCGACGCTGTTCGAGCCCGCTCCCTGCCCGGCGCGCTTTACTCCGTCAGGTTCGGTTCGCTACTCTCCGCCATCGTCATGCGGTGCGCACACATGAGACCCCGTTCGGAGGCGTCGCGAGCGAGATGACGGTTCAGGCACCCGAGGGGCAGGCCGAGAGCATGACGGCCCTGATCGCGCGGCTCCGCGCGGAGCAGGGCGAGCAACCGGAGCGGCAGCTCCAGGCGCTCTTGCTGCACGAGCTCGGCGCGCTCGAGGAGGCGCTCGGCGAGGAGCCCACGGCGGCGCGCGACTACCTCGCCGCGTTCAACGCGGATCCGCAGTTCCGCGAGCCGCTCGAGGCGCTGGTCCGCATCCTCACGCGGCGCAAGTCCATCAAGAACCTCGGCAAGCTGCTCGACGCGCTCACGCGCGCCGCGGCCACGCCCGAGGAGCGGGCGCGCTCGTTCTGGGAGCGCGCGGCGTACCTCCAGGACCACGAGCAGAACCTCGCGGCGGCCAAGGAGGCGCTCGAAGAGGCGGCGCTCAGCAACCCCGAGGACGCGACCCCGTGGCTCGAGCTCGAGCTCATCGCGGCCAAGGAGGGGGACCTCCCCGGCCGGATGCGCGCCCTCGAGGCCCGCGCGGAGCTCGCGACGGACGCGACGTGGAAGGGGCTGCTCTTCATCGAGCTCGCCGACCTCGCCGCGGCGACCGAGAACGTGGAGCGCGCCTACGAGCTGCTCGACGCGGCCGCCGCGCTCGAGGGGCGGGCGCGCTTCAGGTCGCAGCTCGCGCTCGAGGTCATCGCCCGGCGCGAGGAGGACCTCGGCGCGCTCGCGCGCGCCCTCGAGGGGCAGGCGGAGCTCATCGCCGACGCGCTCGACGACGAGGCGAGCGGCGACGCCAACGGCGTCCCGCGGCACATGCGCAAGCCGGAGCACGCGGCCGACGCGTGGCTCCGCGCCGCCGAGCTGACGCAGCGGGCCGGGACGGGCGGCTTCGCGTCGCTCCTCGAGCGGGCCGCGGAGCGGCTGCCGCAGTCGACGCTGCTCGGCCGGGCGCGCATCGCCGCGCTCGAGTCGGCCGGCGAGGCCGAGGCCGCCGCCAGCCTGGCCAAGCAGGAGATCGCGCGCGGCGCGAGCGGGCCCGGCGCCGCGGCCCTGTGGCTCCGCGTCGCCGAGGCGGCGGCGCTCGCGAGCGATCGCGAGGCCGCGCTCGCGGCGCTCCGGAGCGCGCTCACGGCCGACCCGCAGTGCATCCCGGCGCGCGCGCTGGAGATCGATCTGCTCGGAGACGGTCAGGACCCGTCCGCGTTCGCGGCCTCGCTCGAGGCGACGGCGGCCTCGTACACCAGCGAAGAGGCGAGGGGGCGCGCGCTGCTCCTCGCGGCCTACGTCTGGGCGGTGCGGACGGACGACGTCGGCGCGGCGAAGGCGGCCCTGTCGCAGGCGGGCATGGCCGGCGTCCACCCGGGCGTGCTCGCGCGCTTCGGCCGGTCGTTCGCGGCGCTCCGCGGCGACGCGGCCTGGTACGAGGAGTCGACGAAGCGGCTGCTCTCGACCGGCGTCGACCCGGCCGAGAAGGCGAGCCTGTGGTTCGAGATCGGCCGGAGCCGCCTCCTCCGCGGGGACGCGGACGGCGCCGAGGGCGCCTTCGCCGAGCTCGCCAACGCCGGCGCGGACGACGGCGCCACCCCGAACGCGTGGCTCGGGCGGGCGCTCGGCGCCTTCGCGGTCGATCTCGTCCGCAGCCGGCGCGAGCGCGGCGACGAGCCCGGCGCCGCCGGCCCGCGGCGCTCGCCGACGGTCATCGAGGCGCTCGCCGAGGTCGAGGGCGAGGAGACCGCGCGCGGGCTGTGGCTCGTCGCCGCCCTGCGCAGCGCGCGCGGCGGCGATCTGGATCGCGCGCGGAGCCGGCTCCGCGCGCTCTTCGAGCGATCCGCGGACGACGAGGTCATCGCGGTCTTCCTGGCCGAGCTCCACCGGCGCGCCGGGAGCCACGCCGCCGCGGCCGCGACGCTCTCGGCCTGCGCCGCGGCGATCGACGACGCCGATCTCTCGGCGGCGCTGCACATCGAGGCGGCGATCCTGCTCTGGCGCGCCGGCGAGCGCGGGCGCGCCGTCGAGGAGCTCGAGGCGGCGCGCGGCAAGGCGCCGCGGGCCGGCGCGACGGTGCTCACCTGGGCCCTCCGCGGCCACGAGGCGAGCGATCTGGAGAGCCGGCGCCGCGCCCTCGAGGTGGCGGGCGAGGCGGGCGAGGACCCGGCGGCGCTCGCGCTGTCGCGGTTCGGCCTCGAGGTCGGCGCGGCCGAGGGCGGCGACGCCGACGAGGCGCTCGCGACGCTCGAGGCGCTGGAGTCGCAGGCGAGCGACGACCTCGCCCTGGCCGCCGCGCTCGGGCGGCTCCTCTGGCAGCCGGCCCTCGAGCAGCGGAGCGCCGTCGAGCGCGCGCTCGACTACATCGAGGAGCGGGGCGACGGCGCCGCGACGATCGCGCACGCCGAGCGCTTCCGCCTCGCGCGCACCCTGGACCAGGATCGCGCGAGCACCGCGGCGCGCGCGGCGGCGTGGGCCGCGGCCGACCCGAGCCCGCACGCCGAGCTCGAGTGGCTCGGCGCCGCGCTCGGCGCCGAGGACCGCGAGGCCGAGGTGGCCGCGCGGAGCGCGCTCGCGCGGCACATGGACGGCGAGGCCCGCGCCGCGATGGAGGCCTCGGCCGCGATCGTCGGCGCGCTCGACCAGCCGAACCTGCCGCGGCCGTTCCTGACGGGCGAGCACGCCCCCGCGCAGCTCGCCAACCTCGAGCTCGCGCTCCCCGGCTGCGATCCGCGGCGCCGCGCCGCGGCGCTGCACGGGCTCGGGGACGCGCTCGGCGAGGACGCGCAGCTCACCGCGCTCGGCCTCGCGGGCTGGTCGGACTTCGCGGCCGGGGAGCACGAGCGCGCGCTCGCCGCGTTCCGCACGGTCGTCGAGCGGCGGCCCGACGACGTCGCCGCGTGGGAGGGCGTCCGCGCGACGTCCGAGGCGCTGCGCGACCCCGTGTCGACGGCGCTCGCCTCGGCGCAGCTCGGGGCGCTCTGCAAGGACGACGCGCGCGGCGCGGGGTTCTGGGAGAGCGCCGGGCTCCTGCTCCTCCAGCACACCGAGGCGCACGACGACGCGGAGATCGCCTTCGATCGCGCGTTCTCGCGCGACCCGCGGCGCGGCGTCGCCTTCGACCGGCTCTTCCGCCGGGTCCGCGCGCGCAACGAGGACGATCGGCTGCTCGACATCATCGAGAGGCGGCTCGGCGTGGCGGACAACGACCTCGAGCTCTGCAAGCTGTTCTGGGAGCGCGCGCGCGTGCTCCGCAAGAAGGGCAAGCTCGACGACGCGCTCGCCGCGCTCGAGAACGTGACGCTGCTCGAGCCGGACCACATCGGCGCGCTGGCGCTCTCGGCCGACATCTCGAAGGCGCAGGGCGACCTCGGCCAGGCGGCCGCCTTCTACGCCGAGCTCTCGCGCGTCGCGAAGGCGCCGGGGGAGCAGCGCCTCATGTCGGGGATCACCGCGGTCGACGCCTACGAGAAGCTCGGCGAGCACGACAGGGCGCTCGAGGTGCTGGTCGGCCTGCACCGGGCCGGGCTGTCGACGCTCGTCGTCCGCGAGCGCCTCGTCCGCGTCGCCGCCCGGGTCGGCTCCTGGGACGAGGCGACGCGCCTGCTCGAGGAGCTCATGGTCGAGCGCGACACCCCCGCGGGGCGGATCGAGGCGGCGCGCCTCGCGATGGCCATCTACAGGGATCAGCTCCGCGCGCCGCGCCGCGCCGAGCGGGCCGTGGCGAAGCTCCTCGAAGAGGCGCCGGACGACGGCGAGGCGATCGATCTCGTCCTCACGACGGACTACGAGCCCGCGTTCCGCACCCGCGTGCTCGGCCGCGCCAAGGCGACGCTGATCCAGGCGCTCGCGGTCGAGCCGATCGACGCGGACCGGGTCGCGCTCCTCGCGAAGATCGCCGGCGCGGGGCAGGACGCGGCGCTCCGGCAGGCCACGCTCGGCGCGCTCGTCTCGCTCGTCCGCATCGACGACGGCATCTCCGCGGAGCTCAGGAAGATCGACGCCCGCGTCCCGGCGCGGCCGCAGATCGCCCTCGACGCCAAGGCCATGGCCGACATCGCCGATCCGCTCGACACCGGGCCCGTCGGCGAGCTGTTCGCGAAGATGGCCGAGACCATCTGCATGGCGCTCGGCCCCTCGCTCGTGTCGCTCGGCGTCGGCAAGAAGGACCGCATCGACTCGCGCGGCGGCCACCCGCTGCGCGTGGCGGTCGCCGAGTGGATGGGGGCGCTCAGCTTCGAGACGGACTTCGAGCTCTACGTCGGCGGCCCGAGCCCTCACGGCGCGACCGGCGTCTATGGCCAGCTGCCGGCGCTCGTGCTCGGCCCCGAGATCACGACGCCGCTCGACGCCGCCTCGCGCTCGGCGATCGCGCGCGAGGCGTTCGCGCTGCGCCGCGGCATCTCGTCGCTCAGGACGCGGGACGACAGCACCGTCGCCTCGCTCGTCGCGGCCGCGTGCATCGAGGCGGGCTTCACGGTCCCGCAGCCGCCCTACGCCGTCTTCGGCGAGGTCTCGCGCGCCATCCACAAGGAGATGTCGCGCGCGACCCGCAAGGCCATCGCCGACGTCTGCCAGCGCATCGTCTCGAGCCAGCAGGACCCGCTCCGCTGGGCGCAGGCCGCGCGCAGGAGCATCGACCGCATGGCCGTCATCGCCGCCGGCGACGTCTCGCTGGTCCTCTCGGACATCCTCAATACCCCGCGCGAGCAGCTCGGCGGTGTCGTCGCCGAGAGCGAGCGGGCGCGCCAGCTGGTCGCGTTCGTCCTCTCGCAGAGCTACCTCGAGCTCCGGAAGAAGCTCGGCATGGGGGTCCGGTGAGCAAGAATCCGCAATCCAAGAGCTCCTCTGGCGGCGGCGGCGACGAGGGCGCGCCGTCGCAGGAGAAGATCACGGTCCCCCCGCCGGCGATGTACGGCGCGGCGGTCTCGGAGGAGGGCGACGTCGAGGAGGCCACGCTCCTCGCGAAGATCCCCGAAGAGCTCATCCAGTCGATCCGCGGCGCCGAGGAGGGCGAGCGCGCCGGGGTAGGCGGCCTGAAGCAGCTGTTCTCCCGCGAGCCCGTGCCCGCGCCCGCGAGGCCCGCGCAGAGCGCCGGAGAGAGCGACGCGCTGCTCGACATGCTGTTCGAGGACCAGCGCGCCGAGGACGCCGACGACGGGGTCGTGACCTCGGCGCCGGCGTTGCACGGGACGCGCCGGCCCCCGGCGCCCATCCCGCCGCCGCGCCCCCCGTCGCTGCCCCGCCCCGCGGCCCCGCCCCGCTCGGGCAGCAGGCCGGGCGACGTGAAGGCGTCGCTCGGCGCCGAGGCCACGCCCGGCGATCGGACGCCGAGGATCCCGCCGCCGGCCCCGTCCGCGAGGTTCACGGCGCCGCGCCCGCAGCCCGCCGCCCCGCCGCCCCCGCTGCCGCCGCCGTCCGTGCGCCGGGAGCCCGTGTTCGAGGAGGACACCGCCGAGCCGGGCGACCGCGCGACGCCCATCCCCGACGGCGGCGACTCCCCGTTCGAGTTCGCGCCGCCCAGCGGCGCCAGCAGCGCCCGATTCGCGGAGGCGCCCGCCTTCGACGACGAGGAGACGCACGGCATCGACGACGAGGAGACCAACGCCCTCGACGAGCCCGGGCCCACGACCCGGCCGTACGCCGGCCAGTCGTCCGCCTCCACCAGCCGCTGGGACCAGGCCGCCGCCGACAGCGATCCCGGCGAGCTCGTGGACGAGTCCAGCCTGCTGAGCGGGCCGCCCGAGCCGACCGATGAAGAGCTCGAGGACGATCTCGCGCAGACGCGCGTCGCGACCCGGAGACCGGACAGCGGCGTCGCGTTCGCGCCGCCGCGGCCGTCGTCCTCGTCGCCGCGCGCGCCGTCGTCGTCGCCGCCGCGACCGTCGTCCTCGTCGCCACGCGCGGCGTCGTCGCCGGCGCGCCCGTTCTCGGCGTCCCACGTCCGGCCGTCGTTCGTGCCGACGTCGTCGTCGTTGTCGTCGACGCCGCGCGCGGCGTCGTCGCCGCCGCCGCGGCCGTCGTCGGCCCGCGTCCCGTCGGCGCCTCCTGCGGGCCCGTCGTCGCCTCCTTCTTCCCTCGCGCCGGAGAGCCTCCCGCCGCTGCCCTCGATCCCGCCGCCCGCCTCGGTGTTCGACGGCGAGCAGGACGCGAGCGCGATCCTCGTCCAGTCGCAGCAGCGCGACGTGTGGGCGGCGCGCGCCGCGTGGCTCCGCTCCGAGGCCGAGCTCATCGAGGACCCCGCGGCCCGGGCGCGCGCGCAGCTCCCCGTCGCCGAGCTCTACGTGATGGCCGGGGAGGACGCCGCCGCCCGCGCCATCGCCGCCGAGGCGCGCGATCTCGCCCCGAGCCAGATCTTCGCGCACCGCCAGCTCCGCGGCCTCCTGATGCGCGAGGGGGATCTGCCCGCCGCGCTCGAGGCGCTGGAGAGCGAGACCCGCGTCCTCGGCACGCCGGCCGCGCGCTGCCACAACCTCGTGCTCGGCGCGGAGCTCTGCCGCATCCCGCTCGCGGATCCCGAGGGCGCCCACAAACGCTTCGAGCTCGCGGCGCGGACGCACCCCGCCGATCCGCGCGCGCACGTCCAGCGCTTCTGCGAGGCGCTCGCCGCGCCGGACTCGGACGCGGCGGCCTCCGCCGTGATCGCGAAGTTCCGCCTCCCCGAGGCGCCCGAGCTCGCGCCGCTCGCCGCGGCGGGCGCTCAGGTCGCAGCGCACCGCGGCGCGGCGCGGCCCGCGCGCGGCCGCGTCGCCTCCGCCACGCCGTACGAGGCGCTGCTCCGCGCCCGCGCCCTGCTCCGCGCCGGCGACCTCGCCGAGGGCCTCGCGAGCCTCGATCCCCTGCGCGGCACCTCGCTCGCGCCCGCCGTCGCGTGGCTCACCGCCGCGCTGAGCGCCGCGCGCAAGGAGACCCGCCCGGCGTCGCTCGGCGCGCTCCGCAGCGTCGCCTCCGGCTCGCACGGCGGCCAGGCGCGCCGCGCCCTCGCGGCGCAGGCGATCGAGCTCGGCGACGCCGCCGCCGTGCGCGACGCGACGCTCGACGACGGCGACGCCGGCGGCGCCTTCTCGCCGGCCGATCGCATCGTCCTCTCGGCGCTCGCCGGCGGCGCCGCGGGCGAGATCGATCCGTGGCTGGACGCCCTCGCCGACGATCCCGACTTCGCGCCGCTCTGCGCCGCGGCGAGCGCCGCCCTGAGCGACGCCGGCGGCGACGGCGCGGTGGCCTCCGCGGACGGCGCGCCCGCGTCGAGGGGCGTGCGCCCCCTCGGCGGCCCGAGGGCCCGCGCCGCCGCGGCCCTCGGCCGCGCGCTCTCGCGCGAGGCCGTCCCCGCCGAGGGCGGCGTCGACGCGAGCGACGCCTTCTCCCGCGCGGTCGTCACCTACGGCGACACCGCGCCGGAGAGCCCGCTCTTCCGGGCCCTCGCGCTCGAGCTCGATCTCGACGGCGATCGCGGCGCCCGCGTCGCCAGGGCCGTGGCGTCGCTGCGCGAGGTCGCGTCCGAGCGCGACGGCGCGCTCGCCGCCGCCGTCCTCGCGGAGATCGCCGGCGATCAGCGCGCGGCGATGGGCGATCTCGATCGCGCCCGCGCCGCGGACCCGCAGCACGAGGGCGCCGCGCGCGCCCGCGCCGCCCAGGAGAGCGGCGTCGGCGCGGCCCGCATCCTCGCGGAGCACGCGCTCACGCTCGACGAGGGGCCGCGGGCCGCGGTGCTCGTCACCGAGGCGGCGATCCGCCTGCTCGACGGCGGCGACAACGAGGAGGGCGAGCGCCTGCTCTCGCGCGCCGCGCAGATCGATCCGAAGCTCCCCGTCGCGCTCCACCTCGGCGAGCGGAGCGCGCGCGCCCGGGTGGACCGCGACGGCCTCCTCGAGTGGCTCAGGACCCGCCGCGAGGGCGCCGCCGATCCCCTCGAGCGGGCCCACGATCTCGTCCGCGAGGCGCTCCTCGTCGCCGAGGCCGACCCCGCGGCCGCCGCGTCGCTCCTCGAGACGGCGCACCGCTCGCGCCCGCAGGACATCGGCCTGCGCGAGCTCTTCGAGCGGCTCGCGCCGGAGCCGCCCGCCGACCGCGCCTCCTGGCGCGCCGAGCGCGCCGCCGAGCTCCTGCGCGCCCTCCAGAGCGAGGGTGAGGGCGGCGACGGCGGCGGCGACCGCGCCGCCGCGGGCATCGAGGCCGCTCGCCTCGCGCTCGAGGCCGCCCTCGACCACGAGCGCGCCGGCGATCTCGCGCAGGCCGCCGCGTGCGCCCGCCAGGCGATCGCCGCCGGGGACACGGCGCTCGCGCCGATCGCCCTCTACCGCGCGGCCGTCGCGGGCCACGGCACGGGAGAGCTCGTCGACGCCCTGATCCCGCGCGCCCGCGAGGCGGCGGACGCGGCGGAGCGCCTCGACATCTACGAGCGCCTCGCGGAGCTCGACGAGCAAGGGCGCAAGGACGCCGGCAGCGCCCTGCTGTGGCGCCGCTCCATCCTGGAGGAGACGCCGCACCACCTGCCGACGCTCCGCCGCGTCGCCTCCTACCTCATCGGCGAGGGCCGCGACGAGGAGCTCGAGCCGATCGCCCTCGAGATCGCGCGTGTCCTCGACGGCCCGGAGGCGATCGCCCACGCGCTCCTGTCAGCGCGGCTGCGCCTGCGCGTGCTCCCGTGGGAGGAGGCGCTCGAGCCGGTCCAGATCGCGTACAGGAACGAGCCCCGCGGCATCTGGGCGCTGCGCCAGATGGCCGCCCAGGCCCGCGCGAAGGCGGATCACGCCCTCGCGATCGAGGCGGATCGCCAGCTCATCGAGCGCACCGATCGCCCGTCCGAGGCCGCGGCCCTCTCGGTGCGCGCCGCCAGGGACGCCCTGCTGGCCGGCTCGATCGAGGACGCCGTCGCCTTTTTCCGGCACGCGATCACGCTCGTCCCGCACTACCTCGTCGCGCACCTCGACCTCGCCGACGCGCTCGATCGCGGCGGCGACCCGGCGGCCGCCGCCGCGGCGCTCGAGTCCGCCGCGGGCGCGAGCGTCGGCCCCGAGGGGCGCGCGCACTCGCTCTACGCCGCGGCCGTCCTCTGGCAGGACAAGGTCCAGAACGTCGCGCGGGCGCGCGACGTCCTCGAGGCGGTCGCCACGGTCGATCCGTCGTACGCCGACGTCTTCTCGCGGCTCAGGGCCATCTACATCGCCGAGGGGGCGCGCGCCGAGCTCGCCGCGCTCCTCGAGCGCCGCCTCGAGGCGGTGACGGATCCCGCGGAGCGGGTCGAGATGGAGGTCCTGCGCGGCCGGGCGCTCGCCGACGTCGGCGACGCGGCGGCCGCGAAGCGCGCGCTCGCCGCCGCGCTCGACGCGAACCCCGATCACGTCGAGGCCCTGTCCGCGTTCGCCGACGTCTGCGCCGGCGAGGGCGACTGGGCCGGCGCCGAGCAGGCGTGGATCCGCCTCGCGCGCCTCGTGCCCGAGCCCGCGAAGCAGGTCGCGATCTACCTCCGCCTCGGCGAGCTCTACGACGAGCACCTGCCGAACGCGGAGCGCGCCGAGCTCGCCTACCAGGAGATCCTGAAGCGCTCGCCGGGCGACGTGAGCGCGCGCGAGCGCCTCGTCTCGCTCTACAAGCGCGCCGGCGACGGCGCCCGCGCGCTCGAGCAGCAGAACCTCCTCATCAACGCCGCGGAGGCGCCCGAGCAGAAGTGCCGCCGCACCGCGGAGCTCGCCGAGATCTACGAGGCGATGGGGGACGCGAAGAAGGCCGAGGCCACGCTGCTCACGGCCCGCAAGACGTGGCCGAAGGACGACTTCGCGCTCGGCGCGCTGGCCCGCTACTACCAGCGCACCGAGCAGGCCTCCGCGGCGGCGACCCTGCTCGATCGCGCGCTCGCCGACGCGCGCCGCGCGCTCAACACCGGCCGCTTCGAGCCCTACCTCTTCTCGACGGTCGCGACGGTCGCGGAGCTCCGCGGCCGCGCCGGCGCCGCGAGGATCGCGCGCGCGACGGTCGACGCGCTCGACGGCCGCGACGCCGCGATGGGCGGCGCGGGCAACGCCGCCGGCGCGGCCCGCCTCGACGCCCACCTCGCGCCGGAGCTCATGACCCCGGCGTTCCGGGAGCTCCTGCTCAAGACGGGCCCGCTGCTCGACGCCGCGGTGCCGTTCGATCTCGACTCGATCCGCGCGACGCCGCTGCCGCCCCAGCACGCCGAGATCACCGATCTCGCGCGCGGCGTCGGCGCGGCGTACGGCCTCCCCAACCTGCAGGTCTTCATGACGGGCGCGCTCGGCGCCGTCTGCGTGCCGGCGTCCACGAGCCCGCCCAAGATCGTCCTCGGCCAGGCCCTCGTCACCTCGCCGCGCGAGGACGTCCGGCTGGCCCTCATCCACCGTGCCGTCAAGATCCTCCAGACCAACGCCTCGGCCTTCTCGCGGACGGCGCCGATCGATCTCTGGCCGCTGCTCGCGGCTTACCTGAAGGCGTTCGTCCCGACGTGGTCGCCGCAGGGCGCGGACGCCGGGCGCCTGCGCGAGTACCACGGCCGCATCGAGCGGGTGATGGCGGGCGGCGTGGATCCGAAGATCAGCGTGCTCGCCGCCGACGTCATCGGCTCGATCGGCAACCGCGCCTCGACGTTGAACACCGCGATCAACGGCTGGGGGAACCGGGCCGCGTTCCTCGCCGTGGGCGACATCAACGTCGTCCTCACGGGCATCGCCTGGTCCGGCGGCAACACGAACGCGCCGCCCGCCGCGGGCAAGGACCGCGTCACCTGGATCGGGCGCAACGCGGAGGCGCGCGACCTCATCGTCTTCGCCGTGAGCGACGGCCTGACCGAGGCGCGGGAGCAGCTCGGGTTCAACGAGTGAAGGCTGGCGGGCGCCCGCGCGCTACGCGCCGCCCGCGCCTCATCGCGTCATCGTCACACCGTCATCGCGCATCGCGTTCCTGACGCGTTCCCATCGCAGGATTGCACCGTGGCGCTATGTTGAGCGCGCGTCGTGGCGAGCACTTCGCCGTCGCGGAGGCTTGCTCGGCCGCGTATGCTCCGCTGCCCGCCAGCGAGCGCTCGGCCTCTCCGCCCCGACATCGGCTGCACGTCCCCTCACGATCCATGACGACGACCCTCAAGGCCAAGCCCCGCGTCTCTTACGATTGCTCGAAGTGCCCGGCGTACTGCTGCTCCATCTACGAGCGGGTCGAGGTCACGCCGCGCGACCTGCGGCGGCTCGCCCGCCATTTCGGCCTCACGCTCGAGGCCGCCGAGGCGCGCTTCACGAAGCGCTACAACGAAGAGCGCATCCTCCGGCGGCAGTCGGATCCGGTGCTCGGCCGCGTCTGCCGCTTCCTCGATCTCACGACCCGCGGCTGCACCATTTACGAGGCCCGGCCCGAGGTCTGCCGCGATTACCCGGGCAGGCCGCGGTGTGGCTACTACGACGTGCTCCAGTTCGAGCGGGAGACGCAGGACGATCCCGACGTGATGCCGCTCGTGCAGATCACGTTCCGGTCCAGGACGCCGGCCGGTTAACCCTCGACAGCGCGGCTCGAGCGCGGCTCGCGTCCCCTCACGTCCACTCGGGCAGCTCGTCGCCCGTGTCCGCCTGCGCCGCCGCGCTCGCCTTCCTCCGCTCGTGAAGCCACTCCTCCGGCCGATCGGCGGGATAGACGCGCAGCGAGCCGTCGGCCGGCCCGAGCAGATCCTCCGTGCGCGCCGCGCCCGTGATCCGCTGCGCGGCGATGAGGCCCGACATCGCGGCGCCTGCCACCCCGTGGCTCAGCGTGCTGGCGCCGCACTGGTACAGCCCCGGGATCCTCGTCCCGATCGAGAACGACAGCGGGCCGAGCTGCCACCTCGTCTTGGCGGTGCCGTAGGCGGCGCCGCGGTGCGAGGCGCAGTAGAAGTCGTTGGTCAGCGGCGTCGCCACCGAGCGGAACGCGAGCGCGCGCGAGATGCCCGGGATGACGTTCTCCGCCGCCGCGATCATCTGATCTCCGATCGACTCCTTGAACGCCTCGTACTCCGCCCCTCGCTCGCCCGTGCGGGTCTTCTCCCAGCGCGTGAAGGGGCCGTGGGGCACGAACGTGAACATCTCGATCGTGTGGTGGTTGCCCCGGGTCGGGTGGCCCGGGTCCTTCAGCGTCGTGATGGTCAGGAACAGCCCGTCCACCGCCCCGCGCGGCAGCTGGTGCTCCATGCGCTCGTAGAGGCGCCCCACGTCTTGCCCGCGGTACCACCAGTAGTTGCCCGAGTCGTAACCCATCGACCGGAGGTCCATGTCCACCGCGCAGAACACGCTGAGCAGGCTCACCGAGTATTCCATCCGCTGGACCTTGCGGCGCTCGCGGGCGGTCAGCTCGGGCGGCAGCAGCTCTCCATAGGTGATCGCCGGGTCCGCGTTCGAGACGACGCTCGCCGCGCGCAGGACCTCTCCCCCCTCCAGCTCGACGCCGGCCGCTCTCCCCCGCTCGACGAGGATCCTCTTCACCCGCGCGCGCGTCCGCACCTGCCCGCCGAGCCGGCGAAGGGCCCTGATCATCGCGAGCGGGATGCGCTTCGCGCCCCCGCGCGGGTAGTACCCCCCGTCCATGTAATGGCAGACGATCCCCGCGTGAACCGGCAGCGCCACGCGCGACGGCGAGAGGCCGTGATCGCCCCCCTGCGCCGACAGGAACGCGCGCAGCAGGGGATCGCGGATCGTCGCGTCCAGCAGATCCTCCTGCGTGCGGAGGCCCCAGCGCACGAGGCTCGGTACCTTGAACGGCGCGAGCAGCACCCTCGGGAACTCGAGCGTCTCCTCGAGGCGCCCGAGATCGTCGTTGACCCCGCGCAGCACACGGAAGTACCGCGCTATCCCCGCGGCCTCGCGCGGGAACCGCGCCGTGAGCCGGGCGATGAGCCGATCGAGGCCCTTGGGCACGTCGAGCCGCTCGTCGCCGATGATCAGGTGATCGAGCCCGTCCGGGTTGAGCTCGCAGAACTCGAGATCTCCCGAGAGCCCGAGCCCCTCGTACAGCCGCCGCACGGCGCCCCCCGGGCCGAGCCCGCCGATATAGTGGACGCCCGGGCTGAACAGATACCCGTTCAACGAGAAGCTGTGGGTCCACCCGCCGGGGAGGTAGTGCTGCTCGACGACGAGCACCTTCTGCCCCGCGCGCGCCAGCGCGAGCGCCGCAGTGAGGCCGCCGGCGCCCGATCCGATCACGACGGTATCCGCGTGCCGCATGACGCTACCCCCCCGGACTGCGATGCTCCAGGGGCGTGGTCGGGTGCGCGCTCGTGCCCGCGATGGCCCCGCCTCTCGCTGGTCGCTTGCGCGCTGTTACCCGCCGTCTCGCTTGCCGCCGTCTCGCTTGCCGCCGTCGGGCGGCGCTCCGGCGTCGGGCGGCGCCCTGTCCGCCTTCTCCATGTTCATGAGCGGCAGCGGGCAGACGACGGGCACGGCGCGCGCGGGGGTCTGCGCCGACTCGCGGAAGCATGTCTTGCCGGTCAGGCGGAGGCGCTCGCCCACCTCGAGGTCGGGCGGGCACACGACCGCCTGGGACGCGGAGACGAGGTCCCCGTCGATCCAGAAGAGCTCGCAGCCGTCGTCCGTCCGGCGGAGGTGGTAGTGCCGCGTCGGCCGCCGCGGCGCCGGCGCGCCCTCCGGCAGCGCGGCGCCGCCGTCGCTCGCCTCCGCGACCCCGCCCTCCCTCCCGGCGTCCCCCTGGCACGCGGTCACCCCGAACGGCACGCCGAACAGCACCCCGGCCAGCAGCACCGGCAGGAGCCCGGCCAGCGTTCGCTGCGGCGTCGGCGGCGGCATCTGGGCGCCTCCCGGACCGCCCCTGCTCACCGGGTCGGGAAGAGCAGGATGGACATCTTGGTCAGGAAGAAGTCGGCGATCAGGATGGAGATCGACGTCACCACCACCGTGCGCGTGGTCGCGTGGCCGACGCCCTCCGTCCCGCCCCGCGTGATCAGCCCGAAGTGGCACCCGACGAGCGCGATGATCGCCCCGAAGAAGGGCGTCTTGTACATCCCGCTGAAGTAATCCATGAACGTGACGGAGCCGAGCGCCGTCCTCAGGAAGAAGCCGGCGGGGATGCCGAACTCGGTCGCGCAGACCAGCATCGCCCCGCCGAAGCCCAGCACGAGCGCGAACGCGCCGAGCACGGGCATCACCACGACGCTCGCGAGCAGCCGCGGCAGGACGAGCTTCTTCACCGGGCTGGCGCCGAGGGCGCGGATCGCGTCGATCTGCTCGGTGACGGCCATCGACCCGACCTCCGCCGCGATGCCGGCGCCGATGCGGCCGCCGACGATCACCGCGGTCAGCGTCGGCGCCAGCTCGCGCGAGAAGGACAGGCCGATGATGCGGCCCGTGTACTCCATGCCGCCGAACTTCTGCAGGCCGATGGCGAACTGCACCGCCATGACCATCCCGACGAACAGCGCCGTCACCGACGCGATGGCGGCCGAGCGGACGCCGAGCGCCTCCATCTGATAGAGGGTCGAGCGGATCTCGAGCGGCCGCTCGAACATCGACTTGAGCGCCCCCCAGGTCATCCGCCCGAACTGCCCGAGGTGCTCGACGAACGCGACAGCGGTCTCGTTGAGCCGGGCGAGGAGCGGGGGGAGCTGCGGACCGGGCAGGCTGTTCGGCGGCAGGCTCTGCGGGGGCACGCTGGTCGGCTTCGGCTGCACGCTCTGCGGAGGCACGCTGGTCGAGCCCGCGCCGGAGGAGGCGGCCGGCGGGCTGTTCGAGGCGGGCGGCGGCGCCGCCAGGAGCCGTTTGCGATCAGTCGTCATCGGTCGACAGGGTCGAGAAGCCGCGGACCATCCGTGTGAACGCCGGCTCGCTGGCGGCGTAGCGGGCGGGATCGGCGATGAGGAGCATGTCGTAGACGCAGCCGTTCTTCTTGAGCACCCAGATGTCGAAGACCTTCGGCACCCCGTCGAGCTTCGCCGACATGACGGTGTGCATCGCCTCGCGGCCGTCGAACGGCACGACCTCCTGCTTCAGCACCTCGCGCTCGGTGAAGTGCAGGAAGAGGTGGTTGGTCAGCGAGACGAGCGGGACGTCCTCCTCGTTCCGGCAGCGCCCGTTGAGGGCGATCGTCGCCCCGTTCGCGTCGTCGCGGTACGCCACCGCGGCGTCTGACACCTCGAGCCGCTTCCAGCTCGCCGGCGCCGGAGGCACGCGGAACGCCACGTCCTTGCCGCGGTAGACCGTTCCGTCGAACGACGCCCCTCCGCAGCCGGCGAGCGCGATCGCGACGGCGAGGAGCCAGGCTCGGGGGTCCGCCGCCTCGCCCGCAGAACCCGCGGCGGTGAGGCGCCTTCGAAGGGGTCGTCGCATCGCTGCGGGCCGACGCTATCACGCTTTTGCATCCTGGGCGAACCACGAGCAGCCCGGCCGTTCGGGCGAGATCCTTCGGATCTCACCGGCCTTTTCGCCGCGCGCCGCGTACGGCGCGCCGCACCTCGGGTCGCTCCTGGCCGCGCCTCGGGGCGCTCCTGGCCGAGCGTCACCGCTACCAGGAATCCCGCCGCCGCGGCGCGTCCCACGGCGCGGCCCGGCGGGCAGCGGGGCGTCGGGGGCGAAACTGCTGCCAGCGCTCGTGCTCGCGCCGGGGGCGCCCCGTCATGAAGACGCGGACGAGGAAGAGCCCGGCGACGAACCCCCCGAGGTGCGCGAAGAACGCCACGCCGCCGCCGCTCACGCCGATGGAGCCGAGCCCGTTCAGCAGGTTCACCACGAAGTACGCGAGGATGACCAGCCACGCCGGGAGCTCGAGGAACAGCCCGAAGATGAACCACAGGAGGAAGATCGGGTTCAGCACCGTGATCGGCGATCGCGGGTAGAGCGACGCGTACGCGGCCAGCACGCCCGAGATCGCGCCCGAGGCGCCCACCATCGGGATCGCCGAGCCGGGATCGATGACGATCTGCGCGCCCGCGGCGGCGATCCCGGACAGCACATAGAACGCCGCGTAGCGGGCGCTGCCCAGCGCGTCCTCGACGTTGTCGCCGAAGATCCAGAGGAACAGCATGTTCCCGCCGAGGTGGGCCCACCCCGTCGGATCGTGCAGGAACATGCTGCTGAAGACCGTCCACCACGCGTCGCCCGGCGCTTCGAGGAACTGCCGGGGGACGAGGCCCCACGCCGAGAGCAGCCGGTCGGGCGGGAACCCGCCCGTGATCAGCGACCGCATCCAGAAGAAACCGAGGATGTTGAGCGCGATCAGCAGGTAGTTGACGATCGGCGTCTTTCGGGTGGGCAGTTGGTCACGGAGGGGCAGCATCGCGAACACCTTAAGCACGCGGGCCCGTGACAGCATCCGCCCGCCTTGATAGACCCCCGGCCGATGTCCGCCCTGCGCCTCCACGACACGCTGACCCAGAAGCTCGCCCCGCTCGCCCCGCGGCGGCCTGGCGAGGTCCGCATCTACTGCTGCGGCCCGACGACCTACGACGTCGCGCACGTGGGGCACGGCCGCGCCGCGCTCGCCCCGGATATCCTCGTCCGCCACCTGAGGGCGCGCGGCCTCCGCGCCGTCTACGTTCGAAACGTCACGGACGTCGACGACAAGATCCTCCAGCGGTCGGCCGAGTCCGGCGAGCCGCCCATGGACCTGTCGGCGCGGATGGCTCGCCTGTACCAGGAGGACGTCGCCGCCCTCGGCTGTCTGGCGCCCGACGTCGAGCCGAAGGTCTCGGAGCACATCCCGGAGGTCATCGCCCTCGTCGAGCGGCTGATCGAGCGAGGCGCGGCCTATGTCGTCGAGCGCCCCGGAGACGCGCGCGACGTTAGCGGCGTTCGCGACGTGTATTACTCCGTCCGCAGCTTCCCCTCCTACGGCAAGCTCTCGAAGCGCAACCTCGACGAGCTGCGGGTCGGCGCGCGCGTCGGTCCGTGCGAGGACAAGCGCGATCCGCTCGACTTCGCGCTCTGGAAGGGGGTCGCCCCCGGCGGGTGGGGCTGGGACAGCCCGTGGGGCAAGGGGCGCCCCGGGTGGCACATCGAGTGCTCCGCCATGGCGGGCCGCTACCTCGGGGCCGGCTTCGACGTCCACTGCGGCGGCATGGATCTCGTCTTTCCCCATCACGAGAACGAGATCGCCCAGAGCGAGGCCGCCCATCCGGACGACGCGCCGCTCGCCTCGATCTGGATCCACAACGGCTTCGTCAACGTCGACAAGGAGAAGATGGCGAAGTCGCTCGGCAACTTCGTCAAGCTCCGCGACGTCTACGCGCGCAACGACCCGGAGGCGCTCCGCTACTTCCTGCTCACGGTCCACTACCGGGGCCCGCTCGAGTTCGACACCCACAAGCGCGACGACGGCCGCGTCGTCTTCCCCGGCGTTGTCGAGGCCGAGCGCCGCGTCGACTACCTGTACGCGACGCTCGATCGACTCGCCGCGCTCGCCGCGCTCGCCGGCCCGCCCGCCGCCGGCGAGGGAGCCGCGCCGGAGCTGCCCGCGCGGCTCCCGAAGGGGTTCGCGGCGCTCGCCGCCCTCGCCGACGGCGCGCCGGCCCGCGCCGCCGCCGCGCTCGACGACGACCTCAACACCCCCGTCGTGCTCTCGATCATCGCCGAGGTCGCCAAGGCCGCCAACGAGCTCGCCGACGTCGCGCAGCGGCGGGGGAAGGACCAGGACGTCGCCAGCGCCGCCCCGCCGCTCGCGCGCCGCCTCCACGCGGCCCTGCGGTCCTCGCTCGACGCCCTCGGCCTGCTGCAGACGCCGTCGCCGGTCTACCAGGCCCGCACGCAGGAGCAGCGCCTCGGGCTCCTCGGCACGACCCGGCAGGCGATCGAGGCGAAGCTCGCCGAGCGCGCCGCGGCGCGCTCCGCGAAGGACTTCGCGCGGGGCGACGCCCTCCGCAAGGAGCTCGAGCGCGACGGCATCGAGGTTGCCGACTCTCCCACCGGCACGACATTCCGGGTGGGCGCCTGAGGCGCGCCGCGCCGCGCGCGTTCCACCGCTGACGGCTCGTGCAGGCGGCGGCCCCAGTGGACGAGGACAGACGGGGGATCTAGGTTTCGGCCCGATGAAGGCCCGTAGCGGTCCGCAGGCCTCGCACCTCCCGCGGACCAGAACGATGACGGACGACCATGGCTCGTGATCTCTACTCCGTGCTCGGCGTCTCGCGCGACGCGGACGAGGACAGCATCAAGAAGGCGTTCCGCAAGCTCGCGATGAAGTACCACCCGGACAAGAGCCCGGGGAAGGCCAACGAGCAAAAGTTCAAGGAGATCAACCAGGCTCACGAGGTGCTGAGCGACAAGACAAAGCGCGCGCTGTACGACGAGTTCGGCGAGGAGAGCCTCTCGCAGAACTTCGATCCCGAGCGCGCCCGCGCCTACCGCCGCTACGCGAACGCGCGGGCCGGCGGCGGGGGCCGCGGCCCCGGCGGCTTCGACGTCCAGGAGATCTTCGGCAACGCCCCCGGCGGAGGCGACCTCGGTGACATCCTCGGCGACCTCTTTGGCCGCGGCGGCCGTGCCGGCGCGGGCCGGCGCCCGCAGCCCGCGCGCGGCCGCGGCGGCGACATCGAGCAGAACCTCACCATCGATTTCGTGTCGGCGGTGCGCGGCACGACGCTCCAGCTCCAGCGCGAGGGGGATCCCGAGCCGGTCACGGTGCGCGTCCCGCCCGGGGCCGCCGAGGGCAGCCGCCTGCGCATCCGCGGCCAGGGCGCGCCGGGCATGGGCGGCGGCGAGCCCGGCGATCTGCTGCTCAACATCCACGTCACGCCGCACCCGTTCTTCAAGCGCGAGGGCGACGACCTCCACCTCGACGTCCCCGTCACCCTGGCCGAGGCCTACCGGGGCGAGAAGATCCGCATCCCCACGCCCGACGGCGAGGTGACGCTCAAGATCCCGGCGCGCACCCAGACCGGCCAGGTGATGCGGCTGCGCGGCAAGGGCATCGCCCGCAAGGCGAAGGAGCCCGGGGATCTCTACGTGAAGTTCGTCGTGCACGTCCCCACCGTCGACGACCCCGAGGTCGCGAAGGCGATCGACGCGCTCGACGGCAAGGTGGAGGCGCCGCGCGGCGATCTCCGGTTCTGAGCGCGGCCTCCCGGCGCGGCGCGGGCCGCGCGTACAGCGCGCTCCTCGCGGCGGCCGCCGCGCTCACAGCGTGCGCCTCGCCGGCGCCGCCGCGCCCGGCCCCGCGCGCCGCCGGCCTCTCCGCCCCGGCCGCCGCCCAGCCAGGGCGTCCGCCCCGGCGGGTGGACGCGCCGGCGCCTGCCGCCTCCTCCGCCGAGCCGCGCGCCCCGGCCGCGCCTCCGGCGGCCTCGCCTGCGGCGCCGGGCGCCTCCGTCGGGGACCCCTCCGCGGCGGCCGCCGAGGGCGACGCGCGCGGCGGCGCCTCACAGCGGCCCTCGGTCGCGATCGATCCGCCCTACAAGCTCGGCCGCCACCTCGTGCCCCGCGGCCAGGCCGAGGTGGCGGAGCGGGATCGCTGGAACGCCGGGGGCAGGGGGGATCCCCCCGCGCCGCCGCCTCCGGCCGAGGGGCACCCGCTGCCGAGGATCATCGTGGACATCGACCAGGTGAAGGGTCCGCTCAAGGCGAGCGAGGTGCAGCGCGTCGCCCGGCGGCACCTCTGGATCCACGTCTACTCGTGCTACCGCCTCCGCGCGTACCGGGACCCGACGCTGCACGGCAAGACGACGGTGCGGCTCACGGTGAGCCGCGCCGGCAAGGTCACGGGGGCGCGCGCCACCTCGTCCACGCTCTCCGCGCCGGACGTCGTCTCGTGCCTCGCCGCGCGCGCGCGGTCGCTCCCGCTCCCCGGGGCCAAGGCCGGCTCGACCATCGTGGCCACGCTGCAGGTCTATCCGGGCGACGAGCCGGTCGAGCCCCCGCCGTCCGTCCTCGCTCCTGGCCCTGGCGAGCTCGGGCCGGACGCGATCTCCGCCGCCCTGGCCGAGGCCTTGCCGGCGTGGCGGAGCTGCTACGAAGAGGCCCTCGCGGGCGCGCCGGCGCTCTGGGGCCGCCTCGCGATCCGCTTCCACGTGACCGACAGCGGCGCCGTCGACGAGGCCTTCGAGGCCGAGTCGCGCTTCCCGGACGAACGGCTCACCCGCTGCGTGCTCCGGCGCGCGCGAGCGCTCACGTTCCCGGCGCCGGAGGGCGGCGACCTGCGCTTCGTCGCGCCGCTCCGTTTTTCGCCCGAGCCGCGGCCCTCAGCACCCTAGTCGCGCCGCCTGACGCGGCACCTACCTCGGCGCCCGGATTCGGTCCGCCCCAACCGGGACGAGCCCCGTGTGCTCCGCGACACGATTCGCCCCTTCCCGCGCGCGGCGTGCGGTGCGAACGCTCCCGCCGCCTGCGCGGCCGACGCGGTCGGACAAGCAAACCGTGCAGCGATCCGCAACGCCAAATTGCGCCGCATGGCGTATGTGCAACTTTACGGTGGGGGAGGAGGCTCAGGTAACCAATGGACATCTCACCGGGCACCATCGTTGGGGGGAAATATCTGCTGGAGAGGCAGCTCGCGCGTCCGTTCGCGCGGATCGCGCGCGACCGCGGCTCGGTCTGGACCGCGCGCGAGCTGCAGCTGGGCGTTCGCGTCGCCCTGAAGCTCTTCGACCCCGACGCTGGCGCCACGGGGGAGATCCTCTGGCTCGACCGCTGGGTCCGCGCCGCCGCCGAGCTCTCGTCGCGGCACGTCGTGAGCGTGCGCGATCACGGCATCGAGGACGGCGTCGTCTACCTGGCGATGGACCTGCTCTCCGGCGAGGATCTGGCGGCGCGCCTGGTCCGGCGCGGCCGGCTCTCGCTGGAGGAGTCCGCGCGCATCGCGGCGCAGGCCGGCGACGCCCTGCAGGCCGCCCATGCGGCGGGCCTCCTTCACCAGAGCCTCCGGCCGGAGAGCCTCTTCCTCGCGCTGGAGGGCGACGAGGAGGTCGTGAAGGTGCTCGACTTCGGCCTCCCGAGGGCGCTCGCGCCGCGGCTCGTGGGCGAGATCGCGGCCGAGGTGAGCGCGGGCGCGCTCCACTACCTCAGCCCGGAGCAGATCCGGGCGGAGCGGACCCTCGACGCGCAGACCGATCTCTGGTCGCTGGCCGCGATCCTGTTTCGCGCGGTCACCGGTCACCTCCCGTTCCCCGGCGACGTCGCCAGCGTCGTCGCCTCGAAGATCCTGCTCGCGCCGGTGCCCGTCGCGACGCGGCTCGCGCCGAGGCTGCCTGCCGCCCTGGACGGCTTCTTCGAGAAGGCGTTCGCGCGCGACCGGGCCCGGCGCTTCCGCTCGGTGGAGGAGATGGTGGGGTCGTTCGCCAGCATCGCGGAGCACGCGCCGCCGCCCTCCTCCGGCCTCCAGCGCCCGCCCGTGTCGGCGCGCGCTTCCGGGGTCGCCTCGGTGCGGGCGCCGGTCGTGACGTTCGCGCAGGCGAGCGCGGCGGCCCCTCGCGCTGCCGCGCGGCTGGAGGCCGGCTCCGAGCCGCCGACCGCGAGCCGGACGACGCCGCCGGACACCCTGCTCGCCGCCGAGAGCGCCGGCGTCCTGCGCGGGCTCGCGTCGCCCGCGCGCCTCGGCTGGCTCCTCCCCGCCGGCCTCGTCGCGCTGATGGGCGTCGCGACGCTCGTGACGCTCACGCGGCCCGAGCGCCCGAGGCCTGCGATGGCCGCGACCGGCGCCAGGGCGGCCGTGCACTCGGCGGTGCTCGCCGCCGGCAAGGCCCAGGCGGCGCGCACCGCCGCGCTCGAGGCGGCCGCCTCGCCGCCGGCGCGGCCCGAGCCTTCTCAGCTCGGCGCGCGCGCGGCCGCGGCCGCGCCCCAGGCCGCCGCTTCGTCGCGCCTCGCGCGGCCGGGCACCGCCACGGGGGCGGCCGCCTCGGGCGGTCGCGCGCGCCAGAGCCTGGCGCACGACTGAGCGCGGCGCGCTACGCGCTCCGGACCGCGTCGTCGTCGGCCTTCTCTGCGGCGGCCTTCTCGGCGGCTGCCCTCTTCTCCGCGGCCGCGTCGCTCGCCTTGCGCGCCTCCTGCGCCGCGCGGATCGCCGACAGCGCCGCGCGCGCGTCGCCGCGCGTCCGTTCCGACGCCGCGCGCGGGTCGCTCCCGTCCCCGATGCGCGCGCCGGTCATCGTCTCGAAGTACCCCGCCTCGACCCAGACGGCGCCGAGCGTGTGCGCCATCTCCGCGCCCTCCGGCCCGAAGTACCCGACCGAGCCGCCGTAGATCTGGCGCGGGCCGACCTCGAGGCGACGGCTGACGCCGCTCGCGCGCGCCGCCGGCGCGCCGACCGCGCTGCCGCACGCGAAGGCGGCGCGCAGCGCCTCGACGGGCGACGCGTCGCCTGCGCTCGCCCCCGCCGATGGATCGCGCTCGAGGCGGACGAGCGTCTCGCCCGACGCGCCCGCCACGGTGAGCCCCGGCGCGAACGGCGACTCCGCGAAGTCGAGGAAGTAGAGGTGGGTCGACGGCGCGAGCACCCGCAGCGCCCGGTACACGTCGAACGGATCCGCGCCGCGCAGCGGGGCTCGGAACCTGCGGGCGAGCACGACCTCCTTCGCCTCGCCGGCCGCGACGCGCTCGTGCGCGGCGGCCACCTTCGCGGCGAAGTCCTCGTCGGCCACCGGCGTCTCGACGTGCTCTGGCAGGGCCTGCGGATCGAGCGCGGGGAGGCTCATCTGCTCTGGCCCGTGCGACAGCTCCCAGGCGCATCGGCTCACGGCGCCTTGCGACTGGCCGGCGATGGTCATGGTCTGCGCCACGCTGTCGAACACGACGACGGTCGCGTCCTTCATGACCCGTCCGAGGTAGGCCTCGTCGGGCCACGGCTCGACGCCCAGGAGCAGGTGCACCGCATCGTAGGCGAGGAAGCCGACCCAGGCCTGACAGACGCGGGCGGCCAGGTCGCGCGCCGCGTCCTGTGCGTCCGGCGTCTCTCGTACCGCGGCTTGCGCGAGCCCGTCCGCGAGCGTGGCGAACGGGTCGAACCCGCTCGGGAGGAGGGTCTCGGCGCGCGCCCTGTAGCCGAGGATCGCATAGCGGCCCCAGCGCTCGCCGGGCAGGGCGGACTCGAGCATGAACGACGACCGGCCCGGCGACTGGGCGCGGAGCGCTGCGTAGGCGCGGACCGGCGTGACGTGATCGGCCGGCAGGGTACGGGTCACGACGGAGCTCATCGCGGCCCAGCCTACACGACGTTGCGCCGCGCGGCGAAGGCGGGCAAGGTACCTCGAAGGACGCGGTGCGAAGCGCGAACGCCCTCTCCTCGGCCCTTCGTCTGGCTGCCTGCGGCGGCTGGCTGGTGGCCTTCGTCGGCTGGCTGGCTGCCTGCGGCGGCGCGCAGCCCGTCCCGGAGGGCGCGCGCACCACGGTCGTCTCGCTGCGGAAGATCGACTGCGAGGCGTGCGGCGCCGAACTCATCGCGGATCTCCGCGAGCGCCCGGGCGTCTATTCGGCCGCGTTCGACAGGCGCCGCGCCGAGATCTCCGTCACCGCCTCGCGGTCGTTCGACGTCGCGGGGACCGTGAAGCGGCTCGCCGCCGACGAGGGGTTCGAGGCGGTGCTCGGCGCCGGCCAGGGGCAGTACGTCGGCTGGGCGACCTTCCCCGAGGGCGCGGACGCCCGGACGATCGAGGAGGGCGGCGCGGACATCCCCGACCTCGGCGCGCAGATCGTCCCGGGCAAGGTCACGGTCATCGACTTCGTGGCGGCCTGGTGCCTGCCCTGCCGCAAGCTGGACGCGCACATGGTCAAGGTGCTCGAGGCCCGCAAGGACGTCGCGTACCGCAAGCTCGACATCGTCGACTGGGACAGCCCGCTCGCCCGGCGGTACCTGAAGCAGGTCTCGAAGCTGCCGTACGTGATCGTCTTCGACAAAGCGGGCGCGCGGGTGGAGGCGATCGCCGGCCTCGCGCCCGACGAGCTCGACGCGGCGATCGAGCGCGGCGCGCGGCGCTGAGCCGGCGCTGGCCCGGGCGCGCGCGTCCACGCACGCGCGCGTCCACGCACGCGCCCGGGCGTCGCCGCTCGGCGAGCGGATCAGTAGTGGCCGAAGAGGTCCTGGATGCGCGACTCGAGCGCGACCGCGATCTTGTAGAGCGACGAGATGGACGCCGACGACTCGGCGCGCTCGATCTGCGACAGCAGCGACACGCTGAGCCCCGTGCGGCGCGCCATCTGCTTCAGCGTGAGGTCCTTGTCCTTGCGGAGGTTCCTGATCGTGTCGCCGATGACGCGGTGGAGCTGCTCCTCGGGCGTGCGCGCGAGGCCCTTCTTGCGCATGACGCGGGCGAGCACCTCGCGGAACTCGTCCACGTTGAACGGCTTCTTGATGTAGTCGACCGCGTCGAGCTTCATGGACGCGACGGCGCTCTCGAGGTTGGGGAAGCCGGTGAAGATGACGACGGCGATGTCGTTGTCGACCTTGCGGATCCGCTTGAGCACCTCGATGCCGTCGAGCTTCGGCATCATCAGGTCGAGGATGATGAGGTGGTAGCCGCCGGTGCGCACCTCTTCCTCCACGGTCGTGGGGTCGCCCAGCGTCTTGACCTGGTACCCGTCGCGCTCGAGCAGCGTCTGCATGTAGTCACAGATCGCGCGGTCGTCGTCGACGATCAGAATGCGTACAGCGGGAAGCTCAATTGCCACCTGTTCCTCCTCTCACGTCACGACCGCCGGAGCCGGCCGGTCGCCCTGGTCCGTTCTGGAAGGGGCCGCCTGTGCGGTCCCCTGCTCGAGTTGCGCGAGCAGGTGGCGAGGCCCTCACCGGCGCACCAGACGCCTCGCTCTCTGCTTCCTTTCGGCAACATCGGGATTCCAGTGACACTTTAACACGGCCTGAGCAAGTTAGGACGGGACTTTTTTCTTGCGCTCCCACGATTCTTGGCTTCGTGAAACGTCCGGGGCGCCGGGCGCTCTCCGAAGTGAGCGAATTCCTGCCGCTTTCTGTCATCTGGCTGCCATGCGGTGCGCAGGTGCTTCCGGGGATGCGGTGCGGGCCAGCGGTGCAGCGGGGGACCCCTGGTCATTTCATCTTGACAAGCGGCTCACTCTTGGCGATGTTGCGCGCCCGCTGTTGAGCGGGCGTTGCACTTGCGGCAGCGAACGGGGCGTAGCGCAGCCTGGTAGCGCACTCGGTTCGGGACCGAGGAGTCGGAGGTTCAAATCCTCTCGCCCCGACTCAGTTCATCTGGGGTTCCACGAAGGGCGGCTTGATAGCCGCCCTTCGTCGTTTGGGCGCGCCCCCGCAGCCCCGCCCGCTCTGCTCCCTCTTCCCCCCGCGTTTCAACTGAACGGTTCACGTGGCCGTGAACGCGGTTGTGGACGTGAACGTGGTCGGCTGAGGTACTACCCCGTACGTCCCGCCAGGTTGGCGATTACGGCCGCGAGCTCGGACGCCTCGATCGGCTTGGGCACATGCGACTGGAACCCCGCCAGCAGCGCGCGGGTCCGGTCCTGGGCGCTCGCGTAGGCGGTCAGCGCCGCCGCGGGGATGCGCCCTCCCTGCTCGGGGCTCTGCGCGCGCAGCCGCCGGATCAGGCTGTAGCCGTCCTCCCCGGGCATCCCGAGATCGCTCAGGATCACGTCGGGCTTCTCTCGCTGGATCGCGGACAGCGCCTCGTCGACCGTCGCTACCGCCGTGATGCTCGCCCCCTTCCGTTCCAGCACCGTGGTCACGAGCTCCCGCGCGTCCGGCTCGTCGTCGACCATCAGCACCCGGACGCCCTGGAGCGTCGGCTCCGGCTCGTTGGACAGAGGGAGCAGCCCATCGGCCCTCCGGAGCGCCGCGATGGCGCCCCGGGGCGCGAGCGGGATGTCCACCGTGAACGTCGCGCCCTTGCCGTCCCCGGCGCTCTCCGCCTTCACGGTGCCGCCGTGGAGCTCGACGAGGTGGCGGGCGATCGCCAGGCCGAGCCCGAGCCCGCTGTGCGGCCGCGTGCTCGTGCTGTCGGCCTGGCGGAAGCGATCGAACACGTACGGCAGGAACTCCGGCACGATGCCCTGGCCGGTGTCGCTCACCTGGATGCGGGCCAGGCCCTCGGCCCTGCCGAGCTGGATCGAGACCTTGCCGCCGCGCGGGGTGAACTTGATCGCGTTCGACAGGAGGTTCCACACCACCTGCTGCAGCCGCGTCTGGTCGCCCGAGATCGGCCCCGCGTTCGGGTCGAGCTGCACGAGCAGCTCGATCCCCTTCGCGTCCGCGCCGTGGCGGACCGCGTCGATGGCGGCGTTGATGATCGGCGGCAGGTCGACGAGCATCACGTCGAGCCGCAGCTTGCCGGTGATGATGCGGGAGGCGTCGAGGAGGTCCTCGACGAGCTGCGCCTGGAGCGTGCCGTTGCGCTCGATCGCCTCCAGCGCGCGGACGTGCGTGTCCGGCTTCAGCGAGCCCTGCCGCAGCATGCGCGCCCAGCCGAGGATCGCGGTGAGCGGGGTCCTGAGCTCGTGCGAGAGCGTCGCCAGGAACTCGTCCTTGGCGCGGTTGACCTGCTGCGACTCGCGGTAGAGCTGGGCGTTGTCGAGCGCGAGCGCGGCGAAGTTGCAGAGCTCCTCGGCGAGCGCGAGATCCTCGACGGTGTAGCGCCGGCTCGACTCGGTCGAGAGCAGCGTGATCGCCCCGCGCGTCCGGTCCCGGGCGCGCAGCGGCACGATCATCGCCGAGCGGACGCCGAGCTCCCGGAGCAGCGCGAGGTACGCCGGGTCGTGCGCGCCGGACCAGCACTCGTTGCCGGGCTTCAGCGACGCGGCGCGCTGCCACGCCATGCCCTCGACCTCGGGGAGCAGGAGCGACTCGCCGCACCGGAGCACCGCCTGCACCGCGCGCGGCACGTCGGGATCCTTCGGGTAGCGGGCCGAGAGATCCCGCCCCAGCGCCTTCTTCGTGTCGCTCGCGTGCACGGCCGCGAGCCGGCTCAGCGCGCCGTCCGGCTCGACGATGTCCACCACCGTGGCGTCGGCGATGTGCGGCACCGCGAGGCGGGCGATGTTGGCCAGCGTGGTCTCGTAGTCGAGGCCCGACAGCGCGAGCTGCCGGCTCGCCTCGCCGATGAAGTAGCGCCGCTTGTCGGCGAGCCGCTTCTCGGTCACGTCGCGGAAGACCAGCACGAGCCCGACGAGCTCGCCCTCCTCGCTCCGGATCGGCGCGCCGTTCGAGTCGATCGCGAGCTCCGAGCCGTCCTTGCGCAGGAGCAGCGTGGTGTCGTCGAGCCCGATGATGCCGCCGTGGCGCAGCACCTCGGTGACGGGGTTGTCGAGGTCGTCGCGCGTCTGCTCGGAGATGACCCGGAAGACATCGGAGAGGCGGCGGTCCTTCGCCTCGTCGAGCGTCCAGCCGGTCAGCGTCTCGGCCACGGCGTTCATGAAGTCGATCCGCCCGGAGCCGTCGGTCGAGATGACCGCGTCGCCGATGCTCTTCAGCGTGGTCGAGAACTTGGTCTTGCTGACCCGGAGGTCCGCCTCGAGCTGCTTGAACTGGGTGATGTCGGCGAAGATGGACACAGCGCCGAGCATCTCGCCGTCGGGCGAGAACAGCGGCGCGCAGCTGCCGAGCAGCATCCCGTGGGTGCCGTCGAAGCGCTGGAAGTGGATCTCCTCCGCGGGGACGGTCTCCTTGCGCGACAGGCACCGCGCCATCGACCAGTCGCCGCCCTCGAACGGCCGCCCGTCGGGGTGGAACGCGCGGTAGCGCCCCCAGCTCTCGACGTTCTCGGCGGTGGAGCTGCCGGCCCAGATCCGCTCGGAGGCGCGGTTCTGGAGGATCAGCTTGCCCTGGATGTCGGAGACGATGATGCCGTGCGGGCTCTCGCTGAGGAGCGCGTCGAGGAGCCCACGCTCGTGCTGCGTGATCACGCGCAGCCGCTCGACCTCGCGGCGCAGCGCCTCGATCTCCGTGTCGACCGGCGGCACCGACGCCGCGAGCGGCGTGAGCTCGAAGGAGGAGCTCGCGGTCGGGTCGAAGCTCACGATCGCGCGGTCGATCTCCATGACCGTGGGGCCGATGAGCCGCCGCTGCTCGGTGGTCGTGGCCGCGTCGTACAGCAATGCCCGCGCCTGCGCGAGCGCCGCGACGATCGGCATGTCCGGGCGTTCGGGCATAGAGCTCAAGGGATCCCACGGCCGCAGCACGCGAACAAGATGCTACGTGCGCGACCTGACACGGAAATCGCGTCGGCGAACGTGAACTCCTCGCTGGACGGACTCATCCGGTGAGCCGGAGCACGACCGCATCCCTGGAGGGCGGACGAGGTGCACCCCGGCGGGATCGGTCGTGCTGGTCGCTTCGTTCGCTTCGTTCGCGCTGGCCGCGTCGGTAGCGGTGGCCGCGTCGGTAGCGGTGGCCGCGTCGGTCGCGTCGGTCGCGTCGGTCGCGTCGGTCGCGTCCGTTGCGTCCGCGCGACGATCAGCTGCGGGCCGCCTGGATCTGCTTCACGAGCTCGGGCACGGTCGCGAAGAGATCGGCGACCAGGCCGTAGTCGGCGACCTGGAAGATGGGCGCGTCGGCGTCCTTGTTGATGGCGACGATGACCTTCGAGCCCTTCATCCCTGCGAGGTGCTGGATGGCGCCGGAGATGCCGACGGCGACGTAGAGCGAGGGGGCGACGACCTTGCCCGTCTGGCCGACCTGGAGGTCGCTGGCGGCGTAGCCGGCGTCGCACGCGGCGCGGCTGGCGCCGACGGCGGCGCCGAGGACGTCGGCGAGCGGGTCGAGGACCTCGTTGAAGCGCTCCTTCAGGGCGCGGCCGCCGGAGACGACGACCTTGGCCTCGGTGAGCTCGGGGCGCTCGCTCTTCACCTGGTCGAAGGAGACGAACTCGACGCGCTCGGCCGCCGCGCTCGGCGGGACGACCGCGACCTGCTCGATCGGCGACTTCGACCCGGTGGGCTCGGCGGCGGCGAACGCGCTCTGGCGGACGCTCACGACCTGGACGGGGGTCGAGACGGTGCAGACGCCGTACGCGTTGCCGGCGTACATGGGGCGCTTGTACTTGAGCTTGCCCCCCTCGGGGAGGAGCTCGGAGATGTCGCTCGCGAACCCTGCCGAGAGCCGCGCCGCGACGCGCGGGAGCAGGTCCTTGCCGTAGGCGCTCGCGGTGCCCACGACGACGGCGGCGCCCTTGGCGGCCGCCGCGACGGTCGGCACGTAGCGCTCGGCGACGTAGTCCTTGAGCGAGCTCGCCTGGGCGACGAGCACCTTGGCCGCGCCGAGCGTCGCGGCCTCGGCGGCCGCGTCGCCGAGGGCGTCGCCGATCACGAGGATCGAGTACGTCCCGCCGAGCGCCGCCGCCGCCTGCCTCGCGAACGTGACAGCGGAGTGGGTCGTCTTCTTCAGCTTTCCATCGGCGGCCTCGGCCACCACGAGAACGTCAGCCATGATCCCTCCTGCACGACCCGCCGCTGCGGGTCGGGGTCCGCGTCGGCGGCACCCTCGATGTCTTCGGCCTCTTGTCGCGTCCGGTCTTGTCCCTGCTGCGTCCCGTCAGATGACCTTCGCCTCGTTCTTGAGGCGCGAGACGAGCTCGCTGACGTCCTTCACCTTGATGCCCGCCTTGCGCGCGGGGGGCGGCTGGAACGCTGTGTACTGGACCTTGAGCGCCTGGTCCGCGGCGAGGTCGGCGAGCTTCACCTCGGCGAGGGGCTTCTTCTTGGCGGCCATGATCGCGGGGAGCGCCGCGAAGCGGACGCCGTCGTTGTACTTGAACGCGGGCGCCGTCTTCTGGGAGTAGACGCTGGTCGGCGCGACGATGCGGAGGTCGACCGTGACGACGGCCGGCAGGCGCACGCGGAGGGTGGAGACGCCGCCGTCGACCTCGCGGCCGACGAGGAGCGCGCCCTTCTCTTCCTTGATGGTCGCGGCGAACGTGGCGAGCGGCCAGTCGAGCAGCTCGGCGAGGATCTGGCCGACCTGGTTGGAGTCGCCGTCGACGGCCTGCTTGCCCATGACCACGACGTCGGGCTTCTCGCGCTCGACGAGCGTCTTGAGGGCGCGGGCCACGAGGTCGCCGTCGAGCTTGTCGTCGGTGGCGTCGACCCGGATGGCCTTGTCGGCGCCGGTGGCGAGCGCGGCGCGGAGGGTCTGCTCGGTCTCCTTCGGTCCGAAGGTGACGACGACGACCTCGCCCGCCCGCGTCTTCGGCGCCTTGCCGTCCTCGGTCAGGCGCAGCGCCGCTTCGAGCGCGTACTCATCGAACGGGTTCGGCTTCCACTCGAGCCCGGTCGTCTCGATTTTGTCCCCGGAAGCGGGGATCTTCACCTTGTTCGCGTTATCCGGATCGGCGACGCGCTTGAGCGGAACGAGGATCTTCACGGCTCGGTGGCTCCTGTTGCTGTGTGGTAACGCAGAGCGTAGTCCGCCTCGGCAAGGACGCGCCACGCCTGCGACAGCCGGGCCGGCGGCCCCATGCGTGGACCCGGCGCGCGCGGCTGAAACGGCACGCCCGAGGCGGAGGGAGCCGGTCATGGCAGCGCCGACGTGGTGCGTCAAGCAGGCGCGACGGCCTATTCGAAGGGCGGGAGCCATTGTGAGGGGCCTCGCGGGGTGGGGAGAGGCGAGGTGATCCGTTGTGAGGGAGTGGCGGAAGGAGGGCGCAACGGATCTGATCCGTTGAGAGGGGGGTGGCGGAGGGGGTGCGCAACGGATCTGATCCGTTGAGAGGGGGGTGGCGGAGGGGGTGCGCAACGGATCTGATCCGTTGAGAGGGGGGTGGCGGAGGGGGTGCGCAACGGATCTGATCCGTTGAGAGAGGGGTGGCGGAGGGGGCTCTTGACGGATGGAGTCCGTCAAGAGGGCCCGGCGGAGGGGGTGGTTGACGGATGGAGTCCGTCAAGAGGGCCCGGCGGAGGGGGGTGGTGAACGGATCGAGTCTGCCAGGAGGCCCCGTCGGAGGGGGGTGGTGAACGGATCGAGTCCGCCAGGAGGCCCCGTCGGAGGGGGGTGGTGAACGGATCGAGTCTGCCAGGAGGCCCCGACGGAGGGGCGGCTCCGTCAATCCACGCCAGTCGCAGGGGCTCCCTCGTCGATCGCTGGCTCGCCGGCGTCCGGCGGCGCGCCGCCTTCCACGTCACTCTCCTCCTTGCCGCCCGAGCGCCGGCGCTCGGCCTTGGCCGCCTCCCGCTGGAGCGGCGCGAGCAGCCGGCGCGCCGTCTCCTCGTCGGCCCCCTCGAGCTCCAGCATCTGGAGGACGCTGCGCACCACCTTGATCCAGCGATTGCGTGCCCGGAGCTGTCCGCCGGGCGAGTCGGCCGCGCCCGGCCGGTCCTCCGCCGAAAGGTGGATCCGCTGCGCGTCGAGCTTGCCGAGCTCGTCGCCCGCGGCGAACCACGCCTGCACCGCCTTGAGCAGGTTGCCCCCCGGCGTCGGCAGCGCCCGGAGCGCCGCCTTGGACTCCGGCGTCAGCCGGTCGCGCGCGAGCTTCACCTCGCCCGCCTCATCGCTGTAGCTCGCCCCGATGAACTTGAGCCCATCCGCGAAGAGCTGATCGCGAATCTCGAGGTAGATCGCCGCGTCCTCCGGATCGTCGGCCAGATCGGCGAAGCCGGTGAGCACCGCATGGGCGCCGCGCGCCTTGCGATCATGGATCTGATCGGTCGCGACCAGCTTTTGCTGGATCTCGGCGAGCTCGTCGCCCGCCTTCTTCTGCCGCCGGTGCGACTTCAAGACGCCTTCGTGCGCCTCCTCGACATCGTCGATGAGCGGGGCGCACCGCTTCAGCGACACGAGGCGCGGCCTTTCGCGCTCCGGGTCGAGCCATGCGCCGGTGATCTGGACCATCTGACGAGGAGAGAGGTCTTTGAGGGCCATGGTGCCTCCTTGGTTGTCCTCCGGCGACGCGCCGGGGAATGCACCATTCGTCAAGCTCTCAGTCCGGATGGGCAGTGTAAAGTCTCTTTTGCGCGGCGCGAGATTTCGAGTCGGCCCGCGGCGCGTCCGGGAGGGGCGCCGCTGCTCGATTCCGGCTTGATTACCGCTCGATTACAGCCGATTCACGGCTCGAGGGGGAAGCACGGTGTTATCGCCTGTAATTGCCTTTTGCTCCGGAAGCTCGGGTGGTCCGGCGCGGAGGTCCCTTCAGGTCCCCTCGCTCGGCGGCGGCTCCTCGACGTGGCTCGCCTGCAGGTCACCCCGGAGCCGCCTGCGCAGGTGCTCGTCCATGCGCATGGCGTGCTTCTCGTGGACGCCGAGCTCGGCCGCGACCTTGGCCCAGGAGAGGTCTTGCCAGTACCGGAGCTCGATGAGGCGCGCCTCCCGCTCGTCGAGGCCGCGGAGCGCGATCCCGAGCGCCTCGAACGCGCGTGTGCGCGTGAGCGCGTCCTCGGGGCGCGCCTTGAGCCGCTCGCCTGTGTGCGCGACGAAGCGCGCGAAGACGAGCGCGCGGCACGGCTCCAGGAGCTGGCTCCGCGCGTCGGCGTCGTCGTCGCTGAACGGGTCGCTCGTGTCCCGCACCGACTCGGCCGCATCGAGGAAGGCGTCGAGCCCGGCGCGCTGGAACGACGCCTCACGGGTGATCAGCCGGAGGACGGCGCCGGCGACCCGCTTCCAGGCATAGACGCTGAACGGGACGCCGCGGGTCGGGTCGTATCCGGGGCTGGCCTCCAGCAGCGCCTGATAGGCGGCCTGCTCGCAGTCCTCGAGGCGCTGGGACGTCCGCACGCCATGGACCTGCGCTGTCGTGCGCGCGACGTGGCGGGCCATGGGCAGCGCCTCCAGCACGCGCTCCTGGTCAGGGAGAGGTGGAGACGGGCGCTGGCCGGGGGTCACCGCCGCCCACCGAAGGTGCCGTCGCGGCGCGCCGCCGCCTCGCCGGCCGCGGGCCCGCCGGCGCGCTGGGACGACGCGTCGCGCGCGACCTCGCCGCTCTCGGAGGGGACCGGAGGCCTGGCCCGCAAGCGGTCGTAGAGCGGCGCGGCGACGGGGTGCGTCTTGATGAAGATCGTGAGGAGCCTGCGGTAGTCCTCGATCTCCTCGGGGGAGAGCGCGCCGAGGTACGGGCCGAGCGCGTCGGCGAGGCAGGCCTCCAGGAGGGGATCGGCGTTGCCGGGCGGCTCCAGGTCGTCGGGCTCGTCGGATGCGTCGTGCGTCATGGTGACCTCGCGCAGGAAGGGGCCCGCGTGCGTGCGGCGCCCGTTCCTTCTCCTAAATCACTGCCGGGTGGTCCGTTCAGACAAGGAAAGCGACAGGCCGGGATCTTTTTGTCGCGTCCCCGGAGGAGCGGCGTGGGCGGGGCGCTGGAGCGGGCGGCGGGCCTGGACCATGAACCGGAGCGCCGGGGTGAGCCGGGGCCCTGTGGGCAGGTAACACGCCGGATCGACGCCGTTTTTCAGGAATCGACATCGCCCGTGCATTTTCTTTGTCTGAACGGGCCCCCTGCTCGTGATTTCCATCTCAGGAGACCTCGCCGGTGGTGGCACGCCGCACGTCGGAAAGATCAGGGCCCTCGGGCGCCGTGGGGGATGCGCTGGAAGGGACCCCCTACCGGGCGCTCCGGGTGCTCGGGCGTGGGGGCATGGGGGAGGTCGTCGAGGCGGAGCACCGCGCGCTCCGGAAGCGGGTCGTCGTGAAGCTCGTCCGCCGCGCGCTGGCGCACGATCCGCGGTTCGCGGACCGGCTGCAGGTGGAGGCGCGGGCGCTGGCGGCTGTGTCGTCGCCGCACGTGGTGTCGGTCCTCGATCTGGGACAGACGCCGTCGGGGCGCCCGTACTTCGTGATGGAGCGGCTCCGAGGGACGACGCTCGGGGAGGAGCTCGAGCGGCGCGGTCCGCTGCCGGTAGCCGAGGCGATCGATCTGGTGCGGCAGGTGCTGGCGGGGCTCGCGGCGGCGCACCGGGTGGGGCTTGTCCATCGCGACGTGAAGCTCGACAACGTGTTCCTGTGCGCGCCGGGGGCGGCGCCGGGCGGCGCCCGGGTCGCGAAGGTGCTCGACTTCGGCGTCGCAAAGGTGCTCGACGGCGCCGTCGCCGAGGCGGCGCCTGGGGCGGAGCCGTCGCCGTCCGTGCCCGCGCCGGCGTATCCGACCGAGGCCGGGCTGCTGGTGGGGACGCCGCGGACGGCCTCGCCGGAGCAGGCGCAGTGCCAGCCGGTGGACGCCAGGGCAGATGTGTATGCGGTCGGGCTGCTGATGTATACGCTGGTCGTGGGGCACGGTCCGTTCGCCCATGTCGAGGACGCGCTGGCGCTGCTGCGCGCGCACGTCGTGGAGCCGCCGGCCCCGCCGTCGCGCTACGCCGCGCAGCGGATCCCGGCGGCGCTGGACCGGGCGGTGCTGAAGGCGCTGGCGAAGCGGCCGGAGGAGCGGTTCGAGAGCGCCGAGGCGTTCGCGGCGGCGCTGGGGCGGATCGGGGCGGAGCTGGGGGTGGTGGGAGGGCCGGGCGGGGCGGGGGCGTGGGCAGGAGCGGCGCGGATGCCGGAGGCGGAGGCAGGGTGGGGGCCGCAGAGCAGGGCGTGGTTCGAGGCGAGGCCGGAGGGGAGCAGCGGGGCGGGAGCCGGCGGGGGCGTGGCGGCGGGAGCGGGGGAGGCGCCGGTGGACGCGCGGCTGTTCGCCGGGCTGACGCTGGCGAGCACGGTGGTGTTCTCGGTGCTGGCGGCGCTGGTGCTGCGCGGGATGGGGGTCCTGTGATGGCGCGGGAGGCGTTGAAGGCCGGGGACGTGTTCCTGGACTACCGGATCACGGAGGTGATCGACGCGGGTGGGATGGGGGAAGTGTACCGGGCGGTGGAGGACTACTCGGAAGACGTCGTGGCGATCAAGTGCATGCTGCCCCGGCACCTGAAGAGAGAGGACTTCGCGAGGCGGTTCCGGCAGGAGTGCAAGTTCTATCCGAAGCTGAAGCACCCGAACATCGTGAGGATGAGGAAGGCGGGTGTGTCGCCGGATCACGTGGCGTACATCGTGATGGATTACCTCGAGGGGAGGACGCTGAGGAAGCTGCTCAACAAGGCGTACCGGCTGGACTTCCTGAGCGCGATGCACGTGATGCTGCAGGTGGCGGACGCGATGACGTTCGTGCACTCGAAGGGGATATGGCACCGTGACCTGAAGCCCGAGAACATCATGGTGGGGACGAAGGCGGACGCGAAAGGGCACGTGTGGCTGCTCGACTTCGGGATAGCGAAGTTCGCGGACGGCGGGATGAACACCGATGATCTGCCGGACGTGGGGACGGTGAGGTACATCTCGCCGGAGCAGGTGAAGATGCTTTACACGTCGTCGAAGAAGGCAGAGCGCGTGGAGCGTGCGAGGCCGGATGGGCGAACGGACATCTACGCGTTCGGTGCGATCTTCTACGAGGTGCTGACGGGGAAGCACCTGTTCCTGGACGACAGCGAGCCAGCGACGGCGGAGGAGACGCTGACGGGGCACCTGGTCGCGGCGCCGGAGCCGGTGCACGAGATCGTGCCGGATTGCCCTGAGTTCCTGTGGCCCGTGGTGGCGCGGTGCATCGCGATCGACCGCGAGGAGCGGTATCCGAGGTTCGACGACGTGGCGCGGGACCTGCGTGGGCTCTTGAGGGACACGGTGCCGGCGGGCCACGTGCTGGCGCAGCGGCTGGCGCGGGAGCGGATGGAGGCGGAGCGGCAGGCGGCGTTCGCGGGGGTGGCGCTGGAGGACAGCACGCCGGTGGAGGACGAGACGAGCGCAGCGGGCCGGGCGGGCGAGGAGGAGACGGAGGAGGCGCGGCAGGAGGGCGAGATGGACCGAGGGAGCGCGGAGGGCGAGAAGCGGGCGCGGCGGGTGGTGCACGGGGAGACGGCGCCGCTGGAGCAGTTCGTGGCGCCGGCGAGCGCGCTGCCGTTCGCGCCGGCGTCGCGCGTGCCGCGGGGGCGGGGGGTGGGGCATACGGAGCCGCTGCCCGCGCTGAAGCTGCTGGAGTCGACAGCGAAGCTCGGCGGGACGTGGGCGGAGCGGATGGCGCAGCGGACGGGGCCGCCGGCGATGCCGCAGGCGGGGGCGCAGGGGGTTGGGGGGCCGCTGCCGCCGGCGGAAGTGAGGGCGCAGGCGTATGCGGGGCCGCCGCCGATGCCGGCGGAGGTGAGGGCGCAGGCGTATGCGGGGCCGCCGCCGCTGCCGGCGGAGGTGAGGGCGCAGGCGTATGCGGGGCCGCCGCCGCAGGCGCAGTCGTACCCGGCATCGCATGCAGGGGCGCAGGGGCATGGTGGGCCGCCGCCGTTGCCGCAGTCGTACGGAGGGCCGCAGGCGCAGTCGTACGGAGGGCCGCTGCCGCCGTCGTACGGAGGGCCGCCGCCGCAGTCGCACGGAGGGCCGCTGCCGCAGTCGTACGGAGGGCCGGCATCACACGCGGGGGCGCAGGGGCATGGTGGGCCGCAGCCGCTGCCGCAGTCGTACGGAGGGCCGCTGCCGCAGTCGCACGGAGGGCCGCCGCCGCTGCCGCAGTCGCACGGAGGGCCGCTGCCGCAGTCGCACGGAGGGCCGCCGCCGCTGCCGCAGTCGTACGGAAGGCCGCTTCCGCAATCGTACGGAGGGCCGGCGTCGCATGCGGGGGCGCAGGGGCATGGTGGGTCGGCGCCGTTGCCGGTGATCGAGACGCAGCACGCCACGTCATGGCGAGATGCGCAGCGAGCGGCACCGCAGCCGCCGCAGGAGGTGGAGCTGCCGTACGTGACTCCGCAGTTCTCGGCGATGGAGTCGCCGCGAGCGGGAGCGCCGCTGCCGATCGTGGCGCGGCCAGTGGCGCCGAGCTCGGTGACGGCACCGAGCGTCGTGCCGGCCGAGTCGTTGCGGAAAGAGACGCCGATGACGGCGGCTCCGGCGGCGCTGCTCACGCAGCGGCGGCGCGCGCCGCGGGCCTACGTGCTGGCGCCGCTGGTGGCGCTGGCGCTCACGTTGGGAGGCGTGGGCGTGGTGCTGGCGCTTCGCTCCGCACGCGGTACGGCGTCGGCTCCGGTGACAGGAGAGCCGGCGCCCTCGGCGGCGCCGGCCTCGGCGGCGTCGGTCGAGAGCGCGACGGCGAGTGCAGCGACGGCAAGCGCGGCGACGGCAGCGGTCGCGCCAGCGCCGCCGCCGCCCGAGGCGAGCCCCGCCGCGCCTGCGCCGGAGGCGACGGCGAGCGCGGCGGCGGCGAGCACGGCCGAGGCGGCGGTGGAGGCCGGAGCAGCGGAGAAGGCAGGGGCGGCTGCGGCCGCAGAGGCGCCTGCCCCCAAGGAGCAACCGGCGGCGGCGAAGGAGCAGGCGGCGGTGAAAGAGCAGGCGGCGGTGAAGGAGCAGGCGGCGGCGAAGGCAGCGCCTGTGAAAGCAGCGCCGGCCGCGACGGACGACGACGAGGACTTCTACCCGATGCCGAAGCGGCAGAAGCCGTCATTCTTGCGGGTGATCGAGGAGCGGAAGAAGGCGGCGCCGGCCAAGGCGGCAGCGCCAGCGCAAGCAGGGGGCACGACGCCAGCCAAGCCGTGCCCTGCGGTGGGGTGCAGGCCGTTCTAGTCGCTGAGGAGAGAGGTCTTCGAGATGGGCAGCAACAAGGACAGCGACGACATCCGGCAGTACCTGCCGGATCTGGAGAGCATCCGGCGCGAGGCGGATCCTGAGGTGGCGGAGCGGAAGCTGCAGCAGGCGCTGAACAACCCGGAGCTGGACCGGGCGCTGTCGGAGATGCAGCAACAGAAGCCGACGGGACAGCCGCTGTTCCAGTTCCCGGTGGTGCCGGCGCTGCCCAAGGAGCGAACGGGACCTCCGCCGCTTCCGGTGCAAGCGGCGCCGCCGCCGTATCCGGCACAAGCGACGCCGCCGCCGCTGTCGGCGCAAACGGGGCGGACTCCGCTGCCGGTGCACGCGGTACCGCCGCCGTTTCCGGCGAAGGCGCCGCTGCAGGCAGCGCCGCACGGGGCAGTCGCGCAGCAGCACGGGGCAGTCGCGCAGCAGCACGGGGCGGTCGCGCAGCAGCACGGGGCAGTCGCGCAGCAGCACGGGGCGGGGGCGCAGCAGCACGGGGCGGGGGCGCAGCAGCACGGGGCGGTCGTGCAGCAACACGGGGCGGTCTTGCCGCAGCACGGGGCGGGGGCGCTGCCCGGAGCAGCGGTGCCGCATCAGAGCGCGATGGCAGCGCAGCGTGCGCCGGTGCAGCAGGGGGCGCAGGTGACGCAGCGTGTGCCGTTATACGGGGGCGCGGCGGCCCCGCAGCACGCGCCGGTGCAGCAGGGCGCGCCGGTGCAGCAGGGCGCGATGGCGCAGAGCCAGTGGGCGGACCGGGCGCTGCCGCCGATCGACAAGGCGCTGCTGCCGTCGTCGTTGCTGCCGGTGACGCCGCCGCCGGTGGTGACGCCGAAGCCGCCGGCTGGAGCGCAGGCGGAGGGGCGGCGCCGACCCTGGATGCCGACGTGGCTCATGGTGGTGCTCGCCGTGCTCGCGGTGAGCATGCCGTTCGTGCTGGCGATGCTCCTGCGGCGAGAGACGCCGCCGAAAGAGCAGGATCCGGCGCTGCCGCCGAGCGGGGCGCCAGCGCAGAGCACGCAGGCGCCGCCCGAGGCCTCGGAGCTGTTGCCGCCGGTGGCGCCGGCACCGCCGGAGGCGGTCGAGCCAAGCCTCGATGACACCGCGTCCGCGAGCCAACCGCCAGCGCCGCCACCGCCACCAGGGCCGGTGTCGCCCGTGCCCGCGCGGCCGACGCGCGCGGCGCCGCACGTTCCGCAGACGCCCGTCGCGCCTGCGCCTACCGACAAGCCGCTCGCCGATGACGTGATGGAGTGAAACCGCGTGGAGCCATGATGATGAACCGCCGATCCTTTGCTGTGTTGTTCAGTGCCGCGACGCTGATCGCCGTCCCTGAGATCGCTGCCGCGCAGACCGTCACGCCGCAGGCTGCGCCCGCCAACGCCGACGCGGTGACACGTGCCGATGAGTCCTATCGACGAGGGCTGCGTCTCTATTCGGACAAGAAGTACGTGGAGGCGGAGGCTGAGCTGCAGTCTGCGTGGGAGCTGAACCCGACGTTCGACGTGGCGTACAACCTCGGGAACACGAAGTACCAGCTGAAGAAGTACCGAGAAGCAGCGGAGCATCTGTCGTTCGCGCTGAGGAACTGGCCGCTGGTCAAGACGGTGGCGAAGCTGAAGCCGACGGCGGAGCAGCGGCTGGCGGAGTCGCGAGCGCAGGTGGGGGCGCTGAGGGTGACGGTGAGCGCGGCGGGGGCGGAAGTGCTCGTGGACGGCAAGGCCGTGGGGCGGGCGCCGCTGGAAGGGGAGGTGTTCGTCGAGCCTGGGGAGCACCGGGTAGAGACGAGGCTGGAGGGGTATGCGCCGGTGAGCCAGACGGTGAAGGGCGCCAAGGGAGAGACGGCGGACGTGGGGATGGCGATGGTGGCGGTGAAGAGCGAGGCGCAGACGGCGGGCGCGAAGACGGAGGGGGGCGCGGGCGCGGCGGGCGGGGGGGTCGGTGGGCCGGTGATGGGGCAGCCGCCGGCGGGGCCGGTGGAGCCGCCGCCGAAGAAGAATTGGGTGCCGGTGATCGCGCTGGGCGCGGCGAGCGCGGTGGGGCTCGGCGTGGGGATCGCGATGACGGTGGCGTCGAACAACGCGAGCGCCGATGGGCACGCGCAAGCGGATGCGATTCTCAAGGCGGGTGGTGGCTGCCCGGATGCACCGGCTGCATACAGTCGAGCGTGCTCTGATCTCCGATCGACGGCTTCGCGGGTCGACACGTTCGGGCGTGCAGCCACCGTGGCGTACACGGCGTCGGGCGTGCTGGCCATTGCAGCCGTGACCTACGCGCTGTGGCCGCGCTCGGGGACTAAGGCGTCAGGCAAGGTACGTGTCCTGCCCGAAACGCAGGTGGGTTACAGGGGGATTGTCGTGCAGGGGGCATGGTGAAGAGCCGACACGAGGGTGCGATGAAGAGGAATCGAGTGCGCTTGAAGCTGTGCTCCTTGGGGTTTGTCGTTTGCTCCGCCGGTTGCGATACGGTGTGGAGCAATGTCGCGGAGGACTGCGAGTTCACCCTGACGTGTGAGCACCACCGCGGATTGTGGGATGGCACCGGGGGCAGCGTGCCGAACCCCGCATGCGAGGCTGATCCGACGAAGGATGCGAGCACGGTGACGGACGAGTGCGCGGTGTTTGTGAGCGCGAATGCGGCGGAGGGCGGTGACGGGACGAAGGCGAATCCGTACGCATCGCTCGGAGAGGCGGTGGCGAACGCGAAGGGCAAGAGGGTGCTGGCGTGCGCGAGCGGGGCGTTCGCGGAGAGCGTGACGATCGCGGCGGGGATCGAGGTGATAGGAGGCTTCGATTGCGAGGCGGACTGGGCGTGGAGTGGTGAGGCACGTAGCGCGATCGAGGGACCCGCGGGCGCGGTGGCGCTTACGATGACGGAAGGCGCGAGCGGGGCGACGGTGAGGAACTTCGCGGTTCGCGCGGCGAGCGCGACGGAACTGGGCGGGTCGTCGATCGGCGTGGCGGTTGCGGACATCGAGGCGGAACTGGCGCAGGTGGATGTGATCGCAGGCGATGGGATGGCCGGAGAGGACGGCACGACGCCGACGGAGGCACCGCAGGCGGGAGCGAGCGCGTTGGCGGTGGCGTCAGAGGCGTGCACTGCAACGAATAGGGTGTTCGGCGGCGATCCCGGCGTGACGACGTGCGAGGACGGCGAGACGCGCGGTGGCGTCGGCGGGCTCGGCGGGATCACGGGGACGGAGGCAGGCAACGGTCTGAAGGGAGCGGATGGTATGCCGTTACCAGAGCCGAACCCGGACGCGTCCGGCATTGGTGGCGCTGGGCAAGCCGACGCCAACTGCCGGCGCGGAGAAGATGGCTTGCCCGGCGCTGGCGGCGAGGTCGGCGAGGCTAGAAGTGACACGCAGCTGACGCTGGCCGGCATTGTTGGGGGCGATGGCCGTGAAGGCGGAACTGGCAAGCGAGGTCAAGGTGGAGGAGGCGGGGGAGGAGCGAAGGCCGGTGTGTTCTGCGAGGCCGGCGGCGGAAGCACGGTAGACGGCGTAGGCGCAAGCGGCGGCGGAGGCGGAGCCGGCGGGTGCGGAGGTAAAGGAGGCGGCGGCGGAAAGGTCGGCGGGTCAAGCATCGGGATTGTGAGCCTCGGGACGAAGCTTGTGCTGACCGAGGTGACCGTCGCGGTGGGCAACGCGGGGAAGGGGGGCAACGGAGCCGGCGGGAGAGGCGGAGCGCTCGGCGGCGGCGGTGCAATGGGCGGAACGCCTTCGCCCCGTGGCGGCTCGGCCGGCTGCCGAGGCGGAGATGGCGGTCAAGGAGGCATGGGCGGTCCCGGAGCCGGCGGCCGAGGCGGCCACGCGGTGGGCATCGCCTACGCGGCGCCTGGGGCTGCGGTGACGCTGGCGAACTTCATGGGGGGCACAGCGGGCGATGGCGGAGGCACGGCGCCGGGAGGAAACGCCGGCGAGGCAGGCGTAAACGGAGAATGTTGGGACTTCGCGGGCAATGCGAGCTGCGGCCAGTGACGTGAGTAGTGCGGTGAGGATGATTGAGAATTTTTGATAGCTGAGCGCAATGCGGAGGAGCGACGGACGAGCGCGGTGCTTCGCGAGCAGCTGAGCTGAAGGAGGAGACAAGAAATGGTTGGACGCGCCCCGCGCCGGGGTGATAGGGGCTCTTTTGTCGCGGAGACGCGGCACGGTGGGCTTCCCGGCGCTGACAACTTCACCACCTGCGAGTGGACTGCCCAAGGCGCGGGCGGAGGGACCGTTGATCTGCTGACTTCTTCTGCGTCGGGCCGCGAGAGCGGATGTTATCCGACGGTCGCTGAAGGGAGCCCGGCAGCCGATCGCTTTTACGCAGCGGGAGTGCTTCAAGGCGCGGTCGCGTGGGGATTTATGCGTCACCGCGCTGGAACAGGAGCCGCCGTCGCTGGCGAGACCCCTCCCGTACCGCGCGCAGCGCGGGACATGGGAGGGGCGGACCGCGCGCAGGCCCGCAGGGCCGAGCACGGGCCGGGGGTGGGCAGCATCCTTGTGGCCGTCCTTCTTTGCTGCACGCCAGCGCGCGCCGCATGGGGCGAGGAACGCGGCTCATCGACTGCGATGGCGTCGAGGAAGTACGTGGAGGCGGAGGCTGAGCTGCAGTCGGCGTGGGAGCTGAACCCGACGTTCGATGTGGCGTACAACCTCGGGAACACGAAGTACCAGCTGAAGAAGTACCGAGAAGCAGCGGAGCACCTGCCGTTCGCGCTGAGGAACTGGCCGCTGGTCAAGACGGTGGCGAAGCTGAAGCCGACGGCGGAGCAGCGGCTGGCGGAGTCGCGCGCGCAGGTGGGGGCGCTGAGGGTGACGGTAAGCGCGGCGGGGGCGGAAGTGCTTGTGGACGGCAAGGCCGTGGGGCGGGCGCCGCTGGAAGGGGAGGTGTTCGTCGAGCCGGGGGAGCACCGGGTAGAGGCGAGGCTGGAGGGGTATGCGCCGGTGAGCCAGACGGTGAAGAGCGCCAAGGGAGAGACGGCGGACGTGGGGATGGCGATGGTGGCGGTGAAGAGCGAGGCGCAGGCGGCGGGCGCGAAGACGGAGGGCGGGATGGGCGCGGCGGGCGTGGGGGCCGGTGGGCCGGTGATGGGGCAGCCGCCGGCGGGGCCGGTGGAGCCGCCGCCGAAGAAGAACTGGGTGCCGGTGATCGCGCTGGGCGCGGCGAGCGCGGTGGGGCTCGGCGTGGGGATCGCGATGACGGTTGCAGGAAGTAATGTGCTCGACGACGTTCACGCGCAGAGACAGTCGATCAGAAACGCTGGAGGACAGTGCACGAAGCCGTCGGCGTCGTTCGTCGACGATTGCGCGGAGCTGAGCAGCACCGGAGAGCGCGTGGACACGCTCGGGCATGTGGCAGGCGCGGCCTACGTTGCGTCGGGTGTACTGGCCGCCGCCGCGTTGACCTATGCGCTGTGGCCGCGTGGAGAGACGAGAACCGCGGGACAGCCGCGCGTAGTGGCCACAGCGCATCCGACGGGCGCTGGCGTTGTCGTGCTCGGTGCATGGTGAAGGGCTCGGAAGAGGACGCGATGAAAACGAAAGCAAGGCGCTGGGTTGCAGCGAATGTTGTGCTTGTCCTCGCTGCGAGCGGCTGTGACGTCGTGTGGAACGACGTGTCAGGGGATTGTGAGCTGATGCTCACCTGTGAACACTTCCTGCCAACCGGCAGTGGTGGTGGACCGCCGAACCCCGGATGCGAGGCTGATCCGACGCAGGACGCGAGCACGGTGACGGACGAGTGCGCGGTGTTCGCGAGCGCGACGGCGGAGCCGGGGGGAGACGGGACGAAGGCGAAGCCGTACGTGTCGCTCGGGGAGGCGGTGGCGAAGGCGGGGAATAAGCGGGTGCTCGCGTGCGCGAGCAGTGCGTTCGCGGAGAGCGTGACGATTGAGGCTGGGGTGGAGGTGATCGGGGGCTTCGACTGCAAGGCGGGGTGGGCGTGGAGTGAGGAGGCGCGGAGCGCGATCGATGCGCCTGCGAACCAGATCGCGCTCACCGTGTCGGAGGCCGCGAGCGGGGCGAAGGTGAGGAACTTCTCGGTCCGCGCAGCGAGCGCGACGGAGCTGGGTGGGTCGTCGATCGGCGTGGCAGTGGCGGACATCGAGGCGGAACTCGCGCAGGTGGATGTGACCGCGGGCGATGGCATGGATGGTGCGAACGGCGAGACGCCGACGGAGGCGCCGCAGGCAGGAGCGAGCGCGCCAGACGCGGAGGAGACCCGGCCCTCGAATGCGTGTGCTCATCCAGCGGCTGTGCGAGGCGGCGACCCCGGCGTGACGACGTGCGACGACGGCGAGACGCGCGGCGGCGCCGGTGGGCTCGGCGGGCTGACGGAGACCGACGAGGGCAATGGTCAGAAGGGTGCGGATGGCGGGCCGCTGCCGGAGCCGAATCCAGAGGAGTACGGGATTGGAGGAGCCGGACAGACCGGTGGCAATTGCCGGCAGGGAGAGCCCGGCGCGCCTGGAGCTACTGGTGACCCCGGAACCGCCGGTGGCGAGATGACGCTGACGCTGGCCGGCATCGCTGGCGGTGATGGCAGCAGCGGCACATTTGGGAAGCGAGGTCAAGGGGGAGGTGGCGGCGGCGGAGCGAAGGCCGGGATGTTCTGCAAAGTCGGTGCGGGCACTTTCGAGGGCCCCGGCGCCAGCGGTGGCGGTGGCGGAGCCGGCGGCTGCGGAGGTAAGGGCGGCGGCGGTGGAAAGGCGGGCGGGTCGAGCATCGGGATCGTGAGTCTCGGGACGAAGCTGGTGCTGAGGGAGGTGAGCATCGCAGTGGGCAAGGCGGGCAAGGGGGGCAACGGAGCCGGCGGGAGAGGCGGAGCTCTCGGCGGCAGTGGCGCGACGGGCGGAACGCCGTCGTCCCTCGGCGGCTCGGCCGGCTGCGACGGCGGCCGAGGTGGTCAAGGAGGCATGGGCGGCCCCGGAGCTGGCGGCCGAGGCGGCCACGCGGTGGGCATCGCGTACGCGGCGCCGGGTGCTGCGGTGACGCTGGCGAACTTCATGGGGGGCGCAGCGGGCGATGGCGGAGGCACGGCGCCGGGAGGAAACGCCGGCGAGGCAGGCGTGAACGGAGAATGTTGGGACTTCGCGGGCAATGCGAGCTGCGGCCAGTGACGTGAGTAGTGCGGTGAGGATGATTGAGAATTTTTGATAGCTGAGCGCAATGCGGAGGAGCGACGGACGAGCGCGGTGCTTCGCGAGCAGCTGAGCTGAAGGAGAGACAAGAAATGGTTAGACGCGCCCCGCGCCGGGGTGATAGGGACTCTTTTGTCGCGGATAAGCGGCACGGTGGGCTTCCCGGCGCTGACAACTTCACCACCTACGAGTGGACTGCCGAAGGCGCGGGCGGATGTACCGTCGATCTGCTGGCTTCTTCTGCGTCGGGTCGCGAGAGCGGATATGATCCGACGGTCGCTGAAGGGAGCCCGGCGGCAGATCACTTTTGCGCAGCGGGAGAGCCGCGCGGTGCCGTGGCGGCGGGGCGGAGGCGTGGTCACACTGGCACCCGAACGACCGTAGGTGGCGAGGCCCCTCCCGTCCCGCGCGTAGCGCGGGACATGGGAGGGGCGGACCGCGCGCAGGCCCGGAGGGCCGAGCACGGGCCGGGGGTGGGCAGCATCCTTGTATCCGTCCTCCTTTGCTGCACGCCAGCGCGCGCTGCGTGGGGCGAGCAGCGAGTTCGGGTGGCTATGGGAGAGGCGGCCGACGCGGCGCCGGCGAAGAACGAGGCGTCGACAGCCCCGGGAGCGACGACGGAGGGTGGCGAGAGCGCGACGGGTGCGGGAATCGTCGGGCCCGTGGCGGGGCCGCCAGCGGCGCTGGTGGAGCCGCGACGGCTGCCGGACAAGAGGAACTGGGTGCCGGTGATCACGCTGGGGGCAGCGAGTGCGGTGTGGCTCGGCGTGGGAATCGGAATGACGGTGGCGTCGAGAAATGCGCGGAGCGACGCGGATGGACATCAAGCGCGGATCCAGCAGATGCACGGACAGTGCATCGAGCCGCCGAGCGACTTGATCTACAGATGCCGCGACGTGGAGCGTGAGGCGGGGCGCGCGGCTCGTTTCGGTACGGTGTCCGTTGTCAGCTATGCGGTGTCGGGGGCGCTGGCGATCGCCGCAGCCACGTATGCGCTGTGGCCTCAACGCGCCACATCAGCGGGGCGCGCGCTGCGCGTCTTGCCCCAGACGTACGCAGACGGGGGCGGTGTCTTCGTGGTGGGAGTCTGGTGAGCGGGGTGAGGGTGAGCACAATGAGTAACAGATGGATGAGGTGGTTGATCAGCTGGAGTGCAGTTTCCATGGCGGCGAGCGGCTGCGACTACCTGTCTGTCGGGCTGACGGATGACTGTGAGTTCATGCTCACGTGTCCTCATTATCTCGACGGGGGTGGCGGCAGTGTGCCGAACCCCGCATGCGAGGCTGATCCGACGCAGGACGCGAGCACGGTGACGGACGAGTGCGCGGTGTTCGCGAGCGCGACGGCGGAAGCGGGGGGAGACGGGACGAAGGCGAAGCCGTACGCATCGCTCGGAGAGGCGGTGGCGAACGCAGGGAACAAGCGGGTGCTCGCGTGCGCGAGCGGAGCGTTCGCCGAGAGCGTGGCGATCGAGGCTGGGATCGAGGTGATCGGGGGCTTCGACTGCGAGGCGGAGTGGACGTGGAGCGAGGAGGCGCGGAGCGCGATCGAGGCGCCTGCGAACCAGGTCGCGCTTACGGTGTCGGAGGCCGCGAGCGGGGCGAAGGTGAGGAGCTTCGCGATCCGCGCGGCGAGCGCGACGGAGCCGGGCGGCTCGTCGATTGCGGTGTTGGTGGACGGTGCGGAGGTGGAACTGGCGCGGTGCGAGCTGGTCGCGGGTAACGGAGCGGATGGGACGGAGGGAAAGGATGCGCCGCACGAGGTGCCGGCGCAGGCGTCGCCTGGGAACGCCGGGACCGATGCGTGCAGCGATCTGGATACATCAGGAGCGCCCGATGAGACGCTACCGGGGGGAGCGCAGGTCGAAAATGCGTGCGGCGAAGCGTTGTCGATCGGGGGAGAAGGTGGTGCTGGCAGGGTGAACAACGGTGGCAGTGGACAGGTCGGAGAACCTGGCACCCTCGGCGCAGCAGGCACTGGAGAGCCCGCGGCAGGCGCCTGGAGCTGTGCCGCTGGTGGCACCGGCCAGGGCGGCGATAACGGTCCCCCGGGGAACGCCGGCGCCGCTGCGAGCGGCCCCGGCGCGCTGAGTTCATCGGGCTACACGGGTGTGAGCGGCGGATCCGGCAAAGCGGGCACGCCCGGGCAAGGTGGGGGCGGAGGCGGCGGAGCGAAGGGCGGCGCGGCGATCTGCCCAGGCGCCATGCGGGGAGCTGGGGCGAGTGGCGGCAGCGGGGGCCCCGGTGGTTGCGGCGGGCTACCCGGCCAAGGCGGCGGAGCGGGAGGAGCGAGCATCGCGCTGGCGAGCGTTGAGGGGAAGGTGACGCTGCAGGACTGCGTGCTGAAGGCCGGCAACGGAGGCAAGGGAGGCGCGGGGGGCGACCTTCAGCCTGGCGGGCTCGGTGGTCTCGGCGGAGTTGGTGGCGTGGGCGTGAGCGGGTCGAAGGCTGCGTGCGATGGGGGGAAGGGAGGCCAGGGAGGCAACGGCGGTCCAGGAGGAGGAGGCCTCGGCGGGCCGTCGTTCGCGATCGCCTACCGAGGCGAGGCGGTGAAGCAGGAAGGGCAGACGATGCTGCAACCTGGCACGCCTGGCACCGGCGGACCTGGCGGAAGCAACAATGTGTTGGAGAACGCGGGCGCGGAAGGCACGGTGGCGGCGGAGCAGGAATTTCCGTGAGCGAGTGATGAGGTAGCGGGCGGCGTCGTCGATGGCGCCGCCCGCGGGCCCGAGAAGCGCGGCGGAAGGAGGAACTGGCGATCGCGCGAAGCGCCATCGAAGGGGAGAGGTGTGCCCGCGGATGACGTGCGCGGCGGTGGGCAGAGCCCCGTGGATCGCTGCTACCGGCGAGTGGCGGAGAAAGCGAGGACGACCGTACGATTCCGTGACGATCCCGCATGGCTACGCGTAGTTGGGTGAAAAAGCTTTGATTTCGGAAGAAAGCCCTTGGTGAACTTCATAGGGTGCCCAGCGGGCGACGGCGGAGACACGGCGCCGGGTGGGGAAATGCCGGCGAGGTCAGCGTGGGCGGAGAATGTTGGGACCTCATGGGCAATGCGAGCTGTGGCCAGTGAAGTGAGCAACGCGGTGAGGATGATTGAGAATCTACGAGAGCTGAGCGCAATGCGGACGGGCGACTGACGAATGTAGTGCTCCGCGAGCAGCTTAGCTGAAGGAGGAGACAAGAAATGGTTGGACGCACCCCGCGCCGGGGTGGTAGGGACCGCTTTGTCGCGGAGACGCGGCACGGTGGGCTTCCCGGCGCTGACAACTTCACCACCTGCGAGTGGACTGCCCAAGGCGCGGGCGGAGGGACCGTTGATCTGCTGACTTCTTCTGCGTCGGGCCGCGAGAGCGGATGTTATCCGACGGTCGCTGAAGGGAGCCCGGCAGCAGATCGCTTTTGCGCGGCGGGAGAGCTGGGCGGTGCCGTGGTGGTGGGGCGGCAGCGTGGACACGCTCGCATCCGGACTACCTTAGCTGGCGAGACCTCTCCCGTCCTGCGCGGAGCGCGGGACATGGGAGGGGCGGACCGCGCGCAGGCCGGTAGGGCCGAGCAGGGGCCGGGGGTGGGTATCGCTATGGTGCTCTCCGTCCTGCTCTGCACGCCGGCACGGGCCGCGTGGTGCGAGGAAAAGGATGCTGCGCGCGCCACGGCGGCAGGAATGCATGCGGCGGAGGCGAGGCTGGAGGGATATGCGCCAGCGAGCCAGACGGTGAAGGTGGCCAAGGGAGGGAAGGTCGACGTGGCGCTGGCGAGAAGCGAGGCGCAGCTGGCGACACCGTCGGCGAAGGGAGGCGAAGAGGGAGCCGCGCCGGGGCCGCGGGCTGGCGGGCCGGTTGCGCAGGAGGCACCTGCGAAGCCGGTAGCGCTGCCGAAAAAGAGGAGCTGGGTGCCGGTAGTCGCGCTGGATGTGGCGAGCGCGTTGGGGCTCGGTTTGGGGATCTGGGCGACAGTGGCGGGAAGCAACGTGCTCGGCGAGCTGCGCGTGCAGAGCCAGGCGATCAGAGACGCTAGCGGGCAGTGCGCGAGGCCGCCGGCGGCTTTTGTCAACCGTTGTGCAGAGCTGAACAGTGCTGGAGAGCGAGTCGATACGATGGGTAGTGTGGCAGGTGTCGCATATATCGCATCGGGTGTACTTGCGGCCGCGGGACTGACGTACGCGCTGTGGCCGGAAGATGAAACCAAGGCTGTCGGGCAGGCACGCGTGGCTGCCACCGCGCTCCCGACGGGTGCTGGCGTCGTCGTGCTCGGTATGTGGTGAAGAGCTCGGGAGAGGACGTGATGAAGAAGAAAGCAAGGCGCTGGATTGTGGCGAATGTGGTGCTCGTCCTCGTTGCGAGCAGCTGTGACATTATCTGGAGCGATGTAACAGGAGATTGCGAGCGGATGCTCACCTGCGATCACTTTGCTTCCGCAGACACTGGAGGCAGCGTGCCGAACCCTGCATGTGAGGCGGACCCGACGCAGGACGCGAGCACGGTGACGGACGAGTGCGCCGTGTTCGCGAGCGCGACGGCGGAAGCGGGGGGAGACGGGACGAAGGCGAGGCCGTACGCGTCGCTCGGGGAGGCGGTGGGGAAGGCGGGTAACAAGCGGGTGCTCGCCTGCGCGAGCGGAGCGTTCGCCGAGAGCGTGGCGATCGAGGCTGGGATCGAGATGATCGGTGGCTTCGACTGCGAGGCGGAGTGGACTTGGAGCGAGCAGGCGCGAAGCGCGATTGAGGGTCCTGCTGGCGCTGTAGCGCTGACGCTCAGGGAAGGCGCAAGCGGAGCGAAGGTGCGTAGCTTCTCGGTCCGAGCAGCGAGCGCGACGGAATTGGGCGGGTCGTCAATCGGCGTGGCGGTGGCGAACATCGAGGCGGAACTGGCGCAGGTGGAGGTGACCGCGGGCGATGGAATGGCCGGAGAGGAGGGCACGACGCCGACGGAAGCACCGCAGGGCGGGGCGGGCGCGTCGATGACGAGTCCATCGGAGGCGTGTGCAAGGGATGAACTCGTGTACGGTGGCGATCCCGGCGTGACGGTGTGCGAGGACGGCGAGACACGCGGGGGCGCCGGCGGGCTCGGTGGGATCACGGGGACCGAGGACGGCAATGGGCTGAAGGGAGCGGATGGTGGGCCGTTGCCGGAGGCGAACCCGAACAACAAGGGCGTCGGCGGCATCGGCCAAACGGATGTGGCTGGTGAATGCCGGCGTGGAGAAGACGGTGCGCTCGGCGCCGGCGGTGTCGCCGGCGCTGCCGGAAGCGGCACGACGCTGATGTTGACCGGCGTCGCGGGCGGCGACGGTGGAACAGGCACAATCGGGAAGAAAGGTCAAGGGGGCGGAGGTGGTGGCGGAGCGAAAGCGGGAGCGTTCTGCGTGTCGGGCGCAGGCATCTTCGCGGGGCCCGGCGCGAGCGGCGGTGGCGGCGGCGCGGGTGGCTGCGGCGGCAAGGGCGGCGGTGGTGGGAAGGCGGGCGGGTCGAGCCTCGGGATTGTGAGCTTGGGTACGAAGCTGGTGCTGACTGAGGTGAGCGTCGCGGTGGGCAAGGCGGGCAAGGGGGGCGACGGCGTAGTCGGACAGAACGGGGCGAACGGAGGCGCCGGCGCTGCGGGTGGAGCAGCATCGGAGAAACCGCCGTCTATCCCCGGCTGCGATGGCGGTAAAGGCGGCCGAGGCGGAGCTGGCGGTCCCGGCGGAGGCGGCCGAGGCGGCCACGCAGTGGGCATCGCGTATGGGGCGGCGCCGGGTGCTACGGCGACGCTGGCGACCTTCATGGGGGGCACAGAGGGCGATGGCGGAGGCACGGCGCCGGGAGGAAACGCCGGCGAGGCAGGCGTGAGCGGAGAATGCTGGGACTTCACAGGTAATGCGAGCTGCGGCGAGTGAAGTGCGCAGCGCGGTGAGGATGAGTGATAATTCTTCATGGATGAACGCAATGCGGACGAGCGCGGTGTGCCGCGAGCAGCGGAGTTGAAGGAGGAGACAAGAAATGGTTGGACGCACCCCGCGCCGGGGTGATAGGGACTCTTTTGTCGCGGAGACGCGACACGGTGGGCTGCCAGGCGCTTACAACCGCACCACCATCGCGTGGATTGCCCAGGGCGCTGGCGGAGGGACCGTTGATCTGCTGAAACCTTCTGCGTCGGGCCGCGAGCGTGGATGTTATCCAACGGTCGCTGAAGGCAGTCCGGCAGTAGATCACTTTCTTGCGGCGAGGGAGCTGCGATGTGTGGCGCCGGGGCGGAGGCGTGATGGCGCCGGGCTCCGAACCGCGATCGCCGTCGAGACCACCTCCCGTCCTCGCGTGCCGAGGCGACGCGGTGCAGCAGCAAGGGCAGACCACGCTGCAACCCGGCACGCCGCCGGGCGCCGGGGGCCCCGGCGCCAGCAACAACGTCGCCCACAACGCGGGCGCAGCAGGCACGACGGCGGCGGAGCAGGAGTTTCCGTAAGTGAGCGACGAGGCAGCGGGCGGCCTCGTCGCTGGTGCCGCCTGCCGCCGCGAAGCGTGGCGGCAGGCCACCCCGACGATCGCGCGACGCGCGATCGAGCGTGCGAGGCGCTTCCCGCAGGCCACATGTACAGCGGCGAACTGCGCCCGCTGCTCGCTGCCACCGGTGAGCGTGGAGAAAGTGAGGACGACCGTACGATTTTGTGACGACCCGGCCTGGCTGCGCGTAAGTAGTCGAAAGATATCGATTTCTGGACGAAAACGCTTGGCGAGCTCTTTCGTGGCCGGCAGTATGCGCGCCGCTCGATCCAAGGAGCGCCCCGCCGATGCGCCGGAATTCCAGTCGAAACGATGTCCCTCCCTCCGGAAGACGCCCCAGCCCGAGCGGGATGGGGGAGTGGGAGCGGATGTGGGTACGCAGGCTGGGTCTCGAGGACGTGGAGTGGGACCCGGAACTGCACTGCGAGCACTGCATCGCGAAGCGAGCGGCCTGGGAAGCGGTGATGGAGGAGCTTGCATCACGGTCGGGGAACCGACCGAAGCTGCGGCTGAGCCCTGGGTGGGAGAAGATCCCGCCGAGGGCGGGCAGGCGAGGCAGGCGGAGCAAGGGCCGCTGCAGGCGGCTGCTGCTGAAGATGGTGCGACTGGCGCGTCTCGTGCGCGAGGATTTTTGAGCGCTTGAGCGAAAGGTCCCGTCGCGAGCTCCCAGGTCGAGCGAGCAGCCGCTGACGGCCTGAACTCGACGAGAGCGCACGGCGGCGGCGCGGCGCGCTGGGCGACAGAGCAGGAGACCGGCGCACCGCGAGCGTGGTGCGCGCTACTCGGCTCGTCCTTGCGACGAGCGTGCGAGGTGGAGGATGGTGCGTCCAACGCTTGCCATCGAGGCCGGGGCGGATGCCCTTGTGTCGAGGCGTCGTGCGAGCAACGAGGAGCGCTCTGGTGAGTTACCTTGCCTGGGCCTTTTCCTGGTCACGGGCCGGCTCGGCGGAGAGCTCGTCTCCCGCACGGCGATCGAGATGGTGCATCCCCCTGTCGAGGCAGGCAGCGTGGACTACCTTGGCGCTGGTGAGATGATTGCGCCGCAGTGTCGGGACGAAGTGCGGCTCACGATGAGCCCGCGTCGAACAGGCCGCTCCGTGGACGAGCGTCTGCAGCCGGGACCGAGCGGCGTGCAGGTGACCTTCGCCGGTGTACTGCTCGCGCCAGGGGCGGCGTACATCGTCTACGCCGGCGATATGCACATCTACCGGTTCCGTGGGGGGAAGCTGGAGGCGCGACCGCGTGATGGTGCGGGGCTCGACGGCGGGGCGTTGGATGGATCCATCCCGCTGGACGCCCCAGCCATGCTGGTGCAACACGCCGGCGCGGCCGCGCGCGCGCTCGGCTGCGACGCGGCGGTGGAGATGACGGCCCAGGTCGAGAACACGGAGCCGGGCGACATTTTCCTCGCGTGCTCGGGGGGCCTCTGGGGCTCGGTGTCCGAGCAGCGCATCGCCGGCATCCTCGCAGCGCACCGTGAGCTGCGCCTGGCGGCGAGCCTGCTGATGGACTGCGCTCATGAGAAAGGCGAGCTCGAGCAGGCAATGTGCGTCCTGGCCCGTGTGGCGGGGTCCGTGGGTTGACTTCGTAAGGAGGAGCGGCGCAGAAGCGCCGGAGCGCAGCGAGGCTGTGGCGAGGCGACCCCTCCCGTCCCGCGCGTAGCGCGGGACTTGGGAGGGGCGGACCGCGCGCAGGCCCGTAGGGCCGAGCACGGGCCGGGGGTGGGCAGCATTCCTGGGGACGAAGCTGGGGACGAAGATGGCGGCGCGAAGGGCGGGGCGGCGATCTTTCCTGGAGCCATGCCGGGCGCCGGAGCGAGCGGAGGCAGCGGCGGATCCCGCGGCTGCGGCGGGCTGCCCGCGCAGGGCGGCGGAGCAGGCGTCTCCTTGAGCAAGCGATGTGGCGGCAGCGAGCAGTGCCCGCTGGATTGCTGGTAGCGGGGAGCACTGTAGAAAAAATGAGAGGTGGTATGATTTCGTGGCAATTCCGGAGGGCTGAACGTAACACGGCAAAACGGTAACCATGATTCGAAGAAACCCCTTGGCGAGCTCATTCGTTGCCGGCAGAATGGGCGCCTCCCGAATTCAAGGAGCCCCATGCCGAAGCGCCGAAGGTCCCGCGGAGACGACCCCCCTCCCTCTGGTAAGCGCCCCAGCTTGAGCAAGATGGGGGAGTGGGAGCGGATGTGGGTACGGAGGCTGGGTCTCGAGGACATCGACTGGGATCCCGAGAAGTATTGTATGCACTGCATCGCGGAGCGGGCGGCTCGCGAAGAGGCGGCGGCGGAGGAGCTCGCGCCGCCGTCAGGGCCCAGACTGCCCGCGTCGCAGAGCCTCTTGTGGGCCAAGAACCCACGCCCGGTAGGTGGTCCTAAAGAGCGCAGCAAGCGCCGCCCCAGATTGATGCTCGTGCCCTCGGTGCACCGCAAGGGCGAGGACTCTTGAGCGAGAGGCCCCTTCGCGAGGGGGCTGGATCGAGCGAGTCGACCAGAGGGTATGGGGGACGCTGGCTCTGATGTGCTCTCCGGGAATCTGCCGTGTTGTTCCGGAACACCGCATCTCCGGCATCCTCGCTGCACATCGCGAGTTGCGGGCGGCGCGCCTTCTGGTTGCCGCGCGCAGCGCGCCTTCTGCGCGAGTCGCGGCTTCGGATGGATGGACTGCGCTCATGAGCCCGCGCCGCGAGCCCGAGCGCGCACCGTGCGCCCTGGCGCGTCGGCATACATGCGCCCTGGCGCGTCGGCATACATGCGCCCTGGCGCGTCGGCATACATGCGCCCTGGCGCGCGGCGGCAACGGCCGAGGCGCTCCGCCATGAGCGCGATCGGCCCGAGCGTGCGCCCACGCCTCGCGCAGGCCCACGCCGGCGCGCCGCTCTCCCCGGCCCCGCTGGCCTCCCGCCCGAACGCCTGGCCGCAGCGCCGTCGCACGCAGGAAGCGCACCACGGCCTACCTCCGTGCGCCCCGCTCCTGCTACCCTCCGGGCCGTGGCGATAACGACCGATTTCCTCGTCATCGGTAGCGGTGTGGCTGGGCTGACCTTCGCGCTCGAGGCGGCCGAGCACGGCGAGGTGATCATCGTCACCAAGCGCGCGCGTGACGAATCCAACACGAAGTACGCTCAGGGCGGCATCGCCGCGGCCTTCGCCCCGGACGACTCCCCCGAGGCGCACATCGCCGACACGCTCGAGGCGGGGGCGGGGCTCTGCCACGAGGTGGTCGTCGAGATCTGCGCGCGGGAGGGGCCCGAGCGGGTGCGCGAGCTCATCGCGCGGGGCGCCCAGTTCGACCACGAGAACGGCCAGGTGCGCCTCGGGCGCGAGGGAGGGCACTCCGCGCGGCGGATCGTGCACGCCGCCGACGCCACCGGCCTCGAGATCGAGCGCGCGCTCCTCGAGCAGGCCCGGCAGAACCCGAACATCCGCTTCGCCGAGCACCACACGGCGATCGACCTCATCCCGCTCTCCCGGTTCGGCGGGCCGGACATCTGCGCCGGCGCCTACGTGCTCGACGAGACCGACGCCGCGCTGAACGGGCCGCGGCTGCGCGACTCGGAGCGGCCGGCGCCCCGGCACCGGCCAGCCTCGAAGCCGCACGTCGTCGAGACCTACCTCGCGCGGGCGACCGTGCTCGCGACCGGCGGCGCGGGCAAGGTCTACCTCTACACGACGAACCCCGACGTCGCGACGGGCGACGGCGTCGCCATGGCCTACCGGGCAGGCGCCGAGATCGCGAACATGGAGTTCTACCAGTTCCACCCGACGTGCCTGTTCCACCCGGAGGCAAAGAGCTTCCTCGTGAGCGAGGCGCTGCGCGGAGAGGGCGCCATCCTCCGGCTGCCGGACGGGACGGCCTTCATGGCCAGCCACGATCCGCGCAAGGACCTCGCGCCGCGCGACATCGTGGCGCGGGCCATCGACTTCGAGATGAAGCGGACCGGCTCGGACTACGTGCTGCTCGACATCACCCACCGGCCCGCCAGCTTCGTCCGCGAGCACTTCCCGACCATCCACGCGCAGTGCCTCCGCTACGGCATCGACATCACCGTGCAGCCGATCCCCGTCGTGCCGGCCGCCCACTACATGTGCGGCGGGATCACCACCGACCTCTACGGCAGGACGACGATCCCCGGGCTGTGGGCGATCGGCGAGTGCACGTGCACGGGGCTGCACGGCGCCAACCGGCTCGCCTCGAACTCGCTGCTCGAGGGGCTCGTCTTCGGCCACCGCGCGGCCGCGCGCCTCGGCACCCAGATCGCCGAGCTCCGGCAGAGCGCGTTCCCCGATGTGCCCGAGTGGCAGGTCGGCAACGCGGTCGCCAGCGACGAGGAGGTCGTCGTCGCCCACAACTGGGACGAGCTGCGCCGCACCATGTGGAACTACGTCGGCATCGTCCGGTCCGACGCCCGCCTCCGGCGCGCCGCCCGGCGGATCTCGCTGCTCCAGGAGGAGATCCGCGAGTACTACTGGAAGCACCTGGTCACCCGGGATCTGCTCGAGCTGCGGAACATCGCCACCGTGGCCGAGCTCATCGTCGGCTGCGCCTCCGCCCGGCACGAGAGCCGGGGGCTGCACACGACGATCGACTACCCGGAGACGAACGATCGCCTCGGCACGGACACGGTCGTGAAGCGGGGCGTCCTGCCTTATCTGCGAGGTCGATGAGCGATCTGCACGGCACCCCCGACCCTCCGCCGAGCGGCGGAGGGCCCGGCCCGCTCGTCCGGCGAGGCGGCGAGGAGCGACCTATGTCGATCCCCGGGGCCATCGGCTGGACCGTGGGCGTCACCGCGCTGTTCCTGTTCCTGCTCGGCCTGATCTCCTCCTTCCGGATGGAGCCGGCGCTCGACGGCGCGGGCTCGTTCCGGCCGGCGCCGAAGCTCGACGTCATCGGCAGCTTCGCGTGCCAGGCCGCCGCGTACCTGCTCGGGCTCTTTGGCGTGCTCCAGGTGCACGCGCCCCGCGCGTCGATCCGGCAGTTCCTCGGCCTGCGCAGGACGCACGTGGCGTTCTACCCGCTCGCGATCGCGCTCGGCTTCGCGCTCGAGGGGCCCATCGCAGCGCTCTACACGGCGATCGAGGCGCGCTGGCCGTCGGGGATCGACGACGCCGAGCTCGTCCGGGTCTTCGTCGACGCGAGCGCGCCCGAGCGGGCCGCGCTCGGCCTCATCTTCATCGTGCTCGGCCCCGCGCTGGAGGAGATCTTCTTCCGGGGAGCGCTCGCCCGCCCGCTGCGCTGGACGCACCGCGCCCCGCTCGTCATCGCGATCACGGCCGCGCTCTTCGCGGCGGCCCACGTCGGGTGGCAGAAGTTCCTGCCGATCGGGATCTTCGGCGTGGCCCTCGGCGTCCTCCGCGTCGCGAGCGGCTCGCTCTTGCCGTCCATCCTCCTCCACGGCACCTACAACGCCATCCAGTGCTTCACGCTCCTCTCCGCGGCGCGCGCGGGGGCCGTCGACGACGCGTCCTCGGCCGCCGGCGCCGCGGCGAGCCCCGTGTGGCTCGTGGCGGTGAGCTCCGCCTCCGCGCTCGTGTTGACCGCGCTCGCCTTCGTCCTCGGCCATCGCGCCGAGGGGGCGGCCCGCGCGAGGGAAAAGGACCTCTCATGATGCCCGCTTTCGGGAGCCAGGGCGGCGGCGAGAGCCGAGCCGCGCAGATCGCAGCGGGGGACGGCGAGGGCCGCTCCGCCGGGGCCGTGGACGCGAGCGGCGAGGGCCGCGCCGCCCCGCGCGCCGGGGCGAAGCGGGCGCGCGTCAGCCTCTGCCTGCCGGGGGGCGGCCTGACGGGCGCGCTCTACCAGATCGGCGCGCTCGCGGCGCTCGAGGACGGGGTCGAGGGGATCGACAACCAGAGCTTCTCGCTCTACCTCGGGCACGGCAGCGGCGCCGCGGTCGCCGCTGCCCTGGCGGGCGGCATCCCGATCGAGCGGCTCTACCGCGCCCTGCTCGATCCGGTCGACAACTTCTTCCCGCTGGAGCGCAGCCACCTCCTCCACATCGACGCCGGCGAGTGGCGGCGCGCGCTCAGCACCAGCCTGGTCGCGCTCCGCCACGCGATCGTCCGGCTCACGACCCGGGGCGACGCGACCCCGAACGCGCCGGCGCAGCAGTACCTGTTCGAGCAGCTCGATCGCTTCAACGACTCGCTCCCTGCGGGGCTCTTCCAGCTCGATCGGTACGAGCGGTTCCTCGCCGAGTTTTTCCTGAGGCGCGGCATCCCGAACTCGTTCCGCGCGATGCCGCGGACGCTGCGCATCCCGGCGCACGACCTCGACTCGGGCGAGCGCGTCATCTTCGGCGCCGAGGGGTTCGACCATGTCCCTGTGTCGCTCGCCTGCGCGGCGTCGCTCGCGCTCCCGCTGTTCTTCTCGCCGGTGCGCGTCGAGCACCGCCACTACCTCGACGGCGGGCTGGGCCACGTGGCGCACCTCGATCTCGCGCAGGCCGCCGGCGTCGATCTCACGATCGTCGTGAGCCCGCTCGTGCCCGTCTCCACCGCGCACCGCCCCGTCCCGACAGGGCACGGGGTGCGCGAGAGCGTGCGCGACAAGGGCATGCTCTGGATCTTCAACCAGGCGATGCGGATCGGCGCGCACGCGCGGCTCCACCAGGCGGTGGGGCGCACCCTCGCCGAGGGCAAGATGCAGGTCCTCGTGCTCGAGCCCGCGCGGAACGACGCGCTGCTGTTCCTCCACAACCCTGCCAACCTGCGCGCGCGGCGCGCCATCCTGGAGTACGCCTACCGGACGACGCGCGAGCGCATCGCGGTCTGGATGGAAAAGAACCGCGCGGTGGTCGAGGCGATGGGGTGGCACGAGGCCCGCGCCTCGGGCGGGTCGACGGGCTGAGGCGGATCGGCCGCGCGAGGGGCTGGTGCGCCGGCCGAGGGCGCATCGGCGAGCCGAGGGCCCGCTCGGACGGCGAGATCAGCTGGCGAGCGACGAGAACCGGGCGATCGTCAGCTCGTCGGGCGGGATGCTGATGCGGGCGCGCGGGATGGCGACGCCGTGGAGGTAGCGCCAGCCCTCGCCGTCGTGGAGGAAATCGGACAGCTCGACGAACGAGCGATCCACGCCGGCCTCGAAGATCTTGGCGAGGAACAGCACCGACGCCGAGTCGCCGCTCTGCACGCTGTCGAGGATCTGGAGGCCCCGGTACCGGTGGTGGTGGATCGTCACCTTCAGCTCGCGGAGCACCTGGTCCCTGTCGCGCCCGCGGTCGATGTGGCCCATGTGCAGCGTCCGCCAGAGGTAGGCGGTGTCTCCGACCGCGAACGCGGCGTACCGCGAGCGCATCAGCGCCACGGCGTCGGGCGCCTCGCGATCGCCCAGATGGCAGGGGGCGCAGCACTCGCGGTACGAGCGCCCCGAGCCGCACGGGCACGGGCGGGAGAGGGTCCCCGTACCAGGACGAACATCTCGGGTCATGGGCGTTCTCTACACGGGTTCGTGCGCCGTTGCAGCGCCCTGGGCGCGTCGAGGTGGGCGCGGCGGGTGTGCGGCAGAACGGCGCGGCACGGCCTGGTGCCGTCCACGGACGACCCGCCCGCGTCCCTGACGCGAAGCCTCTTGCGGGGCGCCGGCGAGGACGGTAAGGCGGGCGGGAAGTATGCCCGCAGCGCGCGCTCACGCCGCGGCCCTCCTCCTGGCCCTCGCCCTGGTTCTGGGGGGCTGCAAGCGCCAATACGCCATCGGCGATCACGTCCTCGTGACGTGGGAAGGGAACGTCTACCCGGCCAAGGTCATCGAGGTCCTGGGTCCAACGAAGTTCAAGATCCACTACCAGGGCTACGATGACATCTGGGACGAAGTTGTACCTCGTGAGCGGATCCGCGGCCTCGTCGAGGGCAACGTCGTCAACCCGCCGCCGCCGCCGAAGGTCCGGAGCAAGGGGCTGCAGGCATCGCAGACGAACGTCTACAAGATCGGCGACAGGGTCCGCGTCGAGTGGCACGGGCAGATGTACCCGGCGGTCGTCACCGGCATCGTCGGTCAAGAGCGCTACCGCATCCACTACGACGGCTACGGATCGGAGTGGGACGAGACGGTCGGGCTTTCCAGGATTCAGGCCAAGTAGCGTGAAATGTTCATGCGCGGTCATTTTCCCCCTGGCGCTGGCCATGGGGCCGAATTAAGAGCCGCGCCGAATTTCTGACTGGGCGATCGCAAGAGTGCGTCGCCCGGCTGACGTTCGATGCGTGCCGCACGCCCTCCACGGGCACGCCCTCACGGGTGCGCGGCGGGGAGCCTTCTGTGATCAGCGAACTGTCCAAGCTGCGCAACATCGGGATCAGCGCCCACATCGATTCGGGCAAGACAACGCTGACCGAGCGCATCCTCTTTTACACCAAGCGGATCCACGCCATCCACGACGTCAAGGGCAAGGACGGCGTCGGCGCGAAGATGGACTCGATGGATCTCGAGCGCGAGCGCGGGATCACCATCCAGTCCGCGGCCACGCACTGCTTCTGGAACGGGCACCAGATCAACGTGATCGACACGCCCGGCCACGTGGACTTCACGATCGAGGTCGAGCGCGCGATGCGCGTGCTCGACGGGGCGATCCTGGTCCTCTGCGCCGTCGCCGGCGTGCAGAGCCAGTCGCTCACGGTCGACCGCCAGATGCGCCGCTACGGCGTCCCGCGCATCGCGTTCGTGAACAAGTGCGACCGCGCCGGCGCGAACCCGCTGCGGGTCCGCGCGCAGCTGCGCGAGAAGCTCAACCTGAACCCGGTCCTGCTGCAGCTGCCGATCGGGCTCGAGGACAAGTTCGAGGGGGTCGTCGACCTCATCGCGATGAAGTCCTACCGGTTCGAGGGGGCGAACGGCGAGAAGATCGTCGTCGGCGACATCCCGGCCGAGATGGCCGACGAGGTGAAGACGGCGCGCGAGGAGATGCTCGACGCGCTCTCGATGTACTCCGACGAGCTCACCGAGGCGATCCTCGAGGAGCGCGTCACCGAGGAGCTCCTCCAGAAGGCGATCCGCGACGCGACCGTGAAGCTCCAGATCGTCCCGGTGATGATGGGGTCGGCCTACAAGAACAAGGCGGTGCAGGTCCTGCTCGACGGCGTGACCCGCTACCTGCCGACGCCCGCCGACATCACGAACAAGGCCGTGGATCTCGACAAGGACGAGGCCGAGGTCGTCCTGTCGAGCGACTCGGAGAAGCCGCTCGTGATGCTCGCGTTCAAGCTCGAGGACGGCCGCTTCGGCCAGCTCACGTACCTGAGGGTCTACCAGGGCAACCTGGCCCGCGGGGGCGAGATCACGAACACCCGCACGGGCAAGCGCCACAAGGTCGGCCGGCTCGTCCGCATGCACGCGGACGAGATGGAGGACATCGACTCCGCGGGCGCGGGCGACATCGTCGCGATGTTCGGCATCGACTGCAACTCCGGCGACACCTTCACGGACGGGACCCTGAGCGTCGCGATGACGTCGATGCACGTGCCCGAGCCCGTCATCTCGCTCACCGTGACGCCCAAGGACAACAAGGCCCAGGCGAACATGTCGAAGGCGCTGCGCCGCTTCACGAAGGAAGACCCGACCTTCCGCGTCGGGGCCGATCCGGAGAGCGGCGAGACGATCATCCAGGGCATGGGCGAGCTCCACCTGGACGTCTACATCGAGCGCATGAAGCGCGAGTACGCGGCCGAGGTGGTCACGAGCCCGCCGCGCGTCGCGTACCGCGAGACGATCACGCGCCGCGTGGACTTCAACTACACGCACAAGAAGCAGACCGGCGGCTCCGGCCAGTACGGCAAGGTCGGCGGCTTCATCGAGCCGTGGACGGAGGCGCCGTTCCGGTTCGACGACCAGGTCGTCGGCGGCGCGATCCCGCGCGAGTTCATCCCGGCGGTCGAGAAGGGCTTCGTGTCGATGCTCGCCAAGGGGCAGCTCATCGGCGCGCCCGTCACGGGCGTGTCGGTCACGCTGAACGACGGCGCGGCCCACGCGGTCGACTCGTCCGACATCGCCTTCCAGGAGGCCGCGCGCGGCGCCTGGCGCGAGACGTACCCCAAGGCCGGCCCGCAGATCCTGGAGCCGCTGATGAAGGTCGCGTGCGAGGGGCCGAGCGAGTACCAGGGCGGCATCGTCGGCATCCTCATGCAGCGGCGCGGCATCATCGTGGGTTCGACCGAGGCAGACGGCTTCTGCCGCGTCGAGGCGGAGGTGCCGCTCTCCGACATGTTCGGCTTCTCGACGGTCCTCCGCTCCGCCACCCAGGGCAAAGCCGAGTTCACGATGGAGTTCTCGCGCTATGCTCCTCTTCCGGCGGCGCTTGGTGAGGAGCTCATCAAGAAATACCGGGAAGAGCAGGCGAAGAAGGCCAAGTGAGGGGGTCGGCATGTACCGCAAAGAGGTAAACGAGCGGAGCCCCATGCGGGTCTTCGAGGGGTCGATGCACGGCGGGCTGGGTCGCGGCAACGTCGGCGTCATCGTCTCCCGGCCCGGCGTGGGCAAGACGGCGTTGCTCGTGCAGATCGCGCTCGACGATCTGCTCCGGGACCGCCGGGTGCTCCACATCTCGCACGAGAACGCGGTCGATCACGTCCGCGCGTACTACGACGAGATCTTCCACGATCTCGCGCAGTCGATGCGGCTCGAGGAGCCGGAGGCCGTGCGGCTCGAGGTCGAGCGGCACCGGCAGATCTACTCGCACCTCGGCCACGTGAAGGCGTCGGCCGCCGCGCCCGAAGAAGCGGCGCGCCTGTGGGTCGAGAAGATGCTCGAGACCGTGGCGTTCGCGCGCGGCGTCGCCCACTTCGAGCCCGACGTGATCATCGTCGACGGCTTCGACGTGGCCGTCGCGTCGGAGCAGGCGATGGAGGCGCTCGGGCGGCTCGCGAAGGAGCGCTCCGCCGAGGTCTGGGTCGCGGCCCAGGTCGACGAGGCGGGCCCTCCGGGCAAGCTCCCGGCCGCGCTCCAGAGCGTCGAGCGCCACCTCAGCGTGGTCGTGTACCTGCAGCCGGAGCGCGACGTGGTCCGCCTGCGGCTGCTGAAGGATCACGGCAACAAGGACCTCGCCGATCTCCACCTGCGCCTCGACCCTCACTCGATGCGCGTCATCGACGAGGACGTGCGCCCGCCCTCGGAGCGGCCGAAGGACCCGCGGAGCTTCCGCCTGCACTCGGGCGGCGCCAAGGGGGCAGAGGCCGAGTTCGGCGCGTGCGCCGAGCGGTACGGGGTGCAGGAGCTGAACTACAGCTTCGAGGGCCACCGGCTCCTCGAGCGCCAGCGCGGCGTGGTCGTGCTGGGGGACGACGAGCTGCGCAAGGGCGACTTCAGCCTCGTCTACGTGTCGCGGCGCCTCGGCCGCGTGCTGAGCGAGATCCCGCTCGTGCGCAACATCCTCCAGACGATCTGGCACCAGATCAACGCGGCCAGCCAGGTCTTCGTGGTGGGGACGCTCCAGGAGGACGGCACCGTGCGCGGCGGCACCGGCTGGGGCGCGGAGCTCGCGCGCCTCTGGAAGAAGCAGCTGTTCGTCTACGATCAGGAGAAGCGCGGCTGGTTCCGCTGGAGCGGCTCGGCCTGGGAGATGGCGCGGCAGCCGTGCATCGCCAGCGAGAACTTCGCCGGCATCGGCACGCAGGATCTCAACGACGCCGGCCGCGACGCGATCCGCGACCTCTTCGCGCGGAGCTTCGGCGAGCCTGGCTGAGCGCCGATCGCAGGGGCGCCCTCCGCCGCGCACGCGGCCGCGGGGGCGCCTCGCTGCGGCGCGCAGCAGGCCGGCGTGAAGCGGGCCTGCTGCGCCGAGCCGCTCAGGCCGTGTGCTTCTGGATCAGCTGGGCGAGGCGCGGGACCGCCTCCTCGACGTTCTTCTTCGCCGAGCCGCGCAGCTTTTCGTAGGTGCCGCGCACGACGCTGCTCGACGACGACTTCGCCTTCTCGTCGGTGATGCTGAGGAGCGCGTCGGCGATCCGCGAGCGGTTCGACGCGAAGAAGGAGCTCGGGTTCCCGCCGCTCGAGGCCTCGGTCCAGATGGGATCGAGCTTCTTGGCGAACTCGGGCAGGAGCTTCTCGACCACCTGCTGGATGAAGCCGGGCTTGATGCCCTTCACGGCCGCGTAGCCGGCCTTGACCGCCAGGCCGGAGAGTCCGCTCTTCGAAGCCACCTCCTCGTCGACCAGCGTGCAACAGTCGGCGACGACCTTGGATTTCTTGTTCGCATCGAGCAGCGTTTCGCTGAGACCCATTCTCGAACTCCTCCGGGCGCTTCGGAGACCGGTCGCGGCCCCCAGACCCATGTCAGCATGACCCCCGGCAGGGAGCCGCGACCCCGTCGAGCGGACAGGTGGTCCGCTCCCGACCACATCGAAGCGCGGCTCTTACCACAGCAGCCCGAAGGCCGGCATCGCAAGCGCCCACCCGGGAAACCTTCGGTCCAGGACGGCTCTCGTCCGACATCGGCCGTCCTGGATGGCAATGCAACGCCGTCTCGCGCTCGATTCTCGGAAATGCCGCGCGGAGACCGCATGCATGGCCGCCCCTCGCGCGCCATACTCAAGATGTAATTTGAATCACAGTTTGGCGTGGCGGGCGCTCGCCGCTGTCGTGTTGCGAGGCCTGCGGGGGGCTCATGGACGTTACCTGCGAAATCTGCGGAATCGTCACCACGGTGTCGAGCGACGCGCGCGGCGGGGCTGCGCTCGAGTGCAGCGTCTGCGGCGGTGCGATGCTCCGTGCGCACGGGAGGGGCGCGGCCTCGCCGCCGGCGGGAGGCGCCGGCCATCGATCGAGCCGGCCTCCTCCGCCGCTCCGGCGATCGAGCGCGCCCTCGGTGCCACGGAGCGACGATGACCCGACGATGATGGACCTCCGGTCGCTCGCGCTGAAGTCGTTCATCGCGACGCTTCCCGCCGCGACGACGACGTCGAGCGCGTCCACGGCGAGCTCGGTCGCGCCGGGCAGCGGCCCGGTCGCCCCGGCGGCGGTGGGCCTGACGACGCCGCAGGCGAGCCGGGGCGCGGAGTCGATCGCGTCGATCGCGTCGACCGCGTTCGCGGGTACGCCGCCGGTCGGGGTCGATGCGCCGAGCGTGAGCGATGTGATGCGCGTCCACGACGCGCTCGTGCCTGTCGCGGTGCCCTTGCGGGCGCGATCACGAGCCCGCGTGCGCGTCCTCGCGGCGGCGACCGTGGTCGGCGCCCTGGCGATCGCCGTCGGGCTCACGCTGATCGTCGGCGGGATGTCGCGTGCGCCGGGGGATGACGTGCCGCCTGCAGCGCAGCGCGGCGTGTCCCGGGCCGGGGAGATCGCGCGGGAGGTGAGCGTGCCGGTCGCGGCGCCTGGCCCTCGGAGGAGGGCGCTGCGCGGGCCCGACGCGCGCGCGCCAGCGGCCGACGACGACGAGGCCAGCGCCGCCGAGCCCGTCCCGGCGCCGCAGGCGCGCGCCGCACCGGAGACGGGCGCGCGCGAGGCCTCCGGGGCGGGGGTGCGCCCGCCCGCCGCGTCGGGGGCGCGCGCCCGGCCTGAGCGTCAGCCTTCACCTCCGCCCGCGTCCGAGGAGGTGTCGCGGCCCCAGCCGCCGGTGTCGCTCACCGACGCGATGGCCGCCGCTGTCGCCGACACGCCGGCTCCCCCCGCTGCGGAGACGCAGCCCCAGGCCGACACCGGCGAGGAATAACCCGCGCCGAGGGCGCGCGCGCTCGGCGAGCGTCAGCGCCGCGCCCTCCGGCGCCGTCGCGTGAGGCCGGCCGCGGTCACGGCCGCCGCGAGCGCCGAGGGCGCGGCGTCACGGCCGCTGCTCGCGAGGAGGCAGCCGCATCCGGCGTCCTCCCGGAGATCGCCGCTGCTGCCGCCGCCGCCGTTGCTTTCGTTGTCGCTACCGCCGGCGGCGTCCGCTCCGGCGGCGCCCGCTCCGGCGGCGCCCACGCCGCCGGCGCCGCTGCTCGAGGGGCCGCCGCCGCTGCCGCTCGCGGCGCTCTCCTCGAAGTACGCGCCGCAGGCCGGGCCGACGACGAGCCCGTCGCGCGCCGCGAGCGCGAGCGCGTAGACGCCCGCGCCGAACCCCACCATGGGCGCGTTGAGCTTGTAGGTGCCGCGGATCTCGTCGTAGGTCTCCGCGATCGCGAGGTAGTTCGCGGCCGACTGATCGAGCACCCACCGGAGCAGCCGGTCCGAGCGCGCGACGTCCCCCATGAGCCGCGCCGCGACAGCGCCGCGCAGGTCGGTCACGACCCACTCGGCGCTGTCGTACTCGCTGCCCCAGGGGCTCAGGTCGTCCGCGCCGGCGTGATCGGTGCGATCGTCGTTCCGGGACCACCCGGCGCCCGCGGGGACGCGCAGGTGCTCGTCGAGCCCGGCGAGCGTGGCGGCGGCGATGCGCCCCTGCGGATCGAACAGGCCCATCGCGATCCCCTCGAGCACCGCCGCGTCCCAGTAGCCCGAGCCCGACGTGAGCTCCTCCAGGTTCCCGGCGAGCGCGCCCGAGGCGTCCGTGAGCCGCGCGGCGATCGCGGCGCGCAGCCGCTCCGCTGCGCCGCGGTACCCCGCGGCCCGGTCCGCCTCGCCTCGGCGCTCCGCGATGGCCGCCGCGTCGCACAGGCCGCGCGCCGCGGTGATGCTCGTGTACGCGAAGGACCGCTCGCGCCCCTTCCAGTGGGTCTCCCAGATGGACGAGTCCTTCCGGACGAGCCCCGTGTCCGGATCGATGAGCGCGACGAGGGCGTCCGCGACCTTCGTCGACGCGGCGGCCCAGCGCTCGTCCACGAAGCCCGTATCCCCGGTGAGCTCCTCGTACTGGCGCAGCGCCCAGAGGAACAGGCCGAACCCGTCGAACTCCAGGTTCGGGCCGAAGTCGTTGAAGTCGGTCTCCTCGACCCCGAAGCCGTGGTAGCGCACCAGGCTGATCTGGTACGGCGGCATGTCGTACGACGCGAGCTCGCTCCAGCCCTGGAAGCGCCCTGCCTCCGCGTCGAGGTAGAACCGCAGCGCGTCGCGCGCCTCCGCCTGCATGCCGAGGGCGGCCATCGCGACGGTCGCGTACGCGCCGTCGCGGATCCAGGCGACCGTCCACTCGCCCGGCGGGAGGCTCGCGAGGACGGCGCCGTGGCCGCGGTGGGCGATGGTGGCCGGCAGCGTGGCCGGCGCGCCGCCGAGCGTCGTGCCGAAGCGCGTGGCGCGCGGCTCGGAGTCCCGCGTCAGGTGCTCGCGCAGGAAGGCGTGGCTCTCGCGGGACTGCGCCATCCGGAGCGTGACGGCCGACTGCCGGAGCAAGGCCGTCTCCTCGGGCGACGCCGAGGGCGGCACCCGGATCGAGCCCTGGAACGCGCGGTACGCGGCGATCTCGTCCGCGACCACCTCCGCCGCGCGCTTCGCGCCGAGGTACGCGTCGAGGGCGCCCTGCACGAGCGGATCCGCCGCGCCCGAGGGGTCGCCGTGGTGCGCGAACGCCACGCCGACCCACCGCGCCTCGCCGGGGCCGATGCTGCCGAGGTCCCACTGGAACGCGCTAACGGAGCCGTCCGCGGTGGGCGCGGCCCCGTCGAGGTCCGGCAGATCGGCGCCGCCGTCGTCCGCGACGATCCGGTAGACGTCGAGGTCCGGCGGGCTGCCCGCCCTGGAGGCGCCGTGGCGCGCGGGGGGCTCGAGCGCGCGCGCGACCACCACGCCGGCGAAGGCGCGCTCGAGGAAGTCGCGCCGGCCCTGGCTCGCGTCGTAGGCGACGGTCTCGCCCGACTCGCCGATGTCGGCCATCACGCCCGGGCGACCGAAGCCGAGGTGGAAATTGTGCAGCGAGAACGCCGACACGCCCTCCGCCGGCCCCTCGCCCCGGTTCTCGATCCGCATCGCCATCACGAACCCGGCCTGCGGGAGGCCCTGCGGCGCGAAGAAGAGCTGCGTGCACTCGAGGTTGCCGACCCGCTGCACCATCGTGACGACGCCCGTGCCGCCGCGCTGCCCGTCGGTCCAGCCGACGTAGCCGCTCGCGTCGAGGTCGACGGGGACCTCGGTCAGCCACCGCTGGTGCCCATCGGAGCGCAGCCCGAAGTACGCGTCGTAGAGCAGATCGCGCGTGCGTACGGCCTGCGGCTGGTTGCCGATCCAGACCTCCTCGCCGCGCTCGTCGAGGAGCGGCTCCTCGGTGGCGGGCAGGCGCTCGCGGAAGTGGGTGAGCCTCGCCGCGCCCAGATCGAGCAGCACCGCGCCGAACCCGTTCGACGAGGGCAGGCGAAAGAACGTGCGCTGCACCGGCGCCTCGGCCCGCGCCGCGTGAGGGGCGGCGAGCGCGACCGACGCCGCTGCGCCGAGCGAGAGGAGCGCGGAGCCGAGGGCCCGGGAGGCGCGGGGCGGGCCGGAACGTTGGTGCCCAAAATATTCCCGCGCCTGGGTCGGGCGATCCATCGCGGCACTTTAACGGAATGCCTGTCATCGCGGCGCGCCGGCTCGCCGGCGGGCGCTCAAAATGCTGCAACGCGCCTCCCGGCGTGGTAACGGCATGCCCATGACAAAACTGCCTGCGTTGATCCTCGTGGTCTCGGCGCCCCTCGCCGCCTTCGCGGCCGGCTGCGGCTCCGATCCGCAGCCGCCGGCGAATGTCGCCAGCGACGTCGCGCCCCCTCCGGTGGCGAAGACCGCCGCCCCGCCTGCCCCGAAGCAGGACACCGCGAAGCCGACGAGCGGATCGATCCGCATCGACGACAAGATCCTCAAGGCCTGCGGCGATCTGCCGACCGCCCGCTTCGCGTTCGACTCGACGGCGATCGAGGGCGAGGCGGCTGGCACGCTCGACGCGCTCGCGCGCTGCTTCGTCTCGGGTCCGCTCAAGGGCAAGGGGATGAAGCTCATCGGCCACGCCGACCCCCGGGGGGAGACGGAGTACAACCTGGGCCTCGGCCAGAAGCGCGCCGGCAGCGTCGCCGAGTACCTCGGCAAGAAGGGCCTCGAGCAGGGCCGCATCGCGACCTCGTCGAAGGGCGAGTTCGAGGCGACCGGCACGGACGAAGAGGGCTGGGCACGCGACAGGAAGGTCGACATCCTGCTTGCGGACTGAGCGCCGCGCCGCGCGCGGCGCTCGGCGAACTTGAAGAGGGCCACGGCCGCGCTTCCAGGCGAGGGAGGGGGCCGCGGCCGCAAACTCCACTGAACTGGGCCGCGCGCGCGGAACCCTGACGAGCCGACTCCCTGACCCGAAGAGATCGAAATGGCCTTCCTGCAAAGCGCCCCTGAGCCGGCGACGGCGGTCCCGATCAAGCTCGATCCCGTCTCCCTCGTCCTTCACGCCTCCGGTCCCGTCTTCCTCGTCGTCTGGCTGCTGATCTTCGCGGCGATCCTCGTCTGGGTGATCGCCGTCCTCAAGGTCCTCCAGCTCGCGCGGCTCGCCTCTCTTCAGGCGCGGTTCGAGCAGGAGTCGGCGCACGCCCACTCGCCCGATCAGCTGTTCGCGCTCGCGCAGCGGCACGCGGACGCGCCCGGCGCCCGCGTCGTGATGGAGCTCAGCCGCCGCGTCGGGACGAGCCGGCTCCTCGACTCGATCGCGAAGCGGGCGATCGTGACCGAGACGCAGCGGGCGAGCGCGCTCATGCCGACGCTCTCGTCGATCGCGGCGGCGTCGCCGTTCATCGGCCTGTTCGGCACGGTCTACGGGATCATGGACGCGTTCCTCCGCATCGGTCAGCAGAAGAGCGCGTCGCTGCCCGTGGTCGCCCCGGCCATCGGCGAGGCGCTCATCGCGACCGCGATCGGGCTGTTCGCCGCGATCCCGGCGGTCATCGCGTACAACGGGATCAACAAGCGCGTCGACGACCTGCTCGCCGCGCTCGAGGCCGCGAGCGAGGGCTGGGTGGAGATCGCGTCGCTCTCCGCGCGGGGGATGCAGGAGTCCATCCCGCTGGCGCTCCAGCGGTCGAGCGACCGGCCCACGCCGGTGATGCCGAAGGGCTGAGGGGCGGGGCCGGTCATGGGCATGTCGGTCGGTGGAGGGCGCAGGCGGCGGGGCGGCGGCGGTTTCAGCGACATCAACGTCACGCCGCTCGTGGACGTGATGCTCGTGCTCCTCGTGGTGTTCATGGTCACGGCCCCGCTGCTCACGGCCGGGCTCCGGGTCGAGCTGCCCAACGTCTCCGCCGAGGAGGCGCCGACGAAGGACACGAAGCTCGTCGTGACCGTCACGAAAGAAGAGAAGATCCTCTTCGGCGAGGACGACGCGACCGCCGACATCGAGGGCGTGCTCGCCTCGAACGGGCGCGTGCAGAAGGAGAAGGAGCTCTACATCCGCGCCGACAAGGACGCCCGCTACGGGGCCGTGGCGCGGGTCGTGGCCGCTGCCCGGGCCGCCGGGGTCGAGGGGCTGAACCTCCTCGTCCAGCCGGAGATCGAGCCGGAGAGCGCGCCGCCGCCGCCCGGGGGAACGGCGCCGCGGCCCGGCGGAGCCGCGCCTCGGCCGGGGGGATCGGCGCCGTGAGCACGGCTGCGGCGCGCGCGCCCGGACCGAGGACGCCGCCTGGGCAGCGCCGGCCGGCGAGCGACTTCCGCCCGCGGGACATCGCGCTCGCCGTCGCGGTGGCGATGGCCGTGCAGGCGGGGGCCGCCGTCGCGGTCAGCCTGGCCGATCTCGCCGTGCCCGCGGCGGCGCCGGAGATCGACAAAGGGCCGAGCGTCCCGGTGAAGGTCGTGCCCGTGCTCGACATGGACACGCCGCTGCTCAAGCTGGGCGGCAAGCGCGACAAGATGAAGCTGCCCGACCGGTGGGTGCGCCAGACGCCCAAGCCGCGCGTCGAGCAGAAGGCGTTCGTGTCGCCGAGCGCGGGCAAGACCGAGGCGGACATCCCGCCCAAGGAGGTCAAGATCGCCGACGCGGGCACCGCGCCGCCGCCGCCCGACGCCGCGGTCGCGAAGCAGGTCGACACCGAGCTCGATCTGAAGACCGACGCCGCCCCGGCCGCCAACGTCGACCAGGAGGGCCACGAGGACGGCGTGAAGGAGGGGACCGAGACCGATCCCCTCAAGGCGCGCGCCGTGGATCTGTACCTGGCCCGCATCGCGGGCTGGTTCTCGAGCAGGTTCCGCGTGAACGGCTCGGGGCTCCCGCCGGAGGAGCTCACGAAGCACAAGCCGCGCGCGGTGATCGTCCTGTCGGACGGGCAGATGGTGAGCTACACGCTGACGCCGAGCGGGAATCCCGCCTTCGACGCCGCCGCGCAGGCGACCCTCGAGGCGGCGAAGGGGCAGGCGCTGCCGCCGCCGCCCGAGAACTATCCCAACCTCGGGCAGAAGCAGGTCAGCGTCACGTTCGTCTGTAGAGAGACCACATGCGACTAGCTCGATACGCCCTCGGCGCCCTGGCGCTCGCCGCCGCCGCGCTCGCCACTCCCCCTGCTCCTGCGCAGGCGCCGGCCTCCTCGGCGGCGCCGCCCAACCCGGACGAGCTGCTCGGCCACATCACGGTCGTGGCCGGCGCGACGCGCCCGCTCCCGAAGATCGGCGTCCTGCCGTCGCTCGTCTCCGACCCCGAGGACGTGACGATCCACAGCGTGGTCCGGCGCGACCTCGAGCTGTGCGGCGAGTTCGAGGTGCTGCCCGACAGCGCCGCGCCCGACGGCCTGTACCTCTCCGACAGCCCGGTGGACGTGAAGGCGTGGTCCGCGAAGGGGGTCGAGGCGGTCGTGAGCGTGAGCGGCAAGAAGGTCGCCGCCGACAAGGTCGAGCTCGTCGGCCAGGCGTTCCTGGTGAACCGGGGGCAGGCCCCGGTGTTCGACAAGAAGTTCATCGTGCCCCTCCGCGACGTGCGCTTCGAGTCGCACCGGGTGGCCGATCAGCTGATCGGCGCCCTCACCGGTCAGAACGGCGGTTTCGCCAGCCACATGACGTTCGCCTCGGGCTCGGGCTCGCTGCGACGCGTCTTCACGATCGACGCCGACGGCCACGACGCCAGGGCCGTCTCGCCGCCCGACCAGACCGCCATCGCCCCTGCGTTCGGGAAGCACGAGCAGCTCCACTACGCGGCGAGCGTGAAGGGCGACGAGTACAAGGTCTTCACGCCCGCCGGCGGCCCGCTCCCGCTGCCCGTGAAGGGCTCGGTCTACGGGATCGCGTTCTCGAAGGATCGCGCCCAGGTCGCCCTCAGCATCGGGGTGGGGTCGACGATCAAGCTGTTCTCCGGTCCCGATCTCCAGAGCATCAAGCCGGCGTCCGAGGTGGGGATGGCGCTGCACCCGGTGTTCACGCCGACCGGCAAGCTCGCCTTCTCCGGCGAGGGCAGGTACGGACAGCGCATCTACGTCGGCGACAAGGCGATCTCTCCGGACGGGCTCTTCGCCTCGGCGCCCACGTTCTGCAACCACCCCGACGGTGTGAAGGCCGTCTATGCCGTCGGCGTGGGAAAGAACACCGATCTCGTCGCCTCGGGGGAGACGGGCGGCGGCCTCGTGCGGTTGACCCAGAATCAGGGCAGGAACGGGTACCCGGCCTGCAGCCCCGATGGGCGGCTCGTGGCGTTCTTCTCCACGCGCACCTCCGGCGAGGGGCCAGGGCTCTACGTCATGCGCGTCGACGGGCAGCGCCCGAAGCGCATCTCGAACCTCCTCGGGGACTCGCTGCGCTGGGATCCTCTTCCGCCCGGCAAGGCCGTCGAAGCGAAGAACTGACGCGGGCGAGCCGCGGGCACGGCCCGGACATCCGGCGAGTGTCCGATCGAGGGCCGCCCGCATCGTGGCTGAGCCAGGTGTTCTCTCCACGACAACTTTTTACGTCCAGGCACGTCTGACGTGGGTAGTTCGTGCGCGCCCTTCCGCGCCGCTGCTGCGAGCGGATGCGAAGGGAGTCCGCGCTCGCAGCCCCCGCTTCCTTGGCCCGCCGCGTCGGTCGCGGTTAGCCTCCGGACTGCTCAGGGGGAGAGTTGGCTGGAAAATTGCAACAAGATTGGGGCGAACCGCCCTGGCCAGCCAGCCGAGGGGAAATGGAGAAGAGCATGGTGTCGAGCCGTATCTGGACCGCCATCGCGATCGTCTGGGCCTTCTGCGCCGGTGGCTGCAGCTCGGTGGCGGCGGTTCAGGAAGCGAGGATCAGCGAGCAGGGGGGGTTCAGGGACCCGGAGCACCGGCTCACCGCGGCGGAGGACGGGGGTTACTGCAGCGCCGAGGTGCTGCGCTGGCAGTACGATGAGCCGGCGGGGATGCTCCGTCTTGCCGATGCCCGTTTGATGCTCGACTGCTGTGGGAAGCGCGCCATCCACGTCGAGAGGATCGACAACCTCTTCGAGGTCACCGAGCAGGACGCGCCGGACGGCGCGGGAGGTCGCTGCAGCGAGCAGTGCGCCTTCGATCTGTCGGTCGGCGTGCGCGACGTCCCGCGGGGCGAGATCTACGTGAAGCTGCTGCGCGATGTGGTCGATCAGCAGAGCGGCCCGGCCGTGATCTGGAGCGGCTCGGTCGATCTTGGCGTCTCCGGCGGCGCGGTCGTCCTCGACGAAACCCCCGCGGAAGCCGGCTGCCAGGCGAAAGGCCTTCCGCGCCAGCGCAGCAAGACCGTCGCCGCGCGATGAGGCGCTGAGCACGCGCCCCCCGAACGTGCCGCCGCACCTCGAGTCCGCGGTGCGGTCGGCAGGGGGAGGGGAGAGCTCGCGAATTGTCCCGCCGCGCATGTCGGCGCGCGGCGTGTGGCGACGCGTGGGATAGCAGAGCAGGTGAACCGACCATGACGTTCATGGTCAGAGAATCGGGCTAACTCTGCCACTTTCGCCTGGACAAGGTTTCCAGAAACCCGTAGATCACACTCGAATGTGCGTGCAGCTGCTCCGGGGTGCGGCATGCGTTCGCACCTTACGTACGTCGGCTTGCAGCTGAATCCCTAGGCGCAGGTAGCGGACACGTGAAGCGCGTATCTAGAGGCCCTGGTTCTTTTTCTTTGGGCGTATTTTAACAGTGTCGCGGGACAGCCAAGGAAGTCGGGGCATGAAGTACCTGGGGGTCTGTGGAGCGCTTGCAACGGTGGGATCGCTGCTCGGTCTGAGCGCGTGCCTGGAGGCGGAGCCCGCGCACGTGGGGCTCGTGAGCGAGGCCGGCGGGTTCGTGGAGCCGGAGCGGCGGCTCGCCTCCGAGGGAGAGGAGAGCTACTGCGGGGCCGAGGTCCTGCGCTGGCGCTACGACCGGGCGAGCGGGGCCCTGAAGATCGCGAACAGCCGGCTCCTGCTGAACTGTTGCGGCCAGCGCGCGATGCACGTCGACAGGATCGACAGCATCTACGAGATCACCGAGAGGGACGAGCCCGACGCGACGAATCCGAGGTGTGATTCGGTCTGCGCGTTCGACTTCGCGGTGGCGATTCCCGAGGTCGCCCAGCGCAAGGTCTACGTGCGGCTGCTGCGCGACGTCGTCGACACTCAGGGCAGCGCAGAGCTCATCTGGCAGGGGGAGATCGACGTCCGGAAGTCGACCGGCGAGGTGGTGCTCGATGGCGTCGCCGCTCCGGGTGAGGCGTGCAGCGGGCCGTCCCAGCAGCCGCTCACAGCCCAGCAGCTCGCCGTTCAGTAGCCGCTCGCTGCTCCGGCCTGGGAGCGGGCTCCCGTCGCGCAAGAGCGCTCGCAGGGGGCAGGCGCTGCGCGGGCTGATACCGGCGCGCTGCGCTTGGTGATGGGCTCCGCGTCTTCGTGACGGAGCACGCGCTCGAGCCGCGGCCCGGTCCCGTTGCTCGAGCGACGGTCGAGCAACGGCCCGGCGGTCTGCCTCAGTCGATCAGCGTGCGCGCGGGGCGGCCAGGCTCGCACTTCACGAGCGTGGCGGTCAGCTCGAGCGTCTCGGGGAGCGTGCCTTGCACCTGCGCGACGACCTGCTCGACCACGTGCTGGGCCTCGTCCAGGTTGGGACCCACGATGGAGACGACGAACGTGAGCGGGCCGGTGCGCCCGGCCGCGGCCGGCGTCAGGCTGAGCAGCAGCGTCTGGGTCAAATCGACGACCTGAAGCGCGGCCTTGCGCAGCGCGAGCATCTCGAGGATCGTCGGTCGCAAGCTCACGAGGCCGTTCTGGCCGCGGAGCTCGAAGCGCGCGATCTGCATCGGCACCTCGGCCCACTCGGCGAAGAAGCCGTCCTCGTCGATCGCCTTCATCAGGTGCTCGCGCACGAGCAGCCCCGTGAGGCCGTCGCGCCGGGCGAGGTAGCGCTTCGCCTTGTCGTGGTGCGGCGAGTCGGGCCCGAACGTGACCACCATGAGGCGGCACTCGCCGAGCTGCACCTCGGCCCCGTGGAGCAGCGAGACCTGCGCTTTGCGCTCGAAGGGGAAGTCCGCGTACGTGCCGTTCGTGCTGTTCAGATCCTCGACCAGCCAGGAGCCCGTCTGCCAGCGGAGGAGCGCGTGTGAGCCGGAGACGGTCGCTTCGGCGAGGACGAGATCCTGATCGCTGCGGCGGCCGATGGAGAGCACCGGCTTCTGCAGCGGGAACAGGGTGGCGACGCTGTCGGGCGCGTTCGTGGCGTACGTGATGAGCAGCGACTGCGCGCCGGGCGTGAACTGCGTCTTGATGGCCCGCCCAGGCGCCGGGCCTGGATCGATGCGCTCGCGCGGCAGCTGGATCGGCGCGGTCGCGGTCTGCGTCGGGTTGAAGAACCGCATGTGCCGCGCCTGCGGGCGCATCTGCGGATCCGGGTTCAGCGCGCGGAAGATCTGCCTGATCTCGTCGTTCGTCAGCGCAGCGGGCACGTCGAACGTGATCTGCTGCTTCATCGTCTTGAGCCGCGGCTTGTAGCCGGGCTCGGGGACGCGGCAGGTCCACATCTCCCAGAGCGTCAGCGCCGCGGCGTAGACGTCGTCCTCAGGGCTCGCGCCGCCGCTGCGCAGCCGCTCCGGCGACATGTAGTGAGGCGTGCCGCCGTCCGGAGGCGCCCCCGGCTTGCGCACGGCAGCGCGGGCGCGCTCCTTCGCGAAGCCGAAGTCGAGGATGACCGCGCGATCGTCGGCGACCATCACGTTGCCGGGCTTCAGATCGCCGTGCACGAGCCCCTGCTGGTGGATCGCGGCGAGCCCCGCGCAGACGTCGGTCGAGATCTTGCGGAACTCGTCGGCGCTGAAGCCGCCCGACGTCTTGCGCTTGCGGATGTGGTTGTGGAGCGTCTGCCCGGGGATGTACTCCATCACGAGGATGGGCCCCCACGGGCTCGGGGCGAGGTCGTGCACGCGGCAGACGTTCGGGTGGCGAGCCTTCTGCGCGAGGATCACCTCCTGCCGCAGGGCCTCGTCGTCGCCGGGCATGGCGGAGGCCTCGGGCACCACCTTGAGCGCAACCTGCTGCTGGGTGAGGCGGTCGAAGGCCAAGAACACCTCGCCCATGCCGCCTTTGCCGATGCTCTTCAGGACCTCGTAGCGGTCGTTGATGACCGTTCCGACGTCGATGGGAGGGAGGGGATCTTTGGTCACGGCCACGGGCGCACGAAGGGTGAGGAAGAGCTCCGCGACGGCGCCGAAGGAGACGCGCCGGGACGCCGATACGGACTGCGCGCAGGGTCGTCCATTCGAGCTCCGGGCGCAACGAGTCGTTGCACAAGGGCTGCAGGCGGCCCGTTCGGCGCCGCACGGGACCGCCCCGCCGCTCCTGCGCAGGGCCGCCTGGCCACCGTGCGGGGCCCGCGGGGCGCGGCCGCCGCGGTCGTCGCGGCCGTCCACAGTCGCGCGCGGCGCGCCGCGCTGTTCAGGGGAACGGCCGCGCCGTGTGGGCGTGGTTCAGCGGACCGTGGCCGTGGCCGAGCCCCGGCGCGGAGCGCATCGCCTCGCGGAGGTAGCGCCGCGCGCGCCCGATCGACGGGACGAGGGCGAGGCCCTGGGCGAGGCCAGCGGCGATGGCCGAGGCGAGCGTGCAGCCCGTGCCGTGCGTCGCGCGCGTCTCGATGCGCGCGTCCTCGAACAGCTGCTCGCCCTCCGGCAGCCCGGAGGCGCCGGGCCCCGGCGCGGCCCGGAGGACGTCGACGACCGTCGCGCCCGGGAGGTGGCCACCCTTCAGCAGCACGGCGCGCGGCCCCATGGCGAGCAGCTGCGCGGCGGCGCTGCGCATCGCGTCCACGCTGTCGATGACCACGCCGGTCAGCGCCTCGGCCTCGGGGATGTTCGGCGTGAGCAGCGCGGCGAGCGGCAGGAGCCGGGCGCGCAGGGCGCCCTCGGCGTCGGGCTTCAGCAGCCGGGCGCCGCCCTTGGCGACCATCACGGGGTCCACCACGAGCGGCGCGCCGCGGCCGAGGCGCTCGTAGACGCGCGCGACCTCGTCGATGACCTCCGCCGAGTGGAGCATCCCGGTCTTGATGGCGTCCGCGCCGATGTCGTCGAGCACCACCTCCATCTGGCGACCGATGAAGTCGGGAGGCACCGGGAACACGGCGTCGACGCCACGGGTGTTCTGGGCGGTGAGCGCGGTGATCGCCGTCGCGCCGAACGCGTCGAGCGCGGTGACGGCCTTGAGATCGGCCTGGATTCCGGCGCCGCCGCCCGAGTCGGATCCGGCGACGATGAGGACGCGTCCTTTCATGAAGCTGAAGCCTCCGGGCCGCGCGTGGCGGCCGGCCATGTGTCGCTCACGCGCGCTCGCTTCGCCGCACGTCAGTAATGCTTGTCGAGGACCGCGGGATCCTTCGTCGTCGCGAAGACCGAGTCGCAGCGCCGGCACCTGTACTTCACCTTCGTCGGCCGGGCCGAGATCCCGAACGCGAGCTGGATGTACCCGAGGACGCGGTACTCCGCCTCGGCGCTCACCATGTAATGATCGCGACCGTGGCCGCAGGGGCACTGGACCGGCTCGGGCGTCGTACGGTCGCGATAGGGCATCGAGGACGGGCTCGTTGGCATGGACGTCAGCGTAGTCTAGGGAGCCCGCGGCGGACGTCGAGAGGCGGCGCCGCCACGCGGCCTGGACGGGGGCGACCGGGCGGCGCGAGCAGGCGGCGGTGCGCCGGGGCCGCCCTGCGTGCGGGCCCGTACGAAGGGCGCTTTGCGCCGCGCCGCCGACCGAACTAGGAGACGCTCCCATGCGCCCCGCCCTGTGCGCCGAGCGTCTGGTGAAGCGGTACGGCGGCGTCACGGCCGTGGACGGGGTCGATCTCGCCGTGTACGCCGGGGAGGTCGTCGGGCTGCTCGGGCCGAACGGCGCGGGCAAGACGACGACCTTGCGGATGCTCGCCGGCATCCTGTCGCCGGACCAGGGGCGGATCCTTGTCGGCGGCGTCGACCTGGCCGCGAGGCCGCTCGAGGCGAAGCAGCGCCTCGGCTTCCTCTCCGGGGACACGCAGCTCTACCAGCGGCTCACCCCCCGCGAGGTGCTCCGTTACTTCGGTCGGCTGTACGGCATGGAAGAGGCGGCGCTCTCGCGCCGGATCGACGCGCTCGTGGCCGACCTGGAGATGGAGGCGTTCGCGTCGCGGCCGTGCGGCACGCTCTCCACGGGGCAGAAGCAGCGCGCCAACATCGCGCGCGCGTTCCTCCACGAGCCGCAGGTGCTCATCCTCGACGAGCCGACGACCGCGCTCGACATCCTCAGCGGCCGCTTCATCGTCGCGTCGATCCGGCGGGAGCGCGCCGCGGGCAGGGCCATCCTCTTCTCGACGCACATCATGAGCGAGGCCGAGTACCTCTGCGATCGCATCGCCCTCATGCACGAGGGCCGCGTCGTCGACGCCGGCACCCTGCCCGAGCTCCTCGGGCGGTCCGGCACGACGAACCTGACCGACGCCTTCCTCCACCACGTGGAGCGGAGCCGCCCGAGCGCTGCGCGCGATACGCCCGAGCGCCCGAGCGCGCCCGCGCCAGGGGGCTGAGGCGTCGTGAGGCTCGCCATCGTCTGGACGATCCTCCGCAAGGAGCTCGTCGAGTCGCTCCGGGATCGGCGCACGCTCGTGCGCCTCGTCGTGGTGCCGCTCCTTCTCTACCCGCTCTTCGCGCTCGCGATGAGCAAGCTCGTCGGCTTCGAGGCGGATGCGCGCGAGGCGCGCCCGTCCAGGATCGCGGTCTGGGGAGAGCTCGCCGAGGACCTGCAGACGAGGCTCTCGGCGGCGGGCAAGATCGAGCTCGCGCCGTGGGCCGGCGCGCCCCCCGACGTGCGCGAAGGGCTCCTCTCCGGGGCGCTCGCGCCGCCGGCGGGGCCGGCGCCCGCGCCGGACGAGGGCGAGGCGCCGCCCCCCGAGGCCGAGCCGCCGAGGTGGATCGAGCCGGAGAACCCCGTGCTCGCCGCGGCGCGCGCCGCGGTGAGCGAGCGCAAGGTCGACGCGGTGCTCGTCCCGTGGCCCTCGCTGGGGGCCGAGCTCGGGCGCGGCGGGAAGGGCGCCGTCGCGATCTACTTCGACTCGGTCCGCGCCGACTCGGCCACGGCGGAGGCGCGCCTCGAGGGCGCGCTGCGGCGCGCCCGCAAGGCCATCATCGCGGATCGAGAGGTGGAGCGCGGCCTGCCCGAGGGGTTCTCGCGCGCGTTCGACGTCGTGCCCCGCGACGTCGCGGCGGACAGCCGCAAGGTCGGCCAGATCCTCGGCGCGATGATGCCGATGCTGCTGATCCTGATGTCGCTCCTCGGCAGCTTCCTCCCCGCGATCGATCTGACGGCGGGCGAGAAGGAGCGCGGCACGATGCAGACGCTGCTGTGCGCGCCCGTGCGGCCCATCGAGATCATCTCGGGCAAGTTCCTGGCCGTGTGGGTCATCTCGCTGCTCACGGCGCTCGGCAACGTGGTGAGCATGTCGCTCACGGTGAGCCGGTTGCTGCCCGACGCGATGGTGGTCGGCCCCGGCACCTTCGCGCTGACGTTCGTGCTGCTCGTGCCGGTCACGCTCCTGTTCTCGGCGCTGTTCCTCGCGCTCGCCGTGTTCGCGAAGGACTTCAAGGACGGTCAGAACGCGCTCATGCCGGCGTACCTGCCGCTCTCGCTGCTCGCCGGCATCACGGCCCTGCCGGTGGTCGAGCTCAACCCGTGGACGGCCTACGCCCCGGTCCTCAACATCGCGGTGCTGATCAAGGCGCTGTTCGTCGGAGAGGCGCCGGCCGATCTCCTCTTCACGGCCCTCGTCTCCTCGGCGCTCTATGCCTGCCTCGCGCTCCTCTTCGCCGCGCGCGTCTTCGAGCGCGAGAGCGTGCTCCTCGGGGGGCACGAGTCGGCGCGCGCCGTGCTCGGCCTGGGGCGCCGGGCCGGCGGGGTGCCCTCGGCGGGCTTCTCGCTGGCGGCGTTCGCGGGCGTCCAGGTGCTTTTCTTCTATGGCAGCCTGCTCATCGCCCGCGCCAGCGTGGCGGTCCAGCTCGCTGTCTCCCAGGTCGGCTTCTTCCTGGTCCCGACCCTCGCGCTGGTCGCCGGCTTCGGCTACTCGCCGCGGGCGACGCTCGGCCTCAGGGCGCCCTCGGTCCGCGGCCTCGCCGGGGCGCTGCTCCTCGGCGTCTCGGCGTGGGCCGCGATCGGCGGCACCGTCCTCCGGTGGTTCCCCGCGCCGGAGCCCTTCGCCCGTGAGCTAGGGGAGCTCGTGCTGCTCGGCGGGCAGCCGTACCCGGTCGTCCTGCTGCTCGTCGCCGTCACGCCGGCCGTCTGCGAGGAGCTCCTGTTCCGCGGCTTCGTCTACGCGGGCCTGCGCCGCGCCGGGCCCGCGGTGGCGATCGTCGTTTCGGCGCTCCTCTTCGGGCTCGCGCACGGGTCGGTGTACCGGCTCTTGCCGACGTTCTCGCTCGGGCTGGCGCTCGGCTACGCGCGCCACCGCACCGGCTCCGCGCTGCCCGGAGCGCTGCTTCACGCCCTGAACAACGGGCTCGCGGTGTCGCTCCTCTATTTCAAGCCGTCGTGGGGGCAAGGCGTCATCGAAGGAGAGCTCCTGCCGTGGAGCATCACGTTTGCAGGGATGGTCGTCTCGCTGGCCGGGCTGCTCCTGCTCCGGTTCTCGGCGCCGGGCGCGCCGGAACCAGAAGATTCACCGCGGCCCTGATCGCAGCTCGAGGATCCGCACGTCGTACGGCGAGAGCTCCACGGCGTGGACCGGGGACTTGCCGCCCAGCTCGGTCAGGTGGCCCGAGGCCACGGCGGGCTTCACCGAGAGCGGCTGATCCGCCTGGCTGACCAGGAAGACGAAGCGGCGGCCATCCCGGTGGCGCAGCGTGTCGGCCGCGACGCGCGGGTCGTCCACCGTCACCGGCCGCTTCACGCCGGCGAGCTCGGCGAGCGCGTCGTAGAGCCGGTAAGTCGGCTCCGGGTTGATCCGCGGGGTCGCCGCGGCGAAGTGCTCGATCGGATAGGTGCAGAGCACGACGCTGCCGCTCCCGATCTTGCGCCGCAGCAGCGCAGGCCGGCCGCGCTGGTCGACCGCGACGACCTCCGCGCCCCTGGCGCGCACGGGCAGGTAAGCGCGGCTGTGCTCGGTGCCGGAGACGGGAAACGCGAGCGTCGTGCCCGCCGCGATCGTGCCGAACTGGCATTCGAAGGTGAGCTTCGCGCGATCGTCCTCGATCGGATCGACCATCCCGTAGCGCAGCTGGTGCTCGACGCCGAACATCGCGTTGAGGTGCGCGTACCACGGCCCGCGCTGCGACCCGTGCGTGCCGTGGCAGTACGACGCGTAGACGACCGCTCCGGCGGACGCCAGCCGCTCCAGGAGATGCCATGTGGGCGCGGTCAGCTGCTTGGCCGACGGCAGCAGGTAAAGCCGGCAGTCCTCGGCGATCCCGTCTCGCTCCCGGGTCAGCCCGACCGGCAGGTCCGCCTCCTTCGCCGCGATGTAGGCCTGCCGCAGCATCGTGAACAGATAGCTGCGGTCCTCGGCCTCCGTGAACGGGAACGCGCCTTCCAGGTACGATGGGACGATGATCGCCGCGTCGGCCGGCTCGCGCTCACAGCCGAGGACGTCGATATCGGAGAGCACCTTCGCGAAGCGGGCCATCTCCTCGAGCTGCGGCTTGGGGCGGCCGTCGACGGTCGTCAGCCCGAAGTGGAGCTCGAAGGGGTGGTGCCTGTAGGGATCCTGGTGGATGAGATCGAAATCGGTGTTGTTCCAGCCGATCCAGCCCGTGGCGCCGGCAAGCAGCGTGTTGTGGAGGACCTGCCGGTAGTAGTGCGCGGCGTTCTCGTCGGAAGCGAAAGCCGATGACACGCCGAACTCCTCCAGCACGACGGGCTTTCCGAGGAAGCCCGTGAGCTCGCAGACGAACGCCGCGCCGTAGTGCTGGCGCACCAGGTCGTTCTCCATCCGGTACACGTGCGGGCCGAGGAAATCGACGAGCGCGCCGAGATCGCGGACGGAGAACCCATTGTCGTTTCCCGTGACCTCGATGCCCCACGCGCCATCGCCGATCGAGATTGGCTGGCTCGCCCCGCCGGCCCGCAGCGCCTGCACGACCAGGCTCGCCCAGCTCGTGACGTTCTCGCGGATCGAGCGCTCGCGCTCGCCGTAGATCGGCATTTCGTTGGAGACGAGCCAGCCCGTCACCGCCCGGTGCCCCGCGAAGCGCCGCGCCATCTGCTCGGCGAACCAGGCTTGCCGGGCCACCATCCACACGTCGCCGTAGAGGTCCCGCCCGCGCCGCCAGGCCGGGTCCCAGTTCTCGCCGGACATGTGGCCGACGAGGAGGGTCGGGATCGTCGTGAGGCCCGCCTCGACGTGCGCCTCGAGGAAATCGGCATAACGCGCGACGCAGTCCTCGTCGATCCGGTCCGGCTCCGGCATGAAGTGAGGCCAGTAGAAGAACGACCGGGTCATGGTCAGGCCGTGATCGGCCAGCACCCGGAGCTCCTCGCGGACCACGAACGGATCATAGCTCTGCCACATGAGCGGGCCGCCGCGCCTCGACCAGAAATTGGCCCCCAGCCAGGCGATCGCCTGTTGACGAACTGCGACTTTGGCGAAATTGCGGTGCATAGTCCTCACGTCCTGGTCATGCAGAGCGGCGCTCTCGAACACCGTCCGTCACCCTGCTCGCGGCGCGGGCCGCGCGATCGAGGCGCGGCCGGCGGGCTACTTAATCGGTTCAGATTACGTCACTTAATCGGTTCAGTCTACGCGCCCGTGCGGGAGGGCCGCGCCGTCGTTCGGGCGAGGCCGTCTCATGCGCGGGGGGGCGGGGCGGTGCTGCCCCGCGTCGCGAGCGTCGGCGCGCTGCACTCGTCGTCGGTGACCGGCTCTCCGGCGACGAGGCGGAGGAGCAGCGCGGCGGCGCGGGAGCCGTGCTCGGCGATGTTGCGGCGCACCGCGGTCAGGGCGGGGTGGACGAGCTGGCACAGCGCCGAGTCGTCCCAGGCCACGATCGAGAGGCGCTCCGGCACGGGGACGCGCATCTCGTGGGCGACCGCGAGCGCGGCCACGGCCATCACGTCGTTGTCGAAGACGATGGCCGTCGGCGGCGAGGCCTCGGCCAGCAGCCGCCGTGTGGCCTGGCCGCCCGCCTCGCCCGTGTAGTCGGCGTGGACCGTCTGCACCCGATCCAGGCGCCGCTGGCGTGCGGCCGCGGTGAACGCCTTGGTCCGGACCGCTGTGTGCACGAACTCCGCGGGGCCGGCGACCCGCGCGATCGACCGGTGACCCAGCGCGGCCAGGTAGTCGACGACGGCCCGCATGGCGCTCGCGTCGTCGCTCCACACCGCGGGCAGCTGCCCCTTGCCCGCCGGCCCGCCGATCACCACCGCCGGGAGCTTCAGCTCCTCGATCAGCTTCACGCGCGGATCGTCGTCGCAGAGATCGACGAGGATCACCCCGTCGACCCGCCGCTCGGCCCACCAGCGGCGGTAGGTCTCCACCTCGGTCACGCGATCCTCCGTGACCTTGAGCAGCAGCGCCTCGGCCTTCTCGGACAGCTCCGCCTCGATGCCGGAGATGAGCTGCATGAAGAACGGCTCGATGCCGAGCATGTGCGCGGGCCGATCGATGACCAGGCCGACGGCGCCTGCGCGGCCGTCGGAGAGCGCCCGCGCCGCGTTGCTCGGCTGCCAGCCGAGCTCCGCCGCGATGGCCAGGATCCGCTCGCGCGTCGGCTCCGACACGCCGGGCCTGCCGTTCAGCGCATACGACACCGCTCCTTTGGAGACCCCCGCACGCCACGCGATGTCCGTGATCGTCGGACGCTTCACGCATCACCTCCGCTCCAGGCGACGGATCGCGCCTGTTGTGTGAACCGGCTTCTCCGCATGGCCCCGGTTGGATAGCACGACGGCCCGCGGGCGAGCCGAACGCCGCGCAGGGCCGAGCGCCCTGAGCGAGCGACGACCCTGGCGCAGCCTCTCCCACACCGTCTCCTGCCCAGGCGACGGGGGGCGGGGCACCGCGCCGGACGGCCGCGAGGGGCCGTCAGCGCGCCGGGATCACCAGCCCGGGGCCGACTCGATCCCCGGCGCGCGCTCCGCGGCCATCGTCTCGTGCTCCGCGGCGTCCGGTGATCGCGCGCGCTCCGCGGCCATCGTCTCGTGCTCCGCGGCGTCCGGAGATCGCGCGAGCTCCGCGGCCATCGCCTCGTGCTCCGCGGCGTCCGGTGATCGCCGGCGCGAGCTCCGCGGCCATCGCCTCGTGCTCCGCGGCGTCCGGGGGGGTCCCGCAGCCCTCGCCGGTGTCGACGGGCCAGCCGTGAGCTGAATCGGTTCAGGCCTGTGGGCGCGCGCGCCTGTCAAGCGTGGCGCCGCGCCGTCGCGCGGGCGTGCGGCATGCCCGCGCGACGGCGCAGCGTCCCGCGGGACTCCGCTGCTGGCCGGACGGGTCGTGTCGTGTCGCTCACGCCACCTCGAGGAGCTCGCGCTCGGTGATGCCGAGCAGGAAGAGGATGGCGTCGAGGCCGCTTGCGGAGAGGGACGTGTCGGCGGCCTCTCGCAGCTTGGGCTTTGCGCGGAACGCGACGCCGAGGCCGGCCCTCTGCAGCATCAGGAGGTCGTTGGCGCCGTCGCCCACGGCGATGGTTTGATCGAGCAACACGCCTTCTGCCTGGGCGATGGTCTCGAGCAGCTCGGCCTTGCGTTGCGCGTTGACGATCGGCCCTGTGACCCTGCCGGTCAGCTGTCCGTTCACGACCTCCAGCGCGTTCGAGTAGGCGTAATCGATCCCGAGCCGTGCCTTCAGCGCCTCTGCTGCGATCGAGAAGCCGCCGGAGATCACCGCGGTCCGGTAGCCGAGCCGCTTCAGCACCCGGATGAGCGTCTCCGCGCCCTCGGTGATGGGGAGCTCTGCGGCGAGCTTCCGCAGCACGCCGACGTCGAGGCCGCGGAGCAGCGAGAGCCGCTGGCGGAGCGACTCGTCATAATCCATCTCCCCCTGCATCGCGCGCTCGGTGATCTTCGCCACCTGCTCCGCCACGCCCTTCGCGCGTGCCAGCTCGTCGATCACCTCGATCCGGATGAGCGTCGAGTCCATGTCCATCACGACGAGCCGCTTGCTCCGGCGGAAGAGGCCCTCGCGTTGCAGCGCGAGATCGAAGCTGTTCTGCGTCGCGAGCGCGAGGAGGGCCTGCTTGAGGGCGTCGGCTTCCTCCTCGCGCTGGAGCAGCACCTGGATCTCCACCGAGGAGAGGCGTTCGACCGACAGCCGCGCGATCTTCTCGATGTTCGCGCCGTGGGCTGCGAGTGTGGCCGCCACGTCGTGCAGCTGCTTCGCGCCGAGCTCGCGGCCGATGGCTGTCACCACGTACCGGCTCCCGGGCGCGCGCCGCGGCGCGCCGCCGTCGAGCGGCTTGAAGTCCAGCGTCACGCCGAGCTCCTTCGCGGCGAACAGCAGCTCCTTGAGTCCGCTGCGTGTCTCGGGGAAGAGCGCGAGGAGCGCGAGGTTCAGGTTTCCGTGCACCACCACCTGCTCGATGTCGAGCAGCGTTGCGCCGATGTCGCTGAGGATGCCCGTGAGCCGAGCGGTGATGCCCGGGTGGTCCCTACCGGTGACGGTGACGAGTATCGGATCGGGCGAGACGGCCATGCCGGCGCCCCCTTAACAGCGCCGCGCCCCAGGGTCGACGCCGATACAGCGCCGCCCGAAGCAAAACGATGCATTCCCGAAAAGAAGCTCCTTTACCGAACCACCGCTTCCCCCCCTTCGCGTTCCGCTCCCATCCGCTCCCCCGCTTCGTAGCCCCTGCAGCCACCCACCCCCCACCCCCCCATCCCCCCCACAAAGAGCCCGCGGGGGAGGAGGCTGCGCGCGCGGGGGGGCGGTGGGCGGGCCCCACGAATCCGAGGGCCGGCCCGCAGCGCAGCCATTGCCGTGCGGACTCGTCCACCCCGTCCAGCAGGCAACAGCCCCCCAAAAGGCCCGAGTTCGTGGGAGGGCCCACCGCCCCCCCGCGCGCGCAGCCTCCTCCCCCGCGGACTCCGTCGCTATCGGTAGCGCCCGCCCCCTCGTCCCGCCGCCGCCCGTCCACCCCCCTTGCCGCCCGTCGCGGCCCGTCCGCCCCCCTTACCGCCCGGACCGCGCCGGCTCGCCGGCCGCCCGGACCGCGCCGGCTTCTCCTCGGCCGCCTCGCGCGCCGCGCCAGCGTCCCCGTCCCCTTGCTGTGCCTTGAGCTGCCGGAGCTGATCGCGCAGCCGCGCCGCCTTCTCGAACTCGAGGTTCTCCGCCGCCGCGAACATCTCCTGCCGGAGCGCGTCGATCTGGTCGACAAGGTCCATCGCGGCGCGCGCCGCCTCGGCCGCCGGCTTCGCCGTCCCCTTCGGCACGGCGTAGTAGTCGCGCGTGCCCGAGGTGGGCGACAGGTCGAGGATCGCCTTCTTCACCGTTGCCGGCGTGATGCCGTGCTCCTTGTTGTACGCCTCCTGGATCGCGCGCCGCCGGTTGGTCTCGTCCATCGCGCGCTTCATCGCCTCGGTGATGCGATCGGCGTACATCACGACCTCGCCGTTCACGTTGCGGGCGGCGCGGCCGATCGTCTGGATGAGCGAGCGCGGGCTCCGGAGGAAGCCCTCCTTGTCGGCGTCGAGGATGGCGACCAGCGACACCTCGGGGAGGTCGAGCCCCTCGCGCAGCAGGTTGATGCCGACCAGCACGTCGAACTCGCCGCGACGGAGATCGCGGAGGATCTCCACGCGCTGGAGCGTGTCGACGTCCGAGTGGAGGTAGCGGACCCGGATGCCGAGCTCCGTGTAGTACTCGGTCAGATCCTCGGCCATCCGCTTGGTCAGGGTCGTGACGAGCACGCGATCGCCGCGGCCGACCCGCTCCCGGATGCGCGCGAGCAGGTCGTCGACCTGCCCGGATACCGGGCGGATGTGGATCTGCGGATCGATGAGCCCGGTCGGCCGGATGATCTGCTCGACGACCGAGCCGGCCGACTTCTGCAGCTCGTAGTCGCCGGGCGTCGCGCTCACGAAGAGGACCTGCGCGTAGTGCTGCTCGAACTCCTCGAACTTGAGCGGCCGGTTGTCGAGCGCGCTGGGGAGCCGGAACCCGTACTCGACGAGCGTCTCCTTCCGCGCCCGGTCGCCCCGGTACATCGCCCCGACCTGCGGGACGGTCTGGTGCGACTCGTCGATGATGAGGAGGAAGTCCTTCGGGAAATAGTCGATCAGCGTCGGCGGGGGCTCGCCGGACTTCCGGCCCGAGAGGTGGCGCGAGTAGTTCTCGATGCCGTTGCAGAACCCCATCTGCTCCAGCATCTCGAGATCGTACATCGTGCGCTGCTCGATACGCTGCTTCTCGAGGAAGCGCACGGCCCTGTCGTAGAAGTCGATGCGCTCGCGCAGCTCCTCGCGGATCGCCTGGATCGCGAGCCTGAGCTGCTGCTGCTCGGTGACGTAGTGGGAGCCGGGGAAGACCGCGTAGCGATCGAGCTGGCCCACCACCTTGCCGCGGACCGGGTCGACCTCCTTGATCGCCTCGATCTCGTCGCCGAAGAACTCGACGCGGATCGCGAGCGCCTCCTCGTAGGCCGGGAAGATCTCGACGACGTCGCCGCGGACGCGGAACGTCCCGCGGTGGAAATCGACGTCGTTCCGCGTGTACTGGATGTCGACGAGCCGCCGCAGGAGCTCGTCGCGGCGGATCTCGGTGCCGCGCTCGAGCTTGATGAGGAGCCCGTGGTAGCTCTCGGCCGAGCCGATGCCGTAGATGCAGCTCACCGAGGCGACGATGATCACGTCCGGCCGCGAGAGCAGCGCGTGCGTCGCCGCGTGGCGCATGCGGTCGATCGCGTCGTTGATGATCGCGTCCTTCTCGATGTACGTGTCGCTCGTCGGGACGTAGGCTTCGGGCTGGTAGTAGTCGTAGTAGCTGACGAAGTAGTGGACGGCGTTGTTGGGGAAGAGCTCCCGCATCTCGCCGTAGAGCTGGGCCGCCAGCGTCTTGTTCGGCGCCATGATGAGGGTCGGCTTTTGCAGCTTCTCGATCACCTTGGCGGCGGTGAACGTCTTGCCGCTGCCCGTGACGCCGAGGAGGACCTGGAAGGCCTCGCCCTGCTCGAAAGCGGAGCAGATCTCCTGGAGCGCGCGAGGCTGGTCACCGCACGGCTTGAATTCGGAGACGAGCTCGAAGTGTGTGGGCATGGAGCGGAGGACCCTAGTGCGGCGAGGCGCTCCTCGCAACCTCCCCGGCCGTCAGGGCCGGAGGGCGGGGTGGCCTCGCCGGGAAGGCGTGCTCTCGTCCGGCTTCGTCCGGCTTCGTCGGTCTTCCAACTATCGGCAACCATTGGCAACCATCGGCCGAGCGGAAATTGTCGACCCGCTGTTGCCTGGAACGAGCGCACCTGGAACGAGCGCGTCCCATGTCCCGCGCGCCTCCGTCCGGCCCACGCTCGTCCCCGCTTCGCCGCATGCCTCGCACCTCGCCGCGCGCTCGTCGCCTCCCCAACGCGGGCTCCGTGCGCTCGTCGCCTGCGCCCCGTGCGCGTGCGCTGTGCTCGCTGTCGTTGCAGACGGGCCGACCCGAGAGCGCTTGACGTCGGCGCGGGACCATAGGATTCTGGCTGCTGTCGCGTCGTGGTGACGTGAGCCGACACGGAGGTCAGGTCATGAGTGCCAACACATCGCACACCCATTGCGCCGCCGCCGTCGTTTCCGCCGCGGCCGGCTGAGCTCGTCTCCACGTCTCCGCGACGTCGCCCGCGTGCCCTGATGGGCGCGTGTGTGCCCTGAGCGCGTGCCCCTCGCAGGGATCTGCCCTGGCCGGGTGTGCCTTCTGGCGTGACGTCCTGATCGATCGACGAGCTCCGCTCCGCGGCGGCCCCGCGCGTGGAATGGCCGGCGCGTGCGCGCTTGTGCGCTGCCGCGCCCTGTCCGTCGATCGCCGCGCACCGAGCTCGGGCGCGGCCGAACGCCATGGAGCGCTCGTCCGTCATGCAAACTGACCTCGATTCTCTCGTTGATCCGTCTTCGCAGCACGAAATGCAGCCCGATCTGATCGGGCTCGGATGGACTCCCTTCTTCGCGAGCCAGCTCGCTTGTCTGGAGGATGCCGTGCAGCCTGCGCGCGTCGTCCTCGCCTCCGCGTCCAGGCACCACGTTCAGACCGCCGAGGGCCCGCGCATCGCGGTGGTCAGCGGGCGCCTCGCGCACGAGGCCGCGGATCGCGCGGCGCTCCCCACCGTCGGTGACTGGGTGGGGCTCAGGCCTGGCGACGGCGCCGGGCCCGCGTACATCGTGCACACGTTCACGCGCAGCACGTGCCTGCGCCGCAAGGCCGCGGGGCCCGCGGTGGAGGCTCAGGTGCTCGCGGCCAACATCGACAAGGTGTTCATCGTCACGTCGCTGAACGCCGACTTCAACCTGCGCCGCCTGGAGCGGTACATCGACGCCGTCCTCGACAGCGGCGCTCGCCCGGTCCTCGTGCTCAACAAGGCCGATGTCTGCCCGGATCCGGAGCGGTACATCGACGCGGCGCGGGACGTCGCCCCCGCTGCGCGGGTCGCGCTCGTCAGCGCGCTCTCAGGCGCCGGCCTCGACGCGCTCCGCGCCGAGATCGGGGCAGGGGAGACCATCGCCCTCGTCGGCTCGTCCGGCGTGGGGAAGTCCGCGCTCAGCAATCGCCTGCTCGGCATGGAGGTCCAGCGCGAGGGCGCGATCCGGGCGTCGGACGAGCGCGGCCGCCACACGACGGCCCACCGGGAGCTGTTCCTGATCCCCGGAGGTGGCCTCCTCATCGACACGCCGGGCATACGGGAGCTCGGCCTCTGGTCCGCGGGCGGCAGCGCCCCGGCCGGCTTCGACGACGTCGAGGCCCACGCCGCGGCCTGCCGCTTCCGGGACTGCGCCCACGACGGCGAGCCCGGCTGCGCGGTGCTCCGTGCCATCAAGGACGGCGATCTCGATCCCGAGCGCCTCGGCGGCTACCTCAAGCTGGCTGCCGAGCGACGCCACCTCGCCGGGCAGCAGGACGTCCGCGCGAGGATCGAGGAAAAGCGGCGCTGGAAGCAGATCTCGAAGCAGATGCGCGCCAATCCGAAGCGATAAGAGCCGACCCCCGCCCCCGCGGCCAGACCCCAGCGTCCCCGCCACGCCGCGTAGAGACCGCCCGCAAATCCCCCGACTCATCCCGCCCGCTCTCCGCCCCCGTCCGCCCGCGCGCACCTTCGAAAACGCTCTTTCCCATCCCCAGGAGAGAGCCCTCGGGAGGGGGTGTCGCGCGCGGGGCCGGCGGGGGAAGGGCCCCACGAACCCGAGCGCCGGCCCGCATCGAAGCGAGTCGCCCCCGGTTCTCCTCCACCCGTTCAGCCGGCCATAGCCACCACAAGGCGCGAGTTCGTGGGAAGGGCCCCCCGCCGGCCCCGCGCGCGACACCCCCTCCCGAGGGCTCCCCCGCGTCCAGGGCTCCCTCTCCCTCCGTCCCGTCAGATCCCGTATTGCCGGAGCTTCTTGTGGAGCCCCTCGCGCGTGATCCCGAGCGACTTCGCCGCGTTCGTCTTGTTGTTGTTGTGCCCGCGCAGCGCTTCCAGGAGGAAGAACTTCTCGACCGCGTCCATCATCTCCTTGAGCGACCCCTTCGGCGTCCCCGCTCGCGCCACGAGCCCCTCGACCTGCCGGATCCTCGCCGAGAGCAGCTCCGGCGTCCCGAACGCTCCCGGCTCCAGCTGGATGACGATCCGCTGCACCTCGTTCTGGAGCTCCCGCACGTTGCCCGGCCAGTCGTACGCGACCATCAGCTCCATCGCCTGCTGGCTGAACCCGCCGCACGGCTTGCCGATCTCGTCCGCGTAGCGCTCCAGGAAGTGCGTCGCGAGCAGCGGGATGTCGTCGCGCCGCTCTCGCAGCGGCGGCAGGCGGATCGGGAAGACCTTGAGGCGGTAGTAGAGGTCCTCGCGGAACCGCCCCTTGGCCACCTCGTCCTCGAGGTTCCGGTTCGTCGCGGCGACGATGCGCACGTTGACGTGCTTCGGGCTCGTCGCGCCCACGGGGCGGATCTCGCCCTCCTGGAGCGCCCGGAGGAGCTTCGATTGCAGCGACAGCGGGGTCTCGGTGATCTCGTCGAGGAAGAGCGTGCCCCCGTCGGCGATCTCGAACAGGCCCTTCTTCTCCTCGGTGGCGCCCGTGAAGGACCCCTTCTTGTGGCCGAAGAGCTCGCTCTCCAGGAGGCTCTCGGCCAGCGCCGCGCAGTTCTGCGCCACGAACAGCTTGTCGCGGCGGCGGGAGCGGTAGTGGACGGCGGCGGCGATGAGCTCCTTGCCCGTGCCCGTCTCGCCCTCGATCAGCACCGTGACGCGCGTGTCGACCACCTTGTCGAGCTGCCCGATGACCTTCCGCATCGCGTCGCTGTTGCCGATGATGTCGACCGCGCCCCCGCTGCCGCCCCGGCGACGCTCCTCGCGCCCCTTGAGGAAGCTGTTCTCCTTCTGGAGCCGCTCCTCCGCGAGCACGAGCCGCTTGATGAGCCGGGCGTTCGCCACCGCGAGCGAGGCGTTGGCGGCCAGCACGAGGAGCGTCTCCAGGTCGCCGGCGTTCAGCATCCCCGGCACGCTCCGGTTGTCGGCCTGGAGCACGCCGATGATCTCCTCGCCCTTCCAGAGCGGCACGGCGAGCGTGCTGCGGATCGAGGCGCCCATCAGCGACTCGGACTGCCCGACCTCGATCGGCGCGTCCGCGGCGAGCACGGCCGCCCGCTCCTTGATCACCTTCCGGTACACGCTGCGCGTGATCGGGACCGGCCCTGCAGGCGGCCCCCCTTTGCCCGACGCGGACCGGACCCGCGTCAGCACCGGCACGAACGCCGCCGGCGCCGCGCCCGGCTCCTGGTCGTCGTCGCGCAGCACCACCGTGACGTGGGTCGAGCTCGGCACCAGCGCGAGCACCGCGTCGGCGATCTCGGCGAGCACCTCGTCGAGATCGTTCGCCGCACCGATGCGCTTCTGCGCCGCGTACATCGCCGACAGCGCGCTCGGATCGCGCTCGATCTTCGCCTCGGCAGGCTCGATCTCGTCGAGGCGGCGGATCGAGACGACCCGCGCGTCGTCGGCCTCCTCCGGGATCTTCACCACCATCCGGGTGACCGCGTCCCCGGAGCCGAGCTCGATGACGTCCCCCGTCTGGAGGGCGAGCGCGCTGCGCCCCGCGCCGAGCTCCAGCCGCTCGCCCCGCCGCGTCACGCTCGTGCCGTTCGTCGAGCGCAGATCCTCGAGGATCACCCCGTCCGCGCCGCTCACGATGCGCGCGTGCGCCCCGGAGACGTGGCGATCGTCGAGGACGACGCGGTTGTCCGACGAGCGCCCGAGCGTGATCAGCTCGCCCTGGAGCTCGAAGGTGCGCCCGGCAGCGAGACCCTGGGTTACCTCGAGCACGATCATGGTTCGTTCTTCAGCCGGGAAGACCCCGTGACAAGGGCCGGAGTAAACCGTCAAGACGGCGGAGATGCCAGGAAAAACCAGGACCCAGGCGCGTCAGTAGAGCGTCCTGCGAGCGCCGCAAGCATCGCGCCCGGGCGGCGCCAATCAAGGAAAATCTGGATCTGGGTGATGTGCCCGCTTGCGCGCTCCGCTCGCTCCACGCGCTTCACGCGCCCCGCACGCCCGACCCGCGGCCGACCGCGGGACGGGGCGCGCGGCGCTCGGGTCACTGCGCGCGGGCGGTGAGGCGGTAGATGACCGTCTTGAAGGGCGCGTTGCCGGCGATCTTCTCGGCGTCCTTCGACGTCTCGCCCTCGTCGACGATCTTCTGCAGCTTGGTCGCGACCTCGGCGTCGCCCTTCGGCGAGAGGGCGTCGATGACCGAGACCGAGACGAAGCGCACGGCCGCGTTCGAGATCTTCGGCATCGCGTCGATGATCTGCTGCCGGACCTCGGGGGTGCCGAGCACGCCCGCCATGTAGGCGGACTTGATCCCCTGGAACTGCGTCTCCTTCGCCTGCGACGCCGGATCGCCGAGCTTGCCGACGTAACAGTCGAGCTTGGTGCCGCAGGCCGAGAGCAGATCCTTCGCGATCTTGATCTCCTTCTCCATCGACTTGCCGACCGTGCCGCCGCCGCTCGTCTTGGTGCCCGCGAGCCGGTCGACGTCGGCGATCTGGTCGGGCTTCATCAGCTTGAGCGCCGTCTGCAGCGAGACGTCGCGGATCTGCGCGACGTCGTCCTCCTCGCCGCGCGCCTCGAGGCCGGTCTTCACGAGCCACGGCACGAGGCTCGCGTCGAAGAAGTTGCTCGCCGCCTCGGCGAGCATCACCCGCGCGTTGATCCCGGCCGGCGGCATCTCGAGCCCCGCGGGCGTCTTGTCGTAGGCCGCCTGGAAGGCCGCGAGGGTCTCCGGCGTCTTGGGCACCTTGGTCAGCTCGCGCGCGATGATGGCGCGCGGCACGTCCTCGGCCTTCTCGAGCGCGGCGAGCAGCGGCTGCGACGACTCCTGCCGGCCGATCGTCGCCAGGACGAGCGCGGCCGCCGCCACGTGGGCGGTCTCCGCGGCCTTCTTCTGGTCGGCGCTCGCCTTGTCGCCGCCGGCGCCCTTCAGGTTCTCGACCTTCGAGTACTCGACGAGCTCCTTCTGGTCGCCCTGGAGCAGCGCGATCGTCGGCTGGATCGCGGGCTTGCCGATCTTCGTGAGCGCGAGGATGGCCGTCGTGGCCGCGTCCGCCTTGAGCGGCGACAGCACCACCTTGAGCAGCGGCACGACCGCCTTCTCGCTGCGCTGCCACCCGAGCAGCTCCGCGGCGGTGATCTGCCAGAACAGCTCGTTCCGCATCGTGGCGACGTCCTTCGGGTCGTTGATCGGGCGCCCGATCATCGTGATGAGCCCGTCTTCCCAGGACTTGCTGTTGATGTCGACCATCGCGTCGTGCACGTCGCGCGAGATCGTCGAGCCCTTGGGCTTGCCGTGCTGGAGCTTCGAGAAGACGGCCATGAGCGGCTCGGCGGCCTTCTCCGACTTCATCGCGCCGAGGCCGCGCACGGCCCAGCGGACGTCCTCCTCGGTCGACTCGGGCTTGTAGTCCTTGAGCGCCTTGATGAGGCAGGCCTCGCCGCGCGGGTCCCTCGTGTCGGAGATGAACTTGATGAGCTTCGAGTTCGTGCGCTCGTCGAGATCGCCGGCGACGCACTTCTGCGTCATCGGCTCGATGATCTTGTCGAGGAGCGGCTTCACGGTCGGGCCGGTCCGGTCCTTGTTGTCACGCGTCATCGCGTCTTCGAAGAACTGGACGAGCCGGTTGACGGAGGCGGTGAGCGTGGCCGGGTCGTCGAGCCGCTTGACGTGCGTCTCGGGGTCGTTCTCGTCGCCGCATCCGACGATGACCCCTGCGGAGAGCGCCATCGACGACGCGGTGGCGGCCCCCAGGAGGAGCGAGCGAAGGAGCGGCAGGATGCTGCGTGCTGAGCGGGACATGGTGTTTCCTCCGGGACCTCGGTGATGCTGCCGGCCTGACCTCGCCGTCGCACGGTGCGCTTCGGGGGGAGGCGGTCAGCGGCTAGCCTTCGTTAGCCTGAGGGGACGAAAGTGGACAAAAACAGCGCGCGGCAGGGGGCGCGGCCCCCCTTCGGCCACGACGTGGCGCCGCTCCGCCATGGAAACGGCGAAGCCGACGCTATTCGCCGCCAGAGAACGTGTCAACGCGAGCGCGGCGCCGAGACGAGCCGACGGATCCCCGTGGCGAAGAGCCGGTCGGGGATGACACGGCGCAGCGCGACGAGCGCCCGTGCGTCCCGGCCAACGAGGGTCCGGAAAGGCGGCGATGCGTCGTCGATGAGGCGGAGGATCGCCGCCGCGACCGGGGCGGGCGGCGGCGCCTTGGCGGCGTCCTTCAGGACGATCTGCTCGATCGCCCTGGTCATCGCGCCGTAAGGGCCGTCGAGGGAGACGTGGGCGCCGCGCCGCTGGTTTTCGTAGAAAATTTCGGTCTTGAAGGTGCCGGGCTCGACGAGGCAGACGTGGACGCCGAACGGGGCGACCTCCCAGCGCAGCGCCTCGCTGAAGCCCTCGACGGCGTGCTTCGTGGCCGCGTAGGCGCTCACGCCGGGGAGGCCGACGAGCCCGGAGATGCTCGAGACGTTGACGATGCGGCCGCGCCCCGCGCCGCGCATCGCCGGGAGCACGGCGCGCGTCACGGCCATCAGCCCGAAGACGTTGGTCTCGAACTGCGCCCGGACGTCGCCGTCCGCCTGCTCCTCGAAGGCGCCGCCGACCGCGATGCCGGCGTTGTTGACGAGGGCGTAGGCGGGGCCGTGCTTCTCAAGGATCTCCCGGATCCTGTCGGGCGCGCTCGCCGCGGCGACGTCGAGCTGCTCGATCTCGAGCGTGACGCCCCGCGCGCCGGCGGCGGCGAGGAGCGCGCCGGCCTTCTCGGGGCGGCGCATCGTGGCGATGACCCGATGGCCCGCGGCCGCGCACGCGACCGCCGTCGCGAGGCCGATGCCGCTCGAGGAGCCGGTGACGAGGACGAGGTGATCCATGACGAAGGGGCGCGAGTATAGGCGAAGCGCGGTGCGGCGGGGGAGCTCGGCATGTGCCGCGCGCGGCACGTCGAGTCGTCGCCACCGCGCCACCGCGCCGCCGCGCCGCCGGGGCAGGCGCTCAGCCGATGATCATCGCCTCGCTGAGGAGCCGGCCCTCCCTGAAGCGCCGCAGGTTCCAGCGATCGAACAGGGGGAGGGAGGCGCCCTCGGCGATGTGCTGCGCGAGGAGCTTGCCCATGACGGGCGCGATCATGAAGCCGTGCCCCATGAACCCGGAGGCCTGGTAGAAGTGCTCGACCTCGTCGACCCCGCCCACGATCGGGTTCTGATCCGGGGTGAGGTCGTAACAGCCGGCCCACTGCCGCAGCACCTTGACGCTGCCGAGGATCGGGCACGCGGCGACGAGCGCCCGCGCGTACAGGGCGAGGAACTTGTGGCTCGACCCCATGTCGAGGCCGTCGGGGACGTCCTCGTTGGAGATGCCGCCCACGATCTCGCCGCGCATCGACTGGGAGAAATAGAGGCCGTTCGAGAGATCCGCGACGAGCGGGCCGAGCCAGGGCTTGAGCGGCTCGGTCGAGCAGATCTCGTGGCGGTGCGGGTGGTTGGGCAGCTCCACGCCGAGCATGCGCGCGATCTCGGGGCTCCACGCGCCGGCCGCGTTGACGACCCGGTGCGTCCGGATCTCGCCGCGATCGGTGACCACGGCGTCGATCCGCGCGCCCTGCGTGCGGAAGCCGAGGACGTTCGTGAAGGTGGCGATGTCGACGCCGAGCTTCTGCGCGCGCTCGGCGTAGCCCCAGACGAACGGCCAGGGGAACACGACGCCGTCGTCGGGGTTGTAGCTCGCCGCCACGACGCCGTCGGTCGAGAGCTGCGGCACGATCGCGCGCGCCTCGTTGGCGGTGAGCATCCGCGTCCCGAGGCCGCACGCGTTCTGCACGGCGACGCTCTTCTCGAGCGTCCGGCGGCCCGCCTCGCTGCGCACGAGGAAGAGGTAGCCGCCCTGCCGGAACCAGATGTTGATCTTCATCTCGCGGGCGAAATCCCGGCAGATGCGGATGCTCTCCTGCATGAGCCGGATGTTCCCCTCGCTCGAGAACTGTGCCCGGACGCCGCCGCCGTTGCGCCCGCTGGCGCCGCCGCAGAGGTAGCTCCGGTCGACGACGACGACGTCGGTGATGCCGTGGTGCCGCGCGAGGTTGTACGCGATCGCGAGGCCCATGATCCCCGCGCCGATGATGACGATCTCGGCCTGCCCCCGCATCGCGCCTCAGCCGAGCTCCGACCTCGCCGCGGCGACGACGGCGGCCTGGAGCGCGCCGTTCGAGGCGATGATGCCGCGGCCGAGCTTGAGCCCGGGGCCGGTGTAGTCGATGGGCGCGCCCGAGAGGTCGGTGAAGCTGCCGCCCGCCCCGAGGAGCACGGCCTCGGGCGCGCAGCTGTCCCAGAGCTTGGCGCCGCCGCCGCCGTGCACGTAGAGGTCGACCTCGCCGGTCGCGATCCGGGCGATCTTCACGCCGACGGAGCCGCAGGGGACGACCTTCGAGATGCCGAGCCGCGCGAGGAGCGGCTCGATCTCCTTCGGCCGGTGCGAGCGCGAGATGATGAGCGTCGCGTCCGCCGGAGCGCTCACGGCCGAGACCCGGAGCGGCCTGCGGCTGCCGTCCCTCGCCTCGAGGAAGGCGGCGCCGCCCTCGCCGGCGCGGCCGGCCAGCGCCTCGCCCGTCGTGGGCATCACGACGACGCCCAGCGCCGCGCGGCCGCGGACCGCGAGCCCGATCATCACGGCGAACTCGCCGTTCCTGTCCGCGAACTCGCGCGTGCCGTCGAGCGGGTCGACGAAGAACACCCGCTCCTTCTGCAGGCGCGCGGCGAGCTCGTCGCCGCTCGGGACGCTCTCCTCGGCGAGGATCGCCTCGCCGGGGAACGCGACCTCGAGCGCGCTGCAGATGAGCGCGTTCGCCTCGCGATCGGCGCGGGTCACCGGGTCGCCGGGGCCCTTCATCTCGACGGCGAACGGCGTCGCGTACACGTCCATCACGATCGCCGCCGCGGCGCGCGCGATGCGGACGATCTCGTCGAGCTCCCTGTCGTTCTGGTCCATCCTGCTCACACCTCGATCCCTGCCTGCTTGAGGCGCGCGGACAGCTCCGTGAGCGCCGAATCCTGGAGGTAGGGGGGCATGCCGGCCTCGCGGACGAGCTGGTCGAGCTGGGCGACCGAGCGGGGGCCGAGCACGGCGGACGAGACGACGCGGTTCGCGAGGACGAAGCGCAGGGCCGCCGAGCGGAGCGAGGTGACGGCGCCGGAGACCAGCGGCCTGAGCGCGTCGAGCTGGCGGATGCGGGTCCTGAGCTCGTCGCGGGTCCACCGCTGGTAGCGGTGATCGTCGAGGTAGAACTCGCGATCGGTGCTCCACTGGCCGGCGAGCAGCCCGTGCGCGAGCACCGATCGGGCGAGGACGCCCGCGCCGGACTCGGAGACGTCCCCGGCGACCTCGTGGAGGTCGCCGGGGAGGAAGGCGTTGTAGGCGATCTCGATGACGTCGACCTCGTCGCGCAGCGCGGAGCGGGCGACGTCCGCGGAGCCGGCGCTCACGCCGAAGGCGCGGATCTTCCCGGCCTGCTTGAGGTCCTTCAGGAAGCCGATCGCCTCCTTCGAGTGCATCGCGGCTACGGTGGGGTTGTGGAGCAGCACGACGTCGACCACCTCGCGGGCGAGGCGCTCCTGGGACCGCTCGAACGCGGTGCGGAGGTGGGCCGGGTCGAACCGCTTCGTCGGGGGATCGCCGTCGCGAACGGTGCCGATCTTGGTGACGACGAACGTCGTGCCGGCGCCCTTGAGCCGCCTGCCGAGGCAGCGCTCCATCTCGCCGCGGCCGTAGACGTCGGCGGTGTCGAAGAGATCGATGCCGACCGCGAGCGCGCGATCGATGACGCGATCGATCTCGGTGTCGGCGATGGCACCGTAGCCGTCGCCGGAGAGTCCCCAGGTGCCTAGGGCGAGCTCCGAGACCTGAAGGGTCGTCTTGCCGAGGGGGCGCTTCCTCACGGGCGGCGATCTACACCAGCGCCGGGAGGGCGCCACGAAATAGGGGCGGAGCCCCGGGGCACGGCGCGCCGCGTCGCGCGCCGTGCGCCGTGCGCCGTGCGCCCTGCGACCGCGCGGCCGAGCTCCCCCGGGGCGGGCGTCCCCGGTCGACCCTCGGCGCGCGGTCGCAGGGCGCGTCCTCCGGGGCCTCACGCGCCGGCGCGGGCCGTCGGGCCGCCACGTCCCTGCGCGCTCGGCCACGGAACGCTCCATGCCAGAGAGCCAGGGAAGGGGAGTGATGCGGAAGCGCGCGGGGCGGCGCCGAGGGCAGGGTCTTCGGGTGACATGTCGAGTCGAGCCCTGCCGGTGGCCGACGAAGGGGGCTGGAGAGTATGGCGAAAGGGCCTAATGAGGCATCGGCGGCCGAACCCGTCAGCGACCGGAGGTCGCGGCCGCCCGCGGCGAGCACCACGGCGCGGCGGGCGCTGGAGCTCGTCGCCGTCCGAGGCAAAGACGTGCTCGGCGTCCGCCACGTGCTGGCGGAGGGGCGCGCGCACATCGGCGACACGCCCGCGTCCATCGTGCGCGTGCCGTCGGGGGAGCTCGATAGAGCGGCCCCGGTCATCGCGGAGGTGATCGGCGCCCGCTACGTGCTGCACGTGCCGCGGCGGACGCGGGCGCGCCTCCACGGCGCCGACGGGCTCGCGCGCCTCTTGACGGGCCCGGTCGATATCGAGCTCCAGGAAGGAGATCGCGCCGTGCTCGTGATCGGGGCCGTCCAGATCCGCGCGCAGATCGTGCCCATCGAGATCATCTCACGCCTGGGTGCGTCCGGACTGCGCTGGATCGGCCTCATCGGCGCCCTCTACCTCGTCGCGCTCGGCATCTGTGCCGCCCTCGCGCCGCGCGACCGCGCCCGCCTCGACGAGGGGTCGATCCGCCGCGCGGTCAGCGAGGCCGCGGCGCAGCTGTGGCCAGACCACGTCCCCGCGCCATGACGTGACGGCACCGCCGAGCTGGCCGTCACCGGCGGGTGATGCCCGCGCGTCGTGGAGTGGTAGTCTCTGCCCTCCATGCGATTCAAGATCGTTCCGCCCCTGCCGGTTCAGCTCCTGCTCTGCCCGCTCGCCATCCTCGGCTGCGGGGGCACGTCCGCCGAGCTCGACGACCCGAGCAGCGAGCCGCGGGACGGGATCCTGAGCCTGCCGTCCGGCTGGAACTCCATCGAGCCGGGCGGCGAGACGACGTGCTCGCGCGGTGATCCTTTCAAGTACTTCGTCCGTCCGGGCACCGTCAATCGCCTCATCGTCGAGTTTCGCGGCGGCGGCGCGTGCTGGAACGCAACCACCTGCTCGGCCGCGGGATCGCTCTTCCAGGAGACGGTCGGCGACGACGCCCTGGCGACCGGGATCTACGATCATGAGAACCCGGACAACCCCTTCAAGGACTGGCACCATGTGTACATCCCCTATTGCACCGGGGACGTCCACTGGGGCGACAATGTGGCCACGTATGGGGAGGGGAGCCAGGCCGTCACCATCCAGCACAAGGGCGCCGTCAACGTCCGCGCGGTGCTCGGCTGGATCTACGAGAACGTCCCTGCGCCAGAGACGATCTTCGTGACGGGCTGCAGCGCGGGCGCGTATGGAGCCATCCTCTGGTCCGCGCACCTGCGGGAGCACTACAAGAGCGCGTCGGTCATCGAGTTCGCCGACAGCGGGGCAGGGATCATCACCGAGACGTTCTTCAGGGACAGCCTTCCTTCCTGGAAGCCCGAGGGCGCTTATCCCACGTGGATACCTGGCCTCGATCCGGCCGAGATCGCGCGGCTGTCGGTGCTCTACGAGAAGATCGGCGCCCATTACCCCGACATGCGCCTGTCGCAGTACAACACAGCCTATGATGAGGAACAGGCCTTCTTCTTCAGCGCGATGGGCGGCGGCGACGCCCAGGCGTGGTCAGACGCGATGAGGGCAGAGATCGCCGAAATCGAGGCATCGACGCCGAACTTCAGGTCGTTCCTTGCCGCCGGCACCGCGCACTGCATCCTCTGGCGGCCGGAATTTTACACCCTCGAGTCGCGCGGGACGCGCCTCGTGCGATGGCTCGACGGGCTCGCGAACGGCGCGCAGCCGCCGAGCGTCGCCTGCGACGCTTGCGGCTCGCCTTGAGCGTCGCCCGGGGGCGGGCGGCGCGGCGGCCGAGGAACCGACGGGCGCGGCCAGCGCGCTGGCGGGCGCTGGCGGGGGTGGGCCCGGGAAGCGTCGTGGCCCGAGCGGACGCGTTCGGTTGCGGCGGCAGTTGACGCGCAGCCAGAGCTCAAGATTATGTCCGCCGCGAACGCGGGCGCGTGGGCGCATCCGCGGCGGCCCCGGAGGAAGAGCTCCGGGGGGAGACAGAGGGATTCATGCGCACGCTTTGTATCGATATCGGTGGAACGGGGATCAAGGCCATCATCCTCGACGAGCAGGGGAATCCGATGACGGATCGTGTGCGGGTGCCGACGCCCCAGCCGGCCTCGCCCGAACCCATCCTCGATCTCATCGATGAGCTCGCCCGCGCGCAAGGGGAGTTCGATCGCGTCTCGATCGGCTTCCCCGGCGTCGTGATGGAGAACGTGACCAAGACGGCGCCGCACCTCGACAACGAGAAGTGGAAGGGCTACCCGCTCGGCGAGGCCGTCGAGCGCCGCCTCGGCAAGCCTGCCCGCGTCGCCAACGACGCGGGCATCCAGGGGCTCGCCGTCATCGAGGGCAGGGGGCTCGAGATGGTGCTCACCTTCGGTACGGGGCTCGGCTGTGCCCTGTACATCGACGGCCGCTACGTGCCGAACCTCGAGCTCGGGCACCATCCGTACGGAAAGAGGGACCTGAAGTACGAGGACCGCGTGTTCGACGCCGAGTGCAAGCGCATCGGCCCGAAGCGCTGGAACAAGCGCGTGCGCAAGATGATCGCGCAGGTCGAGCCGATCTTCAATTACCGCAAGCTCTACCTCGGCGGCGGCAACGCGCGCCTGCTCGACGCCTCGCGGTTGCCCGAGAACGTCGTCGTTGTGGACAACGTCGCTGGCCTGCTCGGCGGAATCAAGCTCTGGGCCTAGCCCAGGGCGGCGGCGCGCTCGTGCGCTGGCGGGGAGGCTGGCCTCCTCGTCTGACCGTCTTCGCGCCTGAGACAACGCGCCGGCCCGGGGCGGGCCCGCGCGGGGTGGGCCGCGCCGGTTCCCAAGCGGGCGTGACCGTCGTACCCTGGCCCGATGAACTCGCCCGACGCACCGAAGCCCGACGCACCGCCCGCGGCCAATCCAGCGGCGGACGCTGATCTCGACCCTTTTCGCCTCCAGTCGCCGGAGACCCTCGCGAACCCGTACCCCGTGTACGCCAGGTTGCGCCAGGAAGCGCCCGTGTACTTCAGCGCGGCTTACAACGGCTGGCTCATCACCCGCTACGACCAGGTTGCGGCGGGCTTCCGTGACCCGCGCCTATCGGCGAAGCGCTCCAGCGCCTTCGTGACGAAGCTGCCTGACGAGGTGAGGCAGCGGCTGGAGCCGTTGCGCCGCAACCTGGCGTCGTGGGCCTTGCTGCTCGATCCGCCGGAGCACACGCGCATCCGCTCGCTGATCAACAAGGCGTTCGTGCCGCGGCTCGTCGAGGGGTTGCGCTCCCGGGTGGAGACGCTGGTCAACGAGCTGCTCGATGCGGTCGCCCCGGCGGGCCGGATGGACGTCCTCCGCGATCTCGGCGACCTCTTGCCGCTGCTCGTGATCGGCGAGGTGCTCGGTGTGCCCGTCGAGGACCGGCACCGGCTGAAGGGCTGGTCCAACGCGCTCAGCGGCTTCCTCGGCGCGGGCCGGCCGACGCTGGAGATCGCGGGGGGCGCGCTGAGCGCCGTGGCCGAGCTGGAGGACTATTTCCGCGGCGTGATCGCGGCCCGGCGGCAGAGCCCTGGCAACGACCTGCTCAGCCAGCTCATCCTCGCGGAGGAGCAGGGCACGATCCTCGGCGAGCAGGAGCTTCTCTCCACGTGCTGCATGTTGCTCTTCGGCGGCCACGAGACGACGAAGAACCTCATCGGCAATGGCCTGCTCGCGCTCCTTCTCCACCGTTCCGAGCGCGAAGCATTGCGCGGCACCCCGTCGCTGATCGGCCCGGCGGTGGAGGAGCTGCTCCGATACGACTCTCCGGTGCAGTGGATGAGCCGCGTCGCGCTCGACGACATCGAGCTCGACGGCGTGCGCATCCCGAAGGGTGATCGCGCCTTCCTGGTGCTCGGCGCGGCGAACCGCGATCCCGCGCAGTTCCCCGACCCCGACAAACTCGACTTCCGCCGCACGGACATCCGTCACATCTCGCTCGGTCTGGGCGTCCATTACTGCGCCGGCTCCGCGCTGGCCCGTGTGGAGGCCCAAGCTGCCATCTCCACGTTCCTGCGCCGTTTCCCCGACGCCGAGCTCTCCCCCGGGCCGCTGACCTGGCGCATGAACCCCGGCATGCGCGGCCTCACCGCCATCCCGATAGAGCTAGGCCCCCAGAGCTCCGCTTCCTGACCCAACCCATCGCCGCTTCGCCAGACCATCCTCCACCCCGCCCGTTCCACGCTGGAGCCGCCGGGGAGATCTAGTTGCTGAGCCGCATCCCCGGCGCCAGCTGCCCAGGCAGCGCCACCTTCGCCGCCTCCAGCCCCGCGACCGGATACGCGCAGTAGTCCGCCGCGTAGTACGCGCTTGGCCGGTGGTTCCCGCTGCTCCCGACCCCGCCGAACGGCGCGGCGCTCGACGCCCCCGTCAGCGGTTTGTTCCAGTTGACGATCCCCGCCCGCGATTCCCGCCAGAACCGCTCATAAAGCTCCCTGCGATCCGAGATCAGCCCGGCCGCGAGCCCATAACGTGTGCGGTTGGCCAGCGAGAGCGCCTCATCGAAGCTCTCGTAGCGCTGCACCTGCACGAGCGGCCCGAAATGCTCCTCGTCCGGGAGCTCCTTGATCGCCGACACATCGAGGATGCCGGGCGAGAGCAGCGCGGTTCCCTCCTCGATCCGACGCATCTCCAGCAGCACCTCGCCGCCGAGCGAGACCAGCCGCGCCTGCGCCGCGAGCAGCTGATCCGCCGCCGCGAGCGAGATCACCGCGCCCATGAAGGGCTGCTCTGCGTCGTCGTACCTGCCCACCTTGAGCCGGGACGCCGCGTCGACCAGCCTCGCCAGCAGCGCGTCGCCCTCCGGCGTCGCCGGCACGAGCAGCCGCCGCGCGCACGTACACCGCTGGCCCGCCGAGATGAAGGACGACTGGAGGATATGGTGTATCGCCGCCTCGGTGTTCGCGACCTCCTGGACGATGAGCGGGTTGTTGCCGCCCATCTCCAAAGCGAGGATCTTCTCCGGTTGACCCGCCAGCTGCCGGTGCAGCGCGTTGCCCGTGCCGGAGCTGCCCGTGAAGAAGAGGCCGTCGATACCCGGGTGACCGGCGAGCGCGACGCCGGTGCGTCTCCCCCCCTGGACCAGGTTGAGCACCCCGGCCGGGACGCCCGCCTCCTGCCAGAGCCGCGCGGTCTCCTCCGCGACCCTCGGCGTGAGCTCCGAGGGCTTGAACACCACGCAATTGCCCGCGATCAGGGCCGGGACGATGTGGCCGTTCGGCAGGTGCCCCGGGAAGTTGTAGGGCCCGAGCACAGCGACCACGCCGTGCGGCCGGTGCCGCACCACGGCCGTCGCGTCGCCCGCCTCGGCGTGACGCTCGCCCGTCCGCTCGCGCCAGGCCATCAGCGACACGTCGATCTTGCCGATCATCGTCTGGACCTCGGTGAGCGCCTCCCAGCGCGGCTTGCCCGTCTCCAGCCCGATCACGTCCGCGAGCCGGGCCTTGTGCTCGCCCAGGAGGCCCGCGAACCGCTTCACCAGCGCCGCCCGCTCCTCCAGGCCGCGATCGCGCCACGCAGCGAACGCGCCGCGCGCCGCCGTCACGGCCGCGTCGACCTGCTCCTCGCTCGCCGCGCGCCCCTCGAAGACGATCGCCTGCGTCACGGGGTTCCGGCTCGCGAACGGCTCGCCCGCGCCGGTCACCCAGCTGCCGTCGATGAAATGGGTCGACATGGTCACCTCTCTGTCGCGGAGCTCCCTCCGCGGAACACCACACGGGCTCAGCGGTCCGTCCAGCCAGTATGGTTTGCGCCCACCTCGCTCCGCCAGTGTGCATCGTACCAGAGGCCGGCGTCCCACGGGCTCGCGCGACCCCGGACGGAACATCGCGCCGGCGACCGCCCAGGAAAGATGGGGCCGCTCGCCGACCTCGCCAGGCTTCGCCGCGTCAGGGGGCGACCACAACATCATGTGTTCCGGTGCCACTGAGCCCCAACCGGAGGGGGCCGCTCGGTCGATTGCTCTCCTGGTGAGAATCCAGGAGCCTAGATCTCAATGCTCTTCGTGCTCCATCGTCCCGAGTTTGCCTGTGGCGGGCGCGCGACATTCACGGGAATGCCCCGTGGCGAACAGGTGTGCTGACCGTGTTTGCGCTTTGGATCACGCTCCGGGCGCACCGCAGCAGGGCGCTCTCCACGCCCGGTGACACCAAGTCTTGACGGTCCTGTGGCTGGCGTGGAGACGTGCTCATGTCAGTTTTCCCGCCGATGCATCACACGGTGGCTATCTCAGACATCCATCTATGTGAGCTCGAGCCGACCGACGGCCTCTGGATGCGCTATCGGCAGGCGCCGTACTCCCCGGACGGGGAGATCGCGGCGATGCTCGACGCGCTCCGGGGAGAGGTCCGGAAGGGGGCGGGCGGCTCCGGGGGGCCCGGCGCGGAGCGCGACGAGCTCACGCTGGTCCTGAACGGAGACATCTTCGACCTAGATGCGCCTCGGGTGATCGGAAACGAGAGCGTTGTCCACGACCTGCCGCGCACCGCCGAGCACGCCGTGCCGGCGATGGAGGCCATCCTCCGCGATCACCCGGTGTTCGTCGCGGCCGTCGGACGGATCGTCGCGGACGGGCACACAGCGGTCTTCGTGGCGGGCAACCACGACATCCAGCTCACGCTGCCCGAGGTGCGCGAGGCGGTGCAGCGGAGCATCGTGGACGCGGCCATGCACGAGCTCGCCGCTCGGGACGGTGGCCCTCCGGCGGGCTCGGCCGAGGAGCTCCGCGCGGCGCTCGCGGCGCGGGTGGCCTTCCGCGCCTGGTTCCACCGCACGCACGACGGCGTCATCGTCGAGCACGGCAATCAGTACGACTCCTACTGCTGTTATCGCTACCCGATGGCGCCGTTCGGCCGGAAGCCGGGGGAGATCCAGCCGACGATGGGCTCGCTCGTGAGCCGCCTGCTCGTGTCGCGCATGGGGTACTTCAACCCGCACGTCGACTCGTCGTTCATGCTCTCCGGCTTCGGCTATCTCTCTCACTGGACGCGGTACTACCTGTTCTCTGGCCGCTCCCTCGTGTTTGCCTTCGGCGTGGGCGCGCTGCGCACGATGATCGAGCTCGTGCGCCGGCGCGACCCGAGCCGCCGGGCGCTCCGGCGCGCGGACCTCGCCGCGGCCGCCCGCGAGACGGGCGCGCCTTTCCCGGCGGTGGTCAAGCACGCGCGGCTGTTCGCGCGGCCGGCCGAGGACTGCCTCGGCCGCGTGGCCCGCGAGCTCTGGCTGGATCGCCTCGGGCTCGCGGCGATCGGGATCCTCGCGGCGCTCGCGTGCCTGTGCTGGATGCCGGGGGGGCTCGCGGCGGCGGCGTTGCTCGCGCCGACGCTCCTCGTCGCGTACGAGTGCGCCGTGCCGAAGCCCACGCTCGATGCTGTCTGGCAGGGCGTGAACCAGGCGGCGCGGTCCGTGGCCAGGGCGCACGGCGCCAAGGCCGTGATCTTCGGGCACACCCACAACCCGGAGGGGAGCTGGGAAGCCGGGGTGTTCTTCGGGAACACCGGCTCCTGGTCCGCGGCGTTCGAGGACATCGCGTGCACGAAGCCCGTCTTCGAGGCGCGCCCCCTCGTCTGGCTGCGGTCCGAGGAGAACGCGGGTCCCAATGCGCCCCTCTCGGGCGGCCTCGTGATGTGGAAGGACGAGCGGTTCCAGCCCTGGAGAGCCGACGCGAGGCCGTCCGTGCCGAGGAAGGCCGAGATGGCCAAGCGTCCGCGCCCCGCGCTGCGTCCGCGCCCCGCGCTCCGGCCCCAGGCGACGGCCGCGCTGCGCGGCTAGGCTGCCGGCGCTCATCACCCTGGTCTACCCGGCGCGCCGGGGCGCCCTCACCCTCGGCAGGACCTCGGATGGGCAGCGCGCTCCGCGCCGCCGTCTTCAGACCCGAGAGCCTCGCGCCTGCCACCCTCGCGGCGCCTCAGCCAAGCACCGCCCGGTAGAAGTCGCGCGGATCCATCTGCTCGGGGAAGACCGAACAGCCGCCGTCGTTGATCTCGATCACCGTAGCTCCACCGCGCTCGAGCCGGGCGACGTCCGCCGTGAAGAAGGGGGAGCCGATGACCTGGCCGAGATGGGCGAATTGCCCCGGATGCTCGAGCGTCGAGTCCACGTCGTAATACGGCGCGTGCGCCACGAGCCGCCCCTCCCAGAACACGAGGCGATGCTCGTCGGTCACGCGGCGCTGGCCGGGCGCCCAGCCGGGCAACGTCGCGAGGTCGAGGTACTTTCTCACGACGAACCCCCGCTCGAAGCGGTCCCCGCGGAGCTCGAGGATCTTCTCGCACACCTCGGCGAAATCGTCGTACGTGGCGCCCTCGGGCACGAAACACGCACGATGCCAGAGCTCCTTGACCGATTTCACATGGTCCTTGACCACCCACGGCGGCGGCCCGAGCTCCAGGGCCGCCTCCCACGCTTCCCGGATGTCTTCGCCCTCGGTCCACCGCGTGGGCGCCGTCTCGTCGCCGAGCAGCGGGACGTAATTGGGCATGTACATCGCCTCGGCGAAGCTCTCCGGATCGACGACGAGCTCCTCGCCGCGGTCCTGCATGGCCTCGTACAGGCCTGTATATTCTTCTTCGCTCAACATCCACCCCCGGTAGAGCCACGTCCGGTACCGGGGCCTAGGCAGCCGGCGCAAAGCGCGCTCCGGCTCGCCGTTCACGACGGGATCGAGCGGGATCGCGTACGACTCGATGCCTAGCTCCTCGGCGGCCAGCACGTCGATCTCGAAGCGATCCTCGGCGAGCTGAGGGACATGGGGTCTTCCGAAGAGGATGGTGACGTCGCTCATGGAGTCCTCCTGGGTGCCGCCGCGCCCGGGTCCGGGTCGGCGCGGCGGGGCGGACAAGGTGGATCCACGTTCGCGAAGAACCAGTCTTGCGAAGAGCGATCGCTTGCGAGAGGATAGGCTCAACGGGGGCGAAAATCGGGTCTCACAGCGCCTGTCGGGTTGAGCCCAGCGCGCCCGGACGATAGAGTCCGCGCGGACCTCGGCCCCGGGGAGCTCCCCGGCGCGATCCGCGGAATGGACGACGCATGAGCCTCAGCGAGCGCGAGCGGATGGCGCTGACGCAGCCCGCAGGCAGCGCGCCCGCCTCGACCGAGTCGGGCAGCGCGCCGCCGGCCGGCGCCGCGTCGGACGTCACGTTCAGGCTGCGCGAGACCCCGGGCTCCACGGCGCCCGAGCTGCCGCCCATCTCCGTCACGGCCCCCGAGCGCCTGTCCGCGGAGGAGCGCTACGAGGATCTCGGCTGCATCGGGCGCGGGGGCATGGGCGAGGTGCGCCGCGTGCGCGATCGCATCCTGGGGCGCGTCCTCGCGATGAAGATCCAGTCGTCCGAGACGCGCGACGCGACGCCCGATCGCGCCCGCTTCCTCGCCGAGGCGCGCCTGACCGCGGCGCTCCAGCACCCGGGGATCGTGCCGGTGCACGAGTGCGGCGAGCTCGCCGACGGGCGGCTGTGGTTCACGATGAAGGAGGTCCGCGGGCGCACGTTCGGCGAGGTGATCGCCGACGCGTACGCGGCCGGCGGCGGGAGCCTCTCGCCCGTCGCGCTGCGGCGGGCCGTCGACACGTTCCTCCGCGTCTGCGAGGCCGTGGCGTACGCGCACAGCCGCGGCGTGATGCACCGCGACCTCAAGCCCGCCAACGTGATGATCGGCGAGTTCGGCGAGGTCCTGGTGATGGACTGGGGCCTCGCGCGGCCCGCCGCGCCGCTGCGCGGGTCGCCCGGCGCCGCGGGCGCGGCGGACGTGATCGAGGCGGCCCCCCTCACGCAGCCCGGCGAGGTGCTGGGCACGCTGCTCTACATGGCCCCGGAGCAGGCGCGAGGTGAGGGCGATCGCCTCGGCGCGGCGAGCGACGTCTACGCGCTCGGCGTCGTGCTCTACGAGATCCTCGCCGGGCGCCACCCTTACGGCGGCCAGCCCGCGGCGGTCTGGGGCGCGCTCCTCACCGGCGCGCTCAGGCCGGTCGAGGCGAGCGCCCCCCACGAGGTGCCCGCAGAGCTCGCGGCCCTCTGCGCCCGCGCGATGGCGCTCGCCCCGGAGGCTCGCACCCCGGACGCGGGCGCGCTCGCCGCCGAGCTCCGGAGCTGGCTCGACGGCGCGCGGCGGCGCGAGCGCGCGCTCGCGATCGTGGACCATGCCCGCGCGATCCGGCCGGAGATCGAGGCGACCCGGGCGCGCGCTCGCGCGCTGCGCGACGAGGCGCGGGCGATCCTCGACGGCCTGAGCTCGTTCGATCCGGCCGAGCAGAAGGCGCGCGGGTGGCGGCTCGAGGACGAGGCGGAGCGCCTGGAGCGGGAGGCGTCGCTCGGCCAGGTCGAGTGGATGCAGATCCTCCGCTCGGCGCTGAACGAGGCGCCGGACCTCCGCGAGGCGCACGAGGCGCTGGCCGACCACTACGCCGAGGAGCTCCTCGAGGCCGAGGAGGCGCGGGATCCGCGGGGCGCGGCGCGCGCCGAGGCGCTCCTCCGGCAGCACGACCGCGGGCGCCATGCGGTGCTGCTCGCCGGCGACGGGGCGCTCACGCTGGCGACCGTGCCCGAGGGGGCGCAGGTCGTCCTCCACCGCTACGTCGAGCGCGACCGCAGGCTCGTGCCCGAGCTCGCGCGCGATCTCGGCCCCGCGCCCCTGCTCGAGGTGGCGCTCCCGCGCGGCAGCTACCTCCTCAAGGTGCGCGCGCCGGGGTACCACGAGGCGTGGTATCCCGTGCTCATCGAGCGCGGGCGGCGCTGGGACGGCGTCCGGCCAGGCGGGGAGGGGGCCCACCCGGTCCGCCTCCTTCGCCTCGGCGAGCTCGGCGAGGACGACCTCTACGTGCCCGCCGGCTGGTTCCTCGCCGGCGGCGATCCGGACGCGGGGGACAGCCTCCCGCGGACGCGGCTCTGGTGCGACGGCTTCATCGTCCGGAGGCACCCGGTCACCAACGCCGAGTACCTCACCTTCCTCAACGCGCTCGTCGCGAGCGGGCGGGAAGCCGAGGCCCTCGAGTGCTGCCCGCGCCTCCCGCTCGGCCGCGCCGCCTCGGGATCGAGCCCGGACTCGCTCCGGTTCGAGCGGGGAGACGACGGCCGCTTCCGGCTCGGGTGCATCCAGACCGACGTCCAGGAGGAGCCGAGGATGCCCGTCGCGTTCGTCCACTGGCGGGCGGCGATGCGTTATGCGGCGTGGTACGCCGCCGGGACCGGCGCGCCGTGGCGCCTCCTGAACGAGCTCGAATGGGAGAAGGCGGCGCGGGGCGTCGACGGCCGGTGCATGCCCTGGGGTGATTTCCTGGAGCCGACCTGGGGTTGCATGCTGGGCAGCCACGAGGGCGTCGCCGGCCGGCGGCCCGTCGACGACTTCCCGCAGGACGAGAGCCCTTATGGCCTTCGCGGCGCGGCGGGCAACGTGCGCGACTGGTGCATCAACGCGTGGAAGCGCGAGGGGGCGCGGACCGAAGCGGGGATCGTGCTGCTCGATCCGGCCGACGACGGCGACGCGGATTTCCGCGCGGCGCGGGGCGGCGCGTGGTCGACGTCGCCGAACCTCTGCCGCGCGGCGGGGCGCTTCGCGGGCAAGCCCGGGGATCGCTTCGGGGGGATCGGGTTCCGGCTGGCGCGCCCGGCGCCGGGGTGAGCGGCTCACAGCGCCGCGCCGCCGTGCGCTGGAGGCCTGCCCGGGCGCGCCTTGAGCGGCGCCACCGGTCGAGGCGTCAAGCGCGCGGGCCGCTCACGCGGGCCTCATCACGCCATGGTAGTAGTACCAGGCGCTCTGAGGGTCGATGTCGCGCGGATCGATCGACGGCGTATCCCCCACGAACAGCTGCGCGAAGCTCACCTTGCTCGGGGTGTTCTGGAAGACGAGGCCGCTCTGGGGCCGCTCCATCTTGTACCAGATCGCGTTGCGCAGCTCGCCGGCGCTGCCGAGCTCCACGAGGAGGCCGATCCGGCGCCCGATCGGCCCGTCTGGATCGACGGCCCAGTAGAGCGCGCTGGCCGGAGAGGTCGGCTGGTAGATGCCCTGAGTCCACTGCTGCCCCGACGCCTCCTGGCTCGTCGAGAGGACGCTGCCCCCGACGAGCCAGTCCCGGAACTCCTTGGGGTAGTCCGGCGTTCCCGGGCGGTTCGTGAACCCGGACGAGACCAGGGTGATCGCCCTCGACTTGAAGGGGGCGAGCCTCGACCAGTACTCCGTCTTCGCGACGTACCCGCCGGGGGGTGTCAAGCCCGTCACGGCCACTTGGACGAGCGAGGTCCCGGTGCTCGTCTCGAAGAAGCGGAGCTTCGAGTCGATGGGGATCTGCGTCCGGCGCGGCTCATCCGTCCCCTTCGGCAGGAGGTCTCCCCTCGTGATCCCCAGGTCGCCCGTGCTTGATCCAATGCTCATGGCTTGATGAACTCCTCGTCTCGTGTGTGGAACAGGGAATGGTAGCCGGCTCGTCCGGCGCGAGCGCGACATCCGGAGGGGCGGACCTCGCCGGGCGTGCGCTCGCGCCGGGGGTTCACAGGAGACCCACGGTGATGGGCTGGAAGAAGACCTGGACGCCGGTCCTGGTCCCCGCCTCGTTGCCCTTCGTGTCGCCGACATAGTCGAGCAGCGAGACAAGGTTGCCGGTCGAGAACGAGAAGAGGTCGTGGCTGTGGTTCGTGTCGAGGTACTCGTGCTCGAAGTACGTCGGGCTGAGGATGCCGGTGATCTCCCGGGGCGCGGTGTAGAGGTGGAACCAGCCGGTCCCCTCGGCGCGCGTCCAGTCGCTCTTCGTCTCGATGGCGTCGATATGGACGGACGCCCAGACCTCATTGCCATTGAAGACGTGGAGCTCCACTTCCAGAGAGGTGCGCGGCCCGTGCCCGCCGAAGTCGGCATCGCCGCCGACGCGCGGCGGGATGTAGAACGGCGTCTCTGCCTGAAACGTCACCGCCGAGGAGAGGGCGAGCGCGGCGCCGTCCACTTCTCCCTCCGCAGCGTCGATGTCCACGTCCTCCTGGACGAGATCCTCTGCGGCCGACTCTCCAGCGGGCGTCACGGCGCAGCCAGCGAGCAACGAGAAGGACAACGAAGCAAACAATGCACGCATCATGATAGAGCTCCCTTCGAGGTGTGCCTGCGCGCTCTCCTGCCGAGATAGCGGCGCAGCGCGCGGCGCTTTGCCTTTCAGCAGGCGTCGTGCCACCGCGAGGAAACGAGGAATCAGGCCGGATCCGTGGCGCTGTCGCGTCCCGGCGCGGCAGGTCGAGTCACCCTCGCTCGAGTTGAGCAAGACCTGCGCGAGCGGCGCTTGTGCGAGCGCCGCGCGGCCCATCCTCGACAGCCTTCCCGGGCGTGGACCTCACCTCCTCTTCCGAAGGTGCGCTGTTGCTGGAATTCTGGCCGGGTGCTGTTGCTGTAAATATTCATTCATGCTCGATACCTGGGATCGGCGCTCGGAGGGTGCACTCTGCATTGAAGGGGAGAGGCAAGGTGTGATATGTGTTGCCCATGAAGGTTGGGGGAATTCATCTCATCACAGTTGCCGCGCTTCTCGCCTGTGGGTGCGCCTCCTCTTCGCCGCCCTCGCCCTCGACGCCGCAGAGCGTGGGGGGTGCTGCCCCGGGGGTGGCCGTCGCTCAGCCGGCGGCCCCGGCCGACGACGCCGCTGCGGCGGGTCCTGCCGGTCCCCGGAGCCGCCGCTATCCGGTAGAAGAGCTGCGCAGGGTGGCCCGCGTCGCGTCCGCGCGTTGCAAGAAGGCGAATGCGCCCTCGGACTCGGGGTGTCTCCTCACCGAGGCCACACCATTCCTCAAATACAGGCCCGAGGATCCGGATTGCCGTTACGTGTCGGGGACCGCGCTGTCCGTCGCCGAGTGCTCCGATTTCGAGGAGGGCTGCCAGAGCGTGGACGCGAAGGATCTCGACCACCAGATCGCGGCCCTGCAGACCGCCGGCAAGGACTGCAATCGCGAGCCGACCGACTCCGAGCGGGCAGAGCTGCTGAAGCTCCTCGGCGCGAAGTGAGGCCCTGCGTCCCCGGCGCGCGTCAGCGCGTGGCCTTGCCCTTGCGTGGCCGCGGGATGCCGTAGGCGCTCAGCCGGGCCACGAAGGTGCGGCGGGGCATGCCGAGGAGCGCCGCGGCCTGCGTCTGGTTCCCCGCGCACTGCTCCAGCGCGTCGACGATCCGCCGCCGCTCGATGGCGTCGAGCTCGCCCCGCAGGCCGCCCGCGCCCTCGGCCGGAGGGACTGTGCCGGCCGGCGCGGCGGCCTCGGGCGCCGTCGCGGGGCGCGGCTCGGCCGGCGCCGGCGCGGGGCGCGCCTCGACGGGCGGCAGCGCGGCGGCGGCGTCGAGCAGGAGGTGCTCCGGGAGCAGCGTGTCCCCGCCGGAGAGCACGACCGCGCGCTCGATGACGTTGCGCAGCTCGCGGATGTTGCCGGGCCAGCCGTGCGCCTCCAGCGCGGCGAGCGTCTCGCGGGCGAACGCCGGCGCCGGGCGCCCGAGCGCGCTCGCGGTCCGATCCGCGAGCGAACGAGCGAGCGGCGCGATCTCGGAGATGCGCGCCCGGAGCGGCGGGATCGTCAGCGCGATGCCGTTCAGCCGGAAGAACAGATCCTCCCGGAAAGCGCCCCGCTTCACCTCGGCGGCCAGGTCGCGGTTCGTGGCCGAGATGAAGCGCACGTCGATGGGCCGCGGGCTCAGCCCCCCGACGCGCATCACCTTCCGCTCCTCGAGCACGCGCAGGAGCTTCACCTGGATGCCGGGCGGCAGCTCGCCCACCTCGTCGAGCAGCACCGTGCCCTTCTCGGCTGTCTCCAGGAGGCCCGGCTTCGTCTGGACCGCGCTCGTGAACGCGCCCCGCTCGTGGCCGAACAGCTCGCTCTCGAGGAGCGACTCCGAGAGCGCCGCGCAGTTGAGCCGCACGAAGGGCCCCTGCGCGCGCGGCGAGCGCCGGTGGATGTGCTCGGCCAGCACCTCCTTGCCGGCGCCCGTCTCGCCGAGCAAGAGCACCGTGATCGGCGCGCCGGCCACGCGCTCGGCCAGCGCGTAGAGCCGCTCCATGGCCGGGTCGAGCACGATGGGGTGGCCCTGCCCCCCCTGGCCCGGCGCCGCGCTCGGGGCGCCCTCGCGCGGCAGGATCACGATCAGCGTCGAGCCGAGGTTCACCGCGTCCCCGACCGAGAGCTCCATCGTCTTGCCCTGCTCGGGCTGGAGCTCGACGAGCTTGGTCGTCGGCCCGGCGCTGCGCTCGCGGCGGAGGCGGGTCCCGTTCGCGCTCCCGAGGTCCTCGATCGCGATGGGCGGGCCGAGGTGGATGATCGCGTGCCGGCGCGAGACGGAGCTGTCGTCGATCGGGACGTCGTTCTCCGTCGACCGGCCGAGCGACACCCGGCCCTCGGCCGGCAGCGGGTGCCGCGTCACGCGGCCCCCGGCGAACACCGCGAGCTCCAGGGCGCCCTGCACATCGTTCCGGGTGGGCTTCGCGGTGGCCACGGTTCTCTCCCTGTTCACTGCGCCTGGTTCTACCTCGCCGCGCCGCCCCCGTCTGCCCACGTCTCGAGCCACGCGCGCGCCGGCTGGCGCGCCGTCGTGGTCTCCGCGCACGGCGGGCGGGAGCGCGCACGGCGGGACGGCGAGCGCCGGAGGAACCTCGCTGCGTTGCGGGCGATGGAGCGGGTATGGTACTTGTCGCTCCATGAGGCCTGGGGGGTCCTTGCTCGTCCTCGCCTCCGCGTGCGCGCTCCTCGCGAGCGCGTGCTCCGGAGCGCCGCAGCCAGCCGCGGGCCCGCGGGCCGTCGGCGCCGCGAGCGCCGAGCCCGCTCGCCCCCGGATCCCCATGTATCCGGCGGCCGAGCTGGACCGGATGGCGCGCCTCGCCGCCGCGCGCTGCAAGAAGGCGAACACACCCTCGGACGAGGCGTGTCTCCTCACGAATGCCTCCACCTTCCTGAGGTATCCGCCCGGGGATCCCGATTGCCGCTATGTCGCGGGGACGGCGCTCTCGGTCGCCGAGTGCTCCGAGTTCGAGGAAGGGTGCCTGAGCGTGGATCCTCAGGATCTCGTCCGCCAGCTCGATGTCCTGCAGAGCGCCGGGAAGGACTGCCAGCGCGAGCCGACCGACGCCGAGCGCGCCGAGGTGCTGCGGCGCGCTGGCGCGGCCAACGCGAAGTGACGCGCCGGCCCCGAGGCGGGGGACAAGCCTGAGGCGGCCTCGATGCAGCGTGGGAATGTCCTCGTCCTGCCGCCGACGCTGCCATCATCGATCGTCGCCACGCCGGCCGGCGCCGACGCGCCGACGCTGAAGAGCGCCGGCGTGGGCCCGCCACCTTCACCCGTGGCCGCCTCGATGGTCACCGAGAACTGGATCGACGTCCCTGCGTCCGAGACGGTGATATTCAGCTTACCATTGCTGTAAGTGGCCTCGATCGAACCGCCAAGGCGCCATAAGACGCCAGGATATTTGGTCGTATGGCGTCTTATGGCGACCTGGCGACTCATTCCTCGCTTGAACAACGTGATTGGGGTTCTAGGAAGTTTCCGCGCCGCCCGCCCCGCCGTCGACCGTGGTGTCGAGCGCGATCGCCTCGGTGCGGTCGACGTCGGCCGCGACGCGGGCGAGCTTCGCGCGGATGCCGCTCACCGCGTCGGCGCCGAGCGGCAGGCGGAGCGGCAGCGGGTCGAGCCCGAGCGCATCGACGATCGCGCGCGCCGCCTTCGCCGGATCGCCCGGCTGCGATCCGTCGGACCCGGCCGCGTACGCGCGCGTCGCGCCGACGGTGGGCGCGTAGGCGTCGAGCGCCGGCATGGACCGGAAGGCGCCCCCGAAGAGGCGCGTGCGGAACGCGCCCGGCTCGACGATGAGGACGCGGACGCCGAGCGGCGCGAGCTCGGCGGCCATGCACTCCGAGAGCCCCTCGAGCGCGTGCTTCGCGGCGCAGTAGGCGCTGAAGCCGGGCCCCGTCGTGAGGCCGCCCATGCTCGTGATCTGGACGATCGCGCCGCTCCTGCGGCCGCGCATGTGCGGCAGCACCTCGCGGGTGAGCGCCACGGCGCCGAAGAACATCGCCTCCATCGCGGCGCGGAGCTCCTCCTCGCTCGTCTCCTCGACCGCGCCGACAAGGCTGTAGCCCGCGTTGTTCACGAGCACGTCGATCCGGCCGAAGCGCGCGAGCGCCGCCGCGACGCCGCGGCGGATGTCATCGGGCTTCGTGACGTCCAGCTTCACGACCTCGACGCGCCCCGGCGCCTCCGCCGCGAGGCCCGCGAGCGCGTCGACGCCGCGCGCCGCCGCCACGACCGAGTCGCCACGCCGGAGCGCCTCCTCGGCGATCTCGCGGCCGAAGCCGGAGGACGCGCCGGTGATGAACCAGACCTTGGAGCCGTCGTTTGCAGTGCTCATGGGTCTCTCTCCTCTGCCTTCGACGGGGAGCCTACGTCGCGGCGCTGCGCCGAAAAACGGGGTGAATCTGCATGGGGTGTTAAGCTGCGCTTCATGATCCAGGACGAGCGTTCGTCGCGGCCTACCCGGCGATCCGCGTCGACGTGGCGATCGAGGACAGGCTCGCGGACATCGTCGCGCAAGGGTTCGACGCGGGCATCCGCCTCGGCGAGACGCTCGACAGCGAGATGATCGCGGTCCGCGTCAGCGAGGAACAGCGCGTCGCCGTCGTGGGGTCGCCCGCGTATCTCTCCGCGCGCGGGAAGCCGAAGCACCCGCGCGACCTGCACGCGCACGCGTGCATCAACTACCGGCAGATCACGAGCCGGAACGTCTACAGGTGGGAGTTCACCGAGGACGGGAAGGACTTCGATATCGCGGTGAGCGGGCCTCTCGTGTGCAACGATCCCGATCTCATGGTCCGCGCCGCGGGCGGCGCGGCCGCTGAGGGATGTCACCGAGGGCGATCGGGCGGGCACGCGCCGTCGATCCGGCGGGCTACTCGGCTGCGTGATAGCAGATGTCGAGCTTCGGCCTGCGCGCGACGTCGGGATACTCGCTCGCGCGGAAGTCGGTCCTGTTGCTCCCGTCGACCAGCGCGACACCGTGGTTCGGCTGCGCGCCGTCGACCCAGCCCTGCACGAGGGACGTCAGATCGGCGGTGACGAACGCGTCGGTCTGCGCCAGCGTGGTGAGGGAGGCCTCGACGGCCGGGCTGTATCCGCTGAACCCGCCTCCATGGAGCGTCGATTCCTCCCAGGCGCCGTTCACGCTGTGCACGGTCACGACGCTGCCCGCGGGCTTCCAGGCATAGGACAGCGATAGCGTCGCCGAGATCACGCTGGAGCCTTCCGGGATGAACGACAGATCGTAGGCGAGGACCGCCGTTGCCGGCTGGACCGCGCTGGCGCTGGTGATGAGGTAGGGATACGCGCCGTACGCCCAGCCCGTCGTGGGGCCCTCGACGAAGGAGTCCTGCACGCCGCCGAACGCGCCGCGCCGCAGGCTGACGCACACGAGGTCGCAGGCGTTGCCGACGCCGTCGCCGTCCGAGTCCACCTGGGAGGCGTTGGGGGCAGCCGGGCAGTTGTCGCTCGCGTCGGGGACGCCGTCGCCATCCATGTCCGGCGCGGGCGCGATGCGGAAGCGCGCGACGCCGGGGTCGTGGTCGCTGGCCTGATCGGCGAACTCCGCATTGACATGGACGACGTCGAAGCCCACGAGCTTCGGCCCGGCCAGGCTGGCGCTGACAAGCACGTGGTCGAGCGACTGGCCATTGCCGTCGAACACGTAGGTGTAGCGCTCCTCCGGCGGGAGCGTCTCGATGAGCGTCGTCAGCCCGGCGTCCTTGAGGATGCCGAGCGGCGCCGAGAACTGGAAGTCGTTCAGGTCGCCCAGGACCACGACGTTGGCGGAAGGATCGCTGTCGAGGATCTGCCGCACGAAGCCGGCCACCACGGCGGCCTGCTGCCGCCGCTGGACCTCGCTCGAGAGGGTCGGGGGCTGGAAGCGCCCGTAGAGCGGCTCGTCGCCGCCCTTGGAGTTCCAGTGGTTGGCCACGACGAACAGCGGCTGGCCGTTCCAGCGGAACTCGCCTGCAAGCGGCTTGCGGCTGCTGGCGAAGGCCGGATTGTCCGGGTCGATGCGGCCCGGGCTGTAGCGCAGCGACACGCCGCCCGCGCCGCCGAGCACCTCGTTCGGCGTCAGGGCGCCGGCGCCCGGGCGATCGACGAACTCGAGCCCGCGGTCGGTCCGGAACAGGAAGCCCACGCGGATGTTGCCGCCGGGCTCCCCGCCGTCGGTGCCGTCGGTCGGATCGATGCTGCGGAATCGATAGGTGCTGGGCCCGCCCGGCACGGCCGCGATCGCGGCGATGAGCCGCGCGAACGTTGTCGATGCGTCCACCACTCCATTGTTGGTCGGGCCGCTGTTGTCCTGGACCTCTTCGAGCGCGACGAGGTCGGGGCTGCCGAGGTTGTCGACGAGGATCCGCGCGAGGCGATCGAACTTCTCCTGGGGATCGCCCGGATCGAGGTTCTCGACGTTGAACGCGGCCACGTCGAGGTCGTCGGCGGTCCGCGGTCCGAGCGACGTGACCTCGCGCGAGAGCGTCGAGGTCGCCGCGGGGAGCGCCTCGTCGACCGGCAGGAGCTTGTAGTTGGCGAAGTTGTAGTCGACCGTGCCGACGATGGGCCCGGCGAACGTGGCGCCCACGTCCAGCGCGGGCGCCGAGGCGCGCAGGGGCACCTGGAGCAGGATCCGCTCGGGGTTGAAGTCGCCGGGGCTGACGACGACGGCCCCGCGCGCGCTGCGCAGGCCGGCCGCGTCGCCCGTGGCCGCGTCGCGGTCGCCCGGGACCAGCGCGATCTCCGCGGTCCCGGAGCTCGGGAACTCGCGGGTGGGGCCCACGACGGCCGGGGCGTTGATGCTCACCCGCATGCCCTCGAGGCTCTCCCAGAAATCGATGCCGTCGGACCCGGGGTCGAAGCCGTTCGCGGCCTCGACGCTGCCGCTAACGTCGTCCTCGATGGTCTGTGTCGGGGGACGGCGCGCGCCGGGCGCGAAGCCGATCGAGACCGGGGCCGGCAGCGCCTGGCCGCTCGAGAGGACGGTGATCTGCGGGCGGGAGAGCTCGGTGACGGTCAGGTTGTGGTACGCGCTGCCGCGGGAGGGGGTGCACGGGTCGGCGCAGCCGGCGCGGTACTCCGTGACCTCGCCGGTGAGCTCGACGAGGTCGCCGACCCTCACCGACGGCGCGGCTCCTGTGAAGACGAGCAGGCCCTCGGAGGTGGCCGGATCGCCGTCCGGCGCCGGCGACTCCACGGTGAAGCCGTTGCTGCGCAGGGTCGCCACGAGGCCGGTCGTCTTCACGACCGCGCCCGAATGGGGCGACAGGTGCGCGCGCCCCTGGATGTCGTGGATCGCGATCACCTGCGCCGCCCGCGCCGTGGTGAACGAGACCGACACGTCGGCGGGCAAGGGGTCGATCGTCCCGTTGCTCCCCGGGTCCTGCTCCTGCACGCCGCTCGCCCGGACGACGAGGAGGCACGCCGTGCTCGGGGGGAGCGGCTCGGCCGGCGTGAGCGTGAAGGCGAGGGGGCCGCCGCTGACCGAGATCGGGCGCGCGCCGCCCGCGCAGGAGAGCTCGAAGGCATCGGCCGCGACGACCGCCTCGCTGAAGGTCACGCTCAGGCTCGCGGCCGGGTCGGCGCCGGTCGCGCCGTCGCTGGGCGCTGTCGAGGTGACCGCCGGCGGGGTGTCGCCCCCGCACGCGAGCGCCGCGGTCGATGTGTTGCGGGGCGTGGGCGTCCCGGTCGAGAGGTCGTCGACGTTGCTGCCCGTGTCCTGGCAGCCAGCGCCCTGCCGGAGCGACGCCGTCGCGTTGGCGGTCGCCGGCGCCGGCGCGGCGCCCTCGAAGTAGCTCGCCCCGCCGAAGCCGACCAGATCCTCGATCAGCGCCTCCTGGGCCGCCGAGCAGGGCGCGGTGCCGCCGTTGCAGCCGAGGCCCGCGGCCTGCCGGACGAGGGCGACCTTGCCGGCCGAGCCGCTCATGTTGATGGGGGTCGCGTCGACGAGGTCGGCGGCAGGGAGCGGCGCGCCGCTGCCCGAGCCGGCGGCCTCCTGGACGAGGAAGTACTGGCCGGGCTGCAGGGTGATCGCGGGCAGCTCCGTGAGCTGCGTCGTCGTTGCCCCGAGGGCGCCCGTGCCCGTGGCGCTCGCGTACTGGATGGACCACCCCGCGAGCGACACCGGGCTGTCCGACCGATTGAACAGCTCGACGAAATCGTGCGTGTAGACGGCCCCCGCGTTGCCCCCGCCGCCGTACACCTGGCTGATGACCACGCGCCCGCTCGGGAGGGAGGCGGCGAGCTCGGCGGTCCCGAGCTCGGCGGTCCCGAGCTCACCGGGCTCCGGCGAGCCGCCGCAGCCCCAGGCGGTCGCGAGCGCCATGGCCGACACCCATCGAATGCGGTCACGCCGAAGGAGAGAATACCCCGCGCGCGAGAGGGCGCGCGGGAACAAGGATGACTTTAGCACGATGACACCTGTTGGCCTTCGAAGACGATTGCAAGAAATGGCCGAAGCCTACAGCGGCGGCCACTTTCACATTACGCCAGGACGTGCATTGTGAATGTCACGTCTCCATGAAATCGCAACTGGCCAGTACGGCCGACCCCGGGGGCTCCGGATGCTGCGCGAGGAGATGTTTCGATTCAGTGATGATCTTGCTGGTGGTTGTGATTTGAATTACATTTGTCGTGCGATTCGTCTGTGCGACCATGACGGGTGGTGGGCCCGGGCCTAGGCGTTAACCAAGATTCGCGCAGCGTTCTACTGCTTCTGAACGTTTACGTGGTCGTGGTCGTGGTCGTTCACGGTCTACCGTTGACGACCACGACCACGACCACGACCACGACCACGTTCACGTTCACGTAAACGTAAACGTTCACGTTCACGTTGGTGACCGATGGAGGGGGTGGGGTTCGTGCCCCTGAGCGCGACCGGACGAGCCTGGTTAGCGCCTGGGGATCCAGGGGGCCGATCGAGGTTCTCTTGTGTCCTCATGTCGTGTGGAGTGCTCGCTGGACTGACCCCTGCCCCGTGTAGGGCGTATTTGTAGCGCTCCTGCCCGCTTCCTCGTATTCGCCCTCCTTGCCTCGAGGGTGTGATACGTCCTGAACTGAACCAGGAGTGTCCTCGATGCGCATCGCAATCATCTCGACCTATACGCACCCGAGCCGACTGCTCCGCAAGGAGCGCTCGATCATGCAATCGTCCGTGCCCGAGCTGCTCGCGGCCCTGTGCCCGCCCGACGCCGAGATCGAGCTCTACAACGAGAAGGAGACGGACATCCCGCTCGACCGCCACTGGGACCTCGTGTTCTTCTCGTACCTGCACGCGTATTACGAGCACACCAAGGTCCTCTCCACGCTGTTCCGGCGGAAAGGCATGACCACCGTGGCCGGCGGGCGGCACGCGAGCCATTTCCGCGCGGACGCGCTGCAGTATTTCGACGCGGTGGTCGCGGAAGATCCGGAGGCCAACCTCCCGGCCCTCATCGCCGACTTCCAGCGGGGCGAGCTCCAGCCCGTCTATGCGCTCCCGCCGGTGCCCCCGGAGCAGATCCCCACCTACCGCTACGACCTTGTCGATTACCGGAACAACCTCGTCCGCCTGCCCGGCATCGAGGCGTCGCGCGGCTGCCCCTTCTCCTGCAACTTCTGCGTTCTGACCGGGCACGAACAGTATCGCTATCGCCCCATCGACCACGTGATCCGGGACATCCGCGACCGGATGATCTTCAACCAGCGCATCCCGGGGGTGACCAACAATGTGTTCAGCTTCCTCGACAACAACCTGGGAGGCTCGCCCCGCTACCTGCGCGAGCTCTGCGAGGCGCTGATGCCCCTCAAGAAGATCTGGGGCTGCGCGCTCACGTTCAACGTGCTGCGCGACCCGGAGCTGGTCCGCCTCATGGGGCGGGCGGGGTGCCGCTACGTGTACACAGGGCTCGAGTCGCTGAACCCCGAGTCGATCAGCTCGATGAACAAGGGCCAGAACAAGCTGAGCGAGGTCAGGGAGGTCATCCAGCGGGCCTTCGCGAGCGGGATCGTCCTCTCCTTCGGGCTCCTCGTGGGCGCGGACGGGGACACCAACGACTACCTCGAGCGGGTGCCCGAGTACCTCCACGACCTCGGCGATCACTGCCCGACCTTCCTCGGGATCGTGTGCCCGTACCCGGAGACGCCCTTCTTCGCGCAGGTGGCGGCCGAGGGCCGGCTCCTTCCCGGGGTGATCAGCCGGGACCTCGATGGATACACCCTCTGCCACCGCCCGCCACGGCTGCACCCCTCGGAGGTGATCGACCATTTCCAGCGCCTGAGCCGCGCGCTGGGGAGCCTCCCCAACGTGGGCCGCCACGTGTGGAATCGGCTGATGACGAGCGATCTGCCCCGCTACAAGGCGTGTGTCGTCATGTCGGCGCCCGAGGTGATGAGCCTGCGCGCTTCGCTCGCCAACCGCTCACGCAGCTACATCGCCGGGCGCGATCCGATCGAGGCCTGGGACGAGGAGAAGATGCGGGAGCTCGGCCTCGAGCCGCAGCGCATCGAGGCGTCGTCGTGCCGCGCGGATCCGCGCGGCCTCGCGCGGATCCGGCCCCGCCGGGCGGGCCGCTCCAGCGCGGCCGCGTGAGGCCATGGGAGGATCCGCCATGAAGGGCCGCACGCGCCTCGTCGCGATCGCCTACCTCGCCCTGGTGCACGCCGGCGCCCTCCTCGGGCTGCTCCTGCCGATCCGGGCGAGCTCCATCGCCCTCGCCGCCGCGCTCTACGCGGCGCTCCAGCTCTCGACCGTGGTCGGCCTGCACCGGCTGCTCTCGCACCGCGCGTTCCGCTGCCCGAAATGGGTCGAGTACGCGCTCGTGTCGGTGGCGATGATCAGCGGCCAGGGCAGCCCCATCGCGTGGGTGGCCACGCACCGGCGGCACCACGCCCACACCGATCGCGAGGGCGACGTCCACTCGCCGCGCCGCGGCCTCTGGTACGCCCACCTCGGCTGGATCCTCGACGATGGATCGACCGACCCCCGCGATCCGGAGAAATACTGCCGCGATCTGGTCGGCGATCCCTACTACCGGTGGCTGCTCCGCTGGCGCTTCGCCCCGCAGGTCGCGGCGGTCCTGCTCGCGGGTCTCGCCCTCGGCTGGGCCGCGGTGCCCTTCGTGTTCTTCGTGCCGCTCGTGTGCTGGATGCACGCGACCTACCTGGTAAACTCCGTCTGTCACGCGCCCCGCTTCGGCAGCCGCGCGTTCGATACCCGCGACGGGAGCCGCAACGTGGGCTGGGTGGCGGTCCTGACCTTCGGCGAGGGCTGGCACAACAACCACCACGCCTTCCCGCGCGCCGCCCGGCAAGCGATGGCGCCCGGGCAGCACGACCTCGCCTTCCTGTTCATCCGCGCGCTCGCGGCGGTCGGGCTCGCCTCGGACATCCAGCCGAGCTCGGCGGACCGTGAGAGGTTGCACCCCGCCGCGCAGCCGAGGCGCTAGCATGGTCGGCATGAGCGATCTCGGCCTGAAGGACGCGAGCTCCGATGTTCGTGACGACCCCGACGGCATCGTGCGGGTGGTGATCCACGGCGAGGTCTCGGAAGACCGGGTGCGCGCTGTCCTCGGCGCGATCCGGCGCGTGGCGGAGAGCGGCCGTGACGTCCTGGTGCTCGCCGACGCGCGTCACATGGGCCCTATCTCCGCTTCGGCGCGTAAGGCGGTCACGGAAGAGGTGCGGAGCACGCGCGTCGATGCGGTCGCGATGATCGGAGCGAGCTTTTCCATGCGCGTGATCGTGGCGCTCCTGGCGAAGGGCGTGCAGATGATCACAGGACAGCCCTACCCGCAGCAGTTCTTCGACACGGAGGCCGAGGCGCACACATGGCTGCTCGCTCGGCGAGACGCGCTCCGGGCCGGGCGGGGCCCGGGCACTTGAGTGACCGCGCGTGAGCACGGGGGCGTTTCAGGACGCCCGTGCGGTGAAGGTGCCGTGGCCGATCGCTCGATCGCGGCGTCAGGCCTGGGGCGGGTACTCGGCGAACTGCGGCAGGGCATCCGTGATCGGGAACCAGCTCGCCTTGGAGTCGACGAAGATGTGGGCTGCGGGGCGGATGCCGGGATCGGTGTCGAGCGTGCCCGCGGGCACCACGGCGAAGCCGCGCTCGGGTGACAGACGGGGGGCGGCGCCGCCGCAGCGCTTGCAGAACGCGACGGTGAAGAACCGCGCGTCGGGCACCTTGTAGCTCGCGATCTGCGCGTCACCGCGGATCCAGCGGAAGCTGTCCAGGGCGACGAAGACGTTGGTCGCGTGCGCGGAGCTGCGCCCGAGGCGACAGCGCGTGCAGTGGCAGCTCACCATGCGGAGGGGCGCGCCGTCGAACTCGAAGGCCACGTCGCCGCACAGGCAGCTCCCCTGGGTGACGCCCTCTTTCGGCGGGGCCACGGGGCGCGAGACGACCGGCGCCTGCATCTCGGGCCGCCATTCCTCGAACTGCGGCAGGGGATCCGTGATCGTGTACCAGGGCGCCTTGGAGCCGACGAACTGGTGGAACTTCGGCTCGATGCCGAGATCGCCCTCCAGGTTGCCGGCATGGAGCACGGCGAGCTGCCTCTCGGGGCGGAGCATCGGCGTGGCCGAGCCGCAGGTGCCGCAGAAGGAGCGGCGGTCGCTCGCGCAGGAGGGGCGGATGGCGTCCTCGCCGGCGAGCCAGCGAAAGCCGGGCAGCGGCGCGACGACGGCCGTGGTGAACGCCGTGCCGTTGAACTTGCGGCACATCGAGCAGTGACAGTTCAGCATGGTCTGGAACGGACCGTCGATCTCGAAGCGGACCGTCCCGCAAAGACACGCGCCCTTGGTCATGTTCGCATCTCCCGTGATCGTGGGTGCTCCGTGTGCGCAGGAGCGATGGATTGCGCGTGCACGCTAGCACGGCGCGGTGTCCAGGCGCGCGTCCAGCGTTCGATTCGAGGGCGCCCTTCACCCGAGGCGCGCCGTCCAGCGGCTCAGATCCCCGACAGCACACCCACGATCGCCTCGCTGATCCGCGATAGCTCGGCTGGCTCGATGATGTAAGGAGGCATGGTATAGACCAGCTTCCCGAAAGGCCGTAACCAGACGCCTCGCTCCACGAACGCCGGCTGCACGCGCGCCATGTCGACCGGCTGCTTGAGCTCGACCACGCCGATGGCGCCGAGCACGCGCACGTCGGCCACCGCGTCGAGCGCGCGGCAAGGGGCGAGCTCGCGGCGGAGCTGGGCCTCGATGGCCGAGACGCGCGCGCGCCACGGCGAGCCGAGCAGGAGCCGGATGCTGGCCAGCGCGGCGCTGCAGGCGAGCGGATTGCCCATGAAGGTCGGGCCGTGCATGAAGACGCGCGGCTCGCCCCGGGAGATGGTCTCGGCCACATGCTCGGTGAAGAGCGCGGCGGCAAGCGTCATGGTGCCGCCGGTGAGGGCCTTGCCCAGGCACAGGATGTCCGGCGCGACGCCCGCGTGCTCGCAGCCGAACATCTCCCCGCTGCGGCCGAAGCCGGTCGCGATCTCGTCGAGGATGAGCAGCACGTCGTGCCGGTCGCAGAGCGCGCGCAGCTCGCGCAGATAACGTGGGTGGTAAAAGCGCATCCCGCCGGCGCCCTGCACCACGGGCTCCAGGATGACGGCCGCCACCTCGTGCGCGTGCCGCTCGAGCAGCTCGGCCATGCTGTCGAGCGCGCGCGGCGACCACGGCGCGCCAAACGCGGGACCAGGCGCCGGGGCGAACAGGTGCTGCGTGAGCGCGCCGCGAAAGAGGTGGTGCATGCCGTTCACCGGGTCGGTGACCGCCATCGCGCCGAACGTGTCGCCGTGGTAGCCGCCGAGCACGCTGACCAGGCGGCGCTTCTCCGGCTGTCCGCGCGCGATGAAGAACTGGAGAGCCAGCTTGATGGCCACCTCGACCGACACGGATCCGGAGTCGGCGAGGAAGACGCGCGTCAGCGGCTCGGGCGTGAGCGCCACCAGCGCCTCGCACAGCTCGACCGCCGGCGCGTGGGTGAGGCCCCCGAACATCACGTGGCTCATCCGCCCGAGCTGGGCGCTGATCGCCGCCGTCAGCGCCGGGTGCCCGTAGCCGTGGATGGCGGCCCACCAGGAGGACATGCCGTCGATGAGCTCGCGGCCGTCGGTCAGGGTGAGGCGGACGCCCTCGGCGCGCTCGACGGCGAAGAGCGGCGCGCTCGAGAGGGGCGCCGCGTAGGGGTGCATCACGCAGCGGCGGTCGCGGGCGACGAGATCGTCTCGGCCAGGAATGGCGCTCTCCGAGGGCATGGCGACGCGTCTAGCCCAGAACGCCCATCGCCACCAGGTCCGCCGGGCGCGCTGGCGGTCGCCGCGCCGCCGCGCCTGGCGCCGTCCCGCGGCGGGACGCGGCCCCGGCCCCCTCCGGACGATTCCTCGAACAGGCTGTAACGTTCGGACCCCCTCCGAGACTGTGCAGGTAGCGGGATAGCCGTCGCGGCGCCGGGGACACGCCCGGGCGCAGGGGCGCGCGCATCCATCGCACGTCGAAATACCGATGACGTCGCGCTCGAGGAGAGCCTGGCGACGATGAGGAGACATCCATGAACGGTCTGCTTCGCAAGGTCCTGCGGTCTGCCACCATGATCTCGGCCGCTGCGCTCATGTCGTCCGCGCTGCCCGGCTGCGGCGGCAGCGATACGGACGGGGGCACGGGAGGCGGCGGGGCCCATCCCTCGGACAAGAACACGTATGTTCTGGTCCACGGCGCCTTCGTGGGCGCATGGGCATGGGACAAGGTGGTGCCGCTCCTCGAGGCCGGCGGCAACGAGGTGATCGCCCTCGATCTCCCCGCTCACGGCGAGGACAAGACGCCCGTCGTGGACGCCGGCCTGCAGGCCTATACAGACGCCGTGGTGGAGGCCATCGACAGCGCCTCGCGCCCCGTGATCCTCGTCGGCCACAGCATGGGCGGCACCGTGGTGAGCCAGGCCGCCGAGCAGCGGCCCGACAAGGTGAAGAAGCTCGTGTACCTGACCGCGTTCCTGCTCAAAGACGGCCAGTCGCTGAGCCAGGAGTGGGCCGACGACGAAGGGGCCGCGATCAAGGAGTATGCGGCCGCTTCGGACGACGGCACGACGCTGACCTTCAAGGAGGGGTGGGCCGCGAACGCCTTCTGCCAGGATTGCTCTCCGGAGGACGTCGCGCGGCTCGAGAGCCACCTGCGCGAGGAGCCCGCGAAGCCGTTCGACGAGCCGATCCATGTCACGGAGGAGCGGTGGGGGAGGGTCCCCCGGGTCTACATCGAGGCGCTCAAGGATCTCGCCATCAGCCCTGCAGAGCAGAAGCAGCAGTACACGGCCTTGCCCTGCGAGCGGGTCATCTCGATCGACGCGGGCCACGCCCCCTTCCTGACGAAGCCGAAGGAGGTCGCGGATGCGCTGACGTCGCTTTGACCGGGTGGCGGCTGTCGTCCTCCGCGGGGCGAGCCGCTCCGGAGCCTCCGCGGGGCGAGCCGCTCCGGAGCTGCGTAGAGCCGCGTCGATTGATGCGGGGCTCGGCGGCGTGATACCGTGCTCCGCGTGTCCCACGACCCCTCGGCCGCCGCCGACGGCAAACAGGCCGCAACGGCGCAGCGCGCATCGGCCGAGGTAGGCCCGCTCTTCGCGCCGGGCGGCGCGGCTGCGCCCGCATGCGCGGCGTCGGCGGACGACATCGCGCTCGTCCGCCGGCTGCTCGCGGGGGACGAGCAGGCCTTCGAGCAGCTCGTGACCCAGCTCCACACACCCATGCTCCGGCTCGCCCGCGCGGTCGCCGGTCCCGCGGGCGCGCAGGAGGTCGTCCAGGAGACCTGGGCGGCGATCTTCGATGGGCTCGTGCGCTTCGAGGGGCGCTCCGCGCTGAAGACATGGGTGTTCAGGATCCTGACGAACCGCGCCAGGACGTTGGGCACCCGGGAGAAGCGCATGGTCCCTGTCTCCTGGCTGGAGGACGGGGATCTGGGCAGCGAGCCGGCGGTCGATCCGGCCCGATTCGACAGCACCGGTGACTGGTCGACTCCACCTGTTCCGTGGACGGAGCAGAGCCCGGAGGTGCTCTTGCTGCGCAAGGAGATGGGCGCCCTGCTGCAGCGAGAGCTCGAGACGCTGGCGCCTGGACAGCGCGCCGTGGTCCTCCTGCGCGACGTGGAGGGGTGTCCCTCCGACGAGGTCTGCGAGATCCTGGGTATCAGCGAGGCGAACCAGCGGGTCCTCTTGCACCGTGGCCGATCGAAGCTCAGGGCCGCGCTCGAGCGCTACATGACGAGGGGTGAGCGCGCATGATCGTCACATGCTGTCAGCTGACCGAGATGATCACCGACCGGAGCGAGGGAAAGCTGTCCTCCGAGCAGGAGGAGGGCTGCGCGCGGCACCTCGCGTGGTGCGACAGGTGCCGCACCTACCTGAAGCAGATGGATCTGACGATCGACGCGCTCCAGGGGCTCCCGGGCGAGCCGCTGCACGACGACGTCCGCGCTACGCTGTTCGCGCAGTTCCAGCGGCGGAAGACCACCGCCGATTGAGCCTGGCGACCTGGGCGGCGCGGCGCGCTAACCGCCAGGGACGCGTGGAGTGCCGCCAGGGACGCGTGGAGTGCCGCCAGGGACACGAGAAAAGCATCTAGGTCGACTGCGGGATTGCAACCAGGGACACGGCGGCCCATGACGGGGACAGGAAGCGTCCCCCTCAGGGACGCAGAGGCAGCCTCCAGCGACACGAGGTGAAGGCTCAGGGACACCCCGGCGCGCCTTCGCCTGTCCCTGGCGGTTCCCACGGCACGCCGAGCTGAGTGTGCGTGCGGGGGGATCCCACAGGGATCCTGACCGAGGCCTCCGTGGAGCTCAGGACCGAGGGCGACGCCGCGGGGGCGCCATGCCCGCCGCGCCGTCCCGGGTCTCGGCTGAGCCGGCGCGCGGCCCGGCCTCGGCCGCCCCGCCGCGGGCCTCGGTCACGCCCCCGCGCGTCTCGGCCGCCCCGCCTCGCGGATCGCGGGACCCCGCGTCATCCCGGCGGACCTGGACCTTGCGGCCCTTCAGCCGTGTGGCGCGCAGCGCCTCGATGACGGCGTCCGCCGCGTCGGCCGGGACCTCCACCGTGGAGAAGCCGTCGGCGATCTCGATGGCGCCGATGTCGCGGGAGCTCAGCGACGCCTCGTTCGCGATGGCGCCGACCAGATCGGCCGGCCGGATGCCCGCGGCGCGCCCCGCGCTGATGTACAGCCGGGCGACGTTGCCGTCGGTCTCCCGCCCCTCCCGCCGCGGCCGCGCCTGCGCCTCGCCCGGGCGCCCACGCGCCCCCGCGGGGCCGCGCGGCGCGCGGTCGTCGCGGGCGCGCTCCGGCCCGCGCGGAGGCGGCCGGAACGACGGGATCTCCGCCTCGTCCTCCTCCCGGTCCCCCTCCGTCGCGTCGTGGGCGAGCTTCACCGCCGCCGCCGCGATGTCCATCACGTCGAACTCGTCCGCGAGCCCCTCGACAACGACCCGGAACCGCTCGGCGCCGCCCTCGATCAGCGCCTCCCGCAGCGAGGCGCGCGTCAGCTCCAGGCGCCGCGCGCGCAGATCGGCCACGGTCGGGAGGGTGGCGGCCTCGATGCGCTGCCCGGTGAGCCGCTCGACGTTGCGGATCAGGTAGTGCTCGCGCGGCTCGACCAGCGTGATCGCCGCGCCCTCGCGGCCGGCGCGCCCCGTGCGGCCGATGCGGTGGACGTACACCTCGGGGGCGCAGGGGACGTCGTAGTTGATGACGTGCGAGACATGCTCGATGTCGAGCCCCCGCGCCGCGACGTCGGTGGCGACGAGCAGCTCGGCCGTGCCGGCGCGGAAGCGGGCCATCACGCGATCGCGGTGCTCCTGCGAGAACCCGCCGTGGAGCGCCTGGGCCTCGTAGCCGCGGGCGCGCAGCGCCTCGGTCAGCTCGTCGACCTCGTTGCGGGTGCGGCAGAAGAGGATGGCCGACGACGGGTCCTCCATGTCGAGCACCCGGGTCAGCGCGGCGGACTTGTGCGCCCGCGGCACGATGTACGCCGTCTGGCGGACGCGGGGGAGCTCGCCGGGGGCCGCCTTCTCGCCCGCGATCTTGACCCGCACCGGCTCGCGCAGGTGCCGGCCGGCGATCGCGGCGATCCGCGGGGGCAGCGTGGCGGAGAAGAGCACGGTCTGGCGCGCCGCCGGCGTGGCCGAGAGGATCTCCTCCAGCGCCTCGGCGAAGCCCATGTCCAGCATCTCGTCGGCCTCGTCGAGCACGACCGTGCGGATGCCGTCGAGCGCCAGCGTGCCGCGCCCGATGTGGTCGAGCGTCCGGCCCGGCGTGGCCACGACGACATGGACCCCGCGGCGGAGCGCGCGGAGCTGCTGCCCGAAGGGCTGGCCGCCGTAGACCGACAGCACCTGCACGCCGAGCCGGCGGCCGTAGCGGTGCATCGCCTCGGCCACCTGCATGGCCAGCTCGCGGGTCGGAACGAGCACGAGCGCCTCGGGGACGCGGGGCGGCTCGCCGCCAATCTGGAGGCGCTGGAGCAGCGGCAGCGCGAACGCGGCCGTCTTCCCGGTCCCGGTGGCGGCCTGCCCCAGCAGGTCGCGCCCGGTCAGGAGGTGCGGGATCGCCTCGCGCTGGATGGGCGTGGGCTCCTCATAGCCGAGCTCGGCGAGCACATCGAGGAGGGCAGGCGCGATACCGAGCGCGGCGAAGCTGGCGGACGAGGGGGGCGTCTCCACAGGGCTCCCCATGTCATGGTCGCGCGCTTGCGCGGCCGCAACCCGGCATCCGGCGCGGAGCGCAGCGCGCGCGGCGGACCGCGCCGTGGGGCGCGCACGGCGGACCGCGCCGCGGAGCGCGCACGGCGGAGCGCGGCCCTCGGTCGAGCCCGCGCGCGGCGGTCGAGCGCGCGCGGCAGGCGAGCCCCGCTGCCCCGATCAGCCGAGCTTCGCGGCGAGGGCGCGGTACCGCTCCGGCAGGCGCGCGGCGTCCAGCCGGCCGAGGAGCGCGCGCGCGGCCTCCTGCGCGCGGGGGCTGCCCTCGGGCGCGCGGCTCACCGCCTCGAGGTAGAGCTCGAGCGCGCGCCTGCGCTCCGCGAGCGCCTGCGCGGCCCGGCCCCGGAGCTCGAGGATCTCGGCCTGCTCCGCGGAGAGCGCCGCGTACGCGCCGATCTTCTCGTGGTCGCCGAGCAGGGTGGCCGCGCCCGCGGCGTCGAGCCGGTCGAGCATGTCCCGCATCGGGCCGAAGAGCCCGTCGGCCGTTGTGCGGACGAGCAGCTCCGCCTCGTCGAGCTGGCCGGCGCGCCGGAGCCCGGCGACCCTGCCGATGGCCTCGGCGAGCTGCTCGATCATGCGGAGGATGTAGTCGCGCTGTCGGAGCGACATCGGGTCTTTCGTTCGAGTCTAGGACACCGAGCTCGTCGATCGAGCGAGAAATGAGCCGCCAAGCCGCCAGGGACGCCAGGAACAGAACACGCTCACGGCTTGCTTGGCGCCCCGGCAGTTCAAGATCCTGCTCCATCGAGGCCAGGGGCCACCACCAGGACCGATATGTCGGTGCCGAGCGGCGCTGCTGCCTCGCCTCGCCGGCGCACGATCCTGCCGCCGTCATGGCTGGCTTTCCCGCCGAGCTCGCATGGTACGATCCGGTCATGCGCACTTCGCCAATGCTCGCGCTGCTCGCCGCCGCGTCGCTCGCGGCCTGCGTTCGTTCCCCTGCGCCCGCCGCGGCGCCCGATGTCGTCGCGCCGTCCGCCGACGACGTCGGGCCCTGGTACACGTCGGCGCCCGACCTCGCGGCGGTCCCGCCGGGGCTCGAGACGCCGGAGCAGCGGGCCGCGCGGCTGCAAGCCAAGGCGATCCTCGTGGATGGCCACAGCGGCGTGCCCTCGCTGCTCCTCGGCGGCTCGTTCGCTCAGGTGAGCCAGGACGACGAGCTGATGGCCGAGGAGATCGCCAGGATCAAGGCGGCGGGCGTCACAGGCGCGTTCTTCCCGATCCACGTCAGCGCGTCCGCGCCGCCTTCGTCCTCGCGGCTCGGCGGCAGCGCCGCGCGCCGCGCGCTCGATCTCATCGAGGCGACCCACCGGCAGATCGAGCGCCACCGCGAGACGCTGACGCTCGTGCGCAATGCGAAAGACGTGCGCCGCGCCGAGCGCGAAGGCAGGATCGCCGTGATCATGGGCATCGAGGGCGGGCACGCCATCGAGGACTCCCTGCCCGCGCTGCGCTCGTTCTACCGCCTCGGCGTCCGCACCATGGCGCTCACGCACATGACAACGAACGACTGGGCAGGCTCCGCGGGAGGAGCGCTCGATCCCGGGTATGTGCGCGACCGAGGCCTGTCCCCCTTCGGTGAGGCCGTGGTCCGCGAGATGCAACGGATCGGCATGGTGGTCGACGTCTCGCATGCATCGGACGGCACGTTCCAGGGCGTCATGAAGGTGGCCAGGGCGCCGATCATCACCTCTTCCACGATGCCCGCCGCCGGCCACCGCCGCCGCAACCTCGACGATTACATGCTGCGCGCGATCGCGGAGAACGGCGGGCTCGTCATGGTGAACTCCTGGGCGCTCTTCCTGGACGAGGCGTATGCGGAGCAGTCGGCGCGCTTCGCGCAGAAGTACGGGGCGCACCTCAAGGAGCTCGGCGAGAGGCTCCCGGGCGACACGAGGGCGCTCCGCGAGGAGATCGAGAAGCTCAGGACCCAGGAAGGGCAGATAACGCCGCCGCTGTGGCGGATCATCGACCATATCGACCACGTGGTGAAGGTCGCGGGGATCGAGCATGTCGCCCTCGGCTCCGTCTTCGATGGGAACGAGGCGCTCAAGGAGGGGCTCGCAGGCAGCGCCGGGGCCCCGAACATCACGCTGGAGCTCATCCGTCGCGGCTACTCGGATGCGGACATCCTCCGCCTGCTGGGCGGGAATTTCGTGCGGGTCCTCGAGCAAGCCGAGGCCTATGCGGCCTCGACGGAGACCACGCTGTCCGGGGACGGCAGCACACAGCAGCTCAGCGCGGCCGAGCTGGGTGATCTGCCGACGCAGCCCCTGCTGCCGGCGCCCCCGCCGTCGCGGGGGCCGATGTCGTGGGGGGTTGTCCCGCCGTCCTCGCCGCAGCAGCGACCGGTCGCGCAGCCCTCGAAGGCCGGAGCGCCGGAGTCTCCGTCCTCGGAGCTCCTGCTGTCGCGGTAGCCTCTCGCCGTCGACAGTCGGTCGAGCCGGGTTTACCGTGGCGATCCTCCGGGATGCGAACGGCGGCGCGAACCCTGACCCGGCCACGATCACCCACGCTTCCGGCGGCGCTCGCCGCCTGCGTGCTCGGCGGCGCGTGCTCGGAGGCGCCGCCGCCGGGCGGCCACGGCGGCGGAGGCCAGGGCGCCGGCGCGCACCCTGTGACGACGACCACGTACGTGAGCGCGGCCACGGGCTTTGGAGGCGCCCTGGAGGAGCTGCCGCGCGTGTTCACGGTGACCGGCGTCGTCACCGACGGCGCGGCGCCGCTCGAGGGCGCCATCGTGATGCAGGCCGGCGGGGAGCCGGCCCTCGTGACCGGCCCGGACGGCGCGTTCTCCATCGAGATCACGCGGGACATCCCGGGCCAGCCGACCGTGGTCGCGGCGAAGATCGGATATCGGACGGACGGCATCGAGTTCGAGGTCGTGCCCGACGGGCCGGTGGAGATCGCCATTCGCCGCGCGTCGCCGCCGGACAACGCGCTCGGCTACACCTACGGCGATCCTGGCGACGGCGACCCGCACAACTCGACGCGGTTCTGCGATCACTGCCACACGACGCTCGTTGCCCAGTTCCTCGAGTCGGGGCACGCGCGGTCGGCCAAAAGCCCGCTCCTCCAGGCCATCTACGCCGGCGTCTCGATGGCCCACACGGACGAGGCCTCGTGCAGCGCCGCGGGCGGGCGCTGGAAGGCCGGCCGCGTCCCCGGGAGCGAGGGGACCGCCGCGATGCGGTGTTATCTCGGGAGCGGCGTGCTGCCGGATCTCAACACGTCCTGCGGCGGGGGAGCGCAGCCCTCGTGCGACGATCCCGCGCTGCCCGAGGCCGCGCGACCGGCGGCCTTCGGCGCGTGCGCCGACTGCCATGCCGCGGGGATCGACGGCCCCGCGGGCGGGCGAGACCTCCTCGAGGCCAGCGGCATCGCGTTCGAGAAGGGCGACCACTGCGACGCTTGCCACAAGATCCGCGACGTCGATCTGAGCAAGCCGCCCGGGGTCGCCGGCGCCCTGATCGTCCAGCGCCCGCAGGAGAGGAGCTCTCCCGACCCTTCATCGAGGCTCCTGGAGGTGATGTTCGGCCCGCGGCCGGACGTGCCGAACAGGTTCATGGGCGGCAGCTACCAGCCGAAGTTCTCGTCCTCGGAGCTCTGCGGCGGCTGCCACGAGCAGAAGCAGGCGGCGCTCCTGCCGGGCGCGGCGCTCGATCCGGTCCGCTGGCCCGGCGGGCTCCCGATCCATCAGACGTTCTCCGAGTGGGCAGCGAGCTCCTGGAACCGCCCGGCCTCGCAGTGCCAGGCCTGCCACATGCCGGGGGTCCTCTCGCTGAAGAGCAGCCTCGACGTGACGAACGAGGCGAACGCGAGCGTCTCGCTCGGCTTCGTCCGCCCGGCGGGGACGGTCCGCTCCCACCTCTTCCGCGGCCCGCTGGAGGGCTCCCCGCGGCTCATCCAGGGCGCGGTCGACGTCCGCATCGACGCCTCGGCCGCGCCGGGCGAGCTCGCGGTCACGGTCTCCCTGGCCGGCGGCGCGGCGGGCCACGCCGTCCCGACCGGGGAGCCGATGCGCGCGCTCGTGCTCCTCGTCACGGCGGAGGCGTGCGGCGCGCCCCTTGCGCCGTCGAGCGGCATGACCGTGAACGACACCGGCGGCGCGCTCGCGGAGGCGCGCGTGGGCCAGGGCGCGGCCCTGACGGGCGCCCGGCTCGCCTGGGAGGAGGGCGCGGCGCGCGCGAGAGCGGGCGACGTGGTGCGGATCGTCCGCCCGACCGGCGTCTACGACGAGTACACCGGCATCGGCCGCTTCGCGGACCCGTCGCTCGACGCCGCGGACAAGGGCCTGGAGATCCGCGCGCCGGTCGGCGAGGCGCGGGTGGTCGCCGCGGGGGGCGGCGCGATCACCCTGAGCGGCGCGATCCCCGCGCAGGACGGGGATATCGTCTACCTCGGCGCGCCCCTCGCCTCGCCGGCCACGGACGGCCAGCCCGCGGCCGCGTTCGCCGGGGCCGCGGGCTACACCTTCGCCAAGGTGCTCGTCGATCCGGCGGGCGCGCGGCACGCGCCGCAGCACCGCGCCGTCGACATCGCCAGCGACAACCGCATCGCGCCGGGGAGCGTCGCTGTGACGTCGCACGGCTTCGCGATCCCCTCGGGCTGCTCGGCGGCCGCGAACGTCACCGCCACGCTGCTCTACCGGCCCGTCCCGCTCGCCCTCGCGCAGGAGCGCGGTGTCGGCGCGCGCGATTACCTGGTCGCCGCGGCCTCCTTGCCAGTGCCGCTCGACTGAGCAGCGCGGAGATCAGGAGAAGACGAGGAGCTGCACGGCGCTCTCGCGCAGCGTCGTCCTTATCCACCGGATCTGCACCTGCTTCTCCGGGAGCGCCGCCTCCGCGAACGCCTTCAGCCCCTCGTCGCGCGCAGCGTGCCCCGCCTCGCCGAGGAGCACCCAGCCGATCTCGCAGTCGTGCGCCATGGGGTAGAGGCGCCGCAGGTCGGCGAACAGCTCGGCGCCGGCCACGCCCGTCCGAGGGCGCACCTTGGCGAGGGCGCGGCGCGCGCCGCTCCGCAGCTCCTCGCCGATCCGGCGCTCCAGCGCCCCCGCGAGGCGCACGCCGTGCTTCCGGGCGAACGGCCGCAGCCCCTCGGCGCGGCGCTCGCACTGCGCGGCGAAGCGCAGGCAGAGATGGGCGATATCGAGGCGGTCTGCGTGCCTTTCGGCCGCGGCGCGGAACGACTCCCCGAGATTGGCCTCGGCCTCGTGGAGCCTGTGGAGCGCGTTTCCCAGGAGCAACTCGGCCTCCTCTCGCTCAGCCGCCTGGCCTTGGGTTGGATTCCTCGGCCGCCGGACCGCCCACCGTGGGCGGCACGACGACGCCCGGGGCGGGCGCCGCGGCCCCCGTCGTCGGGGCGGGAGAGGGCACCCCGCCGCTCGCGGCCACCCTGAGGAGCTTGACCTTCGCCACCTTGAAATAGGGCTGCTTGCTCACCGGATCCCACGCGGTGATCGTCAGCTCGTTCGCGGCGCGCGGCCAGCGGTGGCTCCCGGGGTCCTCGTCCCAGGTGCCGTAGTGGAAGGGAAGGAACACGGCGCCTTCGCGGATCTCGCTGACCCGCGCGCGCACCACCACGTGGCCGCGCGGCGATTCGACGCGGACCCAGTCGCCCTCCTCGATGGCGAGCCGGCGCGCGTCGGGCGCGGCGATCTCGACCCAGGCGTCGGGCGCGGCCCGCTGGAGCTGCGGCGCGCGCGCCGTCTTCGTCCGCGTGTGGAACTGGTAGATCGTCCGCCCCGTGGTGAGCAGAAACGGGTACTCGTCGTCTGCCTCCTCGATGGGAGGCAGGTACTCGGATGCGCGGAGGAACGCGCGGCCAGCCGGGTTCAGCGCCCGGAACTCCGTCTCCGAGCGCGCGCCGCCGGTGTCGAGATCGTGGCCGAAGTCCTGCGCGACCTCCGGATCGCTGAAGAAGCGGTGATCCGTGTAGAGCCGCGGCGTCCCTTCCGGGCGCTCGTCGGTGCACGGCCACTGGATCCCGCCGCCGCGGAGCCTGTCGTAGGTGATTCCTGTGTAATCGCAGGGGCGGCCCTTCGAGCACACCTTCCACGCCTCGAACGCCTCCTCGGGCGTGCGCCACTTGACGAGCGGCGCGCCGTCCTTGTCCCGGAGATCCATCCGCCGCGCGTAATCGAGGAGGATGTCGAGATCCGACCGCGCCTCGCCCGGCGGCTCGACGGCCTTCTCGGTGAGGTGCACCGTCCGGTCCGTGTTCGTGAACGTGCCTGTCTTCTCTCCCCAGATCGCCGCGGGCAGCACGATGTCGGCGTGGCGCGCCGTCTCGGTGAGGAACGCGTCCTGGACGACGACGAGGAGCGGCTCCTGATCCAGGGTGGAGCGGAGGCGGCGCAGCTCGGGGATCGAGACCGCGGGGTTGGTGGCGATGATCCACAGCAGCTTGATCGAGCCCTCCGCCGCGTAGCGGAGGATCTTCATCGCGTGGGTGGGCGCTCCCCAGCTCGGGATCACGAGGGGATCCACGTTCCAGATCCGCGCGAGCTCCTCCATGTGCCGCCGGTTCCGGTGGTTGCGGAAGCCGGGCATCTCGCCGTTGCAGCCCGTCTCGCGGGTGTTCTGCGAGGTCGGCTGCCCGTTCGACTGGATGATGCCGCAGCCGGGCCGCCCGATCATCCCCCGGACGAGGTGGATGTTGTTCACCTGGACGGCGGCGGCGGTGGCCTGGTTCGACTGATAGACCCCCTGGAGGCAGGCAGAGAAGAGGCGCTCTGCGGAGCCGAGGACGCGCGCCGCCTCGCGGATCCGATCGGCCGGCACGCCACAGATCGACGCAGCGCGCGCGGGCGGGTAGCGGTCGACGAGCGCGGCCAGCGCGTCGAGGCCGATCGTGTGGGCGTCGACGAACGCGCGATCGAGCCAGCCGTTCCTGAGGATCTCGTGGAGGATCGCGTTGAGCAGGGCGACGTTGGTTCCACTCTTGATAGGGAGGTGGACGTCGGCGCGCCGCGCGGGGACGCTGCGGCGCGGGTCGACGACCACGAGCCGCGGCGGGTCGGGTCCCTCGAGCCGATCGAGCATGCGCATCCAGAAGACGGTCTGCGTCTCGGCGACGTTGTAGCCGACGAGGAACAGCGTATCGCAGTGGTCCACGTCGGACATCGAGCCTGGCTGCCCGTCGCACCCGAAGCTCTCGCGCATCGACTGCGCCGCCGTCGCGGTGCAGAGGCGGGTGTTGCCGTCCACGTGCGGCGTGCCCAGGCCGCCGCGGGCGAGGAGCGAGAGCGTGTAGTACTCCTCGAGCAGGAGCTGCCCGGAGCTGTAGAAGCCGAACGCGCCGGCGCCGTGCTTCGCCCGGATCTCCCTGGAGCGCGCGGCGATCGCGCCCATGGCGGTGTCCCAGTCGGCCTCGACGAGCCTCTCGCCGCGGCGGACGAGCGGCCGGGTGAGGCGGTCGCGCGCGCGGTTCGCCTGCCAGCCGAAGAGGCCTTTGGGCCCGAGGCGACCGTGGTTGGGGTGGTCCGCGCCGCGCCCGCGGACGCCGACCATGCGCCCGTCCTTGACCGCGATGTCGAGTGCGCAGCCGTTCGCGCAGAGCACGCAGGCGGAATGCACCCAGCGCTCCACGTCGCCCTCGGCGAGGCCGGGATCGAGGAGCTGATCGACGCGTGTCGGCCACGGTTCGTCCCGCCCGTACGGCGTCCGGGCGCCCCAGGGATCCGCGATCCGGTCCTGCATGGGTGTTCCGATTACCGCTCCTCGCGCGCAACAGCGAGTCGGGCGAGTGATGCATTTTGCTACAGAAGCGCCTTCACGCGCGTCATTATAGTGGCCCGCCGGCCTCGACCACGAACGCTCTGTGCGGCGGTGCCCGAGCGCTGCGGAGGTTCCGCCCCCGCCGGCTGTTCGCGGCGCACGGGCTGCGGTTCGCGATCTCGCGCCCTGACGCTGCTCAAGCGCGGAGTCCCGCGCGGCCGGAGCCGTGGCTCGGGGCTTGCACTCACGAGGCACAAGGCCCGAGGCCCGAGCCCGAGCGAGCGGTCGTGGAAAGGAGCGACGGTGCACAACAAGACGTGGTACGCGCGATTCGCGAAGCAGACGTCCTACCTCTGCGGGCGGCCCAAGGTGTTCGTGCTCGCTGTGGCCGTCATCGTCGTCTGGGCGGTCACAGGACCCCTCTTCCACTTCAGCGACACGTGGCAGCTCGTGATCAATACGGGGACGACGATCATCACCTTCCTCATGGTGTTCCTGATCCAGAACACGCAGACGCGCGACACCGAGGCGATGCAGCTCAAGCTGGACGAGCTGATTCGCGCGACGCACGGCGCCCACAACGCGCTGCTGGATCTCGAGGAGCTGGAGGAGGGCGCGCTCGAGCGGTCTCGCAAACGCTATCAGGCGCTTGCGAGGGCCGCGCGCAAGGCGCCGGACGACACCGACTGTCCCGACGCCTGACCCCAGAGACAGCCCCTGTGGTCCGACCCGGATCAGACACCAACGGTTCCAGGCACCGTGCCAGGCACGTTGTCGAGGGCCCTTGCGTTCAAGCGCTCAGCCCTTTACGGCGTCGGACATGAGCCCGCTGGATCCGTCCCGGAGCACCTTGTTGAACCTCTTCCTCCGGCTCGGTCTCGCGCTCGCCTCGGGCGCGCTCGTCGGCTGGGAGCGCCACGCCGCTGGCAAGCAGGCCGGGCTGCGAACGCACATGCTGGTGAGCGTCGGCTCCGCGATCTTCGTCATGGCCGCGCTGGAAGCCTCGGCGGACTCGGCCAGCCGCGTCGTCCAGGGCATCGCGGCGGGCATCGGATTCCTGGGCGCGGGTGAGATCCTCCGGTTCTCGCAGCACTCCGGCGGCAAACCGAAGGTGACAGGGCTCACCTCCGCCGCGGCCATCTGGGTCTCCGCTGCGCTCGGCATCAGCGCTGGATACGGGCTGTGGCGGCTCGTCGTGGCCGGGAGCGCAATTACCCTGCTCGTCCTCACGGTCGCGAGGCGCGTCGAGCGCCGCATCTCGACAGAGGATGACGAGAACGGGGCCGCGTAGCGGCGCGCTGCGCGGCTCGACGAGGGCTTCGTCCCTCCACGACGCTGTTCTGGCGCGGCCATCGAGGATGTGGGAGATGCGCCTGGCCCGCGGGGGCCGCGACCCATCCGATGAGCATGGCCCATTACGTCTCGGTCTTCCTCGTGTCGCTGTCGGCGATCTTCTTCGTCGTGGATCCGCTCGGCATCGTGCCGCTGTTCCTGACGATGACCGCGGGCGATCCGCCGGAGAAGGTGCGGCGCACGGCGCAGCGGGCGTGCGCCGTCGCCGGCGGGCTCATGCTGTTCTTCGCCCTCTTCGGCGGCGTCGTCTTCAGGGTCTTCGGCATCTCGCTGGCCGCGTTCCGCGTCGCGGGCGGGCTCTTGCTGCTCGTCACGGCGCTGGACATGCTGCGCGCCCGCTCCTCGGCGACGCGCACCACCCCGTCCGAGGAGCAGGAGGGCATCGCGAAGGAGGACGTGGCGCTGGTGCCCCTGGCCATGCCGCTCCTCGCCGGGCCGGGGGCCCTCGCCACGGTGATGGTGCTGATGGCGCGCGGGGGCGACGACCCCGTGGCCATGGGGCTGGTGCTCGCGGGCGTGGCCATCACCTTCGTGGCCTCCTACTTCGTGCTGCGCGGCGCAGGGCTGGTGCAGCGGGCGCTCAAGGCGTCCGGTATGGCCGTGCTCGAGCGCGTCATGGGCCTCATCCTGGCCGCCATCGCCGTGCAGTTCATGGCCGACGGCGTGAAGGAGCTCTGGCACCGGTGACGCCCCGTGTAGCTGGACGAGGGGTGTGGTCGCCGCAGTGGGGTCGGGCACGTCGGGAGAGAGTGAAGGCGGTTCGTCGTGGAGCTCGCTTGCCGGGTTGACGCGGCGGGGCCCGGCGGATCGGACGTCGCTAGGCGGCCGGGCCGCCGCGGCGCGCGCCGGGCTCCCCACGGAAGACATGCGCGTGGGCGCGCGCGAGGTCGCCGAAGGCGCGGGGCGCGCGGCCCGTCACGCGCTGAACGACGTCGGTGACGCGGTCCTCGGCCCCGTCGCGGATGGCGAGGTCGAGGCGCACGAGAAGCCCGGCGTAGGGCGCGGGGATCCCCGCCCGGACGAGGTACGCGAGGGCGTCCTCCTCGCCGGCGCGGACGTGGCGTATCGCCCGGCCGGCGATGCGGGATACGATGGCCGCCACGTCATCATAGCTGAGCGCCTCCGGGCCGGTGATGACGTGAGATGTGTTGTGCGGCGCGCCGTCGAGGAGCGCGCGCGCGGCGACCTCCGCGATGTCGTCGGCGTCGACGAAGCCCACGCGGCCTCCGCCCGTCGCGGTCGTGAGCTCGCCGCGCCCGGCGATCGCCGCCGCGTGCGGGTGGCGCGGGTCGATGAAGTTCTGCATGAACCACGACGGTCGGAGGACGGTCCATTCCGGAGCGCGCTCGCGGAGCGCGCGGTGGACGAGGCCGAGCCCGGGGCTCCCCTCCGCCACGGCCGACGCGCTGAGGAGGACGAGACGGCGAGCCCCGCTCGCGAGCGCGCGCTCGACGAAGGGCAGCATGAGCGCCGAGGGATCCTCGACCATCGCGGGCGCCATGAGGTACACGCGATCGGCGCCGCGGAGCGCCTCGTCGTGCGTCGCGGCGTCGGCCCAGTCGAAGCGGGCGTGCTCCACGCCGTCGCGGGCGGCGGGCGCCGCCCGGCTCGCGGTGCGTACGCGCGCGCCGGCGGCCATGAGCCGCGCGGCGACGGCTCGCCCTGTGGTGCCCGTCCCGCCGGTGACCAGGACGAGCGGCCCGTCGCTCCCCGCGCGCGTTCTCATGACGCCCCCTCGCGATGTGCGTTGAGCTCGTCGCCGAAGGCCTCGAGGACGGGCGCTGGATTCCAGTACTCGCGGTAGCGCACGACCCGGCCGTTCCTCGTCGCGACGATCATCACATAGTCCTGCTCGTAGCGTTTGCGCGCGGGCCCGATGGTCGCCGAGCCGTGCACCTCGGCGAGCGCGACGTCGGGATCGGTCGTCGGATACCGCCGCACGTCCCGGAGCTCGAGCCCGTGGAAGCTCTGGAGGATGCCCTCGAAATGGCGCCGGATGGCCTCCTTGCCCTCGAGGCGCGCCGGCGCGCCGAGCGCCGGCGCGTACGGGAACTCGACGGTTGCGTCGTCGGCGAAGAGGTCGAGCCAGCGATTGATGTCACGACCGATGAGATCGAGGAGCGCGTCGAGCGCCTGCGCGGCGTCGAGCGGCCGGGGATGCGGGAGGGGGTGGGTCATGGAGTGTCCTTTCCTTTCGTGTCGACGAGGCCAGCGTAGAGACGCCGCGATTGCCGCGCGTCCAGCTCCACGATCCGCGCGTCCGCGACCGGCGCCGCCCTCGCGGCGGGTCGCGCGCGCCGGCGTGGCGCGGCCCGCCGCGTGGTGTAGAGTCGATCGCGCCATGTCCGCCGCGTTCGACGAGCTGGCCCGGAGCGTCGTGCTCCGCGAGGCCGAGGTGAAGCGCTTCGCGCTCGGCGATCGCTGGGGCAAGCGGCAGCCGGCGCAGCGCGCCTCCGCCCGCGTGTACGCGGCGCTCCGCGGCGGAGGGTGGATCGACGTCGCGCGCCGGCGGCTCGCGCTCGGCGCGGGAGAGCTCGTGTTCCTGCCGCGCGCCGAGGAGCACGCCATCCGCGACCGGCCGACGACCTCGCTCGCGCACCCGGAGGCCCTCTGTCGCGGGATGCGCGCCGTGGCCGACGACGCCCTGGCCACGGAGGCCCCGCCGGAGACGCGCCTCGTCGTCGTCGACCTGCACGTCGACGCGGCGGGCGCCCCGTGGGTCGCGCTGCTGCCGCCCGCGGTGCACGTCGCGGGCGCGGCGCCGGGGCTCGCGCGCTGGCTCAACGACACGCTCGCGCTGCTCGCCGGTCCACCGGCGCTCTCGGCGGCGCTGCGCCGCTCCGTCGGCGAGGCGTGGGCGCACGCGCTCTTCGCGAGCGCGCTGCGCGACCCTGCGGCGTCGCTGCCGCGGCGGGACGCGCTCCGGGACGAGCCGATCGCGGCCGCGCTCGCGCGGGTGCGCGCCTCGCCCGAGCGCGCGTGGGAGCTCGGGGACCTCGCGCGAGCGGCCGGGCTCTCGCGATCCGCGTTCGCGGCGCGCGCGACGGCGCTCCTCGGCGAGCCGCTCGGCCATCACGTGCGCCGGCTGCGCCTCGAGCGCGCCGCGGTCCTGCTCGGCGAGACGACGCTCCCGGTGAAGCTCGTCGCCGCCCGCGTCGGCTACGACAGCGAGCCCGCGTTCGCGCGCGCCTTCGCGCGCGCCCACGGCGTGAGCCCCATCGGCTACCGGCAGGCGAGGCGGCGAGACGACCGCGCGCCCACCGTCAGACGCGCAGGTTGACGGGATGGCAGGCGCCGCTGAGCGGCGCAGCCGGTATCATGTCCACCCGGCTCTGAACACCAGCTCCCACGCACCGGCGCCTGGTGCGCGGCTTTCGGCGCGGCGCGCCCTGCTGATGCCGTATCCTCCTGCGGATGCGGCAAGGCGCGAGGATAGGTGTCCTGCTCGTCGCGATGGCGGCGTGCGGCGGCGATGGCGATGATGCGGAGTCCACCGCCGGCGCCGGAGGCTCCACGCCTGGCGCCGGCGGCGTCGGAGGCGCCACCTCTGGCGGGGGCGGCGTCGGGGGCTCCACGCCGGGCTTCCCGGCCTACGGTCGTTTCGGCCAGGCCACGACCACCTTCACGCTGCCGGAGCCGGCGCCGAGGGAGGGCGAGCTCCCGGAGATCGCCTATCCCGATCTCGCCGGATCGTTCCCGGAGGTCGACTGGAGCGCGCTCGATCGGCTCTACATCCCGGCTGGCCGCTACCGGAGCATCCTGCTCGGCGGCCTGCCCGAGCGGAGCGCGGAGCGCCCGCTCGTGATCACGAACCTCGGCGGACAGGTCGAGGTCGGGGGCGACGCCGCCAACTACGTGTTCGTGATCAAGGGCGGAAAGGGCTGGATCCTGACGGGCCGCCACGATCCTGTCTCGAAGACGGGAGACGAGGGGTTCCGGGGGCACGCCGAGGGCGCGTTCGCCCATGGCCAGGGGACGTACGGCATCTTCATCGACGACGCGTTCAGCAAGGAGGGCCTCTCTGGGCTGGCCATCGGCGGAGGAGCCTCGGACTTCGAGCTGGACACCCTCGAGGTCGCGCGCGCCGAGTTCGCCGGCATCGTCGCCAAGACCGACGACGACGGGCAGGCCACGATGCGCAACGTCAAGATCCACGACCTCTACGTGCACGACGTCGGCTCGGAGGGGATCTACTTCGGCAGCACCCAGGCGCAGCCGCAGCACGCGTTCGAGCGCCTCGAGGTGTACGACAACCGGTTCCTCCGCACCGGCACCGAGGCGCTGCAGGTCGGGCAGCTCGGCTCGGACTGCGAGATCCACCACAACGTCATCGGGCCGGGCGCGGTCCGGTGGCGGTCGGCGTTCGACCATTACCAGGACGGCAACGTGCAGTTCGGCCAGCGCTATGGCAGCTCGAGCTTCCACCACAACGTCGTGATCGGGACGGGCGACCTCTTCGTCGAGCTGTTCCCGACGCGCGTGGACGGCGATCCGCGCTCGCCCTCGGATACGGTCTCGTTCACGGACAACTACTTCGCCGACACGTCGCTGAGCGGGGTCTACACACATGCGGTGGACACCGGCGCCACGATACGCTTCGAGCGCAACGTCTTCCTCGGGTTCCACTTCAACTATAACGAGGTGTACCCCGACGCGGACGAGCCTGTGCAGGTCTTCGCGGTGGGCAGCAACGCGCCGAACCCGCACATCCTGAAGGGCAACCGGGTGGACGGGCCCTATCCGTTCATCATGTGGCTCTTCGACAGCGTGCAGGCCGAGGACAATCCAACGGTCGCGGTGGAGCGGATCCGCTTCCGCGATTTCATGGGCGGCGCCCTCGACGAGGACTACCGGCGCCTGGAGTGGTGGACCGACCGCGCGACGCTCAGCCCGGACGAGCGCGCCGTGACGTACCCCAAGGGCGCGTACGTGCTCCACCGGGGGGCGCTCTACGAGGCGCTCGCCGAGAACCAGGGCAAGCAGCCGGATCAGCACCCCGACGTGTGGCGCGCGCTGCCGGCCCCAGCAGACGACGTCCGCCTGAGCGCCGACTCGCTGCACCAGGGGCTCGGCGTCCGCTGGCCGCCGCCTTAGCGGGTGTCGGTCGTCCAGGAGGGAGCGGATCGCGCAAGATGACTCCTGATCTCCGAGGCGCGTCGCTTCGCGCGTGAACTCCTCGAATCCTCGTTCCCTTGTCCCTCTGCTCGCCCGGTGGCGTACTGCTCGCCATGAAGCTCTTCTACGCGCCCACATCCCCCTTTGCCCGCAAGGTGCGGGTCACCGCCCACGAGCTGCAGCTGGGAGACCGGATCGAGCTCGTGCTGGTCAATCCCTGGTCGGACGCGGCGCTGCGGTCCCTGAACCCGCTGGCCAAGGTCCCGACGCTGGTCCTGGGGGACGGGCAGGTGCTCTTCGAGTCGGCGCTCCTCTGCGAATACCTGGACCACCTCGTGGCCGGTGGGCTGTATCCAGCGCCGGGAGAGGCGCGGTGGAGCGCCTTGCTCCGGCAGGGCATCGCGGACGGCGTCAACGCCGCTGCCGGGCGCCTCTTCGCCGACGAGCATCGTCCATCCAACGAGCGATCGAGCAGCGTCATGCAGCGCCAGGCAGCTGCCATCGAGGCCGGCCTCGACCGGCTGGAGCGCGACGCCGGTACGCTGTCGGGAGCGCTCGCGGACATCGGCGCGATCTCGGTCGCCTGCGCGCTCGGCTACCTCGACTTCCGCTGGCCGGATCGGGCGTGGCGGGGCGGCCGGAGCGGCCTCTCGCGCTGGTTCGATGCCGTCGGCCAGCGCCCGTCCATGATCGTCACGCAGCACCGCTCGCCGTGAGCTCCTGAAGTAGGGTCCCAGGCGGCGCTCGCCGCCCCTGCGGGGGTCGATGCTCGTCGCCTCGTCCGCTTCCCGCCCGCGTCCGGCTCGCGCCCGAGCCCGGCTGCGCGCTCGTCCACGGTGGCGCCCGAACGAGCGGCGGCCACGCCGCGGGCTTCCGGTTCGATGACCGTCGAAACAGATTGACGGCGCCGCCGCGCTGTCTAGATTCAGTTCGATGACCGTCGAATCAGATCCCCCGGCGCGCGGGCTGGGCGTCGAGGCGCGCATCGGCGTGCTCAAGGCGCTCGCGGACGCGTCGCGGCTCCAGGTGGTGAACGCCCTGATCGAGCGGCCGCACTGCGCCGAGGAGCTGGCCGAGCGGCTGGGGCGCGCGCCGTCCACGGTCTCCTTCCACCTCCGGAAGCTCGACGAGGCCGGGCTGGTGACGAAGCGCAAGACCCAGTATTACCTGGTCTACGCGCTGCGCGACGATCTGCTCCGCCTCACGCTGAAGGAGCTCGTCTCGCTGCCCTCCGCCGCCGACGGCGCTGCGCGGCGGCGCGCGGAGCGGGCCCGGAGCCAGGTGATGCGCGCCTTCTTCCGCGGGGGCGTGCTGGTCCAGATGCCGAAGCAATGGCGCAAGCGGCGCATCGTGCTCGAGCAGTTCCTGGGCAAGTTCCAGGCGGGCCGGCGCTACCGCGAGCAGGAGGTGAACGAGATCATCAAGACCCTGTATCCCGACCACTGCACGATCCGGCGCATGCTCGTCGACGAGGGATACATGGCGCGCGACGGCCAGCACTACGAGCTGATCGCGGCAGAGGCCAGGACACCCGAGGCGAAGGACACGACACCCGAGACGGAGAACAGGACCCCCGGATCAGGGGCGGAGCACGCAGGAGCGAGCACGATGGAAACGCGCAAGGAGATGAAGCGGAAGTATCTCGAGACCCCGAAGCAGGCGGGCATCTTCCAGGTCAAGAACACGGTGAACGGCAAGGTGCTGCTCGGCAGCAGCACGAACCTCCATGGGCCGCTCAACAAGCACCGTTTCATGCTGTCCATAGGCGGGCACCAGAACCAGGCTCTCCAGCGGGACTGGCAGCAGCACGGCGCCGACGCCTTCACGTTCGAGGTGCTCGAGGTCGTGCAGCAGAAGGACGAGCCCGGGTTCTCCGTGGCGGACGAGCTGACGCTCCTCGAGCAGATCTGGCTGGAGAGGCTCTCGCCCCTCGCGCCGCGAGGATACAACACGGATACGCGGCTGCGCGAGTGATCCGGCGTCGCCCCGCCCTTCTCAGGCGATCACGCTCTGCCGTACCGCGCCGCCGCGCCGCCCCCGGAGGCTGCCGCGCTCGCCCGTTTCCGGGCCACCGGGGCGGCTCAAGGCCGGCGGCGCCTGCGCCGTGCGCGCGTGTCCCGGTGGCATAAGCCGTGGATCTCATCCACCATGGCGCTGCATGCTGCCAGCCGGCATACGGAAGAAATCCTCAGATGTCGCCGCGCCCTCGCCCGACGGCAACGCCGTGGACGGGAGCGCCGAGGGCTGCCTCGCCGGGGGCGGCGAGATGGGCGCGCTGATGCGCTCAATCGACTGGGCGAAGACGAAGCTCGGCCCCGTCGCGACATGGCCGATAAGCCTGAAGACCGTGGTCGGCCTCGTGCTCGGCAATCGGTTTGCCATGATCATGTTGGTGGGGCCGGAGCTCCTGCAGATCTACAACGATGCCTATCGGCCTATCCTGGGCACGAAGCACCCTGCGTCGATGGGCGCCCCGGCGGCCGAGGTGTGGGCCGAGGTCTGGGACGTCGTCGGCCCGATGGCGAAGAGCGTGCTCGCCGGGGGGCCCGCGACGTGGAGCGAGCACCTCCTGCTCCCGCTGCAGAGGCGAGGCTTCGTCGAGGAGACGTACTTCACGCTCTCCTTCAGCCCGATACCCGGCGACACCGAGCGGGTCGTCGGCGTCCTCATCACGGTGAAGGAGACCACGGAGCAAGTGCTCGACGCGCGCCAGCTCCACATGCTGCGCGATCTCGCGACGCGCTCTGCCCACGCGAAGTCTGCCGAGGAGGCGTGCTGCACGGCCGTGGAGATCTTCGCGGCGAACGACGCTGATCTGCCGTTCTCGCTGCTCTATCTGCTGGACGGCGATACGGGCGAGGCGCGCCTCGTCGGCGCGAGCGGGCTCGACGGATACCAGGGAGCGGCGAAGCCGGCGCGCGTCTCCCTCCACGATCGAGGCGACGAGGTCTCGGCCTGGCCGCTCGCGGAGGCGGCGCGCGCCTCTGGCGAGCTCCTCGTTTGTGATCTCGCGGCCCGCTTCGGCGCCTTGCCCCTCAGCCGCTGGGGCAGCGCGCCTGAGCAGGCGATCGTCCTGCCCCTCTCGCGGCCGGGACAGCCTCATCCGTATGGCTTCCTCATCGGCGGCGTGAGCCCGCATCGCCTGCTCGACGAGCCGTATCGCGGGCTGTTCCGGCTGATCACCGATCAGGTGGTGACCGCCATCGCGAACGCGCGGGCCTACGAGGAGGAACGCAGGCGGGCCGAGGAGCTCGCCGCGATCGACAGCGCGAAGACGCTGTTCTTCAGCAACGTGAGCCACGAGTTCCGGACGCCGCTGACGCTGATGCTCGGCCCCATGGAGGACGCGCTCGCGTCGCCGGAGCGCGCGCTGGCCGGCGAGCACCTTTCGCTCGCCCACCGCAACGCGCTGCGTCTGCTCAAGCTGGTCAACGCGCTGCTCGACTTCTCGCGCCTCGAGATGGGCCGCGCTCAGGCGTCCTACGAGTCGACGGACCTCGCCGGCCTCACCGTCGATCTCGCGAGCGCGTTCCGCGCTGCGATCGAGCGAGCGGGGCTGGCGTTCAAGGTGGACTGCCCGAAGCTCCCGGAGCCGGTCTTCGTCGACAGGGACATGTGGGAGAAGATCGTGCTGAACCTGCTGTCCAACGCCCTGAAGTTCACGTTCGACGGCGAGATCCTCCTGTCACTCCGCACGTGCGGGGACCACGTCGAGCTCGCGGTGCGCGACACGGGCACCGGCGTCCCCGAGCACGAGCTGCCGCACCTCTTCGATCGCTTCCACCGCGTCCAGGAGGCGCGGGCGCGCACGCACGAGGGCTCCGGGATCGGGCTCGCGCTTGTGCATGAGCTGGTGCGCCTGCACGGCGGCAGCGTCCGGGCGGAGAGCCGCGTGGGCGAGGGGACGGCGTTCACGATCGCGATCCCGCGCGGGTCCGCGCACCTCCCCGCGGAGCGCATCCGCGCGGAGAAGACGCTCTCGTCGACGGCGACCGGCGCCGCGCCTTACGTCGAGGAGGCGCTGCGGTGGCAGCTCACCGCGGATGCGCCCGCCCCGGCCGATCACGTCGAGCCCGACCACGTCGCGGCCCCCTTCGAGCCGAGCGCGCGCATCCTCCTCGCCGACGACAACGCCGATATGCGCATGTACGTGCGGCGCATCCTCGATGAGCGGTGGATCGTCGAGGCCGTGAGCGACGGCGCCGCCGCGCTCGAGATCGCCCGGCGATCGCCCCCGGATCTCATCGTCGCCGACGTGATGATGCCGGGCCTCGACGGCTTCGGCTTGCTCAGGGCGCTCCGCGCCGAGCCGACGACGCAGGGCGTGCCGGTCATCATGCTCTCGGCGCGCGCGGGCGAGGAGTCTCGCATCGAGGGCCTGGCGGCCGGCGCCGACGACTACCTCGTGAAGCCGTTCTCGGCGCGCGAGCTCGTCGCTCGCGTCGCGACTCACCTCCAGCTCGCGGCGCACCGGCGGGCCGCGGAGCGGGAGCGCGAGAAGATGTACGCAGTGTTCGAGCAGGCGCCTGTCGGGATCGCCGTCTACCGTGGCCCCGAGCACGTGTTCGAGATGGCGAACCCGCACTTCGTGGCCATGGTGGGCCATCGCGACGTCATCGGACGCACGCTTTCGCAAGCCGTTCCGGAGATCGTCGGCTCGCCGCTCCTCGAGATCTTCGACCGGGTCTACGCGACGGGCGAGCCGTTCGTCACCTACGAGTGCCGGTTTGACCTCGATCGCGGGCGCGGCGTCCTGGAAGAGTCGTACTGGAGCTTCAACCTTCACCTCATGCGTGACCCGGGCGCTGCTCTCGCCCGGATCCTGGTCGTCGCGCTCGACGTCACCGAGTACGTGCTGGCGCGAAAGAAGCTCGAGGCGGCGGCGCGGGAGCGCGAAGAGCTGCTGCGCCGCGCGGAGGACGCGCGGCGGGACGCGGAGCGGGCGAACCGCGCGAAGGACGAGTTCCTGGCGATGCTCGGCCACGAGCTGCGCAACCCGCTCGCCCCGATCGTCACGGCGCTCCACCTGATGCGCCTCCGCGCCGGAGGGCACGCCGAGCGCGAGCGGCTCGTCATCGAGCGCCAGATCAAGCACCTGACGGCGCTCGTCGAAGACCTGCTCGACGTTTCCCGCATCACGCGGGGCAAGGTCGAGCTGAAGAAGCAGCGGATCGAGCTCACGGAGGTCGTGGCCAAGGCGGTCGAGCTGGCGAGCCCGCTGCTCGAGCAGCGCCGGCACCACCTCACCGTCACGGTCCCCTCGAGCGGCCTCGCCGTGGACGGCGACGTCACGAGGCTCGCCCAGGTGGTCTCGAACCTGCTCACGAACGCCGCGAAATACACCGAGAGCGGCGGCGCGATCGCGGTCCGTGCCGAGCGCACGGGGGGCGAGGTCGTCCTGTCCGTGCGCGACAATGGCATCGGCATCGCCCCCGAGATGCTGGCGAGCGTCTTCGAGCGCTTCGTGCAGGAGCGCCAGGCGCTCGACAGATCCCAGGGCGGCCTGGGCCTGGGCCTGGCCATCGTCCACAACCTGATCGCGATGCACGGCGGCCGCGTGAGCGCGCACAGTGAGGGCCGTGCGCGCGGAAGCGAGTTCACCATCCGGCTACCGGCCGCGGCGAGCGCGCGCTCGCCCGAGGCCGCGCCGGCGCGCTGGATGGCCGGGACGCTGGGGACTCCCTCTCTCGTCGAACGGCGTCGCATCCTGCTTGTGGACGACAACCTCGATGCGGTCGAGCTCCTGGCCGAGTCGCTGGGCGCGATGGGGCACACGACGCGCGTCGCCGCCGACGGCCCGTCCGCGCTCCGGATCGCGGAAGAGTTCGCGCCCGACGTCGCGCTGCTCGACATCGGGCTGCCGGTGATGGACGGCTACGAGCTCGCGCGCCGTCTCCGCGAGCAGCCGGCGGGTGAGCGCGTTCGCCTGATCGCGATCACCGGTTACGGGCAGGAGGCGGATCTCCGGCGCTCCGAGGGGGCAGGGTTCGAGACGCACCTCGTCAAGCCCATCCAGATCGATCGATTGACGTCGCTCATCGAGGAGCCTCCGGCTCCCAGGGCCGAGTGATCCACGTCGGAGATCCTCGACGACGACACGGCGTGACCGCGCCCGGAGCGCCCTGGCGGCGCGCGCCGCGGCGAGACCGGGGCAGCTTCTGACGGGAGAAGGAACCATGGATACGCGACGCATGCGAAGTGCGAGGATGGGTGTTCTGGTCGCAGGGTTCGCCGCGACCGCGGGATGCACGCTGGTCTCGGGGGTAGGAACGCTCGAGTTCGACGGTGAGGCCGCCGGGGGAGCTGGCGGAAGCGGTGACGCCGGTGGCGGCGGCGCCGGAGCGGGAGGCGGCGAGGCGGGCGGCGCCGGTGGAGCCGGAGGCGAAGCGGGAGGCGGCGAGGCGGGCGGCGCCGGCGGCGGCACGGGCGGCGGCGTGACGGGCGGCGACGTGATGATCCAGCAGTGCGTGCCCGGCGAGGGGGTCGCCGTGGGCGCCCGCGTCTGGGGTGACGCGTGGCTCAACGGGTTCGTCCTTCATTGCGCCGACTTTCAGAGCGACGGCCACACGGGGGACGGATACGATGCCGGCCCCGTGACCGGCAGCATGACGGGCTCGCACGTCTCCAAATTCTGCGACTACCCCAGGAATGTCGTGGCGTTCAGGTATACGTACGACGCGGAGCACGTGTACCAGGTCCAGTTTGGTTGTTCGACGCCCGAGGTATGGAAATCGTCGACGCCCAGCGTCGAACAATGGCTCGATCCCATCGGCGGGACGACGGCTGGTCCGCAAGAGTACGGAGCGCAATGTGAGGAGGGCTCCGCCTACAGCTACTTCACGCTCAACGTCAGCGAAGATGGTCAATCCATACGAAGCTTCGAAGGGCCTCGCTACTGCTTGGGAATGCCCTGATCCCTCGCAAGGCCGTCTCCGGAGGCGCCGCTCCTCGGCGAGGTGATCTCCTCTACAAGGCGGCAGCGACCGGGACCCCAGCGCCGCAGGAGGCCAGCTTCAGGCCTCCGGACGCGGTCGAGCGCCGAGATGGCCTTGTCCGTGATAAGAGAAATTTCGTCCGTTATAGTGGACATCGACGCTGCCCCGTGGTACTTGGCATCCAACGGACGGTATAGCGATGCACTATCGACAGCTGGGTGACAGCGAGCTCCGGGTCTCGGAGCTCTGCCTTGGGACGATGACGTTCGGCGAGCAGAACACGCTCGAGGACGCCAGAGCGCAGCTCGACTACGCGTTCGACGCGGGCATCAACTTCGTCGACGCGGCCGAGATGTACCCCGTGCCGACCCGCGCCGAGACGCAGGGGCGCACGGAGAGCTACGTGGGCGAGTGGCTGAGCCAGCGGCCGCGCGACAAGGTGATCGTCGCGACGAAGATCGCGGGGCCGGGCCGCCCGATCCCGTGGGTCCGCGGCGGCTCGCTCGCGATCAACCGCGCCAACGTCCGGCGCGCGGTCGAGGACAGCCTGCGGCGCCTCAGGACCGATTACATCGATCTCTACCAGATCCACTGGCCCGATCGGTACGTGCCGCAGTTCGGCGCGAGCGCCTACGATCCGGCGAACGAGCGGTCGAGCACGCCGATCGCCGAGCAGCTCGCGGCGTTCGCGGAGGTGATCCGCGACGGCAAGGTCCGGTATTTCGGGCTCAGCAACGAGACCGCCTGGGGGGTGGCGCAGTGGAGCCGCGTCGCGGCGCAGCTCGGGCTCCCCAGGCCGGTGTCGATCCAGAACGCCTACAGCCTCGTCAACCGCACGTTCGACTCCGCGCTCGCGGAGGCCTCGCGCCGCGAGGACGTGCCGCTGCTCGCCTATAGCCCGCTCGCGTTCGGCCTGCTCACGGGCAAGCACCTGGGCGGGCCGCCGCCGGGCTCGCGCTTCGCCCGGTTCGAGTCCTTCGGCCAGCGCTACAGGAAGCCCAACGTGGACGAGGCGGTGCAGGCCTACGTCAAGCTCGCGCGCGCCCACGGCCTGAGCCCGGCGTCGCTCGCGCTCGCCTTCGTGCGCAGCCGCTGGTTCGTGGCGAGCACCATCCTCGGGGCGACCACGATCGAGCAGCTCGAGGAGAACGTGAAGAGCGCAGGCGTGGTGCTCGACGCGGCGGTGCTCGGCGAGATCGACCAGATCCACGCCCGGTACCCGAACCCGGCGCCCTGATCTCGCCGGCCCCGGCGGCCCCGCTCGCCCGGGGCGGCGCGGTCCGACCTCTCTGTTCGCGGGAGCGCAGCGCTCCCGGCCGAGCGATGCTGCGGCGCCGGCAGGCAGCCGCCGCGCCGGCACGGAGGGGGATCAGATGATGACCAAGCTACCCAGGCGGAGCCTGCTCGCAGGCCTGCTGGCGATGGGCGCCGCGGGCTGCGCGGGCTCGGGGGGGATGACGAGCGCGAGCGCTCGCCGGAAGGCGCCGGCCGATCCGTGGCAGGGCGTCCGGGGCGAGTTCAACCTGTCGCCGGCGTGGATCCACATGACGGGCTTCCTGCTGGCCTCGCACCCGCGGCCCGTCCGCGAGGCGATCGAGAGGCTGCGGAGGGAGCTCGACGAGAACCCGGTGGACGCGCTCCACGCGCACGAGGACCTGGCGCCGGTGCGGGAGGCCGCCGCGGCGTACATGGGCGTCGGGGCCGAGGAGATCGCGCTCACGGACAGCACGACGATGGGGCTCGCGTCGATGTACCTCGGCCTGCCGCTCGAGGCCGGCGACGAGGTGCTCACGACGGAGCACGATCACTACTCCACGCACGAGTCGCTCCGGCTCGCCGCGGAGAGGACCGGCGCGGTGGTGCGGAAGATCGCGCTCTATGCGAGGGGCAGCGCGGCGACGGCGACGGAGATGGCGGGGGCGATCGAAGCGGCGCTCACCCCGGCCACGCGGGTCGTGGCGATCACGTGGGTCCACTCGAGCTCGGGCGTGAAGACGCCGGTGCGCGCCATCGCCGAGGTCGTCGCCAGGGCGAACCAGGGCCGGGCCCCGGGGGAGCGCGTCGTCTGCTGCGTGGACGGCGTGCACGGCTTCGGCGTCGAGGACGTGACGATGGCCGATCTCGGCTGCGACTTCTTCGCCGCGGGCTGTCACAAATGGATGTTCGGGCCGCGGGGCACCGGCGTGCTCTGGGGCAGGCGGGAGCTCTGGCCGATGCTGCGCCCGAGCATCCCGTCCTTCGGAAAGGCAGCATACGAAGCCTGGCTCCGGCAGCAGCCGCCGCCGCCCACGACAGCGGACATGATGTCTCCCGGAGGGTTCCACTCCTTCGAGCACCGGTGGGCGCTGCCCGCGGCGTTCGCGTTCCACCGTGGCATCGGCAAGGCCAGGGTCGCGGCCCGGATCCACGCCTTGAACCGGCAGTGCAAGGAGGGGCTCAAGGGGATGGGCCACGTCACCCTGCACACGCCGCTCGACGACGCCCTCTCCGCGGGGATCGTGTGCTTCGAGGTGGCGGGGATGACGCCGGAGGCCGTCGTGGCGAGGCTCCGCGAGAGGAAGATCATCGCGTCGACGTCGCCGTACGCGACCTCGTATGTCCGCGTCGCGCCGAGCCTGCTCAACTCCGAGGCGGACGTCGAGGCGGTGCTGCGCGCGATCCGCGCGCTGGCGTGAGGGGCGCGGTCCGGCGAGCCCTCGCCGGACCGCGGGCGGGCGGGAGGAGGGCGCCTATCGGGCGGCCTCCTCGATTCGCGCGATGTCGATCTTCTTCATCTGCATCATCGCCTGCATGACCCGCCCCGCCTTGGCCGGGTCCGGGTGCTGGATGAGCCGGATCAAGGCGGACGGCACGATCTGCCAGGACACGCCGAACCTGTCCCTGAGCCACCCGCACTGGCTCTCGGCGCCGCCGTCGGCCGTGAGCTTGCTCCAGAGCTCGTCGACCTCCTCCTGCGTCTCGCAGGTGACGACGAGCGAGAACGTTTCGTTGAACTTCTGGTTGGCGCCGTTCAGGGCCATGAGCCGCTGGCCGTTCAGCTCGAACTCGGCCATCACGAGCGAGCCCTTGGGCCCCGGACCTGCGTCTCCCGAGCGGAGCTCCGAGAGGATCCGTGAGCCCTTGAAGACGGACAGGTAGTACTTCACCGCCTCCTCGGCGTTGTTGCTGAACCAGAGGCACGTCTTGATCTTCTGCGTGGTGGTCATGATCGGGGCTCCTGGCCGGGGTCGGGCCCGGCGGTGAGGTGAGGACGGCGTGGTCACCGCGACCGCGCTCTGCCTGGATGTCGGAGCGCGGTGCGCCGGCTCGACATGGAGCCGACGATTTTTTTTTCGGCCCACCGGGGCGGCCGGGCTCCAGGGTCGCCGGGGCGGCCGAGGGGGGCGGGGCGGCAGGCCGCCGTGCGGCCGCCGTGATCCGTCGGCCGCCGCTGCGGGGCGGCGGCGGGCGAGGATGAGCTCGCGGGCGGGGTGGAACGTCGTGGCGATCCGTGAGAGAGCACGCGCATGAGACACATCCTCGATGGGTCGATGGGGGTCATCCTGGCCGCGGGGCTCTGCGGCGCCGGGTGCAGGGCGTCCGCGCATGAGCCTGCCGGCACGAACGCGCCTCCTGGCGCGAACGCGCCGCCCGGCACGAACGTGCCTCCCGGCACGAACGCATCTCCCGGCACGAACATCCCTCCGACGGAAGAGCCCGCCACGCCGCCGGCAGCCGCCCCGATGGGCGAGCGGATCGTCGTGGGCAGCGATCCGTGCAAGAGCGACGCAGACTGTGTGCCTGTGTGCGCCTGCCACGCGGCCGCGTGCATCGCGAAGGCCACCGCGCCGACGTGTGATCGAGGCCTGATGTGCACGCAGGAGTGCCGGCCCGGAACGATGGATTGCGGCGGAGGCTGCCTCTGCCAAGGCGGCAGGTGCGCGGCCCGCCTGATCAATGTGCCCCCGCCCTGAGCCCCTTTGTTAACGTGGTCGTGGTCGTTAACGTGGTCGTAGACGTTAACGTGGTCGTAGACGTTAACGTGGTCGTGGTCGTGGTCGTCAACGACAAGCCGTGAACGACCACGACCACGACCACGTTAACGACCACGTTAACGTTGGTGACCGGGCGCCCAGCTCAGTCCTCAGTATTTGTAAACATCGGCGAAGATCGAGCGACGCATGATCTCGTTCGTCGTCGTCTCGCGCACCCACGCGGCGATCCCGGTCCCGTTCGGGCCGAAGCCCACCGTCGGCTCCCAGTGTTCCGCGGCGTTGTCGTCCTCCAGCGGGTGGGCCTCCGTCCATCCCTGCGCGGGCGACAGCTCGCTGGCAAATATCGACCGGAGTGCGGCGGCTTTCTGGGTCCACACGGCGAGCCCTCGCCCGGCCCCATCCACGGCGATCTCGGGGCCGCTCACGCTATCTTCGTCGGCCGAGAGCTTGTCGGCTGGCTGGAACGTCGTCCCCGAGAAGCGCCGCGCCCAGATCGCGCAGCCGGCACCGCACTGACGGAACACCACGCCCCCGTCACCCTCCGCGTTCATCGTGACGGAGTACTCACTCGCCCTCTGGCCCGCGGTGTCCACGCCGGTCGCTCCGGCCCACACGCCCCCTGAATAGGAATTGGCGATCACGTGCGACACCGAGGAGGTCGAGTCGCGCTGGAGGAACACGACCATCGCGTTCCCGTTGCCGTCCATCACGACGCGTGGGCTCAGGTGGTCGAGCGTGTCGTCCGCCTCCAGCGGCTTCGGGCCTTCCGCACTGCCCTTGTGCGTCGTCAGATCGTAGCTGACCACGTTCCCCAGCACGTTGAGGCGCCCACCGTCCGACTGGTACCACGCTGTCACCGCGCGCAGCGTCGTGCCCACGGTCGAGACGCCGACAGCCGTGCCGTTGCAGCTGGCCGTGCCCCCCGACACCTTCACCGGTGCTTGCCAGCCCTGCCCGTCCTCGTAAATGGCCAGGTACCCCTCACGCGCCGAGGTGTCGACGGTGTTCACGTCGATCCCCACCGCGATATGGCCGGCGGGGGTCATCGCGACCGTCGTCGAATGTTTCGAGACCCCCGAGGTGCCCTCGGCGATCGTCTCGACCGTGCCCCACCCGGCGGGCCATCCGAGCGATGCCGTGAACCGCTTGCCGAACACGGCGCCGCCCACCGAGGCCGAATACCAGACGACAACCCCGTTGCCATCGGCGTCGATGGCGACCCTGGCGTTCACGCCTCTCGTGGCCGCGTCGTTGACCTGCCGCAGCGGGTCCCAGCTGTCGCTCTTCTTGACATAGCGGCGCGCCCAGACGGTGTCCTGATCATAAAACACGAGCAGCGCGTCGCCGTTGGCCGAGACCGCGATCTGCGGAAGGAAATTCGAGATCTGGTTGGCGAGATCGTCATGACCGACGCGCTCGAACGTATCCCAGTGGGGCGGGGGGCTTCGCCCCCGGTCCCGTCGCCGCCCGCCCCGTCGCCGCCCGCCCCGTCACCGCCTGTCGCGTCGCCGCCTGCTCCGTCCCCTCCGGTCCCATCGCCGCCTGTCGCGCTGCCGACGCTGTCCGGACGACCGCCGCCTCCGCCGCTGCCCACGTCGCTGGAGCTCGACGACGACTCGAATGTTCGCACCTTCTGTCCGCAGGCCGCGACGAAGAGGAGCCCCAGAATGAAACCCAGCTTGGGCCTGGCGCCCGAGCGCCCGCCGTGTCCGCATTTTTCGCGCATCATGCGCAAGGATGAGATCCGAACGCCTCGGAGATGTCAATCCCCGACCGCTCGACATGTACCGGCCTGTCGGGGCACATTCGACCTCTCCGCCGCAGCGGCAGGACAGGGTAGCAGCGCGCCCACGAGCTCACCTGCGTTGCCGCACGCTCCTCACGCGCTCGATCCTTCATCGTCGATGTCCCTGGCGACATCGAGGGACACGGGGTCTCGGAACATCGTGACTTGCCGGAGCTGCACCGGCCGAACGGCACGCGAGGCGGCGCAGGGCGGTCTGCGTATCAGAAGTCTCCCTCCTTCACATAAGGGTAGCTCCACAGCGTCACCTGCAGCAGGCAGGATTTGACCCACGCCGCGTGCATCCTCTCGACCTCCTCGGCGGAGTGGCCCTTCCTGGCGAGGAACGGCTTCAGGGTGAACGTCACAGGGAAGATGAGCGCGAAGAGGCTGCGAAACGGCACCAGGTCGGTCGACGGCGCCCCGTCCGTCTTGTTCTTCTTGATGCGGTGATGGCGGAGGCCGATCTCGTGCTGGTAGTCGAGCCACCTCTGGTCGTACTCAGCGCGCGCCGTGTCGAGGATCCACTGGCCGAAGCGCCTGCGGACCCCGCCGAGGTAGTCGCCGAGCGGCTTGCCGTCGGCCTTGCCGGTGAAGGACGCGAGGAGGTGCGGGTTCGCGCCGACGAAGCCGTACCAGACGTCGAGGATCTGCTCGACCTGATCCTTCACGATGTCGTGCGAAAGGCGCAGGTACTTCACGTCCTCTTCCCCGAAGAGGGCGCTCTTCTTCATGTCCTCGAAGTCGGCTGGCAGAACCGGGGACTTCGCGACGGCGCTTGTTCCATACGTATCTCCATGGACGGTCATGATCGTTCACTCCTTCTGCGGGCAATACCCCGCGCTCACCCCGAGCGACGCGCTCGGGGCGTTGAAACGGTCGTCGCGACGGCGACTGGCCGGTAACAGACCTCGAAGAGGCTATCGTATGTAGAGCGGCGCTCTGGAGCACCGCTCACGTTGATCAGCCGAGAAATGAACCGCCAAGGCACCAAGGCGCCAAGAGATCGAGAAAATCACAATCATCTTGGCGTCTTCTGGCGTCTTCTGGCGTCTTGGCGGCTTTTCTGCTGATCCGGAGCAACCTCCCGCAGCGGTGCCACCCGCCTGCCTGGCGGCTGCGCCCGCATCCCGCGAGGAGGAGCACCGCTCTACTCGGGCTGGACGAAGCGCCTCCACGCGTCTTCGCGCTGCGCCTCTTCAGCCTGCTCGTGTTCGCCGCAATCGATCCTCAGGTGTCGGCCCGCCATCGGCGCGTCGACGAAAGCACAGTGGTGGGGCAGCGCCCCTTCATGCGCGTTCGGCCGGAAGTACTTGCAGGTGACGCACATGCGGCTCACCGGGATATGCCCGCTGAGCTGCAAGGAACGGATGATCTTCACGACCCCAGCCAGGAAGGCCTCTTGCTCCAGCGTCGAGAGCGCGCCCACCGCGGACACGATGGCGTCGGGCAGCGTCGTCACCTTCTGCGCGAGCGCGCGCCCCTGCGTCCTAAGTTGTCAAGGGAGGCCCGCGGTGATCCGCGCCGGGTCGCCGAGGACCGGGCGAACGCTCGTCCAGAACGAGGTCGAAGGCCACGGCCCCCGAACTGGACCCATCGCCTCGCACGGCCGCGCGACGTCCCCCTGTGGACCCGATCGACCGCTGGAAGCGGGCATGGAGGAGCGTGCGCTCCTGCGGCAGCCGGCCGTGGTCATCCGGCGTGATCGTCGGAGATCGGAGACGGCGCGCGGCACGCCGCCCGACGTGCGCTCATCCAACGAGCTCATGGCAGGACCGGAGCCAGCGAAGCCGTTCAGGGGAGCCATCCGGACCTCGGTGTCGACATCGACGGACGGGCTGGTCGCAGGACAGGAGTTCTCCCTCTTCGTCACGGTGCAGAACCCGTTCGAGGCGCCGCTCTCGCTGTGCCGCGTGAGCACGAGCCTGCCCGCCGAGCTCATCGATGTCGACCGGCAGTGGACAGAGCAGCGGATCGCGAGGCTCGAGGACCGACTCGCCGGGATCGAGGGCGCCGCGCGGGCGCTCGCGCCGGGCGGCGACTCCCTCGGCTCGCGGCTGCGCCGCGCCGTCCGGCGGCTGCTGCGGCGCCGCCCGCCCGGGCGCGGCGAGGCGCCGAGGGCGCCCGCGATCGCGCGCGATCTCCGCGGAGCAGGCGGCGAAGCCGCGCTCGCGGCGCTCCACCCGCCGCTCCGGCACAGCGCGGGCCTCCGGGGCCGGGAACCCACGGCGGGCGCGTGGAACGAGGACGGCGAGGAGGGGGGCACCTCGCCCGAGGGGCTCCTCGGCGACGACGCCGGCGCGGTCCGGGACGCCATCCTGTCGTCGGGGGCCCCGGATCCTCCCACGGTGCTCCAGGCCGGGAACTCGACGGCGCGCAGCTTCACCGTGCGATCGCGGCGCACGCTGTGGTTCCGCCCCGCGTCGTACCGGCTGCTCATCGAGGTCGAGTACGAGATCGACGGCGCGAGCAACGTCGATACCATCGAGCACGTCCTCAAGGTGAGCTCGTCGCTGGGGAGCATGATCTGCGGCGCCGTGCTCGGGGGCGTCGGGGGCTGGTTCGCCGCGCGGGGCGGCGCCGCGCCGCTCGACGTGGAGGCCGGCTTGAGCCTCGCCGTGTCGCTCGTCCTGGTCGTGATGGCGGTCGTCCTGCTCGCGCGCAAGAGGGACGTGCAGCCCATCGTCGCGATCGAGGATTTCTGGGGCGGTGTCGCCGTCGGGTTCTTGATCGCCTATTCAGGACCGAGGCTCTTCGCGGGGCTCTTCGGTCTGCCCGCGCCGGCGCAGCCCGCGTCGAGCGCCCTCATCTGACAGCGATGCTGCCGAGCTCGCGCGACGTCGGGAGAGTCGGGAGAACGGAAGCGCAGGCTTTACATCCCGCCCTGCGCCGTTAAGCACACATGGAGAGGAGGGGCCGTGTCCACTCTGCGTGCCAGGGCGACCGCCGAGCTCCAGCGTCGGATCGACGTGCTCCCGCGCGACGTCGCGCGGTTCGAGGCGGTCGCCGCGGCGAACACGCGAGGTTTCGGGATCCACAAGAGCCAGGTGCTGGCGCTGAAGATCCTCATGAACGAGCTGATCCAGCGCCAGAGAGGCATCCTGGAGCGGCTCGGAGCGGACCTGTCCGACGCCGACTTCGCGGATGGCTTCGGCAAGCTCCTCGTCGAGATCGCGGGCGCGCACGGGGTGTGGAACATCTTTTCTCAGACGCTCGCGCAGCGGGAGCAGCCGGCGCTCGCCCCCCCGCTCGACGCGGCCGACCTCGTGGCCGCCGAGTGTTACCAGGCGTGCATGAACACGGCGCGCAACTGGGGCCTCGTCCCCCGCGAGGGGATGCGCGAGCCTCCGCTGGTCTGCCTGGAGGCGCACTACGGGCCGGTCGCCGTGAGCCGCCAGAACCCGCTCCGCGCCCTCCGCAGCTCGCTCCGGAGCTACCGCGACCTCCGGCTGCCGATACCGATCGTGCTCCTGCCGGCCGATCAGACCGAGTGCGCCTGGCTCCTTGTCATGCTCTGCCACGAGGTCGGCCACAACGTCGATCAGGATCTGGCGCTCTCGAGCGAGCTGACCAGGGCGCTGCTCCTCGGCACCGACGGGGAGATCCCGTCCGACCGGCAGGAGATCTGGTTCGGCTGGACCCGGGAGATCCTCGCCGACGCGATCGGTGTCCTCCTCGGCAACGCCGGCTTCGCGCTGGCGCTCGGGTCGCTTCAACTGGTGCTCGCGCCCGGGAGCCAGCAAGGCGAGCTTGACCGGCGCGATCCTCACCCGCACCCGATGATCCGCGTCCCGCTGCTCGCCGCGCTGCTGCGGCGGCTCGGGGTCGCGGCGCTCGCCGGCGCGGCCGACCAGATGGAGCAGGACTGGCGGGCGCTGCCCGCGCCGGCCTGGGTCGCGCCGTTCCTCGGCGACCTCGGCGCGATCGCGGGCACGTTCCTGGAGAGGAAGCTGGACGCGCTCGGCGGTCGCGCGCTCAGGGAGCTCCACCCGGACGTCGCGGCCGACGTGAAGCGGGCAGACGCGCTCGCGCGCTATCTCAGGAGCGGTGAGCTCCGCCCGGCGCCGGACAAACCCTCGTATTTCCCCTACCGCCTCGTGCCGGTCGCGGCGCAGCTCGCGGTCGCCTCGGCGCCGCCGCCGGTCGAGCTCGGCGCCGTCCAGCGGCGAACGATGGAGTTCTTCGCGGCGATCCCGCGGCCGCCGATGCTGGCGGGCGCGGCGTCGCTGTCCCCGCAGCGCGCCGCGTCCTATGCGCGGATCGCGCGGTCGGTCGACTTCGCCGGAGATTGCGGATGATCACGAGGCGGAGCGCGCAGCTCTCTCGATATCCAGAGATCCTCGTCCGCATCGCCCCGGTCCGCCCCGCGGAGCCGGTCACGCCGCGCGTGACCGGCCGCCGCGTGTGCCGGCGCTACCACGCGTGGATCTACACGAAGCTCGATATCTCCTCTCTGCTGCTCGGGGACCCCGGCGCGGTCGAGCCGGGCGGCGCGTCGCCGCTGCCCGAGATGGCGGGGCTGCCGCTCATCGGCCATGAAGAGATCTCCGTCACCTGGCTCAGCTACGCCGAGTATCTGAGCATCTTTTACGAGGGCGAGGAGGCCCTGCTCGAGCTGCGGCGCCGCCTCATCGGGTCGATCTCCCGCGGGCTCCGGGCGATCCTGCGGCTCCGGCCGCACGCGCCCCGGCGGCTGCGCATCTGGTGGTCGACCGAAACGCCCGAGCTCGACGAGCTTCCCTGGGAGATCCTCCTCCACGGCGAGCACCGCCCGCCGCGCCTCTCGATCGTGCGCGGGATCCCGGGGCGGGTCGTGCCGCCGCTCTCCCTGCGGGAGGGACAGCCGCTGCGCGTCGCCGTGGTCGACCCGACCGGCGGCGCGCCCGCCTCGCTCTCCGAGGCGCTGGAGGGCCTGGGCTCCGGCATCGAGGTCGCCTGGATCGAGGAGGACGACGCGCGCAAAGCGCTCTCCGCGGCGATCCAGGCGGGATTCGAGGTGATCCACGTGGTGGCCGACGGCATGGTGCCGCTCGGCCTGGAGGGCCTCCTCGAGTTCTCGGGGGACGAGGACGACACGCTCTCGTCCCTGGAGCTCACTGCCATGCTGCGCGGGTCGAGCGCCACGATCCTCTCGCTCACCCCGCCGGAGACTCCCCGCGTGGGCCACGGCGGCATGCCCGCCGTGTACCACGCGTTCGCGCACTTCGGCCATCAAAGCGGCGATGGCCCCACGATCGCCGCCCAGCTCGGTCCCATGCATCCCCGCGTGTACCGCGAGTTCTGGCGCGCGTTCTACGAGCGGCTCGCGGCGTCGCTCGACGTGGAGGACGCGATGATGGCTGCGTCGCAGCGCCCCCTCCTGACGCCCGTCGTCCTGTTCCTCCGGCACCGCTTCGGCCGGCAGTTCACCCGGCCGGGCGACGAGGCGCGGCGCTCTCCCACGTGGCCGACGTTCGGCGCGGGGCAGACCCCGGAGGACGACGTGCCGCTCACGCCGGCGCAGGTGACCGCCGATCTCTCGTGCTCCCGCGACCTGCTCGGCGCGGCGAAGATGCTGGAGGCCCACTACGCGTCGCTCGGGCTCGAGTTCCCGGGCAAGGGCCTCATCGAGCGCGAGGGCCAGCGGCAGGCCGCCCTCGACGAGGCGCTCGAGCAATCCCTGTCCGAGGACACGGAGCCATGAGAAACCCCGAGTTCGTCGTCGACATCGAGCCTGGAGCGGGCTCGCACCTGCGGCTGTGCGTCCATGCCTGCCACCTCGCGCCCATCGATGACGAGCTCGAACGGCCCTTTCCGAGCCTCCCGCCCGCGGATCTCGACGAGCTGCGGAGCGGCTACGGGTCGGAGCAGATGACCGAGTCCCTGGCCGAGCAGGTCACCGGCTGGCTGCTCCAGAACGATCTCCGCGGCCACCTGGGCACCGCGGTGAACGCGGCGACTCAGCCCTTCCGGATCGTCTTCCGGCCGCACCCGGCGGTGCTTCCGTACCTGCACGACGTCCCCTTCGAGCTGCTCAAGCTCGACGCCGACCCGCTCGCGCTGCACCCCTGGGTACGGGGGATCGTCCACTCGTACAAGCGCCACCGCGGGGTGGCCGCGCCGCCGGCGCTGCGCTGGAGCTGGCCTTTCCGCGTGCTCCTGGTCCGCACGAACCCGAAGGACCTCGGCGGGGACGTGCCGCCCGTGCTGCCCATCCGCGATCGCGTCGTCGCGATCGCGCGCGGGTGCGGGCTCGCCGACGTCGTGCAGGTCACGGTGCTGAGCAGCGAGGCGGGCGCAGGCGGGCCCGTCACCTACGATGCCTTCCGCGCCGAGCTGCGCAAGGTGCGCTACGATCTCCTCGTTTACATGGGGCACGGCGACCTCCAGGAGGTGGGGTTCGAGGGGTTCCCTCCGATCGGCGTCCTCCTGTTCGAGCTCGAAGGCAGCGATTTCGCCAACCCGATCCGCGCCGATCAGCTCCGGAGCGAGCTCCTGAACCGGCCCGTGCCGGTCGTTGTGCTCGCGGGCTGCATGACCGCAGCGGGCGAGGCGCTGCGCGAGCGGCTGCCGCAGTGGATGCGCGGCAACCAGAACGTGGCGCACTCGCTGATCCACGGCGAATCCGGCGTCCAGTGCGCGATCGGGATGAGTCACCGGCTGGAGGCGGTGGACGCCGAGCGCTTCCTCCAGGCGTTCGTCCTCAGCCTGTTCAAGCAGAGCCCTGGCGACGTCGAACGGGCCGTGCGGGCGGGACGCGAGGAGATGTTCGCGCAGAAGCCGTATCCGCCCAGCTGGTCGGCGCCCGTCCTCTTCCGCGTGGCGAACGTGGAGCCGCTGTTCGACTTCCTGTGCACCGCGCCGACCGCGTTCGACCCGCTCGACGAGCACGACCAGGCGCTGCGAGAGAAGGCCTGGAAGTTGCGGAGCGAGCTGCCGGCCACGCTGCCCCCGGAGACGCGACAATTCTCGAGCTCAATGCTCGATACGGTGGAATCGGCGTTCCTCGACCGCAGGCGGCAGGGGGGGGCCACCCTGGTGTGGCCCGCGCGGAACGAGGCGAAGCCCGGCGACACCGTGACGGTGTCTGTCCAGCAGATGGGGTCGGTCTCCGTATCGCGCCTGGAAGGACGGCTGTCCTTCGCCGAGGCGATCACGGTGCGGGCAGCCCGGCCGGCGTCGGCGCTCAAGGCTGCTGGGCTGCGCGCGTTCTTCGCCCTGGATCAACCGGGCGAGGTGCGGTTCGTCGCGTCCGCCCCATCCGGAGAGCCGGTGACGCTCGGCGCTGGTCCGCTGTTCGAGGTCGACCTGACGCTGCCCGGCGCGTTCCCCGCCGTGTACGAGTTGCGGGTTGACGGGCTCGCATCCGAACCGAGGTTGTTCATGTGCGGCTGGAACAATGCGATCGTTGTGCCGCTGCCATGAGGCCGCGCCGGGGTCGATATGAAAGCGATCAGGCCGGAGGAGCCGACGCAACCCTCGTTGCTTGAGGCTCACCCCGAGCTGCGGGCGCTCCTTGACCGGTCCGAGCTCTTCCGCCGTACCGAGGAGCGCTATCGCATCGAGATCGAAGGTCAAACGCTCTACCTCGTGCGGGGGGACACGCTCGGCTCGCGCGAGGAGCTGCTCATCGACGCGCTCGTCCGCGGCTCCGCGCCCGAGAGCGCCGACCCGCTCAGCCGCGCGCTCTTCCTTGAGCTGCCCGGACACCTTCAGGAGGTGATCCGCGGTCTCACGCGATCGGAACCACAACCATCACCCAAGAGCCCGGGTGCTCCGGGCCAAGGAGAATCGCCATGGCCATCACCGATCCGGCCATCGCGCAGAAGGTAGGGGAGCTCAAGACGAGGCTCCCCACGTTCGAGCTCGATGGGAAGCTGATGTATGTAGCGGAGGGCGACCTCCTGCTGGAAGAGGAGCAGCTCGCCGACTACGTGCCTCACGCCGCCAACGTGGAGCCGCCGAACCTGGACGCCGGCCCCGGAGGGGAGGGGCTGGTCGGCATCCTGCAGGACGGCAGGCCGCTGCGCTGGCGTCCGGGGTTCGTGATCACGTACTGCGTACTCAGGGCGACCTTCCGGGACGAGCGCCAGTACGCGACGGTGCGCGCCAACATGCTGACGGCCACGCGCGACTGGGAGGAGACCTGCGGCGTGTCGTTCCGCCACGTGGCCGAGCTCGACGGGAGCACGAGCCGCCCCGCAGAGGTCGTGTTCCCGGTGCGGCTCAACCTCTCCGGCGGGGCTTTCATCGCCGCGTCCTTCTTCCCGAACGACCCGGTCGGGAGAAGGCAGCTCCTGATCAATCCCTCCTATTTCTCGCCCTCGCTCGGGTTCAACCCCGTCGGCGTGCTCCGGCACGAGCTGGGTCACGTCCTCGGCTTCCGGCATGAGCACATCCGGAGCGGCGCTCCGCCCGCCTGCCCCCGGGAGGACATGTCGCAGACCATCGACCTCACGGCCTACGATCCCAGGTCGGTGATGCACTATTTCTGCGGCGGCGTGGGGAACCCCGAGCTCGAGATCACCGAGGTCGACGTGCAAGGGTCGCAGCGGGTGTACGGCATGCCGCTCTCCAGCTTCCGCCTGGTGGCTTGAAGGCCGGGGCGTGCACCGGCGTGGCGCCGGCATCGCCTCTGAGCTCCTGAGCGGCGCCGACCTCGTCCGGTGAGGTGCCCTCTCCAGCGCGGCTGCCTGCGCCGCGTGCGCCGCGCCGACCCCACGCGACCGCAAGCGAACGCGCCCCGGTCCCGGCTCGCCGACTCAAGCCTTCAGGCCGCGATGCTCTCGATGGCTCAGGCTCTATCGCGCGGGGCGACCCGACCCAGGTTGGGCATCACCGGTCGGCTGAGTCGCTCGGACGGACAGCCGGTTATGGTCGGGTCTCCGGGGTAGCGGCGCGAGCCTCCTCGACGTGGCGCAGGCAGGTCTCCCGGTTCGCTCGGGCCATGGGCTCGGGCACGCGAAGGAGCTCTATCCTCCGCTCGACGGGCATGCAGTAGGTGGTCGCGGTCCACAGCTTCGGGTCGTCGACGCCGCGGAGCGGCTCGAGGTCGGTCCACACCCGCACGAGCTTGTCGTCGGATCCGGCGACGATGTGCTTGCCATCTGGGCTGAAGGCCACGCTGTTGGCCGGGGAATCGAAAACGCGAAGGACCAGCGGCTCGCCCGTCCCGTCGGCACGCCACACGCGCACGGTTTTGTCCTGCGACCCAGTGACGATGCGCCCTCCGTCGGGGCTGAACGCCGCCCCCAGGACCCAATGCTCGTGGCCGCGCAGGACCAGGGGCTCGCCCGTGCCGTCGGCATTCCAGATCCGTGCGGTCTTGTCATACGACACCGTGACGACGCGCTTGCTGTCAGGGCTGAACGCCGCGGAGGAGACGGCACCCTCGTGGCCGCGAAGGACCAAGGGCTCACCCTTGCCATCGGCGTTCCACACCCGCACTGTCTTGTCCCAGGACGCGGTGACGATGCGCTTGCCGTCGGGGCTGAACGCCGCGGAGGAGACCCCATCCTCGTGGCCGCGCAGGACCAGGGGGTCGCCCGTGCCATCGGCGTTCCACACGCGCACGGTTTTGTCTCTCGACGCCGTGGCAATGCGCTTGCCATCGGGGCTGAACGCCGCGGAGTAGACCGCACCCTCGTGGCCGCGAAGGACCAAGGGCTCGCCCGTGCCATCGGCGTTCCACACCCGCGCGGTGTTGTCGTACGACGCCGTGACGATGCGCTTGCCGTCGGGGCTGAACGCCGCCGACTTGACCCGCTCCTGGTGATCGCGAAGCACCAGGGGCTCGCCCGTGCCATCGGCGTTCCACACCCGCGCGGTCTTGTCATACGAGGCGGAGACAATGCGTCTGCCATCCGGGCTGAATGCCGCCCCCAGCACTCCATTCTCGTGGCCACGGAGGCGCAGGGGCTCGCTCGTGACGTCGGCGTGCCACACCCGCGCGGTCTTGTCATAGGACGCGGTGACGATGCGCTTGCCGTCGTGGCTGAACGCCGCCGACACGACCGCTTCTTCGTGACCACGAAGGAGCAGCGGCTCGCCCGTCCCATGGGCGTTCCATACCCGCGCGGTCTTGTCATAGGACGCGGTGACAATGCGCTTGCCATCGGGGCTGAACGCCGCCCAGTAAACTGCATCCTCGTGGCCGCGAAGGACGAGGGGCTCGCCCGTGCCGTCGGCGTTCCATACCCGCGCTGTCGTGTCATAGGACGCGGTGACAATGCGCTTGCCATCGGGGCTGAACGCCGCCGAGTAGACCACTCCCTGGTGGCCACGAAGGACGATGGGCTCGCCCGTGCCGTCGGCGTTCCACACCCGCGCGGTACCGTCCTGCGACGCGGTGACAATGCGCTTGCCATCGGGGCTGAATGCCGCCGAAAAGGCCCCGTCCTCGTGGCCGCGGAGGACGAGGGGCTCGCCTGTCCCGTCAGCGTTCCACACGCGCGCGGTCCTGTCGTGCGACGCGGTGACGACGCGCTTGCCATCGGGGCTGAACGAGGCCGAAGCGACCCGATCGTCGTGACCCCGGAGGACCACGGGCGTGCCCGTGCCGTCGGCGTTCCAGACGCGCGCCGTCTTGTCATAGGACGCGGTGACAATGCGCTTGTCATCGGGGCTGAACGCCGCCGAGTAAACCACTCCCTGGTGGCCACGAAGGACGATGGGCTCGCCCGTGCCGTCGGCGTTCCACACACGCACGGTCTCGTCCCATGACGCGGTGACGATGCGCTTGCTGTCGGAGCTATAGCGCGCATGCATGACCGCCTCTGGATGGCTGAGCACCGCGCGAGCGAGCCCGCTGTGCAGCGCCCCGTGCGCGAGATTGGCCCACCCTCGCGGCACAACGGGCGGCTCGACCTCGCGCAGGATCGCGAGCACCGTCGTGGCATCGGCTTGCAGCTCGCGGGCCGTGGCCATGCGGGTCGCGTTGCGCGCCTCCCGGGCTTCGACCTGCGCGCGAGCCGCTTCCTGGTCGGCGCGCGTGGCCTGCTGACTGGCACGGATCGCCAGGAACGACACGACGACAGCGATCGCGCTCAGCGCGGCGGCCGTGCCGACGGCGAGCCGCCGGCGCAGACGCCGCGCGTGCTCGACAAGGCCCACGACGGCCAGCAGGTATCGCTCCTCGCGCTTGCCGAGCCCGACGTGCCAATCGGCTCCCAGGTCGGCGCGACGGCGCTCGTACCACGCCCTCGCGTCCTCCGCCGCGCGGTCGCGCCAGAGCAGCCCCTCGGCCTCACCGCTCGCCTTCCACTGCTGGGCCGCGGCGCGCAGCCGGGCCAGGAACTGCGCGTCTTGCTCGCTCTCGGCGAGCCACTGGCCGAGCTTCGGCCACCTGTCGATCAAGGATTCGTGGACCAGCTCCACCGTCGTGCGGTCGCGCGCTCCTCCGGCCTCGTCGCTGCCAGCCTCGATGTGCAGGAGCCGCGCGCCCGCCAGGCGCTGGACCACCTGCGCGATCGCGTCGCCGGCAGCGCCCTCGCCGTCCTGCGCTGCCTCGCGGAGCTCGTCCAGGCTCACCACCGCGCGTGTGCGCTCGGGCGTGACCAGGCGCAGGAGCACCGCCCGGGCCAGCCGCTGCTCGCGCGACGGCAGCGACGAGAGCACCGCGTCCGCGTGGGCGGACAGCGCGCCGGCGACGCCGCCGAGGCGTTCATAGCTGTTCCGCGTGAGCAGCCGGCGCGCGCGATCCCGCGCCTCCCACAGCTTCGCGGCCGTGAACTGCAAGAGCGGGAGCGGGCTCCGCGTGCCCTCCAGCGTGCCCAGCATGTGCTCGATCATCTCTGCGGTCTCGAAGCGAACCCCGGCCGCCTCGAGCGGCCGCGTGAGGGCCTCGCGCAGGCCATCGCGCCCCATGGGCCGCAGGAACCAGAGCCCGTGGATCACGTCGGTCATGAAATTGCGGTCCTCGGCCACGCGCTCGAGGAAGTCCGAGCGGACGGCGAGCAGGACGCGCAGGGGCGACGACGCGTCGTCGGCCGCGCCCTCCAGGCAGGCGACGAACGCCGCCAGCTCCTCGGAGGGGGCTCCGAGCGTATAGAGCTCCTCGAGCTGGTCGACGAAGAGCACGATACGGCGCCTCCTCCCTTCATGGCGGCAGCGCGCGCGCAGCCGGGCGCCCAGGGCACCTGGCTGGGTGCGCAAGGTGGCGACCAGCGCGTCATGATCGGGGAGCTCGGGAGCGCCCGTCGCTGCCCCGCTCCCCGCCGTCGCCCCAGGCGTGGACTCCGCCTCGGCGACCTGCACGAGCACATCGGCGAGCGCGGACAGCGGACGGCGTCCCGGCCGCAGGATGAACGCCTCCCAGTGGCCTTCGGCTCCCTTCAAGGCGGGGATCACGCCCGCGCGCACGAACGACGATTTGCCCGCCCCGGAGGGGCCGGCGATGACGAGGAGCTGCTGGCTCCGCACCCGCTTCGTCATGGCGGCGATGTCCCGATCGCGGCCGAAGAAGCGCGCGGCGTCCGCCTCCTGGAAGGCGGACAGGCCGGCGAACGGGCTTTCGTCCTCGCCCAGCTGGAGCGCCTTCCGGCCGGGCAGGAGCGCCTCGAGCTCGGCGAGGAGCTCCCTGGCCGAGCCGATGCGCTCGGCCTTGCGCTTCTTCAGGCAGCGGTCCACGAGGGCGCCGAGCGCGCCCACGTCCGGGCGCCTCTCGCTCAAGCTGGGCATGGGGACATCGACGTCGACGATGGCCGAGAGCCGCGCGTACGAGAACGGGTGCAGCGGGTGCTCCCCCGTGAGCAGCTCGTAGAGCAGGATGCCCACGGCCCAGAGGTCGGTGCGACAATCCACGTCGCTGCCCTGCAACTGCTCGGGCGACATGTACCCCGGCGTGCCGACGATCGCGCTCTTCCGGTGCCCGCCGGCGTCGCCGGCGAGCGCCGCCCGCGCGTTCCTGACCGAGGCGACCACGCTCGCGTCGATCCGCTTGGCGAGGCCGAAGTCGAGCACCTTGATGCACCCGGCGTCGTCCATGCGGATGTTCTCCGGCTTGAGATCGCGGTGCACGATCCCGAGGTCGTGCGCGCAGACCAGCGCGCGAACGACAGGCACCATGACGCCGATCACGGTGCTGGCCGCCCTCGGGCCAGGCGGCAACTGGGCGGCCGGCGACCCGGGCGCGCTGGGTTGCTCGCGCTGGGCCATCCATTCGCGCAGCGAGCGGCCCTTGATGTACTCGAGCACGAGGTAGGGACATCCAAGGATCTCGTCGACCTCGTGGATGACGACGATGTTCTCGTGCCTGCAGCGCGCCGTGGCCCGTGCCTCGTCCAGGAAGCGCTCGATCGTCTGCCCGGTGTAACGGCGGAGGAGTTTGAGCGCGACCAGGCGGCCGAGCCTCGTGTCGCGGGCCAGGTACACGACCCCCATGCCGCCCCGGCCCAGCTTGCGAATGATCTCGTAGTGCTTGAGGACGTCGCCGGCCTTCAGGTGCATGCGGCCCGCGGTGGGCTCGGCCGGCGGCCCCGCATCACCGGTACGGAGAGGCACGGCGTCGCGCGCTTGCCCGCTGGATGTCAGGCTGGCCGGGACCTCGGCGAGCGTGCGCGCGGGCTCCTCACCGGAGGTCCCGAGCGCGCCCAGGTCGTCAGGGTGGATCGCCGCGTCCCGTCCCGAGGCGGTCAGGGCGCAGCCGGCTGCCTCCTCTCGCCGCGCCCCGGCCCCGCTCGGCGCGGCGTCCAGGATCAGGTCCTCCCGGCGGAGCCCGGCCACCTCGCAGGCGTCGAGCTCGCGCAGCAGATCGTCCGCCGTGCCTGCCCGCGCCGCGACATCCTCGATCGTCGCCCGTCGCAAGATGTCCCCGAGCGGGTGATCGAGGAGCGCCCGCGGGATCCGGCCGGGCTCGCCGCCTTCCGGCGCGAGAGCGTCTCCATCCCGAGACATTCCGCAGGCTGCCCGCCTGCCCGTGAGGCACTCGAGGAACACGAGCCCCCACGCGTACAGGTCCGAGCGCGCTATCGGCGCGAACCCCCGGCGCTGCTCGGGCGCCGCGTAGGCCAGCGCGCCGATGAGCTCGGTGCCGGAGGCGCGCGCTCCGTCCTCTCCGCCGGGCGCTCCGGCGGCGACCGCGGCGAAGCCGAAGCCGAACAGCAGCGCGCTCCGCTCTGCCCCCGAGGGCACGACCATCACGTGGGCCGGCCGGACGTCCCCGTGGACCATGCCCTGCCGGTGCGCGCAGGCCAGCGCGTCGAGGACCTGCCTCATCAGGCGTCGCGCCTCCTGCGGATCGAGCGCGCCGCGGACCAACAGCAGCTCGGCCAGGCTCTGCCCGGGCGCGCGCTCGAACACGGTATAGAGCAGCCCCTCGTCCGTCTGTCCCGCGTCGATGAGCCGGACGATGTTGGGATGGCGGAGCCGCGCGCAGCGGCCCATCTCCCGCAGGAAGTGCGCGCGGTGGCGTCGCGCGATGCCCCCGGAGACCCCCTCCGGGAGGATGTGTACGACCTCGAGGACGACGGGCCGCCCACCCGCGATCTGCCGCCCGTGGTAGATCGCGGCGTGGGGGGCCTCCCAGGGCGAGGAGAGGATCTCGTAGCGATCCTGGAACAACGTCCTTGGAGCGAGGGTCACCTGGTTCATCATGGTCCCTCCGGTCGCGGCCGCCTCGCGTGGCAGTTGCGGGCGAAACGTCCTCATCCGGATCGATGTCGCCGACGCAGCGAGCCCGGCGGTCGAGCTTGCCCTGCGCCGCGGAGAGAGCTCGATGAGGTGGCCGGCCCGACTCTGGGGCAGCCAGCCTCGCTGCCCTATCGCCTCTTCTTCGGGCAGCCAACCTCGCTGCCCATCGCTCCTTCTATAGAGTCGTCTCCGCCCCTCGTCCGGCACAAGCGTGTATCCAGCGCACCAGCGCACCTCACGGTGCGCGTGCCGCCGGCCGCACTGCCGGACGAGCATGGCATCAAGCCAGCTGGCGAAGGGAGCGAATGCAGAGGGCGCTCTGGAGCAGAGGGCGCCTGGGACAGCACGCGCGCGGCGCGGTGCAGCGGGCGCTCCGGCCTGGCCTTGTGGCGTCAGCCGCCGCAGGACTGGGCCGCTCGGCGTGCCCTGCCCGGTCCCCCGGACGTGCTGGGCTCCGGCGGAGACGACGGGGAGGAAGGGGAGTCGCTGGGGTTTCCGCCGTGAGGGCGTAGGGCGGCGCGAGAGGGGAGGCGGAACGGGGAGGTCGCGATGGGGTGGGGCGGCCCCGCGAGGGGGGCGGGGTGGGTCGAGACCGAAACGGGAGGCCTCGGAGGGGGAGGCGGGGAGGTCACGAAGTGGCGGAGCGGCCTCGCGAGGGGGGCGGGTCGGTCTGAAACCGAACCGGGCGGCCTCGGAGGGGGAGGCGGGGAGGTCGCGAAGTGGCGGAGCGGCCTCGCGAGGGGGCAGGTCGGTCTGAAACCGAACCGGGCGGCCTCGGAGGGAGCGCCGGGAGGTCGCGATGTGGCGGAGCGGCCTCGCGAGGGGGGCGGGCCAGGTCGAAACCGCAACGGGCGGCCTCGGAGGGGGCGCGACGAGGTCGCGACGTGGCAGCGTGGCATGGCGAGGGGGGCGGCGGATCCGAGACCGGAATGGATGGCCACCGAAGGGCGGAAACAGCTCACCGCTGCTCCCGGGCCGCCGCGCGGGCGTCCTCCACGCGGTGCAGGCAGGCTTCCCGGTCGGCTCGGGCCATGGATTCGGGCGTGCGAAGGAGGTCTATCCTCCGCTCGACGGGTATGCAGTAGGTGGTCGCGGTCCACAGCTTCGGGTCGTCGACACCGCGAAGCGGATCGAGGTCGGTCCACACCCGCACGATATTGTCGTCGGACGCGGTGACGATGCGCTTGCCATCCGGACTGAAGGCCACGGCGTTGACCGCGGAATCGGAGACGCTCAGGACCAATGGCTTGCCCGAGTCGTCGGCGTTCCACACCCGCGCTGTCTTGTCCTGGGACCCAGTGACGATGCGTCTCCCGTCGGGACTGAACGCTGCCCCTAGGGCCCAGTGCTCGTGGCCACGAAGCACCAGGGGCTCGCCCGTGCCATCGGCATTCCATACCCGCGCGGTCTTGTCTAAGGACGCGGTGACGATGCGCTTGCCGTCGGGACTGAACGCCGCCGAACAGATCTGGCCCTCATGACCCCGAAGGATGATGGGCGCGCCTGTGCCGTCAGCGTTCCACACGCGCGCGGTCTTGTCCGAGGACGCGGTGACGATGCGCTTGCCGTCGGGGCTGAACGCCGCCGCTTCGACCCGATCCTCGTGGCCCCGAAGGATGATGGGCGCGCCGGTGCCGTCGGCCTTCCACACGCGCGCGGTCTTGTCCGAGGACGCGGTGACGATGCGCTTGCCGTCGGGGCTGAACGCTGCCGAGTCAATCGCGCTCTGGTGACCGCGCAGGACCACGGGCGTGCCTGTGCCGTTGGCGTTCCACACGCGTGCGGTCCACACGCGTGCGGTCTTATCCCAGGACGCGGTGACGATGCGCTTGCCGTCGGGGCTGAACGCGGCCGAGTAGACCTCGCTCTGGTGACTGCGCAGGACCACGGGCGTGCCTGTGCCGTCGGCGTTCCACACGCGCGCGGTCTTGTCCAAGGACGCCGACACGATGCGCCTGCCGTCAGGGCTGAATGCCGCCCCCAGCACCCCCTTCCCGTGCCCCCGAAGGATGATGGGCGCGCCGGTGCCGTCAGCGTTCCACACGCGCGCGGTCCTGTCGTACGACGCGGTGACGATGCGCTTGCCGTCGGGGCCGAACGCCGCGGAACCGATACCATCCTCATGACCCCGGAGGACCAGGGGCGTGCCTGTGCCGTCAGCGTTCCACACGCGCGCGGTCTTGTCCCAGGACGCGGTGACGATGCGCTTGCCATCGGGGCTGAACGCGGCCGAATAGATCAGCTCGTCGTGACCCCGGAGGACCAGGGGCGCGCCGGTGCCGTCGGCGTTTTGCACCCACGCCGTCTGATCCCAGGATGCGGTGACGACGCGCTTGCCATCGGGGCTGAACGCCGCAGAAGTGAGCCGGTCGTCGTGACCCCGGAGGACCACGGGCGTGCCCGTGCCATCGGCGTTCCACACACGCGCGGTCCTGTCGTACGACGCGGTGACGACGCGCTTGCCGTCGGGGCTGAACGCCGCAGAAGTGAGCCGGTCGTCGTGACCCCGGAGGACCACAGGCGTGCCCGTGCCATCGGCGTTCCACACACGCGCGGTCCCGTCGTGCGACGCGGTGACGACGCGCTTGCCGTCGGGGCTGAACGCGGCCGAATCGACCCGATCGCCGTGACCCCGGAGGACCACGGGCGTGCCCGTGCCATCGGCGTTCCACACACGCGCGGTCCTGTCGTACGACGCGGTGACGACGCGCTTGCCGTCGGGGCTGAACGTGGCCGAAGTGACCCGATCGTCGTGACCATAAAGAACGATGGGCTCGCCCGTGCCATCGGCGTTCCACACGCGCGCGGCCCCATCGGAGCAGGCCGTGACGATGCGCTCGCCGTCGGGGCTGTAGCGCGCATTCGTGACCAAGTCGGGATGGCTGAGCACCGCGCGAGCGATCCCGCTGTGCAGCGCCCAGTGCGCGAGAACAGACCACCCTCGCGGCACGTCGAACGGCTCGACTTCGCGCAGTATCGCGAGCACGGTCGTGGGATCGGCTTGCTTCTCGCGCGCTGTGGCCATGCGGGTGGCGTTGCGTGCCTCTCGGGCTCCGGCCTGCGCACCGGCCGCTTCCTGATCGGCACGCCGGGCTTCCTGGCTGGCGTCTACCGCCAGGCGCGACACGACGAGCGCGACCGCGCCGAGCGTGACGAGCACGCCCATCAGGAACTGCTGGCGCAGGCGCTGGCGCCGCGCCCGCTCGGACAGGTCCACGACGGCGAGCAGATAGCGCTCCTCGCGCCTGCCGAGCCCGACGCGCCCATCGGCTCCGCGGGTAGCGCGGCGGCACTCGTGCCACGCCCTGGCGTCCTCCGCCGTGCGATCGCGCCAGAGCAGCCCCTCGGCCTGGCCGCTCGCCTCCCACTGCTGGGCGGCGGAGCGCAGCCGCGCCAGGAACTGCGCATCTTGCTCGCTCTCGGCGAGCCACTGCCCGAGCTTCGGCCACCTCTCGATCAAGGACTCGTGAACCAGCTCCACCGTCGCGCGATCACACGCACCGCCGGTCTCCTCGCCAGCTTCGATGAGCAGGAGCCGGGCGCCGGCCAGGCGCTGGACCACCTGCACGACAGCGTCGCCGGCATCACCTTCGCCGTCCTGGGCCAGCTCGCGGAGCTCGCCCAGGCTCACCACCGCGCGCGTGCGCTCAGGCGTGACCAGGCGCAAGAGCACCGCCCGGGCCAGCCGCTGCGCGCGAGATGGGAGCGCCGAGAGCACCGCGTTCGCGTGGGCGGACAGGGCACCGGCGACGCCGCCGAGCTTGTCATAGCTGTCCTGCGTCAAGACCCGGCGCGCGCGATCCCGCGCCTCCCAGAGCTGAGCGGCCGTGAACTGCAAGAGCGGCAAGGGGCTCCGCGTGCTCTCGAGCGTGCTCAGCATGTGCTCGACCATCTCCGCCGTCTCGAAGCGATGAGCGGCCGCCTCGATCGGCCTCGTCAAGGCGTCGCGCAGGCCGCCTCGCCCCATCGGCGGAAGGAACCAGAGCCCGCCGGTCACGTCGTTCATGAAATGATGATCCTCGGCCATCCGATCGAGGAAGTCCGAGCGGATGGCGAGCAGGACGCGCAGGGGCGACGAGGCGTCGTCGGCCGCAGCTTCCAGGCAGGCGACGAACGCCGCTCGCTCCTCGGGCGCGGCGCCGAGCGTGTAGAGCTCTTCAAACTGATCGACGAAGACCAGGATACGGTGCCCGGGTCCCGCACGGCGACAGCGCGCGCGCAGCCGAACACCCAGATAGCCCGGCTGGGAGCGCAGGGGGGCGAGCAGCTCGTCGTGATCGGAGAGCTCGGGCGGACCCGTCGCTGCGCTGCTCGTGGACTCCGCCCCGGCGACCTGCGCGAGCACATCGAGGAGCGAGGACAGGGGACGGCGCCCCGGGCGCAGAACGAACGCTTCCCAGCGCTCCTCGGATCCCTTCAAGGCCGGGATCACCCCCGCGCGCACGAACGACGACTTGCCTGCCCCGGAGGGCCCGGCGACGGCCAGGAGCGGCTGGTTGCGCAGCCGCGCCGTCGTGGCGGCGATCTCACGATCGCGGCCGAAGAAGCGCGCCGCGTCCGCCTCCTGGAAGGCGGACAGGCCGGCAAATGGGCTCTCCTCCTCGCCGAGGTCGAGCGCCTTTCGACCGGGCAAGAGCGCCTCGAGCTCGGCAAGGAGCTCCAGGGCCGAGCCGACGCGCTCGACCTTGCGCTTCTTCAGGCAACGGTCGACCAGGGCGCCAAGCGCACCCACATCCGGGCGCTTCTCGCTGAGGCGGGGCATCGGAACATCGAGGCTCGCGATGTCCGAGAGCCGCGCGCGCGAGAACGGCTCCAGCGGGTGCTCCCCCATGAGCAGCTCGTACAGCATGATGCCAACGGCCCACAGGTCAGCGCGATGATCGACGTCCCCGCCCAGCAGTTGCTCGGGGGACATGTACCGTGGCGTGCCGACAGCCGCGCTTCTCCGGCGCTGGCCAGCGCCTCCGGCGAGCGCCGCCCGGGCGCTCGTCATCGTCGAGACCACCTTGGTCTCGATCTGCTTGGCGATACCGAAATCGACCACCTTGATGCATCCGGCGTCATCCAGGAGGATGTTCTCCGGCTTGAGATCGCGGTGCACGATCCCGTGCTCGTGCGCGCACACCAGCGCGCGGACCACCGGAGTCATGAGCTCGATCACGACGTTTGGCGCCCTCGGGCCGGGCGGCGTGTTGGCGCCGGGCGACCCGGACGCGGGGTGCTCGCGCTGGGCCATCCACTCGCGCAGCGTGGGACCCTTGATGTACTCGAGCACGAGGTAGGGACATCCAATGATCTCGTCGACCTCGTGGATGACCACGATGTTGTCGTGCCTGCAGCGCGCCGTGGCCCGCGCCTCGGCCAGGAAGCGCTCGATCCTGTGCCCGCTGTATCTGAGCAGGAGCTTGAGCGCGACAAGTCGTCCGAGCTTCGTGTCGCGGGCCAAGTACACGACGCTCATGCCGCCCTGACCCAGCTTGCGGATGATCTCGTAATGCTTGATGCGGTCGCCGGCCTCCAGAGGGATGACGCCCCTTGCGGGCCCAGCAGACGGTGGCGCAGGCGCCTCCTCCTGGGAGGGCTCAGCGGACGGTGACGCAGCCGCCTCCTCCTGGCAGGGCCCAGCGGACGGTGGCGCAGCCGCCTCCTCCTCCTCCTGGCAGGGCCCAGCGTTGTCTGTTCGCTCCTCCGGCATCCGCGCCGCTGCCAGTCCCGGTGGAAGCGCGGCGCTGCCCGCTCGCTCCTCTGTCCTTCTCGCTGCTCCGATCGCCAGCTCGTCCGGCTTCATCAGGTCTTCCCGGCGGAGCCCGCCCACATCGCAGGCGTCGACCTCGCGCAGCAGGCCGTCGGCCGTGACGTACCGCGCCGCGATCTCCTCGGCCGTCGCCCGTCGCAAGAGGGCGCCGAGCGGGTGATCGAGGAGCGCTCGAGGCATCCTCGCTGGCTCACGGCCATCTCGCTGGAGTGAGGCTCCTTCCGGCGGCCCGCCGCGGCCTGCACGCCTGCCCGTGAGGCACTCGAGAAACACGAGACCCCAGGCGTACAGGTCCGAGCGCGCGGTCGGCGGGAACCCCCGGCGCTGCTCGGGCGCCAGGTAAGCCTGCGAGCCCACGAGCTCGCGGCTGGACACGGGCGCTTCCTCCTGGTCCGCTCGCGCGACGGCGGCGACCGCGCTGAAGCCAAAGCTGAGCACCAGGGCGCTCCGCTGCGCTTCCGAGGGCACGACCATCACGTGGGCCGGCCTGAGATCCCCGTGGACGACGCCCTGCCGGTGCGCGCAGCCCAGCGCGTCGAGGACCTGCCTCATCAGGTGCCGCGCCTCCGGCGGCTCGAGCGGGCCTCGGGCCGACAGCAGCTCGGCCAGGCTCTGCCCGGGCACGCGCTCGAAGACCGCATAGAGCTGACCCTCGTCGGCCTGCCCCGCGTCGATGGGCCGGACGATGCCGGGATGGTGAAGCCGCGCGCAGCGGCGCATCTCCCGCAGAAATCGCGCGCTGCGACGGCGCGCCAGATCCGCGGGGCCGCCGTCCCGGGGGAGGCGCATGATCTTGAGGACGACCGGCTGCCCGCTCGCGATCTGCCGCCCCTCGTAGACGACGGCGAGCCTGCTCTCCCGGAGCAGGGAGAGGATCTCGTAGCAGCCCTGGAACACCGTCCTTGGAGCGAGGTTCTCCTGGTTCATCACAGCCCCTCCGGTCGCTGCCGCCTCGCGCGGTGGCCTCGGGCGAGCGGTCACGCACCGTCAGATCGACGCGTCACGTGGCGCGCGGAGCCGGACGCCCACGGCGGCCCGGCGCCGCGCCGAGGGGCGGGGGCGCGGTGCCCGCCTACTCGAGCCTGAATCGGAAGATGGCTGGCTGGGCCGTGCCTACCTGCGACGCCTCCACGTAGTTGGCCGGCGAGTGATCGCCCCACGAGAACGGCACCGGCACCCATCGGATGATGGGCAGCTGCTCCTTCACCCAGGCGAAGATGCCGACCGCCGCGCTCACGAGGAACGTGCGCGTCTGGCCCGCGATCTTGCCCTCGTACGTCCACCCCTGCCCCGTCGAGCGGTACGCCCTCCCGACGTGCACGAAGTACCCCGTCGAGAGCGGCGGCAGGCGCGGCACGATGTCGTTGGCATAGACGAATCGAAACAGCCTGTCCCCGAAGAGCTCTTCGGCCCTGGCAGCGAAGCCCGCGTCGCCGATCATCGGCTGCCCGAACGTGTAAACCCCGCGGAGCCGCTGCCGGATCTCCCCGTACTTGCTGTCCGTGAACAGGCGCGCGGCGATGAGGGCCGCCATCGCTGCGCCCAGGCTGTGACCGGTGATGAAGAGCGCCTCCAGCTTGCCCTGGGCCTCGGGCGCATGCCCGGCAGCAGGCGTCGACGCGACGCTGGGGCGCGGAGATACCTCGGTGCCCGGGAGGACATCGCGGATGTGCTCGCCGCGGAGCGCCGCGCCGAGGTGCTTGTCGATGATCGACCACATCACATCGACGTTGCGGGCGAAGCCGCCGTGGACGTGCCCGAGCGAGCAATATCGCTGCGACACGACGCTCGCGTCCGTGAGCCAGTTGAAGAGGTTCCCCGGCTCGGTCCCCTTGACGCACAGGATGAGAAGCCGCCTGCACCTGCTCTGGATGAAGCAGACGTCGCTCGCCACGAAGAGCGCATCGTTCCGCACGCTGATCCTCGCGAGGTCCCAGTCGCCGTAAACCGACATCGCCTTCTCCAGCGTGTCCAGATCCGAGTACATCCACGCCGATGCCAGGGACAGGACGAGCGTCGCCTCGGCGTCGGGCTCGCGCACCGCCGGATCCACCCGCAACATCCGCTGGATCGTGCCTCGTTCGGCGGATGGCTCAGCCTCGGCATCCGATCCGGGGGCCGCCGACGGCCCCGCTATCTCCAGACACGGCGTGGCAACGATGGAATCGGTCATGAGCCCTCCCGTCATCAAGCTGCCTGGCTTCCCAGGACGCCGCTTCGTGCGAGTCGGACAGGCAAGCACCCTGCCACGGATCCTGTGTGCGCGCTCGACGAGCCTACCGCCGGCAGGTCCTCGATGCCAACCTGCGCGCCTGCGCCTGCGCGCGTCAAGCGACCAGGGCGAACGGGGCGGCATGGGCGAAGTCGCTTCGCGACCCTGTCGAACGGAGCCGCTTCGCCGCGGCGAGCAGCAGCCCCGCCGCTCTCTCCCCGGCCGGGCCGACCCATGCCGCTCAAGGCCTCGTAGGGGGTCTCGACGCGCCCAGCCTCGAGAGCAGCCTCAGGCTGCTCTTTCGCTGCGTCACCGGGACTGTGTACGGGGCGCCGGCGTGCTCGCGTGCGTCACGTAAAAGCCCGCGTCCTTCAGGCTCTCTATCATCATGGTGCTGATGCCGGTCACCTGTTGGATCTGCTCCCAGCTGCTGAACCCCCCGAGCTCCTCGCGCTTCTGAACGATGGCCTGCGCGCCTTCCTCGCTCACCTGGCTCACCCGTTGAAACTCATCCGCGCCCGCCTTGTTGATGTCGGTCGTGTCAGCCATTCGCGCCTCCGGGCAAGCTCTGTGACGGCGGTCCTTTGGCTCTTGCCCGCCCAGAGCCTGGTGCAGCGTGCTTGCGATGGGGAGGGGCCCCGCGGCGTCGAACAGCAGGACCTGACCGGGCAGCCGCTCGGCGCGGGGGCTGCAAGGCGCCGGCGGCGACTCCAGGCGAGCGGCGCATCGACCATCGGCCCGAGCTTGCTCGCACCTTCGAGGCCGGCGACAGGCCGAGCGGTCGACCGATCGCCTCGTGAACGCCACGAAGTTCACGGTCCCGTGCCGGATGGACTCTCGACTTGGACACAGCTCCCCGACACCGGGCAGCTTTGCTCAAGTCGAGACTAGCAGGATCGAGAGCGCACCACCGCGGCTGTCCGCGCGAGCCACGCCGCGGGATCTCTCGCGTGGTAGGGGTGCTCCGACAGCTCGATGTCGTCGAGGAACTTGCGGTAGATGGTCGCCTGGCGGGCCGCGGCGACGGGCGCGAGCAGCTCGGCGGCGCGCTCGGGGTCGGAGCCCGGGATCGCGGCGCGCCACGCGCGGCTCCAGAAGCTCCGGAGCGGCTCGACGGCGCCGGGCGGGGCCCCGTCGAGGAACGCTGGCTGATCGAGCAGCGGATGCCCGACGCCGCTGTCGCCCCAGTCCAGCAGGACGGCCGACGTCGCGTCGCCGCGGGCGTTGCCGACGTGGAAGTCGCCGTGAACCAGCGTGTCGGGCAGCCCGGCCTCGGCGAGGCGAGCGAAGCGCTCGGGCAGGCCATCGACGAAGCTGTCGAGGGTCGCCCGATCGCCGGCGGACAGCTCGGGCGTCCGAGCCACCACGTCCGCGACGAGCCGGGTCAGGGCCGGCCCACGCCAGTCCGGCAGCCCCAGCGAAAGGAGCTCGTCGACCTTCCGGCTCGCGTCGCGCTGCAGCCCGACAAGCAGCGAGACCAACCTCTCCCGGACGGGCAGCTCGGCCTCGTAGAGATCCTCGCCAGGGATCTCGAGCATCAGAATCCGCCGGCCGTCGTGGCCGAGGAGGGCCGGCACGGGTCCGCCCGAGAGACGCGCGATCACGGCCCCCTCGTGCCCGAGGAAGGGAGGGACGTGCTTCAGCCAGACCGTCTGGTCGCCAGCACGGAGGCGCCACAGGCTCGACAGGTTCCACGACCGCACCTGCTCGGCGGGCGCCGTCCGCGCGAGGCCTCGATCCCGCAGGACGGCGTCCGCCCACGCGAGGTCGTCTGCAGGCCCGCCCGGCCGCGCCCACGGCTGCCGGAGCGGGTGGTCGTCGAGCGCCCCGCGCCAGGGCTCGACATCGGGCGGCGACGCTTCGATCTCCGCCTCCGCGAGGTAGGTGACCGCCCCGCCGTGGGGGGCCGGGAGCTCGGCGGCGAGCATCCGGAGGACCGTCACCTGGAGGCCGAAGCGCTCGCGGGCACCCTGGACGACCGCTTGCGCGTCCTGCCACCACGGCGTCGCGACCGGATAGGGCGGCAGCGCGCCAAGGAGCTCACCCCTCGCCGTGACGAGGACGAGCCGAACGACGCGCGGGGGGTGGGGCAGCATCGAGCGATGATAGCGAACCCCTGGCGTCGCTCGCGCGCGAGCTCTCGGCCCCGCAGCGAACGGCCGGCGTCGCTCGCGCGCGAGCGCTCGGCCTCACAGCGAACGGCCGGCGTCGCTCGCGCGCGAGCGCAGCGCGCAGCCTCGCGGCTCAGAGCCGCTCCGCCGCGACGGCGGCCCTGACGGCGCGCTCCAGCGCCTCGCCGTCCTCGGGCGAGAGGGCGCGCATCGCGCCGGGGAACGCCGCCTCGAGGTCCACGAGCACGTCGAGGGCCGCCTCCTCGTCGACGGCGGTCCGATCGTGGCGCCCCACCTTCGACGCGGCGGACGAGAGGCGCGGGCCGTTCACGAGCCGCTCCCCCCAGCGGATCAGCGTGGCGACGTCGACCGGGCGCTCCGGGTCCCACGGCGCGCTCTCGTCGAAGCGGTCCTCGCGCATCTCGGCGATCTTGCGCTTCAAGGCCATGTAGGCCCCGGCGGGCATGCGGACGTCGGGCTTGGCCACCAGCCCCTCCGCGAGGTTCTCCGGGCCGAGGGGCGGCAGCCCCAGGGCGGACGCGACGCGCGACGGGAAGCGCTCGGGCACGGCGGCGATCTCCGCCTTGCGCCCCCGGGCGAGCAGCGGGGGCATCATGAGCCCCGCCGCGGCGGCGACCGGGGCTGCCTCGCTCCAGGCCAGGAAGGCGTCCTCGCCGGCATCGACCGCGCGCAGCTCGAAGGGCGCCCACCGCAGGTCGGGCGCGTACCAGACCCCGGTCTGCACGGGGCTCACGCCGCCCGAGGGCACGTCCGGATGCGGGTAGCCGCCGCCGAAGAGCTCCCCGTAGAGGACGAGCCGCGCCGCGCCGACCGCGGCGTACGCCGCGCGGGCGGCGTCCCGGAGCGACGCGCGGAGCAGCTGCCAGCCGAAGAAGGGGTCCTCGTCCCGGAGCCACTCCTTGCGCTTGCCGAAATGGACGCCGGCCGCGTCCACGCCGATCACGAGCTGCGCGCCGTGGATCTTCTCGAGCGCGACCCAGGTCGGGGCCTCGCTCGCGCCGAGGCACGGCATCTTCGGGAAGGGAAGGAACTCCATTTCCGGCGACGATAGCGCCGACGGCGCGGCTTCCAGCGACGATAGCGCCGACGGCGCAGCCGCTCCTCGGACGCCGGGGTACCGGTCAAACTTTGACAGGGAGACGGGGAGGCAGGGAGAGAAAACCTAGTAAATCTCACCGCCTCACCGTCTCCCTGTGATCTTTCCCGGGCAAGATTGACCCCCCACCGGCGCCGGGATGGCGCGTCGCGTCGTCCACCGCGGAGGAGCACGCCAATCCCCGCTCCGCCCGTGCTGCGATCCGCTGGCGCGGCCAGCGCGCGAGGCGCTTGACTTCCGGGAAAGCGTAGGAGTTCCTTAGCCGTCAGGGGGTCACCATGTCCGCTGAACCCAGCCGGGCGCCGCCTGCGCCTTGCTTTCGCCTCCTGCTGATCGAGGACAGCGCCATCGCGGCCTCGGTCGTGCAAAGCCACCTCGACGCCGTGCCGTGGCAGCGCGCCGAGCTCGCGCACGCGGAGACGCTCGCCGCCGGGCTCGCGCGCGTGAACGAGGGGTGGGATGTCGTCCTCCTCGACCTGTCCTTGCCCGATGGGGAAGGCATCGAGGTGGTCGAGCGGGTGCGGGCGGTGGACCCCCATGTGCCCATCGTGGTGCTGACGGGTCACGACGACGTCCGCCTCGCGGAGCGCGCGCTCGGCGCCTCGGTGCAGGACTACCTCGTGAAGCGGGGCCTCGACGCGGATTCATTGTGGCGAGCCATCCGCTATGCGGTCAGCCGCCAGCAGCTCCTGACGCAGCTCGCGCGGGCGATGGCGGAGGCCCGGGAGAACGAGGCCAACCTGCACCAGCTCATCGCCCGCAGCGCCGATGGGGTGATCGTGCTGGATCCCTCCGGGACGGTGCTCTTCGCGAACCCCGCTGCAGAGTCGCTGCTGGGCGACGGGCGCCCCGTCGCCGGGCGGGGCTGTCCGGCCGCGCTCTGCGCCGGCGAGACGAGCCTGGAGATCGGAGGGCAGCAGGTCGTCATCGACGTTCGCTGGGTCGACGTGGACTGGCAGGGGCGCCCCTCGCGCATGGCGCTGCTGCGCGACGTGACCGGGCGGCGCCGGGCCGAGGAGCTGAGGTCACGGCTCGAGCGCAGCGAGCGGCTCGCCGCGGTCGGCCAGCTGGCGGCGGGCGTGGCCCACGAGATCAACAATCCTCTCGCGTACGTGGTGGCCAACCTCGAGCTGCTCGCCCGCGAGGTGCGGCGGCTGGCCGACAAGGGCGTCGCCGCCGAGCGCCTCGCCCAGCCGCTCGCGGACGCCCGCCACGGCGCGGCGCGCGTGATGGACATCGTCCGGGATCTCAGGGTGTTCGCGCGCGCGGAGGCGAACGAGGCGATCGGGCCGACCGACGTCAACGCGGTGATCGAGAGCGCGCTCAACATCGTGCATTCCCAGATGAAGCACCGCGCGCGGGTCGTGCGCGAGCTCGCCTCGGTGGCTCCCGTGAGCGGCGCGGAGGGGCGCCTGACGCAGGTGTTCGTCAACCTGCTCATCAACGCGGCGCAGTCGATCGCGGAGGGGCGCGTCGCCGACAACGTCGTCGAGGTGCGGACCCGCGATCAGGGCCGGGAGGTCGTCGCGGAGATCGTGGACTCTGGCTGCGGCGTGCCCGAAGAGCACATGCACAGGCTGTTCGAGCCGTTCTTCACCACGAAGCGCGCGGGGGAGGGGACGGGGCTCGGACTCGCGATCTGCCGCAGCATCGTCGAGTCGTGCGGCGGCACGATAGGCGTCAGCAGCAAGGCCGGCGTGGGCACCTGCGTCCGCGTCCGGCTGCCCGCCTGGGCGAGCGCCGAGCGCGCCCTTCATCCCGCGCGGCCTGCGCCCGCGCGGGATGACGAGCCGACGCGGCGCGCCCGGATCCTGATCGTGGACGACGAGCCCCTCCTCCTGCGCGCGCTGCGCGGGCTCCTCGAGGCGTCGCACGAGGTCGTCTGCGTGCGCTCGGGCCGAGAGGCCCAGAGGACGCTCCGGCTGGACTCGGCCTTCGATGTCGTGCTCTGCGACATCGTGATGCAGGAGGGCACGGGGATAGAGCTCCACGAGTGGATCGAGGCGGACCTGCCGGCGCTCGTCGACCGGGTGCTGTTCATGACCGGAGGGGGCACGAGCGAGGTGAGCAGGCGGTTCCTCTCGGCCCGCGCGGGACGTGTGCTGCCGAAGCCGATCAACCCGGCGGAGCTGCTCCGGCGGATCGAGGCGCTGCTGCAGGCGAGAGCGGCAGAGCCCGAGAGGATGTAGCGGCGAGCCCGGGGGCGGGAAGGTGGGAATCGGGGCCGACCGGGAAGGGGGGAGTGGGACCCCGCCCCCCGGCGCGCTATCGGCCGCGCCGCGCGCGGCGCGGGCTCATGTCCCGCCGCAGGCCTCGTACTCCGCCTTGCACGCGTCCGCGCCCGCCTGCTGCACGCACGCCCTGCAGTCCGCCGCGATGCCCCGGCCGGCGCACTCCGTCTCGCACTCCTCGGCGCACACGCCCGTCGCGCAGACGCAGGCGATGAGCGCGTCCGTCTCGGCATCTTGCAGGGGATCCGTGTTCGGATCGCAGCCTTGCACGCACGCGCAGCAGATGCCGTCGCCAGGGCAGCAGCCGTCGCTGCGCCCGAGGGGACAGCGGCAGGCGCCGCCGCCTTGCTCCATGCACGGCCCGTAGCCGCTGCCGTCGGCGAGGCACGTGGCGACGCCCGGCGCGCTCACGGCGTGACAGGTGCAGGACATGGTCTCGCCAGGAACGCAGGTCGCGCCCGTGGCCGAGCTGGAGGTCGTCGAGCTTTCGCTGGTCGAGCTGGAGGCCGTCGAGCTTTCGCTGGTCGAGCTGGCGGTCGACCCGCCGCTCCCGGTCGGGTCGGGGTCGGTCGTCGTGGAGCCGCATCCGGTCGCGAGCGCAGCCGTGAACAAGCAGAGGAAAAGGATGTTCCGCATCGGCGCCCCGTATAGCGCGCCGCCCTCGCGGCCGTCGAGGGCCATCACGGCGCGCTCCCGTCCCGCGCCCTCCCCGGCACCGAGCCGCTCGCCGCGGCATCCCGTCATGGAGTCTGGTTCGTCAATGCCCTTTACATTACTTCACGAGCGCGTCATGACGCGGAGCGCCCGGCGGGCGTGTCCTCAGCGCTGGAGTCCGTGGATCCCGGCGAACGGGCGCGTGCTCGGGCGCCCGGGTGGTCGCGGGCGGCCCCGCGTGAGAGAGCGTGCTTGCCTGACGAGCAGGATGCCCTATGTTCGCGCCTGCTCGCGTCCCCGCCGGGGGGTACGTCGGCGCCGCGCCGCGTGCGCCGTGCGGGGAACGCGCTGCCTGAACCGTGCGATAGCAAGGAGATGAGAAGATGACGATCTCGATGTATCAAGCCTCGGTCCCGGTGCTCGTCAGGATGCTCGGCAACCTCTCGGCGATCCTCACCAAGGCCGCCGCGTACGCCGAGGCGAAGAAGATCGAGCCTCGCGTCCTGCTCGACGCGCGCCTCGCCCCGGACATGCTCTCGCTCACGCGCCAGGTGCAGATCGCCACCGACTCGGCCAAGGGCTGTGGAGCGCGGCTGGCGGCCGTGGACCTGCCGAAGTACGAGGACAACGAGGCCAGCTTCGATGAGCTACAGGCCCGCATCGCCAAGACTGTCGCGTTCCTGAAAAGCCTCCGGCCCGAGCAGATCGACGGCTCCGAGGACCGCGATGTCTCCATCCCGGCGCGCGACCAGACGCTGCAGTTCAAGGGCCTTGTTTACCTGCTGAACTTCGTGCTGCCCAACTTCTATTTCCACGTGACGACCGCCTACGCGATCTTGCGCCACAACGGCCTCGACATCGGCAAGATGGACTTCCTAGGCGCCCGCTAATCCGAGCGGCGGTCACCCGCGCGGCGGGCACCCGCTGCGGATACGGGCCCACCTCGACGTTTTCGGTGCTCAGCGCACAGGAGTGCGCTTCCGCGCCGAAAACGCCGATCTGGGCCCGTCTCCTGTGCGGGTGACCGCCGCTCGTCGCTTTGGGGGCGGAGTCAGAAGAGACGGGGATTTCTCTTCTTGCGGGCATGCCCTGACGCTGTGGCTGTCAGGGGGCTGACTACCGCGTGCGCCTTCGATCGTGTTGATGCGCTGGAAGCGGGCCGAGGCGCGTCGTGTCGACGAGGAGCGAGACGACGAGCGAGAAGAAGCGGCGGCGCGTCTCGAAGCTCGGGCTCAGGTCGGGGAGGAGGGCGCCTATCCGCCCTGCGCCGGCGTCGTGGAGGACGCGCTTGGCCATGTCGAGCGGCTCGATGTGGGCGGGGTAGAGGTCGTCCCCGGAGAGCTTTCTGATGAGGCCCACGTACTCGCCCACGAGCGGCGCGACGTCCGCCCGCGCGAGGGCGAGCGCGTCCACCGGGAGGGAGCTCGCCGTGAAGACGAAGTGGAGATCTTTGTCGTCGCAACCGGCGACGAGGGTGCAGGGCTCGCGCGAGGGCCAGGGCGGCTCGCCGGAGACGATATCGGCCGTGATCGTGCGCCACTCCTGCCTGCGGAGCGGCGACGCGCTCGACCAGAGGCGCTCTTCGATTCGGATGGCATGGACGGGCATAGGGGCTGAGCTCATTGTAGCGCTCACGCGTCACGATTGTAACGGCTCACGGTCGGCTATCGAGAAGTCGACAAAACTCCATAATATACGCATTGTCCACATTTGGCCCGGTGCGCGATCGCCGTCGAGACCCTCGAACGCCCTGGATAGAATTTCGTGGCAATCTCCGCTTCGTCATCCCCAACCACCGACGCGCGGCCGCTCGCTTCAACAGCTTGTTGGGCGGCGACGTCACGCCAGGACGCGCTTTGTGCACAGGTCGAGCGCTTCGGGGAACGACGACAAGGTCTGTTCGAGAGAATGACTCCGGGCGATGCACTCAAACGTCTCGTCGTGGAAGGCACCAGCCGCCCCGCATCGACGCCGCCCGAAGCAGTCAGCGCCGAGCCTGATGGGTCGAACGGCTGATTCCCATCTCTCGCCTCCCCGTCTCCCCGCCTCCCCGTGAATCTTTCCTTCGTTCTCTCCGCCCGACGAGTCAACGACTGGTCCACCAAGGCCGCCGGAGCCCATCTGTCGATTCAGGCGCTCTGGGCGACCTCATGCACAGAAGGTCTCACGGAACGGCGCTGCGCCGCGAGGCCGGCGTGTCGCCCGGCGCCGCAGGGCAGGTTCATCCAACGCCGGCGGCCTTTCCGGGGTGCCGTGGGCGCGGTGGGGCCGCGGTGGACCGCGCCCACGCGGTGGTGGTAGGAGGAGATATGGCGACGAGGCGTGCAGCATGGATGTGCGCGGCGTGGATGCTCACAGCCGGTGGATGCACCACGCTCGTGGGGCTGGACGATAGCTACCACCTGGGTGGAGCGGGTGGCGAGGCCGGCGCGGGCGCTGGCGGCGAGGCCGGTACGGGCGGCGAGGCCGGCGCGGGCGCTGGCGGTGAGGCCGGTACGGGCGGCGAGGCCGGCGCGGGCGGGGGCGAGGTCGTCGTCCCCACGGACGTCGAGCTGATCGACGACATGGAAGACGGCGACAGCGCCATCGATGAGGCCGGTGGCAGGGTCGGCTACTGGTACAGCTTCAATGACGGGACGGGCACGCAGACTCCCCCGGTCTACTCGGAAGAGAATCCCGTCGGGTTCATCCCGGAGACGCTCGCGGAGCCGCGCGGCGAGAGCACGATGGCGATGCACACGTTCGGATCCGGCTTCACCGACTGGGGCGCCGGGTTCGGCTTCGCGCTGAACGGCCCCGACGGGGGCCGGCTCGCCTACGACGCGTCGGCGTACAGCGGTATCGTGTTCTGGGCCAAGCTCGGCGACGCGGGCGCGGCGACGACGATGAAGGTCAACATCACGGACAAGACCTCGGACCCCGCGGGCGGGATCTGCGATGAATCGGGAGAGGACGTGGCCAATCCGTGCTTCGACGACTGGTCAACCACCACGCACCTCGGCGCGGAGTGGGCCCCGGTCGTTATCCCCTTCGAGGAGTTCGCGCGCGGTGGTGAAGGCGCCGAGCCAAGCGCCGAGGCCATCGATCTCACAGGGCTCTTCGCGATCGAGTTTGGGTTCACGCAAGGGGAGGATTTCGACGTCTATATCGACGACGTCGGCTTCTACCCATGATCGCGTGATGTGGGCCTCTCGGCGGCGTGCCCCCGCGATCGCGGGCGCTCAGCGAAACGCGTCGAGGTGATCGCGGACCCACGCCGCGAAGGGCCGCGGCGGGCGGCCGAGGACCGCGGCGACGTCGTCGGTCGGCGCCGACGCGCGCCCGTCGCGCAGGAACGTGAGGCCCTGGACGACCGCCCCGACGAACGCTTCCGGGGCGCCGGCCGCCCGCATCTTCGCCGTCGCATGCTCGACGGTGACGTCCTCGGCGGCGATCGGGCGCCCGAGCGCCTCGGCGAGGATCGCGATCTGCTCGTGCGCGTCGAGGCCGGCGGGCCCGGTGAGCGTATACGCCCGCCCGTCGTGATCGCTCGACGTGAGCGCCCGGGCGGCGACGGCCGCGACGTCGCGCGGGTCGACGATCGCGTGCTTCCCAGTGCCGGTCGAGATCTCGATCGGGGCCCCCGCGCGCACGTTGGGGGCCCACGCGAGCGCGTTCGAGTGGAATCCCGCCGGCCGGAGCAGCGTGAAGCGGCGCCCCGTCGCGATCACCGCTTCTTCTCCGGCCCGATGCCAGCTGGACGCGATGAGGTCCTCTTGCTCGGCGCCGTAAGCCGAGAGCTTGACGATCTGCTCGACCCGCGAGCGCACCACCGCCGCGGCCATCGCGCGGTCGTGATCGGCCACCGTCGGCCCCGGCGCCGTGAGCAAGAAGACGCGGTCGGCGCCGTCGAGCGAGCGCGCGAGCGACGGCGCATCCGTGAAGTCTCCGCAGGCCACCTCGACGTCGCTCCCCCAGAGCGCACGCGCGCGGGCGGGATCGCGGGTGAGCACCCGCACGTCGGCCCGGGCGGCGAGCAGCTGTGGGATCAACGCGCGACCGATGGTGCCTGTCGCACCAGCAACAAGGATCATGAACACCTCCGTTTCGAGAGCGAAGCCTGCTGTCCCGGCGAGGCCGCCTCTTGGAGATTCCGGCACGAAGGTCGAGCGCTTCGGCGCGCGACGGCCGAGGCGGCCGAGGCCGGGCGCGCTACACTGCCGCCGTGCTTGCGCCGTTGCTCCCGCCCTTTCGCTCGGAGCGCCGCGACCTCTCGCCGCGCGCGCCGCTCCGTTCCTGGGTCTCCGACGTCCACGTGATGAGCGCCGTCCCCTCGCCGCCAGCGGGGTGGACGCGGCTGCCGAGCGGGACCACGTCGCTCGTCGCGTGCTGGACCGGCGGCGAGCCGGTCGTGGCCGCCGTGGGGCCGCTCCAGCGCGCCACGTTCAAGCCCTCGGGCGCGGTGCCTCTCTATGCTCGCCTCTCGTTCCACCCCGGTGGCGCCCGGCCCGCGCTCGGCGTCGCCGCCCACGAGCTCGTCGATCGCGTCGTCCCGCTCGACGACCTCTGGGGCGCACGCGCGCGCGAGCTCCGCCAAGCGCTCGCGCGCGCCGGCGGGGACCCGGCCGCGGCGGTGCGCCTGCTCGAGGACGCCCTCTGCCGCGCGGTCGACGCGAGCGCCGACGCCCCGGCGCGCCGGGCGCTCCTGCGCCGCGCCGTCGATGCCCTCGACGCCTCCGCGCAGGCACCCGACCCGGACGCCTCCATCCCCGCGCTCGCGCGGCGCCTCCGCGTCGCCGAGCGGACGCTGCGCGCGCTCTTCCACGAGGAGATCGGCATCTCGCCGAAGCGCTACGCCCGCATCGCGCGTATCCGTCGCGCCGCCGAGCGCCTCGCCACGACGAGCCTCGCGCGGCTCGCCCTAGAGACCGGCTTCTACGACCAGGCCCACCTCACGGCCGAGTTCCGATCGCTGCTCGGGGTGACGCCGCGGGCCTACCTCGCGGGCGCGCGTCCGTCCGCGAGGCCCGAGTGCGGCGGCGCGACGGCGCGCGGGTGACCTCGGCGCCGGCAGGCGCGCTTCTTTTCCGCAAGCGCGGCGCATCCCGGGGCCGCGCGCCCTCCGGGATCATTCGAGGAGGTTGTCCCGCACCGGCATCCCCTTGCGGTGTTCTTCCTTGTCCACGTGCGGTGCGCGGGGCTTCACGCCGGCATCAGGCTTGCCGCTCGGGACCATCATCGCCCCGCCGGCGCCGGCGTCCGCGGGGGCGCCGGCGTCGCGAACCAGGATGGCCTGACCGGCCTCGGCGTCCGCTGGCGCCGTGGCATCCATCTCCTCGCCGGCGTCGGAGGCGCCCCCGCTCACGGAGCCGCTGGTCGGGGCGGGCGCGCTCTGGCCGCTGCTCCCGCCGGCCGTGCCTCGCCGGTCAGGGCCGGTCCGCGCGTCGGGGCCGCTCGGCGACGCGCCCGGGTCGCTCGCGCCGCCCTTGCAGGCAAGGAACGCCCCGGCGGCCATGGCGATCGCGATCGACGCGCCCGCCTTGAGCCGCCTCTTCAGCCGCCGCAGCCCGACCTTCTTCGGATCAGCGAACATCCGGCGCCTCCGCGCTCTCCGCCCCGTGCCGCGGGCGGCGTCTCAGCTGGATGGTCCTCGTGTCCCCGCAGGCAGCCTGCGCTGGCAGCGCAACGACGGGCAACGCTTCGGGGGCCGGGGCGGGATACCGGTTCTCATCGGCGCCGCGGTACACCCCGAAGATCGATAACGCGCTGTTGACGAGCTCGGCGAGCTCGAGCCGGCGCGGCATCACGTCCGTCATGTGGCAGACGAGGTACCAGGCGCGGAACATCGCATAGAAGAAATCGTTCGGCGGGAGCTTGATGAGCCGCCTCACGAGCGGCAGCAGCGCAGGAATGGCGGCCGTGACAGCGAACATCTTGTGCAGGTTCTCGATCTGCCGCTTCTCCTCGTCGGACGAGAAGCGCAGCACCGACTCGGTGTAATAGCTGTCGTCGATGAGGTCGAAGTCCCCGCTGAAATGGCCGTGCTCGACCGCGTATGCAGCGATGCCCGTCCCCGGATAGGGCGTGCACAACGTGGCGGCGGCGTAGTCCACGTCGAGCTCGATGTTGAGCTCCAGCGTCGCCAGATCGTCCTCGAGCGTCCCGCCCGGGATGCCGAGGATGTTGTCGGCGAAGACCACGATCCCCGCGCGCTTGAGGAGGCGGATCCCGTGGACGAGCCGGTCCATCCGGATCTGGCGCCGCAGGACGCCGTTCGCGAGCTCGGGGTTCGCGGTCTCTATGCCGACGTTGACGGTGTAACAGCCAGACCAGGCGAGGAGATCCACCATCTCCTCGGTCATCATGTCGGCGCGCAGGTGGCAGTAATAAGGCAGCTTCACCTCGCGACGGTAGAGCTCTCCGAACTGCCTCAACCATTCGGCGTCGTACACGAAGATGCTCTCGCGAAAGCCGACGAACTGGAGCGGACCTTGCTTCATCACGTGGACGAGCTCGGCCACGACGTTCTCGGGGCTCCGGACGCGCACCTTCTTCCAGCTCGGGCCGTAGTGCTCGACCAGCGACGGGTTGAAGCAATAGCTGCAGGGGAAGGGGCACCCCCGGTTCGTGGTGAACGACTTGAGGGGGCGCCGCCGCAGGCTGTCGTCGTACTCGTAGAGCAGATGCCGCGGAGGGAAGGGGATCGCGTCGAGGTCGCGGCGCAGCCCGCGCGCTGGATTCCTGTAGATCTTCCCCTCCGACTTGACCCAGAGGTCCAGGATACCGCGGTGATCGTCGCCTCGCGCCAGCGCGTCGCACAGCTCGACGGCTGCGTCCTCGCCCTCGCCCTGGCACACCACGTCGAGCCCCGGCGTCTGGATCACCTCCGGATAGTAGGTCGCGTGCGGCCCGCCCATCAGCGACACCGCCTTCGGGTAATGCTGCTTGATGTGGTGATTGAGCCCGAGATAGTAGCGATGGAGCCCGGTCGTCGCCCCGAAGGCGATGACGTCCGGCCCGTACCGCCGCACCTCGGCGAGGACGTCGTTGCCGCGCGTGCCGACGAACTTGCACTCGTGGCCCGCTTGCTCCAGGCAGCCCGCCACGTACAGGGCGCCGAGCGGCTCGGCCCCCTCTATCTCCTTGACGATGAAGAGAACCTTGACCCCCATCGGCCGCACCTCCGCGAGCGTCTGTCGAATCGAACCGCGCCTGGCGCGGCGATGGTGCCACGACCTCACGACGGAAGGAAGGCGCCTTCTCCTCCAGCGCGATCCCGACGTCTCCACGTCCAGGTGGTGGTCAACTTTGCCCGAGGAAAATCACAGGGAGACGGCGAGGCATGGAGATTTGCTAAGTTTGTTTTTCTCCCTGCCTCCCCGCCTCCCTGTCCAAATTTGATCAGTACCCACGTCCAGGCGTCGAAGTCGTTGGTGGTCGAAGTGTTTGCTGTCAGCAGTGATATTCGGTGAGGTGCCACGCGCCGCTACCGTCTGGATTCAAAAGCGCGACGACAGTAGATCAAATGGGTGGGTTGGTGGGTCGTTTGGGCACAAAAATGTCTGTGATCGACTTCTGCCGTGATCCAGGCGGGACAGGTTCTGGTACATCATGTCGAATCGACGCTGTTGAGTCGCAGCGTCGGAAACCCGTGCAGGTGCCGATCCATGTGGTCGGCGCTCGCACTAACTCGTGCCTTTCGTCGGGCGCGGCGTGGAGAACACGGTGAACCCCGAGCAAAACACGCATCGCTGGCATCTCGAGCTTTTCGGCTCACAACTCAGGTACGCTGCGCCGCTCTTGCTCGCGCTCGTCGCGGCTTGCAACGGCAACATTGGTGGGGTCGGCCAGTCCACGGGGTCTGGCACAGGCCCCGGCGGGGACGAGCCTGGGATCGTCCAGCCCCCGGAAGACGTGCTGGATTCGGCGTTCTGCCAGACGCCGCAGCCCGGTACGGCGCCGCTCCGCCGTCTCAGCAACTACGAGTACGCCAACACGCTGAAGGATCTCTTCTCCGGCGTCCAGGGGGTGGCCTCCACCGTCGACAAGGTGGTCGCCACGTTCCCGAACGAGTCCGAGTCGCTCGGCTTCCGCAACAACGCGAGCTTCTTGACCGTCGGTTCGCTCGTCGCGCAGAAGTTCCTCGACGCGGCGGAGCAGGTGGCCGCTGTCGCGGCCCGCGCTTCGGGCCTTGTCTCCTGCGATCCGGAGGAGCTCGGTGAGATCGAGTGCGCGCGCGAGTTCATCCGCACCTTCGGCGCCAAGGCGTACCGTCGGCCGCTCACGGAGGCCGAGGTCCAGAGTTACGAGGAGCGCTTCACAGCAGGATCGGACGGGTACACCTTCGACGACGGCATCGAGTGGGTCGTCTTCAGCATGCTGCAGTCGCCGAACGTGCTCTATCGCGTCGAGCTCGGCCAGGCGAGCACGGGCGACGTCACCGAGCCCACGCCGTACGAGATGGCATCGCGGCTCTCGTACCTCGTCTGGCAGTCGCAGCCGGACGAGGAGCTCACGCGCGCCGCGGAGGCGGACGAGCTCGGCACGCCAGAGCAGCTCGAAGCCCAGGTGCGGCGCATGCTGGCCGATCCCAAGGCCGAGCGCTTGCTCGAGTACTTCGACCAGTGGCTCGACACCGACATCCTGAGCAGCATGAACCGCGATCCGGAGGTGTACCCGGACCTCTCGCGCGACCTGCCCGCCTTGCTGCGAGCGGAGACGCGCGCGTTCGTGAAGGACCTGCTCGCGGGCCCGAGCGGCTCGCTCGGCGACCTCTTCGCCGGCGACTACAGCTTCGTGAACGCCGCGCTCGCGCAGCACTACGGCGTGAGCGGGGTGAGCGGCGACGATTTCGTCAGGGTCGACATGCCTGGCCGCTCGGGCGTGCTGACCCAGGGCATGATGCTCACGCGCGACAAGGCGACCCGCACCTCGATCGTCCGCCGCGGCCTCAAGGTGCGCACCGATCTCCTGTGCCAGATCGTGCCCGCGCCGCCCAACAACGTGAAGCTCGATCTCGAGGGCCTGGGAGAGGGGCTCTCGCAGCGCGAGCGCCTCGAGCTCCACCGCACCGAGCCGAGCTGCGCGGGGTGCCACTCGCTGATGGATCCCATCGGCGTGGTGTTCGAGTCGTTCGACGCCGTGGGCCGTCCCCGCACCACGGACGAGGCCGGCAGGCCGATCGACACCTCGAGCGACATCACGAGCACGCGCGACATCAACGGCCCTGTGGCGAACGCCGCCGAGCTGGGCCAGCGCCTCGCGCAGAGCGAGGAGGCGCGCGCCTGCTACGTGCTGCAAAACTTCCGCTTCTTCTACGGCCGCGACAAGACCGACGCCGATCGCTGCTCGATGGCGTCGCTCTCGCTCGCGTTCAAGGACAGCGGCTACAGCCTGTCCGAGCTCGTGGTCGCGCTCACGCAGACCGACGCCTTCCGCTACCGCCCCGTCATCGTCCCGGAGAAACAATGAAACCTCTGAGCCGCCGTACCTTCCTGCGTGGCGCATCCGGAGTTGCGCTCGCGCTCCCGTTCCTCGATGCGATGCGTTCGAGCCGCGCGCGAGCGCAGACGACGCCGTCCCCGCGCCGTATCATGTTCGTGTTCCAGGCGAACGGCGACGAGACGGACAGGCGCTTCGACGCCGGCGGTGAGACGAGCTTCCAGCTCGGCGAGTTCCTCGCCCCGCTCGATCCGTACCGCGAGGATCTCCTCTTTCTCAACAACCTGCACAAGCACTTCTACGATCTGCCGGAGTCCGAGCGGGCCGACAACCACCAGCAGGGCGGCAGCTCGCTCGCTCCGTGGAAGTCCGGCACCGGGTCGTTCCCCATCGGCGGCACCGAGAGCACGATCGGTTACGTGGAGGGGCCGAGCGCCGACTATGTGATCGGCGGTCGCGTGCTGGAGGCCAACGAGGGCGTCGCTCACAGGCACCTCGTGTACCGCGTCGGAGACAAGTGGAACGACATCTGGAACACGCACTCCCACGCGGGGCCCGCGGGTGAGCAGAACCCGATCCCGCCGGAGACGGACCCGTACGAGGCCTACGCCCGGATCTTCGCCTCCATGCCCGATGGCGGGGGCGCGCAGCAAGAGGTGCTGAGGCGCCTGGCGAAGAAGCAGTCGGCCATCGATCTGGTGCGCGAAGAGGGGAACTCCCTCCTCACGAGGGTCGGCGCCGAGGACCGCGCCAAGATCCAGCAGCACCTCGACGCGATGCGCGACGTCGAGCGCGCGCTCCAGGCCGGCAACGGCGCGGCCGCGTGCGTGAACACCCCGCTCGGCGAGCGGCTCGACCCCTACGCCGACGAGAACCACGCGATCATGGGCGAGCTGTTCTTCAAGATCAGCGCCCTCGCGTTCGCCTGCGATCTGACGCGCGTGGTGCATTTCAACTGGAGCGGCAACACCAGCAACCGCGTCTACTCGAACCTGGGCCTCAGCGACGGGCACCACGACATCTCGCACAACAGCGACGACGACTCGTTCGCCAAGGTGCGCAAGATCCAGAGGCACCTCTGGGAGCAGAACACGAAGCTCTACGAGATCTTGAAGAACACGAGCGACGGCGACGGCACGCTCTGGGATCATACGCTCGTCGTGCACTGGAACGAGCTCGGGCAGGGCAACAGCCACACCATCGAGGACAGCCTGGTCGTGTTCGCAGGCAAGGCGCACGACTACTTCCGGCGCGGGCGGCTGGTGGATTTCCGCAGCGATCGCTCCTTCGCCGACATGCTCGTGAGCTGCTTCCACTACATGGGCTTCGAAGACGTCAAGAGCTTCGGCGAGGGCGCGTTGAACATCGGGGGCGCCCTGCCGCTCACGTGAGCAGGCGCCGCCTCCCGCGGGCGGCGCGGAACGCAGCGCATGCGGCGCCCCGCCTGCGGGCGCGCTCCGTAGGCTTTTCCAGGTGAGCGCTCCTCCCGCGGGTGCTTCACTGGGCGGCATGTCGATCATCCAGCCTTGTTTCGATCGGTCGGTCGTCGTCCGTGGCGCCGACGCCGAGATCGTCGGCTCTCCCGCCGCGCGGATCCAGCTCCTCGCGGACAGCAGCGCGACGGGCGGAGCCCTCTCCACCGTGCGCGTGACGCTCGCGAAGGACGCGGACGGCGCGCGGCCCCATCGCCATGATGGCTCGGCCGAGATGTTCTACGTGCTCGACGGCGCGGTGCAGGTCCTCTCGGGCAGCGACGTCGTGACGGCCGAGAAGGGCGATCTCCTCGTGGTCCCTCCGCGTGTCGCCCACGCGTTCGCCGCCGCGCGCGGCAAGGGCGCAGAGCTCCTGGTCGTCATCACCCCCGGGGTCGAGCGCTTCGACTACTTCCGCAAGCTGACGCGCATCGCCCGCGGCGAGGAGCCGCCCGAAACCTTGCGCGACGTGCAGGAGCTCTACGATACGTACTTCCTGAGCAGCCCCGAGTGGGAGGCGGCGCGCCGGTGAACGCGCTTCGAGGTCGCGCGGGCAGGCAGGGCGCCGCTCGCGGGCCGCGTCGCGTCGATGTATCCTGGGTGGAGCATGCCCTTCACCTTCCTGTGCATCGATCACGTGCAGCTGGCCATGCCGCCCGGGCAGGAGCCGCGCGCCGTGGCGTTCTACCGGGACGTGCTCGGGATGGAGCAGCTCCCCAAGCCCGAGCCGCTCGCGTCCCGCGGCGGCGCCTGGTTCCGCGCGGGCGGCGTGACGGTGCACCTCGGCGTCGAGCGCGACTTCCAGCCGGCGCGCAAGGCGCACCCCGGCTTCGCCGTGAGGGGCATCGACGAGATCGCCGCCGCGCTCCTGGCCGCGGGCCACGCCGTCCGCTGGAGCGACGAGCTGCCCGGCGTGCGGCGGTTCCACACCGACGATCCGTTCGGGAACCGCATCGAGATCATCGACGCTGAAGCGGGCTGAGCAGTACTCCACGTCGCCACCAGCGCATCGACCTACGCCGCGACCCGCTCCTGCGCGCCCAGCGCCTCACCCCTGAATCACGTCGTTCGCCTTAACACGACTTAACGGTGGGCGGCCTCGGCCCGCGCTATTCAGGGCCGCGGGGGAAAACATTGCTGTCAGGAGAATCCTTATGATCGAGAAGAGCACTCTGTCGATGCATGCCTGTTCTCTCCGTCCGTCACGCGCTGTCCTGCCGCGGATCGGCGCGGCGCTGTTGCTCCTCGGAGCCCTCGGCGCCGCCGCATGCACCGCCGGTGCCGGCGTGGACGACGAGGAGAGCCTCGGGGTGGCGAGCCAGCGCGGAACTTACGATCTGACGAGCAGCTACACGGGCACCGTCGGTGACACCCGTGGCTGGCTCATCGAGTGGCAGGTCCCCCAGCTCCTGAACGCGTCCACGGCCTGGACCGCGGTTGGCCAGTGGTACTACAATCTGGAGTCTGGCATCTACCACAGCCCGGACGGGTGGTTCGTCTACTACTTCGGAGATGACAACGGCGTCACGGGGAATCATTCGAGCTGCAACACCCAGTGGGGCTCGGGTGGCACCTGCGGCGGCTCGCTCGGCAACCTGCAGCCCGGGCAGCAGGTCGTCTTCAAGTACGAGTGGTGCACGCCCGAGCGCGTCGCGAGCGTGACCGGCGCCCAGCTCTGCCTCTATGTCGACATGAAGGACGGCGCCGGCTGGCAGTTCCTCGCCCAGGACGCGCGCAGCACCGTCGAGATGTATGCGCACGACATCGAGCATTTCGCCGACGTGGGCCCGCAGTACCCCGAGCCGCAGGTCTCCTGCGAGGCGCCCATCAAGATGCTTCGCCAGCAGGTGAAGACGACGGCGGGCGCCTGGCAGAACATGTCGGGCGCGAGCACCTGGTCGTTCCACGACGCCGCTCCCTACGTCTACCAGAACAAGAACCTCAGCGCGTCGCCGTCGACCTGGGAGGCCTGCACGTCGACCGTGCCCACGAACAACTGCAGCGGCGTGCCCGCGTGGGCGTCGGCGCAGGTGTATACGCCCTCCACGCAGGTCACCAACGGCGGCCACCTCTGGTCGGCGACCCAGCAGATCTGGTGGTCGCACCCGGATTGCCCGCCCAGCAACCCGACGTTCTGGTGCCCGGCCGAGTGGGCCGACCTCGGGCCGTGTAACTGATCATAAAACCCACTCCCCACGAGGCGCGCTGGAGGCAGCCCTCCTTTCGGCGTAGGATGCGCAGGGCACATGCGCATCCTCCTCGTGGGGCTCTTGCTCCTCGTGCTGGCGACCGGGCTCGCCATCCTCCACCGCCGGCGGAAGCGGCGCTCACGCGCACGCCCGCGCGGCGATAGCACCGTGGTCATGCACACGGCGAGCTTCGAAGCCATCCGGCGCGGGCAGCGGGTCTTGCTCCCGGAGCATGTCGTGCTCGCTGCGCTCTGCGATCGCCGGGTGGCGACGCTGGTCGCATCGGCCGGCGCGAGCGCCGCGTCCTTGCGGCGCGAGCTGACTCGACACCTCGCGGGGCCGCGCGAGGCACCCACGGACATCGCCACGCTCGAGTTATCGCCGGCCGTGAATGCCATCGTGGATCGCGCCTGGTCGAGGTCGGTGTCGTGGCGGGGCCCGTCGCCGATCGACCTGGTTGTCGCGGCGCAGTCGGCGGGGGAGCGCTGCTTCGCCGCCGCGCTGCTCACGAGGGCGTGTCCCGACCTCGACCAGGCGAGCCGGGAGCCGCCCCGCGCCCCGGAGCGCAGCAACCATGCAGGCGAGCTGGTCGAGATCGTGTTCTGGAACGACGACGTGACCAGGATGGAAGCCGTGGAGCGCTTGCTCGTCGACTGCTTCGGAATGGACGAGGTCGAGGCGACGCACTTCATGCTGACCGTGCACCTCGCGGGCTCCGCCGCAGCGGGCCCGTATCCGCCGGACGTCGCCGCCGGGCTCCTGGCGCGCGCGACGCAGGTCGCACGCGAGCGCGGCATGCCGATCCGGATCACGCTCGGCCCGGCGGCCGAGGAGATGGGCTTCACCTGGGCGACCGAGCCCGCCGGGGCGGAGGAGGCGCGCGGCGGCGAGCCGCGCGCGCCGCAATCCTTCTGAGAGGACGGCTGGCGCCGGGTGGTGGTCGACTTTGCCCGAAAAGATCACACTTGGCCCAGCCCATCCTTCCGGCGGGCCGAGCCGACCTCAGCGCTCCGCGCGTCGGCTCGCCGCGATACGCGTGATGAGCTGGTGAATCCGCATCTCCAGCTGTCGCGCCGTCTGCTGGAAGGCCATGCGCAGCGCGGGCTCCGAGCCCACGACCGCGGTCGGGTCCGAGAGGCTCCAGTGGAGCCTCTCCGGGGAGCCGGGGAAGCTGGGGCACACCTCGCGCACGCGGTCGCAGACCGTCACGATGTAATCGAAGCGCTCGCCGGCGAGCTCGTCCATGTGTTTGGATCGCTGCCCGCTGGCGTCGATTCCCATCGACGCGAGGGTGCGCACCGAGAGGGGGTGGATGATCGATGGCTCGGAGCCTGCGCTGGACGCCTTGATCCGGCCGTAGCTCAGGTGCCGCAGGATGCCCTCCGCGAGCTGGGAACGTGCCCTGTTGTGGGCACAGAGGAAGAGAACGTGAGACGGCGCCTCGGCGCCGCTCGCCGCCGGTGTCCTCGGGGCGGAATGGCCGGCGGACGACAGCGTCGGCGCCCTCACATCAATGCTCGTCGTGCTCATCTGCGCCTCCTCTTGGTTGCATTCGCGCGTGCGCCGCGGCGGGCGGGCCGCTCGTCAGGCTGTCCGGTGGAGCGATCGGCTCATGGCGAGCGCGATGCCGCGCTCGACGGTCGGCCGGACCGCGAAGCCGCCGAGGCCCGGGCCGACATCGACCAGCGCCCGCGCGACTTCCGGGCGGATCCCGGTGATCACGGTCCGAGCGCCCAGCAGGCGGAGCCCCCGCGCGATCCGCGCGAATCCATCGATCGCGGGCGGATCGACTGCGGGCACGCCGGTGAGATCGACGATAGCCGCGGTCACGCGGCCGCGCCCCGCGCCGTCGAGGAGCACGCGGCGGGCCTGGCTCATGCGCGCCTCGTCGAGCCGACCGATGAGCGGCATCACGACCACACCGTCCGCGACCGGGATGAGCGGCGCGCTGAGCTCCCGGACGAGCTCCCGCTGCGCGCTTACCGCGGCCTCGAGCTCCGCGCGAAGCAGCTCCAGCTCGCGCACCTGGCGCGCCGACTCCTCCATCAGCACGATGCGCTCCGCCACGGCCGATGCCTGGTTCGCGAGGCTCGTGATGAGCCTCATCTCCTGGGCGCTGAAGCGGCGCGGCGCCGGCCACGCCAGGAGCAGCCGCCCCGAGAGCCGCGCTCGGAGCAGGAGGGGCGCAGACAGCACGCACTGCCACCCCGCCGCGAGGAGCGCCCGCCGCGATGCCACGTCGATCGCATGGCTGCGCGCGACGTCCTCCGAGATCACGAGCTCCTGGGCGAGCAGGAGCTGGCGCAGCGGCGATTCTCGCAACGAAAAGCTCTCCTGGATGCCGGGGAGCTCCGCCCCGAGCGGCCACGCCGCCGCGAGCTGGGCCGAGGCGGCCGCCTCCTCGGCTCGGCCCGTGAAGGTGACGAGCATGCACACCTCGGCGCCGAGCGGCACGGAATAGCCCGCGACGATCTCCGCGATCTCTTCCAGGGTCGCCGCGAAGCTGAGCGCACAGCAGAGATCGTAGAGCGCCGTGGAGCCTACGGCGCCGGTCGCCGCCTCGGGCGGGGCGGTCTGCTCCAGCGTCTCCCGCACCATGGTGACCAGACGCTCTGCCAGCGCCCATCGCTGCTCGTGCGGGAGGCCGGCGCACGCCGCTTCTTCTGCCTTCATCGCCGTTGTCAGCGCCTCGACGAACGCACGCGACTCACCGTCGTCCCCGCGCACCGACGTCGGGGCGCCGGGCGGGGAGCACGGGATCTCTGTAGGTGGCTCCTGCACACCGTTTACAGAGCGAAGGGCGAGCTTGCTCGTCATGGCTGGATTTGCGCAGAGGGTGCGAGGTCATGATGCAGCGCATATGTCTCCTGTGCAATCAAGATCTCTGCGACGTATCTGCCAAAACGATTTTGCCGCGATGTCACCGAAACGATGCCGAATTCTCGTATCTTTCGAGGATTTTGCGCCGGCGTGAAGTCCGCGCGCTGCGCGTGGTGACAGGGGCGCCCAGATCGTTCCTGGGGTATCGAGCGGACTCTTGATATGGCGTCGCCTCTCCGGTGGAGCGGCGCATAAGAGATCTCCTGTCACGTGAGGCGAGCGTGGCCATTCGCTGTTGGACAGGGCTGCTGGGCTCGCTCGCCGTCATGCCGTGATGGCTCCGCGCGACTGCGCCGGGGTGCGCGGAGGATGATGGGCGGCGCCGGCAGCCTCCACGGCTTCCCGGCGTCTGCCGTCGACGCGGCGTGCGCTCTGGCGGAGCCGCGGCGCGTCGCGCTCGGGCTCGCGTTCATGGCGCTGTTCGCGTCGATCATCGGCAAGTCGGCGGGCAGCTCCGCGGAGCGCGCCGCCGCCGCGGTGACGCCGCTCCTCCAGCGCTCGGGCGACGCGCGCGTCGAGGGCGTGCTCCGGATCCAGCGGGCGATCGCCGCTCACGAGACGTCGTTTCGAGAGACGGTGATGCACGCAGAGGAGGCAGAGCGCATCTTCCGCGAGCGGTGCACCGGGGTGGCCTGGGCGTGGCCGGCGCGCTCCTGCGGGAGCGGGTGGGCTGGGCGAGCGCCCAGGCGTGGCTCACGCTGGCCGCCGTCGCCTGGACGCGCGGCGACGCGGCGCTCGCGCGCACGCACCTGGAGGCGGCGATCGCCGGGTTCGACGCGAGCGAGGTCGCGCTGAGCGCCGCGGCGGCGCGCAGGCGGCTAGGGGAGGTGCTTGGCGGTGATGAGGGCCGCGCGCTCGTCCGGACGGCCGGCGAGGCGATGGCCCGCCTCGGCGTCACCCGTCCGGATCGGATGGCGGCCCTGTTCGCTCCCGGCTTCGGCGGCCGCTGATGCCGGGAGGAGGGGCTCCAGAGCCAGCACGGCGGCCCCGCGGTGAGCTCGACGAGCTGGTCGTTCAGCGCGCAGCTCGCGGCGGCTCATGGCGTTGTCGGCCGGGAGGCGGCGCGCGTCGGTTTTGCCTGCGTCAGGGCGTCAGGGCGAAGCAGTAGATGCCGCCGTAGCCGCCGCCGCCGCCGACGGTGTTCGAGCCCTGCTGGGGGCCTCCTATGTCCACGATGGTGACCCCCGGCGCGCACCCCGGTGCATTGTGAGATGTTATCCAGTGGGACCCGCTCCCGCCCCCGCCCGGGCCGCCGCCGCCGCCCCGCGGCCACGAGTGTCCAAGCTGCGGTCCCCCCTCGGCCCTGTCTCCCGTCTTGGCCGTCCAGTCCTTGCACGTCGCCGTGGCGCCTTGGAGCTGCCCCTGGGCGTTGGAGCCCGTCAGGGTGTCGTGGTTGTCGACCGCGGGTTGGCCCGGATCGGGCTGGTGGTTGGGGACGCCGTCCTCGTTCGGCAGATCGTTCATGATCGCCGCGTCGGCCCCGCTGGGACGCGTGTTGAGCAGCTCCTCCTTTTCGTTCGCGACCAGCCGGCCGAGCCGATCGTACCAGGGCCCCTCGCCGATCCGGTCGATCGCGTTGACCTGCTTCCCGTCCTCGCCTGCCGTGGCGCTCAGGAACGCGCGCCACATCTTGCTTCCTGCGCCCGGGAGGCTCTTCTCGGCGATCGTCGCGCAGATCTTGTCCGCGCCGCGGAGGCCGGCGCCCGGCCCCGTCTCCCCGAAGCGGAGGTCGCCCCCGAAGCCGTCCTGGGAGCCCGACAGCTCCCGCATGGCGGCGAGGCTGGTCACGAAGAAGCTGAATCTCTCGGTCGTCCCGCCGCTCGCGGTGGATGAGGTGGTGTCGCCGCTCGCGGTGGACGAGGTGGTATCGCCGCTCGCGGTGGATGAGGTGGTGTCGCCGCTCGCGGTGGACGAGGTGGTGCTGCTGCCGGAGGTGGATGCGGTGGTGCCGCCGCCGGAGGTGGTCGAGGTGGTGCCGCCGCCGGAGGTGGATGCGGTGGTGCCGCCGCCGGAGGTGGTCGAGCCGTCGCTCGAGGTGTCCGCATCCGAGCCTGAACCGGAGCAGCCGACCACGTGCGAGAAGAGCGCGACGGTCAGAGGCAGCAGCAAGTGGCGATAAGTGCGTGTCATGGTCTCCGTTTCCTTTCTCGTGTTAAGCAGGAGGGCAGCCGCGCCGCGGGGCGGCGAGGCTCACTGGCATGGGAGGGCGCGCGGCAGGTCCTGCCCTCGGGGCGCTGCGAGCTGTCGTCGCAGGAGGTGAGCCCCGCGATCACCACCGGCCGTTCGATCGGGGACGAGATGACCCGATCGACCCGGCCGCGCGCGATCGCCATGGAGCCCACCGCCTTTCGCCCTCCGAGCCCGACGTGTCGTTGCTGCCAGCCGCACCCCCGAGGTCGAGCAGGTGTGAGACAGGGGGATCATGATCCAGCCGAGGGCGCCGGTGCCCCATCCGCCTGGCGGTGGGAATTTCCCAATTCGGAAAACTTTTTGCAACACCCAGATGACTATGTGTCAGCGCCGCGGGATCGGAGGTCAATCTTTTTCGCGGGCTCTTGGATGGGATGTTCCGCCCAGAAGGTCGCGCTCTGTTGCGTGTGACACCTTCTCCGCCACGAGCTCGCTCGCCGTCGATCGGGCGGCATGGAGGTTCGAGCGGACCGCGCGCGGCGCGTGCTCCCGCCCTCCAGAGCCGCTTTCCGTCACGCAACGCGGTCGTCCCGATTCGCGCCATCTGGTAAATTTGGAGTCGAGATCGATTCTTGGCTCCCTTTTGGCTTTACGGAGGTTCCATGTCTTTGGGTTCCCGCGCACTCCCGCCCACGCTTGCCGCCCTCGGTGTCGCCGCCCTCGTCTCGCTGCCCGGCCAGGCGCGCGCCGACGATCCCTTTGCCATGTCGGTTGGGATCTCCGTGTCGGTCTCCTTCGGCCAGAAGCTCGCCTTCGGTCTTGGCGGCGACCTCCGCGCGACGTTCCTCATGGAGGGCAGCATGGCCGGAGTGTTCGATTCGGGTCGCATGGGATTCGGTCCGTTCGTGCAGGCGACATGGCTCGACTTCTCTGCCGGCCGCTTCGCGATCGGCAGCCATGGCGGCGGCGATACCTCGGGCAACTCCGACCAGGCCGTCGCCTGCAGCATCGACGGTGAGCTCGGCTGGACGTACCGCACCCGCATCAGCGACGAGTTCCCGGCGCAGCACGGGCTCCACGTCGGCGCGATGGCCAGCCTGTTCGAACCGGTAGTCGTCGATTTTTCAGCGCGCGCGGTCATTCCGCTGTCGGGCGAGCTGTTCGTCCCCGAGGGGATGTTTGGCATGGGTGTCCGCGCCAATCGGCCCTTCGGAGAGCGGTCCCATGCCGTCGACGGCCGGCCGCTGCGCACGGCCGACGGGGTGGTGCTCCCGCCGGTGCTCGGGCTGGGCCCTGCTGCATCGCGCCCGGCGCGGCTCGATCGCGCGACCCGGGCGGCGCTCGCGGGGGCATGGCTGGACTGCGCGCGGGCCGAGTGCGGATCCATCCCGGCGTTCGTCGCTCTCGCGCGGGACCTCATGGCGGTGGGCGCGCCCGCGTCGCTCGTGTCGCGGGCGCTCGCCGCGCTCGGCGATGAGGTCCGCCACACGGCGCGGTGCAGCGAGATCGCGAGCGAGCTCGCGGGGTGGCGCCTCAGGCCAGCGCTTCTCCCGCCTCCGGCGGCGCGCGACGCAGACCGCCAGGCGGCGCTCGTGCGGATGGCGCTCGAGGCGTGGCACGACGGCTGTCTTGGCGAGGGTACGGCGGCGGCCCGTGCGCGCCGGTCGCTCGCGGGGGCGAAGCACGCGGGCGTGCGCGCGACCCTCGGCGAGATCGCGCGCGACGAGGCGCTGCACGCCGAGCTCGGGTGGCGCGTGCTCGCCTACTGCCTGGCCGAGGGCGGGCGCGAGGTGCGCGAGGCGGTCGGCGACGCAATGACGGGGCCGGCGCCGGCGCCGCCGGCGGATGACGCCGAGGTCGAGGGCGAGCGGAAGGAGGTGCAGGCGTTCGGCCGGCTCCAGCGCGCGGAGGCCGACGCCGCCTGGGACGAGACGTGGGCGGCGGCGCGGCGCGACGGGGAACGGATGCTCGTCGCCGCGTGAGCGGCCGCGGCGGGCGCGCCCGGCGGCGAGGGCGCCTGAGGGAGAACCGCATCGGGTGGAATTTTCCACTTGCGCTGCTTGTGCACGCTTTCGTCTACTGGGACGATGCGCACGTGGACTCATCTCTCTTCAGTGCTGGTGATAACGATCCTCGCGGCCGTGCCGGGATGTGGAGATGACGGAGAGTCGTTCGAGGGCGTGGTCCTCGGCCTGATCGATCGGTATGTCACCGAGGGCGGCGAGATCACCGTGAGCCGAGATATGTCGGAGTACGCGTCCGTCGAGGCCCAGGTGATCGCCGCGGATGGCGCGGTGCAGACCTTCCAGGGCGCGCTGTCGGCCGACGGCTCGCGCTGGGAGCTCCCGGCGGTGCCCGAGGGCGAGTACTGGATCGTGACGACCACCGCGCCGGACGAGCGCGCGACGAACGCGCCGAAGAGCCGCGCGATGCTGCAGGCGACGGCGCGCACCGTCGATTTCGGTCGCGCGTACTCCGGGCGGCCCGACAACGGCAACGCGACGCAGGACACCGAGGCTGCGCTCACAGCGGACGGGCTCAAGCCCTGGCACCAGTTCAGCCGCGACGCGGAGGGCGCGTTGGTCCAGCCGCTCCAGGACAGGATCGAGCTCTACAGCTTCAATGTCGACGCGATGGCCTCGCTCGTCCCGGAGGAGGGGACGAAAGGCGCGCCGGCCGACCGGGACACGGCCTGCTCGGGCTGGGCGTTCAACTGGCGGAACAAGGTCTTCCCGGCGTCGCATGACGGCGGGCGGCCGCTGGTCGATGGTTCCAAGGGCGATGTCCTGCACGTCACCCAGCTCGTCGAGCACCAGGCGGGCTCGCCACCGGAGCAGGCGGACCCGCACGATCCCTGGTCCTCGTTCCCGTACGAGGCGGCGGAAGCGTCGTTCTCGACGCGGGAGGTGAACATGCAAGACGGGGAGGCGATCGCCTTCGGCGGCTCGTTCGCGCCGCTCGATCTGTCGACCTTCGCGGCCGACCTCCGGATATCGCGGTTCATCGCGCAGGTGACGGCGAACGCGCCGGCCGTCCTCTCGAGCACGGTCACCTCGATGGTGATGTACCAGGAGCCCGGCACCGGCGTGCCCCTCTATGGAAGCACACCCACGTTGTTCCAGGCGCAGGTCACGAGCGGCCAGGAGCCGGTCGACCCGACCTGCTTCTCGACGGACGACACGTGCGAAGCTGAGCTTTGCCCGGATGGGTGCAACGCTGCCTTGACGACGTTCCACCCCGGCGACCACGCGGCGACGTACCAGTATGGCAACCCGTACGCCGGGAGAGGCATGGAGCTGCTCGACGTGCGGGTGACGTTCCGCACGCGGGTGATGCATCCCGTCGATGAGGTCCAGGAGAGCCTGCGCGGCTTCGTTGCGGTCGTCACGAGCGCCGAGGACGCGAACGGCGCGGCGGTGGAGCCGCTGCTCGGCTTGCCGCGGGACCCGCGGATCGACGGCGTGAGCCTGCCAGTGGACACGGTGACCGAGGGCGCCGGCGCGACACCGACCATCACCTTCGAGCCGCCGGATCTGGGCGAGCCGGACGGATACCGCGTCGTCGTCTTCCTTTACGATGACGTCAAGGACGCGGACGGTGCGGTGCTGAGCCAGCGCACGAGCGTCCTCAGCGTCGACACCACGGCGACCACGGTCAAGGTGCCGGAGGGCGTGCTCGAGAGCGGGCGGTACTACAGCGTGCAGATCACCGCGTACCTGGGCGAGCACACGCGACAGGCGCCTTTCAAGTACCGAGGGGCGACGCTGGCCCAGGCACAGACGTACACGGGCATGTTCACGCCCTGAGGGCGGGGGCTCGCCAGCGCGCACCAGGCCCAGGCACCGGCGATCGTGCCCGGGTTGGGGCCACACGGTCCCGACGCCCTGCGGGCTGGCGCAGCGGCCAGCCATCCCCTGCGGATACGGCCACGCCGCGAAGGGCGCAGGCCGTCCCGTGGGGGCGAAACTTGCATCCCGCATGGCCTCGATGGATCGGAATCGACGTCACGCGAACGCGAGCGAGCTGAACAACCTGGTTCGGCGCAACATAGATACCCTGCTCGCCGTACGAGAGAAGATGGAACGTGGAAAGACCCATCGAGAGATGGTGGCAGACACGATCACCCGCTTCGCCGGGAGCATGACTTTCGTCTATATCCACGCTCTCCTGTTCGGCGGCTGGATCCTGTTGAACCTGGGCATCGTCCCCGGGATCAAGCCCTTCGACCCATTCCCGTTCGTGATGCTGGCGATGATCGCGTCGGTCGAGGCGATCTTCCTGTCGACCTTCGTGCTCATCAGCCAGAACCGGATGCAGGCGCTCGCGGACAAACGGGCTGATCTGGACCTTCAGATCAACCTCCTCGCCGAGCACGAGGTCACGCGCTTGATCGGCCTCGTGGACGACATCGCTCGTCATCTCGGTGTCACCAGCGGAGAGGACGCAAACCTGGACGAATTGAAGAAGGATGTCCGACCCGAAGAGGTCATCGAGGAGATCGAGCGGGCGGCGCGCGACAGGCCCGGCACCTGAGGCCGCCTGAGCGCGCGAGGCCAGCTGCGGCACCTGCGGGCTCGGCGCAGCTCAGCGCTTGCCCTTGGCGCCGCCTGCCTTTGCCCCGCCGCCGCTGCTCCCATGCGCGTTCGCCTTGCCGCCGCCGCCATGGTCCTTGTCATGGATCATGACCTTGGTGCCGCCGCTGCCATGGCCCTTGTCGTGGATCATGACCTTGGTGCCGCCGCCGCCATGATCCTTGTCGTGGATCATGACCTTGGTGCCGCCGCCGCCATGGTCCTTGTCATGGATCATGACCTTGACCTTGTCGCCGCCGCCATGGTCCTTGTCATGGATCATGACCTTGACCTTGTCGCCGCCGCGATCATGGTCATGCACCTTCACGTTCACGCCGGCGCGCGCGCCGGCGTGCAGGTCGATGTCAGGCCCATCAGTGAAGCTCTTCACGAGGATGTTGACCCGCGGGGCCCGCGCGGCCGTCGCGATCACGCGCACGCCGGGCCGGTAGCCCCAGAGCGCTACCCGCGTCGTGCCGTGGAATCCGAGCGCGACCGTCAGTCGGAACGGGTTCACCACCGCCGCGAGCTTGCCCACGAAGTAGAATCCAGCAGAAGCCGGCGCGAGGACCAGCACCTCGGGTCGCTCGGCCACGAGACCCAGCTTGAGCGTTCGCCCCTCGATGGCGACCGGCTTGAGGCGAGCATCGAGCACATAGACGCGCACCTCTCCCGTGGCCTCGTTCGCGACCATCTCGAGCCGGTCGTCGCCGACCACCTGGACGGAGCCGCCGTGGGGGCCCACCGTGACCTCGGACACCTTGCTCTCCGCGCTCACCCTGGCGCTCGCCACGAGCTCCGCCGTGCCGCCCGCGGGCACGTGCAGCACGCCGCTCCACGGCTTGCCCGAGACCGTGAGCGTGTAGCTGATCTCCGTCAGGTCCGCCTCCAGCTTCGGCCCCGCCGCGACAAGGAGTCCCGTCCTCGCGTCGATCGCGAGCGGGATGGTCCGCGCCTCTCCGGACGGCAGCTTCCAGACGAGCGTGCCGCCGACGTCCTCCTTGATGCGCACACCGGAGCTGGCGGTGATCGCTGCCTTCACCTGGCCGTCGCCGTCGATGCGCCAGGCGACATTCCCCTCGTCGTGCTCCTCGACCAGCGCCGCGGCGCCGAGCTCCTCGCTCAGGGCCATCTCCGCGCTGGCCGTCGCCGTGGCCTCGCCGCAGGCGGGCAGGAGCGCGAGCGTGAGAGCCACCAGCGCGATACGAGCCGTACGGATCATCGATTCCTCCGTTGCCATCCTGTGCCTCGCCGGCGAGTGCCGGCTCGGTCGTGGGATCCTCTCGACTTCCTGGAAGCAGTGCGCCCTCCGGGGCGCCGCGGCTCATCAATCTCGTGGTGGGGACGTGTGGGCACCTCCGGCGTATGTGGATCAGCGTCTCCAAGGAGGCGTTCCTGAGCTAGGCGCCGGGTCGGTGCACCGCCGGCCGCCCGGCGGCGCTGACGCGGCCGCGCCATCTTTCGCGACGCAGGGGGCCGAGTCTCAAGTGGATATTTTCGAAATCGTTAAAGTTATACCCGGGCACTCCTTCGTACCAGGGAAGTCCTTGGGCTTCTTCCTTCCCTGGCCCAAGGAGAGGGCGATGGCTCCTCCGGAGCTATTCCACCTGACCGTCATGGATTCCCGATTTTGTCTTGACGGCGAAGATCGCCCGCGGCACTTTGGTCTGACCAACGGACAACATGACCAGCGCCCCCCGCTTCCGGACGGTGTCCCGTCCGGCGATCTACGTCGACGTCGCCGACCAGATCCGCGACGCGATCCTCAATCGCTCGCTCTCGTCAGGCGAGCGCCTGCCGCCCGAGCGCGAGCTCGCTCAGCAGTTCGGGGTCAGCCGCGCGACGATCCGCGAGGCGCTCCGCCACCTCCAGGCGCAGGGGCTGCTCGCGTCGCGCGGCCGGACCTCGCCGATGCAGGCCGCGAGCCCTGACGCGGCCGTCGACCGCTTCTGCGAGGCGCTCACCCACGTTGTCCAGCTCCGGAATGTGTCGCTCCCGGACCTCATCGAGCTGCGCGTCGCCATCGAGACCGCCGCGATGACCCGCTCGGCGGCCGCGCCGGTCGCCGCTCACCTCGACGAGGCGCGCGCCGCGCTCGAGGAGATGGAGCGGGAGCAGATCTCGCCCACCGAGTTCCACGACGTCGATATCGCATTCCACGTCGCGCTGGTGGCGGCCTCTGGCAACCAGGCGCTCGCCCTCGTGATGGTCGCGGTCAAGGACAGCATCCGACTCCACCTCGAAGAGGCGCTGCAGGCGCGCTCGTTCGCGGCGATCCGCCCGCGGGTCGTCGCGGAGCACCGGGCGCTCCTGCGCGCGATCGAGCGCGGTAACGCGAAGTCGGCCGCGACGCTCCTCAGGGCGCACCTCTCGGAGTTCTACGGCACATGAACCCGCTCGACGAACTTGCCCTCATCCTGGGCGACGGCCTGGTGACGGATCGTGACATCATGGAGGGCTATCGCCGCGATCAGGCTCTCTGGGCGCCTGGCGGCTGGCCCGTCGCGGTGGCGCGGCCGGCCTCGACCGCCCAGGTGCAGGCGCTTGCTCAATGGGCGACCCGGCACCGCACCGCGCTGGTGCCGCGCGGCGCCGGGACCGGGGTGGCCGGCGGGGCGACCGCCACCGACGGCTGCGTGGTGCTGAGCTTCGAGCGCATGAACCGGATCCTCGCGATCGACGAGGCCTCGATGCTCGCAGTCGTCCAGCCGGGGGTGCTCAACGGCGAGCTCAAGGCCGCCGCGCACGAACGGGGGCTGTGGTACCCGCCCGATCCGTCGAGCTACGCCGTCTCGACCCTCGGCGGCAATGTCGCCACCAATGCCGGCGGCCTGTGCTGCGTGAAATACGGTGTCACGTCCGATTACGTGCTCGGCCTCGAGGCGGTCCTCGCCGACGGGACGCCGCTCCGCACGGGCGGCAGGAGCCGCAAGGACGTCGCTGGCTACGATCTGACTCGGCTCCTGGTCGGCTCCGAGGGCACCCTCGCGCTGATCACCGAGATCACGCTGCGCTTGCGGCGGCGGCCCCCGCCGGCGACCACGCTTGTCGCGACGTTCACCTCGCTCGAGGCCTCGGGCCGGGCGGTCGCAGCGATCGTCCGCTCGGTCGATGCGTCGATGCTCGAGATCATGGACCGCACGACCCTCCGCGCCGTCGAGCGCTTCCGCCCTCTCGGCCTCGACACCGAGGCTGCCGCGATGCTGATCGCGCAGAGCGACGCGCCCGGGTCCGCCGAGCTTTCCTGCATGCAGGCGGCCTGCGAGGCCGCCGGCGGGACGGTGATCGCCACCACCGAGGACGAGAGCGAGGGGCAGATGATGCTCACCGCGCGCCGCCTCGCGCTCACGGCGCTCGAGAAGCTCGGCACGGTGCTCGTCGACGACGTCGCCGTGCCGCTGCCGCAGCTGCCGGAGATGTTCCGTCGGATCGAGGCGATCGCCGCCGCGACGCAGACCACCATCGCGACGGTGGCGCACGCGGGCGACGGCAACCTTCACCCTCTTGTCGTGTTCGATGGAAACGACGCCGCGGCCGAGGCGCGCGCGGTCGCGGCCTTCAACGAGGTGATGGCGCAGGCGCTCGACCTAGGCGGCACGATCACCGGCGAGCACGGCGTCGGCACGCTCAAGCGCGGCCTCCTCACCCGCCAGCTCGGCGCGGCGTCGCTGGCGCTGCACCGCCGCATCAAGCACGCCTTCGACCCGGGCGGCCTCCTCAACCCCGGAAAGGTGATCGACAGCTGACGTGGCGTGACGTCCGCGCTGCGCGGCACCGTCTCGCGCGGCACCGCCTCGCGCGGCGCCGCCGCGATCAGAGCCCGGTGTAGATGGTGGCAAAGGAGGCCGCCTCGCCGCGGAGCAGCAGGCTGAGCCGCGGGTTCGGCACCTTGAAGGTGTGAATCTTGGCGTTCCGCACGTCGAGCACCGCGAAGGCGCCGCCCGGCGTGCTCTCCGCGAGCCCGTTCATCAGCAGGTTCAGCACCACCGAGACGCGCTTGGACGACAGCGGCTCGCCGCGGAAATACATCTTGATGACGTGGGGCGTCCCATCGATGACGAGCCCGAGCTCCGGATTGACGTTGATCTCGAGATCACCCAGGCGGTACGTCGACGCCGGCGGCTCGAACCACGTCATCTTCGCCGAGGCGAGGAACTTGCGATATCCATTCACGACCGACGGGTAGATGCGGCGGCGCCGCTCGTCGTGCTGCGCGGCGAGGAAGCCGTCGAGCACGCTGGTGGGCTTTCCGCTCCTGTGCATGTCAACGATCGCCTCTCGCACCTGCCTGTAAAAGTCCGTGTAGAGCTCGTCCTTCCGTTCCTTGAACTCCCTGACGCCGGTCAGCTTGGGCGTGCCGGCCTTGAGAACGAAGTCGACAAAGTACGTGAGCGAGATCTTTTCCATGAAATCTCCTGCAAAACGAAGCATTCGGGCGCGCCATCGACACGCGTCGTACGAGAGACACGCCGTCGCGCCGCGTCCTTGGTGTCTACCATGGATAGTCATCTTGGACCCGTCGGGAAAGGGATCGGTCGGACGGACATTGTCCCAACCTGTCGAGGGCGGACGGATGCGTCGCGGGTCGAAAAAGTATTGTAATTACAATTATTTACGTGGGTGATCGGGCGCGGCTCACCCGGCGCCGCGGGGCTCCTCCCGGCCGCGCGAGTGGCCATGACGAGAGGTGGCGCGCGCGGCGAAGGTAATCGACAGAATCCAGCTGTTGTCCAGGGGATCTCCTGTGGAGAACCCCTGTGGAGAACTGGAGAGGAGGGGGCGTGATCGAGGCGTGGACCCGGTCGGACATGGTCTGTCATAACCACGTGCTCCTTGGCGCTTGACGCTGCCCGCGGGCGGAGGATGGGGCCGGAACGCCCCCGGAGCGTCTGGACTTCCCGCCCCCTCACGATGTGTTTGGCCCTGCGCTGAGCCTGTGTTTCGCGGTCGACTCGGCACGCGCCTGGTCGCGCCGTCGCGACTGAAGGATTCCTGCTCCGCTCTCCCTCGCCTCGGGCATTCCGCTTGCGTGCGGCGGTCGGCCGGCCAGACTACGCCGCCGTGCTCGCCATCGAAGCGTCCTCCGTGAGGAAGGTCTACCGCGGCTTCTTCCGCCGGAGCGGCGGGCAGACGGCGCTCGCAGGCCTCGACCTCGCCATCCAGCGCGGCGCCGCGTTCGGGCTCATCGGCCTCAACGGCGCGGGCAAGACGACGTTCATCAAGACGCTGCTCGGCGTGGTGCGCCCGACGAGCGGCGCCGTGCGCGTGCTCGGCGGCGAGCCGGAGGACCCGGGCGTGCGCGCCAGGATCGGGTACCTGCCGGAGCGGCTCTTCTTGCCCAGCGCGTTCACGCCGCGGCAGTTCCTCGCGAGCGTCGCCCGCATGAAGGGCCTCTCGCCGGGCGAGGGCGCGCTGCGCGCGCTGGCCGAGAGGGTAGGGCTCGGGGCCGACTCGGATCGCAAGATCGGCGGGTTCTCGAAGGGGATGCGGCAGCGCCTCGGCCTCGCCGCGGCCTTGCTCGGGCAGCCGGAGCTCCTCGTGCTCGACGAGCCGACCGACGGCGTCGACCCGCTCGGCCGCGCCGAGATCCGCAGGATCCTGGGCGAAGAGCGCGCGCGGGGGGCGACCTTGTTCCTGAACTCGCACCTCCTGTCGGAGACCGAGCGCATCTGCGACCGCATCGGCATCCTCGCGGGCGGGCGGCTCGTGCGCGAGGGCGCGCTCGTCGAGCTGTGCGGCAGCGAGACGGCGTACCGCGTGCGGTTCGCGGACGGCGTCGACGCGGCGAGGGTCGCCGCGCTCGGGTTCCGTCATGTCGACGGGGAGGGCGGGTGGCGCCTGGAGGCCGAGAGCCCCGCGGCGCTCAACGAGGCGCTCGATCAGGCGCGGCGCGCCGGCGCCCTGCTCGTCGAGCTGTCGCGGGACCTGCGCGACCTGGAGGACGTGCTGGCGGAGGCGCTGGGCGCGGGCGGCGCTCGCGGAGGTGCGGCGTGAGGGCGGCGCTGAGCGTCGCCGGCGACCTCCTGCGCGAGGCCTCGTCGCGGAGGTGGTTCCTCGCCCTCGGGATCGGCGTCACGCTCGCGCTCGTGGTGATCGGGAGCGCGCTGCAGCTCGAGGTGGTGGACGGCGCGCTCGCGGCGACGCGGCTCTTCGGCAAGGAGGTCGGCCGCGGCGAGATCCGCTCGGTCGACGTCGCGCTCCGCTACGTGGGCCGCGCGCTGGCGTATGTGCTGTTTTACGGGGGGCTCGCGTTCGGGATCGTCTCCTGCGCCGATTTCGGCCCGAGCCTCCTGGCGCCGGGGCGCATCGAGCACCTGCTGTCGCTGCCCGTGCGGCGGTTCGAGCTCCTGCTCGGCACCTTCCTCGGCGTGCTCGCGCTCTCGCTCGTCAGCACGCTGTACGGCGCCGTCGGCATCACGGTCATCTTCGGGCTGAGGGCGGGCGTGTGGATGGCGAGCCCGATCGTGGCCGCGTTCCTCGCGAGCGCGACGTTCGCCGGCATCTACGGGGCGATGCTCACGACCGCGGTGATGGTGCGGAGCGCCGCGCTGTCCGCGGCGGTAGGGATCGCCCTGTTCTTCCTCGGCATCATCGCGGGGTACCGCGAGCAGCTCGACTCGTTCTTCGAGCCCGGCCTGGCCCGCTGGGCCTTCCGCGCGGCGACGCTCGCGCTTCCGCGGGTGTCGGCGCTCGCCGACGCGTCCGCGGATATCGCGGTGGCGACGGCGATCAAGGGGGATGTGCTCGCCAGCCAGGTGGCAGGGCTGCTCATCTTCGGCCTGGCCGCGCTCGCGGTGGGCATCCACGTGTTCGAAGAGAAGGATTTCTAGGGTGAAGCGGCGATGCTCGACGAGGCGGTGAGCGATCGGAACCGGCAGCTCCGCGGCGCCTGGGCGGGGGTGACGACGCGATGAGACCGATGAAGAAGCGGGGCGTGTGGCTCGCGGCGGCGATGGTCCTGCTCGCGCTCGCCGCGTGGCTGATGTCGCGTGGGGACAAGGAGAAGCCCACGGTCCGGCCCCGGAAGATCGAGTTTCCGCGCTACCCGAAGCCGGCAGAGGTGGAGCGCGCCAGCCGTCGCCGCACGCTGCCGCCGCTGTCTGCCCCGCCGCCCGGCGTCGAAGCGCCGCAATGGAAGCGCGACCCGGTGCTCGCCGCCCTGCCTGCAGATCCGAAGCGCTCGGCCATGGTGTTCGAGATCGAGGCGCTCAAAGAGTCGCCGATCATGCAGATCTGGCTCGATTGCATGCTGGCGCGCGGCGACGAGCGCGCCGGCGTCGCGCGCTTGAAGGACCGATACGGGATCGATGTGCTGGAAGACGTGGAGCGCGTCGCCACGTCGAGCACGGGGCTCATGGTGCTCCAGGGGTCGTTCGAGGGCGCAAAGTTCGAGCGCGAGCGATGGACCACGAGGACGTACGGGGAGAAAGGCATCCTTTACGAAGAAAAGGACACGGGCAGGGTCGTCGCGACGTGGGGGCCTGACGTCCTGCTCGTGGACCCGCGCGCCGAGGCCGGCCTCGTCGAGGATGCGATCGATCGGCTCGAATCGACCGATCCCGCGCAGGGATCCATCCTCCAGGAACACCAGGCCTACAGCGACGTTTATGGAGTGCTCTCGCCCGACGATCTCTCGAGGATGCTGCCGTCGGACCAGGACAATCTCGCCGAGCGGATCCGAGAGACCGTCGAGCGGGTGGAGATCCACGTCGACGCCTCGGAGGATGTCGCCGTCGTCGCCGAGGTCGCCGGGCCCGCTGGCCAGGAGATGGAGGACCTGTCGAAGCTGTTCGGCGCCGCGCTCTCCATGGGGCGGCTCAACGCGAAGCGCGAAGACAACGACGAGCTCGCCGAGCTGCTCGACCACGCGAAGGTTGAGACGCAGACGCGGCGCCCTCCCTGGGCGAGCAAGCCGGAGGAGCAGCGCTTCTCGGTCGACGTGGCGCTGCCCGTCGAGCTGCTGAAGAACCTCGGCCCGTGTCGTCGAGACCGGCGCGATCCGGAGCGCGACGGCGAGGCCGAGCCAGCGCCACAGCGGTGACGAACGCAACGCCCTGCGCGCCGCTCGTCCTTGGGCGATACCCTATCAGGGCCAGGATGGCCCTGGCGACGTGGTATCAGAGCGGCTGATACAGCTGGATCAGGTTCCCGCAGGTGTCCGAGAACACCGCGATCATGACCGGGCCCATCGGCGTGGGCTCCTGGGTGAACGCGACCTGGCGCTCCTTGAGGCGAGCGAACTCGGCCTTGAGGTCCGACACCTCGAACGCGGTGAGCGGGATGTTCTGCGCGAACATCGCTTGTTGAAATGTCTTCGCCGCCGGGTTGGCGTTCGGCTCCAGGACGAGCTCCAGGTCGTCGGGGCCCTCCGGCGAGACAACGGTGATCCACCGGTACTCCCCGACCGGGAAATCGCTCTTCTTCTTGAAGCCGAGCACCTCCGTGTAGAACTTGAGCGCGCGTGTCTGGTCCTCGACCATGATGCTGTTGAGCTTGATCCTCATCGATCGCCTCGCTGAGCTGACGGTTCGGGCCGACTCTGCCAGGGCCGCCCGGCTCACGCTTCTCGAAAACTGCGAAACGCGCCCGGCGGCAGCCGGCCCATCAGGGTGAGACAGCCGGGGACGAGCTCCCACGGGAGCCTCCCCGGCACCTGCACCATCGCGCGCACGCGGCGCCGGTACGCCGACGGCGGCACGCCGATCCGCTGCGCGAACAGCGCGCTGAAGCTGCCGAGGCTGGAGAACCCGACCTCCATGCACACGTCGGTCACCGAGTGATGTCCAGCCGCCAGGAGCTGCTTGGCCAGATCAAGGCGCCACCGGATGCGGTACTGGTGCGGGGTCACGCCGAACACCGCCTCGAACTGCCGGATGAAGTGGTAGGGTGAGATCGCCACCTCCCGCGCCACGTCCTCGATCGAGAGCCTCGACTCGCGGACCTCGGAGAGCAGGTCCCGCGCCCGGCAGAGGTTCCTGAGCGCGTCATGTCCGAGCAGCATCGCCGGCGACCAGGATAGAGCGTGGCGGCGGCGGGCTCAAGCGACCCCGCCGGAGGGGCGCGCGAGGCGGGGCCGGGGAAGACGAGGAACCAGGCCGACCGGGCCGCGCGCGCCACAGAGCGAGTGTCGGCCTTGGCCGAAATTGCAGCTTCATTGTCTTTTGGGACAGACGCGCCGTCTGGTACCCACTGGCGACGCGGCCGCGGGCCGTCTGCGGGCTCGGGCGCTGCGCCGCCGTGACGGCGCTTCGTGATGTCCCGAGCCAGGCCCAAGCAAACCCGGGAGGAGCCAATGAATGCGATCGAGCTACCCGAGATTCTGGACAGCAACCTTTGCGCCGAGGCGACCGAGCACGCCAGGGCCGTCAGCGCCCCGTTCCTCTTCAACCATGTGGCGCGCACGTACGTCTTCGGCGACGCGCTGGGGCGGCTCCGGGGGCTGTCGTACGACCGTGAGCTGCTCTATCTGGCGTGTGTGTTCCACGACCTGGGCCTCACCGACTCGGCCCCCGTCGAGACGCGCTTCGAGGTCGAGGGGGCCGACGCGGCGAGGGCTTTCCTGGCCGCGCGCGGGGTCGGCGCGGGCGAGCAGGAGATCGTCTGGGACGCGATCGCCCTGCACACCACCGTGGTGATACCCCAGCGAAAGCGCCCCGAGATCGCCCTCTGCCAGATGGGCGCGGCCATCGACGTCGGTTACGCGCCCCGGACGCTCCTGCCCGATGGGCTCGTCGGGGAGGCGCTCGGGCGCTATCCGCGGCTCGGCTTCAAGGAGGCGATGACCTCCGCGCTCTGCGGGCTGCTCCGCCGAAACGAGGCGGCGGCCACCTCGTCGGTCGTGGCCGACGTCGGCGAGCGCAGGCTCGACGGGTTTCGACCCATCCACTTCTGCGACGTCATCGCGGGCGCGGCGTTCAACGAGTAGCGAGTAGCGGCAGGAGGAGCTCGGAGAGCTTCAGAGGGCGAACAAAGAATCGACGAAGGAGCGGATCGCGGCGTCGAGGCGGCGATCAGCCTCTGACCTCTTCGTCCCCGTCTCCTGGAGGCGGAGGGCGCTCGCCCGCGGCGACCTGAAGCTCGCGGACGATCGAGAGGAGCGCTGGACAGCAGAAGCGCTCGACAACGGAGCCGTCGGGCGCGAGCTCGAAGCTCGGCGGGTCGCCGTGCACCGGGCAAGCCACTTCGGCGTACCTGGACTCGAGATCCCTCAGGACGCTCTCGTCGACCTCGCTGACCTCGCCATTCGCAGCCGCCCCTTCGTTCCCGTGAGTCGCCATGCGGCGCACGGTAGCAGGAACGGCGCCGCGCCTCTCGCGGTGCCCGGGACCCAGGCGACCTCTGCCATCGATGCAGGGACGCCAGCGCCCACCGGCCTCGACCACCGAGGCGCCGCGACCAGAGCGGCTGCCCGAAATCAAGAGGACAAAATAGCAGCGCCGCCGGGCGCCTCGGGGGGTTAGGCGGAGGCCGCCGGCGGAGCTGGTCCAGGACTAAGCATTCTCCGTACCAGGTACACCCTTCGGAAAATCCCCTACTTATGTCTCGGGCGCCGATCGGGCGGGTTTCGATTCTGCGAGGAGCCGGCTTGCACGGTTGCAGGATCGCGACGTCGCTCGCCCTCTTCCGTGACCGCCCCGTCGCCGGCTAGCGTCGGCGACATGAACCGCCTGCGCACGACCCCCGCCGTCACCCTGGCGCTGCCGCTCCTCGCGGCGTGCAGCGCCCCCGCGTCGAGGCCGCTGGACAAGCCGGCCGCGTCCCCGGTCGCCGCGACCTCGCCCCACGCCGCGCCGGAGGCGCCCCCCGGACCGGGGCGGCTTCGTTATCCGGCGACCGCGAAGCGGCCCGTGGCGAGCGAGTACCATGGCACCCGGGTCGTCGATGACTACCAGTGGCTGGAGGACGCGAGCTCCCCCGAGGTGGAGCGCTGGGTCGCCGAGCAGAACCAGCTCTCGCGCGCCTACCTCGACGCCGTGCCGGCGCGCGGCGCCATCCGGGCGCGCGTGCAGGAGATCCTGTCGGCGACCTCCGCGAACCACTACGCGCTCGACGAGGCCGGCGGGCGGATCTTCGCGCTCAAGAACCAGCCGCCGAAGCAGCAGCCTTTCCTCGTCGTCCTGAGCGCCGTGAACGACCCCGCCTCCGCGCGGACCCTCGTCGATCCAGAGGTCATCGACCCGAAAGGGCACACGACCATCGACTGGTTCGTCCCTTCGCGCGACGGCAAGAAGGTGGCTGTCTCCCTGTCCGAAGGCGGCACCGAGAGCGGCACCGTGCGCGTCTACGACGTGGCGACAGGCAAGGAGACGGGCGACACCGTCCCTTACGCGAACAGCGGCACCGCGGGCGGCAGCCTGGCGTGGACCGGCGACGGCAAGGGGTTCTACTACACCAGGCACCCTCGGCCCGGGGAGCGCCCGCGAGAGGACATGGGCTTCTTTCAGCAGATCTACTTCCACAAGCTCGGTACGCCGGACAAGGACGACAAGTACGCGCTCGGCAAGGAATTCCCCCGCATCGCCGAGGTGGAGCTCACGACGAGCGAGAGCGGCAAGCTCGTGCTCGCCAGCGTGCAGAACGGGGATGGAGGCGAGTACTGGCACTATCTCCTCGACGCTTCGGGCAAGTGGACGCGCTTTGCCGACCTGCCTGACAAGGTCATCCGGGTCGTGTTCGGCGCCGACGACCGGCTCTACCTCCTGTCGCGCAAGGACGCGCCGCGCGGCAAGGTGCTGCGCCTCTCGCCGGGCAAGCTGGACCTCGCCAGGGCGGAGCTCGTCGTGCCCGAGAGCGAGGCGGTGATCCAGGACTTCTTGCCCACGACAGGGCGGCTCTACGTCCGCGATCTGCTCGGCGGCCCGTCGCAGGTCCGCGTCTTCGATCTGAAGGGCAAGGCGCTCGGGACGGTGCCGATCCCGCAGGTCTCCTCGGTGCGGCAGCTCGTGCGTATGCAGGGCGACGACATGCTCTTTCGCGGCGTGAGCTACACCGAGCCGGGGGCCTGGTTCGCGTACTCGGCCAGGGACGGCAAGGTGACGAAGACGCCGCTCGCGATGACGGCCCCTGTCTCCTATGCCGACGTGGAGGTCGCCCGGGAGGCGTGCACATCGAAGGATGGGACCAAGGTTCCCATCAACATCCTGCGCCGGAAGGGCACACCCCTCGACGGGACCGCGCCGGCGCTCCTCACGGGATACGGCGGCTACGGGACGAGCATGGCTCCCGGGTTCAACCCGCTCTGGCGGCTGTGGTTCGACCAGGGGGGCGTGGTCGCGATCGCCAACCTGCGCGGCGGCGGCGAGTTCGGGGAGGCGTGGCACCGCGGCGGCAACCTCACGAGGAAGCAGAACGTCTTCGACGACTTCGCGGCGTGCGCGCAGCACCTCGTCGACGAGCGGATCACGAGCCCACAGCGCCTCGCCATCCTCGGCGGCTCGAACGGCGGTCTGCTGATGGGAGCGCAGCTCACGCAGCACCCGGAGATGGTCAAGGCGGTGGTGTCGCACGTCGGCATCTACGACATGCTCCGGGTGGAGCTCACGCCGAACGGGGCGTTCAACGTCACCGAGTTCGGCACGGTGAAGGATCCCGAGCAGTTCAAGGCGCTCTATGCCTACTCGCCGTATCACCACGTCAAGGAGGGCACCGCGTATCCGGCGATCCTGTTCCTGACCGGCGCGAACGACCCGCGGGTGGATCCATGGCACTCGCGGAAGATGGCGGCGCGGCTGCAGGCGGCCTCGTCGGGCTCGGCGCCCATCCTGCTCCGGGCGAGCGGCTCGACGGGCCACGGGGCCGGGACGCCGCTCTCGGAGGAGATCGAGCAGCAAGCCGACGTGTTCGCGTTCCTCTTCAAGGAGCTCGGCCTCGGCGCCCCGCCGGCCAAGGGGGACGCGGCGCCCCGGTGATGAAAGGTGATGGAACGGCCGCGGCCGCCCCCGCCCGGGGCGCGGCCGCGGTTCGCTCGCTGCGCGTCTCCCTCTACCAGCTGGTGAAGTAGGCCCACGCCTCGTTTCCGGCGGAGGCCTGGAAGCAGTATCCGCCGTTCCGCTTCGCGGGCAGGGTGATGTTGCCGCCGTTGCACGTCACGCTCGTGCCGTTGACAGCGAACGTCCGGCCGCCCGCGAAGTTGCCGCAGTTGGCGCCGCTCAGGCTCGCCGTGGTCTCGAAGCAGCGCGCGCCGGTGCCGAGGTTGCCCGAGCTGTAGCTCGCGCTCGAGTACACGGTGGGCCCCGTGCACAGGCTGCTGCACGGCGCCGTCCCGGTGCTGGGCTGGCAGACGCCGGCCACGCAGCTCTGGCTCGTGCAGTCCGCGCCGGTGACGCACGCCTTGCCGTTCGCGCAGTCGGCCGTGCACGTGCCGCCGCAGTCGACGTCCGTCTCGGTGCCGTTCTTGACGCCGTCGGTGCAGGTCGGCGCGGTGCCGCCGTTGATCACGCTCACGCCGAGGCCCTGGAGCCACGTCGTCACCGGGTAGCGCGCCGCGGTGTCGAGCCGCGTATGCCAGTTGGTCTGCGAGGGAGCCGGGCCGCTCCAGCCGGACGGGAACGTGTAATAGGCGTTGACGCCCACGACCACGAGGTCGGTCGCGCTCTGGCGATAGAGCGGGCCGCCCGAGTCGCCGGGGCACAGGCTGGCGTAGCTCGTGCTGCTGGCGTAGCCCGGCGTGAGCACGTACGCCGCCGCGACGTCGATGATGTCCTGGCCGGAGACGTAGGAGCCGGGGTGATTCAGGATCGAGGAGGCCGACGCGGTGAGCTCCTGGAGCTTGAAGAGACCGCCGCCCGAGCCGCTCGGGTCCTCGCAGCCGTAGCCGGTCGCCACGACGGGATCCCCCACCGCGACCGGCGCCCCGTCCACCACGGCCGCCGGGATCGTCGGCGAGAGCTCGTTGACGACGACGAGCGCGAGGTCGGGCGTGTGCCCCGGGTTCAGGACGTTGACCGCGCAATCGGTCGCTCCCCCCGCCAGCGCGGCGGCGCAGTCCGCGAGCCACTGCGGGTGGATGTACGTCTGCTCGATCGTCAGCTCGACGTAGGGCCAAATCGGGGGCGTGTTGGTGGCGCTGACCCAGTAGGAGCCGCCTGGCCCGTAGCTCGGGGACACGGTGGCGTTGTACTCGTCATCCACGCAGTGAGCGGCGGTGAGGAAGTGGCGCGGTCCGACCTTCGCCGCGGTGCATCCCGGGCCGAGGACCGTCGACGGATACTCCGATTCGAGCGCCGGTCGTCCCCCGATCAGCGCGTCATCCGCCGCGCCGATCTCCTCGGAGGTCTCGTCGTAGCCCTCCACGCTGCAGGCGACCAAGCATAATGAGAGCAAAGCATATACAGGTGCGCGCACTGGTTGCTTCTCCTGTCGCCCCGAGCGTCTCGACGCTTCGCGCCCCCCGCGTCGTATCGGTGCGACGGGGAGTGTTTATGGCGACGGTTGGCGCCCTTCCAACTCGAATGCATCATGGACCTCATGCAAGGCGTGCATACCGTCGCCAGATCGCCACGACCGCGTCGCAGGAGCCAGGGGCCGGAGGCCAACCGAAGGAGCGCCGCCCGTGCCCCCGCAGTTCGCCGCGCCGGCCATGGCGCCCCGGCGCCTCCACGGCCGCGATCCAGGGTCAGGCGGGGCGCGCCGTCCGCTCACGGCGGTGATTTATGAACCGATTAAGTTTTCTGCTCGCGCGCCGGCCTTGCGCTGCACGGGACGCGGCGCGGCCTGAACCTCACCTGCCCGCCGTTCTCCATCGGGTTGACGGCGCCGTAGCCGGACGAGCGCTCACCGCCTGCGGGAGGGAGCCTCTCCAGGGGGCAGCGCCGCCGGCCGATGCGCCGCTCCCCGTTCGCCTCGCTCGGGCGCGCGCGCCGCGACCGCCGCGCTCCGCTGCGCCGCCCCGCGGCGCGCGGCGAGGGCCCGGGTCAGCCCCTCGGCCAGCGTCGCCGCGGTGTCGAGGCCGCCGAGGTCGACGCCGAGCTCGACGAGCGTCTGCGCCAGCGCGGGCGAGACGCCCACCAGGGTGCAGGACGCGCCGAGGAGCCGCGCTGCGGACGCCGCCCCGACGAGCTGCGCGGCGGCCCGGGCGTCGAGCGCCGGCACGCCGGTGATGTCGAGCAGCACCTGCGCCGCCTGCTGCGCGGCGATCGCCTCGAGCAGGCGCTCGAGGAGCGCGCTGGCCCGCGCGTCGTCGATCATGCCCACGATGGGGAGGCAGAGCACGCCGTCCGCGACGCGGATCACCGGGACGCTCATCGCCTGGATCGCGTCCCGCTGCGCCGCGATCACCCGCACCGTCTCTTCGAGCTCCCGGTTCCGCGCCTCGAGCGACGCCTGGAGCGCCCGCTGCTCCTCGATCAGGGCCTCGTATTTGTGCTGGATATCGGCCGCCTCCGGGACGGCGAACTGGAACAGCACGCCCTCGAAGCCGTCCCGTGCGTCGGGCACCGGCACGCCGAAGGAGCAGACCCACACCGCTCCGCCCGCCTTGCCCGTGAGGTCATCGACGAGATCGGTGTCGTAGCTGATCGGCGGGATCGCGACCTCCTCGCCGCGAAAGAACCGCTCGACGTGCGGCATGATGCCGTTCTCGACGAGCTGCGGGTCCTCCAGCATGTTGTAGTTCATTTGCAAGAAAGCCTCGGCTGGGGCCCGCCAGAGCGCTTCCCAGCCGGGATTGACGGCGTGGGTCCTGCCGACGGGATGGTGGATCGACACGCTGAAGCAGCGCGCCGCCATCAGCGCGCGCCATCTGCGCGCGTCCGCCCGCAGCGATTCCATTTCCTGCTCCATCGCCTCCAGGCGGCGAACCAGCTGAGCGCGATCGTCGTCCCCCTCGTATCCCATATGCCCGAGTGTTCTCCGAGCGGCGCCGCGCTGTCCAGCGCCGCATCGGGCGAGCGGGCGAGCGCTGCGCAGCCGGCGACAGCGAGGGCAGGTTCCTGTTGCTCGATCGCCGCCTCGTCCAGGGGCTCACCGCGAGCGGTGAACATCGGACCGGTCGTGGCGGAACCGTGCTGTCGTCGGAAGATGAAGGAGGACCGATAGGTACGTGAGCGTGCGCCCCGCGGCGCCTCGCCTGCTGATCAGCCCTTCTCCGGCGAGGGGACGGCTGGCGAGGGCGCCATCGGTCTTTGCCAGCTTCGAGGAGCACATGAAGGCGATCGTGGCCACGGAATACGGCCCACCGGACGTTCTTCAGCTCGGAGAGGTCGATATTCCTCCCGTCTTCATCTAGAGATCTCCGGGCAGACGACACCGTCTCCCCGGACGGTTCACCTCGTGGAGAACGAACGATGACGACCCCCCGAGAGATCCTCGACTTCTACACGCGCCCTGCGGCGATGACGTCCGGCGGCGCGCACGCGCCCAGGTTCGACGAGCTGCCGGGCGACGTGGCCTCGCTCGTGCGCGTCGTGCAGGGCCTCTTGCTGCACCTGCACTGGGCGCAGGCCTATGGCGTGGAGCTCTCGGACGAGCGTCGCGGCGAGTCCCACCTCCGCCCGACGGACCGGACGCTGGATCGCCTCCTCGCCGACGAGCCCCTGCGGGACGACCAGCTCGCGCTGTTCGACCGGCTCGCCGCGATCACCCGAGCGCCCGACGCGCGCTTCGCCGAGCTGCGCCAGCTCTACGAGGGCGACGAGCGCCTGCGGGTGCCGGCGGTCGTCTTCAACGCCGTCCTCAACCGTCAGGATTCGCTATGAGTCGTTCGGCTCGCTGAGGCGTACTTTGGTACGCCTCACTCGCCTGCATGGCGGCTGAACCCATAGTGCACCAACCTGCACCCCGCTATGGGTCGAGCCTCGCCGCCGGGCACCTCGTAGGGGCGCGCCGCGCTCGGGCTACCCGTGGCGGCTCGGAAAATCTCCCACGGCGGCCTCGCGCGCCCTGACAGCGCTCCGGAAGGCGGCGTAGCTCCAGCTCAGATCGCTCACGCTGCACTCATACCCGTTGTCGCGATCGAACTGCTCGCTCAGCTGGAGGCGATCGGAGTGGTAGATCACCGCCTCGAGCATCCTGTCGCCCGCGTCGATCAGCTTCGCCGCGATGTCCGGATCGGCGGGATCGCTCACGCCCACCTGCGCGAAGAACTTCTGCGTCGTGGCGTTCACGACCACGGCGCCGGGCGAGCTCTTGATCTTCGCCGCGAGCATGAAGTAGAGCTCCGCGAAGTTGCACGTCGTGAGCGCCCACGGGTGACCGGCGTCCGGACCAGCATCCGACTGGTTGCCGTCGTACGTATCCTCCGGGTACCGCCCGATCATCGGCCCCCTGCTCCGAGGCAGCGCCCGATCGGCGTCGTTGATGCGGTACCGCAGGTCGCCCTGGACGAACGCCTCGCGCACCAGCGCAGCCGTCGAGAGCAGCACCGGGTCCGCGCAGCTCGTGGATCCGTAGACGACCGACATGACGACATCCACGTTGAGCGTCGCTCCCCTCCCATCGCTGGGTTTGCCGTTCGGCCCGGTGATGGACGCGTAGTACGGCTGCCCGTCGTAGGTGCCCTGGTGCGTCGCCATCTGGCTGCCCAGCCACTCTGCCGCCGCCCACATGTCGTTGGTGTACGGAGAGAGCCCGAGCTCGTCGGCGCGGCCGATCAGCGAGAGGAACGCCTTCCGCTGCACGGAGCGGGCATAGAAGCTGAACCCGGCCGTCTCCTCCCAGAGGTTGTGCGTCTGCTCCTTGTACGCCGAGAGGAGGTACCGGGTGTCCTTCTCGATGATGGACCTGGCCGTGGCGAGCGCCTGCAGCGACAGCCGATCCTCGATGGCGAGGAGCGACAGGATGCGGTGCGCCGGGCCATCCGTCTGCGAGGTCCAGTTGTCGCGCACGGTGCCGTCGATGTGGAAGCACGCCAGCGCGAACCTGCTCGCTCGCTCGGCGTTCTCCTGGCACAGCGCCGAGAACATCGTGTAATCCTCGCAGATGTTCCGCGCCATGAAGACCGGGTTGTCGAGCGCCTCCGGAATGCAGATGGCCGCGTCCCGGATCCAGTGGTGCACATAGTCCTGGTCGGTCTGACCCCTGTCGTCCGGCAGGGACGGGGACGCGAGCACGCACCCCTTGACGGACTGCATCGCGCCCTTGCTGAAGACCCAGGTCCCCGTCGCGAAGTTCCGCAGGAGGAGCACCTGCATGTACTTGCTGATCGCGTCGAACGATACGGACGAGACGTCGACGCTCGTGCTCAGGTAGTTGAATGAGCTGGCCATGAAACCCCCTCTCTCGTGGTTTGTTCGTTTATAGCGGGGTGCCGATCCGCGCGCTAGGCGTACGGCGGTCGCGCACCGCGTCACCCGGCCATGGGAGCGTCACGGCGTTGTCGTCTGGTCTCCGCTGAGCATCGCGCTCCGCGAAGAGGCCCCGGCCGTCCGCCGCGCTGTGCGCGTTCGCCGGGCCGCCGCGGGCGACGCCGATCCCCGGATGTTCGCCGTTGCGAACAATCCGCCCCGCCGTGCACAGTGGGCGCATGGTCGACCCGCTCTTCGACGATCTGCCCGCCCTGCTGTGCTTCGCGCGCGTCGTGGAGCGCCGCTCGTTCACCGCGGCCGCGGCGGAGCTCGGGGTGTCGAAGTCGATGGTGAGCACCCGGGTCGCGCGCCTGGAGGAGCGCCTCGGCGAGCGCCTGCTCGTGCGCACCACGCGCAAGCTCACCGTCACGGACGCCGGCATGAACCTCTATTCGCGCTGCGCGCGCGTGCTCGAGGAGGCCGCCGCCGCGGTGCGGGGCGCGTCCGACGCCGACCGGGGCCGCATCCGGCTCAACGCGCCGGTCAGCTTCGCGCAGATGTACCTGGCGGAGCCGCTCGCGCGGTTCCTCCGGGCGAGCCCGGGCGCGCACGTTGAGCTCATGCTGAACGACCGGCTCGTCGACCTGGTGGAGGAGCGCGTCGACCTGGCCATCCGGATCACGAAGCTCAAGGACTCGAGCCTCGTCGCGCGCCAGCTCGCCACGACGGCGCTGCACGTGGTCGGCGCGCCCGGCTACCTCGAGCGGCGGGGGCGGCCCGAGCAGCCGGGGGATCTCCTGCGCCACGACTGCCTGCGCTACCTCCACCTGCGCGTCGAGGACGAGTGGCGCTTCTACGGGGCCGGCGGGCGCATCTCCGTCCCCGTCTCCGGCCCGCTGACGGCGAGCAACGGGACGGCGCTCCGCGAGGCGGCCGTGTCCGGGATCGGCCTCGCGGTGCTGCCGCGCTTCATGGTCGACGAGGACCTCGCGGCCGGGCGGCTGGTCACGCTGCTCGACGCGTTCGCGCCCCGGCCCATGGGCATCTACGCGGTGCACGCGGCCGGCCGGCGCCCGCCCGCGCGGGTGCGGCGGCTCGTCGAGCACCTGGCGGCTGCGTTCCGCGGGATCTCGTGGGCGTAGCGGCAGATCGTTCTCCTCGGAGAACAATTCGTTCCCGGGCGCGCTCTACCGTGGCGCGGCGCCAGGGCTTACTCATCGGGTCATGGAGGCATCACCCATGAACCGTGTCGACACGATCCTCTCCGTTCCCCGCTCGGCCGAGCTGGCCGCGCTGACGTTGCGCCTCGGGCTGGGCGCCGTGTTCCTGGCGCACGCGCTCGCCAAGCCGCTCGTGTACACGCTGCCGGGCACCGTCGCGTTCTTCGCGGCGAGCGGCTTTCCGGGCTGGACGGCGTATCCGGTGTTTCTCGCCGAGCTGCTCGGCGGCGCGGCGCTCCTCGCCGGGCTCAGGACGCGCCTGGTCTCGCTCTTGCTCCTGCCGGTGATGATCGGCGCGTTGCTCGTGCACCTGCCGAACGGCTGGATGTTCGCCGGCCAGGGGGGCGGCTGGGAGTACGTCGCCTTCCTGATGATCGCGCTCGGCGCGCAGGCCCTGCTCGGCGACGGCGCGTTCGCCGCGAGCCGGCTGCAGCGCAGCTAGCGCCTCGCCGCGCACGGTCGAGGAGGGCCGCGCGAACTGCGCGGCCGCTCGCGCCGCGTCACGGCAAGTTGGCGTCCATCCAGGCGAGTCGGGCCCGCAGGAAGTCGCGCATGCCCTGCAGCTGCCCCTCCCACGTCGGCGCGGTGGGGCCGCCGAGGAATCCCTCGCTCGACTCGATGACGTCCGACACCGGCCACTTGGCGAAGTCGCGGACGACGGCCTGCGAGAGCGGCGCGCTCAGCCTGTTCATGCGCTGCTCGATCGCGGCCTCGGACAGGTGCGTCTGGCGAAGCGCCGTGTAGCGCGCCTTCACCTGCGCCATGAAGCTCGGATCCGCGGTGAGCTTCCGATACCAGTTGTTGACGTTTCTCGTGCCGCTGAAGCGCCAGCCGGTGTCGTCGCCCGATTGCGGCGTCGCGCTCTGGGCGCCCACGCCGCCGAGCGCGAAGTTGTAATCCCACAGCGGGCCGGCCTTGAGCTTCTGATCGCGATCCTTGAAGTAATAGGCGCTCCGCACGTAAGCGTCCACGTTCAGCGTCAGCTCGCTGATGATCAGGTAGTCGATGAACGACGGCACGTCGATGTACGACGAGTAATCGCCGATCGGCGTCTGATGGACGCTGTCGTGGAACTGCTGGATGTACTGCGTCAGCCAGGTCTTCTGCTCGTCGTTCAGGGGATCGGGATCCACGACCTCGAGATCGATCCAGCACGTGCCGCCCTCGTCGGGGCGGGGGCCGCCGAACCCGCCGAACGACGGGAGCGGATCCGACCCGGTGCAGGCGAGCTTCGGCTCCTCGGCGGCCGCCTGGTCGAACTTGAAGATGTAGCCGCCGCTGATGTCCGGCAGTCCCCGGTCCGTCTCCTTGAGCTCCTTGAGATCGGTGCGGACCTTGTTGTTCTTGATGGTCTCCGAGACCCAGTAGATGCCCTGGTAATCCGCCTCGCCGATGGCGCGCGCGTCGTAGTTCAGATAGACCTCGGCGAACTCGACGCGCGGCGCCTGGAGGCCCATGTCGCGGCCGAGGGTGAACGTGAACGGATTACGGATCAACGTGCGGTCGTAGTAGGGCGGGATCAGCGCCCAGTCCGAGTCGGCGGGCATGCCCAGCACCGGGTAGTCGAGGTCCTTGTCGTCGTTGCCCCACAGCTCGAGCTTGTACGGCGTTTGCGGGAAGTTCTGCGACGATTGACCGCGCACGTGATACCCGCCGCGCATCGCCATCGTGGGCAGCGAGGCGATCGACGCCACGCCGTCGACCGGCTCCCAGATCATCACCGCCGCGTCGAAGTAGACCTCCTTGTCGGTCGGCTTGCCCATGCCGTAACCGTCCACGATCACGATGGGAATATCGGACGTCGCGTCGATCGTGCGCGCGATGTAGAGGCCGGTGCTCACCGCGCCGGTCGCGGCGCCTCCCACGAACGCCTGCGCGCGGACCTGCGTCGTGGCGGTGAGGGTCACGGGCTCGCCCGTGTACAACGTGGAGGACGCTGTCGGCAGCAGCCCGTCCAGCGTGTAGCGGATCTCGGCCCCCTCGATCGCCGAGGACATCCCCACCTGGATCTGATCCCTGAATGTCTGGCTGGGCGTGGAGAACGACACATCCCCGATCAGGGACGGGGGCGGCGCCGCGTTGCCGTCGCCGTTGCCGTCGCCAGCCGGTGCCTGGCCGCAAGCGACGCTCAGAGAGATCAGGGCGAGCGAGATGGAACGGTGAAACCGGGCAAAGCGCCCTCGTTTGACCATGGTATGATTTTCCACTTCGACCTCATTCAGAGTTCAAGGATCCTCCATTCTACTGACACACAGGGCTGCCGCGCTATCCGTTTCGGGCGCGCGCACCGTTTGCACCCCTGCGCCGTGATTGCGCCTGGGCCGGCGCGGGGCAGCGCCGGAGGGCATCGTGCTCGGGCCGTGCCTGCCGGCGTTCCTCTCGCCGAACGTGCTGCGGGTCCTGCAGCAGCGCTACGATCTCCGGCTGACCGGCAGGGCGCCGTCGAGGGACCTGCTGCAGCTCCACAGGGCGCCCGCGAGCGCCTGAGCGCGGGCGCGCCGGCGGCGCGCCCGCCGTCTGCTGGCTCAGTGCGATGTCGTGTACTTGAACTCGAGGATCGCCCCCGGGTTGTCCAGGACCGTCGTGACGCCGCCGGTCGGTCCGCTCGTGTTCCCCGTGGTGTCCGTGATGATGTAGAAGGTCTTGCGATCCGGGCTCATCGCGAGATCGCGGTACCGGTTCGTGGTCTGGAAGAGGACGGTGGGCTCGCCCTCCACGGACTTCCCGTTCGGGCTCAGCTTCACCTGGTACACAGCGCCCTTCTTGAGGGAGGTCATCAGCAGAGAGTGCCCCCACCCGCGGATGCCGTGCCCGGCAGGGTAGTAGTGGAGCGAGGAGGGCGCGATCGTCGGCCAGCAGATGTACTGGCTGAACCCGCACGCCCAGTCGAAGAAGACGTAGTCGTTGGGGACGGTGTAGAAGGTGAGGAGCGGCTCCTTGAAGTCCGGATGGCTGAAGGCGCTCTCCAGCTGCCGCGGCACGGACGGGGGAGGCGCGAAGTCGCTCCAGGAGAGCTCGTTGCACGGCGTCGGGCTCGAGGCCGACCAGTTGTCGTACGTGTACGCCTGGTCGTCCTTGTAGCCGGCGACGTACGGCCAGCCATAGTTCTTGCCCGCCTGGATGAGGTTCAGCTCGTCGTCGCTCTTCGGCCCGTGCTCGTTCGCGTAGAGCTTGTCGCCCCGGCCGAACGTGAGGCCCTGCGCGTTGCGATGGCCGTATGAGTAGATATGGCTGCGGACCCCGTCGATCTTCGGGTTGTCCTTCGGGATCGAGCCATCGACGTTCAAGCGCAGGATCTTGCCGACGTATTTCGACCAGTCGTGCGCCGCGACCTCGGCCGCCGTGGGCAGCTCCTGCGCGCGGTTCGGGTTGCACATCCTGGCGAACTGATTGTTCCCCTGATCCCCGATGGTGTAATAGAGCTTCCCATCGGGGCCGAACAGGAGCCGCGCGGAGTTGTGATCGTCGCTCCCCGGCAGGCCCGTGATGACGTCGACAGGGCTCCCGAGGGTCTCGGTCGCCCGGTTGTACGTGTAGCGGCGGATCTTCGTCCTGCGGTCCACCGCCGGATCTGCCGCGACGTTGTAGGTGAAGGACACGTACACGTAGTCCTTCCCTTTGTGCTTGAGCAGATCCGGGTGCAGCGCCAGGGCCAGCAGCCCGTCCTGACCTCCCGACTGGAACGCCTCCGGGATGGTGATAGCGGTCTTCTGAAGGCCGTCCTCCGGCCTCACGCGCACGACCCGCTTCGCGGTGCGCTCGGTCAGCCACAGGTAGCCGTCCGGCCCCCAGACGATCCGCATCGGAAACGAGAGATCCCGTACGATCTCGCGCGAGGTGAACGTCGGCTCCTCGCCGGAGCACGCCTCGTCGCCATCGCCGAGATCCTCGGTATCACCGGCCTCGTCGGCCTCCTCGGTGACGATGGCCTGAGCATCGGATTCGAGCGGTTCGTCCACGTGACCCGCCTGGTCACATCCGGTGAGGCTCCACGAAGCCGTGGTAAGCAAACCAACTTGAGCCAGAACGACAGCCAGGTTGCGTGAGATAAAGGGCGACATAGGACCACCTCCCTGTCTTGTTCAAGGGATTTCAAATATCGGTGCTGACCAGATCCCACCGCGCCACGGCGTGGCGGACGCGTTGGGCAAATTTCGGCGTGCAACCGGGGATCGCATGAGATCCGGTAGTGCCCTCCCCGATTAGAGTAAGGTCTTTACTATAGCAAATCTGGAGCTCGTCTGCACTGACAACGTTGATTTGCGATACTGGTGGACGACATTGTGCGCGGACGAGCCACTGTGTCGTTCCTGGCGCAGACATGGCTGCACCGGTCGGCTCGAAGCCCCAGCGCGAAGCGCGACCTGCGTTGCGGCGAGCCTCGGGGCGATCCTCCGTTGACAGCGCGTGGCGCCGCGGAGGTGCTCTTGCGAGACGAAGACGGGGACTGGTCAGTTTCGGACAGGGAGGCGGGGAGGCAGGGAGAAAGAAACTCAGTAAATCTCCCCGCCTCCCGGTCTCCCTGTGATCGTTCTCGGGCAAAGTCGACCACCACCCGGAGACGAGCCTCCGGGGCGCCGAGGAGCGAGCCCTTCTCGCTCTCTTGGCGTCGCCTGCGCCTCGGCGGCTTTCGTGTCTGGGTCGCTGTGCCAGGGCGGCCGAACGCCGCAGCGCGGCCGCGCTCGCGATGACGCGTGCCGTGCGACGCTCGAAGGAGCGCTGGATGTCGGTGGGGTTACTTCGCCGGCGCCTGCTCTGCGGTCACGCTGAGCTTCTCGATCGAGCGCGGGGTCCCGAAGCCGGGCCCGCCGAGCGCGGTTTCGATCTTCAGATACTCACCCTGATGCCCGGAGGAGCGCGCGGCGTCGAGGAGGACGTCATTGCGGTAGAGCGTCACGACCAGCCCCGCGACGACCGACAGCGCGAGCGTCAGGCGCTGCGCCCGGCCCGTTTCGCGCGCGCGGGGCGCCGCGTAGGGCGACTCGTTGAACAACTCCGGCTCCCGCGCCTCCGGCATCCACGGCGGCGAGGTGGGCCGAGACGCCGCGAGCATCGCCGCGGGCGGCGCCTGCACCTCGGTCCGCGTCACGAGGTTGGGCGAGCTGTCGTCCAGCGCTCCCAGCGGCATCGTGTCGCCCAGCGACATCGGGGCGCCGAGCGGCATCGTGGAGGACATGTTCGACGCCACCGGCGTCGGATGGTCGGAGTCCATGTTCCGCCGCGCAGGGGCGCGCGGGGGCGGGGGAGGCGGGCCCCGACGCGCCGTGCTCGGCGGAGGACCCTGGACCTGCGCCGGCTCGGGCGGCGTCGGCTCGATTCCCGCCACGACGCCGAGCGGCTGCCAGGCGGCCATCCCAGGGCGCCATATCTTCGTCGTCTCGTCGATCACATCGAGACGGAACAGGTCGTCGAGCTTGTCCAACGTCAGCACCTTGATGTCGTCAGGCGCGATCGCGACATGCCAGAGACTCTCGCGATCATCGGTTGCCGGGACGGGCGGCGCCGGGCGCCTGGCCGGAAGGGGCGGCGGTTTCATACAAAGTCCTCCCTTGCGCCCACGAGGATGCCACGGCGCGCGCGCACCGTACACACCGACATGAGCCTCCGCGTGCTTTCGAGACGGTGCGGATTTTTGCAATGAGTGAGGTGTGAGCTGTAACGCTGTGACCCGTGGCGCTGGCGGGATCCTCGCCATGCCGGTATTCTCGCCGGCGATGGCGGCGGAGCATGGAGGCAGTCATGAACATCGCGGATGAGGCGATCGGGGCCGGCAACAGCGCTGGATCGTCCAGCTTCCGACGCTGGATGCGCGTGATGCCGGCGCTCCTCCTCGTCGCGGCCGCGGCGTTCGTGGCGGCATATTACGTCCCGCTCCACCGCGCTCACGTGCTCTTGCTGGAGGAGCAGCGGAAGTCGAACCAGAGGGGCAAAGAGCTCGAACAGACGCTGAGCCAGGTGCGCGGGGAGCTCCAGGCGAAGACGGCGCAGATCGAGAAGAGCGAGGCGGAGCGGCAGCAGACCGAGGCCGCGAAGAAATCGGGCGTCGATCGGGTCGAGCAGATCAAGGCGGAGCTCGCGGGGAAGCTCGACAAGCACGTCAAGAAAGGGGTCGCGGCGGTCGCGGTCGCGGAGGGACAGGCGTTCGTCGCGCTCTCGGAGAGCGCGGTGTTCCTCCCCAACACGGTCGACGTGAGCCCGCAGGGGCAAGCCCTCCTGTGCCAGGTGTCGGGGGCGCTGTCCGCGAGCGGCGGCGGCCAGGCGCCGCTGCGCGTCGGCGCGGTCAGCGGTCCTCCGGCCTCGGTCCCTGCGCCCTTGCAGGCCGCCTATCCCACGCCGTGGGAGCTCTCGGCGGTCCGGGCGGCGACCGTCACGCAGACCCTTCAGGACAAATGCTCGGTGGCAGGGGCCCGGCTGTCGGCGGTCGGGCACGCCGAGCACGACCCCGCGGCCGCCGCGCTCGGGGAGACGAAGCTGCCTCCGGGGCGCGTCGAGATCTCCGTCGCGCTGCCGGGGGCCTCCCCCGCGGCGAAGTGACGGTCGCGGGGGCGCTCGACCTGCGCGTCGTCACGCGCCCCCCAGGCTGGCCGCGATGATCCGGCGCAGCTCCTCCTCGACGAACCGCTGCTTCGACAGCACCGCCCGCACGCCGAGCCCGCGCAGCGCGGCCTCGCTCTGCTCCTGCGCCGCCGTCGTCAGCACGACGACCGGCACCCGGGCGAGCCCGGGCGAGCGCCTGAGCTCCGCCACCAGCTCCAGGCCGCTCATGTAGGGCATCTCCAGGTCGGTCAGCACCACGTCGGGCGGCGCCGCCCGCGCCCGCGCGAGGCCCTCCCGCCCGTCGCTCGCCTCCTCGACGCGCAAGCCGAGCGACCGCAGGATGCCGCAGAGCAGCTCCCGCGCGACGGGCGCGTCCTCCACGACCAGCGCGAGCGGCTCCCGCTTCTGCTCGGCGGCGGCGGCGAAGGGCGCCTCCCGCGGCGCCTGCCGGGCGCACGCGAACAGCCGCTCCACGTCGAGGAGCAGCATCGCCTCGCCGTCCGCGGTCGGCGCCACCGCGCGCACGAGCGGCGAGGTGACGGGCATCTCTTCGGAGCGCACGAGCGCGACCAGCCGGGGGTTCTCGTAGCCGCCGACGCTCACCGCGAAGAGGCCCGCGGCGTGGTGCAGCACGAGCGCCGCGTCCCCGGGCTCGGGCTGGCCTCCGTCGCCGAGCACCGCCCCGAGCGCGTACAGCGGCACGAGCTCGGCGCCGGCGCCGCTGGTCAGGCGCACGCGCGGCCCGTCGGGGGTGTGCAGGAGCTCCTCGTCCTCCAGCAGCACGACCGAGTGCACGGCGTGCGTCGGCACCGCGCACCGGAAGCGCCCGCTGGAGATGGGGACGACCTCCTCGCCGTGCAGGTTCTTTGGCACCACGAGCAGGATGGTCGTGCCGAGCCCGGGCTTCGAGTCGACCCGTACCTGCCCGCCCAGCGCGCCGATCTCGCGCGCAACGATGTCGAGCCCGACGCCCCGGCCCGAGATCGCGCCGACGCTGCGGCTCGTCGTGAGCCCGTGCGCGAACAGGTACGGGATGAGCTCGGCGTCGTCGAGGGACCAGGCGCCCGGGACCGAGGGCGCGAGCACCTCGCGCAGGCGGGCGAAGTCGACCCCGCCGCCGTCGTCCTTCACCTCGATCCGCACGGCGGCGTCGGTCTGGATCACGGTCACCGCCACCGTCCCGCGCGCGGGCTTGCCGCGGCGCGCCCGGACGTCCGCCGGCTCGATCCCGTGGTCGATGGCGTTGCGCACGAGGTGCAGCAGCGCCGGCTCGAGGCGGCGCTCCACGGCCGCGTCGAGCAGCCCGGTCCCCTCGACCCGCGCCTCGACGTCCTTGCCCAGCATGCGCGCGGCGCTCCGGGCGGCGAGCGACACCTGGTTCAGCAGGCGCTCGGTGCGCACGACCGACGCCCTCCGGACCACCTCGTCGAGCTCGCCGAGCGCGCGCCCCGCCGCGAACTCGTTGCTGGACCAGTCCGCCCGGACGGCGCCCAGGAGGCGCTCGATCTCGGCGCCATAGCCGAGCGTCTTCGCGATGCGCTCCGCAAAGCGGTCCGGCGCGCCCCGGGGGTCGATCTCGACGAGCAGCGCGCGGAGCATGCGCTGGGACTCGCGGAGCCGCCGCTGGATGACCTCCCGCTCGCCGTGGAGCCGCTGGAGCTCCTGCAAGAGCGCCCCGACGGCCTCGACGTCGAGGGCCGCGCGGGCGGTCGGCTGGGCGGGGTCGGGCGGCGCGTCGGGCGGGTCCAGCCGCGGCGGCAGGACGCTCTCGTGCACGGACTCAGGCGGCGGCACGAGCGGCGGCGCGAGCTCGCCGGCGGGCGGGCCGCTGCCGCCGAGCTCCGCGCGCGCCGCGCGGAGGGTCTCCTTCACGATCTCGAGCTCTGGCGCGGCGTCGTCGCGGGGGCTCGCCGACAGGAGCCCCAGCCCCTCCAGCGCGCCGAGGAGGCTGTCGCCGGTGAGCTGCGTGGGGCGCGCGCCGCCCCGCACCGCGTCGATGACGTCCTCCGCCAGCTCGGCCAGGTCGCCGCACGCGGCGAGCTCGAGCATGTGCGCCTCGCCCTTCAGCGTGTGCAGGAGCCGGCGCAGCACCTGCAGGTTGCCGCTCTGGCCCTGCTCGTAGCCGAGCCACAGGTCGGTCGCCTGGGCCACGCGGTCCGGCATGGTCCGGTGGAACGCGGCGACGAGATCAGCCCGGCTCCTCATCCGCGTCCGCCTCCGCGCTTTCGGGCTTGCCGGCCCTTGTCCCCAGCGGCTTGACCCGGAAGGCCTTCGCCGTCGTCTTGAGCACGTGCGACAGCTGGAGCAGCGACTCGGCCGAGCGCGTCGCGGCCACGCTGCTCGTCAGCGCGTCGTTCACCGCCCCGACGATGTCGACGATCGCCGTCTTGACCCGCGCCGTCCCCTCGCGCTGGTGGTCCACCGCGTCCGAGATCTGCGCGGCGGCCGCGGCCGTGTCGCGGGCCAGCTTGATCCCGTCCTCGGTCGCGAGCACGGACGCGTGGGAGGCCGCGTGCATGTTCGCCACGAGCTTCCGGATGTCGCGCACCGAGTCCATGACGTGCTCGGACAGGCGGCGCATCTCGGCGGCCACGAGCGAGAACCCGCGCCCCACCTCGCCGGCCTTCGTGCCCTCGAGCGCGGCGTTGAGCGCGAGCAGGTCCGACTTGTCGGCGATGCTCTGGATCAAGGACAGGATCTCGCCGATGCGGTCCGAGTGGGAGCTGACGAGGCGCGTCTGCTCCGCGGTGTGCTGGACGCTGACGAGGCTCCGCTGCGCCATCTCGTGCACGGTCGCCGCGTCCTTCGCGATGTGATCCGCGCTGGCGGTCAGGGCCTCGACGGTCCGCCGGATCTCCTCGAGCGCCGCGTTCTGCTGGCTCGCGCTCGTCTCCTGCTCGCGCACCGACGAGAACATGCCGGCGGCGGCCGACGCGACCTCCGCCGAGGTGTTGCCGATCCGCGAGGCGAGCTCCTGGAGGCTCGTCACCATGGAGCGGAACGCGGCGAAGAGCTCCCCGTCGCCGGTGATCTTGCACGTGAAGTCGCCGCCGGCGACCCGCGCGGCCGTCTCCTGGAGCTCGCGCAGCTGGGTGTTCATCCGCTCGAACGCGCTGGCCATGTCCCCGAGCTCGTCGTCGGAGATCCTGAGGGACAGCCGGGCCGACACGTCGCCGCGGGCGATCCGGTCCGCCGCCTCCTTGATGTGCGCCATCGAGCGCGTCATGCGCGCCGAGATGACCCAGGCGAGGCCCAGGCCGAGCAGCGCGATCCCCGCCGATTGCAGAGCGATGGTCTTGCGCGCGTCGGCGCGGCGCTCGGCGATCCGGTCGCTGCGCAGCCCGACGGCCAGCGTCCCGAGCTGGCGATCGCCGTTCCGCGACCGGATCGGGGCTTCGCTGACGACGACGCCGGCGTCGCCCCGGCCCCGCGCGCCCTCGGGCGCCTGCGCTGCGCCGATCGCGGCGATGCGCTGCCCCCTCGCGTCGTAGACGGACACCCAGCTCACAAGGGGATCGGTCATCGCGGTGCGCAGGGTGTCCGGGAAGGTCTCCGGCGGCTGCTCGAGGTCCATGGCCACGCCGATGGGCTCCTTCAGCATGGTGGCGAGGATCCCGGCGCGCTCGCGCAGCTCGGCCTCGCTCGCCCGCGCGGCGTGCTCGGGGATCAGCCACAGATCCAGCGCCGACAGCACGATGGCCACCAACGCGACGAGGGCGGCGATCTTCCAGCGGATAGAGCGAAAGTTGAGCATGGCGGGGGAGGGGCGGCGATGGCGGACGCTGAACGAGAAGCGCTGGCTGAGAGATGGGAGATCGCGAGTCGTGAGCCGTGAGCGGTGAAGTTGCGAGCGGCGATGCGCGGTGTCCGGTGGCGGACGTCGCGAGGGCCTCAGTCGACGATGCGGGCGAGCCGGAGGAGCTGCGGGTCGAAGCGGAGGCCGACGGCGTTGGCGTGCTTCACGTTCAGCAGGAGCTCGGGCTTGGCGCCCGAGAGCCCCACGGCGACGGCGCAGCCGCGCCTCGTGTCGTCGCCGTCGCCGCACACGACGATGCGGACGACGGCTCCCTCGCGCGACGGGATGTCCGGGATGGCCGCGGCGAGCCCGCGCGCCACATAGACCACCTCGGCGCCGGCGGCGCGCAGCGCCTCCTGCAGCTGGGCCCTTCCGCTGTACGTCACGCGCAGGACCGACGCCTGCCGCTTGGCCACGGTCGTCTTCGCGGCCAGCCTGGAGAGCACGGCCGCCATCGCGCTCGCGTCCTCGGCGCTCGCGCCCGACTCCGCCCCGACGACCGCGAGCACGGCCGTGCCCGCGCGGCTCGCGAACCCGCTCTCGTAGCCGATCGATCGCAGGAGGATGGCGCCCCGCAGCTCGTAGGGGACGGAGGCGGCAGAGCGGCTCTCGGTGCTCACGGTCGTGAGGAGCGCCGCGGCCATCAGCATTCGAATCGACGAGATCGGAGATACCATGTTCCGCTGGCGAGCTTCGTAGGAGCGCGGACGGATCCTCGATAAGCGTGGCATCAGGCGACCGCGGACCCCACGTCAACGTTCCTTGGCGGCGAGCCGCTTGACCAGGGCCGGCAGACGATCGAGGTGGCGCTTCGAGAGGACCGCGTCCGCCTGGACCTCCAGCTGCAGCTGTTCGAGCTCCCGCTCGGAGTGTCCGGACATCAGGATGACGCTGAGCTGCCCGAGCCGCTGGTTCTTCCGGAACAGGGTGAGCAGCCGGTCCCCACGGATGGTGGGCATGAAGACGTCGAGGACGACGACGCGCACCTGGTGCCGCACGATGGCCTGCGTCGCCCCGATGGGGGAGGGGAGCGCGAGCACCTGAAAACCGGCAGAGCGCAGCACGCGAGACACCTCTTCTCGGGCGATCTCGCTGTCGTCGATCACGAGCACAGGCGCGTTGGTCGGCGCGGTTGTCGGCGTGCTCGCCGGAGCGCTCGCCGGCGACCGCGACAGCGGGGCGCCGCTCGCCGGGGACGCCTCGACGGCCGAATCGAGCGGCGGTCTGGGTTTGGACGCAGGCGATCGGGAGCTCGGAACGCTCATGGGTTCGACCAGATGGCCTGAGCTTCGCGCGTCGCCGCCGAGGGCCGAGGCGCAGCGTCGGAAGCGTCGACAAGGTGGGCTGCGTCGAGGAAGGTCACCGCTCCCTCGCTGGTGTCGACGACGGCGTTCGGCGCAGGCTCACCGAACACCTCGACCGCGGCGACACACCGCGTCTTGCCGGCGGGCAGTCCCAGGTAGCCGCGCGCAGCGCGGCAGACGACGATGCGGAGCGGGGTAGCCGCCGGCTCCGCGACGGCGGGCGACAGGATCACGATGATCCTCCCCCGGTCCTGGAGGATGCCCATCACCCGGGGGTCGGTGCGCGGCAGCGGCAAGGGGGCGCGCCACGCGATCACCTCTTCGACCTGCTGCGCCCTGAGCGCGAAGGTCACCGCGCCCATGTCGAAGAGCAGGAAATCGACAACGGCCCTCTCGCGCAGGCCCTTGTCCGGGGCGTCGTCGCGCAGATCGTGAACCTGGCTGATTGCTTCGGACAAGGTGTCCTCGATTTACCACAAGGGCAGACGCCGGGGTGGTGCATTCGTATCGGGCTGCACGGTGTCAGGAGATTTCTGACGTCGGTTCTGCTGTCGCTGTCGTGTGTGCTCCTGCGTCTGCCTTCCCGCGCATGCCCCGGCGGCGTCAGTAAGACGCCTCGACCGAGGCGCCCACGTAGGGGCGACCGGTGGTGATGATCAGCCGGTGCGAGGCGTAGGACGGCGGAGGGACCTTGTTGAACGTGAGGTTCTTGCCGAACACGGAGACCCAGACGCGATCGATCGGCGAGAAGGACACAGAGGCGTCGAGGTTGAACGCCGAGCGCGCCGCCAGCCGATCTCTGGGCGGCAGCTCGTCCGTGTCGTGGGCGGGCGCGTCCCTGGAGCCGTGGCTGTTCATGCCAGTCCGGAAGGTCGCGGCGAGCCCGGCGGTGAACCGGCTGGCGCTGTAGCTCAGGTGGCCTTTGACGAGGTGAATGGGGTAGTTGGCCCATGTCTCGCCGTCCCAGTTGGTCAGGATGTTGAGATCGCTCTCGGCGCCGAACGGCTTCGACACGCTGTACCAGAGGTCCCCCGCGAAGCCGCCGCCGAGGTCGCCGATCGCGCCGATCTCGCCGCCGAGGGCGTCGACGTCCGCGGCGCTGTTCGAGAAGCTGCCCCACCAGCCGCCCGCGGACGGGTGCCTGGGGTTGTGGGCCACATGCTCCTCGAAGTCCTCGGGTCGCACCTGATCCCACGACACCCAGCCAAGGGTATTCCTGTAGCGCTCATAGAAGACCGCGACGTCGAGGGCGAGGCGCTCGTCGAGCAGGCCCACGACATAGTCGAGCTCCACGAGGTGGGAGGACTCCGGAACGAGCGAGGGCAGCGGCGCGATGGGCTCGTCCTCGAAGGCGGCGTTGAATTGCTCGAGCCAGTTGAAGTAAGCGGCGTCCGGGAAGCGGAAGCCCTTCTGGTAGGACAGCTTGACGTTCTGCGTGTCGCTGATGGCGTAGGCGGCCGCGACGCGGTAGGAGGGGCTGTTCACCGGCTCGGGCTCGCGCGAGAGGCCCCCGCGGAGGTTCAGCTCTCCAAACTCGGTGTGATCGAAGCGCAGGCCCGCGGAGACGGTGAGATCGTGGAAGGTGGCCGTGCTCTCGCCGAAGGCGGCGAGCTCGGTCCACGAGAAGCTCTCCGGGGACTCGAAGGCGGTCCCGTAGAGCCGTCCCCAGCGGGATCTCTGGCCGCTGAAGCGCTTGTGGCTCGCCGACGCGCCGATGGCGATCTGGCTGTTCGGCAGCGCCGTCGTCTTGTAGACCGCCTTGATGTCCCGGTGCTCCTCGCCGAGGCCCCCGACCGGCAGGAGCCCTCCGCCCGGGACCGGATTGGACGCCTTCGCCATCTCGTCTGCGACCCAGTCGGCCGGGACGAGGGCCGTCTCGAAGGCCGAGAAGGTCGGGACCAGCTCGATCTTGTGCTGCTCGGACAGGTGGACGTGGATCTCCGGCGTGACGGCGAACGTCCTCTGCCGCACATGGCCAGTGTTGCTGTCGGACCACTGGCCCGCGAGCTGCTCGCGGGTCATGGCCCTGTTCGGGGCGTTGCCCATCATCGACGTCTGCGCGTAGTCGAGCCGAAGATCGACGCTGACGGGGCTGCGCTCGGAGCCGTAGCGGAGGCGGCCGAAGCCCTTGTAGCTCGGCTCGCCGAGGGCGTTGACGCGCGTGTGGTGCAGGAAGGGAGACGTCGTGACGCCGGCGTAGCCCTTGCCATACAGCTCCGCCGTGTTCGGCCGGGGCGCCTGGGGCAGCTCTCCTTCGTTGTCGGCGTGGCCGAAGTAGAGGAAGAGATCGGCGTTGTGCTTCTCGCTGAGCAGGCCGCCGTAGCTGGCCTCCAGGGTGCGCGTGTCGCCGGAGGCATACGACGCCTTGCCCCAGAGCCCGGGGCGGGTGATCCCCGTCGGCCTGAGGACGTTGACGAAGCCGCTGATCGCGCCGGAGCCGTGGACGATGGCGCCGGGGCCGAGGATCACCTCGACCCGCTCGATGTCTCCGGTGAGGGGCACGGCCAGCGTGCTCCCGATGGCGCCGAAATGGGCGCGCATGTTCGTGTTCACGCCGTCGACCATGACGAGCGTCTTGGCGTTGTTGTCGATGAGCACGCCGCGCACGCCGATGAGGCGCGAGGTGCGCTCGTGCTCGCCGATCAGGACGCCGGGCTGGTGGGCTTGCAAGAGGTCGTCGAGGGAGCGCACGGCATAGAGCTTCAGCGTGCGCGCATCGTAGAGTCTCGCCTGACCGGTCGACGTCTTGCTCTCGGTCTCGAAGAAGCCAGTCGACGAGACCTTCACGTTGAGCAGCTCCTCGAGATCGAGCGAGAGGAACTGCCCCTGACCGCCGTCATCGCCGCTCGCCAGCGCCTCGCTCCCCGGGCTCTGCGCCCAGGCGGAGCCCGCCGCCCCGAGAGGGCACAGCAGCGAGCAGAGGAGCAAAGCCGACTTGCGCATGGATTTCCCCACGTTCGAGCGCCGGGCAGGGCGCACACGACCGGGGCGAGCCGGCGTGCCGATGGCCCGAGGTCCTGGAGCACGCCAGGATCGCCGACCATGGCTGTGCGCGACGGCGCCGGCGGGCGCGCGCTGCCCGGTCTCCCCCCACGAATCTGCGACGGAATTGTTCGCTGACTTGCTGTATTGCGCGAACATCCCGATGTTACACGAATGCCCGGATGCGTCAATGGCTGTCCTGAACGCTCGACGTGGAGGGCCGCGAGCCCGCCGGCGTGCTCTCCAGAGCGCATCTTGGGAGCTGGGGGTTGCTCCAGGGCGCGACTCGATGGGAGCTCGATGTGAGAAGGTGTGGTGTTTCCTCGGGGGCCGGCCGCGTGGGTGGCCGGCGTCAGCGCCCGGTGATCCAGTAATGGAAGGCGTGGAATCCAGCGCCGCGGCGCAGGGTGATCGCGATCGGGGTCGGCGTCGAGAGGCGCGCGGCGGGGAGGAGCAGCGCCCGCTCCACCCACGGTCCGCGCGGCACGTCGACGGTGCCGATCTCCTCGCCCGCCACGGAGACGGCGAGCTCGGCGCCTTCGTCCGAGGCCACCCGGAGCACGAGGCGCGCCTCGGCGGGGGGCGCCGCGAGGCGGGCGACGAAGCGGTCGGCTGTCCGGTGCTGCCGGCCGCCGTCCGCGAGCTCGGGGCGCGTGAGGTCGAGCTCCCCCGGCGCGCTGCTCTCGGGCGCGGCGAGCGCGATCGCCATGTTGCGCTGGTCCGCGAGCGGCTCGAGCGCGTAGGCGTGCGCCGCCTCGGACTCGAGGTCCGAGACGTCGAGCTCGTCGAGGATCCGCTCGCCGGGCACGGATCGCACCGGCAGCGCCCCTGAGCCGAGGAGGTCCCAGCGCGCCTCGTAGGCGATCATCGTGGTGCCGCCGAGGATGGCCTGGTCCTCGACGGTGGCGTCGACAAGCTCGCGGCCCAGCACCGGCGCGCACGCCATCCAGTGCGGGTAGACGATGAAGTGGGTCGGCCGGCGCTCCGGGGGCAGCTTCTCGTAGTGCTCGAACCTGGAGCCGGCGCCGGCCACCCAGTAGCGCGCCTCGCCCTCGGTGGTCAGGCCCACGACGTCGAAGGTCCTGCGGCCGCTGAAGTAGGCGAGCGCGCCCGTGTCGTTGACGCCGATCCTGGCGTCCTCCGGCAGGTGCTGCGCGGCCCATCGGCCGAGCCAGACCTGCTGCCGATCGATGGCGCGGGCGGAGTTGGCGAGGTCGCCGATGGCCCACGGCAGCCGCGCGGCCAGGGCGCCGGCGAACGCGCCGGCGAGGAGGGGCGTCACGTAGTGGAGCGAGGGCCGGAGCCGCCGGGCGGCGTCGCCGAGCTCGCGCGTGAGGCAGGCGGCCATGACGATCCACGCCGGCGCGAAGGGCCAGACGTACCGCACGCGGTTCCAGAGGAAGCTGAGGTACGTGCAGGGCAGCAGCGCCCCGAGCGCGAGGGCGCCCACGATCGCGGCGTGCGCGGGGCGGCCCCTCCGGTGCGCTGCCACGGCGAGCGCGACGGCGCCGAGGGCGATGACGGCGGCGGAGCCCTCGGGGAGGAAGACGGCCGTCCACTGGCCTCCGTCGATCACGTCGGTCACGAGCAGCCGGACGTTGTCGAGGAGCGCGGCCCCGAGCGTCGGCCCGTCGTAGTTGGGGTTGCCGATCAGCCACTTGACGGAGGTCGTCGAGGAGGTCGGGTGGCCCGCGAGCAACAGGTTCAAGGCCGGGACGACGAGCGGACCGAGGAGCGGCGCGAGGGCGAGCAGGCGCCCGGCGGAGCGCGCGGAGTGCCAGAGAGCGCCGCCGCGGGAGGGCGACGGAGCGGGGAGAGGCGGCGCCGGGAGCGGTGCTGGAGGCGCGGGGCGTGACGCCGAGAAGGCGAGCGCGACCGCGGCGAGCAGGGAGGCGAGGGCGCCCTCCGGGCGAAGCAGGGGCGCGATGAAGCCGCAGAGCGCGAGGGAGCGGGCGATCGCGGCGGTGGGCGGCTGCGCGGGCGCGCTGAGCGGCTGCGCCGGGGCGGCGCTGTCCGTGGCGGGATCCGGCGGAGCTGGCTCGCAGAGCGCCGCCGCAAGGCGCGCGGTGCGGGTGAGGATCCAGGCGAAGGCGACCGTCTCCATCCCGCTCCAGGCGAACCACGCGAACGCGGCGAACCCGGCGCACATCGCGCCCGCGCCAGCGGCGGCCGCGGGGCCGGCGAGGGGGCGCGCGAGGCGCGCGGTCTCGACGGCGAGCGCGGCGTGGAACACGAGCCCGAGCGCCCAGACCGCATAGACGAGCGAGAGATCGCGCAGGCCGAGCGCGTGGAAGGGGGCGAGCAGCACGGGCCAGAGCAGGCTGGTGGCGCCGCTCGAGTAGCCGTCGCCCGCGACGAAGCTGAAGAAGCCGCCCTCGGCGAGCCGCCGGGCGTATTGCATGTGGATGAACGCGTCGTCGAGCGGCAGGGCCGGGCCCCCGGCCTGCGCAAGGATCGCCCGGACGCAGAGCGCGCCGAGTGTGCCGCTCGCGGCGAGGGCGGGCGCATAGGGGAGGGCGCGCGCGGCGAGGGCGCGCAGCCGGGAGGGGGCCGGAGGAGCCGCCATGGGGCCCGACGCATACCACCGTGCCGCCCGGGGACAGCGATTTCCCGCGCCCGGTGGCCGGCGGATTTCCCGCGCGGGGGCGGCCGGCATTTGGTAGAGCGCCGGGGCTCCATGGTCTTCCAGCCGCGCCCGAACCACCCCTACGCCGACGCGCCTCGCTTCCCTGACGGCGACGACGTCTCCATCGACGCCTTGATCCCGGGCGCCGGCCCCGTCGAGATCGAGATCGGCCCTGGCCGCGGCGGCTTCCTGTTCGAGCGCGCGGCGGCGAGCCCCGAGGCGCGGCTGCTCGGGCTGGAGATCCGCCTGAAGTGGGCGGCGATCGTCGATGGGCGCCTGAGGAAGGGCGGCCTCGGCGGACGCGTGCGGGCGCTCAACGCCGACGCGCGCGAGGCGCTCGCGCGGCTCCGGCCCGACGCGTCGATCGCGCGGTTCTTCCTGCACTTCCCGGATCCGTGGTGGAAGAAGCGCCACGCGAAGCGCCTCGTGATGGGCCCGGCGCTGCTCGACAGCCTCGCGCGCCTGCTCGTGGACGGCGGCGAGCTCTTCGTGCAGACCGACGTCGAGGAGCGCGGCGCGCTCTACGCCGAGCAGATCGGCGCGCACCCCGCGTTCGAGCCGGCGGGCGACGCGCCCGGCTCTCCGCACCTCGCCGAGAACCCCTACGGCGCGCGGAGCCCCCGCGAGCACCACGCGATCGCCGACGGGCTGCCGGTGAGCCGGCTGCTCTACCGGAGGCGGCCGCGGGCGGCGGGCGGAGCGCCGCTGGATCCTGGCCGCGACGATGGTTGAGCCCGCTGGGCGCGGTGGATGAGGCGCGCGAGGCGGAAGGCGACAACGCTGCACGTCATGCCCTCGAACATCGAGTGCATCGCGGTCGCCGTCGCGATCCTCGCCCGGACATTCATCATGGCGCGCCTGCGGCGGGGCGATCTGTAGTCGGGTGATCAGGAGCTCCTGCGAAGCGCGCTGCGCTGGCCATTGCCGGTCGCGGGAGGGGGCCGAGCCTGCGCGGCGAGCAGAGCCCATCGTCGCATGTGCGCCGCCGACCCTCGTCGTGGGCCGACACCGCCGTGGTGACGCAACAGTGGGAGTTGCGCGCCTCGTTGTCGAGGACGCGGCCGGTCGGCCGTTATCGAGGCTCAGGTGTGTCCTGCTGAATACGGGCGATCTTTCATGGGGATGCGAGCGGCGAGCGAACGTGTCGTCCTGGGCTCTCCGTGGCTCCCCGAACAGAGGCTGACGCTATCGGGACTCGAGATGAAAGAAAGCTGAGCCGCGCGCGTCGTCTGCAGCGACAGAGGTCCGTGGGAGTCGTCGAAGCTGCCCAGAGCAAGCCTCGATGTTGGCACGACTCCACTTACCTCTTACACCTGGAGGACGGCATGCATCGTGCGCGCGTGAACATGTGGATCCTGGGTTGGCTGGCGGGCGTGGGCGTCTGTTTGGTACCGATGGTCGGATGTAGTAGCAACGAGAGCACTCAGGAGGAGACGAGCGCCACGTCAGGCTCCACCACCACGAGCACGGCTAGCGCTACCGGCGGAGACGCGGGGAGTGGTGGAGACGCGCAGGGGGGCACGGGCGGGCGCGGGGGCGCTGGAGGGCAAGGCGGGAGCGGTGACGGCGGCGCGGGTGGCACCGGCGGCGCGGGCGGGCTCGGGGGTGCCGGCGGACAAGGCGGGAGCAGTGACGGCGGCGCGGGTGGCACCGGCGGCGCGGGCGGGCTCGGGGGTGCCGGCGGACAAGGCGGGAGCAGTGACGGCGGCGCGGGGGGGCAGGGTGGAGCCAGCGAACCTCCGTGTCCCCCGACCCAGACGTTCTGTGATCCCGCGTGCGTCGATACGCAGACGGACAGCATGAACTGTGGGGCTTGCGGCACCACGTGCAAGGCGGGCTCGACCTGCCATGCCGGCGCCTGCACATGCCCGCTGGCGGGGCAGACCTACTGCGATCCGCTCTGCGTCAACACGAACCTCGATCAGTTCAACTGCGGCGCGTGCGGCAACACATGCGGCGGCGGCTCGTTCTGCACCGCCGGCGAGTGCACGTGCAATGCGGGGCTGGCGTACTGCGGTAGCCGATGTGTGAATCTCAGCAACGATGAGAGCAACTGCGGAGGATGCGGTAGGGTTTGCAACGAGGGACAGAACTGCACCACGGGTATCTGCCGTTAGGGGAGTGGAGGACACGGAAGAGCGGGCTGCTCCGGCGCACGCTCACCACTCGGAGGTGTGATGAGCCTCGATGAGCCGCGTACCGTTGGCTGCGCCGTCCGCGACCTCCCCGCGGCCTGGAAGATCGTATAGCCGTTCCAGCTCCGGTCCGGGTCATAGAAGGTGACCCCGGCATAGGCGTTAACCAAGCTTCCCGCTGCGTTCTCCTACATCCGAACGTTTACGTGGTCGTGGTCGTCAACGGCAGGCCGTGAACGATCACGTAAACGTTCACGCCGGGCGTCGCCGCGCAACGCTGCTGCGCAGCGAGCAGCCGACCAGCACCGGCGCTGGCCTGGGCGCACCGGGGACGTCGAGAGCGTCCTCCGGCCGCCGAGATCCGTGCGGAGGCGTGCGCCTCTCCAGGAAGGCGCGCGTCGCTCGCGGCGGCGGTGGCGTGGAGCGCGGGCGCTCCGTCCGCGAGGCGCGAGGCGCGAGGACGAGCCGCGTCCTCCGGTGGGCTCGGGGGACCGGCCGGGCCATACTCCCCCTCGAGAAGCAGGCGACATGGATTTCGACGTCGACTTTGCCATCGTGGGTTCCGGCTTCGGCGGCAGCGTCTCCGCGCTGCGCCTCACCGAGAAGGGCTACAGCGTCACCGTGCTCGAGTGCGGCAAGCGCTGGCGCAAGGAGGATTTCCCGAAGACCAACTGGAATGTACGGAAGTTCCTCTGGGCGCCCAGGCTGCTCTGTCACGGCATCCAGCGGCTGACGCTGCTCAGGGACACGCTCATCCTCTCGGGCGCGGGCGTGGGCGGCGGCTCGCTGGTCTACGCCAACACGTTGCTGGTGCCCCCGCCCGAGGCCTTCACCAGCCCCGGCTGGCCGGCCGGCACGAGCTGGCGCGACGAGCTGATGCCCTTCTACGAGCTCGCAAAGCGGATGCTCGGCGTGACCGCGAACCCGAAGCTCTGGCCGGCCGACCGGCAGCTCCGGCAGATCGCCGACGAGATGGGCCGGGGGGACACGTTCCACGTCGCCAGCGTGGGCGTCCTCTTCGCGAAGGAGGGCGAGCAGGAAGGGCAGCGCGTGCCGGACCCGTTCTTCGGCGGCGAGGGCCCTGAGCGCGCCACGTGCGTCCACTGCGGCGGCTGCATGGTGGGCTGCCGCTTCGGCGCCAAGAACACGCTCGACCTCAATTACCTTTATCTGGCCGAGAAGAAGGGCTGTACCATCCAGCCCGAGACGATGGTCACCGCCATCGACGCGCTCCCGGGCGGCGGCTACGAGCTCATCCTGGAGCGCTCCACCGCGCTGCTCAGGAAGCGCCGCCGCAGGCTCCGGGCGCGCGCGGTCGTGCTCAGCGCCGGCGTGCTGGGCACGGTGAAGCTCCTGCTGAAGGCGAGGGCCGAGGGCCGGTTACCCCATCTCTCCCAGCAGCTCGGTCATTACGTGCGCACCAACAGCGAGGTCATCCTCGGGGTGACGGCCAGCGACGATCGGATCGACTACTCCCGTGGCATCGCGATCACGAGCGGTATCTACCCCGACGCGCGCACGCACATCGAGCCGGTGCGATACCCGGCCGGCTCCGACGTGATGGGCGCGCTGGGCACGGTGCTCACCGACGACGCGCCGGGCCTGCCGCGCTGGCTGCGCTGGCTGGGGCGACGGCTGCTCCACCCCATCGACCTGATCTCCGGGCTCCTGCCGTTCAAATTCGCCAGGCGCTCCACGATCCTCCTCGTGATGCAGACGCTGGACAATTACATGCAGCTCGTCTGGAAACGCGGCGGCATGACCACCCGCAGGCCGCCCGACCAGCCGAAGCCGCCGGCGTACATCCCCGTCGCCAACGAGGTCGGCAAGCGGCTCGCCGTGCTGATGGACGGCACCCCGCGCAACGCCATCAACGAAGCGGTGCTCAACGTGCCGACCACGGCGCATCTCCTCGGCGGCTGCGCCATCGCCGAGAGCCCCGAGCGCGGGGTGATCGACCATCGCAACCAGGTGTTCGGCCACGAGGGCCTCTATGTGGTCGACGGCTCGATGGTGCCCTCGAACCTGGGCGTGAACCCGTCGCTCACCATCACCGCGATGGCCGAACGGGCGATGAGCAAGCTGCCCGCGAAGCGCGACAACCCCGCCTTCTCCGGGGCCGCGCGCTGAAGGAGCGTCGTACGTCGCTCACGGCAGCTCCGCGAGCGGGCCCTTCCTGTACGCCGTTTCATTTCCGAAGTGCTCATCTTCGGAGCCGAACGCGCGCAGGATCGATGTGTAGACGTTGTGCATCGAGGCGTCGGTCTCGTACTCGGACTGGGTGGGATCCGCGCTCGCGCGCTTGTTGTAGTTGACGTGGCGGCCGCCCGGCCACCTGCCGCCTGCCTTGCCGGCGAGCAGGACGGGGATATCGCGCGGCGAGTGCCCGCCTCCGCACCCGAACTCGCTCGTGAAGAGCACGACGCTGTTGTCGAGCATGGTGCCGTCGCCCTCGGGGGTGCTCTTCAGCCCATCGAGCAGGCGTGCGAAGAGCTCCATGCGCCAGTTGCGGTTCGCGAGGATGGTCGCGCGCCAGTCCTCGAGCCTGTCGGGCTCTGCGCCGCTCGGGCCGACGTCGAGGCCGGCGTGGCCGAGGCTGTGGCCGAGGTCGGTGCTGTAGGGCTGGGGCAGCCAGCTCGTCAGGACGTCGGCGACCTGGAAGGTGGCCACGTGCGTGAGGCCGCACCGGAACGCATGCAGGAGGACGTCGACCAGCAGGGGAGCGGCCTCCTTGATCCCCCCTCCCGTGTAGGATCCGTATCCCTGGTACACGGGCGCCCCGCCGACGTCCGGCTTCGTGCAGGCCGCCAGGTTGGCGATGCCCTCGAGCTTCTTCTCCAGGCTCCGGATGTGCTCGGCGTGCGCGTCGAGCAGGTGCCTGTCGGCCGCGCTCACGCGCCCCTTCAGGGCCGAGAGGTGCTCGCTCACGCCGTCGAGCACGCTCTTCCGGTGGGCGCGGAGCCGGAGCTGTTCGGGCGTCGGACCCGCCCCGGTCTCCGTGACATCCTGGAAGAGCCGGTCGAAGGCGCTCGTCGGGTCCTTCTCGCTGGACACCTGCTCGCCCGCCGCGTTGTACAGCGGCTCTCCGTAGTTGTGTCCGTCGACCATGAGATCGATCGACGAGAACGGCGCCGGGCTCTCGCCGGCGAGCCGCTGCGCGATCACCTGATCGATCGATGGGCCGAGCGCCCTGGCATCGTCGCCTCCCGAGGTCGTATCGGCGCAGGTGAGCACGGTCGCGTTGGAGCAGCCGTGGTGACCGCCGTAGTCTCCCTGGAGCATCCCGGCGGCGTCGTCGACGCCGCGGAGCAGGGTGAGGTCGCCCTTGTGGGCCTCGAGCGGCGCCATCTCCTCGCCGAGAGCCTCGAGCGCCGACCCCTCGTCGCCGGGGGCCCAGAGGTCGAGCATGCTCCAGGCGCCCGGCTTCCAGGGATCCCCCTTCTCCCCGGAGGCGTGGCGGGACGTGATCGTGCCGCCGTGGCTGAAGAACACGATGAACCGCCTGGCCCTGCCATTCGCGGCCCAGACGTCCCCATGGGTCGCCTCGAGGAACGGCAGGGCGACGCACAGACCGGTCGCGGTGCGGAGGAAATTCCTTCGGCTGAAAGCGGCGCGGCGCATGGGTTCACTCCTCCTTCTGGCGCAGGTGCAAGAAGGCATTGCTGGTCGTGAGGGAGAGGATGAGATCACGCATGCTGCCGCCGCTCTCGGGCGTCGGCGTGGCCGCCTCGATCGACGCGAGATCCTGGTCGATCGGGACGCGCCGGAGCGCCGTCTGGAAGAAGCGCTTCGTGAGGCAAGCGCGCGCCGCGGGGCTCGCCGCGAGGGCCGCCGACATCCCGACGCCGCCGTCGACCTCCACGCCATCTTCGTCCGGAGCGAGCGCAGGGAGGCTGCCGCGCGCGTCGATGTCGAGTTTGTAGGGTGCCTGCGCGTCTCCGCCCGCCTCCTGCGACTGCCATCGTCCGAGCGCGTCGTAATGCTCGAACGCGAAGCCGATCGGGTTGATGATCCTGTGGCAGCTCGCGCAGGCGCCGCTCGACGTCTTGGCCTCGACGTCCTGGCGGATCGTCCTGTGCACCACCTCGCCGTTCTCCTCGACGGCTCCGCCCTTGACCGGCACGTCGCTCGCGTTGGGGGGCGGCGGGCCGAGGGGGTGGCAGAGCACCTGCTCCAGGATGTACGCGCCGCGGCGGATCGGCGATTTGACCTCGATGCTGCCGAACACGCTCAGGAAGCCCGCCCGCGTGAAGATCCCCGCGCGCTGATCGCGGGGGAGGGAGACCCACGAGAACGTGCGCTCGTCGGCGGGGCCCTCCACCCCGTAGAGCGCGGCGAGGGGCCCGTTCACATAGGCGTCCGTCGTCGTGAGCAACGACTCGAACCTGCCGTCCCCCTCGAAGAGCGCGCGCTCCGCGAGGGCCTCGAGCTCGGCGCGCATGGCAGCGCGCAGCGCGGGTGAATCCTCGGGATAGAACTCGGGGCTCTTCGGCGCGCTCTCGAGCGAGGCGTGCTTGTTCGTGCCGTCGAGCTCCAGCCAATCGGCGAAGAAGCGCCTCGCCGTGGCGCGGGCGCGGTCGTTCGAGAGGAGCCGCTCCGCCTGGGCGCGCACGCCCTCCGCCGTGTCGAGCGCGCCGGACTCCGCGGCGTCGAGCAGCGCGTCGTCCGGCGTCGTGTTCCAGAGGAAATACGACAGGCGCGACGCCCGCTCCAGCCCGTGAGCGTACGGACGCCGGAGGCGAGCGGCTCCCTCCCGTCCCCGTCGCGGCCGAGCTCGACGAAGTAATAGACGGCGGGCGACTGGATCATGGTCTCGAGCACGACGAGGAGGGCGTCCTCGAACGACTGCTCCTCCCGCGCCCGGGCGTACTGGCCCTTGAGCATCGCGACCTCGGCCTCGTCGAGCGTGCGCCGGAAGGCGCGGCGCCCGAACGTCCGCACGAAGCTGTCCACACACGCCTCGTCTTCCGGGCCGCTCGTGTCGCACGGGAACACCGGTGTCCCCCACGACGCGCGCCGCGCGACGATCGCCTCCGCCGCGGCGTTGAGCTTGTCGACGGCGAGCAGCGAGGCGACCTCTCCCGCGTCCGGGTCGAGGTCGAGCTCGAGCCCCGGATCGCCGAACAGGTCGCGCATCGAGCTCGTGAACTGCTCCGGTGTCATCCGGCGCATCCCCGCTGGAGCGACGTCGACCAGCCCGCTCGCGCTCGGCGACCCGCCGCGGTCGCCTCCGAGGTCGCCGACGCAGCCCGAGAGCAGGTGGGACGCCGCGAGGACAACCGCGCCGGCGACACCCGTCGCGCGCCGCCCTGGCGCGGTGACTCTATCGAGGACGTCGAGGGGTCTCACGCGGCTCGGCTTCGTTCGCTTCATGGCTTCAGTCCTCGCGCGGTCGCTGAACACAGCGGGCTGGATCGCAGGGGCGTCAACTCGATTCTCCTGGGAATTATCGAGCCGCGCTGTGCTGCGTGTTCGCTGTCCGTCGGGGATCGGCATCGAGCGATCGCCGAACCGGGGCTTCTATCCATCGTGGATAATCAACCAGCTCATCGGCGGGATCCAGCTCATAGGCCGCATGGAGCTCATGCACCCATTGCATATCCTACGTCATCGTCTCGAATGACGCGAAAGCGACATCGGGCGCGAGTCTGGATTACATCCTGCTACATCGGGGGCGGAAGATGCGACAACAGCAATGTCCGGTCGCATGACAAAGTGCATCGGCGTGTCATCTTGCCGCACTGAGGCGAGAAGGCCTCGCAATGTGTAAAATTACAATGGAGCTTCTATGGCCCATATCGTGGAGAATTCTGTGAAGGTTCGAGCTTGCGTGACCGGATTGCTCCTCGCCGCCGGTTGCACCGGCGAGCTTGGCGGAACGACGTATGCCGACGGCGGTCCGGCGCCGCTCCCTCCGCCCGTCGTGAACATTCCGCCGATTCACGTCGATTGCAGCCACGTCGGAAGCGGCAAGGATTACCAGGTCGGCCCTGGCAAGGCGTTCGAGGCGATCGGCGACGTCCCGCTTGAATCGCTCGTCGCCGGCGACACGGTGCGCATCTTCTGGCGTGCCGAGGGGTACCACGAGAAGATCATGCTCGGGGGCCAGGGGACGGCCGAGCAGCCGATCCGGCTCTGTGGCGTTCCCGGGCCGAACGGCGAGCTGCCGGTGATCGACGGTGAGGACGCGACCACCCGGCCCGAGCTCGATTTCCCCTTCGACGGCCACCAGGTGCGGGGGGTCGTGATCGTGGGTCACAAACACGACGACCCGTACGAGCTCGAGCCCACCCACATCACGATCGAGGGGCTCGAGATCAAGAACGCAGCGCCCCCCCACGGGTTCACCGACAAGTCGGGGTCCCGGGCGACCTACGCGGATTTCGCGGCCGGCGTCTTCGTGGAGCGCGGCGATCACGTGACCATCCGCGCCTGCGAGGTGCACGACAACGCCAATGGCCTCTTCGTCGGCACGGCCGGCGGGGATATCCTGACAACGAACGTGCTCATCGAGTCGAACTACATCCACGACAACGGCCTCGATGATTACAACGAGCACAACGTCTACAACGAGGCGTCGAACGTCATCTACCAGTTCAACCGCTTCGGCCCCACGCGCGGCGGCCACGGCAACAACATCAAGGAGCGCTCGGCCGGCGTGGTGATCCGGTACAACTGGATCGAGGACGGCGCCCACCTGATCGATCTCGTGGACGCGCAGGAGGCGACCGACTCGGTCGCGTTGCCGTCGTTCCACGAGACGTTCATTTACGGCAACGTCCTCCTGCGCAACGGCTACGGCCCGTCCATGATCCACTATGGCGGGGACAGCGGGGAGACCGAGTACTACAGGAAGGGCACGCTCCACTTCTTCGCCAACACCGTCTTCGTCAACAACGACGACTACGAGGACTACGATCGCTCTTCGATGTTCGAGGCCTCGACCAACGACGAGCGGATCGACGCCCGCAACAACGTGTTCGCCAGCAGCCTGCAGCCGACCGAGCTCCGCGCGGTGACCTTCCTCGGGGACCGCGACGGCGTGGCCGCCGGGGCACTCACCCTGTCCGGGAACTGGGTGACGAACGGGTGGCTGCCTTTCGATCCGGTCCGGGAGGTGGTGAAGGTGGTCGGGCGGGTGGACGGCCTGGACGACTCGCTCTTCGGCGTCGATCCGGCGTTCGCGTCGGAGGCAGACCACGACTTCATGCCGGCCGCGAGCGCGCCGCTCATCGGCGCCGGCGCCTCGCTCGACGGCCTCCCGCCGGTCGAGCACCAGTACACGCCGCACCAGCAGGCCAGGGCGCGCAACGACGGCGCGAGCTTCACGATCGGCGCGTTCGGGCGGTAGCCCGCGCCGCGCAGCCCCGCGCGGCGAGGCTCACCCCGCAGCCCGCGGGGTCGACTCCCACAACCAGGTCGGCTCGCCCGTGAGGGCTCACGCCTTGCAGAGGGCGGCGCATGCGCTGGATCGGATGCGCCTTGCCCCGCGCGAGGCGCAAAGGATGCGTGTCCTCGGCACGCTTTGCCGGAGAGGTTGCGGTCACCCTGTCGCTCGTGGGCCTGCTCGCGGGGTGCGGCGCGGAAGAGCCGCCGCCGGACCTCCGGCAGCCGGCGGGCTGGGACGACGCGCTGCGGCTGCCGGATGCCGAAGATCACGACCCCGCGCCCGACGTTGTCGAGGTGCACCTCGAGGCCAAGGTGGCCGAGATCGAGGTGGTCCCAGGGCTCACGACCGAGGTCTGGACCTACAACGGGATGCTCCCCGGTCCGACGATCCGCGCGAAGAAGGGCGATCGCGTGGTGGTGAAGTTCGAGAACCACCTGCCCGAGGCGACGACGGTCCACTGGCATGGTCTGCGCGTGCCGGCGTCCATGGATGGGACGCAGCACGTGCAGGAGCCCATCGAGCCGGGCGAGGGCTTCGAGTACTCCTTCACCGTGCCGGACGCGGGCACGTTCTGGTACCACCCGCACCTTCGCTCGAGCGCCCAGGTCGGCGCGGGCCTCTACGGCGCGTTCGTCGTCGAGGAGGCTCCGGAGGAGGCGCCGCTCGGCGACGAGCTGCTGCTCGTGATGAGCGACATCGGCATCGAGGAAGACGGCTCGCTCACCGCCGCCGACGAGAGCGGATGGTTCGGCGATTACTTCGGGCGCGAGGGATCGAGGGTCCTGGTCAACGGGAAGATCTTGCCGACGGTCGCGGCGCGAGAGGGCGTTCCGCAGCGCTGGCGGGTGGTCAACGCCGCGCGCAGCCGCTATTTTCGCTTCGCGGTGCCGGGCCAGCCGCTCGTGAGCATCGGTGGAGATGGGGGCCTCTCGGAGAGCCCGCTACCGGTGGACGAGGTGACGCTCGCCCCGGGGGAGCGCGCTGAGCTCTACCTGCTGCCCGTCGAGGGCCAGTCGGTGGTGATCCCGCTCCTGGACGCGAATCGATTCCACCTGCCGAGCGAGAATGATCCCAAGGACCTCATGCGCCTCGAGCTGGCCGACGAGCCTCCGGGGTACGGCGCGCCGCCGCTTCCCGAGCGACTGGCAGAGATCGCCTCGATCGACACGACGGGCGCGCAGCGGCAGGCGGTGGAGTTCATGGAGCAGGGCGACGCCGACGGAGCGGTGCTCGGGATCAACGGCCAGACAGGCGGCTCTCTCATGTTCTCTGCGAAGACGAACACGGTCGAGATCTGGACGCTGACGAACACAACCAACTACGATCACCCGTTCCACCTGCACGGGTTCTTCTTTCAGGTGCTCGACATCGACGGCGCCGGGCCGCCCGTGCGCGCATGGCGCGATACCGTCAGCCTCGTGCCTGGAGAGACCGTGCGGATCGCGATTCCGTTCGACGACCGCGCCGGCATGTGGATGTTCCACTGTCACATCCTCGACCACGCGGATCTGGGGATGATGGCGATGCTCCACCTGATGCCGTGAACGGTCCCTCCGATGAGGTGCGACGGCTGCCGGGCGTCAGACCCACGCCTGGGTCGAGGGATCCCAGCGCTTCCAGGTGCCTTTGTCGTCCATGTAGAGCTCGCTCTCCCCGGGGAGGGCGCGGAAGCGCTTGCTGCTGATCTTCAGATCTCCGATCCTCCCCGAGTAGTCGGTCTGCGCCTCGGCGCCCTTGATGCTCCGCATGTCGGCGACGAGCTCTTGCCCGCTCGCCTCGACCACCACATAGCCGTGGGCGTTGCTGTTGGCGTGGGCGAGGTGCGGGTTGATCTTCGTCTCGGGCGACGTGAGCAGCGAGTCGATGCTGAGGGCGAGCGCCGCGGCGCCCGGGAGCCCGCGCAGCGTCGGATCGCTCGCGACCTGGCTCGTCAGGATCTCGCGGAAGGACGCCGAGGAGACGGCGCCGCCCACGAGCTCGACGATCTTCTTCGTGGGATCGCCGCTCGGGCCGGGCGTCCCAGCGTAGAAGGCGTGGACGTCGCCGGTGATCGCCACGACGCCCCCCAGCCCGACGAGCCTCTCGAGCAGCTCGTCCCGCTTGTTGCGGAAGCCGTCCCAGGCGTCGGTGGTCAGATAGAAGCTGCGCTTGAACTGGGCGGGGAGGGAATAGGGGCTGAGATCGACGGCGAGCTGGACGAGGCAGAACTCGTTGCCCCAGACCTTCCAGGTCGCCTTCGAGCCTTCCATGGTGTCGAGGAACCAGGCCTCCTGCTCGGCGCCCATCATGTCCTCGCTCGCGCCCTGCGTCTCCTTGTAGCGGATGGCAGCGTAGATATCGAAGGTGTCCTTGGCCGTGAAGTAGCGGGTACCGATGATGCCGTATGCGTTGATCTTGCCGAAATCCACGTAGGCGATGCCCCGCTCCAGGCCCGCTTCCGCGGGGTCGATGAGCGGGATCTGCATGTCCGCCGGCAGGCCCTCGTTGGCGGCGGCGACGATCCCGTTGATGAAGGCGACGCTGATCTTCCCCGTCACCTCGGCGGGATCGTAGCCCACGGCCTCCGCGGCCCCGATGAGGACCGGCGCATAGATGCCGTCGCCGTAGGTCTCCACGTCCACATAGGGCAGGGCGGCCGCGGGGACCTCCCCGAGCTCGGCCACGAGCTTCGGCTGATCGAGCGCGACCCTGCCGGGGAAAGCGTCCTCGGGGATGAGGTGATCCGGCCGGTAACTGCGCAGATCGGTCATCACGAGGTGGACGTGCCGGCCGAACACGAAGTCGCGGTAGATGTGGAATTCGTCCGGGAGCGAGGCGCCCGGGTCGAGCTCGACGTCGTCGCCGTAATCGACGGGCTGGTACTCGAACCAGGCCTGGTTCGCGGCCTTGCGGCGGTCCGCGTCGGTCTCGTCCTGCCGGCCGTCGAAATACGTGGCCGTCGCGCCGAAGCAGTCGTTCGAGAACTCGTGATCGTCCCACGTGGCGATCATCGGGAAGCTCTCGTGGACCTTCTGGAGGTTCGCGTCGGAGCGGTACGTCCTGTAGAGCTCGCGGTAGTTATCGAGCGATCTCGCCGCGTGGTAGGCGCCGTCGCCGTCACCGAGGGAGATGCTGCCGGCCACGTCGGTGAAGACGACGCGTCGCCCGCTCGTGCTCTGGAAGCTGGGATCGCCGTCCGTCTCGTAGATGTAATCGCCGAGGTGGACGAAGAAATCGAGCTCCTCCTGGGCGAGCGCCAGGTAGGGGTTGTAGTACCGCCCCACGTAATCCTGGCAAGACACGTAGGCGAAGCGGACCTTGACGTCGGCCCCCTCGGCCGGGGCGGTCTTGGTGCGCCCCACGCGAGACGCATAGCTCGTGTCGCCCTTCACGTAGATGAATCGGTAGTAGTAAACCGTGCCCGCCGCGAGGCCGCGGACCTTCACCTTCACGCAGTGATCGTGCCTCGCGAGCGCCTTCACCTTCGCCTGTCCGGCGTCGAGCGCCACCCGCTGCGCGAACCCGGCGTCGGTCGCGACCTCGACCTCGAGATCGAGATCCTCTGCGCCGTCCTGCACGCGGGTCCAGAGGACGACGCTGCCGGGGCGTGGATCGCCGGAGGCGACCGACTGGGGGAAGAACTCGGAGCCGTCTGCCAGCTCGCGCTCGTTATCGAGCTCGACCGGGTTGATCGTCTCGGGATCGTCGCCGCAAGCCGGGACGACCAGCGCGCCGGCGGTGACGAGCGTGGCTCGAAGGAAATCTCTGCGCTTCAGCATCGGGCGACCAGGGAATCCTGGAACTTTCGCCGATGTCAATCTCCTCGTGGACCCAGCCGCTTCGCGCGCTGGCGGCCACGCCTGTAAAGCGCAAAGCGCGGCGTCCGGTGGGTGAGGTAAGTGGGCGTGCTTACGCATTGCCGAGCATGGCTGAGCATGGCCAAGCGCTGACGGGCGTGGTCAAACGTGACCAAACGTGGTAGATAAGCTGTCGGGCGCTCGTGAGTCCTGCCCTAGGACCGCATTGGTCTTCAAGGGATAGATGAGCTAAGTTGAGCGTTTATCATGCGGCAGCGGGGCAGGACACCGGAGGGCGAGTCCGACATGAGGTCGGGGCACAGCGTCCCTGACCGTCCTGGCGCCGAGCGTCGCGACTCGATCCTCCCGTCTCCACCCGGGCAGCCTTCCGGGCCCGGGCGTTCCGGCCCGTCCAGCGAGCGGTCGCCTGCTTCGAGGTCTGCTTCCTCGCGCAAGGTGCGGACCATCGACGTCCTCGTTCAGGGCGCGACCGTGGAGCTCTTCCACTTTTACGGCGTCGCCATAGCGCCTGCGGACCTCGGGGAGCGCCGCGACGAGGCGCTCGTCCACAGCGATCCTGCGAGCACGGTCGAGTTCTCTGCGCCCGGCTTCTCCGGCCTGCTGGCCTTGTCGGCGCACCCTGGCGTGTTTCGCGCGATGACGGGGTTGCCGCCCACGCTCGATAGCGTCGACGACTGGATGCGCGAGGTCGTCAATCAGCTCATGGGAAAGGTGAAGAGCCGCCTCGCGCGGTTCCAGATAGCGCTTCACGCAGAGCTGCCGCAGCTGCGCCGCGCGACCGACGTGGCGCGCCGGTACCGGGGCAGCAAACAGCAGTTCTGCTATGCCTTCCGGACGTTGAAGGGCGAGGTGGTCGTCACGCTGGGCGGCGACTTCGACGAGAGCTCGCTGGTGTTCTCGAACTCGTCGCCGCTCCCGCTCGATGGCAAGGTGATCCTGTTCTGAGCCCTCTTGCGCGGCACAGCGCTGCCGCGGCGCCGCTGCCGGTGGCGGCAGGGGGCGGCAGGCGCTCCGGTCGCGGCGGGCGCCGGGGCGACGCCGGCGCCAGGGCTCTGCGCATGCGCGAGAGATGCCGTGACGAGCACTGCTCCGATGGACGCGCTCGACGCGCGCGCGAGGCGCCGTGCCGGCGCTCGCGGCAGTGAACTCCGACCCATCATCATTGATTTCTCCCCGTCCGCGGAGCCTTCGTTGCGGTTCCAGCCGACGTCGCACGCGCTCTTGCGGACTTGCGAACTTCACGCGTAGCATACACAGCGACGAGGACGGGCGGGGAACTCGACGCGCTCCATCACGCTCGCACCACAGTTGGGTGAGACATCACAACAGGAAAGAACGTGAATCAGGAGAGCACACATGGTGTGCGGGCGAACGTCGATGATGACTCCACGTGTGCACGCGTCGATTGTCGTTTGCATCATCAGCATCATCAGCGCCGCGCGCGGGGCTCAGCTCGCCCGGTGCCCGTGCTGAGCGCGCCGCGCGCGGGGACAGGCGTTCGCGCGAGATCCCTCGTCACGAAGCACACGAGATGCGCGCGGGCGCCGCGCCGCGCGGGCCACGCCGGAGGGACGGGGGCATGCCGACATTGCGTAGCGCTTCGATTCGACTGAAGCTGTGGTCGCTCGCCGGCGTCCCCGTCGCGGGGGCCCTGCTGCTGGCGGCGATGATCGTCGGCGACGCGCGGCAGCAGGCGGCGAGGGCGGCGGGGATAGGCTCCATCGAGGACCTCGCGCAGCTCTCCTCGATCATGGCGAAGCCGCTGCACGCCCTCCAGAAGGAGCGGGCGTGGACCGCGCTGGTCGAGGGGCTGGAGGCCCGGCCTCCGGAGGCGATCGACGTCGAGGGCGAGCGGCGCGCCACGCCGCCCCTCAATCGCGCGGCGGAGCTCCTGCGCGCCGGCGGCCATCTCCGGGACGCGCGGGCGGCGACCGACGAGAGCCTCGCCGACCTCGACGCGTTCCTGGCCGCGCGCGACCTCTCCGGGCTGCCGCGCCGGCTCGCCCGCGATCTCGCGGAGGCGCGCGCCAAGGTCGGCGAGCTCGGCGCGTTCCGCAGCGAGGCCGACGCGAAGACGGTGCCGCTCGACGGCGTGCTGAGGGTCTTCGGCGGCATCAACGTGAGCCTCATCCGGGCCAACGCCGGTCTTTCCGAGCTGAGCGACGAAGGCGAGCTCCTGCGCAGGATCCAGTCGATCGTCGCCGTCCACGAGTTCGCCGAGCGCGCCAGCCGCCAGCACGCGCTGCTCGCGCACGCCTTCGCGTCCACGCAGTTCGAGCCGGGCGCCTTCAAGACGCTCGTGACGCTGATGACGGAGGAGCAGCTCTATCACGAGGAGTTCATCGCCAACGCGTCGGAGCCGGCGCGGGCGCTCTACGACGCCGCCCGCTCCGACCCGCGCGTGCGGCGCGCCGACGAGCTGCGCGCCGCGGCGATCACGTCGACGGACGATGCGCTGGCGATCGATCACGACGCGTGGTTCGAGGCGCAGCAGGGGCGCGTCGACGGGCTCGCCGCGATCGAGGAGGAGGCGATCTCCGGGATGAGGCGCGCGGCGGCGGCCAGGGTCGCGGACACGCGGCGGACGGTGCGCGACGGCATCGCGGTCTCGGCGTTCGTGCTCCTCGTGTCGGTGGCGCTGGCGCTGGTGCTCGTGCGGGGGATCTCCCGATCGCTCGAGGTCCTCGGCGAGGCCGCGGCCCACGTCCGGCGGACGCGCGACTACACGACGCGCGCCCGCAAGACCGCCGACGACGAGTTCGGGGCGCTCACGGACGCCTTCAACGAGATGCTGGCGGGCATCCAGGCGCGCGACGAGGTCCTCGAGGGCCACAGGCAGAACCTCGAGGCCACTGTCGCGGAGCGGACCTCGGAGCTCGAGAAGCGCAACCGGGAGATGCGCCTCGTCCTCGACAACGTCGATCAGGCCCTCGTGACCATCCACAGGGACGGCACGATGGAGCCCGTGCACTCCGCCGCCTTCGAACGCCTCTTCGGCGTACCGGCGCGCGATGAGCACTTCGCCGATCGCATCGCCGGCCACGATCCGCGGGCCCGCGCGTTCCTCAGGATGGGGTGGGAGGCCGCCTGCGACGACTTCCTCCCGCTCGAGGTCGTCCTCGACCAGCTCCCGAAGACCCTGCACCGCGAGGGGCGCTACCTCGCGCTCGGCTTCAAGCCGATCCTGTCGGGAGAGGGCCAGTTCAGCGGGGCGCTGATGGTGATCACGGACGTCACGTCCACGATCGCCTCCGTGCGCGAGGCCGAGCAGCAGCACGAGTATATCCAGGTGTTCGAGCGGGCCGTGAAGGACCGGCTCGGCCTCGTCGGCTTCGTCAACGACACGACCAAGCTCGTCGACGCCGTGAGCGCGCGGTCGAGCGGCGAGGTGGACGAGGTGATGCGCCTCGTGCACACGATCAAGGGGAACGCCGGGCTCTGGGACGTGACGAGCGTGGCGAGGGTGGCGCACGAGATCGAGAGCTTCGTCGTCGAGGAGCGCGCGCTGCCGTCCGACGAGCAGATCGACGCGCTGAGGGACGTGTGGCTCGCGTTCGTGGGGCGGGTGAGCGTCCTGCTCGCGTCGACGGCGCAGTCCTCGCGCGCCGACGTCGGCCACGAAGAGGTCGATGCCTTGCTCGCCATGGTGCGCCAGCGCCGCGACCCCGCCGAGATCGAGCGGGCCATCGCGGCCCTCCGCGACGAGCGGACCGAGGTGCGGTTCAGCCGGATGAAGGACCAGGCCGAGACGCTGGCCCGGAAGCTCGGCAAGCCGAAGCCCGACGTGCGCATCGACGCCGGGGGCGTCCGGCTGCCCGCGTCGCGGTTCGCCGGGATGTGGCAGGCGCTGGGCCACGTCGTGCGCAACGTGATGGACCACGGGATCGAGCGGCCGGAGGCGCGCGAGGCGGCGGGCAAGCCGTCGAGGGGCACGCTCACGCTCAGCTCGCGGATGACGGCGGACGAGATCGTCATCGAGATCGGCGACGACGGGGCGGGCATCGACTGGGAGCGCGTGCGCGAGAAGGCCGTGGCTGTCGGGTTGCCGGGCGCGACGCGGCGCGATCTCGAGGCCGCGCTGTTCTCGCCCGGCTTCAGCACGGCCGAGCAGGTCACGGACGTCTCCGGCCGCGGCGTCGGTCTCGGCGTCGCGCTCCACGAGTGCCGGCGGCTCGCGGGCCGGGTAGAGCTCGACACCGAGCGAGGCCAGGGGACGACCTTCCGCTTCCGGTTCCCCCGGGATCCGAGCGACGCCGCGGGGGTGTCGCTGACGACTGCCTCGCTGCCGCCTCCGAGCGGGCGGGGCTCGCTCGTACCTCCCCCTTCGCGGGGCGGATCGAGCCCGGGCATGGCGTCGGGGAGCGCGTGACGCGGTGAGCACATCGACAATGCAGAGCGAGAGATCGAGGAGAGGGGAATGAACTCGGAGAGCTGGGACCGCATCCATGAGGAGCTCGCTTCGTCGTGCGTGCACCTGTTTCGCGACAACGGCGTCGAGCTCCTGCGGCTGGACGACGCAGCGTCGGAGGCGACGCCGGGCAACGCGGTGGTCTCCTTCATCGGCTTCACGGGCGACCACCTTCGCGGGAGCCTGACGCTCGTCGCCCCCGTGGCGCTCATCATGCGCAGCCACCCGCTGAAAGAGCAGCGCGAGATCGACGAAGACATGGTGTGCGACTGGGCGAGCGAGCTCTCGAACCAGCTCCTCGGGCGGGTGAAGAACCGCCTGCGCCACCTAGGGCTGGTCATCGTGCTCTCGACGCCGAGCGCCGCGATCGGCGAGCACCTGCGCGCGAGGGAGGAGCAGAGCGAGGGCTTCCGGCGGCTCCTGTTCGCCGCGGGGCCCGACCGGCTCGTCGTGCTCTTCGACGCGCTGGCCCCCGACACCGCGCTGGAGCTCGAGGAAGTGAACATGCCCGATCCGCAGCCCGAGGGCGAAGTGCTGCTGTTCTGAGCCGGATGGCCGTACACGCAAGAGGAGACACGTCACATGGCCAAGAAAATTCTTCTCGTCGAGGATTCGAGTACGGTCCGCCAGCAGGTCGGCATTCTCCTGTCGGGGGCGGGCTATGGCACGCTGGAAGCGGACAACGGCCGAGATGCGGTCGCCACGGTCGCCGCCCACAAGGATGACCTGGCGATGATCATTGCGGACGTGAACATGCCGGTGATGAACGGCATCGAGATGATCCAGAGCCTGCGGGACAAGGGGCTCGCGTCGGGCGTTCCGATCCTGATGCTGACCACCGAGGGGCAGCCGGAGCTCATCGAGAAGGCCCGGAAGGCCGGCGCGAAGGGCTGGATCATCAAGCCGTTCAAGCCGGATCTGTTGCTCGCGGCGGTGAAGAAGCTTGCCGGCGAGCCCTGAAGCTGCTGCCGCGCGCGGCGGCCATCCCCGCGAGATCGGCCCGATCGAGGGGCGCTCCCCGGTACAACCGAAAATCGGCGATTGCTGCCGGGGTTGGGCGGATCTGCCCTGCGGCGCTGGACAGCGCTCGGTGCTTGCGGCGTAGCGCCGATCCGTGTGACTCTCTGTGCGGAAAGTCACCAAGGGCGCCCGAATGGGCAGACCTGGTCCACCGGCTTCGGTTGACCTGTCGACTACTCGTTAGCCGGGCGAAGCACCATGGGATTGTTTGATGTGGTCATCGCCCGAGCGGACTGCCCCGGCTGCGGGCATTCCCAAGAGTGGCGCATCCAGTACAAGTACGGCCGTTGCAGGCAGCACGAGTACAGGCTCGGTGACGCGCTCTGCTGGTTCGATCCGCCCGGGCGTCCGGCGCCGCTCGAAGACGACGGCGAAAATGTCGGCGGACTCGTCGCCGTCCCCGGGTTCGTCGAGACCGGCTGTTCGAGGTGCGGCCAGGGAGAGGGCGCCGTTCTCCGCTTCGAGAACAATGTCGCTTCCAGCGTGGAGATCAGGTCCTCGGTGGGAGGCGACGAGTACGCGCAGCTCGAGCGCCCGTCTGGATGGATGCGCTTCTGGTCACGCCGCGTGGCAGGCAGCAGGAACGAGGATCGCCTCGATCTGAGCTGCCGCGGCGATCGATGGACCGTGGCCGTCGCTGACGGCGCCGGCGGGCTCGCAGGCGGTGCGGCCGCGGCGAGCACGGCGGCGGGCGCGATGGTGGCGCTCGGCGCGGAGAGAGAGCTCGATCCGGACTCCTGGTGCGAGCGCATCCGCCGACTCGACGGTGAGCTGGAAGCGGAGCCGAGGTGCGGCGAGACGACCCTCGTCGTCGTCCAGGTGAGCCAAGGCGAACTCTGGGGGGCCAGCGTCGGGGACTCGGGCGCGCTCGTCGTCGAGCCGGACGGGCTGGTCGACCTGACTTCAGGGCAGATTCGGAAGCCGCTGGTCGGCAGCGGTGCGTGCAGCCCCGTCGGCATCCCCCGACGGCCGCTCACGGGGCGCCTCCTGGTCGCAACCGACGGCCTCCTGAAGTACGCGTCGTGGGCGACCCTCGGCGCTCTCGCTCGCACAGGCGATGTGCAGACGGCGGTCGAGGCACTGATCCAGGCGGTGACTCTTCCATCGGGCAACCGGCCCGACGACGTCGCGGTGGTGCTCGGCGAGTGCGTCGGCTAACCTGCCGCTGCTGCCGACGCCGCTTCGCGGCGCGGCAGAGTGGCAACTCGTTAGGGGGACCTGGAGTGGCAACCGACGGAACGAACCATCGCGATGCGCTGCGCCAGGCCGACGAACTCGCGAAAAGAAACGAGTTTCGTGGTGCTGCTGCCGCATACCTCGAGGTCGCTCGCCAGTTTTTCGCCGAGGGCCAGCATCTCAAGGCGGCCGCCATCGCGAAGACCGTAGTTGCGCTTGCCGGCAGCCGACCCGACGAGCTCCGGTCCGAACACATGTCGTCCCTTGAGCTGTGGCGAGATGCCGTCGGGGTTCTTGGCCTGCGTGACGAGGCCGCGCGTGCGACCGTGGAGCTCGAACGTCTTCAGCAACACAGGTGACTGGTCGACGTGTGGACGCCCCCTAACGAGCCGCTGAACCTGACACCGGGGCCGGTCCGAGGTTGTTTCGACTGACGTGCCTTTGGCACATCAGTCTGCCAGAGTCTATCCTTCGCGGTGAGCTTGCGGTATCGTCGGACCTCGGTGCAGGTTAGCGCCGGTGTTGGGCGGAGAGGAAGAAGGAAAGATTCACAGGGAGGCGGGGAGGCGGGGAGGCGAGAGATGGGGATCAGTCGTTCGAACCATCAGGCTCGGCGGCGACTGCTTCGGGCGGCATCGATGCGGGGCGGCTGGTGGTGCCGGGGTGGTCGTCTTCAGTTCGACATCGGGAGAACCGGACAGACTCCGCACCGCGGCGTACCAGTCGTCGGATCCCACGGCGGAGCACCGGCGTGTTGAAGTTGACGAGCAACCCGACGTCCAGGTCCATCAGCTTCAGGTATGTGAGCACCTGAGCTTCATGGACTGGCAGCAGGTGATCGACAGGCTTGAGCTCCAGTATGAGCTTTCCCTCGACGACAACGTCGAGTCGATAGCCACAGTCGAGCGTGGCTCCCTTGTAGGTCACTGGAAGTGGCCTTTGCCTGGCGAAGCTCAAGCCCATGAGCGACAGCTCATGACACAAGCATTGTTCGTAGGCAGACTCCAGGAGCCCGGGACCGAGGTGACGGTGCACCTCGATGCACGCTCCAATGACTCGCTCGGACAGATCCCACAATTTCCTCGTTTCCCTGTCTCCCTGTACCAAGTCCATGCTCATGCCTATATGTCGACGCGGGGCCAGCTCTGGTTGCGCGAGATTGACATCGCCGGGAACCGCCCTGCAAACGACCGACCTGAAAGCAGTCGACCCCAAGCGAGCAGGCTCGAAGGATGTTCCCCACCTCTTGCCTCTCCACCTTGGTCTCTCTCTTTCTCTTCTTTCCTCCCCGTCTCCCCGTCTCCCTGTATACTCTCTCTCTTCCGCTGTCTCCCGCCCAACAAACCGCTGGTGCCGGCGGCGCTTCGCGCGGTGGCACACCGGCAAGACGTTCGGCCTCTCGAGCAGGAATGGGTCGATGCCTTACTACAGCGTGATTCTCGAAGGGAAGGGTATAAAGGTCCAAGGGGCAGACGGGGAACCACCGATCATTGGCTTCTTCGCGACGCGCGCGGTTCGAGCCCGCTCAGTGAAGCAAGCAGAAGAAATCGCCAAGGCGATGGTCCTCGCGGACTGGACCACTGGGGAGTATGCACTCTTGAATCAGGGTGGGGCACCGGTGCTGAAGGTGGAGGGCATCGACGCCTTAAGTTGGTGGAGATTTCTGCGGTTCAAGAACACGGGGCACGCTTTCTTTAAAACAGTCGACGAGGACGATGCCGAATAAGCCGAACGGGAGCTTGACACGAGCGAGCGTATCTTGTTGCCTGTCCGTCTCGGAGAGCCCATGAAAAAAACGTGGAAGGATGCAGTCACCTTTATCACAGGCGGCGGCTCGGGGATCGGTCGAGCGCTCAGCCTGGAGCTCGCGCGGCGCGGCGCGCGCGTGACGGTGACGGACGTGAACGGCGACGCCGCTGCGAAGGTGGCGGCCGAGGCTGGAAACGGCGCTTCGTCGCGCGCGCTCGATGTGCGCGACGAAGCGGGCATGCGCGAGGCCATCGAGGACACCGCTGCCCGCGGCGGGCGCCTCGACTTGCTCATCAACAATGCGGGGATCGGCGTCGCCGGCGAGGCGCACGAGATCCCGCTCCCGCACTGGAACCGCGTCCTCGAGATCAACGTGCGCGGCGTGGTGCACGGCATCGTGGCGGGCTACCCGATCATGGTGCGCCAGAAGAGCGGCCATATCCTCAACGTGGCATCGCTCGCCGGCCTGGGCCCAGCACCGCTCTTCACGCCGTACGCGATGACCAAGCACGCCGTCGTCGGCCTCAGCACGAGCCTGCGAATCGAGGCGGCGGCCTACGGCGTCCACGTCAACGTGCTCTGCCCGGCCGCGGTCGAGACCCCGATTCTGGACTCCGAGAACCCCCCCGATTTGCCGGCGGTCCCGTGGGTTCCGAACGCACGACGCCTGCTCGAGGCCCTTGCCGGCCCGCCTTACCCGGCCGACGCGCTCGCGCGCGAGGCCCTCGATGCGGCGGCCGACGACGAGCCCGTCATCGTGCTGCCCTCGCGCGCACGCTTCCTCTGGCGCCTCGGCAGGATGTTCCCGGCGCTCGTCGAGAAGGGCGGCCGCGGCGAGATCGCCAAAGAGCGAGCGACGCGACGGTGAGCGTTCGAGCGTGGGGAGGTGGTGCTCCACTCCTCGGCGCAGACACTGAGCTCGCCATTCGAAAGGCTCCTTCGGGGCAGAACCGCGCGCACGTGCTGAGCTTCATCGACGCCGTGCTCATCGGAGGGGCGCACGCGCGAGCGTCGGAGTTCCTAGGCGCGAGCTACGTCGAGCACCGCGACACCGACGCGAGCGGCCCCGCCGCGCTCGTCGAGTACGTGAAGGACGAGGGCATCAGTTACGTCAAGGTGCACCACCTCATCGCCGATGGGAACTTCGTCTTCACCCTGTCGGAAGGGAAGCGCAACAACGCCGCCTATGGCTTCTACGATCTGTTCCGCGTCGAGGGCGGCGACATCGTCGAGCACTGGGACTCGCGGCGCTCCGTGCCCAACTCGACCATGAGCGGGCTCCCGATCTTCTAGAAAACCGATCACGTTGAAACCCGGATAAATTTCACAGGGAGGCGGGGAGGCGGGGAGGAAGAAGAAATGAATTTCTCCCTCTTGCCGTCTCTCGCTCTCCGCCTCCCCGCCTCCCCGTGAAATTTCTGCTTTTTCTCGTGGTTTCAACCCGTTTGTCGCCGCAGCGCCGCGTCTCACCGCGGTCTCGAAGCTTGACGAGCCTCTCGCTCGGCGCGGCGCCACCTCCTCTCGTTGCCTGTCGGCGACGCGCCAGTCGGGGCGGAAGCAGCGGCCTTCAGTGCGCGCGGGGCAGGAACGCGCCGTGGAAGGTCTGGGGCGAGGCGTGGCGCAGGTGGACCCGCGCCGCTGGCCCCTCGTCCATGTGCGCAGCGTCCCAGACGTGGATGGCGCTCTTCCCGGCCTTCGCGTCGGTGACCACGGCGAGCACGTGGCCGTCGCCCTCGGGGGCGCCGGGCGCGCGCGGCACGAAGACCGGCTCGGACGGGCGCTCGTGCTGCGCGATGCGCGCCAGGGTGATCGCGCCCGTGTCGACGTCGACGCGCGCGATGCCGTTTCCATTCGGGTCGTCGGCCCGCCCCTTCGTGGCGAGGAAGACGACGCCGTGCCGCTCCCCCTCGACCCGCGGGTCGGCGCGCGGGAATTCGCCGACGACGCCGCCGAGGTCCTCCACGAGCAGCTGCTCGCGGCTCGCGCGCACGCGGTGGCGCACGAGGACGCCGGCGTCGACGGAGGCGAGCTCGGGCCGATCGGGGTCCTTGCCGATCGCGCCGAGCGTGGCGAGCGTCCGGTAGCGGACGAGGTCGACGACGAGGTCCTCGCCGTCGTCGTAGGCGTTCGCGAAATGCCACTGGAAGAACGCGTCGACGCCGAAGCGGCGCACGCGGGAGACGTCGTCGATGTCGACGACGATCACCTCGGTGCCCCGGCCGGGCTCGAAGCGCACCCAGGACTCGAACCCTCCCCACTGGAGCATCGCGCGGCCCACCCGGATCATCGCGGGCGAGACGAAGAACACGAGGTGCCGGCGGGTGGCGCAGAAGTCGTGGAGCATCACCGGCGCCGGCAAGGGCACCGCGCCGAGCGAGCGCGCGCGCCCGTCGTCGTCGACAGCGTAGAGGTCGAGCTGGGTCCTGCGCCCGTAGCGGACGCCGAAGTTGTAGCTCGTCTTCCTGGCGGCAACCCGGTGCGGGTGGGCCGAGAAGGTGGGGCCCAGCACGCCGCCGAGATCGCTCTCGCCGAGCGTGTCGAGCGTCGCCGGATCGAGCTCCGTCGGCCTGCCGGACTCCACGAGCGCGTACAGCCGGCCGCCGGCGATGAAGGGGCTCGTGTTCGCGACGTTCTTGCCCCTGCGCTTGCCCTGCAGCGCGTGGAGCACGCGCTTCGGCCATGACAGGGTCGAGCCGTAGAGGCGCCGCCCGGCCGCGAGCTCCTCCACCAGGCCGCGGCTGCGCACGAGGCGGTGCGCGCCCTCCGCCCGGCCGCCAGACAGCCGCACCGCGAGCACCCCTCCGTCGGCCTCGAAGGAGTGCGGCACGCGGACGCCGAAGAGGGTCGCGCGGGCCGGGCCCACCCGAAAGAGCGTGCCCTCGAGGCCTTCGGGCAGCGTCCCCTCGACCGCGAGCGGCGTGAAGCCGTACTCGGCCTCGAGGTCGAGCGGGTGATCGAAGGCGCGCGCTCCGCGAGCGGCGTCCGTGGAGGCGCCCCCCGCGCCGGCGAAGGCGGCGTCGAGGGCGGCGTCGAAGTCGGGGGCGGACACGGCGATGGACATGGGACCTCCGGGCGGCCGATGTGAGCGTCGATCACATCGGGGTCGTGATGATGTCATCATCGATGACATTGGCGGGCGTCGAAGCGGCCGGCGCGGCGGCGCCGGCGCTCGTCAGTGCAGCCTGTCCTTGGCCTCGGCGAGCTCCTCGTTGATCCGGTCCACGAACGCGTCGAGGGTCATCGGGCCCTTGCTCGCGGCGGCGGCGGCCTCGATGGCCTGCGATGCGAGCGAGGTGAGGCGCTCGACGTAGGCGAGCTGGCCCTCGAGCTTCTCGTAGTCCCCATCGACGAAGTACCCGCTGTCGTCCTTGACGTCGAGCTCGGGCGCATAGCGCTGCTTCACGTACCGCAGGATGGCGCACACGGCGACGTGCACCTTGGGGCCGGCGAACTGGGTCTTCGTCCAGTTGTAGCGGCTCCCCTCCTTGAAGAACTCGACCCCCGGCGCCTCTGGCAGGCTGGGGACGCTGACGCTGACGCGCGGCCCTCCGCCGCGCCCCGACTTGTCCTGCGCTGCGCGGGTGAGGTTGCGCGTGATGGCCGCGGACTCCGCCAGCGCCTGACGCATCATGTCCGCCATCTTCGGGTCGCTGAGCAGCGCGTGGTACGTGTGGTTGATGAAGGTGCCTTCACCGTCGAAGTGGAAGTGGAGAGGCTCGCATTCGCGGTGGGGATAGAGCGTGATCCCCTCGAGACCCGAGCAGGTCACGCGCCGGTCTTCGATGAGCTCTTTCATGGTCTTGCTGGGCCAGCCGGCGGCCGCGGCCTTGGCGGCGAGATCCGCGACGAGCTCGGGGACGACGTTCGGGTCGCGGAGCTTGCCCGAGTACGCGATGGAGATGCCCATGGTGCCTCCTGAACGATCTCCCCTTACTCCAGCGCGGTCGTCGAGGCCAGCGCGCGCCGGGGAGGGAGCCTCGGCCGCGGCGACGATGACAGTGAAAGAGCCGCCGGAGCTCCCTCGCTCCGGCGACTCCAGACCGCCTGGCACCGCCTGAACCCGGACGCCTGACCGCGAGGCCCGGGGCTCGACGCAGCTTTCACGTCTAGAGCGGATGTCCGCGCCCCCGTCCTCGCCGGGCTACTGGCAGGCTGTCGCGCCGAAGCAGACCGCCGGATCCGCCGCGAAGCGACGGAAGTTGTCCGCCTCCGGGTGGCCCGGGAACGGAACATAGTAGTAGACGGCCTTGTCGTCGAAGCCGCTGCCGTCGTAGTAGGTCTGCCACGTCAGCGCGTAAGCGACGCCGGCGCTCTTGGCGAGATCGAGGAGGTGGGTGTTGTACCAGTCCTCGGTGAGCGCACCCCGCCCCGCGTCCGGAAACAGGCTCGTTACCTCGGCGGAAGAGAGCGTGACGGCGCCCGCCGAGCCGAGGCCGTAGTTGGCCAGGAACTCCGTCCGCAGGCTCTGATCGAACAGGGCGTCGTGCCACTTGCTCACGTGGTCTGCCGGGTAGAGCGCGAGCGACGCGCCCGCCGCGAGCTTGCTGACCCGGTGGAGGAGGTGCAGCCGGTAGGTGCCCGTCTCGGTGAGCGCGTGAGGCTTGCCCTTCTCCGCGCCGATCGCCGCGACGGCGCTCGCCATCGCCTTCATGTCCTCGAGATCTGCCGAGGACGCCGCGCGCTCGTACGGGTAATAGAGATCGATGCCGAGGATATCGATGAGATCGTCGCCAGGGTACGCCTCGAGGTAGTACTCCTCCAGCAGGGCGGACGGCGGCTGGGCGTCGTTCTCGAGCGCCGCGATCGCCTCCTGGGGCGGGCTCTCGTAGGCCGCGCCCAGCTCGGTGAGCTCCTCGATGAGGCGGGCCCGGAGCATGTCGCGAGAGAGGCTCTCCGGATCCCTGACCTTCGCCTCGGCGGGCGTCACCGAGCTGTCGCTCAGCTTTCGCACCTTGTCCGTCGAGTACGCGAAGATCACGTTCTCCATCCCCGGCTCGCTCCGGACGGCCTCGGCGAACGTGCGGTACGCGGCGCTGTAGGCGGCGGGGCCGGTGACGGCTCGATCGTCGTCGAGCAGGGCCTGGCAGTTCCAGTAGGGCTGACCCCACCAGAACCATCCGCCTGTGTGCTCGTGGAACGGACGGAGGACGATCGGCTTGCCGTCGAGCCCGTGCTCGCGGAAGAACTGGGCCACGTACTTCGCGTGGGCCACGAGCCAGTCGCGCGCCGAGATCCCGGCGTGGGTGCCCTGCTCGATCGGCACGTCGTTGGCGATCTTGCAGATGCACTTCAGGTTCTCGGGGATGTCCGCGCTGGAGCCGAGGGATCGCGAATAGTATGTCTCGGCGTAGAACGGGGTGCCTCCGCCCTGGGCGTGGATCGGGACGCTCTGGCCGTCGACCGTGATGGTCGCGAGCGGCGTCTCGATGGCGTCCGCGAAGTCCGAGGTGCTGACGTCGTAGTTGCACGGGGGCGTGTGCCAGTCGAAGGCCACCATCCCGCCCGGCTGCTCCAGCATGTACGCCGCGGCGTTCGCGGTGACGTCGCGGCGATTCCAGGGGACCGGATCGAAGACCATCGCGTCGAGGGAGATGCCGAGCAGCCCGGGGTTCTCTCCCACGGTGGCGCCGGCGTCCGACGACCAGCCCCGCTCGCCGCGGCTGGCGGCGCCCGCCATGCTCGAGAACCAGTCGTTGGTCGACACGAGCTGCTTGGTGCCCGGATCGTAGAGCCCCCACGTGATGGCGTTCTCGTAGCCGAACCGGAACTTGCCGGCTCGAGACGACGTCCAGAGGTCCTCGAGGAGGTCGCCCCTCGGCGTGTCCGGAAACTCCGGTGTGTCGTCCGGCGTGCCTGTCGAGGTGCTCGACGACGCGCCTCCGGACGCGCTGGACGACCCGCCTCCCGAGGCGCTCGACGACGTGCCTCCGGACGTGCTTGACGACCCGCCCCCCGAGCCTTCCGGCGGCGTGTCGTCGCTCGACGACCCGCAAGCGGCCGTCAAGCACAGGAGGAATGCGGCATGGAAGCGTGGGCTGAGCTGGATGAGATTCATGGGTTCTTCCCTGCGAACGGTGGCAGCGACGGGCGAAATAGAGCGTGTTAATCGGTTCAGTGTCAACGGCCACGTGATGGGCGCGCCGTCGCCGCCGGTTTCGCCGCGCGCGCCTCTGGCGTGACGCCGCAGCGCGTCGCCGCTGGCGCCTGTCGATGTGCTGCGGGCGGGTGGCCTGCAGGCCCGGCGTGGCCCTGGTCCAATTTGAACAGGGAGACGGGGCGGCGGGGAGAAAAAACCTGGTAAATCTCCCCGCCTCCCCGTCTCCCTGCGATCTTTCTCGGGCAAAATCGATCAGCACCCCTGTGTGTTATTAACCGGTTCATTTGTCCATGGATCATGGTCATGGAGCGCGCTTGAGCGCGCGGCCTCGGCGAGGACGCCGAGAAATCGGGGAGACAGGACGGCAGAGCGTCACGCGCGCCTGCTGTGGTGCAGGCGTTTGCAGGAACTTCGCTCCAGAGCTCCTGGGCGAGGTCGCGCCCGCGCACTGGGCGGCCATGGACGGCGACGTCCGGCGCCGCGGCCCCGCCGTGCTCGCGGGCACCTAGGATGAAGGGGCCTTCACCGGCATCCTGCGCCAGCCCCGGTGCCGCGCCGATCTCGAGGCGGCGCGCTCGGCGGTCGCCGCCTGCCCGGTCAACGCCTTGCGCCTCCGATCGTCGCCGTCCCGCGCGCGCGCCGGGCTGGGGGCGCTCGGCGCCCCGTTCCGCGCCTGGCCGCGCCGCATCGAAGAGGACGTCTGGGCCCTCGGCCATCCCGCGCGCGAAAACGCGGGCGCGACGGCGTACTTCATCGAGCGCCCCGGCGGCGTGCTCGTCGACCTGCCGAGCCCGACCGAGGCCGTCTTCCGTTTCCTCGAAGCGCACGGCGGCCACGTCCCTTTCTTCCGCTTCATCCCCTGGTTGCAGAGCCGCTCGTATCCCGGCACCCGCCTCGCGCGCGTGGTGCACGCGATCGGCGGAGAGGGCCCCGGGAGCGAGGCCTGGGTGCTGCCGCGCGCCGCCCGCCCGTACCTGCGCGATTACCGGCCAGAGAAGGGCGCCGCCGCGTGGCTGCGGGTCTCCCTGGTCGCGGCAGGGGCGGTCGCGAAGAGGCGGGCGTGAAGCGGTCTTGAGGACGGCCGGCGCTCCGGTCTTCGCAGGGCCGGGGCGGGGCCCGAGGCGCCGCCGCGCCGGCCTGCCCGCTCAGCCGGCCGCGCTGCCTCGGTCGTCCTGTCGCAGCAGATACGCTGTCTCGGGGTTCTCCCGGCGCCAGATCACGTTGTCCATGAAATAGTGGTGGATGTTCACGAACACGAAGACGGCTGCGAAGTACGGTGTCGGGCCCAGGTCGGACATCGCTTCGCCGTCGCTCGAGCTCAGTACCAGCGCGCTGTCGAGGAGCGCCGGCGCGCCGCGGAACACGACCCACCCGAGGCCGATGGCGGTCGCCGCCAGGATCCCGAGGCGCAGGCCGGTCGGCCGCCCGAACAGCGGCGGGCCCTCGGCGGCGCGCGCCTCGTTCCCCTTCAGGAGCCAGACGAAATACAGATATTGAACCGAGTGGAGCGCCGGGATCACGTAGACCATGAGCCGGTCGAGGCTTGAGTAGACCGTCCAGAGCCAGACCGTGATGAGGAAACCCGCCAGCGGCGCGAGCGGCGGCAGGCGCCGCTCCTTTCGCCACCTGCGCGCGATGACCCAGAGCAGCGCGAGCGCGCTGAGCCCGAAGGCGAGCCCGGTGACGGGCTCGAGCGCAGGCGGGTGCGCGAGCGACGTGTAGACGACGCCTTTCTCCTCGACCTCCCTGCCTGGATCCGCCGGGCTCGCCCACGCGTAAGCCCAGGCCGCGAAGCAGTGCACGAGGATCACCTTGCGCTCCAGGGGGTCGAACCGGAACCCACGCCGCGCCGAGAGCACCGTCAGGACACCGAAGCCCTGCTTCACGTAGTGCCAGCCCACCAGGAGGAACATGAGCTGGATCATGAAGCCCATCGCCCGCGCCGAGCCGGTTGAGAGCGCCCCGATCGCCCACGCGAGCAGCGCGAGCGGGACCAGGAGACCGGCGACGATGTAGCGGGCTCGCTGCGCCGGGGCGAACGCGCCGCCGAACGCGCGGCGCCTCGCGTCCTTGTAGAACAACAGGTACGTCACCGCGAAGTGAGGATCGTTGATCAGGGACGCGGCGTGGAACGTCAGGAAGCCGATCGCGAGCTCCGCCGCGTCGAGCCCGACGGCCCTGCGGGCGAGCCACGCGAGCGGAAAGAGAACGAGCGTCGCGCCCCCGACGAGCAGGAACTCGATGAGATGGGCGCGAAGCGCGGCTCCGCGCGGCGTCGCGACCGGGACTGGCAGCGTCGCTCCCGCGCTGGTCATGCGCCGAAGCTACCACACAGGGGCGCCCGTCCGGCGCGCGCGCCGCGCGCTCGGCCACCGGCGGCGCTGCCAAAATCCGTTGCCGTCGCGCCGCAGGCTCCGAGCAAATCTCTGGCCGCCCCGGGCATCCAAGCCGCCATGCCCACCCCCCTACCGCGACGGCGTGGAGATCCGAGGCTCGCCACGATCAGATCGCCGAGAGGCGCTCGGCCGTCAAGGAGAGGGTGGGGGAGCTCGAGGGCCTGAAGCAGAGCGAGCTCCGCCTCGAGGGCGAGCTTGATGCGATGCGATGTAGGCTCGAGGGGGTCGCGGGGCGCCGTGGCCTCCCTTTTCATCATCAATAAATGACGAGATTTCTCGTCACAAATAAATGACAGATCGCTCGTCGCAAATAAATGAAAGATTCGATGTCGCGCTGCCGCCGGCCGCAGCGCGAGCGTTCGGCGCGAAGCGGGCGCCGCTCCTCGTCCAGGTCCAGCTGTGCTATTCCGCGATCATGCGGAGTCGATCATGAGCCTGGACGACCTGCTCGAAGACGTCCACGAGGACCCGCTCATCACCGGCGCGGTCCAGCGTGCGCTCGTCGCCTATGCCGTGATTCTCCCCGCAGATGTCCTCCGTGACGTCGAGATGCTCGCCACGAGGACGCTGTTCGTGCACCCGCTCGGGATCTCGTTCGTCGCCCGGCTCAGCCCCGGCGTCCGCGCCGAGGTGGACATGGACGACGACCTCGCCGAGCAGGCGCGGCAGGGGTTCGCGGTCGGCGAGATCATGATCTCGATGATGCGCGTGCTCCGCAGGCGGGCGCGAGAGCGAGGCGAGCATCGCTTCTTGATGCCCGAGACGCCGATGCTCATGCTGCAGGCGTTCCTGGGCTACTTCAACCCGGACCCGGCGCTCTGGACGATGGGCGATGACGCCGTGCACGGCTCGCTGGACCGTCTCTGCGAGGCCATCGTCGGCCTGTTCTTCACGGGCCTCGTCGACGATGTGCTGGAGAGCCCATCGTCGCTCGACGACTGGGGGGAGACCGGCCGCGCGCTCTCCGCGGTGCTGCCGGCCATGACCGCGGCGCTCCGTGGCGCCAGGGCCCGGCTGTCCAGGCGCGACCGGCACGCGCTGGAGACCTACGACGCCTGCGGCTGGGATCCTGCGCGGCTCGAGCGCCGGCTGGGCGGCGGCCCGGAGCCCGCCCGTCCGGCGTTCTTCGCCCTGGGCGCGGCGCTCGCCGCAGAGCTCCGCGCCTCGCCGGCGAACTGACGCCGCGGGGCCGGCGTGGTCGTGCGTGGTCGTGAGGGCGCGCTCCCTCGCCTCACTCCGCCCCGTCCGCTTGCAGCGCAGGCAGCCACATGCGCACCGTCGTGCCCTCGCCCAGCGCGCTCTCGATACGGATGCTGCCGTGGTGCTCCTCGATGAACCGGTGCGTCAGCGACAGCCCGAGCCCGGTCCCTTGCCCGGGCGGCTTCGTCGTGAAGAACGGCTCGAAGATGCGGCTCAGATCCTCGGCGCGGATGCCGCAGCCGTGGTCGTGCACGTCGATCTCCACGCCGTGGATGTCGCCGCGCGGGAGCGGGCGAGCCTCGACCACCACGGCGCTTCCGTGCGGGCTGGCGTCGAGCGCATTGCCTATCACGTTGAGCAAGGCCGACTCGAGCTGCGATGCGTTGACGAGCACGTCGGGCAGCGCCGATGTGGTGCTGTCCGCCTCGAGGTGGACCCTGCGCTCGCGCGCCCGCGGCGCGGACAGGTCGACCGCGCGGCGGAGCGCCGCGCGCACGTCGCACGGCTCCCGGCCGATCGGCTTGCCGCGCGCGTACTCGAGCAGCGCCGTCACGAGATCCGAGCACCGGTTCGCCTGCCGCTCGATGGTGCCGAGCGCCTTGAGGATCGTGGCCTCGTCCGGCAGCCCGTGGCCCTTCCGGTGCCGCCTGAGCAGCAGCTGGGCGTTCATCAGGATGGCCGACACCGGGTTGTTCATCTCGTGCGACAGCCCCGCCACCAGCGTCCCTATCGCCGCCATCTTGCCTGCCTGGAGGAGCTCCTGCTGCGTCTCCGAGAGCCGCTCCAGCGCCGCCGCGAGCTCGCGGTTCTTCGCTGCGAGCTCCAGATAGGCGCGGTGCAGCCGCTCCGCGGCGCGGACTCGCGCCCTGAGCTCCAGGGGGTCGAACGGCTTGCTCATGTACTCGTCGGCGCCGACGTCGAGCCCCCCGACGGCCTCGGCGCCGCTCGCCCTGGCCGTCAAGAGGAGGATCGGGATGGCCCGGAGCGCGGGATCCCCCTTGATCCGCCTGACCAGCTCGAATCCGTCCATCTCCGGCATCATCACGTCCGAGACGATGACATCGGGCCTCTTCGTCGCGATCGACTCGAGCGCTTCCCGGCCGTTCGTCGCCAGGACGATCTCGTGTCCGGCCGACAGGATGTCTGCCAGGTAAGATCTCATGTCGGGGTTGTCTTCCACCACGAGCACGCGCGGCCCCTCCGCGCCGCCGTTGCCGCGGGGCGCGCCTGCGGCGGGCGGCGGAGGCATCTCGAAGCCGCGGAGGTTGATCGACGACGGGGGGGGCTCGGAGGTGCCCGCGCCGTTGACCGACCTCGGCGGCTCCGGCGCGACGGGCGCCCGCCGCGCTGCCAGGAAATCCGCGGCGCGCGGGAGCCGCACGAAGAAGCGAGAGCCGACCCCGGGCTCGCTCTCCACGCCGACCGTGCCGCCCATGAGCTCCGTGAGCTCCTTGGCCAGCGACAGCCCGATCCCCGTCCCCTCGTGCTTTCGCGTCGCCGAGGCGTCGATCTGCTGAAACCGTTGAAAGAGCAGGTGTCTCCTGTCCTCCGGGATGCCAGGACCGGTGTCCTCGACCGAGAGCTCGAACTGGCCATCGAGCGCCCGCAGGTCGACGGCGATGCGCCCGCCAGGCGGGGTAAACTTCAGCGCGTTGCCCAGCAGGTTGAGCGCGATCTTCTCGAGCTTGCGCCGGTCGGCGGGGACCCTCCGCAACTCGGGATCCAGGTGAATCGACAGATCGAGCCCACCGCGCGCCGCCGCCGGGCGAGCCTCCTCCACCATGTCCGACACCAGCTCTCCGACGTCGACGGCCTCCCAGTCGATCTGCATCTTGCCGGCCTCGATCTTCTGGTGATCGAGGACATCATCGACAAGCCGGCGGAGCCGCCGCCCGCTGCGCTGGACGAGCTCGAGGTCGGCCCGCACCCGCGGCGAGAGCGGTTCGTCCCGGTTGGACAGGAGCGACTCGAGCGGTCCCAGGATGAGGGAGAGCGGCGTCCGGAGCTCGTGGCTCATCACCGTGAGGAACTCTCCCTTGGCGCAGGCCGCGGCGTCCGCCGCCTCCTTGGCCTTCTGGAGCTCGATCTCCATGCGTTTGCGCTCGGTGATGTCCGCGTAGATCCCGAGGATCCCCGTCACATCGCCGCGCTCGTCGCGGATGGGCACCTTGCTTGTGAGCAGGAACCGCTGCTCGCCGTCCGGGCGGAGCAGCGGCTCCTCGACGTCGAGCATCGGGGTGCCACCCTCCATGACCTCCCGGTCGATGCGCACGAAGCACTCCGCGTTCTTGCTGCCCCACACGTCGAAATCGGTCTTGCCGACGAGGTTCTCCAGCACCTTCGTGTTGGTGTCGTTGAGGAAGTTCTGATTTCCCCCGAGAAACCGTCCATGACGGTCTTTCCAGAAGATGGCGTGGGGGACGTTGGCGATGACGTACTTGAGCACCGCCTGCTGCTGATCGACGGGCTGCGGCGTCCATTCCTGGGCGGCGGTGCCAATCGGGGCCTCGTCCGGCGGCGCCACACGGGGCGTCCTCGCGCGTGCTTCGCGCGTCCGACGGGCCGCGAGGAGCCTGCTGATCTTGGCGGAGAGGCGGTAGAGACGTCTCATCGTCGTATCGTCACAGGAGCATAAGGCGAGCGCGGGCGACATCAAACCTGCTGGGCACGGGAACGCCGCCGCCGAGCACGCACGGCCGTGGAAAATGACACCCGAGCAGGCTGGCGCGTCGGATCCGCCGCTCACCTCGCCGCCGGGCGCTGTGGTAGCGCCTGGTGTCGGTCCCGTCGAGCCCTCCCGGCGGCGCGGGCCTGGGCACATCGCCGCCCTCGTCCCACGCGCTCTGAGCCGGCGCCCGCGCACGGCGGCGACGGGTCCTCTCCGTGAACCTCGATGGGGGTCTCTCTGACGCTCCGGACGGGCCTTCGTCTCCTCGAGCGCGTGGGGGATCGATGCGGAGGGGTGAGCGCCGCGCTGCGGCGCGTGTGACAGACACGAAACAAAGGCGCGGTGCGTCACGAGGGCGCGTCAGGCCCGCTGGAGCCGAGGGAAAGCGCTTCCATCGCCTGGTGAACGGGTCCGGCGCGCCGTTGCGCCGTGACCGAACCATTACCGCAGGCCGCTCACGACGGGTGTTATAGAGGCCGTCCTTGTCATTAGGAGGCAGCTCAGCATGATTGAGGATCCGCAGGTCATCCGCAGCGCCGGCCTCCAGCCGATCGGCATCTGGCGCAGCGGGCCCTGGCTCCCCGCGTTCACATCGACAGACTTGCGGGAGGCCGTCTCCTGCGTGCGAGAGCCGGTGCACGTGGTGCGTGAGACGCCGGATGGGCGCGTCGGCGTGTCCCGGGGCGGCGCTGTCCTCCGCGAGGATCAGGTCAATGGGGTCCCCACGTTCCCGCTCCTCGGCACGCTGCCCGCCCTGTACCCGGAGTGGCTCGGAGACCGCTCCTTCGTCGAGGTCCACGGCCTGCGCTTCCCCTACGTGGCCGGCGCGATGGCGAACGGGATCCACACCACGCGGCTCACGATCGCGATGGCCAGGGCAGGCATGATGGGGTTCTTCGGCGCCGCAGGCCTCGGGCTTCACCGGATCGAGCAGGCGATCGACGAGATCTCCGCGGCGCTCGGCGCGGACGGCCCCACCTGGGGCTGTAACCTCATCCACGCTCCGAACCAGCCCAGGCTGGAGAGCGACACGGTGGAGCTCTACCTGAAGAGGGGAGTCCGGCGGGCCGAGGCGGCCGCCTACATGGGCCTGAACCCGATGGTCGTGCGGTTCGCCTACAGCGGCGTCAAGCGCTTGCCCGACGGCCGCGTCGACCGGAAGAACCACCTGTTCGCGAAGATCTCGCGCCCGGAGGTCGCCGCGCGCTTCCTGTCGCCCGCGCCGGCCGAGATCCTCGATACCTGCGTTCGCAACGGGTGGCTCACCCGCGACGAGGCGGAGCTCGCGCGGAGCCTGCCGGTCGCCGAGGACATCACCGTGGAAGCGGACTCCGGCGGTCACACTGACAACCAGCCCCTCGTCGCGCTGTTCCCGGTGATCCTCGGCGTCCGCGACGAGCTCGCGGCGAAGTACGGGTATCACCGGCCGATCCGCGTCGGCGCCGCCGGCGGGCTCTCCACGCCGGAGTCGGTCGCCGCCGCGTTCGCGCTCGGGGCCGCGTACGTGCTCACGGGCTCGGTCAACCAGTCGTGCATCGAGTCGGGCCTGTCCGACGAGGGCAAGAAGATGCTGGCCCAGGCCGATCTCCCGGACGTGGTGATGACGCCGGCCGCCGACATGTTCGAGCTCGGCGTGCAGGTCCAGGTGCTCAAGCGCGGCACGATGTTCGGTGTCCGCGCGCAGCGGCTCTACGACATCTACGTCGCCCACGACTCCATCGACTCGCTGCCCACGGACGTGCGCGCGCGCATCGAGAGGGAGCTGTTCCAGATGTCGTGCGACGAGGTGTGGGCGGGCTGCGAGCGGTTCTTCACGGAGCGCGACCCCGCGGAGCTCGAGCGCGCCGCGCGCGACCCGAAGCACAAGATGGCGCTGATCTTCCGCTGGTATCTCGGCATGTCCAGCAAGTGGGCGATCGCCGGGGACACGAAGCGCCGCGCCGATTACCAGATCTGGTGCGGCCCGGCCATGGGCGCGTTCAACCGCTGGGTCAAGGGGTCGTTCCTCGAGGACCCGGCGCGCCGCACGGCGGTCCAGGTCGCGCGCAACCTGCTCGAGGGCGCGGCCGTCGTCACGCGCGCGCAGCAGCTCCGGACGTACGGCGTCCCCGTGCCGAGCGCCGCATTCCACTTCACTCCTCGCCCGCTCGCCTGAGCGCCTGATCATCTGCCGAGGTCCTCATGCACCCTTCGTCTTCGCGTATCCCGTCCATCGCCGTCGTCGGCGTGAGCGCCATCTTCCCCGGCTCGCTCGACGCGCACGGCTTCTGGCGTGACATCCTGTCCGGGACAGACCTCATCACGGATGTCCCGAGCACCCACTGGCTGGTCGAGGACTACTATGATCCCGACCCGTCCGCCCCGGACAAGACATATGCGAAGCGCGGCGCCTTTCTCAAGGACGTGCCGTTCGATCCGCTCGAGTGGGGCGTCCCGCCCTCGATCGTGCCGGCGACGGACACGACGCAGCTGCTCGCGCTGATCGTGGCGAAGCGGGTCCTGGAGGACGCGGCGCAGGGGCAGTTCGAGGCGATGAACCGCGAGCGGATGAGCGTGATCCTCGGCGTCACCTCCGCGCAGGAGCTGCTCGCGTCGATGGTGAGCCGGATCCAGCGGCCGGTGTGGGCGAAGGCGCTCCGGGACCTCGGGTATCCGGAGGACGAGGTGAAGCGCGCCTGCGACAAGATCGCAGGCAACTACGTGCCGTGGCAGGAGTCGAGCTTTCCGGGCCTGCTCGGGAACGTGGTGGCCGGGCGCATCGCGAACCGGCTCGACCTCGGCGGGACGAACTGCGTGACCGACGCGGCGTGCGCGTCGTCGCTGTCAGCGATGTCGATGGCCATCAACGAGCTGGCGCTCGGGCAGTCCGATCTCGTGATCGCGGGCGGCTGCGACACGATGAACGACGCGTTCATGTACATGTGCTTCAGCAAGACGCCCGCGCTGTCCAAGTCGGGCGACTGCAGGCCGTTCTCCGACAAGGCCGACGGCACGCTGCTCGGCGAGGGCATCGCGATGGTCGCGCTCAAGCGGCTCGACGACGCCGAGCGCGACGGGGACCGGGTCTACGCGGTGATCCGCGGGATCGGCTCGTCGTCGGACGGGCGGAGCAAGAGCGTGTACGCGCCGGTGCCGGAAGGGCAGGCGAAGGCGATCCGCCGGACGTACGCCGCCGCGGGGTACGGCCCCGAGACCGTGGAGCTGATGGAGGCGCACGGCACCGGGACGAAGGCCGGCGACGCGGCCGAGTTCGAGGGCCTGCGCGCGATGTTCGACGCGTCGGGGCGCGCTGACCGCCAGTGGTGCGCGCTCGGCAGCGTGAAGTCGCAGATCGGCCACACGAAGGCGGCGGCCGGCGCGGCCGGCCTGTTCAAGGCGATCATGGCGCTGCACCACAAGGTGCTCCCGCCGACCATCAAGGTCGACAAGCCGAACCCCAAGCTCGACATAGAAAAGACCGCTTTCTATCTCAACACCCAGGCGCGGCCGTGGATCCGGCCGGGGGACCACCCGCGGCGGGCGTCGGTGAGCTCGTTCGGCTTCGGCGGCTCGAACTTCCACGTGGCGCTGGAGGAGTACACGGGCCCGGCGCCGAAGGCGTGGCGGGTGCGGGCCTTGCCGGCGGAGCTCTTCCTCCTGTCGGCGGACACGCCGGCGGCGCTCGCGGATCGCGCGCGGGCGCTGGCGAAGGAGGCAGAGGTGCCCGAGATCCTGCGCTTCCTGGCGCGGGAGTCGGTGCTCTCGTTCGACGCGTCGAGGCCGGCGCGGCTCGGGCTGTGCGCGACGGACGAGGCGGATCTCAGGAAGAAGCTCGAGCAGGTCGCGGCGCACCTCGCGGCGAGGCCGGAGCAGGCGCTCTCGGCGCCGCTCGTGCACTGCGCGAGCGGGGAGGCGCCGGGGCGGGTGGCGTTCCTGTTCCCGGGGCAGGGGAGCCAGTACGTCGGGATGGGCGCGGACGCGCTCATGACGTTCGACCCGGCCCGCGCGGCCTGGGACGCGGCGGCGGGCGTCGCGATCGCGGACGCGCCGCTGCACGAGGTGGTGTTCCCGCGGCCGGTGTTCTCGGACGAGGACCGGGCGGCGCAGGAGGCGCGGCTCCGCGAGACGCGGTGGGCGCAGCCGGCGATCGGCGCGACGAGCCTCTCGCACCTCGCGCTGCTCGCGGCGCTCGGGGTGCGGGCCGAGGCGTTCGCGGGCCACAGCTTCGGGGAGATCACGGCGCTGCACGCGGCCGGGGCGCTCTCCGCGGCGGACCTCCTGCGCGTGGCGCGGCGGCGCGGCGAGCTGATGGGCGCCGCGTCGTCGGAGCGGGGCGCGATGATCGCGGTCCCGCGGGGGATCGACGAGGTGCGGGCGCTCGGCCTCGCCGGCGTGGTGATCGCGAACCACAACGGCCCGAAGCAGGTGGTGCTGTCGGGGTCGGTCGCGGCGATCGAGGCCGCGGAGGAGCGGCTGAAGGGCGTCGGGATCCAGGCGCGGCGCCTCGACGTGGCCGCGGCGTTCCACTCGCCGCTCGTGGCGGAGGCGAGCGCGCCGCTCCGCGAGTTCCTGGCGGGCATCGCGGTCGAGGCGCCGGCGGCGCCCGTGTACAGCAACGCGGAGATCGAGCCGTACGCGGGCGGCGGCGACGCGGCGCGCGACCGGCTGGCGCGGCAGCTCGCGGAGCCGGTGCGGTTCGTGGAGGAGATCGAGCGGATGTACGCGGACGGCGTGCGCACGTTCGTCGAGGTCGGGCCGGGCTCGGTGCTGACGAACCTGGTCGGCGACATCCTGAGCGGTCGGCCGCACCGGGCGGTGGCGCTCGACCGCAAGGGCAAGCACGGCGTGACGAGCCTGCTCGAGGCGGTGGCGCGGCTCGCCGTGGCCGGGGTGCCGCTGGACACGCGGGTCCTCTGGGAAGGCTTCGCGGCGCCGAGCGATCCGCGGGCGCAGTCGAAGCCGAAGCTGGCGCTGCAGATCAACGGGAGCAACTACGGCAAGCCGTATCCGCCGCAGGGGGGCGCGAAGGCGCTGCCGGCGGCGAGCCCGCCGCGGGCGGCGCAGAAGCCGGCGACGGAGGCGGTGCAGCCGGTGGCGAGCGCGCCGCGGCCGGTGGCGAGCGCGTCGCAGGCGGCAGTGAGCGCGTCGCAGGCGGCAGTGAGCGCGTCGCGGCCGGCAGTGAGCGCGTCGCGGCCGGCAGTGAGCGCGTCGCAGCCGGCGGTGAGCGCGTCGGCGCCTGTGGTGAGCGCGTCGCGGCCGGCAGTGAGCGCGTCGCGGCTGGCAGTGAGCGCGTCGCAGGCGGCAGTGAGCGCGTCGCAGCCGGCGGTGGGCGCGTCCGCGCCTGGGGTGAGCGCGTCGCAGCCGGCGGTGAGCGCGTCCGCGCCTGCGCTGGCGAGCGTGTCGGCGCCTGTGGTGAGCGCGCCGCGGCCGGCAGTGAGCTCGTCGGCGCCTGTGGTGAGCGCGCCGCGGCCGGCAGTGAGCTCGCCGGCGCCTGTGGTGAGCGCGTCGCGGCCGGCGGCGAGCGCGTCGTGGCTGGCCGCGTACCAGGAGGCGCAGCGCGCGACGGCGGAAGCCCACAGCGTGTACCAGCGCACGATGGCGGAGAGCCACATCGCCTTCCTTCAGGCCGCCGAGGCGTCCTTCGCAGGGCTTGCTGCGCTGGCGACCGGTGCTCCGTATCCCGTCGCTGCGACGACGGTGTCCGAGGTACGGCCTTCGCCGGTTCTCCTCGCTCCGGTGCATGTGGGGCCTGTCTCGGAGGCGTCCGTACGGCCTGCAGCGGCGCCGGCCGCTCGCCCCGGTGAGGGCAGGAGCACCGTGACCCTGGACGGCCTGAACGGGGCAGGTGGGGAGCTCCACACGGCTGTCGCGCTGCCGGCGCAGGCGGCGCCTGCCGTGACAGCGAAGGTGGCAGCTGCAGCGCCCGCCGTGACAGCAAAAGCGGCCATCGCGGTGCCTGCTGCGGCTGTGAAGGCGGCAGCCGCTGCGCCCGCGGTGGCAGTGTCCACGGCCGTCATCGCGCCTGCCGCCGCCGTGGCGACGCAGGCGGCGGTCGCCGCTGCGCCGCGTGTCGATATCGAGCGCTTGGTCCTCGACGTCGTCGCGGACAAGACGGGGTACCCCGTCTCCATGCTCGGGCTGCAGATGGAGCTGGAGAGCGATCTCGGCATCGACAGCATCAAGCGGGTGGAGATCCTGTCCTCGGTCCGTGACCGCACGCCCGGGCTGTCGGAGGTCGATGCCTCGGCGCTGGCGCAGCTGCGCACGCTGGGGCAGGTCGTCGACCACCTCCGCGCCTCGCTGCCGGCCGCCGGGCCGGCCGCCAGCGCGAGTGCGGCTGTCGCCGCGCCCGCCGCGAAGGCGTCTGCCGTCGCGGCGCCTGCTGCCGCTTCCGGCGCCGCGCCTGGCGCGGCCGAGGTGGAGCGGGTGGTCATGGCGGTCGTCGCGGAGACGACGGGCTACCCGGCGGAGATGCTCGGGCTGCAGATGGAGCTGGAGAGCGATCTCGGCATCGACAGCATCAAGCGGGTGGAGATCCTGTCGGCGGTCCGCGACCGGACGCCGGGGCTGTCGGAGGTCGACGCCTCGGCGCTGGCGCAGCTGCGCACGCTGGGGCAGGTCGTCGACCACCTCCGCGCCTCGCTGCCTGCCGCCAGCGCTAGCCCGGCAGCCGCCGCGCCCACCGTCGCCACCGCGCCCGCCGTCGTTTCCGGCGCAGCGCCTGGTGCGGCCGAGGTGGAGCGTGTGGTGATGGCGGTCGTCGCGGAGACGACGGGCTACCCGGCGGAGATGCTCGGGCTGCAGATGGAGCTGGAGAGCGATCTCGGCATCGACAGCATCAAGCGGGTGGAGATCCTGTCGGCGGTTCGCGACCGGACGCCGGGGCTGTCGGAGGTCGATGCGTCGGCGCTGGCGCAGCTGCGCACGCTGGGGCAGGTCGTCGACCACCTCCGCGCCTCGCTACCGGCCGCCAGCGCCAGTCCCGCTGTCGCCGCGTCCGCGGCGAAGGCGTCTGCCGTCGCGGCGCCTGCTGTCGCGGCGCCTGCCGTCGCGTCCGGCGCGGCGCCCGGCGCGCCCGAGGTGGAGCGTGTGGTGATGGCGGTCGTCGCGGAGACGACGGGCTACCCGGCGGAGATGCTCGGGCTGCAGATGGAGCTGGAGAGCGACCTCGGCATCGACAGCATCAAGCGGGTGGAGATCCTGTCGGCAGTTCGCGACCGGACACCCGGACTGGCGGAGGTCGACGCCTCGGCGCTGGCGCAGCTGCGCACGCTGGGGCAGGTCGTCGACCACCTCCGCGCCTCGCTGCCTGCTGCCAGCGCTGCCAGCGCCAGCCCGGCATTCGCCACGCCCCCTGTCGCCGCCGCGCCCGTCGCCGTCGCGCCTGCCACCGCTTCCGGCGCGTCCGGCGCGTCCGGCGCAGCGCCTGGTGCGGCCGAGGTGGAGCGAGTCGTGATGGCGGTCGTCGCGGAGACGACGGGCTATCCGGCGGAGATGCTGGGGCTGCAGATGGAGCTGGAGAGCGACCTCGGCATCGACAGCATCAAGCGGGTGGAGATCCTGTCGGCGGTCCGCGACCGGACGCCCGGCCTCGCGGAGGTCGACGCCTCGGCGCTGGCGCAGCTGCGCACGCTGGGGCAGGTCGTCGACCACCTCCGCGCGAGCCTCGGTTCCGCCGCTGTTGCCGCCGGCGCTGCCCCGGCGGAGCCCGCCGAGGAGCCGGCCTCCTCACCCCTCGGCCGGTGGACGCTCGTCGAGGAGCCGGCGCCCGCCGCCGGCCTCGCGATGCCGGGCCTCTTCGACGCAGGCACCATCGTGGTCACTGGCCACGACGCGATCGGCACCGCGCTCGTCGCGGCCCTCGCGGCGCGCGGCATCGCCGCCGAGTACGCCCCCGCCGTGCCCCACGGCGCGCGCGGCGCCGTGTTCCTCGGCGGCCTGCGCGAGCTGGCCACGGCCGACGAGGCGCTCGCCGTCCACCGCGAGGCGTTCCTCGCTGCCCAGGCGATCGCGGCGAAGCCGGCCCTGTTCGTCACGGTCCAGGACACCGGCGGCGACTTCGGTGTCGCGGGCTCGGACCGCGCCTGGGTCGGCGGGCTGCCGGGCCTCGTGAAGACCGCGGCGCTGGAGTGGGCCGAGGCGTCCTGCCGCGCGATCGACCTCGAGCGCGGCGGCCGCCCCGCCGGCGAGCTCGCGGAGGCCATCACCTCGGAGCTCCTGTCCGGCGGCGTCGAGCTCGAGATCGGCCTGCGCGCGGACGGCCGGCGCACCGCGCCGCGAAGCGTCCGGCAGGACGCGCAGCCCGGGCCGCTCCCCCTCGGGCCGTCCGACGTGGTCGTGGCGAGCGGCGGCGCCCGCGGCGTCACCGCGGCGACGCTGATCGCGCTCGCCAGGGCCAGCCGCGCGCGGTTCGCGCTGCTCGGCCGCACCGCGCTCGAGGACGAGCCGGTCGCCTGCCGCGGCGCCGACGGCGAGGCCGCGCTCAAGGCGGCGCTCGTCAAGGCGGCGACCTCCGCGGGCCAGCGGGTGACCCCGGCGGAGATCGGCAGGAGCGTCGCGAAGATCCTCGCGAACCGCGAGGTCCGCGCGACGCTCGACGCGATCCGCGCCGCCGGCGGCGAGGCCCTCTACGTCCCGGCCGACGTGAACGACGCGCGGGCGGTGGCCGCGGCGCTCGACGGCGTGCGCCGCGCCCTCGGCCCCGTCACGGCGATCGTCCACGGCGCGGGCGTGCTCGCCGACAAGCTCGTCGCCGAGAAGACGGTCGAGCAGTTCGAGCGCGTGTTCAGCACGAAGGTCGACGGCCTCCGGGCCCTGCTCGGCGCGACCGCGGGCGACCCGCTCAAGGCGATCGTCCTCTTCAGCTCGATCGCCGCGCGCGGCGGCAACAAGGGGCAGTGCGACTACGCCATGGCGAACGAGGTTCTGAACAAGGTCGCGGCCGCCGAGGCAGCCCGCCGCCCCGGCTGCCGGGTGAAGTCGCTCGGCTGGGGCCCCTGGCAAGGCGGCATGGTGAACGCGGCGCTCGAGGCCCACTTCGCGCAGCTCGGCGTGCCGCTCATCCCGCTCGCCGCGGGCGCGAAGATGCTCCTCGACGAGCTGTGCGACGCATCCGGCGATCGCGGCGATCGCGGCGATCGCGGGCAAGGCGGCGCCCCGCCCGGCGCTGTCGAGCTCGTGCTCGGCGCGGAGCCGAAGGCGCTCGCGGCCCAGGGCCACGGCGGCCGGGTCGCGCTGGCCGTCCGCGCGGACCGCGCGACGCACCCCTACCTCGGCGATCACGCCATCAACGGCGTCCCCGTGGTGCCGGTGGTCATCGCGCTCGAGTGGTTCGCCCGCGCCGCGCGCGCGTGCCGGCCGGATCTCGTCGTGACCGAGCTCCGCGACGTGCGGGTCCTGCGCGGGATCAAGCTCGCCGCGTACGAGTCCGGCGGCGAGGTGTTCCGCGTCGACTGCCGCGAGGTGAGCAACGGCCACGGCGCGGTGCTCGCGGCGGAGCTGCGCGGGCCGCAGGGGGCGCTGCACTACGCGGCGACCATCCAGATGCAGCAGCCCGAGGGGCGCGTGGCCCCGAAGGGCCCGGCTGCGCCGGAGCTCGGCCCGTGGCCCGCCGGCGGCGAGCTGTACGACGGCCGCACGCTCTTCCACGGCCGCGACTTCCAGGTGATCCGGCGGCTCGACGGCGTGAGCCGCGACGGGATCGCGGGGACGGTCGTGGGCCTCCGCGAGGCCGGCTGGGTGGCCCAGCCGTGGAAGACCGATCCAGCGGCGCTCGACGGAGGGCTGCAGCTCGCGACGCTGTGGACGCAGCACGTGCTCGGCGGCGCGGCGCTCCCGATGTCCGTGGGCGCGCTGCACACCTTCGCCGAGGGGCCGTCCGACGGCCCGCTGCGCGCGGTGGTGCGCGGGCAGATCGTGGCCCGCGATCGCACGAAGGCCGACATCGCCTTCGTCGACGACCGCGGCTCGCTCGTCGCGGAGCTGCGCGACGTGCAGTACGTCCTGCGCCCCGACACGGCGCGCGGCCAGGCGTGATCGAGGCCAGCGTGTTCGAGCCCATCGCGATCGTCGGCCGCGGGTGCGTCCTCCCGGGCGCGCTCCACCCCGCGGCCCTCTGGGACAACGTGCTCGCCGGCAGGGACCTCCTGTCCGCCGCCCCCGACGGCCGCTGGCGCCTCTCGCGCGAGCGCGCGCTCGCGCAGCAGGGGCTTTCCGCGCGCGGCGCGCGCGACGTGCGCGACGCGAAGGACCGCGCGTGGAGCGATCGCGGCGGCTACGTCGCCGGGTTCGACGAGCACTTCCGCCGCGTGCTCGCCAGGGACCCGTTCCCGCGGCCGGCCGGGCCGCCCGAGTCCCTGCTCGCGCTCGACCCGCTCTTCCAGTGGGTGCTCCACGCGGGCCGCGAGGCGCTGCGCGAGGCGGGCCACGAGGGCCGGTCCGATCGCGCGGGCGCGGTGTTCGGGAACCTCTCGTTCCCTTCGTCGGCGATGTCGGCGTGGGTCGAGTCGACGTGGCTCGGTGATCTCGCCGGCGTCCCGCGCCCCGATCCGCGCAACCGGTTCATGTCGGGGCTGCCCGCCCACCTGCTGGCCGACGCGCTCGGCCTCGGGGCTGGCGCGTTCGCGCTCGACGCCGCGTGCGCGTCGTCGCTGTACGCGATCGCGCTCGCCTGCGAGCGGCTGCAGGACCGCGAGACCGACCGGATGCTCGCAGGCGCGGTGTGCCGCTCGGACGACCTCTTCATGCACATCGGGTTCTGCGCGCTGTCGGCCATGAGCCGCACCGGGCAGAGCCGCCCGTTCTCGTCGGAGGCCGACGGCCTGGTCCCGGCGGAGGGCGCGGCGTTCGTGGTCCTGGAGCGCCTGTCGGACGCGGAGGCCGCGGGCAGGCCGATCCTCGGCGTGATCCGCGGGGTCGGCCTGTCGAACGACGGCCGCGGCCGCGGCCTCCTCGCGCCCGCCGTCGAGGGCCAGCTGCGCGCGATGCGGGCCGCGTATGCGATGGCCGGCCTCGATCCTCGCGAGGTGTCGCTGCTCGAGTGCCACGCGACGGGCACGCCCCTCGGCGACGCGACCGAGATCGCGACCCTCAAGGAGGTGTTCGGCTCCCGCGAGGTCCCGCTCGGCTCGCTCAAGTCGAACCTCGGTCACCTCGTCACGACGGCCGGCGCGGCCGGGCTCCTCAAGCTGCTCGGCGCCATGGCGGCCGGCGTCCGCCCGCCGACGCTGCACGCCTATCCGCTGAGCGAGGCGGTGGCCTCGAGCCCCTTCCGGGTGCTGCAGCGCGCAGAGCCGTGGGAGGGGCGTCGGCTCGCGGGCCTGTCGGCGTTCGGGTTCGGCGGGAACAACGCTCACCTCCTCGTGGAGGCGTACGAGCCGTCCTCGCCGAGGAGCCGAGCGGCCCACGCCGCGCCGCAGGCCGCTGCAGCGGCCTCGCGTCCTGTCGCTGCCGCGCGCCCCGCGCCGGCAGGCCACCTGGCCGTGGTGGCCATGGGCCTGTGCGTCGGCGAGCTCAGCGGCGTCCGGGCCTTCGCCGAGCCGCTCCTCTCGGGCCGCGGCGCGGATCCTCGCCGCGCGGCCGTCGCGCTGCCCGCGGATCGGCTCCGGTTCCCGCCGCGGGATCTGCAGCAGGCGCTCGCCCAGCAGACGCTGCTGCTCGAGGCGGCGATCGAGGCCACCGAGGGGCTCGCGTTGCCGCGCGATCGCACCGCCGTGCTCATCGGCATGGGCGCCGACACCGAGGTGTGCAGGTACATGACGCGCTGGCGGCTCGCCGAGACGGCGCCGGCGCGGCTCGGTCCGTCGGTCGACGTGGGCGCGCTCCAGGACGCGATCATCCCTGCGCTGCAGGCGGCGGGCGTCGTCGGGAACATGCCCAACATCCCGGCGAACCGGCTGAACAGCCAGCTCGACGTCGGTGGACCGTCGTTCACGATCGCCGCCGAGGAGCTGTCCGGCCCCTGGGCGCTGCGCGTCGCGTCCCGCGCCCTGCGCGCCGGCGCGGTGGACGCGGCGATCGTCGGCGCGGTGGATCTCTCGTGCGAGCCCGCCCACGCGGCCGCGCTCGAGGCGCTCGGCGTCCGCCTGCCCCCCGGCGACGCCGCCGTGGTGCTCGTGCTCGAGCGCCTCGACGACGCCGTCCGGGAGCGGCACCCGGTCCTGGCGGTGGTCGTGGACGAGCCGGGCGATCCTGGCCTCGTGCTGTCGTCCACGGATCTCGCGCCGCGGTTCGGCCACGCGCACGCCGCCTCGGGCCTGCTGCACGTGGCCGCCGCGGTGCTCGCGTGCCGTCACGGCCGCAAGCCCGACGGGGCGCCGTGGTCCGACGAGATCCGGGTCGCCGAGGTCCGCTGCGCCGGCCTCGGCGGCGGCTCGCTGTCGGTCCGCATCGGGGCCGGCGGCCCTGCCGCGCCGCTCCCGCCGCCGCGATCGGCGGAGGGGCCGATGCTCACGCTCCCCGCCCACCCGCCGGCGATCGTCGTGCCCGGCGCGGCCTCTTCATCCCCCGGAGACTCCATGGAACCTGCGCCGCCTCTGCCGTCCGCTCTCGACGACCTGCCGCCGCTGTACCCCGGGCCCACGGGGTTCTCTGCCGCCGACGCGGATCGGGCGCCGTCCTGGGACGAGCCGCCGGCGGTCGAGCCGGCGGTCGTCGCGGCCGTCGCCGCGAGCCTGGCAGAGGAGCCGCCGCCGGTCGGACCGGCGGTCGTCGCGGCCGCTGCCGTGGATATCCCCGGCGACGTGATCGCCGGCGCCGCGGCGTTCACCGTGCAGCTTGCGCAGATCCACAAGGAGTGGGCGGAGCAGCAGGCCCAGGTCCACCGTCGGTTCCTTCAGATGCGGCAGCGCGCGCTGGACTCGCTCGTGCAGGCGTCGTCGGGCGCGGCCGCGGTGGTGGTCGAGGCCCCCGTGGCGCAGGTGCCCCACACTGCACCGGTCTGGATCGATGCCCCGCGCCCGGTTGAGTCGCCGCGCCCCGCCGCGGTGCCGCAGCCGGTCGACACGCCGCCTCTCGCGCGCCTCGACGCGCCGCGCCCCGCCGCTGCGCCGCAGCCCGCTCGTGCCGAGCCGCCGCAGCCCGCCCGCGCCGAGCCGCCGCGCTCGTTCGAGCCGCGCGTCGTCGAGCCGCCGCGCCCCGCCGCCGCGCCGCCGCCTGCGCCCCGTCCCGCCGCCCAGCCGGAGCTCCCCGCGGCGTCTTCCCTCGCGCCCCGCGGCCCGCGGTTCAGCCGCGAGCAGCTCGAGCACCTCGCCTCGGGCCGGATCTCCGACGTGTTCGGCCCGCTCTTCGCCCGGCAGGACGCCTATCGACGCCAGGTGCGCATGCCCATGCCGCCGCTCCTGCTGGCCGATCGGGTCACCGGGATCGACGCCGAGCCCGGCTCGATGAAGCTCGGCACGATGTGGACCGAGACCGACGTGCGGTGGGACTCCTGGTACCTGCACGACGGCGCGATGCCGGCCGGCGTCATGATCGAGAGCGGCCAGGCCGACCTGCTGCTCATCAGCTGGCTCGGCGCGGACTTCGAGAACAAGGGCGAGCGCGTCTACCGCCTGCTCGGCTGCGAGCTCACCTTCTACGGCGGCCTGCCGCGCCCGGGCGACACGCTCGTCTACGACATCCACGTCGACGGGCACGCGAAGCACGGCGACGTCCGCCTGTTCTTCTTCCACTACGACTGCCGGATCGGCGGCGAGCTGCGCCTGAAGACGCGCAAGGGCCAGGCAGGCTTCTTCACCGACGAGGAGCTCGCGAGCTCCGGCGGCGTCCTCTGGGACGCGGAAACCGCCGAGCACGCGAAGACCGCCCGCCTCGATCCGCCCCGGATCGCGTGCCAGAAGTCCGCGTTCGACAGGGCCGACCTCCTCGCGTTCGCGGCCGGCGACGGCGCGGCGGCGTTCGGCCCCGCCTTCGATCGTTTGAGCACCCACGTCAGGACGCCGCGGATCAGCGCGCCGCCCATGCTGTTCTTTGATCGCGTCGACGTGTTCGACCCGGCGGGCGGCCCGTGGAAGCGCGGCTATCTCCGGGCCACGCTGCCGATCACGAAGGACGGCTGGTACTTCGAGGGCCACTTCAAGGACGACCCCTGCATGCCGGGGACGCTCATGTTCGAGGGCTGCCTGCAGGCGCTCGCGTTCTACATGGCGGCCATGGGCTTCACGGTGGACGCGGACGGCTTCCGCTTCGAGCCCGTGCCGGAGATCCCCTACCTTCTCCGCTGCCGCGGCCAGGTGGTCCCGACGAGCCGCGTGCTCACCTACGAGGTGTTCGTCGAGGAGGTCCACGACGGCCCGTGCCCGACGGTGTTCGCCGACTTCCTGTGCACGGTCGACGGCCTCAAGGCGTTCCACGCCCGCCGCGTGGGCCTGCGCCTCAGCCCCGACTGGCCGCTGACGAGCGCGCCCGAGCTGCTCGACGGCCACGTCGAGCCGGTGCCGGTCGCGCGCGTCCCCTGGTCCGAGACGGGCGCGCCGCCGCCGGACGGCGCTCCTGCAGACGCCGGCGGCTTCCCGCTCGATTACCGGAGCCTGCTCTCGTGCGCCTGGGGCAGGCCGTCGGACGCGTTCGGCCCGCTCTACCGCAGGTTCGACGGGGGACAGCACGTCGCCCGGCTCCCGGGGCCGCCGTACCACTTCATGAGCCGGGTCCTGTCGGTCTCGCGCCCCATGGCGGCGATGAAGGCCGGCGCCGAGGTCGAGGTCGAGTACGACGTCCCGGAGGACGCGTGGTACTTCGACGAGAACGCGAGCCTCACGATGCCGTTCGCGGTGGTGCTCGAGGCCGCGCTCCAGACGTGCGGCTGGCTCGCGAGCTACGCCGGCTGCGCGCTCTCGACCGACGGCGCGCTGTACTTCCGCAACCTCGACGGCAAGGGCACGCTGCACGCCGAGGTCCTGCCGGCGCCGGCGCCGGCAGTGAGCGCGCTGCGCACCAGGTCGCGGCTCACGAACATGTCCCGGTCGGGCGGCATGATCATCCTCTCGTTCCGGGTCGAATGCAGCCTCGGCGGCGCGCGGGTGTACGAGCTCGACACGGTGTTCGGCTTCTTCCCGAAGGCCGCGCTCGCGACGCAGATCGGGATCCCGCCGAGGCCCGAGGAGGTCGCCGCGCTCGATGAGCCGTCCGATTTCGAGGTCGATCTCCGCGAGCGCCCCGCGCGGTACTGCGGCGGCAAGCTCGGGCTCGCGCGGCCGTCGCTGCTGATGATCGACCGGATCGACGGCCTGTGGCAGGCCGGCGGCCGGAAGGGGCTCGGCCGGCTCCGCGCGCGGCGGGACGTCCACGCGTCGGAGTGGTTCTTCAAGGCCCATTTCCTTGGCGATCCCGTGCAGCCAGGCTCGCTCGGCATCGAGGCGATGCTGCAGACGATCCAGTTCTGGATGCTGCACCAGGACCTCCACGCGGGCCTGCGCGATCCGCGGTTCGAGCCCGTGATGACGGGGCACGAGCACTCCTGGCGGTACCGGGGCCAGGTGCTGCCGGCCAGCCGGCGGGTGACGGTCGACACCGACATCCTCGAGGTCGGCCGCGACGATCGCGGGCCCTACGTTATCGCCGAGTCCTACCTCTGGGTGGACGGCCTGCGCATCTACGGCGCGACGCTCGGCGTGCGGATCGTCGACGGCGCTTCGCCCCGAGCGCGGCGCGACGTCGGCTTCGACCCGCGCGCGAGCGCGCGCCGCCTCGCGTCGCTCCCCGGCGCCGTGGGCGGGAGCCCTCGCCTGCGCCCGCAGGAGCCGCCCGCGGCGAAGGCCGCGCCGGCGCCGGCGCTCGACGATGCCGAGGAGGTGCTGGACCCGGACGGGTGGGTGGCGGACCATCGCCCCACGTGGACGCTCCCGGCGCTCCCCGGGATGAGCATGGTCGACCGGCTGGCCGGCGCAGCGTTGCGGGCGCGCCCGGGGAGCGTGGTCGTGGCCGTGGAGGACGTGGTGGTGCAGCGCTGGCTGCCCGTGCCGGGGCCGGTGCGCGTCAAGGCCGAGGCGACCGGCTCGGGCGACGTCCTCGATGTCCGGTTGCTCGCGTGGCGCGAGGCATCGAACCCGGCGCTCTCGCGGTTCGAGCCCGTGTGCACCGGCCGCGTTCGGGTGGCCCGTGAATACCCGCCCGCCCCGGCGCCGGAGCCGGCGCTCGACGCGCCCGAGGCGGACGATCCGTACGCGGCGGGGACGCTGTTCCACGGCCCTGCGTTCCAGTACCTGACCGCGCTCAGGCTCGGTGCGCGTGGCTCGTCGGCGGTGCTGGACCCCCGGAGGGGCTCGGTGCCTCCCGGGACGCTGCACCAGGGCATGCTCGACGCGCTGACCCACACCATCCCGCACGACCGGCTGTCGCTGTGGGATCCAGGGTGCCCGCCCGCCCAGATCGCGTTCCCGTCGCGCATCCCGTCGCTCCGCGTGTACGGGCCGGCGCCCGGGTCGCCGGTGCGCGTGGAGGTGCGTTACGAGGGCCGCGACGATCGCTTCGTCTCGTTCCGGGTGCAGGCCATCGCGCAGGCCGGGGCCGAGGTCGGGGCCGCGGCGGGAGAGCGCGTCTGGCTGGAGCTCCGGCTTGTCGAGGTGCTGCTCCCGCAGGGGCCGATCGGCGGCGCGCCTCCCGGGATCCGCCGGGCGTTCCTGCGCGATCGCGCGCCGGTCGACCTCGCCGTCTCGCGCGTCGACGCGGCGTCGGGCGAGGCGCGCTGCAGCCCCGCCGACGTGCGCACGATGGACTGGATGCCCGGCACCGTGGCGCAGCTCTACGCCGCGTCGGGCGACCTCGTCGAGGCGGCGGCGGTGAAGGATCACGTCGCGCGGCGCGCGGGCGTGCACCCGTCGACCGTGTCCCTCGCCGGCGTCTCGTCGGCGCAGCCGCTGACGCGCTGGCCGTTCACCGTGGCGCGCGAGGGCTCCGAGGTCGTGGTCCGCGACGCGGGCCCGCCCGTGATCGACATCGCGCCGGTCCGCCGCTACTGGGGCGCGGCCATGGGCATCGGCCGGTGGCCGGCGGAGGACCTGTACTTCGGCCTCATCGAGCGGTTCATCCGCCGGGTGCACGTCGTCGATCCCGCGGCGTTCGGCGCCGTGAAGGGCCGGAGCCTGCTCTACCTCGGCAACCACCAGGTCGGCGTGGAGTCGCTGCTGTTCGGCATCGCCGTGTCCGGCCTGACGGAGGTCTCGACGGTCACTCTGGCCAAGGCCGAGCACCGGACGACGTGGCTCGGCACGATGCTGGCGCACTGCTTCGCGTATCCTGGCGCGCGCGATCCGAAGGTGATCACGTACTTCGACCGCGAGGACAAGGCGTCGCTCGGGACCATCATCGCCGAGCTCGGGGCCGAGATGCAGGGGGCTGGCAAGGGCGTGATGGTGCACGTCGAGGGCACGCGGTCGCTCGAGTGCCGCACGCCGGTGCGCAAGATGAGCGGCTCGTTCATCGACATGGCGCTCGCGGTGGGCGTCCCGGTGGTGCCTGTGCGCTTCTCCGGCGCGCTGCCGCCGGAGCCGCTCGAGCGGCGGCTCGAGTTCCCGCTCGGCATGGGCGTGCAGGACATCTGGATCGGCCGCCCGCTGCTGCCCGAGGAGCTCGCGGGGCTGACCTACAAGGATCGCAAGGACCTCGTGATCGGCGGCATCAACGGGCTCGGCCCGAGCAACGCGGTCGAGCAGCCGTTCCCCGGGGATCCTGCGTTCGCGGCGTCGGTGGACGCCTGGGTGGAGGAGGCGGGCGTCGCGCACGAGGACGCGACGGTCTTCCGGGTGCTGCAGGCGTGCGCCGACCCGACGCCGGAGACGGCCGCGATCCTGGAGGCCGCGCGCACGGGGCGGCTCGTCGCGCCCGACGCGCGGCGGGCGGACTGGCTGCGGAAGCTCGCGGCGCGGCTCCTCGGGAGGCGGCTCGGGGGGTGAGCCGCTGCTCGGTCCTAGGAACAAGCCGGCGCCGCGCGGATCTCACGGCTGCCGTTTCGGAGGCGACACGCGCGCGCCCTGGCCCCTCACCACCTGATCGCCGCCGGCTCCGCGACCCAGTTCAGGCTGCCCCCGTTGTAGTCCGGCTCCGGCCGCGTCAGCGCGTACGTCAGCACCACGCCTCCCGTCACCACCGCCGCAGCGCCCGTCCAGAACCACCACCGCGTCCACAGCGACGGCCGCACATGGATCAGCTTGGCCGTCATATCCGCCCGCTGCCCCGCGTGCAGATCGAGCGTCGCCGCGTACGTCTCGAACCCGTCCCGCACCACCTCGATCCTGTACTTCCCCGGCGGTCGCTCGATGTCGATGGGCGCGAGCCCGGCCTCGCGGCCGTCCACACGCACGAGCGCCTGCGCCGGCTCCGCGCGCACGGCCACGCGTGCGGGCAGGATGTCGAGGTGCAGATCGAGCGTCGCCTTCTCCCCCGGCCGGTAGGTCTTCTGGACGAACGCATCCTGGCGCCCTGGCCGCGCCGCGCGGAAGAGATGGACCCCGGGATCGAGCTCCACGGTGAAGGTCTTCTCCACCGGCGCCGCCGCGCGCTCGGCAGACCCGGGGAGCGTCACGAAGACCCGGGTCCCATCGTCGGTGGCCGGCCGGAGCGCGCGCCCGTCGACGGTCAGCGGGGTGCCCGGGGGATCCAGCGTGACCGCCACCCGGACCACGAGCTGATCCAGCTCGGCGACGAACGCCCTGGCGTCGTTGATCTGCGCGGCCGCGAGGCCCTCGGTGCCCGCGAGGACGCGGCGGAAGGTGCGGCGTGCGGCGACGTAGCGGCCCAGGGCGCGCTCGCAGAAGCCGATGTTGTACTGGACGATGGGCGCGTCCCGCGCCGCCGCCGCCTCCTCGAAGGCGGCGAGCGCCTCGCCCCACTGCGCGTCCTTCGATCGCTGCACGCCGAGCAGGAACGCCGCCCTGCCGCGCGCGGTGCGCTCATCGATCGCCGGCGCCTCTGCCGGCGCCGCCGGACCCGGCACCTCGGCGCGCGCGCCCCCGGCCGTCGAGAGATCGAGCGCCGCCACGACCAAGCCACCCAGCATCCATCGCGTCCGCATCGTACCCCTCGTCCCTGGCCGTCTCTCCTCAGTCCGTCCCGGCGCAAGCGATCTCGCAGTTGGCGAGCGCGCAATCGAGCGCGGCCTTGTGGGTCGCCACCGCGTCCGGGAACATGGCGTCACACTCCAGGAGACAGGCCTGGTCCGCGACGTCACACGGGACCTGGCAGTTGTCCAGCAACGCACACTCGATCTCGTGCTGGCAAGCCGCCATCTCATCGGCGCAGTGCAGGTTCTGGCACTTGACGCAGGGGTCCAGCGGCTCGTTGCCGCAAGCGTCGTCGTCGAAGCAGAAGTACTGCATACACGCCATCCGGTGGCTGTAGGCGGCGTAACCTGCGGTGTGAGCCTGGTAGCACGCGCTCTCGCACGGCGAGAACGCCGCCTCGTCCGGGTCCTCGGCGCACGCCTTGACGCACGTGACAAGGTCCTGGCAATCCTGGTCGTCTTTGCACGCCTGGTAGGTCTCGCAGCAGCGCTCGTCCTCGCACCGATAGCACGTGTTCGGATCCGTCGACGGCGAGCACGTCTGGTTGAAATCCGGGTCTGTCGGGGCGGGGATCTGACCGCAACCGGCGCACGCCGCGCCCGGGCCGGAGAGGCGGCAGTCGATGAAGGCCTGTTTCGCGCTCTGGCCGAGAGAGCCGGTGACGGGCGGGCACGCCTGCTCGCACGCGATGTCCGCGTCCCCGCTGGGGCCCAGCGGACAAGCGTCGAGGCAGTCGAGGTAGGCGGCGCAGCCCGGGTCGGCCGCGCAGGCGTTCACCTGGGACAAACACGCTGTCTGCTCGACGCACGTGCCGCACGCGCTCGCGCCGTACGTGGCCTCACCGCCGCCACCACCGCTGCCGCCGCCGGCGCCCGATCCCGTGCTCGCCGCCGCTCCCGGAGCTTCGGATGGGGAATCGCCGTCGCATGCGGGGGAGAGGGCCGCCGCGAGGGCTACGGAGAGCGCGGCGAGCACTGGCCGGGTGACCCACGACATACAATCTCCTCGCGAGCGGCAGAGCGATGCTCGGGTAATTCGGGTGATTGGCGTGATTCGGGTGAAGCAGCGAAAGAACCCTCTTGGCCTCGCCGCTCCTCGATGATAGCGAGGAGACTACTCCTGGGTCCTGTCGGGCGGCAACGAGAAACGAGAAAGGCGAAAGGCCGCAGGTGGTCGAACCGACACGCGCGCTCTCGATCCTCTCCGTGCTCGCTGCGGCTGGGCTATCCGCCTCCTGCGGCGAGCGAGAGCGCCGGCAGCTCCTCGTCGTCGTGGACACCGACGCGCCGGTCGCCGCGCAGCTCCTGGCGGACCCCTCCATCTCTCCGGAGGCGGTCATCGATACGGTGCGTATCGACGGGTTCGACGAAGCGTGGCGCCCCGGCTGCATCGATGACGTCGACTGCACGGCGAACTTCGTCCTGCCGGACCCTTCGTCCTGGCCGTTCTCCTTCGGGGTGGCCGCGCCGGAGGAGGGGAGCGCCGTGCTCCGCCTGCGCATCCGGGCGTTCCGCGGCGCCGTCGCGACGCGGGGTAAGGACTCCATCGAGGGGAGGGTGTTCTCGACCATCGATCCTCCGCCAGAGGCTGCCATCGACCGGCTGATCGAGGTCGCGCTCCCCGTGTCCGGCGTGGAGACGGTGCAACTCGTGCTCTCGGCCGATTGCCTGGGCGTGCCCGCGTCGCTGCGCAAGCCGCCGCACACGTGCATCGACGCCTCCAGGCGCACGGCGGCCCCGTCGGATGGCGTCCTCGTCGGATCGGAGGCAGAGATGGTCGCGACGCGCGCCGGCACGTGGTCGCGCGCGCGGGAGATCCCCTGCGGCGCCGCGCCCGAGGGCGCCGATGCCGTCTGCATCCCCGGCGGATTCAGCGTCCTCGGCCAGGCCGAGCTCGCCGGCGTCGACGAGCAGAGCTACGTCTCGGTCGTGCCGCCGCGGCCGGTGCATGTGGGCCCGTTCTTCATGGACAGGACGGAGTTCACTGTCGGTCGCTTCCGTGCGCTGCTGAACGAGGGGCTCCTCCACGCGGAGGGCGATGACCTCGCCGGGCCTGATCCGAGCAGGGCGGGGCTCGCAGACTGCCGCTGGCTGGGCGCCGCCGACGGCGCGAACGATGGGTATCCCCTCAACTGCATCTCGTGGCGCCTCGCCCGGGAGGCGTGCAGAGCGAGCGGCGGTGATCTGCCGACGGAGGCGCAGTGGGAGCACGCCGCGCGGGGTCGAGGCCAGGGGCGGATCTATCCGTGGGGTGACACGTCTCCCGCGTGCTGCACGGCGAGCGCCGGGCGGGGGACGCTGTGCCCTGGCGATCCGGGGCCGGAGGAGGTCGGCTCGCATCGGCCCTCGGCGGCGTGCGGTGGCCTGGGCGACAGCTCCAGGGATGGCGTCCTGGATCTCGGCGGGAGCCTGAGCGAGCTGTGCGCCGACAAGCTGGTTCCGTACGGAGAGGGCTGCTGGAGCGCGCCCGGGATCTTCGTCGAGCCCCGCTGCGATGATGACGGCATCAACGCCCATGCCGCCCGCGGCGGAGACTGGGCCAGCGGCCCCGCGAACACCAGGCCCGCGTTCCGGAGAGGTGATGTCCTGGACTCGCTGCACGGCTTCCGGTGCGTCTACGCAGGAGGTGCGCCGTGACGGCTCGTTGCCTGTCGGCGGCGCTCGCGGCCGCCGGGCTTCTGCTCCCGGCGCTCTCGGCGTGCGAGCCCGAGCCTCGCCAGTGGCTCGTCAGCGTCTCCACGGACGCACCGGCGCCCCGCTTCGGCGATCACCTGCTGCTCGAGGTGATGGGCGAGGGCGCGATATGCACCGGGTGCATGCGGCTCATCGGGGTGGATGGGCCGGACAGCCTGCCCGTCAGCTTCGGCGTGGTCCCGCGGGAGGAAGGCGCCGCCGTGCGGGTACGCGCGCGGCTCTACCGGGCCGAGCAGGCGGGCCCCGACGGCCTCCCCCGCGGTCCTGCGCTGATTGACGCCGTGGCCAGGCTCCCGCCGCTCGACGGCGAGACGCGCGTCGCCCTCGATCTGTCCATGCGCTGCTTCGGCGTCCCGAGCCTCCCCGAGCAGCGCGCGACCTGCGATCCGGAGGCGGGCGTGCTCGCGCCGGAGCCGGTGCTCCCGCTGCTGTCCGAGGTCGAGGCCCGGCCAGAGCCCGGCTCCTGGCCGAGCGCGGCGCCGGTACCCTGCCAGGGGCCGGCGCCGGCGGGGATGGTGTGTGTGCCCGGAGGGGTCTTCCTTCTCGGGACGCCGCGACCCGGTTACACCGTCGATCTCGACGAGCTGAGCCAGCCCGAGCGCCTCGTGCAGCTCGGCGCGTTCGCCGTCGACGCGGACGAGGTGACGGTGGGCACCGTCCGGGAGCTCGTGGCGACAGGGCAGATCCGGTCAGAGCCCGTTGCCAGGGACCTCGACGCGCCGGGGTCGGACCTGGGCGCTTGCACGTACCTCGGCGCGTCCGACGGCGCGAACGACGCGCTGCCCGTCAACTGCGTCACCCACGCGCTGGCGGAGGAGGCCTGTTCCGCGCGGGGATTGCGGCTCCCCACAGAGGCTGAATGGGAGGTTGCGGCCGGCAACCTCGATGACGAGACCGCCTATCCCTGGGGCAACGGCGGGGATCTCTGCGCGATGGCGCTCCTCGGCAGGGGCCGGCGCAGCGGGGAGGTCGACCAAGGCGTGTTCGAGAACTCCGGCTGTCGCCCGCTCGACGCGCCGGTGCCCTGGGGGCCTGTCGCCGGAGGAGCCCCGAGCGACGTGACCGCCCTCGGCATCCGGAACCTCGCCGGGAGCATGTCCGAGTGGGTGGCCGACACCTTCGCTCCCTATACCGCGCCTTGCTGGCAGTCGGCCGGGCCGCTCCTCGTCGATCCGGTGTGTCGCGAGCCCGCGCCCGGCGCGGCGCCGAGCTTCTCTTATCGCGGGAGCTCCTGGTCGGGTTACAAGCTGGGGGCCCGGGCCACGGCGCGCAGCCATGAGAGGGCGTCGGCGTTCAATCCGGCCACCGGCTTCCGCTGCGCGCAGTCGATGTGACCGCGCTGCCGCGGATCGGGGCCGGCCCGCGACCGCGAACCGCTGCGTCTGGCCGGGAACCACGGTACGCTGCCGCTCGTGTCGGACGATCTCCAGGGCTCCCTCCCGGCCGGCAAGATCATCGCCGGGCGCTTCCGGATCGAGCGCCCCATCGGCCGCGGCGGGATGGGCGAGGTCTACGCGGCAAGGAACGTCGGCACCGGGCGCGACGTCGCGCTCAAGATGATCCGCGGCGTCGTCGACGCCGCGCAGACCCGGCGCTTCCTCCGCGAGGCCAAGGCGGCGACCGCGATCCAGCACCCGAACGTGATCGAGGTGCTCGACGTCTTCGAGGAGGAGGACCACACGCCCGTGATGGTCATGGAGCTGCTCCGCGGCGAGCCGCTCTCCGGGCTGCGCAAGCGCAGGGGCGCGCTGCAGCTGTACGAGGCGGCGCGCCTGCTCGCGCCGGTCGCCTCCGCGCTCCGCGCCGCGCACGAGAAGGGGATCGTGCACCGCGACCTCAAGCCGGACAACATCTTCCTCTCGGAGCCGCAGGCCGGCGGGTGCGTGCCCAAGGTGCTCGACTTCGGGATCGCCAAGGTGCTCGACCCGACCTCCATCAGCTCGGAGACGCAGGGAGGCAACACGAGCACCGGCTCGATCCTCGGGACGCCTCACTACATGTCGTTCGAGCAGGCGATGAGCGAGAAGGACATCGATCATCGCGCGGACATCTGGGCGATGGGCGTCATCCTCTTCGAGGCGCTCACCGGCCGGAGGCCGCTCGAGTTCGAGAACCTCGGCGAGATGTACACGGCGTTCCTGCAGCGCGAGGTGCCGTCGATCCGCTCGGCCGTGCCCGACCTGCCCGCGGACGTCGCCGGGGTGCTCGACCGCTGCCTGCAGAAGCGGCGCGAGGATCGGCTCGACGATCTGGGGCCGCTCGTCGAGGTCCTCGGCCGCTACGCCGATCCCACGTCGGCGGGCGCGCTCGCTGGAGGCAAGGTCGTCGGCGCGCTCGCGCCGCTCGCCGCGTCTCCGAGCTCGGGAGCCGTCGCGGCGCCCCCGCCCCTCGCGGCCTCCGACGGGCGCGCGAGATCGCCGTCGAGGGTCGTCGCGGTCGCGGCGCTCCTCGTGGTGGCCTTCGTGGCCGCGTTCGCTGCGCTCCGCCGCCCGACGGCGGACGGGCCTGCCGCTCCGGTCCCCGCCTCGGCGGAAGCGGCGGTGCAGCCGCCGCCCGCGGCGGTCGCGGCGCCTCCAGCATCCATGTCGAGCTCGCCGCCCCCGCCCCTTCCCGCTCGGGATGACCTTGCCGTTGCAGGCGTCGCGCCCTCCGCGGCGCCGTCGTCCAGGCGGCCCTCACCGAGAGCGCTCTCTGGCACGCTGAAGGCGCCGGCGACACCGGCGACATCAGCGACACCGCCGCCGCCGTCGGCGCCGACGACGCAAGCGAGGGGGATCGTCGACCAACTCCCGTACTGACGGCGAGCGCGCAGCGCGTTACCCTGCTGCCGGCCATGGAAGGTCAACGCATCGCCGGGAAGTACCGCCTTGCCCGGCTCCTCGGCAGGGGCGGGATGGGCTCGGTGTGGCTGGCAGAGCACCTGTCGCTGCGCACGCCGGTGGCCATCAAGCTCATCGACGTCGAGGCCGCGAAGAACGCGACCGCCCGGGCCCGCTTCGATCGTGAGGCGCAGATCGCGGCGCGGATCCGCAGCGCCCATGTGGTCAAGGTGCTCGACCATGGGCTCACCGACGATGGCTTGCCGTACATCGCGATGGAGTGCCTGGCAGGCGAGAGCCTGCGCGATCGCCTCTCCGCGCGCCGGCGCCTGACGCCGGCGGAGACGGCGAAGATCGTCTCTCATATCTGCCGCGCCCTCTCGCGCGCCCACGAGGTCGGGCTCGTCCATCGCGACATCAAGCCGGAGAACATCTTCATCGCGCGCGAGGATGATGGGGAGATCGTCAAGATCCTCGACTTCGGCGTGGCGAAGGTGACAGACGCGCTCGCCATCACCGGGATGGATCCCACGCGCACGGGGGCGCTCCTCGGGACGCCTTACTACATGAGCCCGGAGCAGGCGAAAGGCCTGAAGAGCGTCGATTACCGGTCCGATCTCTGGTCCCTGGGAGTCGTGGTCTTCGAGTGTCTCACGGGGGCACGTCCCTTCACCGCCCCGGCGCTCGGGCCGCTCATCGCCAAGATCCTGGGGACGCCCCCGCCCGCGCTGTCCGCGGCGGCGCCGGGCGCTGGCATCCCGGTGGAGGTCGAGGCCTGGATGCGGAAGGCGCTCGCCGTCGAGCCGGACGCGCGCTTCGCCTCGGCCCGGGAGCTCTCCGAGGCGTTCATGGTGGCGTCGGGCGTCGCCGACTCGATGGATCGCGGCTCCTCCGCGGGCCTGCCGGACGGCAAGCCGCCCTCGGCCGTGCGGCCCCCTGCCGGGGTGTGGGAGACGGCCGACACGGTGGCCTTGCCCTCGGGCGACGGGCGGGCGCCGCTCGCCGCTGCGCCGCAGCCCCCGGTCGCCGCTGCGCCGCAGCCCCCGGTCGCCGCTGCGCCGCAGCCCCCGGTCGCCCCCCTGTCGTCGGCGACGGGGCCGGGCCCGGTCGCGGCCGCGCGCCCTGTTGCGCCCGCGCGCGGCCTCGTCTGGGCGGTCGTCTTGCTGGCGATCGCGCTGCTCGCGGTGAGCGGCGTGCTCGCCGCGACGCTCCTGCGCTGACGGCGATCCGCTGGATGCGGAGCGGCGCACGACGGCGCGCGTCAGCGGCCGGCGTGGCGCGTGGTGTGTGGTGCGCTGCCTTCGTGCTTGATCGCCCGGCGACGCGGGAGATACCCTGCGCGCATGCGCCGCCTCGTCCCGTGCGTCCTCCTTCTCTCGTCCTTCGCCCTTGCGTCGGGTTGCGCGACCTACACGCAGGATCTCGATCGCGCCCGCAGCCACTACGAGGCAAACCGGTTCGAGCAGGCGCTGGCGCTGTTCCGGGTGCTCGAGAACGATCAGGACTCGTTCTCGGTCCCGGAGCGGGCGCAGTACGCCTACCTCCGGGGCATGACGGACTACCGCCTGGCCGACCTGGCGCCGCAGGGCACCGGCGTCGCCGATCCGCGCAAGGGCTACCGCGACAACGCGCGCCACTGGCTCGGGCTCGCCGCGGCGACCGAGAAGCAGGCCCCCGGCGGCATCACCAGCGAGCAGAAGAACCGCCTGACCGAGACCCTCGCGGACCTCAACCGCGACGTGTACGGCGGTGCCGAGGCGCTGCCCGAGGGGGGCGCCGCGCCGCAGACCGACGCTCCCGCATCGCCCGAGGAGCCGCCGTCCGAGCCGTCGGCGCCCGCGCTCTGACCGCAGCGCGCAGGCGCCCTCGCACGTCGCGCCTCGCGGGCATCGAATCGGGTGCGAGCCTCCCGCGGCGTGCGCGCGCCCCCGCCGGTGCATCCGCCGTGGCGATCGGGCGTGCGCGCGTCCCTGCAGCGCGTCCATAGCCGTGCGGCGTGCACAGCGTGCGAGCGGCCCATTGCGTTGGCGCGCTGGATGTCTGGAATGGAACGGAAAGGGGCGGGGGTGCGCCGTATGTGGCGCAGGATCGAGGGTCGGCTAGGGGTCGCTCGCTACGACAACCGCCGGCGCAGGGATTCGATCTCGTCCTTCGCGGCGAGCTTGTGCTTCTTGAGCTGGGCAGCTTCCATTCTCTCCCCCGGTGTCAGGAACGCCCGTCGACCCAGCTGCCTGAGGCGCGAGTCGAGCTCGCGATGACGCGCTTCCACCATGCTCAGCCGCTGCTCCGGGCCGACTGCAGTCACCGCGCGAGGAGAGATCATCTGATGCTTCATGTGCCCACCTCCAAGGCCCCACAACGGGGCCGTGATGCCTTCGAGGGCCCACAACAGAAGCCCTCGTCCTGATCGTCGCTGGAGAGGAGACCGCCGCCGACCGTGCTACACGCCGAGACAGCGGCCTGATGAACGAATGCGAGATTACCGCAACATGGCGGATCCATGCAGGCATTTTGTCGGGCGAGGCCATTCTGCAATTTCACAGAGCGGCCGTTGTAGCCAGGGATTGCCCTAAGGCGTACAGCAATCCACCGGTGTCCCAGACGGCCGGGCCGGACTCTCCGTCCATGCACGTTGCGGAACAACCTCGAGCGCGGGGCTATTCTTCCCCGGCAATGTCGAGTTCCAGCGCCACCTCGGTCGCCCTCCTGGCCCTTGCGGTCGTCCTGGGCGGATGCACTTCGCAGGCCACCGTGCCGGCGCGGGCGCGATCGCCGCAGCCGGCCTCGGCGCGCGCGCCGGTCGAGCTCGCGCCGGTCGTCGTGTCGCCTTACTCGGACGCCGAGCTTGCGGCGGAGTTCGAGCGGGCGCGCGCGCTGCTCCTGGCCGACAAGGCGCGTGAGGCGGCGCCCCTGTTCGAGCGGCTCGCCCGCCTCGCGCCGGGCGGCGAGGTCGCGCCGCCGAGCCTCTTCAACGCCGGCCTCGCGCACGAGGCGCTCGGCGACCGCGCGCTCGCGGCCGAGCGCTACCGCGAGGTCGCGCAGCGCTTCCCGGACCACGCGGTCGCGCGCGGCGCGCTCTTCCGGCTCTCGCGCGCGGCGGCGGCCCTCGAGCGGTGGCCCGAGCTCGTCGAGGTGTCGCGCCGCCTGCTCCGCTTCGGCGATCTGAGCGTGCTGGAGGCGATCGAGGCGCGCGGCGCGCTCGCGCTCGGCCTTGTCGAGCAGGATCTCGTGGATGAGGCGGCGCGCCAGGTCGCGCTCGCGCGCGATCTCATCGAGGAGCACCGGCTGGGCGAGTCCGGCAAGCCGTCGATCGAGCTCGCGCAGGTGAGCTTCGCGCTCGGCGAGGTGCGGCGGCGCCGGAGCGAGGCGATCACCTTCGTGCCGGTGCCGGCGAGCTTCGCCGAGGCGCTCGAGCGCCGCTGCCAGGGCCTGCTCGACGCGCAGAGCGCCTACACCGAGGCCATGCGCAGCCTCGACGCCCACTGGTCGGCGATGGCGGGTTACCGCATCGGGCAGCTCTACAAGGAGCTCCACCGCGACGTGATGCAGGTCCCGCCGCCGCGGAGCGCCGACACCCCGAGGGAGAGGCAGCTGTTCGAGGGGGCGATGCGCCTGCGCTACCGCGTGCTCCTGGAGAAGGGGCAGAAGATGCTCGCCGGCACCGTGCGCCTCGGCGACCGCACCGGGGAGTCGTCGGCGTGGGTCCTCCGCGCCCGCGACGCGCAGCGCGAGATAGAGCTCGCGCTCGCCGACGAGCAGGCGGCGCTCGCGAGGCTCCCGTTCACCGAGGCCGAGCTCCTCGCGGCGCTCGACGCGCTGAAGACGCAGGCGCCGAAGCGGCCGTGAGCCCCGCCCGGGCGGCGGGGAAGGGGCCCGCCCGGCTCAGTTCAGCGTCGGCGCGCACCCGAAGAGCACGTCGAGCTCCGCGCGCACCTCGTGCTGCACCGTCGTGCAGGACGCGGGGCAGAGGATGATCTTCTTCGGGAGCGCCTCGTCGTCGTAATACCAGCCCGGCCCCGTGCCGCAGTCCCCTGCGTCGTCCGCCTTCGGGACCTCCAGCGGGCTCGCGCCCTCGGGCGCGAACCTGACAGCGACCCGGCTCGTGTCGAGGACCGCGCCCGCAGGCGGCGCGGGGATGAGGAGCTCGCACGGGAGCGCCGACGCGCGGATCTCGGCCATCTTCGCCGAGAACGCCGTGATGTCCGCCGTGACGTCGAACGCGCGGGTCGTCCCGCCGGCGTCGGCGATCTGGTCCAGGTTGGTGAGCGTCGAGCCCTGCACCGCGATGACGTAGGTCTGGACGCCGTTGTAGCGGAGGGCCCTCTGCGCCATCTCCGCGGTGCTCGCGACGGTGTTTCCGGAGCAGCCCGAGGGATCGCCGTCGGTCGCGAGCACGACGATCACCTTGTGAGAAGGGTTCGCGTCCTTGTAGGCGGTCGCGTTCGTGAGCACCCCCTGGAGCGCCGGCCGCATGGGCGTCCCGCCGCCCGGCGAGGTGCTCTGGATGGAGGCGGTGAGCTCCTGCGTGTTCAGCGGCAGCTCGCCGATGGCGACCGCGAGCTCGTCATAGCTCGTGTGGTTGCAGTCGCTCTGCCCGTTGCTGCTCAGCGGGAAGTAGGTCAGTCCCACGTTCATCCCGGCCGAGGCGGCGTCGGTGACGAACGCCGAGAGCGCGTTCGTGACGCCGACCCATTTCGAGCCGAGCATGCTGCCGGATCGGTCGAGCAGGATGAGCATATCGAGCGGCAGGAGCGTGGCCTCCGCGCTCGCCTGGGCGCAGGAGGACCCCTCCCCGAGGCCGCCCTCGCCGGCGCCGCCGAGCCCTCCCCCCTCGCCGAGCGACGTGTCTCCGCTCGCGCTGCTCACGCCGAACGAGCCGCCGTCGCCGCCGCTCGCGGCGTCATCCGGCCGGGGGATGCGCGCGGGCTTCTCGTCCTCGGTGGCCGCGCAGCCGCCCGACTGAGCCGCGATCCCGGCGGCGACGAGGATAGGGGCAAACACGAAATGACGTCGGAAGGACATCTCTGCGCTCCTCTGGAAATGGGTGCGACGTGGGTCGGGGCCGCGGGGCTCCACGCGCGAAGTGGTCTGTCTATCGAGGGATGGCCGAGCTCCGAGACGATCTCGTCAGTGTATGCGTATCTCGATCGAGGCGCGATAGGGGCTCTCCGGTTTGTAAGCCTGGCTCGTGTCGCGCTGTCGTTGCTCTCTTGTCTTTCGCTGCTTGTCACGGCTCTCGTCGCTTGTCGCAGCTCTCGTCGCTCTCGCAGGGTCTCGCGCGCTCGTCGGCGCGGCGGGGCTCGGTGTCTTCGCTCGTCGCTGATCGCGCCGACCGTTCCGGGTGCTCGCGCGCGGGAACATCATGTTTCCTTGCGCAGCCGCGATGGACGCGTAATTCCCACGAGGTGCGTCACGCTTGCTGGAAAGAGGCGAACATGACTAGGTGGATTCCATGGGTACTTTCCGCTGTCGCCCTGACGGATCTCGGCTGTTCGACTGCGACATCCGCGGGCAGCTCGGGCCCGGCGGGGGCCGGCGGCGCCGCTGGGGCGGCTGTCTCGAGCGGAGGGGGCGGCGCAGGCGGGGACGGCGCGCCGTGCCGGATCGACTGCTCGCTCGTTCCGACATCGCAATGCGTCGTGGCCGTGTGCAACGAGGCGACGCGCGATTGCGAGCTCGTCCCCAGCGCGGGCGGGGAGCCCTGTGACGACAGGGACGCCTGCACGGTCGGCGAGGTGTGCGAGGAGGGTGTCTGTCAGGGCGGTGCCCAGGAAGACTGCGGCCTCGCGCCGGACGCCTGTCACGTGGTCACGTGCGTCGACGCGGGCGGCGCTCCTCGCTGCGGCGTGGAGCCGAGGGCGAACGGGGCCCCGTGCGCGACGGAAGACCGCTGTCTCCTCGACGCGGCGTGCCTGGACGGCGCCTGCGTCGGGACCCCGCGGGACTGCTTCTTCTTCCACGTGCCGGACTCCTGTCATGTTGGTGCGTGCGACCCTGCCTCCGGTGCGTGCGAGGCGGTTCCGGGGAACGAGGGGGCGCCGTGCGCGGACTCCGGCGATCTCTGCATGGTCGGCAAGACCTGCCAGAGCGGCCGCTGCGAGGGGGGCGTCCCGAAGGACTGCAGCGCGCTGAGCGTCGGGTGCAACGATGGCGCCTGCGATCCGGGCTCTGGCAATTGCTATGCTGAGCCGATCGGACCGGGCGGCGCCTGCCTCTCTGGGACCGACGAGTGCAATCGTGGCGTCTGTGACGAGAGCGGCGCCTGTATTTCCATCCCCACCCCCGGAGAGTCGTGCCCCTCGCAGGCGATCGGTTGCACGCGCGGCGTCTGCAGCGAGTCCGGGGTGTGCACGGCGCGCCCGGTCGCCGATGGCGGGCTCTGCGTTGACAGCGACTCGTGCACCGTGGGGGAGTCCTGCCTGGCTGGCGTCTGTCAGGGCGGCGCCGCCGCGGCGGCGCCGGTGGTCTATTTCCGGGATACGTTCGAGAGCGACGCGGCCGGGTGGGAGCTCGGTCCGACCTGGCAGATCGGCGCGGCGAAGGCGTCAACCGGCCAGACCTACGGGCACGCCGATCCGGCGCTCGATCACACGGCGACGTCGGACAACGGGGTGGCCGGCGTGGTCATCGGAGGGAACGCGCCCGTCGGTGTCCACCCGTACTTCTACCTGACGAGCCCGGTCGTCAACGCCGATGTCGCGGGCGGCGTGTACCTGACGTTCTGGCGTCTCCTGAACAGCGATGAGGCGCCCCACATGACGAACCGTGTCGAGGTCTACGACGGCGTCCGCTGGAAGGTGCTCTTCGAGTCGGGGGCGTACCCCGGCGTCCGCGACTCGGCCTGGACGAAGGTCGTCTATGACCTGACGCCCTACAAGAACGCCAGCCTGCGGGTCCGCTTCGGCTACGAGATCGGGCGGGAGTCGTTCGTCGACATCGTGTCGAGCTGGAACATCGACGATGTGGAGATCGCGAACGCTGCTTGCCCGTAGAGCGCGCGGCGCGGGCGCGGGGAGCCACAGGGACCTTGCGCCCTCGGTGGCTCGACTCCGATGTTCGGCCGGGGCCCTCGGCTCACCGCTCCACGACGGCCGAGAGCGCCGCCGTGATCGCCCGGGAGACCTCGTCGACCGGGCCATCCCCGTCGATATGAATGATGCGGTCCCCCGGGACGAGCTCCTCCGCCCGGCGGTACGCCTCCGCGAGCCGCGCCTGCAGCTCTGTCTTCTCGAACAGCTCCTCCGCCCCCCCGCGACCGCGGCGGCGCTTCTCGGCGATCTCGGGCGTCACGTCGATCACCACCGTGACGTCGGGCCTCAGGGCGTGGCGGTTGAGCTCACGGATCCATTCGATGATCCCCTCGGAGCGCCCCCCGTCCTCGCTCGCCGTCGTGGACTGGTAGGCCAGGCTCGACAGGTCGTAGCGATCCGAGATCACGACGTACCCGTCGCGGAGGAGGGGCTCGATCTCGGCGCCGAGGTGATCGAGGCGATCGGCCGAGAAGAGGAGCGCCATGATCTCCGCCTGGTGGGCGCCGGGGAGCGAGATCCGGTGGGTCAGGACCTGCCGGAGCAGCGCGCCCACCGGCCCGGCGCTCGGCTCTCGGGTGACGTGGACCAGGCGCCGCGCCGCCCTGAGGTGCGCCGCGTAGCGCTCGGCCTGCGTGCTCGTGCCGGCGCCGTCGATGCCCTCGAGCACCACGAAGACGCCACGGCCCGCCTCGCCCGCCGGGCGCGACGCGGGGCTCTCTTGCTCGCCTCTCGTCTTCGGCATCTAGACCGCCTCCTCGCTCCCCTCCGCGACGGGCGGCGCGTCCTCCCCGAGCACGACGTTGTCGATGAGCCGCGTCGTCCCGACGCGGACGGCGACCGCCAGCAGCGCCCGATCGCCGATCGTCGGTGCGTCGCTCCAGATCGCCAGGGACTCCGGATCGGCGAGGTCCACGTAATCGATGCTCGTCGCGACGGCCGCGAGGCGCGCGCGCGCGGGCTCGAGGAGCGCCGCGGCGCGCCGCTCGCCGCGGGCGAACGCGCGGCACGCGCCGGCGAGGGCGAGCGGGATGGCGCGCGCCGCGCTCCGCTGCCCGGGCGAGAGGTAGGCGTTCCGGGACGACATGGCGAGGCCGTCCGGCTCGCGCACCGTCGTCGCCCCGACGACCTCGACGGGCAGGAACAGGTCGGCGACGAGCCGCCGGATGACCTGGAGCTGCTGGTAGTCCTTCCGGCCGAAGACGGCGACGCACGGGCCGGCGAGCGACAGCAGCTTCGTCACCACGGTGGCGACGCCCTCGAAGTGCACGGGCCGATGGACGCCGCAGAGCGGGCCCGCGGTCGCGCCGACGCGCACGCGCGTCTCCTCTCCGGGCGGGTACATCGCGGTGACGTCCGGCGCGAACACGCCGTCGGCGCCGGCCTCCGCGCAGGCGGCGAGGTCTCGCTCGAGCGTCCGCGGGTAGCGCGCCAGGTCTTCGCCCGCGCCGAACTGGGTCGGGTTGACGAAGACGGTCACGGCCACGAAGTCCGTCCTCCGCCGCGCCTCCGCGATCAAGGCGAGGTGGCCTGCATGGAGCGCGCCCATCGTCGGGACGAGGCCGACGCGGCGCCCTGCCGCACGAGCCCGCTCGCACGCCACCCTGAGGTCGCCAGGATGTCGCCAAAACTCCATAATGGAATCCTATCAGACGTACGGCAAAATCGGAGCTTCGATCATGGTCGACCCGCCGTCCAGCCCAGACAACGCCATCGCTCCCGACTCCGAAGACGCCATCGATTCAGCTCCGGCCGCCGAGCCTGGATCGCGCCCGGGCGGCCCCTCCAGCGCTCGGTCCGGGGGGAGCTCCGCCCCGTCCAGCGGCCCGGTGTCGATACCGGCCGCCCCCGGGGTGATCGCGATCGAGGGGGACCCGACGCACTACCTGAACCGCGAGCTCTCGTGGCTCGAGTTCAACGCGCGGGTGCTGGCGGAGGCCAGGTCGCACGAGGTGCCGCTGTTCGAGCGCCTCAAGTTCCTGAGCATCTTCTTCTCCAACCTCGACGAATTCTTCATGGTGCGCGTCGCCGGCCTCCAGGCGCAGACGCAGCGCACGATCGCGGAGGTCCCGCCGGACGGGCTCACGCCCCACGAGCAGCTCGTGGCGATCAGCGCGCGCGTCCACGCGCTCGTCGATGACGCCTACCAGCTGTGGCACTCGGATCTGATCCCGGCGCTCCAGCGCGCCGGCATCGTGATCGTCCGGCCCGACGAGCTCGGCGCGACGGAGCTCAGCGCGCTCGACGATCGGTTCCGCACGGACATCTTCCCGATCCTCACGCCGATCGCGATCGATCCGGGGCACCCGTTCCCGCACCTGCGCAACAAGATGATCAACCTCGGGATCATGTTCTCCCGGGAGCATGAAGCGCAGGAGCCCGGCTTCGCGGTCATCCAGGTGCCGCCTGGGCTGAGCCGGCTGATGCGGGTGCGCGTGGAGGGCGCGGCGCGCGCGTTCGTCCTGCTCGAGGACGTGATCGCCCGGCATGTGAAGGATTTCTTCCCCTCGGGCAGGCTGCGCGGCACGTACCCCTTCCGCGTCACCCGGAACTGGGACCTCGAGATCGACGAGGAGGAGGGCGAGGACCTGCTGGAGACGATCCAGGCCGAGCTCCGCCGGCGCGATCGCGGCAACGCCGTGCGCCTGGAGATCGGCTTCGGCGAGGGCGCCGGCACCTCGGTCCAGCGGCTCTGCCGCGCGCTCAAGGTCGACGCGTCGCACGCCGTCTACCGGGTGCCGGGGCCGCTCCACATCGCCGACCTCATGGGCATCGTCGCGGACGACGAGCGCCGCGAGTACCGGGACGAGCCGTTCGCCCCGCAGGTCCCGCCGCTGTTCCGGGACGTCGAGGACATCTTCGCCGTCATCCGGGAGCAGGACGTGCTCCTGCACCACCCCTACGAGTCGTTCGATCCGGTCGCCGAGTTCGTCTCCCGCGCCGCCGACGACCCGAACGTGCTCGCGATCAAGCAGACGCTCTACCGGACCGGCGGCGACTCGCCGATCCTGAAGGCGCTCGCGCGCGCGGCCGAGAGCGGCAAGCAGGTGACGGCCATCGTCGAGCTGAAGGCGCGGTTCGACGAGGCGAGCAACATCCAGTGGGCGAGGACGCTCGAGCAGAGCGGCGTGCAGGTGATCTACGGCCTGCTCGGGCTGAAGACGCACGCGAAGGCGCTGCTCGTGGTGCGGCGCGAGAAGGACAAGCTGCGCCGCTACGTGCACCTGTCGACGGGCAACTACAACCCGCAGACCGCCCGGCTCTACACCGACATCGGCTTGTTCACGGCGAACCGGGAGATCGGCGAGGACATGACGTCGCTCTTCAACCTGCTGACCGGATACAGCGCGCCGCCCAAGTGGAACCGCCTCCTCGTGGCGCCGCTCGGCCTGCACCAGGCGGTGCTGGGCCTCATCGCGCGCGAGGAGGCCCACGCGCGGGCCGGGCGCAAGGCGGAGATCGTGGCGCAGATGAACGCGCTCGTGGACGTCGACGTCATCGACGCGCTCTACTCGGCGTCGCAGGCCGGGGTCGACATCAAGCTCGCCGTGCGCGGTATCTGCTGCCTCCGGCCGGGGATCCCGGGCCTTTCGGAGCGGATCCAGGTGCGCGCGATCATCGATCGTTTCCTCGAGCACAAGCGCCTGTTCCGGTTCGCGAACGGCGGCAGCGAGGAGATCTACATGTCGAGCGCCGACTGGATGCCGCGCAACTTCCATCGCCGCGTCGAGCTGATGATCCCGATCGTCGAGCCCGCCACCCGCGCGCGCGTGGAGGACATGCTGAACACCGTGATGTCCGACACGGCGAAGACCTGGGAGCTCGCGAGCGACGGCAGCTACCACAAGCTCCAGCAGCCCGCCGGCGCCCCCCTGCTTCGGTCGCAGCACCGCTTCATCGAGCTCGCGCGCGAGCGGGTGAAGCTCAGCGATCCGCTGGCGCGCGGCGGCGGGCGCTTCCACATCCTCCGCATGCCCGCGGGCGCGGACGACGGCGAGCCTCGCCACCGCAAGGGCGCCAAGAAGAAGAAGGGTCTGCTCTGATCGACGGCGCGCAGGAGAGGCGTCCCCGCGGCCTCGCGCGCGGGGAGGGCGGGGAGGATCGGGCCACGGGAGCCCTTCAGAACTGCGTCTGCAACGCGGCGGAGCCGGGGCCGAGCGAGAGCGTGGTCTCGACAGAGGCCTTGGGCGCCGCGTCGCCGGCTGGCACCTTCTTCCCGCCGATGACCCAGAGCGGGATGCCCACGGCGATCATGAGGCCGCCCGCCACGGAGACGAGCGCGCCGGCGAGCTGGCGGCGCCCGTCGGTGCGCGTCTCGCAGATGCCCGTGAAGCCCCCGAAATCGCAGTAGATCTCGTATCGGTTGCTCGCCGACGCGAGCAGGCCGGTCCCGGTGAAGAACGCGATCGTGCCGCCGGCGGTGAGCGCGATGCCGCCCAGCATCAGGCCCGGGCTCTTCCGGCGCAGGGGAACCGGGGGCGGAGCAGGCGGGATCTCCGACGGGCTCACGGGGTAGCCCGGCGGGAGCGGGGCGTAAGCGCCGCCGTGAGGGTAAGCGCCGCCGTACGGAGCGTAGCCGCCCGGGGGACCCGGGGGCGGATAGCCCGGCGAGGCGCCTGGCGGAGCCTGAGGGGCTTCCTGCGGCGGCGCCGGGTAGGGGACTGCAGGGTACGGCGGCGCGGAGGCACCCGGCGGCGCGGAGGCAGACGGCGGAGCGGGTTGCGGCGCCGCAGCGCCCGGCGGTGCAGCAGGCGCGCTGCCGGGCTGTTGCGTCGCAGCAGCCGGGGGCGGCGCGGCTGGCGGCGAGGCGGCCGGCGGCGCAGCGGCGGCGCCGGGCTGCTGCCGCGCGACGCCCGGCGCCACGGGCGACCCTGCAGGAGGCTGTCGTTGCGGCGCTGGTTGCGCGCCCGCAGTCGCCGCGGCGAGGAGGCCGGACAGCGCGACGCCGAGCGGCAGGGCGAGCGCCCGCGCGCGGGTGCGCGGCGAGCGGCCCGGCGTTCGGACGGCGTCGGGCGAAGCATTCAAGCGAAGCATCTCGGGCGTCCTTTCATCACGGCGGTTGCAATCACTCGTGTGGAAGCTCGGCAGGCTTCTGCGCCGGCTCTGGCGGAGGCGCCCCCGCTGTCGTCGGCGCCTCCGCTGTCGGCGTCGCCCCCGCTGAAGGTGTCGCCACGGGCGGCGCGGCGGCCGGCTTCGGTGCGCTGGTGCGCTTCTTCGGCGGGGCGGCTGCGGCTGCTCCGGTGGCTGCTCCTTTCGGAGAGGCGCTGGCAGCGGTTCCCTCTGGCGAGGCGCCGGCTTCAGCACGTTGCGGGGCTGCAGCGCGCGCCGTCTCCGCTGCGGCCGGTTCGGCCGTGACGATCGTCGGCGGCGACGAGTCGACGGGAGGTGGAGCTGGCAGCTCGGCCGTATCCGTCGGCGTGTCAGGGGACGCGGCGGACGGCTCCGCCGTGTGTGTCTTTGCCGGAGCGGCTCTCGCGGGGTCCGGCGCGGCGCGCTCCGGGGTGCGGGGCGACTGCGCGGCGAACACGATCACCGCGGCGAGCGCTACGAGGCCCAGGAAGACCAGGAGCACGCGATCTCGCTTCGGCTTCGTCTGTGCGCTTCCGCCGCGCGCCCGCGCGGGCTGCGCCTCGACGCCGCCTCTCCGATGGGAGCGATCGCCGGCGCCGCGCGCCCGCGCGGGCTCCGAGGCGTCGCGCGCCCGCGCGGGCTCCGAGGCGTCGCGCGCCCGCGCGGGCTCCGAGGCGTCGCGCGCCCGCGCGGGCTCCGCGCTGCTCGGAGCAGCGGCGCCGCGCGCCCGCGCGCCGTCGCCGCCTCGGCTCGCCGTCGGATCGACGCGCGCCCCCGCGGGGCCTCGTGCCGTCGCGCTGTCGCCCTGATCGCTTCGCGACGAGGGCCCCGCGCTCCCCGGATCCACGCCTGACGCCGTCCGCGACGCAGCGCTGCTCTGCGGCGCCTTGCGCCGGCTTTCTTTACGCTGGGCGCGTGAAAGCTTCTTCGTCACGCAGCGACCGTACCGAACAGCAGGCGGGCCGCCAAGGGGCCCGCGGGGCGCGTCGGCGTCCGACTCGTGCGGCGCGCGCAGGCTCCCGCGCATCCGGGAGCCGCCGGCGCACGCCGAGCGCCCCGTCGAACGAGACGTGCGTGGACGGCCCCCGCAGCGCGCCGCGACCCACGAGCTCGTCGCGCGGCGCCAGGACGCGCAGAGCACGGCCCCCGCCGGCGCAGCAGGATCGACGCGACCCATGCGACCGCCACGAACGATGCAGCGCCTCGGCGAGCGCAACGGATGGGACCGACGCAACCTACGTGAACGATGCGACCCACGCGGCGGACGCGTCGACGCAACCGACGGAACCTACGGGAACCTACGGGAATCGACGCGAATCGACGCGAACGAACGGCTCGCTGGCGTATCCAACACGAACGGGTGTCGTCCCGCTTGACATGGGTCGCCTCCTGGGTATCCTGCGCGTCCCCATCCCTCAGGGGGAAATCCGCGTCACTATGCCGACCATCAGCCAGCTCATCCGCCAAGGCCGCGAGGCCGCTCGTTACAAGACGGCCTCTCCTGCGCTCAAGTCCTGCCCGCAGCGGCGAGGCGTGTGCGTACGTGTTTACACCACGACGCCGAAGAAGCCCAACTCGGCGCTCCGCAAGGTCTGCCGCGTCAGGCTGAGCAACCAGATGGAAGTGACGAGCTACATCCCGGGCGAAGGCCACAACCTGCAGGAGCACTCGGTCGTCCTCATCCGCGGCGGCCGTGTTAAGGACCTGCCGGGCGTGCGTTACCACGTCGTCCGCGGCACGCTCGACGCGTCCGGCGCTGCCGGGCCGAGCTCCACCAACAAAGCGACCCGCAACCGCAAGCGCTCGAAGTACGGCGTGAAGCGCCCGAAGGCCTGACAGAGGAACGAAGATGCCCCGTCGTCGCGAAGTCCCGAAGCGGAAGATCATTCCGGACCCGAAGTACAAGGACAAGCTCGTCGCCAAGTTCACGAACTCCCTGATGCAGTCGGGCAAGAAGGCGACTGCCGAGGGAATCCTCTACGGCGCGTTCGACATCGTGCGCGACCGGTTCAAGGAGGAGCCGATCGACGTCTTCCGCAAGGCGCTCGACAACGTGAAGCCGAAGCTCGAGGTGAAGAGCCGGCGCGTCGGCGGCGCGACCTACCAGGTCCCCGTCGAGGTCCGCCCCGAGCGCCGCGTCGCCCTCGCGATGCGGTGGCTCGTGACCTACTCGCGCGGCCGCGGCGAGAAGACGATGCGCGAGCGGCTCGCCGCCGAGCTCGTCGACGCGGCGCAGAACCGCGGCAACGCGGTCAAGAAGCGCGACGACACGCACAAGATGGCGGAGGCCAACAAGGCGTTCGCCCACTACCGCTGGTAGGTCAGCGAGGCCAGCGCGGATCCCGGATCTGCGCTGGTTCGTCATTTCAGGTCCCATCCCCAGGCGAGGAGACGCGTAGAGCGAGATGGCACAGCTGACATAAGGATCGGGTTACAGAGCCGGTCCTCTCGAGGGAGCGCGACAGCGCCGCCCTCGCGGGACCTAGAAAAGCTGCTGCTGTACCCCGACACCCTCTCCAGGTTTCAAGTGCCCGCCACAACGGAGGCGGGCCGGGCTGGAGAGGGTGTTTTGCATCCTGAGTCCGGAACCCTCACCCCACGCATCACACGACGGAGAAGGAATAGTGGCACGCGAGTACAGCCTGGAACGGACGCGCAACATCGGGATCATGGCCCACATCGATGCGGGCAAGACCACGGTTACCGAGCGCATCCTTTATTACTCGGGTGTCAACTACAAGATCGGCGAGGTCCACGAGGGCGCAGCCACGATGGACTGGATGGTCCAGGAGCAGGAGCGCGGCATCACCATCACGTCCGCCGCGACGAACTGCTTCTGGGCGCCGGAGCAGGGCCCCGAGAAGGGCGTCTCTCACCGGATCAACATCATCGACACGCCCGGTCACGTCGACTTCACCATCGAGGTAGAGCGGAGCCTCCGCGTTCTCGACGGCGCGGTGGCGGTGTTCGACGGCGGCAACGGCGTCGAGCCGCAGAGCGAGACGGTGTGGCGGCAGGCGGACAAGTACGGCGTCCCGCGCATCGCGTTCATCAACAAGATGGACAAGGTCGGCGCCGACTTCGACATGTGCGTCGACTCCATCCGCGAGCGCCTCGGCGCGAACCCGGTGGCGATCCACTACCCGCTCGGCGCTGAGGACTCGTTCCGCGGCGTGATCGACCTCGTGACCCTCCGGGCCGCCGTGTTCGACGAGGAGACGAAGGGCCAGCGCTACGACTGGCAGGAGATCCCGGGCGACCTGCTGCCGCGGTGCAAGGAGCTCCGCGAGAAGCTCATCGAGGCGTGCGCCGACGCGAGCGACAAGGTGATGGAGAAGTTCATCGCCGGCGAGGTCGACCAGATCACCGAGCAGGAGATCCACGCGGCCATCCGCGCGGGCACCCTCGGCTTCAAGATCGTCCCGGTCCTGTGCGGCTCTGCGTTCAAGAACAAGGGGGTCCAGCTCCTGCTCGACAGCGTCGTGAACTACCTGCCGTCGCCGGTCGACATCCCGGCCGTCGAGGGGACGCTGCCCGACAAGAAGGACAAGGTCGTCTCGCGCAAGGCGAGCGACGAAGAGCCGTTCGCGGCGCTGGCGTTCAAGGTCATGAACGACCAGTTCGGCAACCTCACCTTCTTCCGTGTCTACTCCGGCACGACGAAGAGCGGCGTCAGCGTGCTCAACTCGACGCGCGGCAAGCGGGAGCGCTTCGGGCGCATCCTCCGCATGCACGCGAACAAGCGCGAGGAGATCGACGTCTGCTACGCGGGCAACATCTACGCTGCCGTGGGGCTCCGCGACACCCGCACCGGGGACACTCTCTGCGAGGAGAAGAACCCGATCGTGCTGGAGCGGATGGAGTTCCCCGACCCCGTGATCTCGATCGCCATCGAGCCGAAGACCAAGGCCGATCTCGACAAGCTCGGGCTCAGCCTGCAGAAGCTCGCCTACGAGGATCCCTCGTTCCGCACCTTCACGAACGAGGACACGGGTCAGACGATCATCGCCGGGATGGGCGAGCTCCACCTCGAGATCATCGTCGACCGCCTGAAGCGCGAGTTCAAGGTCGACGCCAACGTCGGCAAGCCCGAGGTCGCCTACAAGGAGACCATCTCGAAGAAGGCGACCGACGTGGAGGGGCGCTTCGTCCGGCAGTCGGGCGGACACGGCCAGTTCGGTCACGTGAGGATCGACATCGAGCCGGCCGAGCGCGGCGCGGGCTTCGTGTTCGAGAACGACATCGTCGGAGGCATCATCCCGAAGGAGTTCATCCCCTCGATCGAGAAGGGCATCCGGGACGCGATGGGCCGCGGCGTGCTCGCGGGCTACCCCGTCGTCGACATCAAGGTGCGGCTCCACTTCGGCAGCTACCACGAGGTCGACTCCTCCGGGCCCGCGTTCGAGGTCGCCGCGTCCATGGCCTTCCAGGACGGCGCCAAGAAGGCGGGGCTCGTGCTCCTCGAGCCGATGATGGCCGTCGAGGTCGTGTCGCCCGAGAACTACCTCGGGGACGTCATCGGAGACCTCAACTCGCGGCGTGGCCGCATCCTCGATATGGGGCAACGCGCGAACACCCGGGTGATCCGCGCGGAGGTCCCGCTCGCAACCATGTTCGGTTACGCGACCGACGTCCGTTCCAAGACGCAAGGCCGCGCGACCCATTCGATGCAGTTCTCTCATTACGCACCGGTTCCAGCAGCGATCCAGGAAGAGATCGTCGCCAAGCAGCGAGGTTAAAAAGACGCCATGGCCAAGGAGAAATTCACTCGTACGAAGCCGCACGTGAACGTGGGCACCATCGGTCACATCGACCACGGCAAGACCACGCTCACGGCGGCGCTCGTCAAGGTGCAGTCGAAGCGCAACCTGGCGAAGGCGATCTCGTACGCCGACATCGCGAAGGGCGGGACGGTCCGTGACGAGACCAAGACGGTGACCATCGCGGCGGCGCACGTCGAGTACGAGTCGGCGAACCGCCACTACGCGCACGTCGACTGCCCCGGGCACGCCGACTACATCAAGAACATGATCACCGGCGCGGCGCAGATGGACGGGGCGATCCTCGTCGTGTCGTCGCTCGACAGCGTGATGCCGCAGACGCGCGAGCACGTGCTGCTCGCCCGGCAGGTCGGCCTGAACCACATCGTCGTGTTCCTCAACAAGTGCGACGCGGTGGACGACCCGGAGATGCTCGACCTGGTCGAGATGGAGGTCCGCGAGCTGCTGTCGAAGTACAAGTTCGACGGCGACAACGCGCCGGTGGTCCGTGGCGCGTCGCTGCCCGCCCTGCAGGGCGACCCGAAGTGGGAGGAGACGATCCAGCAGCTGCTCAGCGCGCTGGACAGCTACATCCCCGAGCCGGTGCGCGACATCGACAAGCCGTTCCTGATGGCCATCGAGGACGTGTTCTCGATCAAGGGCCGCGGCACGGTGGCCACGGGCCGCATCGAGCGCGGCATCATCAAGGTCGGCGACGAGGTGCAGATCATCGGCTTCAAGGACACGAAGAAGTCGGTCGTGACCGGCGTCGAGATGTTCCGCAAGCTGCTCGATCAGGGGCAGGCGGGCGACAACGTCGGGTGTCTGCTCCGCGGCGTGGAGAAGGAAGAGATCGAGCGCGGCCAGGTGCTGGCGAAGCCCGGGTCGATCACGCCGCACACGAAGTTCACCGGTGAGGTGTACGTCCTCAAGAAGGAGGAGGGCGGGCGCCACACGCCGTTCTTCACCAACTACCGGCCGCAGTTCTACATCCGGACGACGGACGTGACCGGCACGGTGAACCTCCCCGAGGGGGTGAAGATGGTGATGCCGGGCGACAACATCACGATGACGATCGAGCTCATCGCGCCGGTCGCGCTGGAGGAGCAGATGCGCTTCGCCATCCGCGAGGGCGGCAAGACGGTGGGCGCCGGCGTCGTCACCAAGATCCTCGCGTAGGAAGAGCACCATGGCTGATACAACCAAGATCCGGATTCGCCTCAAGGCCTTCGACCACCAGCTGCTCGACAAGTCGACGAGCGATATCGTCGAGACGGCGAAGCGGACCGGAGCGCACGTCGCGGGGCCCATCCCGCTGCCCACCGAGATCCGCCGCTACACGGTTCTTCGGGGGCCCCACGTCGACAAGAAGTCGCGCGAGCAGTTCGAGATCCGGACGCACAAGCGGCTTCTCGACATCATCGAGCCGACTCAGCAGACCCTCGACGCGCTGATGAAGCTCGACCTTTCGGCCGGCGTCGACGTCGAGATCAAGAGCTAGGAGTCCAGGTACCATGAAGGTTACCGTTTACAACCTCAAGCGGGAGCAGGTCGGCGAACTCGACCTCTCGGACGAGGTCTTCGGGACCGAGGTGAAAGAGCACCTCTTCTACGAGGTCGTGAAGGCGCAGCTCGCGTCCCGCCGCTCGGGCACCAAGGCCACGAAGGAGCGGAGCGCGGTCGCCGGCTCCACGAAGAAGCTCTATCGCCAGAAGGGCACCGGCCGCGCTCGCCAGGGCTCGATCCGCGCGCCGCACCACGCGGGCGGCGGCATGGCGCACGCCCTGGAGCCGAAGGACTGGTCATACCGTCCGCCGCGCAAGGTGCGGATCGGCGCCCTGAAGAGCGCTCTCTCGCTCTTCGCGAAGGAGGGGCGGCTCATCGTGCTCGACAGCCTGGAGGTCTCCGAGATCAAGACCAAGGCGATCGCTGCCACGCTGACGACGCTGCAGGCGGACCGGAAGTCGCTGGTCGTCGACACGGCCGGCAACGACAAGCTGGTGAAGAGCCTCCGCAACCTGGAGAACCACCAGTACCTGCCGCCGGAAGGGGTCAACGTCTACGACCTCCTCAGGCACGACCACCTCATCGTCTCGAGGGACGCCGCCAAGGCGCTCGAGGCGCGTTGCCTTCGCTAGTCAGGGGAGTCCGACATGCAGCCCGAGCAGATCATCCGCCGGCCAATCATCCTCACGGAGAAGTCGAGCCGGCTCCGCGACCAAGGCAACAAGGTCATCTTTGAGGTCCGCCGCGAGGCGAACAAGATCCAGATCAAGGACGCCATCCAGACGCTCTTCAAGGTGGGCGTCGTGGACGTCAACACGCTGATCATGCGCGGCAAGGACAAGCGCATGGGGCGCGGCTACGCGAAGCTGCGCAATTGGAAGAAGGCGATCGTCACCCTCAAGGAGGGTGACGAGATCCAGTTCTTCGACGAGAAGGCGGAATAGCGATGGGAATCAGATCCTTCAAGCCGACCTCGCCGGCGCGGCGTTACTACTCGGTCAGCGACTTCAAGGAGATCACGAAGGTCGAGCCCGAGCGGTCGCTGCTGGAGCAGCAGACGTCCACCGGCGGCCGGAACAACAACGGCCGGATCACGTCGCGGTTCCGCGGCGGTGGTCACAAGCAGCGCTACCGGATCATCGATTTCCGGCGCGACAAGATCGGCGTCCCGGCGAAGGTCGCCGCCATCGAGTACGACCCGAACCGGACGGCGCGCATCGCGCTCCTTCACTACGTGGACGGCGAGAAGCGCTACATCCTGGCGCCCGACGGCCTCGCGGTCGGGGCGACGCTGCTCGCGAGCCGGAACGCGGACATCAAGCCTGGGAACAGCCTGACGCTCCGCTACATCCCGCCCGGCACCTCGATCCACAACGTCGAGGTCAAGAAGGGCAAGGGCGGTCAGCTCGTGCGCTCGGCCGGCGTCGCCGCGCAGCTCATGGCGAAGGACGGCGACTATGCGCAGGTCCGCCTCCCGAGCGGTGAGATCCGCAAGGTGCACCTCGATTGCCGCGCCACGATCGGGCAGGTGTCGAACTCCGAGCACGCGAACATCAGCCTCGGCAAGGCGGGGCGCTCGCGCTGGCTCGGGCGCCGGCCGCACAACCGCGGTGTCACGATGAACCCCGTCGATCACCCGATGGGCGGCGGTGAGGGCCGGACGAGCGGCGGGCGCCACCCGTGCTCGCCGTGGGGTCAGCTCTCCAAGGGCCTCAAGACGCGGAACAACAAGCGCACCGACGGCATGATCGTCCGGCGGCGCGGGACCAAGGGTTAGTCATGCCGAGGAGCATCAAGAAAGGGCCCTTCATTGACGGTCACCTGCTGGAGAAGATCCAGGCGGCCCAGGCGACCAATGCCAAGAAGGTGATCAAGACGTGGTCGCGCCGCTCGACGATCCTGCCCGAGTCGGTCGGCCTGACCTTCGCCGTGCACAACGGGAGGAAGTTCGTTCCCGTGTTCGTGACGGAGAACATGGTCGGCCACAAGCTGGGTGAGTTCGCCCCGACGCGCACGTTCCACGGCCACTCCGGGGACAAGAAGGCCAAGGTCGCCAAGGGCGGCCCGGGCGGTCGCTGATCGCTCCGCGTCAACCGCGAGGGCATCGACATGAAGCGGGCAGGGTCGCAGCAGCGGCCCTGCCCGTTTCTTTTTGCGCAGCTACGGCCTGAGCGCCGAGAGCACGGCGTTCGCGCCTAGAAGGTGCCGCGTAGACCAGCGAAGCCCGGGCCGACGAGCAGCTGCGTCGAGGCCGTGGCGCTCTGCGAGCCGCCAGCGCCGCCTCCGGTGAAGCTCAGGATGAGCAGGGTCGTGCCCGTGACGAGCCCGAGCGCGCCGACCACGACGCCGATGTTCGCGACCGTCTTCTGGGTCTTGCCGGCGTCGACGTCGTCCTGGCGATCGGCGGGGCAGGGGCCCCTGCAGGTCTCGGTGAGATCGCTGTAGGTGCTGTTCGCCATCAGCCCGGCGACGGTGAACATCGCGAGCCCCGCCACGCCCACGCCGCCAGCGGCGTAGGCGTAAGGCCGCAGGTACGCACGCGGCGAGGGCGCTTCCGAGAAGGGCGGGCTCGGGCCCTCGTCGAGGAGCGCCGGAGAGCCGGCGACGGCCTCGGTCGGGCCGCTCGGCTCGGCGTCGAGCGCGACGGTCTTCGCTTCCCCCGCCGAGAGATCGAGGGTCTGCGGCGTCGAGGTGAGCTTCGTGCGCAGGACGATCTCGGTCTTGCCGGGCTTGACCGGGAACGGCTTGCCCCACCGCTCGCGCGGGACGTCCTTGCCGGCCACCGCGAGCGAGGTCGCCGCGTCCGGGTGCGCGACAGTGACCGTGACGAGGGCGATCTTGCGCGCGAGCTCGTCGCGCTCGAGCTGCGCCGTCTGCTCCGTCTGGGCATAGCGCGGCTCGTCCTTCGCCCGGGACGCGGCCTCCGCCGCGACCTGATCGAACTCGAGGTACGCCTCGATGTGATCGCCCAGATCCGCGAGGCAGCGCGCGATGTAGAGGCGGGAGTTCGGGCTCGGCACGGTGGCGTACGAGGCCCGGAACTGCTCGAGCGCCAGCGCGTAGCGCTTGCTCTCGTAGAGGGCAGCGCCCTTCTTGAAGTGGTTCTGCGCCTTCTCCACCGCGTCCGGCGCGGGCGTCGCCGCGGCGCCGTCCGCGGCGGCCGCGGGCCCGGGGAGCGCGCACAAGCACACGCAAGATGCCGCACCGAAGAGCAGCGCACGGAGCCAGGGTCGAGATCGCACGGTGTTCAGATACCCGATGGGTTGTACTTCTTCTTGGGGCTGGGTTTGCCGGTCGTCGCTGGCTTGGGCGCAGGCTTCGACGGCGTGGACGTCGTCCGGGGGCGCGTGGTCGACGGGGGGCGCGACGCCTGCGGCGCGGCGATGGGCTGCGCCGCCGCGGCCGCGGGCGCCTTGGCCGTCGGGGAAGGCGTCGGCTCCGCCGCGGGAGGCGTCGGCGAGGGCGCCGGCGCCGCCTCGGGAGGCGTCGCCGACGCCTCGGGAGCGGGCGGCGACGCCGGCTGCGCCGTCTGAGGAGGCTCCACCGGCGAAGCGGGCGGAGCCGGGACGGCCTCCGCGGCGGCCGCGGTGGCGGTGGTGTCGGCCGCCGTGGCCGCGGGCAACGCATCGACGCGCGCCTTGCCGACCTCCGGACGCGAGCGCTCGTCGCCGCCGCGCACGACCAGCGCGACGGCCCCGAGCGCCACGCAGAACATCGCCGCGCCAGCCACGATCAGCTGGAGCCGCTTGCGTCGCTGCCCGGTCTCGAACGATCGGTCGACGGCCGTGACCTCGCCGACGTCGTTGGCGAGGCTCCGCGAGCCGCGCCTCGCGAGGCGTTCGCTGAGCGCCGCGGCCCGGGACGCGGGAGGATCCGCCGCCGCGAGCACCTTGGTGGCGGGCACGCCGGCCGCCGGGAGGATCCGCTTGGCGGACGGGCCGAGCGGCTTGCCCTCCCGGGCGGCGGGCCGCGGGCTCACCGGCTCGGCCGGCTCGCCGTCGGGCTGCAGCGCGGGCGCGATGATGAGCCGCGGCGGCGCCTCGGCGGGCTGCGCCGGCACGGCGATCTCTTCGAACGAGATCGGCTCCAGGCTGACCGGCGGCTCCTCCTCCGCGATCGGTGATGCCGCCCCTCTGGGTGATGCCGCCCCTCTGCTGGACGCCGGGCCGGCGCCGGCCGGCGCCGGTGCCGCAGGGGGAGGCGCGGCGGCGGGACCGCCCTCGTGCGAGCCCACGCCGACGTCGGCCGGCGCAGCGTGGCCCTCCAGAGAGGCCGCGGGCCGGCGCTCCGAGTTCACGGCGGCGCCTGCGTCGACGGCCGCGATCGCGTCGCGGAGCTCCTGCGCGCGCTTCGACTGGATCTCGCCGATCGCCTGCCGCACGAAGGCCGCCACGTCCTCGTCGGTCGTGGGCTCGCCGAGCGTCGACGCGACCTGATCGATGGCCCGCTGCATCTCCGCGCACGTCGAGAAGCGGCTCTCGGGATCCTTCTCGAGCGCCTTGAGGATGATCCTGTCGAGCTCGGGGTGGATCGCGCCGTTCAGCTCCCGCGGGGGGAGCGGGTTCTTGATGGTGATGTTCTCGATGGTCGCGAGGTCGGTCTCGGCGCGGAAGGGGTGCAGCCCCGTCGTGAGCACGTACAGCAGCGCGCCGAGCGAGAAGATGTCGCTCCGGCGATCGATGGGGAGCCCGCCGAGCTGCTCCGGCGAGAGGTACGGCGTCTTCCCCTTGACGATGCCGCCGGCGCGCGTGACGTGCAGGCGCCCCTTCGACTTCGCCACGCCGAAGTCGACGATCTTCACGAACCCGGCGGTCGAGATGAGCACGTTCGCCGGCGAGATGTCCCGGTGGACGAGGTCGAGCAGCACGCCGCTGTCGTCGCGGAGCTCGTGCGCGTTGTGGAGCCCCGCGCAGATCTGCGAGGCGATGCGGAGCACGATCCGCTGCGGGATGCCGCCGAGCCGCTTCGCGGCCTTCTGAAGCGTGCCGGCCGTCTCGCCGTCGACCCACTCCATCACGATGTAGAGGACGTCGTCCTCCTCGCCGAGGTCGAGGATCTCGACCACGTTGGGGTGCCTGATGCGCGCCGCGACCCGCGCCTCGTCGAGGAACATCGACTCGAAGTCGGGGTCGTCGGAGACGTCGGGCAGCATCGTCTTGATGGCGACGATCTTCCTGAAGCCGCGGGTGCCCTGCAGGCGCGCGGCCCAGACGGCCGCCATGCCGCCCTTGGCGACCGGCATGAGGATCTCGTAGCGGCCGAGGGTGCTCCCCGGGCCCAGCTGGTCCACGGCCGACGCCACGCGACCCCACAGCTTCGTCTGGCCCTGGACTCCGGTCGGCGTGGGGATCGTCCTGGTGGCGGTCGATGCCGGACCGTTGCCGCGCGCGCTCTCCTGCGTCGCAGGCGCCCCGCCAGGAAGCGCGGCCGCCACGGGCGGGGGCGGCGGGGTCTTCGCGGGGACAGGGATCGCAGGCGCGGTGGCCGATGCGGGCGCAGCGGGGGGCAGCGGCTGAGAAGGCTCGGGCGACGCGGCCGGCGCGGGCGCCGCCGGCGGGAGGGGCGCCGACGGTGTCACCGGCGCGCGGCTCGTGGTCTTCACCGGCGGCGGCGGGGGCGTGGCGGCCGCGCGTGGCGCCGGCGTCACGGCGGGCACCACGGGCGTGCGGCGCGTGGCAGCGGCCGGCGGCCCCGGCGGCACAGGCACCCGAGGCGTCGGAGGGCTCGGCGCGAGCGCTGGCCCGACAGCCGCGGGTGCTGCAGCGGCGACGTTGCCGTGCGCTTCGGGCTGCGCCGGCGACGCCGCGCGAGCCGGCGGCGGCGGGCGTGGCGGCCTCGGGGACGGCCCTCCCGGGGCCGGCGTCGGCGGCTTCGGGACCGTCCCCTCGGCCGGCGTCGGCGTCGCCCGCGCCGCCGCGAGGGCGTCGCCCGGTTCACCCGGGCGCGGCGCGGCCGGCCGCGCGGGCGGCTGCTCCTTCGCCGTGGCCGCCCCCGTCGCAGCGGCGCGCTCGGGGCTCGCACCGGCGGCGGCGCGATCCTCCGTGCCCTGGCCCGACAGCTCGATCCGCGGAAGGGTCGCTGCGGGACGCCGCGGCCCGGGCAGGTCGCGGGCCGGGACGTCGTCCACCGAGCCCCACTCGGTGTCGATGCTGGCGTGCGCCGCATCGGTGCCCGCAGGCCCGGCGCCGTTCGACGCGCCTGCGCCGGCCGCCGGCTTGGCTGCCAGGCCGTTCTTCGGCGCGGCGGCGTCCTTCGCCGCCGTCGGGCGAACCTGGCTCGCGGCGAGCGCGCCCGCCGCGGCCACCGGCGGCGCGCCCGGCGTCGCCGTGCGCGCGCGCGGCGTCGGCGCGGTGATCGCCTGGCGCGGGCCGTCGCCGCGGGGGGAGAGCGCGCCGTCGGCCGCGGGGATCGCCACGCCCACCAGCGTCATGCCCCGCGCGCGCGGCGGCGGCCGCGACCCGTCCGCGCCGGCGGGGCTCGCCATGGCCGCCGCGATCATCGTCCTGCGCGGCTCGATCGTCTTGCCGGCCAGCCTGCTCACCGCCGCCGCCACGTCGTCATCCCCGGCGATCCGCCCCGCTCCCGCGGCCTCCAGCGCCGCCAGCATCGCCGAGGCGCTCTCGAAGCGGCGCGCCGGATCGCGCTCCAGCGCCGTCTGGACGACGTCGACGACCTCGGCCGGGACGGCGCCCCCGGCGAGCCCCGCGAGCGGCGGGATCGGCGCCGACTGCACCTTCTGGATGACCGCGGCCTCCAGCTTCGACGAGAACAGCCGCTGCCGCGCGAGCAGCTCCCAGAGGATCACGCCGACCGAGAAGAGATCGGCGCGCGGATCGAGCGGGGCCTCCGCGTGCGCTGCCATCGCCTTGACCCGCTCGGGCGCGGCATAGGCGAGCCGATCGGGGTTCCTCGTCCCCATGGGCGCGAGCCCGGCGATCGCTCGCGCGACGCCGAGCCCGCCGACCCGGGTGACGCCGTCGATGCCGACGGAGACGTGGGTCGGGTTCAGCTCGCCGTGAACGAGCGGCGCCGGCTGGGCCGCGTGCGCGGACGCGAGCGCGCGCAGCGCGTCGATCGCGATCCGGAGGGACACCGGCGGCGGCAGCCCCTCGGCGCCGGCCGCCGACACAAGCGCGCCCAGCGGCTCGCCCTCCACGTACTCCGAGACGATGAAGACCTCGCCGTCGGCGGTGCGGGCGTCGAGCACCGAGAGCACGTTGGGGAAGCGGACCTGCTGCGCCATCCCGGCCTCGCGGAGGATGCTGTCGGCGGTCTCGGCCTTCTTCGTGAGGTGCCGGTAGATGCGCAGGATCGTGACCGGCGGCGCGCTCTTCGCCTCGCCGTCGTCGGAGGACGCCCGCGCGAGCCACGTGGAGCCGATGCCGCCACCGGAGAGCTCTCTCAGCAGCTCATAGTTGCCGAGTCGCGAAGCAGAGCCCGCACCGGGCGGCCTGTCGAGCGCCATGGGTCTCGCATGCTATCAGGACGTCAGAAGCTGGATCCAGCGTTCACGGCCGACGACTCGGCGAGTTTGGGCGTGTCCGGAGCGCCCTGTCAGGCGCGCCTCGCATGGGATCCAAGCGGGCGCTGGACGGTCGGGCCAGCGCCGGGCGTGCGGCAAAGCGCCACGGCTCGCGAGATCTCGCCGGCGTGTGGGCGCTCCGCGCGCGGCCGGACACACGCCCGCGACGAGCCGCAGGGCCGCGTGGAGAGGACGCTCCTCGAAGGGCGCGCCACCGCAGCGCGATCACGTCCGGAGCGAGGGGCGCGGGCCCCGCCGCTCACACACAGGTGCCGGGGTGTGGGGAGCTCGGTGCGGGCCGTCCAGGCTCAGCGAGCTCAGGGGCGCGACACGCTGGACACGCGGAGCGCGACGGGGTGAACGGTCAGCGTCACGAACCTGGTTCGGCGCTCGTGGCTCGAGAAGGCGCTCGCGGCCACGGGGATCCCGTGCCGGAGCGCCACGGCGACGTGGGGGCCCGGATCGACCCGGATCGCCCGCGACGGCTGCGCCACCTCGCCGTCGAGCAGCAAGGTCACGCCGTCGGTCGCGCCGGCGAGGTTCAGCACGATCCTCGGCATCCGTCCCGCGAGGTCCTCGAGGCGCGCGTCGATCTCGGCGAGCACCGTCGGCGACGCCTTCCGCGCGTCCGCGTCCGCGCCGAGGATCGCGCGCGCGTTGTGGTACGTCCGCTCGGCCGTGCGCAGCCGGCCGAGCCGCTCGTGGCAGAGGGCGATGTGGTACGTCACGTTCGCCGTCGGCCGCCGGCGGGCGATCGCCTCGAACCTGTCGAGCGCGTCGGCCCAGCGCCCCGCGATCTCGAGCGACAGCCCCTGCGCGAACTGGAGCCTCAGCGCGCGCGTCGCGCTGTCGTCCTGCGCGTGCAGCCAGGATGGCGAGAGCAGCGCCCAGCAAACGAGCCCGAGCGCAGCGGCGCGCCGCCAGCGGCGTCGGCGAAGAGCGGTGATCGGTGTGGCGCTGGTCATCAGAACCCGGGGCTCGTGATGCGGCGTCGAGATGGCCCGCGCGGCGCTTGCCAGCGCGGGGGCTTGTCCTCGGAGGCCGATCCCAGCTCGTCGCTGCCCGGGTCCTTCGAGGCGCGCTCCGGCGAGCCCGGCGCGCGGTCGTGGCTCGCCGCGTTCCGTGGCGGCGCGTCGCTGCGCGTCGCCTCGGGCGCGCCGGCGCCGCGCCGCCAGGCGGCGCCGCTGTCGGCGAAGGCCGTGGCCAGCACGGGGCGGAGGCTCTCGCGCGCCGCGCTCTCGGGCCCCGCGTCGGCCTGCTCCCGCAGCGCGGCCGAGCAGAGCGTCGCCGCGAGCGCCGCCGCGCCCGCGAGCCGGATCGCCAGGATCGTCCTTGCGCGGCGCGCCGCGTCCTGCGGGGCGGCGGCGCCCTGCGTGCGCCCGATCGTCGTCGCCTCCCGCCATCCAGGCGCCCGCGGCGCCCGGGTCCAGAGCCGCTCGAGCGCGCGAACGGCGAGCCTCGGGGGCGCGGCGAGCGCGCCGCGGGCTCGCGTCATCTCCCCGGGCCGCGAGCCAGAGGCCGGCGGCGAGAGGACCACGATCGGCGCGGGCGCGCTCGCGCCGAGATCGTCGAGCGCGGCCTTTAGATCCGCGCGCAGCGAGGCCGCGTCCGGGTAGCGCCGCGCCGGGTCCTTCTCGAGGCATCGGCCGGCGATCTTCCGGAGGCGCGGCGGGATCGAGGCCGGCAGCGGCGCGGGCTCGGTCTCGAGGATGCGCCGGAGGACCGCGTGGTGGTTGCCTCCCGTGAACGGCTGCGCGCCGCTGAGCGCCTCGTAGAGCATGACGCCCACGGCCCAGAGATCGGCGCGCGCGTCGATGGTGCGCTTGCCGAGCGCCTGCTCCGGGCTCATGTACGAGGGCGTCCCGAGCAGCTGTCCGTCGATGGTGATGGCGTCGCCCGCGCCCGTGAGCTGGCTGATGCCGAAGTCGACGATCTTCGGCACGATCCCCTCGCCGGGGACCGTCGCCATCATGATGTTCTCCGGCTTGATGTCGCGGTGCACGACGCCCTCGGCGTGGGCGGCCGAGAGCCCGCAGCACACCTCGATGAGGACGGGCACCACCTCCTCGGGCGGCAGCGGCCGGTTCGGCTGGAGGCGGTCAGCGAACGGCGAGCCCCGCAGGAGCTCGAGGGCCAGGAAGAGGTAGCCCTCGTCCTGGAGCTCGCCCGCGTCGACGACGCCGACGATGTTCCGGTGCTGGAACTTGCCGATGATCTTCGCCTCCCGGATGAACCGCCCGACGACCTGCTCGTCCCGGAGCGCCGGGGACAGCTTGAGCGCCACGTCCCGGCCGATGAGCTCGTGGCGCGCCCACCACACGCTCGACATCCCACCCGCGCCGATCTGCCGGATCAGCCGGAAGCGACCTCCTGCAACGTCCCCGGCATGAAGCATGTGCCCCCTTCGCCCATCGCGCGTGAGAAGCCTTCACGCCGATCGAGCGACGAGACCGAAAAGCACGAGCAAGGCCACCGGGCCGGCCGTCCGCCGTCGGCGTCGAACGGGCCCCGGAGGCGGGGCCGCTCGTCAGGGGCGATAGCGCTCCAGGATGTCGTTCGAGAGCTTCACGCCGAGCTCCTGGTAGCCGCGGAAGGTCAGGTGGACGCCGTCGCGCGACGCGCGCGGCGGGCGCTCGCGGTACCAGGCCTCGATCGAGCCCCTTCCGCCCATCGCCTCGTACGTGTCCCAGAACGCGCAGCCGCCCTCCCGCGCGGCGTCGCGCAGGACGTCTCGGACGACGGGCGTGCGCTCCGGCGCGTCCCTCCGGTCCGTCGGCGCGAGCACAAGGCAGTCGACGTCGGGCTCCACCCTGCGGGCGCGGGCGAGCAGCTCGGCGAGCTGCTTCGCGTAGAGGGACGCATCCGCGGTGACGTCGCCCGCTTCGTTCGTGCCGTACTCGATCACGACGAGCTCCGGCGAGCGCCGCGCGAGCTCGGCGGCCCAGCCGAGCTCGCTCCACCGGAGCGGCGTCGCCAGGCGGGCGCCGTTGATCCCGAGCGTGTCGAGCACCACCCCGGCCCCGGCCTCCGGATCGCGCTCGACGACCAGCCCGCAGAGCTCGGCCCCGCCCGACGGCGCGACGCCGAGCTTCACCGCGCCCGCGCTCGCCAGCCGCGCGTGCTGCAGCGCGCCGGGGGCCTCGCCCGCGGCCGCGCGGAGCACCTCGCTCGGGCCGCCCTCGATCGTCACCGCGACCTCGTCGCTCGGCGCGCTCGGGCGGAAGCACACGTCCCAGAGCAGCCGCGCCGGGGGCCGCGCCGAGGTGAGCGCGATCTCCGCGCGCACCGGGGCCGCCTGCGCGCCGAAGAGGATGCCCCCGAGCCCGAAGACGCCGTCGTCGGCCGGCGCGGAGCCGCCCGGAGACTTCGGGCGGGTCCGCCACTTGCCGTCGGCCGTGAGCCGCGCGCCGTCGTGGCGGTAGGCGGCATAGCCGAGGTGCACGAAGCCGAGCCCGCCGTCGCCGAAGCGCCGCTGCAGCGCGGCGCGGACCGCGCCGCTCCAGAAGTCCGCTGCGGCGTGCGAGTCGCCGAGCCAGGCGATGCGCACGTGATCCCGGCGGCGACCCTGCTCGAGCGCGCGGAGCGCCGCGAAGAAGTGGGCGTAAACCCCGTCCTCGGGGCGCAGCAGATCCAGCTCCGGCGGGCGCGCCGGCGCGGCCTCCGCGGGGCGCGGCGCGGCTGTCTCCGGGGCGGGGGCCTCTGTGAGGCGCGGCGGGGGCGCTGGCGCGGGCGGCGCGGATCCCACCTCGGGCGCGGGCGGCGCGACGTGCTCGCGCGTCGCGCTGCAGCCGAGCGCAGCGGTCGCGAGCAGCGCCGCGAGCAGCGCCGCGAGGGCGCGCCGCGACGCCCCGGTGAAGGGCCGCGCCGGCGCGCGCCGGTGCGGGGCGCTGCAGGGCGCCGCGCGGCGCTCCGGGATCTCCGCACGGGCTGCGGAGCGGGCTGCGCCGCTCACGACAGCGGGTCCTCGACGTCGAGCTCGGCGTCCGCGCTGACCTCGATCTCCTGGCGCTCGCGCCGCTCGCGGACGCGCTCCTGGACGGCGCCGACGAGCACGTCGACGTACGACTCGAAGGGCGGGCACGCGATCCCCGCGGCCGTGAGCACGAGATCCGCGTTCCGGGCGTCGTAGCGCACGGGGGTCATCAGCTGCTCGACGAACGCGCGCGGGCTGCGGACGAAGCGCTCGATCCCGGGCGTACGGAGCAGCGCCTTGGCGAGGTTCGACGGGATGTGACCGCGCGCTGCGCGGCGGCCGCTCGCCCGCGCGATGAGATCGAAGACCCGCCGCGCCGACAGCGGGTGCGGGTCGGCGATGTGGAGCGTGCGACCCAGCGCGAGGCGGTTCAGGCCGATCGCGTGGGACGCGCGGACGACGTGATCGATCGGGACGATGTTGAGCGGCACGTCGCCGCGACCGGGCATCGGGATCGCCATGTCGGCCGGCGCCGCCATGATGAGCAGCACCAGGAGGTACAGGCCGTCGAGCCGGTCGATCTCCCCGGTCGTCGCGTCGCCCACCACGGTGGTCGGCCGGACGACCGCCGCCGGCACGTGGCGCATCGCCCGCCGCACGAGCACCTCCGCGCGCATCCGCGTCTCCTCGACGGGGTTGCGGAACGCCTGGCCGGCCTCGAGATCGTCCTCGTACACCGTCCCCGTCCGGTCCCCTGCGACGAACGCGGTCGATTGATGGACGAGGCACTGGAGCGAGGTGCAGGCGCGGGCGAGCTCGATCACCTCGGCCGTCCCGACGACGTTCACGGCGTGGGCGGTGCTCTGGTCGGCCCCGGCGTGGCCCACGTGCGCGAGGTGATGGATCCGGTCGACCTCGCGGGCCAGCTGCCGGAACTCGGCGCCCGACAGCCCGAGATCCATCGCCGCGACGTCCCCCTCGAGCAGCACGAGGCGCTCGCGGTCCGCCGCCGGCAGCGCGTCGCGCTCCGCGCTGGCCTGCGCCGAAGACTTCGCGAGCACGACGGCGACCACGAGCGTGCGCGGCTCCGACGCGAGGATGTGCTGCAGCATCTTCCGCGCGATGAACTTGGGGAAGCCGGTGATGAGCACCACGCTGTCGTAGCCGGGGCGAGGCATCGGCTGGAGCTTACCGCAGCGGTGCGCCTGCTCCGCAGCTTTCCGCTGACGCCGCCTCGCACCAGCGCAGGGGTGATGCGGGCAGCTGCCACGCCGCGCGCCGCTGTCCGGCCGGGGCGTGCGCCCGCGGCTGCAGCCAAGGGCTTCCCCTGTCCGCGACCGCGGCTCGATGGTTCCTCGGCCGGTCGATGCGATGTGCCCGGGAGTCGCCTCCTCGCGCACGAGCAGCTCGGCGGCGAGGATCTCACGCGCGTCGCCCGGCGCGCGCGCGGCGATTTTGCAGGTTCGTGGTCGACCGCGGCGAGAAGGCGCTACCGTTCGGGTCGTGATCGTGCGATCGACCTCTGCCGTGCGCCGCGGCGCTGCAGCGCTGCTGGCCATCGCCCTCGGCCTGGGCGCGGGCGCCCTGGGCTGCAAATCGCCTGGCGCGCCGTCCGACGCCGGCGCCTCGGCGATGAGCCCCGTGCCCGCGCCGGCGGGGCTCATCGCCGAGGCGTTCCTCCCGACGCCGGACGCCACGTGGGCCAAGGCGCGCGCCCTCGTCGGCGGCTCCGCGGCGCTCCTCCCGAGCAGCGCCGGCGCCCTTGCGGCGTCGCTGTTCGGCCTGCCCATCACCGTCGCGTCCGAGATCGACGGCGCGGTGCCGGTGCTCGGCGCGGCCGTGGAGGCCGCGGACGGGGCGCGCCCGCGGGCCGCGCTCGGCATCCACGTGAAGGACGGGGGGCGCTTCATCGACCAGCTCACGCGAGGCGAGGGGGCGCGCTTCCGCGCGAAGCCCGACGCGGCGACCGCCATCGCGCTGCTCGAGCCGCTCCAGGGGGCGAGCCCGGTGGCGCTCGGCGTCCTCGGCAACTACCTGCTCGTCGCGGAGGCGCCGGGGGACCTGATCTCCCTGGGCCCCTACGTCGCGCGGACGATGCCGCAAGCGCAGGTGCCGAAGGAGGATCTCGCGGTCGAGCTCCCGAGGGCCGCGCTCGAGGGCCCGGTGCTCAAGGCGGCGCGGAGCGCCTGGGACAAGGCGCGCGGCCCCGACGGCGCGCCGCGCGCCACCGCGGTGCCGCTCGGCCCGATGATCGAGGGCGCGCTCGCGATGCTCGGCGATCTCGAGCGGGCGCGCCTCACGCTGGTGCTGGACGAGGACGCGCACCTGCGCGTCTCCGGAACGCCGAAGGCAGGGGGCGGCCCGGCGTCGAAGGCGTCGGCCGATCTCGCCGTCGGCGACGTGAAGCCGCTGCTCGATCTGCCCGCCGACTCGCTCGTCGGGGTCCTCGTCCGCGATCGGGCCGCGACGCGCGCCGAGAACGTGCCCAGGCTCGTCGACGCCCTCGCTGGGCTCGTCGAGGGCGACCTCCCGGCGGCGGAGCGGGAGCGGCTCGGCGCCGCGATCCGCGCGGCGTCGGACGCGCGCGGCGACTGGTTCGCCGGCGGGCTCCGCTTCGAGGGCGCGGGTCCCACGGCGTTCGTGCGCGCCGCCGTGGGCGACCGGGCCAAGCTCGAGGCCTCCATCCAGGATCTCCTCGGGACCGCGGAGCTCCCGCCGTTCAAGGCCGCGCTGCAGCGCGAGGGGCTCCGGGTCTCCGCGGGCAAGGCGGCGCTTCCGCTGCTCGACGGCGACGTGCGGCGGGTGCGGTTCGAGCGGACCGCCGGGGCGAGCGCGCCCGCCGGCGCCGGAGGGGCGCAGGCGCGCAAGGGGCCGCAGGGCGCGGGGCCGCAGGGCGGAAAGGGCGGGCCCGCCGCGCAGGGAGCGTCGCTTCCGCCGTCGTCGATCGAGCTGCTCTACCTGGTCCGCGACGACGGCCTCTTCGCGGCCGTCGGCAACGATCCGGGCGCGGGGCTCCGCGGCGTGGTCGCCGTGCTCCAGGGAGAGCGCCTCGGCGAGGTCCCGTCCATGAAGAAGGCGCTGGCGCCGCTCGGCTCGGACATCGCGTTCGCGCTGGTGGTCGAGCCGCTGCGGCTCGTCGCGAGCCGCCTTGGCCAGCCGGGCGCGGGCGACACCGCGCCCGTGGTGATCGCCGCCGGCGCCGCGCCCGAGAGCGCCGGCTCACCCGCCGCGTTCTGGGCGCGCGCCGACATCGCCGCCGCGGCGCTCCGGGAGCTCGCCCGGCTCGGAGGCGCCTTTTGACGAGCGCGGCACGCGCGCGAGCGCTCGTCCTCGGCGGGCTCCAGGCGTTCCTTCTCGCGCTCCCCGCGGGGTGCACGACGAAGGGAGGCGCGGACTGGGTCCACGACGGATCGAGCGAGCCGCAGATCGCGCGTGGAGGCGGCGGGTGGCTCCACGAGCCCTCCTCGGACGACGGCGATCGCGACCGGGGCGTCAGCGCCGCTGTCGACGGCGCACCGGGCGAGGCGCCCGACGTGGCGCAGGCCGATCTGGGCGGCGCCGCGGGCGAGGGCGACCCCGCGATCCTCGTGCGCGAGCACGGCCGGCCCGCGCGCGCGACGCCGGCGCCGCAGGCCGCGCCGGTGCCACAGGTGGCGCCGGGGCTCGCGCCCGGGATGTTCCGGAACACCTACTACGACTTCCCGAGCGAGGGCGGAGGGCCGAAGGATGCGGTCCTCTACGACGCCGCCTGCGCGCCGCTCGCGAGCGTCGCGCGCGCGTTCCACGACCAGGTCTGCGTCCAGGGCAGCGGCCGGCTCGCTTCGGGTGACACGGTGAGCTTCGCGCGGCGCGGCTGCGCATGCGCCGATGTCTGCCCGCGCACCGGCCAGCAGGTCTGCTTCGAGCGGCTCGATCCGCGGCGGTTCCCGTATGGCCGCGGCGCGACCGGGCGTCCGATCACGCCGCTGCGCACGGTCGCGGTCGACTCGAGCGTCATTCCGCTCGGCACGTCCCTCTTCGTGCCCGAGCTCGTCGGGCTGCCGCTCCCGGGCGGGGGCCGACACGACGGCTGCTTCGTCGCCGAGGATCGCGGCATCAAGGTCGTCGGACGGCAGATCGACGTCTTCACCGGCGATCCTTCGGTCACCGCGCGCCTCAACGCGATCTTTGCCTCCAACCGCGGCGTGCGTGTGGTGCTCGAGGACGCCCGGTGCCGCGCGCTCGGGCGCGCTGCCGGGCCGTACTAGCTCCGCGTACCGGCTGCGCGCCCTCGTTGTGGCTCCGTCGCCGGCCCACGTCGGAATGCGCTGCCGCCTCGATGGCGAGCTGTGGATACACCTTCATCCTCCTCGCGCGCTCGTCTTCGAGACGAGCCGAGCCATGGCGCGCCGCCCTCCGCGGCGCGTGTTCCTCTGCTCCTGATCCAACCGCGCCGTGCGCGGCTTCGCTACGCCGCTGTCTCAGCGCAGCCGCAGCGCCGCCAGCGCCACGCCGCACAAGACCCCCAGCACGAAGAGCACCGCGCCGATCAGCGCCAGGCGCGAGCTGCGCCGCTCGGTCTCGCCCTTGTCCGGCACCGCGCTCACCCATGCCTCGTCGTCCGCCTCCTGCGTGGTGGCTCGCTCCTCGGCGGCCCACTGCTCCACCTGGCTCGCCAGCCGCACGAGCAGCGCCTCCATCCGGGGGTCCTCGACCCCGTAGATCTCCATGACCCGGCGGGCACGCTTCTCCGCATGCTGCTGCTTCTCCGCCTCAGGCGTCGTCGCGCACCACACCGGATCCATCCACGGATCGAGCGAGGCTGCCGGGTCCGCCAGCAGCCGGGCGCGGACATACTTCGGTGTGTTCATGGGCGGTCATCCTCCACACGGCGTCTGCGCCGCAAATCCCAGCAGAGCCCAGCACTTCCCGGCGCCGGTGCTCTTCGACGGACCGCCGGGCGCGGCGCTGCCGCCGTCGCCGGCCGTGCCCGGAGTGAACTGTACCGCCGGCGCGTCGCTCGGGGCGGCCGCATGGGCGATGCCTACAGCGTGGCCGCCTCGACCGCCAGCGCCGGGGCCTCCGTCTCCACCTCGACCGCCTCGACCACCATCGCAGCCAGGAATTGAGCCCCGTCCCCGCACGTCGTCACGCCGGGGTCGCCGCCGCGCGCGAAGCCCCCGATCGACCCCCACCCGGATCGTCACGCTCTCCGCGAACGTGTCGCTCGCGCATGCAAGCACCCGCTTGCCATTCGCGTTGGCGATCGCTTCCCCGAGCGACGCGTAGGGCCCCGCCCTGGTGCCGTATCGGCCGGCGGCCAGCCCTCGTGATCCCGGCCGGCTCGCCGCCCGTGCGGCGCTCCCTCGCATCCCTGGCGGGACTTCCGGCGGGCGGAACGAGCTACCGTACCAGCGTCGCCCTGCACCCGCCCGGCGCCAGGAAACGGTAAGGTGCACTGCCTGCCCGCCGAAATCCGGAACCTCGTGCGGGCGGGGAGGTGATACGATTTCCCGCCTTCCGGTGGCCGAATGACCTCACGTGGCGTCATCCCCGAGTCCGTCATCCCTCCGCCCTCGGAAGTCACGGACGCGCCGGACGAGAAGCAGCGGGCGCGCGCCCGCCTCGGGATGACCGTCAAGAACAAGTGGCGGATCGACTCGCTCCTCGGCGTGGGCGGCATGGCCTCCGTGTACGCCGCCACGCACCACCGGAACGGCTCGCGCGCCGCGCTGAAGATCCTGCACGCCGAGTTCGCGCGCGACGTCGGCATCCGCGAGCGGTTCCTGCGCGAGGGCTACGTCGCCAACAAGATCGATCACCCCGGCCGGGTCGCGATCCTCGACGACGACATCACCGAGCAGGACGAGCCGTTCCTCGTGATGGAGCTGCTCGACGGGGAGACCGTCCAGCAGCTCTGGAAGCGCAAGAGCCGGAAGCTCCCCGTCGCCGAGGCGCTCTGGATCGCGGGGGAGGTGCTCCTCACGCTCGAGAGCTTCCACGCGGAGGGCATCGTCCACCGCGACCTGAAGCCCGCGAACATCTTCGTCACGAAGGACAATGTGGTGAAGCTGCTCGACTTCGGCGTGGCGAGGATGCGCGGCGCGCCCGGCGACAAGACGAAGGCGGGCACGGCGCTCGGCACCCCGTCGTTCATGGCGCCCGAGCAGGCGATGGGCCTCACCGAGGGGGTCGACGGGCGGGCGGATCTCTTCTCGATCGGGGCGACCCTGTACGCCGTGCTCAGCGGGCAGCGCCTCCACCAGGGGCGCTCGGACAACGAGGCGTTCATCCTCGCCGCGACGACGCCGGCGCCGTCGCTCGCGCGGATCGCGCCCGAGCTGCCCGCCTCGGTCATCGGCCTCGTCGACAAGGCGCTCGCCTGGGACAAACGCAACCGCTTCGAGTCGGCCGCGCAGATGCGGCAGGAGGTGCTGCGCGTCCTCGAGGAGGTCGGCGCGTCCGTGCCCCGCCGCTCCTCGCCGACGAGCACGAGGCGCCCCCCGCCGGACGACTCGCCCACGGCCGTCGGGATGCGGGCGGCGGAGGAGCCCGCGCCCCAGGACGAGCCGGGCGAGGCGGAGCCGGACGACCCCGCGGTCACGCGGCTGACCGAGGTGTTCCGCCGCATGGAGCGGCTGCTCCCGGCGGTGCGCCACTACGGCTTTCGCCATCCGGACGCGGACAACAAGCTCCGCGCGACCTTCCAGGCGATCGTGGAGGCGCTGCGCGCTGACGGGACCCTCGTCCACTGGACGCTGACGCCGTACGCCTTCGAGCATCGCCGGCGGACGGTGTGGGAGCCGCAGCACCCGCTCGACCTGGTCCCGTACAACCTCTTCGCGGCCGGCGTGCGGCGCGTCCAGCTGCTCCCCGGCATCACGGAGGACGAGCTGCGCGCCCTCTGCGAGGTGCTGCTGCTCGATCCGCTGCGCGACCTCGCCCCCGAGGACGACGTCGCGGCCGCCCTGTGGGAGCGCCGCCTCGAGCACGTGCGCTACGACGTGGTGAGCGTCTTCGTCGAGGGGGACGCGGCCGATCGCGAGCAGTTCTGGCACGAGGCCGACGACCTCGAGGGCATGGCCCGGCGCGCCGCCGAGGAGAAGGCGAACCGCGCCGAGGCGGCCGCGATGGTCATCGACACCGACGCCGCCGCGCTGCGGGCCGCGCGCCGCGCCGCGAGCGCGCTCGCGCTCGACCCGGTCGCGCAGCGCGCGCTCGGCACGCAGCTCGTCATGAGCCCGGACCGCTGGAGCGAGCGCTTCGTCGAGGTCGTGGCCGACGCCTTCCTGAACGCCAGGCGGTACAAGGACGTCGAGCTCGTGACGGAGCCGATGGCCGCCTCGGCGCGCGATCTCATCCTGGCGCGCCGCTTCGAGGTGCTCTTCGGGATGCACGACGCGATCGAGAAGGCCCTCGACGCGCTCGCGCCCAAGCAGCAGGGGGGCGCGCTCGCGACGGAGCTCGCCCGGGGGATGTTCCCGCCCGACACGATGCGGCTGCTCCTCCGCGAGGCGACGCGCGTCGTCACGACGGCCGCCCCCGGCGGCGCGGCGCAGCCCGCCCCCGTGGACCTCGATCTGGTCGCGCAGCGGCTCGCGCCCATCCTGCACAAGCTCGGCAGCGAGACCCTGCCCGTCGCGATGGAGGTCGTGGGGCACACCGGCCACGAGGCGCTGCGCCGCGCGCTGCTCGGCCACGTCGAGCGGACGCTGCCCGGGCACGAGGAGGGGGTCGTGGACGCGCTCATGACGCTGGATCTCGACGTGGCCCGCCCGATCCTCAAGATGTTCGCCGCGTCGCGGACGCAGGGCGCCCTGGGCGCGCTGAAGCGGCTCTCCGGGTGCGCGAACGCGGCGCTCCGCTGCGAGGCGATCGCGCACCTCGCGACGAGCCCCGAGCAGATCCGGGACGAGCTGCTCTCGCTCGCCGAGTCGGCGCCGCCCGACGTGCGCGTCGCGGCGCTCCGCACGCTGGCGCACCACCAGGTCCGCGCGGCCGGCCCGCTGCTCGTCCGCCGCGTGCAGGACAGCTCGTTCCACCAGCTCACGCTCGACGAGCGGCGCGAGTTCCTCGGCGCGCTCTACACGCTCAACCCGGCGCGCGGCGAGTCGGTCGCCGTCGAGCTGCTCCAGCGGCACGGCCTCCTCGCGGACGACGCGGCGGAGCAGACACGCTGCCTCTCGGCGGAGCTGCTCGGCCGCGAGGCCCGCTCGCAGGAGGCGCTCGACGCGGCGCTCGCCGCGACGAAGCGGCGGCCCTGGAACAGCCAGGCGCTGCGCGACGCCGCGGGCGCCGCCGCCGAGGCCATCGCCGCGCGCCTCGGCAAGCGGATCTCGACCGCCGGGGAGGTCCCGTGATGGCGCCCCAGGTCGACGTCATCAGCCAGAACGTGTCGGAGAACATCCGCCGCGAGCAGGCGCGCGATCTCGCCGCCAGCGTGGTGCAGGCCCTCTTCCGGCTGGTGAAGCTCTCGACGCTGCACGCGATCGACAACCAGGCCATGGTGCGGCAGGTCGAGGAGACGGTCTCGCTGGTCCAGGACTTCGGCCAGCGCTCCGGCCACAACGTCTCGATCCTGTTCACCCGCGGCTCGGTGTTCGTCTCCGGGCAGCTCCTCAAGGCGAACCGCGCCGTCTACGAGGGCGCGCTCGAGCTCGGCGAGGTCCTGAGCCGCTGCGGCTACTCCGAGATCGGCGTCGCCAAGGACGTCCGCGCGAGCGATCTCTACGCGCTGGCCTCCGCGCTCGCCGAGGCCCTCCGCAGCAGCAAGCCGGCGCTCGCGGACCGCCCGGCGCCGCGCGTCCGCCTGCGCGCCGTGGACGAGGCGGTGCTCCGCCGCGAGGTGGCGATCGATCGCGAGGGCGACGAGACCTCCGCGATCGTGCGCACCTACGCGACGGCGATCGTGATGATCCGCCGGTTCTACGACGACCTGCGGCACGGCCGGTACACCCTGCGGCAGGGCGTCAAGCGCATCACCCAGCGCCTCGTCGACCTGTCTTCGAACGAGACGCCGGCCTTCCTGGGCGTCACCGCGCTGCGCAACCAGAACCACGACGACGCCGGGCGCGCCGTGAACACCGCGATCCTGAGCCTCGCGATGGCGCGGCAGATCACGGGCGACGTCGTCCTGCTCCAGCGGCTCTCGATGGCGGCGCTGCTCTTCGACATCGCCCGGCCGCGCCTCACGGGCGCCGCGACGAGCGGCTCCGGCGGGCTCGTCCCGCAGCTGAGCGAGCAGCAGGAGGCGGACGTCCCGGCGGGCACGGCGGTCGTGCTGACCGCGCTCGGCCTCGTGAACGAGCCCAGCGTGATGCGCACCGTCGTGGCCTACGAGGCGCACTGGGTGCGCCGCCAGCCGGCGCTCGGCCCTGTCTACCGCGGCCTCCGCCAGCCGACGCTCCAGGCGCGGATCCTCGCGACCGCCCGCGCCTTCAACGACCTCCTGACGGCGGCCCCGGGCCAGGCGCCGCTCTCCGCCGACGAGGCCATCGCCAAGCTCGAGCAGGAGGCGGCCGATCCGGCGGACCGCACGGTGCTGCGGCTGCTCGTGGGCGCGCTCGGCATCTTTCCGACCGGCACGCTCGTGGAGCTCTCGACCGGGGAGGTCGCGCTCGTCGTGCAGACGCCGGCGCACCCGGCCCGGTACTCGCAGCCGCGCGTCCGGCTGGTCCTCGACGCCTCCGGCGGCCCCATCCCGCGCGCGCTCGAGGTCGATCTCGCCGAGCGGCCTCGCCAGGGCGAGCCGCCGCGGCACATCCGCCGGATCGTCGCGACGAGCGACGACCCCGCCGCCGCGTCGATGCGCGCCCACGCGGCGATCCAGGAGGCGCCGCAGGTGTCGCTCCGCACGCCGGCGCTCGCGGCGGAGTCGCCGCCGATCCGCTCCGCGCCGGCGTCGCCGCTCGGCAACCTGCGCATGCCGCCGCAGCAGCAGATCACGCGGCCCTCGTCGCCCACGCTGCCGATGACCAACGCGCCGGCGAGCCGGAGGACGCAGCCGCGGGCCAGCGACGCCGCCCGCGGGCCGGCCTCGCCGCCCGAGGCCACGTTCGGGGGTCTGCCCGGCGACGGCGCGGACGCCAGGATGCTCGCGGATCTGCCGCCTGCGCCGTCCGGCAGGCTCTCTCCGACCTTGCGGCCAGGGCGCACGACGGCGCGCTGGCCCGATCCACCGCATCTGGAGCCCGCCGCGGTGGCGGACCCGTACTCGCCCGCCCCGGGCGCTCATGGAGAGGAGTCGTGGTCGGTGCAGACAGACAGCGATCCGGACGAGGTCCCCGAGGAGAGCGCGCGGCCGCCTTCGGTGCGAACCCGCGGCTGGGGAGATCCGCCGCAGCGGCGCGAGCGCAACCCGGTGTCTGATCTGCCGCCGTCGGCGATGGCCGGTCCGATCGCCGTGCTTTCCTTGCCGGGCGACCCGCCGACCGCGGAGGGCACGCTCGCGCGCACGCCGCTCGTCCACCTCCTCGTGTACATGCTCGACCGGCGCCTCACCGGCACGACGTGCTTCATCAACCCCGAGGGCGTCCGCCACGGCATCTTCTTCAGCGACGGCGTGCCGGCCAAGATCTGGACCGGGACGATCATCGCCCCGCTCGATCGGGTGATCCTCGATCTCGGCCTCCTGGACGAGGCGACGCTCCGGGAGACGCTCCGGGACATCACCAAGCGACGGGTGCTGCATGGCCGGCTGCTCGTCTCCCGGGGCCTGCTCGACAGGGAGACGGTGTTCGGCGTGCTGCGCGAGCAGCTCGTGCGCAAGCTGGTCGCGCTCTACGATCTCCCGCCCGAGACGCGTTACGCCTACTACGACGCCCAGAACCTGCTGTCGTCCTACGGCGGTCCGGATCTCATCGGGTGCGAGCCCCTCGCGGTGATCATGGCGGGCGTCCGGCTCCACGCCGACGATCCGCTGATCGACACGACCCTGGACCGGATCCAGAACCGGCAGCTCGGGCTCCACGCCGAGGCCGAGATGAAGCGGTTCCAGCTCCATCGCGACGAGGCGGCCATCGTGGATCTCCTGCGGATGCGGCGCATGACGCTGGCCGAGCTGCTCGCCTCGGGGGTCGCGCAGGAGCGCGTGGTGCGCCTGATGATCTATGCGCTCGCGATCACGCGGCACCTCGATCTCGGCGCGCCGGGCCGGCGCCCTGTCGGGGTCGGCGGCCCCGCCGGGCCCGGCCGGGAGCGGGCCGCCGGCGCGCCAGCGGCCGACGCGGCGCCAGCGCCCCAGCGCGACCCGTCCGGCGCGGCGGCGCGCTCGCCGCGGCCCGCCGCGGGCTCGACGATGCCTGGTCCACGCCCGGCGCGTGGCGAGGCCGACGGCCGCGCACCGCTGCGGCAGCCCGACGACGTCGCGGCGCCGTCCAGCAGGCGCGCCGGGGCCCCGGTCGCTCCGCGCCGCTCCACGGCGCCGCCCCCGGCCGCGGCGCCGGAGGCGGCGTCCTGGAGCGGGGCGCCGACCCCGAGCCCGGTGGCGCCCTTCGACCCGCGCGCGTCCGGCGGTGATCCGGGCGGCGGTTACCGCGGCGTGGACCCCAAGGCGCTGAGGCCGCCTCCTGCGCCGACCTTCACCGGCGCCCGCGTTCAGCCGCCGCCCCAGCAGGCGCCCACCGTCAAGATGGCGGCGGTCGGCCCGGAGGTCAGGGCCGCGCGCGGGGCAGGGCGCGCCGAGGCGGCGTCGCCCGTGCCGCCGGCGCGCGCCGCGGAGCCAGCGAAGCCGCAGGGACCGGCGGCGCTCGCGCCCGATCTCCCGCCGCTGCCGCGCGCCGCGCCGAACCCCGAGCTCGCCGCGCGCCGCGCGGAGATCGAGGCGCGCGCCGCGTCGATCGACGGCGAGAGCTTCTTCGAGATGCTCGGCGTCGCGGAGGACGTCCCTCCGGAGCGCGTCCAGAGCGCCTATTTCGCGCTCGCCAAGCGGTGGCACCCCGACCGGACGCCGGCGGAGCTCCAGGACGTCAAGCCGCTCGTCGCGCGCGTGTTCGCCCGCATCAGCGAGGCCTACCAGACGCTGAGCGATCCGAAGCGGCGCGCCGAGTACCAGAGCGCGTCGAAGGAGGCCCCGCCCCCCGCCGAGGACGAGCAGAAGATCGCCCGCGCCGTCGACGCCGCGCTCGAGTTCCAGAAGGCCGAGATCCTGCTCAAGAAGAACGACCTCGCGGGCGCCGAGGCCCGCGCGCGGCGCGCGCTCAACGCCGACCCGGAGCAGCCCGAGTACATGACGTTGCTCGTATGGATCCAGGCGCAGCGGCGCGGCGACCCGCCTGTGCTCGCGGAGGGGGCCACGAGCGCGCACTACGACGACCTGATCCAGACGCTGGATGCCGTCCTGGAGAGGGAGCCTCGCTACGAGCGGGCGCTCTTCTACCGCGGCATGCTCCTCAAGCGCTCGGGGAGGATCGACAAGGCGATCGGCGATTTCCGCCTGGCGGCGGAGCTCAACCCGAAGAACCTCGACGCCATCCGCGAGGTCCGCCTGCAGGAGATGCGGAGCCGCACGACGAGCGATCCGACGCCCGCGGGCGGCCTCCTCGGCAAGTTCTGGAAGCGCTGACGCGCGTCAGCGCGCTGCCGCGGGCACAGCGCCGAGCGACCGCAGCGCGCGGCAGACCGTCTCGTCGCGGCAGGGCCCTATCCGCCCGGCGTGCGCCGGCCAGGGCACGTCGCGCACGCGGTGCAGATCGCGCACGTCGGGGCCTCGCCACGGGCCGAGCGCCCGATCCACGCGCGCCTCGCGCTCGCTCGTCGCCGGCAGCGAGAGCTGCACCTGCGGCACGATGCCCACCTTCTGCACCGGCGCGCCGTCGGGGAGCGCGTAGAGGAGCGTCGTGAGCCGCAGCACGCCGACGTGGGCGTCGTCGTCGAGGTACTCCTGAGCGCACCCCTTGCCGTACGTCCGATCGCCGATGATCACGCCGCGCCGGTAGCTGCCGATCGCGCCGGCGATCATCTCCGCCGCGCTCGCGGAGTCGCCGTCGACGAGCACCGCGAGCGGCCCGCTCCACCCGCGCTCTTCCGGGACGTCGGGCGAGCGCTCCACCTCGACGCCGCCGTCGCGGCGCCGCATCGGGAACAGCGGTACACCCGGCAGGAACAGCGCCAGCGCGGCGATCGCGCCGTCGGTCGAGCCGCCGCCGTTGGCGCGCACGTCCAGCATCACGCCCCGCGTGTCGCCCTGCGCGCGCGCGTGGAGGAGCGCCGCCGCGACCCGATCCCCGAGGTCGTCGGGCACGTCGGGGATGGCGATCACCGCGACCTTGCCGTCCCCGTAGCGCACCAGATCGAGCGGCAGCTCGGAGGGCGCCGCCTCGGGCGGCTGGGGGCCGACCGGGTGCGGCGCCACGGTCAGCTCGAGCGGCGCCGCGGCCCCGCGCCGCAGCAGCGCCACGCGGGCGGTCGTCCCGGGGTGCACGTCGGACAGCACGGCGAGCTGCTCGGCCTGCTCGACGCTCATGCCGGAGATCGGCAGATCCTGGATCCGGATCACCACGTCTCCGTCCTCGAGCGGCGCGAGCGCGCCGCGGTCGATGCGCACCCCGATCGCGGTGCGCGTCATCTCCTGCCAGAGCCGGGCCGGCGGGTGCGCCTCGAGGTCGAGATCGTAGATGGAGACCTCCTCCTCGAGCGGCGCCCAGGCGCCGTGCGCGTCCAGCTGGGGCACGTAGGCGCGGACCGCGGCGGCGATCACCGTGCGCGCCCAGCCGTCCTCGCTCATCGAGGGCGCGGCGCGCTCGCGCACGGCGTCGGCGTACCGGGCGAGCGGCTCCCCGAGGTGCGCGCGCAGCCCGCCGACCTCCCGGCCGAGCTTGCGCGCGAGGTCCCGGGCGCTGCGCGTCACCTCGCCGTCCTCGAACGGCGCCGACGAGACCAGCTCCCACGCCGCGGCGTGGGTCGCGGGCGGGCTGGCCAGGCCGCGCCGGTAGCCCTCGTCGAAGAGCCTATCGAGCTCGCGCGACCACCGGGCGAGCTCCTGGCCGACGCGCAGCGCCGCCGCGCACGGCCCGCTGCCCACGGGTGCCTGCAGCTCGTCCAGGAGCGCGGCGGCCTCCCGCCGCAGCGAGGCGCCCACGGGCGCGTCGGGGGCGACCGACCACAGCCCGTGCGGATCCAGCCAGTCGGAGGTCGCTTCGGCAAACTTTGCGGGATCGACGCGGAGCGGCGGAGCGGCCAGCGTGGTGCGGGCCTGGGCGACGATGGCGCGGGCCTGCTCGCAGTCGAGCGACGTCGGCGCTCCGCTCGGCACCGCCATGCCGCGGTCGAGGGCGTTCGGGTCACATCCGACGCCGTCGATCTCCTCGTCGTCCGGCGCGACGGTGTGGAGCAAGGGCTGCGCGAGCCCGCGCCGCGCCCTCGCGAGGGGGATCTCCGCCTCGCGCGAGAGCAAGGCGAGCGTCGCCAGGCTTGCGGCGATGCACGCGACGGAGCCCGCGACGCGCGTCCTCACTGCTCCCCGGATATCACGATGCGGCGCGCGGGGGCAGGGGCGACCGCGGCGGCGTGCGCGCGGAGAGCGAGCGCGCGCGCCGCGCGGGCGGCGCCGTCGCCCGCGGCCTGGGGCCTCTGCGCGCACCTCGTCCGCCTCGTTCGCCGCTCGTGCGCCGTGGATCTGGGCTCAGCGCTGCGCATCCGTGCTCCTCCGCTTTCCCGCAAAGCTTTCGCTTCCGTCGAGGGATCCGAACACGTTGCGCATTCCAGCGCAAAAAAAGGCGATTTCCTAGGGTTTATCCCGGCATCACGCCTGCATCTGCCCCGGTGCCGCCCGCCGGCTCGCAGGGGCTCGCAAGCCCTCCTTGATCGGCGCGCGCGGTGGAGAGCGGAGAGATCATGAGCGCCACCTGGGATCGTGCGGCATTCTCGGCTTATCGTACAGAGCTCGCGAACTACGCCACCCTGAGCCCGGACGCCGAGCGGGAGCTCGCGCTCCGCTGGCGAGCTGGTGACCGGGACGCTGGCCGGCGCCTCATCGAGGCGTGCCTGCCCTTCGTGATGACGATCGCTCTCGAGTACCGCCGCTGGGGGCTGCCGATGGAGGACATCGTGCAGGAGGGGAACATCGGCCTCCTGAAGGCCGCGGAGCGCTTCGATCCGGACCGCGGCTGCCGCCTGGCGACCTACGCGGCCTACTGGATCCGGGCGGAGATCCGCGAGCACGTGGCGCGGGGGTACCGGATCGTGCGCCTCGGGTCGTCGAAGAGCGAGCGGCGCGCGCTGCGCATCTACCGCAAGACGCACGAGAAGGACCCGGCGGTGCTCGCGGAGCTGAGCGGCCTGTCGGAGGAGCGTGCGGCCGAGCTGCTGCCGCTGCTCATGGCGCGCGACGTCAGCCTGGAGCGCTCTCCGACCGAGGACGGCGTCGCTCCGGTGGAGCGGCTCGCGTCGAGCGGGCACACGCCGGAGGAGGAGGCCTGCGCCGCCGACGAGCGCGCGCAGCTCTCGCGCGCGCTGCTCCAGGTCGTGAACGAGCTGTCGCCGCGCGAGCGCTCCATCATGAACCAGCGCTGGCTGACGGACAGCCCCGTGACGCTCGAGCAGCTCGGCGCCGACTTCGGCGTCAGCAAGGAGCGCGTGCGGCAGATCGAGGAGCGCGCGAAGAAGCGGATGCGCGCGCGCATCGAGGAGATCACCCGCGAGCCGATGGCCAAGAGCGCCTGAGGCGCCTGTGGCAGCGAGACGCGGCGCGCTCCAGCGCCGCGTCTGGCCGCGCACTGCTCCTTGCCGCCTCGAGCCGGAGGCGGCGCCCTAGATCTCGATGACCGTGCCTTCGCGCGCGGCGATGGTGTTCGGGAAGAGCTCGCGGGCGCGCATCTCCTTCTCGCGCACCATCGCGTCGGTCTGGTTGGGGTCGTGGTGGTGCAGGACGAGCTGCTTGGCGCCCGCCGCCTTCGCGAGCTCGCAGCCCGCGACGAACGTGGCGTGACCCCAGCCCGTCTTCGGGCCGCCGCCCACCTCGCCCGCGTACTCCTCGGGCGTGTACATCGCGTCGAAGATCAGCACGTCGGCGCCCATCGCGAGCTTCTTCAGCTTCGGATCCACGATCGCGTAGTGCTCGGAGTCGGTGATGTACACGACGACCTTGCCCTCGTGCTCGACGCGGTACGCGTAGACGCCGTTCGGGTGGTTGCCGCGCGCGTTGGTCACGCGAACATCGTCGTTCGGGCCGATCGTGACCACCTCGCCCTCGTAGAGATCGCGGAAGGTCATCGCCGCGCCCATCTCCGTGAGGTGCACCGGGAAGCTCGGGTAGTCCATCTGCCCGGCCAGCGTCTCCTCGAGCGTCCGGGAGACGTTGAGGCCACCGTAGAGATGGATCTTGTTCCCGCGCACGAACGCCGGCGTGAAGAACGGGAAGCCCTGGATGTGATCCCAGTGCACATGACTGAAGAACATCCAGGCTTCGAAGGGCATCTCCTTGACCAGATCCTGGCCGAGGAGACGGAGCCCCGTCCCGCCATCGAGGATGACCAGCGTTTCACCGGCACGGATCTCATAGCAGCTCGTGTTGCCGCCTACTTCGACCGTGCCTGCACCGGGCGTGGGGATGCTTCCGCGAACCCCCCACATCTTGATCCGCATCCTGCCTCGCTCGCTGAACCCCGCCCGTTTCAAGGTAGAGCTATTAGATTCCGAGCGCGGGCAGCGTCAAGCCGCCTGGTGCACCGGGAGCAAGGAAGGTCGCAGACGTGGAGACCTGGCCGGGGGAGCAGGGCCAAGGCGCCAATGTAGTCAGAGGATAGGTCGCGGCCCGGCGGCAGCCCGCTCCCGCCTCTTAAGGGCCGGAGCGCGCGGCGGCTGGGCGGAGGCGCGGGCGGCGGGGAAGAGGCGGTGGCGGCAGGGCAGAGGCGAGGCGGTGGCGGCGGGGCAGAGGCGGTGGCGGCGGGGCGGGGGCGCAGGTGGCGGCCCCAGGTTGGCCCGAGGGCGGCGCAGGCATGGCAGCGGCACGGTCCGCGGACGGCGGTGGGAGGGCAGGACGATCGAGCGCAGCGGGCACGCGAAGGCCGCGGCCGATGGGCTATGGTCGGTCGCATGCCGCTCCACGCGGACGCCATCGTCGTCCTCGGCTGCCGGGTGTTTCCATCCGGACGCCCAGCGGCCCCCGGCGCGCGCCGCGCGGCGCGCGCCGCAGAGGCCTACCGCGACGGCGTCGCGCCGTGGGTGATCGCCAGCGGCGGGCGCCGCTGGGGCGCGCAGATCGAGGCGCGCGTGCTCTCCGCCGAGCTGCGGCGCGCCGGCGTCCCGGCGCACGCGATCCTGCAGGATCTCTGGTCGCTGACGACGCACGAGAACGCGATCTTCAGCGCGGCCCTCCTGCGCCGCGTGGGCGCGCGGCGAGCGGCGATCGTCACCTGCTCCTGGCACATGGCCAGGGCTCTCCAGAACTTCCACGACGTCGGGATCGACGCTTGCGGGCTGCCGGCGTCGCGCGTGGGCGAGCCGGCAGTTGCGCGCGCGTGGCAGCGCGGTCACGAGGTGATCTCGATGTGGCTCGACGCGCGCGCGATGCGCCGCAGGCGGATCCTCAGCGAGAGCGCCGCCTGGCTGCTCGACACCGCTCGTCAGGGTGAACCGTGATCATGCCGAGAAGGCGCTCCTCTCCTCCCCTCGTCCTGGCGCTGCTCCTCTCCCTGTCCGCCTGCACCGGGGAGCCGGCCCCGGGCGCCGCGCCCGACGCGGGGAGCTCCGCGGCGGCGCCGGCCGCCAGCGCCGGGGCGGCGGAGCGGCGGGGCGCCCTCCTCGCGGCCGAGCAGCGCCGCGCCGCCCTGGAGGTGAGCCCCGCGGACCAGCAGAGCCGCGACGTCGGCGTGCGGCGCGCCGCCGCGCGGGCCCTCGCGCGCATCGGCGGAGAAGCGGCGTGGCCTGGGCTCGCGCGGGCCCTCGCCGACGAGGACGACGAGGTCGTCGCGTGGGCCGCCTACGGCCTCGGGTTCTCGTGCAAGGAGCGCGAGGCCGAGACGGTCTCGGCGCTCGTCGCGCGCGCGCTCGCCCGCGACGCCCGCCCGAGCCCCGCGGGCGCGGCGAGCGCCGCTGCGCTCGCGGCGGCGTCGAGCGGCGGCGCGCCCGCGGCGGCGTCGAGCGGCGGCGCGCCCGCAGCGGCGTCGAGCGGCGGCGCGCCCGCGGCGGCGCCGCCGCTCGACGCGGGCGGCGCGCTCGCCCGCGCCGTCGGGCGGTGCGGCGCGGAGGCGTCGGAGCCGACGCTGGTCGCGTGGCTCGACGGCCCGCGCGAGCGCGCGATCCACGCGGCGTACGCGCTCGGTGATCTCGCCGCGATCAAGCTCAAGCTGCGCGAGGAGACGCTCGTCGCGCTGCTCAACCTCGCCTCGGGGAGCGCGGCGAGCCCGCCGGTCCCCGAGGCGCTCTACCCGATCGGGCGGCTCGAGCACGTCCCGCTCACGGTCATCCCCCGCATCCGCGACGTCGCGACCGCGCGTCTCGCGGAGGCCTCCGACGCGCGGCTCTTCGCGGTGCGCGCGCTCGGCCGGGCAGGGGAGGCGGCCGCCTCCGAGCTCGCGCGCGTGCTCTCCGCGAAGGGCGTGTTCACCGCGAGCGAGCGCGCCGAGGCCGCGCGCGCCCTCAAGCGGCTCGGCCCGCCGGGCCAGCGCGCCCTCGCCGACGCGGTCGCCGCGCTCGCCCCGAGCGCGGACCCGATCGCGCTCACGGGCCTCGTGAGCGAGGACTTCGGCGTGCTGCTCACCGCGCTCGACGCGCTCGGATCTGCGGGCGCCGCGCGCAAGGCGCTCCGCGATCTCGCCGCCCTGCCGCCGCCGCCGAGCGCGCCTGCGGCGATCCTCCGCCGCGTCGCGTGGCTCCGCTGCGGCGCCGCCAGGCTCCTCGCGGGCGGGGATTACCGCGATCCGCTGCTCCTCGGCTGTGACGTCACGGCGCCGGCGGAGCCGGGGAGCAAGCCGGACGCAGGCGCGCCGGTGCGCGGCTCGATCGGCGCCCGGGCGGTCGTCGAGGTGATCGGCCGCGACGCCATCACGGGCGCGCGGCTCGCCGCGTTCCGCGCGTACGCCGCGTCGGGCGAGCTGCGCGCGCGGGAGGCCGCGATCGACCTCATCGCCGCGCATGAAGAGATCGCCGGCGCGCCCGACCTGCTCGCGAAGGCGCTCGCCGCGGAGGAGCCGGGCCTCGTCGCCGCCGCGGCGGAGGTCATCGCGCGGCAGCCGCAGCGCGCGTCGGAGGCGCCGGGGCAGGGGAAGCGGAAGCGCAGGAAGCGGAGCGACGAGAAGGACGCTCCCGCCGCGGTGACGTCGCCGGCGATCGAGGGCGCGCTGCTCTCGATCCTCGACCGCCCGGGCGCGCGCGACGATCCGGAGCTGATCGGCGCGGTCGTCGACGCGGTCGGGGCGCTGGCGCTCAAGCCGGCGGAGGCTCGCCTGGAGCAGCTCTGCCGATCGAGCCACCCCACGACGCGGGCGCGCGCCGGGACGGCGCTCGGCGTGCTCAGGGGCCGCAAGATCGCGTGCGACGCCGGTCTGCCGGGGGACGCAGGCGCGGCGGGGCGGCCGGCCGTCGCGCCGCCGGTCGGCGAGGTGCCGGCCGAGGCCTCCGCGCTCGTGCGCGCGCCCGCTGCGCTGATCTTCGACACGGACGCCGGCGAGCTCACGATGACGCTCGACCCTGCGCTCGCGCCGGTCGCGGTGACCCGCTTCGTCGACCTCGCGCGCTCCGGCTATTACGACGGCAAGATCGTCCACCGCGTGGTGCCCGGCTTCGTCACCCAGTTCGGCGCGCCGTTCGGCGACGGCGCCGGAGGTCCGCCCGGCAGGCCGGCGCTGCGCTGCGAGACGTCGCCGGTCGCGTTCGAGCCGCTCCGGGTCGGCGTCGCGCTCGCCGGCCGCGACACCGGATCGAGCCAGCTCTTCGTGATGCACGCGCGCGCGCCGCATCTCGACGGCCAGTACGCGGCCGTCGGCGTCGCCGCCGGGCCGTGGGCTGCGCTCGCGGATGGGGACGTCATCCGGAGCGTGAAGGTGCGGGACTGATCGCGGTCGGCGCGCGGCGCGCGCGTCCTGCGACGACCTCGGGCGCGCGGCGCCTGTGTGGCGTGCGCGCGCGGCGCCTGTGTGGCGTGCGCGCGCGGCGCCTGTGTGGCGTGCGCGCGCGGCGCCTGTGTGGCGTGCGCGCGCGGCGCCTGTGTGGCGTGCGCGCGCGGCGCCTGTGTGGCGTGCGCGCGCGGCGCCTGTGTGGCGTGCGCGCGCGGCGCCTGTGTGGCGTGCGCGCGGTGCACGACGCGCCTCACGCGGCGCGCTTCAAGGAGTGTGCGACATGCGCCACGCATCGCTCCTGTGCGGAGCGTGACGCGCGTGCGCGTGCAAACGTGAACGGCCGTGTCGCGGCGTGGCCCTTCCATGTCGGTTGACAACCGCCCCCGACCGGCGCTCTACAGTTTAGCGTGGTCATTGCCTCCTTTCTGGCCGTCGCGGTGCTCGTGTACACCTACTTCGGGTACCCGATCGTTATCGGCATCCTGGCGCGCCTCTGGCCTGCGCAGCGGAAGGAGGATCCGGACTACGTCCCCACGGTGACGGCGTGCATTCCCGTCTTCAATGCGTCGTCGTATCTCCCGGCGAAGGTCGAGAGCCTCCTCGCGCTCGACTATCCGAAGGACAAGCTGGAGGTCCTGCTCTTCTCGGACGGCTCGACGGACGACACAGTGCTCGTCGCGCGACAGCTGGCCGAGCGCGATCCTCGGGTGAAGGTGATCGTCAGCGAGGCGCGCCGTGGCAAGCCGATCGGCGTGAACAAGATGCTCGAGGTCGCGACGGGCGAGGTGCTGTTGATGACGGACATCCGCCAGCCGCTCGTGCCCGGGGCGCTGCGCGCGCTCGTGCGGCTCCTGGCCGATCCGAACGCGGGCTGCGTCTCTGGCAACCTGGTGCTGAAGGGGTCGGCGGGGTCGGGGGCTTACTGGCGTTACGAGAACTGGATTCGCCTCCAGGAGGGTCGGTTCAGGAGCATGGTGGGCGTGACCGGTCCCATCTATGCGATCCGCCGCGCCGACATGAGCCAGCTCCCGGAGGGCGTCATCCTCGACGACATGTGGGTGCCGATGCGGCTCCGCCTCGAGGGGCGCTCGATCCTGTTTGCACCCGACGCGATCGCGTACGACGACGCGTTCGGCGACGAGCGCGAGTTCGGCCGCAAGGTGCGCACGCTGGCCGGCAATTATCAGCTCTTTTCGCTGCTCCCGGCGCTCCTCGTCCCGTTCAGGAACCCGTCCTGGTTCGAGATCTTCTCGCACAAGCTGCTCCGCCTCGTGTGCCCCTGGGCGCTCGCCGCGCTGCTGATCACGTCGACGGTCGCGTGGATGGGCGCCGAGATGAGCGGCGACGCCTCGTGGACGCTCTACGCGGCGCGCGCGCTGTTCGGCGGACAGGTGGCCTTCTACCTGCTCGCGGCGCTCGGGGGCGCTGCGGGCAAGCTCGGCGCGCTCGCGCGGACGTTCGTGGTCCTGAACGCGGCGGCGGTGGTCGGCCTCTGGCGATACCTCCGCGGCTCGCAGAAGGTCACCTGGTAGCGCGGGGCGCGCCGGGGTTACGGCTCCAGCAGGCCCACGAGCTCGTGAACGGCGCGATGCGACCGCCTGAGGGAGAGCGACTCCGGGAGAAGCTGCTCTAGCCCGTCGGGCGGCCGCGACTGGAACCTGACCGGCGCGGGGAGGACGTCCAGCCCTGCGCGCTCGAACATGCGGACGGCGCGCGGCATGTGGAGCGCGCTGGTCACGACCACGACGGCGTCGGCCGACAGGCCGCGGGCGATCCGCGTGGAGTGGAGGGCGTTCTCTCGGGTATCGCGCGACTCGGTCTCCAGGATGATCTTCTTCCTGGGAACGCCGAGCTCCACGAGCAGATCGGCCATGGCGCTGGCGAGCTCGGTGGGCGCGCTCCTGAGGTCCTTCCCCGAGACGATGATGTGGCCGAAGCCGTACTCGCGGTAGACGCGCACGGCGGCGAGGCCGCGCTCGAGGCCCTCCGCCGACTGCCGCTCCATGGGCGGCTCGCCGAACTCGTCGGCGTCGATGCCGGCGGTGAGGATGACGAGGACCCGCCGCTCGGGTGAGCTTCCGGCGAGATCCGCGTGCAGGTCCCTCGGCACCGTGCTGATACGGCGCGCGAGCGTGCTGGAGAGCCAGGGCGTGGAGAGGAGCCACAGCGCGAGCCAAGCGCTCCACGCGAGCGCCCGCCCGATCTTCGCCCCGCGTGTTCGGAAGCTCCAGTCGCTGCCGGAGAGCGCGAGGCCGACGCCAGCGGCGACGAGGAGCACGAGGAGGGGATCGACGAGGCGGGAGATGGGCAAGGCGATGCTCGCCGTGAGGCGCTGGGTACGCTCGATCTATGCAGGCGCCGGGGAGGTGATGCGAGCGAAAAAGGGGCCGTCTCCAGGTGAACGGCGGGACGGAATCGATCGGGGATCGTCCGCCCCGAGGCGATGCGTGCTCGCGGCGGCTCGTAATGGAGCGAGGTTCAATGCCGCCGGTGTGTGCGCCGGCGCCTGGCTGTGGCCGCGAGGGCGAGCCCCGCGAGGCCCGCGGGGAGCCACCCGTTCGGGGCGTTGCGGGGCATCCTGCAGCCGCAGCCGCCGTCGTCGTCGCCGGAGCGGCCCACGTTGCCGCCGGTCGAGCTGTCGCCGCCGGTGCCGTTGCCGCTGCTGTCGCTTCCGCCAGCGCCGTTGCCGCTGCTGGCGTTGACGGGCGGCTCTCCCAGATCGAGCGGCGCTTCCGCGTCATCGGCCGCGACGAGGATGGGCGGCGCCTCGCCGGTCTGCTCGTAGATGGCCAGGAGATCGTCTCCCGTCTCGTCCGTGCTGTTCGCGGACTGCAGGAACTCGATGTACTCCTTCGTCATCGACTGGTAGTACACGCGCGCCGAGAGCGTCTGCCTGCCGAAGGCGTCGGCCGGGACGGTGAGCGTGAAGCGCGCCTCGTCGTAGTTGCGGTATCCGCCGTTCCCATCGGCGAAGTCGATCTCCTGGGTCGGCTGGGTGGTCCGCGACGGGACGAAGCCCTTCGGCGGGATGCGCGTGTCGGAGATGATCATGTCGTGGAGCGCGAGGTGCTCCTCCTTCTCGCCCACGCCCGCATCGCTGTTCCATCGCCCGTGCACGGCGCGGTACTCGTGGGTGGGCGGCTCATGCTGGATCTCGCCGGTGTCGGCGTCGTAGCCGCCGAGCAGCGGCCGTTCGACGCCGTCCTCGTCGACGAGGAACACGGCGATCCAGGCGCGCCGGCTCTCCGCATAGCCCGTCGGGAACTTGTGGCCGGTGAGGTTCTCGACCCGGACGGTGATGGCGATCTCGTCTCCTGGCGCTGCCTCCTGCGGGGCTTCGACGAGCGTGACCGAGGCGGCCGAGGCGAGGCTCTTGAGCGTACTGTCGAGCGCGAGCTGGAAGGAGTCGGCGTAGTCCGCGGCGCGCGCCGGGTCGGCCGCCATGACGGCCTGGATGCCCCAGTGGTTGCCGCCGACGAGGATGTGCGTGCGCGGATCGGTTCGAACCGGCCCGCGATCGCCGACAGGCACCTCGCCGGTCCTCCTCTGCATATGACAATCGACGCAGCTTTGACCGCTCGATCCGCCATTGCGGAAGTCGCTGGAAGCCCACTCCTCGTAGGTCGTGTCGAGCGGAAATTCGAAGTTGGTGTCGCTTCCGTCCGCGTCCTTCAGCTTGCGTTCCGGATTGGTGACCTGATGGCATTGGCCACAAAACGCGGATTCGGCGAGCTCGGGCGTCCTTTCTCCAGTGTGAGATTCAGAGACGACGTCCTCATAGGGGCCAGACACCATGGGCGTGGCTGTGAATCCGGCAACCGCGGGCGTGACGTCGAACACGAGCTGAGCATTGCCGATGATGTACGCGTCGTCAGCGCCTGGCGTCGTCAGCGCGCGATGACAAGCGCTGCAGCTGACCCCCTGGCCGTCGATGATCTTGCCGTCGACCGACGCCTCGGGGTCGAATCCAGAGCCGTCCGGGGGCGTCGCCCTCCCGTTCAGGAACCCGATGGGGGAGTGGCATCGCAGGCAGAAGGTCCCGACCCCCGGCGCGTCCTGGTTGGCAATCGCAAGAGCGGCCTTGAAGACGGGGTCGCGCCATGCATTGGCCATCATGGTGCCTGCCCACGTGTCGGTGGGCATGTAATCCTGGTGCTCCTGGATCTCTGCTCGATGGCAGCCGGCGCAGCGCTCAGCGGTGCCCAGGTTGTTTGGCTGTGGCATCTCGTGGGGGCCCGTGCCCTGGAGGTCATCGATTCCAGCTGCTGCCTCGTGGCTCAGCAACCCGAGCGCGAGCGCCCAACCTACCGCCAGTCTCCGCGTCTTCTGCATGGCTCGAATCCAGATCTGGTAAGCTGCTCTTCGGAAAATAGGGACCAACGACGGACGGCCGCGCTGGTCCCTGCGGACCACGTGCCAATCTATTCCGGATCGATCCGGAAGATGCTGCCTCCATAGGAGACGATGTACAGCTCGCCGGCAGCGTCCTCGCCGAACGAAGCCAGGCCCTGGATGGTGCTCTCAGAGGCGAGGTCCTGGCTGAGCGAGCTCCTCGGGGTGGCGACGCCGTCCTTCCAGGTGAGCATCCAGACCCGGTCTGACGCGTAGTCGCCGAACAGGTACTTCCCACGAAGCGCGGGGATCCTGCTCCCACGATAGACATAGCCGCCTGTCACGGAGCCATCGCTGTTGTCGTGGTCGTACGCCACCACGGGCGGCGTGATCGTCGGCGAGTCGCAGCTGATCGCCTGGTCATCCTTGATGCAGGTACCCCCCTCGGTGACGCTCCATCCGTAGTTCTTGTTGCCCTGGCCGCGCGGCTCGATGTTGATTTCCTCGAAAAGGCGCCCACCGACGTCTCCGATGTAGAGATCACCCCTGCAGCGGTCGAAGCTGAAGCGCCACGGGTTGCGCAGTCCGTAGTCCCATACGTACGGGTCTCCGCCGCGGACATTCCCGGCCGGCGCCGTCGGGTGATTCTCGACGTCTACGCGAAGTATCTTGGCGTACTTTACCTCGATGTTTTGCCCATTGTCGTCCGGATCCGGGTTCGAGGTGTCCCCGCCGCCGTCGCCGACGCCGATGTAGAGCATCCCATCGGGGCCGAACGCGAGCATCCCGCCGTTGTGGTTGCCGACCAACACCGGTATTGAGAAGAGGGTATGTCGCGTCTGCTCCTGCTGCCCCACCTGCGGCTCAGCTCGGTCCGGATTGTCCGGTGAACGCCTGAACTCTCGGAGGACCAGCGTACGTGACCTCGAGTTGTAGTAGACGAAGAATCTTCCGTTGCTCGCATACTGCGGGTGGAACGCGAGTCCGAGGAGCCCTCGCTCGTCCTCATCGTACTCACTGCCCTGGACATCCGCGGTGATGTCGAGGAACGGAGCGCTCTGCAGCTCCCCTCCCTTGATGAGGCGGATGGTTCCGCCCTGCTGCACGACGTAGAGCCGGCTGGGATCTTCGGGCTCGCTCGTCACGAACAAGGGCTGGTTCAGGCCGCGTGCTACCTCGGTGAGGCGGAGCGGCGGTACGGTCCCGCCCGGCTCGTCGCATTCGATTGTCCCGCTCCCCCCCACGCCAGTTCCGGTCGCAGGGCCGGCTCCCGCTCCGCTGGTCGCGTCGGTGCCCGAGCTGGTCGCGTCGGTGCCCGAGCTGGTCGAGTTGGCGCCCGAGCTGGTCGAATTGGTGCCCGAGCTGGTTCCGCTGCTCGTCGGAGTGCCCGCCGAGGTGCTGCCGCCGCCGGTGCCCGTCGTACCGGGACCGGAGCCTCCCCCGCCGCCGCCTCCTGCTCCCGAGTCGCTGCCGCCGCAGCCATTCAGCATGAAGCCGATCCCGACGACGGCGGCTGCGATGGGCATGAAAGACAAACGGAAACGCTTCTGGTCTATCATGCAGTAGGACACTATCCGAACAGCGCGCCCCTTGGTATAACTTTCCACCGCTCGGCGACGTCGGCATCTTGCGGCAGGCGCCCTGAATTGGCGGGCATGGCTACAATGCAAGATTCTTCCCTACTGCTGCGTGAAATTCTATCGCGCCGGATTCCGCCGGCGGCGCGCTCCTGGCTGGAGCGCGTCGAGAGGTTGACCGGAACCGGTGCGCGCCTTGGCGGCGGGTCTGGTGCACCGGTGAGCGAGGCGTCGACCTGGTTCGAGCGCGACCGCTTCCTCGCAACGTTCACTGCGGCGGTACGCGCGCTCGGCAAGGCGCCGCTCGGGCTTCACGCCGAGGAGCGGGATGCGCTGGAGGCTGCCGGTGTCGCCCGGGCGGTCGATGGGCGAGGCGTGGATGAGCTCGGCCGGGTATTGATGCTCGCGCAGGTTTCGAGGCGCCTTCCCGCACCGGAGCTCGAATTGCTGCTCCGGGTTTGCTACGAGCAGGGAGATGGACGGGAGCGGCAGGCGCTCTTGCGGGCACTGCCGTTCTTGGTCGAGGCAGAGCGCTTCGTTCCATTGGCGGTCGAGGCGTGCCGCACGAACGAACTACCCATCCTCGAGGCGATCGCCTGCGAGAATCCCTACCCAGCGGCCTATTTTCCCGATCTCAATTTTAATCAGATGGTCCTCAAGGCCATGTTCATGGGCGTGGCGCTCGCGCGGATCGTCGGGCTCGACCGGCGGCGATCGAGCGAGCTCGCCAGGATGGCGGAGGACTTCGCGAGCGAACGGAGGGCGGCTGGCCGGAGCATCCCGGCCGACATCGGCCTGCTCTCCCTGGACCATGAGCGCGAGCGCGCGACGCGGATCCCCGAGTGAAGCGGCGCGATGCGGAGGGACCTTTGAAGCTATTCGATCCTCACATCCACATGACATCGCGGACGACGGACGACTACCAGGCGATGGCCGCGGCCGGTATCGTCGCCGTCCTCGAGCCGGCGTTCTGGCTCGGCCAACCGAGGACCCATGTCGGCACCTTCGAGGACTACTTCACGTCCCTGCTCGGCTGGGAGCGCTTCCGGGCCAGCCAGTTCGGTATCCGCCACCTCTGTACGTTGGGGCTCAACCCGAAGGAGGCCAACAACCCCCGCGTGGCGCAAGGCGTGATCGAGCTCCTGCCGCGCTATCTCGACAAGGAGGGCGTCGTCGCCGTCGGTGAGATCGGGTTCGACGACATGACGCCGGAGGAAGAGAAGTATTTTGCCCAGCAGGTCGAGCTCGCCCGAGAGCACGATCTTCCGATTTTGGTGCACACGCCGCATCGCGACAAGAAGCGCGGTACGGAGCGGACGCTCGCGCTGGTGAAGGAGCTTCAGTTCCCCGAAGAGCGTGTGCTCGTCGATCACAACAACGAGGAGACGCTACCGCTCGTGCTCGCGACGGGCTGCTGGGCCGGTCACTCCATCTACCCGAATACCAAGATGGACGAGGACAGGATGGTCGCGCTGGTCAAGAACTACGGCGCCGAGCGGATGCTGATCAACAGCGCGGCGGACTGGGGCGTGAGCGATCCGCTCAAGGTCCCGAAGACAGCTGCGAGGATGCGTGAGAACGGGATCTCGGACGAGGCGATCGAGCGGATCGTCTGGAAGAACCCCCTGGCCTTCTTCGCCCAGAGCGGCCGGCTCGATCTCGCCGACTTCGGCGAGGCGCCGGCGGTGGATCAGCGCGCGCTGTTCGAGGGGAACTCGGTCCTCCGTGGACAGGCCCCCGTCGTGAAAGGCTGATCGAGCGCACGCATGCACCGCACTGTCGTCCTCAACGTCGTCGGGCTCACCGGCGAGCTCCTCGGCGACGCCACGCCGAACCTGAAGCGGCTCGCTCGGGAAGGGGCGATGCGCCCGCTCCAGACCGTGCTGCCAGCGGTCACGTGCACGGTCCAGTCGACCTTCACGACAGGGCTCCTCCCAAGCGGGCACGGCTGTGTCGCGAACGGCTGGTACTTCCGCGACATCGCCGAGGTGAACCTGTGGCGCCAGGCGAACCAGCTCGTGACGGGTGAGAAGATCTGGGAGGCTGCGCGCCGTCGCGATCCGGCGTTCACCTGCGCCAAGCTGTTCTGGTGGTACAACATGTACAGCTCGGCGGATTATGCGGTGACGCCGCGGCCGATCTACTGGGCGGACGGGCTCAAGCTGCCGGACATCTACACCGAACCGGCGTCATTGCGCGATGAGCTCGTCTCTCGGCTAGGTGAGTTCCCGCTCTTCAATTTCTGGGGTCCGAACGCGGACATCCGATCGACGGAGTGGATTGCACGGTGCGCGCGCCATGTGTACGACACGCGCGGACCAACGTTGACGCTGGTCTACCTTCCGCACCTCGACTACAACCTGCAGCGGCTAGGGCCCGATCATCCAACGATCAAGGATGACCTTCGCGCGGTGGACGCCGTATGCGGGGAGCTCATCGACCACGTGCGTAAGGACGGAGCGCGGGTGATCGTCCTGTCCGAGTACGGTATCACGCGTGTGTCAGGGGTGGTGCACATCAACCGGGCGCTGCGAGAACAGCGCCTTCTACGCGTTCGAGTCGAGCGTGGGCTTGAGAAGCTCGATGCCGGCGCATCCGAGGCTTTCGCTGTGGCGGATCATCAGGTGGCACACGTCTATGTGCGGAACCCGCATCGCATCGCCGAGGTGAGAGAACTGATCGCGCGACTTCCGGGGGTAGATTCGGTGTTGGGTCAGGAAGAGAAGCGCGCTGTCGGGCTTGAGCACGAACGCTCAGGCGAGCTCGTGGCCATCGCGAAGGAAGACAGCTGGTTCAGCTATTACTACTGGACTGACGATGAAAAAGCACCGGAATTTGCGCGTACGGTCGATATTCATCGGAAGCCCGGGTATGACCCTGTAGAGCTATTCCTGGATCCGGCATTGTCGATGGTGCCCTTGCGTGTGGCGTGGACATTGTTGAAGAAGAAGCTCGGCTACAGGTATTTGATGAACGTGATTCCGTTGGACGCATCTCTGGTGAGAGGATCCCACGGGCGCTTGACAGAGCGGACCGAGGCGATGCCGGTGTTCATTTCGACGGAGCCCGGGGACTTGCCCCCTGTGGTACCAGGGAGCCTCGTCAAGGAACTCGTCCTGCGTCACCTCTTTCTTTAGCGGTGCAGATTCGTGCGTTACGGGCTCATCCGCGTCGACCGGCTCGCTTCGGCGTACTTTCGTATACCTCACTCGCTTGCCCGGCGGCTGAGCCCGTACCACACGAATCCGCACCCCGCTAGAGCCCCTGTGATGCGTGGCTCACGGTGCTAGTTTGGCAACGACGATGTCGTTTTCTCCCAAAGCTTCGTGGATTCCGGTTCCGAAATCTGTCAATCCTGAGTTGGTTCCCGCGATGACGACGGCGTCGGTGGACGGGTCGGCGACAATCGCCCGCCCTTGCTGAGCGTTCTGATTTGGGAGTAGCTTGCTCCAATAGATCTTCCCGGCGTTGTTAAATTTTGCGACGAACAGATCCGGTGCGTCTCGAGTCTTGATCTCGCCATCGCCGAAATCGATGGACTGAATCGCGTATCCGGATACGACGATGTTGTCAGAACTATCGCTAGCGACGCTGGTCGCGCTGTCGGGTCCACCGCCACCAAAAGAGTAGTTCCAGAGGCAGAACCCGCGGGGACTTAGCTGAACGACGAGCGCGGCGCTCGAGTCGTCGTGCGGTTCTAGCCTTCCGCAGCCCCAGTCGAGCGCTTCGCTGAAACGTCCTGCGATTGTGAAATTGCTCCGCGAGTCTGCGGTTATTCCGAATATTTCGCACTCACGGCAGTAGAGGCCCGCGATCGGAGTTCCGGTGCTGTCGAGCTTGGTGAAGAATCCGTTGTTCCGAAAGTTGGGCTCTCTGAGCGAGAGTGAGCCCAGGTTGACCGATTGGTTAAACGTGCCTGCGATGATGATGTTGTCGGACGAGTCTACCGCAATCCTCGTCCCTCGCTGATCGGCGTCGTCCACCCCAGCGGCATCGCCGAGCGTCGTGCTCCACCGATGTGCGCCGTCGGCCATGCTGTAACGCGCGATGAATATGTCCTCGTGCTTGCTCGTGAACGTCGGACCGCCAAAGTTCGTCGTACCTTCGAATGTCCCGACGACCAAGAGGTCTCCGTCGGAACGAACGGTGATCCCGTTGGCAATTTGTGCTTTGTCGTCACCGAACTGCGTGGCCCACATGCGTTCGCCGGCCTGGTCGAGCGCGACCACCAACGCGTCGGAGTCACCGGACGCGGACAAGGTCTGGCCGTCAATGGTGATGGAGTTGCTGAAGCCGCCGGATACTACGATGTTCCCTGAAGAGTCGACGGCGATGTCTGTGATGATCCCTGGCAAGCTTCGGGCCCAGACGACCGTCCCGGTGCTGTCGAGCTTCGCGATGAAGTAACTTGGGCCACCATCGGATGTCAGGGTTTCCGCGCCTATGCTGAGTGTGTCGGTGAACGTACCGAGCAGGAAGATGTTGCCCTGCCCGTCTATCGCGAGCTTGATTGGAGCCTCGTCGTTCGTTGATCCGTAGCTCCTGCTCCACAGGGCATCACTGCACGGAATGCCGTCACAATCCTCGTCGCCGGGCTGGCTGCACACCTCGGCCGACTGTGGAAGGACCTCGCCAACACACTCGCCGTAGCCGCTTCCGTCCTCCCGACAGGTCTTCGTCCCAGCCTGGCACAGCCCGTGTCCTTCCGTTCCCTCGGGACCACTGTAGCAAGCGGCTGTTGTCCTCGGCTCGCATGGCTGGTTGTTGGGCGGCCCCCCGCTCCCCTCGGCGTCGGCGTCATGGAACTCATCCAGCCCAAGAATGACCGCACAGCCGGCTGCCATGGAGAGGTGAAGTAACCCGATACAAATCAGGTGATGCGATCCTAATCTCGTTATCACGAATTCTCCTGTTTTGTATCAGAGATAAATTACGCGCGCTCGCATGGCCTCTTGCCAGTGGAATGTGGCGGGTGTCGCCGATGGATCTGGGCGCATCCCTAGGTCGGATCTCACGTCCCCCTCACCACCCGCTGCATCGCCAGCGTCAGCGGGAATCCCATCATCGCCAGCGCCGCAGCGCCGCCGGCGCCCGGCGCTCCGCTCTTCGCGATGAGCACCGCGTCCAGCAGCGATATCCCTGCGATGAGCGTCACCACGGCGCGAGGGATGCGGTCCTTCCGCGTCCCCCGCAGCAACCTCACCGCGTGGATCACGCAGCCAGCGAGCGCCCCGTACGCGATCGTCCCCATCATCCCCGTGAGCGGCGCACCGAGCGTCGCCAGGAACGGGACCGCCATGAAGCCGAGCGCCCACAGGCTGCGCACCGCCAGCAGGTTCTCCTGCTTCGCGATCGCGGTCAGCCCGATCAGATAGAACAGCAGCGCCACGCCGCCGCCGAGCACCGCGCTCCCGAGCTGCCCGCCCGCCGCGAGCGCGGCGCTCACATAGACCAGCACGCGGCATGCTCCCATCAACGCCGGGCTCAGCGGGTTCCCCTTGTGCCAGGCATCGTAAAGGACGATCGCCCCGGCGAGCAGCGCGCTCGCCAGGGCGGGCGCCATCCCTCGGTTCGCCACATAGGCATGGCCGCCCACGATCAGCACCCCCGCCCCGAGCAGGCCGTAGCCGACCGCGAACACCTCCCGAGCGCTCACCAGCCCGGATGGGATCGGCCGCTCGGGCCGCTCGCGCGCGTCGATCTCCCGGTCGAACGCGTCGTTGAGGAACATGCCGCCCACGTACATCAGCGACACCGCGAACCCCACCAGCGCCACCTCGGACGCCCGCGGCCCAGACCCCGACAGGGCCATGCCACAGAGCACGTTCGTCCACACCGTGGGCAGGTTCGAGACGCGGCCGAGCCGCAGATACACCCGTGCGCGCGAGCTCATCGCCCTGCCCCCACTCCGCGGTCCGCTCGCCCACCGGAGCTCGCCCCGACTCCGGAGTCCGCTCGCCCACCAGAGCTTGCCCCGACTTCGCGGCCGCCCCCGACTCCACCGCTCCCGCCAACGCCCCGGCCCTCGCCAACGCTCCCGTTACCTACCATCCGCTCCTCCACCCAGCGGAGCTCCCTCGCCACCGCCTCGACGAGACCGCCGCGGCGCTGGTCCTCCGGCAGTACATCCCAGGTGTAGGTCTCTACCTCGAGGTGCTGCGTCGCAGGCGCGTCTCGCAGGTGCGACAGCAGCGTTGCCAGCTCCGGCTGCGTCGTCGCGAGCGTGCCCTCGAGCTCCCGGAAGATCGGCACATGGAAGTGGACGCGCCACTCCTCCGGCTGCGCTCCGGGCGGCGCCGCCTTCGCGCCCTCGAGCGACGCCAGCGCCTCGGGCAGATCCAGGTAGCGAACGAGCTCGCCCCCGCCTTCGCGCCGCTCGACCACCTGGTGCAGGTAGACGACGTCCTCCGCGTACGCGCGCAGCCTGGCCATCGTCGCCGGCTCGCGCTCCGCCACGCGCGCGCGCAGCCCGGCGCTGAGCTGCACCTTGTGCACGCCGATCCCCGCCGCGCGGAGCGCCGCGAGCGACGCGGGGGCGTCCTCGAACTCCACCGCCATGTGGCACGCGTCGAAGCAGAGGCCGAGGTGGCTCCGGAGCGCCTCCTCGGCGTCCGGCAGGCTCATCCCGGCCAGCGCCGACAGCTCGCGGGCGCGCTCCGGCGCGAACACGTGATCGGTGAAGAAGCCGATCGCCTCGGGCGTCGTCTCGAGGAAGCAGCACGGCTCCGGCTCGAGGGCCAGCGCGACGTGCTTGCCCGTGCGGCGGCGGATCTCGACGAGGTGCGCCGCGTGCTCGACCAGCCGCCGCGCCATCGCAGCCGCGTCGCCCGGCGTGCGCACCCGCGGCCTGAACGCGCCGGGCACCGTGCTGACGCTGCCCATCAGGCCCTCGTTCGCCGGCAGCAGCTCGGCGAGGAGCGTCGCCAGGAGATTGCTGTACGCGAGCCGCTCCTCGGCGAGCCAGTCGGGCAGGTACACGCGCTCCTTCACCGCCGCGCCGTGGAACCGGCCGTAGGGGAAGCCGTTCAGCGTGAACACGTACAGGCCGTTCCGCTCGAGAAAATCGCGGAACGCTTCGAGCTCCGCCGGCTCGGCGAGCTCCGCCGCCGCCCTGGCCGAGAGCCGCAGCCCCACCCCGCACCGGCGGCGCTCGCTCGGCCCGAGGCCATCCGCCCCTCTGCCTCCTCCGCTGCTTCCGTCGCCTCGTCCCCGCAGCGCCCCTTCCTCCCCGCCGGCCGCGCGCGACCAGATCGCGAGCAGGTGCGTCTCGAGGCTCTGCTTCACCTCCGACCACGTCTCGCCCGCGTGGATGTTCGTGCAGTACGTGAGGTGCGGCGCGCCCGCGCACGCGAGCCTCATGATTGCGCCGCTCCCGTGGCGACGCCCGCCGCTCCCATGGCCGTGCCCCCCGCTCCCGTGGCCGCGCCCGCCGCGAGCGCGCCCCGCCTCGCGGCGCGCTCGCGCAGCCGCGCGATCGCCGCGACGACGTGCCGCTCCTCCATCGCGTGCACCTCGCGGGCGCGCCCCACGTCCTCGAGCAACGTCACCGTGAGCTCCCCGCCGAGGTGCTCGCGGAACTCGTCCAGGCCATCCAGCACGCAGAGCCGCTCGCCCCGCTCGCCCGGCTCCCCCCTCTCGCACGTGCGCGTCAGCGCGAGCGCGTCGTCCCACAGCGTGAAGCCGAGCGCCTCGAGCGCCGCCACCACCGCGGCCGCCGTCGCCTGGCTGCACAGGCCGGCCAGCTCGGCGTACAGCGTGTCGATCGCGATCCCGATCGCGACCGCCTCTCCGTGGCGGAGCCTGTGCTTCGTGAGCGACTCCAGCTTGTGCGCAGCCCAGTGCCCGAAGTCGAGGGGCCGCGCGCTCCCGAGCTCGAACGGGTCGCCCGCGCTCGCGATGTGCTGGAGGTGGATCTCCGCCGAGCGGCGCACGAGCTGCGCGAGCGGCGCGAGCGACCCCGACGCGAGCGCGGGCGCGTGCTCGGACAGCCACGAGAACAGCCTCGCGTCCCGGATCAGCGCGACCTTCACCGCCTCCGCCATCCCCGCCACCTTGTCGCGCAAGGGCAGCGTCTCCAGAAAGCGCGGATCGATGAGCACCGCGAACGGCGGGGCGAACGTGCCGAGCAGGTTCTTCTTCCCGAACGCGTTGACGCCGTTCTTCACGCCGACCCCGGAGTCGGCTTGGGCGAGCACCGTGGTCGGGATCCGCACGACCCGGACGCCTCGATGCACCGTCGCCGCCGCGTAGCCGACCATGTCGAGCACCGCGCCGCCTCCGACGATCATCACGAACGACTGCCGATCCATCCCCAGCGCGTCGAGCCTCGCCTGCAGCGCGGCCGTCGCCGCGCCGTCGTTCTTCGCCGCCTCGCCGCCGGGGACCACGATCGGCTCGGCCGCGAGCGTGAGCAGGTCCGGGCGCGCGCCCATGTACCGCGCGATGTCGTCCGCCAGAGACGGCCACGCCGCCGCGACGCCGCCGTCGATCACCGGCAGCACGCGGTGGCGCCGGCGCGGCTCCTTCGCGGCGATGGCGGCCGCGAGGTCGGCGTTGCTCGGCGAGAAGACGCCCTCCGTGAAGTAGACGGGGTACTCGAAGGGGACCGCGATCCGTTGCAGATGAAGCAGCATCAAAGCCGACTTTCGAGAGAGGTCATCGGCCCGTCAAGTTGGTTCCTCGCGAGGATCCCGCGTCTTGCCGCGGTACGAAAACTTCCCCTTGGCGGCGGACGGCCTTCCTGCAATGCTGGCGCCGCTCGGTGAATCGCGCCGCCGTACGGTCGAGTTCACCTCGTGGCCCCGTGATCGCCGCTTGATCGCAACCCCGTACCGCCTGACATCCTCCTCAATGCAGACGCCCATGGAAGGCACAACCCGTCCCTCGAAACGGTCCTTCATGCGAGGAGTGCTTCTGACGGCAGCGGCAGGGCTCGCCCTCGCCGCGTTCTCCGCCGGGTGCGCGCCCACGTACGTGTACAATCCGGCGAACTACGCGAAGGAGTACGACCCGCGTAAGCACGAATACACGATCGGGGTAGGGGACCAGATCCGGATCAACGTCTGGCGCATGGCCGACCTGTCGAGCGACGCGCTCGTCCGGGCCGATGGCGTCATCACGATGCCGCTCATCGGCGACGTCTACGTGGCCGGCAGGACCCCGACCGAGGTGCGCGAGGAGCTGAAGAAGCGGCTCGCCGAGTTCGTGAAGGACGAGACGGCCGTGATCACCGTCGCCGTGACCGGGATCAACAGCTACCGGTTCGTTGTCAGCGGCAACGTCGCGCGCGCCGGCATCTTCGCCTCCAACTACTTCGTCTCCGTCTCCGAGGCGCTCGCGCTGGCCGGCGGTCCAAACCAGTTCGCCTCGACGGATCAGATCCTGCTCATCCGCATGGATAGCCCGGGCAAATTCCGGCACATCCCCATCAACTACGACGAAATCGCCTCGCGCAAGCGGCCCGAGCAAGACCTCGTGCTCAAGGCCGGCGATACCGTCTTCGTGCCCTGATCGTGGCCGGCTCCTCCGCGCTTGCTCGAAAGGCCGTCCTCGGCGCGGTCTGGACCATCGCGACCGGGCTCGGCTCGCGCGTGCTCGGCCTGATAGGCACCCTCGTGCTCACCCGGTTCATCGCGCCGGATGTGTACGGCGAGGTTTCGGCAGCGTCCGTCGTGATCATGACGGCGCACTTCATGTCGAGCCTCGGGACCGGCCAGTTCATCGCGTCGAGGCCCAACCTCGACCGTCAGATGGTCTTCAACGCGACCGTCTATTTCCACGTGGCGGGCCTCGTCGCCATCGCCGCCGTCTACCTCCTCCGGGAGCCGATCGCGGTGCACCTCGTCGGCGCGCCCGGGATGCTCCAGTTCATGCCGGGGCTCATCCTCGCGATGTTCATCGATCGGATCTGGTACGTCCCCGATCGCCTGCTCATCCGCGAGATGCGCTTCCGCAGCGTCAGCCTCCGGAACGCCGCCGGCGAGCTCACCTACACCGCGGCGTCCGTCTCCCTCGCCATGCTCGGCTGGGGGGGGAACGCCATCGTGGTGGCGACGCTCCTGCGCGCCGTCGTGCGCGTGGTGACCACTGTCCCGGCGGTGAAGCTCTCCGAGTGGCTGACGCCGAGCCCGCTGTCGGGCGAGAAGGCGCGCGAGCTGTTCGCCTTCGGCATCCCGCTCAACTTCGGGTCGCTGGCGAACTTCGGGGCCTCCAAGTGGGACAACCTCGTCATGATCCGACTGTTCGGGGAGCAGGTCGGCGGGCTCTACAACCTCGCGTGGAACCTCGCCGACATCCCGGCCTCCCAGGTCGGCGAGCGCATCGGCGACGTGCTCGTCCCGTCGTTCGCGAAGCTCGAGCCGGAGCAGCGCAAGGCGGCGCTCGTCCGAGCGCTCACGCTGCTCGCGCTCCTCATCTTCCCGCTCGCCGTGGGCCTCGGCGCGGTCGCCCCGACGATCCTGAACGACACCTTCTTCAACGAGGCATGGGAGCCGGCCGGCCCGCTCCTCGCCGTGCTGTCCGCGCTCGGCGTCACGCGCCCGATCGGCTGGGTCCTGTCCTCGTACATGCAGGTCTACGGGCGGACGCGGACGATCATGGTCCTGGAGTGGCTCAAGGTGGCCGCGATCGTCGGCGGCATCGCGCTGCTCGGGACGATCGGCGGCGTCCTCTGGGCCTGCGCCGGCGTCGGCGTCGCGTTCGGGGTGCACGCCCTGGCGAGCCTCTGGGTGGTCAAGCGCGCCGATGGCGTCCCGTACATGCGGCTCCTGCGCCCGCTGGTCCGCCCGCTCCTCGCGTGCCTGCCCATGGTCGCCGCGGTGCTCGCCGTCCGCTACGGCATGGAGTCGCTCCACGGCCTGCCCCGCGGGTGCCGCCTTGGCGCCGAGGTGGTGGTCGGCGGGCTCGCCTTCGTCGCTTCCGCGCTCGTCATCGCGCGGCAGGCATCACGGGACTTCCTCCAGCTCGCCCGCGAGGCGGTCCGCCGCCGCCGTTAAGGCGTTTCCTGAATGTCACCGATCCGGAGTGACCAGCGAGGCGCGCGCGGCGAGCGTGACGAGAGCAATACGCGTGACGAGCGTGACGAGCGCAACGCGCGTGAGCGAGCGCAACATGCGTAGCGAGCGTAGCGAGCGCAACGGGCTCAACAAGCGCACGGCGCGCAGCGCGACGAGGAGCACCTCTCCCCGCCCAATCGTTGAGGTCCCACGCGACACTCGAGCGAAATTTAGGGGCCTGTGGTAGCGTCGGGCCCCTCTCTTCGAAACTGGGTCGGGATCCGCATGGCGGCTCCCCTCCACCACTGGAGATAAAAGGAAATGGCAGAGACGCATCCCGCTGCGGTCGAGAGCCTCCTGGCCAAGATCAACTCTCGCGAAGCCCAGGTGGGCATCATCGGCATGGGTTATGTCGGCCTGCCGCTGGCGCTCACGTTCATCGAGAAGGGCTTCCGCGTGCTGGGCTTCGACGTGGACCCCGAGAAGGTCACCGCGCTCAGCGAGGGGAAGAGCTACATCAAGCACCTCGATCCCGCGCGCGTCGCGGCTGCCGCCAAGACCGGCCTGTTCGAGGCGACGGCCGACTTCTCGAGGCTCAACGAGCCCGACGCCATCCTCATCTGCGTCCCCACCCCGCTGACGGCGCAGCGGGAGCCCGACATGAGCTACGTCGTCGGCTCGGCCCAGAAGATCAAGGAGCGGCTGCGGAAGGGCCAGCTCGTCGTGCTCGAGTCCACCACGTACCCGGGCACGACCGATGAGCTCGTCAAGGGCATCCTCGAGCAATCGGGCCTGCGCATGGGCGAGGATTTCTACCTCGCCTTCTCGCCCGAGCGCGAGGATCCGGGCAACCGCGATCACAGCACCGCGACCATCCCGAAGGTCGTCGGCGGCGTCGATCGCGCGTCGCTGGCCCTCTCGGTGGCGCTCTACTCGCAGGCGATCGCGCGCACCGTGTCCGTCTCCTCCGCGCGCGCGGCCGAGGCCGCGAAGCTGACCGAGAACATCTTCCGGGCCATCAACATCGCCCTCGTGAACGAGCTCAAGGTCGTCTACGACGCCATGGGCATCGACGTCTGGGAGGTGCTCGACGCCGCGTCGACGAAGCCGTTCGGCTTCATGCGGTTCAACCCCGGCCCGGGCTGGGGCGGCCACTGCATCCCGCTCGATCCGTTCTACCTCGCGTGGAAGGCGCGCGAGTACGGCGTGTCCACCAAGTTCATCGAGCTGGCCGGCGAGGTGAACGTCGAGATGCCGCACTACGTCGTCAACAAGCTCCAGCTCGCGCTGAACGAGCGCGGCAAGGCGCTGAAGGGCACGAAGGTCCTGCTCCTCGGCGTCGCCTACAAGAAGGACATCGACGACCCGCGCGAGAGCCCCGCGTTCGAGATCATCGAGCTCCTGCGCAGGCTCGGCGCCGTGCTGAGCTTCCACGACCCGCACGTGCCCAAGCTGCCGCGCATGCGCACCTGGCCGCATCTGCCGGAGCTCTCGTCCATCCCCCTCAACGAGGATACGCTCAAGAGCCACGACGCGGTCATGTTGGTCACCGACCACTCCGTGGTCGACTACGATCTGGTGCTGAACCACGCCGCCCTGATCGTCGACGCCCGCGGCGTCTACCGCGCGGCGAACCCCAAGGTCGTCAAGGCCTGACGGAGGGCGCCCCGAGCGGCGCGGGCAGGCTCGCACGCGGGCGCGGCGCTCCTGGTGACCAGGCATCCAGCGGCGGCGTCCTTGCCCGCCGCCGCTGGCCCGGTGGCGTGTCGCTCAATTCCCGCGCTGTGGGCGGCGCGCCGCGGCGATGCCCGCGTGCTGCCCACGCCACCGCGCGGGCGCGTCAAGGTCGAGCTCCTGGGTGACTCCTCGACAACCGCGGGGGCTCCGCGTGTCCTCGCGACATCGTAGCCGCGTCACCTGGTGTCCGCGTATCCTCGCAACCACGTATCCCTGTAACCCGTAACCCTGTAACCGGTAACCGGTAACCGGATGCGGCTCTTGCCGAGTTCGCGAAATCGCGAGCATCCCCTTGATGTCAGGGCGCCGGTTCGGTACCCATCAAAGACGGTCCATGTCCACGCCGCCGCCCATGGTCGGGCCAGGTCGAACGATGTCGCCTGCAGATGACAGCCTGGGCCCTGCGCCATCGAGCTCGGATTGGAAGGGCCACCTGGAGATCCGGCTCGGCGATCTCCCGGGGACGCGCCGGCCGCTGACGGAGTCCCACATCGTCATCGGCAGGGCGCCGGGCGTGCAGCTCACGCTCGACCACTACACGGTCTCCCGGCGCCACGCGGAGCTCTTCTGCGATCCGTTCGGCCGGTGGTGGATCCGCGACCTCGGCAGCACCAACGGGACGCTCGTCAACGACGAGCGGATCAACGAGAAGGTGCTGAAGCCGGGCGATCGCATCGGGATCGGCGACTACGTCCTCGAGTTCCAGCTCACGGCGCGGGCCCCTCGCGTGCCGATCGACCCGGGCGGCCTCCATTTCGAGGAGGACAAACCGACCGCGATCCGCAAGCTCGGCGAGCTCGACCCTCCGCGGATCGCGGCGAAGCACCTGTTCACCCTAATGGACCTGTCGCGGCGGCTCCTCAGCATCGAGGACGCGACGGATCGGTTCGACGCGCTCTGCCAGCTGATGGTCCGCGAGGACTTTCACGGCAGCATGGCGCTCGCGCTGCGGCTCCGGCAGAACGGCGCGCTGACGATCCTGTCCGGGCCGCACCGCCCATTCCAGTCGCTCCGGCGCGAGGACTCCGTCGCCCCGCCGTACATCTCGCGCCGGGTGCTCGCGGCGGTGCAGGACACGCGCGAGCCGGTGCTCGCCGGCAACCTGGTGAGCGACAGCGCCACGGTCGAGCTCACGATGTCGCGCGACGTCATGGCCCTCTGGGTCGTGGCCTGTCCGCTGCGCGTCGAGGAGCAGATGATGAACCTGCTCTACGTGACCCTGCCGCCCGACTTCGGCAGCGTCGAGTGGCTCGGGCTCATCGCGCTCGCGGCGGAGGTCTATCAGCAGGCCGAGTCGGCCTGGGAGGCGCGGCGCCACGCGCAGGCGCACGCGGCGATCGAGCGCGAGCTCGAGATGGCGCACCAGATCCAGCGGACCTTCGTCCCGAAGCGGCTTGAGTTCAAGGCGCTGGACGTGGCGCTCGGCTTCGAGCCGTGCCGGTGGGTCGGGGGCGACTACGTGGACATCGTCCCGATGCCGGACGGCCGCCTCATGCTCGCCGTGGCGGACGTCTGCGGCAAGGGGCTCCAGGCCGCGCTCATCGGCTCGAGCGTCCACACGATGGTGCGCGCGACGGTCGACGCCGGCCGCGGGATCACGGGCATGATGGACCGGCTGAACGCCTACCTCTGCGAGTACCTGCCGGAGCACTCGTTCGTCACGATGGTGGCCGTCGCCCTCGACCCCGCGACGGGCCGCATGGAGTGCGTCAACGCAGGGCACCCACCGGCGCTGGTGGCGACCGCGGAGGGCGGCCTGCGGCACCTCCAGGCGGCCGTCAACCCGGCGCTCGGGGTCGGCCCGGTGCCGATGGAGGCGCACCAGAGCGTGCTCGCGCCGGGCGAGGTGCTCGCGATGTACACCGACGGGCTCACCGAGCTGCGCAACTCGTCGAAGCAGATGCTCGGCCTGCACGCGCTCGGCACGGGCTTCGCCAAGCTCTGCGCGACCAGCGCTGGCCGCCCGGTCGCGTCGATCGCCGACAAGCTCACGCACATGCTCGAGGAGTTCCGCGGCGACCAGCTGCCCGAGGACGATCGGGCCTTCCTCCTCGCGCGGCGCACCTGAGCGCGCCGCCTTCGGCAGCCCGGCGGAGCCCCTGAGCGCGCCGAGGGCGGGGTTCCGGCCTCCCCTGGGGAGCGCGCCCCGTCGCGCTCAGCGAGCGGCGTCGCCCGCGCCAGCAGACCCCGGCGCCTCGCCCTCCAGCGGCTCGCTCGGCGTCTCCTGGCGGCGCGTCGCGCCGGAAGGGCCTGCAGAGCCGAAGGGCTGGGTCATCAAGATGCGCGAGCCCGGCGCCATCCGCCGCGGGAACGCGCCCGACACGGACAGGAGGAGCGTGTTCCGGACGACGCGCGTGTCGGGGAGCTCCGCCGTCCTCGCCTCGGTGCGCTGGTTCGCGTGCTGGTACCGGAGCGCGAGCGCGAAGTCAGGGATGACGATGACAGGGCTGTAGAGCAGCCCGACGTCGGTGAGCACCGCGAGCGTCCTCGGCCCCGTGTCGAGATCACCCTCCGCGTTCGTCTCGAGAGGTCGCGCGAGCTGCGCGCTGGCCGAGCCCTCGACCGACAGGTGCCAGGCGGCGTGGACGGGCACCGCGGCGCGGAGCGTCAGCATGTGGGAGAGCTGGATCTGCTGCAGGAAGACGTTCGGCGTGGCCGCATAGGTGTACGCGAGCTCGGCCGCGTCGCCCCGCTCGTGCAAGTAGCGCAGCGCCGCGAGCCCGGTCGGGCGCGCGAGCGACCCGGCGCCGCCCGCCAGGTCCGTCGCGACGACCCCGCCGACGTCGACCTGGCTCGAGAAGCGACGCCCGAGGTCGTGCTGCCAGCTCGCCACGAGCGTGCTGAGGAGCTGATCGCGCGACGTGTACGTGTCCTCGGTCGCGGGATCGGTGTCGGTGACCGGAACGTTGTCGAAATGGGTGTAGCCGACCGAGAGCGCGAGGGCCGCGACGTCGTGACGGAAGCTTCGGTTCGCGTTCAGCGTGTTCGTCACGCTGTACGTGCGCTGCGGGCGATCCAGGAGCGGGTTGTAGACGGCGAACGCCGCCGCCTGCCCGAGCGACCAGACCGGCGAGGGCTGGAACGAGAACCCCTCGTTGAACGACCCCTGCACGAAGGTCGTCGTCCCGCCCGCGGTGCCCTGGGGCGTCGTGGTCCCCGGCGTCTGCTCGAGCTGGAACGTGTTGAGCTGACCTTGCGACCCGGACGCCCCGAGCGTCAGCGACGTCCTCGGCGACGTGACGAAGCGGCCGGACCACACGGCCACGTTCGAGTACGAGCTCGCCTCCGCGTGCCGGAAGAAGAAGCTCGTCGAGAACGTGTAGGACAGCGTCTGCGCGGTCCGCGGCGTCGTGTAGGTGAAGATCAGGCCGGGGCTCGCGGTCCCGAAGCCGTCGGCGTCGGGACCGGGCCCGGCCGGGGGCTCGGCCGCGGAGGTCACGTTGTCGGTGACGCCGATCGACCCGGTGAAGACGCCGTGGAGGGTTGCGTCCTGCGCCCGGGCGTCGTGGTGGGTGAGGATCGCGCAGCCGAAGGCCGCGACCGCAATACCTCGTCCGGAGCGCATGAGGGCTGCAAGGTAACAATGGAGCCGGCGCTCGGCTACGCCTCCCCGACCTTTCGGCGAAAGGAGGCGAGCGCCGCGCGCCGGCCGTTCAGGCGTCGAGCAGGACGACACCGAGGATGGGCGCCGGTCGGAGCTGCTCGATGGCCTGGCGGATCGCCTTGCGGGTCGACTTCTTGACAAGCGAGGTCAGGACCACGCCGTCCACCGAGTCGCCGATGACGTTCAGGTCCATGCTGCCGAGCACCGGCGGCGTGTCGATGATGATGTACGAGTAGCCCGCGCGCTTGAGGCTCTCGATCGCGGTCGAGAACGCCACCCCGTCGAAGATCGGCGGCCGCTCCGTGCGCGGATCGACGGCCAGGATGTGGACGGGCGTCTGGAGGGCGAGCCTCGCGTCGGGCGACCTGCCGCCGATCGGCGCGGCGTTCCTGTCCGACGACGTCTCGCCGCCCTCGTCGCCGGGCGTCACGGCGGGCGCCGCCTGATCGACGACGACCCAGGGCGCGAACCGGTCGTTGACATGGCGCTGGAGCTGCTCCGTGAAGCAGCTCGGGGGCTCGAACCGCAGCGCCTTCGCGATGCCGGGCTTGCGGATGTTCGCCTCGACGAGGAGGATCTTCCCGCGGACGGTCTCGCGGAGCGCGAGCGCGAGGTTGATGGCGCAGGACGTCTTTCCCTCGCCGGGCCCCGCGCTCGTCACGGCGATGGTGATCCCCGAGCCCGTCGGCAGCTTGCGCCGGAGCGTCCGGTACGCGTCGGCCTGGGGCGAGTAGGGCGCGCGGAGCATCACGATGTTCGGATCCACGGCGTCCGGCATCGGCACGGGGCGCACGGTGATCTCGCCCTGGCCGCGCAGCGACTCCTCCGGGAGCAGCCCGGCGTTCTCCGGTGTCGTGGGCAGGGAGCGCAGCTGCTCGATGTGCAGCGACGGCGGCTCCTCGAACGTCGGATCCAGCGACTGCAGCTTCGCGTCCACGGCCTGGTGCGCCGGGGTCGACACCACGCGGTTGAAGATCAGGGAGGGCGGCGAGCTGAACGTGCTGGTGAGCGAGCGCTCGATCGGCCTCTCGGGCGGCGGCTGCTGCGGCGGCGGCTGCTGATGCGGCTGCGGCACCTCGCGCACGGTCACCTCGCGCGTCGCGGGCGGCACCACGCGATCGAAGACGAGCGAAGGAGGCGAGGTGAACGCGCCGCTGAACGATCGCTCGAGCGGCGGCGCTCCCCCGGGGGGCGCCGCCGCGTCACGGACCCCCACGTCGCGCGCCGGCGGGGCGATGACCCGGTCGATCGGCACCGGCAGCGCCGGCGAGCTGCCCGGCCTCCCGCCGCTCGACACGAGCCCGGGGCTGCTCAGCGTCGCGCTCAGATCGACGACGCGCGCGATCGCCGGGGATGAGCCTTGCCGGTCGGGGCCGGGCGGCAGCGCCGGCGCGGGCATGCCGAGCACCGTCGCGGTACCCGGATGCGCGCGGTGCTCGCCGTGGTCCGCCGCAGGACCCCCGAGGAAGAGCGCCGTCGCTGGCGACGGCCCCCTGAGCGGCTGGGGCGCGCCGGGGTGAGCGCCCGGCGCCTGCGCGGCGCCGAGGCGCAGCCCCATCGCTTGCGGGTGCTGCGGCGAAGGGGGGAGATCTTGCCGGATGGTCGGCGAGTCGAACGCGGCGCTCGGGTCGTCCTGGCTGGAGCTCGGGCGCTCCGCCGAGACCACGTCCTCCGCGTCGTTCGCGAGGCGCAGGACGCGGGCGATCATCTCCTCGCGCACGTCCGGATCCGGCGCGATCGAGCGCCAGTTGCCGACCACGTTGCGGAGTCGGCGCGCCTCGATGACGAGGGCGCGGACCCGCGCGGTCTGCTCCGCGCGACTCAGGAAGTCGCAGACCTGATCGAGCGCCCGCTCGAGGGAAGCGACCGGCGGCGGCTTTCCCGGCTCAGCTCCGCCTGCCTCAGCCACGGCGCCCTCGGGGCGCGCGCGCGGCGGGCGGTACGACGACGAGCACCGGAGCGAGCGCCATTCGATCGATATCTTCCATGTCGTAAACCCGATCGTCGAACACGATGCCACGCGCCGCGGCGGCCGCGATGCCGGCCGCAACGGACAAGAACAGCCCGCCGATGGCGATGATCAACCGCGACGGGCTCGACGGCGCGCTCGGCCGGTACGCCGGGTCGAGCACCTCGATCTGCGCCGAGTAGCCGCCCTGCTCCGAGCTCGCTGCGATCTCGGCGCGGAACGACTTGCCCTCGAGGTCGGAGAGGCGCTGCTGCGCGCGCGCCTTCTCGCGGGTGAGCCGCGACCAGTCGGTCTCGGTGTTGATGATCTGCTTCGCCGCCTCGCTCGCGTCGGCCGCGTTGCCCTTCTTCGCGCCCCTGCGCACCGCGATCTCCCGCTCGAGAGCCGCGAGCTGGGACTTGATCTTCGCCTTCTCGGCCTCGTCGGTCGCGGGGACCTCCACCACCGGCTCCGGCGGCAGGACGAGCGCCTGCTCGGCGCGCCGCAGCGCCGCCTCGGCGTTGGTCACGCGGGCCGCCGCCGCCCGGACGTCGGGGTGCTGCTCGGTGAAGCGGGACTGCTTGTCGGCCAGATCCCGCCGCGCGGTGGCGAGCTCCTGCTCGGCCTGATCCCGCTGCCGGGTGAGCGCGGGGGAGGGCACCCCGGCGGCGCTCACCGCGGGCTGCTCCGGCTTGCCGGTGAGCCGGCTGCGCAGGCGGGGCACCTGCCGCTCGAGCGCCTCGAGGGTCGGGTCGGTCCCGGTGGCGCGCCGCTCCCGCTCGCGGATGGCGGCGCCGCCCTGCGAGCCGCCGGGCGTGGACTGCTCGGTGGCGAACTCGGGGTGCTCTGCCAGGAACGCCGCGAGCTCGGTCTCGGCCTTCTCGACGTCCTGCTCGGCGCGCTTCAGCTCCGCATCGAGGAACTCGTTCGTCAGCTTCGCCTGCGACCTGCGCATGCGCGTCGTCTCCTCGACGAGGATGTCCGCGAGCCGCTGCGTCACCTCCTGCGCCTGCTCGCGCGTCTCCCCTTCGGCCGAGATCGCGAAGGTGTCCTGCGAGCGGGCCTTGAAGGTGATCTTGGCGCGGAGCCGATCGACAGCGTCGACCATGCCCCGCTTCTCGAGGACGTCGGGGAAGAGGTTGAACTCGGTCACGACCTTCTCGAGGTTGGAGCGCGCGAGCAGCGTCTCCTTGAGGCGCGCGGAGAGGGTGCGGAGCGGGTCGGGCCCGTCCGGCCCGAGGTACGTCGCCTTGACGCCCTCGCGGTAGAAGATCACGGTCTCGGAGCGGTACGCGGGCTTCCTCGACTGCACGACGAGCACCGTGAACCCGAGCCCCGCGATCGCCACCAGCACCGCCACGTACCAGTGCGCCAGCGTCCGGTTGATCATCGCGCTGACGCTGGGCGGCTGCGGACCTGCAGGCCGCGCCGATGCGTCGGCGGGAATCGCCCCGAGCGCCTCCTGGGGCGGGGTAGGCCCGGAGGGCTGCTGGTTCATCTTCTTGTCCATGGTCCCCGCTCCTCGAAGGTTGCCTTGCTCCGCCCGGCCCGGAGGACGCGCACCCCGGTCTGGCAGGCTGGTTGCCTATGGTAGACGTGCGACGCCCGAGCGCCAGCTTGTTGCATTCGGCTGCGCCCGCCGCGTGCCCGCCGCGCGCAACCCTACGCCTAACACGCCTCCGGTACGCGCAGCACGCGCAGCACGCGCAACCAGCGCCGCGGCGACGGGGGAGCGCCGCCCGGGCGACTCCAGCCGCTCGGCAACGTCCGCGCGACACCTGCCGCGCGGCGCTGCCACCGCGGCCGTCGTCGACGGGTGGGCCGGGGGGCCGGGGTGGCGGCGCGCGCGCCGCCACCGAGCGTCACGTGGGGAACACCCGATCGAGGCGCAGCAGGCGGAAGATCGCGCGCGGCTGATCCCTCAGCCCGACGATGCGCACCTGGCCGCCGTTGGCTCGTACCCGCTTGAACAGCGAGACGATGACGCCGACGCCCGAGCTGTCGATCAGCCGGAGGGACGAGAGCTCGAGCGTGATGTTCTGCCGGTTCTCGGCCACCAGCTCGTCCACCAATGTCCTGAACTCCGGTGCGGTCACTGCGTCGAGGGTCCCCTCGAACTGCACGACCGTCTCACTGCCGTTATCGGTCCGCGTATAGCTCATTGGATTTTGATTCCCCCTGCGGCGCGGGTCGCGCCCGAACGGGAGACGCTCCGCATTCGAAAACTGCTTGTCCGATGCCCTGTCGCCCCGGCGAAATCGGCGTCGGAATGCTCTTGTTCGCTGCTGCCTTCACCCCCGTCGCCGGCAATACACGAGCTGCCCTCCCTCCGCTTCACCAGACGCAGGACATTCGGGCTGCCGGGACAGTAGTCGACCTCATCCATGAACGATTTGATGATGAAGAGGCCCATCCCGGACTCGGGGAGGTCGTCGATGGGAGGGTTGTCGATGGCCGCGGGATCGAAGCTGCAGCCCGTGTCCATCAAGCGGATGATAATGCCGTCCGCGTCGGACTCGATCTCAATGTCGACGTCGCCCGGCGGGCCAGCGCGGTATCCGTGAATCGCGATGTTGTTGAACGCCTCGCCGAACGCCGAGACGGTCTGGTCCTCGAAATCCTCCTGGGTGAGGCCGGGCGACCCGCCCTCGACCCTCCCAGGCGCGGCCATCTTGCATGCGGCCGCCACCACGCGGAGGGCGAGGTGGCGATAGGTCAACGAACCTGGTACGCGGAGTCGGATCACGCCCAAACCTCCATCCGAGCTTGTACCCTACCACGTTCTCGACTATGGGAGCCACAAGGTAAACAGTGACACCTGGCGTTCGTGTAGCGAAACGTGCGATCGACATCGCGGGCTCGCTCGTGGGTCTCACGCTGACCCTCCCGCTCTACCCTCTCATCGGCGCGGCTATCTACCTCGAGTCGCCCGGGCCGATCTTCTACATGCAGCGCCGTGCCGGGATGCTCATCGGCACGGAAGTGCGGGACGGCGTGGCCTACCCGCGATTCGTCGAATTCCACATGCGCAAGTTTCGTTCCATGCGCGTGGATGCCGAGAAGTTGACGGGGGCCGTGCTCGCCCAGCAGGACGACCCGCGCATCACCCGGGTCGGCCGCTTCCTGCGCAAGACGCGCCTCGACGAGATCCCGCAGTTCTGGAGCGTGCTCATGGGGGACATGAGCATCGTGGGGCCGCGCCCCGAGCGCCCCGAGCTGCTCGTCAACCTCGCGCTCGCCATTCCGTTCTTCGAGGAGCGGATGCGCGACATCAAGCCGGGCATCACGGGGCTCGCGCAGGTGTCGCTCGGGTATACCGGGCGCGCCCCGGCGGAGAGCGAGGTCGCCGCGTTCGAGGCGACGCTGACGAACCCGTTCGGCCTCGAGGAGGCGGAGGGCGCCGAGGCCGACGACATGCGGATGAAGCTGCTCTTCGACCTCGCGTACGCCGCGTCGCTCGAGAAGCTCTCGACGTTCCTGCAGATGGAGCTCTCGATCATCGTGAAGACGCCGCTCGTGATGGTCCTCGGCCTCGGGCGCTGAGCGGGCGCCGCGCCTCCGGACCCCGGCGCGGGCGCCGCGGCCGCGATGGCTCCGCGCGTCATGGCGCTCTCTCTGCGGAGCCGGGCGGCTCCCCGCGGCAGCTAGTGCCTCTTGCTCAGCAAGAAGATCACGAACACCAGGCCGAGATCGGCCAGGATGAGCCGGTAGACGTCACGCTTCTCGAACTGGATCGAGAAGCTCGGATCGACGCTCCTGATGGCGCAATACAGCGCCCCCGCCAGGCCGAAGTAGATCCAGAGCACGTAGTGGTAGGTGAACGAGAGGAAGAAGATCCCGACCATCATCCCGCAGAACCCGGCCATGATCGCCATGGCCCAGGCGCGGATCATCGCGAACTGGGCGCCGTGCTCGTACCGTTTGAGCGCGACCAGCGAGATCTTGAGGGTGAGGTAGATCATCGCCGACCACGCGAACATCCCGAGCGGGCCGAGCTCCGCGAGCGCGAGGAGGTACGCGTTGTGCGCGGTGAGCCAGTGGTGCTCCGTGAACTGGCGGAAGCCCGCCCCCATCAGCGGGAACATCCGGTAGATGTTCAGGCCCTCGCCCAGGATCTCCGTGCGTTCGCCCGCCGACTCGTCGGCCTCTTCGCCGCCGCGGCCGCCGAGCATCATGAGCGGCGCCGCGCAGATCGCGCCGAAGATCGCGCCGCGGACGCCGTACTTCTTGACGAAGTAGACGCCCAGCACCGTCGCGAAGACGAGCTGGCCGCCCCGGGACTGCGTGAGGATGATCGCGGTCGCGATCACGAGGAGCGATGCGAAGACCAGGAGCGCGCGCAGGAAGGAGCGCTTCTGCTCGAACATCGCGAAGCTGAACGGCAGCACGATGCCTGACGTCAGCGCGAGCTCGTTCGGATCCTGGAGCACGCCGCGCCAGCGCACGCGGCCGTTGATCGTCGACGTCTTGAAGAGGCCGACGCGCTCGCACAGGTACTCGACCTCGGGATCGGCCCCCGGCCCCTCGCGGCAGTCCACGCGGAGCTCGCAGGACCGGCCGTCAGGGATACCCGACTCGCCGCGCGAGCCTCCGATGGTCTGGGATACCGCCAGGCACTGAGACGGGGAGAACCCCTGGTGCACGGCGACGCCCGCCACGAAGAGGCCCATGACGAGCACCGTGGAGGCGAGCTTCTGGAAGCCCTTGAAGCCGTCGGTGCTGTGCCCGATCAGGAAGAAGAGCACGAACGTCACGCTGATCGAGACGAAGCCCTCCGAGAACTCGGCAGGGTTCCGGAAGCCGAGCGTGAACACGCACCAGAAGTAGACGACGATGGCCCACCGGAGCTGCGGGGTCGCCTTCAGCCTGACCTTGCCCATGGCGAGGTCGAGGCCCATGCCCATGAAGGCGAGGCCGAGCCAGAGGTACAGGAACGGCAGGCTCTCGAAGCGCTCGTCCCATTCCTGGGGCCTGCCGTAGATGAAGATGATGAGAAGGATGACCCCGGGGAGCGCGAGCATGTCGAGGGTCCTCGGCGGAGACGCCGTTCGGGTGGTGGGGGACGTTCCGGAGGATCGCGGCTCGCGTCAAGCGACTTGCGCTCGCTCCCTCCGGCGTGGTTGCAGGGCCCTCGACGCTAGGTGCTGAGGCCCACGCGGCGCACGGCCTGGTTCAGGAACGGGACGAACTCATCCGCCGCCCTCGCATTGCCCGCGCTCGAGGGGTGGTTGTCGGTGTTGCCCTCCGAGCCGTGGAGGGAGAAGTTGGACTCGCCCTTGTTCGTGAGCACGTCGTAGTAGTCGAAGACGACGACGTTCTTCTCCGGATAGCCGCTGAGCCAGCCGTCGGGCGACTTGACCCAGTTGTTGAACGAACGGGCGAGATCCGCCTGGCGCTGCGCGATCTCGGCGTCGGAGGGCTTCCCGAGGAGCCGCTTGGCGGTCCACTTCCAGGCGGGCTCCTTCGAGCGTTTGAGGACGTTGGCGGGGGCGGTGATGTAGACGAACAGCGTGTCCTTCCGCTTCGCAAGGTCGGGCAGGATGGACGCCAGCGTGGCCTTCGCGTTCCAGACGGTGAGCTCCGGGCCGGCCGGGTTGCCGGGGGCGGAGCCCTCGCCGACGAAGCGGTTGTTGGGATAACAGGATTTGAAGACGACGATCCGGTTCACCACGCCGTCCGGGTGCATCTGGTCGTTCAGCGCGACCCGGAGCACCTTGTCCATCTTGTCGCGGAACTTGGGCGCCCAGTCGAAGAGGTCGGTGTTCTCGCCGATCTCGCTGCCGTAGGAGGCCTCGTGGACGCGGTAACCCTGCTCCGTGAGCTTCTTCTTGAGCCCACCTCCGTTCGGGTGCGCCTCGTAGACGCACGACGCCTTCTCCTTCTCGGCGCCCGGCTCCGTGAGGAGCTGGCCGCCGCACGAGTGATGGATGAACAGGAGATCCAGCGGGGTATCGGGCCGGGTGCTCGCGAAGCCCGACAGATCGAGCGAGCCTGCCTTCGCGATGGGGCCGGTCGCGGCCGGCGCCGTGCCCTCGATGGGGATGAACAGGGCGCCCAGCGCGACGAGGAATGCGCCGGCAGAGACGAGTCGCTTCTTGCTCATGGCATCTCCGTACAGGACGTGGGCAAGGAAGATGGATTATTGCAGCGCGCCACGCCGAGGACAAGCGTGGCGCGGACGGCGCCATCGCCACGTTTGCCGCTTGTCGCTTGCCGCTTGCCGCTTGCGACACGGCGCTCAGAAGGAGAGGACACCGCCCTCGTCGGCCTTGGCGGCCGAGCCGGCGCGGATCGTGATCTCGTCTCCGTCGGTCGCGGGCTTCCTGATCACGTCGTAGGACGTGCCGGGGGAGAGGCCCGTGACGACGTGCTTCGCCACGCCGGGGAGCGAGGTGAACTGCACCTCGGACACTGCGCCCAGCTCGACCGGGAACAGGACCAGCGTGCCCTTCACCGCCGCACCCACGAACGGCGTCCCGCGCTTCGTGCGCACGAGCGTCACCGGATCCGCCGTCGCGTTGCCGGCCGCTCCCTGGAGCACGTGCAGGAAGCGCGCGTCCTTCGGCATCGGGGCCGGCGGCTCGACCCGCAGGGTCCCGAGCATCGGCTCGTTCTCGGCCGGCTTGGTGTCCCAGGTGCCCGTCGGCTTGTACGGCTCGGCCAAGACGACGGCGCTCTCCGGCAGGACCGTGGTCACGAAGAGCTTCTGCCCCTTCGCGGTCGTGGCCGTCGCGAGCTTCCCCGCGACCTGCGCCGCGCTCGGCGTTTGCACGAAGAAGCGCTTGAAGCGCCCGTCCTTGCCCGTCGCGGCGCGGTCGTAGAGGACGAGGTGGTCCGGCTTGAGCCACACGAGCGCGCGGCTGACGTGCGTGACGTCGCGGATGTTCTCGTACTCGGAGTTGTAGAGCGGGGTCGCGTCGCCGAGGACGTAGACGTAGTCCTGCGCGAAGCTCTTCGCGAGGACCCTGGGATCCCCCGTGTGCACGAGCGGCCACTGGGATCCGCGCCGCCAGAGCTCGCCGCGGTTCGGGTCGTCGTGGCGGCGGTTCTTGTCGTTCTCGACCGCGAGGGTGTTGTGCTGCTCGGAGTTCCCCATGAAGGCGCCGTACCCGACGCGCTCCTTCGTGAGCCACTCGCCGCCGCGGTAGAAGCCGAAGCTGAGACCGTCGCCGTGCTGGTGGTCGATCTGCTCCCAGCCGAGCTGGAACTGGAGCCACGTGGCCTCGGGCCCCCAGCTCGTCCTCGCGAAGACCTGGCCGAGGCCGGGGCCGTAGTGCGTGAGCGGGATGGAGGGGCGCGGGTCGGTCGGAGTGACCGCCGGGTCGAGCAGGAGGAAGTACAGGATCGAGTGGCGCTTGTGGGTCTGGCCGAGCTGCGAGCGGGCGCGCCGCGCGAGGGCAGCGGCGCCGCCAGGGCCGGCGTGGATGGCCATCCAGCGGAGCGCGTTCAGGCGCTCGGCGTTGCCGCTGTTCTCGGCGTGGAGGCCGAGCGCCGCGAACGGGTCGATGTGATCCGTGTACTCGTAGCGCTCCCCGTCGCCCGTCCACGCGGCCTCGTGGGTCGGCCCGAGCCGGCCCGCCGGCGTGGCGGGGCTCAGGCTGTGGAGGTGGGCCGGGATGAACTCGTGCCAGAACGGGTTGCCGTCGAGGTGCACCTGCGGGCCCCACTTCGCCGGATCGGCCTCGCCGGCCGTCTGGATGGCGAGCAGCGTCTCGCTCACGTAGGCCAGCGTCGCGGGGCCGTACTGGAAGCCCTCCGGCGGCGCGCCGCCGCGCGCGTCGTTCCGCAGGACGCTGTCGGTCATGTAGAGCCACGCCCCGGTGACGTTGGCGAAGTAGTCCCTGAGCCGCGGGTAGGTGCCGCTCGGCTTCGGATCCGGCGGATCGTCGGCCTCGTCGAACGCGAGCGACAGGAGCGTCAGGTTGCGCATGTGCGACGTGAAGTAGTTGTTCACGGCGTACCTGCGCTTCCTCGGCTCCTTCAGCATCGCCGGGTCGTTCAGCTTGCCCACGGGCTCGGGGTGATCGTGGCTCGTCGTCGACGACTGCAGCTGCTCCTCCGCCCAGCGGAGGAAGACGGGCCGTATCGCCGCCTTGTCCTGGGCCGAGAGGTACCCGTAGATCCAGTCGACCGTGAGGCCGAACGACTCGCCGGCCCAGCGGGCGCGGTCGCCGGTCGAGAACCTGCGGACGAAGGGATCCTGCGGATCCCCCTTGTTCACGCGATCGACGATGTAAAGAAGGATCTTGCGCGCGCGGGCGGCGTAGTCGTTGCGGGCCGCCTCGTCGCTCGAGACGAGCGACATGAAGGCGAACAGCTCCGCGTGCGCCTCGCAGTAGATGCGGGCGTGGGTGCAGTCGCCCTCGGAGGGGATGTTGCCCTTGTCCATCGCCGCCGCGGCCTCGGCCGTCACGGCGGCGAGCTCCTTGAACAGGGGGTTCGCCTGCGTGGCGCGCGCCCGGAGCTTCGGCAGATCGGCCGCGCGCACCCAGAGCCGCGGGTGCCCCTTGGTCGGCGTGGCCGGCGGCGCGGGCGGCCCCTCGAAGCGCGGCGCCGCGACCGCGAGGGCCGCGGTGGCGGACTGGGCGCCCTCGCCGCTGTGGACCGCCGGCGGCCCCGGGGTCTGCCGCCGCTCGCAGCCGGCGAGGAGACCCGCGAGGCCGAGCGCCAGCCCGAGCGACGCCAGCGACGCCAGCGACCGCCGACCCGTCATGTCGCGCGTTCCTTGAGGTACGTGAACGTCCGCTGGAGGCCCTCCTCCGTGGAGACCAGCTGCTTCCACCCGAGCGCCTTCAGCTTCGTGTTGTCGAACCGGTTCCCCTTCCACGAGGTCGCGCTCTTGTAGGGCGTGAAGATGGCCGGCAGCTGCCCCTTCGAGTAGGCGTGGTAGCGCTCGACGAGCTTCGATATCCCGGTGAGCGCGAAGTAGGGCACCGTGAGCGAGCGGATCGGCTTCACCTCGCGCTTGTAGCGGGCGAGGTAGACGTCGGCCGTGGGCAGGTCGTCGTCGTGGACGTTGTAGACCTGCCCCCGCGCGACGTCGCTCCGGCCGGCGACGGCGATCGCCTCGGCGCAGTTGTCGACGTACGAGAGCGGGAGGATGTTGCGGCCGCCGAGGTGCAGGAACACGCCGAAGAGGCTCATCCCGACGCGGCTGGAGAAGGCGTTGCCGCCGGGGCCGTAGATGACGCCGGGGCGGAGCACCGTCAGCGGGAAGCCGTAGCGCGCCTGGTACTCCCAGAAGAGCTTCTCCTGCCGGAGCTTCGCCTGCGAGTAGAGATCGCGCTGCGCGGGCCGCGCCTCCAGGGGCGTGTTCTCGTCGACGATGTACCCCCGCGGCAGATCGGCGACGCCGTAGACGCCGAAGGAGCTGACCAGGACGACGCGCGGCGATCGGCCGGTGTGGACGAGCGCCTCGAGCAGGTTCTTCGAGGCGACGACGGTGCTCAGGAACATGTCCGCGGGCGCGCCGCCCATGGCCGCAGCCACGTGGTAGACGACGTCCACGCCCTCGACAGCGCGCTCGGCGGCCTCCTTCGTGGCGAGGGAGCCCACCGCGATGTCGAGGGGGACGCCCCGCCGCTTCTCGATCTCTTCGAGCCGCGAGCGGTTGCTCGCGGGGCGGACGAGGCAGCGGAGGTCGGTCTCGCCATGGGCGAGCAGCCGGTCGACGAGGGCCGACCCAAGGAAGCCGTTCGAGCCGGTGACAAGGACTTTCATGTGCGCGCCTTCTCCTGCGGGACCTGGCGGAAGATCTCATCCATCATCCACGCGACCCGGATCATGTCCCGGTACGAGATGGGCAGCTCCGCGCCCCGCGTGATGCTGTCGTAGAAGAGGCCGATCAGGCGGTTCAGCCCCGAGAAGAAGTGGAAGTCGCTGCGGGCGAACCGCACAACGTTCTTGCCCCCCTCGCGGAGGTACGAGAGGGCCTGATCGAAGGCCGGGACGACGCGCCCGATGGCGCTCGGGAGCTTCGGCGACGCGTCGAGGGTGACCGTGCGGCTCGTGAAGTCGACGTGGAGCGTGTTCTTCGTGCCGTAGACGCGGAGGAAGTGCCCGGGCGGCCGCGCGTGCGACGAGAAGGTCCCGTAGGCGCTGACGCGCGCGCCCTGCACCGTGACGCGCAGCTCGTCGAGCATGTCGTCGCGCGAGTCGCCGAACCGCTTCTCCCGGAGCGCGTAGGCGGTCGCGGTGACCTTCGGCTGCTCGTCGTCCACGAACTCGACGATCTTGTTCAGCAGGTGATCGACGTTGTTGTGGAACAGCTTGCCCGGGAGGCGATGGACCCAGTGCGAGCCGTCGCCGAGGAGCGCCGCGCCGAAGGGGCCGGCGAGGTTGTAGCCGAAGCAGCTCTCCACGTGGACGGGATCGCCGAGCACGCCGTCGCCGACGAGCCTGCGCATCTCGACGGCCGGGGGATCGAACTGGTACTCCCAGCCGACGGTCATCTTTTTCCCGGCGGCGGTGCAGAGCTCGATGAGGCGCCGCACGTCCGCGAGGTTCAGCGCAGTCGGCTTCTCCACGTAGACGTGGGCGCCCGCCTCGATGGCTCGCCGGGCGAGGAACAGGTGCGACTGCGGAGGGGTGGTGATGTGGACGACGTCGGGCTTCTCGACGTCGAGCAGGCGGTCGAACGAGTCGTAGTGGCTCGGGATGCCGTAGCGCACCGCGATCTGTTCGGCCATCAGGAGCTCCAGGTCGCATACGGCGACGACCCGAGCCCGCTCCGGCATCTTCTGGATCTCTTCTATGTGGCCGTCGGCGATCTTGCCGCAGCCGACGATCGCGATTTTGAGGGTCATGCGGCGGCGGAGCGTACCGCAACGTGGCAGCCGAGAGCTAGGCTCTCCGCCGGCCCGCCGAACAGCGTGGACGCGTCCACGCTCCTCCACGCGCATCCTCCACGCGCATCCACGCGCGTGGAGGAGCTTGATGACGGTCGCGGCGGCCTCGGGTAGGCTGCGCGGCGCAGCATAAAGAAGGGTGGTGATTCGTGCGCGTGCTCCATGTTCTTCATACGTCGCTGCCTGTCATTGCGGGGTACACGATCCGCAGCGACTACATCATCAAGCATCAGGCCGAGCACGGGATGCGGCCGGCGGTGGTGACGTCGGCGCAGCAGGGGTCCGGGGATGCGCTGAAGGACGAGATCGGCGGCATCTCGTACTGGCGGACGCGCGAGCCAACCGGCAAGAAGCTGCCGCTGATCAGGGAGCTCTCGCTCGTGCGGGCGCTGGAGGCGCGCGTCGAGGACGCGATCCGGGAGTTCCAGCCCGATCTCGTTCACGCGCACTCGCCGATGCTCGTCGGGCTTCCGGCGCTCGCGGCGGCGCGCCGGTTCGGGCTGCCGCTCGTCTACGAGGTGCGCGATCTCTGGGAGAACGCCTCCGTCGACCGGGGCAAATTCAAAGAGGACTCGGCGCCTTACAAGATCGCGGCCGGCCTCGAGACGATCGTCTACAAGTACGCTGACGCGACGGTCACGATCTGCGAGGCCCTGAAGAACGCCGTCGCGCCGCGGGTGCGCAGCACGGACGCGCTCCACGTCGTGGGCAACGGCGTCGACTCGGACAAGTTCGCGCCGCGGGAGGCTCCTCCCGGCGCCTGGGAGCGCTTCGGGCTCGCCGGGAAGAAGCTCATCGGCTACGTCGGCACCTTCCAGCCGTACGAGGGGCTCCAGACGCTCATCGCGGCGATCGGCGACATCGCGCGGGAGATCCCGGACGCGCACGTCGTGATCACCGGGGCCGGCGGCCAGGAGATGGAGCTCAAGGCGTTCGCCCGCGAGCGAGGGGTGGAGTCCAAGGTGACCTTCACCGGGCGGGTGCCGCACGACGAGGTGTTCAACATCTACGCGATGGCGAGCCTGCTCGTGTATCCCCGCATCCGGACCCGGACGACCGAGCTCACGACGCCGCTGAAGCCGCTCGAGGCGATGTCCATGGCCCGGCCCGTGATGGTGAGCGACGTCGCGGCCATGGGGGAGCTCGTCCGTTATGGCGAGACCGGGTTCGTCTTCAAGGCGGGCGACAGCGCCGACCTCACGAAGCGGTGTGTGGAGGCCCTCAAGGATCCGGCGCGCCTCGAGCAGGTCGGCAAGAACGCGCGGGCGTGGATCCTCAAGGAGCGGCAGTGGCCCACGCTGCTCTCGCGGTACGAGACCATCTACGAGCAGGCCATCGCCGTGCGGCGCGGACACGGCAAGTCGCGCGTCGGCGAGCCGCGCGCGGCGTGAAGGGCGGCGACGCCAGCCCGAGCTTCCCACGGCCGACGGCCAGCGTCGCTGCCGCGTGAGCGTCGCGATCCCTAGGCGCGTCCTTGCGCGATCCGGGGTATGATCGCGCGGCCCCATCCCGCCCCTTCGGGAACTGGCAGGAGGTCTCTCAACGTGTTCGAGATCAAAGTCGACCGGATCATCGCCATGGTGGATTTCGTCCTCGAGGGGCGTGTCCGCCTCGAGGAGATGGAGAACTTCGTCAGCGAGCTGAGGAAGGCGTGCGAGAGCCTCCAGGGCCGGGAGATCAAGATCAAGGCCGATGTCCGCGGGTTCAGGCCGATGTCCCCCGATGTGGCGGAGAAGATCCGCGCCGTCCAGGAGTTCGGCCTGGAGCTCGGGGTGATGCGCGTCGCCGAGATCATCGAGAGCGACATCGTCGCGCTCCAGCTGAACCGCGTGGCGCGCGAGAGCGGCACGGACAAGGTCCTCCGGCGCTTCTGGGACGAGGACGCCGCCCACGAGTGGCTCCTCCACGGTGATCCTGAATAGCGCTGAGGCGCGGGCGACGCGTCGCTAGAAGAGGGGCGGCGGGTCGCAGGGGTGCGGGGGGCGGTATCGCTTCAGGATCTCGGCCACGGCGTCTAGCGGGAGGGCGGGCGCGTGGTGGCCGCTGTGGCCGGTCATGTCGACGCCGCCGAACATGGCGTTGAGGATCGCCTCCTCCACGACGTCGACGGTGGCCTCGTAGAGGGCGTCGATCTCGGTGTCGAGGACGAGCTCGGCCATGTGGCGGCCCGGCGCGAGGGGGTGCACGCTGAGCGAGCGGCTCGAGCGGGGGGCGCTCCACTGCTCCGTGGGGACGCGAGGCACACGGTTCGCGGTGCTCCAGGCGAGGACGATCTCGCCCGAGTTGTTGGCCGCGTAGCCGCCGGTCCGGCCGATCGCGAGCGCGGCGCGCCGCGCTAGGCGCGCGAGCTGACGATGGATGAGCGGGGCGTCGGTGGCGACGAGCACGATGATCGAGCCGGCGGGGCCCCGCCGCGGGACGTGGTTGAAGCGATCGCTGATGAGCCGCCCGACCGGGACCCCATCGACGCGGAGCAGCTCGCGATCGCCGAAGTTCGACAGCACGAGCGCCCCGACGACGGCATCGACCCCGCCGACAGGGACCGACCGGCTCGAGGTGCCGATCCCGCCCGCGAAGTGGAACGTCTGCATGCCCGTGCCGGCGCCGACGCACCCCTCCGCCACGGGGCCGCTCCGGGCCTCGTCGATCGCCTCGTCGACGTCGGCCTGCGTCACGTGGCGCCCCACGGCGTCGTTGAGGAAGCTGTCGTCGCACTCGGCGACGACCGGGATCACGACATCGTAGTCCTTGCCGATCTTGGGATGGCGGCGCGAGAGCCACGCGACGGTCGCGTCGAGGACGCGGCCGACGCAGAGCGTGCTGCAGAGCAGGATCGGCGTCTCACAGAGGCCCCACTCGTTGATCTGCGAGAGGCCGGTCACCTCGCCTGCGCCGTTGAGCACGTAGCTCGCGGTGAACACCCGATCCAGGAAGACGTCGCCGTCGGCCGGGACGACCGCGGTGACGCCCGTGCGCACGGGGCCGAGGCCAGGGACGAGCTCGCCTTCGCCCTCGATCTTGGTGACGTGGTGGACCCGCACCCCGGTGACGTCCGTGATGGCGTTGTCCGGACCCGTCGGAAAGCGGCCGATCGCGACGCCGAGATCGCGCAGCCGAGGGCGCCTGAGCGCGGCCGAGGGCGCGCTCATGGGCCGGCGACCTCGCCGTTCGCGGCGGAGACCGCGTCGGAGAGGGGCGCGGGCTCCGCCGGGAGCGGCGCGGGCTCCGCCGGGAGCGGCGCGGGCCCGGCGTGCGCAGGGCAGGGCGCGGCCAGCAGGCCCGGGTCGGCGGCCGGCGAGGCGGCCGCCGCGCTCGCGGAGGGCGCGGCGGCGCTCGCCGCAGGCGCCGCCGCGGTGAACGCGGGCCGCGGCGCCGCGGCGGCCCGGGCGTCGCGGTGGCGCTTGAGGCAGCCGGCCAGGATCTCGCCGATCAGCATCCGGTAATCCATCCCCGCGACCTTCGCGATCACGCAGAGATCGCTGAAGTCGGGCGTCAGGCCGGGCAGCGGGTTGATCTCGATGACGTACACCCTGCCGTCCTTCGTCATGCGCAGATCGACCCTGGCCACGTCGCGGCACGCGAGGGCCGCGAACGTGTCGCGCACGACCTTCTCGACGCGGCGGAGCTCCGACGGCGTGAGCTGCGCGGGGCACTCGAAGCGCACGCGCGGCGTGTCCGACTGCTTCTCGTCGTAGCCGTAGACGGGGTAGGCGGGCGGGTCGACGAAGACGACCTCCATCGGCGGCAGCACCTTCGGCCGCCGCTCGCCCAGCAGGCCGACGGTGAACTCGCGGCCCGTGATGTACTCCTCGATGAGGGCCGGCTGGTGGTAGCGATCGACCAGCTGCTTCGCCGCGGCGCGCGCGGCGGCCTCGTCCTTGACGACGGACGCGGAGGTGATCCCCTTCGAGGTCCCCTCGGCGTTGGGCTTCACGATCACCGGGTAGCGGAACGGCTTCAGCTTCTCGCGCCCGGTCGTGACCACCTGCCACTCGGCCGTCTCGATGCCGGCCGCCCGCAGGATCTGCTTCGTGAGGCCCTTGTCGAGCGCGAGCGAGAGCGTGGTCGCGTCCGAGCCGCTGTAGGGGATGCCGAGCAGCTCGCAGAGCGCCGGCACCTGCGCCTCGCGGCCGCGGCCGCGGAGCCCCTCGGCGATGTTGAAGACGACGTCGACCCCGGAAGCCGCGAGCGCGCGCGGCAGGTCCGGCGTCGCCTCGAGCGGGACCACGGTGTGGCCGTAGCTCTCGATGGCGCTCGTGATCGCCTGGATCGTGCGCGGCGAGTCGAACTCGGCCTCCAGGTCGTGCATCGTGCCGGGGCCCGCCTTGTCGGCCGCGGCGGCCGTGTCGCTCCGCTTCATGTTGTAGGTGAACCCGACGCGGAGCGCGGTGCGCTTCGCCCGGCGCTGCTGGTTGCTCTCCAGGAGCGGCAGGAGCCCCCGCCGCTTGCAGGCGCTCCTCACGATGGCCCGGATGACGCCGTCGAAGTCGACGCCGCGCTGCGCCGCCGCGACGAAGACGCTGGCGCCCGGCTGGAGGGTGGGCAGCCCGTCGACCTCGAGGAAGTGGACGTCGTGGCCCTGGCTGCGCGAGGGGGACGACGAGACCCGGAACTCGCAGCGGGCGTGATCCTTGAGGTCCAGGGCGCGCACGACGCGCGCCGTGAGCGACCGGATGCGCTCGATCGTGGCCGGGGGCAGCTGCGCGGGCCGGCGCGTGACCTGCTCGGGCTTCGCGTGCTTCAGGTTGAAGTCGTACACGTTGTAGCTGCCCGGCACCGCGGGATCGATCACGAACTCGATCGGGGTGAGGACGCCCTCGGGGATGCCGGTGCCGCTCGATCGCGCGCCGTTCGTGTCCTTGAGGCCGTCGACGAAGGCGCACGCGACGTCGATGCCGGCGATGTAGTGCTCGACGAGCAGGCCCGCCTCGAACCGCGCGAGCTGCCGCTCGACGACCTCGGCGAGGTGGTGCGCGTCCTCGCAGACGCTCCACTCCCGGAAGATGCCCTTGGAGGAGCCCTCGAAATTCGGCTTCACGATGACGGGGAAGCTCACGTCGTCGAGCGCGCCGCTCTCCAGGGTGGTCCGGTTGACGAGGCGGGCGCGCGGGGTGGCGACGCCGTAGCTCGCGAGGACGCGCTTCGTGAGCGACTTGTCGAGCGCGACGTTCAGCGTGTAGGCGTCGGAGCCTGTGTACGGGATGCCGAGCTCGTCGAAGAGCGACGGATAGAAGGCCTCGCGCGTCTTGCCCTTGTGGCCCTCGGCCGTGTTGAAGATGAGATCCGGCTGGAGCGCCTCGAGCCGGGCGAGGACCCGGGAGGCCGGGCCGCTGACCTCGATCCGCTCCACCTCGTGCCCGGCCCGCTCGAGCGCGCCGGCGATGGCGGCGATCGTCTCCGGGCTGTCGAACTCGGCTTCCTCGGCGGAGCTCGTGATCTTCAGGTTGTGCGTCAGCGCGATGCGCATGGTCTCTCCTGGGCCGGTCGTCCGGGCCGCTGCTCCCCCGGTGCTCTGCCGGAGGCGCACGGACGTGCGAGGTTACGGCCAGCGGGCGTGATTTGCCGCGGAAAAAACGGGAAGCGCCGATGGGGGCTCCGGGGCTCGGCGGGCTCCCGCTCGCGCGGAGGTCGTGCTAGCGACCCCGTGTGGATCGTTTCGCCGCACACGACGCCGACCGCTCTCCGCCGCCCGAGCCTGGCCTCCCTCACGAGGAGCTGAACGAGCCGCAGGCGCGCGCGGCCAGCCACGCGGCGGGGCCGCTCCTCATCTTCGCCGGCGCGGGGAGCGGCAAGACCCGGGTCATCGTGTACCGGATCGCGAACCTCATCGTCACGCACCGTGTCCCGCCCTACCGGATCCTGGCGGTGACGTTCACGAACAAGGCGGCGACCGAGATGAAGCGCCGGCTGGAGGGGCTCATCGGGGCCGACATCGTGAAGGACCTCTGGGTGGGCACGTTCCACGCGGTGTGCGCGCGCCTGTTGCGCCGGCACCACGAGGCGGCCGGGCTCGACAAGAACTTCATCATCTACGACGACGACGATCAGCGGGCGGTCATGAACCGCGTGCTCAAGGAGCTCAACCTCGACGATCGGCGCTATCCGCCCCGCCAGGTGCTCTCGCGCATCCACGCGGAGAAGCAGGAGGGGCGGGGGCCCGCCGAGTTCGAGCGGAAGGGCTACTTCGACGACGCGATCGCGCGGTGCTTCGAGGCGTACGAGCGGCACCTCAAGGCGGCGAGCGCGGTGGACTTCGACGACCTCCTGCTCTCCGTGCTGCGCATCGCGGAGGACCCGACGAGCTACGCCGGCGAGGACCTCCGGGGGCGCTTCCGCCACGTGCTCGTGGACGAGTTCCAGGACGTGAACCAGGTGCAGTACCGGCTCGTCCGGGCGTTCTGCAAGAGCCACGACAACCTCTGCGTCGTCGGCGACGACGACCAGAGCATCTACCGGTGGCGCGGCGCCGACGTCCGGATCGTCCGCGGCTTCCGGCGCGATTTTCCGCACGCGACGGTGGTGAAGCTCGAGCAGAACTACCGCTCGATCGGGCACGTCGTGCGGGGCGCGCTCGGCGTGATCCGGCACGCGTCGGATCGCGAGCCGAAGGAGCTCTGGACGGCGAACCAGGACGGCACGCCGATCGACGTGGTCGCGGCGGACAGCGAGCACGACGAGGCGGCGTGGGTGGTCGAGGGCGTCCGCGAGCTCATCGCGCAGGGCGTCTCGCCGAACGAGATCGCGGTGTTCTACCGGATCCACGCGCAGTCGCGCGTGCTGGAGGAGGTGCTGCGCGAGGCGCGCATCCCGTACCAGATCATCGGGGGCACGCGCTTCTTCGAGCGGGCGGAGGTGAAGAACCTGCTCTCGTACCTGCGCGTCATCGCGAACCCCAAGAGCGACGTGGATCTCAACCGCATCATCAACGTGCCCGCCCGCAAGATCGGCCAGAGCACGGTCGACAAGCTCATCCAGGCGGCGGACCTGCTGGGCGTGTCGCTGTTCGAGGCGATCGATCCGATCCTGGAGGGGAGGGTGCCGCCGTCGGCGATGCCGGGGGGCCAGCTGCCGCCGCTCGCGCCGGCGGCGAAGCGCAGCCTGCTCGGCTTCCGCGATCTGATCCTCGGGCTCATGACCGAGGCGAAGAGCGCGTCGCCGAGCGCGCTGGCGGAGGAGGTGCTCGCGCGGTCGGGCTACGCCAAGGCGCTCGAGCAGGAGGACAGCGTCGAGTCGGAGGCGCGGCTCCAGAACTTGCGCGAGCTCGTGCAGTCGCTCGTCGACTACGAGCAGGAGGCGACCGCCGCGGGCGACGAGGCGACGCTCGCGGGCTACCTCGAGCGGGTGAGCCTGGTGTCGGACGTCGACGCGCTCGCGGACGTGCCCAAGGTCGCGATGATGACGATCCACGCCGCGAAGGGGCTGGAGTTCCACGCTGTGTTCCTGACGGGCATGGAGGAGGATCTGTTCCCGTTCCGGAGCCAGGATCCGAACCGCAAGGGCGACATCGAGGAGGAGCGCCGCCTGGCCTACGTCGCGATCACGCGGGCGCGCGAGCGGCTCTGGATCACGCACGCGGCGCGGCGGGCGATCTTCGGCCAGACGCGCTACGGCTTGCCGAGCCGCTTCCTCGCGGATCTGCCGCCGGCCTCGGTGCGTCCGATCGCGACGCCCGCCAGCATGATGGCGCAGCGCCGGGTCGAGGGCGGGTTCGGCGGGGGCGGCGGGTACGCCGCGTCCGGGCTCCGTTTCGGCGGCCCGGAGCGCTCGTGGGAGGGCCGCGAGCGGAGGCCCGGGGCGCAGGCGCAGGGGGAAGAGCGGTTCGCAGGGGCGCGGTTCTCGCGGGAGGGCGAGCCGGCGAGGGGGGCAATGGGGCGCAGCATGGACGTCCCCGACCGGGCGCCGGGCGAGCGGTATGTCGAGCGGGAGGCGGTCGACCCGGGCGCCGAGGGCGGCGAGGGGCTCGCGCTGCGGCGCGGGATGCGGGTGTACCACGAGCGGTTCGGGCCGGGCGTGGTCGAGAGCGTGGATCCTGGGGCGGATCCGATCGCGACGGTGAAGTTCTCCGGGTGGGGGAAGAAGCGGATCAAGGTGGCGTTCCTGCGCGCCGGGCCGTGAGAAGGGCGCGGAGCTGGTGGCGCGTTCGCCAGGGACGGTTCCGGCCGGCGACGTGCGGCCAAGCGGCCCGGCTCCTCGGGAGGGGGCCTGAGCGACCCGGTGTCAGCGGCTGGATGCGGCCGCGGCGGTGGACGCGGCGAGGCGCCGAAAATGCTCGATGCCGAGGAGGTTGCACAGGGTCTCCAGGTGCTGGCGGCGCGCCCTGTGCTCGTCCAGCAGGCGGGCGACGAGCTCGTGCCCGAGCAGATCCACGGCGATGCTGTCTCGCGAGAGGAGCACGTCGCGCGCGTGGTCGTGGAGCGGCCCCGCGAGCATGTCGGCGCGCATGGCGTCCGCCGAGCGGCGCTTCTTGCCCGAGCGGCCGCGCCACGCGGTCGCCGCGCGCCAGAGCTCGCCGGTGACATAGAGCAGATCACGCGCGAGCAGGCGTGAGAGCCCGGGCCCCTGGAGCGCAAGCAGGGAGTTGTCGTTCACGAGGATGCCGCGCGCGGACGGCAAGAAGCGGCGCACGATGGCGTCGTGGAGGCCCGCGTGCATGCCAATCGGGGAGGGCAGGCCGAACGCCAGCCGCACGATGGATGGGCTCGCGTACGGGGAGAAGGTCCTCCACCAGGCGAAGCGCGACGTGATCGCGCCCCAGCGGCCATACCGCTCGAAGAGGTAGAATTGATCGAGCACGTCGTGGAGATCGGGCGAGCGCCGGAACATCCCCTCGACCACCGAACGGGTGCGCTCGCGGACGGCGGCCGGAGGATCGGGCGAGCGGAAGCTCAGCGCGGTCAGGCGGCGCCACTTCCGGACGAAGAATGCCGCGACGTCGTCCGCGTCGGCGCGGGCCACCCGCGAGTATTGGCCGGGGCGAGCATAGTAATAGCCGCGGAAGATCTCGCCTCCGCCCCCTTCGAAGCCCAGGGGGCGGTCGTCCCAGCTCGGATACCTGTCAATCGCGCGCTTGGCGCTTGAATCGCCGTTCATGTGAAACGCGATGAGATCCGCGTGACGGCTGAAATCGTCGTGGACCGGCAGATCCAGCTCGCGGTGCTCGTGGCGTACGCCCGCGAGGGCGGCGATGCGCCTGGCCACGCGCACGTCGAGGCTCTCGGTCGCGCCGGTGGTCTTGGCGACGATGCGCTCCGCAGGCACGACCGACGCGACGAGCGCGAAGGCCGCGCGGCTGTCGATGCCCGCGGTCAGGTCAGCCCGGACCGTGTCGCTGCCCGCCGCGGCGAAGCGCGTGTTCTCGCGCATGGTGTCGACGATCCGGTCGATTTGCTCCCGGACCGCGGCCGCGTCGCGCGCATCGATGCGGCGCTCGAACAGCCCGAGCGGCGCGGGGAGCCGCTCCAGGCGGCCGCCCCGCAGGCGCAGCCAGCGCGCCGGATCGCTCGCCTCGACGCGCGCGAGCAGCGGCCGCCCGCCGATGGACCAGTCGGCGGTGATGATCGAGCACGCCGAGGCGTGGTCGATCTCGACAGGGCACGCCCCGGTCGCCACGAGCGCGACGTCGTGCGGTGAGACGTAAAGGGCCCCGCCCTCGTGCAGGGTGCGCAGCGCCCGGCGGCCGAGCAGATCCGAGATCACCGAGGCCGTGCGCTCCACGCGATCGACGACGATGGCGGAGAAATTGCCGTCGAGCGCGGCCACCGAGTCCCCGCCGCCCGACATCCAGGCGCGGAGGACGGCCCTCGCGGGCGCAGCCCTGGATTCGCCCTGCAGCTCGCCGAACAACAGCACAGCGTGCGTGTCGGTGACCACCTGATCGAGCAGGTCGAGCCGCGCCCGCGGCTCCGGCGTGAGGAGCGCCCACCCGCCGCCCACCTCTGGCAGGATCTCCACCGTTATCCGGGGCTCCGGGCCCATGGAGGACATCCGCTCGCCGACGAGGAGCGCCGCGCGGCGAAGAAACGCGCCGGGATCGCTGTCGCGCGCGTCCGGCAGGTTGAAGGCGGCGATGAACGAAATCAAGGGTTCCTCACCTGATCTGTGATGCCCGCCCAGCAAAGCGAGTGATGGCGAGCGGCCGCGATGAGCGCTTCGCGCGCGAGGAGGGCCAGCGACGGGAAGCGCTCATGCGCGCGCGAATCTAGCCGGAGCTCCGCCATCGCCGCAAGCGAGTGCCGAGACGACGCCGCCCGGCCTCACGCACGCAGCGCGCTGGCCGGAGAAGGCCTCCTTGCCCTCACCCCACGTTGGTACAAGGTCCTGGGGGACGGCGAGGAGACAACGCGCCTCGACCTAGATCCACACTTCGCCCAGCAGCGGCAGCACGCCCAGTTTGACGTCGCGCGACGCCCGCCCGAGGCGCTCCGCCAGGCGCTCTCCCTGCATCGCTGGGAGCGCGACCGCGGGGCGATCGAGGGGCAGAAAGAAATTGTCCCAGTGCGAGAAGAGCACCGCGCGCGGCGACAGGGCGCGCGCGACGCGCTCGGGGAAATCGCGCGAGGCGGTCCATCCGGCCACGCAGAGCAGGAGCAGGTCGGGCTCCCTGCAATCGAGGCCCGCCTCGACGAGCTCCGCGCTGCCCAGGTGGACAATGCGCCGGCCCGCGACCCGGATCTCCACCGCAAAGACGGCGCCGCACCGGTAACGCTCGGCCCGGAGCGGGACCTGGTCGCAATCGGAGATGTCGCCGGGGAAGGGGACCCGGCCGAGCAGCAGGCGGGAGTGAGCGCTCGGGAAGAAGCGCAGCTGGAACGGGCCGACCTCGGCGACCACGGGCTCGCCGCCCGGCGCGCGCTCGACGTCGCGCACGCGCGCCGCGGGGACGCCGGAAGCGCGGCAGAGCGCCGCCGCGGAGCGCGAGCCGAAGACCGTGGCCCCGGTGCGAAGAGCGATGTCCGGGATGTCGAGCGCGTGATCGAAATGGGTGTGGCCCGCGATGACGGCGTCGGCGCGCGGCGCGTGGCGCGCGATGGCGGCCACGTCGGGGACGAGCTGGCCAACCACGCAATGGAGGAGCGGAGCGCGCGTGAGATACGGATCGATGAGCACCACCGCGCCGGCGTGCTCGATGGCGAAGCCCGCCGTGCCCAGCCACCGTACCCGGACCGCGCCCGCCGGCGCGAGCGACCGCGGGGAGAACGTGTCGGCGATCATCGGTGCGGGCATCGGCGCGGGCTCGTCCGGCCGGCAGACGGGGTGAGTCGGTGCGGCGTGCTCATCGAGATCGAGACCGGATCGGGATCGAAACGTACGCCAGTGTCCCTGTTTCGGGCGACCGAAGCTCGTCCGCTCGGTTACGATTGTCCGTCGTGGCAGACCGAACGCGCGCCGGCACGATCGCCGCCCTCGCCGCGCTGTACTTCGCCCAGGGCATCCCGTTCGGCTTCCAGGCGACGGCGCTCCCCGTCTTCCTTCGGGCGAGCGGCGTCTCGCTCTCCGGCGTGGGCTTCGCCGGAGCGCTCGCGATCCCGTGGGCGGCAAAGGCGCTGTGGGCGCCGCTCGTCGACCGCTACGGCTGGGAGCGGATCGGCAGGCGCCGCTCGTGGATCCTGCCGCTCGGGGTGCTGCTCGCGCTCACGTGCGCGGCCGCCGCGTTCGTCCCGCCGTCGCGCCACCTCGGCGCCCTGCTCGCGCTGGTCTTCCTGATGAACCTGCTCGCGGCCACCCAGGACATCGCGGTCGATGGGCTCGCGATCGACCTGCTCGGGCGCGGCGAGCTCGGCCTGGCGAACGCCGCGCAGGTGGTCGGCTACAAGGTCGGCATGCTCGCCGCCGGCGGGCTGCTCGTCTGGGCGAGCGCCTGGATCGGCTGGAGCGGTCAGTTCGGGGCGATGGCCGTGCTCGTCTTCCTCTCGGCGCTGGCCTCGCTCGCGCTGCGCGAGCCTCCCGCGGGCGAGGTCGAGGCGCACGCGCGCCGGTCGCTCCGCGAGGTGCTCGCGACGGTCCTCGCCGCCCTGCGGGCGCCCGGCGCGCTCTGGGTCGTCGCGTTCCTCGGGACCTACAAGCTCGGCGAGGCGATGGTCGACATGATGTTCAAGCCGTTCCTCGTCGACGCCGGCTTCCTGCCGCACCAGATCGGCCTCTGGGTGGGCACGTACGGCCTCGTCGCGTCGATCGCCGGCTCGCTCGCGGGAGGCCTCCTGTCGCACCGGATCCCGCTGCTCGCCGCCGTCGGGGTGACCTCGGCGCTGCGCACCGTCGCGATGGCGGGCGAGTGGTACCTCGCCGCGGCGGGGGCGCCCACCGCGAATGCCGTCGTCGCGGTCACCGTGGCCGAGCACCTCTTCGGCGGCGCCCTCACGACCGCGGTGTTCGCTTTCATGATGTCGCGTGTCCGGCGGTCGGTCGGCGCGACGCACTACACGCTGCTGGCCAGCGTGGAGGTGCTCGGCAAATCACCCGCGGTGTGGCTCTCGGGCGCGCTCGCCCAGCGGCTCGGCTATGCAGGCCTGTTCGCCCTGGGGACCGTGATCTCGGTTGTCTTTCTCGGGCTGCTCTTGCCGCTGCGCGAGCGGAGAGCGGGCGAGGGGTGAGCGGGCCCGGCCGTCCCATTTTGCCCCACTGCCCCATTTCGCCCCAGTTCCGTGACGTGGCGAAATTGAATCGTAGAGGCAAGTAGGACGCCGAAGACGCCGAAGACGCCGAAGACGCCGAAACGCCGAGGGAAAGAGGAGAGATGGAGAATTTTTGCTCTCTCCTCTTCCCTCGGCGCCAACGGTGCCCACGATGGCTCTTTTTCTCACGAGCTCAGGGGACAGCCTTCTTCGTCGCGGCGCTTGCTGGTGCGAAAGACGATGATCCGCGCGCCCACTTCATGATATAACCAGACAGCGCTACGGCTGACCGCTGCAAGAATCGCTCGTGACCGCGCTCGCCCGACTTCATCCATCGATCGCCCGGCCGGCGACGACCCTCATCCCCCCAGGGGGGTGAGAGCCTCCTGGGGGCCAGGGAGCTCGAGGTCGGCCACGATCCGGGAGGCGAGCGCCTGGTAACGGCCGTGCCGTCGTGCCGCACGCGCTGGTTGATGAATGACGCCTTCAGCGCTCCGCCTTCGGGCAAATGGAGCACCATCTCAGCATCGCCCTATTTGTAAATAGTATTTTATAAGTCCACAGCGTGCGGCAGCTCGCCGCACTGCGCGGCGCCGCCATGCGGTCGCCGCGACGAGGAGCTCTCCCATGAGAACCGCCTATCTGTCGATCTCTGCCTCTACGCTCGCGCTCGCCTCGATGATTTCCGGCTGCATGGCGACAGCCGAGCCACACGACGATAACGAAGACGCCATCGGCGAGGGCGCGGCGGCGCTCCTCTCCTGCTCGGTGCTCCCCTCCGGCAACATCGTCACGAACGGCAGCTTCGAATCGCCGAACGTGTCGTCCGGCACGTCGTCGATATACAACGGCTCGATCACCGGCTGGCAGGCCGCCTATGGTCAGATCCAGATCCATGACCACTCGAACGGCATGAGCCCCGCGCACGGCAGCCAGCACGTCGAGCTGGACGCCACGGACTCGAGCGGCATCTATCAGAACCTCACGACCGTGCCGGGAGCGACCTACCAGCTCCGGTTCGCCTTCGCCGCGCGCCCCGGCACCAACGCGAGCCAGAACGTGCTCGGCGTCGTCTGGGGCGGCCAGCAGGTGGCCACCCTCACGACCGCCAGCTCCGCGTGGGTCAATTACACCTATACCCTCGTGGCCTCCGGCACGACGACGCGCCTCCAGTTCAACGATCTGGGCATCTCGAACGGCCAGGGGACGCTCCTCGACAATGTCACCGTGGTCGCCGCCGATACGGACCAGGACGGGGTGTTCGATTCATGCGACAACTGCCCGGCGCAGGCCAACCCCTCCCAGGCCGACGCAGACGCCGACGGCATCGGCGACGCCTGCGAGCCCCCCCCGCCGGCCGAGCCCCTGTGCGTGGTCGTGCAGCGCGGCACCTACGGGAGCGTGCAGGATGCGCATATCCAGCCCGGCGTCTCGTGGCCGTACGGCGATTACCCGTATGTCGTCATGAACACGTTCCCCGAGGGCGTGCAGCTGGGCGTGCTGGCCTTCGATCTGTCGTTCATCCCGGCGGGCTCCGACGTCGAGTCCGCGACCCTCTCGCTGTCTCACACGTGGAAGGAGAGCGCCAGCACCATCGAGCTGCACCGCGTGAACGGACCCTGGCAGGAGTCGACCGTGCACGCCGGCAACTTCCCCGGGTACAACGCGGCCGTCGAGGCCTCGATCTCCACCGTCGCCCAGGCGAGCGCCGTCGTGACCGCCAACGTGGCGGCCCTCGTGCAGTCCTGGGTGGATGGTTCCCCGAACTACGGCGTCGCGCTCCACGATGTGAACGGTCGGACCGACATCCGATCGAGCGAGCAAACGAACATCGCCCCCCGGCCGAAGCTCGAGGTCTGCTACACGCCGGCCCAGTAGCGGGATCCGGCCGAGGTGCGGAGGGGCACGCCGGGGCACGATCCCTCGGGTGTCCCGGGCGATCTCGGGATGTCGCCACGTCGCGCCTCCTTCGTCACCTCGGCCACGCTCGTTTGCCGAGAACCTGACGCCGCGCTCCGCCTTTGATAGCAAGCGGAGCCGCGGTGATCTCGCGCAGGAAGCTCCTCCTCGGTCTCGCCGGCGCCGCCGGCGCAGCCGCCCTCTCACGGGCGCTCGCCCCGGGCTCCCCGCGCGAGATCGCGGCGCGGCGCGCCCTCAAGCTCCCGATCGCGCCGAGCGGGTGGCCCTTTCCAGGGGCCCGCGTCGTCGCCCCCTCCGCCGTCTTTCCGCCGGATTTCGGGGTCCGCCGCGTCTACCTCGACGCCGGACATGGCGCCCCTGGCAACTCCGGCAACCTCTCGTGCTTCTGCGTCGACGAGCAGGACTTCACCCTCGCCGCGGCGCGCGCCCTCGCCGAGCGGCTCGTCGCCACGGGGCGCTTCGAGGCGCGCGTGGGCAGGACCGGCGACCGGCCGTTGCCCTACGCGGAGCGCGTCGAGGACGCCGCCCGGTGGGGCGCCGACGCCTTCGTCAGCCTGCACTCGGACGTGCGCGGCAGGACCGAGACGTGGTCGCCCGGCCAGGGCCGCCAGTGCCCGCTCAGCCTCGCCGCGCCGGGGTTCGCCGTCCTGTGGTCCGACGAAGGCGAGCCTGCCCTCTGCGCCCTCCGGCTCGCGCTCGCGCGCGGCTTCGCGAGGCGCATGGAAGAAGCAGGCCTGTTGCCCTACGACGGCGCCGCGTACAGCGGCCTGTACGAGCCGGACACCGCCCAGCCCGGCGTCTTCCTCGACAGGCGCCCCCCGGGACAGCGCATCTTCGTGCTGCGCCGCCCCTCCATGCCCTCCATCCTCGTCGAGACCCACCACGCGCTCGACGCCCGCGAGGCGACCCGCTGGACCGAGCCCGCCACGCTCGACGCCTTCGCCGCCGCTGCGGCCGCCGCGCTGGCCGATGCGCTCGGCGCTGCGGGGGCGCCGGCCAGCGCGCTCGGCGGCGCCGGCGCGCCGGCCTCCCCGCCGCCCACCTGACGCGCGTCAGGATGCCCGCGCGTGCGGCATCTCCTCGGGCGCCTCCAGGCGGATCGAGCGGAGCCGCAGGCAGAGCGCGAGCGCCTCGTCGAGCGTGTTCACCAGGTAGAACTCGAGCGAGCTCCTCACCTCGGCCGGCAGATCGTCGAGATCCGCCTCGTTGTCCGCCGGCAGCAGGATCTCGAAGATCCCCGCGCGGTGCGCCCCCAGCACCTTCTCCTTGATCCCCCCGATCGGCAGCACCGTCCCGCGAAGCGTGATCTCCCCCGTCATCGCGATGTCGCTCCTGACCGGCCTGCCCGACAGGGCGCTCACCAGCGCCACCGCCATCGTCACGCCCGCGCTCGGCCCGTCCTTCGGCACCGCCCCCGCCGGAACATGGATGTGAACGTCCCGCCGCTGCAGCCGATCGGACGGCACGCCGAGCTCCGCCGCGTGCGCGCGCGCATAGCTCAGCGCCGCGCGGCCGCTCTCCTTCATGACGTCGCCCAGCTGCCCCGTGAGGACGAAATCGCCCTTGCCGGGCATCACGCTCGCCTCGACGTGCATGATGTCGCCACCCATCTGCGTGTAATACATGCCGGTCGCGACCCCCGGCTGATCGTACTGCAGCCTCCGCTCAAGGCGCATCTTCGCTCGGCCGAGCAATTCCTTCACGTCTTCATCGGCGCCCACCACAGCCCGCTCGATCTCGCCGCCCGCGATCCTGCGCGCGGCCTTCCGCGCCAGCGCGCCGAGCGTCCGTTCCAGCTGGCGTACGCCCGCCTCGCGCGTGTATCCGCTGATGATCCCGCCGAGCGCCGTGCCCGTCACGCGCAGCTGCTCCTCGCGCAGCCCGCACTCCTTCCGCTGCCGGGGGAGCAGGTACTTCCGGGCGATCTCGTGCTTCTCCTGCTCCGTGTATCCGGCGAACAGCGCGGGCTCCATCCGGTCGAACAGGGGAGGGGGGATCGTCTCCCGGAAGTTCGCCGTGCAGATGAACAGCACCTCGGACAGGTCGAACGGCAGGCCGAGGTAGTGGTCGACGAAGCCGTCGTTCTGCGCCGGATCCAGCACCTCGAGCAGCGCCGCGCCGGGATCGCCCTGGTAGGAGGCGCCGAGCTTGTCGACCTCGTCGAGGACGATCACAGGGTTCTTCGAGCCCACCCGCTTGATGCCCTGGAGGATGCGGCCGGGCATCGCGCCCACGTACGTGCGCCGGTGGCCGCGGATGTCCGCCTCGTCGCGCGCCCCGCCCAGCGAGACGCGGACGTACTTGCGCCCGAGCGCCCGCGCGATCGACTCCGCGATGGACGTCTTGCCGGTCCCGGGCGGACCGAGGAAGAGCAGGATCGGCCCGCGGGAGATCGCGCGGCTCCGCTCGCCTTCGCTCCTCGCCTGCTCCAGGCGCAGCTTCCGGACGGCCAGGAACTCGAGCACCCGGTCCTTCACGTCGCCCAGGCCGTAGTGATCCTCGTCGAGGATCGCCCGCGCCCGATCGAGATCGACGTGGTCGTCGGTCCGCTGGTTCCAGGGCAGATCCGCCACCCACTCGAGCCACGTCATGAGGACCTGCGCCTCGGGCGACGTCTCCCGCCCCATGCGCCGCAGCCGCGCGAGATCGCGCCGGGCCTCCTGCAGGATCTCCGGCGGCAGGTTGGCCCGCTGCAGCTTGTGCTCCAGACGTGCCGCTGCGTTCTCGTCGTCTTCCTCGCCGAGCTCCTTCTGGATCGCGCGCAGCTGCTCGCGCAGGTAGATCTCCCGCTGCCGCTCGCCGAGCTCCTCCTCGACGGTCGTCCTGATCTTCTCCTGGGTCTCGACGATGCCGATCTGCCGGTAGAGGTGCAGCGCGAGGCTGCGCATCCGCTCTTCCGTCGAGAGGATCTCGAGCAGCGCCTGCTTCTCGGGGGTCGGGAGGTCCAGGTAGAAGGCGATGTGGTTCACGAGCTCGGCCGGGCCGTACATGCTGCCGACGAACTGCTTGAGCACGTCCTCCGGCGCGCCGCGGTGCCGGCCGTACTCGACGGCGCGCTCGCGCACCTCGCGGGAGAGCGCCTCGAGGGCGCCGTCCTCCTCTGGACGGAGGGGTAGATCGGCGAGCTCGATGACGGGGGCGCGGATCACGCCGTCGACCTCGGTGTAGCGGGGCGCGGCCGCTCGCCGCTCGCAGTAGAGCACGAGCTGAAGGCCCGACCCGAACCGCTGCACCTGGGTGATGCGGGCGATCACGCCGATCGAGAAGAGGCCGCCCGCGGTGGGCTCCTCGGCGGCGTCGCGCTGGGCGACCGCGAAGATGCGCTTGTCTTCTCCCTCGACCCGGAGGGCGGCCTCCACCGCGCGGAGCGTCTTCAACCGTCCGACAGTGATGGGCGTCGCTATCCCAGGGAAGAGGACGGTGTCGCGCAACGAGAGCACGGGCAACGATCGGCGCTCGGGCATGACCGGCCTTTGTGCGAACGTCATGCCATGGAGGACCGTACCGAAAACTCCTTTCGGCGCGGAAGCATCGAGAATCGTGGTCAGCCGAGCGCGGAGCGGTGGTAGGGTCGGCTCGCGATGCCCGCGGACACCTTCACGTTTCAGGCGGACGACGGCCGAGAGCTCTTCGTGTACCGCTGGCTCCCGGACGGCGGGGCGCGCGGCGTCGTCCACGTCGCGCACGGCATGTCGGAGCACGCGGGCCGCTACGCGCGCCTCGCGCAGACGCTCTGCGCCGCCGGGTGGGCCGTCTACGCGAACGACCACCGCGGCCACGGCGCGACGGCGCGCGGGAGCGACGAGCTCGGCTTCTTCGCGAGCCAGGGCGGCTTCCAGCGGGTCGTCCGCGATCTCGCGCAGCTCCTCGCGCGCGCGCGGGGCGAGCACCCCGGCCTGCCGGTCGTCCTCTTCGGCCACAGCATGGGCGCCGCCCTCGCGCAGGAGATCCTGATCGAGCATGGCGGCTCGATCGACGGCGCGGTGCTCTCCGGCGCCGCGGGCAAGGCGAACGCGCTCGTGGACGCGGGCCGGCTCGTGGCCCGCGCGGAGCGGAGGCGGCTGGGCGAGCGCGGCAAGAGCCAGCTCCTCCAGACGATGAGCTTCGACAGCTTCAACAAGGTGTTCGCGCCGACGCGCACGCCCTTCGACTGGCTCTCTCGCGATCGCGCCGAGGTCGACGTGTACATGGCCGATCCCCGCTGCGGCTTCCCCGCGACGACCTCGCTCTGGGTCGACCTGCTCGACGGGATGGCGGCGCTGGCGCGCCCCGAGCGGCTCTCGCGCATCCCGAAGGACCTGCCCCTCTATGTCTTCTCCGGCTCTCGCGATCCGGTCGGCGGGCTGCTCAAGGGCGTCACCCAGATGATCGAGGCGTACCGCGCCGCCGGCCTCCGCAGGGTGGCGCAGCGGTTCTACCCCGGCGGGCGCCACGAGATGCTGAACGAGATCAACCGCGAGGAGGTCGTGCGGGACCTGCTCGCGTGGCTCGCCGCCGAGGTGGCGAGCGAGGCGAGAGCTCCGGAGAGGCCCGCGCAATCGGGCGCCGGGCCGCGCGCCGGCGCCGCGCCCGGCTGACGGCGGGGGCCGGCATGGGCAGCAAGGGGCGGCCGTACCGCACGCTCACGATCGATGGCTTCGAGGTGCTCGTCGGCCGCGGCGACGACGACAACGACGCGCTCACCTTCGAGATCGCCGAGCCGCACGATCTCTGGCTGCACGTGGCCGGCGGTACGCCGGGCAGCCACGTGATCGTGCGCAACCCCGAGCGCGTGGAGGTCCCGCGCGAGGTGGTCGAGCGCGCCGCGGCGGCGGCGGCGTGGTACTCGAAGGCGAGGAGCGCCGCCAAGGTGGAGGTCCACGTCTGCCGTGTGGCCGACGTGAGCAAGCCGCGGGGGTCGCCCGCGGGGCTCGTTCAGCTCGCGCGGTGGAAGAGCGTGCGCGTGCGGCCGGAGATCCCCGGGCGCGATCCGGGGTAAGCGAGCGTCGGCGAGCGCCGGCGCGCGTCGTGCAGTGGCCCCTGTTCGCCAGGCGCTCGCGAACGGCTAGACTGTGGCCGTGCAGCTTCGTATCGAAGGGGATCGATTGACGCTCACCCTGAAAGGCGCCGAGCGGCTGTGGGCCGTGAGGCTCCGGCCCATCGTGGTTCCCCGCGAGCACGTGGCGCGGGCGGAGGCGGCGCTGCCGCCCTCCACATGGAAGGAGATCCGCGCGCCCGGGACGGCCCTGCCGGGGGTCATCAAGGCGGGGACGTACTTCACCGCGCACGGCAAGGAGTTCTGGTACTGGGTGCGGAGCCGGAAGGAGCACCCGCTGACCATCGAGCTCGAGGGGGAGTGGTATCGGCGGCTCGTCCTCACCATCGACGATGCTGCCGGCTGGGCAGAGCGGATCAACGCCTGGGCCAGCGGCTGAGTCATCCGAGCCCGAGGGCCGAGGCGGCGCACCGTCCGCGAGCGGCGGCAGGGTGACGGCGAGCCCCGCGGCGCCCCTTGGCCGCGAAGGTGGAGCTCGGGGTCCCAGGATCCGGCGCGGAGCGCGGACCGGGAGCCTCCGTACGATTTGTGACGGCCGGCAGGGGCGCAGCGCAACCTGAGCGAGACGAGCTCCCTTCCCATCACCCGCAGAGGACCCATGACTCACGCGTATCGACTCGCTTCCTTCTCGATTCTCGGCTTGCTGGTCGCTTGCAGCTCGACGGATCCCGATGCCACGTCGGGCGCAGGCGCGGCCTCTGGAGGAGCCACCGGCGGCAGCAGCGGAAGCACGGCCACGGGCGACGCCACGACGAGCGGCGCCGGTACGGGCGACGCCGGCGCGGGCGGCGCCGGTACGGGCGATGCCGGCGCGGGCGGCGCCGGCACGGGGGGAACCGGGGGCTCCGGCGGGGCCGGCGGAGCGGCGACGCCGGCGGATGCCGCGGCCATGGTCCCCGACATGGGTATCGGGGCGAACATCGGCAACACGCTGGAGAACACCACCGCCTGGGAGACGGGCTGGGGCCAGCCGCTGATCACGAAGACGTTCATCGACGGCATGGCCAGCCACGGCATCAAGACGGTGCGTGTGCCCGTGGCCTGGGACACCTACGCCGCCAACGGCACTATCGACGCCGCCAAGATGGCCCGAGTCAAGGAGGTGGTGGGCTGGATCGAGGCCGCCGGAATGTACTCGATCGTGAATATCCACTGGGACGGGGGCTGGATCTACAACGAGGACAACGCCGATAAGTACAAGCTCACCGACGCCGTCAAGACCAGGTTCGCGTCCTACTGGACGCAGATCGCCACGGCCTTCAGCGACGTCGGTCACAAGCTGATCCTCGAGGGCATGAACGAGGAGGGGAACTACTGGGTCAACGGCGTTCACGACGGCGGGACGCCGGACTACGCCGCCCTGAACGAGATGAACCAGCTCTTCGTCACCACCGTGCGCGAGCAGGGCGGCTACAACGCGAGCCGCGCCCTGCTCATCGCCGGCTTCGTGACGGACATCGACAGGACCTGTGTGAGCGATTTCAAGGTGCCGACCGATCCGGCCGGCACGAAGAGCCTCTTCCTCTCGATCCATTACTACACGCCCTACACCTTCTGCGGCCTCGACACGGTGGAGAGCTGGGGCTCTCCCAAGACGACGTGGGGCTCGGAGCCCGAGAAGGCGGAGCTGAAGAGCAAGTTCGACACGCTCGGCGCGTTCAGCGCGCAGCGGAGCATCCCGATCATCCTCGGCGAGTTCGGCGTCACGCTGGGCACGAACTACCCCCGTGAGCCCGCGTCGCGGACGCTGTGGATGCGGTCGGTGGTGGAGGCGGCGAAGTCGCGCGGCGTCGTCCCCGTGCTGTGGGACACGGGGACGGACATCAAGCGCACGGACGGCTCGTTCTCGACGGAGTGGCAAGCTGTCGTGAGCGCCGTCAACCGGTAGTCGGCGCTCCGGCGGCGCGGAGGGCGCGCCGCCGGTCGTCGCTTGGTTCGGCCACCGCGAAGCCGGACGGTGGCGCGAAACCACCGCCACGCTGCCCGCGGGGCCCAGCCGCCCGCGCATGCGCTGCGCATGCTGCGCTGGAGCGGGGTCTACCTGGGCACGCCCTTCACGTTCTACGATTACATCAACATTCGCACGGACTTCCTCACGAGCACCTGGGGGAGCACGGCCGCGGCGCGCCGGAGGGTCATCACCCACGAGTTCGGGCACAGCGTGCGGCACGTCGCCGACGGCGATCTGAACCACTGGAATGGTGACGACGTGGCCTATGTCTATGGACGATCTCACGACGGCTCCGAGATCGCCAACCCGGGGTACGCCTTCAACGAGGGCTTCGCGAACTACTGGGAGCAAGCCCGGGTCGGCGCGCGCGGACGCCTCCGCGGCGGCGGGGCCGCGTGCCCGTCGACCCAGTACCGGGACTGGAACGAGAAGCGCATCGCCAACGCGCTGCTCGATCTCTCCGATGTCGTGGGCGACGGCGCGATGATCCAGGTGCTGGAGGCGAACCCGGGTGCGATCCACAGCCTTTACGAGTTCCAGGCGCGGCTCCACGTGCAGAACCCCGCCGTCCCGGCCCCCGCCGCGGTGCCTGCCTGCCCGCCCGGCTTCAGCGATGACGGCGCGACGTGCTCCTCCACGGTGGCAAAACCGAGCTACGGGCGCGGCGTCGGCACGGCGCCGACGCTCTGCGGCGCGGGCCAGCAATACGACGCGGGTCTCTGCTATCCGGCCTGCGCGTCGGGCTACTACGGGGTCGGCCCGGTGTGCTGGCAGAGCTGCCCGTCCGGGTACTCGGACGACGGCCTCACGTGCCGGCGCGACGCGCAGATCATCAACGCCAACAACTCCGCGTGCCCCTGGTATGACGCCTGCGGCCTGACCTTCGCCAAGGGCTGCTCCACGTGCCCGACGGGGTATACCAACGACGGCTGCACGTGCCGTCGCGACGCGCACATCTTCGCCAAGAGCTCTTACGGGCGCGGCGCCGGCTCCGTGCCGACGAGCTGCGGCGCGGGCCAGCAGCTCGACGCGGGTCTTTGCTATCCCGCCTGCGCCTCCGGCTACAGCGGCGCGGGCCCCGTGTGCTGGGGGAGCTGCCCGGTCGGCTATGTCGACTTCGGCGCGACGTGCACGAAGGTCATTTCGAAGTGATCGGCGGGCCGTTTGCCTCCTCGACGAGGGCGGGCCTCGTTGCACCCCGCCCACCCGCGCGGTAGGCCGAGGAGCACCCCGCCGCTCCGCGGCAGGCGGAGCACCGAAAAGGAGCTCCCCTGCACCACGAGCAGGGTACGAGCCGCCCTCGTCGGCCCCGCGCGGCGCCTCGTCTGTTCGGGTCGGGCGCCGGACACACGCCGACCGGAGCGAGCTCGTCACGCGGCTGCTCCCGGCAGCCCCGAGCGACGCGGACGCGGGCAACGTGCGCCCCCTCGCCGTCGGCTCCCCATCCCCGAGGAGGGACGCGCCCTCGCGCTGGCCTTCCTCGGCGCGAGGCCCTCGCCTTCGATCGTGCCGCGGAGCACTTCGCCGCCGCGCTCGATGCGGCGCCGGCAGGCGAGGGCGAGGCGCACGGAACAGGACGACCGGCGGCTCGTCGCCGGCGCTCCGAGGGGCTCCGCGACGCTGATTGACAATGCCCCGGCGGCTCCCGCATCCTGGCCATCCCGCGACCCCCCCCCGAGGCTTTGAGCCGCAGGAGATGCCATGAGCACCGTCCTCCACCGTCTGGAACAGTGGGCTAACGAATCTCCTGACGCGCCGGCCCAGCGCTTCAAATCTCAAGGCGAGTGGAAGACGCTGACCGCGCGCGAGTACCGTGACCGGGTCCACCACATCGCGCTGTTCCTCGAGTCCAAGGGCTTCGACGCGAGCCAGGTCGGCGCGATCCTCTCGTACAACTGCCCGCAGTGGGTCCACGTCGACCTGGCGGCGTTGCTCGTCGGGGGCAAGTCGGCGGGCCTCTACCCGAACTCCACCGCGAAAGACATCCAGTACATCCTGAACCACACCGAGGCGACGCTGCTCTCGGTGCAAAACAAGGAGTACTTTCAGAAGATCTCCGGGGAGAAGGGCGAGTATTCCGCCCCTGACAGCGTGAAGTGGATCCTCGTCTTCGATGGCGACACGTCGATCTCTCCCAAGGCGATCTCGTACGAACAGGCCCTGGCCGAGGGCCGCGCGCTCGCGGGGCAGCCGGGCGCGAAGACGTTCGCCGACTACCTCGCCAAGATCGACCCCAGGGCCGGCGCGTTCCTTATCTACACCTCGGGTACGACGGGCAACCCCAAGGGGGCCATGCTGTCGCACGACAACCTGGCTTACACGGCCGACATGGCCGTGAAGTACTGGAACCTGCCGTTCGCGCGGGGCACGATGTTCTCGTTCCTCCCGCTCTGTCACATCGCCGAGAAGCTGCAGTGCGTCGGGGCCGGCCTTACCCAGCGCTACACAGTCAGCTTCTGCTCGAAGTTCGAGAACGTCTCGAGCGAGCTCCCCGAGGTGCAGCCCACGCTGCTGCTCTGCGTGCCGCGGCTCTGGGAGAAGATGATGGAAGGCGTGATGGCGAAGGTGCGCGGCGGCAAGGGCGCCAAGAAGAAGCTGGCCGAGTGGGCGCTCGCCGTGGGCGCCCGCGTGGCCCAGGCGAAGTACGCGCAGCGCGCGCCGAGCGCGCTCGACGCCTTGCAGCTCGCGCTCGCCGACAAGCTCGTGCTGGGCAAGGTGCGCGCGGCGCTCGGCCTGGGCAAGGCCGAGGTGCTCGCCTCGGGCGCGGCGGCGCTCGCGCCGCACATCTCGACGTGGTTCCGGGCGCTGGGCCTCGAGATCCTCGAGGATTTCGGCCAGACCGAGTCGACCGGCGTCATCTGCATGACCGAGCCGGGCATCGAGAGCGCGGGCACCGTGGGCAAGCCCGTGCCGGGCGTCGAGTTCAAGCTGGCCGAGGACGGCGAGATCCTGACGCGCGGCCGGCACGTGTTCGTCGGCTATTACAAGGACAAGGCGGCGACGGAGGCCACGCTCGAGGACGGCTGGCTGCACACAGGCGATCTCGGCGAGTGGAACGAGCGCGGGCAGCTCAAGATCCGGGGCCGCAAGAAGGAGATCCTCAAGACCTCGGGCGGCAAGATGATCGCGCCGCTCCCGATCGAGGAGAGGCTCAAGGCGGCGGAGATCATCAGCCAGGTGTGCATGGTGGGCGACGGCCGCAAGTACCTCTCGGCGCTGATCACGCTGACCGAGGGCAAGCTCGCCGAGCTGAAGGAGCGGGGCGCCCTGGGCGGCGACGCCGCGATCACGAGCCCCGAGGTGGTCGGCCAGGTGAAGGCGCACGTCGACGCCCTGAACGCGGAGCTCGCCAGCTTCGAGCAGATCAAGCGGTTCACGGTCCTCGGCCGCGAGTTCTCGGTGCAGGACGGCGAGATGACGCCGACGCTCAAGATGAAGCGCAACGTGATCGAGCAGCGCTTCCGCGGGACCATCGACGAGATGTATCCCGCCGAGTGAGCGGGGGCCGCGGAGCCCGGAGCGCTGGGGGCGCCTGCTCGATACGAGATCGTCTGGCTGTGCTCGTATCCGGAGCGGGTGAGCGCAGCTCGTCAAGTGGGAGGGAAAAGGCATGAGTCAGTCAAGAAGCCACCTCGTCCTCGTGCCCGGCTTTGCGGGCTTCGATATCCTGGGCTCGGTCTCCTATTACTACGGCGTCACGGAGGTCCTCCGGAAGGCGGCCGCCGGGGCGTATCGGGCCCCGCTCTCGGTGCATTGCTTTGCGAACCTGCCCACGGCGAGCGTGGACACGCGCGCGCATGGGCTCCTTCACTGGCTGGCGGATCGCTTCAGGAAGGGGGTGTTCTACGGGGGCGTGGGCACTGACCAGCGGGACTGCCTCCATCTCGTCGGCCACTCCACGGGCGGCAGGGATATCAAGACGCTCATGCTCTTGCTCCTGGCCGCGACCGAGCAGGACCGGTCGGTCTACGGCGTCCCGGCGCAGACCCTCCTCGAGAGCATCTGCTCGATCCAGTTCCTCTCGACGCCGCACCGCGGGACGAACCTCGCCCACGTCTTCCGCCGGTGGAGGCCTGGCGTCATGTCCACGGCCGGCGTCGCCCACGGTCTGCTCAGCCTGTCTGGCCAAAAGTACGCGAGCGTCACGGCCCGCCTCGCAAGGAGCGCCCTGCGGACGCTCGGCCAGTCGGATGGCATCGCCCGCGCCGCGCTCGACACGATCGATCGCTTCCACGCCGCGAAGCGCGACGGCCTCTCCATGGCCGAGGCGCGCAGCGAGTACTTCAACGTGCTCTGCTGGTTGCTGAACGTCGCGGAGGACACCGATGCCTTCGACGATCTCGATCCGCTGTCGTCCTCAGGCACGCCGCGGCGCGCCGGGGGCCACTCCCGACGTCGCCTGGCCGTGAGCAGCGTCGCCGCCTGGCGGCGCGAGCTCGCCGTCTGCGCCGAGAGCGCGAAGAAGACAGGGAAAGCCGGGCTGCTCGGGGCCGAGGTCGAGGAGGACCTGAGCGACTACTACAGGCAGAAGGGCATCGCGCTCAGGTCGATCGTCACCCGGGCGAAGCGCGATCCCGGCGGGTCGTTCCTGGGCGTCTTCAGCCTCCTTTACGGCATCACGGCCGACGTGGCGGGGCGTCCGAAGGTGGTCGAGGCCCTCGGGCCCTCCTGCGCCGTCCCCTGGCTCGATGATCCGAGCCGGAGCGAGCGGCTCACGCCCGAGATGAACGACGGGATCGTCAACTCCGTATCGATGGTCTACCCGGACGCGGCGCATAGCATCCTTGTCGACGCCGACCACGCGGACGTCATGGGCCATTATCGGTTCATCGATCCGGAGGACGGCGACGGGGCCGATCCGACCTACGGCGGCTACGACCTGCTCCAGTCCCGCTCCGGCTTCGATCAGAGCCAGTTCGAGAAGCTCTGGAACAGCATCGGGGAGTTCGCGATGGCGAGCGACAGGTGCACGACCGCTTCGCGCCGCAGGCCGGCCGTCGTCCCTGCGGAGGCGCCGGCGGCGTCCCCGGCGGCGGCGGCGGCGGCGGCGTCCCCGCCCTCGGCGGCGGCGCCGGCCTCGGCGCCGGCGGTGACCCATTTCCGCGCCGAGCCGTCGGACCCGGAGGGCGGCGCGTAGGCGCCCCCCGGCGACGGGGGACGCCCAGGCCGCCTTCGTGAATCAGGCCTTCGCGAGGTAGGCTTCGAGCTCGTCGGCGCCGCCGATGTACTTGCCGTCGACGAAGACCTGCGGGGTCGTGCCCTTGCCGCTCACCGCACGGAGGCGGCGCGGCGAGGCCGCCACCTCCTCGTAAGGGATCTTCCGCGCGTCGAGGAGCTGCTTCGCCTTGGTACAGTAGCCACACCCCGGCTTCGTGAACAGCAGCACGTCGTGCGGCGCCTTCGACGACGGATCCAGGTACTTCAGCATCGTGTCGGCGTCCGACACATCGAAGGGATCGCCCGCGACCTCGGGCTCGATGAACATCTTCTTGATCACGCCGTCGTCGACCAGCATCGAGTAGCGCCACGAGCGCTTGCCGAAGCCGAGGTTCGCCTTGTCGACGAGCATGCCCATCTTCTCGGAGAACTCCCCGTTCCCGTCGGGCAGGAACAGGACCTTGTCCGCCTCCTGCGCCTTGCACCACTCATCCATCACGAACGCGTCGTTCACGGACACGCACGCGATCGTGTCCACACCGCGCCGCTTGAACTCGTCCGCGAGCTCGTTGTAGCGCGGCACATGGCTGCTCGAGCAGGTCGGCGTGAAGGCGCCCGGCAGCGCGAACACCACCACCTTCTTGCCAGCGAACACGTCCTTGGTGGTCACGTCCTTCCATTGACCGTCGACACGGGTGCGAAACGTGACATCCGGAACGCGCTGCCCTTCGAGGTTCTTCAGCATGACTGTCGTGCTCCTTGCGTGCTCTTCTCGTCGCCATCGGCGACGGCAACCTTGTCCAGCGTCGTGCGGCGCTCCACGCGGCGCTCTCGGGCCGGCGAGAACTTAGCCCCGAGCCTCGACGCCGGCCAGCGTGATGGCGAGCCCGACAGAGGGCCGCGCCGCAATGGCGAGCCCGACCGAGGGCCGCGCCGCAATGGCGAGCTCGACCGAGGGCCGCGCCGCAATGGCGAGCCCGACCGAGGGCCGCGCCGCGAAGGCAGCCCGCCTGGGCGGCGGCCGCGCCGGAGGAGGCGCCCCGCTGGGCAGCCCGAGCGCCGCCGCGGGGGGCGGGGCCTCAGCCGCCCCGCGCCAGATCCACAGCGCGCCAGAGGTACCAGCTCGCCACCGTGCGGTACGGCTTCCATCGCGCGCCGCGCTTCTCGAGGTCCGCGCGCGCCGGCGGCTCGGGTCGCTTGAACGCGATCCCGAAACCCTTGCGGATGCCGTAGTCGTCCACGGGCAGCACGTCCGGGCGGCCGAGGCGGAACATGAGGAGCATCTCCACCGTCCACCGGCCGATGCCGCGCACCCGCGTGAGGCGCTCGATGATCGCCCCGTCCTCCATGCCGTGGACCTCCGCGAGCGTGGGGAGCTCGCCGTCCTCCGTCTTCCGCGCGAGATCGCGCAGCGCGAGGAGCTTCGCCTGCGAGAGGCCGGCGCCGCGGAGCTTCTCGTCGGAGGCGCGCAGGAGCTGCGCCGGCGTGGGGCCCTCGTGCGCTCGCGGGAAGAGCGCGCGCACGCGCGCGAAGATGGTCGCGGCGGCCTTCCCGGTGAGCTGCTGGTAGACGATCGACTCCGCGAGCGCGAGGAAGAGGCTCGACGTCCTGTCGATCCGCATGGCGAACGGCCCGACCGCGTCGATGACGCGCGCGAGCGCCGCGTCGGACGCGCGCAGGTGATCGACGGCGGCGCCCGGATCGAAGCCGAAATCGCCGCCGGGCGCGGCCTCCGGAGCGCCGCGCGCCTGGCCCCTCTCGATCGCGAGGAGGCGGAGCTTCGTCGTGACGCCGCCGTTCGCGGAGAAGCCGCCTGCCTTGCCGCCGGCGGCGAGCACGCGGTGGCACGGCACGATGATGGCGAACGGGTTCCGCCCGAGCGCCTGCCCCACGGCGCGCGCCGAGCCGCTCGCCCCGAGGCGCGCCGCGACCTCGCCGTAGGTCAGCGTCGCGCCCGGCGGGATGGTGCGCGCGACCTCGTAGACGCGGCGGTGGAACGGCGGCACCCGATCCATGTCGAGCGCGACGGCGGACAGGTCGCTCGCCTCGCCGCGCAGGAGCGCGACGATCGCGTCGACAGCGCGCTGCACCTCGGGCGGCGGCGCCGCCGCCCGGGCGCCCGGGAGGCGCTGGAGCAGGCGTGATCGTGTCTCGGGCTCGCGCGCTTCGGGGAGCTGCAAGGCGGCGACGCCGCGCTCGCCCCACGCGATGCCGCAGCGGCCGATCGCCGTGTCGAACAGGAGGAATCCGTGTGCCGTTGCTGTCATGGGGATGCTCGCGGGCAGGCAGGGCGCCCGCGTCCGGCGGCCATCCTAGGAGCGCGCGGCGAGGCGATCTTGGAAGATCTTGCGATCCCCCCTCGCCGCCTTCCGGAAGCCGCGGGGCGAGACGCCGGCCGCGCGGTGGAAGGTGCGGACGAAGTTGGAGAGGTCGCCGAACCCGACGTCGAGCGCGATGTCGGTGATCGACCGGGCCTCGTCGGCGAGGAGGCGCGCAGCGCGGCGCAGGCGGGCGCGGACCAGGTACTGGTGCGGGGTCACGCCAAGGACCTTCCCGAAGACCCGCAGGAAGTGGAACGGGCTGAGCCCCACCTCCCGCGCCGCGCCCTCGAGGTCGATCGGCTCGTGCGCGTGCTCGTCCAGCCAGAGCGCCGCCTCGACGGCGCGGCGGCGGTCGCGCGCCCCGATGTCCCGCGGCCTTCGCTTCCGGCCGGAGGCGACCTCGACGAAGCGTGCGGCGAGGAGCACCCCCACCTCGTCGACGCCGATGTCGCTCCTGCCCTCGGCGGCCGCCTGCGCGAGCTCGCCGAGCACCATCAGCTCGGGCAGCGGCGGCAGGCCGCCGGCCCGGAACGCGCCGCCGCCGTCGCCGAGCGCCTCGACGAGCGCCGGCGCGAGCTGGAGCGACAGGCACTCGTCGCCGACGACGTGCTCGTGCGAGCACGTGTACTCGTCGCCGGGGTGGCCGACCAGGAGCGACCCGGCCACGAGCTCGAACGCCTCCCCCCGGACGCGGTAGCTGAAGCTGCCCTTGCGCACGTAGGAGACGGAGAAGCCCCGGTGGAGCTCGGCGAACGGCGCGTCCTCAGGTCCAGAGCTGCACCGGTAGTCGACCACCGAGATGGCCTCGCCCCGCACCAGCGTCGTGACCTCCATGGGTCACCGAATGTATCTGCGGCGGCGAGGCCGAGCAACGCGCCCAGCGCTCGCCCTACGCCGCCGCCGCCGCGCGGCGGCCGTGCCAGGTGTGCGTTCATGGCGTTGGCTCCTCGGGCGTCTTGCCTGCGAGACGCAGCCGCCGTGAGCCGATTGCACCTGCATCGTCCGGTTCGGCCCGCCGCTCCGGGCCGGCGCGCTCCGTCGACCTCGACAGTCCCGTGGCGTTCCGGCGACGCCCTACCAGGCCGGTTACGGATAAGGTACCGCTTGCGCATCTCCGTGACGCTCCACGACCTCGGCCTGTGTGCGCTGATCGCCTCGCTCGTGCTCTCTGGGTGCAATGCGATCTCGGGTATCGACGATCTGACCTTCCAGGGCGTGGGCGGGAGCGGAGGTGGTGGTGCCGCGCCTGGCGCCGGCGGCGATGCGTCGGGCGGCGGCGATGCCTCCGGCGGAGGCGATGCATCGGGGGGCGGCGATGCATCGGGCGGAGGCGGCGATGCATCGGGCGGAGGCGGCGATGCGTCGGGCGGCGGCGATGCGTCGGACGGCGGAGGCGGCGGTGGCGAGTGCGACGGGAGTCCGTGCCCGGTGCCGCGAGGCGTCGAGCTCGTGGATCAGACGTTCACCGTGCTGCGCGGCAGTCCCGGCGCGGGCACCGCGGTCATGGACGTGTGCCCGGATGGACAGGTCACCCTCGGCTATCGAGGGGCCGTGGCGCCGCTGGCGGAGTCGTTCGTCCTCGGCAGGATCCAGGCGCAGTGTGGCCACCTGGAGCTCACCGGAGCCGGTCCGTACGCGATCACCACGACGCCCGGCGACGCGACGCCGGTCCGGGGCGACTATGGCGACGAGCCGTGGGAGATCATGTGCCCTGAGAACGAGGTGGTCGTGGGCTTCGGCGGCCGGGCTGGCAGCTTCGTGGACTTCCTCTCCATCGGTTGTGCGCCGCTCCTCGTGAAGGGGGAGCCCGGCGATCTCCGCGTCGAGCTCGGGCCCCTCTCGTTTCCGGGCGGCGCGGGCGGCGAAGGCGGCGAGCCGTTCCCGGACACCCTCTGCGACGGCGCCCAGGTCCCGAACGCCGTTCAGACCGTGATCGCGACCGTCGTCAGCGCCTTCGGCATGGGTTGCGTGACGGCCTCGCTCACGTACTGACCCGCTCCATCTCGCCCCCGGGGAGCGCTCGTCCCTGGGGCGGCCTCGGGCCGTCGAAGGGGCCGCCTTCACTCCAAGGCCTGGCCTCCGTGGAGGGCGTTCGGCGATGCCTCACGCGCAACCAAGGCCGAACCCGGGCGACGCAGCGCTAGGGCAGGGTGTCCTCGCGGGCGATCGACGACGCGCGGAAGCGGGCCACCTGCGCGTCCACCTCGGCCTGCGACAGGATGGCATTCTTGGCGAAATAGACCCAGTCGACGTCCTCGGCGTACGTCCGTGGCTCGGTCTGCCCAGCGGCGAGCTCGTCGAACCACAGATTGAAGTCGAGGTGCTGGTTGGTCTCGGGGACGTACGTCGCGCCGTGCGTGCAGAGCAGCGCGCCTTCGATGTAGTAGCGGATGTCGGACTCGGTGATCTGGATGAGGAGCCTCTTCCAGCCGGACTGGTCCCCCGCCACATGGTTCGACTGCGTGTTCTCCAGCGTCGCCGTCTCCCACGAGGTCAGCCACAGCGTGCTGGTGTCTTCCTGACCCCACCCGCCGTTGGGCATGTACTCGAAATCCTGCTCCGAGTAGCCGGGATCGGTCTCGGGGTCGTTGATCCACGGGCTGATCGCGAAGAACGTCTCGACCGGCTTGTCGGCGAGGTGCCGGGGCCCGGTCAAAGGCGTGTTGCTGAATTTTACCCGAGCGGAGTACGTCCCCAGGCGGAACTTGTCGTCGTTCGATTGAAGCTCTGCGTGCGAGGTGCTCTCGCCGGACCCGCGTGTTGTCGCCTCGAGCCGTAGCAGCCTGTTCGAGGCGAGATCGGGATCATCGATGAACGATACATTCGACGGCAGCCATCGGGCCCCGTCGACCCCGGGCGCTCCGTCTTCCGCGCGGACCCACCACCAGCTCGTGAGGTCGTTGTCGGTGATGCCGGTGTAGGTGAAATCGTCGAAGAGCTCGGCCGACACGGTGACGTGGCCACCTCCGCCACCGTCACTGCCGGCGCCGCCACCGCCGTTACCGCCGGCGCCGTCACCGCCGGTGCCGGTGCCGCTGTTACCGTCGCTGCCGCCATGACCGCCGTTGCCCCCGGCATCGCCGCTGCCACCGTCACCGCCGTTGCCCCCGGCATCGCCGCTGCCACCGTCACCGCCGTTGCCCCCGGTGCTTCCGGCACCGCTGCCGTTGGCGGCGGTGTCATTCGAGCAAGCCACCAACACTTGCGCCGCAAGAAGCATCATGCCCGCACGGCGGATGCAGCGCACGCCGCGAAGCGCCCCGTCCTTCGAAGCAACGACGCCCTGAGATTCGCGATGCGTTTTCATCAAGACTGCTCCATTCCAGATCGAGCGCCTGGCCGCACCCAGTGAGACGTCTGGTGAGGGGCCAGATACCACATCTTCCTGTTCCTCGAAGGAGAGCGAATCGGATCTACGAGATGGAATGCCCCTTCGGTGGGCGTGGCGTCTGCGGGCTGGGCGCCGCCGCGGGCGACGGCTCCGCACCCGGGTGGAGCGGGAGCGGGGCCGCCGACCCGACGGGGGCTCGCTTCGTCTGCGCGACGGTCGCCTCGGGGCGCCGGGCGCCGCCGCGTCGATCGCGCGCCTCGACGTCTTGATCGGACCGGTTGAGCGTCACCTCGGTCGGATCGGCCGCCGCGACGGCGCTCGGGGCGGCCATCACGATCTCGGCAGGAGCCAGCCACGCGGGCGGGGCGCCGGGCACCTCGACGCCGACGACGACGCGCACCGCCGCGAGCGCTGCTTCCTCCGCGAGCGGGAAGCTGCGCCGCCAGACCAGCGAGCACGACTGCCTGTCGCCGTCGATGTGCAGCGTGTCCAGCACCAGATCGAGCGGCTGCCCCTCCGTGACGCCGAACGCCGAGAGGCCATGCACGCGCGCGAGGGCGCGCGCCCCGGGGAGCCGCGTCCGCAGCGCAGCGAGCGTCGGGTGGAGCCCCGCGAGCACGAGCCACTCGTCGCCGACCAGCGCTTCGACGCGCTGATCGGGAGGGGCCGCCTGGAAGTAGCTCCAGTCGAAATCGTCGGGGATCTCGAGGAGGGGACCCTCGAGCGCCTTGTGGGGCGTACGCCCGAGCAGCCGCCTGCGCGACGGCCACACGCTCCCGATCGGCGCGAAGCCCGCCGGGCGGTCGCGCCGCGAGGGGTCCAGCACGGCCGGGCGATCGGTGCCGAACGGGTTGTCGGCCATGCCGATCCCCCCGAACGCGCGCTCGTAGGCGAGCGGGACCGCCTTCTCCGCGCCGCCGGGCTCGATCGAGAGCGCCTTGTCGAGGATCGGGCGCTCGCCGGCGAAGAGCGCGAGGCGCACGGAGAAGGGCGCCGCAGGCGGGCCCGGCGGCGCGTGCGCGTGGCCCGTGAAGAACACGTCGATGCGCGCGAGGTAGGGCGCGAGGTCGCTCGTCAACCGGACGCTGCGGCCCGGGTTGTTGTGATGGTGGATGTCGGCGTCGATGATCGGCTGCGGCTCGACGGGGACCATCGGCGCGCCGTCGACGAAGGCGAAGGTCGACTTGGCGATCACCGTGAGGTGGAGCCGCCCGCGCGCGCGCCACAGGACCCCCGCTGCTGCCGTTCCGGAAGGCGCCGCGGGCGCGCTGGGAGTGGGCGAGGCATCCGATGTCACCGTGCCATGAGAGCACCGGGGCTTCACGAGGGTCAAGCCTGCCCCGCAACGACACCGGAGCGTCGTCGCGGGGTTCAGCCGACCGCCCGGGGAGCGTTCGCTCGTGGGGCGGCCTCGGGCTGCCGTCGGTGGTTCGAACGAATGAAATCGATGCGCTAGAGACGATACCCCGGATCGCCTGGCAGCTTGCCGTCGACGCGAAGAATTTTGACGTCCTTCCCGGCCGCGGATGCGCGAACGAATCCGATGGCCCCGTCCACCCTGCCCACGATCCACAGGACCGCAGCCGCATCCGGGACGTGCTTCGGCGGACCGGCTTGTCCACGAATCTTGCGATCGATCCAGTAGAGGCCAATTTGCTCGGGCGACATGCCGAGGACCGCCTTGTCGAAGCCGATGCGCTCCGGAGAACCCCTGGGATACGTGATAGGGACCAGCGGCTTCCCGTTGGCTACGACCGGGCTGCCCATGTACGCGCGCTTCAGATCTCCAAACGAGATCTCGTTGGTGGGGAAGCTCTTCGAGACGACGATCGCCAGAGGTCCCACGTTCTCCGCGCCGTACGATTCGGCCAGCGTCACCGAGGTGATCGCCGCGAATGCGAATGCGCACGATATCAGGAGGGTTCTTCGATCGATCATCCTAGAAACTCCACGCGACCTGCGCGACCAGCTGATCCATGTCGAGGCTCTTCTTCTTCAGGTAGGGCATCCATACATGCACGCCGACGAGCTTCAGGACGACGTTGTCCGTGGGGCGGATGTTCAAGCCGCCGACGAGAGCGGCTGCCTCGTACACGGGGCTGGACTTGCCGAGGTGGTCGTATTCGAGGCCGAACCAGGGCATGACGCCGTACCAGGGCAATCGGTAACCCGTTTGAAAGTAAGCGCCCCAGGCGCGGTTGTCGGGAGCCCATGTCCCCGGGATGATCCCAGCCGGCCGATAGTCGTCGTCGTAGCGTACGTCATGCATGATGTACTCGGACTGGAACAGGAACTCGCCCCAGGTGTACTTGAGATCGGCGGCCAGGCCGAGCTCGTCGTACCTCGCGGTGACGGGGAACTTGGTGACAAACGCGCCGTCCTCCAGCGCTGCGACCTGCCCGGCGTCGGTGTAGCGGCCCTTGTAGCCCGATGTGCCGACCGTGAACGTGCCGTAGGGAGTGTCTTGCTGGAGCCAGAGACGCCAGCCAACGGCCTTGTTCTTGTCCAGATCCATGTAGCTGTCGACCGGGCCGCGGCCGTTTGAAACGGTGAGGTGGTAGCCCACCTGTGTGTCGCTGATGCCATGGCTGCCATACGCTTCGATGCCGGTTTGTCGTTGCGGCAGCCACTCGGCGCCGATGATATAGGGGCGCGTGTTGCTCAGGATGACCGGTGACCCGTGGTCGACGTTCCAGATCCCATAGGGGGTGAGCCACTGTCCGGCCCGGATGTTGAAGAGCGGATGGGCTGCGTATTCGAGCCACGCGCGCTCGATGATCACCCCACCCACCTTCTTCGTCCTGGAAAAGTCGGTGTAGTCCGGAAAGGCGGCGCTGACGCGGGTGTTCTGGAACGTCGCCGGATCGAACATGATCGCCCCGTCGGGCAGGTAAGTGAATCGGACCTCGATCAAGGAGCGGAACTTCTTGCCCAGATTCGAGTCGAGGTAGACGTTCAGATTGCCGACGTAGAAGCTCGGGTTCGGGCCCACGCCGGTCGAGGCGCCCGATGTCTTCGCGTCGCTGAGCAGCGTGGAGAACGTGAAATCAGCAAAGCCATAGATGCTGATCTTGGTCGCTTCGTCGGTCAGGTCCTCCGCGACCGCCTCGGCGGCCGGCGCGTACGCATCCGCTCCTTCGCCGGCCTTCGGGGTAGCGCTGGCGTCGACCGTGCCGGCAGCCCCTGTCCCTGGTTGAGGTGCCACGGCGCCCGGGGCCGGGCTGGCCGCCAGCGCAGGCGCGCTCGCTGCGCCCGGCTGCGCGCTCGTGCCGGGTTGAGCCGGGGAGGCTGGCTCCGAAGGTTGAGCCGCACCCGACGCGTCCGGCGCCGGAGCCGGTCCGGAGGGGGCTGCTGGATCAGCCGTCTCCGCAGGCGTCGGAGCTGCTTGAGCCGCCGCGAACGACGACCCGAGCAGCAGCGCGGAGGACATGGCCAAGATAACGTGAATGGGCACGCCACGGAAAGCAACGGATCGCGTTCTCAATTGATGCAGCTCCCTTCCGCGACGCACTGGTACTGGGCAACACCATAGGCGGTAAAGTCGCAGCATACGGTGCCGGTGAAGCAGTTGTCCGGCGAGAGCGTGCAGCCTTGAACCTGGCACTTCTGCGTCACGGCGGTATTGCAGTACGTGGCCTCGGTCCCTGCACACTCCGCGTCGCTGGCGCAGGGTTTTCCCGCCCCGACGGGCGGTCGGCGACAGTAGGATGGGGTGACCGTGAGATCGCACATGTGTCCGCCGGCGCAGTCGGCGGAGCTCGTGCATCCTTGGCTGGTGCAGTAGCCAGCGGTCCCCGAGACGGCGTGGCAGTGATTGTACGTTGCGTCGGGACAAGGCGTCGTCGCGGTATCGCATGCCGCGTCCAGGCCGGCGGGGGTGGCCGTGCATGGCGACCCGGCGGACGCCCTGCTGAACCCGGCCGCGCATTCGCATGCCCCCGTCGCTCCAGTCACTTCGTTCTCGCCGCAGGCATCGCAGGGGGCCGCGGCGTCAGCGCGGCCATATCCGGCTTTGCAGACACAGCCATTGGCCCCGGCCTCCTCGTTTTCGAGGCAGCGCACGCAGCCCTTCTTCGTCGCGGCATAGCCCTCGGCGCAGACGCAGAGCGCCGAGTATTCGGAGTTGGCCTTCAGGGTCTGGCCGGGCCCACACGGCTGATCACTGTCGTAGACGCAGCCAATGATCGGGAGAGTGACGGCAGTCGCCATCAGGAAGACTCGGCCCCATCGCCGTGACGCCGACGCTGGCGATTCATGTGGCAGTCTCGCGCACATTGTGCTCGTTCCTTGTCGTTGGGTGAGTGGGGACACGGACCCGCTTGAGTCTGATCGCAGCACGCTCAAGTGGCGCTCATGGATTGTGCATGGCCGTGATGGCTCATGGATCCCCCGTCGAGCTCAGCCAACCGCAAATTTGCGTTAAAAGCAATGCTTTCTCGCCCCCCCCAATCGACGTTGGCTCCGCGGAGGCAAGGAATCCTGGCGGCGTGGTGTGACCAACAGATCTGTGTGAGTGTCACGCCTGCGATGTCGCTCCGAGGCTTCGCAGCGCCGCTCGAAGCGGCGGACATTCCTCCGGATCATGAGCTTTTGCCCCGCGCCCGTATCGGGGCACGCGCAGCGCCGTCACACCCTCGATTCCGGGCGGGAGCTCGGGCCCGCTCTGAGCCGTGCTCGGCGCATCGCCGGCGCCGCGCCGCTCGGCCCCGCAGGCTGTGGAGTGAAGGCGGTAGGCCCTCCGGGGGGCGGGGGCCTCAGGCTGCGCCCTCGAAGCCGGGCAGGGGATCGTAGTCCTGATCGGGGTCGTCCTCCTCGCCGGGCTCGGCGCAGACCGGCTCGTCGCCGTCCTCTCCCGTGCTGCCGGTGTCGTCGAGCAGCCCATCGAACGGCCCGGGGAGCGGCTCGTCCTCGTCCGCCTCGAGCAGCGCGTCCATGCCCTCCACCTCGCCGGTCTCCAGGTAACGCTCCCACGCGTCCGGGTGATCCCGGGCGCAGAGCGCCGAGAGCGCGGCGACGCCCAGGCGCACGATCGGCTTGCCATCCGTGCTGCTGCGGGGCCGCGTCCTCAGATCGCGCGGGGCGTACACCGTGAACTCCAGGGGCGCCGCGTCCGCCACGTGGTAGTGGACGTACTCCCGGAGCTCTCCGCCCTTCTGGAGGGTCACGCGCTCGCGGTCGAACGTCCAGCCGAGCGCCCGCACGTGCCGCTCCAGCGCCTCCTCGTCGGCGGGGAACACGTGCAGATCGACGTCGCTGCCGCGGCGGATATGGCCGGTGGAGACCGAGCCGATGAGCCGCGGCGAGAACGGCGCGAGCGCGCGCATGGCCTCCAGCGCCACGATGCGCAGCGCGAAGAGCCGGCGCGTCCGCTGGCTCCCCTCGGCGCGCTCGGCGAAGAGGAGCAGCGCCTCGCGGATCTCGCCGTTGGAGGGCAGGTCCGCGGGCCGGTAGCGCGCCCGCCGCCCCTCCACCGCGCCGAGGATCCGCTTCGCGGCCATGCGCTTCGCGGTGAAGTACTGGTCCACGCCCTCCTGGTACATGAGGCGCGCGGCCTCCGCGGCGATGCGGGCCCGCAGCCCGCCGAAGCGCTCGGCGCTCATCTCGCCACCCGCGCCACCCGCGCCACCCGCGCCGCGCGCGTCGCCGGCGCCGCCGCCGCGGCGACCGCCGGCTCGAGGGCCTGCCGCAGCCGGAGCATCGCGCCGCCGACCACCCGGCCGCCCCGCGGCGCCCCGAACAGGCGCTTCTGCACGACCTGCTGCGCCACGCCGAGGCGGCGCGCGATCTCGCCCTGCGACAGGCCGTCGAAGAAATAGGCCTCGACGACCTCCCGCTGCTTCGCCGTCAGCGCGGTCTCGACAGCGTCCCGCACCGCGGCGCAGAGCCGCTCTCGCCCGGGCGGCTCGGCCTCGCCGCCCCAGAGCCGGCGATCGTCGCCCCAGCGGTCGACGTCGTCGCAGAGGACCTCACGGCGGATCTTGCGCTCAGGCGAGCGGCTCCTTTCGCAGGTCATCGGAGGGGGCGGGCTCGCCGCCGATCGACAGGAGGGTCCAGTCTGCGCCGTCGAGCAGGAGCTCCACGGCGGCCTCGGGGCGGAGCACGGTCGCCTCGGGCGAGCGGCCGCCGACGTCCCAGCGGCGGAGCCGCGTGAGATCCGCGAGCGCCTTCGTGCGCCGCAGGCGCCGCCTGGTCGCGCCGGGCGCGCGCAGCAGGTGGAGGTGGTGCCGCACGAGCCAGACCACCCGCGGGCACACGAGCTCCGCGAGCACGTCGGCCCCCTCCTCGGCGTGGTCGGCGCAGGCGAACGCCTTGCCGACGTCGTGGAGCAGGGCCGCGGCCCAGAGCGAGCGATCCGCGGTCTCGCGGCGGGCCAGGTCGAATACCTGCAGGGAATGGAAGAGCGCGTCGCCCTCGGGGTGCCAGCGCGGATCCTGCGGCACGCGGTCGAGGGCGAGGAGGAGATCGAGGAGGTCCTTGTGCATCGACGGGAGGGCGGTCAGGCCGCCCGCGGGCTGCGGGCGAGCGGTGCCCCTTCACCCTGGGGCGCGGTCACACCCACCGAAAGGCCGCGCTCGCCGGGCGAGCCGAAGCATAGCGCGGGCGCGTCTGCGCCAGGAGTCAGGGAGTGAACAGGGTGGCCGATCGCTTCTTCGGCGCGGTTGGCGGGTGCGCGGCCGTGTCCTGGGTCTGACGTGCGCCTGCAGCATCCAGGCGGACCAGCCGGAGCACGGTGCCCCCGACGATGATCTGGCCGTTTTGCGGGAGCAAGGCGCTCGTGATGCGCTGATCGTCGATCTTGGTCCCGTGCGTGCTTCCCTGGTCGATCACGCGCACCTCCTCCGCTCCGACGACGATCGTCGCGTGCTTTCGCGACACCTTCGGATCATCGAGGCGGATGAAGCAGTCGGGCTCTCGCCCTACCCTGAACTCTCCAGGGTGGAGCACGAACCGCCGACCTTCGAGAGGCCCGTTGCACACGAAGAGCTCGTAGGTGATCGCGGCGTTCCCGCCCGACGCCGGGATCGTGGGCCGGAGCGGGGCCTTGGCGATGCGCAGCCGCCCCTCGTACTTCTGCGTCCACATCTGCGGGGTTTGCCGGCCTCCCTCGGCCTTGATGCTCGCTTGCACGTACTCGCAGAGCTCGTGGACATCGACGTATCCGTCTCGGTCCAGATCGGCTGTGCCGGTCGACAGGCCCTCGACGAGGTGGCGCGTGAAGATCGACTGCGAGGGCACCCCCACGGGCTGGTCGGCCTGCCATGCCAGCTGGACCGACGTCGTGGCGGAGATCACGACGCGACCCGAGCCGTCTCCCATGAACGTCCCGGCGATGTCGACGCTGTCCTGCTCGCTCTTGGCGGAGTTCTCGTACGCGCCGCTGTAGCAGCAGTCGAGGATCAGGACGATGCGCTTCGCGGGGCACTGATCGATCTGGCGGCTGATCCACGCCGCGTCGACAGAGGTCGCGCTGAAGAGCTCTTTCTCCGTGTCGCGCGCGGCGAGGTGGAGGTGACCCCAGTCGTCCTTCAGGCCATGACCGGAGTAGTAGAGGACGAGCAGATCCTCCGGATGGCGACGATGGAAGAGCGCGCCGATGGCCTTCCGGACCTCGAGCTGGCTGCCATCGACGCAGAGCTGGACGCGGAAATCGCCGATGTCCGGGCTCTCCAGCGTGTCGGCGAGCTTCGATGCGTCGAGGGCGGGCGCCTGAAGCGAGCGCAACTTGTCGTCCGAATACATTCCGTTCGCGATGATGAGCGCGATGCGGTCCCGTCCACCGAGCAGTAGATCTCTGTCCAGGGCTGTCATTTGATTGCGCTGATGCGGCGCGCGAGGTCGAGCACTTCCTTCTCCCCGAGCGGCTTGTCCGAGGTGAACTCGACCTCCAGACCGTTCTTCCCCCGGATGCGAATGCGGCGCTTCGGCGCGCGGACGACCCACTCATTGACGAGCTGAATCACCTGAGGAAGCACCGCGGGGAGCGCGGCGACCGCGATCGCGCCGACGGTGAAGGCGTCTCCCTTCGCGTTCTTCGGGAGGCGCCCTTCGACGACGCGGGCCGGGGTCGCGCCTGCGGTGCCGACGTCGCGCATCAAGCTCTCGAGCATCGCGTCCAGCTGGTCCGCCTCGACCTCGGCGTCGTGAAAATTGAATTGCATGTCCATCGGCCATGCACCTCCTCGCTGTTACGAGTCGCCGAGGAGCGTATCAGCGCTCGCCGGTAGGTGCCAGCCGCGCGGGGGAGTCGCGTGGTGCGCGCGGCGCTGTCTCGACCTGCGGAGCGCGCCTGAGGCCTGCTTCGCGATCGTCCAGCCCATCTCATGTCCATGCTGATTCCCACGTGAGAGGCCTTGGCGGATCCGTGCAGGTCGGCCAGCAGCGAAGGTGCTCCTTGCGCGTCGTCGTGACTGCAAAGACACACGAGGCGGAGGTGACGGGAACATACTGCCGTGCGAGCTATCCTGCCCCTCGTGCTCTCCCTCGCTCGCCCCTCGGATGCCGTGATCCACGCCTTCCTCGCTCGCCAGGCGGATCGGCCGCTCTCCTACGCGGAGGTCGGCTGCACCGGCGCCGGCGACGGCCGCCCGCGGCCGCCTGCCGGCTTCAACGTCGACCACCACCGCGTGGTGCTCGGCCGGGGCGCCGCGCTCTTCGACCGCGCTGTCGAGGCGATGCGGTGCTGGGCACAGTTCCGGCTCGGCTGGGTCGAGCTCTGCTATCCCGACGCTCCCCTCCAGACCGGCGTCACCGTGGCGATCCTCGTCCGCGTGCTCGGGATTCACTGGCTCAACGCGTGCCGGATCGTCTACACGGTCGATGAGACGAGCGGCCCTGTGCGCCGGTTCGGCTTCGCCTACGGGACGCTCGAGGAGCACGGCGAGCGCGGCGAGGAGCGCTTTCTCGTCGAGCACGACGAGCATTCCGGCGAGGTCGCCTACGACATCTTCGCCGTCTCCCGGCCGAACCACCTCCTCGCCCGGATCGGCTTTCCCTACGCGCGCCGGGTCCAGGCGCGGTTCGCCCGAGACTCCATGCGCGCCATGTGCAGCGCCGTGACCTCGCCGCCGTGAGGCGCGCCGGGAGCCCTGGGACCAGCTGATCGCGCAGGCCGCGGGGCCCCGCCGGTCATGCCCTCTCCTTCACGAACTCCACAAGATCCGACAGGCTCGCTCCCGTCGCGTCGGCGCTCACGCCGAGCTCCTCGGCCGGCAGGCCCAGGCGGTTGACCCAGAACGTGGGATAGCCGAACCACCGGGCCCCCGCGGCGTCCCAGCCGGCGAACGCGACGAACGCGATCTCCTCGCGCGTGAGGCCGAATGCGTCGAGCGCCATCCGGTACGCGCGAGGGTCCGGCTTGTACGTCCTCGCCCGGTCCGTGCTGAGCACGTGCTCGAACAGGCCACCCAGACCGGAGCTCTCGATGGCGGCCCCGAGCATCTTCGGGGCGAAGTTCGACAGGAACGAGAGCCGGAGCCCCGCGCCCCTCAGCGCCCCGAGCGCCGGCAGCACGTCAGACCACGCCCGGAGATCGAGGTACGCGCCGAGGAGCCGCGCCCGCTTCTCCTCCCCGAGATCGAGCGCCAGCGCGCGCTCGGCGAACACCAGCGCATCCGCCGTCACCTGCCAGAAGTCGGCATACTCGTGGGAGGCGACCCGGAGCCACGTGTACTCGAATTGCCGGGTGCGCCACGCCTCGCTCAGCAATGCCCCCTTGCCAGGGCAGAGCTCCTCCGCGAGCGCGGCGATCGGCCGCGGATCGAAGATCGGAAAGGCGTCGAAGGCGACCGCCTTGATCCTCGACCCCGCCGCGGGTCGCGGCGGCGCCGGCCCATGCTGCGCGGCACAGGAGGTGTTCGCGGCCGGGGCAGAGCCCAGGAAGCCCGCCGCGGCCGTGCCGGTCACGCGGTGGAGAAACTCACGACGATTCGTCAGCTCGTCTGCCTGCCCCGCTACCTCGGCGACGCGACCGCCGGCCTCCGCCTGCTCTCGCCGCCCTCGCCGCCGCCAGGGCGCAAGCTGTGGCTCGGGGTGCACCGCGATACGCGCGGGGTGCCGCGCGTGAAGGCGCTCGTCGCGTTCGTCGCCGACGCCCTCGGGCCGCTCCGGAGCGCCCTCGACCCCGGCGCGCGGCCGCGCGCGTCAGGCGGCGAGCGCCCCCGCTACCGGCCCTGATCGCGCTGACACGCCCTGAGCTCCTCGAACGGCGCGTCGCACGTCTGGGGCAGGAAATCGGTCCTGCACTCCCGATCTCGCCCGCTCAGGCAATCGAAGAGCGACGCGATCGACGGCGCGAGGAACTCGCAGGGGATCCGGTCCGCGGAGACGATGGTCTCGCCCATGCAATCGAAGAAAGGAGCGGTCTGCGCGTTGCAGGGGCGCTGCTCGGAGAGCAGGTCGGCGCAGCGCTCGTGACACCGGAGCTCCGGACACGTGACGCCGTCGAAGAGCGAGCAGAAGAAATCGCACGAGGCCTTCTGCTCTTCGATGGATGGCCCGCCGGAGCTCGCCGACGGCGACCCCACGGCCGCGCCAGCGCCCCCGGCGCCGTCGGAGCTCTCGGGGAGCCCGTCGACGACGACCGCTCCGCCGCAAGCGCCCGCCCCCGAGAGCGCGACGACCGAAGCTAGGAGAGCGAAGAGCGGCGTCGTTCTCATCAGGGCATCTTATAGCGCGGCAAGCACGGCAGGGGCGCGCGTCGGACGTCCCGCGCGCCCCCCGCCGCTCACTCCACCGCCTGCGATTGCTCGATCGCGTCCTCGCGGCGCTCGCGGCGGTTGCACGCGAGCACCTTCTTGCGGACGCGCACCGCGTCGGGCGTGACCTCGACGAGCTCGTCGCCGTCGATCCACTCCATCGCCGTCTCGATCGTGAGCAGCCGCGGGCTGGCCAGGAGGACGTTCTCGTCCTTGCCGTGGTTGCGCACGTTCGACAGCTTCTTCTCCTTGATGACGTTGACGTCGGTGTCGTTCGGCCGGTTGTGCTCGCCGATGATCATCCCCTCGTAGACCTCGACGCCGGGGACGATGAAGAACATGCCGCGCGGCTGCAGGTGGTGCAGCGCGTACGGGGTCGCCACGCCGACGCGATCGGCGACGATGGCGCCTGTCGGGCGGCGCATCATCGGGCCGCCCCAGGGCGCCCAGCCGTCGAACATCGTGTTGAGCAGGCCCGTCCCGCGCGTCGCTGTCAGGAACTCGCCGCGGAAGCCGATGAGCCCGCGCGACGGCACCCGGAACTCGAGGCGGGCGCGGCCGAAGCCGGGGTTCGTCATCTTCACCATCCGGCCGCGCCGGGAGCTGAGGCGCTCGGTCACGATGCCGACGTAGGTGTCCGGCACGTCCACGACCACGAGCTCGAGCGGCTCCATCACCTCGCCGTCGATCTCGCGCGTCACCACCTCGGGGTTCGAGAGCTGCATCTCGTACCCCTCGCGCCGCATCGTCTCCACGAGGATCGCGAGCTGGAGCTCGCCGCGGCCGAGCACCACGAACGTGTCGGGCACCTCCGTCGGCTCCACCCGGATCGCGAGGTTCTTCATCGCCTCGCGCTCGAGCCGCTCCTTCAGGTGACGGCTCGTCAGGTACTTCGACTGCTTGCACTTGCCGGCGAAGGTCGACGTGTTGACGCCGATCTTCATCTTGATCGTCGGCTCCTCGACGACGATCCGCGGCAGCGCCTCGGGGTGCGCCGGATCCGTGATCGTGTCGCCGATCGTGACCGCGTCGATCCCGGCGATCGCGATCACCTCGCCCGCGACGGCGCTCTCGACCGCGACGCGCTTCAGCCCCTCGTAGGCGTAGAGCATCTTCACGTAGCCGCGCGACTGCCCGCCCTCGCCGAGGAGCGCGACGTCGGCGCCGGACCGGGCGGTGCCGCGGACCACGCGGCCGACCGCGAGCCGGCCCACGTACTCGTCGTGCGTCGTGTTGCAGACGATGACCTGGAGCGGACCGTCGGGGTCGCCCGAGGGGCCGGGGACCCGCTCGAGGATGGTCTCGAAGAGCGGCTCGAGGTCCTTCGCCTCGTGCTCGAGCTCGCGCTTCGCCTGGCCGAACTTCGCGATCGCGTAGAGCGTCGAGAAGTCCATCTGCGCGTCGCTCGCCTCGAGGTCGCAGAAGAGGTCGAACACCTCGGAGAGCACCTCGTGGGCGCGCGCGTCGCTCCGGTCGATCTTGTTGATGACCACGATGACCGGGAAGCCGCGCTGGAGGCACTTCGAGAGCACGAAGCGCGTCTGCGGCAGCGGGCCCTCGGCGGCGTCGACGAGGAGGAGCGCCCCGTCGGCCATCATGAGCGTGCGCTCGACCTCGCCGCCGAAGTCGGAGTGGCCGGGCGTGTCGACGATGTTGATCTTGACCCCGCGGTACCGGATGCTCGTGTTCTTCGCGAGGATGGTGATGCCGCGCTCCCGCTCGAGGTCGTTCGAGTCCATGACCCGCTCGGCCACGACCTCGTTCTCTCGGAAGGCGCCCGACTGGCGGAGCATGTGATCGACGAGGGTCGTCTTCCCGTGGTCGACGTGGGCGACGATGGCGATATTGCGGAGATCGTTACGGGGCATATACGGCGGCGGCCGTGTAGCACGCGACCCACGGAGGAGCGAGCCCATCCTCGCTAGAGCCCGAACGTTCGGCCTGCACGGCAGCGGCGCGGCAGCCGCGCAGGGAGGCGCTCGGATGGAGAGCGCGAGGCGCGCGCGTGGCGCGGGCGAGCCCGCGCCGGGCGGGCGAGGGGAGCGGTAGCGATTGACAGCCGAAGGCGCGCGGCCATAGGGTGCGCGCCGCGCTGGTGCCCGGGCGTTCGCCTGGGCCGAAGAGGGAACCCGGTGAAATTCCGGGGCTGCCCCGCAGCGGTAAGCGAGAACGACCTCCACCCCAAGCACTGGCCCGACGAGGGCTGGGAAGCGGTGGACAGTAGGGAGCCGGCCAGGCCGGAGCGCTCGCGAGCCCGAAGACCTGCCAGCGCCCGGCGGCGGGAGACATCCGGCGCCGGTTCGACCTGGGAGCCTCGAGGGAGGCGGTGAGGTCCGAGCCGGTGCAGCTTTGCCTCTGCCACGTCCCGGATACCGAACCGCCCCCGCGTCGCCTTCCGGTCGCCCGCGGGGGCGAGAGGTCGGTCCAGCGCACCGTGCGATGGCCAGCCATTTCGTCCTCGCGGAGCTCGACGCGAGCGGCCCGAAGCCGCTCCGCGCGATTGCGGCGAAGGAGGACACGAATGCTGCGCGAGACGGTCACGACGAGCCACGGGCACCGCCATCCATTTCATCTGCTCGCCGCGTTATCCATGGTGCTGGCCGCCGCGCGGCCCGCGCGCGCCGAGGGCGACACCCCCGAGGCGCCCGCTGCTCCGCCGGAGGCCGCCGCTGCAGAGCCCTCCGGTGAGGGCACGCCCGCGGGCGACGCCGCGATCGAGGTCACGATCCAGGCGGAGAAGCCGGGCAGCGAGGCCGCGTCGCGCGTCTCCGTCGGACACCGGGAGCTCGAGCTCAGGCCGAGGCTCCGGCCGGGCGACATCCTCGAGTCGGTCCCCGGGCTCTTCGCCGTGCAGCACGCGGGCGGCGGCAAGGCGAACCAGTACTTCCTCCGCGGGTTCGACGCGGACCACGGGACCGACGTCGCCTTCTTCGTCGACGGCGTGCCCGTCAACATGGTCAGCCATGGCCACGGGCACGGCTTCACCGATCTCTACTTCATGATCCCGGAGCTCGTGACAGGGCTCGACGGCTACAAGGGGCCTTATTACGCCAGCATCGGCGACTTCGGGACGGCGGGCGCCGTCAACCTGCGCTTCGCCGAGAAGCTCGAGGAGAGCTACGCGCAGGTCAGCCTGGGGCAGTACGGTATCCAGCGCGGCCTCGTCATCGCCTCGCCGGATCTCGGCGACGCGTGGCGCGCTGTGGCCGCGGCGGAGATCTACCGGAACGACGGGCCGTTCCTGAGCCCGGAGCGGCTCAAGCGCTTCAACGTGTACCTGCGGGCCACGCACGATCTCGGTGACACGGGGAAGGTCCAGATGACATGGATGTCGTATGGATCGACCTGGCACGGCTCCGGCCAGATCCCCGCGCGCGCCGTTTGCGGCGAGGGCGAGCAGGGCGGGCTGAACCCGCCGCCGTCGGCGTTCGGACAGCCGTGCATCGACCATTTCGGCGCCGTGGATCCGACCGAGGGCGGGGCGACCGAGCGGCACATGGCGTCCCTCGCCTACTCGACGGCGTGGCGGGACGCCGATCTGAGCGCGCTGGCCTACCTCGTCCGCTACCGCTTCACGCTGTACTCGAACTTCACGTTCTTCAGCGAGGACGCCGTCCACGGCGACCAGATCGAGCAGAACGACGACCGCACCGTCGGGGGCGCCGATCTCCGGTTCCGCAGGCAATACGAGATCGGCGGGGCGAGGTTCACGACCTCGCTCGGCGCGCAGATCCGCGCGGACGCGATCGACAAGTCCCTCCACCACGACGAGGCGCGCGAGCGGCTCGAGGAGAAGAGCAGGACCCACGTCGACGAGAGCCAGATCGGCGTCTACATCGAGCAGGACGCCCGGCTCCGGCGCTGGCTCCGCGTCGTGCTCGGGGCGCGCGGGCAGTGGATCGACGTCAACGTGGACGACCCGGGCGAGGACCTCGAGGCGACGGGGAACAGATCGAGCGGCACCCGGGGGCAGATGCAGCTGCTCCCGAAGCTCACGGCGATCGTGTCGCCCGTCGAGGGGCTCGATCTCTTCGCCCACTTCGGGCGGGGCTTCCACTCGAACGACGCGCAGGGCGCGGTGCTGGGCGAGGGGGCGGCGACGCTGATCACGCCCGCGACGGGCTACGAGGTCGGCGTGCGGGTCGCGCCCTTGCGCGGGCTGTCGCTGAGCGGGGCCGGGTTCCTCCTCGACGTGGACTCGGAGCTTGTGTGGAGCGGCGACGCGGGCGCGACCGAGCCGTCGGGGCAGACGCGGCGCTACGGGATCGAGATCGGCGGGCGCTACCGGCTCGGGAGCTGGCTCTTCGCGGACGTGGACGCGACCTTCACCCGCGCGCGCTTCCGCGAGAACGCCGGCAACGCGAGCGCGGTCGCCCTCGCGCCGACCCGGACGCTGACCGCGGGCGTCGGCGTCCGCCCGACGTTCGGCGCGTTCACGCCGTTCGCGGCGCTGCGGGTCAAGGCGATCGGCGCGCGGCCCGCGACCGAGGACGAGTCGCTCACCGCCGAGGGGTTCACGGTCGTCGACGCCAACGCCGGGCTGCGGTGGAAGCACGTCGAGGTGGCCGTGGACATCCAGAACCTCTTCGACACGACGTGGCGCGAGGTCCAGTTCGCGAGCGAGTCGCGGCTGCCGTACGAGCCGGCCGCGGTCACGGGGATCCACTACTCGCCGGGGTGGCCGTTCACGGCGATCGGGCGGGCGACGCTTTACTGGGAGTAGAAGCAGCGCCGCCTGAAGCGATGTCGACTCCGACGGCCCGCGCCGTCCCCGCCGCGCGCTCCACTCCACTCATGCCGGGTGGTCCGCAGGAATGCGCGACAACCCTGCTCTCGACCCATCCACGGCGCCGTCATGGCCCCTCCACGCTGCGGCTGGCCGGGGAGCTGGGGCGCCGTGGCGCTCGCCAATAGCGGTGTCTCGAGGTCGGGTGGCTCGCGCTGGACACGCTCGATGGCTCCACAATCGATGAGTCCGCCTTGACACGCTCGAGCCGCTCCAGCGGGTCGCGGTGGCCCTGCGCGGCCGCCGGCGGACGCTCTCGACGCCGGCTCATATGGCCATTGCTGTGCTCGTCACTCGCCGCTGCCAGCCGCCGCGATGACGGCTCGCGGACGCGGAGAGCAGGGCAGGAAGGGAGAGCATGGCGTGGCGAACGTGTAACCATGCTGTAGGCTGTGCCGCATGGATCCGACAGGGCTCGGCGCCGATCTGCAGTTCCGCATGCTGGTCGAAGGCGTGAAGGACTACGCCATCTTCATGCTGGACACCGAGGGTCGCGTGATCACGTGGAACGCCGGCGCCGAGCAGATCAAAGGATACTCCGCGCAAGAGGTGATCGGAACGCACTTCTCGCGCTTCTATCCGGCCGAGGCGATCGAGCGGAAGTGGCCACAGACAGAGCTCGCCGAGGCGCGGCGCGTGGGCCGCTTCGAGGACGAAGGCTGGCGCGTGCGCAAGGACGGCTCGATGTTCTGGGCGAACGTCATCATCACGGCCCTCTACGGCCCCGACGGCGAGCTGCGCGGCTTCGCCAAGATCACGCGCGATCTGACCGAGCGCAAGCGCCAGGAAGAGTCGCTGCGGCACAGCGAGGAGCGCTTCCGCACGCTGGTCGAAGGCGTGAAGGATTACGCCATCTTCATGCTCGACCCCGAGGGCCGGGTGGCCACGTGGAACGCCGGCGCGGAGCGGATCAAGGGATACTCCGCGCAAGAGGTGATCGGCACGCACTTCTCGCGCTTCTATCCGGCCGAGGCGATCGAGCGCGGCCGGCCAGAGACGGTGCTCGCCGAAGCGCGGCGCGAAGGCAGCTTCGAGGACGAAGGCTGGCGCGTGCGCAAGGACGGCTCGTCGTTCTGGGCGAACGTCCTCGTCACGGCCATCCGCGGCCCGAGCGGCGAGCTGCGCGGCTTCACCAAGATCACGCGCGACCTGAGCGAGCGCAAGCGCCTGGAGCAGATGGAGTCCAACGCGCGCCAGATGGAGGAATTCGTGGCGATGCTGGCGCACGAGCTGCGCAATCCGCTGGCGCCGATCGCCAACGCGACAAGCGTCCTCAAGCTCGAAGGCAAGGACAACGCCCAGGTCGTCTGGGCGGCCGGCCTCATGGAACGGCAGCTCGGTCAGCTCGTGCGGCTCGTCGACGACCTGCTCGACGTGAGCCGCATCACGCGCGGCAAGATCGCCCTCGAGTCCAAGCGCATCGATCTCGCCGACGTGGTGACGCGCGCGGCGGAGGCGTCCCGGACCTGGATCGACGCGCGCGAGCAGGTCCTCGAGGTGCAGCTGCCCGCCGAGCCGCTCGCCATCGTCCAGGGCGACCTGGCGCGGCTCACGCAGGTGGTGAGCAACCTGCTGCACAACGCGGCGAAGTTCACGCCGCTCCGCGGCTCGATCCGGGTCACCGTGGAGGCGGACGGCGCGCACGCGACGCTCCGTGTCCGCGACAACGGCGCGGGGATATCGCCCGAGCTGCTGCCCCAGGTGTTCGACCTGTTCACGCAGGGGGATCGCGGCCTCGATCGCTCCGAGGGCGGGCTGGGCCTCGGATTGACGATCGTGCGCCGGCTTGTCGAGCTGCACGGCGGGACGGTCCAGGCGCTCAGCGAGGGGCCCGGCCGCGGCAGCGAGTTCATCGTGCGATTGCCGCGGCGGACGCGCCCTCTCGCGCCGCCGACGGTGGGCGCGCCCGCAACGCAAGCCGGGCGCAAGCTGCGCGTCCTCGTCGTCGACGACAACCGGGACTCGGCCGAGAGCATGGCGCTGCTGCTGAAGCGCATGGGCCACGACGTGCATGCGGTGTTCGACGGTCCTTCAGCGCTCGATCTCGCGGCGCAGCTCCAGCCGGACGTCGTGCTGCTCGATATCGGCATGCCGGGCATGACAGGGTATGACGTCGCGCGCGCGCTGCGTCGCATTCCGGGCCTCGCGGGCATATCGCTGTTGGCGATGACCGGTTACGGCCAGGAAGCGGACCGCCGCATGAGCCGTGAGGCCGGGTTCGACGTGCACCTGGTCAAGCCGATCCGCGCGGACGTGCTGAAACAGCACCTGGCGGACATCGCCGCTCGTTCCGGAGCCGGCTGAGCGCCTCATCCCATCGCGCGCCCCCGAGGTAGGGGCGATTCCGCCGTGGCGTCGGCAGGCACCATCCGAGCGGTTCGTCGCCCGCTGTAAGCTGCGCCCGGCCGCCCCGTTGCGGAGAGGTGCGCCACGGCCATCTCGCCGAGGCCTCTTCAACGAGGGCTCCCATGCCGTTCTCTGTCCACACGACCCACGCCGCGGCGCGCTGGCGCCTGTCCACGGCGTCCGCCCCGCTCTTCCTGGCGCTCTTTTCGCTCCTCCTCCTCGCGGGCTGCGGCCCCCGCCTCGTCCCGTTCACGCACGAGCTCCGGGTGCAGCACGACCTGAGCGACAGCGACGTGAAGAACCTCCAATTCTACGTCTCGCACCAGATCGCGCTGCGACGCGAGCTCACAGCGGAAAGCTCGCAGGTGACGAGCAGCCACAAGCTCCTGCTCATCTCCGGGAAGGTCATCGAGGAGGTCGTCGTCGAGGAGCGCACGCCCGGCGTCGTGGTCGCCGCCCGCGGCGGCGCCCTGTCGGTGAGCTTCGAGCCCGGCGCGTCGCTCACGTTCTCCGCAAGCCCCGAGCCCTTCGCCTCCTCGCCGCCCGCGCCGTCGTTCCCGGGCTTCGCGACCCCGCCCGACCCGTTCCCCGGCAACGCGGAGCCGCTCCTCGCCAGCCCGAGCGCGGCCGGTGACGGCGGCGAACCAGGCGGCAACTACTGGCTCGCGGCCGGGCCTGGCCGCGAGATCCGTTACCAGGGCAAGGTGTTCTCGGCGATCGAGGACAGCCTGCGGGCGCACCTCCTGATCGACGCCGACGCGCTCGACGAGGTCGTCGAGCGCCGCACCGTCCTCCCGGGCGTCCGCCTCCCCGGCCGCTGACGCGCCCCGCCGCGAGGCGGGGGCGCCGTTGCGAGGGCGCGCGCCCTGCGCTTCCATGCCGCCCGCCTCGTGACCACGCCGCCGCCGCCCCCGACCGCCGTGCTCCGCGCCCCGCGCGTTCGCGCAGAGCTCGTCGCGACCGGCTGGGAGCTGTTCTCGGCGCTCCTGTTCCTCTCCGCCGTCGTCCCCGCCGCCCTCACCACGCCGTGGCCGGCGATCCTGCTGCTCGCCTCCCTGGCCGCCTCGGCCGCGCTCTCGGGCGCGCTGACCCGCCGCGGCGACCGCGGCTTCGCCGTCGCCGCGGCGATCCGCACCCTCTCGTGGCCGCTCGCGGTCTTGCCGCTCGCGTTCCGAGGCGCCCCGACAGGGCCCCCCTCCTGGCCAGGGCCGCTCGGGATCGGCCGCGCGACGCCGCCGTCGTGGCTCGGCCTCCTGGTGACCGCGGTCGCCTTCGGCGTCATGGCGGGCGGCATGCGCCGCGCGATCTACCGCGCCCTGCTCCGCGAAGGCGCCGTCGAGGGCGGCGCCGGAGACGCCGCCTCGGCGCGCGCCCTCGCCGCGGCGCTCCGGCCGAGGCTCGCGGAGTCGGCTGCGACCGCGGGCATCGTCGGCGGGCACGTCATGCTGCTCTTCTGCGTCGCGTTCCTCCGCACCCAGAGCCAGGTCGTGTTCCAGGCGTGGTTCGAGGTCGTCCCCCTCCTCGCCCTCTCCGGCACCCTCGGCTTCACCCTGGCCGTGCGCCCCGCCACGCGCCCGACCGTGGCCGCCCTCGCGGCCGGCCCTTCCGGCGACCGCGCCCTCCTCGGCCGCGGCCTCGCCGGCGCCGAGCGGCTCCCCGACGTGCTCGCCTCCTTGAACTTCGCGCTGTGGCTCGGGTGCACCGCGATCGGCATGGCCTACGTGCGCGTCAGCGCCACCTCCAGCGTCGCCGACGCGCTCATGCAGCTCGGCTTCGGCGCCCTCTTCGCCTTCGGCGTCTCGTTCTACCAGCGCGCCTGGCACAAGGACTCCGTCTCCCGCGCGGTGGACCTCCTGCGCGCCTGGACGGGCGCGCCCGAGCACGGCGGCGCGCCCCCGATGCCCCTCCGGCGGCGCATGCTCCGCGACTTCGGGCTGCCCCTCCTGTTCACGGGGCTCCTCTCGCTCTTCTCCTCGATCGGCCTCTACCGCGCGCTCGCCACCGGCTCGTCCTTCGACGAGGACTTCAACGCCATCGCCGCGCTCTTCGCCTCGCTGTCCCTCCTCGTCCTCGCCGCCCTCGGCGTGGTCGCGCGGGCGGCGCGCGAGCTCTCCCGGCCGATGGCGCGGCTCGCGCGCGCCGCCGACGAGGTCGCGCGCGGCGAGCTCGACGCCGCCGTGCCGCGGCTGTCGGGGCCGAAGGAGGTCGTGGGCCTCGGCGAGAGCGTCGAGCGCATGCGGCAGGCCCTGTCCCGGACGATCGCCGAGCTCGAGGCCGAGCGCGCCGGCCTCGAGGAGAACGTCGCCGCGCGCACCGCCGAGCTCACGCGCGCCCTGTCCGAGCTGAAGCGGGCGCAGGCCGCGCTCATCCAGGGCGAGCGGCTCGCCTCCATCGGCGAGCTCGTGGCCGGCGTGGCGCACGAGATCTACAACCCGCTGAACGCCATCGCCGGCGCCGCCCAGCCGATCGAGGAGCGCGCCGCGGAGCTCCGCGCCGTCCTCGACGCGTACCGCGAGGCGGAGCGCGATCTCCCGGAAGACCGCCGCCGCGCGCTCGAGGCGCTCCGCGAGCGCCTCCAGACCGAGGCGGCGCTCGACGATCTCGTCGGCATCTCGACCGTCGTCCACCGCGCTGTCGAGCGCAGCGTCCGCATCGTCACGAACCTGAAGAGCTTCTCGCGCGTCTCGGGGGAGCCGCTGCCGGTCGACCTGCACGCGGGGCTCGAGGAGACGCTGCTCCTGCTCGGCCCGCGGCTCCGGCAGGCCCGCATCGAGGTGATCAGGCGCTACGGCGAGCTGCCGCCCGTCACCTGCCGGGGCGGCGAGATCAACCAGGTGTTCATGAACCTCCTCGTCAACGCCATCCAGGCGCTCGAGGCGCCGCCGGCGCCCGCCGCGCCGGCAGAGGAGGGGGCCTCCGGCGGCGGCGCGGCGCCGCGGACGCCCGGCGCGCCGGCGATCTGCGTCGAGACCTGGATCGACGAGGACATGGCGGCCGTCGCGATCTCGGACAGCGGGCCGGGCGTCCCGCCGGACCTCGCGCAGCGCATCTTCGATCCGTTCTTCACCACGAAGCCGCGAGGGCAGGGGACCGGCCTCGGGCTGTCGATCTCGACCGACATCGTCCGGAGGCACGGCGGCACGCTCGCCCTCGCGCCGGCGGAGGACGGGCGCGGCGCAGGCCCGCGCCCGTCCTCCGCCGGCGCGAAAGCCTCGGTCCACGGCGCGCGCTTCGTCTGTCGCTTACCCCTCGATCCTCGCCCAGCGAGCGCCCGTCCGCAAGGCGATGCCCCCCCTCCCGCACGGCCGCCCGCGGAGGCGTGCCCGCCCGCACGGCCGCCCGCAGAGGCGTGCCCGCCCGTACGACCTGTCGCGCAGGCTTGACGCGCGCGCCATCGGCGCCGGTCTCCCACCCCACCTCCAAACGGAGCGCGAAGAGATTCATCGCAACCCGACCGCGGGCCCGTAGACCAGCTGTTTCAAACCGGATACGTTCAGCGAGCGATCCGACTCACCGCACAGCGCAATAAGGCCCTGAGAGACGCGAACGGCTCTTCTGGGGAAGCGCTGAGGAGAAACGAAGGCACCATGGAGCGCGCGATTCAGCGACCGGCAGGTCCCAAGGCTTCGAGCACCGATCCGTTGATCGGCAAGGTCGTGGCCGGCAGGTACCGGCTCGAGGCACGGCTTGGCGAAGGCGGCATGGGCGTCGTTTATCGCGCTCGCCACGTGCTGATCGACCGGGTCGTCGCCCTGAAGCTCATCCGGCCCGATCTCCGCGGAGAGACCCACCTCCGCGCGTGGATGCTGCGCGAGGCGCGCGCCGCAAACCGCGTTGATCACGCCCACATCATCGATATCCACGACATCGGCGAGACCGAGGAGGGCGAGCTCTATCTCGTCATGGAGTACCTCGTCGGCACGCCGCTCTCGGCGGAGCTCGCGCGCGGCCCGATGCCGATCGCGCGATCGGTGGACATCCTCGAGCAGATGTGCGCCGCGCTCGCGCGCGCCCACGACCTCGGCGTCGTGCACCGCGACCTGAAGAGCGACAACATCCTGCTCACCCACCGCGGCGGCCGGAAGGATTTCGTCAAGATCCTCGACTTCGGCCTCGCCGCCATCGCGCGCGACCCGCGCCTCGCCCCGAAGGGCGCGGTCTTCGGGACGCCCGAGTACATGTCGCCCGAGCAGGCGCGCGGCGAGGAGGCGACGGCGCAGTCCGACCTCTACGCGCTCGGCGTGCTCTTCTTCGAGATGCTGACCGGGCAGCTCCCCTTCCGCGCGAACGACCGCGACACGCTCCTCGAGATGCAGCGGACCCACGCGCCGCCGCGGCCCCGCTCGATCCGCCCCGACGCGCACGCGCAGGGCGAGGCGATCGTGCTGCGCCTGCTCGAGAAGGACATCCGCAAGCGCTACCGCGACGCCCACCACCTCCAGGAGGAGCTGAAGGCGCTCCAGCGCGGGCTCCCGGCCCACGCGTGGGAGGTGGAGGGGAGCGACGGCGTGCCGGTGCCGCCGCCGCCGCCGCCGCCGCAGAGCGCCGGCGTCATCGAGTGGGCGAGCCGGGCGGCCCTGTTCTCGCGCATGGTCTCCCGCGCCTACCCGTCCGGGCAGGTGCCGCAGGAGGTCCAGAACGGCCTTGCGCAGGCCTGGGACCTCGCCGCCCGCGCCAACAAGCTCGAGGGCGAGGTCGCGAGCCTCACCCGCAAGCTCGAGGCGCTCGAGCGCCGCGGCCGCGCGCTGCGCGCCGAGATCGGCCGCAAGGTCGAGGAGCTCGCGCACGAGGAGTCGCGCGTGATGCGCGAGGCGATGGCCGACGGCGAGGACGTCGAGAAGGTCCGCGTCGAGCTCGCCGCCGCCGAGAAGCTCGCGCTGTCGGCGCGCCAGCTGGCGGACGGGGCGGCCCGCCAGGGCAACCACGATCCGCTCGTCTACGAGCGCGCGGGCGCGGCCGGCGCGACAGCGCAGGCGAAGCGCGAGCAGCTCGGGCGCTACGAGCACAAGAAGAACACGCGCGAGGCGAACGCGCGCGACCTGCGCCGCCAGATCGACGAGCTCCGCGCCCAGCTCGCCCGCTACGCCGAGGCCCTGGAGGAGGACCTGGCGCAGGGGCGCGAGCGCGTCGCGGCGCGCACGCGCGAGGGGCTCGCCTACGAGAAGTCGTTCAGCGAGGCGTCGAACCTGCTGCTGAGCCACCTCCGCAACAAGCCGGAGTGTCGGGATCTCGTGGCGGAGCTCCTCACGTCCCACGCCAGCCCTGGCGCGGACTCGGGCTCGGATCAGCGGCTCTCCGGCTCGGATCGGCGGCTGAACAACGCGACCGAGCGCAACTGAACACGGCCGAGCACAGCTGAACACGATCGAGCGCGGCTGAAAGCGTCCGAGCGCAGCTGAATGCGACCGAACGCGACAGCGTGTGACGGCGTTCGGTCGTGAGCGCTCGTTTCTTCTCCCACCATCGTACGCAATCTCCCATCATCGTACGTAATTCCCCTACGCCATCTCCTGACGTCGCGCTGCTGACAGGCCTTCTCGTCGTGGGCGCGCATCGCGCCCTCTCGACGGCGTCTCTGGTGCATGGTAGCTAGCGCGCGCCTCGGGGGTCCGGTCACGGTGGAGGCATGCCTGGCAGCACTGGGCACTCCGTCACCCTCCGGTCGTCGAGGGACGAGGCTGTGCTGAAGCGTCGGCGTTAGAGCAAGAGCCCCTCCGGCACGCGCCGGTCCCCTTCCCCTTTACGCAGGCGGCCAACCCCTCGGAACCACGAAGCAGCGGGCGGCGATGGCGCCGTCTTCTGCCTCTGATTTTGCGATGGAGGCACACCGTCCATGAACGTTCTCCGGTCCCACAAGGCCTGGCTCGCGCCGCTGCTGGCCGGGCTCGCTGCGCTTGCCCTGCTGCTCAGCGGCGGGCTCGCCAGCGCCAGTGAATCCGATCTGATCCTCCCCGACCTAGGCACCCAGTCCTTCGGCGGCGTCGACGGCCGCACGCTCCTCATGGGCGGCATCGGTGTCTGCGCGCTCGGGTTCGTGTTCGGGCTCGTCATCTACTCGCAGCTGAACAAGCTCCCGGTCCACCGCTCGATGCGGGAGATCTCGGAGCTCATCTACGAGACCTGCAAGACGTACCTGGTCACGCAGTTCAAGTTCATCCTTGTCCTCGAGATCCTGATCGGCGCGGTCATGGTTCTCTACTTCGGCGTGCTGCGTCACATGGATGCCGCGAAGGTCGTGGTCATCCTGCTGGCCAGCCTGATCGGCATCGCCGGAAGCTGCGGCGTCGCGTGGTTCGGCATGCGCATCAACACCTTCGCGAACTCGCGCGCCGCGTTCGCGAGCCTCAAGGGCAAGCCGTTCCCGACGTACGCGATCCCGCTCAAGGCCGGGATGAGCATCGGCGCGGTCCTCATCAGCACCGAGCTCATGCTCATGCTGGTGATCCTGCTCTTCATCCCCGCCGACTACGCGGGCCCGTGCTTCATCGGCTTCGCCATCGGCGAGTCGCTCGGCGCCTCCGCGCTCCGCATCGCGGGCGGCATCTTCACGAAGATCGCCGACATCGGCTCGGACCTCATGAAGATCGTCTTCAACATCAAGGAAGACGACGCGCGCAACCCGGGCGTCATCGCCGACTGCACCGGCGACAACGCCGGCGACTCGGTCGGCCCGAGCGCCGACGGCTTCGAGACGTACGGCGTCACCGGCGTCGCGCTCATCTCGTTCATCCTCCTCGCCGTCCCCGACCACGCCGTCCAGGTCCAGCTGCTCGTCTGGATCTTCGTGATGCGCATCGTGATGGTGCTCGCGAGCATCGGCTCGTACCTCCTCAACGAGGCGATCGCGAAGGCTTCCTACGCCGACGCCGACAAGATGAACTTCGAGGCGCCCCTGACCCGCCTCGTCTGGCTGACCTCGATCGTGTCGGTCGCGCTCACCTACGCCGTGTCGGCGTTCATGATCCCGAACCTCGGCGGCGACACGACGCTCTGGTGGAAGCTCTCGTCGATCATCACCTGCGGCACCCTGGCGGGCGCCATCATCCCGGAGATGATCAAGATCTTCACCTCGACCGAGTCGCGCCACGTCCGCGAGGTCGTGACCGCGTCGCGCGAGGGCGGCGCCTCGCTGAACGTGCTGTCGGGCCTGACGGCCGGCAACTTCAGCGCGTACTGGATGGGCCTCGTCCTCGTCGCGCTGATGGGCATCTCGTACTACTTCTCCGCCCAGGGCCTCGGGCAGCTCATGATCGCCGAGAGCGTCTTCGCCTTCGGCCTCGTGGCGTTCGGCTTCCTCGGCATGGGCCCGGTGACCATCGCGGTCGACTCCTACGGCCCGGTGACCGACAACGCGCAGTCGGTCTATGAGCTCTCGCTCATCGAGAACGTCCCGAACGTCGAGGCTGAGCTGAAGAAGGATTTCGGCTTCACCCCGAACTTCGACAAGGCGAAGCATTACCTCGAGGAGAACGACGGCGCGGGCAACACCTTCAAGGCGACGGCCAAGCCGGTGCTCATCGGGACGGCGGTCGTCGGATCGACGACGCTGATCTTCTCGATCATCGTCGTGCTCACGAACAAGCTGACGTCGAACGTGGACAAGCTCTCGCTGCTCCACCCGCCGTTCCTGCTCGGCCTCGTGACGGGCGGCGCGATCATCTACTGGTTCACCGGCGCGTCGACCCAGGCGGTCTCGACCGGCGCTTACCGCGCTGTCGAGTTCATCAAGGCGAACATCCGCCTCGAGGGCGTGGAGAAGGCCTCGATCACCGACAGCAAGAAGGTGGTCGAGATCTGCACGCAGTACGCGCAGCGGGGGATGTTCAACATCTTCCTCGGCGTCTTCTTCTCGACGCTCGCCTTCGCCTGCCTCGAGCCGTTCTTCTTCATCGGCTACCTCATCAGCATCGCGCTCTTCGGGCTCTATCAGGCGATCTTCATGGCGAACGCCGGCGGCGCCTGGGACAACGCGAAGAAGCTCGTCGAGGTGGAGCTGAAGGAGAAGGGCACGCCGCTCCACGCGGCGACGGTCGTCGGCGACACCGTGGGCGACCCCTTCAAGGACACCTCGTCCGTCGCGATGAACCCCATCATCAAGTTCACGACGCTGTTCGGCCTCCTCGCGGTCGAGCTGGCGATCGAGATCGACCGCGGGACGAGCCTCGTGCTCGCGGGCATCTTCTTCGTGCTCTCGATGGTGTTCGTGTACCGCTCCTTCTACGGGATGCGGATCAAGTCGGACGAGAAGACGACCGCCGCTGCCGGCGCTCGCGCCACGGCCTGAGCCGGGCGTCTCCTCTCGCGCTCGGCGCTCCCTGCGCCCGGCGCTCCCCTCACACGCGCTGACCTCCCCCGCCGCCCGACGCCGCTCCGCGGTCGACGGCGCGCGGGGGGAGGGCCTTGCGCCCAGCGCGCCCGCACTATAGTGACCCTTCATGCGAGCGCTCTGCCCCGCCTGCGGCTTCCATCACGAGGTAGTCCGGGTCCTCGAAGACGGACACGGCGAGCAGCGCAAGGACGTCTATCAGGTAGAGCCGCTCCTCGGCTGTGAGCGCACCTGGATCTCGGACAAGGAGCTGCTCGAAGCGCGCGCGCGCTTCGGTCAAGACGTCGTCGTGCCCGACGAGGACGACGAGTAGCGCAGCGACCACGGACGCGCGGTGACGACAACCGTGCGGTGATGACGGGCGCGCGGTGATGGCGAGCAGCGCGGCGGCGCCGGTCCTCCGAGGGATCTTCGCCGTGGCCTCCGCGCGTGGTCGCCGGTCGTGTGGTGCTCATGACACGCCTGCTCGAGGGTCGGGCGGTCTCTGACAACAACTCGTCGCGTGAGGGGCATTGGGGCGCCACCGTCACCAGGCATCGTCTGCGGCCATTACCCGGCGGAGACGAGGAAATGATGACGAGGCGGACCCTGAGGACGGCGTTGCTTCTGGTGCTCGCAGGCGGCCTTGCCGCGATCGGGAGCGGTTGCGGCGAGGATGGCGCGAAGGGCGCGCCCGGCGCGCCCGGTGAACAGGGCGCACCGGGCAAGGACGGCGCGAACGGTGAGCAGGGGAAGCCCGGTGAGCAGGGTGAGCAGGGTGAACCCGGGGCGCCCGGTGAGCCTGGAGCGCCCGGTGAGCAGGGGAAGCCCGGTGAGCCTGGGACGCCTGGTGAACCCGGAGCACCCGGCGAGCCCGGAGCACCCGGTGAGCCCGGGGCGCCCGGCGACGACGCGCCGGTGTGGAGCAGCGCCGGGAACCTCGCGGACTACGTGAGGGAGCGCGTCGCGCTGTTCGCCACCGGCACCTTGCCCGAGGGCGAGCAGTTCCCGCTCCGCGCGGCCGCGACCGACACCATCCGGGCGCTCGCCGGCGTGCGCTCCGACATCGTTGTGACATGGCTCGATCCGCTGACCTTCAGCACCGCGCCGGACGCGCCCCGCTTCGGCGCCAACAACGATTACACAGCGTTCTTCGGCGAAGGGTGGGCCGCCACCGCGGGGGACGCGCCGCAGTGGAACGGCTCCGCCATGGCCGGGTGGCTCTGGGTCAACCACGAGTATGTCTCCGGCCGAAGCCCGACGGTCAGCTCCGCGCCGACAGGGCAGCACCTCACGCTGGCCCGGCACCTGCGCAAGCTCGGCGTCCTCACGAACGACGTCGAGTCGAACGTCTGGTCGCAGGCGGACGTCGACACCTATATCCGCTGGGAAAAGAAGGAGGTCGGCGGCTCCTGGCTCCGGACCGTACAGGACCCGGCCACGGGCGCATGGTCGATCGACAGGAGCGCGACCGCCGTGCGCTACGACGCGACGAGCAAGACGCTGAGCCGCCTCGCGGGGCACGAGCTCTCGAGCCCGGGCCACGACGACACGACCGGCGCGGCGCTCGCGGGCGGGCTCGTGGCCGGCATCATGGGCGACTGCGCCGGCGGGCAGACGCCGTGGGGCACGGTGATCACCGCCGAGGAGAACGTGCAGGACTACTACGGTGATCTCGAGGCGAGCTGGTCCGGAGATCAGCGGTTCCTCACCGGCCGGGGCTTCGACCCGGGCGCGCCCGTGAGCCCGGTCTTCGAGGCGAGCACCAGCGCGGAGTTCGGGCGCATCTCCGATCCGAACGGCCGGCAGCCGCGCGACCACTACGGCTACCTCACTGAGATCGACCCGGGGCAGCCCGCGGGTGAGTACGACGGCAAGACGCAGCCGGGCACGGGCCACAAGAAGTTCGGCTTCATGGGCCGCGCCCGCTGGGAGGCCGCGACGTTCGCTGTCGACGACGCGTGGAGGCTCGTGCCGGGCCGGCCGATCGTTGTCTACGGGACCGACGATCGCCGCGGCGGCCGCATTTACAAGTACGTGACCAGCGGCAACTACACGGCCGGGATGACGCGGGCGGCGATCCGCGCGCTGCTCGACGAGGGCAAGCTCTACGCGGCGCACATGGCAGGGCTCGACAACACGACCGGCAACACCCTTGTCGCGACCCACGCGGCCCCGACCGAGGCGGCCCCGGGCACGGGGCAGTGGATCGAGCTCTCCGTCGACAGCGCCGCCATCGCGCCGAACGCGGCCGCGCTCGGCGACCCGGCCAAGACCGTCGGCGACGCGCTGCGCGACGTGAAATGGAACCGGATCGGCGGCTTCCAGACGGATTACGACGTCTGGCGCGCGCTGTTCACGGTGAGCAACAAGGTCGGGATCATGGAGCTGAACCGGCCCGAGGACATCGAGTGGAACCCGCGCGACCCGAGCGGCAAGCCGCGCCTCTACGTGGCGTTCACCAACCACACGGGGCAGACGTCGCTCGATCAGAGCGGCGCGGTCTACGATCCGGCGACCCACGCGACCCAGTCCCCGAAGCGCGCGGACGCGGTGGGCTCGATCTTCGCCCTGGAGGAGTCCGACCCCGAGAACCCGGGCGCGTCGACCGAGTTCCTGTACTTCGAGGTGTGGCACGGCTCGAAGGGGCAGGGCGACTTCGACGCCTCCTGCCCGGACAACCTGCTCCTCGACCGCGATGGCGGCGTGTGGTTCGGCACCGACGGCAACTTCGGCGTGGCCTCCCACGCGGACGCCTTCTACTACCTCGATCTCGACCCCGCCCACCGCGCTGGCCAGCCGGGCGTGACCCAGCCGAGCTTCGGCAAGGCGTTCCGCGTCGTGGCGCTGCCGAGCGACGCGGAGGCGACCGGCCCGTCCTTCACGCCCGACATGGGCACGATCTTCATGTCGGTGCAGCATCCCGGCGAGAACGCCTACAGCACCTGGCCGAAGGGCGACGCCTCCCTGTCGAGCGTGATCGCGGTCACCTTCCTGCCCGAGTGACCTCCTCCATGCCCGCTCGCCGCGCGCGCCTGCTGTCCGCGTCCCTGGCCTTCGCGGCGGTGTCCGCCGTCCTCGCCGCGGGCGCGCGCTGCGGCGGGGGCGGCTACGACCCGCTCGCCACCGCGGCCGCGCGCGCCGGGCACGCGGGCAACCCCGAGGCGTCGATCCCGCCGATGTGTTACGCGACCACGGCCGGCGGCGCGAACGGCTGCTGGACGTGCCACACGATCGGGATCGGACCGAACACGCTCGCCGATCACGAGCTCCAGCGCGAATACACCTTCTCGGACGCCGCCCGGAAGAACCCCTGGACGAACCTGCTCGAGGACCTCTCGGCCGCCGCCGCCCGGACGAGCGACGCGGAGATCCTCGAGTACATCCGGGAGGACAACTACGCGCCGCTGCGCGAGGCGCTCGCCGCGCGCCGGGATTACCCGGGTTACGTGCCGGATCTCGACCTCGGCGCCGGGCTCGACGAGGAGGGCTTCGCGCGCGACGGGAGCGGCTTCCGCGCGGTCCGCTACAAGCCGTTCCCCGGCAGCTTCTGGCCCACGAACGGCAGCGCCGGCGACGTGTTCCTCCGGCTGCCGGCCGCGTTCCGCGAGGATGCCTCGGGCGCGCCGTCGCGCGAGGTGTACAAGCTGAACCTCGCGCTGCTCGAGGCGGCGATCGCGTCGCCGTCGCCCCTGCCGAGGGAGGGCGCGGCCGGCCCCGCTGACGCGGCCGCCGGGCGGGAGGTGGAGCCGGTGAGCGAGCTCCTCGCCGGCGTCGATCTCGACGGCGACGGCGCGCTCGAGCCCGCGGTGACGCGGATCGTCCGCCTGCCCGCGCGGTACGCCGGCGGGGCGGCCGGTATCCCGGTGCGGGCGTGGCTCTACCCGGGCGGGGCGGAGCTCCTTCACTCGGTGCGGTACCTCGACCCGGATCGCCCGGCGCTGCTCGCCGCGCGGATGAAGGAGCTGCGCTACGCGCGCAAGATCGACGAGCCGGACGACTGGGCCATCGCGCGCGCGTACGAGCGCGAGGCGGAAGAGAAGGACGAGGGGCAGCCGCCGTTCCACCCGGGCGGGCCGGAGGTCGGCCTGCGCAACGCGTTCGGCTGGCAGATCCAGGCGTTCATCGAGGACGAGCAGGGCCGGCTGCGGCTGCAGACGGCGGAGGAGCACCGGGCGTGCATGGGCTGCCACGGCGCGGTGGGGGTGACTGTGGATCACACCTTCTCGCTGGCGCGCAAGGTGCCCGGCGCCGCCGGATGGCGGCACCAGGACCTGCGCGGCATGCCCGACGTGCCGCAGGCCGGCCACGCGGAGCCGGAGGTGCTGACCTACCTGCGCCGCGCCCGCGGGGCCGACGACTACCGCGGGAACGCGGAGATGCTCGCCCGCTTCTTCCCGGGCGGCGCGCTCGATGAGGCGGAGGTGCGGCGCGGCGCGCCCGGCGGCGACCGCGATCTCGCGTACCTCGTGGCGCCGTCGCGCGAGCGGGCTCTCCTGCTGGACAAGGCTTACCGCGCCCTGGTGCGAGCGCAGCGCTTCGAGGCGGGGCGGGATGTGGCGCTCGGGCCCGCGACGGGGATCCTGCGCGTCGTGGAGGGCGAGTCGACGGGCCTCGGCGAGGCGCAGCGCGTGTACCTCGACGGCAGGGTCCACCTCGCCTGGTGAGGCCTGGGGCGCGGGCGCGAAGAGGGCGGCGCGACGCGCGGCGGGAAAGAGAAAAAACGCAAAGGCGCAAAGGCGCAAAGGCGCAAAAAAGAGAGAAAAATGAGTGAGCGCTGCTGGGCGCACGGCGACGCGCCGAGGCACGGAAATGTGCTGTCCGTGCAAGACGACGCCCGGAGCTGAGAGAGGTTCTATCTCTCTCCCTTGCGTCTTTGCGCCTTTGCGCCTTTGCGTTTTTTCTTCTTCTCTCCCTCTCGAGTCGGCTCGTTCGTGTCTTGATAAAATATCGTAATTGTTGATCTTTTGGATGTCCGCCCCACCTCCGGCGAGCGCTCCCACCCCGGCGCGCTATGGTGGCGCCCCTTTATCGAGCCGGTGAACCCTTGAGCCTTGCTTCCGCTCCTCTCGCCGCGGACAGCACGCGGTCCGAGCTGCGCGTCCTGGCGCGCCTTGCGCTGCCGATCGCGGTGGCGCAGGCGGGGCTCATCGCGATGGCGCTCGTCGACGTCGCGATCGTGGGGCGTGTCTCGGTGAACGAGCTCGCCTCCTGCGCGATGGGGAGGACCCTCGTCCACACGAGCAACGCGCTCGGGACCGGCGTCTCGGCCGCTGTCGATCCGCTCGCGTCGCAGGCGCTCGGCGCCGGTCGCCCGGGGCTGGCGTGGGCGGCGCTGCGGGCGACCCTGCGCGCGAGCCTGCCCGTCAGCGCCGTCGCGTTCGGAGCCGCGCTCGCGGCGACCTTCGCGCTCGCGCCCATGGGCGTCGATCCGGCGCTCGTCCCCGGCGTGCGCCGGTACATCCTCGGCCACGCGCTGTGGATCTTCCTCTGGCCGGTGTTCCTCGCCGGGAAAAACTTCCTCCAGGCCCACGGCGCGACGCGGCCCGCGCTCGTCGCCGTCATCGCGGCGAACGCGGTCAACGTCGTGGCCTGCAACCTGATGGTCCGCGGCGACGAAGCGCTGCGCTGGGTGGGCCTGCCGCCGCTCGGCCTGCCGCAGCTCGGCGCGCTCGGCGCGGGGCTCGCCGCGAGCCTCGCCAGCGCGGTGCTGTCGTCGATCGTGCTCTTCTCCGCGCGGCGCCGGCGCGCCGCGCCCCGCGAGGGCGAGGGCGAGGTGCCGGTGGCGGTGGTCTACCGGCTCGGCGTGCCGATAGGGCTGCAGCTCCTCGCCGAGGTCGGCGTGTTCGGGATGACGGCGCTGCTCGCCGGGCGGCTCGGCGCGACCGTGGTCTCGGCGCACCAGATCGCCATCGGGCTCGCCTCCTTCACGTTCATGGGCGCCATCGGCGTCGGCGGCGCCACCGCCGTCCGCGTGGGGCACGCGGTCGGCGCGGGCCGGTCGCCGCTGCGCCCCGGCGTGCTCGGGCTCCTGCTCGGCGCCGGCCTCATGTGCGTGAGCGCCTCGATGTATGCCGCGTTCCCTCGCGCCCTCATCGGCGCGTTCACCCCGGACGCCGACGTCCTCGCCATCGGCGTCCCGCTGCTCCGCATCGCCGCGCTTTTCCAGCTGTTCGACGGCGTCCAGGCGGTCGCCGCCGGTGCGCTGCGCGGGGCGGGCGACGTGCGGTTCCCCTTCTGGGCCAACCTCGGAGCCCACTGGGCCTTCGGCCTGCCGCTGTCGATCGGGCTCGCCTTCGGGCTCGACCTCGGCGTCCGCGGGCTCTGGTTCGGGCTCACCGCAGGGCTCATCGCCGTCGCGGCGGGGCTCTCGGCGCGCTTCGTCCGGCTGGCCCGCGCGCCGGTGACGCGGGCGCTGCCGCACGCCGGTTGACGTGCGCGCTCCGTTGGTTGGCTGGGCGCGCGGCGCCGGCGCCTCGGCGAGGCGCCCGGCCGGCCCGCCCGCGCTCAGTTGGGGGCGAGCGGCCCCGGCGTCTCGGGCGGCTGGTCGGCGAGCGGCCGGTTGCGCCCGTCGACGCGGAGCACGCGCGGCGTGTGCCGCCGCGCCTCGGCGTCGTCCATGTCCGCGAACGTCGCGATGATCACGAGGTCGCCGGGCTGATTGAGGTGCGCCGCCGCGCCGTTGATGCACACGACGCCCGAGCCGCGCGCCCCCGCGAGCGCATACGTGGTGAGCCGCGAGCCGCGCGTCACGTTCCAGATGTCGACCGCCTCGTACGGCAGGATGTCGGCGGCCTCCAGGAGGTCGGCGTCGATCGTGACGCTGCCCTCGTAGTGCAGATCCGCGTGGGTCACGGTCGCGCGGTGGATCTTGCTCTTGAACATCCGTCGGTTCATGCGTGATGCCCTCTGCCCTTCCCGACCAGGGACGGCGGCGCGCGCGCCGGGTCGAGCGCGCGCCGCAGGCCCGCGGGCGAGGCGGACCTCCCCCGCCAGGGAAAGGACGGGCTACCTCATGCGCGCAGGCGTCGGTCAGTCAAGGAACAATCGCTGCCGCAGGAGCCGGCCGCCCGCCTGGTGGATGGCGTTCTCGTCGGGCAGCGGGTCGTCTGCGCCCGGCAGCGCGTCGGGGTGGCCGACCACGAGGACGACCTCGCAGGGGCCCTCGGCGACGTCCCGGAACAGCTCCTCGCGCGTGCCCGAGATGCGCCCGCCGCCGGCGCCGTCCAGCGCCACCTCCACGGACCACGGGCGTGTGGTCCCGCCCTGCACAAGGAAGGCCCTTACCGCGACCGGCGCTGGCACGCGCGTGCCGGGCGAGAGCGCCATCGTGAGCCTGGCGCCCCTGCCGACGTGGCGCGGGGTGCCCGGCCCGCGGTCGCCCTGCTGTTGGCCGTCGCCGAGGGTCGTCGCGAGCGTGTAGTCGGGGAGCGGGGCGGCGCCCGGCGCGAACGGCGCGGGCCGCAGCGCGAGCAGCGACACGAGCGCCGCCGACACGACCCATCCGACCACGCCCACGGCCGCCCGGGCTCGCGCCGCCGGAGCCGTCCGCCGCGCGGTCCGCCGCTCGACGGCCAGCTCGGGGTATGGCAGGCCCTTGCGCGGCGGCCTGGCGATGGCGTCCGCGCCGTCCTGCGCGCGCTGGGCAGGCTGCCCGGGCGCCGCGCTCGAGCGCGCATCCCGCGGCGGCTCCGATGTCCCGGGCGGCACCGATTCGCCGTCGATCGCGCGACACACCGGCGCGTCCGTGGTGGACGGCGCGCTCGTCCCGCTGAGCGAGTCGGCGTCCGCGCCCAGCGGCGAGGCGTCGGCGACGTCGCTCGCCTCCTCCGCGTCGCAGTCCCACTCCTCGGGGCACCGGAAGCGGATCCCGGACTTCCGATCGACCGCTGGACGCGCCAGCGGAGACGGCGCGGGCGCACCGCCGCGCGGTTCCCGGAGCTGGGCGAGGAGCTGGTCGGCGAGCCGGGCGCGCGTCTCGTCGTCGAGGGGCGGCCGGACTTCGCGCGCCTCGCGCTCGACGCTCGGGCGCGCCGCGGTCTCCGCGGCGTCTCCGGGAGCGTTCTGCGCGTCCTCCGGGCGCGTCTCTTCGGCGAGCCTGCGCCAGCGCGGATCGGTCGTCGGATCCCGCTGTGCGATGCGCGTCAGGGCGCGCAGCAGCTCGTCGTCGTCCATCAACAGCTCCCCACGTCGAGCCGCGCAGCACCGCGCTCGAGCCGCCGGCACCGGCTCAGGAGCGCCGGCGCAGCAGGGGGGGCCGGGAGGGGAGGGCGCCGCTCGCCGAGCGTCAGGGTAGTCACCCCGTCGCTCAGATTCGCCTCGTGGATCAGCGCGAGCGGTCGCTCGGGCATCTGATTCCCTTCCCCTGGGGATCGAAGAACCCCAGTTTGCTATTCACGTTATCCGGTTCTCATCGCGCCCGTCAATGGAGCTCAGGGCCGCGCCCGGGGCGCTTCTGCCCCCCCCAGCGCTTCTCGGCGTGACTGTGAACGTAAACATGGTCGATGACGACACGCGATCGCGTTGCGGACGGCGCTGAAATTTTCTCACCATCACGTCTATTTTTTCGGTTTGGCCGCGTTGGTCGCGTTGGTCGCGTTGGTCGGCCTGGCTGCGGTTGCGTCGGTTGCGCTGGGCGCCTCGGCCGCCTTGGTCGCGTCGGCCGTCAACACGCGCACGGTGTCACCGACAATCTCCAGCGCCGCTGGTTTTCCGCCGTAATGCGACGCCATGCCGACGTCGATCCGCCAGATCTTGTCGCCGCAGGCCGACGTGACGCCGTGCCTCTGGACCGTGTGGCCGACGACCATGCGCTTCGCGGACATCGCCGCGAGGGTCTGGTCCAGCGCCGCGCAGGGGGGTGACCCCGGGCTCGGCGGCGGCTCGCTCGAGTAGAGGCGCGCCCACACCGGGCTGTCCTCGGCCGCGATCACGGCCGGCGCGGAGGGGCTCTTGCCCTCCATCCACGCGCGCACCTCGCGGTTGATCCGCGCGACGCCGTAGCGCGTGTGGGCCGGGAGCACGCCGCCGTGCGTGAAGACGGTGTCTCCGACCGCGATGATCACGTCGCGCGCCGCGAGCTTCTTGGCGTAGGGACCGCCGGGGACGAACGCGGCGGCGCGGGCTCGCGCGGGGGGCGGCACCGGCGTGAGGCGAGGGCCTGACGTGTCGAGCCCCGGCACGTCCTCGAAGTCCTTGAAGCCGCCCTCGGTGACGTAGCGGAAATCGAGCTGGACGTTCATCACCTCGTGGTTGCCGTTCAGCGCGTACACGGCGCCGCCGGCGGCGCGCGCCTCGACGGCGAGGCGATCGAAGAGGTCGACGATCTCCTGCTCGCCGTCGCCGCGGTCGATCTCGTCGCCCGTCTGCACGAGCACGAGCTTGCCGCCGATCCAGCGATCCGCGCCGTCGATCGCGCCCGCGATCCGCAGGGCCGCGCGCGTCGCCGCGAGGTCGCCGTGGACGTCGCCGATGGCGACCACGCGTTCGGCGGCCGGGTAGGCGTAAGAGCGATCCGCGTCGGGCGGCGGCGAGGCCGTGGCGTCGGCGGAGCGCGAGGGTGGAGACGAGGCGGCGGCGGCCGGGCCGTGCGCCGTCGAGGCGGGTCGGTCGGCGTCGCAGCCCGCGGCGAGCAGTGCGGCGAGCAGCGCGGTGAGGCGGGGAGCGGCTGACATCGGACGCGATCCTCCGGGGGATGATCGGGGGTGTACCATGGCGAGCGGTGGACGCGCCGCGGCGGCGCCTCGACGCGCGCGATCAGGCCGGGAGCTTGGCGGAGAGGAAGGACTTCAGCTTGATCAGGTTCTTCGCGTCACGGCTGAAGCTCGGGGCGGTGTAGCTCGACGCCCAGCCGGTGATCTCGTGCATGAACAAGGTGCGGACCTGCTCGTCGCCGAGGATGTCGTCGACGGTGCGGCCGCGCGCGGCGCCCTTCTCCAGCGAGCGCACGTAGCCCTTGAGCCGGGCGTAGTCGCCGCCGAGCAGCTCGGCGATGAGCTCCGCGTCGCGGGCGAGCCGCGCGAGGGCCGGCGCCTGGTCGCGCAGCTCCGGGCTCTCCGCCGCGGCGAAGGACGCGGCGACGCGCAGCACGAAGGCGTCGTCGAGGAAGCCGAGATCCTCGATGCCGTCCGGGATGAGGTCGAGCGACTTGAAGAGGTAGTTGAGGCCCCCCGCGAGCGAGCGGCGCGTGGCCTCCGGGCTGTCCGGCGAGGCGAGCAGGCTCGCCAGATCCGTGGCGTCCGAGGCGAGGCTGCGCAGCCACTCGGGGAACGTGTCGAGACAGCGGTCGTCGAGATCGGTCATGGGATCCTCCCGGCGGGAGCCGGAGGGTAGTCCGAGGGGCGCGGCGCCGTCCATGCCATCCATGCAGGCGAAGGCGCTCGGCGCCGCTTCGGGCGCGGGCGCCGGGCGCTGCGACCGGGACGTCCTTGTCAGCGCGAGCGCACGTCGCCGGCGCGAGCGCGCGTCGATCGGGGCTGCCGCGGGAGAGAGCGCGCGCACCGCGCGGCGCGCGCGCTCTCCCGCGGCAGCCCCGCGATCATTGGTGCGTGAACCCGTACCCGACGAGCCCCGTGACGCTCGAGCTCGCGCGCACGCTCACCTGGATGCGCTCCGACGCGCTCTTCGAGGCCTCGGCCGCCCCGGCGACGCACGCGAGCGCGCGCGCTCCCGCGTCGCCCACGAGCCGCGGGAGCGCGGCGCCGACCTGGACCACCGCCTGGGCGTCGCCGAGGAGCCGGTGGCCGAGCGCCTTCTGGGCGTGCAGCAACGCCGGCAGGTTGGCCTGCAGCGTGGCCGCGAGCCGCGCGGCCATCTCGCCGCCCTGCACCACGCGCGTCTGGATCAGCGTGGGCGTGCAGGCCGCGTGGACGGCCGCGTGCGCGCGGCAGCACGCCTCGCACTCGGCGTCGCCGCTCGGGGGCCACTCGATCCAGGAGCACTGCAGCGCCTGCCAGGTGCCCGCGCAGCGCTCGTGGCACGTGTCGTCGCAGCCGCCGTCGCACTTGCCGTCGCACTGCCCCACGCAGCGGCCCTGCGCGTCGTAGGCGGAGCACTGCCCCCCCCAGCACTGCCCGGTGCAGCGCCCGTCGCACGGCCCGTAGCAGCGGCCCTGGCAGTAGCCGGAGAGCTGCGTGGGCTCGCAGTACACCACGATATCCTCTGGGGTCAGCTCCACGTTGCACGAGCCGCTGCACCGCGCGCCGCTCGGCTCGCAGTCCGGCTGCATCAGCGTGACCCCCACCCCGGCGTCCTGGAGGAAGATGGCGTCGAGCGCCGCCGAGACCGGGCCGCAGGCGCCGCTGGCCTGGCCCCCCACCTCGTCGCGAGGCGCCATCTGCGCGGGTGGTACCCCGAGATCCGCGCCCATCCGGCGGCACGCGTCGGCCACCTGCGCCTCGATGACGACCGACACGACAGCCATGTCCTTGGCGGCCTGCACGAACGTCCTCACCTTCGCGTTCGCCCGGGCGTCCGCGGTGAGCTGGGCCCCGAGGACGTCGCCCGGGCTGCGCAGCTCGGGGCAGGAGGCCTCGCCGGCGCCCTCGACGTGCGCGAGGTTCGCGGCGAGCTGGGCCCCGAGGACGTCGCCCAGGCCGCGCAGCTCGGGGCGGGAGGCCTCGGCGGCGCCCTCGACGTGCGGGAGCTCGGCGCAGCTCGGGCCGGCGATGGACGCGAAGAGCGCGAGGGCGAGGAGCCCTTGCGCCGATCGAGCGACTTCACGGCGCATGCGTGGCGTTTACCACGATCGCGCGGGCGGCGCGCGGCGGCCTCCGGCTACGGGCGCGCGCCGCCGGCCGCGCTCGCGCTCTTCGCATCCATCGCCGGCCGCCAGCCGAGGATGCGCAGCGCGTTCTGCGAGAAGATCTTCACGACGTCCTCGCGCGACATGCCGCGCTGCCTGAGCCGCGCGGCGAGCGCCGGCAGCGCCGACGCGTCGCCGAGCCCCCTCGGCGGGACGATGCCGCCGTCGAAATCCGAGCCGATCGCGACGTGATCGACGCCGGCCACGCGGACCATGTGATCGACCTGCGCGACCACGTCGTCGACGTCCGCCTCGCTCGTGCCGTTCACGAAGGGGGCGTGGAAGTTGAGCCCCGCGACCCCGCCGCTCCGCGCGATGAGCCGCAGCTGATCGTCCGTCAGGTTGCGCGGCCGGTTCGCCACCGCGCGCGCGTTCGAGTGGGTCGCGACGATGGGCGCGCCGTGCGCCGCGGCGATCGGGACGAGATCCGCGAACGCGGCGTCCGAGATGTGCGAGACGTCGATCAGGGCGCCCTGGTCGTAGACGCGCTCGCAGAACCGCTTGCCGAGCTCGGTCAGCCCGTACGCCGCCGGCTCGCCGGTCGCGGACGACGAGAGCCGCGAGTTCTTCGCGTGGTTCGGGCTGATGAGCCGCACGCCGCGCGCGATGAAGCGGTCGATCTGCGCGATGTCCGCCGCGAACGCGCCGGCCCCCTCGATCGAGAGGAAGGTGCTGATCTTCCCCGGCTCGGCCCGCGCCGCGCCGAGCGGCAGGAACACCGGGTTCGCGGCGATGATCGCCTCGATCGTCGCGAGGACCGCGCTGGCGTCCTCGATCTGCGGGCCCTCGGGGCGCGCCTGGTCGGGCAGGTAGATCGGCAGCACGATGCCGAGGTAGTGGCCCGCGACGAGCGTCTCCCTGCGGGCGTGGCCCTCGCCGAGGCGCCTGTCGCGCCCCTTGAAGTGGACCTGCCAGGGCACGTCGACGTGCAGATCGACGACCGGCACGGGGGGCTCGGCGGGCGGGTCGCCGAGCGTGGGCCGCGGCGCGCCCAAGGCGCCGGCGGCGCAGGTGACGGCGAGCAGGGCGCGGAGCCGGGAGCTCCCGTTCATGCGCTCACCGGCTCACCAGCACGCCGAGCGCGAAGCCGACCCCGAGGCACACGAGCCCGATGAGCCCCACGAGCCACCAGGCAGCGCCCTCCGAGCCACCGCCCTCGGCAGCCAGGGGGACCTCCACGACCCGCACGTCGTAGTGGCCGCCCGTGAGCGTCGGCACGCCGGCGGGCTGCTGCGCGCTGATGTGGGTTGGCCTGTTGGTGACCGAGAAGGTCGCCGTGGGCGCCACCGACGGGGACGCCTGGCCCGGCGGCGCCGTCATGCGCGGCGGGGGCACCGACGGGATCCTGGACCCGACCGGCGGCACGCTCTGCACCGGCTGCGTCACGTTCTGCGGCGGCAGCGCCACGTTCTGCGGCGGCAGCGCCATGTTCTGCGGCGGCTGCGTCGCGCTCGGAAGCGGCTGCGGCTGCGGCAGCGAGGGCAGCTGGTGCGTCAGCGCGGGCGACGCCGGCGCATCGGGCCGGGCGCTGGGCGTCGCGATGCCCGTGCGGTGCGCGATGGCGCCCAGCGTCTGCGCCATCTCCTCGGCCGTCTGGAAGCGCCCCGCCACGTCCTTGGAGAGGGCGCGCTGGAAGAAGAGGCCCCAGGCCGCGAGGTGGGGCGCGACCTGCTCGATCGGGCGCACCTCCTTGGCGAGCACGGCGGTGAGCCGCGCGAACTCGTTCTCGGCAGGGAACGGCTGCGTCGCCGTGAGCATCTCGTAGAAGATGATGCCGACGCTCCAGAGATCGGCGCGCGCGTCGACGCCCTGCGCGTTCTTGATCTGCTCGGGGCTCATGTAGCCGGGCGTCCCGAGGAGCGTGCCAGCGCGGGTCTTCAGGCCCATTCCGCCGGCCGCGTCCATCACCTTCGCGATGCCGAAGTCGAGCACCTTCACGCGGAAGCCCCCGCGCGGATCGCGGATGAGGAACAGGTTCTCCGGCTTCAGATCGCGGTGGATCACCCTGTGGCTGTGCGCCGCCATGAGCGCCTGGAGCACCTCGTGGATGATCGGCACGGCCTGCTGCGGCGGGATCGGGTTGCCCGCGTCGATGTAGGCGGAGAGCGGGACGCCCTGCAGGAGCTCCATGACGAGGTAGGGCGTGCCGTCCTCGGCGCGGGTCGCCTCGAAGACCGAGGCGATGTTCTGGTGGGCGAATCCCCTCGTCGCCTCGGCCTCGGCGAAGAAGCGTTGGAGGACCTGCTCCTCCTGCGTGAACTCGGGGTGGAGCACCTTGATCGCCCGCTTGCCCTCGCCGCGCAGGCTCTCGGCCTCGTAGACCGCGCCCATGCCCCCCTCGCCGAGGAGACGCACGATCCGGAAGCGCCCGTTGAGCACGGCGCCCACGAGCTGATGGGAAGGGCTCGATGGGTCGATCACACGCGGACTCTACCAAAGCTTCACCGCGGCCCGCTCGCCGAAACCTCGGCGGCGTACGGCTTCCGCGCGCGCTTCGGCGCGCGGCTTCCGCCGGCGCGGGTCAGGGCGCGGCGTTCGCCACGGCCGAGCGCGCGGCCGGGCTCGCGGGGAGCGGCGTCCGCAGGGCCTCGCCCGGCTGAGCGCCGGCGTAGAGGAGCTCGTAGACGGCGAGGCTCGTCATCACGCGCTTCGTGTAGAGCCGCGTCTCCTCGTACGGGATGCGCTCGACCCACAGGTCGAAGCTCTGCGAGGGGCGCTCCGCGATCCATCGCTTCGGCGCGCCGCCCCCCGCGTTGTAGGCGGGGATCGCCAGCAGCGGGTTGTCCGAGAACTGGCCGCGCAGCTCCGACAGGTAACGGCAGCCGAGCGCGATGTTGACCTCGGGGCGCTTCAGCGCGTCGGCGCTCCACGGCAGCCCGAGCGGCTTGGCCACCCGCTTCGCGGTCGGCACGATGAGCTGCATCAGCCCGAACGCTTGAGCCGGCGAGGCCACCCTCGGGTCGAAGGCGGACTCCTCGCGCATGATCGCGTAGGCGAGGGCCTCGGGGATCCCGCTCCGCTTGGTCTCCGCGGTGACGACGTCCACGAAGGGGCGCGGAAAGGCGAGCTCCCACGCGCCGCGCCAGCGCCCGACCGGGTAGTGATCGACCCACTCGCCCGCGAGCTCGACGGCCGTCGGCGCCGCCATGGCGGTGCGCAGGATGCTGTACGACTGCGGCAGCGCGCCCGCGCGCGCCAGCAGGAACGCCGAGGCCCACATCACCTCGCGCGGCGCCGTCTTGCCCCCGACGCCGAGCAGGTCGAGCTCGCGCCGCGCGAGCCTCGCTTCCCCCTGGCGCGCGAGCTCGACCGCGCGCGTGAAGGCGGGCTGCGCGAAGAGCGGGCTCCTGAGCTCGGTGTACGGCGCGCTCGCGTCGCGCTCCAGGGCCGCGGACAGGGCGCGCTGGGCGGCGGCCGGGTCCACGTCGGCGAGCCGCGCGTGGGAGAGCGCCATGTAGAAAGAGAGCGGGTAGTCGCGGATCACCTGCTCGAGCAGCGCCTTCCCCTTGTCTGGCGAGCCCGTCTCGATGTGGGCGCGCCCGAGGTAATAGGGGAGCCTGCCGGCGGCGTGGTACGCGCGCTCGTGCGGGAACCGCTCCAGCGCGCGCTCGAGCGGCCTGACCGCGCCCGCCCAGTCGCCTCGCTCCATCTCGAAGAGCGCGAGCTCGAACAGGCCGTCGGCGACCATGTCGCCCGACGGGTAGTCGTCGGGCATGGCGGTGAGCAGCTGCACGAACTGCGCCTGGTCCCCGAGCCCGAGCAGCGCGCGCGCGCCGAGGTAGCGCGCGTCGTCGGCGAGCCGGTGATCCGGGTATTCCTTCTCGAGCAGCGCGAAGCGCGCGGCCGCCTCGGCGTGCCGATCGACGCGGAGCGACGCGCGCCCGGCGTTGTAGAGGGTCTCGGGCCGCCGCGGGGCGGGCGGTCCGCTCGCGGGGGCGGGCGTCACGGCTGCGGTGGCGGGCGCGCTGGCGCCTGCGGCGGCGGGCGCAGCCGGCCTGCAGCGCTCGATCGCCGTGCCGAAGAGGTCGGCGGCCTCGGCCCGCCGCCGGAGGCGCCCGAGCGCCTCGCCGCGCGCGGCGAACGCGTCGCAGGCGAAGGCCGAGGGCGCCTGCGCCTCGGGGAGGGCGATCAGCGCGTCGGTGACGGCGAGCGCTTCCTTGTCCTGGCGCGAGGCGAGCAAGGCGCGCGCGCGGGCGAGCAGATCGGCGGGGCCCAGATCGAGGAACGGCTTGCGCCGCGCGAACGGCAGCGTCGACAGGGCCTGGTCCTGGATCTCCTTCGCCTCCCCGGCGCCGGCGCCGCCCGGCGCCTCGTCGATGACGCGCCGGGCGACACGGATCGCCTCCTCAGCGTGGTCTTCGCTCGGGTGGCGGAGCAGCGCGCGGGCGAAGCGGAGCGCCTCGGGCACCCACGTCGACGCCGGCAAGCTGCGGGAGAGGTACGCGCGCCAGCGCGCGGCCGCGCCCTCGATGTCGCCCTTGTCGGCGAGCGCGCCGGCGACGACGCGATCGAGCTCGTCGGCGATCGCGACGTCCGACGCGACGGCGCGCGCGCGCTCGAGCGCCGCGTCGGGCTGCCCCGCCCTGGCCAGGAGATCGGCCGCCGCGAACCTCGCGTGATCCGCGAGCGGCCCGCCCGCCGCCGCGGCGGCGTCGTACTCCTTCGCGGCGCCCAGGGGATCGCCCCCGAGGGCGCGCAGCCGCCCGAGCTGGTAGCGGAACGCCGCCGCGTCCGCGGGCGACAGGGGCGCCGAGAGCGCCTGGGCCATCGCCGCGGCCGCGCCTGCGTACGCCTCCTGCTCGACGAGCTTCTGCACCTGCGCGAGCCGCGGGTCGTCGAGCACGAGGGTGAGGCGCTCGGGGTCGAACGCCGGCGCCTCGCCCGGCGTGCCCGGGACGACGGGACCCGGCGGCGCTGCGCTCGGCGGGGCCGCCGGCTGTGGGCAGAGCGGCGGGCAGGCCGTCGCCCCGCGCTGCGCGGCGGGCGCGCCGACGCACGAGGCGCCGAGCGAGGCGGTCAGCGCGAGCGTGGTGGCCAGCGCGAGCGCGGCGGCCCCGGAGCGGGCATCCAGCCTGAACATGCCTGCACCATACTCCGGATCGCGCGGTCGCACAGCGTATCGAGGCGAGCGGCGCGCCGGGGAGCCGCCGGAGCGCCCGCTCGTGAGCTGGCGCTCCGGCGTTCGGACGTGAGAAAAGCGGGCGCGGCGTTACTGGGCCGCGTCGCAGGCGAGGTAGACCCGGATGGCCTCGATCGTGTCGTCGGAGAGCTTCGAGCCGATGGGCATCCCGTCCCCGCCATTCGCCCCGCCGATCCGGATCTCCGCGAGGATCTCCGCCGCCTCGGCCCTGACGCTGGCGGCGTCGTCGACGTTGACATCTTCCGGAGCGCCGATGCGCGACGCGCCCTCCGAGGTCGACAAATGACAGGGCGCGCACTGGGTCTGGAGCGCCTGGTAGCCCGTATCCGCCTGCGCGGCCGAGTCCGGCGGACATTCACCGAGCGGCGATCCCCCGGAGGTGTCGCCCCCGCCGTCATCACCGCCGCAACCTTGGAGAGCGCCAATGACGAAGGGCGCGAAGCAGAGCAAGAGCATTGTACGAACGGGCATCAAAGCACCTCAACAGCTTGTTAGGGAAGGGGAGCGAGCCGGAGTCGAGCCTCCAGCCATGCAGGCCGGCCGGGCGCTGCGCGCCGATGGTGCCTGGGGCCGCGCACCGGGTCAACAAAGACGGATCGGTGTGAACGGAAAGAGACCAGGGTCGTCCGAGGGGGGCAACCTTGCACAAGTGCGAGGCGCCGCGGGTCGCCCGAGGGGGCATCCTTGTACAAGTGCGAGGCGCCATGGGGATCCATGCATCGACGATGAGGCAGCCTTCGCTCCACGGCCTGTGGGTCTCCCGCTCGCCGATGCGCCGCTCTTTCGCTCTTTCGCGAGCGGCGTCCTCGCGTCGCTCGCAGAGCGACCGGGCGCAGTATCCCGGAGGTCACGCGCTGGAGCTCGAGCCGATCTCGAACGCGCGCGCTGACGCGGCGCTCGCTCTGGGCAGCTCGAACCAAAAGAGGCTCCCTTTGCCCACGACCGTGCGGAGCCCCACGCGGCCGCCGTGCGCCTCTGTCAAGCGTTTGACGGTGGCGAGTCCCAGGCCGAGGCCCGGCACTCGCGCGCCTTGCGCTCGGACATGGGGCTCGAACACCATCTGCTCGAGGGCCGGCGCGATGCCGGGCCCGGTGTCCTCCACCTCGATCCGCACAGCATCTCTCTCGTCGAGCACCCGGATCACGACGCGACAGACCGCCGCGTCGCCGAGGTACTTGAGCGCGTTGCGGATCAGGTTGGCGAGGATGCTGGTCAGCACGCCGGGGCTCGCGGCCACCGCGCACGGAGCGAAGGGCTCGACGCAGAGCTCCGCGCCGAGCTCTGTCGCGGCAGGGACGAGCTCGGCCATGAGATCGTCGACGACGGGGCGCACCTCGGCGCGCGCGCCTGGCTCCGGCCTCGCGCCCGCGCGAGCGAACTCCAGGAGTCCGTCGGTCATGCGCTTGACTCGCATGATGGCCTGCCGGCCCCGTTCGAGCGCCTTGCGCGCCGGTTCTCCCTCACCGTACCGCCGCAGGGCGAGGTCGAGCGCGAGCGCAACCGCGCCGAGGGGGCTCAGCACGTCGTGCGCGACCCGGCCGGCGAACTGCTCGAGCTCATCCGCTCGACGCTCCAGGAGCACGCCCTGCTGCCAGAGCAGCCTCACATGGCGCCGGATCTGCACGGCGGCCGCCGCGCAGGCCAGCACCGCGAACGTCACGCTCGCCGTGTTGAGCACGAACGCGATCCGACGAGAGCGGACACGGTTGGCTGCTATCTCGATCGCCAGATGACGTGCCTGCCGCGCGTTGATCTCGATGCTGTCCATCACAGCCTCGCTCGTCGAATTGAAGTCCGCCCGCAGCGCGCCATCCACGAGCTTGTTGGCCTCGTCCGGACGGCCGTTCGCCACCAGCGAGAGGGCCCGATCGGTGTCCAGATCGAGCTTGCCGAGCGCCTGCGCGACGGTCTGCCATTGCTTGAGCTCGCCCGGATAGACGGGCATGCCGAGGTAAACGTCGATGCTCCGGGATAGATTGTCGCGCGCCTCGTCAAGCTCGCGGCGGTCGCGCGGGCGGCCCAGCGCGGCGTCGTTGACAAGGTCGCTCAGGAGCGCCTGGGTATGCCTCAGCTCGGCGCGCGCGGCCGCCAGGGCCATGATGCTCGGCGTGGCGTTCTCCGCCAGGCTCATGGCCGCCGCGTCGATCTCGGTGGCCCGGTGCTCTGCGTAGCCAGCGGAGATCACGAAGCTCGCGATAGCCACGAAGAACGCCGCAAACAGCGGCAGCAGGATAGACGGCAGCCGATCGAGCATAAGAGAAGACTTCGACCTCGCCGCGTCCTTCCGCCGTCGCATCGCCATTCCGGGATGCTGTTACGCCCTCCGCCCCAGCGCAACGCAGGAAGCGCGCCGGAGCCGCGCACGATCGCCCTCGCTGCATCAGCGGATGTCCTCTAGGCTCGTGTCGAGCGATATGTCCGCTGGGCTCGTGTCGAGGGATGATAAACCGACCACGTCCACGATTACGTTGGTGAGCGCTGGGGGGTCGCGCTTGGTGCCCCGAGCGCGACCGAACGAGCTTGATGAACACCGAAGAGGCCCCCGGAGAGGGTGTCCGTGGGGCGGCGCGGGGGACGGACCGCTGTCTGAGCCCGATCGACGTCCTCTCTCCGGCGTGCGCAGCGCGCCGGAGAGAGGACGTCGATCGGGCGAGTTCGGTGGGGCCCCCGCGCCGCCCCACGGACACCCTCTCCGGGGGCCGGGCGGCCGGGACCAGCGCCCCTCCAGGGGCCAGTCGGCGCAGCGCTAGCTCGCCCGCCGTCGCTCCAGGTGCGTCTTCATCGCCTTGAGATCCCCGTGCACCGCCTTCTTGAAGCTGCCGATGAACAGCCGCCCCACCGTCTCCATGAACCAGCCCATCCCGGCGATCTCGCCCTCCATCTTGAGCAGCGTGCCGGCGCCCTCGGGCTCGAAGACATACCGGAAGCGGTAGGCCCCCCGCCCCGTGGTGCCCTTCTGCCCGTCGACGAAGAGGTCCAGACGCTTGCCGGGCTCCGCCGCCGTCACCTCGAACAGCTCGGTCGATTCCTTGCCGAACATCTTGCGGGTCTCACGCCACATCGCGCCCTTGCCGACGACGGCGCCCGTGAGCTTCTCTGCACGCACGAAATTGGGCATCCAGTCGCCGAACGAATCGATGTCGGTCGCGAGCCGGAAGACGTCCTCGGGCGACGCATCGAAGCGCTCTTCAATGGTGAACAGGAGCGGCATCTCGTTCTTCTCCCAGGTTGGCCCGCGCGCCGTGCCATCGTGCCGGAACCGCTCCTTCTCCGTCAACGAGCGCGTCGAGCGCGCGCCGCCGCCGAGACGCCGGCGCTGCGCTGTCTCCCGTCGTTCTCGTCGTCCCCGTCGTCCGTCCGAGTCGCGCGGCCCGGATCCAGCGTCGCGAGCTCAGCCCTTCTTGCCCGGCGGCAGCAGCATGCCCCGGTTGCCCGTCGCCCCCTGCATCGGGCGGTGAAGGACGATCTTTCGCCCCGCCTCGCGCCCGTGCGCGTGCGCCGCCGTCCGCTGGTTGCCCGCGTGGCGCAGGTGCTGCACGTGCGGGTGGCGCGTCCGATAATAGCCGTCCAGATCGGCGTCCCTCACCCAGACGAGCCCCTGCTCCACGGACACCTTCCGCTCCGTGTTCAGCTTCTCCAGGAACCCGAGCATCACCCCGGCCTGGTAGGTCCGCCGGTCCTTGTTGCCCTTCACCCCGTGGGTCCGCTTGTGCTCGCGCCACAGCTGCTCGGCCGTGTGGTGCAGGAACGCGTGCACGTAGGCCGCCATCTCAAGGTTCGCCGGCGTCCCGCAGATCTCGAGGACGCTGCCCCGCTTGCCCTCGAGAGGCACGTAGACAGGCACCCAGATCGCCTCGACGAAGAAGTGCTTCCCGAGGATGCCGCCGACGATCCGCTCGGTCTCGCCCACGCGGCCGCTCGGCGCGCCGAGGTGGCGGAAGCCGTACTGCCGCGCGGCGCGCGCCTTCGCGACGTCGAGGTTGTACTTCAGCATCAGCCGCTGCGCGGCGCTCATCGCCGCCTGCGCCTCGTTCGCGTTCGGGCTGTCGGCGAGCGCGAGCAGCCGCGCGATGCGATCGAGGATCCGCGCGTCCACGCTCGCCTCCGACGCGTCCCCGTCGCCGCGCGCGGCCGGATCCGCCGGCGAGCGCCCCGCGGCCGGCATCCCGGCCGCCGTCCCGTCGATGCCGAGGCGCGTGCACACCTCGCGGAACGCCGGCCCGTGCGCCGCCTCGTCCCTGACGCCCAGCACCTCGTGCACGTACTGGTGCGCCATCTCGTGCTTCAGCACCTCGATCACGACGCCCCAGGGCTGCGTCAGGACGAGCGGCCGCGAGATCTCGATCGCGCGCGCCTCCGAGACCCATCGCCCGAGCCGGCTCGCGGCGTCGGACAGCTCGATGGATGCAGACCGCAGCTTTCGCCGGAAATGCGTGTAGTTCAGGCTCTGGTACGCCGCCATGAGCTCGCGCACGAGCGCGGCCTCCAGCTCGGCGCTGAGCCTGGCCGCCGTCTCGAGCGGCGGCTCGGGCGTCGGCGCGCCCGGCGCCGGCCGCGGCTCGGGCTGCGCGGCGGCCTCGGTCGACGCGGGTTCGGCCGGCGGCGCCGCGGCCCCGGAGGCCTGCTGCGCGCCGCGGATCCCGTTCAGGAAGAGCTGCTCCGCCATGCGAACGCCTCCATGGCACGCCTCGCGCGGCGGTCGAAGGGTTTTCTCGTCCCCCGGGCGGGCAATCCCGGCCGGCGCCGTCACCCCGATGCCACCGAGCCGACTCAGAAACGTTCCCGATACGCCACGTCCTCGGTAAACTCGCGCGCCTCCGTGCTCCGCTCCAAGGCGCTCAACGATCCCCCGTCGGTCGAGGCCGACGCCGCAAGCCGCTCGTCTCGCGGCCTCGCCCGCGATCTGGGCGCAGATCGCGCCGCGGCGCGCGCGCGGCTGCGCGCCGTCGCCCGCGTCCGCCGCCGTTACGGCCGCCTGTTCCTCGCGCTCCCGCTGCTCCTCATCGTGGTGGCGGACGTCCACATCCGCGGCGATCGCCTGCTCGATCTGGGCGGGAAGCACATCGCGAGCTACGTCGGCGCGATGGTCGAGAGCGCCGCGCTCTGGGGGCTCCTGCTCTTCGCGGCCTCGTCGCGGCGGGGCGCGTCGCGGTGGCTCGCGGCGCTGCTCTTCGTGGCGCTCGCGACGCTGTCGCTCGGCGGCCAGCTCTACTTCCACCGCCAGTACGCGACGTACCTCAACCTCGACGCGACGCTCTTCGGGACCTCGCTCTCGGCCAGCCTCTTCGGCCAGCTCCGGGCCGACGGCGAGAACTTCCTCCGCTCGGTCCTCCCGCCGCTCCTGCTCGCTATCGCGCTCGTGTGGCTGGGCCGGCGGATCGTGCGGCCCGGCCGCACGGCGTGGGCCCGCGCCGCCCGCCTCGCCGCGCCCGCGGTCGTGGTGGCCGCGTTCGTCCTGCCGTGCTCCTACCGCACGGTGCAGGCCTCCACGCCCGACGTCATCTACTTCCACGCGATCGGCGGCCTGCTCAAGGAGCTCGCCGGCGTCCAGACCACGGCGCAGGTGCGCCCCGGGCTCCGCACGCCGCCCTCGCTGCCGCCGGTCACCCCGCGGCCGGGCCCGCGGCGCAACGTCCTCTTCATCCTGACCGAGAGCGTGCGCGCCGACGCGACGTGCTCCGCGCGCGTGCCCGTGCCTGTCGACGCCGGCGAGGCGCCCGTCGCGTGCCCCGGCACGCCGCGCATCGACGCGGCGGTCCCCGATCGGCTCCCGCTCACGCAGATGCGCTCGAACGCCTCGACGACGGCGATCGGGCTCGCGGTGCTCTGGTCCGGCCTCCAGCCGACGGCGACCCGCGAGGCGCTCCACACGGCGCCGCTCGTCTTCGACTACGCGCACGCCGCCGGCTTCGACAGCGCCTACTGGACGAGCCACCACATGATGTTCGCCAACTCGCGCCTCTACGTGCAGGACCTTCCGGTCTCGCACCAGTGCGGCGCGACCGAGCTCGATCCGCTCGCCGACATCGATCTCGGGGCCGACGACCGGCTGCTGTCGGCGCACGTCCAGTCCGAGGTGCTCTCGCTGCGCGAGCCGTTCCTCGCGGTCGCTCACTTCGGGAACACCCACGTCCCCTACCTCGTCGACCCGGAGGACGCGCCGTTCCAGCCCGCCCTCGAGAGCAAGGCGCCGGACGACAACGAGGCGTACCGCAACTTCTACAGGAACGCGGTCCACCGTCAGGACGCGGCCATCGCGGAGCTCATCCGCTTCGTCCGCAGCTCTCCGGTCGGCGAGCGCACCGTCATCGTCTTCACGTCGGACCACGGCGAGGCGTTCCGGGAGCACGGCCAGCTCGGCCACACGGGCTCGATCCTCGACGAGGAAATCCGGGTGCCCGGATGGGTCGACGCGCCGCCGGGCACCCTGACGGCCGCGGAGGAGGGCGCGCTGCGCGCGGCCCGGGACGAGCCGGTCTTCCACACCGACGTGACGCCGACCGTGCTCGACCTGATGGGCCTCTGGGAGGAGCCGGAGCTCGCGGAGTACCGGGCGGCGATGGTCGGGCACAGCCTGCTCCGGCCGTCGCCGGGGCCGGCGGCGCTGGCGCTCACGAACTGCACAGGGATCTGGGGCTGCGCGTTCAAGAACTGGGGGATGATGCGCGGCAACATGAAGCTCGAATCCCGCGCCTGGGACACCGCCTGGCACTGCTATGACGTGCTCGCCGACCCCCGCGAGCAGCGCGACCTCGGGCCGGCCGCCTGTGGCGACCTGCCCCGGCTCGCGGACGCTCTCTACGGCGGCCCCGCCGGCAGCGTCGACGTCCCCGCCCACCTCCGCGACCTCGCGGCGGTGCCTCGCCACGACTGATCCGGATGACCCAGGACATCGACCGAGAGGGCGGCGCGCTCGCCGAGCCGCCCGCGTCCCCCGCCATCAGCCTGCCCGCGCACGCGGACGATCGCCCCGCGCGCGCCGACGCTCGCGCCGCTCGCGACCTCGCCCGCGCCCGCCCGCGCGCCGCGCGGAAGGCCGCGCTCCGCCGCGGCCGGCTGATCCGCGTTGCCCTCCTGGCCTCGCCCGCGCTCTGGCTCCTCGTCCTCGACGTGCTGCGCCGGGCCCGCCACATGACCACGTTCGATCGGCCGCACGCCGCGGGGTACGCCGCGACCGTGGCGGCGTCGCTGGGGTTCTGGGGCCTGCTGCTCTACGTCGCCTCGGGCCGCCGCGGCGCGGCGCGCGGCGCCGTGGGCGCGCTGTTCGTCGCGCTCTTCACGCTCGCGTGCGGCGTCCAGGGGGGCTTCCACGCCCTCTACAACATCTACTGTTCGATCGACTCCCAGATCCACTCCCAGTCGATCCCCTGGTCGATCGTGGGCACGCTCCCGCTCGGGCACCCGAGCGTGATCGCCCACTTCGCCGTCGCGCTCGGGTTCGCCCTTGGGGCGCTCCGGCTCTCTCGCCGGCTCGTGCGCCCCCGGCGGCTCCGGCGGCGCCTCGCCGCCGCGGTCGTGCCGCTCGCGCTGGCCGGCGTGGCGATGATCCCGGTGAGCTACCGGGTGATCCAGTCGTCGTCGGCCGACATGATCTACTTCCACGGCATCACCGCGCTGGTGAAGGAGCACCTCGGCATCACGAACGACTCCCCGGATCTGCGGGTGCAGCGCCGCCACCCGGAGCGCGTGCCGCGGCTCTCGGCGCGGCCTGCGCGGCCGCGGAACGTGGTGCTCATCCTGCAGGAGAGCCAGCGGGCGGACGTGACGTGCGTCGCGTACGACCCGGCCTGCGACAAGGCGACGCCGTTCTCCAACGCCGCCGCGCCCCGCCGCATGCCGCTCCTGCAGATGCGCGCTCACGACTCGACGACGGCCATCTCGATCTCGAACATCTGGTCCGGCGTCCCTCCGACGGAGAGCCTCGCCGTGCTCGGCTCTGCCCCGCTGCTCTGGGATTACGCCCACGCGGCCGGGTGGGACACCGCGTACTGGACGAGCCAGAACCTCATGTTCGGGAACGCCCGGCTCTATGTGCAGGATATCCCGGTCTCGCACCGCGCGGTCGCGACCCAGCTCGATCCGGGCGCCGACCTCGATTACGGCGCCTATGATCGGCAGCTCACGGATCGGGTGATCGAGGAGTGGGACGAGCTCGTCGAGCCGTTCTTCGCGGTCGTCCATTACTCGAACGTCCATTTCCCGTACGTGAGCGATCCGCTCCACTCGCCGTTTCAACCGAGCGAGCTGACCAAGGCGCCCGAGAAGAACGAGCACTTCAAGAACTACTACAAGAACGTCGTTTACCTGTCGGACATGGCGGTCGGCCGGCTCATCGAGCACATCCGCGGGACGCCGAGCGGCGAGCGCACGGTCATCGTCTACACGTCGGATCATGGCGAGTCGTTCCGGGAGCACTGGCAGCTCGGCCACACGAGCTCTCTCTGGGACGAGGAGATCCTCGTCCCGACGTGGGTCGACGCGCCGGAGGGGACGCTCGCGCCGGAGGAGCGGGCGAGCATCGAGGGCGCGAAGGACACGTTCGTGTGGCACCTCGACCTGGCGCCGACGTTCCTCGATCTGATGGGCCTCTGGGACGAGCCCGGCCTCGATCCGTTCCGCCGGCGGATGATCGGGCATCCATTGACGCGGCCGGAGCGCACGGTCGCGCCGATGCCGCTCACGAACTGCACGTGGGTGTGGGGCTGCGCGTTCCGCAACTGGGGGATGATGCAGGGGCCGATGAAGATCGAGGCGCGCGAGTGGGACGGCGAGTACCACTGCTTCAACGTGCTCGACGACCCGCTGGAGCTCACCAACCTGGGCGAGCAGGCGTGCGCGCCGCTGCCCGACCTCGCGCGGGGGCTCTTCCACGAGATGCCGAACGTCACGCCGCCGGGGAGGCCGAAGGTCGACTGGGGCGGGTGAGCCTGTACGGGGCGCGGGGGCGCTACGCGCCGAGGCGTCGCTCGAGGTCCGCGATCTCCGGGCACAGGGAGCGAATGCGGCTGTACCGCGAGGCCGCTTCGCGGGCGAGGAGCCCGCGCCCCTCTGCCGGCTCCTGGAGGACACCGCGCTTCTCGGCGAGGGGTTGATAGTATTGCTCCTTCGGGTTTTCGTGGGCCCGTACTTCCTTCCACGCCCACTCGGAGGGCAGATCGTGCCCGGCGAGGAGCCACACTTCAACCTCTTGCCAGGCGTTCTCGGCCAGAAAGCGTTTCCCCGGGGGAAGAGCGGTGCTGGCCAGCGACTCCAGTCTATCGAGGGCCTCGCGCCGCCCCGGTTTGCCGTCGCGATCGACGATGAGCAGGAAGCACTCGATCATAGCCTGATAGCGCAGGAGTATCTCCCGGAGGCGCTCCCACCGAAGCGCCTGGTCCACGCCGCCGAGGAGCGGATCGCGGCAGACGAGCACCTTGGCTTTACGGCCGATCGCCTCGAACATCTTTGTGATGATGGGCTCGAGGACGTACTGATCTTTGCGAAAGTCCTCGGGGATGACGAGCACGCGATAGCTCACTGGGCGGCCTCGCCTGCGTCGTCAGCCATGAGCTCGACCATGTCCTCGAGCCAGCCCGAAGCGTGGAGGCGAGCGAGGTCCTGCGTCTCGAGGACCCGGTTCAGGTCGGGAAGATCGACCACCTTGCGCACGCTGGACTCGTCGGCGCCGCGGAGCCGATAGATGAGGAGGGCGCTCTCCCTGGACTCGGGGCTGAGGAAGCCGAGGAGCTGGGGCGAATGGGTCGTCGCGATGACCTGGACATCCCTGGTGCGACACTGTTGTTCTATGAGCTGCACGAGGAGGTGAAGGCGCGTCGGATGGATGCCGTTCTCGATCTCCTCGAAAAAATAGAAATGAGCAGAGTCGGTGTCGAGAAGAGCGGCGAGGATCGCGAGGAAGCGCAGCGTGCCGTCCGAGGCGCTGTAGGCCGAGATCCTGCGCCCGCCCTGCTCCACGAGGTGCACGAGGACGCGTCCGGCGAAATCCTGGGGAAATTCGAGATCCATCACGTCGAGCGGCGTGAGGGCGCGGATCCACTCGAGGAGCGTGTCTCTTCGCTTCGGATCCTGGGAGATCGCTTGCAGCACGGACGAGAGGTTTTCGCCGCGATCCCCGAGCACCTGTCGGCCTGGCAACGAGGGGAGCCGGGCAGCGTCCGGTGAGAGATCCAAAAAGCGCATCGAGCGCAGCGTGTGCAGCGTTCGCTTTGCTTGTCTCCGGACGTAACGGGGATCCCTGACCTGCGCGATCGCAGGCGAGCTTATCGCAGGCGAGCTTGATAACGTGGATTCCTCACCACCTCGCGCGAGGCGCACGAGCAAGCGGTCGTTGTCTCTCTGCGTAGGCGCGTTTTCAGCGGGGTGCGAGTCGAAGTCCATGTCTGTGCTCCCGTAGAGGGCCTCGCGTATGACCCTGGGAGCAGCGTTCGAGAGCCCGGTCGCGACGGAGATTCGATACTTTATGTGGTATTGGTTCTCAATCTCGTTGAGCTCTGCTCCGATCGAGAACTCCGCTCCTCCTCCGAAGACGACCTCCTTTGTACCGCCTCGGAGCCCTTTCCACTGAAGCTCGCCGCCCTCGCCGTACTTCTCTCCCAAGATCTCCGCCAGCGAATAGCCGCGGCCGACGCCATGGAGAAAGCGGAACGCGTCGCGGAGGTTGCTCTTGCCGGAGGCGTTCGTCCCGACGAGCAGGGTGAAGGGGCCCAGCGGGATCGCCGCCTTCCGGAAGCTCTTGAAGTTCTCGAGTGTGATCGAGGTCAGCATGGGCTCTCGGCGTGGAGTGTAGCTGCCGCGCTGCCCGTCGTTTGGCTGAATCGCTCGACGGTGCGCCCGCGCCTGGTGAAGCGTGCGGACTCTGGACAGGCGGCGGACGTTCCAGGCCCAGCACTCCCCGCGGTACGGGTCGGTGAGCCCGCGCTCGGCCTCGGCGCTCAGCCCTCCTCCAGCAGCGCCGCCTGCACGGCCCGGAAGCGCGCGCTCTGCGCCGCGCCCTTGCGCCAGGCCAGGTGGATCGTGTTCCGGGCGCCCCGGCGCCCCTTGGCCGGCCGCGGCCCCACCACGACGACCTGCTTCGCGGCGACCGCCTCGGCGATGAAGTAGTTCGGCAGGACCGCGATCCCGACGCCCGCGATCGCGAGCGCCAGCATCTCGTCGAGGCTCGTGATGCGGCAGGCGATCTTCGGCGGCAGCGGGGCCTTCCTGCCGAACGAGGCCCGCCACCAGGCGGCGTGCATCGCGAGATCCGCGTCGAAGACCACGAACCTGTGCTCCGCGAGCTCCCGCGCCGTCTCCGGGCGGCCGCGCGCTCCGAGGAGTGCAGGCGACGCGACAGCCGAGAACTCCTCGACGTAGACGGGCCGCGCCTCGAGCCCGGGGGTGTCCTCGGCGCCCACGAGCAGGCTCAGATCGTCGTCCCCCGCGAGCAGGCGCCGCGTGAGCACCGAGGGCACGTCGAAGCGCACGTCGATGACGAGCTCGGGGTGCTCGCGGAGGAGCCGAGCGAGCCGGGGCCGCAGCCACATGCGGGAGAACGGGCCCGGGCCGCCGATGCGCACGGCCCCGCGGACCTCGCGGTGGTCGTCCGACGCCGCGGCGAGCGCGTCGTCGATGCGCGCGAACGCCTCGCGCAGCGCGCCGACCAGGCCCTCGCCCGCCGGCAGGAGCCGCGCGTTGCGCCCGACCCGCTCGAACAGCGGGACGCCGAGCTGCGCCTCCAGCGCCTTGATCTGATGGCTCACGGCCGACGGCGTGACGCGGCGGCGCCTCGCCGCCTCGGCGAACGTGGGCGCGACGCCGGCCTCGAGCAGGGTGCGGAGCAGCTCGTAATTGATGAGCATGGCTCATCTATAGCGTGAGATCATCTCGCTGGTTTGCATCGACTCGAAGGCCTAGGTTCATCCCGTCACCGCGGGCCCGAGCGCCTCGGGCGCGAGGGGCGCGACCGCAACGGGCGCAGAGGCGCCCAGAGGAGCGAGACGCCATGAACGCGAGGGTTCTCTTGATCGTCACCAGCCACGCACGCCTCGGCGACACCGGGCAACCGACCGGGTTCTGGCTCGAGGAGCTCGCCGCGCCGTACCGCGCGTTCATAGAGGCCGGGGCGGACGTCGACATCGCGTCGCCTCAGGGCGGCAAGCCGCCGGCCGACCCGAAGAGCGCCGAGGATCCGTCCGACGCCGTGCGGGCGTTCCTCGAGGACGAGCGGGCGAAGGCGAAGCTCTCGTCGACGCTCCGCATCGACGGGATCGCCGGTGAGCACGACGCGTACTTCGTCGTCGGTGGCCACGGCGTGATGTGGGATCTCGCCGAGGACGCCGCCACGGCGAGGCTGCTCGGCCGCGCGTTCGATCAGGGCAAGGTGGTCGCCGCCGTGTGCCACGGCCCCGGCGCGCTCGTGAACGTCCGGCTCGCGAGCGGCGAGCCGCTCGTGAAGGGGCGGCGCGTGAGCGCCTTCTCGGACGAGGAGGAGCAGGCCGTGGGCCTCGCGGCCGTCGTCCCGTTCGCCCTCGAATCGCGCCTGCGCTCCCTGGGCGCGCGCTACGAGCGAGGGCCGGTGTGGAAGCCGTTCGCCGTCCGGGATGGTCGGCTCGTCACCGGACAGAACCCGGCGTCCTCGGCGCTGGTCGCGCAGGAGACGCTCGCGGCGCTCGCCGACCGGCAGGGGAGCGCGCGCTGAGCGGGCGCCGCGTGGGGCCGACGTCCAGCGCCGGCGGGGAGGGGTCGCAGGCCGGCGGGGAGGCCGAGGCCGGCCTCGGTCACAGGTCGCGGAGGTCGAGCGACCCGATGAAGTCGCCCTTGCCGACGTCGAGCCCGTTGTGCCGCAGGATCGAGTACGCGGTGGTGGCATGGAAGTAGAAGTTGGGGAGCGCGAACTGGAACACGAAGTCCGGGGCCTTCATGCCCTTGCCCGGCAGGAAGAAGAGCGGAAGCGTGCGGTCCTCCGCGCCCTTCAGCTGCTCCGGCTTCAGCGCCTTCACCTGCTCGATCGTCTTGCCGATGCGCGCGCGCAGCTCCGCGATCGTCTCGTCGCGCGTCTCGAACTGCGGCGGCTCCACGCCGGTGAGGAGCGCGCCCAGCCTCACGGGCCAGGCGATGAGGGTCTGGATCTGACGCCTCAAGGGCCACTGGTCGGGCGCGATGCGCGCGGCGAGGAGCACCTCCGGATCGAACTTCTTCTGCTGCGCGTAGGCCTCCGCCTTGTCGAGCCAGACCAGGACCTGGCCGAGCATGCGAGTCATCTGGGGGAACGAGCTGTCGTAAAGGCTCATGATCTTCTCCTCGTCAGCAGGAACAGCCGGCGCCTCTGGTCCACCCGCGGCCTCCGCGCGTCAACTCCGCGCGCGCGCCGGCCACGGTCCACATCGCGCGGTCGCCTGGAGCGGCGGTCGAGCCCGGTGGTACGCTTCGAGGAGAAGTGACGCGCCCGGCGGAGCCTCAGGCGGCGGCGGGGCTCGCCGGGGCTCCGCAGGCCGCCCGTGCGCCGATCAGTCGATCTGGTGGAACACGCCCGCTGGATCGAGGGTCCACAGCTTCGCGCTCTCCCCGCCGCCGTCCGACGTCCGGACGTAGATCAGGCGGATGCCCTTCTGCTCCAGCTCGGCGAGGATCGCCGGATCCAGACCGGGCTCGAGGCGGGGCTCGAAGATGAAGTCCTCCGAGAAGTTGTGGTGCTGCGGGTGGTACGTCTGCGCGTGATAGCCCTTGAGCACGATCGGAGCGCTCGTCAGCCCCTCGATGCGCGTCCCCACCCACTTGTGGAGCGGCGCCGTGTACCCCGCCGTGGGGCCCGTGGGGGCCGGCGGCCAGTAAAACGCGGTCTCCACGGTGACGCCGGACGTCCATGAGAGCGAGCGCTCCTGGAGCAGCGCGCCCGCCACCGGGGGGCCGTCGGCGGGACAAGCGTCGAGCTGCACCACCTCCGAGGACACCGCGAGCGGCGTGCCGTCCCAGTCGAGCGCCGGCGCGGGCGTGGCGTAAGCGGCGCTCAGCATCATCCCGACGTCGCGCAGCGCGACCAGCGGGCCCAGCGACGGCGGCAGGAGCTCGGGCACCGGGGAGGCGGCGAGCGAATAGGTGATCTCCGAGGCCCCGGCGCCGTCCACGAAGGAGTCCGTGGTCGTCTCGCTATCGTACGCGTGGGACGCGGCCGGCCACGCCGCGGGGCTCCCCGAGAGCGTCGCCACCGATCCACCGGAGAGGTAGTCGAGCCGCGCGTCCTCGAAGAGCGTGCCGGCGAGCGCCGCCGGCGTGAGGAACCCGCTCTTCGCCGAGAGCCTCGCGCGCACCTTGAGCCGGTGGTTCGCGAACACGTCGCCGAACTCGCCCTGGAAGGTGCAGACCTCCCGGGGCTCGTCGAGCAGGAACGGCGTGAGGCTCGGCGTCGTGTCCGGGAGCGCGACCTCGCGCACCTGCTTCACGACGAGGTTCCCAGGCTTCATCTTCTTGAACTCGTAATCGAGCAGGAACGACTTCCTGCCGGGGTTCAGCTCGCTGAACCGCGCCTCGACGCGGCCGAGCAGGGCGGCGAGCGCGTGGTAATCGTCCTCCCATCGCATCACGTGGCCGCCGAGCGGGACGAGCGTCGAGCCGGACAGGAGGTAAACGGAGGTCTCCTGGTCGAAGAGGCTCGCGGTCACGACCTCCGGCTGCGCTCCGCCTTCCGGGTTGGTGACGGACGTCGCCCCGAGCTGCGTCACGATCTGGATCTGGTCATTGACCAGCTCGCGCCGCGTGAGCGTCGCGACGCCGTTCGCCATCTCGTCCTCGTCGGGATAGGAGTGATGGACGAGGACGCCCATGCCGACCTCCGCCTCGTCCACGCCATGGAGGAGCCGGGCGAGGAAGGCGTTGTCGTTGTAGAAGCTCGCGTACACCTTGCGGATCGCGCGGAACACGCCGCGCTCGCCGGCCTCGCCGGGGTCGCACAGGCTCGGCCCCTCCTGGTCCGCGTCCCGATCGTCGGCCAGGCAGCCGCTGTAGCTGTCGTAGAGGCCCGCGCCCGTGAAGACGGCGCTGTCCTCCACGTTGGTCGAGCTCCGGAACCGGATCTTCTTCGTGGGCGTGAAGCCCTCGAGCGCCGCCTCGATCGCCTGCCGCTGCCCCGCCGAGAAGGCGGTCTCCCCGGTGATCCGCGCGCGGATGGCCGCGAGATCGGCCTTGAGCGCCAGCATGTCGGGCGGGTAGCTGTGGCCTGCGAGGCGCTCCGCGATCTCGGCGCGCAGCGTGCGGCCGCCGGGCATGACCTGATCGAGGAAATCGTCCCAGAGATCGAACGACAGCGCGACCGCGACATCGGAGCTCTCCGGGATGGCGTCCCGCAGCAGGCCATAGTTCGCGGCTTTGCCCCCGAAATGGACGATATCCGCGGGGCCGAGATCCTCGGTGGACCCGGCGTAGGCGCCGAGGGGCTCCTTGGGCTGGATCCCGAGCTCGCCGGGCCGCTTCAGCGCGAGGAGCTGCTCCCTGTCCGCCGGCGCGATCCCTCCGGCCTCGAAGAGCGCGGCGCGGCAGATGGCCCCGTACTGCAGCGAGGCGCGCAGCGCGACCTCCTCGCCGTCGAGCGCCTTCGCCGCCTCCGCGGCGGCCGGATCGCCGAGGTAGACGAAGGGGATGCCGAACGAGGTCGCGAGGAGGGCGGTGTGCGCGTTCGGCGTCGCGGGCGACAGCGAGACGATGCCCGCCACATAAGGCACCTCCGCAGGGATGGAGTCGGTGAGCAGGATGTCCTCGGCCCGGAGCTCGCCGCTCGCATAGGCGGCGTCGATCGCGTCCGGCGGGACATAGCGGAGCCGGCCCACGGCCCAGCCCGTCGCATAACACGCGTCGCCGTCCAGCCACCGCTCGACCGAGCTCACCGGGAACCCGCTCGCCTCGAAGAACGCGCTGTTCTCCGCGGCCGACGCCGATTGCTCGTACGTCGGGAAATAGAAGGGCTGCGCCCCCTGGGGCGCGATGACGCTGTCCTTCACGAGCTCCAGGACGACGCGCGCCACCTCGGGATCGTAGGCCTCCTGGCGGACGAGCTGGATACCGTACTCCGGCACGCTCTCCGGGGTCGGCGGGAAGAGCACGGCGCCGAGGATGGCCTTCTGCCCCTCCTCGTGCAGCGAGACCTGGTCGAACTCGGCCTGCGACATGTCGAAGAACGGGTCGAGCCGCGTCGTGGCGAACTCGCCGTGGAACGGGAACTTGTTGCTGTCCTGGTAATAGACCTTGGTGGGATCGTGCATCAGCACGGTGAACTTCACCCAGCCCGGCGTCTGGAAGGTCGGGGGCCAGGCGGCGAAGGGCTCGAAGGGGAAGGTGATCTGGTTCTTCCAGTCCTCCGATGGAGTGATGTCGATCGGGTAGGTGTCGACGGGCCATGAAGCGCCGCCTCCGGCGCTCCCGCCATTCCCCCCGCCGTCGCCGCCCGCGCCTCCTTCGCCGCCGGTGGCGCCCCCGCTGCTCGTGGCGCCGCTGCCACCCGTCGCCTCTGACGAGTCCTCTCCGCAGGCGGCGAGCGTCCCCGCGGCGAGGAGCGCGAGCGCAAGGCAAGCCGGTCGACCGATTCGCTGAAGTCTCATGAACAACATCGCGGTACAACTGCCGTGCCACCGTGCGATGAGCGGCGCCTCGGGGCTGCGCGGCGGGGCGTCGCTGTCGCGCGCGTGGCGCACGCAGGCACAGCCGTACGGCCGCGGCGATAGCCGCTCGCGCTGGCGCCGCTCGCGGCCACCCTGCCGATTTTTCTTGGGGTTTCAACCGGTTCGGCGTTCTACGATGCCGCGATGACCGAGCGGAGAGCGGCGCTGATCGTCAACCCTGCTGCGGGCCATGCGGGTGATGTGGTCGAGTCGCTGCCTGCCCGGCTCCAGCGCGAGCTCACGCTGAGCGTCTACGAGACGAGCGCGGACCGCTCTGCCGCCGCCTGCGCCGATGCAGCGCGCCGCGAAGGCGCTTCGCTGGTGATCGCGGCGGGCGGCGACGGGACGATCTCCAGCGTGGCGTCCGCGCTCCTCGGGACCGATGCGTGCCTGGGCATCCTGCCGCTCGGAACGGCGAACTCGATCGCGCACTCCCTGGGAATCCCCGACGACCTGGAGGGCGCGATCGAGGTGCTCGTCCACGGCGAGCCGACGCGCATCGACGCCGCCCGCGCCAATGGGAAGACCATGATCCTGCTCTCGGCGGTCGGGCTGCACGCCGACACGGTCGGCGAGACCCCGCAGGACGAGAAGCAGCGCTGGGGTGTGCTCGCGTACATCCGCACGGGGCTCAAGAAGCTGATGAGCCTCGAGCCGTTCGCGGTCGAGATCGAGACGGAGGACCAGCGGATCCACTGCCGTGCGGTCGCGGTGACCGTCGCGAACATGGCGCCTCCGCGCACGGTGCTGGCGCAGGGGCCGCCCGTCCTGTCCCCCGACGACGGGCGGCTCGACCTCACCATCGTGTCGGCCACGACGCTGGTCGAGGCGGTCGCGACCGGGCTGCACCTCCTGAGGACCGCGATCGACGGCGAGCCGGCCGAGCGCGACAACGTCGGTTTCCTCGCCGCCCGGCGGGTCAGCATCACCACCGAGCCGCCCCAGAACGTGCTCATCGACGGCGAGGAGTCCGGGACGACTCCGCTCGTGGTGGAGTGCCTCCCGCGCGCCCTGATGGTCATGGCGCCCCGCCGCGAGGAGGCGCGTGAAGCTCCGCCGGCGGCGGACGTCGAGGTGAAGCTCGCGGGCTTGCCCGAGCTCGAGGTCGAGCCGAAGCGGTGAGGCGCGCTCGGGCCACGAAGGCCCGGGGAAGGTCCAGATGGCCGGGGCCGGATCGTGGTCGTGGTCGTTTACGTTTACGTTTACGTGGTCGTTTACGTGGTCGTGGTCGTTCACGTGGTCGTGGCCGTGGTCGTTCACGGCCTATCGTTGACGACCACGACCACGACCACGACCACGACCACGACCACGACCACGTTCTGGGGTTGCGGCGGCGCCGCGAGCAGCATCGTGACGGACTCGTCAGGGAGGAATCGAAGCCGCCCGGCGTAAGGAAACGTGGTTCTGCCGCGGCAGGGCTCGATTCTTGACCTTTCATCGGGAGTGCAGAGGAATGCGAACGACGTTCTGGGCTGGGGTGGTGGGGGCGTGCTTGGCTTGCGGCCTCTCGGGGCTGGGCTGCGGGGGAGACGACGACGGGGCGACGCCGAGCGGCTCGACGGGCTCGACGGGTTCGACGGAGGGCGGGGGCTCCGGGGCTGAATCCTGCTCCGGACTCGACACGTCGGCGCTCGTCAGCGAGCTCTCGCCAGCGGAGGTCGAGCAGGCGTGCAAGGGGTATCGCCGCTGCAGCGCCGAGGAGGTGACCGTCGAGTACGTGTGCCTCATGCAGGGCGTGCTCGGCGCGGCGTACGGGGACGATCCCGGGACCAACGACGCCGAGCTGCAGGCGAAGTGCTCCGAGCTGGTCGAGGGGTGCATGGCCGACCCGAGCCAGGCAGAGCAGCTGATCGAGCAGGCCCTCGTGGAGGTCGAAGCAGAGCCCTGCGGCCAGCCGAGGCAGTGCACGGCCACCATCGCGGAGATCGACGCCTGCGCCGCCGAGATGCGAGCGTACACGCGCGGTGTGCTCCCCGCGTGCAGCGCGCTCACCATGGCTTTCTACGAGCAAACCGACAGGGGCGACACGCTGCTCGACGGGGCTTGCGGCAAGCTCGGCGTTGGCTGCTTCCAGCTCTTCACGACGCCGAACGACGGGTGATCGGAGGCGGACGCGGCCCGCCTCGGGCCGCCTGCTCCCCGCTCCGGCACCGAACTCCGCGCTGGCTCGCGGCCAAGCGCCGGCCGCGCTGCCGACCGCGCCTTTCCCCGGCCATCCCGGCGTGATAGACGGGATGGACGGGACCGACGGGAGCGACGTGCGGCATGAGGCTGACCGAGCGAGCCATCGAGCTGCCGGCGCTCGCGAGCGCCCACTCCCATGCTTTCCAGCGCGGGATGCGCGGTGAAGCGCAGCGGCCGGGGCCGTCGGGGGCGGACGACTTCTGGTCGTGGCGCAGCGCCATGTACGCGCTCGCCGAGTCGCTCACGCCGGAGTCCATTCATGCGATCTCGAAGGTGGCCTATCGCGAGCTCCGCGCCGCGGGCGTGCGCACGGTGGGCGAGTTTCATTACGTGCACCACCAGCCCGGCGGCGCGCCCTACGCGGATCGCACGGTCCTCGCGGACGCGGTGATCGAGGCCGCGCGCGAGGAGGGCCTCCGGATCGCGCTCCTCCGGGTCGTTTACTCGCGCGCGGGCGCGGGCAGGGCGCCCGAGGGGGCGCAGCGGCGCTTCTCGGACGCCTCGCTCGACGCGGCCCTCGCGGACGTCGAGGCGCTCCGGGCGCGCTACGCGGGCCGCGAGGACGTGCGCGTCGGCGTGGCGCCCCACAGCGTGCGCGCCGTGCCCCCGGCGTGGCTCGGCGAGATCGCGCGGTACGCCGCGGAGCGCGGGCTCATGGTGCACATGCACGTCGCCGAGCAGCCGGCCGAGATCGAGGCGTGCCTCGCCGAGACGGGCCGGCGGCCGGTGGAGCTCCTCGCCGAGCGCGGGGTCCTCGGCGAGCGCTTCGTTGCGGTGCACGCGACGCACCTCGCGCCGCACGAGCCGGCGCTGCTCGGCGCGGCGAGGGCGTTCGCGTGCCTGTGCCCGACGACCGAGCGCGACCTCGGCGATGGATTGCCCGACGTGGGCGCGCTGCGCGCGGCGGGCGTCCGGCTGTGCGTCGGGATCGACAGCCACGTGATCACCGATCCGTTCGAGGACATGCGCGGCGTCGAGCTGGGCGAGCGGCTGCGGACGGGCCGGCGCGTGACGCTGCGGGGCGAGGGCGGGGCGACGCCGGCCGAGGCGCTCTGGGAGATCGGCTCGCAGCGGGGGGCGGAGGCGTGCGGGTTCGCGGATCCCGGCGGCAGCATCTCCGTGCGCCGGGACGCGCCGGCGCTCGCGCTGGTGCGGGAGGAGCGGCTGCTCGACGCGGTGGTGTACAGCGGGAGCCCCTCGATGGTGGAGGGGAGCCCCGCGCCCTCGGGCCCGCCTGCGCATTGATGGATCGACACGATGCGCCGGCGCGCCTCGGCGCCGGGGGATCGAGGCGGGTCCGGGCCGAGCGGGCGAGCGTGAAGCGCGCTCACACGTGGTGTGTGGCGTGGTTTGTGAGGAGCCGTTCCCTGCGTCTCGCCTGCGTCATGCATGGGAAACGAACGGCGAAGCAAGGAATGGCTCGACTGGATGCCCCTCGCGGCGCTGCTGCCGATCGGCGTCGTCTTGCTCCTGAGCCTCCACGAGATCCAGGACGTCCATCGCAGGAACATCGCGGCGACGCTGCAGGCGGTGCTCTCGACGACCCGCGAAGGGCTCTTGACGTGGGCGCGGCAGGCGAAGGGCGCCGCGGGGTTCTGGGCGAACGAGCCGAGGGTGCGGCGCGCGATCGCCGCTCAGGTCGAGCTGCGCCGCAGCGATGGCTCGCTCCGCGATAGCCCGTACCTCCAGGAGCTGCGGCTGGAGCTGGAGAACGTCGTCGAGCGGGAGCAGTTCCTCGGCTTCGACGTCATCGCGCTGGATGGCACCCACATCGCCTCGGATCGCGATGAGCTCCTCGCCACCAAGACGCTGAGCGCCCACGATCCGGACACCATCGCCGCGGCCCTGCGCGGCTCGACCGTCATGGGTACCCCTTTCGCCATGCGGTCTCCCGTCCTCGGCAGGGTCACCCCCGTCCTCGTCATCGCGGCGCCGGTGCGCTCCATCGCCGGGGAAGGGGAGATCATCGCGGCGCTCGCCTTCCGCATCGATCCAGGGAAGGAGCTGACGCAGATCGCCCATCGCGGACAGGTCGGCGCGGCAGGGGAGACCTACGCGTTCGACAGGCACGGCCGTGTCGTCACGGAGCTCAGGTTCGCCCAGAACCTCCGCGACATGGGCCTCCTCGCGGCCGGCGAGCGCACGAGCCTCAACGTGGAGATACGCGATCCCGGGGGCGAGGTGCCGGACGGCTCCGCGCGCCCCTTGCCTCGCATGGAGCAGCCGCTCACGCGCATGGCAACGAGCGCCGTCGCGGGGATCGCCGGGGTCGACGTCGAGGGATACCGCGATTACCGCGGCGTCGAGGTCGTCGGCTCGTGGCTGTGGGATCACGAGCTCGACCTGGGCCTGGCGACCGAGATCGACAAATCCAGCGCTTATGGCGTGTATGTCGTGACGCGCCGTGTGGTCCTCACCGCCTGGGGCGTGATGGTGTTCGCCACGCTCGTCCTGACGATCCTGCTGCAGCGGCGCGCCAAGGACCTGGCCACCGGCGTGCGGCGCGAGCAGGCGCTGCGCGCGGAGCTCGAGGATCGTGTCCGTCGCCTGGAGTGCGCCGAGGCGGAGCTGAAAGAGGCCATCCGCGTCCGCGAGGAGTTCCTGCGGTTCGCCTCGCACGAGCTGCGCACGCCGCTGACGAGCCTGCGGCTCCTGTACGAGCACATGCTGCGATCGCGATCGCAGCCGCTCATGGTGACGCTGGGCCCGAAGGACATCAGCCGCTTCTTGAAGGTGTCGTCGCGAGAGCTCGCCCGGATCACGCAGGTCATCAACAACATGTTCGTCGTCGCGAGCTTCGCGACCGGCCCGCCGGCGCTGAACCTGGCGAGGACGGAGCTCAACGAGATCGCGCGCAGGACCGCCCGGCAGGTGGCAGAGCAGCTCGAGGCCGACGGGTGTTCCCTGGAGCTCCAGCTCGACCGATCCGTGTTTGGCTACTGGGACGACGCGCGCATCGAGCAGGTCATCACGAACCTGCTGTCGAACGCGTCACGGCACGGCGCTGGACAGCCGATCACGCTGTCGGTCGTCCGGCAGGCCGGCTTCGCGGTGATCTCCGTGCACGATCGCGGCGTCGGCATCACGCCGGAGCAGCGGGACAGGCTCTTCGAGCCGTTCCGGTGGACACCGGAGGCGCACAGCGGGCTCGGCGTCGGCCTCTACGTCTGCAGGTTGATCGTGTGGGCGCACGGCGGGGAGATCGTGGTCGACAGCGAGCCTGGCCAGGGCACGACGTTCCGTGTCCGGCTGCCGCTGCCTCCGGAGATCGAGGGAGGCGACTCCGCCATGGTGCCCGAGAGCGAGCGGAAGGCGGCGGAGGAGCGGAGCAACGGAGGGACGGAGTAACGAAGTAACGAGTAACGAGTAACGGAGTCGGGAAGCAGCGGGCGCTCATCGCATCGCGCCCGCGATGAGCTGCGCCGCCCTCAGGACGAGCGCCACGACCGCCCCGACGTTCCACGCGCGCGCGAGCCACCACTGCACCTCGGCGCCGTTGATCCACGGCGGCACCCACGCCGGCGGCGCCAGCAGATCGGCGACGGTGAGAACCCGCTCTCGCTCCTGCGCCGCGCGGTAGCCGCCCTCGCCCCCGCGGACGTGCTCCTCCGCCCGCACGAGGGCGAAGAGCCGCGCGCCGCGGCCCTCGGGGAGCAGCGCCGCGGCTGCGCGCAGCGCCTCCGGGGTCGCGGGCAGCTCGACAGCTCGGCCGCGCTGCGTGAGGCGGAGCGCGCCGTCCCCCGCGCGCTCGACCCGCCCGCGGACCCAGCCCTCGGAGCGCTCGCCGCCCAGCACCGACGAGAGCGGCGCGAGCTCGGGATCCGGCCCCAGCCGGGGCGCGCGCTGCCCGCGGAAGACGCGCGCGGCGAGGAGCCAGAGGGCGATCGGGAGCGCCGACAGGAACGGATTCAGATCGAGCAGGCTGGCCACGCCCGCCACCCCGTCGAGCACCGGCAGGGCGAGCACGCCCGCGCCGGCGAACGCGCCCACGGCGATCGTCGCGCCGAAGCCGCCGACGACGCCGAGGGCGACATTGCCGATCGCGACGACGCCGACGGCGACGTTGCCGATCGCGATGAAGCCGCGCGCGACGTTGCCGATCGCGATGAAGCCCGTGACGACGTTGCCGAACACGAGGAACCCGTTCGCGATGTTGCCGGCGTCGACCCAGCGCGCCCGCTCTGCGGCGCTCGCGCCACCTTCGTCCCGGAGCGGCCAGCTCATTCCGTCACCTCGAACGCGGTGCGGCCGACGAGCTGGCCGTCCTCGGTCTCGACATCCACCGTCCAGTGTCCTGCCAGGCGGCGCGGCAGGCTCCCGCCCACGAGCTGCGACTTCAGCCGCACCGCGCCCTCCGGGCCGGGCACGCGCAGCGTCTCCTCCGGCGCGCGGAGGACCTCGCGCCCCTCGCGCCGCCATACGTGGAGGAGGCGATCGCCGTCGCCGCCCGGCACCACCACGTCGGTCACCGCGCGGAGCTCGCGGATCACGGAAAAATGAAGCGACTTCACGGACATGGCGAGCCGCCCGTCCGGGAGCACCGAGGGGCCCACGGCCGCGGAGGACAGGTGCATCGGGACGGGAGGGATGAGCTCGCGCGTCCCGTAGGCGAGCCCCACCCCGGCGGCCATCGCGACGACGAGGAACACGACGCCCATCCGGCTCCAGAGCGCCCCGAACGGCAGGTGCAGCGTGCAGAAGCCGAGCACGGACACGAGGGCGGCGGAGAGCAGCGTGTACAGCGTGCGGGTGTCGGGGAGGAGCGCGGGGATGACGAGGTTCAGGCACGCGAACAGCGTCACCCCGTAGAACACCGAGGCGAGGGTCTTCCAGCGCATGAGCACGCGGTCGAAGACGAGATCGAGCGTCGAGAGCACGGCGCAGGCGGCGAGGAGGAGGACGAACCACCGGTTCGGCGCGTCCAGGCTGGCGCTCTTCCAGTAGAACGGGAGGAGGAAGAAGAGCATGCCCTGATAGAGGTTCTTCAGGACATAGGTCATCACGAGGAAGCGCAGCCGGGCGCCGCGCCACGCCGTCGCGAAGTCCTGGCGGGCGCCGGTGCCGAAGAGCCGGAAGAAGAGGAGCACGAGCAGCCAGGCGACGCTGACCGTGACCGCGAGGAAGCGGGCGTGCTGGAACCCCTTCTGCGCGAAGGTCACCACGAAGGCGCCGAGGCTGAGCGCATACGCGGTGTGCAGCCACCAGAGCTTCTTGTGATGGCGCTTGAGGAAGGCGCGGGCGGACGACCTGAGGTCCCCGGGCTTGTCCTCGTCCTCGGCATTCAGGTCGACGTAGGACGCCTTGGGCTCTGCCTTGACGGTCGGCGCGTTGTCCTCGTCCGTCGCCGTGCCGCGCGCTGGCCGCTCGGGCATCTTGAGCGTGCGGTCGTCGTGCTCCCCGCCCGGGGTGCTGGCTCTGGGCGGCATGCGCAGGGTGACCTCGTCCCCGGCCTGGGCGCCGGCCCTGGAGGGCATGCGCAGGGTGGCCTCGTCCCCGGCCTGGGCGCCGGCCCTGGAGGGTATGCGCAAGGTGACCTCGTCGATAGCGCCTCGGTCGCGGTCTCCGGGCGCAGCGGCGCCGCCGGCCGCGGTGGGCTGGGCCTGCTTGGCTGCGGCGGGCGGGGCAGGTTCTGGCGCGCGATCGGGCTCGTCGCCCGGCATGTACATGATCGTGGGCGCCTCCCCGAACGCCTCGGGGACGCGCGTCTTGTGGACCCGCGTGGTGGCGCTGGAAGGCGGCGACGGCAGCGATGGCGCGTTCGCGTGGGCCCCGGGGGCCGGGGCGTCAGGGGAGCGCGGCGCGTGCTGTTTCATGTCCGGGCCGCAGCGTACCCGACGGGCGGTCCACCTTCGAGCGCCGCACGGGTTCCGCCCGCCAGAAATCCGGACTTTCGCTCCCGTCGGGCGAACGTTCGTGCACGTGCCGCCCGTTCGCCCGTTCGCCCGTTCCACCGATCGCGCCGCCGCCCGCCGCGAGCCGCCTGACACCGCGCCCTGCCAACCGAGGTTCCGGGAAAGCGCCGTTCACTCGTCCTGGGCTCCGATGAGCCGGAGCCCCCTCAGCGCGTGAACGCCTATGTTTTCTCGCGGTTGGCCGGAACGACGATGCTCAAGGCCCAGCGCTCATTCCATCGAGAACTTCACGTTGGCCTTCCCGCTGCTTTGATATCCTTCCACGGTCATCGAGACCTCGTACAAGCTCCCCATGCTCATCCCCGCCTTCTGCCATGCGTCGAAGTGGTTGGCGACGGTGATGGTTCCGCTCGTGCGTTTCTGCGTGCGAACGCTCCAGAACTGATAGAACGTCTTGTTGCCTTCGATGGAAGGCTGGTTGACACGCTGGGTCCGATAGATGTCATAGGTGCCTCCGTCGCTGTTGACGGTGCCCATCTTTCCTTCTCCGCCCGGCGGACGCCAGTTGCCCCAGCTGTCGACGATGTAATACTCGACGAGCGGGTTTTTCGTCCACCCATAGATGGTCAGGTAGGAATTCCCGTTCGGCTGGTAGTCGGCATCGTAGGTGACGACCAGGTCCTTGGTTCCGGGCCTGATGCCTTTACGACCCAACAGGTTGTTGATGTTGCTCCAGTCTACGCTGAAGCCCTCATTCGTGTTGACCAGGCAGCCGCTTCCGTTGTCCTTCCAGTACTCGTAGGTGTACCCGCAGTGCTGGCCGGTTTTGTTGTCGCAGATCTTCGCGTCGCCTTCCGTGCACGCCACAGGCGTGCTGCCGGTTCCGGTCGAGGCCGTGGTGCTCGCGGTGGAGCTGCTCGTGGTGGAGCTACTCGTGGTGGAGCTGCTCGTGGTGGAGCTGCTCGTCGTCGTGCTGCCAGAGCCCCCGACCCCGTCCGAGCCCCCGGTCCCGCTCGTGGCCGACCCGCTCGTGGCCGACCCGCTCGTGGCCGACCCGCTCGTGGTGGTGCTGCCCGTGGTCCCGCTCGTCGTCGACCCGCCCGGGCCCCCCGTGCTGCCGGTGGTGGCGGTGGTGCCGGTGGTGCCGGTGCTGCCCGCGGTCACGCCGCCCGTCCCAGACGAGCTGCCACCCGCTCCGGTCTCTGCAGAGGAGTCGTCGTCCGGCCCCGCGCAGCCCACGGCAACCAAACCCACGATGATAGTAAAATGTTTTAACAAAGTTAAATTCACGGCTCCTCCTTGGCGAAGTGATTCAATTCCCTGCAGCCGATCTCGTGATCATGGCTAGCACCAGGGCTCGGTGGCGACAACGGCCCATAGAGCCCTTCCTGCCGCTGGTCCAAGGCTCGACCCGGCCGAGCCGCGGACGAGGTCGCGCAACCGCCCCCCGGTACGGTGGGGCTGCGAACAGCTGCCGTGGCAGGCGCTTCACCCCGTCGCCCTGGATCCCTGGCGCGCTGGATACCTGACGCGCCGAGCCTTGTGAAACAGCGCAAGAGAACTACATGAGGGCGGGAAGACGGGGGCGGCTCGGGTCCCATCTTCCACGCTCCGCGCCGTCATGCTCTCATGTTGCCGCTCTCGGGAAGACGCTGCCTGTTCGGCGCCATGTCCGGCCGGACAGATCATCGACCACCTGGGAGAGCTGTTGAGACCTCTCACCGTGGAGCGACCGGGAGGCGCCCGAGCTCGGAAACGGCCCATGATGACCAGGACGTCGAGAACCTCGTCCCTCCTCGCGATCGCCTTGGTCCTCGTATCGGGCTGCGGCCATGACTCGGCAGCTCCCTCGGGCGAGGCCGGGTCGCACGGAGGAAGCGGCGGCGCGCCCTCGACCGGAGCAGGAGGAGAGGGGGGCTCGGGAGGGGCGCTGGCGGGCTCCGGCGGGGCAGGGGCGGTGAGCGCGGCTTCGACCAGCGGCGGCTCGTCGGGCGCGAGCGGGGGCGCGCCGAGCGAGCCACGCCCCACGGTGACCGCCGCTCCGGGCACGGAGCTCGTCACGGTCGACACGAGCGTGGCGCACCAATCCTTCGAGGGCTGGGGCACGAGCCTGTGCTGGTGGGCCGATCACGTGGGCGGATGGCAGGAAGCCAAGCGCAACGCCGTGGTCGAGGCGGTCGTCGATCCGGTGAATGGGCTCGGCTATAACGTGTTCCGCTACAACATCGGCGGCGGGGAGAACCCGTCCCACGACCACATGAAGGAGCACCGCGAGATGCCGGGGTTCCAGAGCGCCGACGGGACCTTCACGTGGGCGAACGACGCCAGGCAGCGCGCCGTCCTCCTGCGCATCGCGGAGCGCGGAGCGGATCTGATCTTCGAGGCGTTCTCCAACTCTCCCCCTTACTGGATGACGAACAGCGGTTGCGCCTCGGGCAGCAGCAACGGCAAAGACAACCTCAAAGCGGACCATTACGACGACTTCGCCCACTACCTCACGGAGGTCGTCCGTCACTACAGGGACGAGTACGGGATCACCTTTCGCACGCTGGAGCCGCTGAACGAGCCCTTCGCCGATTGGTGGAAATCGAACGGCTCCCAGGAGGGCTGCCACTTCGACCGGGCGAGTCAGGAGAAGATCATCCAGGAGGTGGCCAGGCAGCTGACCAGCAAGGGCCTCGGCGAGACGGTGGTCAGCGCGTCGGACGAGAACAGCATGGATGACGCCGTCCGGAACATCGGCGCCTTCGGCGCGGAGACGAACGCGGCGTTCCAGCAGCTCAACGTCCACTCGTACGCCGGCAGCCAGCGCGACCAGCTCCGGCAGCTCGCGACCAGGCTGGGCAAGCGGCTGTGGCAATCGGAGTCGGGGCCGCTCGGGCAGAACATCAGCGACGACACGGACGCGGCGCTGTTCATGGCCGAGCGCATCATCAAGGATCTGCGCGAGCTGAAGCCGGAGGCCTGGGTGGACTGGCAGTCGGGCGATCCGTCGCGCAGCTGGGCGAGCTTCACGCTGAACGACAGCGAGCAGTCCTACGCGCCCCTCAAGCGCTTTTACATGCATGCCGGCTTCAGCCGCTACATCCGGCCCGGCGCGCGCTTCGTCGACGTCGATAGCGAGGACATGGTGGCCGCGGTCAGCGCCGACGGGAGCGCTCTCTCGCTCGTGGTCCGCAACGGGGATCGCAACGCGAGCCGCGGCTACACGCTCGATCTCACCCGGCTCCCCGCGGTCGGCCCCGCCGCGGAAGTGCACCGCACCTCGCGCACGGAGGACCTCGATCGGCTCCCCGACATGGCGATCGAAGACTATCGCCTGGTGGTCACGGTCCCGGCCTTTTCCATCACCACCTTCGTCATCCCGATGCCCTGATCCTCGCCTGGAGCGACATCCAGGATCGAGCGTCGGAGCACCCGCTTTACGCGTCTGTGCATCGGCGCGTTGTGCGGGACGGTCGACGACTCCGCCCCGATCCCGGTCGACGAGCTCCCTGTCACCCCCGAGGTGCCCGATCCGCTCACGATGGTCGAAGGAGCAACGTCAGCACGGCGGAGCAGTGGCGGGCTCGCCGCAAGGAGATGATGCAGATCCTGGAGGACTACACGTATGGGCGCATGCCGCCGCCGGGCAACGTGACGGCCGTGCCAGGTAGCTGAGGCTGCCGGTCTGAACCGTTACCCAGGCCGCCGGTCCGTACCGTCAATCGACCGGATATCCTCGCCACATCCAGCGCAGCGTGTCGGGGAGCGTCTGCTTGATCACTCTCCCGTCGCAGTGGCTGGCGCCCTTCGCGTAGACGAAGCGGTAATGATACCCCTTCTCCTTGAGGATCGCCGCCACGCGCTGGTTCGCCATCAGCCAGTTGTGGTGGCTGGCTTCATCCCTGGTGCTGCCGAGGTCGTTCTCGCCGACCTGCAGGAAGACGCGCAACGGCTTGGGCGGGCTCTCCCGGATGAGCCCCTCCGTGTACTCCCAGGCGCCGTCGGGATACTCGGCCTCGCTGGGCGCGATGGGGTTCTGCTGGTCGACGAACGTGCCGGAGTAGGTGACGATCTTGCGGTAGGTGTCGTGGCCGAACCAGCCCATGGTGAGCGCCGCCGCCCCGCCCGAGCTGCATCCGTACGTGGCGCGGCCGTCCGGGTTGCTCGTGAACTTCAGGTTGGGGTACGCGGCGTGGACGGCTCGGTCGTTCTTGACCGCCTCGAGGAGCTCCGTATCGACGAACCTCTGATAGGCGTCCGACATGGTATCGTATTCGAGCCCCCGCTCGCTGCCGTACGAGTCGCCCCCTCCGCTCGCGGCGAAGATGGCGATGACGCTCGGGAAACGGCTGTTCGGGTCCGCGACGAAGTTGTTGATCGTGTTGATGATCTCGTTCCTGTCGCGCGCGTCCTGGACGACCATGAACGGCGCCTCCGCGCCGTCGACGTACGTCGCGGGGATCGCGACCTCCACGCGGCGGTTGAAATCCCCCTTGGCGTTGTCGTTCAACGTCGAATCGTGGCCGGTGAAGATCTCGCTCTCCCGGGACGACAGGGAAAACGCGAACGTCCGCCCCTGGGGAACGCCGTCGATCCTCTTGATCTCCGGGGCGTCCTGGTAGTTGGGCCCGATCTCGAAATCGCCGTCGCCTTCGGTGCCGACCGGATCGACCGTCCCGCCCTGTCCTCCCCCGCCGCTCGGGTTCGGGTCGTCTGTGCCGCCCGCGCCCGAGGTGCTGCCGCTGCTGCTCGAAGAGCTGCTGCTGCTGCTCGAAGAACTGCTGCTGCTGCTGCTCGAAGAGCTGCTGCTGCTGCTGCTTCCGTTTCCTCCGCTGCCGCCCGAGCCGTCGGCGGCGTCTTTGTCGGACCCGCAAGCAGCGATTGAAAGCGCGACAAGGAGCGAGATACTGCATGGGATCGAGCGGGTCATGGATCCTCCTGGGATTGGATTGCGTTGCACGCCATCGGCGTGTGCGGCACCGACGTCGGGCCGGGGCGCTCGCGCGCCGGTCGGCGGACGTGAAGCCGATCGTGACGTTCGTGTGAGCGCGCAGGCGCCGCGAGGCCGCGCGGGTGACCGTCGACGAGCTACTCGGCGGTGAACCGGAAGACGGCCGTCTGCGCGTAGCGCTGGCCGGGCTTGAGGATGACCTCGTTCTTCCAGGCCGGGACGTTGATCGAGTTCGGGAACTTCTGCGGCTCGAGGCACAGGCCGCTGTACTGGTTGTAGACCGCGCCGCCCTTGCCCTTGATCGACCCGTCGAGGTAGTTGCCTGTATAGAACTGGATCCCCGGCTGATCGGCCTCGATCGTCAGCACCCGACCGGTCTTCGGATCCTTGACCCGAGCCGCCTCGCGGAGCGTGTGCGGGTCGCCGCTGACGACCATGTTGTGGTCGTATCCGACCGGCTTGCCGCCCATGGCTTCCAGGTCCCTGCCGAGCGGCTTGGCGGCGGTGAAATCGAGCGGCGTCCCCTTCACCGGCTTGATCTGGCCCGAGGGGACGCCGGTGGCGTCCGGCGGGGTGTAGCTGTCGGCGTGCAGCGTCAGCTCCTGGTCGGCGACGGAGCCCGAGCCGTGCCCTCCCAGGTTGAAGTAGCTGTGGTGGGCCATGTTGACGATCGTGGTCTTGTCGGTCGTGGCCGACATCTCGACCCTGAGCTCGTTTTTGTTGGTGAGCGTGTAGGTCGTGGTCGCGTTGACCGTGCCGGGGTATCCCTCTTCCCCGTCCTTCGATACGTACGTGAGCTTGACGGACGGGCCGTCCGGCGTCTCGGTCGCTTCCGCGTCCCAGACGACCTTGTCCCAGCCTTTCTTGCCGCCGTGCAGCGTGTGGGCGCCGTTGTTCGCGGAGAGCTTGTAGGTCTTGCCATCGAGCTGGAACTGCGCGTTCTTGATGCGGTTGGCCACGCGGCCGACCGTCGCCCCGAAGTACGGGCTGCTCTTCAGGTACCCGTCGAGGTTGTCGTGGCCGAGGACGATGTCGCCCATCTTCCCTGTCTTGTCGGGGACGTGGAGCTCGGTCACCGTCGCGCCGTAGGTCATCACCTTCGCGACCAGGCCGTTCGCGTTCGTGAGCGTGTAGAGGATGACCTCTTTGCCATCGGCGTTGCCGAAGGGCGCCTTGGAGACGGAAGCGGGCTTTGCGTTCACGGCTTCACCACCAGGTGGCTCGGGTTTGGCGGCCGGGGCCGCTGGAGAGGCGTCCGGCGCGGGGGTCGCCGCCGGCGCGGGCGGCGCCGCCGCAGGGGGCGTGTCGACGGTCTGCGCGCCGCCGCATGCGCCGGCGAGGCACGCCGTCATCGTCAATCCGAACCACGATCTCGTCCTATCTATCGCCATGCTGTTCCCTCCGCCAGGATTGTCTCACCTGGATCGGCTCCACCTGAGCAAGCCCAGCGCGGGTGAGCCCCCGCGATCTCGCCATGGCTTGCATTCACGACACCCGGTTGGAGTCGGCGCAGAGATCGATCCCGATACAAAGGATCAAGAGTCCGGTGCGCACGACGGCTACCCGGGACAAAGCGGAACGACACCCGGAGACGAAATTGTGAACGTTCACATTGTCCATGTCAACTCAAATGAACCGGCGCGAGGCGAGCCTCGATCCCGAAATTGGAATCCACATCGAACAATACCGTGGCCCTGCGCCCGCCCTCTTGACGCGCCGCTCCGGAGGAGACTTGCCAGCCATCCGACGTCGAGCTTGGCCGTGGACCGACGGATCATCGCTGACATCAGAAAAAATGTGAGCGATCACAATCGCGTGGCTCTGGCCGGTCGAGGCGAGCGCGCCGGCGTTCATTCACTCCTGGTACGCGCTCCAGCCGACCTCGTTGCCCTTCGTGACGACCTGCATGTCTTCTGGACATCACCGTTCCTGGCGCTCGAGCGCAGATCTGGAGCGCCCATCCCGGATCGCCGCGTCCGCGGCGCCGCCGCCGCGGTGGTACGTCCCGCGAACCAGATCCCAGAGCGGGAAGGTGACGTTGAAGTTCCACTGCCGCATCAACGACGGCCGGTGGTGCGCGCTGTGGTGACGCCGGAGCCGCGCCACGAGGCGGCTGCGGCCTATCCTGCTGTCCGGCGGGAGGTGGTACGAGAGATGGAGACACTCGTACAGCACCATGTACGCCATGCACGTCGCCACGAAGAGCGACGCGAGGTTGCTTTGACCGGCCGCGCCGAGCGCGAGCGCGAGCGGCAGGGTCAGCGCGAAGACTCCCGCGATGCCGTAGGAAGGGATCAGAACGAAGCCGAGCTCGCGCGGTGCGCGGATCGCCATGTCGCTCTCGACGAACACGCGGTGATGCACCGGCGTGTGCCGGTCGTAGAAGGCCTCGAGAAAGCGCCGCCTCCGGTGGAGCAGACCCCGATGCGCCCGCCACTCGACGGCGTTGCAAAAGACGAAGAAAAGCGGGATCGCGGCGAGCTCCCAGGCCCGCAGGCCTCGCAACCGCGTGAGCGAGAGCGCCGCGAGCCCACAGCCGAGGCCGACCGTGCTCGCGAGGTGGAGCCAGGGAGAGTACCACCGCGGCATCGACATCACCCTGCGCCGCCGGAGCTCGGCCCGGCCCGAGTCGTCGAGCGGGGCAGGGTCGGGCGAGCCGCCGTGTCCAGCCGCGCTCACCGACCTGCCTCGCGCCCGGTGTCGAACGCCCGGTCCCAGAGCGCGGAGCTCACCCCGAAGCGCGCGCGCGGCGCGGCGTGGTGCCGGAGGTGGTGGCGGCGTTGCGCTGGAAGAGGGTGCTCCGCCTCGCCGAGCAGGTGCGCCGCGAGGTGGGAGAGCTCATAGAGAAAATAGCCGGCGACGAGCCCGGCCCAGAGCGGCGCGGCGCGAGAGACCCCGGCGGCCGCCGCGGTCGCGCAGAAGCCGGCAGAGAAGGCCCCGAGCGTGGCAGCGGGTGGTTTGACGATCGGCGTTCGGTGAGGGGCCTCGTGGTGCGCGAGGTGGATACGGGCGCCGACGAAGGCGAGCGGGTGCTCCGCCGGCAGGTGGAAGAGGAAGCGGTGGAGCAGGTACTCAATCAAGGTCCAGCCCGCGAGTCCGGCCGCCCAGAGGAGCCCTCCGGCGAGGGCGCCGACTCCGCTCCACACGACGATCCCCAGAAGGGTCACCTCGGCTATCGCGACGACGGCGAGCCGCCGCGCGTCGGCGGGGTCCTGGAACATGGCGCCGCGCGGGGTCGACATGCCGTCCACCCCTCACATGAAGATGCCGTCGACGAGGGTCCAGGGCTCGCGCGTGAGGACGCGCCGGGCGAAGTCGAGGAGGACCGCGTTGAAGTCGCTCCGGGGATAACGCGCGAAGCCGTCGCGCACCGACGTGGCGTCGAGGTCGTAGCGGCGCACACCGAGGGAGTGGTCCATCCACACCGACTGCCGGAACGCCGTGGATTCAGGGCATAACGCCGGCGTCGGGCGGAAGCGATGGTTGTAGAGGAGGCACTCGTCGGCCACGCGCAGGTCGTACGGGGAGAGCTCGAACGACCTCGCGGCGAAGGCGCGGTGGAACAGCGAGCGGCTGCGCTGCATGTAGTCTCCGCCCTGCTCGCCCGGGCACAGCAGCCCGAGATCGTGAATCATCGCCAGCGCGTAGAGCAGGTCGGGATCGGCCTTCTGGCGGCGGCGCTCGAGGAGCAGCATCGTGAAGTGGAACACGCGAAGACAGTGGTTGCGCAGCCCGTCGCCGCGGTAGGGGCAGAGCTCCTCGAAGAGCTCCTGGGCGCGTGCCCCGAGCGCCGGACGCGCTCCGAGGCGATGCGAAGGCGCGGCGTCCGGCGTCGGCATGAGCTCGGCCATGATGAGATCCTAACACGGGTCGCGCCGGCGCTGGCGCGCCGATCGTCGCCCGTGTCAGAGACTCCAGCGTCCGATGCCCGGCGGTTCCACATCGTGGGTAACCCCCTCCAGCGTGGGCTGGTCCTCGTCGAGGTAGGCAACGCCGATCGCGTCGTCGCTGCGATGCGACGCTGTGGTACTGCTGTCCGCCGGGGAGGCTACTATGGCGCCAGTTCCGCGTTGGTTGCTCCGGGCATCCATCCCGCTCTGGATGTTTCTCGCTTGCGTGCTCGGGTCGGGCGGGTGCCAGTGCGTCTTCGGTGAGCCGCCTCCGGACCCGCCTGGCCTCGTCGCCTGCCGGACACAGCGCGCGCACAGCCCTGCCACGTCCCGCCCCGCGCCAGAGGTAGAGACCGTCGCCGCCGGCACCATCCCGGGGACGTTCTCCACCACGAGCACCGGCGAGTCGGTGTACACCATGGACCTGGCCACCCCGCCCTCGCGTGCGGGCATGGGGCCTGGGCTCCAGATCGTCTACCGCAGCGACGGCGGCGACGGCGTGCTCGGCAACGGTTTCTCCCTCACCGGGCTGTCCGCGATCACACCATGTCCGAAGAGCCTCGCGCAAGACGGGGAGATCCGCGGCGTGCGCTACGACGGAGACGACGGGCTCTGCCTCGACGGCCAGCGCCTCGTGCCCGTGAGGCAGGCGCCGGGGACCATCGAGTACCGGACGTTTCCGGATACCTTCGTCAAGGTGGTCGGTCACTATCCGCCGGACGGTGGTGGGCACGCCGAGGCGCTCTTCTTCGAGGCGTATCTGCCCTCTGGCCGCGTCGTGGAGTACGGGCGTACCGAGGGCAGCAAGCCGCTCGCGCGAGGTGGCGTCCCGCGCGCATGGCTCGCGAACGAGGCCCGAGACGGCCGCGGCAACGCCATGACGTACGCATATTGCCTCGCCGAGGCCGAGGACGGCCATACCGCCGAATACGCGGTGGATGAGATTCGATACACGGGCTTCGAGGGCACGCCGTCGCTCGAGCCTTCCCGGGCGGTGCGATTCGTGTACGGGACCAAGGACTCGGCCGCGGTTCGTACGGGCTACTCGGGCGGCATGGCGCTCCAGCGCTCGCTTCGCCTGGAGGAGATCCAGATGCTCGGTCCGGGCGACGCGCTGGTCCGGAGCTACGGTTTCCGCTACGAGCTGAGCCCGACGACGAGCCGGACCCTCCTCACCCAGGTCGAGGAGTGCGCGAGCGACGGGGTCTGCAAGCCCCCGACACGGTTTCAGTACAGCCGCGGAAAGCCCGGATTCGAGCGGCTCACGACGGACATCGACAAGCCGGTCTCCGAGAAGGCGAGCCCGATGGTGTTCGACATCGACGCCGACGGCCTCGACGATCTCGTGATTCCGGACATCGTCGCAGGGCCCAGCACGCCGTCGCATCCGATCACCGCGTGGCGGGTGGCGCGCAACCTCGGGCCACGCGCCTCGCCGTCCTTTCTCGCGTCGCCGGAGCTCGCCTTCCTAGAGGATTGGCTGTTCGTCGCCGATCCGGATGGACCGTCCGACCCGGCCCTTCTTCAGCCCGAGCTCGGGACGGTCCTCGATTACAACGACGATGGGCAGATGGACGTCTTTCTCCACGACGTCTTCGACACCAAGACCACATGGCACGTGCTCCTGTCCCAGTCGGACCGGACCTTCGCGCTCCATGACACGGGCATCCGCCGGCCGTTCCCGCTCGGGGTCACGCCTGCGCCGCCGAGCCTGAGACGCGCCGGCGCCTCGGTGCACCTCGCCGATCTCGACGGCGACTCGGTGCCGGATCTGATCCAGTGTCAGGACCACGCCGAGGAGCTGGTGCCGGACCCGCTCTCCGCCGTGTGGACCGTCCACCTCTGGAGGCCCGCGCGCGGCGCGACGCCCGCGGGATTCGACCCCACGGGCGAGTCGATCGAGCTGCTCACCGGCTATCCCTGCGCAATGGAGCTCCACACGCTCGACGTCGACGCCGACAGCAAGATCGATCTCATCGTGCCCTCCGTGAGGTTGTTTGACGACGGGACGGCCCTCATCAAAGATAGCTACGAGGCGATCATGCGCCGGGGCGAGGGACGCTGGGGGGTCATCGACACCAAGCTCCCTGTCGTGCCGCGCGAGGGCCGCGTCGTCTTTCTCGACGTCAACGGCGACGGCCTGCCCGATGCCGTCGAATCCGGCTTTAGTGGCCAGCTCTACACCTACCTCAACACAGGGTCGACGTTCGTGATATCGCCGTTCCGGACCGTCGACGCGTTCAGCTTCGGCGATGTGCTGGGGGTCCCGGACCAGGACGCGCTTTTCCGCCTGGCGGTGCCGCTCGACTTCAACGGCGATGGACGGCAGGATCTCCTCATGCCCGTCCCACCAGGCATGCTGCTGAGTGGCTCCAATGTCCTCCCCTCCTGGGCCGTCCTGCAAGCGACGGGCGACCTGGCGGGGCCGCCGTTCGAGCTCGTCGACGCAGGGGTTCCTTTCGAGGCCAAGCTCGGTGACGCGATCACGCTCGCCGATCCGCACGGGCCGCGCACCGGCGATCTCAACGGGGACGGGGCCCAGGACGTGATCCTGCCGCTCGGCGGCGTGTTCAACGTCTTCCAGAACCTCTCGGCCGACCAGGATCTCCTGGTCGCAGTCTCTGACGGGATGAACGCGCACGAGCCGACCGAGCCGGGCTTCGTGCCCAACGTGAGCATCTCGTATGGCCACCTGATCGATGCGCCGGTGACGAGCGGAGGCGCGGAAGAGGATCCGGACCGGAGGAGCGCGCTCTACGTCGCGCGGTCCAGCGCGGCGGACGACTGCGGCTATCCGCGGCGCTGCGTCGTGGGCCCTCGCCGGGTGGTCAGCGCGTACGCGCTCAACAACGGCGCGGATCGAGCAAGGCGCTTCGAGGTCGGCTACCGCGACGGACGCTACCACCGTCTGGGCCGCGGATTTCTCGGGTTCGGCGAGCGGATCGTCACCGATCTGGATACGGGTGCCGTGACGATCGACGTCTACGACCACGTCACCTTCGACGACGAGCTGCAGATCTTTCCCTTCGCGGGGAGTGTGCAGCGGACGTGGCACGGCGCTCCGGGGCTGCCCAGCCAGCTCAGACCGGAGCAGATCGAGCTCTCGTTCAGCGACGTGACGCGGACGCTCGTGCCGACCAACGACGGCGCCACGTACTCCACGCTACCCACCGAGCGCCGGGTGAGGCGAGCGCAAGGGGTCTATCCGCCCCCGAGCGGCGCGACGCCCTCTGTCGAGGCGTACGTCCGGGAGATCGGGCGAGGCGGCGACGGCGCGACGCTGCTGCGCGATTCGGTATCGAAGGTGACGGACTTCGACACGTTCGGCAACGTGCGCGCCGAGGAGGTCTGGACGGAGGGCGTCGACCTGACGCTCAAGGTCACGCGGTCGTTCAAGAACGACACCGAGCGCTGGGTCCTCGGCCAGCTCGAGACGCAGAAGGAGTGCAGCGCGGCGGCGGGGATGTCGCAGTGCCGGACCCTCAAGCGAACGAGCACGATCCACGGCGAGGTGGAGACCGAATCCACCGAGAGCGACGATGGCCTGCCGGACACGAAGCTGAAGCTCACCTATGCGCGCGACGACTTCGGAACCATCATCGGCGTCACGGCGGAGGACGCCTTCGGGCACAAGCGCACCTCCAGCGTGGACTTCGACGAGGAGGGCATCTTCCCCGAGAAGCACGTGAACGGGGCCGGGCATGCCACGCTCGTGGACTTCGACGACGCGCTAGGCGTGCTCCTCAAGCAGGTTGATCCGAATCAGCTCGTGACGACGTGGGCGCACGACGGCTTCGGGCGGCTCGGCCGCGAGACGCGCCCGGATGGCACGACGACGACTGTCGCGCTCTCCCGAACCAAGGACGGTGGCCCGGCGCAGGATGCGTGGCGGGCGAGGCAGCGGAGCACCACGGCTGGCGGTGCCGACGATACGGTGGAGTTCGACAGCCTCGGCCGCCCGATCCGGTGGCTAGGATACGGGCCCGAACCGGAGCCGTCGGAGAACTCGGGCGGTGCGAAGCGCATCATGCAGGAGATCGGCTACGACGCGCTGGGCGAGCGCATCGCGCGGCGCTCGGTGCCGGTCAGGGAGTACACGCCCGAGAGCGCGATCCTGTACGATCGCTACGAGTACGATGCCGTAGGCCGCGAGGTGCGCCATACGACGCCGTGGAACGCGGTCACGACGACGGCGTACGATGGCCTGCTGGTGCGCGTCACCGACCCGCTCGATCATGTGACGGTGACCGAGCAGGACCCGCTGGGGCGCATCAAGACCATCACCGACGCGGCCGACGGGATCACCCGTTACGCGTACGGCCCATTTGGCCTGCTGCACACGGTCACCGATCCGGGCGAGGCAGTGACGCGCACGACGCGCGACGCATTCGGCCGCGTCCGGCAGCTCGACGATCCCGATCGGGGCACGACGGTCTCGATCCATGACGGCTTCGGCGAGCTGATTTCGTCGACCGATGCGCTCGAGCGAAAGGTCTCGTGGACGTACGACGCGCTCGGTCGACCCCGCTCGCGTGTGGACCAGGACGGCGGCGAGCGCCTGACGACCACGTGGACATGGGACACCGCGGCGCACGGCGTCGGCAAGCTCCACACGCTCGCGAGCCCCGACGGGGAGAAAACGTACGTGTACACCGGCCGCAGCCAGCTCGACACGATCGCGCTCCGCATCGACGGCGAGCGCTCTCCCCTGGAGGCCAGGGTGGGCTACGACGAGCTCGGCCGCGTCGAGACGGTCGCGTACCCGGCGCCGGCCGGCGCGACGCCGTTCGTCGTGGCGCACGGCCACGACGCGCACGGCCACGTGATCGCCGTGCGCGACAGCGGAACGAACCTCGCCTACTGGCGCTTGACGGACGTGGACGATGCGGGGCGCTTCCGGGAGGAGGTGTTCGGCAACGGCGCCGTCACGGAGCGGAGGTACTTCGCGGACAAGCAGCGCCTGAGGCACATGGCGACGCAGAGCGGCGCGGGGGAGGTGCAAGACCTGGACTATGGGTTCGACGATCTCCTGAATCTCACGCGCCGCACCGATGCGCTCCAGCCCGAGAACACGACGGAGCGCTTCCGGTACGATTCGCTCCATCGGCTGACGTGCGCGTACTTCGGCGATATCGAGAGCTCGGCGGCGCCCTGCGCGCTCCGCTACGACTACCGCCCGAACGGCAATCTCACCTTCAAGTCGGACGTCGGTGATCTCTCGTATGACGACCCGCTGCACCCACATGCGATCACCGGCGCGGGTACGGACACCTGCGCGCATGACGCTGTCGGTAATCAGACGGCGCGGCCCGGCGGCACCACGGTGCGCTATACGCCGTTCGATCTGCCGGAGCGCATCACGCAGGGCGCGAGCACCATCACGTTCGGCTACGACGGCGACCAGCAGCGGATCCGCAAGACCACGCCGGAAAAGGAGACGCTCTACTTCGGCGATCTGTACGAGCGGGTCACCGATGCGGCGTCAGGCACCGTGCAGCATCGGTATCACGTCCACTCGCCGGAGCGCGTGGTGGCGATCGTGACCCGGGGAGGAGCGGACGACGGCACCCGTTACGTGCATGTCGACCATCTCGGCTCGGTCGATGCGGTCACCGACGAGGACGGCGACGTGATCGAGCGGCGGAGCTACGGCCCGTTCGGGCAGCGCAGGAACCCCGTGTGGGCAGAGCGCCCGCCGGCGTCGTTCCCGAGCGAGACGACGCAGGGGTTCACCGGGCACGAGAGCGACGACGACCTCGGGCTCGTGAACATGAAGGGCAGGATCTACGATCCCAGGATCGGGCGGTTCTTGACGACCGACCCGATCGTTTCGATTCCGTCCTTCGGGCAGAGTTGGAATCCGTACAGCTACGTGCTCAACAGCCCGCTCAACTTCGTGGATCCGAGCGGGTTCGAACCGGATCCCCCGGTTCCGGCCGATCCGGAGTATACCACGGATCCCGAAGTACAGCGCATCATCGAGTCCGGTTGCATGGGCCTCGAATGCCTCAAGACGGTTCCCAACCTGGTAGAAGGTCCGCGGGAAGCTGCGGAGGTCGGCGCGGCGGCCCCGCCTGTCGATGTCAGCACGACCGGAAACTCGTCCGGGTATGTGCCCCAGCCAATGACCACGGCGCCGATCGACTGGTCGCAGAACCCCTATGTCCAGATCGAGGGAGGGTTCGTCGCCGGGTTGCTGCTCGGGTCCGTTCCTTTCGCCGGCGTGGGTCACGAGCAGCTGGACGCCGGAGGCGTGCTGGCCCATAGAACACCGGAGGCTAGGGTGGACGTAGACCGCTGGTGGGATTGCCCTGACGCTCGGGGCTTTGGCGCCTTAGGAGTGGAGAAGCCGATGCCTGTTTGCGAATGTGCAGCATATGTTTGCGAACACATCTTCGAGGGGAGCCGCCCTGTACTGCTGGTGGCGCACGAGGGTGGAATCTGGCAGTTTTTGTGTGGCGATTCCCACGGCTCCGATGCGATTCCACGGGTGGTAGGAATGAACCACATCCTGGACGCTGACCCTTCATTGCGGGAGGTCCTCGATCTTCCAATTGATTGGGAGGCAGAGCGCAGCTCAGCCGGGTTCGCATGGACCAGGACAAAAATTGGCTTAACAACACAATGATGACCTGCAGGTGGAGAGGCAAAGAGCAGCTGTCGTAGGCGCTGACGTTGCGGGGGGGCAGCCATGGGACCGTATGGCGCCGCGCCTGCGGCAGGCTGCTGACAATGACTCGAGCGTGTCGATTCCTATTCGCGGAAGCGAAGCGTCTTGACGGCGATGCCGTCCTCCCCCTTGATCTCTTCGCCAGACCAATCCCAGCTCACTCCGCCCTTGCCCGGCGGTCCCAGTTCATACCTGACGCCCTCGAGCGTGAGCTGGTCCTCGTCGAGGTAGGCGATGCCGATCGAGTCGCCGCCGCGTCCAGGGCCGCCGTAGCCGCCGTCGCCTCCTCGGCCTCCCTCGCCGCCGCCACACGACCAGGTGCCGTCCCCCACGGCCCCGCCCGGTGCACCTCGACCGCCGTCGCCGCCTCGCTCGGGCGGCCCGCCGTCACCACCTCCCCCGGCGTTGTCCGTCGTGAGCAGGCTGTCGCGCACGGTCAGCTTGGCGTGAAGCACGGCGATGGCGATGCTTGGACGGCCGTTCCCGCCCGGTTGGCCGCCTCGACCTCCGCAGCCCCCCGCGCCGCCCGAACCGCCCGCTGCGCCCCCCTTGGAGGCCACGTCGCACACAGCGAGCCCGCCGCGACGCCCGCCTCCTCCGCCACCGCCCTGGCCCGGCATGCCGCGGCCCCCCTCGGCTGCCTTGTCGCCCTCCCATCCGGTCTCCGTGAGCCGCCCGATGCCCTTGCCAGCTGCGCCGGCCGCGCCCCACGTGCCGCTTTTCCCGGAGAAGCCGCTGGCGCAACCACCGTCTTCGCGGTTGCCGAGTCCTCCCTGCCCCTCGTGGCCGGGGTTCGGCGCGGGTACGGGCTCGCCGGCCTCTCCATCTCCAGCGCCGTTGGCGCGCCCGTCGCCTCCCTTGCCGCCGACGCTCGGGAGCCCGTCCTCACACGGGTTCACCACCGCGGGTCCGCCGGCGACGGTGGCTGCCGAGCACGCATCCCCCCCGTAGATTCCGTGCCGCCCGTCCGGGGCTTGATTCAACCCGGGCCACCTCTCGCCATGGCCGCCACCAACTCCGTAGGATCCGTGGATCGCGCCCCGGGTGAACTCGACCGCGGAGCCCGAACGAACGAGCATCCCGATATGGGTTCCGCCGGAGATGTCGACGTGGTCGATCGTCGAGACGCCATCGGCCGCCCCGGTGTCGCCTGCGCCTGCCGGCTCGACCGTCAGAACAATGGGAGATGGGCGCTCCCGGATGGTGATGCCGGTCGTGACACTCTCTTTGAAGCGTTCGAATGTCTGGCAATGAAGGCCTCCGTAGAGGTCCACGCCAGAGGGTAGGATGACGGACTCTTCAAAGACGTCGCTGCACACGAACACCCTTCCTCGACCGATGCGCGCCAGGGCAATCGCGCGCCGGAGCGAGCCAACCGGCTTGGCCTTGGTGCCTGGATTCGCGTCATCGCCGCCAAAGAAAAAAGTGTTGACGAATATGCCGCAGCCGTCGTCGAACCGATCGGCCGCAAGGTGCTCGAGGCAGAGGGCTTCCGGCGGTGCTTCGTCCTGGCACGACGATGTGAGCGCACACGGCGGATCATCGGCGCCGATGGGGCCTGGCGCGCTCTCGCAGCCAACCGTGACGAGAGAGAGGGCAAGGGGCAAGACCATCGTGTCTTTTGACATCATCGGTATTCCTCGACGGCGGCGCCGCGGTGAGCGACTCAACGGGGCGGCTCGTTTGCCGCACCGAAACGATAGAGTTGACCTCGTGGGCCGCGCGCGCCGCTGCCCACCTCCTCATTGACATCGGCGTTGCCTGCGGGGCCGCCTTCTCCAGCTCCCCCAACCTCGAAGGTCGTGCCGGGCAGGATGGCCAGATGGGGGACCACGTACGCGATGCCGACGGCAGCGCCGCCGAGCCCGCCGCCCGCATCACCTCCGCGGCCGCCGTCGCCGCCGAGGCCACCAGCACATGCCTCCCACATGTTCGTGTTAGTGAAGCCCTTCCCCCCGTGGCCGCCGAACCGGCCAACGCCGCCTGGTTGACCAGTTCCGCCGACCCCGCCATTGCCGCCGTTGCCTGCGACAACCTTCGTGGCGTCGAGTTCTAGCTCCGAGTCCTCCAGTGCAACGATGGCGATGCTCGCTCCGCCATAGCCGCCGCCCCGGCCTCCCTGGCCGCCGCAACCCCCGCTCCCCCCCGAGCCGCCGGCCGCACCGCTTTGAGGGCGGTCTCCAGGACACGCAACCATGGGCCCACGCGATTTGCTGCCGCCGCCGCCGCCCCCCCCTTGGCCGGCGCCGCCCTTCTTTCCATCCTCACCCCGGACGCCCACCCATCCGTGGATGTCGAGGTAGCCTTCACCTGCCGCGCTGTCAGCGCGGCCACCGCTGGCACCGGGCGCACCGTCTCCCCCCTTCGTGCACGGATCGCTGCCCGCGCCGAGCCCCGCAATCCCGTAGCCTTGCGGATTTTCCGCAGGCTCCGGCTTTCCTGGCATGCCATCGCGGCCGACGTCGAGTCCGCCATCGCCGCCGTATCCGCCCGTCGACTCGCTCCCATCGTCGCACATGGTCACGACGGGCAGGGCGCCCACGGCGGCGTCCGCGGTACATGCGTCCGCGCCGTGGTTCCCCTGCTCGCCGTCCTTCGCGCGGACGCTGAGCGCGTCCTTGCCCGCCTCCCCGTCCTTGCCGTTGCCCGCGATGACATCGCTCGACGCCACTCTTGCCTTGGCACCCGGACTCAAGATCATCGCGATCGACGACTTTCCATCGCTCGCGGAGGCGTCGGCCGCCACGGCGTGCACGCCGAAGATCACGGAGGTCGCGTCGTCCCCTGCGATGACCGCGTCGTTCCCCCCGAGGACCCGCAGCGGGATCCCCTCCGCCGGAGCGATGATCGTCGGGTGATCCGGCCCGCCGAACGACCCCTCGTACGACCACCCGCCGTCTTCGCAGCGCCGCCCGCCCCAGAGATCGACGCCCGAGGGCAATGCGAGCGCCTCCTCGAACCTCCCGCCGCAAGCGTACACGCGCCGGGTCGCTGCCTCGCCGTGGCCTCGCCCGTGCGCGGCGAGCCCGACCGCGTGTTGCAAGGTCTTCACGGGCGCATCCTTCGTGCCGGGGTGCTTGTCGTCACCGTTCTCGCTGACGAACACGCCGCATTTGTCGAGCGCTGGCGCTGTGCTGGGCTCTCCCGCGCACGGGTCGAGCGGAGGCTCCGGCTCGGGAGCACACGCCAGCTTTTCCGAGCAATCATCGGAATAGCCAGCGCAAGCCGTCAGCGTACCGGCTCCCCACAAGCAGACTGCGAGGGCGATGACCGACCTCACGGCGCCTCGGCCTGTCAGCGCTCCCATTCTCTCGGCCGCCCTCGTGCTCACCATTTCCCCTCGATTCGCGCGCCGAGCTCGCTTCCATTCGCCACAGGCGAGACATTGACTCGATCGCCAGCAGGTTTGAATCCCAGGAACGAGAAGTCCGTGAGGAATGACGCGGCGGTCATGGCCCCGAGGACACCGCCCGTGATCACCGCGGCCAGCCCGGCGCGGCCGTACGTGTTGCGCGCGTCCTGAAGGCGCGCCAGCTCGCCACACGGCGAGTTTCGAGGCGCGTGCCAGCACATCGACGCGCTCGATGACGGCTCGGCCTGGAGCAGGTCACGCCGGGCGCTCAGGTCGTCATCGAGCTTGCCCGCCCGAACGATGAGGATGGTGCCCACCGCCACGCCAGCCGTCGTGACGGCGATCCCCGTGATGCGCAGCGTCCCCGGCCAAGAGGCCCACGGGCTTGGAGTCTGCGCGCGCGCGGCGGGCAACCTGCGCGTGGAGGCCGGCGCCGATGTCGCGGTCTCCTTGGCGCGGCTCGCCTCGTTGGCGCGGCTCGCCTCGTTGGCGCTGCTCGCCGCCGTACGGGACAGCTGCATCGTGATCTCATGCTCCGCGCCTGCCACGGCGAGGAACGAATGGAGCGCGTCCTCACGGCCCGGTGCGCGGGCCCGGACCATGTGTTTGCCTGGCTCGAAGAAGCGCGTGTAGGTCCGTGCAACGTGGTCGATTCGCTCGCCGTCGATGAACACCTCGGCGTCGGGGGGATCGATCCCGAGCACGAGCGTCGCGATGTGCTTCGCTGCCTCGCGCTGTCCTGCCTCGAATCGCCGCCGGAGCGCGTCCGGCAGCGCTTCGCGCTGTTCCAGGCTCCTGGCAAGGTGCTCGGCCGCGTCGCGGTACCTGTGCAGCGCGACCTCGCAAAGGCCGAGCTCGCCGGCGAGCTCCGCGCGCTCTCGCTCGGTGCTGGTCGTCGGGTCGGCGGCGTCGAAAGCCGCCTTGTAGGCAGCGTGCGCCTCGACCCACAGCCCGGCAGTGCGCGCTCTCTGACCACGGCGAACATGGTCCTTGACCGATGAACTGCCGCTCGGTTTCGCCTTCGCTTGAATGTCGTCCGCGCTGGCCGAGCGCGTGAGTCCTGTCGCGACCCCGAGCGCAAGAAAGATCGAGAGCGAATGCGCGATGCAACGCATCCAGTCACGCTAGTGATGCCGTCCTCTTGGCGTCAACCGACAGAAATCGCCAGATTAGATCCGTTTTGGTGAGAATTTTTGGTCGGTTGATTGAATGCACTCAGCCGACCGCCATGCCTGACTGAATGGGGTTATAAATGCTACATTTGTCTACATTGTCCGACCAAAATTGCTCGTCGGCTCATTTCTTTGAAGCCTTTCGACCCGCTCAAGTGTGCTGCATACCGTGGACAAGCCAGCTCCCGTCTCCCCCGGCTTCGAGCTCTTCCGGCGCCTCGCGCGGCGCCACGGCGTGCCGGAGCGAAACGCCGAGGATGTCGCCCAGGAAGCGCTGCTGCGGGGGCTGGAGGCCGACAAGCGGCTCGACCCGGGGGGAGACCCAGCCCCGTACCGCGTCACGATCGCCGTCAACCAGGCGCGCAACCACGTACGTGACGCCCGCTGCCGCGGCGAGGTGCTGACGTCGTTCGATGAGTGCGAGATCCGAGACGAGTGCCCCACCCCGGAAGAGCTGCTCCGGAGACGGCAGCAGGAAGAGTTCACGCGGGAGCTGATAGACCAGCTCGATCCCAAGTACAGGGATCTCGTGATCAAGCACGATCTCCAGGACGTCCCGCTCGCCGAGATCGCCGCCGAGCAGGGACTCCCGCTGGCCACGGTGAAGACGCGACACTGGCGGGCGCACAAGGAGCTCCGGGTGCAGCGGGAGCGATGGCAGGCGCAGGAGCGCTCGCACGGAAGGGACGACAGCGCCTTCCTGTCGCTCGCGCTGGGTTTCGGACGTCGCGCGTCGTGGGTGGCCTCGCTGCGCCATCTGGGGGTGAGGATCCTCGTTCAGTCGGCGCTCGTCCTGCTGACCGGCGCGATCGTCTCCGCCGTGCCGCCCCTGGCCGACCTGGAATCATGGCTCGGGGGGGCGGTGGTCCGCGTCCCTGTCACCCCGCCTGAGGTGAAGGATGCTGTGGCGTCCCCTGCGCGAGACGGCGCGCACGGCGCCGCGATTCCCGCCGCGCCCATCGCGCACGAGAGCTCGTCGGTCAGCGATCAAGGAAGCGCACGTGCGCAGGCGGCGGCGAGCAGCACGCCCGCTCCCTCGACCAGGACCAGCGGCCGGCCCGCGTCTCCGGCGAGGGCCATTCGACCGACCGTCATCAGCGAGCACGAGAGGAGCCTGATCGACCAGGCCCGGAGGGCTATCGAGGCCGGCAATGCCATGGCCGACGTCGAGGCGCTCCAGCTGCTGCACGCCCACGCGCGGGAGTTCCCCGATGGGCTGCTCGCCGCCGAGCGCGAGGCAATGCTCCGACAGCTGCGCTGAGCCCCCGGCAGTGCTCTGACGGCAAGCAGGCGGTGACGCTTGTGATGTCTTTGGACACCACAAGGCTTCGATCCGCCTTGTTCCCGACAAGAACGGTCAGGTCCAGGAAACGAAACGCGATGACTACGATGGAGGATCTGCTCGGTGCGATGTGGCTCATTTCGCCGCTCGGGCTCGCGATGATAGCCTGCGTCGCGATCGGCTTCGCGGTCACCGCGCGCGAAGCGCTCGGACGCGAGCGCGGGCTTCGCGAGGCGCGCGAGCACGCGCAGGATGACGAGGCGGCAGCCCTCACCGATGCGAAGGAGCAGGCAGCGGCGGAGCGGGATCGATACCGGCGCCTGCTGGACTGTCACATCGATGCGGCGCTCGCAGAGCTGACAGACGTCCGCGCGCGCCCCGTCCCCAGGCCAGGCAGGGTCCTCGAGTCGCTCTGCGCGACGAACCTTTCGTGGAGGAGAAAGCTGGCCGAGAGCACGGGGCTATCGTCGAGGGAGGTGGAGAGGTTGCTCAGGAGCGACCTTCCCATGACGCCCGGCCTTGCCCGGCAGCTGGAGGCGTTCACCGGCACGCCTGCTCGGTACTGGGAGCGCCTGTGGCGGCTGCACGACGACTACCGGACCGACGCAGAGGAGACCGCGGTGATCCAGGTGGGCGAGCCCGTCACCAGGCGCGAGAGCTCGGCGCGTCCCGCGTCGGCATCGTCACCGGCGCCGAGCTCGGTGCCGCCGCCTCCGCCCACGATGCCTCCTCGCGCGCTCGACGTTCCTCCGCCCGTGGTGCCGTCTCCCGAGCTCGCGGCCAGGAGCCCGCGGGCGAAGCTCCCGCCGCCACCGGTGCCGCGGCTTCGATCGCCGATCCCTGTCCGCGCCCCCGCAGGGGCGGAGCTCGCCGGGCGAGCTGCGACGTTGACGAGCTTCCCACTGCAGCGTGATGAAGCGGGGGCGAGCTCCGCCAGCGCGTCCGATTGGGAGGACGCAGAGCGCTCTCCGCTGAACACGACACTTCCGGGAGTCGGGAGCCATGGGTGAGCGCCACCGTGCCTCGGATGCGGTGGACGTGGGCATGCGCCCCGAGGTGCGCGTTGCATTCGATTCCATCGTGCAGCAAAGGCCCATGATCAGGGACAGGCTGCGCCGGCTCCAGGTTCCAGAGTGCGACCGAGATGACGTGATGCAGGATATCCTGCTCTCCGTATGGAGGACAGTCGAGGCAGGAGCGGTCCCTGCGCGCGAGCACCTGTCGATGAAGCAGGCCACGAGGCGCTGGCTGGATGTGGTCGTGTGGCACCACACGACGCATTACAGAGAGTTCCAGCGTTGGTGGGAGAAAGGCCGCGATTCGTATGCGCATGCGGCGATCGATGACCCTATGCCGTCGCCGTTCGGGCAGGTGGAGGCGCGGCTCAGCCTCCGCCACCTGGACCGGATCGATCCTGCGCTGCGCGACGTCGTGGTGGACGCCGCTCTGGGACATACGGTGGAGGAGATTGCGGCCGAGCTCGGTCAGGACCCCAGCACGATCCAGGAGCGTCTGGCGCGAGGAAGAGAGCAGCTCCGGAGGACGCTGCGCTCGACTGCAGGGCGCCGCTGCCAGAATTCGTGCTCGCTGCCCTGGGGGACGGCCTCGGTCACTCCAGATCAGGCCGCGCGCTGCCCATGCCGATGGCCCACGCCATCGTGTAACGCGCGTTGATCTCGCACCGCGGGTTCCAGCGCAGCGCGCCGCGCTCGCCCTCCCAGCGGAAGGCGTCGATCCCGAACGGCCCGAAATAGCCCGCCGCGGCGAGCGCCTGCCCCGCCTCCAGCGCGGCCTCGACGAGCCCCCGGCGCTCGCCGTCGCCGAGGTCGCCCTCGCCGGCCAGGGAGGCCCCGAGGTACGCCCCGTTCGCGTCGCAGCGCTGGATGCACGCGTCTCCGAGGCGCACCGCGCCGCCGCGGGCGACGTGCCCGTGCAGCGAGAAGTCGCCGCGGCGCTCGACCCAGGGCTCGACCTGCAGGCCGCTGTCCGGCGACGCAGGGTCGAGCGACGCGACGGCCCAGGGCCGCGCGTCGGGCAGCAGGGCGCCGCGGGCGACACGGCGCCGGCCGCGCCCGGCGAACCCGAACGGCCGCTTGAGCAGCCAGTGGCCCGTCGGCGTGGGCTCCGCGATCGCGGCCTCGAGCTCGGCCAGCGAGGCGACGTAGCGCGCGCCGGGCAGCGTCTGGCCGAGGTCCGCGCAGAACCTCCGGTGGTTGACGCGCCGGAGCACGTCGAGCGGCGGCGCCTCCGCGAGGGCGACGCCGGCGCGGTCGAGGAGGCGCCGGGCGCGGGGCGTTGGGCACCACGCGCGGCCGACGAGCGGCGTTCCAGGAGGCGCCGGCGGCACGAGGGGCGAGGGGAGCTCGGGGCTCAGCACGACGTCGCCGGGGCGCAGCAGGGCCGAGACCCGGCCGGCGAGCTCGGGCGCCCGGCCGGCGACCGCGGCGCGCGGGGTGTACCCCGCGGGGCGCGCCAGCTCCTCGTCGGCGTCGAAGTTCAGGACCCAGGCGCTCGCTCGGTCCATGAGGCCAGCGCGTCGAGGAACGGCTCGGAGAGGCCGGAGCGGCTGCGGTCGCGGCGGTTCATCGGCTCGCCCCGCATCAGCAGCGGCGAGAGGGGCGGCGGGATGTGACGGACCCAGGCCTCGAAATCGCTCGCACCGGGCGGCGGCGCGGCGTCGTCCGGCCCACGAGGCGCGGCTCCGCCCGTGGCGGCCGGAGCGCCTGCGGCAGACGTGGAAGGCGCGGCCTGGCCGGCGGTCCCGCTCGCCTGCGTGAAGCGGCGGAACCAGCGGACCCCGAAGCGGACGTGCGGGATCTCCTCCGCGCCGACCTGCTCCGTGAGCGCGGCGCCCTCGAGGTCGCCGATGGCGCGGAAGCGCTCGGCGAAGCGCGCCGTGTGGTCGAGGTTGCCCCCCTCGAGGCCCATGCCCATCACGGCCACGAACTGCGCGGGCGACGCGGCGGCGGGCACCCGCGTCCAGAACCAGTCGCGCACAGGGAAGTCGCCGAAGCGGTGGCCGATCGCGGCGAGGTACGCGGCGTAGAGCCGCATGTGGCGCACCTCGTCGAGGGCGATCCTGACGAGGCCGCCGCGGAAGGCGCGCGGCGTCTCGGGGAAGGCGAGCAGCGCCCAGGCCATGAGCTCCGCCGCCTGGAGCTCGTGGTGCAGGAACGCATGGAAGAGCTGCGCGCGGCGCGCCGGATTGCGCAGCGCCTCGGGCCCCGGGCTCTTCTGCGCGCGCTCCGAGATGCGCAGCGCGGCGGGCCGTCCAGGTCGCTCGAGGCGCCGCGGCGGGGCGGGCGCGGCGCCCGGCGCCGACAGCTTGGCATCCGACTCCCAGAGGGAGGGCACGGGCGGCGGAGCGAGCTTGTGCTCGAGGTCCGTCGAGAGGACGTAATCCCAGGCCCAGCGCTCGACGGTGCCGGGCGGGGGCGCGTCGCTGGGCGGTGCGGGGGGAGACGGCATGGCGGCAGGAGAGGGCGGGCCGCTCTCGTACCACAGCGCCGGCGCGCCCGCGCGCCCTCGTGGCCAGCACTGCGGAGCCCGCGCGGTCGCCCTGTCACGATGACAAAGGTCCCGGCGCCTCACCGACAATTTGCCCGGAAATCCCCGGGAATAGACCAGAACGACGGGTTTTGCGCCGAGATGACCGCTCGAGAAGCGTGGCTTACGCCTTGCTCTGAGACACGGCATGAAGGCGGAGCGGCGTTCCCAGGCGGTCGACAGGAAGCGCGAGGATCAGACGGTGCTCGTCATCGGGGGCAGCGGCGGCATGTCGAGCCGCTACCGCGATGTGGTCGAGAAGCACGGCTGGTCGCTGCGCCATTACGAGAACCGCGTGCCGCCGGGCGCGCGCCACGGCGTGGGGAGGATCGCGCTCATCGTGATCATGGTGACGATGGTCTCGCACGCGCTGCGCGATCAGATGCAGACGCTCGCGGCGGACGGGGCGCCCGTCGTGTACCTGCGCAGCGCCTCCGTCTCGGCGCTGCGGGCCGCGCTCGAGCAGCGGGCCGCCTGACGAGGGGCGTCGCGCGCCGGGACGAGCAGGCACTCCGTGTCACGTACCCGCTCCATCGAGGCTCACTTCCGCCGCGTGACGACGCGGAGCTGTCTCGCGGTCCACGCCTCACCCGGCGCTGACCTGGGGCGCACGTCGCGCAGCGTGTTCTCCTCCGCGTCGAGCGCCTCGCGTAGCCGGAACAGCGCGTCGTATGCGGCCGCGTCCCTCGTGGCCAGCGACCGGGTCACGGGGCTGTCGATCGACGTGTGCAGGAGCCACCAGAAATCCGCATCGCCGAGGGTCGCGAAGATCTTGATGACGTCGAGCGACGAGGCGCGCCCCTGGGAAAGGAAGAACTGCAACGCAAAACGGGCCTCGCTCCTGGCGTCCACGGTGGAATATCGCCGCGTGGGGAGGATGTGCCCCTCAGGCGGCGGAGGTTCGAGGGCACGGATCCCCCAGTCATCGCCGAGATCGACGACGGCGATGTTGACAGGGCTGTCGCTCTCGTTCACGACGTGGACGAACAGCCAGTTGTCAGGCTCGATGACGCACGCGTCGCCGTCCGGCTTGATCACGGTCCCGCCCTCGGGCGGCCTGCTCTCCGACCACCCCTGCGGCGGGGCGAGAAGCTCGATGCGGATACGGTCCTTGAGCCCCGAGGTCGGATCGGCGACCTTCAGGATGGCCTGATACCGGAGGAGATGGATCAGCCGATCGACGACGACCTTGGCGGCATCCGGTGCGCCGATCGCCACCGTCCCCACATTCCGGATGGCCTCTCCCGACGGGTCCCAGATCTCGTAGCGACGATCCTTGTCGAGAGCGACCTGGTAGTGCGGTGTCCCGCCGGAGACGAGCTCGAGGAACCCTCGCCCTCTCGTCTTGATCTCCGCGCCCACGGCGCCGAGCGCCTGATCCTGATCGATCTCGGGCGGCAGGTCGTTCCGGTGAAAGAGGTTGACCGCTCGCCGCAGCTCGATGGCTCCCAGGTCCTCGAGGAGCGCGGGCGCGCCCAGCGCTACAGCATCGATCGCGGCGCCCTCCTCCAGCGACGCCCAGCTCTCCACGGCCATCACCTTGAAGACGGTGGCGACTCCCGCGCGCAGGTTGACCTGCGTGAAGTCCGTGGTCCCCGGGGGGTAGATCCCGAATTTCGCGCCCACGGGGGTGCCCATCACGAGACCGGCGCTCAGCTTCACGTTCCGGTTCGGAGCGTCGATCCCGTCGACCCTCGCCGTGTGCACGACCGGCCGCAGCTCGGCCCCGAGGACCTGCCGCTCCTCCTGACCCAGGAGCTGGGGAGTCTGCGACGGATACTTGCCGTGCACGCTCGCGAGCACGCCCTCGTAGAGCGCCTTCCAGGTCTGGTCCTTGCTGAGCCCCTCGAGCGCCTCTAGGAACGCCGCGGTCAGCACGCCCGTCGACTGGCCACCTTCCGAGCGCACCTCGAGCGCGGTCTCCACGTCGCGGCACGCCGCGAGGAGCACGTAGTCCCTGGCCTCGGGGAGCCAGGTCGTGGCGATCGCCGCGCGCCGCCCGCTGCCCGTCGCTGCGAGCCGCGTCCACGCGGCGAACAGCTCGTCGTCGGGGGCTACGCCGTCCGTCGGGCGCTCCGCTGTATCGAGCGTGGGATCCGTGCCCTCGCGGGCGCCCGTCGCGCAGCGCGTCGCGATGCTGACTCCACGCGTCGCGCCGCCGGAGTGGCAGCTGTCGAGCACGATGGTCACGGTCGCCTGGTTGTTCCTCGTGAGCTGGTCGAGGTAATACGCGAGGTCGAGGTCGCGCAGGTAGCGCGAGCCGTCGCCGATGTCGGTCGGCACGAGCGTCTCGTCAAACCCGCCGGGCTTCAGGTCGGTGAACTTCGTGAGCACGCGGCCGCCGTGGCCGGAGTAGTGGATGTACACGTGGTCGCCCGGCTGCGTACGGGCGAGCAGCCCATCCAGCGCCGCCTTCATGTTCTTGTAGGTAGGCCAAGCGCTCTCCGGCCCACCGGGCACCTCGTCCCCGACGTTTGACGAGAGGAGCGTCCTGATGTCGTGCGGCATGGTCACCCGCGCGCGCAGGGCCTTCTCGACGCGGTCGACGTCGCTCACGCAGCCGTGCAGCGACAAGTACGTCGCGCCGTTCGGGAGAGAGTTCCGAAAATAGAAGTCGATGCCGATGAGCAAGGCCCGGAACGTCGGGCTCGACGTCCGCGGTTCGCTCATCCTCGCGTCGTGGGGGCCGGAGCTGCGTTGGTCGTTCATGAGGTCTCTCGAACGGGTGGATTATCGATGTCGGGCTTCGGCGCAGATCACCTGGGATAGGCGATCTTGATGAAGTCGATATGATCGCGCTTCGACCATTTAGATCTAGGCGCGCTACTCTCCTCTCGCTGTCAGGAAACTCCATGCCTCGTTCTCGTAGCCGGGAGGCGCGCCGGACTCGAGGTATTTGGCGTAGGCCATCGCCGCCTCCCCTCGGATGTCGCTCCTGGCGCGGGCACGGAGCGCCCTGCCCAGATAAAGAAACGCGGCGGAGTCCGTGGGATCCTGCTGCGTCACCCATCGCAGCTCGCTCACTGCGCGGTCCAGGTCACGCCTGCTCCTGAAGAGCACGCGGCCAAGGTGATAGTGCGCCGCGGTCGACAGCTTCCCCTCCTTTTCCTGGATGAACGCTTCGAGCGCCTCGATGCTGTCCTTGTAGTTCTCAAGCATGGAGTAGGCGATCCCACGCCACAGGAGTCGGTTGGGTATGTCAGCGCGCTCGAGCACGGCGAGCGCACGGCGGGCCGGCTCGCGATCGAGGTTCGTGAGGCACGCGCGGGCGCTGTCGAGGAGCCTGTCGTCGAACGCGATCTCCTCCATTCCCTCTCCGGTGATGTCCACGTTAAGGGTCGCCGGGATCATCCCGAACAGCCCTCGCCACGTCAGCGCGGTCGGCTGGGCTGCTCTCAGCACCTTGACCATCTCGTAGGTCAAGAGACCGTGAACCGCGTCGCCGGAGCCGGGCGGCGACAGGGGCATGAGCTTCTCGACCATCGGCCAGTCGTCGCTCGTGCTTGCCATGTTGATGGATCCATTGAGCGCGGTCAGCCTGCCGACGCGGGGGGGAACCTCGAAGCCCCGGGGCCCGATCAGGACGCGTCGAAGCGGGACCGGCCGCGGATCCGCCTCGACGTACCTCGCCCCTTCAGCGGATGTCCTGCTCGTCCAGCCGGCGTCCATGATGGTGACGAGCCGCGCCGAGCCCCGACCGGCGAGCTCGTCGAGCTCGCGCAGCGCGATGTCGAGCACGCCTTCGCTCCGCCCGTCCGCGCTCACGATCGTCGGATCACCTTTCGCGTCGAAGGAGCCGTTGCCGGCAAAATAGAAGAGCGCGGCAGCGTCCTCCGGCCTCGCGGCGAGGTCCTTGAACGCCGCGACGATCGTGGCGCGGCTCGCGGCGCCGTCGAGGAGCAAGCACACGTTCTCCGACAGGAACCCGTACCGATCGATGAGCACCTGAACCAGCGCGTGCGCGTCGTTGACCGCGCCCCGGGGGCGGGGCACGCCCGGATGGCCATACGCGTCGATTCCGACGATGACAGCGAAGCGGTTGCCTTGCTCGAGCCGCGTGATGAGCGTGGTCACGTCCTTTGCCAGCGGCGCCTGCTCCGTCGGGGTAAAGGCGCCGAGGTATCCATGGAGCGAGCCGGCCGCGGCCTCCCGCTGTCCAGCGCCGATCTGGGCGACGCCGACCGCCATGAGCGCCTCCGGCTCGGTGGGCGCGCGCGCGCTCGCCGACGCGGCCAGCGCCTCCGCTGCCCGAACGTACGCTCCTTGCTCGAGGAAGCCGCGACCGGCGGCGTAGTGCAGCTCGGGCGGCGGCGCGGGGAACGTGCGAAGGACCGCAGCGTAGCGCGCCTCGAGCTCGTGGCGCGCGAACCCGTCGAAGCGTCGGCGCCGGCTCAGCTCGAAGAGGGTGAGATGGTCAATGCTCACCGGATCGAGGCGGTGGGACAGAGGTCCTGTCCCGCTCAGGTGCGGATCTTGCTGACGCTTGCTCCAACGTGTGTGCATGGTCGCCGCGATTCTGTCCCTGAGCTCGTCCAGCGTGGTGCCAGGTAGCGCCGTCTTGAGCTGCTCGACCAGCGCCCATGAAAAGAGCCCGCGGCGGCCGTAGCGCTCATCGATGGGCACGGTGATGGCATACTGTCCGGCGCCGGCTCCGAACAGGGCGGCGTAGGATGCACCGCGGGCGAGCTCGATCAGCTTCGGCGATATGTTCGTGTCCAGGATGAGCGTCTTGCGCCGTGAGCGGATGCGCTGGAGGCTCCTATGAACCTCGTCCTGCGCGATCGACGCGTCGGGGGGCCCGGCGTCCGCTGCTGCGCCGCCGCTGCTGACGCGGTAGGGAAGGATCATGGAGGCTCCGGCGGGCGAGGGGCCGCTCATGCCGCTGTAGAAGACGACCACCGCGTCATCCTCGGACGCTGAATCGACGAGCTTCTGCAGCGCGCTCAGGATGCCGTCACGCGTTGCCTGGGGCCCGCAGAGCAAGGTCGCGTCGCCGGCGGCGAAGCCCCACCGGTCGATCAAGACCTCGCGGAGCGAGCGCGCGTCTTTCTCCTCCCCCACGTCCTCGCTCGTCCCCCGGGCATCGTGGTTGACGCCGATCAGCAGCGCGCGCCGGGTGCCCGCGCTCGCGCGGCGCTCCGGATTCGTCAAGAGATCGCGCGCAAAGGTCGCTCGCGGGTCGTCGGGGGCCTTCGCGAGGAAGAGCTCGAGAGCTTGCCTTGCCGCGCCCTCGCCGTGCGCCTTCGCGAGCGCGAGGCCCAGGTAGTACGCCGACTCGACGGCGCCCTCTCCGCCCTGGCTCACCACGGCCTGGAAGATCGGGATGGCGCGGTCGACGTCCCCGGCATCGAGGCGCGCGAGGCCGAGGTCCACCGTGTTTTCGACGAAGAGCGCGCTGGCCAGGTCCATGCTGACCCGATCGGCCAGGAGCCGCGCGATGTCGGCGAGATGGCGGCCGAGCACCAGCCGCTCCTCGATGTCGAGCGTCGACCTCCAGGCGAGTGGCAGGCTGTTGTCGAAGCCGTTTCCGCTGATCCAGGGGTGTTGCGGCGTGGGCTCCGTGGCCTCCGTCACGTTCTTGCTCACGTAATCGTAGAGGCTGCTCACGGTCACCTTGCCGGTGTCGTCCTCGGCGGCCTCGCCGCGCAGCCCTTTGAGGAGAAAGTAGGTGAAGACGCCGTGGCCGCCGTCCCACTGCGCGCCTTCTTGCGCCGTCTCGTTCGCTCGCGTCGACGAGATCGTCGCGATCCCCGCCTGCGCCTTGCTGAGCGCTTCCGCCTGCTGGTTCATCACGTCGCCCGCGTCGACGCTCCGCGCCCGCGTCGAGCCGCCGATCGGCGAGCCGTGGCAGGTATCGACCAGGATGAGCCCTCGCTCGGCCAGCACGTAGTCGTTCAGGGCGTTCTGCACCTCCCGCATCGGCAGGGCCGTGGACCCGACGTCTCTGGGGTCGGTGTCCCATGTGATCAGATAGAAGATGTTGCCTCGAGCCCCCACGTCCGGCTGGCCGTGGCACGCGAAGTAGAGGACGATGATATCGTCCCTGGCAGTTTTCTTGAGGAAGCTCCGGAGCGCCCAGGTGATCCTGCCTGTCGTCGCCTGCTCATCGAGCAGGAGCTGGACATTGGCGCTCTTGAAGCCGCAGCTCGTCTTGAGGAGCTTGTCCAGGTCCTCCGCGTCGCGAGCCGCGTATCTCAAGTTGAGGCCCGCATCTTTGTACCTGGATATCCCCACGATCACGGCCCACTTCTCCGCGTAGTTGCCATAGAAGGAAGGGCTGATCGGCCGCACGTTTCGGCCGCTCGGAGGCTCGTTCGCGTCGCTTTCCTTGGGATCCGCCATTGTTCCGCTCTCCAGCCTCCGGCGTGCGGAGGGGTGCTCGTCTTCCCATGACCCTGCGTGGCAGCCCGGGACGGGCAGGCTCTGAGCGCGGCTTCATCAAACTTGTCTTCATCGTCACAGGCGCCGGCGTCAAAGGCGTAGCGCTGATCCGCGCGGCCTCCGCGCTCGCGCTCTTGCCGTCCACCGGCCGCCAACGTGGGAGATCGACGACGAAGAAGGAGAATCGACACGGGTCAGGCGTCGGTCACGACCCTCTTCGATGGTCCTCGGTAATCGGTAAGAGGAGCCATTCACGGCCGACGTCCTCTATCGTTTATCCACGCATCGAAGAGGCCCGCCTCCATGCCGCCGTCAGCCTGCGGGGCTGCAGCTCGCCCGGACCGGAACCGGAAGAGGAGCGGGGCTGCGAGTAGCAGCGGCGAGGGGCGGCGATAGAGGCCGATCGGGGATTCTCGCCGCGCGTTCGGAGGTTGCGTGGCCATGCAGCCTCCGATGACCCGGCGCCCGCGCGCGTCGCGCTCCGCCGCGGCCTCGCGCAGCTTGCTCCGCCGCGCCGTCGCGCTGCGCCGGCATCGAGGAGCGCGCGCCACCGCACGTCCAGCCGGCTCACGGCCGGCGGCCCGGCGTGAGCGACCGCCAGGTCCGCCGCGCGGCGCTCGGGGTCGCCCGGCGGCAGCGCCCGGCGAGTTCTCCGCGGTCGTCCGTCACAGGACGGGGTGCGCGCTGCGAGCTCGCCGAGGGGCGTGACGCGCCGTGCGTGGCGCCCTCAGCGCACGCCGACGAGGCGCTGCATGAGCCGCTGGAACTCGGGGACCGAGAGGTCGATGTGCTCGACGACGCGGCCGTAGAGCGTGGCCGTGGGCACGTTGCGGCCGTTGAACTCCTTCTCGAGCTCGGAGAGCTTCCAGAGGATGATGCGCTCGGCGCGGGTCAGGCCGTCGCGCACGTCCGGGAGCTCGTCGAGAGGGGATCGCCTCGGGGGCATGGTCGGGCTCCGATCTAGGCTTCGTGGGGCGGGCTCACTGCACGACGCCGAGCACGCGCTGCTGGCGCGCGAGCTCCGCCGCGTTCTTGAGCGCCTCGAACAGCTCGCGCGACGCCGGCAGCCCCCGGATGACGAGCTCCGGGTCGCTCGCGTCCTTCGTGAACACGCGGATCTCCGCGACGTCGAGCAGCCGCTGCATGAACGTCTGGCGGAGGTCGATGTCGAGGACCCGCCAGAGCTGCAGGGTCTCGATCCGGCGCGTGAGCAGGCCGGCCTCGTAGTCGATCGTGCGATCGGTGATCTTGTAGCGGAGGCTCTTGCGCTTCCAGTGCAGGATGCCGAGCCAGATGAGGCCCACCAGCACGAGCGAGAGCACGCCCGCCGCCAGGTAGGACCAGAACCACGCCTTCCAGCTCGGAGTCCCCTCGAAGAGGACGCGCGCCGCGCCCGGCGCGGGGGCGAGCGCGCCGCCGGCCGGGGCGGCGGGGGTGAGCGCGCCGGGAGCGGGGGCGAGCGGCGCAGCGAGGGCCGTGGCGGCCACGGGCGCTCGCTCATCGAGCATGCTGCTGCAGAAGCGGCACTTGATCGCGGCGTCCTGGATCTGCTCCGCGCAGAAGGGGCACGGTTTCACGTCGGCGATTGTAGTACGGCGCCTGCCGGAAAGCGCGCTCGCAATCACGCCTGCCGGTTATGCGGAGCGCCCGGCCGGCGTGCCCGGGGCCATCCGTGCGAGGAGACCACGCGGCCGGTCTCGATCTCGCCGCCGCGCGCGCGCGCAGGATGGCCGCCAGCGCGACGATGAGCGCCCGCGAGCCGGTGCGCACGATCGGCCAGCCCGCCGCGTGCGCGGCGAGCGCGAGCGCGAGGCCGAAGGACGCCGAAAACAGCGCCTCGAGCGGCAGGAACGAGTGCGCCGCGCAGCCACCGAGCAGCCCGCGCGCGGCGTCGCCGCGGAAGGTGTCGCGCGCGAGCCCCGCCGCCGACCGGACGCCGGAGATGCCGAATTGCGCGAGCAGGAGCGGGTGGCGCGGCCGGAGGCGCCGCGGGCCGAGCAGCTCGGCGAGCAGCGCGTCGCCCTGCGCGAGGAGCGGCGCGAACAGGTCGCGCCAGGACGCCGAGTCCTCCTCGTCCAGCGTTTCCGCTATGCGGCCGAGATCCGGATAGAGCAGGGCGGCCCTGCCGTGGGGCAGCGGGTGGGCGAGCGCCGCCTCGGCGTGGATCCACGCGACGCCGTGCTCCGCGAGCGGCAGCATCTGGAAGAACGGCGAGAACACCGCGGTGGCGTGGATGGCGGAGCAGACGTCGTGACGGAAGTCGGGGCCCGTGAGCTCGGCCGTGCGCGCGCCCCTGCCGATCGTGTCGCGCGCCTCGAACATGCGCACCGCGAGCCCGGCGCCGGCTAGCGCGACGGCCGCGGCGAGCCCGTTCGGGCCCGCCCCGATCACCACGGCATCCACGGCGCGAGGCCCCGGGCAGCCGGGATCGGAGGAGGAGGTACCCGATCGAGGGTTGAAGGGAAACGAAAGCATTGCTAAGCCAGGCGACCGAGCGTGTGGGCAAGGCAGGCGTGCCGCTCCGCGGCGTCGTTCGCTCCGAGATCGACGACGTGGGCGGTGGCCGCCTCGGCGCCGGCGTCCCCGAGGCGCGCTCGCGGCGGCGACTCCCTCACGCCTCGCTGGTCAGGTGCGCGCGTAGCTCCCCGTAGGACCGGATACGGAGCGGCGCCTCGATACAGCTCTTCCACCCGTCATCGAGCGCAACGCGCACGCTCGCCGGCAGGCCCCGCACTTTTGTACGTTACGTGAACTGCCGGTCGTTGGCGGGAATTCTTGACAGGTCGGAATGGCTTTGCGCGGAGGCTTTCCTCCCGCTGTCGAAGGGCGAAGCGACTTGCAGCGCATGCTTAGAAGCGGTAGTGACCCGGCGAAGAGACGTCCCATGCCCGCCCGGACGAGCGCTATGCCGAGGGAGATCACTCTACACGTTTTTGCGTCGGCCAAAGGGGGCGTTGGCAAGTCCACGCTCGCGGTCACGTGCGCCAAGCTGCTCGCTGAGGGGCGCGACCGCCTCCCGGTCGTCGTCGATGCGGACATGACCGGCACTTCGCTCGCGGACGGCCTGCGCCTGCTCGCACCCGACGCAACGCTGCTCTCGGATGGGACGGTTGACATCGAGGCGGCGCCCACCGGCAGGTTCCTGTCGCGCGAAGATGTCAAGCGCCTCCGGCGGCTCCGGCGCGATTCCAGGGACAAGCGCGGGCTACCTCCGCCGTTTCTGAACGACGCGCTTCGGCCATTCCTTCTGGGAAAGGCGGAGGAGCTGAAGGATCCACGAATCGACGGCTTGCTGTGGCACCACGAAGCCGATGACGACGTCTGGTACTTGCCCTCTTCCGCCCTTCGTGAGGACGTCGTGGAGAGCCTGCGATGGTTCACCCTCGAACCGTACGATTGGATGGGCGCTATGACGGTTGTCCTCCATCGTCTGTCGGTGCAGTGGCCCGAGGTCTCGGACGTCGTCGTGGATCTGCCTCCCGGGCTCTTCGGCTTCGGTGCGGAGATGCTGCGACTCGCCAGCGCGATCCAGCAACGAGAGCGGCTCGAAGGGTACCCCGACTGGACGAGCGGCGACGTCGTTTGGGACGCGCGGGTCTACGTCGTCACGACGCCGGACGACAACGATCTGCTGCCCGTCTACGAGAACGTCATCCTACAAGCGCGCACGTTCGGGGCCGCCCACGTCCTGGTGAACAAGAGCGTTGCTCCGCTTCCGCAGCCGGCTGAGATCGTGGGTGAAACGCTGGGGCTCCTGATCGACGAGCGACGCCTTCATCAAGTCCCTCTGCTGACTCCGACGCTGGGGAGGATCTTCGTGGACGGCGCGTTGCGTGTCGACGACGATGTTCGACGGCTGGCCACCCTCTTCACCTCCGAGGTCGTTGCGTGAGTGCCGTGGCCTACGTTCCGAGAGACGACGATTCCCCGCCTCGCGCCAAGCCGTTGCCGCAAGCGCTGTTGACGGGAGGCGGCGAGCCGCCCATGCGGCTTCCTCCCCAGCTCGTCTACCGCCCAGGTGCCCGCGAGCTGCTCTTGCGGATTCCAGGGCCGGCGCGCACCTTGATCGCCGAAACCTGCCGTAAGATCCCCGAGTTCTTCGGCGCAGGTGCGCGATTCGTCCTCGACGCGATGGTCGATGTAGGTGAGGTCACGGTGGACCACCTGCTCTATCTCGTGATCGTGGCGGAGCTCAATGCATCGGATGCGGGACGAGCGCTCGATCGATTTCAGGAAGAGTGGTGGATCGACAACGTCGAGCGGGGACAGGGGAGTGTCCACATCGGTCTGGAGCTTCTATGAGCTTTCGATGGGAAGCGTATCTCGATCTCGCGCAGCAGCTGGCGATGGGACCGGTGGCGCCGCCAGCCCCGCCGGAGGGCGAGGGCGGGGAACAGGCACCGCCGCCCGCAGCACCACCGGGGCCCTCGGAGGCCGCTCTGCGAACCGCGGTGAGTCGAGCATATTACTCCGCGTATCACCTCGCGCGCGAGTATGTCGAAAGCAAAAATTTAGCTTCCGTGGGCAAACTGGAGTCCCATACGTCCGTGTGGAAGGCGCTTGAAGCCACCCGAGGAAAACCGAGACCCCGCCAAGAAATTGCCATCAGCGTAAAGGGTTTCGCACTGATGAAGGCGCGCAAGGACGCCGACTACGAGATCGATCGCCCGCCCTCCGCGCCACCATCTACACCCGAAGCGCGACAACGTTATTGGAAGGGTCAGGCTGACCTCGCCGTGAAGCACGCAGGAACCATCCGGGATCTGCTGGCGCAAATCCGGACCTGATCGCTTCGATCATCTGGACTCCAGCGCCGCTATCAGCTCGCGCATGCGCTCATCGTCCTTGAACGCGGGCTTGGTGGAGAGCGCCCGGATCTGCTCCACGAGCGTGGTTCTTACGGGCGCGTTGACGAAGAGCGCCACCCGTCCAACGCCGGCTACCAGTGGCATGGCATCAACATTCCGGCGCGCCGCTTCCTCGAGCACGCCATCCAGAACGGCGCCGGTTCGGTTGGGGTCGCGCGCTGCAGTGCCGAGCAGCAGGAAGGTCAGCGCCATGGGCGCCAGCGGATCGCCGAGCCGCTCCTGCACGGCGTGCGTCGCCTCCGCCTCGGTGACGTCCGTACCACGGGTCGGATAGAGGGCCGGCAACACCTGCATGCGCCACCTGCTCGCAATATCCCCTCCCGCCGGTAGGGCGCGGATCCGCGAGAGCAGCTCTTGACGTTCTTCCTCCGAGAGAGAGCCGGCGTGAACGCCGGCCTGCATCACAACGGGTAGGAACAACGCCTGCTCCCCCGCATCCATCGTTTCGGGGTTTTCCGGCAGGCGTCGAATGCGCGCAAGCCGAGCGGGTCCAGGTACGCGAGCGAAGGCATTGGGATCGATGCGGAGTAGCGCGACGAGCGCCAGATCGCTGATGTTGTCGGGCGCGTACCAAGGCAGCACGGACCGAAGCCCCGGGCTCTCATCGAGCCGACTTGCGAGACCGACAAGGCTATCGATCATGGCGGGCTGCCATGCGAGGCGATACGGGATGGCGCCGGGCGACGGAATCGCGGTGTCGACGAGGAGATCGGGGAGCTGCATGGCTGCCAGCGCATAGAGCGCCGTGGCGAGCCGATGATCGAACTTCTCGCGGCCGAATCCGCGCGGGTCGAGGCGGTCCATGGGGGTCGCATTCGGCGGTGCGAGCGCCGTAAGGCTCAGCAGCGCGGCGTTGCGGGCGTCCGAGGGAAGCGCGTCGAGCTGAGCGCACAGCCATTGGAAGAGTCGGTACGTGAGCCAGAGCCCGTCGCGTATGGAGAGAACCTGGCTGCGCGCGATATCGAACAGCACCTGCGTGCAAAGGCGCAGGAGTGAAGCTTCGGCAGCGGCGAGCGTACCTGGGGCAGGCGCGGCTATCGTTCGAGCGAGGACCTTCCGAAGCACGTCCGGCAGCTTCTCCCTCAGATCGATGCTCTCACCGGAGGGCAGCTTCAGCAGTGGCTTTCGAGCCGCGCCCGCGCGGAGCAGCAAGATAGACTGGCCCACCCGCGCGATGGGGTGATCCTCGCAATTCTCGACGATATCGAGCGCGCTGGCGACGCGCCCCTCGTAATTGTCCGCGAGCATGTGCCTGACGGCCCCGAACATGAGATCCCCCGGCACATCGAAAGCCATCTTCAACAACGAATCATCATCTTTTCGCGCGTACCACAAGCCATGTTCGTCGTAAGCACGATCGAACACGAGACGGCCGAGCTGCTCGTCTTCCGGGCCGAGTTCCTTCGGCTCGGACAGGATGGAGCGAAGCTCGTGGAGCGTCGGCTTGGCGCCGCTCGAACCAATACCTCGGGAGCGCGGCCAGCGCACCAGGTACGTGGGATCGTCGCGCACCGCTCGCCAGAGCGCCGACGCGGCCCTACGGGCGACCGCGCGGCGGATCGACCTCCGCGAGGGATGGCGCGCGAGGCCGGCGAGCAAGCGATACGCGCGACCATCGTGAGGCCCCTGCGCCTGCATCAGCACAGTCGCGAGCTCCCGCGTTTTGTCGTCATCGGGCGCTTGCCGCAGGAGGATTGCCTCGGAGGGGGCGATCACGTCGAGGCTCGCCGACGTACGCTCCACCGGAAACCCGAACCCCACGAAACGCCCGCTTGGATCCGAATCGAGCTGCGTCTCCGGTCGTGCGCCGAACGCGAGCACGTCTTCCTCCGCTATCGTTCGTTTCGGGATGCCTGGGCCCGAAAGATCGATTCCGCGGACGCTGGTGGGTCGCCACGTCCAGAGCGCGGAGAGGATGGCTTCGGCCTCGATCGCCACGCTCGTGAAGTGAAGTCCGCCGGGCGGGTGCCTTACCTCGACCGCGTGGTCGAGCGCCGCGGCGATGAGCGGGCGCCGCGCCTCGTCACTCTCGCTGTCGACGAGGAGCCAGACCTCGCGAACCCCACGCTCGTACGCGGCGCGTCGTTGTCCATCGGGCCCCGCCCAGGACTGAACGAACTCCCATAGCGTAGTCAGCGGGCCATCGACCTTTCGCTCCCAGTCGTCGCTGGCTGCGTTGCGCTCCCAGGCGAGCCGCGGATTCGACGCCGTGGAGGCCGCCAAGAAGCGAATCACCGTATCCAGGAAATCGATTCTCTGTCGCTGGGAGAGGGCTTCCGCGCGACCGAGTAGCGTCCGGCTCAGCGCCGTCGCGTCCGCGACGGGGAGTGGAGAGACCTCGGGCATTTCGGCGCTCGTCGGGCGGTCATCCAGGTCTCTTGAAGGCGTGCCGCAGAACGCACGGAACACGGCCGCTGCATACGCGGCGGCAAGGCGCAGGCGTGCTGTGTCGCCACCCAAGTGGCCCGGCTCCCGAGCCATCCACTCCAGCCGATCCAGGATGCGCGCCGGGGCGGCACCGTCGAGCCCCTTGTATTCGAGGAAGAGCGCCAGGATGTCGTCCTCTCCGAGCGCATCAGGGAAACCGAGCTCCGCCAGCTTCCAGAGCGCCTGATGGCGTTGTGTCTTCTCGACCGGGGAGCCGAGCAGTGCGCGAAGCAGGATCGGCAGCGAGACGTGCCGCTCGGCGCCGGCGCGCAGGCGCTTGATCAGCGCCGCGCCTTCGCTCGCTCGATCGTGGAACGCGAGGAACGGCGCCGCCTCCGCGGAGAGCGGCGCAGTCGAGCCGAAGAAGTCCGCCGTCAGCCGCCACCACGAAGGATGGGCGGCGAGCGTGTCCGCGTAGCCGGCGGCCCACCGAAGCGGCTCCTCGATGAGCCGCCGAGCGTCGACGTTTTCCGGATCCAGCAGCGCGGGCAGGCCTTGCGGGTTCGGATCCGGAAGGATGTGCACGACACCATCGCGCATGCCGTCGACGATCCACGCATGGACGTCCGCCGCCAGCTCTGCCGCCTTCCGATCCGCGACCGCCTCGGCTTGTCGCCCGAGCAGGCTCCTCCACTCGTTCTCGCCGATGTGCGCCCCCGGGAACAGATCGAGGAAGGGCCTCAGCGCACCGTGCTCGTGCAATCTCTCCAGGAAAAATGCGCTCACCAGCACTTGCGCCGGGATCGGGTCGGGGCGCGGAGTTTCCTTGTCCCGCTCGAAGAATGGGCCGAGAGCCGACGTGACGCCTGCCGAGATATGCCCGTCCTCCGCGAGCCACTGGATGACCACGTGTGGAGAGATTCGTCGCTCCTCGGGTATTTCGGTGCGGCCGCTCGCATCACGCAGCTCTCCATCACCTGCCGAAGCGAGGATCATCAGACCGCGTTGCAACGCGATCTGCTCGTCGGACATCCCCTTCTGCTCCGGCCCGGCGACGAGGCGCGGCAACGGGGCCAGCGCGGCCACCGTTTCGTTCAGCCCCTCGCGGCGCTGCTCGTCCGCCTGGGCGTTCAGCGCCCCGCGATCTTCGACGACGCGCATCCACGCGCTGCGGAAGAGGTGGACGCTCCCTCCCGCGATCCTCTCTCGCACTGCTGCAAGCAACCCGAGCGCGCCGAGGAGGTACAGCTCCACCTCGGAGACGAGCTGCTGTGATGCTTCCAGCCGGAACCCCGACGGTACATCGTTGAGGCCCACCGGAGGTGAGAACGGGACCTCGCCCGAGTTGCCATGAATGAGACGAGCGATCACCACCGGCACGGCGACGGGTGGCGCGACGGCACCGCAGAGCAGGGCCATGGGCAAGTTCCCCTGCTTGCCGAGCCGCTGTACCAGGGTCGTAAACTGGCTCTGCGCGCGCATCCAGCCGATCATCTCGGTGGTCGTCATCGCTTGCACGAAGCCCGTGCCCTGAAGCAGCGCGAAGTCGATGCGCTCGCCGCCTCCTTCCAGCGCTCCGATCCTCGTGAGCAGTGCGAGCCGGACCCGCTCCGCGTTCGGATCTCCCGGGAACCTCCGCCGCAGCGTGGCGGCGATGAGCTGAACCCGGCGCCGCTGCTCGGCGTCCAACAGCGGAGCGCCCTGGAGCACGGCGAGCCGATGAAGATCGGCCACCGTCAGCACATCCGCGTGGGCCTCGAACGTCGTCCACGCTGCCTCGGCCGCTCGTTCGGACTGGTTCTGGGCGAAGAGAATCTGAGCGATGTGAATCTTGGCCGACACGTCGTGCGGGTTCGCCGCTGCGTACTTCTGCCAGCGATCGAGCGCACGCTCGGGGTGCGCCTGGTCGGCCGCGACGGCGAGCGCTCGGAGGATGCGTGGCCCGGCGGACGGCTCGTCTCCCTCGAGGAGGTCCCACGCTTTATCACCGCGCTGGAGCGCGAGGAGGCGCTCCGCGACCAGCACGCGCAGGCCACGGGTAGGCAGGGCCTTGTAGGCCTCCTGGGCATGCTCCAAGGCTTCGCTCTGCCGGCCCGCCTCCGAGAGGACGAGGGTCGTCTTCAGCTCGATCCGCGCGCGCCCGGGCAGCTCATTCGAGAGGCGCAGGACTTCGGCCAGTGCGCGATCCTGCTGGCCGGCGATCCGGAGGACATCGACGCGGTAGAGCCGACTGATCCACGGGTGATCATCCGACGGAAACACCTGGAGCGCGGCTTCGACGTGCCCCTCGCGCGCCAGGCGCTCCGCGGTCTGCATCGCCGCGCGAAGCGCCGCCTGTTGTTCCGTTTCAACCTGACCCGTTGTGGCCATCTCCGCCAGCGCTGAGAGCGCGTCCGTGTCGTCCGCGATCTGGAGGAGCGTCTGCCATACGGTGCGCAATGGATCGAGCGTCGCTGCGGGCAGCGGTGACGACATGACCTCCGGCAGCCGGGATTCAATGGCCTCTACGACCTTGGGCCGCACCTCCCGCGGAATGCGCGCGACCGACGGAGGTCGCTCGAGCGTCGTTTCCACGAGCGACGCGATCAAGACGCGCAGTGCTTCTGCATGGATCAACGGCCCTGCGTTCGGCGCATCGAGCGCTCCGAGCGCGAGCTGAGCCGCGCGTTCCGAATCGTGTTTTTTCGTAAGAAGCGCGACCGCCGCGAGCAGGGCGACGTCCGGCGAGGACACGAGGTCTTCGTCGGACGGGATGCGTCCCTCAGCGAGCTCGATGCGGAGCAAGACGTCGCGCGCCTCGCGCGCACCTTCCCCGGAGAGCGTCTCCGCGGCGGGGAGGAGCGCGCGCGCCTGCTCCACCTCTCCGAGCCCCGCCCAGAGGTTGGCTACGCGCACGCGCCTGCGTGCGTCGAGAGCGTCCGTGGGCATACGGTCAAGGAGTGCGCGCGCCCGATCCGTGTCTTGCAAGTTCGCCGAGCACATCGCGGCGCCGATCGCCGCGCGAGCAACCCACCCGCGCCACTTGTCCCCGTGGACCTCATTGGCCTCCCCCTGTCGCTCGGCCTCGACGAGGGCGCGCTCGAACGCCGTGCGTGCCTCTTCGAGCCGTCCTTTTTCAGCAAGGGCGTTACCCTCGTCCAGGGCCGCCTTCACCACCTGGCTTTCGACCGTGTCGGTCGCGCGATCCAGCGGCGTGACGATCGCGTGCGGCGTTTGCCCTGCGAGGCCGCGCGTCGCGTCGGCGATGCCCGCCCACGCGCTCCGCGCGGCGTCGGCCCAGGCGGCGCGTCGAGCCTCCGCCTTGCGAGCGTGCTCGGTGAGCTGCGCGGCGACAGTCGCGAAGGGCTCGGCGCCTGCGTAGCCTCCCAGGATCCATCGTTGGATCTCCCTCGCCGCGCCGCTCGCGAGCGCGTCTTGCACGGCGGGAAGCGGGAGCACCTCCGGCGGAAGCACTATCTCTCGGGTGAGACGCCGCAGGGCCTCGAGGCTGTTCTCGTGCGCGAGGCCTCCGAGCATCCGATCCCATCGTCGCTTCTGTGTTGGAGCAGCGCTCGCGCGCGGAGGGGGATGATTGCTCAGCCATTCGATCGCACGGTCGAGCACGTCGGCCTCGTCGTCGCTCGGCGTCTCCGGCAGCACCTCGCGCAACTCCGAGAGCCAGCTCGCGAGCTCCGGGGTGATGCCAGTATATACGAGGGACGCCGCGGCGAAGGGCACGCATGGCAGCGACTCGCCGTACCGACCTCCTTTGCCGATCCCGATCACCGCCAAGTCGAGGTCGGTCACCAGAACCCCCTCTTCGTCCTTGTCGAGCACGCCTGCGTGCAGCGGAAACTCGCGCGCCTCTTGCATGGTCCGCTCGCCGGCCACGATGGTGGACCCGCCGCCGGGAGCGTGGTTGGCGAACAGCACCGGTCGCCGCTCGGGGCCGCTCTCCTCGATGTGGTGCCCCTCGAAGAACACGCGCGAGCCCTCGGGCGTGAGCGCTGGGACGGCGAGGGCGCGGCACAGATCGAGCTTCGGGCGAACGTGCTCGCCGTGTAGGTCCGACGTGCGATCGAGGAAGTCGAGACAGATCAAGATACCGAGCGGGCCTCCGAAATCGTCCGGCATCTCGACAGGAGTCCACTCCGTCGCCCCTACCATCATGAGCCGCTGCTCCTTGCCCACCGCATGCAGCTTCGGGACGAGCTTCACAATGCGCCCCTGATGGAGGACGTGCGCGACGTTCCAGCGAAGCTGTGGCTTGCGCGGCGCGCCCAGCGCTTCGTAGACAGGACTCTTGCGAACCGCCGCGTCGACGAAGCACGAGCCCGCGACCACGACCATGTCGCCGGCCGCGGCGGCGATGGCCGAGAGCGCTCCCACGGGTACGCTGTACTCGGGGAGCACCAGGAGCCGCACGCGCCAGGCACGGCACGCTTCGACGACGGCGCGGAGCTTCTGGACGAGCTGGCCGAGGTACGCAGCTTCGACGCGCTTCGAGAGCTCACTGTAGGCCTTCCCTAGCGCGTCCGGCGGCGGCACGAGGCCGGGCGGCAGGGTCGAGAGTGGCAGCTTCCCCTCCGGATCCGACTTGCCGAGTGGATCCGCCAGTGAGCCGTGGATTGCCGGATGGTACGCGAGCTGCGCGACGGCCACGCGCACGATCCGTCGGGTGCTGCCCGTGATCGCGGGAGGCTCGGCGCCGTTCTGCTCGATCGACATCGGCCAGCATTTAGCGCAACTGCTTGATTCGGCACAGCATGTGGAGCGGCCGGGCGGGCTCTCTGGACGTCCAGCGCGCGGCCATCCCGGCCTCGCCCAGGACCTCGGGTCACCACATCGGACTCGCGCATCGTCTGGAAGATGCGGGTGCGCCAGCGGCGCTTGAGCAGCCAGAGGCGGGGGAGGCGGAGGGCGTACTCGATCTGGTGGTCGCCCCGGTCCCCCCCGGCGACGCGTACAGCGGTGACGACACCGTGGAAAAGGCGCGGCTGGGGCCCGACGTGGAGCGGTGAAGAGCGCGCGCCGGCCCAGGGCGTCCGCTCGACGGCGTCGCCGGCCTCGGCGGTGACCACGACCTCGAGATCGTACGCCTTGGAGATCGTCTCGTTCTCCGAGAACGACCGCATCTGGAACAGGTCACCCGCGAGCCCGTCGACCGAAAGCTGATAGGGCGGCGCCATGTCGATCATGGGTGCGAGGACCATGCTTCCCGCGGCGGGGATCAACCGTGCCCCCACAGCGCTCCTTACAGTGGAGAGCCGCGCCTCGCCGAGGAGGTCGCGCAGGGCCGGCGTCTCTGCCCGCGGTGCTTTCGTCTCTGCGCACGGTGCGGATGTCCTCGGTTGCGGGACGGATGTCTGGGGCCGCGTGCCGACCGATCGCGAGTCGGACGGGAATGAAGTTTTCGCAGCGGCGACGGGCCGCGGGCTCGGCCGTGATCAGCCGGGCACGGCGGCGTCTCGCCGGTCGAGTACAGCGCGGAGGTGTCCCAGATGGGAGCAGGGCGAGCCTCATCGTGCACCGCGGCGCCCGGCGAGGTGGGGTGGCCAGGGCATCGCGGCGTCCGGCGGCGGCCTCTCCAGCGCGGAGATGGGTACGAGCCATCTTTATTGGAGGCACGTCCACGGCGGAGACGGGTGCTACTCGTCTTTGGGGGGAAGCACGTCCACCGGGAGACGAGTGCAACTCGTCTTTTTTTGGAGGCGCGTCCACCGCGGAGACGAGTGCTGCTCGTCTTTTCTTGGAGGCACGTCCACCGGGAGACGGGTGCTACCCATCTCCCGCGTGGACGACCCACGTCACCCGGATGGGTTCACGGCGTCCCGCCCGCCCCGAATGGGGGCGCCGGGACGGCTTCGGGCTTCCTGGCGGGGGCTCTTCGACGGGATCTCGCGAGGTCGTCGACCCGTTTGACGTAGGGCGCCAGCGGCCGGGCTCCCGCACCTCGCGGCGAACAGGGGCTAAGAGGGCCGGGCAGCTCTCGACGACCTCTCATGACCAGAGACGCACCTGGGCGACGAGCTACGAGGGCGTCTCCTCCTTCGCTCCCGCGCCGCCCCGGCTCACCCCCGCCGCCCCCGCGGCGAGCGCTTCCTTCCCCGCGCGCCCCAGCCTCCGGATCGCCGCCTCCCGCCGCTGCGCCTCCCCCCTGTCGGCCGCCGCCTCGACGTGGACCACCGCGAGCGGCCCCCGTCCGCGCGTGTACCGCGCCCCGCGCCCCGCCGCGTGCTGCGCCACGCGCGCCTTCACGTCGCGGGCGATCCCCGTGTAGAACGACCCGTCGCCGCAGCGCAGGATGTAGACGTGCCAGGCCGCGGTCACTCCTTCGGCCCCTCGTTGTAGCCGCGCGGCCGGTACTTCGGGTCCACTCCTCCGTGCGTCGCCCCGTTGTCGAGCGTGTCGATCGCGAGGTACGCGAGCCACGTCCCGGGGTGCTCCTCCGCGAGCCGCCGGAGCTCCGCGTCGTGCGCCGTGAGCCGCTGCTCGTCGTGCAGGCACTGCAGCGCGAGCGCGATCAGGCTCAGCTCGTTCGGGCCGAGCTCCATGCCGCGCTGGTAATGCGGGAAGGCCTCGTCGGGGCGGTGCATCCGGCACAGCGTGTCGCCCGTGTACACGTGCGCCATCGGCCACGTCGGGGCGAGATCCATCGCGATCTTGCTCTCGGCGAGGCGGGTCTCGAGGTCGCCGCGGGCGCCCTTCATCACCGAGTAGTTGAGGTGCGCCTTGGCGCTGTTCGGGACCGCCTCCTTCGTCGCCGCCCAGAAATCGAGGTCGTTGCGGTAGTCCATCGCGTGCCGGTAAGCCTGCGCGCACTGGAAGCCGAAGAAGAGCACGAACAGCGCCGGCGTCACCCACGCCCTCCACGACCAGCGCGCGCGCGGCGTGAGGGTCGAGCCCGCGAGCGCCTCGTGGAGCCACGAGAAGGCGACGGCGAGGACGAGCGACGAGCCGATGGCCGGGAAGTACCAGAAGCGCTCGGCGCGCACCGTCGGCAGGACGACCGGGATGTTCGAGTGGGGGAAGTAGCTGACCACGACCCAGGTCAGCCCGATCGCCGCGATGCACAGCCCCGCGTAGCCGCGGCGCAGCGGCACCCAGGCGCTCCGGTCCGCCGTCGCCGGGCAGGGCAGGGGGCGCGCGCCCTCGACAAGCAGCCCGAGCCCGAGGAGGAACGCGGGCAGGAACGGCAGCGGCCAGAGCACGAGCGGCAGCGCCCGGAGCAGGGGCACGCGCCCCGCCGGGCGGAGCACGTGCCAGTCGTACGCGGCGAGCGCCGCCGCCGCGATCGCGAGGAGCGCCCCCGCGAGGAGCAGCGGCCACCTCCGCGACGTCGCCTGGCCGCCGTCGACGAGGAAGGCGGCGCGCACCGAGCGCCGCTCGCGCCGCTCCAGGTGCTCGCGGCGGAGGGCCGCGATCCAGAGCGCGAGCGAGCCGAGCGGGGGCAGCACCATCATCGCGGCGCCGGCGACGCTGCCGAAGAAGACGAGCCTGTCCGGCACTGGCTCCTGCGGGTACGAGTAGTCGCCGCTCAGCGTCCACGGGAACGCGATCTGGGTGAGGCCGCGCCAGTAGACGCGCAGCGCGCCGGCGATCCGGTGCGGCATGTCCGCGGCGCCGAGCGGGTTGTTGAGCGGATCGCGCGGCAGGGGCGCCTGGTGGAACCAGACGAGCGCCTCGTGGAGCGCGCGCTTCACGAGCGGCGCGCCCTCGGGGAGCGGCGCGGCGAGCTCGGCCGGCATGGGCGCGGGGAACCAGCGCCGCCGGAGCTCGACGTAGAGCACGAACGCCGCGCCCGCGGCGAGCAGCGCGAGCAGCGCCCGGACGAGCCGCGCCGGCCGCGTGGGGTGGGTGAGCGGCGCGGCGATCAGCGCGGCGAACGGGACGAGCGGCACGCAGACGAGCGCGCTCTCCTTGGAGAAGAGGCCGAAGAGCACGGCCGCGAACACGCCGAACGGCATCGCCCACGCGGGCAGCGCGAGGGCGGCGAGGGCGGCGATCGCCCCCATGCCCCCGAGCACGTCGGCGATGCCCACGATGCCGCTCACCGCCTCGGTGAGCACCGCGCAGCCGACGAAGAGGAGCCCGGTGAGGTAGGCGAGCCCGCGCCGCCGCGTGAGCCAGAACGTGACGCACGTGAGCAGCGCGCCGTTCACGGCGTGGAAGAGGACGTTGTAGAAGTGGTGGAAGAACGGCTGCTTCGTGACCGCCCAGATCGTGCGCCAGAGGAAGTTCGGCAGCGGGCGGTAGGAGCCGACGCTCCGGTCGGGCGGCAGTCCCCAGAAATCGCGATGGATCGCGTCGAGGAAGCCGATCCCGCCCTTCGCGTTCACGTACGGGTTGGCGAGGAGCGCCTCCTGCTCGTCGAAGATGTAGTTCGTCGACGGGGCGCGCGTGAAGAGGATGACGGCGATCAGCGCGAGCGGCGCGATCGCGGACAGGAAGGTCGGGTCGAGCGCGAGGAAGTAGTCGCGCACGCGCCGCGCGGCGTCCCCGAGGAACGACGGCTCGGCGGGCGGCCCTGCGGACGGCGGCATCCCGGAGGACGGCGGCGGCCCTGCGGACGGCGGCATCCCGGAGGACGGCGGCCCGTACGGCGTCGTCGTGTCGTCGTCGAGCGCGTCGGGCATGAGCTCCGGCACGTCGTGCTCGGCGGAAGGGGACGGGGGCGGATAGGTCACGCCGCGCCCTCTCAGCCCTTCGCGTCCGGTGGGGCGCTCGGCGCGCCGTCCGGCTCGGGGACGGACCAGATGTCGCCCCAGAGCGGCTGCCCGCCGTCGATGCCGTAGACCGCGCCCGTGATGAAGTCGTTCTGGTCGCTGGCGAGGAAGACGATGAGCCGCGAGACCTCCTCGGGGGTGGCGAGGCGCTTGAGCGGGGTGGCGCGCCGCGCGAGCTCGAGCAGCTCGTCGCCGTACTGCGACGTGCCGCTCGACCGGATGTTGCTGCCGGGCGCGACCGCGTTGACGCGGATGCCGAGCGCCGCCCACTCGACGGCGAGCGAGCGGGTCAGGTTCTCCACGCCGGCGCGCGCGGCGCCCGTGTGCGCCATGCCCGGGAAGCCGCGGCTCACCGACGCGGTGACGTTCACGATCCGGCCGCGGCGCGCCGGGAGCATCGCGCGCCTCGCGACCTCGCGCGTCATGTAGAAGGTGCCGTTCAGGTTGTTGCGCACGACCGCCTCCCAGCCCTTCGGCGTCATGTCCATGGCCGGACTCGGGAACTGGCCGCCGGCATTGTTCACGAGGACGTCGACGCGGCCGAATTTCCCGAGGACCTGGCCCACGAAGGCGGCGATCTGCTCCGGCTCGCGGATATCGCACGGCGCGGCGAGCACGTCGTCGCCGGAGACGCCGTCGCCCGCGAGCGCCTTCGCCGCGGCCTCGAGCTTGTCGGCCCGGCGGCCGCAGAGGGCGACCTTCGCGCCGAGGTAAGCGAGCTCACGCGCGCAAGCGAGGCCGATGCCGCTGCCCCCGCCGGTGACGATCGCTACCTGGTGTCCGAAGAGTCCTGGGGCGAAGATCGAGCGCACCTGGGTCACGCCCCGCGTTTACAACGGCTCAGCGGGCGCCGCCACACGCCGGGCGATCCGGGGTGGTTCCGGCGTCCCAGGCAGAAAGGCCCCGGCGTTCGAGGGCGCTTGCCCGTCCGGCTCCGGCGGCTGGCGCAGATGGCTCCACGGCTCGGCGATCGCCCGGCGCGTCTGCCAGGCTCCTCGCGATCAGCGCTTGGTCGGACCACCGATCCCGCCGCGCGATGTCGGCGCTGCTCACGTGAGCGACAGCGCCTCTCGATCGAGGCATTGTTGAACGAATTGGCTCATTTGCGTGAATTCACGACGTCCCTGGGCCCCGGAGCTGCCCTCGCCTCCGGGCACGATTCCGGCGCTCCGGCGGAGCGGACCCTGCGGAGAGCCGCGCACGCAGCATGTTATCCTCTCGCTCGTCATGGACTTTGCGTACCCTGAAGGTCATGTGCTCGCCGACCGGTACCGCGTCGTCCGCGTGCTTGGCCGCGGCGGCAACGCGATCACCTACGAGGCCGAGGACCTCTCGACCGGGGGGCGCGTCGCCGTCAAACAGCTCCTGATCTGGAAGCGCGCGGAGTGGAAGGCCCTCGATCTGTTCGAGCGCGAGGCGAGGGTCCTCGCGAACCTCACCCACCCCAGCATTCCTCGCTATATCGATTACCTCAAGCTCGACGGCGCGCAGGGGCCTTGCTTCTATCTGGTGCAGGAGCTCGCGCCGGGGCGACCGCTCTCGGCCTGGGTCAAGGACGGATGGCGCGCCGACGAGGCCGAGGCGTCGACCATCGCGCGGCACGTCCTGCGGACGCTGCTTTATCTCCAGGGCTTCAGCCAGCCCATCGTTCACCGCGACATCAAGCCGCAGAACCTCCTCCGCCACGAGGACGGCTCCGTGTACCTCGTCGATTTCGGCGCCGTGGGGGAGGCGCGGGACACGACGTCGGGAGGGAGCACGGTGGTGGGCACGTACGGTTACATGGCCCCGGAGCAGTTCCGCGGCCGCGCCGCGCCCGGGAGCGATCTCTACGGGCTCGGCGCCACGCTGCTGCACGTGCTCTCCGGCCGCGATCCCGCGGATCTGCCCCAGAAAGGCATGCGGTTCGATGTCCGCGGCAGCGTCCAGGTCTCGCCCCACTTCGCCGACTGGCTCGATCGCATGCTCGATCCCGACCTGGATCGCCGGTTCGCCACGGCAAGGGAAGCGCTCCTCGCGCTCGATCGTCCGGCGGAACGTGGCCCCCGGCGGGGCCTGCTCGCGGCGGCCGCGGTCGCGCTCGGCCTCACGGCCGCCGGCGGCGCCGCCCTGGTCGTCCATCGCACCCGATCGGTCCCGCTCCCCACCGCGGCCGTCTCGCGCGACGCGCCTGGCGCGCCCGCGACGACCGCCGCGAAGGAAGCGAAGGAACGGGCGTCCTTCGCCCCTCTGCGCACGCTCTCGGGGCACTGGTCCGCGATCTTCGAGGTCGCTTATGACCCGGGGGGCAAGCGCCTCGCGAGCGGCAGCAACGATCTCGCGCTCAAGCTCTGGAACCTCGACGACGGCCAGCCGTTGCGCTCCTTCGCCGGGCACACGAAGCGCATCGGAGGGATCGCGTTCACGCCGGACGGCAAGACGCTTGTTTCTGCTGCCGACTCGACGGTGCGCCTCTGGGACGTCGACTCCGGCGCGCCGCTGAAGACGCTCGACGCCGGCGCCGGGGTCATCACCGATCTCGCGCTGTCCGCCGACGGCGGCCGGGTCGCCGTCTCGAGCATGGATGGGACCGTGCGGGTGTTCTCGATCCGGACTGGCCAGAACGAGAAGACGTTCCAGAACGGCGGGCGCGTGATGTCCGTCGCCATGACGGCCGACGGCCGCGTGGTCCTGAGCGGCGACGACCGCGGGGCCGTCCGGGTCTGGTCGGTCGAGACGGCCAGCGAGATCGGCGTGCTCTCGGGCCACGCCGGGCCGGTGAACCGCATCGTGATCGGGCCCGACGGGCAGACCGTGATCAGCGCGAGCGACGATCGGACCATCCGCCTCTCCCACCTCGGCAGCCGGAAGCCGCTCACCACGCTCTCCGGGCACACCGACGAGGTCTGGTCGCTCGCGCTCTCACCGAACGGCGACACCCTGGTGAGCGGCGGCAAGGACGACAGGATCCGGGTCTGGGACGTTTACTCGGGCAAGCTCACGAGAGAGCTGCGCGCCGGCCTGAACGGCGTCATCGCGCTCGCCTTCCACCCGGGCGGCGCGCAGTTCGCCGCGGGGGGCGGGAACAACCAGATCCGCATCTGGGCGGCGCCGGGCAAGGTGTGGAGGCCGCCGGTGCCGCCCGCCGACTACACGCCAGCGCCGGTTGTCCCCGAGCCGTCGCCCTCCGTCGAGGCGTCGCTCGTCCGCGACGCCAACGCGCTGCTTGATGAGGCCAGATCGCAGAGTGTCCGCCAGCAGGCGCGCGCGCTCCTCGATCAGGCGATCCGCACGAACCCCGCCTACGCGCCGGCCTACGCGGCGCTCGGCCGCCTCGCCTACAAGAGCGGTTATCTCCGTGGCAACGAGTACGAGCCCGACAGCCTTGTGCGCGCCCACGAGCACACGGACAAGGCGCTGGAGCTCGATCCCAGATGTCTGGACGCCCATGTGGTCAAAGGCTGGGCCTACATGTTCCAGAAGAACCACGGCGAGGCGCGCAGGATGGTCGAGGCCGCGGAGGCGCTCCGTCCCGACGCCGACGACGTGATCCTCCTCTCGGCCACCCTCGCCGAGCGCGAGGGGAAGACGGAGGAGGCCCTCGCGGGCGCGAAGCGGATCATCGAGGCCAGCAAGAACCCGCAGGTGCTGGCGCGCGCTTACGACATCCTCACGGACGTCTACAAGGCCATGCGTGAGTGGGAGGCGGTGGAGGATACCTACCTGGCGATCGTTCGCCTCGATCCGAAGTCCGCCTGGGCCAAGGGCAACTACGCCAACTTTCTCACGTGGAGAGAGGAGCACGATCGGGCGGTGGACATGGCGCGAGCCGCCCTCGCCACGAACGATTACCCGATAGGGCGCACGATCCTGGCCAGCGCGCTGTGTGGCAAGGGCCGGCAGCTCCTCGCCCGGCAGGACCTCGAGGGCGCGCGGGCGCAGTTCCTCGCCGCGAAGGAGGCGTATCCGGGCAGCGCCGAGGCGCCGCACGGCATGGCGCTGTATTTCCGGGCGCTGGCGGACAAGGAGCAGGAGCAGCAGCGGCGCGCCGAGCTCCTCGCCGAGGCGAAGAAGCACCTCGAGGAGGCGCTGCGGCTCGATCCCAAACACCGGGGCGCGCAGGAGGCGCTCGCGGCGCTCGACCGGCCCGCGCGCTGAGCGCGCTGGGATCGCGGGTCAGAAATCCCGCCAGGAATTCCCGGTCGGAGAGGGGCGGTCGTCAGAAATCATAGTGATTCCGATAGCTTCCGCCGGTTTCACCGCCGAGGGCGGCTCCGACGTGGCCCAACGCGGGTCCAACGGGCCGCCCTCTGCCGCCCCGTCGCTCGCTGTCGAGGGGACCGCGGCATCATCGGTCGGGGTCGGCGCCGTTCGATCCTGACTTCAACAAGTTCGGTCACGAGACCAAACCGGCGCAGACTCGGCGGCGGTGGGCGCTGTTTGCGGGGTGGATGTACCGCATCACCGCGCGCAGTGCCTCTGCCTACTTTGCACAGCGATACCGCTCCGCCGAGATTCTCATGGCCGCTCCGCTAGATCCTGAGTCGCCCGATCCGCGACCTGGCACCGAGGAGGGGATGGCGGCACGGGAGAGCAAGGAACACCTACTCGAGGGGATTCGGTAACTCGATCCCGACACGGCCACAATCGTGGATGCAAAGGATCTGCACGGGACACCAATGCGCGAGCCGCTTGCCCACGCCGGCGGCGGCCGCGCTCCTGTGGACGCTCAGCCGGCTCGAGGCGATCCGCAAGACGGGCGCCGCCGGGCCCGGCGAGGACGCTCGGGGACCTGCTGCGAGACGCCATGCAGGAGTCGCGACGCCACCATCACACGATGCGCGAGGAAGTGAGCTGGCTCCGGGGCTTCGCTCGGATCCTGGAGTCTCGGCACGTCGGGCGGCTCGCGTTCGAGTGGGACGTGAGCCGCTCGGCGGAGGACTGCGTCCTTCCGGCATTGCTGCTGCAGCCGCTGCTGGAGAACGCGGTTTATCACGGCGCGCTCCGTCGGCCCACCAGCTCGCCTCCTATCTCGGCCTGGTCCCCTTGGAGGACACCTCCGGGGGGCGCGACAAGCGGCGGCTGGGGTCGATCACCAAGCAAGGCAACGCCTATCTGCGCGCGCTGCTGACGCAGGCTGCGCACACGATCCTGCGGCACAAGAGCGGCGATGACCCGCTAGGTCGATGGGCAAAGGCCATCGACGAGCGCCGGGGTCGCCACATTGCGGTCGTGGCGCTGGCGTGGCGGCTGTCGGGTGTGCTGTGGGCCATGTGGCGCGACGGCACGGTCTACGATGCGCAGAGCGCAGCGGTCGCTTCGGCCAAGGGCCTGCGGCTGCCAGCACAGTCGATCGAGCAGCAGGCGCAAAGCATGAAGGAGGCCGCGGTCAAGGCGCGCCGCCGGCAGCGCTCGATCGACAAGGGACTCGGCGCCGCTCGGGCAACGGCTCGGTCGAGGCCGGTCTCGACCTCAAGGAGGGCCTCGATGCACTGACTTTTCCCCCTACGGGAACATGCGCCACGAGCGCGTCACGCTGGGAGCGTGAACGAGGGCCACGTGGATGAGCACGGAAGCATCGAGGGTGATCGGCCTGTGGGTCGAACATGCCGTCCCTCAGAAGGCGCCTCCACAGTCCCGTTTCGGACCCCAGTGTGCATCCAGGCCACCAGGGCGACCGCCGGCCTGTGAATGCGGATCGTCAATCGAGCCACAGCTCGCTCCTGCGAACGCGACGAGGCGCTCAAGCACAAGCCGTGTTCTCTCCGAGCCCTCTTGCCCAGATCCCGGCGGGATCATCGCTGGCCGGCCTTGAGGCGCTTCATCCGCTCGGTGCCCCAGGCGCCCAGCGGGCGGAGAGCTTCATTGAGCGTGCGGCCGTGCTCGGTGAGCGAGTACTCGACCTTTGGTGGCACCTCGCGGTACACCTCGCGATGGATCAGTCCGTCCTCCTCCATCTCGCGCAGGTGCTGGATGAGCATCTTCTCGCTGACGCCCGGCAGGCCACTCTTCAGTTCGCCGAAGCGGCGGGTGCCGTGATTGTTTAGCTCCCACAGGATCAGCGATTTCCACTTGCCTGACACCACGTCCATCGCGGCGTCGATGCCGCAGATGTACGGACCACGTCTTGCTGTCGTTGCCATCGAACTCCTTTGCGTCATGACTGCGCCCGCTCGATCCTTACCAAAAGGTGTGTATCAAACAAAAAAGTAGGTACTTGTCAGCTCGGCGGTGCGAGCCAATGATGGCTTGGCATGAGAAACAACACCACCCCGACTACGGTGCTTGGCCTCGGCGCGATGGGGTCCGCTCTCGCTGCCGCGCTGATCGACGCCGGGCACCCCACCACCGTCTGGAACCGCTCGCCCGCCAGGGCACGGCCGCTCGTCGCTCGCGGCGCTACCGCAGCGGGCTCCGCCGAGTCTGCCGTCTCCGCCAGCCCCCTCATCGTCGCCTGCCTATTCGACCACGCCTCGGTCCACGAGGTGCTCGGCCCGACCGCAGGGAGCCTGCGCGGGCGCACCCTCGTGAACCTCACGACCACCACGCCGAACCAGGCTCGTGAGCTGGCGGCGTGGTCGGCGTCCCATGACATCGACTACCTCGACGGCGGGATCATGGCCGTCCCCGAGATGATTGGCGGCCCGGGTTCCGCGATCCTCTACAGCGGCTCGCAGACCGCGTTCGACGCACACCGGGCGCTGCTCGACCTGTGGGGTAAGAGCACCTACTTTGGATCCGACGCCGGCATGGCCTCGCTCTACGACTTGGCGATGCTCGCCGGCATGCACGCGATGTTCGCCGGCTTCCTGCACGGCGCGGCGATGGTCGGCTCCGAGGGGGTGTCGGCGACCGAGTTCGCCGCCCGCGCCACCCCGTTCCTTGCCGCCATGACGGGCGCGTTCGCCGGGTTCGCCGCCACAATCGACGCCAAGGACTACGCGGGCGAGGGCCAGCAAAGTCTGGAGTTCTCCGACCTCACCAAGCTCGTCGCGGCGAGCACCGAGCAGGGCGTGAGCGCCGAGGTGCTGCAACCGGTGCACCAGATGATCCGCCGCCAGATCGCCGCCGGGCACGGCAAGGAAGGCTTCGCCCGCATCTTCGAAGAACTGAGGAGCACCCGATGAACTCATCTCACGATCTCGCCCCGGTGACCGTCATCGGCCTCGGCCCGATGGGTCGAGCGATGGTGACCACGCTGATGAACGCCGGGCACCCCGTGACGGTATGGAACCGCACGCCGAGCCGGGCCGCTGAGCTCGTCACTGCGGGAGCCACGCTGGCACCCACGCCGGCCGACGCCCTTGTGGCCAGCGAGCTGATCATCCTCAGCCTCACCGACTACCCGGCGATGTACGACATCCTCGGTGGTTCCACCGGCACGCTGGCCGGCAAAGTGCTCGTCAACCTCAGCTCCGATACACCGGAGGCCTCGCGTGAGGCTACGGCGTGGGCCGCCAGGCACGGCGCCAGCTTCCTGACCGGCGGCGTGATGGTGCCCGCCCCGATGGTCGGCACCGAGGCCGCGTATGTGTACTACAGCGGTCCAGAGGCGCTGCTCCGGGAGCACGAGTCGGTGCTCCGACTCCTCGGCGCACCGCGCTACGTCGGCAAGGATCCCGGTCTGGCCCAGCTGTGGTACCAAGCGCAGCTGACCGTCTTCCTCACCGCGCTGTCGGGACTCCTCCAGGCGGCGGCGCTGGTGAGCGCGGCGGGCGTGCCGGTGGGCGACTTCCTGCCCGACGCGCTCGACACGTTCACCGGCATCCCGGTGATGCTGGAAGGCGGGCAAGAGCTGGCCAAGAGCCTGGAGACCGGCGTGCACCCCGGCGACCTGAGCACCGTGCTGATGATGGGCGCCACCGCCGATCACATCGTGCGCACCAGCGAGACGCTCGGCGTCGACGTCGACGTGCCCAAGGCGGTCAAGTCGCACTACGACCGGACGATCGCCGCCGGCCACGGCACCGACAACTGGACCGCCCTCTACGAGGTAATCAAGTCCCGGCGTTGACCCCATACCTCCCAAGCGCCACGGCGAGCGATTTAGCCGCTACCACCGCACAGCTTGCGTGAGGAACTTGTAGGTCATCAGAAGTCGGCCCTGCGGGCCTCGGGGTAGGTGGCTCGTGGCGCACCCCGGCAGCAGCTCGATCGCGGCGGGGCGCGGCGCCTATCGCGCCGCGCCTTGAGCTCCTCGACGGATATCGCGCCGGCCTGATAGGCGTCGACCAGCCGTTCGACGTGAGTCTGGAGCTTGCGCTCGGCGCTCTCGAGACGGGCACGGTCACGGCGACTCTGGTCCTCTCCTGCGCGGCTCGAGCGCCATGCCTCAGCCTCTTGCAGCAGCATCTCAGGGGGCTGAATCCACGATACCAGCGCGTCCCACACCACCGCATCGAGCTCGTCGCGACGGATGTACTTGGCCTTGCACCGCTTGTCATGGCCGCGCACTTCGGCGAGGCGGCGTCGGCATCCATGATAGAAGTACTCGTAGGGCACGCCGGACCGCGGGGCCTGTCGATGGCCCTCCATGCGCCACCCGCATTCACCGCAGACGACGAGCGACCGGAGAAGGTAGTCGTACTTGAGGTGCCGCGGCGCCTGCCACCGGTGCCTCGCGAGGATCGCGCGGACCTCGGCTTGCTCCTTTTCGTCAACGATCGGAGGGACCGGAATGATGAGCCACTCCTGCTTGGGACGGAAGCGGCTGGAGCTCTTGAGGTGCTTTCGGTAGGAGCCCGGCTTTTTCGGTCGTGCCGGTTCGACCGACATCCGACGACCGTAGGTCGCCATGCCAGTATAGGTGGGGTCGGTCAGCACCCCATAGACGCGGCCCTCGGTCCACCGCGCCGCCCTGCGAGGACGTATCCCCTGTGCGTTCAGTCGCCTGGCGACGGCGCGTGAGCTGAGATCCTCCTCACGCACCCACCGGTACATCGCCCGTACATGCTGGGCTTCGACCTCGTCGATGACGACCGTGCGCCGCAGCCCATCGGCAGAGCGTTCGATGGGATAGCCATAGCGTGCGACAGAGCTGTAAGGGAGCATCTGCCCGGCACGCAGTTTGTGAATACGACCGCGGCGCGTGCGCTCCATGATCTTCGCGCGCTCATACTCGGCGATGATGCCCTGCATCTGCACGAGCAGGCGGTCCTCGGCACGCTCGGTCGCGGGGCATTCAACGAAGTGCACGTGGACTCCCCGGTTCGTCAGCTCCTCGACCAGCACAACCTGATGCACGTAGTTGCGCGCGAGCCGATCGGGAGCGTGTACGAGCACCACGTCGATCAGCCCATCGGCCGCTGCGTCGCGCAACGCGTCCAATCCCGGCCGATCGAGGCGAGCGCCACTGATGCCGTCATCGATGTACCGTCGCTCTGCCGGCACCGTGAGTCCCATGGCGGTCGCTGCGTTCTCGAGCGCTTCGAGCTGCGACGCCACCGTTTGCTCCTGTTCCTGCCGCGCCGTCGAGACGCGCGCATAGAGGGCGGCTCGTTGGCTCATGGTCTCTCCTTTCGTTGCTGTTGCTTGCGTTGGGTTCGTTGCTCCTCTTGGCGCCGTCGTCCCCGCTCCTGCGCAGCCCGAGCGGGGGGCTTTCCGCGGCGTCGATCACGAGGCCGACCGCCAGGCTGAGCCGAGATGAACCGTCGGCTGGGGCCGCGCTCTCCACTCGATCCTCCATGCACGCTGGGTCATGGATCCCCGCCATCCTTTCGGGGACCCCCTCACGACCCCAGCCCGGACCGACCTCGCGCGTTCGCAGGTGACCGAGTTCGTTCCACACGAGCTCGGTGCCGTCTTCGTGATAAGCCCCGTCGAGGAAGACCACGTGCAGAGCAACGGGAGCAGCGTGCTCGGTACCACGACGTCGAACATCAAGTGGTACCTGGTCCCGCCGGAGTGGCAGGACACGAACAACTCGGACACGGACCCCTACGACATCGGCTTCGTCGTGATGTGGGACGATCTCAACGGCGGCACGTTCGACGGGCAGAGTCATTTCATCGCCAAGCTGCTGGACGCGACGGCGCTCGGCAGCGTGAACGTGTTCAATCGCGGCTACCCGGCCTGCGACAACTTCGTCCAGAATGGCGTGAGCCGGATCGACGAGCCCTGCCAGGGCCTCTCGAACGAGTCGTGCACGGTCACGCCCGGGGTCGACACCTGCGCGCCGGCGCACGTGTACGGGGACACCAACTCCTGCAGCATCGGCAACTACAGCGGCATTGACGCCGACGGGTGGAATCGTAACTACCAGCACTCCTGCGACGCGTCGGCCGGGCAGAGCGGCTCGGTGCTCTACGCGCTGCACGACGGCGAGTGGTCGATCAGCGCGGTGCACTTCGGGTCGCTCTGCGGGAAGACCGCCACCGACACGCCCTGCACCTCCTCGGACGCCCGCCCGCTGCGGGCGACGCGGATCACGCCGACGTACCTTGGTTATTACGACTGGCTGATGGCCACGAAGGACTGAGCCCAGCCGCCCGTTCTCCCACCCCTGGCCCCGGCGTCCGGGTTGGGCCATCGTTGGGCCGAGGAGGGGCAGCGTGGCAGAGAGATCTTGGAATGACGAAGCAGCGACGGCGCGGCGGGGGCTCGCGGCAGCGTTGATCGCGCTGGCATCTGCCGCCTGCGGCGCCTCTCCGGCCCCGGAGCGCCCCGGGCAGGCGCCTTCCAGCGCCGCGCCGGCCCCGGCGCGCCCCGGGCAGGCGCCCTCCAGCGCCGCTCCGGCCACGCCGCCCCCGCCGCCTGCTGCCCCTGCAGCGTGGCGGCAAGAGAGCTCCCTCGGCGTGCAGATCTCGGTCCCGGCCCACTGGGCCGTCAACGATTACGGCTGCGGCCTGAGCGACAGGCCCACGGCCGTCCGGGGACAGGGGGCGCAGCGCCAGTGCCTCACGCCGGAGAAGCCGACGAAAGAGGTCGCCGAGATAGGGCTCGACGCGCCGGGCGCCGTGGGGGCCGACCCCGCGTTCGCGCGCCGCGAGGTGTCGCTCGGTGGCGTGAGCGCCGAGCGCATCGAGGGGCGGGGCGCGGACGGCCGCTACTTCGGCTGGCTGAGGATCCCCTCGCGCAAGATCCTCATCTCCGTCCGGACCCATGACCCCGAGGTCACCCGCCGGATCCTCGACAGCGCGCAGCTCGCCACCGTCGACCACAACGGCTGCCCCGACAGGCGCCCGCCGTCGAGGCGCCCCGAGGCGACGCACCCGAGCGCGCCGTCGGCGCTATCGCCCGCCAGCCCGACCTCGATCGCCGTCTGCTATTACGGCGAGCACGGCGACGCCCTCCAGTCCTCCGCGCGCCTCACCGGGGCGGAGGCCGCCGCGCTGGCCGCCGTGCTGAACCAGGCGCCCGCCGGCCCGAACCCCGACGCCGACCCGAAGATGTGCCTGCACCCGCCCGCTCCGCCTCCCGCCGACGCGCTGCTGATCGTGGAGGACGCCGCCGGCCGGGGCACGATTTACGTATCGTTCTCGGGCTGCGTGGGGCGCGGCCTCGACAACGGCGCGAGGCGAGCCCAGGTGGGCGCCTCGCTCATCAAGATGGTCATGGATCCTTTGCACACCGGCTACGCCTTCCACGGCGACCTGAACGGGAGATGATCTGGAATGGACCGTGACATCAATCACCTGCATCACGTAGGCCACGTGGTGAGCGACATGGAGGAGGGGCTCGAGCTTTACCGGCGCCTCGGCTTTCACCTGTCGCCGCCCGCCTATCCCGCGCTGTCGCCCGCGGAGGGCGAGCCTCCCCGGCCGTTCGGCGCGGCGAACACCCACGCCAACTTCCCGCGCAGCTTCGTCGAGCTGATGACCTGCGTCAGGGACGACGGCTCCACCCGGATCCCCGCCGGCGCGAAGCTCATCCCCCTCCAGGCTCCCCCCGAGCACCTGCCGCGGATCATGCAGGCCATCCGCGCCACGGTCGCCCGGATCGCCGCGTGCCTCGCGCGCTTCCAGGGCCTGCACATCCTCGTGCTCGGCACGCCCGACGCCGCGGCCGTCGCCGGCCGGCTCAGCGCGGAGGGCGTCCGTCACGGGGGCGTCAACACCGTGCAGCGGCCGGTGGAGACCGCGGAGGGGCTCCGGATGGCGCCGGTCCGCCTGATCGAGCTCGACAGCGGCGATCCGGAGGAGGCCGGGTCAGGCAACGTCCCCGAGGGGAGGATCGCGATGGTGGAGGACGTGCAGGCGGAGCTGCTGCAGGCGCAGCTGCACATGGATCATCCGAACGGCGCGGTGGACCTCGTCGACGCCGTGCTCTGCGTGGCCGAGGCTACGCTGCCCGAGGTCGAGCACCGCTACGAGAAGTACACCGGCCGCCCCGCCCGCGCCGACGGACCGGCGCGCGTCTTCGATCTGGAAGGCTCCCGGATCACCCTCGTCGCCAGCGCCGATCTGGAGGCGATCCTGCCGGGCGAGCGCGCCCCCGCGCTCCCGGCCTTCGTCGCCTACGCGGTCGCGGTGCGGGACGTCGGCGCCGCGCGGAAGCTGCTGGAGGAGAACGGCTTCCCGCTGAGGGTATCGGCCTCCGGGGACATCTTCGTTCCGGCCAGCGCGGCGCTCGGCGCCGCCGTCATCTTCCGGCAGGCGGGCTGAGCGCGCCGGGGCGCGCGATGGCCCCCGGGCCCTCGCGTCGAGCGCCCCATCACCGGACGCCGGCTCCACCACCCGCCGGCCCTCCAGCGCCTGAGATAAGCTGGCCGAGCCGCTCCATGCTGATCGGCTTGACCATGTAGGCGTCGAACACGCCGGGATCCTCCGCGTCGGCGGTCGGCGGGCCGTAGCCGCTCACCGCGATGAGCCGCGGCGCGTAGGTAAAAGAAGCCGGATCGCAGCGCGAAGAAGCGTAGCGCAGCAAACCGAAAGGGTGGGGCCGCGAGCGTCGTGATGGCTCGGTCCTGGGCCGAAAGAGCGTGGTCCGGGCGGCGCCGAGCGCGCTACGGGGCGCATCGGCGTGCCGTGGGCACACGTGTTGTCGGTGATCATCGCGTTCCGCGTCGGGCCGGTGAAGATCGCGGCCACGTGATCGCCGGCGTTCACCGTTCACCGCCGGCACCTACGCCGATCTGGGCCGCGCGCGCCTCGGCGGCGTAGATGTTGCGCCCGCCGAAAAGTCGAAGGCCCGAGGGCTGCCACCCTCGGGCCTTCTGGAGCTCCGCGTTGCCGGAGTCCCCCACCTTCATCACAAGCCGGGCTCCAGGTCCAGAAAGCGGCGGCATGGAGCCCGTTGCCTTCGTCCGCCTACCGCCTCGCCCTCTGCACCCGCTGCCGCGTCCAGCTGCGCCTCTGCCGTCGCTGCGATCGCGGCCAGCACCTCTGCCCCGACTGCCGTCCGATCCGGCGTCGTGAGTCGCTCCGCCGCGCCGGCGCCGCCTACCGGACCCGGCCTCGCGCTCGCCGCCTCCATGCCGCTCGCCAGGCCCGGTATCGCGATCGGCAACGGGACAAGTTCTCCGCGCGGAAAGTGACGCATCACGGGGTGACGGAAGCCGCGGTCGCATCGATGTCCCAACTCGCGCCGGAGATCACCCCCGGCCGAAAGGACGACGATGACGATCGAATCCGAGATGTCGGCCGCTGCTCGCTCTGCGGAGCGCGGCTTCCGCCCTGGGCCATACGCGAGCGGCGCGCTCGGCCAACTGTTCACCAACGCGCTCCCCGCGTCCCACGCGGGCCTCCGCGGTGACGGGAGGCGGCGGTGATTGCCAAAGACAAGGAGGCCGACATCCTGCGCCTCTACCACGGCGAGAAGTGGCCTATCGGCACCATCGCCGCCCAGCTCGGGCTGCACCACACCACCGTGCAACGCGTGCTCGGGCAAGCGGGCGTCGACCCAAAGGTCGTCGCGCCGCGCCCGTCGATGGTCGACCCGTTCGTGCCCTTCATCGTTGAGCAGCTCAGCAGGTATCCCTCGCTGCGCTCGAGTCGCCTCTTCGGCATGCTGAAGGAGCGCGGTTATCCGGGCGGTCCCGATCATCTGCGCCGGGTGATCGGCCGTCTGCGCCCCAAGAAGCCGGCGGAGGCATTCCAGCGGCTCCGCACGCTGCCCGGCGAGCAAGCGCAGGTCGACTGGGCGCATTTCGGCAAGATGGCTGTCGGCCGGGCGCTGCGCCCGCTCTGGGCCTTCGTCATGGTGCTCAGTTACTCGCGGCGGATCTTCCTGCGCTTCTTCCCGGGCGCGGCGATGCCCTTCTTCGTGCGCGGGCACGTCGAGGCGTTCGCCGACTTCGACGGCGTCCCGCGCGTGCTGCTGTGCGATTATGTGACGCGCCACGTAATCGCACACGACAGCGCGCGGTACACCGCCAAAGAATGCGAAGGCGCGGCAGTGGCTGCCAATCCAGTCCGGTCCCCTCTGGCTGCGCGTCGCCTCGGCGTACGTGTAGCTGGAGGCGCCGAGCACGGCGACGAACAGCTCGACCTCGGTGATGGCGCCTGTGGCAGGGTCCACGAGGGTCGGCTTCTTCCCCGCGTAGTCCACGAACATCTTCTCGCCCGCGACGTGCACCTGGCGCATCACCAGGCCGCGCCGCGCGAGCCACGCCCGGTACCGGTTGCAGAACGCGGTGTACCGGAGGCCGTTGGGATGCTGCCGCAGATACTCCAGGTGCAGTAGCTCCAGCGTCACGTGCGGCCGGTGCCGCTCGCGGTGAATCCAGGCGCAGTCGGGCTCGGTGGGCGCGACCCCCGGCATGGCGACGGATGTGCCGTATAGCGCTCGCTCGAGCGCCTCGTCGTCCAGTTGCATGACCTGCTCCCAGGTCGTGAGGCCGGCAGCCTTGGCGCGCGCCAGGACGCTGCCGACCGCCCCTGGGCTCGTGCCGTTGCTCGTCGCCGTCTGCCGGTGCGTACGGCTCAGGAGCCACTTCTGCCGAAGAATCTCTCGCGTTTTGTGCATGGACAGTCGCTCCGTTGCCACCTGGGACCCTCCTTCGAGGCCCGGGTGGGTGGACCCGACGTCCAGCGCCGCTACGCCTCAGCCTCGTGCGCCGCGCAGGATGCACCAGCGCGATCACGAGCGGCGATCCGCGCGATCACGACCGTGATCCCGCTGATCACGATGGTGATCCGGGTGATCACGATGCGGTGATCCGAGCGATCACGATGCGGTGATCCGAGCGATCACGATGCGGTGATCCGAGCGATCACGATGGCGTGAAATCCGCAATCGCTTCCGCGGCGACCTGGATGCGCTTGTGGAACAGGTCCGGCGCGCCAGCGAACAAGGCGCCGCCGAGATGCGGCAGCGCGCGGCGTCGCTGGTGCTGAACTGGGAGCCGTGGGAGCCGCTGCAGAAGCTCGCGGAGGCGATCCTGGCGCTGCCGGTCGAGGGCGAGGCGCGCCCTGTCGAGAAGTCGCTCGACGCGGTGGTCGAGCGCGTCGTGCGGGAGGGGCTCGATGTCGCCAGGGTGGAGGTGCCGAGGCCGCACCTCGCAGCGGGGCAGACCTGGCGCGACTCGAAGCGCCGGGAGATCTCCGTGCAGGAGGACCGCGAAGGCCTGCTGGCGTGCCTGCTTCCGTTCGGCCAACGCGTGTACTTCTTCGACGGCGCGGCGGCGCCAGAGGAATGGACCTTCGTCGGCGCGCCCGCTGCCAACCCCAGAGCCTCCGAGGTTGCGTCCGGGAAGTCCGAGGCCTCGCCGTGGGCGAAGCGGCTGGCGAATTCGACCGGTAGCGCGCTGGCGCCCGCCGACGGCCTCATCGGGGTGGACGCCGGAGGCGGCCTGTGAGCATCGACGACGCAATCCGGGCGGCCGAGGAGGCAGCCCAAAAGCGTCGCGATGCGCTGAACGTGCTGGAGCGCGAGGCGGTGGCGGAATCCGGCGTCGTGAGGCTGGCGGTCGAGCAGATGAAGAAGCGCGCCGCTGATGTGGCCTCTGGCGGGGTGCGGCGAGCGCTGGCCGAAGAGCGCCGCCCGAAAGGGCCGCAGGTGACGCTCGAGTTCGCGTCCTTCTACGCGTCCAGCAGGGAGGTGCTCCCGGGCGAGGTCGTTCGACGGACGGCGACTCAGGTCGTGGTGCGGAGGAAGATGCAGGACGGGCACTACTCGGCGGACGACTACTACAAGCTCGCGGACGGGAAGCCTGCGCGCAGCGGCGCCAGCGGTTTCAACGGCTACTGGCGCATCCGCGAGGCGGACCTGCCAACGATCCGGGCGATGCGCACCGGCGAGAACGCCGTGTCGCGCGCGCTGAAGGCGATCGAGGCGGGTCGGTACGACGAGGTGAAGCCGTGAAGCTCGCAGCGACCGTGCTGGCCCTCTGGTTCGTGCCGTTCGTGTGTCGCTGATCTCTACGGCCTAAGCCAACAGCATCATCGCAATCCACACGGTCATCGGAGTGGCACCCCAATCTGAACGCGGCGCTCACCCCCCAATGGGTGACCACAGGAAGCTTTCGATCCGTCTGGTGGAGGTGCCAGTTTGGACACGTCTGGAAGTCAAGGGTCACCCGCCGAACGGGCCATGGGCAGGGCTGTCCGGTCTGTGCACGCAGGCGCCCGCCCAAAGTAGCGACGACGTTCCAAAGAAAGAAGCAAGCGTGGACGCCCTCCTACGAGGGGCCGACGGCGGGACCGGTGTGAGAAGGCGCGCCTATTGACAGCCTACTTTTCAGCTCACGCGGTCACGCCGTTGCCGCAGCGACGAGCGCCGCTATCCGGCTCTTCACCGGGTCGTCGCCGAACTGCCTGGCGATTGCCTTGGCCACCGCGTCCACCGCCGCCGGGAGGCGAGACGGGTCGCGCGCCTTGATCTCGTCCGCGAGGGGATAGCCCTCGATCAGCCCGGCGGCCAGCTGGCGCGCGCTGGGGGACGTGGCCGCCTTCTCCACCACGTCCACGCTGACGTCCCCGAAGCCACCCTCGATGAGCAGGTCCGCCAGCGCGTCCGGATCTCCATAGCCGAACGGCGCCCTTCGGAGGTACTCCGGCGGATCCTCCGGGAACAGCGAGACCACGGTCTGGTGGGCCAGCTTGACGATCGGATTCCTCTCGAGCGGGGCCCAGGTGGTGAGCAGCAGGCGACCTCCGCGCTTCAGCACCCGCCGCGCCTCACGCACCGCGGCCCGCTTGTCGGGCACGAACATCAGGCCGAAATGGCACACCATCGCATCGAACTCGCCGTCGGCGAAGGGCAGCTTGCACATGTCCGCCAGCACCCACTCAACGGCCGCTGTGGGGCCCACAGTTTTTTGGGCTACGGCCAGCATCGGCTCGTTCAGGTCGGACGAGACGAGCTGGGCGCCCTCCGGCAGCGCCTCGCGCAGCCGGCGGGTCACGATCCCGGTGCCGCACGCCGTCTCGAGGACGCGCCTCGGGGCCAGCGCCTTGAGCCGCTCGGCGGTGTGGCGTGCGTAGGGTTCGAATAGGAATGGGCCAATCTCATGATGGTAGTGGTCCGGGATGGTGCCGACGTAAGCGGCGTCATCGAGGATGGGCTTCGCTCCTGCGGACATCACAGCGGAGTAGAGTTCCCTGCTCGTCTCTTCCATGGTGCTCCTGAAAAGCCTGGGTTGTTCCGATGAATCCAATGAATCATGTAGGTGAATTGGTGTCCAGGAGGATCGTGTTACGGGTGCTGCACCTGGCGTTACCTCGGAGCAGGCGGCGCTCGTCTTGGCCGGTCTGGGCGAGCGGGGGACGGAGCGGCTCCGAGCCTAGTGCTTCGGCACGGTTCTGATGAACCACCGACATGCTCGAATTCGACGGGCCGGCGATGTGGTGAGGTGACCGATGACGCCCAACCTCGAGGCCGAGCTGATGCGGCGGGTCCACGACGGGGAGTTCTCGCGCGTCGTCTTCGGGGAGGCGTACCGGCTCGACGAGAAGGTCACGCGGTTCGCGGCGGAGCTCGGGATCGAGCTCGCTCCGCTGGAGCGAACCACAGAGCCTTTCGCAGGAGGCAGGTAGACGATGGGACGTGGCGTGATGGTCTACGACGTGGAGGAACGTGGCCGGCTGGCGGCCGTGGTCGGCATCGCGCCGCGCGACTGCCAGGCGCCGGTCTTGGCGAGTTCCGATGCCCCGCTCCGCGTGTTCGTCTTCCCGGACATGCCGCGCGCGCTCCTGATCCACGTCCCGGAGGAGGTGGCGCGTAGGTAAAAGAAGCCGGATCGCAGCGCGAAGAAGTGTAGCGCAGCAAAACGAAAGGGTGGGACCGCGAGCGTCGTGATGGCTCGGTCCTGGGTCGAAAGAGCGTGGTCCGGGCGGCGCCGAGCGCGCTGCGGGGGCGCGTCGGCGTGCCGTGGCACACGTGTCCGTCCGGGCGTTGGTCTGGCCCGGGAGGCGCGTCGCGAGACGCTATGCGGCGTCACCGGGCGCCTTGCGGCGCAGAACGGTGCTTTTGCAGTACGGTGGCCCCCGGTTGGGAGAGCGTGCTGGAACATCGGTCGGCTCGCCGAGCGCGGAGAGGAAGCGGGCGATGTTCGTTGGCTCGGTCACCATGGCGACGAGCTTCATCCGCCCCTTGCAAGCTGGGCACTCGAGGACATCGATCGCACATGTGCGGCGCAAGAGCTCGGCGCGGTTTGTCGACCGCCCGATAGCCGCCACGCTTGCGTTTCGGAGCGGCGTCATCGTCCGCCTTCGTAGGCTCTTGTGGCTTCGCAGGGCGCGGTCCGATGCGCTTGCGCGCCAACGTGGGCGACTTGCCGAGGCGAGCACGCCAGCGTACTTGACGGTGTGAAAGCGCGGCGGCGGGACGCTGGCCGCGAGGCGGCACAGGAGCGAGAGCGGATCCATGTCCACAAGGGCAGTCCCGTCGGCGAAGGCGCGCTTGAGCGAGAGCCGCACCAGGCCGTCCTGCTGCGGCTCGATGCGCTCCTTTGCGATCGGGGGTCGCAGCACGTAACGCAGCGGCGCCTCCCTCGCCGCGGCATGGTGCGCACCGGCGCGCGTCGCTGCGTGCAAGGTGAAGCCATCGAGCGCAGCGCACAGCGGCTTGTCGTACGCGAGCGCGCTCGGACAAGACGGCGAGAGCCCGCGGAGCCATTGCGGGGCGACGACGTATGGCGCGGCTCTCGTCCCGAGACGGCGGAGGCACAGAGCGCTGCCTCGGGCTCGTCGTCCTCCTCGACGTCGTGCTCGATCTCGAGATGCCCGTGCCGCCGGAGGTAACGGAGCATCCGCCCGACGGCGTGCTCTAGGACCTGACCGACCTCGCGCGTTCGCAGGTGACCGAGTTCGTTCCACACGAGCTCGGTGCCGTCGTCGTGATCAGCCCCGTCGAGGAAGACCACGTGCAGATGCGGATTGAGCCGCATGTCGCCGGACGTGCGTTGCACGACGGTCACCGCGCCGCTCTTGGCCACGCCCCACGCGCCTCGGCGCGCGGCGCGCTCTTCGTAGAACCGCTCCACGCTCTCGACGAAGAGGCGGGTCAGCACGCCGAACAACGCCCCGTCCTGGGCGAGCCTGCGCCGCCACGGAAACGTCAACACCCACGGACGGTGCGCCACCTCGGGCAGGACGTCCTCGATCAGGTTCGCCGCCGGCTGGCCGAGGACACCGCGGCCCTCGGACTGGCACTCAGCACGTCGCGCCGAGCCTGACCCCAATGAGGCCGGCAAGCCGCGGTCCCGCGCGTCCTCACCAGCTCAGGTAGAACCTCTGGGGCGTGCTCTGGTTGCAGTCGTAGTGCCAGAGCCGGACGTTGTTCGACGTGCTGCCATAAGGCACATCCATGCAGCGGCCGTTCATGCCCACCCAGAACCCCTCCGGCGTGAGGCGCCATTTCTCGCTCTCGCCGCCGTCGCAGTCCCAGAGGTGGTACCGGTCCTCCAGATCGCCGTCGCCGCCCTCGATATCGAAGCAGTAATCGGGGTCCCCCTTGGCGCGGAGCTGCCCCTCGTCGCTGTAGATCCAGCGCTGGCTGGTCGCGCCGGTGCACGAGTACTGGATGACGTCAGAGCCGTTGCTGTAGCTCCCGTAGCGGACGTCGACGCACTTGTTGTTGCCCTCGTTGGCGATCGAGAACTCGACCGGCACCGACCGGCGCCGGCCGTTGAGCGGCAGCTTGCCGCCGAAGGTGTCGCTGTTGCCGCGGCTGATCATCGACGCGCCCCAGCCGACGGCCCGGTACATCCTCGAGAACTCGTCGTACTCGATGCCGCTCTCCCACAGGTTCATGAGCTGACGGTTCGCGTGAGAGGCCGCCGCGATGTCCTTCCAGTACTTCGGCGAGCCAACGTTGCCGCAGACGACCCATTTGTTCGTCTCGTACTCGTCGAAATCCTCGGCATTCCCGTAATAGTAGAAGTCGTCGGGGTTGTTGGCGTTCGGACAGACGAAGAAGTTCGCGTCGCCGCGGTAGCGCCGGACATAGTTCTCCTGCGTGTCGTTCTTGTCGAGCAGCGGGCCGCCCATGATGAAGACGAGCACCTTGCCCTGCAGCTCGGCGAGCGACGGCCAGCCGTTGATCGCGACGGACGCGCGGAGGCTGTCGTATGCGGGCGTGGTCCGCATGCGGAGCTGATTGGGCCGGTACAGCTTGTCACCGAAGACCGCGGCGACCTGCCGGTGCAGCTCGTCGAACTGCTCGTCGCGCCAGGCGTCCCCGATGAACCCGACCTTCAGGTCGATCTGCACCGAGATCGGGGGGTGATACGGGTTATAGTCGCTCCAGTTGCGGATGTCGTTCAGGCAGTCGCGCAAGTACCCGCCCGCGCCCCAGGTGCAGTTGTTGTTGGTGTCGCCGTCGCCCGAGTCGTGCTTGACCGGAAACTGGCGGAGGCCGCCCACGGACTTGTACTCGTGGATGTCGAGCTCGAGGGCGTAAAAGCCGTCCCAGAGGGCGTAGTCGAGGTGGTCGAATTGTTCTTTTTGGTACGTGTTGTGCGGCCGCGACCAGTACGCTTGATCGTACGGATCGCTCCATACGAGGGTTTGGGCGGACGGCGCAGCCGCCTGGGCCACGCCTGCACGGGAAGCGAGCACGAGACCACTGGTAGCCAGCACGAGCGAGAACGCAGTGATTCTTGTCATGATACTCCGGTAAGCAGATGTCGCACCGCGACGGGCGGCGCCCTCGCGCACGAGGCAACGCCTCGGCTCGCGAGCGCGCGCCGAGCGCTCCTTCGCCGCGTAGCAACCTCGAGGCCATGCGGGTGGGCGGCGCGCTTCCCCGGAGCGCCGGCGCTCCGGTGCTCGTCGGCGCAGAGGAGCTTCAGCAACGAGGCCCAGGTTGCGCAAGACCGGGCCGACTTGCGCCAGACTCGCTCAAGTCGTCCTGGCGCCGCGAAGGACCGCCACGGCGCGGGGCGCTCACTCCCGCAGGCTGTGGCGTGAAGGTGACCCCATCCCCTGACGCTGCAGGAGGTCCATCGGCTGCAACGGACGGCGCCAGGACTGGACCTGGGCGTTGCGTTACCAGCTCTCCCACGGCTGGTTGTTGCCCCCGTTGCACGTGTACTGCCTCACGGCCGCGCCGTCGGCGGTCGAGCCGCTGCGCACGTCCAGGCACTTGAAACCCTACAAATTAAGGGGCACGCGAGGCACTAAAAGTGTAAGCGCTGTATGAAGCGCCGTAGCCCCCAAGCTCGGTCAGCTGGTGCAGGATGGGCGCGATGGAACCGGCCCGGTCAGCTCGTCGCGCGTTGCTCTTCCGCGGCAAGCGGAGGCGGGACGGTGATCGGCCCGAGGGGCAGCTTCACCTCTTTGGCGACGAGGCGAGAGCGGGTGCGCGCCCAGTACCTGGGGGCGAGCTCAAGGTAGCGCTCGCGCGACCAGTAGGGCATCACGCGGATGACGTCGGCGAGGTAGGCCTCGGGGTCGAGGCGGTGAAGCTTGCAGCTTGCGATGAGCGAGAAGAGGTTGGCAGCGGCGTCGATGCCGCAAAGCCGTGGCTCGACGTTCGGCCCGAGCTTGCTCACCCCTCCGGTGTCACCGGCAGCCCGAGCAGCCGACCGATCGCCTCGTGAACGACCCGGGCCGCCACCTCATCCCCGAGGGCGACGGCGCGGCTCAGGGTGCTGGCGAGCGAGGCGACCACGGCGGCCCGAGGCGACGGATCGGTCACGGCGAGCTCCCCAGGCCCGGGGCTTGACCGCTGGGCCCGGGTTGGGCCCATGCCGTCCGACGATGAGGCAGCCCTGAGGTCAAGGGCTTGAGCGCTCTCTTTGCGCGGCTGGCCGGCTTCGGCTCGGCAGCGACGGCGCTCGGCTTCGTCAGTGCGGGTCGTTTCGGCATGGACATCTCCCTTCGTCCTGGTCGGGCGTCGTTCCGCTTGTGCTTGAGCACCTCGTCGCGTCCGCAGGAGCGAGCTGTGGCTCGATCGACGATCCGCATTCACAGGCCGGCGGTCGCCCTGGTGGCCTGGATGCATGCTGGGGTCCGAAACGGGACCGTGGAGGCGCCTTCTAGGGGACGGCATGTTCGACCCACAGGCCGATCACCCGGACGGCTTCCGCGCTCATCCACGTGGCCCTCTTTCACGCTCCCAGCGTGACGCGCTCGTGGCGCACGTTCCCGTAGGGGGAAAGTCAGTGCATCGAGACCCTCCTTGGGGTCGAGACCGGCCTCGACCGAGCCGTTGCCCGAGCGGCGCCGAGTCCCTTGTCGATCGAGCGCTGCCGGCGGCGCGCCTTGACCGCGGCCTCCTTCATGCTTTGCGCCTGCTGCTCGATCGACTGTGCTTGCAGCCGCAGGCCCTTGGCCGAAGCGACCGCTGCGCTCTGCGCATCGTAGACCGTGCCGTCGCGCCACATGGCCCACAGCACCCCCGACAGCCGCCGCGCCAGCGCCACGACCGCAATGTGGCGACCCCGGCGCTCGTCGATGGCCTTGGCCCATCGGCTCAGCGGGTCGTCGCCGCTCTTGTGCCGCAGGATCGTGTGCGCAGCCTGCGTCAGCAGCGCGCGCAGATAGGCGTTGCCTTGCTTGGTGATCGAGCCCAGCCGCTGCTTGTCGCGCCCCCCGGAGGTGTCCTCCAGGGGGACCAGGCCGAGATAGGAGGCGAGCTGGTGGGCGTGGTGAAAGCGCTTGGCTTCGTCCACCACCGAGACGAACGCGGCGGCGACGACCAGCCCCACGCCGGGTGCCGTGGTCAGCCGCACGATCACCGGCTCGTGGGCGCACAGCTGCTCGAGCGCGGCATCGGCCAGCGCGATCTGAGGGGTGAGCATCTCCAGCGCTGTCACCAGAGGTCCAACGAGCTGGCGAGTCTCGGCCGGCAAGGCTGCAGCGCTCAGCACCGTGAGGAAGCCCTCGATGGCGCACGTCGCGAGCTTGTGTCCGCAAGCGCGCAGGATGCCACGCACGGTGGTGACGTACTGGGCCCGCGTCTCAACCAACGCGCGCCGGACAGCCAGCTGGTGGCGAATGGCCCGCCGGTGAGGCGACAGCACGTGAGCGAGTGGAATGCCCCCGCGCTCGACGGCGCGCGCTAACGCCTCGGCATCAAGGCGGTCATTCTTGCGGCCGTGCTGGCCGATGCCGAGCTGACGAGCTCGCGTGGTGTCGACGACCAGCACGTCGTGACCCCAGTCGCGCAGCGTGTCGTGCACCGCCCAGGCCTCGCGGCACGCCTCGATCGCCACCCGGGCCGGCGAGGACGACGGGCCGAGGAGATCCTGGAGCGAATCGAGCGAGCGAACCGTGCGTCGTAGCATCACGGCCCCGCCGGCCACCTCGCAGAATGAGATCTCATGCACCCCCAGATCCAGCGCTACACTTCGCATGGCTGACCTCTCCTGGGCCCCCGTCTTCTGCGTCTTCGAACGCGTGGGGGTGCCCGCAGGCAACCCTGCAGGCGAGAGGTCAGCCACATTGCTCGCTGCTCCAAGCGGCTCTTTCTTGCTCGCTCCTCTCCGGAGCCTGGAGCCCCCGCCGGAGGCCTCCGTCCGCCCATCGCCCGCAGCTTTGTCCGGCTGGAGCGCGCCGGGGGAGTCAAGGGCGGCGGAGCCGGCGAGCTCCGCTCGCGAACCCTTGACGCCTCCGAGCACTCCAGCACGCTTTGCTGCTGCCGATGGGCCGACCTCCACGGTGCTGCGGGCTGTCTTCGCAGGCCCCGCCGCGCGAACGCGTCGAGCAGAGGCTCGGGTCGGTGCAGTTGGCATCATGGGTCCAGGCGCCCCGTGGGCTGCCTCATCCCATCTAGGGGGTGCGATCCGTCTTCATGCTCTCCCCAAATTCCGGGGGGAACGACGGATCGCACCGGTTCGCCTTCGCGCAACAGTCCCGCCCGAGAAACCGATCGATGACGGGCAACCGCCGGAAACAGTAGCGATTGCCATAGCTTCCGCCTGTCTGGGCGGGACCTGGTGCACCGCCGCGCCCTCCATGGGTGATCCCTGAGGGACATCGCGCGGAGCTGCGTCAGCGCGTCGGCGCCGCCGCCCCGCGGCGCCATCCGCCGGCCGGCTCGCTGCGCGCGGCAAGGAGCCGAAGGCCGCCCGTGCGCTCGACCGCGACCATCCTGCGGCCGAGCGCCTCGGCGGCGAACGGGCCGCCCGGTGACTCGGCGAATTACGCATCGTACCAAGCCATCGCCGCCCCCGGCGAGCCGCCGTCTTCGACGGGCTCGGTCATTCAGTACAATCCAGATGATCGCTCCAATGCCTTCGATGCCTCCGGCGCGATGATCGCGCAGCCGCCGCAGGTGATCCTGGGCCACGAGATGACTCACGCCCTGGCCAAGTGACCATGGCGACGAGCTTCATCCGCCCCTTGCAAGTGCCGCATGGGTCGGCCACGACGTGCGCGACCGCATGGCGCGCGCGGCCGCATGGCGTGTCCTGGGTGCCGACGCTCGCGCACCATTTCCATCCAGTCGCTGACCGCGTGGGCGCGCGCCCTCTTCGCCTTGCATCCGTCGCGGCGAGCCGCTTCCAGTCAGATGCCCGCCCCGCGCACCAGAAGGACCATCCCCGTCCCCATCACGGCGGCGCCGGCATAGCGCAGCCCCCGCGACAGGGACTCTCGACCGGCGGCGAGCTCGCCGAGGACGAGACCGCACAGATGAAGCACGGTCGTGCTCAGCAGAAAGCCCATGGCATACAGCGCCGGGCTGACCGCATGAGGCATCTCCAGGCCGTGAGCATGTCCGTGAAAGACACCGAACATCGCCACGCATCCGGAGAGCAGGAACGGTGAGGAGCCACGGGTCGTGGTGACGATGCCGAGACCGAGCGCCGCGACCGACGCCGCGATGCAAAGCTCGCCCAGGGGCATGGGCCATCGCGCCATCCCCAGGAGGCCGCCGACCAGCATCGCGGCGACGAACGTGGCGGGGATCCGGAGGAGGTGCTTTCCGCCGAGCTGCGAGCTGACGACACCGACGCTCACCATCGCGAGCAGGTGGTCCGCGCCGAACACGGGATGGAAGAGGCCCTTCAGAAATCCCGCATCGGCGCCGCCCGGGTGCGCCCAGCTCACGGAGGGCCACGAGACGAGCGTGGCGACGAGCAGGGCGCGCGCGCCGGGACATGAAGCCCATCCCATCGTCTTTTGGATCGTGGATTTCATGAAGCGCCTCTCCTCGTCAGGCGTTCGCCACGCGCGCTGCCGTCGATGCAGGATCGCTGTGGAAGAGCTTGTAGGCGAGCGCCGCGAGCAAGAGCTCGGTACCTGCGATGAGCACGTTCGGGTAGAGCGGGATGCCAGCGACGACCGGGAGCGGCACGTCGGGTCCCGCGAGCAGGCTGGTCCCCGGGATGAGCCACGTAATGTAGAAGAAGGGCGTCCAGATGATGACGACGATCCAGGCCGCCACGTTGAACCCGACCTGCGGCTCCATGGACCGCCGCCACACCATCCACAATCCGACGATCGTCACGCCACACAGGATGAGCAGCATGAGGGCGTCGTGAAAGCGCGCATGCTCATGCCATGCAGGGTTGAACAGGTGGGTTTTATTCCAGTCCACGCCGACAGCGACGGTGGCGCTGCTCGCCAGAACGAACGTGAGAACTACTCTTCCCAGGGTACTTCGGTTCATGGTGATAGGCTCCTGACTCTCGTTGGTTGAATAGCCCGATTCCCTCATCGGCGCGGCCACCTTGCGTTGAAATTCACAGTAACTTGCTTCTTCGCGGTCTGGATCGCTTCGCGCGGCGATGCGGTGGAGCTGATGATGTTCCCGGGGATGAGCACGATCTCGGGAGCGTCGACGCGCCCTGCCGCGCTGGCGTCATTGAGCCGGCGGGCACGATCGATCCGCTGTGACGAGCCGCCCATTTCCCGCACACCGGTGACTCCGTTGGCTATCAGCATTGGCCAGTAGGTAGCGGGCGCGTCGGCCAGGAAGACCATAGCTGCCCATTCACCAAAATAACAATATATTGATACAATCGATCGATTTGATCTGCTGATTGATTCATGGTACGGTCGAATGTCGTGGACCTACGACACCTTCGCTATTTTCTGGCCGTCGCCGAAGAACGCCATTTTGGCCGCGCCGCGCAGCGGCTGCACATCGTTCAGCCGGCGCTGAGCATGCAGATTCGGGCGCTCGAAAGCGAGATCGGCGGCGCGCTGTTCGTGCGGACGAGCCGGCGCGTGGAGCTGACCGAAGCCGGCGCATTGCTGGTCGTCGAGGCGCAGCGGGCGGTCGCGCAGGCGGAGCGGGCCAAGGCGATCGTCCAGCAATCGCTGCGCGGCGACATCGGCGAAGTTCGCATCGGTTACGCGGGCAACGCGATCCTCACTGGCAAGATGACGGACCACCTGCGAGCGTTCCGCAAAGCCCATCCTGCCGCGGAGATCGAGCTGCGCGAGATGCCACCTTCGAGGCAGGCGGAAGCCGTGTTGACCGGCGAGGTTGACGTCGGCTACTGCCCGGCGTTCGCTCTCAAGGTAGATCCGCGGTTGAGCGTCCAACCGATCGGCGCTTGGCCGCTGGTGGTCGCGATGGCAGAGGAGCACACGCTCGCGGCGCACAGGCGCGTGACGCCGAAGATGCTCGCCGGAGAGCCGCTCATCATGTTCCCATCGGAAGAGGCCGGTGGCGACGTGCTGAAGAGATTGATTCTCGTGATAGGACGCGAGCCGCGCCGGGTCCACCGCGCCGACACCACCTTGAGCATGCTGTCGTTGGCCGGCGCAGGCCTGGGCGTGGCGCTGGCTCCAAAACCGCTGACTCAGGTGAAGGTTCCCCGCATCGTCTATCGTTCGTTCGTCGCGCCGAAGAACGTCTTCGCCGAGCTGCTCCTGATCGGCCGCGCTGACGAGACCGCCGGCGCTGTGCGCGCCTTCGTGAAGCTAGCATCCGGCTCCTCAAATCGGGCCACCTCACGGTCGTAAGCTTCCTTTCGTCGATGTCGTCATGCACGCGAATGGATTCGATATCCAGCATATTCCCCCCGTGTCAGAGAAGTTGGCGCCCGCAGCTTTGTCCGGCCGGAGCGCGCAGGGGGAGTCAAGGGCGGCGGAGCCGGCGAGCTCCGCTCGCGAACCCTTGACGCCTCCGAGCCTCCTGCACCCTCGGCTGCCGATGGGCCGACGTCCACGCTGCTGCGGGCTGTCTTCGCAGGCCCTGCCGCGCGAACGCGTCGAGCGGAGGCTCGGGTCGGTGCAATCGGCATCATGGGTCCAGGCGCCGCTTCGGCTGCCTCATTCCATCCAGGGGGTGCGATCCGTCGTCACGCTCTCCCAAAATCCCCGGGAAAACGACGGATCGCGACGGTTCAGCGCCGCGGAATCGTCCCGCCAGAAATGCCGGGGCGCTGTCCGTGCCGGCCAGCCTCATGGCGTTCCACCTGAAGGCACACTGGGCTAAGCTCTACCCCTCGTGACCAAGCCGTCAGACCTCGACTGGAACGACCTTCGCTACGCCCTCGCCGCGGTGAGGGCCAAAACGCTGGCTGGCGCGGCGCGCTCGCTGGGCGTCGAGCACTCGACGGTAGGCCGCAGGCTCGTGGCGCTCGAATCGGCGCTGGGCGCCCCGCTGCTCACGCGCGGCCCCGAGGGGCTTTCGCTCACGGCGATAGGCCAGACGGTCGCGCCGCTGCTCGAGCAAATGGAGCAGGCGGCGCTCGCGGTGCAAGCGGCCGTGCGGTCGCAAACGGTCCGGGTCAAGCTGGCCACCCCCTCGGCCTTCGGCCGCTTGCTCGCCCCGCACATCGGCGCCTTCCAGGCCGCCCGCCCCGAAATCGTCCTGGAGATACTCAGCGGTAGCCGCCCGGCCGACCTCAGAAAGGGCGAGGCCGACGTCGCGCTGCGCTCGGGCACGGTCGACGGCGACGATCTCATCGCCAAGAAGATCGGCGAGCTCGATTGGTCGCTGTATGCCTCGGAAGCCTACCTGGCGCGGCACCCGGCCTCGGCTGGCTCGTGCGACCTCCGGGGGCACGACCTGCTGGGCTTCGAGGCGGGCGTCAGCAACGCCCCTCTGGCCCGGTGGCTCGAAGAGCGCAGCGAGGGCGCCCGCGTGCTCATGCGGTACCGCGAGGTGAGCGACCTTCTGGCCGCCTGCGTCGCGGGCATGGGCATCGCCATCTTGCCTTGCCTGCTCGCCTCGCTCGAGCCTTCGCTCCGGCGGCTCACGGGCGAGAGCCTCGGGAAGAGCCGGATCTCGATCGTGTACCGCAAAGAGGCGCCCCTCGCCGAGCCGGTGAGGGCGGTCATCGAGCTCGTCACCGAGGCGTTGCGCGGGCACCTCGGGACCCCAGGGCGCCGCTGACGAGCGGCGCCCTGCCCTGGGCCATTCGGGGTTAAAGGTCCCGCGAACGGTGCCAGAGGGTGCCGTCGGGCCCCACGACGAAGACGTCGAGCTTGCCCGGGGCCGAGCTCACGATGACGGGGTCGCCGCCGACATCGACGGCGAGCGTCGCCCACGCGGTCTGCCCGGGCCACCAGCTGCCCGCGCTCCACTCTTTGTAAAGCAATCGACCATCCGTGCTCCGGGCGACGACTTCGAGGTGGCCGACGTCCGACGAGACCAGCGACGGGGGCCCCGCGAGATTGCCGCCCATGTCATACCACTCGGTCTGGCCGGGGGACCAACCCGAGGCGTCCCAGGCCTTGTTGTACGCGCGGCCGTCAGCGCCGCGGCCGACGATGTCGAGGTGGCCGGCGCCCCACGAATCGACGACCGGGGTTTCGGCGAACTGCTTGCCGCCGAGACCCTGCCAGCCCGTCTGGGAGGGCCACCAGCCGGCCGACGCGTTATAGACCTTGTTGTACGCCCGCTTGCTCGCGTCGAGCGCGATGACGTCGATATGGCCGGCGCCCCACGAGGCGGCCGTCGGCGCGGAGCCCATCGTGCCAAGGTCGTTCCAGTCAGATGGAGAGGGCGACCACTGGCCCGTCGAGGTCGACCACGACTTGTGCAAGACCTTGCCCGACGCGCCCAGCGTGAATACGTCGAGCGAGTCGGGGTCGGGCGAGACGGCGACCGGCGGTGCCGAAGCGGGGCCCCCGAGAGAGTCCCACGTGGTTTGCGAGGGCCACCAGCCGGCGAGGAGTGGATCCCACACTTTGTGGTAAACCGAGTTGTCGTTGCCGAGCATGAAGGCGTTCAGGTGGTCGCCCCGCCGGACGAGCGCCGGCGCTTTGCTCGACGAGCCGCCTAGGCCCGCCAGGCCGAGCTGCGACGGCCACCACGAGGGGGGCGATCCGGGGATTTGCACCTTGTTGCCGAAGGTGGCGTCGGCGTTTCTGACGACGAGATCGAGCTGGCCCGACGGCTTGGTCGCGGCGGCAGGAAGCCCCCGTGCCCAGGCGCCGACGGACTCCCAGTCGCCCCAGCCTCTGCCGATGCCGAGCGCGGGCCTTTTGCCCCGGGCGCCGGCGAACCACGACGAGTCGACGTCGTAGCTCAGAACGCGCTTCACCTGCTCGACCTGCGAGTCGCTGAGCGACCAGCGGTCGCCGGTGTAGCCCGGATCGTAGTTATAGCTCATGAGGTTGGCGCCGAGGTTCGGCGCCGACGGCGTGTGGCCGGGCAGCGTGAGGCCGAGGCCCTTCAAGCCGTCGTCGCCCGTATAAAGAATGTCGCAGGCCGAAGGGAAGCTGACGCAAAGGCACGTTTGGCTGTAACCGGGGTCGGCCTGGTTGCAGTCGGCGTACTCGAAGCCCGTGCGCGGCACGGCCAAGCGCAACGTGCGGTCGGGCTCGGCCGGGGGGCAGTTGTTGAGCGAGGCGTAGCAGGCGAAGCCGAGCGGGTTCTGCGCCCAGGCGCTGTTGCCTTGAATGGGCCGCAGCGACGATTCGGGGTAGCCCGCGGCCTGCGCTCGGCTCGAGAAGTAGACGTTGGTCGTGGTCGCCGGGGGCAGGTCGGCGGGTTTGTAGACGAGGTCCCAGAAGTCGGCGAGCTTGGCCGGGGCGCCGGTCGCGGGGTTCTTCAGGTTGGGGTTCGACAGATCGTAGCCGAGCCCCGCGCCGCGGAACGAGTGCGACAGGCCCAAGTAGTGCCCCAGCTCGTGGGCGAAGGTGCGGTTGCCCGCGCCCATGTTGTAGCGTTGTATGATGATGCCGTTGCCCTCCCACGGGTAGGCGCCCCAGGCCTGGCTGCTCGAGCGCACGGTGAAGACGACGATCTCGTTCTCGTTGCCGCAGAGCGAGGCGGCGCGAAAGAGGGCCATCTCTTCCGACTCGGTGCCGCTCAGCCCCGGTGCCGCGCAGCCGGGGTTGAAGGCGACGGGGGGCGCCGACGAGGGGGGCGAGGGCCAGGCGTAGCTGCCGCCGATCGTGGTGAAGGTCGGGCTCGTGACGACGACCGATGCGGCCAGCGAGAAGCGAATGCCCGCCTTGACGAAAGCGGCGTTCGCGCCGGCGATCTGCTCGTTCAGGGCGGTGCGGCCGAGCGAGTCGTCGGTGCCGTCGACGAACTGAACGAACCGGACTGGAATCTCTCGGTGGATGACGGTCGTCGAAGACGATAGCCCGGCTGACACCTCGGCCACGGGGGGGTCGTCGGGCGCGGGCTCGAGATCGACGCCAGGGGTGCCGCAAGCTGTATGCAAAAGAATGGATGCCGGAAGGGATCGTGCCAGGAGAGACAGGTGAGTCGAACGAAATGTCATTGGGGTTCCTTGGTGCGTGGGAGGACGGCGCCCTGAACGGGTCGGGGCGGCGCGCGCCCCCGCGATGGGGCGGGCGGCGCGGGGCCTGCCCTGCCGTCGTTGCAATGCTTTGGTACTCGCCGGCGGACGAACCGTCGATTCGCAATGTGCGCCCAGGCCCGTGCAAAAATGCACACGCCGCCACGGGGGTAGTTATCTGCCCCCCTCGCCCTGGTGAACGCCTCGGCTGCCGGGTCGAGGCCTCGGCGCTACGCCTTCACGGCGGGGGCCCGCTCGCTCATCGCGCGCTTTGCGCCGCGCGCCCGTTCATTCGCGCGGCCGCAGCGTCTTCATGAGGCCGTCGATCATCGGCTGGAGGCCGAACTCGAACACGCGATCGAGGTTGAAGTCGTACCCGCCCGAGAGCTCGTTCAGCAGCCTGGCGAAGCTCGGATACGGCCCCGACGTCGCGATCGCCAGGAACGCGGCCCCCTGCGATTCGTTCCACTGCGCTTCGGTCATCCCCGTTGTCGCCTCGGCCTCGCGCTCCGACTCTAGGTTCACGGCGACGCCGCGAACGTAGCTGTAGAGCGTCATGTGCGCCTCGATCCGGGTCACCGCGTCGAGCCCGGGGGCTTCCATGGCTCGCAGGATCCATTCGGCGTGCGCGATCACGTTGCGCAGCGCGACCGGCCGCGCGAGCGGCATCACGTGCGCGAGCCACCCGTGCCGCCGGTACAGCGCCCACTGCGCGCGGGCCGCGCGGATCAGGGCCTCGCGCAGATCGCGAGGAGGCGACCTCGGCAGCGGGTGTTCGCCGAACACCTCGTCGATCATGAGGAGCACGAGCGCGTCTTTCCCCTCCACGTACCGGTAGAGCGACATCGTCGGCACGCCGAGCTTCGCGGCGACACCGCGCATGGAGAGGGCGTCGAGCCCCTCGTCGTCGGCGAGCCGGATGGCGATCTGCACGATCCGCTCGCGCGTCAGGGCGCCGCCTCGTTCGGACGGCTCGCGCGCCGCGCGATCGCCCTCGGCCACCACGTGGCCCGAGCGCGGGATCGATCGGATGAGCCCCTCGTGGCGCAGGGTCGACAGCGCCTTGGTGGCGGTGGCGTGCGCGACGCCGAACGAGCGGACGATCTGGCGCGTCGATGGGATGCGATCGCCCGCACGGAGGCGCCCGGACGCGATGCGGGCGCGCAATTCGTTCACGATCTGCACGTAGGGCGGTCCTTCGCCCGACTTGCGACGGTTCGTCGACGCACCGCGCTTCACCGGAGGCATGGTGACTGTACTAGCACAGATGGTCCGCTGAAGGAACGCGCGATGCCGCCGGGATACAGCGCGCGGCCGCAGCTGTTCTAGCCTAGAATATTCGGCCATGGCGCCCTAGGGGGGTGCCGGGCGCCGCCGTCGTCGCCATGCTCGTGCGTACGTCGTACGCGACAGGTTGCGTACGTCGTACGCAACCTTCCTCCCCGAGGTCCCCATGTCGAACGGCACCGTCCTCGTCTCCGGCGCAGGCATCGCAGGCCCCGCGCTCGCTTACTGGCTCTCGCGTCGCGGGTTCACCCCCACCGTGGTGGAGCGCGCCCCCGCCCTGCGGGCAGGAGGCAACGCCGTGGACTTCCGCGGGCCGACGCACCTGCGCGTCCTCGGCGAGATGGGGGTGCTCGACGCGATTCGACAGCATCAGACCCACATGCGGGATCTCGCCATGGTGGACGAGGCCGGCCGGCGAATCGTCACGCTCCCCGCGGCGTTTGCGAGCGGCGACGTCGAGATCGAGCGCGGCGATCTCAGCCGCATCCTCCACGAGGCCGCGAAGGACGCGGCCGAGTTCGTGTTCGACGACAGCATCGCCTCGTTCACCGAGACGCCCGGCGGCGTCGACGTCACGTTCGAGCGCGGCCGGCCGCGGCGCTTCGACCTGGTCGTGGGCGCCGACGGGCTGCACTCCCGCGTGCGCGCGCTCGCGTTCGGCGACGAATCGAGGTTCCTGCGCTTCCATGGCCATTATGTGGCGACGTTCGCCGCGCCGAACCACCTCGGCCTCGATCACCAGGGCCTCATCTTCAGCGAGCCGGGGCGGGCGGCCAGCATCGCGAGCGCCCGCCGCCCCGAGGAGGCAACGGCGCTACTGATGTTCGCCTCCAGGCCGCTCGACCACGATCCGCGCGACGTGGCGCAGCACAAGGCGATCCTCGCCGAGCGTTTTGCGGGGATGGGGTGGGAGGTGCCGCGTCTGCTCGAGGCGATGAGGCAGAGTCCGAGTCTGTATTTCGACGCCGTGGGGCGGATCGACATGGATTGCTATTCACGCGGTCGCGTCGTGCTCCTGGGCGACGCCGGCTACGGCGGCACCCTCGGCGGACAGGGGACCGGCCTCGCCGTGGTCTGCGCATACGTGCTCGCGGGTGAGCTCGCCGTCGCGCAGGGAGACCATCGCGCCGCGTTCCAGCGCTACGAAGCGCGGATCCGTCGGTATGCCCGGCGCTGCCAGCAGGGGGCGAAGCACGTCGGCTCGTTCTACGCACCGCCGACCCGCGTGCAGCTCGCGCTGCGCAACGCGATGTACCGGGCGCTCACCTCGCGCCCGCTCTCCCGCTGGTTCGAGAAGATGGTCACGAGCGCCGCCAGCGACCTCGTGCTCCCCGCGTACCCGGCGTGACCTCCTCGAGGTGCTGACGCGCGCGTGAGACACCTCGGCGGGGACGCGCTCACCGCAGTACTTCCCCGAGGGCCGCCGCTCAGCGCGCGTCGATGACGTCGAGGCCGCCTGGGAGGACGACGAAAAAGACGCTCTCCTCCTCGGCGTATCCGTCGTGGCGCTCGCCCGGCGCCGTCCAGAGGTAGTCGCCTGGCGAGAGCACCCGCTCGCCGATCCGAAGCCTCCCCGAGACGAGGTATGTCTCTTCGCCGCCGGGGTGGTCGTGGCGGCGCGCGTGCGCCCCCTTCTCCATGCGAACGAGCACCGTCAGCCCGCTGCCGCCGTCGTGGCGGCGCAGGAAGCTGAACTGGATGCCAGGCGCGACGGTCTCGAAGGACTGATCTTGCTGAGGGCGGAAGGTCGTCGTGTTCATGAATCCACTATGATCGTCGTATCGGCATGTGAGAAACTCATGTTTCGCATGGCTTCATGAGGGCAGCTCATGTCCCAGATGCTCGAGATCCGCCACCTCCGCCTCGTCCGCGCCATCGCCGAAGAGGGCGGGCCCACGCGCGCCGCGGCGCGCCTTCACCTGACGCAGTCCGCCGTGAGCCATCAGCTCGCCGAGCTCGAAGGCCGCCTCGGGGTCGTCCTGTTCACGCGCGTCCGGCGCCAGCTCAAGCTCACCCCGGCCGGCGCGCGGCTGCTCGACGCCGCGCGCACGATGCTCGTCGATCTGGCGCGTATCGAGCGGGACCTGCAGTACGCCGGATCGCGCAGGCACGAGGTGTTCCGCATCGCCGTCGAGTGCTTCACCACGTACTACTGGCTCCCACCGGTCCTCTCGGCGCTCGCGAAGGACCATCCGCACGTCGACGTGCGCATCGTGATCGAGGCGCGGCGCGAGCCCGTCGCCGCGCTCCTTCGCGGCGAGATCGAGCTCGCCATCGTGAGCTCGCCGGTGCGCGATCGCGCGCTCGTCGTCGAGCCGCTCTTCGACGACGAGTGGACGGTCATCGTCTCACCGTCGCACCCGCTCGCCGCGCGTCCGTACGTCACCGCGATCGAGCTCGGTCACGAGAAGCTCCTCACCCACGACGCCCCGCGGAGCGACGTCGAGCGACTTCGCGAGCTCATCGCCAGCGAGCGCGCGCCGATGCCGCTCGCCGCGCGCATCCCGCTCACCGACGCGCTCGTGGATCTGGTCAAGGCCGGCCTCGGCGTCGGGCTCGTCTCCCGGTGGGCCGTCGCGCCGGACATCGCGCGCGGCGAGGTCGCTGCGCGCCGCCTCACCCGCGACGGCCTCCCGGAGCAGTGGGCGGCCGTCTACAGGCGCGACGCGGCTGCGCGCTTTCCGCTCGCGCGCTTCGTCGAGCTCCTTCGCGCGCCGTCTTCCCTCATCACCCCTTCACGCGCGCGCCGGCGACGGTCCCGCTGACGATGGCCTGTCTTTCCCAAGAGGCGCCAGACCGTCGACGAGGACTGATCCGGCGCGCCCACCGATGTTCAGCGCGCTCGCCCACCCGAGGGCCGCCGCGCTGGGAGAGCACCCGTCCTGCGCCGCAAGGCGCTTGGGGACGCCGCGTAGCCGCGCGGGCTGACTCAACCCTCGCGCGCCACGCGGATCGCCTCCGCGAGGCCGACGGCGGTGAGCTCGGGGTCCTTCAGGAGCGTCGCCGCCCAGGTCGCGAGCTCGCCGGTCGTCCGGAAGACGTTGGGCGCCCGCCCCGTGGTCAGCGCCATCATGATGGAGCGGACCGAGGAGGCGATGAACCCCTCCGACTCGACGAGCGTTGCCGTGCCCCTGAGGTGCCGGGAAGGGGAGCGCACCGCCCGCTGCATCGCGGCCCGGCTCTCCTCGTCCGGCGGTCCGGTGAGATGACGGGGGAGGACGACGACGAAGACCGCGCCGTCCGGCTGGCTCGCCGACCAGCGGGCGAAGTGCTCCCGCGAGCGATCGATCCCGGCTGCGCTGGCCTTGTCCTGCCAGACCAGCAGCATGAGCCGCCGCCACACCGCCACCACGTATCCGTCCGTGCGCTCGAGCAGCTCGGCCGTCATCGGAGGAGGACGGGCCGTTATCATCGTGGAGGATTGTCCTTCCGCCGGGGGGATGGTCGTCAAGCCCATGCCGCTACTCCGACGCTCGCGATCCCGCCACTTCGGTTCGCCGCGTCACACTTTCTCGCGCAGCGATCCGGCTTCTTTTTCCTGCGCGCTCCGGGGGATCGAGGGGAAGCTGCGCGACGACCAGAAGCTGCTCCCCGGGGGCCGCCGATGCCGAGAAGGAATAAGAATAAGGAGAAGGTCGAGCAGGCGTCATGATCCGCCTCACCCCTTGTTTCCCGCTCGCCGCTCGAACCGCAGCCTGAGCACCTCGTCCTCGAGCTCGTTCGCGATCGCCATCGCCCGCCGCCTCGCCTCCGCGCCCTCCTCGCCGGCCACGATTCGCGCCAGCATGTTCAGCGCCATCGCGCGCATCCGCATGTGCCCGCCGTCCCCCGCGTGCCGGCACGCCTCGCGCGCGAGCGCCGCGCCTTCCTCGGGGAAACCCTGCTTCCACCGCGCATACGCCAGCCCGTTCGCCCGCCGCGCCCGCGCGAAGGCCGGACCGTCCTCCGGGACGCGCCGGTAAAGCGCCTCCGCAGCCGCCGGATCCGGCTGCTTGCCGCCCCAGGAACGGTTCCGCTCGAAGGCGCGTTGATCGATCCACCGGGCGAACAGGCAGGCTCGGTCGTGGGCGGGCATCGGCAGCTCGAAGAGCGGCTCGAGCTCGTCGAGCAGGCCGGCCACGCGCGCGACGTCATCACGGCTCGCCAGGAAGGCCTCCGTGAGCAGAGCCTCCACCCGCGCCTCGGGCGGGGCCTTTCCGAGCAGCGGCCGGATGCGGGCGAGGTGCGTCTTTCCGGCCTCGCGGTCGTCGCCGCGCAGCGCGCAGGTGGCGTGGGCGAGGGCGAGGAAGACGTGGGAGGTCGGATCCTCGCTCACCGGCGGCCGATCCCAGAGGCGCAAGAGGTCCTGGGCGAGGGGCAGGGGCAGGTCGGTGAACCGCGAGTGATAGGCGCCCATCCAGCGGGCGCGCTCGGTGAGCGCGTCCGGCAAGCCGAAGGCCGCGAGCGCGCGCGCCCCCCACGTCCCGCCGTCCCGCTGGCCACGCGTCCGCAGCCGGCGCAGGGCGCGCTCGATCGAGGTGACGTCGTCCTCGTAGCCACGCAGGGAGGAGAGCCGCTCGGCGACCGCGGTCAACGAGCCGTGCTGCGCGACGAGCCAGGCGACGTAATCCTCCCAGGAAAAGCCTGCGGGAGCGGCCTGTCCGGTTTCGTGTCCGGGCATTTTCTGAGAGCGGATCGTATCAAGGTTCAGCAGAAAGGAGGACGGACATGGGAAAGGATCCTGCATTTTTCCTGGTGATCGATCTGGAGGCGACATGTGACGAGGAGGGCCGCATCCCCGAGCGCATCATGGAGATCATCGAGATCGGCGCGGTCCTCGTGGACGGCGCGACGCTCGAGCCCGTGAGCGAGCTCGCCACCTTCGTGCGCCCGGTCATCCGGCCGAAGCTCACCGAGTTCTGCACGAAGCTCACCACGATCACGCAAGCAGACGTCGATTCCGCGCCCACGTTCCCCGAAGCCATCGCGGCGCTCGGGCGCTTCGTCGGCCAGCGGGAGGCGCTCTTCTGCTCGTGGGGCGATTACGATCGCAAGCAGTTCGAGATCGACGCGGCCCGCTGGGGCGTGCCCCTGCCGCTGCAGGGGCACATGAACATCAAGAAGCGCTTCTCCGCGGCGCTCGGGGTGACCCAGCGCTACGGCATGGCGAGCGCGCTCGAGCGGCTCGGACTCCCGCTCCACGGGACACACCACCGCGGGATCGACGACGCGCGCAACATCGCACGAATCCTGCCTTACGCGATCGGCCGCGTGCCGATCCCGGCGGCAGGGCCCGCGGGGTGAGCGCCTATCCGGATGCGACTGCGTGAGTTGCTCCACGACGAGGCGGGTGCGGTCGAAGACCTCGAGGAGGGCAGCGCGCTCGACCCGAACGACGAAGTCGCCGTCTCCGGACGCTGTCGTCTCGAGACGACCCTGCGCTCGCCGCGCCCGGAAGAGACGTGCGCGAACGTGAAGCGCTGAAGCGGATCTACGCGGCCTTCGCCGGCGTCGGGTTCAGCTCGAGGAAGCGGCGCTGGTAGGCGTACGAGCGAAAGCGGATTTGCAGCGGCGGCTTGTTGTTGCTCTGGATCTCGACCTTCGCGCCGTCGTCGTGCTCGGCGCAGTGCGGGATACGCAGCGTGTAGGTCGTGCCGCCGCCGGTGCGCACGGCGATGCTGCCGAGCGCGAGCCCGGCCGCGGCGACGGCCGCGTTGGTCCCTGTCTCGCCGTCGTGCGCCTTCGCCTCGACGCCGCGGGTCGCCGGCTTCGCGCACACGCAGCAGCCTTCCGGCCAGCGGATCGTCTCGCTCGTCACCGGCACCGGAAAGCCCGGCTTGGGGTGGACGTAGTCGCCGGCGAGCACGGTGAGGACGCGCTTGTCGACGAGGTACGCGGCCTGGCACTTGTCGCAGAACGCCGGGTCGTCGGTATGGTTGAGCTCGATCTCCACGAGCGTCGCCTGGCAGCGGGGGCACGTCGCGGTGCCGGCGAGATCCTTGGCGGCGAGGAGCGACCCGAGCGCGAACACCGCGAGCCCAAGGCCGCCGACGAGACAGAGCAGCCACAGCGGACCGGAGCGGCCGACCATCGCGTGGAAACAGAGGAACGAGAGGCCGGCGAGCACCGCCGTGATCACGGCGTACTTGATGGTGGAGCCGGTGTTGCGGGTCACGGTGGACGTCATGAGCGCGACCTTAGCGCCGGTCGACCCTCGAGCGCGCGCCGAACGCTGTCGGGGAAAGAGGGTAGAGGGTAGGAGGGTATCGCGTCCAAACGCCTCCCGGCGGTCCAGTACCATCCTGCCCCACGTGCCCGTTGACGTGATGCCCGAACCGCGACGCCGTCGGGTACTTCATCCGGTGGGCCACCTCACCGCCCCTCAGCGTGCGGGCGAGCTCAGCAAAGCCCGCGGGCGCTGGCGGGCGGCCGAGGCACACGGCCCCGGGCGCGACGGGCGCGACGGGCGCGACGGGCGCGACGGGCGCGACGGGCGCGATGGGCGCGTGGGAGACGTGCGAGACGAACGATGTGCGACGAACTGCGCCCGGCACCCAACACCCACCCGCACGCGAGACGCGAGGCCAAGAGCCGCACAAAAAGCTCACGCCGCAAAAAAAGGATCTAGACAGGCGACGCGAAGACTCGTTATCTTGAAAAATGGTCCCGTGCGCATTCTGCATCAAATCTCGTCAGGCACTCCCGCGTACCTGATCCGATCCTGTTCATCCCTCGGCCCCTGCGAAGGGTCGGAGAGGGCCGCTGGGCCCGCTGGGCGTCGTGGCGCGCCACCGCCGAACGCGCGGCGCGAGGCACGCGAGAATCCGCGGACCGCGCGCCGCGCACTGGCCATCGAACTCGACGCGACATCGATGCGACAGACCGCGCTCATCTCTGCGTTCCTCCCCACGGGTCGCGAGAAGACGGGAGAAGACGCGAGAAGACGCGAGGCCACGCGAGACGACGAAAAGCGTCACCGCACGACCCAAAATTGTCACTGCGCGACTCGATGCATTTTTCTTGTCCGTCTTCAAAAAGATCTGGACATCTTCATCTCTGAGTTGCTAACTTAAACACTGTCACCTTGCGCATCCGCTCTCCGATCGAAGCAAAAGCACCCGCGTACTTGATCCGATCCTGATCAGCCCGCGGGGGCCCATTCCGACCGGAGCCCGCGAAACCGACCTCGCCTGACCCGTGTGTCATGGTGCCTGCTATTCGGATGACGCTCCAGCAATGGTTCACCCGTGAGGACCTCAAGGAGCTACCAATGAAGCAGATCGTAATCGCATCTTCCGCCGCGCTCGCCACGCTGTTCATCACCGCCACCAGCCTCGCCAACACCACCGCTCCGTCTCCCACGTGCACCGTGATCAAGCGGGGTGTCCTGGGTGACATCTACAACGCGGAGATATGGAGCCTCGCTCCGAGCTACCACGTCCCGTCCCCCTTCGAGGTCAACACCGGGTACTCCAGCTCGGTCGGAGAGAAGCGCGCCCTGTTCCGCTTCGATCTGAGCCCGATCCCCGCCGGCTCTCTCGTCACGTCGGCCAAGTTTTACGCCCTGACGTACACGAGCACCGCGAAGACCGTGTACGTCCACCAGGTGCTCGCCCCCTGGAGCGAGGAGCTCGTCACGTGGAACAACTTCGGCGGCATGGACCCCGCCGCGTTCACCTCGTTCGTGCCCAACGTCACGGGGTGGACCACCGTCGACCTCACCGGGATGGTGCAGAGCTGGGTGAGCGGGACGGCGCCGAGCTACGGGATCCTCCTCGAGGAGGGCGCCAGCGGAAAGACGTCGTACAAGGGCAGCGCCCACACCGACCTGGGTTACCGGCCTCTCCTCGAGGTCTGTTACACGGTGCCGAAGGGCTCGATCGGCGACAAGGTGTGGTTCGACGCGAACGCGGACGGCATCGAGGACGCCTCCGAGCTCGGCATCTCCGGCGTCGTCGTCGACCTCTTCGGTGACACGAACTGCGACGGTGTCGCCGAGGGCGCCGCGCTCCAGACGACCGTGACCGGCGCAAACGGCATCTACCGGTTCTCCGAGCTCAACGCGGGCTGTTATGTCGTCGACGTCGACGACACGACGCTCCCGCTCGGCCACCTCCTGACGAGCGACGACGAGCCGCTCGGCGTGTCCCTCGGCGTGGGTGAGAACATCACCAACGCCGACTTCGGCTACGTGACCTACTCGTCGATCGGCGACACGGTCTGGCTCGACAGCGACGCCGACGGGCTCTACGAGCCGGAGACCGGCGAGCTCGGCGTCAACGGCGTCCGTGTCGAGCTGTTCCAGGGGACCCAGCTGATCGACTTCACCATCACCGGCACCAGCCCCTACACCGGCCAGCCCGGCTTCTACCTCTTCGACACGCTCCCGGCGGGCACCTACTCGGTGGTCATCACGCCCGACAACTTCATGGCGAGCGGCCCGCTCGCCGGACAGGAGCCGACGGCCGACCCCGACGGCGGGCTCGACAACGTGGGCGTGGTCTCGCTCGGCTGGGCACAAGACCTCCTCGACGCGGACTTCGGCTACCAGCTCTCCTGCGGCAACGGCGTCTGCGGCGGCGACGAGAGCTGTTCCACCTGTGCCGTCGACTGCGGCGTCTGCCCGCCCCAGTGCGGCAACGGCACCTGCGAGGCCGGCGAGGACTGCGGCAGCTGCAGCGCCGACTGCGACGTGTGCCCGCCCGCCTGCGGCGACGGCACCTGCAACGGAAGCGAGAGCTGCGGCACCTGCGCGGCCGACTGCGGCACCTGCCCGCCGGTCTGCGGCAACGGCACCTGCGAGGCCGGCGAGGACTGCGGCACCTGCTCGGACGACTGCGGCGCCTGCCCCGCGGTCTGCGGCAACAACGTCTGCGAGAACGGCGAGGACTGCGCGACCTGCACCGGCGACTGCGGCGCTTGCCCCGCGGTCCCCGGCAACGGCGTCTGCGAGGCCGGTGAGAACTGCTTCGAGGTCCCGAGCGACTGCGGCATCTGCCCGCCGGTCTGCGGCGACAAGGTATGCGCGGTCGGTGAGACCTGCTCGAGCTGCGCGGCCGACTGCGGCGCCTGCCCGCCGGTCTGCGGCGATGGCGTCTGCAAGGCCGGCTCCGAGGACTGCTCGAGCTGCGCGGCCGACTGCGGCGTCTGCCAGAGCGCCTCTCCCGGCACCGGCTCCCCCGGTTACTGGAAGAACCACGAGAGCGCGTGGAAGGTCTCGCAGCTGACCATCGGCGGCAAGACGTACACGAAGTCCCAGCTGCTCGACATCATCAGCCGTCCGACGAAGGGCGACGTCACCTACATCATCGCGAAGCACCTCATCGTCGCCAAGCTCAACGTCGGTATCGGCAACCAGTCGAGCTGCATCGAGGACACCATCGCCGCGGCCGACGCCTGGCTCAAGAAGAACGCGCTCGGCAGCAACGTGAAGGAGGGTGGCAAGAACTCGCCCTGGTCGACCGGCGAGCCGCTCGCCACGAAGCTCGACGACTACAACAACGGCCTGCTCTGCGCGCCGCACCGTGACTGACCGATGATCGGTCGATAACCGGTAATCGGCCAGCAACACGAGAGCCCCCCCGAGGCCAGCGCCCGCCCCGAGCGAACCACCTCAAGCGCGACCTGCGCTGGCCCCTCCCCCCTCTCCAGGCTCGCCTCGATCCCCAGGGCCGTTCTGGCCGTTCGGTGGTCAACCCCCTCTACAGCCAACCGTGCACCGGCGGATCGCCGCCCTGGACGCGCGGCACCCGACGGCTCCCGCTGCGCGTGGAACGACGCCGCGCGCGGCTCCGAAAGTCAATCTCCTCGTAGTTGCCGTCCCACCGTACAGCCACGCTGGACGCTCTGGTTGAGCTGGAGAACCCTACGCGATCCGCATCCCTCCCGGAAAAGTGACGCTGTATCAGCAACTTATCCGTGCATCGGGGGCAACGTCCACTCCACGGCCTGCGGGGCGGGCGCCGCGCTGCAACGGAGAGTCTTCGCCTGCGCCACCGTTCTGTCACGAGCGCGGGTCACGCTGCAGGAACATGCTGATCGATCCACCAGCCACAGTGGGACGACACACCGTGACCCTGTACATCGGGCCCGCGGAGGACGAAGGCCCCGAGGCCAGCGAGTCGTTTGGCGAAGCCATCTGTTTCGACCGCCGGGATCCACGATCCATTCGCCGCGCTCAGCAGATCATCCAGGACCGGCTGGGACTCTCGGCCGCGCCGACGCTGTGCGACGAGCCTCCGCCCGGACTCGGGGCAGCGCTGGGCCGGATCCACGCGGCCCTGGTCAACGTGATCGAGCGCTGGCATCGGCGCAACGCCGGCGAAAATCATCTTGAGCTCGAGCCTCGAAGGACGGGATCCAGCCGCAAGGCATCTCCATCCTGTTAGGGCGTTTCGGCAAACGCGCGCAACCCAGGCGGACAGCTGTCGAATGGACCATGGACAGGTCCTGCGTGAGCGAAAAGCGGCCCCCACCCATCATCTAACGGGAGCGTCGACAGCTCCGCTCCAGGTGGCGACAGTGGCGTATTCATGCCTCGCGCGGCCGGCGCGGGGACGATTCGGGGCTCGGCTCGCGGCGCGAGGAGCGCTGGCCGCTCCGCGCGCTCGCTCCTACAAGCGCTCGATGAGGAAGCTCCGGGTCTTGTCGTCGAAGTTCTGGGGCGCGAGGTTCGCGTCCGTCGTGAAGACGCGCCACTCGCCCGAGTATCGCCAGAGCCCGTTGTAGAGCGTCAGCCTGAAGCCCGAGGGGACGCGGACGGAGCTGGCCCTCTGGTCCCATGGGGTGCTGTAAAAGAGGGAGGAGCCGACGCCGTACACGACCGAGGCGCCCGAGAAGTTGGCGTTCTCGTAGAAGGTGACCACGTCCGGCTGCGGGTCCGAGGCGTTCGCGACGACGATGCTCGAGATGGTGTTGTCGAAGCCCGCGGCCACGAGATTTGTGTCCGAGGTGAAGACGCGCGCCTCGCCCCCGAAGTCGCCGTGCATGAAGGCCGTGACCCGGAGCCCGGCGGGGACCCTGATGGCGCTCGCGCGGTTGTCTCCGATGATCGTCATGTTCGGCAGGTCGTAGCGACCGATCCCGAAGCCCTGCGAGACGCCGGAGAAGTTCGAGAGATCGTGGAGCACCACCTGGCCGCTGGGGTGGACGGTGGGGCCGCCGGCGATCGTGGCGTCGATCCAAGCGCGGTGGCGCGCGACGTCGACGCCGAGCTGCCTCGCGTGCAGGTTCGTGCCGTCCTGCCCGTTCGAGGCCGTGAACACGGCGACCTGACGTCCGTCGACGAACCACGGGCCACCGGAGTCGCCGCTCCAGCCCGCGCCCGTCACGCCCGTCGCAATGAGCTCCTCGGCGGAGTACCAGCCGTCGATGTGGATGGTCGCCTTCTTGAGCGACGGCGCCATCACCAGCGGCGTGCCCTCGCTCCCCCAGCCGTAGGCCGTGGCGTCCCTGCCGGTCGCGACCGACGTCGCCTGGGCCAGCTGGACGAAAGGTCCATCGGCGTTCTCGGTCAGGTGGAGCAGCGCGATGTCGGCGTCGGCCGAGTGCACCTCGACGGCGTCGACCGCGATGCGCCGGCCCTCGCGGTACGTGTTGCTGCCGACGCGCACCGCCGACGTCTCGCCCTCGTCCGCGATGCAGTGCTGCGCGGTGAGCACCCAGCGCGCCGCGACCAGGGTGCCGGTGCACTGGTAGAAGTCGCCGGTGCTCCCGCGCACGTCGAAGACCTGGACGGCCCAGGGGCTCGCCTCGGCGACCTGGCCGCCGATGATCGCGGACGAATGCGACGCGAACGCCTCGAGCGGCTCGTCCGACGCGCCTTCAATCGAGCAGCCCGTGGAGAGGCCGAGCGCGGCGCCCGCGCACACCGCGAGACCAAGCTTATGACCAAGTTCTCTCTTCTTCATTCTGCCTCCACATCATGATTCTGTTCAGACGATCGTTCGCACCGACGGAGTCCGCCTCCGCCAGCAGCCAGCGCTCGTCAGCAATCAACGTGACGGGGCCTGTGATTGCGGCGCGCCAGGCTCGGCGACGGCGTCTCCGAGCAGACCCATGGGGCACCTGGCTGAAACCGGTGAAGGGACGGCCGGAGCGGCAGGCCCGAAGGCGGGCGTACGAAATCCGCCCGCGACGGCTCAAAAATCACGTCCAGAGTATGCTGCGCTACTCCGAGCGGCGCCAGGCGACGATCTGGAACAGCCGCGTTCGATACGTGGAACGAGGCGGCATCCCCCTGTTCGCACCGAATTGCATTTTTATGCTGGGCGCGCCGACTCGGTCAGCGCCGTCCACAGCCGATAGGGATCCCCTTTCACGTCGCCTCAAGGCGCCGGGCGTTGATGAATTCGATCGACGCCGCCCTCGATACGCGGCACGTTCACCGACCGTCGTTTCGGCCCGTCCTCCGGATCCCATGACCCCGAAAACGAGTGGCCCATGAGGCTGAGGACCGGCGTGCAGCAGGCCGTAGACTGCTCGGCTGCAACCCCGAACACGAGCGACGCGACGTCCCCGAAAGCGAAGGAGATCTCATGAAGAGAGCGACCAATCGTCCTGCAGCGGGTCTCGGACCGAGCTTGCCGGGGGTGGTCTTGCTGTGCGCCCTCCTCGCAGGGTGCGGTGACGACGAGATGAAGTCGAGCTCCTCATCCATGTCTTCAGGCGCCGGAGGCAGCGGCGGCGGAGGCACGAGCGGCGGAAGCGGTGGCGGAGCAGGAGGCGGCGACGCGCCAAGCGCCAAGGGCTACCCCGATCGCTTCACCGTCGGCGCACCCGGCGTGGGCACCTACGCCCAATCCAATCCCCAGCTCCCGGTGCCGCCCGGGTACACGGAAGTGTGGCCCAGCGACGACCAGAGCAAAGAGTGGGATCTGTACGATTGCGACGGCACTGTCAATCTGGACCACATGTATTTCCATGCGTTCATTTACATCGGCACCGGCTGCCACGGCACGGTCAACATCACCAACTCGATCATCGCGCCGCCGCCCGGCTCCACGAACCGCAGCATCCTGGTCAACGCCGACGAGTCCGCGCCGCTCACCTTGAACATCAGCGATACAACCATTCGCCCCGAGCCGGTCGGCCTCGGAGGTACGAACGCCGCCCTCACCGAGCATGCCGTGAACGCCTGCGCGACGTGCACCATCCGCTTGACCCGGGTGGACGTGGCCAATACCGGTGGCATGTGCCTTTGCGGCCAAAACACCACCGTCGAGCAGAGCTGGTTGCACGACAACTACATCGCGCACCTGGCGGACCCCTCGCTCGCGCATACGGGCGGTATCTTCCCGTACGGGGGCAGCGGGCCGCTCGAGATCAGCCACAACCGACTCGAGCCCGGCGTCGACGCCGCCACGGGCAACGAAGTGCCGAACTATTGGCAAGCCATCACTGCGGTGCTCTTCACCCAGGGCGTCGATGGCTCGACGCTGCAGAACTACGATGTCCACGACAACTTCGTCTCGCTCGGCGCCTACGACTTCTACCCCGAGAACGGCAAGGACATGATCCTGCGCAACAACGTCTTCGGCCCGAGCCACTGGGGCTACACGACGTCGTGCGCGACGTGTACGTACGCTGATTGGTCCAACAACGTGGTCGGTGACATCGACGGCAACCCCACGAACGAGGTCGTCCCCCGGCCTTGACCTCAGGGCTGCCTCATCGTCGATGTATGGATAATTGATGACGCGCGGGAGTCCGGCGCAGGGCGGGGGAGCCGAAATGCGACTCTCGCACGACTCACCCCTGTGCTCGGCTGCGCGGTGCTACTGGAAGGTCACCGAGAGCGTGGGACGCCTCGCGGCATTGGCCACCTCGCTCGAGCAGATGCGCAGATCCTTGCCGGTCGCGGCGTTGGCGAGCACGAGGCCTTGATTGGCGGCGCTGCTCCGGACCCACCTCTGCACGCTGCCGGGGTCGAGCGCGATCGATCTGCGCTGATAGCCGCTGGCGTCGATGTTCAGGAACTGAAAGGTCGGTCCCTGCACGTCGCCCGAGCCGATGCCCGGCGCGGTCCAGTTGCTGCCCGCGCCCCCGCTGGTGAAGCCCAGCGTCGCGGAGCTGTAGCTCCACGGCGTCTTCATGAAGTTGCCGTTCAGGGCTTGCGGCCCAACCCAGCTCTCGAAGGTCACGTCGAGCGTGGCGGCCGTCACCGTGGCGGTTGTGGGGATCTGCGATACGTCGAAGCGAATGAGCGCCTTGGTGGTGTAGCTGCGCGTGTCGGCGAGGAGCACGTCGTAAATCTTGTAGACCGTACCGACAGGGTTGCTGGACGAGTAATTCAGACTGGAGATGCTCAGATCTTGCACGCCGGTGTAACCATTGACGCCCTGAGTGAAGGTCAACGTCTGCGCTGTACCGCTGGGCGTCGGCTGCGTCGGCTGCGTCGGCTCGGTCGGCGTCGGCGGCGTCGGCTCGGTCGGCGTCGGCTGCGTCGGTGTGGTCGGCGTCGACGTCGGAGGCGTCGAGGAGCCCGCCGTGACAGCGCCTGTGGCACTGACCTTGAAGCTCAAGGTCTTGCTGGCGCCCGACACCTGCAGCGCGCCGCCCGCGCTCACGCGGATGCGCCATTTTCCGCCGGAGGCGACGGCCGTGACCGCATATCCGGAGCTGGAGGGCGCAACGTCGACCAGCACGTGCTCGGCTGCCGTTTGCGAGACCAGGTACTCCGCGCTCGACACGGCGCCGGTCGCGGCCTGATCGGCCGAGAACAGCACGACCTGATTCTGCGGCGCCGAAAGCTCGACGCCCACCACGTTGCCGGCGAGGACGTTGCCGTCCGCGGACGACAGCCGCGTTTGCTCGCCCAGCGTCGCGCCCGCCGAGACGACGGTCAGCCACTGCTGCGCCGCCGCGCGCACCGGAGCGTGCACCTCGAGCCGCGCCGTCGAAGCCGGCAGAGTCGTCGTCGTCGTGCTCGCGCTCTTCGGCAGCAGCGTGCGCACGCTTCCGACCAGCGTCGTACCCACCACGACGTCGAAGCGCTTCTGTGTCGCATCGGCGGTGGTCACCTGACGCGGCGCCACGGGCGTGTGAAAGCTCATCCACTGGTCGGCGCTGGCCTTCGCCACCGTCGTGCGGTCGAACAGCACGAAGCTGCCTGGACGGAAGAACACCACGTCGCGCGTGAACTGCGAGACCGGCTTGACCGTGGGGCCGCCGTACTGGTCTCCGAGGCCCGTGGCGCGCGCGCGCACGAACGCGCCGCGGTCCTCGTACCGCTCTACATGGGCGTTCGAATCGACCGGTGAGAGCGAATTTTGTCCTGGGTTGTACCGGTTCGTGGCGTCGTCGACGAAGAATGTGTTGTGCAGCCGGCGCTGGCTCGTGCCGTAGCTGTCGTCGTTCACCAGGTTCTCGCAGGCGTTGCCGCAGTTTTGGGGCAACCAGCCGGTCGCGTTCATCAGTACCGGCTGATCGCCGACCACCACGCTCAGACCGCCGGCGTTGAACATCTGCTCACCGGAGTAGGCGGCGTTGATGTACGCGCCGCCGGACAGCGCCCCCCACACGGCCGTCTTGTCCCAAGACGAGCGCATGCCGACGTGGCCAGGGCCGGCCGCGAAGTGCGACAAGGCGCTCGACTGGTACCCGCTCCTGGCGGCGCCCGTATCGCCATACAAGAACTTGGACCACGGCGCCGAGTCGTCGCCTGCCGCCGCGATCACGTCGGCGGCGAAGCCGCGCGCGACGGCCGCCGAGGTGTCACCCTGCTGCTCGAGCATGGTCGCCAGACCGAGGAACAGCGCCGCAGAAGGACGCATGTCGATGCCCGCACGAATCGTGCCCTGGTCGTCCATGTGCTTGAGTGAGGGCCACGTGAAGTACCGGGCATAGGTCGCCTCCTCGCGGGCCAGCGGCAGCTCCTTCCACCAGTCGAGGCCGGTCGCCGTCTTGGTCGCCCACAGCGCCTCGACCATGTACAAGACGGCCCTGCTGCCGTAGCCCCAGCCCTCCGGCCAGCCTCCGCCGCCCATCATGCTCGTGAACTTCGGCTTCACGAGCTGTCCCCACATGCGCGTCGCGACGTCGCTCCAGTACACGCTGGCCTTGGGGTTCTCGCCCTCGGTCGCCAGCGCCGCCGCGGTCTTGGCCAGGTAGTAGCCGGCGAAGTAGTTGCCGATCGGGTCGTTCTTGATCAACCCGCTCTCGTCGTACCAATCGATCCACGTGTTCATCGAAGCTACCAGGCGCGTCCTGGTCGCGGCCGGCAGCGCCGGGTAGAGCCAGTCGTAGCCGAACGCCATACCGACCACGTAGTTTCGGATGCCGTAACCCTGGTCCGTCGACGGCTTCTGCCCCCCGGACGCGACCGGGGTGCTCATGGCCTCCAGCAGGCGAACGCCGGCCTCGCCGTAGCGAGCCTGCGCGGCCGTGTCGGTCGTCACGCGATAGCAGATGCCCAGCGCGCGCACGACCGGCGGATACTCGTCACCTTGATAGCCTTGCCCGACGTTCGGGTAGCCCGGGTAGGAACTGCCGCTCGGCGGGTACATCGTGCCGGTCGTGTAATCGTCGCAGCGCTTCTTCAATGCCGTCCAAGCGGCGTCGCCGGCCGCGGCGCGCGCCTTCAGGCGGGCGATGACGGGGTCGGTCAAAATGAGCCGCGCGGCGGGGCGCGCTACCAGCATTTCCTCGCTCGCGCCCACGTCTTCTTCTGCCAGTTCAGCCGGTTCGTCCGAATCGGGGCCGCCCAGGCAGCCGAGCGCGCCGGAGATTCCGGCCAAGAAGGTCAAGGCAAGGAAGTGGCTGATTTTACGCATTGAGTCTCCTTTGACTGAAGGCACACACGTGCCCCGTCGCAGACTTGCTTCGTCTGTGGGGTTACCCGTTCAGCGACTGACTTCGAATCGGGGCCTGGGCGGCCCCTCCGCAGTCACGTCCTTATCGAGCGGCGCTCGACGATCGTCATCGCCACGAGCGCGGCGATGAGCTTCCCGGCGGCAAACGACCGCGACCCGAAGCCTCGAGAAATCGAATGCATGGCTTTTCCTCCCCCGGCGTCGTCGAACCGCTGTGGTGGACAGGACCGTGACGGGCGAAGGCACCAGGGGGCAGAAGAGGAGCCTCCCGCTGCATGCCTTCGCGCCGCGAACCATCGGTGCAGACCATCCAGCACCAGAGGGTGCGGATACCGGCGCTCTCGTACAACGACTTATTCTCGGATCGATACGTCCGGTCAAGACGAAACACTTTCGAAGATCAAACGACCGCCCAATTAGGTCGCATACTTCGGTCGTTCTTCACATCAGGGTTGCAAATTTCGATGCAGAGCTGAAGTGATCAGCCCGCCCGCCGATGTGAAGTAAGGTGTAGAGAAGCGATCGTTCGCTCGCTTGGATGTATGGATGTATACGAAATCGACAGAAATGTTGGTGAGCACCCAGCGTGACTTGGTTATCCATGTCAGCCAACGACCTTTATTGGCATGACCCCGCATTGGCTGGCTCGGCGGCGGCTCCCGCGACGCGATGGAGGTCGCGCGCTTCGTTGGCGGCACCGCTACGCCGCAAGCAAGAAGCAGCTCGCAGTCCTGATCGAGCGCTGCGCCGAGGGGTAGCTACCCGGGTCGCGGCTGGCCAGGGCCGCTGGAGCGCCGCTCGCCGTGACCTTCTTCGGCCGGCTGCTCGGCCTGGTGCCAGCACCGGAGGGGAGAGAGAGGTCGCGGCCGGCGTTCACTCCATGAAGCGCACCGATGCCCAACGGCGCCGGTCTCCGCCGGGCGGTCTCTGCCGGCGCAAGGGCATGGCTTCGGCATTCCAGCGACGCGCTCCTGACCTCGCGACAGCCTTCCGAGGAGCGAGCGCCTATCGGCTACAGGCTGCGTCGTGTGACGTCCTGCGCCGGAGGGACGCTCAGCCCTTCCCGCTCGTCGTCCCAGGCAACCGCGCTGATCTTCCAGCCGGCGGGCGTCTTGACCAGCTGGATGGACTTCGTGCCCCTCGCCTCGAAGCGCTGCCCCGAGAGCAGCCCGGACTTCCGGGGTGGGCCTCGGAGGACGCGCCGGCTACGGCGCCTCGACCACCGTGCGCGACTCCTTCGCCTGGATCACGTCGGGGAGCAGGAACGGCACGAGGTGCGTCTGGTTCTTTCGCCAGAGCTCCGCCTGATCGCGGAAATGTGGGCTCTCGGCGTCCCAGACATTGCCTCCGGGAATGGCGTTCCACGCCTTCGGCCCCGCCGGGTCGAGCTCCACGACGAGCCGTTGCGACGGGCCGCGTCGAGGGTGACCGTGTGAAAGGCGCCCCAGCGGGGCGCCGCAGCCCCGGAGCCGCCCTGTCGATCGAGCCAGGCGAGGGCGTCGAGCAGGGCGCGCAGCACGCGCTCGTCCCTGGACTCGACCGCTGGCGTGCCCATGTCGTCCCACAGCGCGCTGTCCTGCACGGCCGCATCGAAGGTGGCGAGCTGCTCCCGATCGGCGGAGAACAGATGGAGGAGCGCCTTCGCCGACAGCTCCCGGGAGAACGACGAGAAGCCCATCTGGCCGAGCTCGTCGCCCAGCACCCGGCGCGCCACCCGGACGAGCCAGAGGTTGAAGACCAAGGCCGCCTCCGAGGCGCGGGCGTCGAGCGCGCCGGGGCCATCGCCCTCGTCCGCGAGCGGCATGGCGGTGTCGAGATCGATGCCGGCGGCCGCCTTGTAGTCCGCCTCCTTGCCCCAGCCGTCGAGGAGCGCCCGCAGGGCGGCGAGGCGCTGCGGGCCGTATGCGGCGTCCGCGACGATCGCGCTCAGATCGGGGTGAGTACCGGGCGTCGAGCGCTCCTCCTCGGCGCGGTCCATGGCGCGGAGGAGGTGAGGCACGAGCCTCGCGCCGAGCGCCGACTTGATGTCGCCCTGGATCGCCGCGCAATCCTCCGGCGACAGAGGTCCCTCGTGGGCATCGATCCGCTCCTGGATGCGGCCCTCGCGAAACCCGATGTCGAAGCTGCAAGCCAGGTACATGGGGGTGCCGTCGGGGAGCGCGCCGTTCGATGGATCGTTGTCCAGGGAGTCCCCGATGGGGTCGTTGTTCGCCGTGGCGACGTATCCCGCCGGCGGGTTCTTCGCCCGGGGGATGAGGTGCTCGGGGAGCGTCCCGGTCCACTCCGCGGTCCCGTCGCCGGGGAGCACCATGCAGGGGAGGACGCCCGTAGAGGTGGCCGCGTCCCAGGCGAACGCCTCAGGAGACCGCGTCGGGATCGCCGCGTGCGTCGTCCAGAGGATGTCGCCCGCTGTGTCGCCCATCACCCAGTTCTGTGCGCCGACGCTGAATTTCGAGAGCGATTCCTGCGCATCATCGACCGAGCGAGCGCGCAGCAGGCCGAAGATGGCCTCCAGCTCCTTCGTCGGCTCCAGCCCCGTCCAGCGGACACTGAGCGCCCCCACGGCCGGGTCCGGATCCACCACCGCGTGGTCGACGATGGTCGGCAGGAGCGGGCCGTGATGGGGCACGATCGGGACACGGTAGGTATAGGGCTCCCTGCCAGCGATCGCGATGACCTCCTCGACCGTCTGGAGGGGCACTGGATTGCCCTTGAAGAGCACGGCCTTGCCGTCGGGCGTGAGCTTCTCGGCATAGACATCGGTGACATCGTACATCGCGACCGTCGCTCCCCACCCGACGTGCTCGTTGTGGCCCAGGATGATCCCCGGAATCCCGGGGAAGGCGACGCCCCCGACGTGAACATCGCGGCTCGCGTCCTTGCCCTCGGGCGCGGTGACATGGATCGAGACGGCATACCAGACGGCCGGCGCGCTCAGCGACAGGTGGGGATCGCTGGCCACGAGCGCGTGCCCCGTCGCGCTCCGGCTCGCGTGGATGGCCCAGTTGTTCGAGCCGAAGCCCTCCGGGGCGACCTTGCTCCTGGCGCGCTGGACCGCGCTCAGATAGCCGGTCAGCGACGAAATGAGCTTCGCGCGGCCCGGCGCGGCGCGGCCCGGTCGTCGCGCGCGAGACGCTCTCTTCGCCGCCTTGTCCCCCGCCTTCTGCGCCTTCTCCCGCGCCGGGGAGGCGGGGTAGCCGCTGCTGGTCACCGCGGGCTCGGAGGGGGCGAACCTCAGGAAGTCCCGCTCGAAGCCGGCGCGCTTCTGCGCGAGCGGATCTGCGCTGCTCGACGCGAACGTCGTCCGGGCGGCGTCGAAGAGCTGTTGCATGGTGATGTCCAGCTCGGCGTCGAACGACAGGAGGTAGCTCTGGAAGCGGCTGATCACGAGCGAGTCGACGCCGCTCCAGTCGGTGAACGCCTTGGCGGGTATCCCCGCCGCGCCTTCGGGGAGGCGGATGTCCCCGGAGCGGATCTTCCTGAACACCTGGGTCACCCCGTCCGCGTACGCGTCGAGCATCTGGCGGAGCTCCCCCTCGGGGAGCGCGTCGTACTGGGCCCTGGCGATCCGACCGAGCCCGACATGGCGGAGAGCGATGTCCTGATCGACGGTGGTGGGATCGAGGTCGCCGAAGAGCTCTGCGAGCCTCCCCTCGGCGGTGCGCCGCAAGATCTCGAGCTGAAGCGCGCGGTCGCGCGCCGTCAGATACCCTTCGACGCGCATCGCGTCCACGAGGGTTTCGGCATAGATATGGGGCCTGCCGTCCCTGTCCTGGACGACATCGACCGCAGAGAGCAGGCCGTCGATGGTGAGCCGCCCGTCGACGGGCAGATCCGGCCGATCGCCGAGTGGACCGAACGTCGCGGAGGAGGGCGGGCTGCCGTCGGGCGCGCCCGCGTCGGGCTCGCTGGGCGGGCCCGCTTCGGGCGCGCTGCTGCCGGGACCAGGGTCGTCCGAGCACCCGAGCATGCCCGTGAGCCCGGCGACCAAGGCGAGGACGCAGTGTGCCGAAGAGAATGACAGTCGCATGAACGCTCCTTGGTAGGATGGAAGCGAGCCACCCCGGCGGTGTCGTCGCGCGACGCGGTGGCCGGAACAGCACGTCGTCAAGCGAGGTAGGGTTCGGAGCTCCTTTCGCGGCAGCATGGGCCAGGGCACGACCGGCAAGAGGGAGCGTGCCTTGGCGCGGTGTCTGGGCCAGCATGACACGCAGACGCCACCGCGGCCCGCGCCGGACCGCCGCCGCGCCGAGCTGTCTGAATCTTACCTTGGTCCCCCGGGTCGCCGAGGAGGCCAGCCGGCCCGAAGCGCTCGATCCCCACCAGCAGCGGAAAGAGGGCTCGATCCAGGGAGATGCCCGCCTCCGCGAGCAGCGCCTGATCGCGCTGCGGCTGATTCACGAGCGCGATCAGGTCGACCATGGCTCCGTGGAGCTCGCGGAGCGTCTCTTTTGTGATCCGTGTATTTTGCACAAATTTCCTTGACGCTTCGGAGGGGGCGGTTATATGCATGGTACACATATCTGAAACGCCGTCGAACAAAACGTGGCTCCTTGCCAAGCGCCCGGACCCTCCGCTCGTGATGGATCCGGCTGCCCGGAGGTCTCATGCCTGCTTCAATACGCTCGCGTTCCTTCGTCCGAGCCTCGCTGTCCGCCCTCGCCCTCGCCCTGCCAGGCGTCGCCTCGTTCACCGGCTGCTCCGGGGGCGACGAGCCCACGGAGCCCCAGGTTACCGGGAGTAGCCCCACCTTCCACAAAGACGTCGAGCCCATCCTGCAGAAGAGCTGCATGGGCTGCCACTCCGCGGGCAATATCGCGCCCTTCAGCCTTACCGCGTACGACGACGCCAAGGCTGTCGCGGCGCTCATGGTCCAGACGACCAAGGCGGGCACGATGCCGCCCTTCGCCGTGCGTGACACGGACGAGTGCTCGACCCGTCACGCGTGGAAGGGCGACATCCGCCTCTCCGACGAGGAGATCAGAACGCTGGAGGCCTGGAGCGAGGCCGGCACCCCCAAGGGTGATCCGAAGGACGCGCCCGCCCCGTTCGCGCCGAAGAGCCCCGGCCTGCCGGGCATGACCCTCGAGGTTCATCCGAACGAGCCCTACGTCACCTCCGGTGAGCAGGACGAGTTCCGCTGCTTCATCATCGATCCCGGGCTCACCGAGGACCAGTACCTCAATGGTTTACAGATGGTGCCCGGCAACCACAAGGTCGTTCACCATGGGATAATCTCCATCGATCCGGAGGGGAAGTCCGCGAGCCTGGCGGGCCCCGACGGAAGCTTTCCGTGTGGCGCCGGCGAGGTCCCGAATGGCGTGGAGATTGGATCGCTCCAGATGCTCACAGCCTGGGCTCCCGGCGCCGACCCGGTCGATCTGCCCGAGGGGGTGGGTCAGCTGATCCCGAAGGGGTCGCTCATCATGATGCAGATCCACTACCACCCCGCCGGCACGACGGCCGACCCGGACCTGACGCGCATCCAGCTCAGGCTCACCAAAGAGAAGCCGAAGTACGGCTTCCTGTACCACCTGATCGGCAACTTCGATGATCCGGTCGGCCAGCTTGGCTTCGGGCTGCTGCCGGGTCCGGACGACAAGAACGGCGTCGAGTTCCTGATCCCCGCGGACAGCAAGAGCCACGTCGAGACGGAGCAGCTCACGATCCCGGCCCCGGACTCGCCCGCAGCGCAAGAGATGCCGTTCCCGCCGGGCACGCGCATCTATGGCGACTTTCTGCACATGCACTACCTGGGCTTCGACGAGAAGGTGACGGTCACGCGGGCGAACGGCTCACCCGATCAACCCAAGGAGGAGTGCCTGGCGCACGCGCCGAAGTGGGAGTTCTCCTGGCAGCGCTCGTATTCCTACGACGCGCCCATCGAGATGCTCCCGACGCTCGAGCCGGGCGATGTGCTCCAGATCCGGTGCACGTACAATAACTCGACGGAGAACCCGTACGTGGTCAAGGCGCTCAAGGAGGCGAATATGATCTCGACGATCGACGTGGCCTACGGCGAGGGGAGTACGTTCGACGAGATGTGCGTCGCCGGGCTCTCGCTCGTGTACCCGATGCCCTGAGTCGTCGCTGACCATGGGGCGGCCCCGATCGCGGATCAGGCGACGGAGGACGCCGGCCGGCGGCCGGGCGCATTCCCGGGTGTGGCGCCGAAGCGCGTCGCCACGAGGTAGTCGCACCAGCGCTCCACGCTGGTGTGGATCGGCGGCATCGCCAGACCGACCGCGCGGGCGTGGGCGTCGGCCGCGCTCGTGTCATACGCATCCTCGGCGAGGAACGACAGGCTCTCTCGCGTCACCCCGGTGAGCGCCTCCGGCAACAGGCGCACCAGGCCGAGGGGCAGCACCCACGCCGGGGGGCTGCGCCTCAGGTGGGCGGCGATGCCGCGGACCAGCGCGGGCAGCCGCGGAGTCGCCTGGTCGAGGACGCAGAGGTCCTGTTCCGCGGTCTCCGGGCGCTCGGGCACGCTCGCCAGGAAGCGCGCCAGGTAGTCGACCGTCACCAGCGGCAGGAAGGTGCGCTCGCTGCCGACCAGGGCCGGCAGGCGGCCCCGCCAGAGCTGCTCGACCATCTCGCCGACGCCTGTGAGCTGCGTGGTCTCGCCGGTGCGTGAGTCGCCGATGACGCTGCTCGGATGCACGGCCGTCCAGCGCAGCCCGCGCTCGGCCGCGAAGCGGCGCACGGCGAGGAACGACTCGTGCTTCGACCCCTCGTACGCGCCGTGCTGGCGATAGAGCCGGTCCCGCGCTCGCTGCGTCAGCACGCTCTCCGCGCCCGGCCGGGCGCTCGCGTGCATCATGCGGTAGCCGCCGAGATAGACGAAGCGCCGCAGGTGGGGCCGCCCGAGCGCCCACTCGGCCGCGTGCAGCGAGCCCTCGACATTGCAGCGCCGCGCCTCCTGCACGCCGAGCCCGAAGGCGAAGCGCGCCGCCAGGTGATAGACGTCGCGCACCTGCTCGAAGCGCTCCGACAGACCGAGCGACGCCGCCTCGACGTCGCCCTCGACCACCAGGAGCCGCCGCGAATCGCCGCCGTGCGCGTCGACGAACGCGGAAAGCTCGGCGGCCCGCTGCCGCGCCCGGCGCACCGGCGCTGCCACGGACTTCGTCCGGGTCAGCTCGGCCAGCAGCCAGCGCCCGATGAACCCCGTATCCCCCGTCACCATGACCTCGGCGTCGCATGCTCTCATAGGCCGCCCAGCATGCGTCGCTGGACCCATGAGGAAAATGGGATGTATCTCATACCAGGCATGAGCGAGATCGATATACGGAGCATCAACCTGAACCTCCTCCCCGCCCTCGAGGCGCTGCTCGTCGAGGGCAGCGTCAGCGCCGCCGCGCGCCGCGCCCACGTCAGCCAGTCGGCGATGAGCCACTCCCTCGCGCGCCTGCGCGAGCTCTTCGGCGATCCCCTCCTCGTCCCCCTCGGCCGCGGTCTCACCCCCACGCCGCGCGCGCTCCAGCTCCGCGCGGCCCTGCCCGCCGCCTTCGAGCACCTCCGCCGCGCCCTCGCTTGCCCCGAGCCGTTCGAGCCGCGCACCTCGGCGCGCACCTTCCGCGTCGCCACCGTCGACTACTTCGAGCTCACGACGCTGCCCGACGTGCTCGACCACCTGGGCGAACACGCCCCCTTCGTCCGCCTGGAGATCGAGCGCTTCTCCCCTGACGTCACCCCCGCGCTGGTCCGCGGCGACATCGATCTGGCCCTGTTCGGCGCCTCGCAGCCGGTGCCGGCCGCCGGCCTCCGCCGCGCCCCGCTCTACCAGGAACCCTTCGCCGTCATGGCCCGCAAAGGCCACCCGGCGATCAAGCGCCGCCTCGATCTCGACACCTATGTCGCCCTCGGCCACGTCCTCGTCAGCGTCGAGGGCCACCGCGACGGCGCCGTCGACCGCGCCCTGGCCCGCCTCGGCAAGACCAGGCGCGTGGCCCTGCGGCTGCCTCACTTCATGTCCGCGCCCCTCGCCGTGCGCAGCTCCGACCTCCTCTGCACGATCGCGAGCAGCGTCGCCCAGCGCGCCCGCGAGCTCTTCGGGCTTCGGGTGTTCGCGCCCCCCTTCGAGCTGCCCGCCGCCCAGGTCGTCGCCGTGTGGTCGCAGCGCCACGACGACGACCCGGCGCAGCGCTGGTTCCGCGACCTCTTCTTCTCGGGCCGCGCCCTCTCGCCGCGCCTGCGGGCCCTGGTCCGAAGGGGTGCGGCTTGATCCGGGGATGTTCTAGATGGGATGAGGCATCACAGGCATCATCCCCCCGCGGGCTCTGCTGAGATCGCCCGCGGCAGTGGCTGCATGCCGATAAGCAGTCACCGGTCGGACTGACGGAGCTGCTCTATGGCGCTAAACAGCATCTGGGCCTTGCGGCGCAGAGCCGATCCGTGAGACTTTTCGTGGGGGAGATCACCAGAGGCGACGAGCTCGATGGACCTGGTCCGGCGGCTTCGGCTGACCAATCGACTGATGGCTGGACAGACTCACAACTTCTCAGTGCCTTCTGTGGCCGATAGCTGATCGGTGTTTGTACGTAGTGCTCGATGGATTCATAGCCGATGGACAAGCAAGTCGATGTCGTGGTTGTGGGCGCCGGGCCGGTCGGGCTCCTGCTCGCGATCGAGCTCCAGCTGGGCGGCGCCGGTGTGATGGTGCTCGAGCGGCTCACTGCGCCAAGCGTCGCCCTGAAGGGGACTGCAGTCGGACCGCTCGGCGTGGAGGCGCTCCAGCGCCGGAGCATGGGCCCCGCGCTCGCCGAGGCGGAGGAACGCCACTTCGCGGCCATGGGACCGGTGGGCGCAGAGAGGCGGGTGCAGGCACACAGGTCCAGGGGGCATTTCGCCCTTCTCCCCCTCCGATCAGAAGCAGTGGGCGAGCCCGAACGGCGCATGCTCTGGGTGAACCAGCAGGGCGTGGAGGCGATCCTGGGCGCGCGGGCGGCCGCGCTCGACATAGAGGTACGGCGCGGGTGCGAGGTCACGGGCCTGGACGAGCATGACGATGGCGTCGCGCTCCACTGGGCTTCCCCGGACGGGCCGGAGCATGCGCGCTGCGCCTGGCTCGTCGGATGTGACGGAGGGCGCAGCTCGATCCGCAAGATGGCCGGTTTTGCCTTCCCCGGTACGCCGCCGAGCCAATTCATGTACCAGGCCGTGCTCGACCTCGACCACCCCGAGCGCCTGCCGCGCGGGTCGACCCGCACGCCGGAGGGCGTCGTCATGAACGGACCTCGGCCTCGCTGGCTTGCGATGCACGACTTCAGCGGTCCGCCGGTCGATCGCAATGCGCCCGTCACGCGCGAGGAGATCGAAGGCGTGCTGCGCCGAATCAGCGGCGCGGATGTCCGCGTGACGGCGATGGAACAGGCGAATCGCTTCACGGACAGCGCACGTCTTGTCGACACGTACCGCCGGGATCGCGTCCTGCTCGCGGGTGATGCGGCGCACATCCATTCGCCTTTGGGCGGCCAGGGGCTGAGCCTTGGGCTGGTCGACGCGGCCAACCTCGGCTGGAAGCTCGCCGCCGTCGTTCGCGGCGACAAGCCGGACAGCCTGCTCGACAGCTACACGTCCGAGCGGCGGCCCGTGGCCGAGGCCGTGCTGGCCAACACGCTCGCCCAGGTCGCGCTCACGCGGTCCGACCCGCAGTCGAGCGCAATGCGGCAGATCTTCGCGAAGCTGATGGAGATCGACGCCGTGAATGGCCATCTCGACGGACTGACGAGCGGTCTGGCCACGCGCTACGACCTCGGCGCGGAGCGAGACCTGGTCGGACGCCTCACCGGCGATCGCCCGGTCGGCCGCGCCGACGCTCGAACATCGCTGTTCGCGGAGATGGCGGAAGGCGAAGGCATATTGCTCGACGCGTCTCCTGACGGGCACGCGGCCGGTCTCGCCGCCGGGTTCACGCGGGTGCGCTGCTTACCGGCCGACGCAGGCCCGTCGATGCTGATCCGGCCCGACGGGTGCATTGCTTGGGCCGGCGACGTGGGAGGCGTCGAGGGGTTGGTGGACGCGCTTGAGCGCTGGTTCGCGTCCACCGCGCCCCGGCCAGGCGGCTTCCAGGAACGGTCGTGCTCGGCCGGGCCATCGTCCTCCGCGCCGTCGCGATCGGAGCAGCGAACATAGCCGACAACGTCACCACTGGCGCTCAGAATGTCACTGGCGCGCGGCAAGGAGGCTCCCGACGACGCGCTGGCCCGCGAGCTGGGCGCGATGGGGCTGCTCTGAGTCAGCGCGCGCGCCGGTAGTGCATGGCGACCGCGCCGCCGCGGAGCGGCTTCGCCGAGACCAGCTCGAGCCGTCGCGTGCTGGGCAGCCCGCTCTGGTACAGGGTCGGGCCGTGGCCGGCGATCCTGGGGTGGACGAGGAACTTGTACTCGTCGATCAGATCCAGCCGGTCCAGCTCGGCCGCGAGCTTGCCGCTACCGAGGAGCACGCCGGCCGGGGTCGCGTCCTTGAGCTTCTGCACGCCCGTGCGCAGGTCGCCGGCGATGTGGTGGCTGTTGGTCCACGGGAAGTCCTTTCGCGTCGACGACACCACGTACTTCGGCTTGGCCTCCAGCTTGACCGCCCACTCGCGGATCGCCGGCGGCGCCTCCTCGTCGCCGCGGGCGACCGCCGGCCAGTAGCTCTCCATCATCTCGTAGGTGACGCGGCCCCACAGCATCGCCCCGCCCTCGTCCATGAGGTGGGTGAAGAAGGCGCGTGTCTCGTCGTCGACGATTCCCTCCTGGTGGTCGACGCAGCCGTCCAGGGTGACGTTGATGCTGAAGGTCAAGAGTCCCATGCGGCGAGTCTAGCACTCCTGGCGATGGAACGGCAGGCCGTCGCAGAATTTGTCGCTGAGGATGTGCGCCAGGGGCGAAGGTGTCGCGAGCGCGCGCGGCAGGATCTGCGGCGGCAGAGGTGCGGTCACGATCGTCGGCTCGGCAGTGTCCGCCGCGCCGGCCTCGCGGTACTTGGCGCGGGCGATGACCATGCGGACGTGGCTCGGGCGCCGAGGCACTCACGAGCGTGGAGCGTGACGGAAGCTGCAAGAAAAAAGCTCCTCATGGACGTTCGCACAAGATTTAGTGATAATCTCTCTCGCTTCACGGCAATGCATCGTGTCCTGTCTCGTTCGTTGGCCAGATGAAGCGAGGCGCGATGTCCCGTGAGCACTCACCCCATGAGGCAGTCTGCCCCGCGGAGAGCCCGCCTGTGACGGCTCGCTTCGGCAGAGCGCGGCGCGCGGCGATGTCCCCTTGACGGCGCCTCGTCGAGCGCCGCTCGCGCCTCAACGATACGTAATTTCCCATCGAACGCCGCGCTCCCCTCATCACTCCATCACCGCCGTCGGCATGATCCCCTGGGAACGGTTGCCCTTCTTCGTCGGGTCCGCGGGTGACAGCCGCGCTCTCGGGCTCCGCTCTGGCACTGCCGTTGCACTGGCCCCGTGGTGAACGCGCCGGCATCGCCGGCGTGGAACAAACAAGACGCAGTATAGACTGCGTCGCAAGAAGCTCACTGGAGGTGTAACATGGCACAGAATCAGGGTAATAGCCGTGGGTTTGCTGCAATGGATGACGACCGCCAGCGCGAGATCGCGAGCACGGGCGGCAGGGCCGCGCACGAGAAGGGCACGGCCCACGAGTTCAGCTCCGAGGAGGCCCGTGAGGCCGGCCGCAAGGGCGGCGAGAGCGTGAGCCAGGACCGCGAGCACATGGCCGAGATCGGCCGCAAGGGCGGCGAGAGCGTGAGCCAGGACCGCGAGCACATGGCCGAGATCGGCCGCAAGGGCGGGGAGGCGCGGGGCGATGGCGCGGAGAACGACGACGGGCGCAGCAGGAGCGGACAGGGCCAGCGCGGCGGCAGCCACGAGCAGCACGTGAGGGCCGGAGAGCAGAGCCACAAGAACCGCTGAGGGCGCCTGGCAGCTGGCGCCAGTGCGCAGAGCGCCCTCGATGAGGGAGCTCGATGCTCGGGGGATCCGTGGCTCCCCCGAGCCTTTTCTTTGCCGGTGCGCTCGAAGGAGCGGAGGCGCATCGCAGCGGATGACGATCAGGGGCGCGAGAGGCTCGTGCCGCACTGCTCCCGCCCGGCCTTCGCGCTGCACGGCGCGCGCGCCGTGCGACGGGGCGAGCGGGTGTTCGATGCGCGATAGACGGCTCGCCCGGCGCCGTCCCCGCGGGGTGTAGAGCGACAGTAAAAATGGCTCTCCCGCACTCTTGCTGAAGCAGGGGGTCAGCGTCTACCGGAACTTCCGCAACGTTTTTGAGCAGGTGCCATCAGCCGGCCACCTGCATGGCTTTCGGCGCCCCATCGCGGATGCCCTGCGCGTACGTCTCGGGCGAGCGCTCGGCCGAGGCCCGAGGCCGCGCCGGTCCTGACGACGCGGGGGGCTTGGGGAGGGCATGGTGAGCTCCCAGGTCACGGATGCTCTCGGCTCCACGAGGAGCACCGCCGTGTCGCGCAGCGAGAACGCAACGAAGCCTGCTTGTATCGAGCGGGCGTGTCAGACCGCGCTGGCGCTCACCCCGCCGCCGCTTCGAGCTCGCCGAGGACGAAGACCGCCGCGACCGCCGGCTCGAAGAGCTCGGCGCGCACGGCGCGGTAGTGCGGGTCGGCGAAGAACCGCTCCTGCGCCGCGCGGTCGGGGAACAGGAGGGTGAAGACCCGGTTGATCCGCTCATCCCCCTTCAGCACGCGCGCCACGACGAAATCGTGGCCGAACGCGCCGCCGTGGGACAGCAGGATCGGCATCATGCCGGCGCGGTAGCGGGCGTAGGACGCCTCGTCCGCCAGCTGGAGCCCCATCAGGAGCACGCGCTGCCGGCCGTCAGCGCCCATGGGAGTAGCCTCCATCGACGTCGAGCGTCGTGCCTGTCACGAAGCCGGCCCTGGCCAGGAACAGCGCCGCTTCCGTCGTATCCCGCACCTCGCCGACGCGCTGCAGCGGGTGGATCGAGGCCAGCGAGTCCGCACCTTCGCCGATGAGCGGCGTGCGGATGACGCCGGGCGCCAGCGTGTTCACGCGGATGTTGTGGGCGGCGAGCTCGGCGGCCAGCGAGACGGTGAGCGCGTGGACGCCGCCCTTGCTGGCCATGGCGGCCGAGGCCGGCATCCGCGCCATGGCCTGCTGCACGAGCACCGTGCCGACATTGATGATCGAGCCCCCGCCGCCCTCGATCATCAGCGGCACCGCCGCCTGCGTCATCAGGAACGTCCCTTTCACGTTGGTGGTGAAGAACCGCTCCAGGTCCTCCTCCGTGCTCTCGAGGAACGGCTTCACGCCGAAGACCCCGGCGTTGTTGATCAGCACGTCGACGCCGCCGAACCGCTCCAGCGCGGCCGCGGCGACGGCCCGCGCCGTGGCGCGATCACCGACGTGGCCCGGCACGGCGACGACGCGCGCGCCGCCGTCGAGGCTCCGCCGCGCCTGCTCGAGCTTCTCCGGGTCGCGGCCGTTCATGACGACGCTCGATCCCTCGGCCAGGAAGCGCCTTGCGAGGTCGAGGCCGATACCGCTGCTGGCGCCCGTGATGATGACGCGATCGATTCTGGTGGACATGGAGTGTCGCTCCTTTCGCACCGACAACCTAGGACCACCCCTCGAACCAAGAAAGTGGTATGTTTCTATCAACTCCATAACCACAAGTTCTGATCCTGCGGGGCACCGCCATGACCTACGATCAGCTCGTCGCCTTCCTCGCCGTCGCGGGCGAGGGCACGTTCAGCGCCGCGTCCGCGCGGCTGCACAAGTCCCAGCCGGCCGTGAGCAAGCTGGTGCGCAACCTCGAGCGCGAGCTGGGGGTCGAGCTGTTCGATCGCCGGGAGTACCGCGCCACGCTCACCGACGCCGGCCGCCTGTTCCACGAGCGCGCCGCGGCCGTCATCGAGGGCACCGAGGCGCTGCGCAGCTTCGGCATGCGCCTCTCGGGCAAGGCGGAGCCGATCGTGCGGCTCGCCGTCGAAGCGGTGACGCCGCTCGGCCCCGTCATGGACATCTTCCGGGCGCTGCAGGCGCGTTATCCCCTGGTGCGCATCGAGCTCGGCACCGAGCGGCTGGCGGGCGCCGCCGACGCGCTGCGCGAGGACCGCGCCGATCTCGCGGTCGCCACGAAGCTCGGGATCGACGGCTCAGCGGTGGAGACGGCGCGCTTCTGCGATGTGCGGGTGATCCCTGTGGCGCGCTTCGATCACCCGTTGGCCACCTGCGGCGCGCCGATCCCGCCCGCGCTGCTGCGGGCGCACGCGCAGATCATCCTGCGCGACAGCGCGCGGGGGAGCGCCTCGCCGTCCCTGAACGTGCTGGAGGGCGGCCTGCGCTGGACGGTCACCGACGTCGCGGCGAAGAAGGAGGTCATCCTCGCGGGCATGGGCTGGGGCGGGCTGCCCGAGCACGTGGCCGCCGGCGCGCTGGCGGCGGGTGAGCTCGTGGCGCTGCAGGTCCCCGAGTTCGTGGCCGACACCATGGAGCTCTTCGTGATCCGCCGCCGCGACCGCCCGCACGGCGTCGTCGCGCAGGCGCTCTGGGAGGAGCTCGGCCGCTGCGGCCACGGCGCCGGGGCGCCGGCGGCGGCCGAGAAGGCCCCGCGCCGCCGGCGGAGGGGGTGAGGGCCGCGCCAGCCGGACCTCCGGCGGCGGAGCGCGCTCGCAAGGCTGGCCAACGCCATGCCCGTGAGCGCCGGCCGACTGGCACGCTTCTCCTGGATCACGCCTCTCCACGACAGATCGCTCGGAGGATCTCGCGCGTGTGCCCGCGCAGCCATGCATGCGCCTTGTCGCCCTCGCAGCGCTGGTGCCACAGCTGAACGATCCTGAGCTCCGGCGCGTCGAGCGGCAGCGGACGGGTGCCGAGGCCCAGCGCCCGCACGACGGGACCACAGACGCGCGCCGGCAGCGCGACGACGAGATCGCTCTCGTGGGCGAAATGGATGGCCGCCGCGCACGTGGGAGCCGCCGCGACGACGCGCCGCCGCAGCCCCAGGGCCTCGAGCGCGTCGTCGATCGGATCGCGCAGGCGGCCACGGCGCGAGACGGTGACGTGGTGCGCCTCGGCGTAGCGCCTGGCGGTGAGCCGGCCGCGCGCGAGCGGGTGAGCCCGGCGGAGGGCGACGACGACGCGATCTTCGCCGACGAGCTCCCCGCGGATCTCGGGGAGCGCGGGCTCCGTCGAGCCGATCTCGAGATCCACGCGCCCTTGGCGCAGGTCGTCCGTATCTCCCGCAGGCTCGGCCAGGAGCCGGACCTTCACGAGAGGGGCCTGCTCCTGCACCGCTCGCAAGAGCCGCGCGCCGAGCGCCGTCGTGAGGGCGTCGTGGCAGCGGACCGTGAAGGTCCGCTCGAGCCTCGCCAGGTCGAGCTCCCGCTCGGGCGCGAACACCGCGTGCGCTCGCTGGACGATGGCCTGGACCTCCTGTCGCAGGGCCAGCGCGCGGGGCGTGAGCGCCATCGTCCGGCCGGCGCGCACCAGGATCGGGTCCCCCGTGGCGTCCCGGATGCGCCCCAGCGTCCGGCTCATCGCGGGCTGGGACAGATGCAAGCGGGCCGCCGCAGCGCTGACGCTCCTCTCCTCGAGCAACGCGTCCAGCGCCGGCAACAGGTTCAGGTCGATATGCATGGAGGTAATTCTTCCTCATATCAACTATGCATTGGACGGCATGAGTCGTCCAGGGTTTATTCCTCCGCGCGGTGGTTCAGCGGTTCAGTGGCTCAGCGGCTCACGAGCACGCGCGAGCCGCTCGCCCGAGGAGGATTCATGTCGATTCATTCCGAGCAGATGAACAACGATGCGATGGGGCGAGGCCGAGGCGCGGGCCGCGCGGAGGACGAGTCCCTGCTGCCCGCGGTCGTCGCGGCGCTCTCCGTGGCAGGCGAGCGGCTCGTCGGCCGCTTCTCGACAGAGCCGCGCCCGAGGAGCCGAGAGGACATCTTCGCCGCGCTCGGCGCCAACGATGCGGTCTCCCTCGAGGCGCTTCGCGAGCCGTTGTCGCGCGCTCGCCCGGAGGCCCGGTGGGTCGAGGACGAGCTCGAGTGCGGGCCCCTCCCGCCAGGGGAGTGGTGGGTCACCGATACCGTCGAGGGGAACATCAACCACGTTCACGGGATGGCGGACTGGTGCGTCACGGCGACCCTCGTCCGCGACAACGAGCCGGTCCTGACAGCGGTGCACCTGCCCTTGACCGGCGACACGTACGCAGCCCGGAAGGGCGCCGGCGCGACCCTCGGGACCAGGAGGATTCGAGCGTCGGCGAAGACGGAGCTCGGCGCTGCCTTCGTCGGGACCGGCCAGGCGAGGCCGGGCGAGGACGAGGAGACGTACCGGCGGATCGGCATGTCCGTCACCGCGATGCTCCGAAGCGCGCTCGTCCTGCGCGTCTCGGTCCCGGCCACCCTCCAGCTCATTCGGGTCGCGGCCGGCCGGATGGACGTCTTCTGGCAGTACAGCCAGATCCGCTCCGGGCTCCTCGCGGGGGCGCTGCTCGTCGAGGAGGCAGGGGGCGCGGTCACGGACACACGCGGGGAGCGCTGGAGCCTGGCCAGCGAGGACTTCCTGGCCGCGGCGCCCGGGCTCCACGCCGGCGCGGCCTTCGTCCTGTCGACCATCCGATGAGGGGAGGGGGCTGAACATGGATCACGTCATGGGAAGCATTGGAATCCTCGGCTCGGGCCGCGTCGCCACCGTCCTCGCGAACAAGCTCGCGGGCGCCGGGCACGCCGTCACGATCGGCGCCAGAGACCCGGCGCAAGCGGCGGTGAAATGGTCGGGGGCGCGCGTCGAGCTCAGGGATCACGCGGAGACCGCGCGCCTGGCCTCGATCGTCATCAACGCCACCCCGGGGGACACGAGCGTGGAGCGGCTCGGCGCCCTCCGCGACGCGCTGAAGGGAAAGATCCTCGTCGACGTCTCCAACGCGACGCTGCGCGGCCGAGACGGCCTCCCCGGCAGCCTGCTTTACCCGAACGGCAGCGTCGCCGAGCGCCTGCAGGCTGCGCTGCCCGAGACGGCCGTGGTCAAGACGCTGAACACCATGCTGTTCACCGTCATGGCGGATCCCACGAGCCTGCGCGCGGCCCCGACCGCGTTCCTCTCCGGCAACGACGAGGGCGCGAAGGCGGTCGTCGGACGGTTGCTGGGCGATCTGGGCTGGCCGGCCGACTGGATCGAAGATCTCGGAGACATCGAGACCGCTCGCGGCCCCGAGGCGATCGCCTTGCTCGTCCCCTCCGTGCTGCGAAGGCGAGGGCTCGCGCCGTTCGCCATCGCGCTCGCCCGGTAAAGGGCGACGGGATGGCGACGTGGCTCTCGTACCTGTTCTGGGGCACGATGCCCGGCGAGCAGCTGCGCGCGGCCGCGCAGGCGGGGGAGGACCACCTGGCGCCGCGGCGTCGCGCGATGAGGGCGAGGCCCAACAGGGCGACGGTGAGACCGAGGTACCCGGACCTGCTGCCAGCGCGGTGAAAGCCGCATCGTGCGTCGTTGCTTGTGTCGTCGGTCCCGTCATTTCTGCTGCTGTCGGCGGCAACGCTGGAGGTGCCGCCGCCCCCGCCATTCGCTGCTCGGCCACCCGCGCCCGGCTCTGCGCCGCCGTTCCCGCCCGCGCCCGGCTCCGGGCCGCCGTTTGCGCCCACCCCCGGATCCATACCGCCATTTCCGCCCGCGCCCGGCTCCACACTGCCGCCTCCGCCCGTACCGAGCCCGGCGCTGCCGCTTCCACCCGCATCGCCGCCGCCTGCGCCGGGTCCGGGCGAGGGCTCCCAGCTGAGCAGCCGCGAGACGACGCGACGCGTTCGCGCAGCAGGGCCGAGCTTGCAATAGCTCAGGAGGAACCGGCCATCCTCGCCGCGGGCCAGCATCGGCGCATTGCAATCGTCATCCACGAGCAGCGCCTCCATGCCCAGCGTCGCATCCGGGGCCACGGCGCGGATCCGGAGCCGGTGCGTCTCCGCCTCTTCCCACACCACCTGGTAGCTCGCTCCGCCCCAGGCCACGGCCGCCGCGTAACCAGCGCTGGTCGGCGAGATCAGGAACGCTTCGCCCCGCCAGCCGCCCGTGCCGTAGATTCGACCGCGCACCGGCCCATCACCGCCCTCCGGCCAGCCATCGACGGACTCCGTCCAGACAACGAGCGTGTCCGTGCCGTCCGTCGCCCCGGCGATGGCGGCCGATGCGCTCGACAGCAGGAAGCTCTCCCCGACGTCCCCCGTGCGGCTCACGGGGACGAGACGCAGGCCCGCATTCCAGTAGGCCACCAGGTAGTCCTGCCCGGCGTGGAGCGGCATCGCGTGCGACTCCGCCCCGACCGAGGGCGCGATGGGGAACACCGGGCCAGCGCTCCCCGAAGCGTCGAGCAGACGGCCCGACGCGGTGTACACGAAGGGCTCCTCCGCGGTCCTCTCCACGAAGGTCACCAGATAACCGTCGCCGTTGCCGGCGACCGACGGTGTCGCCGACAGGTGGAGCGACGAGATAGCGACGCTCTCCCCGAGCGCGCCGTCGCCCGACACCCGCCGCAGGTGATCCCCGCCGGCGCCCATCGCGCTCCAGGTGAGCATCGACGCGCCCTCGCCGTTCGAGGCCAGGTCGATCGCGAAGGCGCTGCTCGCGAGCTCGATCCCGACCGGGGTGACAACCTCGCCGGCCGCGCTCACGCGCACAGCGCGCGCGGTCGTCCGCTCTCCTTCCGGTTCCGGGTCCGGCTCGTCGGTCCAGGCGACGAGGTAGCTCTCGCCGGTCCAGACCACGCGCGGGGTGCCTTGCCTGCTCGGCAGGGGGCTGAGCCCGAGCCGACCCGCGGCCACCTCGAGATCCGGGGTGATCAGGCTGCCCTCGATGCCCTGGCCGTGGAACGCGAGCAGGAAGCGCGAGCCGTTCCACGCGAGCGAGCTCCGGTCCGGATCCCGGACGGAGCCAGGCGACCCGTCCGCGAGCCTCACGTCGTCGGTCCCCTGCACGACGCCGTCGGCCGAGACGCGGGCCCCGTACATCGCGCGACCGTCCCGCTCGTCGGCCCACGCCACGAGATAGCTGCTGCCGTCGAACGCCGCGGCGGGGGCCCCGGTGCCCGGGCTCGGCCGCGAGATCGGGAAGTCCCTTGCCGTGATCGTGCCGTCTGCGCGCAGCACCGCGCCCCGGATCGTGCTCGTGGGATCGTCCCGGACCCATGTGGCCAGGAAGCTCGTCCCGCCGGACGCGAGCGCGACCAGCCGAGCGTTGTCCGGCCCCTCCGAGATCGGAACGCCGCCGGCGTCGAGCGCGGTCCCGTCGCTGGCCACCCGCGCCGCGCGGACGGCGCGCGCACCGCCGCCGGCGACGTCGTCGTCCCAGGCCACGACGGAGACGTCCGCGCCGGCGTCGACCGCCGGGCGCGACGCGCGGCCGCTCGTGGAGAGGACGCGCTCGGCGCCGGGAACGGCGCTGCCGCTCGGGTCGATGAGGGTCGCGCGGACGTCGTCGGCCCCATCGTCGGCGAGGCTGAGCCAGGCGGCCACGAAGCGCTCCCCGTTCCATTCGACCGAGGGATACACGCCCTCGTCCGACGTCGAGATCGCGAAGCTCGCCGACCCTTCGAGCGCGCCGTCGGGTCGCATCACGCGGCCGCGGATGGTGATCCGGTCGTCGTCGCCGTACTGGCTCCAGGTGACGAGGTAGCGGCCTCCTCCGTACGCCACGCTGGGCAGGTACTGCCCGGCGGACGCCTCACCCAGATCCAGCCAGTCGGGATCGAGCACGTCCCCGCGCGCGCCGATGCGGACCGCGCGGATGCGCGACAGATCCTCGAAGACGACGACGTAGCTCGTCCCGTCGGTCGCGATCTCCGGATTGACCCCGACGTCTTGCTGGACGGACACGGGCGGCTCCGTCCCGATCTCCGGGCCCACCTCGGGATCGAGCAGCGCCGGATAGCCGCTCTCCTCGACGACCGAGGCGGGCACGCGCAGCTCGATGTGGCCGTCTGCCCAGCGGGCGGGCACCGGCGTGCGGCGGCCCGACGCGTCGATCCACGCGCCGTGGCCGTACACGAACCGCTGGCCGGGCGCGTCGCCGAGGACGAGGCCGCGGGCGTCGCTCGCGACCGACGGCGCGGCGTCCGCGGCGCCGAGCCGGGCGCTCACGCGCACGACGAGATCGCCGCGCCCCCCGGGCCGCGCGGGGAACCGGAACGCCTGCTCGGCGTTCGCCTCGTGGTTCCTCCATAGCTCGCTGCAGGTCGCGAACGCGCGCTCCGCGCCGCCGTCCGCCGCGATGCGCGCGCGGCCATCGCCGTCCACGCACTCGTAGCCGGCGCGGGCGATCGATCGCGTCGTCAGCGTGAGCGCGCCTCCTGGCTGGAGCTCGCCGGGCGCGCCCTCGAGGGGAGGCCCGCGGAGCGCGCGGCGGCGCGCCGCCAGCTCGGCGGCGGAGCGCGCCTCGACGAGCGCCTGGAGCTGCCTCGCTCGCCCCCTGCGTGCCGCCCTCGCCGAGGGCTTCGCGCGGATCCGCGCCGCGCCGCCCTCGACGTCGATCCGATGGGCGGCGCCCTCGGCGGAGAGCCCTCGTCGCGTGGATCGAAACCTCGCCCGCGCCCTGCTCACGATCCGCTCCAGCTCCACCGGCGCGGCGCCGCTCGGCCGGAGCGCGCGCGCCGCGGGCCGCTCGGCACGACAATTCCCAGCCGCCTGCGGTCCAGGCGCGCTGCAGGCCGAGGCGCATCCTGCCATCAACAACAACAATGCTCGACTCGAAGCCAGCGTCATAAGGCACCTCCTGACGGCCTTGGCAGCCAACGCGCATCACGCCGTTCTCTGATGGATGAGCCAGCGGGACGGTAACAGCGCGCGTGCGCTCACGTCGATCGCCGACCACGACGAGGTCATGCGATGACTCCGATATTACGACCGGACTACAGCTGGGTGCAGGTTCGTGCGCTACGGGCTCAGCCGCGTCGTTCGGCTCGCTGCGGCGTACCGTCGTACGCCTCACTCGCCTGCCTGGCGTCTGAGCCCTTATCACACGAACCTGCACCCCGCTTCCGATCGCGGAGCCAGCGAGATCCGGAGGATGCTGTGCGCTCGACAGGGGCAGGGGCGTGAAGATCGCTGGCAGGCGGCGGGCCAGATCGAGCCGGCCCGCCGCGCTCACTGCGCTCTCACTGGAGAATGGCCGGGGACGGATTCCCGGTATAGACCTGCGAGCAGCGGGGCTTCTTCACGTCGGATGGGCAGCGGAGCCCCTGGTAGAAGCTCAGCGTGTTCGCCAGGGGAGCGTAGCCGCTCGGGACCTGGAGCTTCGACACCGAGCCGAAGTAGGCGAGGCACGCGTCGCGCCACCAGCGCGCCTCGTAGTGCTGGATCTGGAGGAAGTCGCTCACGTCACCGAAGCGCTTGCCATCGATACGGCCCTCGACGGACTTCCATGTCTCTCGCATCACCCCCACCTCATCGACGCCCTGGCTGTAACGATGGACGAGCTCCTCCCAGACCGTCCTCCCCGACTTCGCCTTGTCTTGCCAGCCGACGCGGTGGAAGAAGAGCAGGAGATCGTCCGGCACCGTGTCCCGGCTCCCGAACTTCTGTCCTACCTGCGCAGCGTACTGGGCGACAGCGTTGCTGCCCGACGAGGTGCGGTTGAAGCCGATGCTGTTCGCGTCCGCCTTGTGATAGTAGACCGGGTTCCACTCGGCGCGGCTCAGGCTGTTCAGCCACGGCCCTGGCCCGTAGTGATGGTCGTTGCCCATGATGTGGACGAGGCCGAGGGGCGTCATGTAGTCGACGAGCGCCTTGCGGGACTCCATCATGATCTGAACGACCGGCTCGACGACGACGGGGTCGTTCGAGAAGGTCTGCCGGACCCACTCCTCTGCGATGGCCTCCGAGGAGAGGTCCGGGTTCCACGCCAGGCGCCCGAACACGTACCAGTTCGCCTGGTTCATCTGCGACCCGGTCCAGTTCGCGTCGTCACCGACGTTGGCGACGCCCGAGATCGCGGTGGTCGTATACTTGTGGAGGGTGCCGTCGATGACCCGCGCCACGGTCGAGCCCTCGCCGGCCGCGTAGGTGTCCGCCTTGAGGACCTCCTCGTAGAGCGGGCCGAGGTAGGCGAGGTGCGTGTCCTCGCCGAGGTACTCCTTCGTGATCTGGAGTTCGAGGGCGAGGGGCGTCTTCGGCATGGCCCCGAACAGCGGATGGAACGGCTCTCGTGGCTGGAAATCGAGCGGGCCGTTCTTGGCCTGCACGAGGACGTTGCTCTTGAATTTGCCGTCCAGAGGCTTGAACTCTTCGTAAGCCTGCTTGATGCGGTCCGGGGGGCTGGTGTCCGAGTAGACGAAGGCGCGCCATATCACGATGCCGTCATGCGGCGCGAGGGCGTCGGCGAGCATGTTGGCGCCGTCGGCGTGGGTCCGACCGTAATCCTGCGGCCCCGGCTGCCCCTCGGAGTTGGCCTTCACAAGGAAACCCCCGAAGTCGGGGATCTGCTGGTAGATCTCGTTGACCTTGTTCGTCCACCATTGCTTGACGCTGGAGTTGGTCGGATCGGCCGTGCTCAGGTTGCCGATCTCGACCGGCGCGCTGAAGCGGGCCGTGAGGTAGACCTTGATGCCATAAGGGCGGAAGACGTCGGCGAGCGCCTTGACCTTCGTGAGGTACGAGGGCGTCAGGACCTGCGCGTTGGCGTTCACGTTCGTCAGCACCGTCCCGTTGATGCCGATGGAGGCGTTGGCCCTCGCGTAGTCCTTGTAACGGGGAGAGATCGTGCCGGGCAGCGCGCTCCAGTCCCAGATGGATCGGCCCGCGTAGCCGCGCTCCACGCTGCGATCGAGGTTGTCCCAGTGGTTCAGGATGCGGTGGCCGATCTTCGGAGAGCCGGTGAGCGACAGCTTGTCGAGGGAGCTGTGGCTCTGGACGTGCCGGAGGAGCGCGAAGGTGCCATAGAGCACGCCCACCTCGGAGTTGCCCGCCACGGCGATCACCGGCTGGCCCCCGACGTCGGCGGCCTCGACGAGGTAGCCCTCGGGGCCCAGGGCTCCGAGGCGCGATGCGAGCGGCAGGCCCTTGATGGCGTCCGAGGTGGCCGTCCCGATCACCACGGCGCCCGGTCCCTCGACGGCCGCGCCGGTCTCGACGGTTCCGCCCGTCAATCCGCTCAGCCCTTTGACGAGCTCGGCCTGGGCGACGTCGAGGCTCGCGCCGGTCCCCGACTTGACCACGCGCTTGAAGGCCGCCTGATACTCCGCGAGGCGCCCCGGAATCGGCACCTTCGGGTACCTGAGCCAGAGGTCTGCGCCCGTCTCGTCCGGCAGGGCGTTCGGCACGGGGTACTCCTCGTCGGAGCCCGGCATTCCGCCCGTGCTCCCGGTCGATGCGCCCGTGTCCACGCCACCCTGGCCGACCGAGGCGCCGCCGCCCGTACCGCTGTTCGCGCTGCCGTTCGCGCCGCTGCTCGCGCCGCCTGTGCCGGTGGCCCCGCTGGGGCTCCCCGACGAGCTGGAGCCGCCGCTGCCGGTCACCTCGTTCGGCTCATCGGTGCCGCTCGAGGAGCAGGCGCCCGCGAGCGCCGCGCTCAAGAGCCCGACAACGAGGAGCGGTACCCTCAGGATCTTCATCGAATGCGGCCGTCTGGTGGGCGGTCGACCCGCGCAACGTGACATCTTGTTTTCCGAAGGAGGCGCCATCTGAATCAGCCTTTCCATGGAAGGTGGCTTGGGAAATAGAGTGAGCAAACCGGTTCACCGATCTCGAGGGTGAATCTCGACGCCCGTCAAGGGCTAAACGCGCCGTGAAAGACCGCAGAGCACCGCGGCTCCGCCATCCCTGCCCCGCCTCGCCAGAGGTTGCTCCTTGTACGGTCGTACGCGAAGTGTTCAACGCTCCTGCATCTGGGCGGGGTCAGGGCAAAAACCGTCAGAAATGCGGGCTGAAGCGGCCAATAACCCTGATCGAGGCGCCTTCCCCGGGGAATGCTCACCCGATCGCGCTGCGGTCCAGTATCTCCGACACCAACGTGCTCTGGAGCGACGGGGCGAGGGCCGATCTGGCCAGGTGGATGAAGTGGACGGCGCCGACGCTCGGGTGACCGCTGCCGGCCGGGCTCGCTTCCAGAGGCCCCGCGTGGCGCCGCATCGTGGATCGGCGCCGGGCCGCGCGGTGGCTGTGTTATGCCATGGCGGTGTCCAGCGCCGCTGATCCCTCGGCTCCTCCGCCGCCGCCCGCCTTCGAGGCCAATGACTACAGCTGGCTCGTCGGCTTCGAGGGTGACTGGCGCGATACCTGGTGGAACCGCGATTTCGTCGAGCTCATCGCCCGCCGGCTCCGGCTCGACGAGGTGCGCGCGGCGGTCGACGTCGGCTGTGGCGTAGGGCACTGGGGTCGCACCCTCCTGCCCGTGCTGCACGGCGACGCCACCCTGGTGGGCGTCGATCGTGAACCGTCGTTCGTCGCGCGCGCCGCCGCCGAGGCCGAGGCGTACGGGGTCGCGGCGCGCACGTCGTACCGGGAGGGCCTCGCCGAGGCCCTCCCGCTGCCCGACGCGAGCGTCGACCTCGCCACCTGCCAGACGGTCCTGATGCACGTCGCCGACCCGCTGCGGGTGCTGCGCGAGATGCGCCGCGTCCTGCGCCCCGGCGGCCTCCTGCTGGCGGTCGAGCCGAACAACTTCGCCGAGAAGGCCACCGCCCTGGTCACCGCGCCCGGCCTGTCGCGCGCCGACCGGCTCGCGCTGATCGAGCTCGAGGCCATCTGCCAGGACGGCAAGCGCGCGCTGGGACAGGGGGACAGCTCCGTGGGCGAGCGGCTGCCAGGCCTGTTCCGAGAGGCAGGGCTCGGCGATCTCCACGTGTGCCAGTCGGAGAAGTGCGCCGCGCTGATCCCGCCGTACGAGACGCCCACGGAGCGCGCGGAGCTGCGCCAGGTGCTGGCGTGGATCGACGGCGGCATCTGGCTCGGAACGGGCGGCACCCGCGACCAGGCCCACGCCTGGTATCTGGCCGGCGGCGGCGATCCGGCGCAGTTCGAGCGGCTGTGGGCGATCGCCATGCAGGAGGCGCGCGCGTGGAAGCAGGCCGCGCTCGCACGCACGCTCGGCGGGGCGGGCGGGGTGACGTTCTATCTGGTGTCGGGGCGCAAGCCGGCGTGACGCCCAACCTCGGAACGGCGTAGTTCGACGATGGCGCTCGCCCAGGCAGCCTGAGCGACGACGGCACGATCCGGAGGATCGACTCAGGGGGAGATCGCTGCCCGGAGCGCTCGCTCCTTGCGGCTGCGTTTCCGAGTCGCTCTTGCTTTCTCATGGTGCCCCGCCCCACCGCGGGGTATCCGCATGTGAGTCGCTGTCCGACGAGCACCGTGGTTGCCATGCATGGGATCGGCAAGGTCCGCGAGGCGTTGATGATCAGGCGCACGCTGGCCGGGAATATTGAGCTCTACCAATAGAACGAGGGTTCGCAGGCGTCTCACCGGTGCATGTATCCACCTTGAGCAGAAGCCTGCGACTCAGCTTTTTCGATCACGGAGAACCTTATGCGTACCACTCACTTGCTTGGCTACATCTCGGCTGCGTTCGCGTTCGGTCTGCTTGCGTGCGCCGTCGAGCCCATCGACGAAGAGGAGCTCGACACGCTGGACGGCGCACTGGACAGCGCCGACGGCTCGATGTCGGCGGATATCGCGATTCAGTCGGACTGGGGGAGCGGCTACTGCGCGAACGTGACGGTGAAGAACAAGTCCCGCTCCCCGGCCACCAACGCCTGGAACGTGGGCGTCAGGCTCAACGGCGCGACCCTGGCCAATTCGTGGAATGTGAACGTCACGCGGTCGAGCGGGCAGTTCACCGCCACGAACGTGAGCCACAACGGAGCGATCGCTCAGAACGGCTCGACGACGTGGGGGTTCTGCGCAAACGGCAGCGGGCGGCCCGCGGTCGCGTCGGTCACCGGCAGCGGAGGCACGGTCGGCACGGGCGCGAGCTCCTCGTCGAGCAGCAGCTCGTCGTCGAGCAGCAGCTCGTCGTCGAGCAGCAGCACCTCGTCGAGCAGCAGCGCGAGCTCGTCGTCGAGCAGCAGCACCTCGTCGAGCAGCAGCTCGGGGGCAGGCGGCTCGGGCGGGGCAGGGGGCTCCGGCGGTGCGGGCGGCTCCGGTGCGGGCGGCTCGGGCGGGTCGGGCGGCTCCGGCGGTGCCGGAGGGAGCACGGGCGCGGTCGAGGACAGCGGCGCGAGCTGCCCCATGCCGACGTTGCCTGCCGCCTCGTCTCTCCCGGTGTTCGACACGCATCACGATCCGTTCCTGAGCTTGAGCGGTTCACGCATCACGAAGAAGTCGGAGTGGGCGTGCCGGCGCGCGGAGATCAAGTCGCAGGTCGAGACGTATGAGTCCGGATCGAAGCCCGTGGTGTCCAAGGACAATGTCACGGGGCAGTTCTCGGCGAACAAGCTGACGGTCAACGTCAACGACGCAGGGAAGAGCGCCTCCTTCTCCATCAACATCAGCCGGCCTGCCGGGGCGCCTGCCGGTCCGATCCCGCTCGTCATCGGCATCGGCGGTTCGAATCTGGACAACACCGTGTTCAGCCAGAACGGCGTCGCGATGGCGACCTTCGACAACAACGCGATGGGCGCCCAGAGCGGCGCCGGCTCGCGCGGGACGGGCACGTTCTATAACCTCTACGGCAGCAACCACTCGGCCAGCTCGATGATCGCGTGGGCCTGGGGCGTGAGCCGGATCATCGACGCTCTGGAGAAGACCCCGGGCGCCAACATCGACCCGAAGCGCATCGCCGTGACGGGTTGCTCGCGCAACGGCAAGGGGGCCCTCACGGTGGGCGCGTTCGACGAGCGCATCGTGCTGACGATCCCCCAGGAGTCGGGCGCCGGGGGCTCGGCGAGCTGGCGCGTCTCGCAGGCGGGCGCGAGCGCCGGGGAGAACGTGCAGACGCTGTCCAACGCGGCCAACGAGCAGCCGTGGTTCCGCGCGAACTTCGGCTCGACCTTCGGCAACCGGGTGACGTCGTTGCCGTTCGATCATCACATGGTCATGGGGCTCGTCGCGCCGCGCGCCCTGCTCGTCATCGACAACAGGATCGACTGGCTCGGCATCAACAGCACCTTCACGGCGGGGTCGATCGCCCAGCAGATCTGGAAGGGGCTCGGGGTGCAGGACAGGATGGGTTACTGGCAGACCACCGGCCATAACCACTGCGCGTTCCCGTCCTCGCAGAGGGCGGCCCTCGAGGCGTACGTGAAGAAGTTCCTCGTCGGCGGCGGCACCGCGGACACCAACCTGCTCAAGGGCGACGGGGCGACGGCCGATCTGGCCAAGTGGATGAAGTGGACCGCGCCGACCCTCCAGTAACCGCGCAGGCCGAAGGGGCGGCGTCGGTACTACGCGCTCGCGCGGGCCCCTCCTTGGCCCTGGCGCCCCCCGCTCAGCCGCTGTCCGAGGAGCTGCTTCGCGCGCTCCGCGAGCCGCAGCTCCTCCTGCCGGACCTCGCTGAAGAAGGAGGCGAGCTCTTGATCACCCTGCTTCTTCGCATCCTGGATGTACTGTGAGTGGGTCTCCGCGCCCTTGAGCACATGGTAGAGCACGCTGACCAAGTTGTAGTCCTTGTCGGGGACCACGCTGCTCTCGCTGCGGCCCTCCTGTAGGCCGGCGCCCTGCTGCCCCTGCGCCCCCGGTCCCTGCTTCTGCTCGGTCGCCATATCAAACCTCCTCGACTCCCCCCACCGGGACCGGGCAATGCAAGCGGGAGACCGCGCAGCGGGAAGCCCCTGTGTCGAGGGCCCTGCGCGAGCGGCGCGGTCGCTCCGCCCCGCCCGTCGCGTTCCGCGACAGCAGCCAGACGTTCGCGCAGGATCGCACCACCCTGCGCGCGCACCCCCTCACGCGGAGATGGCCGCGGGCGCGCTCGACGCAGCCCGCGCCAGGCCACCGCAACAGGCGCTGCTCAGCTCGCAGGACACGCTCCCCGTGGCGCCTGCCGCGCTGACCAGGCGGCCTCACAGAAGGCTCCTCCTTTCCCGCATTCTCCTCGCGACCGCGCGTAGCCAACGTTGTTCTCTCCGCTCTGGTCGGATCTTCCAGTGTGCCATTGGCTGCCGAGACTGCCTATCGCGGGCACGTGGTGATCGCCCCCACGGCAGCGAGAACTCGGGCGGCTCGAGGCCCGGACGAGCTGATACGCTGCGCCTCACGCACCAGCTCGTCCCTCTGAGCCCGCACCCATCCTTCCATGAAATCACGTTCTCGCGGCTTTCCTCTCCCTCTTCACACCCTCGCTCCGGCGCTCGCGTGCGCCGCGCTCACGGCCGCGGCGTGCGGCACGGACGCCCCCGGGCCGAGCGAGCCGCGGGACACCGGCGTCCATCCTCGGCTCCTCGCGCGCCCGGAGCACCGCGATCTCCTGCGCTCGCGGGTCGATCGCGAGCCCTACGCCTCGATCCTCGCCACCCTGAAGCGCCGCGCCGGCCGCCCCTACGAGGAGGAGCCCGACCCCGCTTCATGGGACTACAAGACGAACGGCAACAACGCCTCGACGGCGCAGGCGAATGCCCTCCTCGCCTGGGCGTTCGAGGACCGGGCGGCGGCCGACAAGGCGCGCGAGTTCCTGCGCCGCCTGGAGACCAACTGGGACACGAACACGGTCCTCGACATGAACATCCGGATGGCGAAGGTCCTCATGGGGTACACGAACGCGTGGGATCTCCTGAGCGCCACGCCGTGGTTCCCTGCCGAGGAGTCCGCCCAGGCCGAGAGTAAGATCACCGACATCACCGGTCAGTTTTTCGCCAAATACCTGGAGCAGGATTTCTATCGAGATCTCTTGCTGCGCCCGGCGCAGAACAACCATCCGATCCGGACCGCCGACGCGATCGGTTATGTGGCGCTCGCGTTCCCCGACCACCCGGCGGCCTCGACCTGGTGGAACTGGTCGATCTCGGAGCTCGACTACCTCTGGGGCCCGGAAGGCCAGTACGTGCAGCCCGACGGCGGGGCGTCCGAAGGCCCGTATTACTCCGGCTTCGCCTGGGGGCCCACGGCGGCGTTCTTCATCGCCCTCGACAACGCGCTCGAGGGCGAGGTGGCCTTCACGCGCGACTGCCGCACCCGCTCCGACCAGGACCCGTGGGCCGGACATGAATGCGTCGAGGGCGAGCAGGGCGCGCTGGAGGTCCCGCTGCGCGGCGGGCTCTTCACCAAGGCCGTCGACTGGTCGCTCTCGCTGCGCCTCCCCTGGGGCAGCCGGCCGCCGGTCGACGACGGCGTCTTCACCCCGTTCAACGGGGGCCCGCTGCTCACCTCCTTCGGTGGAGGTGGGGAGTACCTCTGGGACTGGGAGCAGAACCGCGGCGACCCCCAGGCCATGGAGTTCGGCAGCGACCTCATCGCCCATCATCTGCTCTACCTCGACGACGCCGTGGCCCCCGAGGCGCCGCGCTTCCTCACGCGCTTCTTCCCCGACGCCGGCAACGCGGTGTTCCGCTCGGACTGGGGCGACGACGCGCGCTGGCTCCTGCTCCTCGCGGAGCACGGCTCGGCGCGCAAGGCGATCCACGACCACGTGGACGGCACGTCGTTCTCCCTCGCGGCCTACGGAGAGTACCTGTTGATCGACGCGGGCTACTACAAGCCCGATTCGCTCGACAACGCCAAGACCAGCCAGTCGCCGTCGCACAACGTGATCCTCATCGACGGCCGATCCGCGCCCGACAAGGGGCTCTTCGACGACTTCGGCGACGCGGACGCCTTCCTCCGGAACACCCACGACGGCGACGCCGTCGATTATGCGGAGGCGCACCAGGACTACCAGGACACGCACGTCGAGCGATCCGTGGCCTTCATCGACGGCCGCTACTTCGTGGTCGGCGACCGCCTCTCGACGTCGCACCCGGCGGCCCGCAAGCACGCGTGGCGGCTGCACGGCTACGCGGGGCTCACGTCCGGCGGCACCTTCGAGCTGCTCCCAGACGGCGGCCGATGGGAGCGGGCGCGGGCGGGCGTCGAGGCGCGCGTGCAGTCGACGTCGCCGGGGCTCGCCGTCGTGGAGCCGCCGTACACGCCGCTCACGGTGCCCCACGTCCACGAGTTCGAGGAGGACCGCAAGGCCGCCGACCACGCCGTCATCGACGCGACGGTGGAGGCCGAGGCGCCGGGGTTCCTGGCGGTGCTCCTGCCGTACAAGGTCGGCGTGGACGCCGGCCCCGACGCGCCGCTCCAGGCGGCGCCGATCGAGGCGGGGCCCGGCGTCGTCGCGTGGCAGATCGAGAGCGACGGCGGGACCGACGTGGCGGTGCTGAGGAGCAAGGGAGCCCCGGAGGCGCTGGAGCTGCCCGGGGGGCAGGTCCTCGAGACCGACGCGGAGCTCGTCGTGCTGCGGATCGAGGGCGAGCGGCCGTTCGCGCTGATGGCCCGGGGCACGAGGGTGGTCGTCGACGGGAAACCCCGGGTCACCTCGCCTGACGCGAGCGGCCTCGCCGTGGAGGAGTGAGATGCCCCGTCGCGAACGTCGACCTGAACGTGAACGTGGACGTGAACGTGGTCGTGGTCATCGACGACAAGAGCGTGGACGTGCACGTTCTGCCGATCCCTCGGTTCACGACGACGGCCACGACCACGTTCACGACCACGACCATGTTCACGACCACGACCACGTTCACGACCACGTTCACGGCCACGACCAGATGCCCCCGAGCGCTCGCACTCCCATGTCGCGCTGGTCGTCGCGCCTCCGCGCGGTGCTCGTCGCCGTCGCGGCGAGCGCCGCCGCGGCCGGAGGGTGCGCGGGGGAGCCGGACGCCGGGCAGCCGGCCAGCTCCGGCGCGGGGTGCACGCCGACGTCACCGTCGGCGGACGACGCGTTCGCGCGTGAGCGCGCGCCCGACTCCGAGAGCATCGCGCTGGCGCGCGCCGTCGCCGACCGCTGGATCGCCGAGCACCCGGCGGAGGCGCTCCCGTGGGACTGGGGCGAGGGCACGGTCGTGCTCTCGCTTGTCGAGCTGTACCGCGTCACGCAGCACTCCCCCTACCGGGACTACTACCGGCGCTACATCGACCACCACCTCGAGTACGGCTACGAGATCACGACGAGCGACCGGTGCCCGCCGGCCATCGCCGCGCTCGAGCTCCACGAGGAAACGTGCGCGGCCCCCTATGCGAAGGTGGTCGACGACGTGCTCCGCTACCTCTACGAGGAAGCCCGCCGGACGGAGCAGGGCGGCATCAGCCACCTCGGCGTGTCGCCGCTGTTCGAGCCCACCCTCTGGGTCGACTCGCTGTTCATGTTCGGCAACGTGCTCGTCCGCGCCGGAGAGCGCTCGGGCGAGGCGCGCCCGCTCGACGAATTCTCGAATCAATTCCAGATCTTCACGTCGCTCCTCCAGGACGAGCCTGGGCTCTTCCGGCACGCGTACGACTGGCCGGCGCCGCAGGATCCGGACGTGTACTGGGCGCGCGGCAACGCCTGGGTCACGGCGGCCGGCTACGAGTACCTCCGCGTGCGCGCGGCGCGCGGGGAGCGCGACGACGCCGTGGCCGGGACGCTCGATCGGCAGGTCGCGGCGGTCCTGGGCGCGCAGGACCAGGACAGCGGCCTGTGGTGGACCATCATGAACCGCCCGGGCGAGATCTACCTGGAGACGAGCGCGACGGCCCTCTTCGCCGTCGGGCTCGCGCGCGGGCTGCGCCACGGCTTTCTCGACGCCTCGGTGCGCCCCGCCATCGACCGCGCCATGACGGGCGTGCGCTCGCGCATCGAGGAGGACGGCTCCGGGCGGCCGGTCGTGACCGGAACCTCGGGGCCCACGACGGTGGGAAAGCTCGAGGATTACGCGACCGTCGAGCTCCGCGACGACCTCTCGTACGGCGTCGGGGCCGTGATCCTGGCGCTCGTCGAAACGTCCGGGCTGTAGCGCCGCCAACGCCGCGCTCGCCGTGGCCTCGGCGCGCGACCGCCGCGCTCCTGCGCTGCGGTTGCCTCGTTGCTGCGCTTCGCCTACGCCTCAGCGCGCTCGCCGGCCTTCGCAGCGTGATGGCCGGAGCGACGAGCGCGGCGCACCCTGGTGCGTCACGCGCGGGTCAGGTGAACCGGGCTCGCGCGCGCCGCGGCCGTCCCCGTGGACGGCGCGCAGGCCACCGCCGAGGACCCTCATGTCTGCACTCGTGAAGCTCGACGCGATCACCAAGGTCTACTGGATGGGCGAGGTGGAGGTGCAGGCGCTCCGTGGCGTCTCGCTGGAGCTCTCGCGGGGCGAGATGGTCGCCATCATGGGCGCCTCGGGGTCGGGCAAATCGACGACCCTGAACGTCATCGGCACGCTCGACCGCCCGACCGGCGGCCGTTACCTCCTCGACGACGAGCCGGTCGAGGAGCTCGACGAGGTCGAGCTGGCCCAGCTCCGCAACCGCAAGATCGGGTTCGTCTTCCAGTCGTTCAACCTCCTGCCGCGCGACACCGCCCTCGCGAACGTCGAGCTGCCCATGGTCTACGCCGGCGTCCGACCGACCGACCGGCGGGCGCGGGCCGCGCGGGCGCTCGCGCGCGTCGGCCTCGACGACCGGGCGCACCACCTGCCGAACCAGCTGTCCGGCGGCCAGCAGCAGCGCGTGGCGATCGCCCGCGCCATCGTCAACGAGCCGCCGCTCCTCCTCGCGGATGAGCCGACAGGCGCGCTCGACTCCGCCACCACCCGGCAGGTCATGGAGCTCTTCTGCGCGCTGCACGCGCAGGGGATGACGGTGGTCGTCGTCACCCACGACCGCTCGATCGCCGACTACGCCACCCGCGTCGTCACCTTCAGGGACGGCGCCATCGTCGAGGACACCGGCCCTCGCGGCCGTCGCGTGGACGTCTCGTCGCCCATTCCTGGACCAACGTCATCGGTTCCTGCACCAGCGCCATCGGTTCCCGGACCGTCGTCGTCGCCTCCCGGAGGCCTCTCGTGAGCGCCCGGCGTCGGCGGCGCCTCTGGCCGTGGCTCGTCGGGGCGCTGGCGCTCGCCGGGGGCGGGGCCGTCGTCCTCGCGAAGGCCGGCTCCGGCCCCGCGCCCATCGACCCCGCGCTCGTCGTGACCGCGAAGCGCGGCGACCTCGCCGTCGAGATCCTCGAGACAGGGCGCATCGAGGCCCGCGAGCAGGTCGAGCTCAAGTCCAAGGTCGCGGGCCAGGTCGCCCAGGTGCTCGCGGACGAGGGCGCCCGGGTCCAGAAGGACCAGCTGCTGCTCGTGCTCGACCCGACCGACTACGAGCGCGAGGTCGCCCGCGCCGAGGCCGAGCTCGCCCGGGCCAGGGCCGCCGCGGGCTTCGCCAAGCGCGTCGTCGCGCAGCGGACCGCCGGCGTCGAGGCCAGCGTCGTCCCCGCGCAGGAGCTCGACGTGGCCAAGCACGACCTCACCGAGAAGACCGTCGCCATCCGGCTCGCCGAGGTCGCGCTCAGCGCCGCCAGGGACCAGCTCCGGTACACGAAGATCTCTTCGCCCCTCGACGGCACCGTCATCCAGCGCAACATCGAGCCCGGCGAGGTCGTCACGCCGGGGGTGCAGTCGACCTTCAACGGAAAGGCGCTGCTCACCGTGGCCGATCTCTCGACGCTCGTGGTGAAGGTCGACCTCAACCAGATCGACGTGGCCAAGGTCGCGCTCGGCCAGACGGCGACGCTGACGCTCGACGCGCTCCCCGGCAAGACGTACGCGGCCAGGGTCACCAAGATCGCGCCCGCCTCGGTGAAGCTCGAGGGCCGCGAGGTCGACGTCTTCCCGGTCGAGGCCGAGCTCACCCAGATCGACGGCCTCATCAAGCCCGGCATGACCGCCGACGTGCGCATCCGGCTCGACAGCAGGCCGGGCGTTGTCTCGCTGCCCATCGAGGCCGTCGCCGACGAGGGGGGCAAGCAGCTCGTCACGCGCGTGGTCGACGGCCCCGACGGCAAGCAGACGACCGAGAAGGTCGAGGTCGCGCTCGGTGCGCGCAACGATCGCGACGTCGAGATCGTGAACGGCGTCCCGGAGGGGGCCCGCGTGCTCATCAACCCGCCCTCGGCGGCCGCGAACGAGACGAAGATGTGAGGTGGTCCGCCTACCTCGCGATCGCCGCGAAGGCCCTCTCGGCGCACAAGCTGCGGTCGCTCCTGACCGTGCTCAGCATCACGCTGGGCGCCTTCGCCATCGTGCTCATGACCTCGCTCGCGGAGGGCGGCCTGCTCACGCTGGGCCGCGGCATCGAGCAGCTCGGCGGGGCGCGGCTCATCCTCGTCGCCCCGAAGGCGCCGGAGCGCGCCGAGCGGAAGAAGACCATGTACGTCACCGGCTTCACCCGCCGGGATCGCGATCGGCTCGCGCGCGGCGTCCCCCACGTCGCCGAGCACACGATGTACGCCATGCTCGGCTCGCGCGACGTCACCTCCGACGAGGGCAAGGAGGATCGCACCGACTTCGTCGCGGCCGACAGCGGCTTCCTCGACGCCTTCCGGATGCACGTCGCGCGCGGCCGGACGTTCTCCGACGAGGAGGATCGCCGCAGGGCCCGGGTCTGCGTCGCCGGCCCGAAGCTCGCGGCGCGGCTCTGGCGCGGCGACCCGATCGGCCGGTGGGTGACGGTCGGGACCCTGCGCTGCCGGGTCATCGGCGTGCTCGCCGACGCCGATCGGATGGGCGTCAACTTCGGCTTCAGCTGGGTCGACCTGCTCGTCGCCCCGTTCGACACCGCGGCGGACGTCGAGAAGGCGGTGGGCACCTCGGCGCTGCTCGTCATCAAGACCGACGACGTCCGCAACAACGACCCGGTGAAGCGCATCATCAACGCGCTCCTCGTCGACCGCCACCACGGCGTCGACGACTTCACCCTCCTCGATTTCAGCAGCATCATGCAGAAATTCGAGGCCGTGTTCGCCACGATGAAGGCGATCGTCGGCCTCATCGCGGGCGTCGCGCTGCTCATCGGCGGCGTGGGCGTGATGAACATGATGCTCGTGAGCGTGTCCGAGCGCGTGCGCGAGATCGGCATCCGCAAGGCGCTCGGCGCGTCGCCGCGCGACATCAGCGCGCAGTTCCTGGCCGAGGCGGCGCTGCTCTCGGGCTTCGGCGGCCTGCTCGGGGTCGTCGGCGGCGCCGCCGCGGCCGAGCTCGCCTCGTCGATCATCCTCCGCTTCACGCCGAGCTGGGTCGGCGCGGTCTCCACGCCGGCCGTTGTCGCGGCGCTGCTCGTCTCCTCCGGCGTGGGCGTGGTCTTCGGGTGGCTGCCTGCCCAGCGCGCGGGCCGGCTCGACCCCGTGGCGGCGATGCGGCGATGAGGCTCGACGATCTCCTCCACTCGACGCGCGCCGTGGTCACCGACCGGACCCGCGCCGCGCTCACGCTGCTGGGCATCATCATCGGCACCGGCTCGATCGTGCTGCTCGCCTCGCTCCTCGCGGGCGGCGAGGAGGCGCTCCTCCGGGCAGGCCAGCAGGCCGTGGAGGCCGACCTCATCCAGGTCCACCCCGCGGAGGTGAGCGTCGGCGACCGGCGCCGCACCCGGCGCGATCTCTCGCGGGACGACGCCAGCGCGCTCGCCGCGTCGCGCGCCCTCGGCGGCGCCTCCGCCCTGAGCGAGTCGGTGCGCCCGACCGAGGCCCGCGCTGGCGGCAAGAAGAAGCGGATCTCCCTCGTCAGCGCCGTGCCGGCGGCACCGGCCCTCTACGACCTGGAGCTCGCGGCGGGCCGCTTCCTCGTCGAGGCGGATCTCACGGCCCGGCGGCGCGTGTGCGTCGTCGGCCACGAGGTCTGGGCCGAGCTCTTCGGCGGCCCTCCGGCGCGGGCCGCGCAGGCCGAGCCCCTCCACATGACGGCCGACGGCCACGTGTGGACGGTCGTCGGCGTGCTCCAGGACCGGCCGATCCTCGGCTCCACGGACGACACGAACATCTGGAACCGCAAGGTCCTCGTCCCGCAGACCACCTACGACGCGCTCTACGCGCCGTCGCACAGGACCGACCGCCTGTACGTCCGGCAGGATCCGCTCGTCACCGTCCGGACGCCGCTCGCCGCGCTCCGCGGCGTCATCGACGCGACGCTCCAGCGCCGCCACCACGGGGTCAAGAACTTCAGGATCGAGGACAAGGACAGCCACGGCCAGGAGCAGCTCGTCATCGACATCATCAAGATGCTGCTGCTCAGCACCGGCGTGGTCGCGCTGATCGTGGGGGGCATCAACATCATGAACATCATGCTGGTGACCGTGACCGAGCGGACGCGGGAGATCGGCATCCGCCGCGCGGTCGGGGCCTCGCCGCGCGCGATCCTGCTGCAGTTCCTGTGCGAGGCGGCGGCCGTCTCGCTGCTCGGCGGCGTGCTCGGCGTGCTCTCGGGGCTGGCCCTCTCCTGGCTCGCCGGCGCGCTGCTCGCGCAGGTGGTCGGCCGCTGGGCGTTCCAGGTCGAGCCCTGGTCGCTCTTCCTCGGCCTCGGCCTCTCGGTCACGATCGGCGTGGTCTTCGGCTTCTACCCTGCCTGGCGCGCCGCGCGGCTCGACCCGATCGAGGCCCTCCGCTCGGAGTAGCGCCGGCCGGCGGCGCGACGCCGGCTCGGTCCACGCCGGTCAACGCCGGTCAACCGCGGATGAACACCCAGACCGCATCGTCCTGCTGTCGCGGGGCCGCCCTGTAGAACAGCGAGACGTCGACGTGCCGTGTCTTGTGAGGGAAGTGGAACACGAAGCCGAAGGTGGCTTTGAGCTCGCGCCGCTCGACCCCGTCCAGGAAGCGCCCGTGGAACTTCTTCACCCGGCTGCAGGGGGCGATGTCGGTGAAGAAGTTCTTTCCTATGACGTCCTGACGATTCCGGCGTGCCTGACGTTCCTCGTAGAGGTTGTAGGAGAGCACCGTGCCCTCGCGATCCAGCCGGATGATCCCGAAGGGCTGCGCGTCCAGGCCGCGTTCATCCAGGTTGAACACCCCGATATCGAACTCGAACTCACCGGCTGAGGACTGCTCCTCCGAATCCATCCGAAAACCTCCCGACGTGCGCTGCCCCCGACAGACGCTCGCCAGGATAGGGGACGCCGCGGAGCGCGACAATCCGGCGCGACCTCATCGTGGCGTCGGGCAGGGGAGGGGGGCCGCCCGGGGTCGAGCGCCCCTGCCCGCGCGCTCGCCGCGATCTCGCCTCGCGCGCGGCGCGGCGCGGGCGTGCCGGCGTGGACCTCGGCTCGCCGTCCTTCGCGCCGGTAGGACCAAGGGGGTCGCGGCGGCGTCGGTGGAGCGGGCGTTCCTGGGCGATCGCGCGCTGCGTGGGTCGAATGAACCGGCGCGGATTCTGCGCGCTCAGCGCAGCAAAAGCACCGCTCGCGCGAGCGCGGGGGAGGCGACGCGGGGCATCGCCTCTCCGGTACGCGTGATGCATCTGGTTGGAGCGTGACGTCTCGAATGTATAGCCTGGCGGCATTGACTTCTTGAGTACTGGTCTGTGTCGAGTCAGGTCGCAGAGGGAGCTCGATCGATGCGTTCTCCGATCTGATGGGCATCTCGCGCGGCGCGGCGGAGGAGGAGGTCCGTCTGCATGAGGAGCTGTTCGACATGTAGAGGAAGACCATGACCGGCCTGTACGAGCTTCTTGCGAGAGAAGAACTGCTCCTGCTCTTCGCCGTCATCCTGCTCGGGCTGATGCTTGGGCGGCTGGAATATCGCGGCTTGCGGCTCGGGACGGCCGGCGTCCTGTTCGCGGGTCTGGGGCTCAGCGCCTGGCTGCACCCTCTGGGTGAGCTGGAGCTGGCGCCGCAGATCAAGGAGCTCGGCCTGCTGCTGTTCGTGTACTGTGTCGGCCTCACCAGCGGCCCCGGCTTCTTCGCCGCGTGGCGCAGCCGCGGTTTGGGGATGAACCTGGCGTGCGCCGCGGCGCTCGCCTGGGGGGCGCTGCTCGCGTGTGTCGCAGGCTGGCTCTTCGGGTTGAACCGCGCGCAGATCGCCGGCCTGTTCTGCGGGGCCCTGACCAATACACCGGCGCTCGGCGCCGTCAGCAGCCGGCTCTCCGGCACCGCGCTCGAGGCGATCCCCGCGCTCGCCTACTCGCTGACCTACCCGGCGGGCGTGCTGGGGGCGCTCCTGCTCGGACGTGGCTTCGCGAAGCGGCGCCGCGACGAGCTCGCCAGCGAGGTCGCGCGGCAAGCCGCGTCGCGCGTCGCGATCGCGTCGAGGAGCGTCGAGGTCACGAACCCCCGCGTGCTGGGACATTCGATCGGGGAGCTGCGCGTGCGCGACGAGTTCGGCGTCGTTGTCTCCCGCCTTCGGCGTGGTGAGGTCGACTCGGTCCCGAACAAGTATACGGTGCTTCACGCGGGTGACGTGATCACGGTGGTCGGCACCCTTTCGTCGATTCAATCCGCCATCGAGTTCTTCGGGAGGGTCTCGAGCGAGCGTCTGGAGCTGCGCCGCGACAGGGTCGACATGCGCCGGGTCCTGGTCTCGAAGCGCGAGCTCGTCGGGCTCACGCTGGGGGAGCTCGACCTCGCGCGCCGTTTCAACGCCCAGGTGACGCGCCTGCGCCGGGCCGACCTCGACTTGATCCCCTCCGACGAGCTCCGCCTCGAGCTGGGGGACCGCCTTCGCGTCGTGGCGCCCGTCGAGCGCCTGGGCGAGCTCAGCAGTTTCCTCGGCGACTCGGAGCGCGAGATCGATGTCGATTACGTCGCGCTGGCGGTGGGCCTCTGCGTCGGCCTGCTGTTGGCGCGGGTGCCCATCCATCTCTTCGGGACGTCCGTTACGCTGGGGACCGCCGGAGGGCCGCTCGTGGCCGCGCTGATCTTCGGTCGCCTGGGGCGGACCGGCAAGCTGATGTGGGCGCTGCCTTACGAGGCGAACCTGAGCTTGCGAGAGATAGGACTGCTCCTGTTCCTGGCGGGGGTCGGCGTGAACGCGGGGGGCAAGCTCGCGGGGTTGATGAACCGGGAGGGCCTGGCTATCATCGCGATCGGCGCCTGCGTCACCGTGACGACCAGCGCGCTGGCGTTGGTCCTGATGCGGCGCTGGGGCGGGGCGGGCGTCGTGGCGGCGCTCGGAGGCGCGAGCGGCCTGCAGACCCAGCCGGCCACGCTGGCGGCGGCCTTCGAGCTGTCCCAGCGCTCCGAGGAGACGTACGTCGCGTACGCGCTTGTGTATCCGCTGGCGATGATCGGCAAGATCCTCATTGCGCAGCTGCTCGCCGTGTTGGCCTGAGGTCGTCCCTCGACGACGAGCAGCGCGGCTCCCGAGGACGGCGTCGCGCGGCGAGGCGCCGGGCAGCTCCTCACGTCGTCGCGGCGGCCTCGGCCGTTCCGCCGCCGTCCGCGCTCTCCTCGGGATCTCGCTTCGCGTGCGGGAAGCGGTCCATGCGGCTGAGCACGGGGAAGCCGAGGGCCCACAGCGCGGCGACCACGAGGGTGGCGCTGCCGCCGAGGAGGATGGCCGGGAGCAGGCCGAGCCAGCTGGCGGTGAGGCCGGACTCGAACTCGCCGAGCTCGTTGGAGGCGCCGATGAACACCGCGTTGACGGCGCTCACCCGCCCTCGGATGGAGTCCGGCGTCTCGAACTGCACGAGGATGTGACGGATATAGACGCTCACCATGTCGCCTGCGCCGACGAGGAACAGGGCGATGAGCGCGACGGTGAAGCTCCGGGTCTGCCCGAGGCCGATGGTGGCGAGCCCGAACACGGCGACGCCGCCGAACATCCAGCGGCCCACCTGGCGCGTGATCGGCCGGAAGGCGAGGACGCCGGCGGTGATCGCGGCGCCCGCGGCCGGCGCCGTGCGGAGCAGGCCGAGGCCGGTCGGGCCGGCGTGGAGCACATCGCGCGCATACGCGGGCAGGAGCGCCACCGCGCCGCCGAACAGCACCGCGAACAGGTCGAGCGAGATCGCGCCGAGCACCGCCGGCTTCGACCAGACGAAGCGCAGCCCCTCCAGCACCGCGCTCCACGACGTCGGCTCGGCGCGCCTCGCCTGCTGGGCCGCGCGCACGAGGCTCATGAGCGCGAGAGAGACGAGGAGCAGCGCCCCGACGATCGAGTACACGACCTTCGACCCGGCGAGGTAGAGGAGCCCGCCGAGCGTCGGCCCGACGATGACCGCGACATGGAAGCTCGATGAGCTGAGCGCGACCGCCTTGCTGAAGCTCTCCTGCGGCACCAGGTTCATCAGGATCGCCTGCTGCGCCGGCATCATGAAGGCGCGCGCGCTGCCGAACAGCACGAGCACCGCGAACACGGGCCACACCACGGTCAGGCCAGACACCGTGAACGCGAGCAGCAGGAGGGAGCAGACCAGCTCCACGCCGAGGCCGACCGTGATGATGCGGCGCCGGTCGAACCGATCCGCCGCCTGGCCGGCGAAGAGGATCAGCGCGAAGAAGGGCGCGAACTGGGCGAGGCCGATGAGGCCCAGATCGAAGACATCGCCGGTCAGCGCGTAGACCTGCCAGCCGATCGCGACGCTCTGCATCTGCACCGCGACCGCGGAGAGCAGCCTCGCCGCGAGGTAGAACGCGAAGCTCCGGTGGCGCAGCACGCCGAGCCCGGTGAGGTTGTTGGAAGACATCTCGGCGCCTGCGGCGGCCCTGGAGGGGCGATGTGGACTCTCGCTCATGTACGATGAGCACTAGGGCATGTCGCGACCGAGTCCAGGAGTCGCGCTGCCGTTGCCAGCACACCCGGCGTGTGCGACGGGCGATTCGCCATGAACCGCAACATCCGTACCAAAATCCCCGCGCGCGCGGCGGCCGCCGGAGCGGGGCGCGCCAGGCGCGATCAGGCCGCGGGCGCGCGGAGGGATCGCGGTCGCTGCTGCTCCAGCAGCAGCCGGTGGTGCTCCGCTGCGCCGCCACGAGCAACGCAGGCCGCGGGCGCGTCAGCCCTGCGCGAGCCGGGCGAGCGCCTCGCCGGTGACGCGGTGGACGGTCCACTCGTCCATGGGCTTGGCGCCGAGCTTCCGGTAAAAGCCGAGCGCCGGCTCGTTCCAGTCGAGCACGGACCACTCGAAGCGCCCGCAGCCGCGGTCCACCGCGAGCTTCGCGAGGTGCACGAGCAAGGCCTTGCCGTGGCCCGCTCCGCGGTGCTCGGGGAGCACGAAGAGGTCCTCGAGGTAGATCCCGGGCTTGCCGAGGAAGGTCGAGAAGCTCTGGAAGAAGAGCGCGAATCCCACCGGGATCCCCTCCGCTTCGGCCAGGACGACCTCGGCTGCCGGCCTCGGGCCGAAGAGGTGCGCTTCGAGCTCGCTCTCCTCGAAGGTGACCTCGTGCGCGAGCCGCTCGTACTCGGCGAGCATCCGGATGAGGCGGGCGATGGTGGGGATGTCGGCGGCGGTCGCGGGGCGGATCATGGCGTCTCTCCGGCGCGTCATACCGCATCGTCGCGCAGCGGTGGAGGGAGTAGGCTCCCCGCCTGCATGACCAGGGAGACGCCGCCCTCCGCCGCCGGCCCGCGCTGGCTCTACCTGCACGGCTTCGCCTCGGGCCCGAGCTCGACCAAGGGCGTCCAGGTCGCCGCGCACTTCGGGCGGCGCGGGGTCGCCGTCGAGCGGCTCAACCTGCGGATACCCTCGCTCGAGCGTCTGCGCCTCAGCGCGATGATCGACGCCGTGAAGCAAGCGCTCGGCGGAGAGCGCGAGCGGGCCGTCGTGATGGGATCGAGCCTCGGTGGCCTCACCGCGTGCCGCGTCGCCGAGGAGGACGCGCGGGTGTGCGCGCTGGTGCTGCTCGCGCCGGCGTTCCGGATCATGGAGCGATGGCGGCAGCGGCTCGGCGAGGAGGGCTTTCAGGCGTGGAAGGAGCGGGGGTGGCTCGAGGTCGACGACTACGCGGAGAAGAAGCGAGCCCGGGTGGACTTCGGCTTCGCCGTCGACGCGGCCGAGGTCGATGACCGCTCGGGCGGCTGGCCGGACGTGCGGGTACCGACGCTGATCGTCCACGGCCGGAGCGATGACGTGGTGGACATCGAGCTCTCGCGGACGTTCGCCGCGGGGAAGCGGCATGTCCGGCTCATCGAGGTGGACGACGGCCACGAGCTCGTCGCCTCGATCCCGCGCATCCTCCGTGAGGCAGACGAGTTCCTGCGCCATTTCGTCGGCGGCTGACGAACACGCGCTGTCACCAGGACCGCGAACGCTGAGCGTGTGTTCAGTACATTCCGCCCAATACGCCGGTCGGACCGTCCCCTCACCGACCGACTGGCATTCTATGCGAGAAGGGCACAGCTATCAAGAGCGAAGAGCGTCGCTTACAGATCGCGTGTGACCGGCCGCGGATCAGCCGCGGTCGAGCGATCGGAGGAGCGAATGGCGACAGCGACGGCCACCGGGCGCACCGCGCCCATCAACGACATCGAGATGTACTACGAGCTTCGCGGCGAAGGGCCGCCGCTCGTGCTGCTCCACGGCTTCACCGGGGCGAGCGGCGACTGGGATCACGTGTTCGACCTCGCGGAGCTCGGGAGTGGACACACGGTCATCGCCCCCGATCTGCGCGGCCACGGCCGCTCGACCAACCCGGCGGGCTCCCTCACCATCCGTCAGTGCGCCTCCGACGTCTTCGCCCTCCTCGACCACCTCGGGGTGAAGGCGTTCCGGGCCATCGGCCTAAGCTTCGGCGCCAAGTGCCTCCTGCACCTGGCCACGCAGCAACCGGACCGCATGGAGTCGATGGTCCTCGTGTCCGCGACACCGTACTTCCCCGAGCAGGCCAGGGCGATCATGCGCCTCGTCTCCGACGAGGGCCGCTCCGAGGTGGAATGGCGGGACATGAGGAGCCGCCACGCGCTCGGCGACGCGCAGATCCGAGCGCTGTGGAATCAGCCGCGCCGCTTCGCGGCCAGCCACGACGACATGAGCTTCACGCCCCCCCACCTGTCGACCATCACGGCGCGCACGATGATCGTGAGCGGCGACCGCGATCCCCTCTACCCGGCCGAGATCGCCCTGCAGATGTACCGCGCCATCCCGCGCTCCTGCCTGTGCATCCTGCCGAACGGCGGACACGGCCCCATCTTCGGGGAGTGGAAGGAGCCGTTCGCCCGCGCGGCGCTGGCGTTCCTGCGCGGTGATCCTGGCGAGCAGGCCGTGATCCAGGCCTGACGAGGGAAACGCGCGCTGCGCGGCGTCACTGCGCGCCCTCGGCGCGCTCCTCCACCGGCGCCTGCGCGCCGAGCTTCGGCAGCCGGACGCTCAGCGTCTTCATCTCCCCTGGCTCCACGTTGACCATCAGCGTCTTGGACGCATGCCCAGGGGCGGACAGCACGAAACGGTGTCCTTCACCCACTGTGAGCCCCTCGATCCTCGTGCGATTGCCCTTCCAGAGCTTCCCGTCGACGAAGACGCTGGCCGGCGGATCGACCCAGAGCACCACCGTCGCCGTGAGCCTCTCCAGATCGGCCACGACCTCCTTGAAGCGCACCTCATCGCTCAGCTTCACGGCCGTGCGGTACGGCTTGTATCCGTCTTTGGTGAGCTTGATGTGGAGCTCACGCCCGAGCGGAAGCTCGCGGAGCTTGGCCGGCGTGGCGACGGGGTGATGCTCGCCGTTCACCCAGATGGCGCAGCCCTCGGGCTTGCTCGTGATCTCCAGCGAGCCCTTCGCCTCGACCGGCGCGGGCGGCTCCTGACGGCTCGCCTGGGCGTCGTGGACCATCGTCATGAACTCGGCGTGCCGCTCCGAGAGCTGGCCCTGCATGTAGAGGAACCCAGGCACGAGCGCGAGCGCGCTGGCGGCCGGGATGAGCGCCGCAACACCTCCCTTGCCCGCGAGCGGCGGCGGGCTGCTCAAGGTCGTCGGGCCCGTGCTCGTCGGGACGCCGCTCTGCGAGACGGTCGCGCCGCCGCTCATCTCCAGCGACCAGCGCTGCTGCTGCGCCGCGATCACGTCGATGAGCTGCCTGACGCCGAGGAGCGCCTCCTTGTGGCGAGCGAGCTTGTCCCGGAAGAGCGACTCCATCCATGCCGTGAGGCCCATCGGCGAGACGGGGATGCGCTCGTCGCGGATGAGCTCCTCGATCGCCGCGTGCATCTCGCGGGCCGACTGGTAGCGATCCTCGCGCCGCTTCTCGAGCGCGCGCAGGACGATCTTCTCCAGCCCCTTCGGGTAGCCAGGCTTGATCGCGCTCGGGAGGGGATACTCCGACCCGTGGATCTGGAGGAGCGTCCGCATCTGGGTACCGCCCTTGAACAGCCGTTTGCCCGTCGTCATCTCGAACAGGACCACGCCGGCGGCGAAGATGTCCGCGCGATGGTCGATGCGATCCCCCGCCACGTGCTCCGGGGCCATGTAGGCGAACTTGCCCATCAGCACGTTCTCTTTCTGCTCCTCGACGTCGCCGAGCCCGCTCCGCGCGATGCCGAAGTCGACGATCTTCACGTCGCCCGTGTAGCTCACGACCACGTTGCGCGGCGAGATGTCCCTGTGGACGATGCCGAGCGGCGTGCCGTCGAGGCCGCGCTTGTCGTGGATGTACGCGAGCCCCGCGCAGACGCCGAGGATGACGCTGAGCGCGTGCTCGAGCGGGATCCCTCCCGGGTCGCGCTCCGCCGCCTCGCGCCCGATCGAGCCGACGTCCTCACCGTGGATGTGCTCCATCGCGATGAAATACGTCCTGTCCACCTGCCCGGCGTCGAACGTCTGGACGACGTTGGGATGCGAGAGCGTCGCCGCGACGCGCGCCTCGTGGAGCAGCATGTCGATCAACGACGGATCCTGGTTCATCGAGGGCAGGATGCGCTTGATCACGACGAGCTTCTCGAAGCCGAAGGACGAGCGATGCAGCGCGAGGAAGATCTCCGCCATGCCCCCCGACGAGAGCTTCGACAGGAGCGTGTATTTGCCGAACTGTTTCGGCAAGAGCTCAGGTGCGTTTCCGGCCGTGCTCGGCGGCGCGCCGCCCGCGGCCGACGCGGTACGCTCTTGCATGAGACATTCTCCTGGTTCCATGGACGCCACTGTAAGGCCAGCGCAAAGGGGCCTCGCGAGGAGCGCTCTCGTGCGAGTCTTACCATGGAGCGGTCATGAGATCTCAGCTTTTTTGAATGCGTCCGCCTGAAATGGCGGAGCGCGGAGCAACGCGCGCAAAGCAATCTCCGGAAACATGAGCGATACATGTTCGTTCCGACGCTCGGCTAATGTCTCCATCCTCGCCCATGGAGGGAGAACAATGGCGCAGGTTTCCTCCGAGCTCCTGGCACCGACCCGCCGGTTGACGCGCCTGTACGTCAGCGCGCTCGGCGCCGTGGCGCTCTTGTCGGTCGTGGCGCAGCTCCTCGTGCAGCACGCGTTGAACCAGCAGACGAGCGACGCGCACATCGTCAACGTGGCCGGACGCCAGCGAATGCTCAGCCAGCGGCTCAGCAAGGCCGCGCTCACGTTCCAGGTGACGACCGACCCCGCCGAGCGCAAGGGCCGCGCCGACGAGCTGGCGCAGGCGATGGCGCTCTGGGAGCGGTCGCATCGCGCTCTCCAGCACGGCGATCCCGGGATGGGATTGCCGGGGAAGAACACGCCGGAGGTGACCCGTATGTTCCAGGCGATAGAGCCATTGCACCAGAGCATGCTCCGGGACGCGAAGGATCTCCTCGCCGCGGTCGGCGCCGGCGGTGAAAAGCCGGTCGAAGCGGCCGCCATCCAGCCGATCGTCGCCGCGATCCTCGCGGCGGAGCCGGGCTTCCTGATCGGGATGGACCGGGTCGTCTCCCAGTATGCCCAGGAGGCGACGGCGCGGATCGAGCGGCTCCGGCTCGTCGAGCTGATCCTGCTGTGTGTGACCCTGGGGGTCCTCTTCCTCGAGGGGCTCTATATCTTCCGCCCGGCGGTGCGCGAGATCCGAAGGACGATCAGCCACCTCATCCAGGCCAGGGGGCACCTCGACAACACGGTTCAGGCGCTCCGGGCGATCGCTGGTATCGGGCACCCGTGATGCACGTCGGCGCTCCGTGACCGCCTGTCCGACCTGCGCCGCCGCCGAGCGACGTTCAGCGGGCGAAGGCGGCGGTCACAGCCAGCCGCAGCCGCCGTCGAAGTCGAGGGGCGGCGTGGGCTCCGTGGACGACTGCGATTCACGACAGGCATCCTCGATGTTCTGTCGCAACGTCAACATCAGGTTGTTGTCGTCCTGGATGTCCGTGTCCGGGTACTTCCCGAGCCACGCCGCAATCGGCGCCTTCATCATCTCGATGACCCCGAGCGAGCGCCGGCAGTCGCCCGCCTGGTAGAAGTCGAGCGCGCCGCGCAGCGCCAGGTACATGTTGAGCATCATGTACGGCTTGCCCGAGCCGCCGTCGGAGATGTTCCACCACCTCGAGTCGGGGTTCTGCCCCGGAGGCAGCGCGTTGAGCAGCGTGGTGTCGACGTTCTGCCCGGCTCCGTCCTTCGCCGACGTCCAGCCTGCCGTCACCTGGAAGGCCGCCTTGTCCGGCCCGATGTCGTCGGCGAGGGAGGCGTCGGCGAGGAGCTCCACGAACAGACCACCACCGCCGCCGCGGCGGCTGCCGCCCACGTCGGTCGCGCCGTCGCGCTGGCCGATGAACAGCGCCGGCATCTCCAGGGTCGCCCCCACGGAGCTGGCGGTCGCCCGCTTCGTCCCGTAGATGCGCCCCACCTTGTAGCCGGCGGACGGGATCACCTCCAGGCTGAAGGCCGTCGCCAGCGGGAAGAGCGTGGTCTTCCCCTCCTCCGAGAGCAGACCGCCGAGGTCGCCCGCGGTCAGCGCGTACGCGTACGTGCCCGCGCCCATCGAGCCCAGCGCCGACGGGATCCTCACCAGGAAGCTCTCGCCAACGCCGATCACGCCGAACGCCGTGCCGTTCTCCACAAGCGCCTCGCCAAGGCCGAGGATGCGGTCGGGGTCCGTGATACCGCTTGTCGCGTGCCCGCTCGTGAGCAGGAGCACGCGGTGCGCGCCCTCGAAGCCGGCCGCGTCGCCCTCCTCGAACGCGTTCTCGGCGGCGGCGATCCCCTCGTAGAGGCCGACGAGCTCGCCGGTGCCGTCGCCGAGGCGCTCGTCGGCGATGAGCCTCGTGAGCTCCGCCGACCCCGGCGCTGCGAGGAAGGCGCGGCGCTCGACCCTCTCGCCATAGCGGATGACGCTGACGCGGTCCTCGGGACGCAGGCTGGCGAGCAGCCCTCCCATCCCCGCGTCGAGCGCGTCCTCATCGATGCCGGCGAAGCTGCTGCTCTCGACGGCGATCGCCAGGTGAACGGGCGGCCTGTCCAGCGTCGAAGGGTCGACCGCGGTGTTCATCGCGACGAAGGCCATCGTCCAGTTGCCCCCGTTGAAGCGCGGCGCCACCGCGAGGAACGGGTGAACGCAGACGTCCTTGCCGCAGTCGGCGTCGGGCAGGTCGATCGCGTGCTCGGCGAAGAACCCGACGGGGTCCAGCGTGTCGAGCGTGGGCACCTTCCCCGCCTTCACGATCGCGCGGAACTGGGAGATGTCCTGCGCGCCGCCCTGGGCCACGTTGACCGAGCCTGCGGGGGCTTCGCTGCCCGCGCCGTCGTCGCTCTGGGTGGAGCAACCGACGGCGGCGGCGCAGAGACCGAGTGAGATCAGCTTCCTCTTCGACAGCATGTGACTCCTCCTCATTCGTAAGCAATCAACAGGTCCGCGGACGCGTTGGGCGTCTGGTAGCCCGCGTCGCACTCGTCACGCCCGGCGAGCACGCGCTCGGCGCGGCCCACCCGCACGCGGAAGTTCGGCCCTTCGAGGGCGTCTCCAGGTCTCAGCAGGGTCTTCTCGCCGCCGTTCTGCACCGCCACCATCGCGTCGGTGACGTAGGCGCCGCAGTCCAGCCGATCGCCCTCGCACCCGGTCGCCTCGAGCGAGGCAGTGAGGCCCCCGAGCTGGAGGTCGACGACGTTGTGATAGACCTCGAGCCGCTTCGCCGAGTCGACGGCCGAGACCTCGAGGTGGTCGCCGTCGTCGGACCATTGCACCGTTTCGCCCGCCGAGAACGGGAAGTCTTCGATCGGAATGCACAGATAGTAAGTCCGAGGGGTGAAGCTCGGGTCCGGCTCGCCGCCGGTGCCCATTCCACCCTCGCCGCCGGTGCCGCCGGCACCCGCGCCGGCAGCGCCACCGACGTCGGCTCCGCCGGCACCCGCGCCGCCAGCGCCACTGCCGTCGGCTCCGCCAGCGCCCGCGCCGCCAGCGCCGCTGCCGTCGGCTCCGCCAGCACCCGCGCCGCCAGCGCCACTGCCGTCGGCTCCGCCAGCGCCCGCGCCGCCAGCGCCGCTGCCGTCGGCTCCGCCAGCACCCGCGCCGCCTGTGCCCACGCCGCCTGCGCCGCCCGAGCCATCGCCCGAACCGAGCCTCGGATAGATCATGGCCAATTCGATGCAGCCGTCCGACAGTGCATCGATGTTCGCGATCTCGCCGACCACCGGCTTCGGCCAGGGGGCGGCCCACTGGAAGGACGATTGAGGCGCGCCAGCGCACACCGAGGGTGCGACGTTCGTCTGCAGCGCGCCCGTCTTCACCTGTCCGGGCGCCACCACCATGTTCGACTTCAGCGCGACGCGCCCCGCCACCGTCTCCGTGTCCTGCCAGAAATCGCTGTTGTCGTTCACGTTCTGCGGAATCTGGACGGTTTGCAGGTCGGACCACCATGCCATCACAGGCCGCAGTCCATCCGTCTCGATCAGCACCACCTCGCAAGGCCCTTCCGAGGTCGGCGCCGTCTCCTCGAAGGTGCCTGTGGCGAGGTGGGCCTCGGTCCGGTTGAGCGGGAGCGTGTCCTGCGGGTCCAGCCGATACGTGATCCCGAGGTTGAACGCGCTCGGCCCGAACATGCGTGTCGGATCGCCGGAGGTGACGGCGGAGCAATCGAGCGACGCGTCCACCCAGCGCACGCGAACGTCCACGGTCCCGGGCGTGGCATTGATGAGATAGGCGTCCGTGGAGTAGCCCTCGGGTGCGGGGGTGCCGGTCGCGACGCAGGCGAAGGCGGACGCCCCCAGGATCGCGCGCTCGAGCACCCAGGCGGTGCGCGAGCCTTCCTCGACGCTCCGGGCGGAGAGCTCCGGGCTGGAAGCGGCGCGCGCCGAGAGGCGCCATGCCGGGACGAGGACTACGAGCGCGGCCAGGTCCGTCGGATCTTGCCAGATACGCCACCTGATCCCCGCGAGGCCCACGAGCCCCACGAGGAGCTGCGCGGCTGCGGCCGACAGCTTGATCGCCGCGAACGGCGCGGCCACCGCAGCGAACGCCAGCGCTCGCCCGCGCGACGTGCGCGCGTCCACGAGCGCCGCTGCGAGGACGGGGGCGACCACGAGGCCGGCGAGGTCGCTGAGCTTGCCAGTGAGGGCGCCCGGCAAGAGCCCGGCGCCTTTCAGGAGGTGGTCGTTGACCACCAGGAGCGCCAGGGCGCCAAGGAAGAGGGGGTGGCGGAGGAGCGCGAATCGAGGCGACACAGATCGGCGTGATCGTGACAGCAACGTCAGAGCATCCGCGGGGCCGCCGGCATTTCGCCGTGATGAGTTCAGCATCGCAGCGAGCCGATAGCAGCGTGCGTGCCACTCGGACGCGCTTTGCTCGCCGAGGTTGCTCCGGACCCGGCGTGCTACAGCTCCCCCTCGCCCTCGCGCCTCTGCGAGCCGGCGTCTCTCCTGCCCGGCTCGTCCCGGCTTTTTCGGAGCTCTACGCGCGCAATGCGATCCTGCCTGTTACCGTCCGCCTTCTCTTTTCTCGCGTCCCTCTCCGGGTGTGGCCCTGTCGACCGTGAGCCGTCGATCCCCGCGGAAGCCAGCGATTGTCCCACGCTGTTCGGCGAGGACTTCACCGAGACCCGCGCCGTCGACATCGGCGACGCGTCGTCCGGGACGTTCGTGCCCTACGCCAACGGCACCGGCGTGCGACTGATCCTCGGCAATCAGGGCTCGATGATGATCACGCCCTGGGTCCAGGTGGAGGCTCTGCCCGGCGACGCGGAGGAGACGTGCCATGTGGTGCGCCTCGCGAACGCGTTCGAGGGCCCGCTCGCCGACGATCCCGAGGGGATCGCCGCCGCGCAGTTCAACGTCCAGTTCATCAAGACCGGCTCTTTCCTGGTGTCGGACGGCGCGCTCTACCACCCTTTCGCGTGGGGCCGCGAGGCCCTCGAAGGTCAGAAGCTGGAGCTCGCGGTGACCGTGCGCGGCGACGGATACGAGGGCACGAAGAGCGTGAGCATCGTGCTGGAGTGAAGAACCCCCACCTCGGCTGCCATCCCCGACAGCGCCGGCCAAGGCCAAGACGGCTGGCGATGTCGTCCAGCAGCACATCAGTCTGTTCGATTGCGATCTTCCGCTCGCCTGCGAGCAGATGCTCTGTCAATCCGATGACGTGCGCTACCGGAGCTCAAGAACGCCAGGGAGAGAGACGCACCTTGGCGTCCTTGGCGTCCTTGGCGTCATGGCGGTTCATCTCTCGCTCGATCGACGCGCTCGGTGCTTCAGGAACGCCGCTGCCGGCGCGTGAGGAACGCGAGCGCCAGGAGCGCGAGCGACGCCCCGTGGGCGGCCGGTGCGGCCGGCGTCGTGCGGCACCCGCATCCGCCGCCGTCGCTGTCGTCCGGGGCACCTGCCCCCGGCGCATCGCCGCCTGAGCCCGCGGTTGCGCCGCCGGCGCCAGCGCCGCCGCCTGAGCCCGCGGTTGGGCCGCCAGCGCCTGCGCCGCCGCCTGAGCCCGCGGTTACGCCGCCCGAGCCTGCCGATGCGCCGCCCGAGGTCGCCGATGCGCCGCTCGTGGTCCCCCCGCCGCTTCCGCTCATGGAGTCGTTGCAGAGGCCGTCGACGCAGGTGCCGCCGGGGCAGGGCGCGCCGTCGGGCCGCTCCGGGTTCGAGCACGCGCCCGTCGCAGGATCACACGTCCCGGCCTCGTGGCAGGCGTCGGGGGGCGCGCAGGTGACCGGGCTTCCCGGGACGCAGGCGCCCCTCTGGCAGGCGTCGGTCTGGGTGCACGCGTCCCCGTCGTCGCACGCGGTGCCGTTCGGCGCTTCCGCGTAGCGGCACCGGCCGCTCGCGGTGTTGCAGGTCCCCGGCTGGTGGCAGGCATCGGGGGGCGCGCAGGTGACCGGGGTTCCCGGGACGCAGACGCCAGCCTGGCAGGTGTCGTTGGTCGTGCAGACGGCGCCGTCGTCGCACGCGACGCCGTTCAGCGGCGTGCACTCGCCGTCGACGGCCGCCCCCGCCGCGACGCTGCAGACCTGGCAGTCGCCGCGGACATCGCCGCCGCACGCGCTGTCGCAGCAGACGCCGTCCACGCAGAAGCCGGTCACGCAGTCGTGCGCGCTCGAGCACGCGGCGCCGCGCTCGGAGAGAGAGATGAAGCGGCCGCGCGTGCGGTACGATCCGACGCCCGCGGCGGGGTCGAAGTGGGCGTACGCGACGAGCGACTGCCCGGCGCCGTTCGTGGTGAGGGAGGGGCCGCGTGCGGGGCCGTACGCGCTCTCGATCGCGAAGACGCCGGGAGGAGCCAGCGCGCCGCCTGAAAGGAGCCGGGCTGCGACGATCGCGGACTGGGTCCCCGTCACCTGCTCCCACGCGATGACGGGGGCCACGCCGTCGAAGGTGGCGGTCACGCCCCTGAACTGCTGGCTCTGCGCGTAGTGGATCTGGAAGCTTTCCCCGGGTCGACCCGACGTCGGGACGGTGCGGCCCTGGACCCTGTACGAGTTCGGATGGAGCCACACGACGAGGTGGTTCACCCCGTCGAACGCGAGCCCGGGGCTGTTGTCGTCCGGGGCTGACGAGGTGCTGTCCGAGAGCTGCATGACCGTGGGGTCCAGCACGAGACCATCGACGCCGACGCGGCTCGCGACGATCACTCCGCCGGTCGTCCAGGCCACGAGGAACTGGCCCCCGCCGAAGCCGACCGCCGGCTTGTAGCCCCGATGCGCCGTGACGCCGAAGCCGCTCCCGTCGATCGAGCGCCCGCCCTCCACCCGGGTCGCGTAGATGCTCGTTCCGCCGTTGCGCGCGTCGGTCCATGCGACCAGCGTGGCGCCGCTCCCAGCCGCCACGTCGGGCGAGGTCTGCGCTGTGGAGGCGGTGCACAGCGGGCTCGCGGCGAGCACCTCTCCGCGCGGGGTCACCCGCGCGGCGTAGATGTCGGTCATCGAGGCCGCGGCGTTGCGATCGTCCTGCCAGACGACGAGGTGGTTCTCGCCGTCGAACGCGACGCGGGGCGCGGCCTGCTCCCCGGGCGCGTCGGCGATGGCGATGCCGCCCGGATCGAGGAGCTCCCCCGCCGGCGAGACGCGCGTGCCATAGATATCGCGATCGCCGTCGGCGCCCGTGTCGTCCCAGACGACGAGGTAGTTCGTCCCGTCAAACGCGGCGTCCGGCGCGAGCTGGCGGTTCGACCCCGGCGTCAGCGGCACGTCGCTCGGCGCGAGCAGCGCCCCGTCCGCGGCGATCCGCGACAGGGTGAGCTCCCGCGGCTGGGGGCGGCCGGACGGGCTCGGGCGCCGCCAGACGACGAGCGATCGTCCGCCGCCCGACGCGATCGCGGGGCTCGTTCGCTGGCTCGCCTGCCCGGCGACGATCGTCCCCGGGAGGGGCGGCCCGGCGGGGGGGAAGCGCCGGATCGTCATTTGCTGTGAGTCCGTCGGCCAGCCGACGAGGTAGTTCGATCCGTCGAAGGCGACGGCGGCACAGGTGAAGTCCGCCAGCGTCCCGGAGTTGACGAAGGTCGTGTCGAGGCGGGTCGCCTCGGCGTCGACGCGCGTCAGCTCGACAGAGCCCCACTTGCTCACCCATGCGAGGGCGTACTGGGATCCATCGGTCGCCAGGCGAGGGCAGGCCCCCGTGCCCACCAGGATCCCCGCCGGGTCGAGGATCGCGCCGGCGGCGGAGACGCGCGACATCCGCACCTCGTAGTCGAGCGTGCCGCTGTTGTACCTGGACCACGCCACGACGAACGAGCCCCCCGCCGACGCGACGACCGGGCTGCTGCCGCTGATGCCGGTGAACGCGGGCGCGATCGTGACGACCCCCTCGGGGGTGACGAAGGTGCCGACGAGCGAGCTCGTCGCGCTGTCCGGCGGCACCCCGATCCACACCACGAGGTGGCGCGTGCCGTCGAAGGCGATGCTCGGCGAGGCGCCGCTTCTGTAGCCCGGGTTCAGCAGCATGCCCCCGGGGTTAAGGACCGACCCGAGGGGGCTCACCCGCGCGGCGTAGACCTGCGAATTGGTCCCGGTCTGATGGTCGCTCCAGGCGACGAGGTAGTTCGTCCCGTCCCACGAGATGGCCGGCTGTTCTTGCGCGCCGGGCCCGGCGCTGATGGGGATGCCGTGCGGATCGAGCACCGTACCGTCGGGGGCGATCCGCGCCGCGTAGAGGTCGGCGCCGTCGGAGGAGGTCGTGAGATCGCCCCGCCAGTCGGACCACACCACGAGGAAGTTCGTCCCGTCGGACGCCACCGCGGCGTCGCTCTGGGCGGCCAGCGACGGCGCTTCGATCGGCTCATCCATGACGAGCTCCGGCGAGACGATCGGGTCGAGCACCGCTGGGTACGCGGACGTCTCGACGAGCGCCTCCGGCACCCGGAGCGCGAGCTCCCCCGCCGCGTCCCACGCCACCGGCACCCGCGTCGCGGCCCCGCGCGCGTCGATCCAGGTGGCGACGCCGTAGCGCAGCCCGAGGCCGCTCGCCGGATCGATGAAGTGGTGGCCGCCCTCGGTGGCTCCGGCGTGGCGGAGGCCGTCGACCCGCACGCGCACCACGAGATCCCCGTCCCCTGCCGGCGCGGCGGGAAACTCGAAGCTCTGCTCGACGCCGGCGGGCCCGTTGCGCAGGTGCTCGGCGACGCCGGCGCGGGCGACGACGAGGTGGCCGTCGTCAGCGACGCGCGCGACGCGTGTGGCGCGCGCCGGCTCGTCCGGCTCGCGCGCCGTGCGAGGCTCGCCGTGCGGCGCGCGCGAGCCGGCGCCGGCGGCGGGAGCGCGGCCGATCGCGACGGTCGAGAACACCGCCGCGGCGCCTCTGCGGGGCGCGTCCGCGTCGTGCGCCACGGGGGCGACGCGGAACCCGCCGGCGTCGGCGCGCACGGCGTACGTCGCGTGGCCGCCGGTCCATGTCGCGGCGCGCTCCGTGTCGGGCCGGAACGCGAAGTGGATCCGCTCGATGACCTGATCGAGATCGAACGACGGCGGCGCGTGCGGCGCCGGCGCCGCGGCAGGCGAGGAGGAGGCGCCCGGCGCGCCCTCCGGCGGCGCTCGGCCCGCCTCGGTCCCGGCGGGCTCGTGTCCGGCGCAGGCGGCGAAGGCGAGCGCGACGAGGAGGGGGGCTGCGGCCGCGCGCCGCGCCGAGGGGCGGAGGGGATCGTCGTCGAGCGTTCGGGCGTGCGGCATGGGCATCTCCAGCGAAACGCGGTCGGTCCGGCGCGCGGCGTCCCGAGCGAGCGCCTCGCGGCGGATCGACAGGCATGTCACGCCCCTCGGGGAACGAGGAACAGATGCGATGTCCAGAGAGAGGGGCGCGTGCGTGGCGCGACCTGCGAACCGTACGAGCGATGCTGTCTGGCGCGCAAGAGACGATGGCGATCGAACCGTGCTACGCGTCGACCGGCGTTGCGCAGGCGCCGCGCCCCCGTCATCGGGCCTGTGCGGCCGGTGATCCGGTGAGGCCGACCAGCGGCGGGACCTCGGTGGGGATCCATCGGTGTCTCGCCGGCCGATCCGTCGTTGGGCAGCGCGGCACTACCGCGGGGCGCACCGGGGCGCGACGTAGCGGCCGTTCGGGTCGTCGTCGACGAACACGCTGCCCACGTCGGAGAGCTCGAAGGTGACCGAGGTCGGGTCGATCGCCGTGATGGTGAGCTTGCCGAATCCCGCGTTGCCTCCGCCGCTGACGGCCCCTGTGCTGCTGCAGTCCGCGCGAGAGGACGTCCCGAAGATCGTGAGATCTCCGCTCGCCGTGTCCACCTCGCCCACGGCGAGCATCGACTCGGGCATGCGGAGCTCCAGGTCCCACCAGTCGCTGCAGGGCGAGTACGAGGGGTTCGCGTCGGGATCGCTGCAGGACAGGGCCAGGGTGGCGATACGGAGCGTCACGCTCGAGTCGCCGAAGACGATCGCGCTCACCCGGCGTCCACCGCCGCCCGAGGTCGTCGGCGACGGCGTGACCGAGCTCGTCGTCGAGACCGGGCCATCCGGGCCATCCGGGCCATCCGGAAATCCCTGGCCGCTCGTGCTGCTCGTGCTGCCCGCGCCGCCGGCCCCGCCTCCTCCTCCGTCCATGACCACCGCGCCGCCGCACGCGCTTTGGGCGAGCAGCGCGAGCGAGCTTACCGCCACTGAGATGCATCGAGGTGAGCGCTTCATCGTCGTATCGTATCGCCCTCTGGCCGGCGATCGCAGACGAGGGCAAGCCATCCGTCGATGGACCGGCCGGGGCGCACCTGTGCTACCATCGACCACAGCAGGCTCGGATGGCAGCACGCCCCGTGGCCGGGCGTGAAGCGCGGAGCTCTCATGAAGCCACCTGTCGTCGAAGGAGACGTGATCGCCGGCAAGTACCGGGTCGATCGCGTCGTGGGCCGAGGCGGCATGGGCATCGTGGTCGCCGCCAGCCACCTGTTCCTTCCGCAGCGTGTCGCGATCAAGCTCCTTCTCAGCACGGAGAGCCCGGCGCTCGTGCAGCGGTTTCTCCGCGAGGCGCGCGCGGTGGTTCGCCTCAAGGGCGAGCACGTCGTGCGGGTGTTCGACGTCGGCGAGCTCGGCTCGGGCATCCCGTACATCGTGATGGAGTATCTGGACGGCGAAGATCTCTCCGATGTGCTCCGCGCCCGCGGCACGCTCAGCGTCGTGGACGCGGCCGACTACGTCCTCCAGGCCTGCCTGGCGATGGCCGAGGCGCACGCCGCGGGCATCGTGCACCGCGATCTCAAGCCGGCGAACCTCTTCCTCACGACGACGCCCGGCGGGGCGACGCTCATCAAGGTCCTCGACTTCGGGGTCTCGAAGGAGGTGCCGGGCAGCACCGAGGGCGTCGGCGGGTCGTTGACGCAGACGCGGGAGATGCTCGGCTCGCCCGTCTACATGTCTCCGGAGCAGATGCGGTCGTCGCGCTCGGTCGACGCCCGCTCCGACGTGTGGGCGCTCGGCGCGCTCCTCTATCGCCTCCTGGTTGGGCAGCCGCCGTTCGATGCCCCGGCGCTCGCCGAGCTCGTGCTGCAGGTCGCGAGCGCCGAGCCCATCCCGCCCACCGCGCTCAGGAGCGACATCCCACCGGCGCTCGAGGCTGCGATCCTCCACTGCCTCCAGAAGGATCCGGCCCGGCGGCCGCAGACCGTGGCCGATCTGGCGCGCGCGCTGGTCCCCTTCGCGCCGGCGGGCGGGCACGAGCGCGCGGAGCGCGCCGCGCGGATCCTCGGGGCGGGGGCGCAACCGGCGTTGCCGACGGCCGGTTCCGTGCCGGCGCCGCGGGCCGTGCCGGCCAGCGGCCCTCCGAGCGCCCCGTCCGGCACGATGGCGAGCCTCCTGCCCACGACGCGGGGGCTCACGCGAACGCCCGCGCAGCCTGGGTCGCGCAGGGTCCTCGGGGTGGCGCTCGGGGCGGTCGTGATCGCCGTGCTCGCGCTCGCCCTCTGGGGCGCGGTGGCGTTGCCCGGCAGAGCGCCGGAGGCGACGGCGCTGCAGGCCGCGGCGGCCTCTCGGGACGAACCGGTGTCGGCGCGCGCGCGGCAGGACACCGGGGCGCGGGGCGCGGACCCGCTGATCGCGCCGGAGCCGCCGGCGGTCCGTGACGCCTTGCCGCCGCAGCAGCCGTCTGTCTCCCCGGTCGTCGCGCCGGCCACCGATGCGGCGCCCTCCGGGGCGGCGCTTCAGGGCCGGCGCGCGCCCCCGGCGACGAGCGCGTCGGCAACGCCGAAGGCGCCGTCGGCGCCCGGAGGGACGAATCCCTTGGAACTACCTATCCAATGAGACAGGAACCTCCCGCGTCCGACCGGCGGCATCTCGCATTCCAGCCGGATGCAGCCGAGGCGCCGGTGCGTTCGCGCCGCCCGGCGACGGGGCTCGCGTCAGCGGTCGCCATCGTGGTGTTGACCACGGCCGGCGGCGCGGCCGCGCAGCCACCCCAGCCCGCGCCGGCGGAGGCTCCTGCGCCGACCGCCCCCGCGCCGACCGCCCCCGCGCCGACCGAGGCCCCTGCTGCCCCCGTCGCCGAGCGGCTGAGCGGTGAGGCCAGGGCCGATTACGAGTCCGGCAAGGCGCTCTTCCGCAACGGCGACTTCGCCAGCGCCTTCCTCAAGTTCCAGAGCGCGTACGAGAGCTCGAAGGACGCGCGCCTCCTCTGGAACATGATCGCCTGCACGTCGAAGATGCACCGGTACAGCGGGCTCCTCGCGCTGGTGGAGAGGTTGAAGCAGGAGGACCGCGGCGTCCTGCTCCCGGAGGACTGGGCGACGATCGCCGAGGTCGAGCGGAACGCTCGCGCCCTCGTCGGTCACCTGGACATCGCCGTGAGCGAGCAGGACGCGGAGGTGACGATCGACGGCCAGCCGATCGGGAAGACGCCGCTCCCGGGCAAGGTGATCGTCGACGCCGGCACCAGGCGAATCCGTGTCTTCAAGCCGGGGTTCAAGGAGCATCTCCGCGTGGAGAGCGTGGCCCCTGGCGCCCAGCTGGCGCTCGACGTCCGGCTGGCGCGGCCGATGAACGGCGGCAGGCTCTCCATCCTCGCCTCTCCGGGCGATCGCCTCGCGCTCGACGGGGAGTTCCTGGGCGAAGGGCAGTGGGAGGGCATCGTGCCGAGCGGCCGTCACGTGGTGAGGGTGACGGCGCCGGGGAAGGTGCCCTACCAGGCCCGGGTCCTGATTCAGGACGAGGCGCTGAGCAGCGTCCACGTCGGCCTGGTGCCGGCCGAGAAGCACGGCGGGACGCCGCCGTGGGTATGGATCGCCGGCGCCGGTGCGGTCGTCGCGGCGGTCCTGTCGGCCGGCCTCCTCCTCGCGCACGATCCCGATACGGCGCAGGTGGGGACGGCCGAGCAATCCATGGGAGCGCCCCGTCCTACCGGATTCGGAGGCCGCTGGTGAGGGGCCTGTTGTGGTCGTGGCGCTGGGCTGGAGGCGGCGGGGCGGGAGCTCGTGCTCGGCGCAGGAGCGGCTGAGCTTCATGAGCCGCTGTCGGTTCGCCGGGTCGGCATAGCCGTCGTGCGCCATCGGGTGGTGCGCTCGCGTGCTGCCATGGTCGCGTATTCCTCGGCCTCCTGAGACAAGCGGCGTGACATGTCACGGCCCCAGCGTGACATGTCATGGATCCATCGTGACATACGCGACACGCGGTGGCAGGCAGCGATGCCGGTATCTCCTCCCGGCAGAGCTCGCTCAGTCGCGGGATTTCTCGCGTTTGCGTCGAGGAAAGCCCACCTGACAACCGCGGAGTCGCGGGTCATGGGCGACGCGCTCCGGGCATCGCGGATCCGGCATGGTCTCTGCAATGTGCGGCGCGCGGCCCGCCTCCCGGAGAGCAGAGGCCGTGACTGAATTCTTCCAAACCATCGAGGAACACATGAAAGCCTTGTTCTTGACCGCTGCGGCGGTGTTGTCTGTGCTTGCCGTCGGCTGCGTTGAAGGTGAATCGCTCGAGTCGGAGCTGGCCGGCGAGCGGGTCGGCGAGGCCCCGCAGGCCATCGGCGACGAGGGCTGCGGGACGCTCAACATGTCCACCTTGGACGCCGCGGACGGGGCCATCAACACGACCCTCAGCGTGCAAACAAGCCCGGATTGGACGTACAACCCCCCGACTTGCCCTTACCAGTACGTCGTCGAATACAGGAATCTGCCGGCTGCCTCCAGCCTCGCCGATCTTCAGATCTGGGCCCAGCCCAAGGGCGGCTGGGGTAACATCGACAATGAGGCTGATTGCGAGAGGACTCACGTGCTAGCGGGCTACTACGTATGGAGCACCAACTTCTCTTTGTCGCCCACCGTCAGCACGGTCGAGGCCCATGGGGAGTGGAGCAACGGCGGCGGCGAGATCTTTGGCGCCGGTTGTTTCCCGCGTTACGTCGGAGCGCCGCCGTACGTTGATGGAAAGTACAAGGTTCGCGTCGCCGCGCGAAACCTCTTCTGCGCCTTCTCCGATGGTTGCAACGACACCCAGCGCACGGACCTCAAGGTCGAGACCACCCCCGTCTGGGAATATATCGTGCAGTGAGCAGCAAGCCGGGCGCGCTTGCGCTTCGGTGGCGGGTGCGCCGGCGTCTCGCTCGCGCGCCGCGGTGGTGCGCCGCCCCGCGCGACCCCCACCACGGCGTGAGCCCCGCGCCGCCTCGAGGGGCGCCCCGCGCCCCTCGGCTCGTCAGACCCCTACCAGCGGTCCTGTGCAGTAGTCCGGGTCGCCGAACGTGTCGGCCTCGACGCCCATCGCGTGGAGCAGCGACAGGAGCAGGTCGTTGTGCGCGACCTCCTTCTTCTGGACGACGTATCGGCCCGTCTTGAAGTGGCCTCCCGCGCTCCCGGCGACGACATAAGGGATGTTCTTGCGCAGGTGATTGCCGTCCGCGTGCTCGTTGGTCCAGAAGATCACCGTGTTGTCGAAGACCGTGCCGTCGCCCTCCGGCATGCTCTTCAGCTTGGCGATCAGGTACGCGAGCTGCTCGGCGTAGAAGCGGCTGATCCTGGTGAGCCGCCCGCGGTTCACCTGATCGGCGTAGCCGTTGTGCGCCATCGGGTGGTGGCCCTCGGTGATGTCCGGCCCGAGGAAGCTCAGCACCTTGGTCGTCGCGGAGTTCGTGAAGTGCAGGCTCGCGACCCGCGTCAGATCGCAGGCGAGGGCCATCGCGATGAGATCCAGCTGGAGCCGGCAGAGCTCCGGCATGCTGGCGACCTTGTCGACGTCGAGATCCGGCGTCAGCGTCGGCGCGGCGCACGCCGGGGAGGCCGGCGCCGAGCCGCGATCGAGGCGCGACGCGATGTCCTCCACCGACGCGAGGTGCCCGTCGAGCTTCAGCCGATCCGCGGCGCCCAGCCGCTTGCGCAGCCGGTCGTAGTCCGAGGCCACCTTGCCGAGCACCGCCCTGCGCTGCTCGGTCTTCCGCATCGCGTCCGCGGGCGCGACCGACAGGTCGGAGAAGAGCCTGTCGAACGCGGCGTACGGGCTGTTCTCCGGCGGCAGCGGCTGCGCCGGCCCGCGGTACGCGAGGCGCGCGCCCACGGTCGCCCCGTAGACGAGCACGCCGAGCTCGAGCGAGAGGAACTTGGTCTTCGTGCCGATGTGGTTCGCGATCTCCTGGTCGACCGAGATGCCGTCGGCCCAGCCGCACGACAGCCCGGCGTCGCCCGGGAAGTCGCCCTCCTGCATCGCGCGCGCCGTCAGGCACTGCCCCGTGCCCTTCTGGTGCGCGTCGCCCGGCCCCGTCAGCGCCGACAGCGCGCTCACGTTGCCGAGCACCAGCAGATCCCTGTTGTGATCCTTGAGCGGCGCGAGGATGGGCGACAGCTCCTCGCCGTTCTGGAACGTCGAGGACGACGGCCAGAAGTCCGGCGGGACGGTGCCGTTCGGCGTGTAGAGCACGATGAACCGCTTCGGGAACTCGACCCCGAACGCGGCCCGCCCCGTCTGCTCCGACGCCGGCGCGAGCCGCTTCGAGCAGCCCATCGCCTCGAGGAACGGCAGCGTGAGCGCCGCGCCGCCGAGGCCCCTGAGCACGGCGCGGCGGCTGAGTCGGAACGGCTTCATCACGGCTCTCCTTCCGGGGCGCTCTCCGAGGCGCCCCCTGCGTCGTCTCCCACGTCGCCTCCCACATGGATCTCGCGCCGGTAGCGGAACGCGTCGGTCTGGGTGAGCGCCACGAGCAGCGCCCTGATGTTGTAGCGGGACGCCTCGAACGCCTCCGTCGCCTGCGAGAGGCTGCACGCGTCCTCGCGCTGCTCGGCGCGGCCGTAGCCGAAGCGGAACCACTGCTTCACGACGCACGCGCGCACCTGCTCGCTCTCCGCGAGCCGGTGCGCGAGCTCGACCGCGCCGTCGAACGGCCCGTCGGTGTCGGTCTGCGTGAGCTCGCCGCTGGCGTCGACAGGGATGCCGTTCTCGGCGTCCCGCCAGCGGCCGAGCGCGTCGTAGTGCTCGAAGCCGAACCCGATCGGGTCGAGCAGCGCGTGGCAGCTCCTGCAGCCCGGGTCGGACACGTGCTGCGAGAACTGCTCGCGCGTCGTCTTCGTCCGGTCGACCATCGGCGGCTCCGGGACCACGTCCGGCGGCGGCGGCGGGATCTGGCAGAGCAGGCTCTGGCGCACGAACCGCCCGCGGTGGACCGGCGAGGACCGGTTCGGCTTCGCGTAGAGCGAGAGCAGCCCGGCGTGCGTCAGGAACCCGGCCCGCTGCGACGGATCGAGCTCCACCCGCTCGAACGCCTCGCCCTTCGGGCCTCCCTTGATGCCGTAGAGCTCGGCGAGCTCCCGGTTCATCATCGAATAGGACGCCGTGAACAGCGTGCTCACGCTCGCGTCCTCCTCGAAGATCGCGTGATCCAGGAACGCCTCGGTCTCGGCCTGGAACAGCGGCAGGAGCTCGTCCCGGTACTCGGGGTAGAGCTCCGGGTCCCTCCCGCCCGCGGCGATCTCGTCGATCTTCGAGAGCCCGAGCCACTGGCGGTGGAAGTTCTTCACGGCCTCGCGCGCCCGCGGATCGTCCAGCATGCGCCGCGCCTGCGCCTCGATCTCCTCGGCGGTGCCGAGCGTCCCCTTCTCGGCGGCCGCGAAGAGCGCGTCGTCGGGCATCGTGCCCCAGAGCAGGTACGAGAGCCGCGAGGCGATCTCGTACGAGGTCAGCGGCACGACGTCGCTCTCCACCGGATCCGGCATGCCGAGCTCGACGCGGTAGAGGAAGTGCGGCGACTGGAGCATCGCCTGGACGACGAGCGAGAGGCCGGTCGACGCGTCGTCGGGCGTGTCCCCGAGGCCGAGCCCGCGGTCGAAGAGCGCCGCGAGCTCGGCGATCTCGTCCTCGGCGAGGGGCCGGCGGAACGCCCGCTTGCCGAGCGACGCGATGAGCGCCGCGATCTCGCCGCGGCACGCGGCGCCCGCCGCGGCCTCGCGGCACGCGGGCGCCTCGCCGAGCAGCTTGCCCGCCGCGCGCGCCGCGATGCCCTCGGCGGCTGTCATGTACTGCTCCGCGAGCAGCGGGCTCACCACGAGCGCCGCCGCCTGGTTGTTGAAGCCGAGCGACTCCTCCTCGGGCACGAAGCCCCTCGCAGGGCGGCTGTCGTCGCCGAGGAGATCAAGTATCGTATTGTCGTACTCCACCCGTGTCATGCGGCGGAGCGGCGACTCGCCTGGCTCGATCGAGGCGCAGAGCGGGGCCGTCGCCTCGCCGCCCTCGTCGTTCGCGGGGAGATCGCCGAACTGCCCTGTGCAGGAGGCGAGGAGGAGCAGGCCGATGGGCCAGCGGAGAGCTCTTGGTTCAGCCATGGTGCCTCTTCGACGAGCGCGAGCGCGAGCACGGGACGGTGCGCTCCCCTCCGTGCAGCGTGCGCGGCGCAGCCGTGTGCGCGGCGCGCCAACTCGCCATCCTCGAGGCAGCGTATGGCAAACCGCCGCTCCCGGATAGGAGCCGCGCTCGGAGCGGCCGAATCAAGTGGGAGCACGGGGCCGATGTGATCATCCCGTGCGCGCGTGTCTTACGGCGTTGCCGCGGACTCCGGCCTTCGAAGGCGGCTCGACCTGCGGTGTGCGGAGCGACTATGCTCGCGCCCAATGCAAAGGCGAACGCTCGCCTGTCCTGTCTCTCCTCGGGGGTCGCGGCGCCGCGCGCGCCGCTCTTCTGCGGCCGCGCTGCTCGGCGCGGCGCTCTCGACGCTGTCGGCGCTCCTGGCGTTGTCTGCGCCAGGCTCCGCGCTCGCCGATGCCGGCGCGGCGTCCAGCGCCGATCGCGCTCAGCGTGATGAGGGCGCCCGGCCGCCCGCCGCGGGGACCGCGCTCTTCAGCGCGGGTGTCGATCTCGAGATAGCGGGTCGTACGCTGTCCTATAGCGATCTGCTCTCCGACAACCTCCGCACCTACGAGGTGCTGGGCGTGCCCATGCCGTCCCTCCGGGGCGAGCTGTACCCGTTCGCGCGAAGCGCCGTCCCGGTGCTCCGCGACCTCGGTGTCGAGCTCTCGTACGCTCGCGCGCTCGGCCTCGACTCGGAGGGCGCCGGGGGAGCGAGCGTATCGACCTCGTGGAGCCGGCTCCACGCCGGCCTCCGGGGCCGTTACCGCCTCGCCGGGCAGGACGGGCCGGTCCTGTTCGCGGGCGGCGGACTCCGCTGGACCGACTTCGATATCGAGTCGACGGGCGACGCGTCGCGCGACGCCGCGTCGGTGTCGTACCTCGCCTTGCGCGTCGGCGTGGAAGGGCGATTGCCAGTCGGCCCGGTCGCGCTGGAGGCCGGGGGAGGGGTTCAGGCGCCCCTCTCGATGGGGGCCCTCGCGTCTCATTTTCGCGCGCCGAGCGCCGGAGGCGTCGATTTCCGGATCGCGGTCGCCGCCCCGTTCGCGCCGGGGCTCGAGGCGCGCGCCGGCGCGTCGTACGCGCGGTTCTTCTACGACTTCGACTCCGAGCCAGAGGACACGTACATCGCGGGCGGTGCGCTCGATCAGCTCTTCAGCGTTCACCTGGGGGTGGCTTATTATGGGGAGTGAGGTGCGCTCGGCGCGCACGGCGCGCGCCGTGTCTGCCCGTCGCGGCGGGCGCTTCACGGCGGCGGCGCTCGTCGCGCCGGCCTTGTCGCTGCTCGCGGGGTGTCCGGGGACGATCGACGACCAGGAGCGGTTCGGCCGGCGGGACGGCGGCCCGCAGCCCGCGTGCGCCGACGTGCCCGCGGTGTTCGCCGAGCGGTGCGGCGGCGCGAACTGCCACGGACCGGGCGAGCCCGCGGCTGGCCTCGACCTCGTCACGCTCGGCGTCGGCGCTCGCGTCGCCGGCCGCCAGGCCACGAGCTGCGCCGGCGTGCTCGCCGACCCGGACCGGCCGGAGGAGAGCGCGCTCTACGTGCGGCTCACCGACGCGCCCTCGTGCGGCGCGCGCATGCCGCTCGGCGGGGCCCCGTACTCGTCCGAGGAGATCGCGTGTGTCGCCGCCTGGATCGCGGAGCTCACGCCGGCCTCGTGCAGCGGCCTCGACTGCGGCTGTCCCGGCTGCGTGTGCACGCCGAGCGCGCAGGAGGCGTGTTACACGGGCCCGGAGGGGACGAGCGGCGTCGGGCGCTGCGCGGCCGGCACGCGCGTCTGCAACGCCGAGGGCACGTCGTGGGGCCCGTGCATGGGGGAGGTCGTGCCCGCGTTCGACGCGTGCGACACGCCGGACGACGAGGACTGCGACGGCGCGACGCCCGCCTGCGAGGACGTGTGGAGCCGCGGCTTCGGCGACGCGAGCGGCCAGTACGCCCGATCCGTCGCGTTCGACGCGGACGGCAACGTGATCGTGGCCGGCCAGCTGGAGGGGACCGTCGATTTCGGCGGCGGCCCGCTCACCGCCATCGGCACGGACGCCTTCGTGGCGAAGTTCGACAGGTTCGGCACGCACCTCTGGAGCAAGGTGTTCCCGGGCGAGGGCAACCAGTTCGCGATGGCGCTCGCGGTCGACGCGGCGGGCAGCGTCCTCGTGGCGGGCCGCGCCTTCGGCCGCGTCGATCTCGGCGGCGGAGAGCTCGCGTCGCGTGGGAGCGACGACGTGTTCGTCGTCAAGCTGGGCGGCGACGGCGAGCACATCTGGAGCAAGATCTTCGGCGGATCCGGCGCGGATCGCTGCGACCGCATCGCCGTCGACGCGGCGGGCAACGTCCTCGTGGCGGGCGGCTACAACGGCACCGTCGACTTCGGCGCCGGCGAGCTCACGAGCGCGGGCAAGCGCGACGCCTTCGTGCTGCGCCTCGCCTCGGAGGACGGCCGGACGCTCCTCGCCGTGCGCGCCGGCGGCGAAGGCGACGACTACGCCCATGGGATCGCGGCCGACGCCGACGGCAACCTGCTCGTCGCGGGCTATTTCGAGGGATCCATCGATCTCGGCGGCGCGCCGCTCGAGAGCGCCGGCCTCTCCGACATCTTCCTCGCCAAGCTCCGTCCTTCCGGCGACCACGTCTGGAGCGCCCGGTTCGGCGGCGCCGAGGCCGACGAGGCGCACGACGTCGCGGTCCACCAGGCGACCGGCGACGTGGCGCTCACGGGCACGTTCGCGTCGACCATCGACCTCGGCGGCGATCCGCTGGTGAGCGCCGGCGGGCGGGATCTCTTCGTCGCCAGGTTCTCCGGCGCCGGAGCGCACCTCATGAGCCGGCGCTTCGGCGACGCCGAAGACCAGCTGCTCACCGATTTCGAGACCGGGGCGCGCGCGAGCGTCGCGGTGGACTCCGCCGGCAATCTCCTGCTCGCGGGGCCGCTGTTCGGCTCGGCGGACTTCGGCGGAGGGCCGCTGACGAGCCGAGGAAAGACCGATGTCTATCTGGTCAAGCTCGGCGCCTCCGGCGGTCACGTGTTCAGCAAGCTGTTCGGCGACGTCCAGACGCAGGTCGGCCTCGACGTGGCGGCAGGCTCAGGCGCGAGCGTGCTGATCGCCGGCCGTTTCTACGGCGCCATCAACTTCGGTCAAGGATCGCTCTCGAGCGCAGGCCAGGGCGACGCGTTCGTCGCGAAGCTCTCTTTGTAAATACCGTTCTCGTTGCAAATGCCGCGCTCGGCGGCGCTGCGCGCTGTTTGCCCACCTTTTCTGCCGAGGTCACCTACGGCGCGTGGCAATTTGCCTCGCTGGGGCAGCATGGCTGTTCACTCATCGCTCGTATGGGCGCGCTCCTCCCATTCCTTGCCCCGTTTCCAGCTTTCTCGCAGTGGCATGTTCTCTGCTCGACACCGCTCGACCGCGCGGCGAGATGCTCCCTTGATCGGAGGATTTCCGTCGAACCGAGCGGGCCAGTCCGAAGGAGCAGAGGTATGCGCGTCCTGCTTATCACCAAGATCTTCCCGAACGCGACAAACCCGGTACAGGCGCCGTTCAACCGGCGGCAGTTCGCCGCGCTCTCGAGGTATTGCGACATCGACGTCTTTGCGACGATCCCCTGGTTTCCGTGGGCTTCCAGGTTCTCCCGGTGGTCCATGTCGAGCGACGCGCCTCGCGAGGACGTGATCGAGGGATTGCCGGTGCGCCACCCGCGGTTCCTCTATGTGCCCAAGGTGGCGCCCTATCTCAATGGCCCGCTCTATGCGGCGTCCATGCTCTTCGAGCTGGCGCGCCACCGTCCGGCGCCGGACGTCATCGTCGGCTCGTTCGCCTATCCGGACGGGTTCGCCGCGGTGTGCCTCGCGGAGCTGCTCGGCGTCCCGGCGGTCGTCAAGGTGCACGGCTCGGACGTCGACGTGCTCTCGCGGCAACCGGCGGTCAGGCCCTCGCTCGAGTGGGGTCTCCAGCGCGCGGCCCGCGTCGTCGCCGTGAGCAAGCAGCTGGCCGAGGGGGTCCACGCGCTCGGCGTCCCGCGCGACCGCATCGATGTCGTCATGAACGGCGTCGATCGCGGCATGTTCCACCCCCGCGACCGGCGCGAGGCCCGCGCCGCCCTGGGCCGCCCTGCGGAGCGCCGGCTGCTGCTCTACGTCGGCCACCTGCTCCGGGACAAGGGCGCGCTCGACGCGATCGCCGCGTTCGAGCGCATCGCCGCCGCGCACCCCGACATCGACCTCGCGCTGGTCGGGAGCGGCGCGGACGAGCAGGCCTGCAGGTCGGCGGCGGAGCGGCTCGGCGGGCGCGTCCTGATGACCGGTCGCCTGCCGCACGACGAGGTGGCGCGCTGGGTCGCCGCTTGCGATGCGCTGGTCCTGCCGAGCCACCACGAGGGCACGCCCAACGTCGTGATCGAGTCGCTCGCGTCGGGCCGCCGGGTGGTCGCGACGCGGGTCGGGGGCATCCCCGACGTGATCAGCCGCCCCGAGCTCGGCGAGCTCGTCTCGCCCGGCGATCTCCCCGCCCTGGCCGGCGCCATGGAGCGCGCGGCGCACGCGCCCTACGATCCCGAGCGGATCTCGGCGCTCTCCGGGTGCAAGGGGTGGGACGAGAGCGCTCGCGCGCTCCACGACACGCTCGTCCTGGCGCGGAGCGAGCGGCGCTCGCCGGCGCTCGCGCCTGCGCCGCTGCGCGTGCCCGTGATCGACAAACGCCCCGCGCTCCAGGCGGACGCGCAACCCCCTGCGTCCGTGCGATGGGCGCCGCCCCCCTCGCGGCGGTTCCCCGACGGCGCGCAGCTCGGGGTGAGCCAGGCCTGAAGGGCCGCGCGGGGCGCATCTTCGTGCGCTACGGGCTCATCCGCGTCGTTCGGCTCGCTGCGGCGTACTTTCGTACGCCTCACTCGCCTGCCTAGCGGCTGAGCCCGTATCCCACGAATCTGCACCCCGCGCTCTAGGTCACGGGCACGGCCTTTTCTGGCCGCAGGCGCACAGTGGGGCCGGGATCCGGGGGCGGCGGCTCGGCGCGCGGCATCGCGGCGCGCGCCGTCCAGAAGCTCCTTGCGTCGTCCGGAGTCCACGCCGGCGTCGGCTCGCATGCGTCGAGCGCCGCGAGAAGCTCGCGCGCGCTCTGGTAACGGTCGCCTGGCCGCTTGGCGAGGCACCGCATCACCACCTCTTCCAGCTCCGACGACAGCGGCCAGGGCGCGCGCAGCGACGGCGGGATCGGCGGCATCGTCAGGTGCGAGTAGACGAGCTTGCCGAAGCTCCGGCCGTCGAAGGGGGCCACGCCCGTCAGCAGGTAATAGAGCGTGACCCCGAGCGAGTAGATGTCGCTCCGGGCGTCCACGGCGCCGGCCGAGATCATCTCCGGGGACATGTACGTCGGCGTTCCCTTGATGACGCCGACGTCCGTCATGCTCGCGTCTCCCTCCAGGCTCACCTGCTTCGCGATCCCGAAGTCGAGCACCTTGAGCACGTCCTGATCGTCGCCCACGCGCGTGATGTAGAGGTTGTGGGGCTTGATGTCGCGGTGGATGACGCCGGCGTCGTGCGCCTCCGCGAGCGAGAGGCAGGCCTGCCGCGCGAAGTGGACGACCCGGGAGGGCGGCATCGGGCCGTGATCGCGCACCAGGGTGGCCAGGTCGGCGCCGGCCAGGTGCTCCATCGCGATGTAGAAGATGCCATCGCTGCTCGCGCCGAAATCGAAGATCCGGATCGTGTGCGGCGACGTGAGCCGGCTCGTCGCGCGCGCCTCGCGCTCGAAGCTGCGCACGTCGCCCTCGGACTTGCTCTCGCTGCGGAGCAGCTTCAGCGCCACGTCGCGGCGGAGCGACTCGTCCCAGGCGAGCCACACCTCGTTCTGCCCGCCCCGACCGACCGGCGCCACGAGCCGGTAGCGGCCGAGCTTGCGGGCCTCGTAGACCTGCTGGCGCGCCGACCAGAGGCCGTGGCTCGCCGCCGACACCAGGATCGCGGTGGCGAGCACGAAGATGTAGTTGCAGGCGAAGATCACGAGCGACCGCGGCGACGTCCACTGCGCCGCGAGCGCCGGGTCGAGGGACGCCCCCGCGCCCATGATGATGGGGAAGCTGAGCGCCACCGGGATCGTCATCCGGAGCGATCGCGAGAAGTGCGTGGGCAGGATCGTCGCGTCGACGAGCATCACGATCGACAGCCCGTGCATGTAGTTCCAGGTCAGATCCCCGAACTCCAGCGCCATCACGGAGATGAGCCCCCCCGTGCTCCAGACCGCGAAGACGTGCGCCGCGTCGAGGAGCTCTGCCGAGGTCTGCTCGCGCCGGGCGAGGAGGTACAGCCAGAGCAGGATGACCTCGCCGAGCAGCCGGTAGAGCAGCAGCCGGGCGACCGAGGCGCTCGGAAACACCGCGAGCACCACGAACACGTCGAGCGCCGCGAACGTGGGCCAGGTCACGAGCGCCGTGGGGAGGCCCCGCGCCATCGCGCGGCGCTCGTCCGCCGAGCTGGCGCTTCGAGGTCCCTGGGATCCCGTCGAATGGAAGCTGCTCGAGGCGGTCATGGTGCGGCGCAGGCCGTATCGCAGGCCATTGGAGCCCTGCGCTGGCGCGGAGTCAAAGCGCGCGTCGCCTGTCTGGAGGAGTGAGAAATGACGCAACGCACGTGTCGAACGCAATGTACGTGTGGCGCGCATCGCACACGTCGTACGCGCTGCCCACGTGGTACGCGTTGCCGCGCGGCGCGAGCGCGACCCGGCGAGCGCGCACCGTCGGACGGCGCGCGCCTCCGGGGTTCCGCCGGCGGGGCGTCCGTTGTAGAGGCGCTCCGCGCTCGCTCCGAGACCTCGGCAATGGCGGCGATCCACGAGGAAATGAGATGAAGCCGAGAAGTGCGCTGGTGATCATCGATGTCCAGAATGGCGTGCTTGCCGGGGAGGCTCCCGTGCAGGGGGCGAGCGGCCTGCTCTCGAGCATCGCAGCGCTCCTTTCGCGCGCCCGCGACCGCGGCGTGCCGGTGATCTTCGTGCAGGACGACGAGGTGGGCGAGGTCGGCTCGGCCGCGTGGGACATCCACCGAGAGGTCGCGCCGGCGGGCGGCGAGGCGCGGGTGCGCAAGCTCGCCTGCGACGCGTTCTTCGAGACCGATCTCGCCGAGCGCCTCGAGCAGCTCGGCGTCGAGCACCTCATCATCGCGGGCTGCAAGACGGAGTTCTGCGTGGACACGACCTGCCGGCGCGCGGTGACCCTCGGCTTCGACGTGACGCTCGCCGCGGACGCGCACGGCACCTCGGAGAGCCCGGCGCTCGCGGCGGCGGCGATCGTCGCACACCACAACCGGCTGCTGGACGGCTTCGGCGTCATGGTGGCGGGGCGCCCGCGCGAGATCCGCGCCGTCCCGAGCCAGCAGATCGAGCTCTGACGGCCCGTGGCCAAGATCGGCTACTACGTCCACGGGCGCGGGCGCGGGCACGCGAGCCGCGCGCTCCCGATCCTGGGGGCCCTCCGCGAGCGCGGCGACGAGCTCCGGATCTACGGCGGCGGCCAGGCGGCGGACCTGCTCGGCGCGCTCCCGGAGCACCGCCTCGTGCGGCCGATCCGCCGCGGGCTCGCGGGCGTGATCGAGCTCCCGCGCCGCCTGGCGAAGGAGATCGTCGAGCAGGCGGGCTTCCGGCCCGACGCCATCGTGAGCGACGGCGACGTCCCGTCGCTGCTCGCCGCGCGCGCGCTCGGGATCCCCGCCGTCGCGCTCGGCCATGATCTCGTCTTCTCGCGCTGCCGCCTGCCCGAGGGGCTGCCGAGGCTGCGGGTGCTCGCGTGCCGGCGCACGACCTGGGCCTCCAGCCGGGCGCGCCGCGCGGTCGCCGTCCACTTCCTGCCGATCGAGCCGGAGACGCCGGGCACCCTCGTTGCGCGGCCCGAGCGCCGGCTCGCCCCCGCGCGCGCCGGCGAGCCCGGGGCCGTCGTCTGCTACTTCAGCGAGTGCGACGCGCGCCGCGTGCTCGAGCTCGTCGCGCGCGACGGCCGGCGCGTGGTCGCGTTCGGCGACCCGGGCCTCGACGTGCCCGGCGTCGAGGCGCGCCCCTTCGATCCGGGCGCGTTCCTCGCTCACCTCGAGGGCGCGTCGGCGGTCGTGACCACCGCCGGCAGCAACGTCCTCGCCGAGTGCGTGCTCGCCGGCAAGCCCGTGCTCGCGCTCTACGACGATCGCCACAACGAGCAGACGCTCAACGCGCTCCTCGCCGAGCGGGCCGGCGTCGCCGTCGCGAGCTCGCTCGCGGCGCTCTCGCCGGCCGTCGTGGGGCGCTTCTTCGATCGCTGCCGCGCCGCCGACTTCGCTCGCATCGACCTGGAGCGCGCGCTGCCGAGCGCGCCTTCCGCCGTGCTCGCTTTGCTGGACGAGGCGTGCGCGGGCGCCTCGTGATGAGGTGCATCGCGACGTTCGCACCTCGCGCCATGGCCGAAGTCAACACTAGCGGCATAAGGTTTGCTAATTACGCCCACCGCCGACAGGCCGATCGGCCGACGAGGAACGGCTGCTGTGCCGAGCAACAGGCCGCGCTCGCGGCCGCAGCGCGACACGGCTGTCGCAGGCGCGACACGAACGCCCTACCGCCCGTCACGCCGCGCGCCTCGGTCGGCCATCGACCACGGTTCGCGCCGCTTCTCCAGGAGCAACGAAGATGACGATGGATGCAATTCTGCCGCTCAGCGACCACCGGAGCGATCGCGCGCCGCACGAGGCGATCGCGCCGGCGCGCCACACGCCGTCGACGGGACCCGCGCGGGGAGGGCACGCCTCCGTCAGGGCGCAAGCGGCCATTCCAGAGAATCCCTTCGCTGCCCTCTCCGGCGCCAACGGGCGGCCGCTCAAGGTCGCCATCCTCAGCGATTTCACGCGCATTCCTTACGCGAACGGCGCGGTCTTCCAGACGCGCGCCCTGTATCGCGCGCTCAACACCTGTGGTCACCAGGCAACACTGATCGGACCTCGGGATCCGGATGCCTCGGCCGAGGAGGTCCCTCCCGGGACCGTCGCCTTACCGAGCCTGCCGCTGCGCACCTACCCGGGGGTGCACCTGCCGATCCCCGTGGGATCCTCGGTGCTCGATCCGATGCGGTGGGATTTTGACATCTGCTTTGCGCAGACCACGACCCTGCTCATCGAGTTCGGCATCTGGCTGCGCAAGATGCGCGGCGTCCCGCTGCTCTGCGTGAACACGACGCACCTCGCGGCTGCGTACGACGTGCTCCTGCCGGAGCGGGTCTCCCGGATCGGCGCGGTCCACACGGTGCTCCACAAGACGCTCCGCGCGCCGATGGAGCGGCTCTTCGTGGACCTGTACAACCAGGGAGACGGCCTCGTCGTGCTGAGCGAGGGCCTGCGCGATTACTGGCGCGAACGGGGCGTGACGGTGCCCATCCACGTCATCCCGCGGATGGTCCCCGAGGACGTGTTCGAGCGCCCGCTCGGCCCCGACCCGTACGTGCAGCTGCTCGAGGAGCGCGGGCTCGACACGCGCGGCCCGCGCCTCGTCTGCGCGGGCCGCCACACCCGGGAGAAGTCGCAGCACCGGCTGATCCGCATCTTCGCCGAGCACATCGCCCCGCACGAGCCGCAGGCGACGCTCACGCTCGTCGGCGACGGGCCGGACAGCGCGGCGTACGCGGCGCTCGCGCGCGAGCTGGGCGTCGCGCGCCGGGTCATCTTCACGGGCGAGGTGCCGTACAGCCAGATCTCGGACTACTACCGGCACGCAAACCTCTTCCTGCACTCCTCGCTGAGCGAGACGTTCGGAAACGTGCTCAGCGAGGCGCTGTGGTGCGGCTCCCCGACGGTCGCGTTCGCCGATGGCATGGGCGTGAGCTCGCAGATCCAGAGCGGCCACAACGGCCTGCTGATCGACCCGGGCCGCGGGCCGATCGCCGAGGAGAGCGCGAACGCTGCGTTCGGCAAGGCCGTGATCGCGCTCGCGCGCGACCCGCTCGCCGCCGCGCGGCTCGGGAACGCGGCCGCGCAGCGGGCGCGCGAGCGGTCCTCGCCCCTCGTCGTGCAGCGGATGCTCGCGAACGCGTTCGCGAACGCGCGCGAGCACGCGAGGCAGTCCAACCTGCGCCCGCTCGTCGACGGGCCGAAGGCGCTCCAGTGGCTGGAGACTTTCCGGCACTTCCGCACCTGGATGGGCTTCACCGGCGGCCTCTTCGCGTTCGGCCACCTGCGCCCTGCGGCGGCGCCGCGGCCCAAGGGCATCCAGCCGTCGTTCTGCGCCTAGCGCGCGTGGTAAGACCGGCCCGAAGCCGGCCCGCACGCGGCCGCTTCGAGGTGTTCCCGGTTTCGAGGTGTCCTTCGAATGCTCCTCAGGATGATCGGTGCGCTCGTCGATTTCAGCGGGCGCCGTCCCTGGCTCATCATCGCGCTCGCCCTCCTCTCCATGGCAGGGCTATGGGGGTACGCGTCGCGGCTCGAGCTGCGCACGGAGCTCCGGGAGCTCTTGCCGCGCGACAGCCCGGCGTTCCAGGCCTACGAGCGTCAGGCCCAGCGCGTGGACGGCGGAGCGCAGCTCATCGTCATCGCCGAGTCGCCGGATCGCGGCGCGAACGAGCGGTTCATCGACGCGCTCGCGGAGCAGCTGAACGAGCCGCTCCGGAAGCGCGCGGCCTGCGCCGCGGCGTGCGGCGACGACGCCTGCCGGGCGGCGTGCGGGCCGCCGGGGCTCATCCGCTACGTGGAGTCCGGCACGAAGGAGGTCCGCAGCTTCTTCGACGCGAACAAGTGGCTCTACGCGAGCGTCCGCGAGCTCGAGGCGGCGGACGAGGCGATCGAGCTGGAGCTCGCGCTGCGGAGCGGCCTCATCGAGGACCTGGAGGCTGGCGGGGCATCTGGGAGTGACGCGGGCGCGGCGGGCGCGGCGGCGGCGCCGGCGCCAGCGAAGAAAGGGCTGTCGCTCGACGAGACGTGGCAGGAGCTCCAGCGGCGCCTGAAGAAGATCGACGAGTTCCCGAGCGGCTACTTCGCCACGCCCGACGGGCGCATGGTCGCGCTCCGGATCGTCTCGCGCAGCGCCGGGATGGGCGATCGCCGCGCGGCGGAGCTCCTCGACCAGGTGACCGCGCTCGTCTCGCGCCTCGATCCTGCGGCGTTCCACCCGGCCATGCAGGTCGGGTACGCGGGCGACATCCCGAACGCCATCGCCGAGCAGAAGTCGCTCGTGAGCGAGGCGGTGTGGGCCACCGTCATCGCGCTCGTGCTGATCGTCGGCGGCGTGATGATCTACTACCGCTCGCCCTGGTCGCTCGTGGTGATCATGTTCCCCACGGCCCTCGGCGCCAGCGCCGGGTACGCGTTCGCGACCCTGACCTACGGCTACGTCAACACGGTCGGCGCCTTCCTCGGGGCGATCATCGTCGGCAACGGGGTCAATTACCCGATCGTGCTCCTGTCGAGGTACCGCGACTTCCGCGCGCGCGGCATGCCCGCGGACGAGGCGCGGCGCGAGGCGGTCATCAACGCGTTCCGCGCCGAGCTCGTCGGGGCGAGCGTGGCGGCGATCGCGTACGGATCGCTCACGATCACGCACTTCCGCGGCTTCAGCCAGTTCGGCACGATCGGCTTCGTCGGGATGTTCATGGTGTGGGCGTCCATCGTGCCGCTCGTGCCCGCGACGCTCGTCGCGATCGAGCGCATCCAGGCGAGGCTCCCGCGCTGGATGCGCGATCCGGCGCCGCGCGTCTCGGACGAGGGCACCTCCGGGCCCGGCGCGCGGGCGCTCGCGCGCGTAACGTCGCGGTGGCCGTTCGCGTTCCTCGCGGTCGCGCCGGTCATCGTCGCGCTCGCGGCGTGGAAGCTCCCCGCGTACATCCGGGATCCCTGGGAGTACAACTTCGCGCGCCTCGGCTCGAAGAGCTCGCGGGAGAAGGGCGCGGGGAGCTGGTCGCTCAAGGCGTCCGAGGTCTTCGGCGGGAAGATGAACGTCGCCGGCGCGATGATGCTCGCGGACGCCCCCGAGCAGGTGCCGGCCATCAAGGCGCAGATCCTGGCGAACGACGCGAAGGATCCGCAGGGCCAGCTCGTGGCCGACGTCGCGACGATCGCCGACGCCCTCCCCGGCACGGCCGAGGAGCAGCAGCGGAAGATCGAGATCCTGGAGCGCATCCGGGACCGGCTGACCCCGCGGGTGCTGAAGGCCCTGCGCCCCGAGGAGCGCGAGCGCGTCCTCGCCATGAAGCCGCCGGAGTCGCTGCGCGTCATCGGCCCCAAGGACCTGCCCGACCTCATCCGCCGCAGGTTCGAGGAGAACAACGGCGTCGTGGGGACGGTGTTCTACGTGAAGTACAAGAACAACGTCTCGTTCTCGAACGGCAGGAACCTCCTGCGGATGGCCGACACGACCGGCAACGTGGTCCTCCCTGACGGGACCCACGTCGTCACGGCGAGCAGGCCGACGGTCTTCGCCGAGATGATCCGGTCGATGGAGCGCGACGGCCCGCTGGCGACGGCGGCCTCGCTCCTCGCGGTCACGGCCGTCGTGGTGCTCGCGACGGGCAGCATCGCGGGCGCGCTCGCGGTCCTCCTGGCCCTCGTGCTCGGCGTGCTCGGGACGGCCACCGCGATGGCGATACACGACGTCAAGATCAACTTCCTGAACTTCATCGCGCTCCCGATCACGTTCGGCATCGGCTGCGAGTACCCCTTCAACGTCTTCGATCGCGCGCGGCTGCTCGGCGGCGACGTGTCGCTCGCGGTCAAGCGCTCGGCCGGCCCCGTGGCCCTCTGCAGCTACACGACCGTGCTGGGCTACGGATCGCTCATCTTCGCCGACAACCAGGCGCTGAACTCGTTCGGCTGGGTCGCGGTCAGCGGCGAGATCGCGTGCGTGGCGTGCGCGCTCCTGTTCCTCCCGGCGCTGCTCCACCTCATGAACCGCTCTGCGCGGATGCGGCGCTCGTGGAAGGGCGGCCTCCTCCTGCGCGGGAGCAACCACTCGTGAAGATCCTCGACGTCGCGGAGTTCTTCTCGTCCCGCGGGGGCGGCGTGCGGTCGTACCTGGAGGAGCTCGTGCGCCAGGGGAGCCGGCGCGGCCACGAGATCGTCGTCGTGGCGCCCGGGCCGCGCGACGAGGTCGTGCCGCTCGAGCGGGGCCGCATCGTGCGGGTGGCCGGCCCGCCGATGCCGTACGACCCGACCTACCACGCGCTCCTCCGGCTCGGCGCGGCGCGGGCGATCATCCGCCGCGAGGCGCCGGACGTGGTCCAGGCGAGCGCGCCGTACACGGCCGCGCTCGTCGCGGCGAGCGCCCGCGAGGTCCCGCTCCGCACGTTCGTTTACCACTCGGATCAGATCAGCACCTACGCGGCGCCGCTGCTCGACCGGGTGCGCCCGCGCGCGGTCGCCCGGGCGCTCGAGGGCGCGCTGTTCGCCTGGCCGCGCGCGCTGTCGCGGCGGTTCGACGCGACGATCGCCCCCGGGACGTTCATCGCGGAGCAGCTCCGCAGCCACGGCTGCGAGCGCGTCCACCGCGTCACCTTCGGCGTGAAGCGCGGCGACTTCGGCCCCTCCCGCGCGGACGCGGCGCTGCGCCGCAGCCTGCTCGGCCGGTTCGCGGACGAACCGTCGGCCGCGCTGCTGCTCGTCGCGTGCCGGCTCGCCGTCGAGAAGCGGGTCGCGCTCGTGATCGACGCGGCGCGGGAGCTCGCCGCGCGGCGCCCGATCGCCCTCGCGGTGCTGGGCGACGGGCCCGAGCGGGCGCGTCTCGAGCGCCGCGCGGCCGCCTTGCCGCAGGTGACCTTCCTCGGCTTCGCCAAGGACCGCGCCACCTACGCGGCGCTGCACGCCAGCGCCGACGTCTTCGTCCACGGGGGCGCCGCAGAGACGTTCGGCTTCGTGCTGGGCGAGGCGCTGTGCTCGGGCCTGCCGCTCGTCGTCCCTGCCGCCGGCGCCGCGCTGGATTTCGTGCAGCCCGGCGCCGCCGAGGTGTACGCGCCGCGCGCCTCGCCCGGCGAGGTGGCCGCCGCGATCGAGCGGGTGCTCGCGCGCCCGCGGGAGGAGCGCGTCGCGGCGGCGCGGGCCGCCGGGGAGCGGCTGCCCACGAGCGACGAGCACTTCGACGCGCTGTTCGCGCTCTACGCGGACCTGCTCGAGCGCGGGGTGCGCGGCGAGGGCTGACGTCGTGGACGCCCGCTTGCCCGCGAGAGGATCGAACGTGCGCCCCTTCCTGCTGATCTCCCCCGCCTTCGCTCCCCAGACGAGCGTCGGCGCCTTCCGCTGGGTGAAGCTGGCGCGGCACCTGCCGCGCCACGGCTTCCGCCCCGCCGTCCTGTCGGGGACCTTCCCCGAGGATCAGCGCGACGACGGGCTGCTCGCCGCGCTGCCGCCCGAGGTCGAGGTCTTCGACGAGTACCTCGATCCGGCCGTCCTCGCCGTGGGCGCCGCGCTGCGCGCCCTCCGCGCGCGGGCGCCGCTGCCCGCGGGGCGCGCGGGGCCGCTCGTCGGGCTCCGCCCCTTCCAGGCGATCACCGACCGCTGGATCGCGCACGCCCCGCGCGGGGCGCGCGCGGCGGTGGCCCTGGCCCGCCGCACCGGCGCGCGGGCCGTCGTGGTGAGCGCCGGGCCGTACTCGGCCTGCCCTGTCGGCCTCCATGTGAAGCGGGCGCTCGGCGTGCCGCTCGTCCTCGACATGCGCGACCCGTACTCGCTGCACGAGACGGGGAACGGCCCGCCGTCCGGCCTGGCCGAGCGGGCCCGGCGCGCCATCGTCCCGCGCCTGGAGCGCCGCTGGCTCGAGGGCGCCGACCACGTGATCTTCAACACGCGGGCCGCGCTCGAGGCCTACCGCGCGCGCTTCCCCGAGCTCACGCCGAAGTCCTCGTTCGTGCGCAACCACTTCGATCTCGCGCTGTACGCGCCAGCGCCGGCGCCCGAGCCGCCCCGCCGCTTCGTCGTGCTCCACCTCGGCACGATCCGCGAGGAGGCCTCCGCCGACCAGATAGGCGCCGCGCTGCGGCGGTTCATCGACCGCGAGCGGCTCGCGTCCGACGACGTCGTCCTCCGGCAGATCGGCCGGATGTCCGATCACGATCGCGCCTGCTTCGAGCGCATGGGGCTCACGCCGTACATCGAGGCGCTCCCCCCGGTCCCGCAGCGCGACGTGCTCGGCGAGCTCAGGCGGGCGCACGTCCTGCTCGCGATGCTCAGCCCCCACGTCGTGCTTCGCGTCTCGGCCAAGACCTACGACTACGCCGCGTCGGGGATGCCCGTCGTCAGCGTGACCGCGAACCGCGAGGTCGATGATCTGCTCTCGTACCGGAGCGACAACGCGCGCGTCGCGCCGGACGACGCGGACGGCATCGCCGCCGCGCTCGCGCGCCACCTCGCGCGCTTCCGGGAGACGGGCGCGCTTCCGGTCCCGGCGCCTCCGCCCGCCGAGCTGTCGTCCGAGGCGGCCGCGGCCAGAATCGCCGCGATCCTGGACCGCGTCATCGCCGACGCGTCCTCCACCCATCGCGCCCGCCAGCCCCCGTGAAAGCGGTCGGCCGGCGGGGAGGGCGCTCGTCGCGCGACCAGCGTCGACCGCGCCCTACCGTCAGGCACTAGACTGGCGCGCGCCGCGCCGCCTTCGCGGCGCCATCCCCCTCCCTCGGAGCTGTGCATGCGCTTTCTCCACCCCGAGCATGACGAGAGCCTGGAGCTCGCCCTCGAAGACGTGTTCCTGACCCCCGGGTACTTCGCCGGCGGCTCCCGCCTCGAGACCGACCTGCGCCCGGCGGACTTCCCTGGCGGCTCGCACCCGATCGTCTCGGCGAACATGAACGCGGTCACCGGCAAGCGGATGGCGGAGACGATGGCCCGCTTCGGCGGCCTCGGCGTGCTCCCGCAGGACATGGATCTCGACACGGTCGAGCGCATCGTCCGCCACATCAAGCGCGCCGACCCGCGCTACGACACGCCCCTCTCGGTCTCCCCGCGGGCGACGCTCCGCGACGTGCACGGCATCATCCGCAAGCGATCGCACGACATGGTGGTCGTGGTCGACGACGAGCGGCGGCCGATCGGCATCGTCACCCACGCCGACCTGCGCGACCGGGACCAGTACACGCCCGCGTCCGCGCTCATGTCGTCGCGCCTCATCACCATCCCGGTCGGCACGCCGAACCGGACGGCCTTCCTGCTGATGGAGGACGCCCGCGTGAAGGCGGTCCCCGTGCTCGACGGGGACGGGCGGCTCCACGGCGTGCTGACGCGCGACGACGCCGTGCGCCTCGAGCTGCTGAAGCCGACGCTCGACGGCGGCGGCGAGCTCATGGTCGCGGCGGCGATCGGGATCTCCGCGCAGGCGGCCCAGAGCGCCGCGCGCCTGATCGAGATCGGCGTCTCCGCGATCGTGCTCGACACCGCGCACGGCCACCAGCGCCGGATGATCGAGGCGATCCGCGCGGTGCGGAGCGCCGTCGGCGACGCCGTCCCGCTCGTGGCCGGCAACGTGTGCACGGCGGAGGGCACGCGGGCTCTCATCGAGGCGGGCGCAGGCATCGTGAAGGTGAACGTCGGCCCCGGCGCGATGTGCACGACGCGCATGCAGACCGGCGCCGGCCGGCCGACGTTCTCCTCGGTGCTCGCGTGCGCCCGCGAGGCGCGCCGCCACGGCAAGCGCGTCTGGGCCGACGGCGGCGTCCGTCACCCGCGCGACGTGGCGCTCTACCTCGCCGCCGGCGCCTCGCGCGTCATGGTCGGGACGACGCTCGCCGGCACGTACGAGAGCCCGGGCGACGTCATGGAGGACCGCGATGGGCTGCTCTACAAGGAGAACTACGGCATGGCGAGCGCCCGCGCGGTCAGCGAGCGCACCGCCGAGCTCGACGCGTTCGAGCGCGCCAAGAAGGCCTTCTTCCGCGAGGGCATCTCGACGTCGCGGATCTACATCCACGAGGGGCGCGAGAGCGTCGGCGCCATCCTGATCGAGATGATCACCGGCGTGCAGTCCGCGTGCACCTACGCCGGCGCGGCGAACCTCGACGAGCTCCACGACAAGGCCGTCATCGGGGTGCAGACGCTGGCGGGCTACGGCGAGGGCAAGCCGCACGGAATCGAGCGGCGTTGATCGAACGGCGTTGATCGAGCGGCGCGGGATGACGGAAAGGTGACGTGACTTCCACCTGGGCAGCGACGAACCTCCGGCTGCTTACCGTCGAGGTCCTCCATGCCGAACGCACCCGCTCCACGCTTTTTCGCCGCGCGCCGCGCCGTTCGCCGGTTCGTCGGCCGCACCTGGTTGTCCGTGTTCGGCTGGCGCGTGGACGGCATCACGGAGCTCCCGTCGAAGGCGGTGATCATCGCGGCGCCCCACACCTCGAACTGGGATTTCCCGTTCACGCTCGCGGTCAGCTACGTGCTCGACCTCGAGTTCTCCTGGCTCGGCAAGCACACCCTCTTCGAGCCGCCGTTCGGCTTCTTCTTCAAGTGGCTCGGCGGCGTCCCCGTCGACCGCCGCGACAGGAACAACCTCGTCGCGGCCGTGGTCGACGTGCTGAAGGAGCGCGACGAGCTCATCCTGGTCATCGCGCCCGAGGGCACGCGCTCGCGCACGAAGCGCTGGAAGACGGGCTTCTACTACGTCGCGCTCGGCGCCGGCGTCCCGATCCTCCTCGGATACCTCGACTTTCCCCGGAAGCGGGGCGGGATCCTCCACGTGTTCCACCCGACGGGCGACATCGAGGCCGACATGGCGGCGATCCGCCATCACTACGATGGCATCGAAGGAAAGCACCCGGAGCGGATGAGCGAGATCACGCTCGGCGCCAGGGGTGCTCCGGCGAACGGGGTCGTGCAGCACCCCTGAGCTCGGGTCGAGGGCGCGCGATCCGCCTATCCGCGCGCCAGGGGGCGCTCGTCAGCGCGGGGACGGCGCGCGGACCGACGAGGCGGGCCCCGCCGTGATCCTCGTCGTCAGCACGCCAGCGAGCGCCCATTCGAACGCGGAGCGGTCGGTGTACACGTTGAAGCGGCCGCCCGTGGCGAGGTTGGCGACCGTGACGCCCATGGCGACGAGCCCCGGCCGCACGAGGATATGGACCTCCTTCAGCTTGCCGGGGTTCCGCAGGTGCCACGCCGTGAGCCTGGCCCGGACGTCGCTGTCATAGCCGGTGCCGAGCTCGAAATCGTCGAACACGACCGGGTGCACGCCCGCCTCGACGAGGGTCTCCAGGTGCCTGATCGCCGGCTCGATGAGATCGAGCGACGCGTACCCCTCGAGGCGCCTCGTCACGACGTCGGATGCGGGCGTTCGAATATCGAGGACTCCGCGCCCGGTCGACCAGCGGTCGCCCCGCGCTCCGAGCCGTGTGTGTGCCAAATCCATCTCGATTTCGAGACTTTAGTCTATAGGCGGCGCTCCGCCATGCGATCCGTCCGATCCGCGCCCTTCCCCGACGCTGGGGGTCTGGACTGCGCTCGCGGACGGCGCCTCGCCGGCCGGGCGCGCGAGGCGGCGGGGGGCGCGAGGCGGCGGCGTGTCGAGCACGTCCGGCGGGCCAGGCCGCCTCCTGCTGCGTCGAGCGCCGTCGGCGTGGCCGAAAGCGGCTATGATGCCGCGGCTGTTTCGGCCGCCGGCCGGTGCTGGCGGTTCGCGAGGCGTCTTCGCCCGCAGCAGAGGGACGAAGGAGGAGCTACCGAGATGAGAGGACATGTTTCCAGGGTGCTGCGGCTCGCTGTCGTGGCGTTTGCGTGCGCGCTGATGGCGGGCTGCGGCGGCCCGCTGCGCTACACGCCGCAGGGCATCGGGAAGGCGCCGGGCGCGGACGCCGTGATCATCGCCGACGTCAACTTCGACGCGGCCATGACCCGCCTCGACATCAACGCGAAGGACCTCCCGCCGCCCGATCGCCTCGACTCGAGCAGCACCGCCTACGTCGTCTGGGCGCGCCCGGACAGCGACTCGCCCTGGCAGCGGATCGGCGCGCTCAACTTCGACCCCGATACCCGCACCGGCAAGCTCAAGGACGTGAGCGTGCCGCTCACCCGGTTCGAGCTCGTCATCAGCCTCGAGAAGACCGCCAATCCCGAGTCGCCGTCCTCGGAGCTCATCTTCAAGCAGGACGTCGAGTACTGACGAGACGGCGTTCGCCGCCGGGGGTGCATCTTCGCAGCGCTGCTCGAAGCGCTCCCGGCGTGCGCGTCGCAGCCGTCCGGCGCGACCCGCGGCGCCAGCGGCATCACCGTGCCGTCCGCCGTGGATCGCGTGAATGCCCGCGAGCTCCGGTGCATCGAAGCGCGGGAAGTGAAGATTCTTCTCCTGTCGCAGTGGTATCACCCCGAGCCGGTCGCGCGCCCCCATCTGCTCGCAGAGGCGCTGGCCGAGCGCGGGCACCAGGTGACGGTGGTGACCGCGTTCCCGAACTACCCGCATGGCCGCACCTACCCGGGCTACCGACAGCGCCTCTGGGACGTGGAGCACGCGAGCGGCGCCAGGGTGATACGCCTCCCGAGCTACCCGGATCACAGCCGATCGCGCGTGCGGCGGACGCTCAACTACGCGAGCTTCGCCGCCTCGACAGCGCTGCTCGGGGCCGCCCTCTCCGGGCCGGCGGACGTCGCCTGGGTCCACAATCCCCCACCGAGCCACGCCATCGCCGCCTCCTGGCTCGCCGCGCTCCGCCGGATACCGTGGGTCTATGAGGTCCAGGATCTGTGGCCCGAGACCGCTGCAGCCTCGGGCATGCTCGATAACAGGCTCGTGTTCGCTGGCATCGATCGCGTGAACCGCGCCCTCTTCCGGCGCGCCGCGGCGATCACCGTCATCAGCCCGGGGCTCGAGCGCGAGCTCTCCCGCAAAGGCGTGTCGACAGACAAGGTGCACCTGATCCCGAACTGGGCCGACGATCGGATATACAGGCCGGTGGAGCCCGACCCGCAGCTCGCGGCGGAGCACGGGTTGTCAGGGCGGTTCGTCGTCCTCTTCGCCGGCAACATGGGCCCTGCCCAGGCCCTCTCCAGCGTGCTCGACGCGGCCGATCGGCTGCGCGACCTCACCGACGTGCGGTTCGTGATGGTCGGGGACGGGAACGACGCGCCCAGGCTCCGGCGCGAGGCTGCGGCGCGGGCCCTCTCGAACGTCGTCTTCATCGGCCAGCAACCCCACGAGCGCATGCCGCATTTCTTCGCGCTGGCCGATGTGGCGCTCTCGCACCTCCGGCGCGATCCGCGCTTCGAGATCACGATCCCCTCGAAGATCCCGGCCTACATGGCCGCCGCCAGACCAGTGCTCGTCGCGGCGGGCGGGGATCCGGCGGATCTGGTGCGCAGCAGCGGGGCGGGGCTCGCCTGCGAGCCCGAGAACCCGGCGGTGCTCGCGGACGCCGTGCGGCGGTTGCACGGCATGACGCCGGAGGCGCGGCGCGCGATGGGGGAGGCCGGCCGGCTCTATTTCCTTCGCTGGTTCACGCGCGAGCCGCTCGTGCGTCGTTATGAGGAGATCTTCGCGCGCGCAGCGCGGTGAAGCGTCGTCGTGGAGACGCCGGCGCCCTCGGGCACCGGCGCGGGGCTGGGGGGGCTATCGAGGGACGCAATGCACCGGTGCATTGCGGTGAGCAACGTTTCATGGGCGAGACGACAGACACAACGGTGAGCACCATGCAGCTTTACAAGGACCGGAGGATCATCGTGACCGGAGGGGCGGGCGCGATCGGCGGCTCGCTCACGGCGGCCCTGGCCGACGCGGGCGCGGAGGTGATCGTGGTGGACGACCTCTCCTCCTCCTCCCGCTGGGGCATCCCGGCGCGGCGCAACGTGCGCTTCGTGGAGGGGAGCGTCGTCGATGACGGCTTGCTCGCGGCGGTGTTCCGGGAGCAGCCCTCGCATGTCTTCCACCTCGCCGCGCTGTTCGCGAACCAGAACTCGGTGGACAACCCGGAGCGCGATCTCGAGGTCAACGGCCTCGGCACCTTGCGGGTGCTGCAGCACGCGCAGCGCAGCGGGGCCCAGCGCGTCGTCTTCGCCTCGTCCGGGTGCGCGCCCTACGGCAGCGACCCGCCGCGGCCCGTCCACGAGGAGCACCTCGCGCTCGATGTCCACACGCCTTACCAGGCGACCAAGCTGCTCGGCGAGCTCTATTGCAATTACTTTTGCGATCATTCGGCCGGCCACGAAGGGCTGAGCACCGTGCGGGTGCGCCCCTTCAACTCGTATGGTCCGGGCGAGGTCCCTGGCCGATACCGCAATGTGATCCCCAACTTCGTCTACTGGGCCCTGCGCGGCGAGCCGCTGCCGATCACCGGGACGGGAGAGGAGACCCGCTCGTTCACCTACGTGGGCGACATCGTCGATGGGTTTCTCCGGGCGGGCGCCGCGCCGGCCGCCTCGGGCGAGGCGTTCAACCTGGCGTCTGGCGAGGAGATCGCCATCATCGACGTCGCGAAAGCCATCAATGAAATGACGGGCAACCGCGCCGGCGTCCGGTTCGTCGCGCGCCGAGCGTGGGATACGCAGCGCCGTCGGGTCGCGTCGACCGACAAGGCCCGTCGCGTCCTGGGCTTCGAGGCGCGGACGGGCCTGCGCGAGGGGCTCGCGCGCACCGTGGCGTGGTTCCGCGAGCGCTGGGACCAGATCGAGGCCGAGGCGCGCTTCTAGGGACATGCGCGTCGCGCTCTGGGGCCCCCTCCCGCCGCCGGCCGGCGGAATCACGCGGTGGATGCGCAATTACCTCGACGCGGCGGCAGCGGCGGGCATCGAGGCGGACGTCATCGACACCTCGCCACGAGGCGCCTCGATCGACCCCACGAGCAGGCTTCGCCCCGCGCGCGTGGTCCGCGCGGGCGAAGCGCTGGCTGCGCTTCACCGTCTGCTCGCGCGACGCCGGCCGGATGTCGTCCATCTGTGCACCACCCTGTTCTGGGCGACCGCGCGCGACGGCCTCGCGGTGGAGCTGTGTCGTCGCGCGGGTGTGCCCGCCGTGCTCCACCTGCGCTTGTCACCGCAGATCATCGCCTGGCATCGGGCCCTGCCCTGGCCGGCTCGACAGGCCGTGCGCGCCGTGCTGGGCCGCGCTGCAGCCGTCATCACGCTCTCGGAGGAGCTGCGGTGTTACGTACGGGCCTTGGTTCCAGGGAACCATGTCGTCCGGATCGCCAACCCGGTCGACACCGACGGCTTCCACCCCGCAGCCGCGCCGCGCTCGCCCGGCCAGCCTCTGCGGGTGCTCTTCGCGGGGCTCGTCACGCCGCAGAAGGGGGTCCTCGAGCTCGCGCGGGCCGTGCTGGCGGTCGATGGCCTGACCCTCGCGCTGGTGGGGCCTCGCGACGCAGGCGGCGCTGCCGGCCCGTCCCGCCGCCTCGACGAGGTGCTCGCGGAGCTCGAGCGGCAGGGCCGCCTGAACGTGCTCGGCGAGATGCCCGAAGACGCGATGCCCGCGGTCTACCGCGACGCGGACGTCTTCTGTCTACCGAGCCATGGCGAGGGCCTGCCCAACGCGTTGCTGGAGGCGATGGCCAGCGGCCTGCCCTGCGTCGTCACGCCGGTCGGCGCAGTGCCGGAGGTGATCCAGGGCGAGGGCGGTCGGGTGGCCCTCCTGGTGGCGCCGAAAGACGAGGAGGCGCTGCGGGGTGCGCTCCGCTCCCTGCGCGACGACCCTTCCCTGCGGGCGCAGCTCGGCGAGGATGCGCGCCGGCGCGCCGTGCACCGCTATGCGAGCAGGACGATCATGGCGGAGTACGCCGCGCTGTATGCGCAGCTCGCAGCGGGCTTCTGAACCCTAGTTCGCAGCCGCCGGCCGTTCGGTCGGAGAGTAGCGGAGCACCATCACGGTGACGTCATCACGAAGCCGCTGCCCTGCCATGGGGCCCACGAGGCCCTTCACGATGGTGCTCGGCGATAACCCTTGCGCCGCGAGCGCTTGGAACCGCTCTGCCAGCCCCTGGGTCTCCAGCATTCCGCCTGCGGGGGTGACAGACTCCGTGAGCCCATCGGTGTACAGCAGCATCGTGTCCCCGGCGCCTATCTCTATCACGTCGTCCCGGAGCAGCGCCGTGATGTCGTCCTCGATCCCGATCCACATCCCGCTGGTCTCGACGAGCTCCACCGTGTTGGAGAGCGCCCTGTAGATCAAGATGTCCAGGTGGAGGCCTGCGTAGCGGACCGCCCCGCGGCCGAGCTCCAGCGCGACGATCGTCATGTACTGATCGGGGCTCACGCGGAGCAGGTTCTCCCGGACCGCGCGGTTCGCCCGGCTCAGCACGACTGCAGGGGTGAGAGGCTCGCCGTCGCGCGGCGACGTCGTCAGGATGGTCCGTACGGCGGTCTGGACCATCATCATCGTCAGGCCGGCGGTGACACCATGGCCGGATACATCGCCGATGAGGACCCAGCTGCTCCCGCCCGTCTGGACCACGTCGTAGTAGTCGCCGCCGACGCTCTCGGCCGGCGTCATCAGGGCGGCCATGTCGTAGTCCTTCAGACGACTTTGCTGCGGAAGGAGCACCGTCTGAATCTTGCGCGCGAGATCCATCTCGCTCCACAGCTCCGCGACCAGGCGCCTTAGCTCGGCGGTGCGCTCGGCGACGAGCGCTTCGAGGTTCTCGTTCGCGCGCCGGAGCTCCTGCGATGCGGCCTCCAGCCGCCCGTAGAGCATCGCGTTCTCGAGGGACACGGCGGCTTGCGTCGCGAGGAATTGCAAGAGCCCGCACCGTGCAGGGCTGAACGCCTCCGCGGTGATACGGTTCTCCAGGTACAGGACGCCGGTGACCTTTCCGCCCTGGAGCATCGGAGCGCACATCACCGACTTGGGCCGAGCCTGCGTGAAGTACCGGTCAGAGGCGAAGCGCATGTCACGGTGCGCGTCCGTGAGGACCGTCAGCTCGCCCGTGCGCGCCACGTAGCGCACGAGCGACTCCGGGACCTCCGAGCCGCCCCGCAGCGCACGGGCGTCGAGCTTTATCGTATCGGGATCGATGGTCATGCTCGCCTCCAGGGTGAGCACCCCGGCGCGATCGAGGATCAAGCACCCTCGCTGCGCTCCGGCGTTCTCGAGCAGCGTCCGCATCAGCCGCTCGAGCAGCCGATCGATGACGAGCTCCGTGGAGATCGCCTCGGTCGCGCGGATGGCCGCCGTGAGGTCGAGGCTCTCGCCGGGACGAAGCGTGCTGGAGGTCTGGCCGGTCGTCTGGCTTGTCGTCCTTGGCAGGCTCGCTGCCGTTTCGTCTGCTGGATTGAGGGGGGATGAGCGCGCCGCGCTGCTCCGGAGCACGTGAGCGTATTTCGACTTCAGCTCCTCGACCTTGCACGTCCCACCCCAGCGCTGGTACACGTAGATCGCTTCGGCCAGGTAGGCGCCCGCTACCTTGCTCCTGCGCTCGTCCAGGTGAAATCGGCCAGCCAGCTCGTTGCCAATGGCCTCGGCGTGCGCGAAGCCGTGCTCCTGGGCGAGGGATATCGCGCGATCGTACAGATCCAGCGCGCCTTCGGTGCGCCGCTCGATCCGCGAGATCTCCGCCTGCGCCAGCGCAGCGCGGTGCGCGAAGTTGGCGGGCGAGGACTGCGCCCAGGCTTCGAGCGTGGCAGCGTCGGCGCGCAGGCGGTCCAGGAGTCCGGCGCGCTCTTTCGGAGCCGCCGTGCGGGTCAGCTCGGCCAGGATCAGCGCCCGATAGAAGACGTGCTCGGCGTGATAGAAGAAGCCAGGGACCAGCTTGCAGCTGTCGCTGGTGGCCAGGGCATCCCGGAAGCGGCCAGCGAGATACTGGGCGGTCGTCTTCGCGACCCCGTAAATCGCCAGCGTCGGCAGCGGCGCAGAGGCCATGAAGGCGCTCTCGTCGAAATCCGCGCTCTCCAGGGTCGCGGGGTGTCGAGTCTGGCCAGTCAGCGCACGGATGGCCTGTTGGGCGACCTTGCAGATGCCCTGGTTGACGACGTCACCCGTCCTGTCCGCGAGGTCGCGGGCGGTCGAGAGGCTGTCCTCCAGGTCGTGCAAGCTCTCGCCGGCATACATGCGATAGTACAGGATGAACGCAGCGCAGTAAGACGCGTAGATCTGGTCGCCCATCTCGAGGCTGATCCTCAGCCCTGACCGCAACACCTCCAGGCTGTGCGATATGTGTTGACGCCAGTGGGCGATGAAGACCCCGAACAGGAAATGAACCTGGCCCTTGCTGGCCGGACTGCCCCCACGGGTAGCCAGCTCCAGGCCCAGCCGGCCGAAGCGAAACGCGTGCTCCCGGCTGCCCGTGATGGCGAGGTGGACGATCGCGTACTGCGCATAGAAGAAGCCCGCGAGCGGCGCCGTGCCCTGACGGAGCAGCTGGACTCCCTTGAGCACGAGGAGGAAATGAAGCTCTGGAATGGCCTGGAACGCTGCCGGAATGCTGGTGGCCAGGGTGTGGAGCACCGCGAGCTCGCGGGCGTCGCTCATCACCGACACCGTCTCCAGAGACTCGATCTCCGACTCCGCTATCGCGGATTGATACGCTCCGAACTCGGCGCCGATCGCCGCGCCGAGAGCCGTCTTGTCTTCCAGAGGAGGCAACTCCAGATCCAGGAGTCTCAGCGCGTCGATGCCCTTCGCGCACGCGACGTCGAGCCTGCCTGTGTTGGTGAGCAGGAGCACCTCGAGGTTGCGCCCCATGACCCGATCCACCACCGACCGCGCGTTCCGCTCCACGACCTGGAGCAGCCCGAACGCGGAGTCCAGGTTCCCGGTCAGGTACTCGCACTCCGCCATGGTCAGGTGAGCGGCGCAGACGACCTCGTACTCTTCAATCCACCCCGTCTCCCCGAGCACGTCGAGCGCCGCCCTCAGGTAGTGCACCGCCGCGTCGGGCGCCGCGCGAGCGCGCGCCTTGCGGCCAGCGTTCAAATTCAAGCGCGCGAGCCCGCGCCGCTCGGCCGGCTCGACGATCAGGCGCGCGCCGCGGTTCAAGTGATCCACGATCGCGAACAGCTCACGATCGCCCGGATCTGCGCCGCCGCGCTCCCGCAGCAGCCGACCGATGCGCAGGTGGACGGCGTCCCGCTCCTCCGGGCCGAACAGCGAGTAGGCCGCCTGCTGGACGCGATCGTGCGAGAAGCGGAACGTGGCGTCGAGCGCGCCGTCGACCCTCCCGGTCGCGTCGTGATGAGCCTCGGCCCTGTAGCGGTATTTGCCGTCCAGCGAGGCGATGAACCCTTGGCGCAGCGCCTCCCAGAGGTGGTCCGCCACGTCGCTGTGAGAGCGCTGAGACACGACGGCCAGCGTGGCCATGTCGAAGTTATGCCCCACGCACGCGGCGAAGCGCAGCACGTCCTGGCTCGACTGCGGCAATCTCCGCAGCTCGGACACCATGAAATCGATCACGTTGTCCGTCGCCAGCCGTTCCCACACCCGCCCCGTGTCCCACCTCCAGGCGAGGTCCGCGTGGTCGAAGCGCAGCAGGCCGTCTCGGTGCAGCGCGGTCAAGAACTGCGCGAGGAAGAAGGGGTTTCCGCGGGTCTTCTCGAGCAAGGCAGCGCTGAGCCCGCTCACCGCCTCGAAGCCGCACCCGAGCGTGTCGCTGAGGAGGTGCGCGATGTCCGGCTGCCCGAGCGGGCCGAGCGTGATCTCACGCCTCCGGACGCCGGCCTGGCGCAGCTCCTGGAGCAACAGAGACAGCGGGTGCGCGGCGTCGATCTCGAGCTCCCGGTAAGCTCCGATCACGAGCACGTGGCGCGCGCCGGCGGCCGTCAGCACGTGCAGCAAGAGGCGGGTCGAGCTGGCGTCCGCCCACTGCAGGTCATCCAGGAAGAGCACCAGCGGGTGCTCTTCAGCCGCCAGCGCACCTAGAAAGCTCAAGAAGACATGTTCGAAGCGGCGCTGCGACTCGGTCGGCCCCAGCGCCGGCACGGGGGGGTGTTCGCCGACGACGTGCTTCAGCTCGGGGATCAGATCGGTGAGGAGACCCGCGTTCGGGCCGACCGCCTCGAGGATTTCACGCCGCCGCTGCTCGAGCACGCCCGGGGGCTCCGCGAGCACGGACCGGACGAGAGCACGGCAAGCGTGGGCGATTGGGCCGTAGGGGACGCTCCGCGCCAGGGAGTCGAACTTTCCTGCGCCGAAGTACGCCCGGCCGAGGATGTGCTGGTGCAGCTCCTCGACGAGCGCGGATTTCCCGACGCCCGCCTGTCCGGACAGGAGGACGAGCTCGCTCCTGCCCTGCTTGGCGTGGCCGAAGCCCTCCAGGAGCGCATCGAGGTCGCGCTCCCGGCCATAGAGCTTCTCGGGGATCGAGAGCTCATCGGATCTGTCGCGCTGGCCCAGACCGAAGACCTCCGCCGCGCCAGCCCGCTTCACCTGATCCAGAATGCGCTGCAGATCGTGCTGCAACCCAGCTGCGGTCTGGTAGCGCTGCTCCACGGTCTTGCTGAGCAGCTTGAGGATCATGTCCGACAGGACCGGCGGCAGGTCCGGCCTGGATGCCACGGGCGCCCGGGGGCTGCGAGCGATGTGGCTGTGCACCAGCTCCAGCGGATCGCTGGCGTCGAAGGGCAGCGCGCCGGTGAAGAGCTCGTACAGGGTGACCCCGAGCGAATACAGATCGGCTCGAAAGTCCACGCTCCGGTTCATCCGCCCCGTCTGCTCGGGCGCGATGTACGCCAGCGTGCCTTCCAGCTGCGTGACCCCCGAGAGCGCGTCGACCTTCTGGGAGAGGCGGGTCGCGATCCCGAAGTCGACGAGCACGAGCGAGCTCGGGCCGTCCGTGACGAAGAAGTGATGGGGCTTGATGTCCTTGTGAATGACGTGCCTGCGGTGGACCGCCGCGAGCGTCCGCGCCATCGCCAGCGCCAGCTCGAGCGCGCGCGGCAGAGCCAGGCGGCCCGATCGAATCAGCTTGTCGACGGACGCGTCGCCCGCGTCCTCCATGACCAGGGCGAGGCCGTGCCCGTGCCGCTCCAGCCCGATGGCCTTGACGACCTCGGGCGTGTCGAGCCACGTCAACACGTCATATTCATGGCGGAGGCGCGCAAGCTCGAGCGCCGTCGGCCGCTCGCTCCTGAGCAGCTTGACCAGCACCGACGCCCCGTCGATTGTGCGGTAGCCGCGGTAAACCTCGGAGCTCTGGGTCTCGCGCACCTTCGCGTTCAGGGTGTACCGGTCGGACAAGGTGATCATGGTGGATTCATGGGGATCGGTCTCGCTCCAAGAGCTGGGCTGCACGCGCGCTGATGGTCTGGTCACCCCAGATCACTGCACCTTTGTCTTTTTCAGGGTGCGCGCCAGCGCCGACATGCAGTTGCGGTGCGCTCGCTGCCAGTCGTTGTCGCGGAAGACGACGACCACGCCGAGGCTGGTCTGATCCAGCAGTTTTATCAGATCCACCAGGGGCTTCACCGTGGCCGAGTTCATGTACTCGAGCCTGGTCAGATCCACCGTGACGACCGTGTTCTTGGTCTTCCCGGTCCAGTCCTCGAAGAGAGGATTGAGGAACATGGCGGGGCTGCGGATGTCGCTGACGCCCGACCATTCGATTCGCGACGAGTCCGCGGCCACCGAGATGCGCACTTTCAGCCCGTCGCGCTCAAATGTCGACTCGGTCATGGATTCTCCTGGTGGCTGTCACGGTGACCGTCTCGTCTGCGTACGTCGCGTCGAGCGCAAAGCCGCCTTCCATCGTGATCCTGTAGATCCCTACGTTGGCGCCGTCGCGCGGGCTGGCGAGCAGCTCGTGGAGCTGTTCGATGTAGAGCTCCGTCTTGTCGGGGGCGCTGCGCAGGGACTCTATCCGGCAGAGCAGCCGATTGACCGATCCGTGATCGGTGCAGCCGTTGATCGTGACGAGTTCGATCCTGTCCTCGGTCATGCTGAGCGTGAAGCGAATGGCGCGCGCTGCGGGGACTTCCTCGCCGTACTTGATGGCGTTCTCCAGCAGCTCGCAGGCCGCCATCTCTGCCGCGTCCACGAGCGCGCTCGGGTACTGCGCGAGGGCTTCGCGTACCGAGGCTCGGGTCGCGCGTAGATTGCTCCATACAGGGCGGAGCGAGGTGCTCAGCAGTGGTTGCATCGCCTACGCCTGCGTGGATCGAGGCCGGTGGTGGGCAGGAGAGCGCACATGGGTTCCGCCAGCGGGGACAGCTTGAGAGAGAATCAAATCCAGAGCGGCTCGGAGGAGCAAGGTGGTATCCCGAACGGATGCAGAAGAAGGAATGAAATCCAGAACGGCTTGGGGATGTCAAGCATCTGCCGGGCGCGCTGCTCGGAGGTGAGAGGGCTGCCTCACATCGGCATGCGGCATGCAGTGCGCCCGCGCCCCGTCGTGCTCGCGGGCGCCTCGTCTCCTGGTCGACGCTGGAGCTCATCCGGCGCCCGGGCCGCATACTCCTCGGCGCGCTGTCCGCCGTCATGGGCGTTGTGGAGGGCCCGGCGCGCTGCGGGCGCCGCGCGTCGCGATAGGGGCTCTCCCGAGCAGTTTGGCTGCTGGCGTCCTCTCGATTCCATATCAGTCTAGTGCGCCGATGAACGACCGCCTGCGCGTCCGTCAGGCTCGGATCGAGCCTTGAAGGGACGTCGCCGTTCCCGCCAGAAGCGGAGGAATCGAGGTGTCAGTGCGAGCGGACCTCTTCAGAAGCGCTCCGTTCACGAAGGTCCTGTCGCCGCTCGTCATCGCTGCTGCCTTGATCGCGGTCGACTGCGATCGTCCCCGGCAGGCGTCGGGGCCGGAGGCCGGCGAGGGCGGGAGCGGCGGGAGCGGCGGAGGCGGCGAGGACGGCGGGGGCGGAGGGGAAGCCGCGCCTTGCGCCACGGCCGCGGACTGTCCCGGCGTCGACGGCGCGTGTCAGCGGCGCACGTGCGAAGGCGGCCGGTGCGGCCTCGACGCCGCGCCGCGGGGAAAGCCCGTGGGCGAGCAGGTCCTGGGCGACTGCAAGGCGCGCGTTTGCGATGGGCATGGCGCCGTGATCGAGCTCGATGACGACCAAGACGCCTTCTCCGACGGAGACCCGTGCTCGGCCGACGTCTGCGTCGCCGGGGCGCCGAAGAACCTTCCGGCGCCGGCGACGACGGAGTGCGGCGGACCCGACGCGACCGGAGCGCGCTATTGCGATGGGAACGGCGCCTGTGTCGAGTGCCTCGTCGCCGGCGATTGCCTGAGCAACGTCTGCGTCGAGAACCGCTGTGTCGCGCCCGATTGCGGCGATGGCGCGACGAACGGCGCCGAGACCGGCGTCGACTGCGGCGGCTCGGATTGCGTGCCGTGCGCGGATCTCGAGGCCTGCCTCACCGGCGCGGACTGCCGGAGCGGGATCTGCGAGGACGGCAGGTGCCGCGCGTCGTCGTGCACCGACGGCGCGACGAACGGGGCGGAGACCGACGTCGACTGCGGCGGACCGGCGTGCTCGCCTTGCGCCACCGGCAAGGCGTGCGCCGCGGACGGCGACTGCCTGGGCGGCCGCTGTTCAGGGACGACGTGCCTCCCGTCGTGCACCGACGTCGTCCGGAACGGCGCGGAGACCGACATCGACTGCGGCGGCCCCGCGTGCGTCGGGTGCGCCGCCGGCATGCGCTGCGCCGTCGGGCGCGACTGCCTGAGCCACGTGTGCAGCTCGGCAGGCACCTGCGCCGCGCCGGTCTGCGGCGACGGCGTGGTCAACACCGCCGCCGAGGCGTGTGATGACGGCAATACGAGCAACACGGACGCGTGCCTCACCACGTGCGTCGCCGCCTCGTGCGGGGACGGGTTCGTCCGCGCGGGCGTCGAGGCGTGCGATGACGGCAACGCGAACAACACCGACGCCTGCCCCACGAGCTGCGCGCGCGCCGTGTGCGGCGACGGATTCGTCCGCGCCGGCGTCGAGGCGTGTGACGACGGGAACCGGAACGCGGGCGACGGGTGCAGCCCAGGGTGCCTCCTCGACGGCTGCGGCGACGGCGTGATCCAGGCCGGCGAGGAGTGCGACGACGGAAACACGAGCAGCACCGACGCCTGCCCCATCACCTGCCGCGCCGCGAGGTGCGGCGACGGCTTCGTGCGGGACGGCGTCGAGGGCTGCGACGACGCCAACACGTCGAGCGGTGACGGCTGCAGCGCGGGCTGCGTCGTGGAAGCGAGGTACACCTGCCGGGGCACGCCGAGCGTGTGCTCGTACTCGAAGGAGCGCAACTGCGGCGACGCGGAGGACGACGACCTCGATGGCGAGACGGACTGCGCCGACCCGGACTGCGCGCTCGGCTGCGACAATGCCGTCGGCGCGTGCTCGCCCGGGCAGGTGCTGTGGGTGCAGTCGTCCACGGACATACCCAAGACCGTCACGGATCGCGCTGTCGCTGCCAGCGTCCTCCCGGTCGTCTCGAGGGGCACGATCCGGCGCGTGACGCTCGAGCTCGATATCGCGCATTCGTTCGACGGAGATCTCGATATCTCGCTCACCTCTCCGTCGGGTACGACGGTCGATGTGTCGAGCGACAACGGCGGCTCCGGCGACAACTACCGGAAGACCGTCTTCGACATGGGCTGCGCGACCGCGGTCACGGGAGCGATGGCGCCGTTCCGCGGCTGCTTCCGCCCGGAGGCGTCGTTCGCGGCCTTCCTCTCGGGGCCGGCGAACGGCACGTGGACGCTCCGGGTCGGGGACGACGCCGGGTCCGACTCCGGCACGCTGACCGCGTGGTCCCTCGCGCTCTGCATCGAGCCGTGATCGCAGGGCGGCGCCGCCGCGCGCGGGCCGCCCGCCGAGCGCGCCTTGAGGGCTGCGACGAGGGCAGGCGCGGCCGCGCCCGGCCGGCCCGATCGGCCGCGCTCGCCTGGCATGGTCCCCGTACCGGCGGCCTTCGATCCATGCCAGGGTGCGCCCGTGCCCTGGGTCCGCGCATCGCTTCGAGGTCAAACGGTCTATGCTCGCGCCGACGCCGCCGGCGCCTTTGTCGCGGAGGAGGGCGGTGGCGTCGAGATCCGCTACAAGCCGCACGACGGCCGCAGATACAAGGCGCGCGCCGAGAACCTGACCGTGGTCGACCCGAAGGTCTTGCCCGACGACACCTGTGGGCCTGCGGAAGCGGTCGTGAAGGCGCGCGCCGGCGAGCAGCCCGAGGCGGGCGCGGCCGCCCCGGCGCCGGCCGGGCGCGCGCAGCGCAAGGCGCCGGCGCGGGGGGAGTCCGGCGCGGCGCCCGTCCCGGAAGGGGCCGTCATCGTCTACGCGGACGGGGCGTGCTCGGGGAACCCGGGGCCGGCGGGGCTCGGCGTGGTGATCATCGACGGCGGCCGGCGGATCGAGCGCAGCGAGTTCCTCGGCACCGCGACCAACAACATCGCCGAGCTGACGGCGATCCTCCGCTCGCTCGAGGAGGTGGAGGAGCCGGGGCGGCCCATCGTCATCCACACGGACAGCCAGTACTCGATCGGCGTGCTCCAGAAGGGGTGGAAGGCGAAGGCGAACGCCGAGCTCATCGCCTCGCTGCGCGAGGCGCTCGCCGCGCGGCCGCGCGCGCGCCTCGTGTATGTGCCGGGGCACGCGGGCGTGGTGCTCAACGAGCGCGCCGACGCGCTCGCGCGCGAGGCCGTCCGCGAGCGTGCGTCCCGTCGGACGGTGTACCCCGGCTCCGGCTGAGCCCGGGCCGCGCGGGGCCGGAAACGCGTGGAACCGCCCGGGGCCCAGTGGTAGAGGCGCGCGATGCGTGTTCCGCTCCGCCTCGCGCTCGCCGGGCTCGTCGCCGCCGCCGCCTTCGCCTCGCCGCTCGCCCACGCGGTCGTGAGCGAGCGGATCGTCGCCGTCGTCGGCGATCGCGCCATCCTGCTCTCGGATCTGCGGCAGCGGGCTCGCCCCTTCCTGCTGCAGATCCAGGCCCGGGTCCCGCCGGGCGCGCAGCAGGCGGCGGCCGAGTCGCAGGTCTTCCGCGATCTCCTCCAGAAGATGGTGGACGAGGAGCTCGAGGGGCAGGCCGCCGAGAAGGCCAATATCCGCGTGACCTCCGAGGAGATCGAGAACGCCTTCCGGAACATCGCGGCCGCGGAGCAAGTGACGGTCGAGGAGCTGTTCCGGATGGCGCGGGCGAGCTCGGGGCTCACCGATCAGGAGTACCGCGACGAGATCCGCCGGCAGATCCTCGAGGGGAAGATGCTGCAGCTCCGGGTGAAGGGCCGGGTGCGCATCACCGAGCAGGACGTGCGGTCCGCCTTCGATCGGCTGGTGCGCGAGGAGCGCCGGCGGCGCGACTACCACCCGGCGTGGATCGTCCTGCGCGTCCTGCCCGGATCGAGCGCCGAGGCGGTCGAGGAGCGCCGCGCGCTCGCCGCGGCGCTCGCGGAGCGCGCGCGCGGCGGCGAGGATTTCGCGGCGCTCGCGCGGCAGTTCTCGGACGACACAGCGACCCGCGAAGAGGGCGGCGACCTCGGGGTCCGCGCGCCGCAGGGGACGCAGGCCGCGGCGACCGGCCAGCGCGAGGTGATGGCCCCGGAGCTCGAGGCCGCGCTGATGGCGATCGAGCCGGGCGGCGTGACCGCGCCGATGCGCGCGGGCGACGCGTTCGTGGTCATGAAGCTCCTGAGCCGCCAGCCGTCCCGCTTCACGACGCTCGAGGCGGCTCGCCCGGAGGTCTTCCAGCGGCTGCAGGCGGAGATCATGACGAAGGCCAAGCAGAAGTGGCTCGACGATCTGAAGCGCGGGACGCACGTGGAGGTCCGGCTCTGACGCGCAAGGGCGAGCGGGCCGCGACGGGCGCGGTGCGCGCGCGCGGCGCGAGCGGCGAGGGAGATGCGGCCGTCCCCGAGTGCACCGCGTGCGGCACCTGCTGCTTCTCGACCCTGCCGGAGTACGTCCGGGTCTTCGGCTGCGATTACGATCGCATGGACGATCGCGCGCGAGGGCTCACGCGCTTCATCGGCAACCGCTGCTACATGCGCATCGAGGACGGCCGCTGCGCCGCGCTCACGCTGGACGCGGAGCTCGGCCGCTTCCTGTGCTCGATCTACGAGGTGCGGCCCGACTGCTGCCGCGCGCTCGAGCGCGGAAGCGGCCAGTGCCTCGGCGAGCTGAACGAGAAGCGGGAGCGGCCGCTCCTCGCGCTCGAGGCGCTCCGCCGCCGCGCGGGCGGCGAGGGAGGCGACGGCGTTGCGGTCTCCGCGGGCGGCGCGAGCGGCGAGGGAGACGCGGCGGGCGCCTGCGGCGCGAACGGCGCGGGGACAGCCGGCGGCGCCGTGTAGGCGTGGCCGGCGCCGCGGTCAGGGCGACGCGTCCCTGTCCTCCACCGGCGGCGCGCCCGCGTCGATCGCGCTGCGATCGATCCGCATGCTCACGTCGAGCGTGACCGTTTGCCCCTCGGAGACGGTGATCGTGCGCTTCTCCTCGGGCGCGTTCGGGTGCCGGAACGTGACGTAGTGCCGTCCGGCCTGGAGCGGGATCGCCCGCGCCATCGGCGTCACGTCGATGAGCTCCCCGTCGATGACGACCTCCGCCCACGGCCTGGCGAGGACCTTCAGGTAGCCGCGCTCCTCCGAGCGCTCGCCGGGCTGCCTGACCTCGGCGCTGGGCGGCTCCGCGGCGTCGTGCTGGCGGAGGCTGAGCTCGATGAGCGCGCCGCCCGCGACGATCAGCGCGAAGACGCCGACGAGCCGGCCCACGTCGGGCGCGAGCGACGGCGCGCTGCGCTGCCCGACGGCGGGGCGCGCGGAGGGCGCCTGCGCGGGCGGCAGCTCGTCGCCGCCGAGCTTGGCAGCCGCGAGGGCGCTCGCGATGAGCGCGCGCGGCTGCGGATGACCGCGCTCCGCGAGCTCCTCGGCCAGGGCGTCCGCGACGGCGCGGCCGTTGTCGTAGCGCTGCTCCGGCTCTTTCTCGAGGCACCGGAGCACCACGCGCTCCAGGCCGCGCGACACGTCGGGCACGAGCCCCCGCAGCGGCTGCGGCGGCGCGTTGCGGATCCGGTGCGCGACGGCCCTGCCCTCGGCCCACCGGTCCTCCTCGCGCTCGCGCGGCGCGCCGGGCGCGGCCGACGCGCGCTTCGACGCTTGATTCGACGCGTGGTTCGAAGCACGGCTTGCGTCCTCCGGCCCCCCCTTCGGCTCGTCGAACGGGCGCACCCCGGTGAGCATCTCGAACAGCACGACGCCCAGCGCGAACACGTCCGCCTGAGGCCCGGGCTCCGCCCCGAGGATCTGCTCGGGCGCCATGTAGTCGGGCCGCGCGAACGTGTCGCTGCCCTCGAACGGCTCCGGCAGCGAGGGTTGCCGGCCGTCGGACGCCGCCGCGAACTCGAGGATCTTCACGCCGCCCGCGGGCGTGACGATGACGCGCTCGGGGCGCAGCTCGCGGTGCACGACGCCCCGCTCGTGCGCGTGCCCGAGGCCGCGCGCGATCTCCAGCGCGATGGCCGCCGCGGCGCCCTCGTCGAGGCGGCCGGCGCGCGCGCACAGGGCCGCGAGCGTCGGCCCCGAGAGCGGCTCCAGCACGAGCCATATCCGGTCCTCGTCGCGCTGGAAGTCGTGGATGTCGATGATGTTCGGGTGCCGGATGCGCGCGAGGATCTTCGCCTCGCGCTCGAGGCCGGCCGCGAACGCGCTCGCGGCCGACACCGTGGGCTTGAGCGTCTTGATCAGCGCCGCCCGGCCGAGCCCCGCGTGCTCGGCCCGGTACGTCACGGTGAGCGCCCGCGACGAGACGGCCTCGCGCAGGATGTACGGGCCGAGCTGCCTCTGGTCGGCGCCCACTTACCGCTGTCGGACGCGGAGCGTGCGCCCCGTCATCGCCGCGGGCTGCGGGAGGCCGAGGATCTCGAGCATCGTCGGCGCCACGTCGCAGATGCGGCCGCCGGACCGGAGCACGATGCCGGGGTCGTTCTTGTTCAGGTAGTAGAGCGGCACCGGGTTGAGCGTGTGGGCGGTGTGCGGGTTGCCGTGCTCGTCCTTCATCTGCTCGCAGTTGCCGTGGTCCGCGGTGATTATCAGCGCGCCGCCGGCCTCGCGCACGGCGTCCCCGATGGCGCCGAGCCCCTTGTCGACCGCCTCGTTGGCGTGGATGGCGGCCTCGAGGATGCCGGTGTGCCCGACCATGTCCGGGTTCGCGAAGTTCACGAGGATGAAGTCGTACTTGCCGCTCTTGATCGCGGCCACGACCTCGCTCGCGACGCCCGCCGCGCTCATCTCCGGCTTCTTGTCGTAGGTGGCGACGTCGCGCGGCGAGGGCACGAGCTTCCTGTCCTCGCCCGGGAACGTCTCCTCGCGGCCGCCGTTGAAGAAGTACGTGACGTGCGCGTACTTCTCGGTCTCCGCGCACCGGAGCTGCGTGAGCCCGGCGCGGGCGATCACCTCGGGGAACGACTCGGTCACCTCGTCCTTCGGGAACGCGACAGGCAGCTTCAGCGCCGCGTCGTACTCCGTCATGCCGCTGTAACAGTGCTCCTGGAAGGCGAAGACCGGCTTGCCCCGGTCCGAGAGGAGCTCCAGCACCTCGGCCGGCAGGTTCCGCCGCGTGAGCATCGCCGAGATCTCGCGCATGCGGTCGGGCCTGAAGTTGACGGAGAGGCCGACCTCCTCTCCCTGCCACTCCCAGCGGGGCTCCTGCGAGGCGAAGTCGGCCACGAAGTCGCCCTTGATGCCGCTGTAGTCGCCGATGCGGACGGGCTCGACGAACTCGTCCGTCTTCCCGGCCGCGTACGACTGCTGGATCGCGTCGAACGCGGTGTCGGCCCGCGGCGCCTCGCCGCGCACGATCGCGGTGTAGGCCTTCATGACGCGGTCCCAGCGCTTGTCGCGGTCCATGGCGTAGTACCGGCCCGAGATGGTGCCGATGACGCCGATGCCCTGGAGCGCCTCCTCGATCTTCTCGACGTAGCCCCACGCGCTCTTCGGCGGCGTGTCGCGGCCGTCGAGGAACGCGTGCAGGACGAGGGGCACCTCGTGGAACTTCGCGAGCTTGATCAGCGCGAGGAAGTGGTCGAGCGACGAGTGGACGCCGCCGTCGGAGACGAGCCCGAAGAGGTGCACCCGGCACTTGCGGTCCTGCGCGACGCGGAACGTCCGGTCGATGATCTCGTTCGAGCCGAGCTTGTTCTCGGCGATCGCGACGTCGATGCGCGAGATGTCCATCAGCGCGATCCTCCCCGCGCCGAAGTTCAGGTGGCCGACCTCGCTGTTGCCCATCTGCCCCACCGGGAGCCCGACGTCGGGGCCGCTCGTCCCGATCAGCGTCTTCTCGGAGTCCCGCTTGATCGCGTCGAGGTTCGGCATCGCCGCGAGGGCGATCGCGTTCTGGTCCTTTTCTTCGCGCTCGCCGAATCCATCGAGGATGCAGAGGACGAGCGGACGGGGGCGTTGCGTGGGGGAGGGGGCTGCTTCGCTCATGGCGGCGGAATCTACAACGAACCCGCGGCGATCGGAGGGGGGCTGCTCACGGAATTTCGCCGGGCGAGCCGCCGCGCGCGGCGTGCATGCTAACATCCGAGCATGTCCGACTGCGCCCGTCGCGCCACGTACCAGGATGTGCTTGACACGCCGCCGAATCAGGTGGCGGAGGTCCTGAACGGCGTCCTCCACGCGACGCCGCGGCCTTCCGTGTTCTCCCGCAACGTGACGTCGGTGCTCGCGGGCGAGCTTTACCTGCCGTTCCGTCGGGGCATCAAGGGGCCTGGCCGGTGGGCGCTGCTTGTCGAGCCCGAGCTGCACCTCGGCACCGATCCGGACATCGTGATCCCTGACATCGCCGCGTGGCGCCGCGACCGGATGCCGCAGATCCCGATGCGGAACGCGGCGATCTTCCTCGCGCCCGACTGGGTGTGCGAGGTGATCTCGCCGTCCACCGAGGCGCTCGATCGCCGCGACAAGATGGAGATCTACGCGCGCGAACTCGTGGCGCACTACTGGCTGATCGACCCGCGGCTCCGGCTCCTGGAGGTCTACCGCATCGACGGTGGGCGGTTCGCGCGCGTGGGGGCGTGGGAGGGTGACGTCACCGTGCGCGCGGCGCCGTTCGACGCCGTGGAGATCGAGCTCGGCGTTCTCTGGCAGGAATAGCGCAGGAGCTGCCGTCGCCGTCCGGCGTCGAGCCGCGCGCCCTCATGGGATCGAGCGGCGCGCGCACCGGGCAGGGTGCGTGAGCTATGGTCGGCGTCGCGGTGGGCCGGAGCGCCCGGGGGCTCCGAGTGCTCGGCGAGCGCTGCGTGGAGGTGACCCTCGAGCGGCAGGTCGCGGCCTCTGGTCGATGAGCTCCGCGTGGTTCGAGGGCAGGACGATGTGTGCCCTCATTGCGCGCTTGCCCCGTGAGAGATCCGGTTGTCTTGCATGATCAGCACTCTCCCTCTCTCGTCACACATCGCGTAGTGCGCCGACGGGATACTCGGCCGATGGGGTCTTTTATCGTGATTGTCACCCCGCGAGAGGGGAAGCGACGGCCCTCCGCCGGATGCGGCCGGGGCGTGCGGCTTGCATGGACGTTGAGGACGCACGGCCATGTTCGGCGCTCATCATGAGCAGCCGTCGCACGGGGGGATGAACATGAAGCGCATCAACATCATCGGCATGCTGGCCGCGACGCTCGCATGCCTCGGGGTAGCGCAGCTCGCCTCGGCCGCAACCACGACGCCCGTCGAGGAGCTCGTCCTCGTCGCGGAAACACGAGCTCCCGTCGCCGCGGATGCACCCGACGCTCGTCCTGCACGCCAGCGGCCCTGGTACAGGCCCTGGCACGGGTACTGGTATGGTCATTGGCACGGGTACTGGCATGGTCATTGGCACGGGTACTGGCACGGTCATTGGCACGGGTACTGGCATCGTCCTTGGCACGGTCATTGGCATCGTCTCTGGTACGGGTACTGACGGTGACATGGCCGGTGGCGGTCCGATGGGGCCTCACACCTTCGGCCGGTGGACGCCCGATGGGGGCAGGATGAAGCGTTGAGCGCGCCGGCGTGGCGGCGCTGGCGCCGCGAGGCAGGAGAGCGCGACGGGCGGCCCCATCTCGCCTCGCTCTCGTCGGTCAGGATCGCGAGCGGGTACTACCGGAGGGAGCAGCATGGAGGAAAAACCGAACAGCCGGAGCCACGCCGCAGCCTTGGTCGCCGTCGTGGGCCATCTAGGCCTCGTCGTCATGGGGGCTCTCCAGATCTATCCCGAGGGAGATGTTTGGCCGGCGCGGGCGCTCGCGTATTACGGCGCGCTCTCCGGGGCCGAGAGCGGCTATGCCTTCTTTGCTGACAGCATCACCCCGCTGCCGAGGGCCAGCTTTCACGTCTCGGACGCCGGCGGCGCGACCATCACCGACGCCCTCGAGTCGGGCGCCAGCCGCGAGACGGAGATCCGGATCCTGAACCTCATCACGCCTTTCTTGAACGTGGAGGACCCGACGATCCAGCGCTCGATCGCCGCCTCGTGGGCGGGCAAGGTGCTGGCGAGACACCCCGCGGCCGAGAGCGTCCTCGTCCGACTGGAGACGTACGATTTACCGTCGATGCGGGAGTACCGGGAGGGGAAGAGGTCCAGCTGGAACCTGCAGTACGAGGCGAAGTTCATGATCCGCTCGAAGCTCCGGACCTCTCGAGAGGCGAGCGGCGGTGCGCGGTGAAGGACCCTTCGAACTGCGTCCACGAGCCGGCCGAAGGCAGCGAGCGCGCGCGCGTCCTCCGCTCGATCGAGCGCTTCGCGCTGGCGCCGGCCTCGGCGGCGCCGCTCGCGGCCCTCCGCATCGGGCTCGCGGCCGTGCTCTTGCTTCAAGCGGCGCTCGTCGCGCCCGCGCTCTTCGAGCTCTACGGTCGGTCCGGGATCCTCCAGGGGCCCCTGCGCGACGTGTTCGCGAGGACCGAGCTGCCTCGCATCGGCTGGGCGGTGGAGCTGCTCGCCCCGCTCGGGATCGGGGAGGATCCGGTCATCCTGGGCACGGGGGTGATCTACGTGGTTGCCCTCGCCGCGCTCCTGGGCGGTTGGTGCACAAGGGCCGCGGCCTTCCTGGCGTGGCTCACCCACCTGGTGCTGGTGACGACGGCGAGCTCCACCGTCTATGGCGTGGACAGCTTCGCCAGCATCTTTCTCTTCTATCTCCTCTGGGTGCCCTCGGAGGCCGCCTTCTCCATGGATCGCCGGCTCGGGCGCGTGCAGGGAGGACCCACGCCGGCGGCCCGGCTCGGGCTGCGCGTGGTGCAGCTGCATCTCTCGTTTGCTTACCTGGTCAGCGGGCTGGGAAAGGCCGCGGGCGAGCCGTGGTGGGACGGCGAGGCGATCTGGCGTTCGGTCATGTTGCCGGAATACCGGCAGTTCGACCTCTCGTGGCTCGCCCACGCCCCCTGGCTCGCGGCGGTCGCCGGGTGGACGGTGCTGCTCGTGGAGATCGGCTATGGCTTCCTGATCTGGCCGCGCCGCACGCGGCTGCCCTGGGTCGTCGCCACCGTGGCGCTGCACGCCGGGATCGCCTTGTTCATGGGGCTCCTCGTGTTCGGCGCCCTCATGGCGGTGCTCACCATCGCCGCGTTCGCGGTGCCGAGCGAGCCCCCCGGGCCTGCGGCTCCGGCTGGCGCGGCGCCGGGGCGGTCCGCGCGTCCCCCCTTCTGGCGAACGGCGCCCCCGGATAAGCTGTCGCAGGTTCGATCATGTCGCGCACGGCCATCCCGACCTGGTGCATCGCTGTGGTTCTGGTGAGGCACCGGAGCCGGTTCCTCCTCGTGCACGAGCGCAAGCACGACCAGCGCTGGTATCTGCCGGCGGGCCGCGTCGAGCCCGGGGAGACGTTCGCGGAGGCGGCGCGGCGCGAGGCGCTGGAGGAGACCGGCGTGCCGGTGGAGCTGGAGGGCATCCTGCGCATCGAGCACAGCCCGGGCCCCTTGCAGGCGCGCTTCCGGGTGATCTTCCTCGCGCGCCCTCGGGACGCCACGCCCCCGAAGAGCCAGCCGGACGAGCACTCGCTCGAGGCGCGCTGGGTCACGCTGGAGGAGATCGCGGCCTTGCCGCTGCGCGGCCCCGACGTGGAGCTCTATTGCGGCGACGTGCTGGCCGGAGCGCAGGTCTTCCCGCTGTCGCTGCTCGGGGCCGAGGGGGAGCCGCTCCTCGTGAGCGGCCGCTGAGGCGGCGCCTCTCGGGCCATGGCGATCCTGCCCGCCGCGCGGCGGCTCGTGCCTACAGCTTCAGCTTCATCCCCTCGTGGCTCGCCACGAAGCCGAGCCGCTCGTAGAAGCGGTGCGCGCGCAGCCGCGCCTTGTTCGAGGTGAGCTGCACCCGGAAACACCCCCGCCGCCGCGCCTCGTCGATGGCCCATCGCATCATCGCCTCGCCGATCCCGCGGCCCCGCAGGCCCGGGTCCACGATGACGTTCTCGATCTGCGCCACGCGTGCTCCGCGGTTCGCCACGTACTGGATGATGGTCAGGTGGAACGCGCCGGCGACGCGCCCGTCGACCTCGGCGACCAGCAGCGCGTTGTTCGGATCTTCCGCGATGGCGGCGAGCGCCTCGCCGTAGCGCGGATCGAGCGGCGGGCCGGGGTGGTCCGTCTTCGCGTTGCCCTCGTCCGGGATCGAGAAGAGATGGACGATCACGGGCAGGTCTGCCTCGGTGGCGCGGCGGATGGCGGGTACGAGCTGCGGCTGGCTCATGCACGCATCCTGCCACAACGCATGGCCGTCCCGGGCTTCGTGCGTCGTCCGCCCGCGCTGGCCGCGCCCCCCGCCGACCATAGGCGCGCAGGCGCCTCCGCTGCGGCCGAACACGTGAGCGGGGAAGCAAGGGAAGCATAGAAGCACGGAATCATGGAATCATGGAATCATGGAATCATGGAAGCAGAGGGGCAGGGAAGCAGAGGCGCAGAGAAACAGACGAGCAGGAAAGCATAGATGTTGAGAAGCAGCGGCGCGGGGAGCGGGAAGTGTGAATGAAAAGAACTGCAGGAGTTCTTCCTTTTCAGGCCCGTAGGATTCGCCTCCATGCCCGAGTGTGATCTAGACACAAGCGATCAAGCCGTGCAGAGTCGACACACCATCATGTCGACCCGGAGGACCGTGTAGATGCGCGTAGTCAACACAGCCGACATCCTCGCGATCGAGCCTCTCAAGGCGGATGAGCGCACCCTGCTAGGGCTATTCAAGGATATCCGGAAACACTCGGAGCTCTCGGCTTACCTGCCGGAGGCTTGCCGCCTCTCCTTGAGATGGATCCGCCTCCTCGAAGATCAGCCGCTCAAGCCTCGTTCGCTCCCCGGCAAAGGCATGCTCGTCATCACAGAGGGCGCAGGCGAGGTCATCGGGGACTCGCGCCGGGGCGTTCGGGCGGGAGACGTCGTGATGGTCCCTCCCGGCGGGCTTCAGGGGCTCGTGGGCGGCGCGCCGGACGGGCTCTCCGCTCTATCCGTCCATTTCGAGGAGTTCGATGAAAGCGAGGCTCGCTGGGAAACGCCGTGTCTGTGCGCGGCGCTCGGGCGGGAGGACAGCGTGGAGGAGGGGGCCCCGGATCGCGCCGTGTCCCCGGTGGATCTCCTCGTCGAGGAGAACGAGGTCCATGCGCGGGAGTTCGCGGGCAGCCCCTTGATGCAGCTCATCCGGTCCGAGCGCGCCCTCCGGGACGACGTGAAGCGGCGGATGCTCGGCGCGCTCCAGATCTGGTCGAACGCGTTCCAGAAGGTCCTGTGCGCCAGGGTCGTCTTCGAGTCGCACCCCGGGGCCATCGCGATCGCCGAGCGCCACCTCGCCGACGAGGTCGGGCACAACCGGAGGCTCTCCCGGATGCACGATCCGCGGAGCTCGCCGTCCTGGGACCGCGGCATCGCCGCGGCGTCGTCCTGGTTCATCGAGCGGATGGGCTCGGCGTCCACCGAGGAGCGGACGGTCCTCGTCCACTTCGTCATCGAGCGCTGCGCCGACGTCCTCCTCACGGCGGCCCAGCAGATCTTCCCCGACTCGGACTACTTCGCGACGCACGCCGAGGTGGACGCCGAGCACTTCAAGCTCGGGCACAGCCTTCTGAAGGGCTTCCCCGGCCTCGACCTCGGCCCGCTGCGGGGCGCGCTCACCGAGGGCTGGCAGATGATGAACCTGATCTGCCAGCGCATCAGCGACATCGCTGCGGGGGACGGCGACGCGGCCACCGAGATGCCGGCGGGCGGCGCGAGCCCCGGCGAGCTCGCCCGCGATCCTCGGCGCGAGCTGACGGCCGTGCTGGATGGCCTCTACGGCGGTGTGATGTGAACCGCTGAAACGCCGAGGGAGAGGGAGAGCCTTTCGCTCTCTCCTCTCCCTCTCGCTCCTGGCGCGCGTGCTCTTCGTGGCGCGCGGCGCGCCGCGCGTCCGGCGCTAGCTCGAGGCCTTCACCACGTCGGTGATGCCCTGCACGCTCTTCGCGCTCTTCGCGAGCATCTCCTTCTCTTCTGCGGTCAGCGGCAGCTCGACGATCTTCTCGATGCCCTTGCCGCCGAGGATGACCGGCACGCCCATGAAGATGTCCTTGTACCCGTACTCGCCGTCCAGGTAGGCCGCGACGGGGAGCAGCCGCTTCTGGTCGAGCAGGTAGCTCTCGGCCATCGCGACGGCGCTCGAGGCGGGTGCGTAGTAGGCGCTCGTCCCCATGAGCTGGACGATCTCGCCGCCGCCCTTGCGGGTCCTCGCGATAAGGGCGTCGAGCTTCTCCTTGCTGATGAGCTCGGTCGCGCGCACGCCGTTGATCGTGCACGCCGACGGGATGGGCACCATGTCGTCGCCGTGGCCGCCGAGGACCATCGCGCGCACGTCCTTCACGGAGACGTTCGCCTCGCGCGCCAGGAACAGCTGGAAGCGCGCGCTGTCGAGCACGCCCGCCATGCCGAGCACGCGCTCGCGCGGGAAGCCGGTGCGGCGCTTGAACTCGTAGACCATCGCGTCGATCGGGTTCGAGATGACGATCACCAGCGCGTTCGGGCAGTGCTCCTTCGCGCCGTCGGCCACGCTGCGGATGATCGGCAGGTTCGTCGCGACCAGGTCGTCACGGCTCTGGCCCGGCTTGCGCGGGATGCCGGCCGTGACGATGAGGACGTCGGCCCCTGCACAGTCCGCCCAGCTCGAGGTGCCCTTGATCGAGGCGTCGTAGCCCAGGACGGCGCCGTTCTGCTCGAGGTCGAGCGCCTTGCCTTTCGCGAAGTCCGTCTTCTGGGGGATGTCGAACAGCACGACGTCCCCGAGCTCCTTGCGCGCGATGAGGGCCGCGAGCTCCCCGCCGATGTTGCCGGCGCCGATAAGGGCGATCTTTCTTCGGTTTGCCATGGGCGGCCCTATTACCACCCCCCCGGCCGGAGACCAACGGGGCTCCAGGGCGGGCGCAGGGGAGGGAACTCGGCCGGCGCCTGCGAAACCTGTCGACTCGGCCCGCGAGCCCGGGTAAGCCGCGCCCCATGGTCACCGAGGACGATCTGCGCACCGCGCTCGGCAGGGTGCTCGAGCGCACCTCGCTCGCGGGCCCCTTCGCCCGCTACGAGGGCAAGGTGCGGGACTGCTACACGACGCCGGACGGCCGCCGCCTGCTCGTCGTCACCGACCGCATCAGCGCCTTCGATCGCGTGCTCGGCACGCTGCCGCTGAAGGGCCAGGTGCTGAACCGGCTGTCCGCCTTCTGGTTCGAGCGCACGCGGAGCGTCGCGCCGAACCACATGATCTCCCAGCCCGACCCGAACGTCCTCGAGGCGATCGAGTGTGTGCCCCTGCCGGTCGAGATGGTGGTGCGCGCCTACGTGACGGGCGTGACCTCGACCAGCATCTGGACGCACTACGCGCGCGGCGAGCGCGTCTTCTGCGGCCACCGGCTCCCCGACGGCCTGCGGAAGAACGAGCGCCTGCCACAGCCCATCCTGACGCCGAGCACCAAGGCGCCGAAGGGCGGGCACGACATCTCCGCCTCGCGCGAGGAGATCCTCGCCCTCGGCACCATCGCGCCGCGCGACTTCGACGCCGCCGCCGAGATGGCCCTCGCGCTCTTCGAGCATGGCGCCCGCGCGTGCGCGGAGCAGGGGCTCATCCTCGTCGACACCAAGTACGAGTTCGGCAAGGACCGGGACGGGAACATCGTCGTCATCGACGAGATCCACACCCCCGACTCGTCCCGCTTCTGGTTCGCCTCGTCCTACGGCGAGCGCTTCTCGGCCGGCGAGGACCCGGAGTCCTTCGACAAGGAGTACGTGCGCCGCTGGCTCGCCGCGCGCGGCTTCCAGGGCGACGGGCCGATCCCCTCGATCCCGGACGAGGTCCGGATCGAGGCGTCCCGCCGCTACATCGAGGCGTTCGAGCGGATCACCGGGGCGGCGTTCGTCCCCGACCTCGAGGACCCGGCGGTGCGCATCCCGCGCAACCTGGGGGTGTGAGGCGGGCGCGGCCGCGCCCATGAATCGTCGCGGGGCGCAGGTGCGCACCGCCATCGCATAGAGCTCGACCCCTCGCTCGGCAGCGCGCCCGACCTCGAGCAGCGGCTGAAGACGATGGCGGACGAGATGCTCGCCAACACCGTCATCGAGGAGTACGAGGTCACGATCGCGCCGTAGCCCTGGCCCCGCGGGCGGCGGCTCAGGCCTCGGGCGCGACGAGCTTCTTCGCCCAGAGGATGGCGTCCTTGCGGGCGCGGCCGACGACGAGGTGCCGCGCCAGCACGGCCGAGCGGCGGAAGCCGTTCGCGAGGAGGGCGGCGCACAGCTCCTGGTCGTCGGCAGGGGCGAAGGTGAACGTGCTCACGGCCTTCTCCTCGACGAGGCGGTCGCAGAGCGCGCCGATGGCGGCTGTCGTGGCGAGCCGCTCCGACTCGTGGCGCGGCGAGCTCAGGAGCTCTAGGAACGAGTTGCCGAAGCACGACTGCATCTCCCACGCGGCGTGCAGCGTGAAGCCGCCCCGCGCGGACAGCACGTAGCCCGTCCGCACCGCGTCGCGCCCGAACGGCTCGAAGCCCGTCAGCGCCCGCCCTGCCCGCTGCGCGGCCGAGGCCGCGCGCCGCAGCTCGACGCCGCTCGCGGGCGCGATCTTGACCGCGGGCAGCGGCCGCCCCTCGGCCTCCCGGAGCAGCCGCCGCGCGCGGGCGATCGTGCGCTCCGCGAGCAGGACCGCCGGCGAGGCCGCGACGTCGTCGCCCTCGCCGCCCTCCTCGCCGTCGCCGCTCGCGCGCAGCCGCGACGTCATCTCGGACACGACCGCCCCGAGGATCCAGGCGTCGCTGCGCTTGTAGAAGCCGGGGATCGACCCCTCCCGCGTGAACCCGAGGCGGGTCCACGTCGGCACCTCGTCGCGCTCGACCAGCGTGAAGATCTTCTCGACCCCCTCGCGCTTGGCGGTCGACAGGACGAAGCTCCGCTTGGACGGCGTAGGTCCCGCGCGGAAGTCGACGATGCGGAGCGTCCGGTGCCGTCGATTGACCAGGAGACAGAGCGAGACGGAGTCGTTCCGGAACAGGAGCTCGTCGACACCGCTGCTCGCCGTCGAAGACAAGTTTGTCGCTGCCATACCCCTCACGCTCGGCGCAGACGTGACGCCTCGGATCAGATGGTCATTGCAGAATTGCAAATTGCAGATCTGCAATGCCCCCTAGCAGCCGAGGCCCACAGCGTCAACGATGTCGGTGGGATCGCGGTGAGGAGGGGGATCAGGGGGTCGCGGCGAGCCGGCTTGCGTCGGTCGGCTTGACCCCGAGGGCCACGAGCGCGTCCTGGAGCCGGGAGCGCTGGAGGGAGATGCGGGTCGGCATCCCTCCGGAGATCTTGAAGGTCTCGAGGAAGTTCACCCCGCTGTCGAACCGGGCGGCGAAGGTGATGCTGTCGTTGTCGACGACGACGGAGATGGGCGCGCGCTCCTGTCCGATGAGGAGGAGCAGGGTCTTGTCGTAGGCCCCGCCCCGCTGGGAGGCGTCGACGAGGACGAGGCCCGGCTCGACGCGCTCGTAGCGGAGCGCGATCCGGCGGGTCTCGGCTTCCATGGTGGCGAGCTCGGCGCCGGCCTGGTCGATGGGGGTCCAGAGCGACGGGTCGGAGAGGCCTGACGCGAGGTGCCGGACGATGAGGCCGAAGAGGGCCTGATCGCGGGGGCGGGCGCGGAGCGCGCGGTCCATGCGGGTGGCGGCCGGGCCCGGGACGCCGATGCGGGTGTCGATGGCGCGGGCGTCGTCGTCGCAGCCGGGGTAGGGCTCGACGCCGCCGCGCATCCACTTCGCGCCGCTGGCGAGGCCGTCGAAGTCGACGTGGCAGACGAGGGTGTCGACGCGCCCGGCGCGGGCGACGAGCTCCGGCGTGATCATCTCGGGGCAGGCGCCGTGCTCGGCCTTGGTCGACAGGACGAAGCGGGGATCGCCGGCGAAGCGCGCGTGGTGGGCGCTGTCGTGGTGGTCGACCCAGGCGGCGAGCCGCGGTCCGAGGTCCTGGATGAGGGGGAGAGTGACCGTCTCGAAGCTCTTGCCCCCCGCCTCCGAGGCGAAGGCGATATCGAGGACGGCGACGTTGCCGCGCAGATCGCGGGCGCGGGGGAGCTTGCGGGGGGAGGCGAAGGCGAGATCGAATCCGTGCATGGCGTGGCTTCCCGGGGAGGCAGGTACCGTCCAGCCGGGCGACCCGGCGCGTGCCGCGTCGGGCGCCCTGCTCCATACACCCGAAACGCTCGAAGCGCTGCGGTGGAGGACCTTTCTCGGGCGAGGCCTGAATGATCCGCTAGGATGATCCGACCAACGGCAGGGGCGGCTCGGCGTGCCGGGCGGCCCTGAAGTGCTCCGCCGCGCAGAGCTGGCCGGCGGTTCCAGGGAGACTCGACAGGTGGAGACCGCGCTCGGGCTCGCCGCGCGAGCCGGGCTGCCGGCCTGTGTCGGAGGAAGTGGATGAGAAGCAACGTTCTGGGACTCGGTCTTCTGGCTCTTGGGGGGGGGCTCTGCGCGGGGCTCCCGGGCGCGCCGGCCGTCTCCGAGGCGAGGGCAGAGCCCGCCCAGGTGGTGGTCTCGGCCGCACAGGTGACGGGGGCGGCCGCACAGGCGACCGCGACGGTCGGGCAGGCGGTGTCGGGGCCGGCGTGCAAGCTGAAGGGGACGGCGCCGGTGGCCAAGGGCGCCCGGCTGCATGACGCGCCGAGCGGCGGGCGGGCGGTCGCGAGCTTCACCGGCGCGCTGGTCCCGATGACGCTGAGCGCGATCCCGGCCGATCCGGCGGCGGGCCGCGCGCGGCTGAGCACGTCGGACAGCTCGCCTGCGCTGCGGATCGACGGTTATATCGCGCCCTCGGACGTCGCTGTGTTCACGACGCGCGACATCCCGGTGATCGCCGGGCACGTGTGGATCTCGAGCGCGCAGAAGGTGAAGCTCGTCGCGGCCACGGGTGATTCGCTGCGCGCGGAGCTCTTGATCTCCGGGTCCGAGGGGCAGACGGCGAAGGCCTCGGCGCCCTGCGACGCCTTCGCGCTGCAGCGCGGCGTCTCCATGAAGATGGAGATCCCCGGCAGCGCGCGCGGCTACCTGATGAAGACGTCGACGATCGAGCTCTTCGATCGCGCTGGCGGCGACGTGATCTTCACGCTGAAGATGCTGGAGGGGGCGGCCCAGCTCTTCTGGAGCACCGAGGCGAAGCCCGGCTTCGTCCACATCATGTCGCGGGGCGACCTCACGATCGACGCCTGGGCGCGCCTCAAGGATCTCGAGCCGCTGAAGAAGGGCGAGATGATGGACCAGTACATCCCGCCGACGACCGCGGTGGCCGGCGCGCAGCTCGCGCTCGACAAGGCGCCGCCGATCGTGAAGGCGACGAGGGCCATCCCGGTGCGCGCGCGGCGCGACGAGAAGGAGAAGCCGATCGGCGAGATCGAGGCCGGCGCGGAGATCTACCTGCTCGAGACGGTGGCGGGCTGGACCAACGTGCTCCCGAAGGCGCTCGGGATGACGCCGCCGGACGAGGGCGGCTTCTGGATCCCCGCCTCGGAGACGCCGAAGTAGCGAGGGCGCGCGGGCCCGCCGGGCGCGGCGGGCAAGCCCGGACGACGCGACGCAGCGCCGGTCCGGGTGGGAGCGGCGCTGTGCTCGAGGCGCCAACTCTCGAGGGGTCTCGCCGCGCCGGGCGATTAGGATGGCGCGCATGTCCAGATCGCCGTTTCGTTTCCGGCGGCCTCGCCTTGGCGCCGCGGCCGGGCTGATCGCAGCCTCCGCCGCCGTCGGTGGCAGCGCCGCCGCGCAGGTCGCGCCCGTGGTGCTCCCTCACGCGGCGGGCCAGCAGGCGCTCGCTGTCCGCATCGATGCGGGCGGGGTCACTGCCCGCGCCTGTCCAGCCGCGGCGGCGTGCGCGCCCGACGGAGGCAAGGTCCTCGCCGTGCCGTCCGAGGTGGCGCCGCTGCTCGGCGGCGCGCGCGTCGTGCCGGTCACCCTGGCCGACGGCAAGCGCCTCGCCAAGATCGAGGTGCCGGCCGCAGGAAAGCCGGCGGGCGCCGGCGCGCCGGAAGGCGCGGGCGGCAGCTGGGTGATGCTGCTCGCGGCGCCGCTCGCGGGGAAGGGGACGGAGCCGCTCGTGCTCTGGAGCGGCTGGACCGGCGTCGCGACCGGGGAGCACGGCGAGGGGCGGAGCGACGCCGTGGTCGTGGAGCCGCTCGGCAGCGGCAACCGCGTGCTCCTCGGGCAGCTGCGAGACGACGTGACCCTCTGCGGGCGGCCGGCGCTTGTCGGCGCGAGCGAGGTCGATCCCCGGACGATGATGCTCCTGAAGGGGGCCAGCTTCCAGAACCTCTCGGCGGAGGAGCGGCGCGCCGCGGGCAAGGTGGTCGCCGAGCGCCGCGACGCCGACGCGCCGGTGGCTACCTTCCGGCTGCTGCGCCCGACCGCCGCGTCGAGCGCGGTCGGCAAGCGCTTCGCGGAGATCGCCGACGGCGATCCGAAGACCGCGTGGTCCGAGGGCAAGGTGGGCGCGGGCCGGGGCGAGTTCGTGTCGTTCTCGTCGGCGGACGAGGTCGGGATCACGGGCCTCGGCCTGCGCATCAAGCCGTCCGATGGCGTCGAGGGTGGCGCCGCGCCGCGCACGCTCTTCGTGGCGACGCCCGATCGGCTCTTCCAGGTGAGCTTGCCCGAGGACGCGTGGCTCAAGGAGTCCGCCGGCTACGAGGTGAAGCTCCCCGAGGAGATCAAGGCCTCGTGCATCGCCGTCGTGCTCGACGACGCGTACGCGCCGGCGGGGGCCGGGGGCCGCGGCGCGCCCTCCGCTCCGGAGGTGCGGGTCACGATCGCCGAGGTCACGGCGCGCACGGCGTTCGACGGGCAGAACCCGGCGGCGCTCGTGGGCGCGCTCGCGGGCGGCGGTGAGCGATCCAGGGCGGCGGCGGCGCTGCTCGCGCGCGGCGGACCGGAGGCGGTCGAGGCGGCGATCGCCGGCTATGACAGGCTCGACCCCGCGGGCAGGCAGCTCGCCCGGGGCGTGATCGACACGGCGCCATGCGCGGTGCAGATCCCGTTCCTCACCGCGCGGCTGGCGTCCGGCGCGGCGTCGGCGGCGCAGCTCGCACCCGGCGCGGCATCCGCGGGGCGCGCGTCCGGGTTGGCATCGGCGCCGGGGCGCGCCCCTCGCGCCGCGCCGCCAGAGCCGGATCCGGAGCTCCACCACGCGCGCGATCGCATCCGCCGTTGCGGGCGCGCGGCCGCGCCGGCGCTCGCGGAGATCGTGAAGGCGGGCGCGCCCGCGGCCAGGGTGGCGGCGGCCCGGGAGCTCGCGCTCGTTGCGCCGGCCGAGGCGATCCCGGCGCTGCTCGACGCCCTCGCCGGGGCGCGCGGCGGAGCGCGGAGGGAGCTCCGCGCTGCGCTCGCGCTCGCGGCGCGGAGCGAGCGGGCCGCTTCCGTGGTCGAGGAGGAGGTGCAGCTCGAGCGGCTCCGCGCCCGGCCGGAGGACGCGCAGCTCGATCTGTTGCGCGCGCTCGGGCCCGCGCTCGGGCGGGTGAAGGGCGGCGGCGCGGCGTTCCAGGCGCTCGCTTCGGCGGGCGGCGCTCCCTTCGAGCGGCGATACCTGCTGCAGGCGCCGGCCGCGGCGCTCGCGCGCGCGGGCGAGGCGCCGGCGGAGGCGTACCTCCGGGCGTCGCTCCGGAAGGACGCGGACGCGCACGTGCGCCTCCGCGCGGCGGAGGTCGCGGCGGACGTGCCGGCGCTCGCGCCGGACCTGCTCGCGGCGGCCTCCGATCCGGACGCGCGCGTGCGCGAGGCGGCGATCGTGGCGCTCGCGCGCGCGGTCTCTGCCGGCGCGAAGCTGCCTGCTGGCGCGGGCGAGGCGCTCGCGGCGCGGCTCACCTCGGACCCGTGGACGTTCATCCGGGGCGGCGCTGCGCTTGCGATCGGCGCGATGCCGGCGACGACGGCGGGCGACCGGGCGCTCGTCGGGGCGCTCGCCGACAGCTCGCCCGAGGTGCGCCAGCACGCGCTCGACGGCCTCGGCGCGCACCGCGCGACCGCGCACATCGAGGTCGTGCGCGACCGGGCGGAGGACAAGGAGGAGGACGTCGAGGTGCGCGCGCGGGCGATCCTCGCGCTCGGGGCGATGTGCGACGCGAGCTCGGTCGACCTGTGGACGCGGCTCGCGCTCCGCGCGAAGTCGCCCATCGGCGAGCACGATCAGCGGCTCGGCTCGGCGGCGCTCGCGGCGCTCGGGTCGGTGCACCCTGCGGATCTGCCCGCGCGTCTCAAGCCGCTCCTCGACAAGGACACGCCGCACGGCCTGCGCGAGGCGGCGAGGGCCGCGCTCTCCGCGCCGCCGCAGTGCCGCCGCCGCTGACGCGGCAGGCCGGCCTCCGCGCGCGCCGTTCGCGCGCTAGGCAAGGTCGCTGCCGAAGCAGCTCGCGCGCCTCGACTTCTGGGGTAGCCCCTTCCGACCACGGCTGTTCCATCGTGAGAGCGTCAGCGCTCACCTCACGCCGCGGCCTGCCCGCCGCGGCAGCACGGCGCGCGCGCGCGCGAGCCACTCGCCGAGCGACGTGGCGTCCGGGGGGACCGCGTCGAGGTCGGCGTCCTCCGTCACGCGCACCATGGCGGCGCCGTCGCCCGGCATCATGCCCTTCGCCGCGAGCATCGCCTGCGCCCTGAGGGGCGACATCTCCTCGGTCGCCTTCTCGCCGAGCAGCGCGAGGATCCAGCCTCCGAGCGCCGGCGCGGCCACGCCGCCGATCACGTCGGGCGGCGAGGACAGGGCCGACGAGACGCGCCGGATGCCCTCCGCGATCGCCTCGCGGCGCGCCGGATCGCGGTCGATGTCGCGGGCGAACGCGAGGATCTCGCACCCCGCCTCCTGCGCGTCGAGCGCCGCGCCCAGCACGTGGTGCGTGTCCTCGTGGGCCGCGCCGCGCGCCTGGTACTTCCGGATGCTCTTCCACTCGCGGGCGCCGCCGACGACCCATCCGCTCGGCTGGACGCGCGAGAGCAGCGTGAAGAGCACGCCGGGGTGCTTGTCCGACTGGTAGGCGGGCGCCCCGGCGCGGCTGCCCAGCTCGCTCTCGCCCTCGCCGACGAGGAAGACCCGGATCCGCTCGGGCGCCTTCATCACGGCCGCGGCCCTCCTCCGAGGAGCGGCGCCTCGTCACCGCCGTTGGCGTAGCTCAGCCAGAGCTCCCCCAGCGCGTACACCCTCGCCCGATCCTCGAAGCCCGGCGTCTCAAGGATGCGCGTGGCCCTCATTCCGTGCTCGCCCGCGCGGGTGACGACCGTGACCTCCTCCGGCTGCAGCTCGTTCACGACGAGCGGGCTGTGCGTCGCGAGGAGGACCTGGGTCTTCTCGGAGACGAGGCGCAGCGCGCGCATCACGTCGGCGATGCGCGCGGGGTGCAGCCCGTGCTCGGGCTCCTCGACGAGGAGCAGGGGCATCGGATCGAGGTGCGGCAGCGCCGCGAAGGCGAGGTAGTACAGCATGCCCTCGCTCATCAGCGACGCCGGCACGACGGCGCCGCCCTCGAGCTTCACGCCGATGGCCTTCGTCGTGGAGCTCGGGTTGGCGAGGTGGAGGCTCTTCACGCTGGGGAACAGGCGGGTGAGCTCCTCGTTCAGATCGACGTACGCCGACAGGTCGCGGCTGATGACGGCGTCGTAGACGGCCGGCAGGCCGGTGCCGCGCTCGTCGGCGAAGCAGAGCGGGTGCCCGTCGGGGATGAGCGGGTGCGGGGCCCTCAGCGCGTCGGGATCGAGCCGGAGCATCTGGGCCCCGCGCAGCGCCTGGACGATGTCCATGGCAGGGCGCTCGGGGCTGGGCCCGCCGCCCGCGTCGTCGTCCCCGCCTGCGTCGTCGAGCAGGGAGGGGGGCTCGAGGTCCCTGGGGAACGACATCGACCGGACCCGCCCCCCGGCGTCGAGCTCGACGCGCCACGTCGTGCTCGCCGCCGACACCTCGAACACGGCGCCGTCCGGGGCCTTGCTCGTGGGGCCGGCGCGCCCGAGCGTGTCCGGCGACGGCGCACCGAGCGCCCGCTCGAGGACGGAGGAGAGCGTGCGGAGCGCCCGCAGCACCGTGCTCTTGCCGCTGTCGTTGGGCCCGATGAGCGCATGCAGCGGCGTCAGCTCCAGCGTCGCGTCCTGGACGCAGCCGTAGCCCCGGATGCGGAGCTGCTCGACGTAGGGTCGGTCCATCGAGGTCGACGCCAGCATAGCCGCTCGCTCGGCAGCAAGGAACTTGGCCCGCCCTCGCCAGCCCCTCTACGCCGCGGTCATGCGCCGCCTCCCGTCGATCGCGCTCGTCGTCCTCATCGCGCTCGCCGTCCCCGTGGCGAGCGGCCTCGGCGAGCGGCACGCCAGCGCCAGCGTCGCTTATGAGTCGCCTTACACCTTCGAGCAGACCTTCGGCACGGCGCTGCGCCTCGTGCGCGTCGATCTCGGCTTCAAGATCGTCGAGAAGGACGTCTCCAATGGCTACCTGCTCTTCGAGTACCGGAGCCCGGAGAGCGGCGGCAGGGCGACGCAGGGGGCGATCGAGGTCGTGGACGGCCGCGCCGGGGTGCACGTCGCCGTGCAGCTCCCGGCGATGCCGCAGTACCACGAGCAGGTGCTCCTCGACGGGCTCGTGAAGAAGCTCGCCGCCGAGCACGGCGGCCCGCCGAAGAAGGCGCCCGCAGGCGGGGGCGCCCCTCCCCCCGACGCGGGCGCCCCTCCCCCTGACGCGGGCGCGCCCTAGCCGCGCCGCACGTACTCGAAGTCGACGGGCTTGCCCTTGAGCCCCTTCGCCGGCGCCGCGATCCAGTTCGCCATCTGCTTCGGATCGAACACCGGCTTCTCCATCAGGCTCTTCACGTAGGCCTCGTCGCTCGCGGTCGGCAGCCACGCGTCGCGCCGGCGCTCCCACTCCTCCTTCGAGAGCGGGTTGCCGTCGACGTCGAAGTGGAGCCCCGCGTAGATCCCCGAGCTCCGGTGGAAGCGCCGGCTCGGCAGGCTCAGCCTGAACGACACGCCCGACGCCTCGATCACCCGGTTCATCTTGTCGATCCCGCGCTGCGAGTCGGCCACATACTCGTCGCGCAGCACCTCGTTCATCGCGTTCCTCAGCGGCACCTCCTCGCGCCGCCAACCGGTCACCGCGCCGCCCCCGGCGGCGGGCGCTTGCGGCACGTGCGGCACGTGCGGAACGTCGAACACGTACACGCCGTCGAGCGCCCGGTGGTCGTCGTACGACGCCTCCTTCGCGCGGCCCTTCACGCTCGAGGCGAAGAACGACGCCGCGTTCGACGAGATCTCCCCGCCGAAGAGGTCCAGCGACAGCGAGTACCAGAGGTTCAGGTACTTCTGCATCGTCGGCAGATCGATGCCGCCCTCGGCGCGCGCGTCCTCGTTCCTGTTGCGCTTCATCAGCTCGCAGGTGCGCTCGACGATGCGGAGCAGGCCCGTCTCGCCGACGAACATGTGGTGCGCCTCCTCGGTCAGCATGAACCGCGTCGTGCGCGACAGCGGATCGAAGCCGCTCTCCGCGAGCGCGAGCAGCTGGTACTTGCCGTCGCGATCCGTGAAGTAGGTGAACATGAAGAACGAGAGCCAGTTCGTGCACGGCTCGTTGAAGGCGCCCAGGATCCGCGGCTTGTCCGGGTCGCCGCTGCGCCGCTCCAGGAGCGCCTCCGCCTCCTCCCGGCCGTCGCGGCCGAAGTGGCTGTGCAGGAGGTACACCATCGCCCAGAGGTGCCGCCCCTCCTCGACGTTCACCTGGAACAGGTTCCGCAGGTCGTAGACGCTCGGGCAGCTCTGGCCGAGCAGCCGCTGCTGCTCCACGCTCGCGGGCTCCGTGTCCCCCTGCGTCACCACCAGGCGCCGCAGCATGTTCCGGAGCTCCCCCGGCACCTCTTGCCACGCCGGCTCGCCCAGGTGGTCACCGAAGCCGATCGTCCGGTCCGCCACCCGATCCGCGAGGAAGATGCCCCAGCGGTACTCCGGCATCTTCACGTAGTCGAAATGCGCCCACCCCTCGTGATCGACGCTGATCGCCGTGCGCAGGTAGATGTCGTCCGCCTGGAAGCCCTCGGGCCCCGTCTCCCGCCACCAGTCCAGGAACTTCGGCTGCCACGCCTCGAGCGCGCGCTGCAGCTTCCTGTCCGACCCGAGGTCGACGTTGTTCGGGATCCTCTCCGAGTTGACCACCGCGCTCATGTCCGCCTCCAGTCGAATTCGGGGCGCTCCGGCCGCCCGTACACCGTCAGCGCGCCCCGCTGGCCCACCGCGTTGGGGCGCTGGAAGATCCAGTTCTGCCAGGCCGACAGCCGCGAGAAGATCTTCGTCTCCATCGTCTCCGGTCCGCAGAAGCGCAGGCTCGCCTCCATCCCGGTGAGCGCGTCGGGCGACAGGCTCACCCGCTCCTCGATCGCGAGCCGCACCTCGTCGTCCCAGTCCATCGCGTCCGGCGCGAAGGTGCAGAGGCCCTCCTCCAGCGCCTCCTCGGCGGACAGGAGGCCCGTCCTCTCCTTCAGCGCTGCCACGCGCTCCGGCGCGCCGAGGAAGCGCGACGCGAGCCGCGTGAGGCCGTTCGACATGACGAGCGGACCGAAGTTCAGCGAGCTCAGCGCAATTGACGCGGGCGACTCGGGCGACGCGGGCGACGCGGGCGCCCCTGCCTGCCCCTCGTCCCCTCCGCCGTCCAGCATGTAGGAGCGGTCCGCCGCGAGGGCGAGCTCGAACAGGCTCCCCGCGAAGCAGGAGCCTGGCTCGATCAGCGCGAACACGCTGCGCGCCGTGAGGTCGAGCCGCTTGAGCACGCGCCGCATGTGGAGCAGCACCTCCTTCACGAACCAGTCGTCGCGGCTCGCCCACAGCGCCTCGTCCGCGGCCCGCACCGCGGCGGGAGAGCCGGACGTCCGCAGGAGCACGAGGCCCACCGTCGGGTGGTTGAAGCGGAGGTCGAGCAGCGCGTCGTCGAGCTCGCGGAACGCGCGGAGCGCCCACAGGTCCGCGCCCGCCCGGCGCATCTCCGCGGCGTCCATCGACACCTCGCGCCCTTCGCCGTCCGGCCCGAGCACGCGGATCTCCGCGGTCCTCGCGGCGCGGTCGACCTTCATCGACACGTGGCGGTAGTCGCAGGTGGACACGTCGCCCGCCGTGGCGCGCCGCGCCTCGAGCGGCGGGAGCCTCACCCCGGGCCCCGCCCTGTCCGGCGTCGCCGCCGCGAGCTCGGCGGCGCGCTGGGCCACCGCCTGCTCGAAGCGGCTCTTCGGGATCGAGCGATCGACGAGGCCCCACTGCTCCGCGCGCTTGCCGCGCACCCCCTCGGCCAGCGTCGAGAACACGTCCGCGAGGTCGCGCCGCACCTTGCGCTTGTCCACAAGCCGCGTGAGCCCCCCGGTCCCCGGGAGCACGGCGAGCAGCGGCGTCTCCGGGAACGAGACGGCGCTGCTCCCGTCGTCGGAGAGGAAGATCTCCTCGCACGCCAGCGCGAGCTCGTAGCCGCCGCCCGAGGCGACGCCGTTCAGCGCCGCGAGGTAGCGCTGCCCGCTCTCGGAGCACGCCTCCTCGAGCGCGAGGCGCGTCTCGTTCGTGAACTTGCAGAAGTTGACCTTGAACGCGTGCGTCGACGACCCGAGCATGTAGATGTTCGCGCCCGCGCAGAAGATCCGCGGCTGCGCGCTCGTCACGACGACCGCCTTCACCTCGGGGTGCTCGAAGCGCAGCCGCTGCACGATGTCGGCGAGCTCGATGTCGACCGCGATGTCGTAGCTGTTGAGCTTCAGCTGGTAGCCGGGCCGCGCCGCCGCGTCCTCGTCGACGTCCATCGCCACGCGCGCGATCGCCCCCTCGAACGAGAGCTTCCAGTGCCTGTAACGACCTGGCTCCGTCTCGAAGCGGAGGGGCGCGTCCTCGCCGGACGAGCCGTCTTCCCGGGCCCTGGTCTGCGGCGCCGGCGCCGCGGAAGGAGGAGAGGTGGTCGCTTCCATACCCGACGAGCCCACCACCGCGCCGGGGTTCAGTCAAGCAGTATAGTTCTTGTTGGTCCGGCTTTCATGAAATATATTGCACCGACGAGATGGCGTCCCGTCAGACATCGCGCAGGGCGCGCGCAGGCCAGGGGCCGGAGGCCGGCGAGGCGGACGGCGCGCCGCCGATCCTCGCGCGCCTCGGCGGTCGGCTCCGGCAGCGGCGGACGGAGCTCGCGCTCACCTTGCGCGAGCTCGCCGAGCTCGCCGGCGTGAGCGAGCGCTTCCTGGTGCTGCTCGAGAGCGGACGGGCGAACGTTTCCGTGGTGCGGCTCGAGGACATCGGCCGCGCGCTGGGCACCTCGGCCGCCGCGCTGCTCTCGGCGGGCGAGCTCGGCGAGGAGGCGCCGCCGCGCGGCCGGTCGGCCTGCGAGGCGGGGGGAGGGGCGGGCGCGCCCCTCGTCGCGCTGCTCGGCCTGCGCGGGGCCGGCAAGACCACGATCGGCGGCCGCGCCGCGGCGCGGCTCGGCGTGCCCTTCCTCGAGCTCGACGGCCTCGTGGCCTCGCGCGCGGGGATGACCCTCGCCGCCCTGTTCGAGATCCACGGGAACGCCTACTACCGGCGGCTGGAGCGCGAGGAGCTCGCGCGGCTCGAAGGCGCGCGCGTCCACGGGATCGTGGCCACGGGCGGCGGCCTGGTGACCGATCCGGCGACCTTCGAGCGGCTGAGGCGCTGTGCGGTGACGGTGTGGCTGCGGGCGACACCCGAGGACCACTGGCGCCGTGTGGTCGAGCAGGGGGACGCGCGCCCCATGGCCAACCGGGCCGACGCCATGAAGGAGCTCCGGGCGCTCTTCCAGGCGCGGCGCGCGCTCTATGAGCAGGCCGACTTCGCGGTGGACACGTCGGCGCTCGGTCTCGCGCGCTCTGTCGATCGCGTGGTCAAGATCGCGCGCGAAGCTGGTAGAAGGAACGCGACGCGCTCGCCTTGAGTCGGGGGCGCGCTCCCCCTCCTCCCCATGTCCATGCCGCGCCTCAAAATTCTCTTCGTGGTGTCCGAGTGCGTTCCCTTCAGCAAGACAGGTGGTCTAGCCGACGTGGCGGGCGCGCTGCCGATCGCGCTCGCCGCGGCCGGTCACGACGTGCGCGTCGTGATGCCGGCGTACCGTGTCGCCAAGCGCTACCTCGCCCGCCAGATCGCGCTCGCCGAGCAGCGGCCCGCGGGCAGCGAGGCCGTCGCCGCGCCGGCCGTCGCCGCTGCGGCCGCCGGCAATGGGCTCGCTGGCTCAGCGGCTGACGCGGTTCCATCGGCCGATGCCGCCCCGGCTGCCGATGCCGCCCCGGCTGCCGATGCCGCCCCGGCTGCCGACGCCGTCCCGGCGGCCGACGCGGCCCGAGGCGGAGACGGCGAGCCTCCGGCGGAGCGCTTCGTGCCGCACCGCCTACCGCTCTCGCTCGGCGTGCCCCTCGGCGGCGGCGAGGCGTGGACCGCCGTCTGGGAGACGCGCCTCGATCCCGGGACGCCCGGCGCGCCTGCGCCCCGCGTGTACCTGCTCGAGCACGACGTGCTCTACGATCGCGACGGCATCTACGGCGACGCGCACGGCGAGTTCGGCGACAACCTCGCCCGCTACGCGCTCCTCTCGCGCGGCGCGCTGCAGCTCTGCCACGCGCTCGAGTTCTGGCCGGACATCGTCCACGTCCACGACTGGCAGTCGGCGCTCGTCCCGCTCTACCTCAACGTGCTCGAGCACCGGTCGCCGCTCGCGCGCGCCGCGTCCGTGCTGACCATCCACAACCTCGGCTACCAGGGCTGGTTCAACAAGGGACAGCTCCCCACGACCGGGCTCGGATGGGATCAGTTCCACAGGTTCTGCCTGGAGGCGTACGACAGCATCAACCTGCTCAAGGGCGGCATCTACAACGCCACGCTCGTCTCCACGGTCTCCCCCAGGTACGCGCAGGAGATCCAGACGTGGGAGGGCGGCGAGGGGCTCGACGGCGTGCTGCGGGATCGCGGCACCGACGTGATCGGGATCCTTAACGGCATCGACGATTCCATCTGGAACCCCGCGACCGATCCCCACATCGCGGCGCCGTTCTCCGCCGAGGATCTTGGCAACAAGCGCCTCTGCAAGGCGGCGCTCCAGCGAGAGATGGGGCTCGAGGAGCGCCCCGACGTCCCGCTCCTCGGGCTCATCAGCCGCCTGGCGACCCAGAAGGGGATCGACATCCTCGCGGGCGCGCTCGATCACATCCTCTCGCTCGACGTCCAGCTCATCGTCCTGGGCTCCGGCGAGCGCTGGGCGGAGGACCTCTTCTCGCGGATCTCCGGCGCGAGCGACCGCTTCCGCGTCTACGTCGGCATGAACGAGGGGCTCGCCCACCGCATCGAGGCGGGCGCCGACCTCTTCCTGATGCCGTCGCGCTACGAGCCCTGCGGGCTGAACCAGATGTACAGCCAGCGCTACGGGACGCTGCCGGTCGTGCGCGCGGTCGGCGGCCTCGACGACACGGTCGAGAACAACGTCACGGGCTTCAAGTTCGAGGAGATGTCGTCGAGCGCGCTCGGGAACACCGTCGCGTGGGCGGTGCACCTCTACCGCGCCGACCCGGCCTACTTCCGGTCGATGCAGCTGCGGGCGATGAAGAAGAACTTCGGCTGGGCGCAAGCCGCGCGGCAGTACGAGGCCCTCTACCGCCTCGCGATCGCCCGCCGCACAGGCCGCCCGTTCTGATCGCGCCCGCGCCCCCGGCGGAGGCGCGGCGCGGTCGCGCTCGTGCCTCCCTCGAGGGAGGCGCGCGCCCCCCTCGCGGGGAGCGCGCCCGGGCGCGTCACTCCTTCTCGGGCTCGGGGGCGGCCGGCGCGGCAGGCGCGGCAGGCTGCACGGCCCCGGCGGCCTCGCGCGTCGCCGCCTGGCTCTTCGCCATGAGCGAGCGGGAGAGCGCGCGGTGCTTCCCCTCGATCACCGACACGAAGCTCGTGACGACCGGCAGGAACAGGGCAGGGGAGGTGATCCCCTTGTCCGTCAGCTTGGGCTCCGCCGCCTTCACGTCGCGGATGAAGCCGGCGAGGGCGGGCTCCATGATCTTGGCCCACGGGTCCGTCTGGTGGGTCGAGCCGTACTCCTTGAGCGCGGCCGCGGACGTCTCCAGCTTCTGGAGCGCGGTCTTCTCCGCCGCGGGATCGACGCTCTTGCTGGCGAGGATCAGCATGAGCGCGCGCGCGTCCTCGAGGGCCGTGATCGCCTCCTTCTGGCCCGCTTCCGCCTTCGCGAGGTCGGGCAGGTGGGACGAGTGCCACGCGGACACCGCGAGGCCGAGCTTGTCGGAGTGCGCGTCGAGCTTCTGGAAGTCAGCGACGAGCTTCGCGTGGAGCTCCTTGCCCTTCGCGAAGCTGTCCTTCTTGTACTCCTCGCGCTGGTAGTAGTTGGCCGCCGCGGCGATGTTCTTCGCCAGCTCGGTCGCGAACGGCGCGTACTCGGCGAGCGCGGCGTCGACGTCCGCCATGGCCGGCTCCTTGAGGCTGAGGGCGACGGTGCAGGCGCGCGCGTTGCGCTCGTGCGGCGCGCGCGCGCTGAAGTTGATAGGCCGGCGCTCATCCACCTTGCCGGGCGGCGCCGTCGGGCCCTTGGCGACGGGGGCGCTGGTGCCTCCCGGCGCCGCAGCGGTGCCGGGCAGGCCTGTCGTCTTCGGCGCGGCGGCGGCGGCGGGCGCCTTCGCGGGGAGCGGGCCCTTCGCGGCGTCTCCGGCCTTCGCCTGATCGTCGTTGCCGAAGCTCGGGATCTTCTTCTCGCTGGGCTCGTCCTTGCCGAGGCTCGCGAGGTACGCGTCGCGGGCCTGCTTCAGCGAGAGCGTCCCGAAGTAGCAAACGTCGACGCGGTATTCCTTCATCGACTGCGGGTCGACCTTCGCCATCGGCGACACGGGCGTCCGCAGGCTCGCCTTTCCCTTGTTCGCGTTCGCCGCCGCGGAGCTTGCCGGCTCCGGCTGGGGAGGAGGCGGGTCCTCCTTGCAGCCGGCAGCACCGCTGGCGACGAGCACGAGCGCGATAGAACAGAGAGACCTGACGGAAATCATTCGGTGTGCCTCCTCGGCTGGCGCAGGAACGGGCGCATCATGCCTAAGCCGGCGGCGCTTGCAACACCCGGCCAGGGGCGAGAACTTGCGGCCCTGGTCGGGAAAACCCCGCCCTCGGCCCAAAACACGCGACGCCGCCCGGTTCTTCCAGGCCTCCGCCGGGGCCGTCCTCCCCCGGCCTCCGCTGTGGCTGACGAAACGTTCCGGGTCTAATGTCCGCCGCGTGAAGCTGCGAACCTTGACCCTGGACGAGCTGACCATCGACGACGAGCGCTCCTTCCGGCACGTCGCGCTCTACGACGATCTGAAGCAGGCACTCCGGCGCGACGGGTACCGCTTTCGCGTGCCCGAGGGCGATGCGAGCTGGGATCGCGTCGTCTTCTTGAACCTGACGTTCTGGAGCCAGAGCGAGCAAGGCGACCTGATCGCCGGCGATCAGGTCGCCGCCGACGTCGTCGCGCACGTCGCGTGGCACCACCTCGCCCACCGCGCGCTCACGGCCGCGGGCGGCGGCGCTCCGCCCAGCGCGGAGTCGCTCCTGCTCGCCGAGGCCATCGCGAGCGCGTTCGATCTGTACCTCGTCGGGCGCCTCCTTGGGCACGCTCCCAGCTCCGACTTCCTGGCCACGCAGGTGCCCGCGATGGCCGAGGCGGCCGAGGCGGCCGGCCTCTCCGACGCCGGGTTCGAGGCGCTCCTGGAGGGCGTGTCCGCGGACCCGGAGCGCGCCTTCGAGGACCTCCGCGCCCTGCTGTTCGACGTCACCACGGCGCTCGTGCGCTGCGATCGCCTGAGCCGCGCCGCGGAGATCCTCGCCGGCTTCGACGCCCACCGGTTCGCGCCGCTCCTCCACCACTACGAGCTGTCGAACTGGATCCTGTCGACCCGCGCCTCCGGGTCCGCCCCCGCCCCCGATCCGGTCGCGCGGGCCGTCGACGCGGCGCTGCGGAGCGCGCCGGTCTCGCTGGAGTGGTTGGAGCAACGCTGGGTGCGCCCGCCCGCGCCCGTGCCCGCGCTCGCCGACGAACCCTCCGCTTAGGCAAATCCAGCGGGATCCGGCGGAATCCCGCGGCCCCGAGCCGGGCGGAGCGGGCGGACCCGAGGACGACCGCCCTGGTCACCTGTGAAGAAGATTGCGCGTGCTGGCGAGCTGCGCGATTCTCTTCTCAAGGTGCAACTCGCCTGCTCTCTCTGCAGGACCTACGTGGAGATCGGTGTAGGACGCGAGATGCGTCCGTCCTTGCCGTTTGTCTGCAAGACGTGTCGCGCGAAGAGCAAGCAGTCAGCGTCCGAGAGGGGTGAGCCACGGTCTTCCCCCTCGGGCGTTCCGAGCTCCGCGAACGGACGCGACCGGCGGGAACCATCGAGCGAGCCCGAGCGCGTGAAGCCTTCCTCCGGGCGCCGCTCGGAGACGGGGGCCGGGCTGTCGAGCGATGTGCTGGACGCCGAGACGACGCTCCCGGGCGCTGACATCCAGCGCCGGCTGGAGACCGCGGGCGACACGGAGCGGCGCGCAGCGCCGGCGCCGGCCGCGCGCAGGCGAGGGCTCACGCTCGCGGAGCGGATCGCCCAGCAGGACCTGGACGCCGCGCCCGAGTCCAGCCCGAGGGCGCACCCGCTGGATGCGTTCGACGCGGCGGCCGAGGCCTCGCTCGAGCACGCCGTCGTGACGCCGGACGGCGGGCTGGGCCGGCGCGAGGTCCCGGCGCGGCATCGCACGTTCGCCGGCCTCTCCTGGGACGACGCGCCCCGCGCCGTGGCGGCGCCGGCCGGCCGGAGCCCGTCCGCGCTCCCTCCCGCCGACTCGGATCCCGTCTCGATCCAGGACCTCGCGCAGATGCTCTCTCCGGGGATCGAGCCGCCCTCGCTCTCGTTCGGCTCGCACGCCCTCGAGGAGGAGCGCGCGAGCCAGCCCGCGCCTCCGCTCGAGCCCGCCGCCGCACCCCGCGCGACCCCGCGCACGCCGGTCCCGGCGCGACCGCCTGCGCGGCGCGAGCAGCGCGTCACGGCGGCGCTCGCGCGTCCGCGGAGCGCCGCTGTCCCGCGCGCTGGCGGCTCCTCGCGGCCCATCGCGCCGCCGTCGGAGATGCCGCCGGCGCCGCTCTCCGAGATACCGTCGGCGCCGCTGTCCATCGACGAGGGCCGGCCGTCGTCGCACCGCTCGTCGCCCGAGCTCCGGCTCCAGGATGTGCAGGCCATGGCGGCGCTCGCCCCGCAGCCCATGCCGTCGGCGCGGCGCGCCCGGTCCGGCCCGAGCGCCGCGCAGCCCGCCGACGCCTCTCCAGCGGACCTCGCCTTGCTGGGTTCGCTCGCCCCGTCGCCGGCCGCGAGCTCGCCGCGCGCCGCCGAGGAGCAGCGGCGAGACCGCGCCAGGTCCAAGGCGGCCGAGGCGCAGGGCGCCGCGGGAGGGCAGCGGGATCAGGGGAGCGACGAGCGGCCGTCGTACGAGCCCCTCGCGCTCACGAACCTCTCCCCGCGGTCGACGGCCCACGCGGCGGGCGACTGGCCCAGCCAGACCGAGCCTCGCGGGCGCGCCGAGCGCAAGGAGACCTCGGGCCTGATCGACCTGCGCAGCATGGCGCCGCCGCCCGGCGCGGAGGGTGAAGCGCGCCGCAACGAGGACCGGGCCGATGACGAGATCCTGAGCATCAACGGCGGGCTGTTCGACGACGCCGCGGCTGGGCGGAGCTCGGACCCCTCGTTCCCCGCGCAGCCCGTCGAGCCCGAGCTCCCTGCCGTCGAGGGACACACGTCGTCCGGGGAAGAGACGCCGGTGCGCACCTCGATCACGGCCGGCTCCCTCGTATCCGAGAAGCTGCGCGCCTTCTCGACGCCGGCATCGCGCCAGAACCTGGCGCTCGCCGGCTGGGTGACCGTCGTCTTCATCGTGTTCGGCGCTGCGCTCTACCTCGCGCAGGCTCACGGCCGCTCGTCCAGCGCCGTGGCGACCCAGAACGCCCACGCAGACAGCAGCGGCGCGCTCGAAGCGGCGCCGCCTCCGTCGCCGGCCGCGACGGCTCCCGCTGGCCAGACCGCCGACCGGGAGCCGTCCCTGGATGACGAGCCGGCCGCGGATCCGCCGGCCGCCGCTCCCGGCCCTGCGGAGCAGGCGCTGGCCGCCTCCGCCGGTCCGGCCGGCGAGCCAGCTGCACCGCCGCAGCCCGTGCAGGCAGGGGCTGCTCCTGGGGCGGCACCCGAGCCGACCGCCGCGCCAGCAGCGACCACCGCGCCGGCGGCGAGCGCCGCGCCAGCGGCCACCGCTGCGCCAACGGCGACCGCCGCGCCCGCGGCGACCTCCGCGCCGCGAGCCAGCGAGAAGCCTGATGGTGCCGAGCGCCCTGCCCGGGCCACGGCGCCGAGCGAGCCCGAGCGCGCCAAGCCGACGGGCAAGCAGCCGCCGCCGGGCGCGCCGCTCCTTCCGGCGAAGGACGAGCCAGCGCGCTTCGATCAGAGCGCGGCGTCCAGCGTCCTCGCGTCCGCGGCGGCGGCCGCCGCCGGGTGCACCGGCGAGGGCCTCACCGGCACGGCCCGCGTGGCCGTCACCTTCGCGCCCACGGGGAAGGCCATGTCGGCGCGCGTGGAGGGGGGCGACCTGGTCGGGACCGCCACCGCCGGGTGCATCGCCGCTGCATTCCGCGACGTCGCGGTGCCGCCTTTCGAAGGAATTCCGGTCACCGTCATGAAGCAGGTGAAGATCCGCTGACGACGGGTCGAAAGCTTTCTATCCTCCCGCCGCTGTGCTGGTAGCGCTTCGGGTCAAGAACTTCATCCTGATGGACGCCCTCGAGCTCCGGCTCGAGCCTGGGTTCAACGTGCTCACCGGCGAGACGGGCGCGGGCAAGTCCATCGTCGTGGGTGCGCTCTCGCTGGTCCTCGGCGGCCGCGCGAGCGCCGAGCAGGTCCGCCCCGGCGCGGACGAGGCCGAGATCGAGGCGCTCTTCGACGTGCGCGGCTCCGATCGCGCGATGGCGATGCTCGACGCCGCCGGCATCGCGAGCGAGGGCGAGCTCGTGGTCCGCCGCGTGGTCCAGGCGACTGGCCGCTCGCGCGCCTACCTGAACGGCCGCCTCTGCACCGCGGGCGAGCTCCAGGCGCTCGCCCCGGAGCTCGCCGACGTCGCTTCGCAGCACGAGAGCGTGGCGCTGACCGATCCGTCGACGCACCTCGGCTACCTCGATCGCTTCGGCCGCCTCGTGCCTGCGCGCAGCGAGCTCGCGGCGGACGTCAGCGCGCTCGAGGCGCTCACCGCCGAGCTCAGGGCCGCCCGCGAGCTCGAGCGCGGCCGCGGCGAGCGCGAGGCGTTCCTCTCCTTCCAGCTCCAGGCCATCGACGCGCTGTCGCCGCGCCCCGGCGAGCTCGCCGATCTCGCGGCCGAGCGCAACCGGCTCCGCCACGCGGGCCGCCTGCACGACATCACGCGGCGCGCAGCGTCCCGCCTCGATCAAGGGGACGACGCGATGTGCGACGAGCTCGCGCGCCTCGCCTCGGAGCTCCGGGCCGCGGCGGAGATCGATCCCGCGCTCGACGATGTCGCCCGCGCGGTCGACGGCTGCTGGACGGAGCTCAGCGAGGCGGCCCGCCAGATCGCCCGTTACGCCGAGCGCGCGGAGGCCGATCCGGATCGCCTCTCCGAGATCGAGGATCGCATGTACCGCCTCGAGGGCCTGCTCCGGCAGCACGGCCCCACGCTCGACGACGTGCTCGCCGCGCGGGCGCGCCTCGCGGCCGAGCTGGAGCGCCTCACGGGGGTCGAGAGCCACGTCGCGGAGCTCGAGCGGCGGCGCGACGCCTTGCTCGCCGTCGCCGCCGAGCGCGCCCGCAAGCTCTCGGCGAAGCGGCGGAAGGCCGGCGAGAAGCTCGGCGCCGCGATCTCCACGGAGCTCGCCGATCTCGGCATGGGCGGGGCGCGGGTCGTCGTGGACATCGAGCCGCACGGCGGCGACCGCGCCGAGCTGGTCGTCGACGGCGCCCGCCTCGGCCAGGACGGCATCGACCGCGTCGAGTTCCTCATCTCGCCCAACAAGGGGATCGAGCCTCGCCCCCTGCGCCGCATCGCCTCGGGCGGCGAGCTCTCGCGCGCCCTGCTCGCCCTGAAGCGGGTGCTCGCGGAGTGCGGGCCCGCCGGGCTCTACGTCTTCGACGAGGTCGACAGCGGCGTCGGCGGCGCCGTCGCCGACAAGATCGGGCGCGCGATCGGCGACGTGGCGCGCCACCACCAGGTGCTCTGCATCACCCACCTTGCGCCCATCGCGGCGTTCGCCGGCGCTCACTTCGTCGTCGCCAAGGAGAACGCGGGCGGCATCGCCAAGAGCTCGGTCACGCGCGTCGACAAGAAGGACCGCATCGCCGAGGTGGCGCGGATGCTGTCGGGGGCGAAGGTCACCGGCGCGTCCATCCGGGCCGCGACGGAGCTCATCGAGGCGGCGCGGCTCTAGAGCGACGGCGTAGCCGAGGCGGGGGACCGGCGCTCTGCGACGGCCTACCCGAGGCGGGTGACCGCCGCTCTGCGACGGCGTACCCAGGGCCTGGCGCGGATCAGCTACGCGCGAGCGCGTAGTCGTTCAGATCGACGCGGATCAGGTCCTTGAGCCAGGGGTGCACCGTGATAGCGGTGCGGTAGAGACCCTGGGCCATGCGCCGGTAGCTCGTGTGCCCCTGCTTCGCCGAGCGGAGCTCGATGACGTGGAAGAGCTCGCGCAGGTTCAGCGTCCAGAGGGTCCTCACGCGGAAGCCGAGCGGCACCGCGTACTGCGACTCGAGGGGGTAGCGCTCCTCCATCGCGTTCCACGCGTCGCGCGCGGCGAGCATCGCGTCCTGATACGCCTCGGCGTGGCCGAGCTCCGAGAGGGCCTGCGGCGTCTCGAAGCCGAGCCTGCAGGTGAGCCGCTGCGTCGCGGGCGTCAGCATCCGGTGGCGCTGCAGGTCGCGGTACGCGCCGTAGTCGAGCATCAGCTCGAAGGTCATGCTCGACGCCTCGAACGCGCGCGGCGGCGCGTCGTACGGGCCGCGCTTCTCGCACGCCGCCTTCGCGATCCCGATGAGCTCCGGCAGCGTCGCGCGGCGGAGCGCGTCGCTCAGGTTGTAGGCGTGCACGCCCGGATCGCTGCCGTCGTACGCGAGCGCGAGCGCGACGCGCTCCAGCGCGTCCTTGTCGTAGCGCACCAGCCGGACGGGCTGGTTGATCACCATCGTCGCGCTCACGCCCTCCTCCGGCGGCGTGTAGACCCGCTTCATCGCCGCGGCGACCGTGGCCTGCAGCGTCTGCCGGAGCTCGTTCGGCGCGGCGTACTTCACGAGCGTCGGCGTCACGGCCAGCGCCGCCGTGTGCATGTCGCGGGCGACCCTGCGCACCTCCTCGAGCGGGTGCGACAGCATCTTCGTGAGCAGGATCTCGAGGGCCCTCGCGTTCGCGGTGAGGCCGATGTTCGTCCGCGTCCCCGCCGGCAGGAGGCCGCGCAGGAGATCGCACGCCTGCGCGCGCAGCGCCCCCTTGTAGGCCGCGTCCGACATCTTCTCGGGCTTCGGCGAGCGCGCGCCGAGCCGCTCGGTCACCCTGGGGACGAGGTCGAGGTAGGTCGCGAAGAGCCGCTCGCTGGACGCCTTGTATTTCGCGGCGTGCTCGGCGTCGAGCTCCGGCAGATCGATGAACGAGTGCTGATCGAAGACCACGTAGCGCGTGCTCTTCTCCGTGTACGAGCCGAGCCGCAGGTCCTCGATCACCTTGGAGGCGACGATGCTGACGTTCTCGATCGCGAGGTGCACGACGGCGTGCTCGGCGACCGACGCGTGGCCGTAGCCCACGACCCATTTCTCGTGGAAGCTCCGCGCCTTGTCCGACGCGAACGCGAGGCCCCGGCGCGGCCGGCCGTCGGCCTCCGGGGCGACGTCGAGCTCCTCGTCGCCGAGCAGGCGCGCCAGGTTGGTGCGCAGATCGTCCCGGCTGCGCGAGTAGTACGCGAACAGGACGGCGATGACTTCTTCCGGCAGACCCGACAGCGAGAAGACGTCGGCCGTCGGGCTCGACACATACGGCGCGATGCGGGCACGCGACGCTTCGTCCAAGGCCATGCCCCTGCTTCTACTCCCAATCGCCGGCTGGACGGTCGACAAAACTCGGTCCCGATCGACAGATCCGGCCCACGTCAGCTCACCGCCGCGTCGGCCCTCGTGGCCGGGGCTGGCCGGCGCGCGTGGTCCGGGCGCGGCGCGCAATTGACGTCGAGCGCGTCGAGCGCGTCGAGCGCGTCGAGCGCGTCGAGCGCGTCGAGCGCGTCGAGCGCGTCGAGCGCGTCGAGCGCGTCGAGCGCGCTCTGCGTCAGAGCGCTCGCGCCGCGGAGACGGCGAACGGATCGGCGAAGATCTCGCTGTTCGCGAGCGGCCGGCTGCGACGGGTCAGCACCTCGCAGCCGTTCCTCGTCACGACGATGGTGTGCTCGAACTGCGCCGACAGCGAGCGATCGGCCGTCAGCGCGGTCCACTTGTCTTCCTGGATCTCGACCTCGTAGGTGCCGAGGTTGATCATCGGCTCGATCGTGAAGCACATGCCGGCGCGGAGGCGGGCGCCGCTTCCGTACTTGCCCACGTGCGAGACCTGCGGCGCCTCGTGGAAGCGCCGCCCGATGCCGTGCCCGACGAAGGCCCGCACCACCGAGCAGCCCTCGCCCTCGGCGAATTCTTGAATGGCGGCCCCGATGTCGCCGAGGCGCGCCCCGTCCCGGACCTGGGCGATGCCGAGCTGCAGGCTGCGCCGGGACACCTCGGTCACGTGCTTCGCCTCGGCCGACGGCTTGCCGATGTAGAAGGTCGCGGACGTGTCGCCGTAAAAGCCGTTGTAGATCGTGGTGACGTCCACGTTGATGATGTCGCCCGGAACGAGGACGCGGTCGCACGGGATGCCGTGGCAGACCACCTCGTTGATCGAGGTGCAGACGCTCTTCGGGAACCCGTGGTAGTTGAGCGGCGCGGGGTAGCCGCCGCGGCGGATCGTGTCCTCGTGGACGAAGGTGTTGATGTCCTCGGTGGTGATGCCGGCGCGGATCATTTCGCCGACGCCGAGGAGCGTCTCCGCAGCCATCTGCGAGGCTGTGCGGAGGGCGTCGACTTCCTTGACCGTCTTGATGCTCACGTTGCTCACGGCGCAGACAGCTCCCCGAGGACGACGGCCTCCTTGACGGCCGCGGCGACCTCCGCTGTATCAGGTGAAAGGTGCCAGTGGATCTCCGGCTCGCCAGCCTCGCCGGCGAAGCGCCGGATGAAGGCGATGAAGGTGAGCCCGCGGAGCCGTGCGTCGATCGCCTTCGCGACGCCGAACGCGCGGCTCTGCGGCCGGATGTGGAGCTCGAACGTCCGGTCCGACGCCCGGGGTGTGGCCAGCGGAGGGTAGCCGACCTGGATCCCGAGGTGGTAGGTGCTCTGCTCGCCGATCGAGTCGACGGTCACCGTGTTGACGCGGACCCGCGCGACAACGTCTGCCGTCTGCGCCCTCTCGCGCAGGAACGGGTCCGATCTGGGCGAGGGGCCGTCCAGCGAGAAGCCCACGGCGGCCGGCTCGATGTTGTCGTCGAAGACCTCGCGCGCGCGCCCCTCCCATGCGGGCAGGCCGGCCTCTGGATCGACGGACGCCGCGGGGCGCTCGTGATCGGCGACGCAGCCGCCGGCGGGGCCAAGGGCCGCCAGCGCGGCGAGCGCAAGGCGCAAAGGTGCAGCACCGGCGGCAGGGATCATCCTTGGGGCCAGAGCTCGTAGCACGTCGGCCGTTCCCTGTCAGGACCCGGCACACACCGGCCACACGCGCTGCCGAGCCTGTTTTGCCCTCGTCGCGATCCGATTCGCGATCCGCCTTGCGCTCGCTCTCCATCGATCCACCCGAGCGATCGTCCAACGGCGGTCGACCCCGCTCGGTGCGGAGAACCTATTCTCCTGTCCTACCGCAGGTGCTAGCGTTCTCCGGCTTGCCGGGCTGGGTTTCCTGGCTTTTGCGATTGCACAGAGCGCAGGGACAGGGCCTGCGCCGGCTGGAGGAGGAACATGAAAGCGAAGAGGCTCCTGGGAGCGGCGCTGGCTCTGGGGCTGGGCCTTGCGGCGATCACGAGTGCGACCGTGGCGGCTGCCCAGCAGAAGCGGGGGACGGCCGGGGCGCCTGCCGCGGCTCCTGCCAAGCCTGCCGATACGCCGGTGACGAAGAAGACGATCGCGCTGACGCCTGCGGGCATCGCCTGGGGGATGACCACCAAGCAGGTGGCGGCGGTCATCGACAAGATGCTCGATGAGGCGTACGTGCCGCGTTACAAGGCGATCTCGCCCGGCGTGAAGATGAGGGCGCTCGACGCGGAGCTCGCCGAGGAGAAGAGCGCGTTCCGCCGCAGCCGCATCGACTTCGGCAGTTTGCCGACCGGCATCGACGGGACGCCGCTCAAGGGCGAGTACACCTACCTCAACAAGGAATCGATGATGACGCTGACCCGCGACAGCGGGAAGCGGTACTTCTTCTTCATCCAGGACAAGCTCTGGAAGATCATCGACGAGCACCCGCTGGGCGAGAAGGCCGCCCGCGGGAAGGACTATGCGTCCGCCGTGGTCAAGCTCGCGACGGCGTTCGGGGTGCCTGGCCGCGTGACGCCGCCCGCTCCGGACAAGGGCCGCTACGTCAACGAGGTCGACTGGAAGGACGCCGCCACGCACTTCCGTGCGATCGAGCGGAGCGACTCCGAGATCGCGTTCGCCTACGAGGACCTGGTGACGCTTGGCAGCCTCGAGTCGCTTCGCCCCAACAAGCCGGCCGACACGAACGCCATCGACCCCGCCGTCGCCTCCGCCGTCCGCAAGGAAGAGCCCCCTCCCGGCCCGCCCCCCTCCGCCGACAAGCCCGGCAAAAAGAAGTAGCTCTTTTCCGGCCCCGTCCCGGTAGCCCCAGCTGAGGCGGTCACCCGCACAGGAGACGGGCCCAGATCGGCGTTTTCGGCGCGCAAGCGCACTCCAGTGCGCTGAGCACCGAAAACGTCGAGATGGGCCCGTCTCCGCAGCGGGTGCCCGCCTCAAGCGAGGGAGGCGCCATCGGGGACACGCATGCCGTTGGTCACGATGACCCGTGCGGACGGCGCGACAGCGAGCACCGCTGGCTCGATCACCGCGCGCGCGGTGAGCATGGCTCCGGGGCAGCCCGAGCATGCGCCGGCCAGGTGGAGCGTCAGGTGATCGGGCTCGACGGCCACGATGTAGAGCTCACCGCCGTCGGCTCGGACGAGCGGCGCGATCACCTCGCGGCAAACCTTGAGAAGCTGATCGATGGAAGCCGGCATGGGGGTGAGCTCGGCAGCGCGAGCCAGTCGCCACAGCCTAGCACGGTAGCGCTCGATAAGGAGATCTCCCCCAGGCCCGCCGCCGACCGTCACGGCACCCGGGCCGCAGGCCGGGGGGCCGCCCCGGAGCTCGCGCTCAGAGCGTCGAGACGAGCGCGGCGACGCCGGCGTCCGCGGCGAGCTCCGGGGCGCGCTGCGCCGCAGCGCCGAAGGTGCGGCCGGCGATCTCCACCGTACCGCTCCAGGGGCCCGAGGCGGTCTTCGCCGGCAGGTCCAGCTTCTCGAGCGCCTCGGTGTTGACGTCGGGCGTCACCGGTCCGCCGTACGCCTTCGCGCCCTTCCACGCGAAGACGTAGAGCAGCGGCGTCGACTTCAACCCGTCGCGCTTGGCGAGCTCGGCGATGTCGCGCTTGGCCGCCTCCTGCAGCCGGTACGCGTAGGCGCGGAACGACCAGCCCGTGACGAAGAGGCCCTGGAGCTCGCCGCCGCTCCGCGTGACCGGGTGCACGGCGACCCACTGGAGATCGGGGCCGTTCCTGACCCCGCGCATCTCCTGCATCTCCCCGAACGCCTCGACGACGCCGCTGCCCGGCGCCAGCACCTTCCTGAGCTCGGGGAACGAGGCCAGGACGGACCTGTTCGCGAGCATGTCCGGATCGGCCTCGCTGCGCAGCACCGTGCCGCTCGGATCGGCGAAAGAGAAGAAGGTGCTCTTGGCGAACTCGAGCTCCTTCACCGAGGCGCGCGCTCCCGCGATCGCCTTCTGGAGCCCGAGCAGGTTTGCGCCCGGGTCGGTGTCCACCAGCGCCGCGAGCTTCTGCGAGCCCGCGGGGAGGCCGGTCCGCACCTGGCCGACGTCCTCCGCGACCAGCGGCGCGAGCTTGGCGCAGAGCTCCGCGGCGTGCTTCTGGGACGTCTTGCCGTCCTCCTGACACGCGCTCCCGAGGGCGGCGGCCAGCGCACAGGCGAGCACGGCAGGCTTGCTTTCGCTTCGGGCGAAGGTGGAAGAGCGCATCATCGAGAACGACTCTCCGAGGCGAGCGGAGTTCCGGCGGCCGGGACCATCGCGCCTCACAGGGTTTCCGGGGTTACAAAGATGATCTCGACCCGGGCGTTGCGGGCGCGCTCGCTGCCCCCCGGATCGACGACCGGGGACGCGGATCCCGCGAGGAACGGCGCGATGGACGGGCTCGCGGGCGCCCCCGCGGCGACCGCTCCTCGCGCCGGGCCCAGGGCGCGGACGACGGCATCGGCCCGCGCCGCCCATGCAGGCTCTTCCCTGGCGCTGAGCTCCCGGTCCGTGTGCACGACGACGGCCACGGGAAAGGAGGGGTGCGCCGCGGCGACCAGCGCAAGGTCGTGGAGGCGCGCCTCGCCGGCCTTCGTGAGGGCGTTGCCGGCGAACAGCCCGCGAAGCGTGACGACGATGCCGCGATCGTCGCGGACGGGCGACCAGGTGCCTGCGGCCGACAGCTCTGCGAGGAGCGCATCACCGGCGCCAGGCGCGCGGGTCACCGGCGTGGCGGCGCGGCGCGCGGCCGTCAGCGCGGCGAGGCAGCCCGCACGGGCGCGGGAAGCCTGGTCGATCGGCGCCGGGATGGCGCGGGTGGAGCCGCTCGCCTCCGCGAGCTCCGCGTCGAGCTTCTTGATCGCGGCGGTCGCTCCCTCGAGCTGCGCCGCGAGCTCGGCGCTGCCGGGCTGGGCGCCAGCGAGGCTCGCGGTCGCGGGCTGGGCTCCGGCGGGGCTCGCCGCAGCGGGCTGCGCGCCTGCAGGGGTCGCGGCAGCGGGCTGCGCGCCTGCAGGGGTCGCGGCAGCGGGCTGCGCGCCTGCAGGGCCGGCGCTTGCGGGCTGCGCGCCGTCCGGCGGCGCCGGCGCGATCAGGAGGCGCGCCGCGCCGCACAGCAGGCGGGCCTGGAGCGCGAGCGAGCGCGCTGCGGCGAGGCGCGCCTTCTCGCGATCCGCGTCGGCCTTGCCCGACGGGACCACGGGCTGCGCGTCACGGGCGACCTTGGTCCGCATGTCGAGCGCGTCGACCTCGGCCGCGACGCGCGACTGCTCGGCCTCGATGCCCGCGAGCGACGCCTCGCCGGCGGAGCGCTGCGCCTTCGCCTCGGTCTCGGCCGCCTCGGCCCGAGCCACCCGCGAGAGCGCGTGCGCGTGCGCGTGCGCCGCGATGGCCTGCTCGCCCAGGATCTGCGCCCCGGATCGATCCTCGCTCTCGAGCGCGGCGAGCGCGTCGCCGCGGAGCTTCTCCGCCCGCGCGAACGCGCCCGGCGCGTACCGCTTCGACTCGGCGGCGACCGCCCCCGCGCGGACATGCTCGAGATCATCGAGCACCGCTGGCCGCGGGATCGGCGCGCACGCGCCGAGGAGCACCGCCGCGATGGCGACCCCTGCGAGGCGACGCGCGCTCAAGGCCTGCCCTCCTGGCCCGCGGGAGCCGTCGCCTTGGCGGCGCCGCCCTTGGGCCCGGCGCCTGGCGCCGCGGCGGCGGCCCGCTCGGCCCCCCGCGTCGCCGGCCTCGCCTCCTTGGGCGCCGCCCCTCTCTTGCCGGCCTCTATCCGCTGCGCTTCGACGTCCGCCGCCGTCCTTGTCGCCTCGCGCGCCTCGGCCTCGATCCGATCGAGCTCCGCCGCGGCGCGGCCTCGCCGCGCCTGCGTCTCTTCGAGCAGCGCGCGCGCCCGCTCGAGCTTCGTCTCGACCTCGCGCGCGCGCTTCGCTGCCTCCACGGCCGTCGCCTCCGCCGCGGCGGCGCGCAGCAGCGTCCTCGCCGTCTCCGCCCACTCGAGGGCCACCGCGTCGAGCTGCCGCGCGTGCGCCGCGTCGCCCGCAGCGCGCGCGCCGTGGGCGCGCTGGAGCGCGCGCTTCGCCTGCGCCACCGGCTCGGCGACGACCTTCGCGGCGGTCGGCGAAGGCCCGCTCGCTGCGATCGGCTCGACGGGCGGCGCCCCGACAGCGCCCTTCTCGCCGTCGGCGGCCTTCTCGCCGGCGACGGCTGCGGGCGGGGGCGCGACGCGGCCCTCGATCTCGCGGAGGATCTGCGCCGCCTTGGCGCCGTCGCCGGGGGGCGGCGCGGGCACGGCGGCGAGCGGCTTCTCTCCTCCGCCGTGCGCCAGGGCGTCGGCGCTGCCGAGCGTGGCCGCGAGGGCGAGGAGCAGCGCCTGGCTCGACCGGCGCTGCCGCGCGTCACAGGGCATGGGGCGGGAACGCACGTCCGCCAGGTAGCAAACAGGGCTTCCGCGAGCAAGCGCAGCGGCGCCGCGGCTGCAGGGACGCGCGCGCGGCCGACGCGGGCAGCGCGCGTCACTCCGGAAGGAAGTTGCGGATAGCCCAGTCGATCTGCTGCTGATGCCGCTCGACAAGCGCCTTCGCGCCGCCCGCCTCGTGGAGGAAGACGCGATCGTCGTTGACGAAGACGGAGAGGTAATAAAGGTGCGCTTCCTTCCCCTCGTCGTGCCCGAAGCGCAGCTGGACGCCCGGCTGGCCGTTCCGGGCCTTCACGTCGGTCTTGCCGAGCAGCGCGTAGCCGCCGCCCTCGCGCAGCCGCTTCTCGATCACGCGGGACCAGAAGGCGAGGTCGCCCTTCGGATCGTTCTCGAACGCGCGGATCCCGATCACCAGCCCCTCGGCGGTGGTCGCGCGGTACTCGTCGTCGCCGTAGCGATCGCCGAGGTCGACGAACCCCGGCGGGGTCGCCGGGACGAAGGGCCGGCCGCAGCCGATCAGCGCCGCCGCTCCGGCGAGCGAGGCGAGGAGGACGAAGGCGTGGCGAAGGGAGTGGTTCATCGGAGGCGCCCGGTTCACAGGTTGAGGAGCCGCGAGAGGCCGAGCTCGTTGAGCCAGTCGATGGGGAGCCGCGGTCCCGACGGGGCGAGGGTCTCCGTCGAGCGCGGCTGGAAGGTCACGGTGAGGGTCGAGAACGCGACCCGATCGCGCAGGAACTTGAGCCGCCCCTCGAGGCGCTCGAGCTCGCTGGAGACGCGCGCGAGCTCGCGCTCCAGCTGGATCGACTCCTCGACCTTGGCGGCCTTCTCGAGGAGCTTCTCCAGGCGATCGCGCACGGCACGCGCGTTCCGGATGCGGATGCCGAGATCGAGGAACTCCTCGGTCACGTCCTCGGCGACCACGTTGCGCTGGAGGATGTCGCCGAGCCCCTCCAGGCGCTTCAGCGCCTCGTCGAACCGCGCGGCGGGGATGCGGATCGTGATCGTCCGATCGTCGCGGCGGGCGAGGAAGCCGCCGAGATCCCGCGCGAGCGCCTCGACCTTGCCGAGCGACGCGCCCACCTCGAACACCGCCATCGCGATGTCCGCCGTGTAGACGAGGAGGGGCGCGCGCGCCGCGCTCACCTCGCCGGCGGCCTGGGGCGCGCCCTGCGGCGCGGCGCCGGACGAGGTCGGCGCCGGCTGCGGCGTAGCGGCGGTCGGCGCCGGCCTCGCCGCCGGGGGCTGAGCGCCGCCGCCGGACGCCGGCGGCGGCGCGGCCTTGGCGAAATCCCCCGCCGCCGACACCTCGGCGTCGTACGACTCCTCGCGCACCGATCCCGAGCGCGTCGACGCGCCGGTCGTCTGCATGACGCCAGGAGGCATCCCTGCCACCGGGGCCGGCGCCGCTCCGTACGACGGCGAGCTGGAGGCGTCGCGCGCCGCCGAAGGGGCGGAGCTGCAGGCGGTGGGGCCGGCGAGCGAGGCAAGGAGAGCCCAGACGGGCAGCGTTCTTCGCATGGTTCCTCGGAGCATGGAGCCGGTGGCAGGCGCTCAACGCGCCGCTTCGGCCGACCTTACACCAGGAGCGCCTCCAGGCGTCGCCTACGCCGCCGCCCCAGGCACGCGGCGGAGCTGGCGCGCCCAGTACGAGACGCCCGCGGCCGCGCCCGCGATCGCCGACGCGGCGAGCATCGCGGTCAGCGCCGAGGGGAGCGCGATCGCGGCGAAGACCGCCGCGAACTGCACCGCCGTGGCGAGCTTGCCAGGGATGTTGGCGCTCGCCGCCGACAGGCGCGCGCCCTGGAAGCGGCGGCTCACCGCGATCCAGAGCGCGAGCGGCAGCTCGAGGAGCTCGCGGGCGAGCAGCGCCGGGATGCCCCAGAGGGGGAGCGCGCCGCTCTCGAGGAGCGTGCCCACCACCGCGAGCGCGAACACCTTGTCCGCGATCGGGTCGACGATCGCCCCGGTGGGCGTCACCTGACCGGAGCGGCGGGCCAGCCAGCCGTCGAGCACGTCCGTCAGGCCTGCGCAGCAGAGGACGGTGAGGGCGAGCGCAGGCTGCGTGGCCACGATCGGGAACAGCGCCGCCAGCGGCAGCCGGGCCAAGCTCAGGAGGTTCGGCGGAAGCGCGAGATCGCGCGGAGACAGGGGCGACATGCGAGGAACTCCACGCGCCGCATGCGACGCAGAAGCCGGGGCCCTGACCCGCGTCGAGCGCGGTCGAGCCTGCCTTAACCCAGTCGAGCGCGGCCCTGCCCGCCGCGCCCCGGCCGGCAGCCGCGCCGGTCCGCTTACCGCGAGGCGCCGCCGAGGATCAGCTGGCCACGCGCACCGTGAGCACGGGGATGTTGCTCTTCCGGATCACCTGCTCGGCGACGCTCCCGAGGAAGAGGTGCGTGATCCCCCGGCGGCCGTGCGTGCCCATGACGATCATCGCCGCCCCCTGCTCCTCGGCGGCGGCGAGGATCTCGGTCGCAGGGTCGCCCTCGCGCAGCGCCGTCGAGAGCCCCCCTGTCTGCGCCGACAGCTGCTGGACCGCGCGCGACGCGGCGGCGCTCACCTCGGCGTGGAACCCGGGCATCAGCGCCGGCTCGAGCCCGGGGTACGTGTAGACCGGGAGCTGATAGACGTGCAGCAGCACGACCCGGTGCCCGAGCCTCGCGCCCAGATCCCTCGCGAGCTCGATGGCCTTCATCGAGGCCGCCTCGAAGTCGACGGGCACCAGTATCACGTTCGCGCCTTCCTTCATCGCGCTCTCCTCGCGGGACGGGTGTCCCATCGAACCTCGACCGCCGCTGACCTCCGGGACGCTTTCGCCGCTGGCGGAGGCGCGTCGCGCGCATCTTGGATCCAAAAATTGGCCACTCCCAGGAGAAATCGTCCCGCCGAGGCCGCGCTGACGCCCTGGGCGGTATGCAGCGCGCTGGGGCGCTGGGGCCGATCCGCCCGGATTCCGCGGCAAATCAGGCGTCACGCGGGCGCGCCGCGGCGAGCACGGCAGCGCAGGAGCGCGGCCGCGATCACCTGGCGGACTGCTGGGGCCGCATGCGCGCGCGATCGAGCGCGATGTCGAGATCGACGTCGTCGGCAGGGGCGGGCGCCGCGGGGGCAGGCTCGCCGCCGGCGCGCGCGCGCCGGTGCTCCGCGGAGCGCTGGCTCTGCCGCGCGCGCTCGAGGGCGCTCTGGTTCGCGCGCACGAGCGAGGACAGCAGCGAGCACTGCGCCCTCCGCCGCGCCACGTAGGCGGCGTCGCGCGCGGAGGGCGAGCGCGGGTTCTTCCGCTCCTCGCGCTCGGCGATCGCGAGGGCCTGCTCGGCCTGCTTCAGCTCGGCGATCGCGAGCGGGGAGAGCGGGTTGTCCCGCGCCTGCACGACGGCGGCGCGCGCCGTGACGAGCTCGGGAGGCGGCCCGGCCGCGCTCCGAGCGCAGCCCGCGAGCGAGAGCGCCAGCGCGAGCGGGACCGCGGCGCGCGCGCGGCCCGTCACTCGGCCCGCCCCGCGAGCGTGCTCGCCTCGTCCAGCGTGCGGCTCGCGGCGTCGCGGAGCCCCGCCTCCCTCACCATGAGCGTCGAGAGCTCCGCGTCGACCTCGGCCCTCCGCAGCAGCCAGCGGGCTCCTTCCTTGTCGCCCACCGACAGCCGCCGCCTCGCCTGGGCGAGCTCGCTCTTCGCCAGCGCGAGGTGCATCGCCGAGCGCCGGTCCGCGCCCGCGCCCTCCCGCTCCGCCGCGCGGATCGCCGAGAGCGCGTGGGAGAGCTCGGGCGGCGCCGCCGGCGATCGAAGGACGGCACATCCGGCGAGCTCCAGGGCGGCGAGCACGAGCGCGGCTTTGGCGAACATTTGCGTGGATTCCCGATCTCACAGCGCCAGGTGGCACCGTTGTGCACCGTGGCGCATCTCGGGCGCCTTTGTGCATCGACCAGGCCAGCGCGCTCCCCTGCGCGCGAGCTTCTCGCTCCAGCGGGGGCGTTCCGCTGCGTGGCCCGAATGCATGCCGCGGCCCTCGTGCCGTTTCCGGCGCTCGCGCAAAGGATTGCGTGATCCCGCATCGCCTTACGGCGCCTCCGACGGCACGCGCCCCTCGCGCCGCGCGATACCCCGGTCGCGTGCAACAGCGCTTGCGGCAAGTTGTCAGGAGAGTGAACTCCCGACCTCGACCATCCCACCGATCCGATGGCCGAGGGAAGCCTCCAGGGACAGGCAGACGGCGGCCAGGGACACAGAGATCGCCACCAGGGACATGGGCAAGAGCCGGGCGCGGGCCGAGGTGCTCCCGCAAGGCACAGGGAGGCTGCGTATCAGGGACGTGCGATGAAGCGTCAGGGACCCACATGCGTGCCGCGAGGGACAGGGGGCGACGCGCCAGGGACATCCCGACGCATCGTCCTCTGTCCCTGGAGCCGTTCTGTCCAGGCACGCCACGTGTATCCCTGTGGCCGTGTCGCGAAGCTCCCGAGCCTCGCGCGCTTCGATAACGGCCCTGCGCCTCTCGGGGCGCACGAGCTCGGGAGTGACGCGTCGAGGTCCTTGTGAAGGGGAGCCCGGTTCACGGCTCTCCGGAATGGATGCCCGGGATTGCCGCGCCGGACAGGGGGTCCGGCGCCGCGACCCAGGGGAGGTCGAAATGGCGAAGAAGAAGAGCGATATCGAGCAGTGGTCGGACGTCGTCCAGCAGATGAGCGCCGGCAATCTCCCGGCGATCACGGTGCCCTTGCACGTGCTCCTCGGGGAGGCGGTCGACGTGGCGAAGTTCTGCGACAAGTACTGGAAGACACAGGTCGATGCCCAGAAGCGGGTGACCCGCCTGGGCCTCGAGTCGGCGGTCCCGAAGGACGGCAAGAAGGGGGACGCCGCGCGCCTCGGGCCGAGGACGGCAGAAGAGATCCTCTCGCTGCAGCGCGCCACGCAGGAGGCGCAGACGCGGTATCTCCTGACCGTCGAGAAGAACAAGAGCCCTCGCGAGCGCGGGAAGTTCTTGCTGGGGGAGATCTCGGCGACGCTGACCTTCTATTTCGACGACGGCGTGGACGACGCAAAGGACGAGATGCTGGCCCGCATCGACGCGGCGCACGCGGAGGATCCCGACACGGCCGACGCCCTGGCGAGCGCGCTGGACGACTACGCGCTGCTCGGGGAGAAGCACCGCGACGCGCTCGACGGGCTCGGCGGCTTCGAGCCGGCTCACCTCGACGAGGCGCGCGCCGTGGCGGTCGAGCTGCGGAGCCGGCCGGCGCAGGCGGAGGCGATCTCCAGGCAGGCACAGGAGGCGCTGCTGCTCCGCAACAAGCTGGCGACGCTGCTGGTCGAGCGCATGGGCCTCGTGCGGAACGCGGCGCGCTTCGTGTTCCGTGGCCAGCCGGAGATCGTGCGCGATGTGACGAGCGCGTACGAGCGCCGCAAGCGCGCAGCGGCCCGGCGGGCCAAGGCGACGGCGGCACCCTCGCCCGCAGCACCCGCGCCGGCGACGCCTTCGCCGGCGGCGCCAGCGATGCCCCTGGAAGGCTGAGCGGCAGGCGAGGGGGCTCGCCTCGCCGCGGCAAGCGATCCAGAGCGCGATCGCAGCCCGAGACACAGGCGTCGAGCGACGCTGCCCCCAGGGAAGCCCAGCGCTTCTGCTGAGCTTCCCTGGGCGGACCCCGGATGGTACGCTGCGGTCATGAGCGCGCTGCGAGCCAAAGTGCACGGCGGCCGGCTGATCCTCGACGAGCCGACGAGCTTTGCCGAGGGGACCGTGATCGATCTCGTGGTGGCCGACAACGACGACCTGGACGGAGAAGAGCGGGCTCGTCTCGACGAGGCGCTCGAGGTGTCGCTGGCGAGCGCGCGCGAAGGCACGATCGACGCGGACGAGTTTCTGGAGGAGATCGCGCGCCTCGAGCCGGCGCGCGGATGAAGCGAGCCCGCATCCGGCTCACCAGAGAAGCCGTCCGCCAGGCGAGGGAAGCGGCCGCATGGTGGATCGAGAACCGACCTGCCGCTCCTTCCCTGTTCCGCGAGGAGCTCGCGGCCCTGCTCAGCCTGCTCAGGACAGCGCCCGAGGCCGGAGCACCGCACGCGCACCGGCGGATCAAAGGCGTTCGCCGCGCTCCACTCCCGACATCGCGTTACCTGGTCTACTACGTCGTTGACCGCGAGAGCGGAGAGGTCCTTGTGCTGGCCGTCTGGAGCGCCCTGCGCGGGCGGCCGCCGCAGCTCTCGCTGGAGTGAGCGGCAGCCGGGTGGACTCGTGCACGTAGGCGCGACGCTCGACGTCCGTTTTCTCCCGGAGCCGTAGCGCCAGGATAGCCACGGTGGCGCACCTCCGCGTCGACGCGACGCTCCGAGCGAGAGGACGTGAGCCCGCCGGCGCCTCTGCCAGCCTCCGCGAATAAACGCCCCGCGCCGGCCGTCTTCCGTCCGCCGGCTTCTTTCTCAGCGCTCGCTGCTTCCGCTACTCTGGCAATCGCTGTGCCGCCCGTCGACCCCAACCTCCGCACCACGATCGTCCACGCGTTCGCCGTCACGGTGGCGGATCCGTCCAGCCTGGTGCGCACCACGTCGCGCGGCGGGACCGACGACCCCGCGAGGAGCAGCAGCCGCGGCCCGTCGATCCTCCCCGAGGTCGGCCAGATCGTCGGCGGGCTCTACCGCCTCGGGCGCCTCCTTGGGCAGGGCATGTTCGGCAAGGTCTACGTCGCTCAGCGGATCGACGTCCCCGAGCACCAGGTCGCCCTCAAGCTCATGCCCCGCTCGCTGTACGCGATGCGGAACGTCGAGCGAGAGCTCGTCATGCTCGCGACCGTCGGGCACCCGCACGTCGTCCAGCTGAAGGACCACGGCATGAACGCCGACTACGTGTGGCTCACCATGCCGGTCTACGAGGGCGAGACCCTCGCCCAGCGGCTCGAGCGCAGCCCCCTCGGCCTGCGCGAGGCGCACGACATCTTCCTCGCCGTCGCGCGCGGGCTCGAGGCGCTCCACGCCGCCGGGCTCCGGCACCAGGACGTCAAGCCCGACAACATCTTCCTCGCGAGGTTCGCAGGCCGCGTCCACCCCATCCTGCTCGACCTGGGCGTGGCCGCGGAGCGGGAGGCCTCCTTCTGCGCCGGCACCGCGCTCTACGCCTCGCCCGAGCAGCTCCGGGCGCTGAACGGCTTCCCCGGCGCCGTGCCGCTCTCGGAGAAGATGGACACGTACGGGCTCGCCACGACCCTGCTCTACTCGCTCGTGAACCCCAGGGACTTCCCGGGCGAGTCCGCGCAGAGCCGCACCGAGCTCGCCGAGGCGCACGACGTCCGCGCCGACAAGCCGCTCGCCGACAACGCGCTGCCAGACCTCACCGGGCGCCCGCGCGAGCTGTTCCAGGCCGCGCTCAGGCGATGGCTCGCGATCGATCCGAACGAGCGCCCGTCGATGACCCAGCTCGCCGAGGAGCTCGACGTGCTGCTCGAGCCGGAGCGCGAGGCGGAGCGCGAGGCGGAGCGGCTGCGGATCAAGCAGAAGACGTCCTACCTGCGCGCGCGGATCGCGGCCGGCGCGATGACCCTCGTGGGCTGCGCGGTCGTGCTGCTCGGCTTCTCGAAGCGCGAGACGCTGCGGCTCGCGAACGAGCTCGAGCAGGCCCGCCAGCGGGGCGCCGAGTCGTTCGACAAGCTCGATACCTGCGTCGCCAGCCACCAGATCGCCCAGTCCGAGGCGATCGCGTGCCGCGGCGCCCGCGAGCAGGATCGCGCGGATTTCAACGCGACGCTGGCCACCCTCCAGAAGAGCGGCTCCACGTCGGAGGCGGAGCACGCCCGCGAGATCCAGGCGCTGCACGCGACCCAGGCGGCGCGCCTCAAGACGTGCGAGGACAGCGCGGCGGCCGCGCAGAAGGCGGCCATGGCCGAACACGAGCGGCTCGCCGAGGTCGAGAAGGCGCGCGCCGCCGTCACCGCCGAGCGCGACGAGGCCAGGGCGCTCGCCGACCAGCGCTCGGCGGACCTCGCCAACGCGGCGCAGCTGCGGGCCGCGTGCGACGCGGAGCGCGCCAGCTGTTTTGCGGAGCGCGATCGCCTGAAGGCCGACCCGTACGAGCCGGACGAGCCCGCCGCCCCGCCGCCTGCGCACGCGCCGCCTGCGCACGCGCCGCCCGCCGCGAGCGGCTCGCCGCCGCAGGCGCCGCAAGCGCCGCAGCCGGCGAACACGGGCGCCTCCCCCGCCGCAGGCGCTCCGGCGACGCCAGCGGCCCCAGCAACCCCGGCGGCCCCAGCGACGTCCACCGCGGCTCCTCCTTGAGCGCCGTCGCTGGAAGCGCCGGGAGGCGGCGCACGTCGCTGCCGCCAGGCCACCTCTGCTTGTGGCGATCGCCCGGGGAGGCTATCCGTAGGTCCAGGGAAGGCGAGGGCCATGGGTGACATTTCTCGACGTGAAATGCTGCGTCGGTTGAGCGCGGCGGGCCTCGTCCTCGGGGGCGCGGGCGGGCTCGCGGCGGTCCGGTGGGACCGCGGCGGCAGCGCCGCCGCCGCAGCCGAGCGCCAGCAGACGCGGGACTACCGGCTCCGCGACGCTCCTGCCGACCTGCCGCAGCTCGTCGTCGCCCGCGCCGGCGCCGAGGCGGTCGCCGGGGGCGCACCGGACCCGGCCGCCCTGGTCCGGAAGGCGGTCGACGCCCTCGGCGGGATGCGGCGCTTCATCTCGCGCGGGGACATCGTGGTGGTGAAGCCGAACATCGGCTGGGATCGCACGCCGATCCACGCGGCCAACACGAACCCCAAGGTCGTGGCCGAGGTGGTGCGCCTCGCCTACGACGCCGGCGCCAAGACCGTCATCGTGACGGACGCCTCGTGCAACGAGCCGAACCGCTGCTTCCAGCGCTCCGGCATCTGGAAGGCCGCCTACGACGTCGGCGCGGAGGTCGTCATCCCCGCGGCGCACCGCTTCCGCGGCATGCGCCTGAAGGGCGAGGTGCTCGACGACTGGCCCGTCTACACGCCGCTCGTCAACGCGGACAAGGTCATCAACGTCCCGATCGCGAAGCACCACAACCTGTCCAGGTACACCGCGGCGATGAAGAACTGGTACGGGGCGCTCGGCGGCCGGCGCAACCGCCTCCACCAGAACATCGACGTGTCGATCGCCGATCTCGCGACGTTCATCCAGCCGACGCTCACCATCGTGGACGCCGTCCGCGTCCTCATGCGCAACGGGCCGCAGGGCGGGAACGTCGCCGACGCGAAGGACATGCACACAGTGATCGCGACGACCGACCAGGTCGCCGCCGACGCGTACGGCTGCCAGCTCATCGGCCGCAAGCCGGAGGAGATCCCGTACCTGAAGATGGGCCACGAGCGGGGCCTGGGCACGATGCACTGGCAGAACCTGCGGCTCGCCGAGGTGTAGTACTCATGGCAAACCTCGATCCGACGCCGGCCGCGCCGGCGCAGCGTGAACCGGCGGCAGGAGCGGGCGCGGCGCCCGCGAAGGGGAGCGCGGCGCCGCCCGCCGCACCGAGCGCGGCGCCGCCCGCCGCACCGAGCGCGGCGCCGCCCGCGAAGGGGAGCGCGGCGCCGCCCGCCGCGTCCGCGAAGGAGGCCCGCTGGGGCGCGCTGTCGCGCATGGTGCGCAAGGCCGGCTCGATCGTCCGGCCCGCCCCGAAGCGCCGGCCCGGCTCCGGGCTGCCGGCGCGCAAGGTGATCCAGGTGCTCGTCTGGGTGCGCCGCGCCGTGCAGGCGGGCTGCCTCGGGCTGTTCCTCTACTTCCTGTTCCAGACGGGCTTCCGCGGCTCGTTCGCCTCCGCCGAGGCGCGCGTGCGCCTGCCGCTCCCCGTCGAGGGCTTCCTCCTCGCCGACCCGTTCGTCGGCGCGATGACCCTGCTCTCGACGCACACCGTCTACCGCGGCCTGCTCTGGTCGCTCGGGATCCTCGCGCTGACGCTCGTCTTCGGGCGCGTGTTCTGCGGCTGGATCTGCCCCTTCGGCACCCTCCACCATTTCTTCGGGTGGATCTTCCCGTCGCGCTACGGCAAGGGCGGCAAGCGCGTCGAGGCGAACAAGACGTACACGCGGCAGCGGGTGAAGTACTACCTGATGTACGCCTTCCTCGCGGCGAGCGTGGCCGGCAGCGCGATCGGGGGGCTGTTCGATCCGATCTGCGTGGCGGTCCGGGCGATCGGGCTCGCCGTCATCCCGGCCGCGCAGTACGTCGCCAGCGTGGTGACCGGCTCCGCGGCCGGGACCGGGAGCCGATCGGTGCAGCTCGCCGCGGACCACACGCAGGACTTCCTCGCGGCGAGCGTGTGGCAGACGAAGCAGTTCTACTTCCACCAGACGTGGTTCGTCGGGATCCTGTTTGTCGCGATCCTCTTCATGAACCGCTTCATTCCGCGGTTCTGGTGCCGCGTGCTCTGCCCGCTCGGCGCGTTCCTCGGCGTGTTCGCGCGCTTCGCGCTCTTCGGGATGCAGAAGGATCACGCGAAGTGCACCGACTGCAATCTGTGCCTCGTGCACTGCCAGGGCGCCGACTCGCCCCAGGGCGGGGTGAAGTGGCGGCAGGACGAGTGCCACATGTGCCTCAACTGCGAGAGCGCCTGCCCCGAGGACGTCATCAAGTTCCGCTTCCTGCCGAACCGGAAGAGCGCCCTCGTGACGCCCGACACGGGCCGCCGCACCGCCCTCGCGACCGCCGCGGCCGGCGCGGTGATCATCCCGACGGCGCGCATCGCCGACGTGCTCGACGCGAACTATGACCACCGCGTGATCCGGCCGCCGGGCTCGGTCGAGGAGCGCGAGTTCCTGGAGCGGTGCATCCGGTGCGCCGAGTGCATGAAGGTCTGCCCCAACAACGCGATCCACCCCGCGTTCTTCGAGGCGGGCATCGAGGGGCTCTGGACGCCGATCGTCATCCCGCGCATCGGGTACTGCGAGCACTCCTGCGTCCTCTGCGGCGACGTCTGCCCGACCGGAGCGATCCAGAAGATCACCGAGGAGCAGAAGATGGGCGTCGGCCAGAAGCCGATCTCGATCGGCACCGCGTTCTACGATCAGGGGCGCTGCCTGCCCTGGTCGATGAGCGTGCCGTGCATCGTCTGCGAGGAGTTCTGCCCGACGTCGCCCAAGGCGATCTGGGTCGAGGAGGTCGACATCCCGAAGCGCGAGCCGGTGGCGGCCGAGAGCGGCAAGGAGCCGCCGATGAAGATGGTCCACGTGCAGCGTCCGCACGTCGATCCGTCGCTGTGCATCGGCTGCGGCGCGTGCGAGAAGGTGTGTCCGGTGCAGGACAAGCCCGCGGTCTACGTGACCAGCGTCGGCGAGACCCGCTCGAAGACGAACGTCATCCTTCTCGAGGACACGGACTACAACAAGGCGTCTTGACCGCGCACGCCGGCTCCGCGCGGCGGGACCACGACAGGAGGCAGCTCGGGTGCGCACGCTTCGCTTCTACGGAACCTTCTCGCTCGCCGCGCTGTGCGCGCTCGCCGGCTGCGGCGAGCCGTTCACGGCGGCCGGCGCGGACGCCACGTCCACGTCGTCGAGCGGCGGCGAGGGCGGCGCCGGCGGCGCTGGCGGCGCCGGCGGCGATGGGGGCGGGGGCAGCGGGGGAGGCGGGGGCCCGGCTTCGTCGTCCGCCACGTCGGGCGGGGGCGGCGCGGGCGGGTGCGGCGCGTGCAAGGACGGGGAGTTCTGCACGGCCAGCGAGACGTGCGTCTCCTGCGCGGCCCGCGGCGGCGTGCTGTCGTTCGGCGCGCTCTCGGAGGTCGAGGTGGCGGGGGCGATGCCCGCGTTCCCGCGCGTGCGCGCCGAGGCCGGAGAGGGCGAGGCGACGCTCCGGCTCGTCTACACGGCCAAGTTCGGATCGGACGACACGAAGATCGCCACGGCCACCGGGCGGCCCTGGACGGCTGGCGAGGCCGTCTCGAGCTTCGTGGTCGACGATGCGGGCCAGGAGTCGGGTCCGCTCCTCCTGCCCCTGGACGCGCCCTCGCCGGTCGAAGGCTTCCCTGCGGGCTCGCTGCTCTTCGATCGCCTCCCCACCGAGCCGGGCAGCCTCCCGCAGCTGCTCGTCGCGGATGGGATCGAGGCGACGCAGGCGAACGCGCTCCCTGCGCTCAACCCGGACGGGGGGAGCCGCTCCGTGGCGGTCGCCCACGGGCTTCGGCCCTCCTACCGGTACTGGTTCATGAGCAGGCACCAGGAGGGCGGCGGGACCACGAGCCGGCTCGTCACGAAGCGCGCAGAGGATGCGGAGGTGCAGGTGCTCGACATCCACCTGCCAGGCGACTGCCCGGCGCAGGGAGACGACCTCGCCCCGTGGGTGACGCCCGACGGCAGCCTGCTCTTCTTCCAGGCGCCCTACAGCGCGCGCGGCGAGTGCGAGGCGGCGTCGGTGCTGCGGAGCTTCTATGTGGCGCTCGGGGACGACGGGCTGCCCGTGGACGGTCAGCCGGCGAGGATGCTGCTGCCGAACCTGGCCCCGACCGTCGCCGTCATGACCCCGTCGCTCTCTCCGGACGAGTGCACGCTCTACCTGGCGTCCAACAAGGACGGGCAGCAGAAGCTCTACTCCGCCTCTCGGCGGTAGCCGGCGCGACGCGTTGGGATCGAGGGGGAGGCCTTCAGCGTCGCCCGGCCCGAGGTGGGCCTACAGGGGCGCGGGGAGGCGGGGGCTCACTGCGCGCGGAAGCCCTCGGCGGGGCGGAGGCGCGCGGCGTAGAGGCTGGGCACGATCGTGGCCGCGAGGCAGATGAGGATGGCGATGCAGCCCGTGATGATGAACTCCTGCGGGCGCGCCTGGACGGGGAGGTGGGAGATGAAATAGACCTTCGGGTCCAGCGGGAAGCCGTACACAAGGAGCCCCTTGCACACGGCCACGCCGAGCAGGAGGCCCAGCGTGGTGCCCGCGACGCCGATGATCCCGCCCTGGTAGAGGAAGATGCGCAGGACGGCGGCGTCCGTGGCCCCCATCGCCTTGAGGACCGCGATCTCCTTCTTCTTGTCGAGGACCACCATGATGAGCGTCGCGATCACCGTGAACGCGGCGACCACGATGATGAGCGCCAGCACCGCGCTCATGCCGATCTGCTGGATGCGCAGCGCCGTGAAGAGCCCGTGGTTCAGCTCTTCCCAGTCCATCGTGTAATAGAGCCCGCTGCCGAGGAGCTTGCTGATCTCGCGCGCGATGCCGCTCGCGTTGTCGATGTCGTCGACCTTCATCTCGACGCCGGTCACCGTGTCGCCCTGGTCGTAGAACGCCTGCGTCTCGTAGAGATCGGCGTACGCCAGCTTGGTGTCGTACTGCTCGAAGCCGGCCTCGAAGATCGCGATGACCCGGAATCGCTTGGCGACCGGCGGCTTGATGGCGCCGTTCGCGAACGAGAAGCCGATCGTGGGCGAGGTGACGGTGACGCACTGGCCGAGCTCGAGGGACAGGTTCTTCGCCAGCGCGGCGCCGATCACGATGCCCGGCATCCTGGCGATCTGCTCCTTGTCGGCGCAGGGGTCCGGATCGACCTCGGGCGGCAGCTCGTCGTCATCAGGGAGGACGCTGCCATAGCCGCCCTGCGGCTCGATCGCGCCCCGCGGGGCCCCCTCGGCGACAGCGACCTCGGCCTCCTCGTCCCTGGCGTCCGGCGCGCCGTCCGCCTCGGCCGCGCGCGACGTCGGGGGCGCGAGCGCGGCGTCGCGCGCGGCCGCGGCGCGCTCGTCCTCGCGGATCCGCGCCTCGTAGGCCTTCAGCAGATCGATCTCGGCGCCCGCGTCCGGCGCGGGCGCGTCCGGCGCGAGCGCGCCCCGCGCCCCCGCGTCCGGCTCCAGGACGGGGACGTCGGGCAACGACGGCACGGCGCGCTCGGCGGGCTTCGAGCCAGGGCGCCGCAGCCCGGCGAGATCGCCGCCCGGGAGGATGTGACGGGGCAGGTCGAGCACGGCCGTGGAGGCGCCCTCGGCCCCCACGCCGAGGCTCCTGGCCGGGTCGACCCCCTTGACCAGGACGCCGGTCGCCGTCGCGTCGCCGTGCGTCAGCATCATGGGGTTGATGCTGAACGGCGCGACGCCGATGACGCCGGGAACCTTGGAGACCTGCTCCATGATCGTGCGGTACTCACGGAAGTCCGTCGAGTACTTGATCACCAGGACGTGCGCGTTGACGCCCAGGACCTTCTCGCGGAACTCCGCCTGAAAGCCCCCGGTCACGCTCATCACGGTCGCGAGCGCCGCGACCCCGAGCGCGACCCCGAGGATCGCGAACGTGGTGCCGACCGAGATGAACGCCCGCTTCTTGGAGCCGAGATATCGCAGCGCGACCTCGATAGGGTAGCTCATCGCGGTGCCCTCCTAGCAGAACGCGGCGCGCGCGGCACGCTGGGCCGCCATGGTCGGCGACGGGCCGACCCGCGGTCGACGCGCGCTCACCGCGGCCTTTCGCGCGCGGGGTCCGCATGATCTCGCTTCCCGGACCGAACGCCTGCTAGAATCCAATCCTGTCGCAGCTGCCGGCATGTGGCGTGCACTTCTGCCCGCGAGCCTTTCATGAGCGCCACCAAAAACGAGCACCACACCGCGCGCAGCAGGGTCTTCAACGCCGAGGAAGGCGCGCTCGAGGAGGCACCGCCGTCGCGCCCCACGAGCGCGGCTGGCGGGGCTCGTTCGTCCGGTGTCGCGGCCGCGTTCGCGCCGTCCTCCGTGGAGCCGGGCGGCGCCGATGACGACGTGCCGGTGGAGGTCGAGCTCCGCCCCTCGTCGAGGCCCTCCAGGGCGGGGTGGGTCGAGGGGCCCGCGAGCGAGGTGCCGCCGAGCTTCCGGGCTCCGCCGAGCTTCCGGGCGCCGCCGCCGCTGCGCCAGATGGCCCCGCGGCTCGGGCGGCAGAGCGAGCCCGACGCCGACGAGATCAGCGGGCGAACGAGCCCGGTGCCGATCAGCGAAGGGGAGCCCTCCCTGGAGATCCCGCCGCCGGACGAGGTCGAGCCGCGCGAGCGGCGGCCGCCGGGCGCCAAGGACCCTTACATCGGGACGACCTTCGATCACCGGTACAAGATCGAGCGGCTGCTCGGCGAGGGCGGGATGGGGTTCGTCTACCTCGCCCGCCACAAGGTCATCGACAAGCGCGTCGCGGTGAAGGTGCTCCGCGCGGAGCTCGCGCGGGACCGCGAGATCTTCGAGCGCTTCGTGCAGGAGGCCCGCTCCGCGTCGAGCATCGGCAACCCGCACATCGTGGACATCTCCGATTTCGGCGACCTGCCGGACGGCTCCACGTACTTCGTCATGGAGTACCTGGAAGGCGTGAGCCTGGCGCAGCTCATCGACTCGCCGAACGACCTGCCGATGGAGCGCATCTGCCACATCGCGCTGCAGCTGTCCGCGGGGCTCGCCGCCGCGCACGACGCCGGCATCATCCACCGCGATCTCAAGCCGGACAACGTCTTCGTGGTCGCCCGCGGCAGCGATCCGAACTTCGTGAAGATCCTCGACTTCGGGATCGCGAAGGTGTCGACGAGCACGACGACCAAGCTGACGCGCGCCGGCGCGGTGTTCGGGACGCCGCACTACATGTCCCCGGAGCAGGCCGCGGGGGCGCCGATCGATCACCGGACCGACATCTATTCGCTCGGCGTGATGCTCTATGAGCTCGTGAGCCGCCAGCTCCCGTTCAACGCCGACAACTTCATGGGGATCCTGACGCAGCACATGTACAAGGCGCCGGTCCCCATCCGCGCGCTCGTCGGCGGCCCCGACTGCCCGCCCGGGCTCGAGGCGGTGATCCTGAAGTGCCTCTCCAAGAAGCCGGAGTCGCGCTACCAGACCATGGGCGATCTCCACACCGACCTCGAGCAGGTGAAGTGCGGGGGCGTGCCTGGCGCGGTCGCGGAGATGATGGCGCGCTCGGGCGGCTTCAACGTGCCGCACGATTACTTCAAGACCTCGAAGGTGATCGTCCCCGCGACGCCGCCGTCGCCCCCGCGCTCGCACTGGCCCCGCTACGTGTGGGTGGCCGGGGCGGCGGCCGCGGTGGGGATCGTGACGGCGATCTTCGTCATCGGCGCGAGCGGGTCTGCCAGGGACAACGCCCAGAAGGCGCAGAAGCCGCCGGTCGAGGCGCCCGCCAAGCCGGCGCCCCCCGAGCCGCCGCCGGTGCAGAAGATGGCGGTCGCGCTGGCCGCGGTGCCGGAGACGGCGGTCGGCTACCGCAACGGCGTGGAGCTGAAGCTGCCGGCGAGCATCGACGTGGAGCAGGGGCAGACGGTCACGATCGACATCCGGGCCGAGGGGTACCAGACAAGCACGGTGGTGCTCGACGGCACCGAGCCGAGCAAGCTCGTGAAGCTCGAGGCCGACGAGAAGAGCGGTCCGAAGGCGAGGCCCGGGGCGGGCCGGCCGCCGGCGGTGCCGGCGACCCGGACCCCCAAGAACCCGGATGTCCGGGACCCCTGGGCTCACCCGAAGAGGTGAGCGCGCGCTCGGCGGGGGCCCTGCTCGCCGTGGCCCGTGATAAGCCGCAGGCGTGACCCCGATCGATCACCTCATCGACGCCGTCCCCGAGGACGTGCTCGGCATCTGTCGCCGCCTCCGCGAGCGCGGCAAGCGCGGCTGGATCGTGGGCGGCTGCGTGCGCGACCTGCTCCGCGGGCAGGAGGCCAAGGACTGGGACGTCGCGACAGACGCGCGGCCGGAAGAGGTCGTGGCCGCGTTCCGGAAGGTGATCCCGACCGGGATCCAGCACGGGACGGTGACCGTGCTCGTGCGCGGCGTGCCGTACGAGGTCACGACCCTGCGCGGCGACGGGACCTACAGCGACGGCAGGCGGCCGGATCGGGTCGAGTTCGTGGACGACATCACCGCCGATCTCGCGCGGCGGGACTTCACCATGAACGCCATCGCGATCGATCCGGTGGACGGGCACCTCATCGATCCGTTCGGCGGGCGGAGCGATCTCGAGGCGAAGATCATCCGCGCGGTCGGGGATCCGGGCGCGCGGTTCGCCGAGGACGGGCTGCGGGTGCTGCGCGCGGCGCGCTTCGCCGCGACGCTGGAGGGCACGCTGGACCCCGAGACCGAGCGCGCCATGGGCACCGCGCGGTCGCACCAGACGTTCCGCTGCGTGAGCGCGGAGCGGGTGCGCGACGAGTGGCTGAAGGCGATGCGCGCGCGACGCCCGAGCGTGGCGTTCGAGATCATGCGCCGGACGGAGCTGCTGGCGATCACCTGCCCGGAGATGATCGAGTCTGTCGGGTGCGAGCAGAACCGGTGGCACGCCTACGACGTGTGGGGGCACGCGATGGCCTGCCTCGACGCGTGCAAGCCCGAGCCGATCCTCCGCGTGGCGGCGCTGATGCACGACATCGGGAAGCCGAGGACGCGCGAGTTCTCCGAGAAGACGAAGGACTACACGTTCTATGAGCACGAGCGGGTCGGGGCCGAGATGGCCGACCCGATCCTCACGCGGCTCCGCTTCTCGAACGACGAGCGCGCGCGGATCGTGGCGCTCATTCGACACCACCTGATCTGCTACGACGACACCTGGACGGACGCAGCGGTGCGCCGCTGGCTCCGCCGGGTGACCCCGGCGCTGGCGCCGGATCTCTACGAGATCGGCTTCGCCGACGCGCTCGGCAAGGGGCGCGAGGCGACCGAGGACATCGCCACGATAGGGCGGCTCCGGGAGCGCGTGGACGCGCTGCTCGCGGCCGGCGCGGCGCTCTCCGCCAAGGATCTCGCCGTGAACGGCAATCGATTGATGAAGGAGCTCGGCATTCCGCCGAGCCGGCTGGTCGGCGAGCTCCTGGAGCGCCTCGTCGAGCTCGTCACCGAAGAGCCCGAGGCGAACACGCCCGAGCGCCTGCTCGCGGCGGCGCGCGAACTCGTCGCCTCGAAGAGCGCAGTCTAGCTCCCCCCGGCCGTCGCAAAGGTGCGAGTCCCGCCGCGGAACGGACGAGGGGAGCCGCCAGGATCGCTGTGCGCCGCGCTCGCCGCGTGTGCCCGAGGGTGGTCTCGCCGGGCTGCCCCGGGCCGCCTCGTCGGGCGTCGCTCCCATTCACCCGCCCTCGGCCATCTCCTCGCTCCTTTGGTGAGCCTGTCCCAGAGGGCGAGTCGAATGGTCGTGGACAAGGTCCCTGGACCGACAACGGTGGTCGGTTGTCTACCTCCTGTCGGGCTAGATTATTTCATGTCGATCGCGTCCATCGGGACGTGAGTCTGGTAACATCCGTCGCTGCGCATTGTCGCGTTCCCCGATTTGGAGGTCAATTTGAAGCTCTCGACGAAGACGCTTGTTGGGCTGGTTGGTCTGGGTTTGCTTGCGGCCGCGGCGGCCATCGGCGGGTGTTCCGGCGGGGGTGGTGAGGCGAGCCCCGGCAACAGCGGCTCTGGGAGCGGCAGCGGCAGCGGCGGCAGCGGCGGCAGCGGCGAGACGTCCGGGAGCGGGTTCGGGAACGGCGGTGAGTTCGATGTCGGCTCAGGGACCGGGGACAAGGACGCGGGGCTCAACGAGGACACGGCGTGCATCGCGACCCGATTGCAGGCCGATTACCAGCAGCGCCCGGCCGACATCATCTTCATCATCGACAACTCGGGGAGCATGACGGACGAGATCAACAGCGTTCAGCGGAACATCAACCAGAACTTCGCCTCGATCATCGCGGCGAGCAAGATCGATTACCGCGTCATCATGCTCTCGAAGCACGGCAGCTCGGACGTCGAGCAGTCGGTCTGCATCGAGGCGCCGCTCGGCAGCGGGAGCTGCTCGCCGGTCCCGCAGAACCCGAACAGCAACCCGCCGCACTTCTACCAGTACAGCCTGGAGATCGGCAGCCTCGACTCGCTCTGTCTGGCGATCGACACGTTCAATGGGGCGATCCCGCCCAAGGGAGAGACCACGTCGGCCGGGTGGTCGCAGTGGCTGCGGACGGACTCGCTGAAGGTGTTCGTCGAGATCACCGATGACGGCGTCGACTGCACGACGAAGTCGCTCGGCGCGGACAAGGCGGTCTTCGACGAGGGGGCTGACATCGAGCTCCGCGACGTCGACGATGACGAGCCCGCGAACAAGAACGTCGCCGGCGGCACCAAATCGGCAGAGGCCTTCGACGCGGCCCTGACGGCGATCGCGCCGGAACTTTTCGGCTCGAAGGACGCGCGCAACTACAAGTTCTTCAGCTTCGTTGGCATCAAGGAGAACAACCCGCCGACCGCCCCCTGGCCGCCGGAGGCGCCCGCCACCTGGGAGCAGTGCCGGCCAGACTCGGTCGATCCCGGGACGACGTATCAGGTCCTCAGCGTCATGACCGGCGGGCTGAGATACCCGATCCAGCAGCACGCCACCTACGATGCGGTGTTCCAGGCCATCGCGGACAGCGTGATCTCGGGCGCCAAGCTGTCGTGTGAGATCGAGGTGCCCAAGGCGCCGGATGGGCACTCGATCGACCTGAAGACGGTGCAGATCGAGTTCACGCCGAGCAACGGCGGGCAGAAGAGGACCTTCTCGCAGGTGAAGAGCCTCGAGGAGTGCGCGGGGACGTCCTCGTCCTTCTACATCGAGGAGGGGATCATCAAGCTGTGCGAGGACACGTGCGCCATGGCGGCGCAGGACAACACAGCGGGCATGGAGCTGCTCTACGGCTGTTCGGTCAACCCGAACTGAGCGAGGAGGCGCTCCCGGGCGCGACGCCCCGGGAGCGCCGCCACCTCGGGGCGCCCGGCCGAGCGAGCCCTCTCCGTGGAGGGATCGCGGGAGCCGGGCGCCCGCACCTGCTACCCTGCGCGAAAGGCAGATGCGGGTCGATGTGGCGTGCCGTGCCGGCCACGGCGGGAGCGAGGAGCCCGAGACGGTCACCCTGGGGGAGCGCCGCGTGCGGGTGACGGAGATCCTCGACCGGTGGCCCGGGGGCGATCACCTCTACTTCAAGGTGCGCGGGGACGACGGCGCACGGTACATCCTGCGGCGGGATTTCGAGATCCTCGTCTGGGAGCTCGAGGTCTATGAGGCCGCCGAGGAGGAGAGGGGGACCGGTCAGGGGTAGACAGGCCGGCCGCGCACGAAGGCGCGCTGGACGGTCGCGTCGGACGCGAAGACGAGGTGGTTCAGCGTCTCGGCCTCGCCGATCACGTGCTCGGGGAAACGGACGGCGATGAAGTCCGCCTCCTTGCCGACGTCGAGGCTGCCGACGACGCGGCCCAGGCCGACGGCGTCGGCGGTGCCCTGCGTGGCCATGACGAAGAGATCGGCGGGGGTCAGGCGGTCGCCGAGGCAGAGGGCGTTGTCGAAGGCGCTCGACATGCTGCGGCGCATGTCGAAGCTGCGGCCGGCGCCGACGTCGCTGCCCAGCCCGACCGGGACCCCGCGCGCGCGCGGGTCGGAGAGGCGCATGCGGCCGCTGCCCAGGAAGAAGTTCGAGTCGGGGCAGTGGACGACCGACGAGCCCGTCTCCGCGAGGCGGTCCCACTCGCGCGGCGAGAGGTGAATGGCATGCGCGAGCAGGGCGCGCCCGGTGAGCAGGCCGACGCGGTCGTAGACGTCGACGTAGTCGCGCGCCCAGGGGTGGGCGCGCAACGTGGCCTCGCCCTCGGCCGGGTTCTCGGCGACGTGCGTCTGCACGAGGAGGCCGTGATCGCGGGCGAGCCGCGCGGCCGCCTCCATCAAGGGACGGGAGCAGCTCGGGGCAAAGCGGGGGGTGATCGCGAACTCGAGGAGGCCGCCGCCCTCGCCGTGCCAGCGCTGCGCGAGATCCCGGGCGGCGGGGATGGCCTCGTCGCGAGGGACGCGGAGCGCCTCCGGGCAGCTCTGGTCCATGAGCGTGAGGCCGGCGATGCCGCGCAGGCCGGCGGCCAGCAGGGCGCGGAACAGCCGGTCGGTCGCGCCGGCGCACGAGCTGGAGAAGACGATGCAGGTGGTCGTGCCCGACGCGAGCAGCCGACCCGTGAACTCGCCGGCGACGAGCGTGGCATAGGCCTCGTCGCGGAAGCGGGCCTCCTCGGGGAAGACCGACCGCTCCAGCCAGTCGAGCAGCGGGCCGCTGGCGCTGCCGATGACGCGCGTCTGCGGGAAATGGACGTGCGCGTCGATGAAGCCCGGCATCAACACCGCAGGCCGCAGGTCCAGCACCGGCCCGCGGAACGCGCCCGGGGCGAACGGCGCTGCCTGGGCGATCCGACCGTCGCCGCCGACAACGAGCAGCGCGTCGTCGATGGTCCGGACCTGAGCGCCGTCGGGCGACGCGGGGATCGGGGTGAGCAGGCGACCGCGGTAGGCGCGCGGCGACTCCGGCGAGCGCGCGCTCATCGGATGGCGATCTCGCTCCGGCGGGCCCAGCCCATGAGCAGGTCGCCCCCGCCGTTCTTCATGACGAGGGCCCACGCGCCCGCCTCGCGCACGATCATCACGATCTCGCCGGCGGCGATGGAGCCGACCCGGGCGCCGTCCGCCCGCGGCTCGTCGAGCAGCGTGATGCCGCGCGCGGCGATGCCCGCCTGGAGGCGCCCAGGCGCGCCCGGGTCCTCCTCGTCGTCGAAGGCAGGGCCGTCGTCGTGAGGTGATGGGCGCTCGTCGGAGCCTGGATCCTCGTCGAACGGGAAACGAGGGTGGACCTGCGCGCCCCGATCCGCCGGGGGACGCCCGTCGAGGACGTGCGCGAACCGGCCAGCGCTCTGCACCGGCGAGCGATCGCCGGCGACCGCCCGAAACACGACAGGCGCCATCGGGATCAGCACGACGGCGGCGGCGGCGAGGAGCACGAGCCCGGTCAGCCGATCGAGCTGGCGCGCGCGCGGCGGGGCCGGCGCGGCGCCCGGCGGCTCCGCCCGGGCAGCGAGGCGTGTGCCGGCGTGCTCGGCGCGCACGTCGCGGGGGCCAGGCGAGGCACCCTGTCCGGCGGGGGGGTGGTCCATCAGCGCAGAGGATACGCGCTGCGGCGAGCGCGGTCGACTGCGCGGCGAGCGCGAGCGGCCGCGCGCTCGTGTGCGCGGCGGCGAGCGCGTCAGCGGAGCTCGCGCGGCAGCGGGGCGGCGGCAGGGTCGCCGGAGACGGCGCGCTCCGCGGGGACGCCGATCGTGGCGCCGTGGTCCGCGCAGCAGCGGAAGCCCTGCTGGTAGAACATGTGGTTCTCGTCGTGCGAGCGGGTCGAGGGGCGGCAGCGCGTGCGGACAGGGCCCCAGTAGCCGCCCTTCAGGATGGAGGGGCGCTCGCCCTCGCGGACGGAACGGGTCCACTCATCGATGTTGCCGGTCATGTCGTAGACGCCGAAGGGGCTCCGGCAGCGGGGCTGGACGCCCGACGCCATGCCCTGCCAGAGCCGGTCCATCTCGGCCATGGCCGCGGGGCCGCCCCGCGGGCGCAGCGCGGTCTCGATGTACGGGCGCCATGCCTGATCGACGACGCACGCCTCAGGCTCGCGGATGTAACCGTAGGGGTAGGGGCGCGCCTCCTCGCCCTCGCAGGCAAAGGTCCACTCGGCCTCGTCGCAGAGGCGCTTGCCCTCCTCGGCGCAGAGCTCGTTCGCCTCGTAGAACGAGACGAGGATGAACGGATAGACGCCCTTCTGGTTGGGGTACTCGTAGCGATCCATGCAGAAGTGCATCGGCTTCGTGTCGAGGTCCTTCGACATCGAGAGCCACTTCTCGCGATCGAACTCCGCGCACCGCTCGGGGTAGTCCCTGCTGATCCAGTGCTTGCAGGTGGTCCGCTGCATCTCGTCGATGGAGCGCAGGTCGCCCTGGGCCTTCGGCGCCGGGTCGAGCTTCATGAGGCCGGAGACCTCGACCATGCCCGTCGGGCAGGCGCCGCGGGTGCCCTCGATCTGGTCGGTGGCCTCGCGCGACTCGGCAGGCGACGAGGCGATCTGCCAGTGGCGATCGCGCACGAGGCGCCACTCGAACCGGAGGCGCCGCGGCAGCGAGCCCGTGATGGCGCCCGCGCCGAGCGTCAGCGGCACGGACGGCGCATCCGCGAGCCGCACCACGAGCAGCGCGAGCGAGGCGAGGGCCACCGCGAAGCCGACGGCGACGGCGGCGCGCAGCGCCCTCGCGCGCGGGGGCGCGGGCTTCCGCGTCGAAGGGGCGAATCTGTGCATGATCCCTCGCAGTAAACTCTACTGCGAGGGAGACTCGAAGGCAGACAACTTTTCGCGGAGCCGCCCGAGGTCGGCCTCGAAGCGCCGCTCGCCGGACAGGTCTCGGGTCTCGCGGGGATCGCTCCCGAGATCGAACAGGAGCAGCCGGTCTTGTTTCGCCCGCTTCTTTCGCTCGATCACGAGGAGCTTGAGCTGCCCGTCGACGACCGCGGCGCGGCGGGCCGTGCGAGCGAACACCGGTCCCCGGGGCGCGCGCTCGGCGCCCGTGGCGATGGCGGTCAGGGAGGCGCCTTCGACGGCCGTGGCCTCCGCGCCGCCGATGTCGAGGACGGTGGGCGCGATGTCGACCGTGCTCACGGGATGCGGGTAACGGCCCGGCGCGGCGCCGGGGAGGGCGATGACGAGGGGGACGCGGATCGCCTCCTCGTAGAGCTCGACGCCGTGCCCGACGGGGCCGTGCTCGCCGAGCCCCTCTCCCTGCGAGCCGTGGACGATGACCGCCGTGCGGCCTGCGCGGGGGCCCTTCGCCACGGCGTCGAGCAGGGCGCCGAGCTGCCGGTCGACGTAGGCGATCTCGCCGTCGTAGGCGGCGGTCCTGCCGGAGCCGAAGCGGATGCCGGGGTGGGCGACGTAGCGCTCGTGGGCGTCGAAGAGGTGGAGCCAGAGGAAGATCGGCTGGGTGCGCTGGGCGTATCCGTCGAGGAGCTCGATGGCCTTCTCGACCGCGAGGTGGCCTGTCGCCTCGCGCTCCGGGTGGGCGTCGCCGTAGACGGTCTCGAAGCGGTCGAACCCTTGATCGAAGCCGCGCTCCTGGCTGATCCACGTGAACGAGCTGACCGCGGCGGTGAGGTAGCCGGCGCGCTTCATGCGCTCCGCGAGGGTGTCGTTCTCGGGCAGCAGCGTCGGCCACTCGCGGCGGTCGCGCGCCGCCCGGTTGAGGCGGCGGCCGGTGACGAGCGGCGAGATGGCCCGCTGCGTCTCGCTCGATGCGGCGTAGGCGCGCTCGAACAGCACGCCGCGGGCCGCGAGCTCGGCGAGCCGCGGGCTGGTGTCGCGGCCGTAGCCGTAGGCCGAGGTGTGGTCGGCGCGGACCGTGTCGAGCGTGATGAGGAGGACGTCGGGGCGCGTCGGCGCGGCGGCGGGCGCGGCGGGCGTGGTCCCGGCGGGAGAGATGGACTTCGTCAGGACGGCCGGGATGACCGCGCCGCCCTCGTCGCGCGCGGCAGGCGCCGACGCGGCGCGCACGTGCGCGGCCGTCGTGGCGCCTGCGGGAGCGGCCGGCGGGACGCCGGCGGGAGCGGTCGACGCGGCGCTGGAAGCGGCGGCAGGCTTGGTGCCCGCAGCCGCGGTCGTCAGCGCGCCGGCAGGCGAGCCAGCGACGGCCCTGGTGGGCAGGGGGGCGGCGCCCTCGTGGGCTCCGTCGCTGCAGTCCTGATCGATGCCGTCGCCCGGCGTTTCCCGCGCGCCGTGATACCGGGTGGGGTCGCCCTCGTCGCAGTCGAGGCCGCCGAAGTGCGAGCCCATCCCGTCGCCGTCGCGGTCGGTCCACTGCTCGAGCGCGCTGAAGAGGGTGGCCGCGAGGCCGCCGCCGGCGCGCACGGCCTGGCCGAGCGGGGGGAACGACTCGATCCGGGCGGTCGCGGTCATGAGGACCAGGGCGGCGAGCGGGACGCCCGCGATGCCGGCGAGGCGGCCGACGGCCGCGCTGAGGTCGACGCTGGAGACGAGCGCGGTCGCCACGAGCGCGATGGCGCCGTCGACGATGGCGGCGCGCACGGCGGCCCCGGCGTCGCCGCTCGTGTTGCCCGCGTGGGCGGCGAGCGGCGCGAGGGCGGCGACGAGGGGCACGACGCCGATGGCCGTGCCGGCGACGGCGAGGAGCCACGGCTTCACGCCACGGGCGGCGAGGCGATCGCCGAGCGCGACGAGGCGCTGGGTGACGAGCGCCGCCGCCGCGACGCCGGCGAGGCCGAGGACGCCGAAGGTCGCGCCGGCGAGGCCTCGGTGGTGGGTCGTCGCCTTGAGGAGGGCGGCGAGCGCGGCGAGCACCGGGAAGGCGACGCCGATCCAGAGCGCGACGCGGAGGACGGCGAGCCGCTCGCCGCCCGCGCCGACGATGCCGCGGAAGCCGCGGCCGGCGGCGCGCGAGAGGATGAGCGCGAGCGTGACGAGCGGGAGCAGGACGGCGGTGCCGACGAGGAGCCCGTCGAGGAAGGACGCGCCGGCGCGGGCGGTGCGCAGCGCGGTCGGCACGGCGGAGAGCGAGGCGACGCCGAGGCCGAGCACGCAGGCCTCGCCGAGGCGGGTGGTCCAGGCGCTGCGGCGCGGCGGCGGAGGGGCCGACCGCCCCGGCGGGGGGAGGGACCGCCCCGGCGGCGCGCTCTGCCGGGCGGACGGACCGCTCTGCGATCGCGGCGGGACGCTGTCATGAGAGCCGGCTGCGCTCGGCGGCGGCGGGGGACCTGGTTCGGCGGTGATCATGGGCACGCAGGGGGGAGGGCCGCGCGGGCGCCTCGCGAGGGCCGGTCGCGCCTGGCTGCGAGGTCGTGCGCCCTGGAGAACGGGGCCTACCATCGGTGTACCGGGCCGCAAAGTATCCTGCGGGAGCGGACGAGCCGGGGGCGGCGGCAGCCGGAATTTGAACGTGCCGGCGCCGCGGCCCTCCCGGGCTCGTCAGGCCTGGGGCCGAGCCGACGCGGCGCCCGGACGCCCGCTCATCGGCAGTCCGCTGGACCAGCCCCTCGCCATGCCCTGGACCATGGCCTCGTAGTCGGTCGCCTTGCTCCTGCGATCCCTCGCCTCGCAGAGCGCAGGATCGGTCGCGAACAGCGAGCGCGCGAGGTCGCGGGCGCCCGCGTTGATCGCGGCGTTCTTGGCGTGGCGGCGCTTCGTGAAGGCGGTGAACGCCTCCTCGAGGGAGGCCGCGCTGCTCAGGCACTCGGCCAGGTGCCACGCGTCTTCGAGGGCCTGACTGGCGCCTTGGCCCGACGTGGGCAGCGCCGCGTGCGCGGCGTCGCCGATCAGCAAGACGTTGTCTCGATGCCACGTGTCGATGGGATCGTGATCGTGGACATAGATCTTGTTCATGCGCTCGGAGGGCGTCTCCTCTATCAATTCCGGTATCGGGCTCGGCCACCCGCGGAAGAGGGCGCGGAGCTCGGCCCGGTAATCTGCTGGCTCCTTGCCCCGAGCCTCAGGGCAGGCCGCGGCGCCGGCCCAGTACGCCTTCGACCGAGATACGGGCACGACGCCGAAGCGCACGCCGACACCCCAGCAGTCCATCACCTCGATCTGCGATTCCGAGAACACCGCGCGATCGCTCTCGAATGTGCCAAGCCAGTTGACGAAGCCCTGGTATCTCGGGCGATTGTCGCCGTGCACGAACGCCCTCGCGACCGATCTCATCCGCCCGTCCGCTCCGAGGATCACGTCCGCCGCGACGGTCGCTCCGTTCGCGAAGTGGACGCTCGCCGGGCCGGCGGCCGAGGGCTCGATGCGATCGGCGGCGTGCCCGTACCGCACGCGGACACCCAGCCCGTCGACACGGGACAGCAGCGCCGCCTGGAGCTCTCTCCTCAGCACCGAGAGGCTCGGGGACCCCATGAGCTCGTCCAGCTTCCGGATGTCCAGCGCGCCGAGCTCCTCGCCGGTCCACGAGACCCTCCGCATCCGGGTCGGGCGCCCTGCCAGCCCGGCGACGGAGTCCAGGAGCCCGAGCTCCTGGAGCACGAACGAGGCGTTTGGCCAGCAGACGATCCCCGCGCCGATGTCCGTCGGCGCAGCGTGCCTCTCGAAGACCTCCACGTCGAACCCCCGTCCGGCGAGGGCGATCGCCGCGCCCAGCCCGGCGATCCCGCCTCCAAGAATGGCTATCCTCAACATGAACCTTTCCGTGCTCTCTCGTGGCCTACCTGCGACCACGACCCTTGCAACGACGCTGGTTGTGGTTGCATACCACACGCCTCACCTGAGCGCTGGCTTGATGTCGACGACCGGTGTTCCGTCGATGGCTTCGATCGGGCCGATCCGCAGGCGGACTCCGTCGAACGCGCGCACGAAGACCGGATGGAGGCCGAGGGGGTTCGGTCTGTCCGGAGATCGCGTCGCGAAGATGCCCGTGAGAGGACTGCGCGCGTCGGACCGTGGGTGGACCTGGAGGACGTCGCGACGCGCCTGGTGAAACCACGTGATGACGATGATCTCGTCGCCGACGGCGAGGCCAAGCAGTCCTTCCGCCGCCCACGGGTACACCTCGAGCCAGGCATCCGGCGCTCCCTCCGATCCTTGCCTCGGCGCCTCGCTGCGCTCTTTGAGCAAGGACCGGATCACGCCAACCGGGCGCAGCTGAGCGCCGTCCAGCGCCCCCTCGAGTTCCATGGTGCTCATGGAGGGAAAGGGAACGCCAGACGATGTGCTGGTGTCAACGGCGAATCATCGCGCGTGCAGTTGACGCTCAGTTGACCAATGCACGGTGACCGACGCTCCTTGCGCGACACAAGCTGGCGCCAAGCGATGGCTTCCCTGCGAACTTCAGCGCCTGTCATCTCGTCTGCCATAGGACGGATGGGATGCGGCGCCGGCCCGAGCTTGCAGCGATCTTCGACAGCGCGCTCTCGATCGTCAGAGCCTACCGAAGCGCCGGCGAGAATCGGTATCCCGCGCCGGCCTCCGGGCCGCTGTTCACCGTCGCGATGCCGGCGCTGGCCGCCTGCGAGGGCACGAGGACCGTCCAGCGGAGGCGCCGCCCGCGGATGGCGGTGGAGAGCGCGGAGGCCTCGGAGGTTCGCTGATCCGAGGAAGCTCGGGCCATGGCGGCTGAAGCGGCAGCTCGGCGGCGGCTCAAGGCCCGCGGAACCCGCTTGACGCTCGTCGCACCCGCAAGCTATGTTCCCCGCATGTCCCGCGCGCTCCCCGCGTCCTGCGCTCGCTGCTGTTCCGAGGCCTTCGTCCTCGGCGGCGCGTCGTGCTCGGCCGTCGAGGTGGGTTCGTGCGTGGCAGGGCTGCGCTGGTGGCGCTGGTGCTGTACCACGGCGGGCCCTTATCCCGGGTAAAGCGCCTCCCTGCGGGGAGGACGACCTGAAGGAAAGAAGAAAGAGGGCCCGCCGGAACAACGGTGGGCCTTTTCGCTTTTGTCCGCTATGCAGTGCGCCGCGGCGCGACGCCCGAGTCCCGAGGATCAGTGTCTGCCAGAACAGCCGTGAACATGAGGAGAGAACCATGATGCATGCAGTCATCGATGCGCTCTGCGCCGGCGTGGACCTCTCCACGGAGCAGACCGAGGCGCTGTTCCGCGACCTGATCGCCGGGGCGCTGACGGAGATCGAGCTCTCCGCGCTGTTCGTCGCGCTCAAGGCGAAGGGCGAGACCCCCGCGGAGATCGCGGGCGCGGCGCGCGCGCTCCGGGGGACGTCGGTGCCGTTCGCGCGGCCGACCTATGCCTATGCCGACTGCTGCGGCACCGGCGGAGACGGGCAGTCCACCGTCAACGTGTCGACGGCCGTCGCCTTCGTCGCGGCCGAAGCAGGCCTGCCGGTCGCCAAGCACGGCAACCGCTCGGTCTCCTCCCAGTGCGGGTCCGCCGACGCGCTCGAGGCGCTGGGCGCCCGGCTCGACCCGCCGGCCGAGGTCTCGCGCCGCTGCCTCGACGAGGTCGGCTTCTGCTTCCTCTTCGCGCCGCAGTACCACGCCGGGCTCCGCCACGCGATGCCCGTGCGCCGCGCCCTCAAGGTGCGCACGATCATGAACCTGCTCGGCCCCCTCGTGAACCCGAGCGCGCCGCCGATCCAGGTGATGGGCATCTACGATCCGGAGCTCGTCACCCACGCCGCGCGCACGCTCGGCATGCTCGGGTGCCAGGCCGCGCTCGTCGTCCACGGCGGGGGGCTCGACGAGGTCGCCCTGCACGCCCCGACGCGCGCGGCCCGGCTCCGCGATGGGGTCGTCGAGGAGCTCACGATCGATCCGGCCGACGCGGGGGTCGCGCCGGCGCCGATCGACGCGCTCCGGGGCGCCGGCCCGGCGGCGAACGCGGCGTGGCTCCGCGACCTGCTCGCCGGGCGCGGGGCGCCCGCGCACCGCGACGCCGTCGCGATCAACGCCGGCGCGCTGCTCTGGATCGCCGGGCGCGCGGAGGGGCTGCGGGAAGGTACGGCCCTGGCGCTCGACGTGCTGGGCTCCGGGCGCGCGGCGGAGCGGCTCACGCGCTTCGTGGCGCTGAGCCGGGACGGGGCCCAGGAAGCGCGGAAGGAGGCGAAACATGGCTGAGCAGGGCAATGTGCTCGCGCGCATCGTGGAGCGGAAGCGGGCGGACGTGGCGGAGCGCGAGCGGCGGAACCCGCTCGCCAGCCTTCGGGCGAGCGCGCCGCCCACCTCGCGGAGCCTCCGGCGCGCGCTCTCCGCGCCGGGCGCGCGGTTCGTCCTGGAGTGCAAGAAGGCCTCCCCGTCCGAGGGCCTCATCCGGCCGGATTTCGACCCGCACACCGTCGCCGCCGCGTACTACGGCGTCGCCGACGCGGTGAGCGTGCTGACCGACGAGCCCTTCTTCCAGGGCAGCTTCGAGATCCTCCAGGCCGTGCGCGCGGTCGTGGACGTCCCGATCCTCTGCAAGGACTTCGTCGTGACGCCCTACCAGGTGATCGAGGCGCGGGCGCACGGCGCGGACGCGATCCTGCTCATGCTGTCGGTGCTGGACGACGCGACCGCGCTCCTGTGCCTGGGCGCCGCCGAGGCGCTCGGCATGGACTGCCTCGTCGAGGTCCACGACGAGGCGGAGCTCGAGCGCGCGCTCGCGCTGCCCGCGCCCGTGATCGGCATCAACAACCGCGATCTCAAGTCGCTCAAGGTCGATCTCGCCGTCTCGGAGCGGCTCGCCCCGCGCGTGCCGCGCGATCGGATCGTCATCGCCGAGTCGGGCGTCGAGTCGCGCGCCCACGTGGAGCGGCTCGCGCCCTCGGTGGACGGGTTCCTCGTCGGCACGTCGCTCATGCGCAGCCCCGACATCGCGGACGCCGCGCGCGCGCTGGTGACCGGCAGGGTGAAGATCTGCGGCCTGACCCGGCCCGGGGACGCGCGCGAGGCGGAGCGGCTCGGGGCCCGCTTCGGCGGCCTCGTCTTCGCCGAGACCTCGCCGCGGCGGGTGACGCGCGAGCAGGCCGAGATCGTTGTCGCCACGGCCGCGGGGCTGCCCTTCGTCGGCGTTTTCCTCAATCAATCCGTGGATTTCGTCGCGGATACGGCGCGGGCGATCGGGCTGCGCGCCGTGCAGCTCCACGGCGACGAGGACGCGGCGTTCATCGAGGCGCTGCGGCGCGCGCTCCCCGAGGGGTGCGAGGTCTGGAAGGCGGTCCCGATGGCGCCGTCCGGGGAGGCAGCCAGCGCGGCCGGCGAGGCGGGCGCTGGCGCGGAGGCCGAGCGCAGCGCCGATCGGTTGGTCTTCGACACGCGCACGGCGGAGGCGCGGGGAGGCACGGGGCGGACGTTCGCCTGGAGCGCGATCGACGGCCACCCGGCGCGCGCCCGGAGCCTGCTCGCGGGCGGGCTGAACCCGGACAACATCGCCGCGGCGCGCCGGGTGGGGACGTGGGGGCTCGACGTCGCGTCGGGCGTCGAGCGGGCGCCCGGCGAGAAGTGCGCCGACCTGCTCGTGCGCCTTTTCGACAGCGCGCGCGGCCCGTCGCGCCACGACATTGACCCAGCGGCCCCGGCGGACCGCCCCTCCCCCTGACGGCACCTCTCACGACCCACAACGCACAACCGACGATCGAGGCAATCACCATGCAGCAAAGCGGCCGCTTCGGCGCCTTTGGCGGCGCCTATGTCCCCGAGATCCTCGTGCCCGCGCTCGAGCAGCTCGAGCGCGCGTACCTGGAGGCGCGCGGCGATCCGTCGTTCGCGGCGGAGTTCGACGCGTTGCTGACGACCTACGCGGGGCGCCCGACGCCGCTCACCCTGTGCCGGAACCTGACCGGCGACCCGCGCGTGAAGCTGTACCTCAAGCGCGAGGACCTGCTGCACGGCGGCGCGCACAAGACGAACCAGGCGCTCGGCCAGGGGCTGCTCGCGCGGCGCATGGGCAAGCGGCGGCTCATCGCCGAGACGGGGGCCGGCCAGCACGGCGTCGCGACCGCCATGATCGGGGCCCTGCTCGGCATGCCGACGCGCATCTACATGGGCGCGAAGGACGTCGAGCGGCAGCGGCTCAACGTCTTCCGGATGCGCCTCATGGGGGCCGAGGTGGTGCCCGTGACCTCGGGCTCGCAGACGCTGAAGGACGCGCTCAACGAGGCGCTGCGCTACTGGACCGAGAGCTACGAGGACACGCATTACCTGATCGGGACGGTCGCCGGGCCTCACCCGTTCCCCACGATCGTGCGCGATTTCCAGTGGGTGATCGGCCGCGAGGCGCGCGCCCAGATCCTGCAGGCCGAGGGGCGCTTGCCCGACGCGGTGGTCGCGTGCGTGGGCGGCGGCAGCAACGCCATGGGGATCTTCTCCGAGTTCATCCCGGACAAGGACGTGGCGCTCGTCGGCGTCGAGCCCGCGGGCCACGGCCTGTCGACCGACAAGCACGGGGCGACGCTCCTCAAGGGCCGCCCGGGGGTGCTGCACGGGTCGGAGACCTACATCCTCCAGGACGAGCAGGGGCAGGTCGCCGAGACGCACTCGGTCTCGGCGGGGCTCGACTACCCCGGCGTCGGGCCGGAGCACGCGCACCTCATGACGTCGGGCCGGGCGACGTACGTCGCGGCGACGGACGACGAGGCGCTCGACGCGTTCCAGCGGCTCTCGCGGAGCGAGGGCATCATCCCGGCGTTCGAGTCGGCGCACGCGATCGCGCACGCGCTGAAGATGGTGGCGGAGGCGGCGCAGGCAGGGCGCGAGACGGTGCTCGTCGTGAACCTGTCGGGCCGCGGAGACAAGGACATGGAGCAGGCGCAGAGGCTGCTCGATCCCGGGAGGTCGACATGAGTCGGGAGACGGTGACGACGCGCTACGATCGCGCATTCGAGCGGCTGCGGCAGCGGGGCGAGGGGGCGTTCATCCCCTTCCTGATGCTGGGGGATCCCGACCTCGCCACGAGCGCGCGGCTGCTGCGCGCGGCGGTGGAGGGCGGCGCGGACGCGATCGAGGTCGGGATCCCGTTCTCGGATCCGATCGCGGACGGCCCGACGGTCCAGGCCGCCGCCGTGCGGGCGCTCGAGGCCGGCGTGAGGCCGTCCGACTGCATCGAGCTCCTGGCGCGCTTCCGGGCGGAGGCGCCGGAGGTGCCGATCGGCATCCTGACGTACGCGAACCTCGTGAAGCACCGCGATCTGGCGGGCTTCTACGCGTCGGTGGCCGCGGCCGGGGTCGACAGCGTGCTCGTCGCCGACGTGCCGGTGAAGGAGTCGGATCCGTACGTGGCGGCGGCGCGCGCCGTGGGGGTGGCGCCGGTGCTGATCGCGCCGCTCAACGCCTCGGAGGCCACGCTGCAGCGGCTCGCGGAGCGGTGCGACGCGTACACCTACTGCGTCACGCGCAAGGGCGTGACGGGGGCGGACGAGCAGCTGCGCCTCGGCCACGGCGCGCTCTTCGAGACGCTGCGCCGGTTCGGCGCGCCGCCCGCGATCCTGGGGTTCGGCATCTCGAAGCCCGAGCACGTGCGCGACGCCCTCGCCGCAGGGGCGTTCGGCGTGGTCAGCGGGTCCGCGGTCGTCCAGCGGGTCTCGGCGAACGTCGGTGATCCCGAGGCCGCTGCGCGCGCCGTCGCGAGCTTCGTGCGCGAGATGAAGGCGGCGACGGCGCGCTGAGCGCGGGGCCGGCGGCGGTCCGAGGGCGCGACGTCGGCCGGCCGCCGTCCGAGGGGGCAACCGGGGGCTCGCCAGGGGCGCCGACGCCGATCGTGCGGCGTCGGCGCGCGGCCCGGCGGCATGGGACGATGGCGTTCCATCCGTCGAGCCGGTCGGGTCCACGGCGGAGCGCCGTCGCTACAGCGCCATGCGTGGCTCGCCTTTCGGGCGGCGAGCCGAGCTCACAGGCACGTGGCGTCGCAGAGTATCTCCGAGAGCGCGATGCAGCTCTCGTCCCACCCGATCGTGCAGCAGAAGCTGTCTCCGTCCTCGCCGCACACGGTCTCGACGCAGCTGTTGCAGGACGCGTCGAGCGGCGCGCCCGTCTCGCAGAGGTCGTGGGCGCACCCGCAGGCCCGCCCGCAGGCGGCGGTGAGGCCGGCGACGCAGTGGGTGTCCCAGTTGCTCATGCAGCACGCCGGGTCCTCCGCGCACAGCTCGGTCACGCACGGGTCGCAGCCCATGAGGAGGGGCGCGCCTTCCTCGCAGAGGTCATGGCTGCACTCGGCCGGCGGGCACACGCCGCAGTCGGTGGCGCACGCCTGACAGTTCTCCCTGCCGGCCTCGCACACGCCATCACCGCAGACCGGCGGGATCGGAGGGCACACGCCGCAGTCGGTGGCGCACGAATCGCACGTCTCGCCGGCGTCACACCGCAGGTCGCCGCACTCCGCCGCCCCGCCCGCTCCACCGCCGCCGGCCGCGTCGCCGCCGCCCGTCGATGCGCTGCTCACCGAGCCACCGCCAGCGGCGTCGCCGCCGCCCGTCGAGGCGCTGCTCACCGAGCCGCCGCCAGCGGCGTCGCCGCCGCCCGTCGAGGCGCTGCTCGTCGAGGCGCTGCTCGTCGAGGCACCGCCGCCGCCGGCATCGCCGCCGCCCGTCGAAGCGCTGCTCGTCGAGGCGCTGCTCGTCGAGGCGCCGCCGCCGCCGGCGTCGCCGCCGCCCGTCGAGGCGCTGCTCGTCGAAGCGCTGCTCGTCGCGCCGCCTTGCCCGTCCGCTCCGCCGCCGCCTGCGGCATCGCCGCCTGCCGAAGCGCTGCTCGTCGCGCCGCCTTGTCCGTCCGCTCCGCCGCCGCCAGTGGCGTCGCCGCCAGCCGAGCCGCCTTGCCCGCCCTCTCCGCCGTTGCCCGCCGATCCGCCGGCCGCACCGTGCCCGCCTTGCCCGCCGGACCCGCCGGCGCCGGACGTGCTCGCCGCGCTGCTCGGCGCGGCGCTCTCGTCGTCGCCGCAGCCGGCGATCGTGAGGGTCGATGTCAGGGCGAGCAGAGCACATATCCGGAGTGAACGGTTCATCAGGGGAGCCTCGTTATCATCATGCGGTTGGGAGCCGCCTCGCGCGCGACGCGGCCTGTCAAAAGAGCCCTACGGAGAAGTGGAGTGCACCGTCGATCTCGTCCAGCTCGTCGCGCGGATCCAGGTTGAAGCCGTAGTCGAAGGCGAGGGGGCCGATGGGCGTGTTCACCCGCAGACCGGCGCCGATCCCGTAACGCAAGAGCCGCGGATCGAGGTTGACGTTCTTCGCCCTGATCCAGAGGTTGCCCGCGTCGAGGAAGAGCCCGAGCTGGAGCAGGTCGGTCAGCGGAATGCGCAGCTCGGCGCGGGGGTTCACCATCACCGTCCCGCCGCGCGGGATATCGTCGGTCGAGACCTTCGCGTCCCCGCCCAGCGCCTTTTTCGCCTCCTCGAGCCCGTCCTCCGGATACAGCGACTCGGCCAGATGGGAACGGAGCGAGTCGACGCCGCCGAGGAAGAACAGGCGATCCGGGTACGTCCCGCTCTGGGCCACGAGCGGCTGAATATACCCTCCGGACAGGCTCAGGGCGAGGGTGAGCCGCGACCGCGGCGCGAGGGGGATATACCCCGACACACGGCCCGTGAATCGCAGAAAGTGGCTCTCGGGGAAGCTCGATTGGGTCCGGACCGAGGCGAAGGCGTCGAAGGCGTCGACGTGCTCGACGCCGCCGGAGAGGAGGAAGCCCCGGGTCGCGGCGAAGGGGGTATCCCGCGTGTCCCAGGACGCGTCGAGCCGCTGCGCCAGGGCGATCGTGTCGCCTTCGGGCATGCGCAGCTGATCGAGGATATCCCGCTTGTCGGCGCCGACGGCGCCCGGGAAGAACCCGACTTTGTTCAGCTCGGTCGACAGGGCGAGCTGCGTCGTCACGGCGCGCCGCGGGCGGTAGGTGATCGCGGGGATGATCGCCGTCTTCGTGACGCCGAAATCCAGCTGGTTGTCGCGCACGTGGATGCCCGCGAGCGACATGCTGACGAGCGGACCGAGGCCGATGTCCGGGAGCGCGACCGAGACCGCGATGCGGCGCTCCAGCTGGTCGTCGACCTGGAGCTCCTCGTAGTGGCGGCTCGCCGCCTTGTCCACGATCATGAACTCGAACAGGTAGCTGAGCTGGACGCCCATCGTGAGGCCGATGGCGAGGCCGCCGATGTTGCGGTGTCCGTACTCGAAGGCGAGGCGCGCGCCCTCGCCGGTCGAGAACCCGATCTGCGGGTTGAGGTACTGCGGCAGCTGCTCGACCACGTGGATGACGACCCGCTTGTTCTTCTGCGGGACTTCGGGATCCTCGAGCGAGATCGACACGCTGGAGAAGGGGCCGAGCGTGGCGATGCGCTCCTCGCTCAGGCGGGCCTGCGACTGGCGGAACGGCGCGCCCTCGCGGAGCAGCACGCGGCGGAGGATCAGCTGCTCGTCGGTCCGGACGGCGCCCTTGACGACGATGCCGGTGACGAACACCCGATCTCGCTCCGAGACGATGAAGCGCGCGCGGGCGCGCGTGCGGTCGGGCGAGGGCTCGATGGCCGTGCGGACCTCGGCGAACGCGTAGCCCAGGTCGCGGTAAGCATCCATGATGCGCAGCCGCGCGGCGTCGAGGGCGAGCGTCGAGAGGGGCTGTCCGACCTTCAGATCGGCGAGGTCGCTGAGCCAGCGCTCGCTGAACGGCCGCGCCTCGGCGCAGAGGGCGCGGTCGCGCTCGCTCAGGCCGGTCTGGCCGCAGAAGCCCTTGTTCCCCTCGAAGGCGAGATCGTAGAGCTGGGTCTGCGGGCCGGGATGGACAGGAATGCGGAGCGTCACCTCGGGGGCGCAGGCGATGTGCCGGGCGGCGTCGGGGCGGCACGTGAGGGCGGCGGGGACGGGCGGCTCGGGGAGGGGGAGCCCTTGCGCGTCGGTGAGGCACTGGGCCGCGACGTGCTCGGCGACCGGCTCGGGGATGCAGGCGCCCGGCGGGGAGCGGCGCGAGCAGGTGGCGCGGAGCATGGAGACCGGGCCGACGACAGCGTTCAGGTAGCCCTTGCTGAAGTAGAGATCGCGGAGGTGCTTGAGGGCGCGCTCGTAGGTCTCCTGCGCGTACGTCATCGAGGGGATGAGCTCGACGGGCCGAGCCCGGCCGCCGGCGCCGCGGGTCGGGCCGAAGAGGTCCGAGATGCCTCGCGGGTCGGGCATCGAGAAGGCGTCGGCGCCGGGCAGATCCTCCTCGAGGAAGCTCTCGATCTCGCGGCCGAGGTCGTCCGGGCCGAGGTCGCCCGTGAGGCAAGGGAAGACGCGCTTCGTGACCCGCACCTGGTCGTGCTCGCGGACGGTGAACGTCAGGTAACGGACAGCATCGTCGGGCTTGCCGCCCAGCGAGGGGGTGACCTCGGCGTCGAGGAAGCCGCGCGCGACGTAGAACGCGCGGAGCCGATCGGTGAGATCGTTCGTCTTCGTCTCGGTCGTCTCGCCGAGATCGAGCGCGGCCTCGAGGGCGTCGTCGTCGAAGGCGCGGTTGCCGTCGAAGACCGGGACGATGCGCGCGCCGGGCTCGAGGTAGACGTAGAGGTAGTTGTGCGGGCCGACCGCGAGCACGCGGTGGGAGACCTCGGCCTCGTGAAAGCCGCTCCGGCGGAGCAGCTCGGCCATCTCGCGGTCGGCCACGGCGAGGGCGGGCTCGTCGACGCGGGCGCCGACGCCGAGGCCGTAGCTCTGCTTGAGCGAGCCGAGCTCCCGGTCCGCGCGCGGCGCCACGACGAAGACGCGCTCGGAGACCACGCGCGGAGCGCCGGCCTCGATGTCGAGGGCGAGGACGACCTGGGAGGGCTCGTCGGTGTCGACGGCGCGGATCGTGACGGCGGTCGCGGGGTAGCCGTGAAGCGCGTAGAACGCGCGGATGCGGGGGCTGATCTCGGCCAGCGTGGCCGCGGTGATCTCGCCGCCCTCGGCGATGCCGGCGGCCTCGAGCGTGTCCTGCCGGTCGAGCGCGCCGCCGGTGATCTGGATGGTGGCGATGCTCCTGCGGGGGACGACGACGATCCGGAGCGCGGCGCCGTCCGGCACGAGGTACGCCTCGGCCGACGCGCGGGCGAAGTTGCCGGAGGCGAGCAGCTCGCGCATGGCGCGGCGCGCGGCGTCGGGGCTGAGCGGCTCGCCGAGGTCGACGCTCGTGACCGGCGAGACGATCTGCCATCGGTCACCCTGGGCGGCGACGTCGATGCGGACGATCGGCTTGCCGACGAGCTCTCCGAGGGCCAGCGGCTGGCCGAGCGACGGCACGTCGGTGGCCTGGGTGCCGGCCTCGCCCGAGGGCACGGCCCGTGCCTTAGGGTCGACAGCGACAGCGTCGACAGGGTCGACGCTGGCCTGACCGGGGTTGAGGTTGGGCTGACCGGGGTTGAGGTTGGGCTGACCGGGGTTGAGGTTGGGCTGACCGGGGTTGAGGTTGGCCTGAGCCGGACGTGCGGACGTCGGGGCGGCGTGCGCCGGGACGGCGAGCGCGCCGAGCGGCAAAAGGCCGAGCAGAAGGGGAATGAGGGTGGAACGGAAGCGAGCCATCAGGCGCGGAGCGCCGGGGGACGAAACTGAAATGAACCGGCGCCGGCGTGCACGACGGACGCAGCGTAGCCCGGTTGGGCGCTGGATGGGCAAGAGGCCGCCCCCGGGGCGCCGATGTGCGAGACGCGGGGCTCTCGGCGGGCGAAGCTCGTGCTAGCGTCGCCGCCCGTGCGAGGCACCGGATGAAGGACCTGGCGATGCTCGTCGGCGCCGTGGCGCATGACGCCAAGGTGGTGACGCTGTGGGAGAGCCTGCGCGAGCACTTCCGCGAACATGGAATCCTGATTGATTTCGCGCTGTTCTCTACCTACGAGCGCCAGGTCGAGTCGCTGATCCGCGGGCACATCGACGTGGCCTGGAACAGCGCCGTCGCGCACGTGCGGGTGAAGCGGCAGACCGAGGGGCGGTCCCGCTCGCTGGCGATGCGCGAGATCGATCGCGACTTCCACAGCAAGCTGCTCGTCCGCCGCGACGCCGCCGTCGGGGCGCTCAGCGACCTGGAGGGCAAGGCGCTCGCGGTCGGGAGCGTCGACTCGGCGCACGCGCGCATCCTGCCGCTCCACTTCCTCCGGCAGGCGGGGGTGGCCGTGGAGAAGATCCAGCTCATGCCGTTCGAGGTGGACGTCGGCAAGCACGGCGACACCGCGACGAGCGAGGTCCAGGCGCTCGCGGCGCTGCACGAGGGCAAGGCGCAGGCGGCGGCGGTCGGGGACGCGGTGTGGCTGGCCGAGCAGGCGAACGGCCACATCGACCTCCGCCGGGTCGACGTCCTCTGGACCACGCCGGCCTACGATTTCGCGATGTTCGACGCGCTGCCGGCGCTGCCCGAGGCGAAGGCGGAGGCGTTCCAGCGCGCGCTGCTCAGCATGACCTGGAAGAACCCGAAGCACCGGCGCATCTTCGAGCTCATGGGCCACAAGCAGTGGGTCTCCGGCCGCGACGACCGGTACGGCGCCCTCGACGCGGCGCTCGCCGCGGCCACCTGACGGCCGCGGAGCGAGCGCCGCGCGAGCGTCGTTCGAGCTCGATCCGCGGCTCGAGCGTCACTCGAACTCGAGCCGCCACCTCAGGTCGGCGCCCACGTTGCCGAGCGGCGAGCTCGAGGCGTCGCTCGAGTTGTCGTACGACCCCTGGAGGCTCATCCGGTCGCTGAGCTTCACCTCGACGCCCGCGCGCACCTGGCTGCCCTGCGAGAGCCCCGTCGTCACGTTGGCGCGCACCGCGTCCGTGATGCGCTTGCCGATCGTCACCGTCGGCTCCGGGGCGCCGTTCTTGGACGAGTAGCCGGTGCCGAAGCGGAACTCGTCGATGAGGGGGACCATCGTCTTCACCGCCTTGTCGGCGCCCGTCAGCGACGAGAGCGCCTCGAGGCCCATGGTCTCGCCGAGCGACGACACGGCGCCCTGGTTGAGCTCGGCGCGCGTCATGCCGAGCGTGAGCAGCAGGACGATGTCCTCCTGGCTGAGCGGCGGATCGCTCGTCAGGTTGAGCTGGAGGTTGTCGGCGTCGCCCTGGGCGTGCAGCTTGATGCGCCAGAGCCCGCTGGAGTTCGCGCTGCTGCCCGCGGCCGCGGCCGTCGGCGCCGCGGGCTCCGCGCCCGACGTCGCGTCCGCCGCGGCGGTGCTCGTCGCCGTGTAGCGGCGGTACTCGCTCTCGGCGCGGACGTCGACCTTGGGCGCGATGCGGAACGGATCGTCGAAGCGGACGTAGCCGTCCCGGACCTCGAACTCGGTGCTCCGCAGCATGAGCTTCGAGTCGGGCAGGATGCGCAGCGTGCCGCGCGCGCCGAAGCGCTGGTTCGTGCCCGAGAGCGCGAGCCCGGGCTGCGAGACCTCGAGCCGCATGTCGGCCAGATCGTTCGAGAAGCGGAGCGGGTTCGGCGAGGCGACGGTGACGTCGAACCGGACGACGTCGTCGGCGGGGTCGTAGGTCTGCACCGCCGTCCGCTGGCGCCCCGTGAGATCGCCGAGGTCCATGCTCATCAGGATGGGGCGCGTGTAGCTGAACGACGTGAGCGTGATCTTCCCCTCGACCCGCGGCAGGTTCTTCTCCCCCGACGCGTCGTCCTCGACGCCGGGCCGGAAGCTCGCCGTCAGGTTGGCGTTCGCGGTGAGGTTCACCCCCTCCGCGACCGGCAGCTTCACGCCGGTCGCCACGATGGAGGCCTGCGCCGTGCCGAGGGTCAGGCCGCGCACCGGCATGTGCCCCACCGCGGTCACCGTGCCCGTGCCGACCCGCGCGCTCGCCCGCGTGAGGCGCACCTGGTCGCCGCCGATCGCGAACTCCACGTCGATGTCGTCGAGCGACACCGGCAGGCCGACCACGTCGAGCTCTCCCTCCTTGAGCGTCGCCGAGCCCGTGTAGCTCAGCCCCTGGAGCGGCCCGGCCACATGGACCTCGGCCTGCACCGTGCCCCGCGCGCGCCGGATCTGCGGGATGTCGGCGCTGAGCCGCGACAGGTTGGTCGGGCTGACCCGGATCGCCACGTCGAGGTCCGGCGCCGTGAACACCCGCTTGACCTCGCCGGACGCCGTGAACGCGGCGGACAGGCGCGAGGCGGTGTGCGCCTCGAGGTGGAGCTCCGGCACCTTCAGCGTGTTGCCCGCGAGGCGGATCGGGCCGCTCGGGCTCGTGAGGTGGACCCCCTGGCCCTCCCGCTCGAGCTTGAGCGCGTCGACCGTGAGCGTGAGGGCCGCCTGCCGGAAATCGGCCAGGGGGAGCCGCTCGATGTCGAGCGACCCGGTCATCGTGCCCTTCGGCGCTACCGCGAGCGCGGCGCCCGGGATCACGTTCGCGAGCGTGCCCAGGTCGAGCGCGTCCATGCGCACGTCCCCGTCCACGATCTTGCGCCGCTGGCGCGTGACGCGGAGCCCCTTCAGCGCGACCTGCCCGCCGAACAGCGAGCCGTTCGCGACGATGGATCCGTCGGGGAGGTCGCGGTCGTACTCCGCCGGGTCGAACGGCGCGCCCTGGGGGTTGCCGCAGATCGGCGTCCTGCCGATGATCTTCGGCGCCTTGTCGTTCGGCACGATCGTGAGCTCGACCCGCGAGGGCGGCAGGCTCGCGTGCGTGCGGCGGATGCCGACGCGCGAGACGTGGACGTCCGCGAAGGCGGAGAGCCTGCTCACGGTGCCGCCCAGGCTGGCGACGACCGACACCGAGCCGTCGAACTGCGAGGCCGCCGCCCCGAGCCCGTCGATCCGCGAGAGCGGGAGGCCGCTCGCGATGACGCTCCCCTTCAGCGCGCCGCCGTGCGCCACGGAGGCGCTCGCCAGCACGGAGCCCGTGCCCTTGCGCAGCGACGCCGAGCGGACGTCGAGCCGCATGCCGTCGGCGCCGGCGGCCTGGTCGTCCCAGATCATGTCGAGGTCGACCTCGCCCTCGTCGAAGCGCTCGTCGAGCAGCTCGATGCCGGTGAGCCGCATGCCCGCGTTCACGGCGAGGTAGCCGCCGCCGCAGCGGTCCTCGGGGCCGCCGAGCGCGAAGTGGGCGCGGGCCGTCCCGCTGGCGGTCGCCTTGTAGGCGGCGAACCGCGGATCCTTGTCGAGGCGGAGCACCTCGAGGAGGTCGCGCGCGGCGAGGTGCGGCGCCTCGCGCGTGTCGACGGTCGCGTCCACGACGACGATCCCCGACGAGCTGTCGAGCGGGCGGCCCTTGGGCAGGTTGCCGGCCGGATCGAAATCGACCTTGATCGACGGGATCCGGACGCGGCTCGCCCCGTGCCGGACCCGCGCGTTCTCGAGCGTCAGGGCGAGCGGCTCGAACGCGACCGGCGAGGGCTCGAGATCGCCGATGGGGAAGCCGCCGAACACGAACTTCTCGATGCCGACCTCGCCCGTCAGCTTCGGGTGCGCGTACGAGCCGTGCATCGCGGCCTTCAGCGTCGCGACGCCGGCGAGCTCGAGCGCGGCGAGCGGGGAGACCTCGGCGAGGTCCACGCGCGAGCCCGGGTGGACCTCGACCCCGAGCTGGTCGTTGAAGCCGAGCGAGACGGTGGCCCTGAGGTGCGAGCTCGGCGTGTCGACCGAGAAGCCCGAGAGCACGACGGCGTTCGGCCGCACCTGGAAGGAGCCGCGGACCGTGCCCTCCTTGACGCCCATCAGGCGCTTGCGGGCAGGGTCCTTCGTCGGGTGATCGAAGATCTCGAAGCCGTGCGTCTGCACGGCGAGCGGGCCCTCGAGGGAGAGCGGGGACAGCGTGCCGCCGAAGCGATCGAACCTCCCCTCGCGCAGCGTCCACGCGACGTGCGCCTGCGGGTGGACCGCGAGGTCGCGGAGCAGGCCGGGCAGCTCGACGTTGGCGAGGTCGATCGGCCCGGCCTGGAGCGGCACGCCCCTCTCGAACGGCTTGATCTCCACGCTCGAGATCTTCAGCGTGCCGTCGGCCCAGGCGACGTCGGTGTCGGAGAGCTGCACGGCGTCCGGGGTCGTCGAGACCCTGCCCGCGAGGCGCGTGACGAAGACCCTGCCGTCGAGGCCCGGCCGGTCCAGCAGGAGCGTGCCCTTGACGCGGGGGAGCGCCAGGCCGAGCGGCGCGGACGCCGCGTCGTACTCCGCGTCGACGTCGAGCGAGACCGAGCCGGACGCGGGCGGCAGGCTCAGGAAGCGGTGCACGATCGGCACGGGGAGGCGCGCCCGCACGCGGCCCTCGATCCGGTGGGGCATGCCGTCGCCGAGGCCGACGGCGCGGAGGGCGCCGAGCTCGAGCTCCACCCGGCGCCAGTCGCCGTCCTGGAGCGCGCAGGGCGGCGCGGTGCCGGGATCCGGGTCGAAGTCGGCGGCGCCCTCCAGGATCAGCCGGCGGACGAGCGCGCGGCCCGGCTCGACGCGGACGCGCGTGTCGAAGCGGCAGACGACGTCCTCGTCGACGCTGTCCTCCTCGGCCTCGCGGCCGGGCGCGGGGTGCGTGCGGACGACCGAGACGAGGCCGGAGCGCATCGCGATCTCGAACGCGTCCGACGGCTCTGCGGAGACGTCGACGTCGACCTCGCTCGCCTGGACGCGGACGTTGTCGATCGTCAGGTCGAGCCGCGCGTCGGTGATGGCCACCGAGGAGAGCGGCGCGCGGCCGAGGCCGCCCCCGCCGCCCCCGCCGGTGCTCGGGAGGGTGAGGTTCCGGAGCTCCCCGTCCTTCACCACCGCGCGGACGCGCGGGCCGATGATCTCGACGTCCCCGGCGTCGATGTGCCCCGCGAGCAGCGAGAACAGGCGCGGGCGGATGGCCACGCGCTCGAGCTCGAGGAACGGCGCGCCGCCGTCCGAGGAGTCGACGACGAGCCGGTTCAGGCCGACCATGAGGGGCCAGGCCTGGACGCGCACGTCGTAGCGGGCCGTGATGCCGAGCTCGCGCTGGAGCAGCGCCGCCGTCTCGCGCGCCGCCCAGGCCCGCACCGTCTCGGTGCGCACGAGGAGGCCGAGCGCGAGCGGGATCGCGCCGATCACCGCGAACACGGCGCACAAAAAGCGCACGGCGAGGCGCCCCCAGTCCCTGCGGGCGCTCGGCGGGGAGCCCTTTCTCCTCGTGCCGTGCATCGGTGCGCAGCTTAGCTGAAGCGCGGTCGGACGCTTACGTGGGCGGGGTGATCCTGTGCGAGGAAAATACCGGTACGTGCGCGTCGCACCCGACCGGAATCGTGCTCCAGGGTGGAACGCCGCGGGGGCGCCGGGCGAGGCAGGCCGGGTTCAGCCCGCGGTGAGCTTGCGGTAGCGGAGCTTGCGGGGCTCGGCCGCGTCGGCGCCGAGGCGGCGCTTCAGGTCGGCCTCGTAGTCGGCGTAGTTGCCCTCGAACCAGACGACCTTGCTGTCGCCCTCGAAGGCGAGGATGTGGGTCGCGATCCGATCGAGGAACCAGCGATCGTGGCTGATGACGACGGCGCAGCCGGCGAAGTTGAGCAGCGCCTCCTCGAGCGAGCGGAGCGTGTCGACGTCGAGGTCGTTGGTGGGCTCGTCGAGCAGGAGGACGTTGCCGCCGCGGCGGAGCAGCTTGGCGAGGTGGAGGCGGTTGCGCTCGCCGCCGGAGAGATCGCGGACCTTCTTCTGCTGATCGCTGCCGGCGAAGTTGAAGCTCGCGACGTACGCGCGCGAGTTGACCTCGCGCTTGCCGACGAGCAGCCGGTCCTCGCCGCCGGAGATCTCCTGCCAGACGTTGTTGTTCGGGTTGAGCGCGTCGCGCGACTGGTCGACGTACGCGAGCTCCACGGTCTCGCCGAGCTTGAGCGCGCCGCCGTCGGGCTTCTCGAGGCCCATGATCATGCGGAAGAGCGTGGTCTTGCCGGCGCCGTTCGGCCCGATGATGCCGACGATGCCGCCGCGCGGGAGCGAGAAGCTGAGGTCGTCGATGAGGACGCGATCGCCGAAGCCCTTGCGGAGGTGCTCGGCCTCGACGACCACGTTCCCGAGCCGCTGGCCGGCGGGGATGTGGATCTCGTTCTCCTCGACCTTCTTCGACTTGTCCTCGGCGAGCAGCGTCTCGTAGGCGGCGAGGCGGGCCTTGCTCTTGGCCTGGCGCGCGCGGGGGGCCAGGCGGACCCACTCGAGCTCGCGCTCCAGGGTGCGCTTGCGCGCGCTCTCCTGCTTCTGCTCCAGCTCGAGGCGCTTCTTCTTCTGCTCGAGCCAGCCGGTGTAGTTGCCCTCGTACGGGATGCCGGCGCCGCGATCGAGCTCGAGGATCCAGCCGGCGACGTTGTCGAGGAAGTACCTGTCGTGGGTGACCGCGACGACGGTGCCGGGGTAGTCGTGGAGGAAGCGCTCGAGCCAGGCGACGCTCTCGGCGTCGAGGTGGTTGGTCGGCTCGTCGAGCAGCAGGATGTCCGGCTTCTCGAGGAGGAGCCGGCAGAGGGCGACGCGCCGGCGCTCGCCGCCGGAGAGCTTGGTGACGTCGGCGTCGGGCGGCGGCAGCCGGAGGGCGTCCATGGCGCGCTCGACGACGCGGTCGATCTCCCAGCCGTTCGCGGCCTCGATCTTGTCCTGGAGCGCGGCGTACTCCTCGAGGAGCGCCTCCATGTCGGGGGGCGACTCGCCGAGCTTCGCGCCGATCTCCTCGAAGCGCTGGACGAGGGAGCGGACCTCGTGGACGGCCATCTCGACGTGCTCCTGCACGGTCTTGCCGGCCTCGAGCTGCGGCTCCTGGGCGAGGTAGCCGATGCGGATGCCGTCGGCGGGCTTCGCCTCGCCGAGGTACTCCTTGTCGACGCCCGCCATGATGCGCAGCAGGGTGCTCTTGCCGGCGCCGTTCGAGCCGAGGACGCCGATCTTCGCGCCCGGGTAGAAGGAGAGCCACAGGCCCTTCAGCACCTCCTTGTTCGGGGGGTGCACCTTCCGGACATCCTGCATCGTGAAGATGAATTGAGGGGCCACGTCTTCGCCTGCCTGTGCGTGCCCGGCGCGCCGTGGGGCCCCGCTCGGCCTTCGAGCGGGCGCGGCGCTGGCCGGGCTGGGGGGAGAGGCCGTATGCGAGATCGCCGGCTGACGGTCAAGAGGGCGTCGAGGCGGCTGTAGGCGGGCGCGCAGGGCGCGCGTCGGGACGGACGCGGGCGTCGTATGTATGAAGGGAGATTTCAACGCAAAGGCGCAAAGGCGCAAAGACGCAAAAAAGAACAGATTTCATGCAGGTTTGCGCCTTTGCGCCTTTGCGTTGAAATCTCTCTCCGGCTCCCTGGCCGAACTCCTGACGGGCGGAGCTAGGCGCGTCGTGCGCCGCGCCCGAACGCCTGCTTGAGGGCGGCGAGATCCTCGCGGCCGACCTCGCGCGTGGCGACGAGCACGGCGAGGTACACGAGGGCGACGAGGATCGCCTCGCCGAGCACGGCGATCTTGCCGAGCCACGGGAGCTGCGCGCCCACGGCGATCGCGGCGAGCAGCGCGGCGCCGACGCGGAGCGCCGTCCGGGCGGGGACGAAGCCGCCGGCGGCGCGGTGGAGCAGGACGCCGCCGGCCACCGCGGCGGTGGCGAGCGCGAGCGACGTGGCAACGGCGGAGCGCACCAGCATGTCGGGGCCGAACGCGGCGCGCGGGACGGCGATCGAGCAGCCGGTGGCGACGAGGAGGACGGTGGCGGCGGTGAGGGCGGCGGCCGCGCGCTCCCGGTGCAGGCTGGTGAGCGCGGCCGAGGCGACGCCCAGGACGGCGAACGCGCCCATGCCGAGGGAGAGGACGCGGAGCGTGTCGCCGCCGCGGCTCCAGATCTCGACAGGGAAGGCGAAGCGCAGGACGTGCGGGGCGAGGCCCGAGATCGGGGCGCAGAGGAGCCCGGTGAGCAGGAACGAGAGGCGGACGCCGGTCATGGCGTAGCGGCGGACCGCGGCGCGGTCGTGCTCGGCGTGCGCGCGGGCGAGCATCGGGAAGAGGATGAAGGTGACCGAGAGGAGCAGCTGGTACGGCAGGAACGCGAAGAGCTGCGCGCCGCGGTAGACGCCGATGAGGTCGTCCGCGGCGTTCGCGCCGAGCGCGAGCCCGCTCGTTGCCTGCCCGAGGAAGCGGCGGAGGAGGAAGAAGTCGGTCTGGAGCAGGAGGTTCAGGAACGTCTGCGAGACGGCGAGCGGCAGGAGGAAGGCGGCGTGCTCGCGGATCGAGGGGCCGGCGCTGCCGCGGCGGCCGAGGCCCGTCCTGGTGAGCGCGAGGGGGACGATGACGGTGGCGGCGGCGACGAAGCCCGTGATCGCGCCGAGGACGCCGCTCTGGCCGGCGCGGAGGAAGAGGAAGGCAAAGCCGGCGATGCTCGCGGTGCGGAGCGCGCCGTAGCCGACGTCGAAGGCGGCCTGCGTGACGAAGCGCCGCTGGCCGTTGAGCGCGCCGACGAGCGGGGCGTAGAGGCCGTAGAGGAGGACCACGGCGGCGGCGAGGCGCAGCGGGCCGGCGACGTGCGGGGCCTCGGAGAAGTCGGCGATGGCGCCGGCGAGGAGCGCGAAGCCGGCGGAGACGACGACGGCGAGGACGGCGTGCAGGGCGAGCGTGCGGCGGAAGGCGGCGGCGACGTCCTCTTCCGCGACGCTGGAGACGGCGCGCGAGACGCCCTGGATGCCGGTCGCGACGATGACGTTGTTGACGACGCCCACGCCCGCGAGGACGACGGAGACCGCGCCGTAGCCGTCGGTGCCGAGCAGCCGCGGGAGGATGAGCTGCTGGACGAAGCCGAAGAGGATGAAGGAGACCTTGGCGCCGGCGATGGCGAGGCCGCCGCGGCCGGCGGAGCGGGCGGTGGCGGGGGAGGGGGCGGTCGGGGCGGGAGGGGAGGGAGAGGAAGCGGCAGGCGCCGGGGCGGCCTGCGCAGGGTCCGCGGCGGGACGCGAGGGATCCGGGGCGGAGTGCGGGGGATCCGAGGGCGCCGGAGCGTCCGGCGGCGGCGGGAAGGGCACGGCGGCGCGCTGCACGGCGGGGTTGTCGCAGAAGCACGCCGGGCGGGCAATCTCGCGCGGAGCGGCCGAGCACACCGGGGCGTCACGTAAACTTCAGCGGCGGTGCGGATTCGCTTGACGGGAAGGCCTCGCCGACTATCCTCGCGCCCGTCTCCAACGCATTCCAGCTTAGCTCAGTTGGTAGAGCAGGCGGCTGTTAACCGCCGGGTCGCTGGTTCGAGTCCAGCAGCTGGAGCTATTTCGCCGAGGCGACCCGGTCAGGGCGCCATGCCGACAAGGGGCCTTGCCAGAAAATCTGGCAAGGCCTCTTTGTTTTTTCCGCAGCTCACGCAGCGCGCACGCGGAACCCAGGAGAGCGCTCAGAGCAAGACGTGGCGCGTGACGAGCCACAAGGTTCGGCCCACGCAGAGCCGAGACCGAGCGGTGCTCTTGAGTTCACGGTGAACGGCTCCCCGCTCTGGGGTTCACAGCTCCTCCTCTCCTTGCCGGTCGCGCCCGCACACCGGAAGATAGAGAGGGAGGCCGCGATGAAGAAGCACACCATGACGCTGCTGGGAGGGACGCGCGGCGAGCTTCGCGTTCCGGCAGACGTGCTTCTCGAGACGGTCGGCGCGCTGCTCGAGGGGGCCCGCCAGGCGACGCGCTTCGTCGTCGAGGGCGAGAGCACGCGCAAGGGGCCGCGACCCGCGTGGCTCGATGTGGCGTGTCGCGTGGAAATCACGGGGCTGACCGCTGGTTCCGCCGTCGTGGCGCTCGAGGCTCCGACGCTGGCCGACGTGGCGCCCGAGCGCTTTGGAGGCGCGCATCGAGTCTCGCTGTTCGTCGAGGCGCAGCGGCTGATCGAGACGAGCAGCTCGGCCGTGGACATCTTCGCGGGGGTGCTCGCGAGCGTCGTGAAGGGCGACCGAGATCGCGTGCTCGCCGACCGCGCGCTGCTCGACACCTGCGTCCGGTTCGCTCGGGCTGCGCGTGACGGCTTTCATGGCGTACAGCTCGAAGGCATTGCTGGGCTCGACGCGCCCCTCGTCGTGGGACGCGACGATGTGGGCAAGATCGAGCTCCTTCGCGACGAGACCCCGGATCCCAAGGCCGTGCGTGTGACCGGCACGCTCGACACGATCTCCGCGACGAAGTCAGACGTCATGCTCACGCTGGCCGATGGCACTGCCGTGGCTGCCCGGCTCGACGCCCGCGACAACGAGCAGCTCAAGACCCTGTTCGGCTCGCGGGTGGTGGTTTCGGGCATGGCCCAGTTCCGTCCGTCCGGCAAGCTCCTGGTCATCGACGTCGAGTATCTCGGCCCCGCGCGCGCTGGTGACGCCGTGTTCGAGAGCGCGCCAAAAGCCACAGCCAGGAAGCCCGTGGCCTCCTGGGTGCCGCAGGACGAGGCCACCGGCGTGTCGGCGTTCTTCGGCACATGGCCGGGGGACGAGACCGATGAGGAGCTGCTCGGCGCGCTCGAGGCGATCCGGTGAGCCAGCGGATCTACCTGCTCGACACGAGCGTGATTCTCCCGCTGGTGCGCGGTAACGCGCTGGGTCGGTACATCGACGAGCGCTTCGGCCTGCGGTCCGCTGCGCAACGTCCGCTCGTGTCCGTGGTCAGCCTCGGCGAGGTGCGCGTGCTCGCGCTGCGCAACGCCTGGGGCGACGCCAAGCTCCAGGCGCTCTCGAATGCGCTCGACAGCCTGGTTGTCGTGGACATCAATCATCCAGCCGTCCTCGAGGCGTACGTGCAGCTCGACCTGGTCTCGCAGCGCCACCCCGACGGCGCCCGCAACATGGGAAAGAACGATCTGTGGATCGCGGCCTGCGCCAAGGCTGCCGGCGCGACGCTGCTCACCACGGACGACGACTTCTGCCACCTGATCCCCGAGCACCTCGATGGCGAGGTCATCGCTCCCACGATGGCATCGCGCCACGAGGGCGAATAGGACACGCATCCCGCACGACGGAAGCGCTCGCGGGATCGCGGCAACGTCCGGCAGCCTCGCGCTTGGCGCCACGAACCACGGGAGATGCCAACGGGTTTGAGACAGACCGGACGAGAATCCTATGAGTGGATCACGTTGAGGGACGCGTTCCGGCTCTGGGGCCCGAGCGGCTGCGGTCGGCGCGGGTTCGGAGCGCGCCCGTGCAGCGCACGCGGCATCTCGCATGTTCACCGCGCTCGAGAACGCGATGCTGCCCGCCTGGGGCGACGAAAGCTTGCCTTCCTCGGCCATGAAGGAGCGCGCGGCCGAGCTGCTCGGAGCGATGGGGCTCGCCGACCGAATGAACTTCAGGGCGGTGGCTCTCTCGGGCGGCCAGCAGCAACGCGTGGTCATCGCGCGCGCTGTCGCGCCGACCGCCGCTCGTCCTCGCCGACGAGCCGACGGTCAGCCTGGCGTCGCACCGAGACGCGGCCCGGCGTCTCGCGGGCAGCTCCTCGAGCTCGCTTCGCCACGGCAGCGAACCGAGCGGGCGGGGATCACGCTCGTCGCGATGGAGCTTTCCCCCGGCCGACGCCGCCGTGATGGCGGGCGGCGTGGGCGGCCGCCACGCGGCGCGGGTGGGCCAGGAACCCACGTCGGTTCTTCTCGACTTTGGTTGGGTATTGTTGGCATAGCGCGGTCTGGGTACCCTGCTCTTGCGCGCAGCGGCCATGCAGAGCCGGAGATTCGTCGCGGGGAGCTCACTGATGCCGAGTTTTGATGTTTCGAGTCTCACCGACGCGCAGCGCCCCACGGGCGTGTGGGCAGCGTCTCTCCTGCACGCCATCGTGCGCGACGAAGCGGCTGGGCGAAGGCGCCCGGCCCTCACCGAACCGAAGCTCGACACCTGGACGCGCTTTCGCGGTCGGCTCTCCAGCGTGGATCTCGTCTCGCTGCTCTTCGAAGACGCCGCCGTCCTTCACCGTGTGCCGTTCGATCCCGAGGCTGTGGGCGGCCCTCTTCGCCCGGACCGGCTGCCTGAGGCCGTGACCGACGGCTGGCTCAAGTCCGTCGAGTCGCTCTCGCTGAGCACGGCGGGCGCCGACTACATCCTCGAGCAGGCGCGCCTGCTCGGGCTGCCGACGCGCATGGCGCGCTCGGACCTCCACGTTGCCAAGGCACACCAGAAGGTGCTCGAGCTGCCGGGCACGGGCGGGCAGCTCGCGCACCACCTCGTGAGCAGCCAGAAGGACCTCACGCTGCAGGACAACTTCATCGTGGCGTGCAGCTCCTGGCAGGAGCTCACGCTCGCCGGCGTCATCGCCCTGGAGCTCGGCGCACCGCACGCCAACTTCGCTGTGCGCGCCGAGGCTGCGGACCTCAAGAACGCTGACCACCCGCTCCGCCAACGCTCCTTCGACTTCGTCGTCGGCCTCCACCCTGACAAGGGTGGGCTGTTCCACGTCGAGGACCAACTCGCGATCTGGTTTCCGACCGCGAAGGTCCTGCTGGTCTGACGATGGCGGCCAAGTTCATCCAGATCGGCGAGCCCGCCCACGACGCAGAGCGGCAGGCGCTCCGGTTCCTCGTCGAGGGGCTGCCGGAGGATTTCACCGTCTACGGCAACGCCTGGCTCGTGGAACGCGGCGGCGTCGTCTACGAGCTCGATGCCGTCGTCGTCGCCCCGCACGCGATCTTCGTCGTCGAGATCAAGTCATATCGTGGGCGCATCGAGGGCACCGACAACGATTGGTGGCTGCCCGAGAAGATCCGCAGCCCGCTGAAGCTCAATCGCATCACCTCGCAGGTGCTCAAGTCGCATCTGAAGAACGCAAGCCACCAGGCGGGACAGGTCTGGACAGAAGGCCTTGTCTTTCTCTCGGCGACGACGGACGTGGGCGTGCGCGGCCCCGCGAGCAATGACCGTGTCCACACGCGAAAGACGATCCTGGCCGCGTTGCAGGACCAGGCCCTGATCGAGCGCTTGAGCCAGGGGCGCGCGCGGACACCGGCGTCGCTCGCCGATCGCGAGCTCCTTGAGCTCTTCACGGGGGCGCAGTCCGGACCTCGGCCGGTCCGTCGCGTCCGCGAGTACGAGGTCGTCGAGACGCTCGACCACCACGACACGTTTACCGAGCTACTCGGGCGGAACTCGCTCTCTGGCACCGAGCGCGTGCTCCGCATCTACAGCACCCCGCCGCTCGCGACGCAGGAGCAGCGTGACCGGATCGCCGAGCGCGCCCGCTGGGAAGCGCAGGTGCTCGGCCGGCTCGGGCGCAGCGAGGGCGTCCTCTCCGCCGATCCGCCCTTCTCCGACGAGGCGGGCATCGTGCTTCCGCTCGAGCACTTCAAGGGCATCACGCTCACCACCTGGGTCGAGCGGTACGGCCCCGACGCGCGCGGCAAGGAGAGGGCCGACCTGCGCGTGCGCACCGACCTCTGGATGCGCATCGCGCAGACCATCGACGAGGTGCATCGCCAGGGCGTCGTCCATCGCCTGCTGCGCCCCGACGTCATCCTCGTCGAGGACAAGCAGGAGCCGACCGAAGTCCGCGTGACCGGGTTCGACCTGGCCAAGCAGATGACGAGCGACGCGACCATCTCGCTCACCACCGTCCACGACGACCGCCTCGTGAACGCGGCGCCCGAGGTCGTGGCTGCGTTCTCGAGCGCCGAGCCCGCGTCCGACCAGTTCAGCCTCGGCGCGATCCTCGCGCTCATGCTCACGGGCAAGCCGCTCTTCGAGAACACGCGCCAGCTCATGGCCGCGCGCCGGCTCATGCGCCGCGTCCGCGACATCTCGCAGCGCATCTCGCTCAGCCTCGACGAGGCGGTCACGAGGATGGTCGAGCTGCGCCCGACCGACCGTTACCCGTCGCTCGCCGAGGCCATCCAGGCGGTGCGCGTCGGCCGCGATACCGCTCCCCGCGTCCAGGCGGCGCTGCCGAACGTCGGGCGCGCTCCGCTCGACGCCGACAACCTGCAGCCGGGCACGCGCATCGGCGCTGATTACGAGGTCATCACGCGCCTCGGCCAGGGCGGCATGTCCGTCGTGTACGCGGCGCGCCACGTCGTCAGCGGGCGCACGCGCGCGCTGAAGATCGCCCGCACCGAGGACGCCGCCGAGGAGGCGCTGCGCGGCGAGTACGACGTCCTCACCAGGCTCGATCACCCGAACATCGTCCGCGTCATCGACCTGACCAAGATGGTTGAAGGGCGCCTCACGCTCGTGATGGAGCGCGTCAGCGGCGTGACCCTGCGCCAGTGGCTCGCGCAGCACCCCGCGCCCGAGCCGACGGCGCAGCGCCGCCTCGCCGAGGACCTCCTCGCTGGCCTCGACTACCTCGAGCAGAAGTCGGTCACGCACAAGGACCTCAAGCCCGACAACCTGCTCGTCTCGGACGGGCGGCTCACCCTCATCGACTTCAGCCTGGCGGCCGTGCCGGAGGACGCGCCCTACGGCGGCACGGCCCTCTACCGCGATCCGGCGAGCGCGCGCTGGACGCACGCCACCGACCGCTTCGCCGCCGCGCTCTGCCTCTTCGAGCTCTACGCCGGCCGCCACGCCTTCGAGGGCCGCGTGCCCGAGCCGGGGGAGCCGCCGAGCGTCGAAGGCGACGACATCCAGCCCACGGGCCTCGTCGAGTTCTTCCGCAAGGCGCTCGACCCGGTGCCGGAGAAGCGCTTTCCGTCGGCGCGCTCGATGCGAGACACGCTGCTCGTCGCGCTCGGCGAGGACGTCGCCACCACGTCGTCGTCGGTGCCGCCGCCGAAGCAGCTCGACGTGACAACGCCGCTTCGCATCACCGGCCTCTCGCGCCGCGCCATCAACGCGCTCGCCCGCAGCCGGGTTCACACGGTCGGTGAGCTGCTCGCGTTGCCTGCCGCGCAGGTGCGCGCCATCCACTCCATCGGCACCAAGACAGCGAACGACATCATCGCGTTCCAGGAGACCCTGCTCGAGCGCGGGCTGTCGGCGTCGGCGGCGTCGACGGCGGCCGTCGAGCCGCCGCTCGTGCCCGACCTCTGGGACTCGCCCGAGCCTGTGCAGAAGCTGCCGCTCTCCGACGCGCTCCGCTCGGCGCTCGCGCAGGCCGACCTGCCCACCGTGGGCGCTGTCGCCTCGCTCACGCGCTCCGAGCTGCTCGGGCTCCCCGGCATCGGGCGGAAGAAGCTCGCCGAGGTCGTCGAGGCGCTTCACCAGTTCCGCGCGCGCACCCTCGACAGGGGCGGCAGCCAGGGCGACGGCGCGCACACGCTCGACCGCATCTGGGAGCTCGCGGCGCGGCCCTTGAGCGGTGGTCAGTGCACAGCCGTCGAGCGCTCCGTTGGCATCACCGGAGCGCCGGAGACGCAGGAGCAGATCGCCGACGACCTCCGCAGGACCCAGTCGCAGATCAGCCACGACCTGTCGAGGGGCATCGAGCGCCTCGACATGAGCGCGCTCGCCGACCTCCTGCGCTCGTTCGACGCGGTGGTCGACGGCTTCGGCGGCATCGTGCGCCTCGACGAGATCGGCCGGCGCTTCGAGAGCGAGTGGCCGGCCGGCGTCGTCACGGGCGAAGGCATCGTGCGCCTGCTCGTCCGCGTCTCGTCGGGGCGCGCGCACATCGTCGAGGTCGACGGCGCTGACCAGCCGCTTGTCGCCCGGCCCATCTTCGACCGCGAGACGCTCAAGGCCTTCGTCGCCGAGGTGGTGCGCCTCGCCGGCCAGTGGCCGCCCGTCGAGCCCGACACGGCGAGGCGCACGCTCGCGGGGCTCCTCCCGCATTTCGATGGCGATCCGCTCGCGCTCGGCGTGCGCATCTGCGAGGACGTCCGGGTCGCGGAGACCGGCCACATGTACATCGGTCCGCTGGACGCCAGGCACAGCATCGGCTTCGTCATCGACCAGACCCGCGAGCCCGTCGCGCTCGACGAGCTCGCCGCGCGGGTGCGGCGCATCTTCGGTCCGGAGACCCCGTATCCCGACTCCGATCACCTCCTCGCGATCCTGCGCGACCTCGATTGTCGCGTGCAGGGGCAGCGGGTGCTGCCCGGTAGCGCGGGAGCCATCGTCGCCACGCCGGCCCTCGCGGGCGACGACCTGCCCAGCTTGCTCGGTGCCGAGCGCAGCCCGGAGCTGGTCGTGCGCGACATGCTCAGGGAGGCCGCCGGTTCGCGCGGCTTCCGCATGCTGGTGACGCCGCCCGAGCGCCACGCCGAGATCGGGCGTTCCGTGGCCGCCGCGCTCTCGGGCAAGTGGGTGTCGTTCGACGACGCCTTCTTCTCGGAGCACTCGGCCGACATCCAGGCGCTCGAGCGCGCCGAGCGCTTCGTCGCCCAGCGCGAGGCGCTGACCGAGGCCGCCGAGCAGACGCTGTGGAGCCTCCTCGACGAGCACGGCAGGCCCGGCAAGGTCATCGTCCTTGGCGACACCGCGCTGCTCGGCCTGTGCGAGTCGCTCGATCTTCCGCGTCGCCTCTACGACGAGACCCTCTCCGGCAGCCGGGGCTTCTGGGTTCTCGTCGTGCCCGGCGTCATCCACAACCGCCAGCCGCGCTTCAACGAGGGGCCCGCGATGTGGCACCTCGAAGGCGCGACGCTTCCTCTTCTGAACCCTCTTCCCACCGCCGGGGGTTCGGGCTCCGCGAGCGGAGCCTCCACCCCGAGCCCCACGGGCTGAGCCAGCATCGATGAAAGCCAACGACCGAGCCCTTCTCTCCGCCGCCCTCCGCGACCACGTCGCGAAGATCGCCGCCGACCTGCGCGCCAGGATGCGCGCGCCCGGCGCTGCGCGCGCGGCCGCGGAGCAGCTCCACAAGGACGAGCGCGTCGCCGAGGACTTCGAGGTCTGGACGGACCTGCTCTCACGCCGCGCGGCGGTGCTCTGGGTGCTGAAGTCCGTCTACGTGCGCGTGCTCGAAGATCGGGGGCTGCTCGCGCCCGGGCGCCTGCTGGATCCCGAGGCGCAGCAGCTCTTCGAGAAGCTGGCGCCCAACCTCGGCGAGACCGCGTTCCTGCGCTGGATCTACAAGGACCTCGCCAGCACGAGGGGCGGCCTGCCCGAGCTGTTCAGCCCGCAGCCCGCCGAGGTGGCGCTGCCCTCGGACGACCTGTCGCGCGCGCTCATCGCCTTCTGGCGCCACCGCGACGCGGACACGGGCGCTGTCTGGAGCTTCGCCGAGGAGCGCTTCGAGGGCGAGCTGATGGGCGACCTGTACCAGGAGCTCGATCCGGTCGTGAAGGACCGCTTCGCGCTCTGCCAGACGCCCGACTTCGTGCGCAAGTTCATCCTCGACCGCACGCTGACGCCGGCCGTCGAGACCTTCGGCGCGGACGTTGTGCGGCTGCTCGATCCGGCGTGCGGCTCGGGGCATTTCCTGATCGATGGGCTCAAGCGGCTGGTCGCTGCGACGGCCGAGAAGCACCCCGACTGGGAGCGCGAGAAGGTCGTTTCGCACGCCCTCGATCGCGTCGTCGGCATCGACCTGAACGACTACGCCTGTGCGCTCGCCCGCACGCGTCTCATCATGACCGCCGCCGAGCTGGCGGGCGTGACCAGGCTTGCCGACGCGGCGCGCTTCCACCCGCACGTGTACTGGGCCGACGGCCTCGAGCAGGTCGAGCGCGAGGAGGAGAAGCCCTCGGTTCAGTTCGACCTGTTCACGAAGGCCGAGGAGAGGCCGCGCGCGACGCTGACGCGCTCGGATGTTCGCGCGGCGCTCAAGAAGGTGTTTGCGACGAAGTTCCACGCGGTGGTCGCGAACCCTCCGTACATTCTGGAGCGCGACGAGGCGCGAAAGGCGTACCACCGGGAGCTCATCGGGAAGAACCGCCGCTACGTGTCGGCCACGGGCAAGTACTCGCTCGGCTCACCCTTCACCGAGCGCTGCTTTCAGCTCGCCGAGAAGGAGGCTTATGTCGGGCTCATCACGAGCAACAACTTCATGAAACGTGAGTTCGGTAAGGCGCTCATCGAGAAGGTGCTTGCTGGCCTTGACCTGACTCTCGTTGTCGACACGTCGCAGGCGTACATCCCGTTCCACGGAACGCCGACGGTGCTGCTGTTCGGGCGCAACCGAAAGCCCGCGGACGAGACGGTGCCCGCCGTGATGGGTAAGCGTGGTGAGAGCGGGACTCCCGAAGATCCGGCGAAGGGAAAGGTATGGTCGAGCATCGAAGATGGGTGGAGCCGTGTCGGCTTCGAGAACGAGTATCTGAGCGTCGCGGAGCTGCCGAGAGAGACGCTGAAGAAGCACCCGTGGAGTCTCGGTGGTGGAGGAGGAGCCGAGCTCAAAAGCCGAATCGAAGAGTTTGCGGCTAGCGCGCTGGGTCAAGAGGCCGAAAGCATTGGCATTACTTGCTTCACTCTCGAAGATGATGCGTTTCTCGCGCCTCGCGACGTGTTCGCGCGTCAAGGTCTTGGCTCGGCCCAGCAACGTCCGATGGTCGAAGGCGACACCATCCGCGATTGGGCGATGGCGCCGGCTACTGCCGCGGCTTTCCCCTATGATGACAGCCTCGCTGTGTTGGAGGTCGTGAGTAGAACGCCGCTTGAGAAGTGGCTGTGGCCCTACAAGGCCAGGCTCTCGAACAACAAGATGTTCGGTGGGCGGACCAAGGTTGAAGTCGGTCTCAAGTGGTACGAGTATGGGCGCTTCACCGCATCGAAGCTCCGTACCCCGCTCTCGATCGCCTTCGCGGAAGTTGCCACGCACAACCACTTCGTGCTCGATCGGGGCGGCAAGGTGTTCAAGCAGACCGCGCCTGTCATCAAGCTGCCGGCCGGCACCACCGAGGAGGACCACCTCGCGCTGCTCGGCCTCCTCAACTCGTCCACCGCCTGCTTCTGGATGAAGCAGGTGTTCCATTGCAAGGGTAGCCAGGGAATCAACGAGGGGATGAAGAGCGCTCTCTGGGAGCAGTTCTTTCAGCACGACTCGACCAAGATGAAGCTATTCCCGGTTGTTGCTGAGCGCGAGAAGGTTGCTCCGTATGCCCAGAAGCTTGATACCCTCGCCCGCACCCGTTCGGCTCGTTCGATCAGGAGCGTACTCGATGTTCGTGAGTGGGACGACGGGCCGTCACTTCGGCGTGCGATCGATAACCGAAACGCAGTCGACCTCGTCGAACTGACCAGCATGGTCGCCCTCCAAGAGGAACTCGACTGGTTCTGCTACGCCATCTACGGGCTCGACGAGTCCAGCGACGTCGTCGCCTCCGACAAAGTCGAAGCGTGCCCGCCGACGTGGCTTCCCTGGAACCTCGCCTTCGCCGAGAAGGACGCGGCCAACCGCGCCGCCCTTGCGAGCGGCGAAGAGCCGGACGAGCAGCCCTCGGTCTGGTGGGAGCGACACGGCTGGGAACCCCTCACCGCGCCCCCGAGCGAGGCATCGCCCGCGCTGAAGAAGCGCATCGAAGCCCGGCGCGCGCGGGCTGAGACCAACCCCGCGCTGCGCCTGATCGAAACCGCGAACTTCAAGCGCCGCTGGTACAAGCCCGACTACGCCGAAGAGGAGCGGCTCGCACTCTCGGAGTGGCTCGCCGATCGCGTCGAAGAGTCGGCCAGGTCGCGCACCACGGCATTCGTCCTCGAGCAGCTCGTCGCGAACCTCCAGGACGACCCGCGCGTGCTCGCCGTGTGCGAGGTGCTGGCCGGACGCAAGGACTTCAGCCTATCGCAGCTCGTTGCGAGCGCGCTCCGGGATGATGCCGTCCCGAGCCACCGCTTCCATCTCTACAAGCCCTCGGGCCTCGTGAAGCGGGAGGTCTGGGAGCGCACCTGGGCCGACCAGCGGCGCGAGGACGCAGGCGAGAAGGTGACGCCCGAGGTGCCGCCCCCCTACGGCTCCGGCGACTTCCTCAAGCCCGAGTACTGGCGCCTGCGCGGCAAGCTCGACGTCCCGAAGGAGCGCTTCATCGCCTTCACCGAGGTCCCCGGCCGCTCCGGCGTCGAGACGCTCTACGGCTGGGCGGGCTGGACCGCGCAGCAGCGCGTGAAGGCCATCCTCGCCATCGACGAGGAACTCGAGGACGCCTCCGTCCCGCTCGCCGACCGCATCGGCCTGCTCGACAGCGCGTGGCGCCTCTTGCCCGACGTCGCCCGCGAGGACGCCGCTGCCGCGAACCGGCTGAAGGCCGAGCTGCAAGCGCTCGTGGGCCCCGAGGGGCCGAGCCGCGAGCTCATCGAGGACTGGAAGAAGCGCTTCCCGCCGCCCACGGCGCGAGCGGGCCGCGCCAGGAAGGCTGCTGCAGCGCGCGACCAGGAAGACCGCGAGATCGAGGAGGAGAGCGACGAATGACCGCGCTCGCCACGCAGCTCACCAGGGTTCGCGTCGAGGGCTTCCGGTCCCTCAAGGACGTGACGCTCGATCTCGGTCCTATCACGGTGGTGATCGGTCCAAACGGAGCGGGCAAGTCGAACCTGCTCACCGCGCTGCGCCTGCCGCCCTTGATGCGGACGCAGGTGCTCCGACGCTTCGTCGGTGAACAGGGGGGCGCGTCGAAGCTGCTTCACTACGGGCCCGAGACCACGCGTGAGCTGGGTATCGCCCTCGAGTTCAAAGATGGCCCGGGGCGCAAGTGCTACGAGGTCCGGCTCGGATACGCGGCTGGCGACTCCTTGGTCTTCGTGGCGGAGAATCTCTTTCTCGGGACGCTCACCGACGAAGAGCCCAAGGGGCTGCAGCTCGGGACGGGGCACACCGAGTCGCAACTCGGAAACATCCAACTGCCATCGACTGCGTCCCTGGCCGCGGTGCCCGCGCTCATCGGGCGCATGAGCTTCTTCCACTTCCACGACACGTCGCTCACGTCGCCGCTCAGGCAAAACGCCACCCAGGCCGACAGCAAGTACGTCCGCTCCGACGGGTCGAATCTGGCGGCCTACTTGTACCGAATCAAGCGAAGCGAGAGCGAGGAAGCACGAGCTGCGTGGACCCTGTTCGAAGGGCTCGTCCGACGAATTGCGCCGTTCATCAATGCTCTGGAGCCCGATCTCGTCGCGCCGGATCGAGCGGATGCGTCCGCCGTGCGCCTCTACTGGAGCGACGAACGCGGGCATCGCTTCGACGCGCACGACCTGTCCGACGGGACGCTCCGCGCGATAGCGCTGTTCGCAGCGTTGACCCAACCCCCGGCGACGCGACCCAAGTTCCTGACGATCGACGAGCCCGAGCTGGGGTTGCACCCGGCAACGATCTCCATCTTCGCTGGCCTCGTGCGCTCGGCGTCGGCCCATTCGCAGATCCTGGTCGCGACGCAGTCGCCCGCGCTGCTCGACGAGTTCGCCGCTGACGAGGTGGTCGTCGCCGAGCGAAGAGGCGGTGAGACCTCGTTCAAGCGACTCGATCCCAGGGAGCTCGATGCGTGGCTCGAGGACTACAGCCTGTCGGAGCTCTACGACAAGAACGTGCTAGGAGGCCGGCCGTGATTCGCCTCTTCGTCATCGTCGAAGGCGATACCGAGCAGGAGTTCGTCAAGCACAGCTTGGCTCCGCACCTCGACGGGTTCTCGGTGTGGACGACGCCGATCGAGGTCACCACGAAGCGAGATCGAAAGACGGGCCAGAAGCTCTCGCAGGGCGGCGGGCACTGGAAGCACTGGCGAAAGGACATCCGCAGGCTCCTGCGCTCGAACGCCGCTGACCTGCGCGTGACATCGCTGTTCGACCTGTACGGGCTCCCTGAGGACTTTCCGCGGCTCGCTGAGCTCAGCTCCGAGCGCGACACGGTCCACAGGGCCGGTCTCTTGCAGGACGCGATGCGCGACGACATCGAGGACCACCGCTTCATCCCGTACGTGCAGCGCCACGAGTTCGAGGCGCTGGTGCTCTCGGGACTCGACCATCTTCGTGAGCAGCTCGCGGACGCCGACGCTCGCGCGGGACTCGATGCGCTCCGAGAGGAGCTCGGTGACACGGCCCCCGAGGATGTCAACGACGGCCCCGAGACTGCACCTTCGAAGCGCTTGCTCGCGCGTGTTCCCGGTTACGGAAAGACCACGCACGGACCGAGCGTCACGGCCAAGGTCGGGATCGACGGGCTAAAACAGCGTTGTCCGCGCTTCGGTGCGTGGGTCGCGTCGCTGGAGGCATTGGGAGAACAGCCGTCATGACCATCATCACCGAGGCCTTCGAGCTCCCGCGCCCCGAGGACATGGGAGGGAAGCGCGAAGGAGCCAGGAGGCCTGGTCCGGAGGGCGAAGAGGACGAGGGCTGATGGCAAGAGGGCCGAAGAAGAAGCCATCGCAGCCCCTCGCGACCACGGCGGACCGAGGCCACGAGGCGCAGCTCTACGAACGCATCGCGGGGATCCTCGACGCGGCGCGCTCGCGCGTCGCGCGCACCATCAACTCGGCGATGGTGCACGCGTACTGGCTCATCGGTCGTGAGATCGTCGAGATCGAGCAGCGAGGCGCGGCGCGCGCGGACTACGGGAAGCGGCTGCTGGAGACGGTCGCCCGGAAGCTCACCACGCGCTTCGGGCGAGGCATGGGCGTGGCGACGCTGCGCCGGGCACGCTCGTTCTACCTCGCGTTCCCTGCCGGGTCCGCGCTCCCCGGGCTCGGGGACCGGATTCGATCAACGGCGTTGATCGAATCCGGGAGCGATGCGAAAGGCTCGCCGGAGCTGTTCCCGTCCAGCCTGAGCTGGTCGCACTACCTCGTGCTCCTGCGCATGACAAGGCCCGAGGCGCGGTCCTTCTACGAGATCGAAGCCGCGCGGGAGAGCTGGTCGGTGCGCGAGCTGGAGCGCCAGATCGCGGCGCTCGCCTTCGAGCGCCTCACCAGAGGCAAGCGGCCCGAGCAGGTGCGCGAGCTGTCGCGCGCGGGTCAACAGGTCTCGGCGCCGGGGGACGTCCTGAAGGACCCCTTCGTGCTGGAGTTCGTCGACCTCCGTGAGAGCCCGAGCGCGCAGGAGCGCGATCTCGAGCAGGCGATCATCGATCGGCTCGAGGACTTCCTCCTCGAGCTGGGCAAGGGCTTCTGCTTCGTCGCGCGGCAGAAGCGCGTGACGCTGGACGGCGACCACTTCTACGTCGACCTGGTCTTCTACAACCGCTTGCTGCGGTGCTTCGTGCTCGTCGATCTCAAGCTCGGCAAGCTCACGCACCAGGATCTCGGCCAGATGCAGATGTACGTCCACTATTTCGATCGCTTCCAGCGCGTCGAGCACGAGGCCAAGACCATCGGGATCGTGCTGTGCTCCGACAAGAACGACGCGATGGTGCGCATCACGCTGCCCGACGACGAGCGCATCGTCGCGGCGCGTTATCAGCTGTACCTCCCGACGGAGGAGGAGCTCCGCGCCGAGCTCGAACGCGAGCGCGAGGAGGCCGAACGCGTGCTGCTCCTCACGGCCGACGACGAGGACAGCGAGACCGAGGAGACCAACGAGTCATGACCACCATCACCGAGGCCTTCGAGCTCCCGCGCCCCGAGGACATCCGGGCCATGGGGTTCGTCGTCAAGCTGCGCGAGCTCGACCCGAACTCCGACGAGGTGGCGCAGCTCGCGCGCGATTACGTCATCACGCCCGCCGTCGAGAAGGAGCTGCCCCGCATCCTCGACGACATGAAGCAGGTCTTCGATCGCGGCGAGGAGTACGGCCGCTTCATCCACGGCAGCTTCGGCAGCGGCAAGTCGCACTTCATGACCATGCTCTCGCTGCTCGTCGAGGGCGCGGCGCCGGCGTGGAAGAAGTTCCGCCCGCTGCTGAACGCGCACCGCGACGCGAAGCTGAGCAAGGGCGGCGAGGCCGCCGACCACGAAGCGTGGTTGACGAAGGCCGGGCTGCTCGTCGTGCGCATCCACATGCTCTCGGTGCGCGGCCGCAGCACCAGCTTCGACCGCGCCGTCTACGAGGGCTTCAACGCGGCGCTCAAGCGGCGCGGCAAGGCGCCCTTCGAGTTCCTCAACGTCGACTCCATCTTCGAGGAGGTCCGCCGCGAGGCCTCGGTCTACGGCGACGTCGTGTGGAAGCGCCTCGAGACCGACGGCATCGTCGGCGGGCGCGAGGACTTCGAGTCCCTCGCCGCGGGCTCGATCCAGGCCAGGGAGCGATTCGCGCGCGCCTGGCTCAAGTACAAGGGGCGCGACGCCTCGGACGCCGGCATCGACCCGCGCTGGAGCGAAGGGCTCAAGCGCATGGCCGAGCACGCAAAGGCCCAGGGCTTCGGCGGCATCGTGCTGATGATCGACGAATTCCTCCTCTGGCTCGCCGAGAAGAGCGGCCAGGAGTTCGTCGCCGAGATCAACAACCTCAACGTCATCGTCGACCACAACACAGGCCAGCGCCCCGCGCCGGTCTTCGTGTTCGTCGCGCGGCAGCGAAACCTCCAGGAGTTCTTCCCGGATCTCGTCGACGAGTCGAAGATCCACGAGCACCTCGATCACCACGCCAAGCGCTTCGAGATCACGAAGCTGCAGGACGTCGAGCTGCGCCACATCGTGCGCGGCCGCGTGCTCCGCCCGAAGGACGCGAAGGCGGTCCAGGCGGCCGTGAGCCAGCTGGCCGACAAGCACAGCAAGGTGCTGCCCGCGCTGCTCGTCGGTGGCGACCTCGACTACCTGCGCGACGTCTACCCGTTCCACCCGGCGCTCATCGAGATGCTCGTCGACGTCACGTCGCTCATGCAGCGCGAGCGCTCGGCGCTGCGGCTGCTCTACGAGCTGCTCGTCGTCCACTACCCGAAGCTGCCTCTCGGCGAGTTCCTGCCGGTGGGCTCGGCCTTCTCCGCGATCTTCCCCGAGTCGGGCGTCGAGGCGAGCAAGAAGGTGGAGCTGATGCAGGACATCCACCATCAGTATTACTCGCGCCTCGCGCCATCGATGGCGAAGATGGCCGAGGAGGGCGGCGCGGAGTTCAACGACGAGCGGCGCCGCGCGCTCGACCAGCTCGTGAAGACGGTGCTGCTCGCGGAGGTGTCGCCGCGCCTGAAGCAAGGCGGCCTCACCATCGAGCGGCTCGTGCAGCTCAACGCCGTCGACGTCGAGGGCGAGACGTTCCGTGGCCAGGTGCGCGTCGCCGAGACGGACTTGCTGGCGCTCTCGCAGCGGGTGCCGGATCTCCAGGTGGCGGGCCAGGGCAAGACCGCGCTCGTCCGCTACGTGCTCGGACGCGTGAGCCTCGGCGAGATCCTCGCGCGCGCGCGCTCGAAGGTCGACAACCCGGCTCAGCGCTTCAAGGTGTTCTGGAGTGCGCTTCGCAGCGCGCTCGGCGTCGCGGACACCAAGGGCTTCGAGGACGGTGGCCCGAACGAAGGCGACTGGGATCTCTCCTGGCGGCGCACAAAGCGTCGCGGCCGCCTCAAGCTCGGGAACGTGCGCGAGATGTCCTACGACGACTTCGTGCCGCCGGACGGGGCGTTCAAGATCCTCGTCGACTATCCGTGGGACGAGCCCGGGCACACGGTCGATGAAGACCGCCTTCGCGCGACCAACGTGCGCAAGAAGCAGTCGCAGATGCACTCCGTGTGCTGGCTGCCGCGCCACATGGGCCCCAGCGAGCTCGGCGTGCTCACCGAGCTCGCGGCGGTCCGCTACCTGCTCTCCGACGCCGGGCAGGAAGATCTGCTCGAGACGCTCGGTCCGCAGGACAGGAGCAAGGTCCTCGACCAGGCCGGCATTCGGCAGAGGACGCTCGAAGGGCAGCTCGAAGACCTGCTGAACGAGGTCTATGTCCGCCACGGCGAGTTCTTCGCGCTCATCTCCGACGTCGACTCGAGCCGCCCGCGCGAGACGCTCGCCGAGAACCTCGAGCACATCGCGACGCTGCTGATGGACCGTCGCTACCCGCAGCACCCGACGTTCCTCGCCGAGCCGAAGAAGCAGGACCTGGAAACGCTGCTCGGCTGGATGGTCGAGGCCAGCGAAGGCGGCGTGTCGGTCCCCTACGACGAGAAGGTCGGCAAGGTGCTGAAGACCCTGGGCCAGCCGCTCGAGCTGGTGAACCTCGGGCAGACCAAGGCCTCGCTGCGCCTCGATTCCCGGTACATCAAGGACGTGCTCCAGCGCGCCGACCAGGACTCTGTCGCGTGGTGGTCCATCGCAGAGCATCTGCGCGACACTTACGGTTTCCAGCCGCTGCTGGTCGATCTCTTCCTCTGCTTCCTCTGCCAGCGCGATCACCGCGCCTTGCAGGAGGTCGATGGCGAGCCCGTCGACGTGCGCATCGGCATGTCGCAGGCGACGCGCATCCGGCTCCAGCGCGGCAGGCTGGTGAGCGCCGCTGACTGGCACCGCCTGCGCGACCTCGGCAACCAGCTCTTCGAGGTGCCGCGCCCCGCAGCGCACCGCTCCCTTCAGGGTCAGGACCGCTTCACGACGGCGCTGCGCGACAAGGGCACGGCCAAGCGCGCGGTGCTCGATGGACTGCGAGCGAGCCTCGTGCGTCTCGGCGTCGAGCAGAGCGATCGGTTCGCGGAGCTGGGGACAGCGCACGCGCGCCTCGAGCCGCTCACGCAGAAGACCACCGACTCCCACAAGGTGCTGACCGAGCTGCTCGCCGCGTGGCCCGACGACGCCTCCGACGCGCTGCGCGCCCTCGTGCAGCAGGCCGAGCGCCTGCGCGACGCGCTCGCGGAGCTCAACGAACACGCGCGCACGAACCTCAAGGCGGGCGTGAGCCACCCTGCTGTCGGCACCGAGGTGAGCGGGCACCTGAGCGCGCTCGACGGCCGCCTCGCAGCGGCACAGGCCGAGAAGCCGCTGACGAAGGACTGGATATCGACCTGGAACGCGAAGGCGCAGGAGCTGGTCACGCGGCTCATCGAGCATCAGCCGGTCCCGCCACCTTCGCCCCCGCCGCCTCCGCCCCCCCCGCCGCCGCCTCCGCCGCGCTTGGTGCTCGTGAGGGAGCGCGTCAATCCGACCGATGCCGACGCCATCTCGTCGTTCCTCGCCAGGGTCCGCAAGGCGCTGGCGGAGCAGGGGACGAAGCCGATCAGCATCGCGCTCGTGAGGACGGAGGAGGACGAGTGAGCGCGGCTCAGCTCGTCCTTCGTCGTCTGCTCGAACGAGCCGGCGGCGCCGGCGAGACGGGCTATGTGCTCGTGATCGACGGCGAGGGGCTCGAGGACCTGCCGGCGCAACTGCCGACGCCGAAGGCCGTTTATGGCGTGCACCGTGTCGCGTCCGAGCTTGGCCTTCGACACTTGCTCTGGAAGGCGAAGGGGGCGCCGCTGATCGCCGTGATGCCCGAGGACGTGGCGCGGCGAATCCAGGGCGCGCCGGATCTCCTCCGGCGCGCGATGGACCAGCGCGTCCACGCGCTCTCGGCCAACGACCTCCTCGAGGTGGCGCTCGGCGTGCGCGTGGTGGGCGCCGACGCCCCGCACATTCAGCAGCTCGCAATCGCCAACGTCGACCGCCTCGGCCTGGCGATGAGCCACCGCACGCTGCCGACGGTCGTCGACCGGCGCCTGCTTACGGAGCTGCTCGTCGACGTGAGCGTGGGCGAGCAGGTGCGCACGCGCAGCCCCGCGCAGCTCCTCGCCGCGTGGGTGCAGGAGCCCCCGCGCTGGTCGGCGAACGTCAGCCAGCTCGTGCGCGACGCGATGCCGTCGCTCCACGGCGACGAGGGGCGGCTGCTCGCCTGGGCGCTCGCCGAACCCGACGCGCGCCTGCGCGACCTCGTCGTGTACGGCGCGGTGCTCACGGTCGAGGCCGCCGAGCTGCCGAAGCCCGCCTGGGGCCCGCTGTGGAAGGCCGCCACCGAGCCGCCGATCGAGATGGACCGGCGCATCCTCCGGCGCACCGCCGCGCGGCTCGCCGAGGAGACGCTCTCGCTGCTGGGCGACGGCGGCGCCGATCTCCTCACGGCAGCCGACCGCGTCGGGCGCGGGAGCCTGACGCCGACGCAGCTTCAGACGAGCCGCGTCCTGCCGCTCGCGTTCTCCGACCGCTGCCACGCGCTCGCGCAGCAGGCCGCCTCCGGCAAGGCCATCAGCGCCGCCGACATCAGCTGGCTTTCCAGCCACCGGGCCGCCCGGATCCACCGCGCCGACCTCGCGGTGCTGGAGTCGATGGCGCGTATCTCGCGCTACCTCGACCAGCCCTTCAGCCCCAGGGCCGACCTGCTGGACCAGGTGCGCGAGTACCAGCGGGGCGGCGCCTTCGTGGACCTCGCCATGCTGCAGCTCCGCCGCGCGCTCGCGAGCAGCGTTCACCACCACGCCGAGGCGGACCAGCTGCTCGCGGCGTGCCGCGAGCGCCGCGACCGCGAGAACCGGCATTTCGCCGAGACGCTGGCCCGCGGCTACGAGGCCGCGCTGCACCGCGACGGGCTGACGCCGCTGCACCGCATCTGGAAGCGCACCGTCGCGCCGCTCTGGCAGGGCGAGCCCGATGCGCGCCTGTTCCTCGTCGTGCTCGATGGCTGCAGCTATCCGGTGTTCCTCGAGCTGCTCTACGCGCTTGCGCAGGACAGCGCGTTCCCGATCGGCATCAAGCCCGACGCGGGCGGCCGCGTGCACGGGCTCCCGGCGCTCTCGCCGTTGCCGACCATCACGAGCCACGCGCGCGGCGCAATCTTCCTCGGCGAGCTGCCGAGCGACCCGCTCGTCGCCGAGACCGTGTTCCGCGACCAGGACGAAGCGAAGACCGACAAGGCGCGCTTCAACCAGAACGCCGCGCTCGGCAGCAGGTCGCGAAGGCTCTTCCTGAAAGGCGACCTCGCCGACGGCGGGCAGGGCCTGTTCTCCGCCCTGAAGGACGAGAGTTGCTCGGTCGTGGGCGTCGTCTTCAACGCTGTGGACGACCAGATCGGCTCGTCGAACACGGGCGCGACGGTGAAGATCTCCCCCGAGGACATCACCGCGTTCAAGCCCGCGTTGAGCGTCGCCCTCGAGTCCAGGCGGCGCGTGCTCATCACGGCAGATCACGGCCACAGCCCCTACGTCGACAAGTCGCTTCGTGCGGGCAACGGCAAGACGCCGAGGTACACAGCGCTCGGCAAGCACGATGCCGCGCCCGAGGGCTTCATCGAGATCGACGTCGCCGGACTCGGTGGTCCGCCCGAGCGGCGCGCGTTCGCGTGGCGCTCCGGCGCGTACCTCGGCGGCCCCCAGGTCGGCTTCCACGGTGGCTGCGGGCTCGAAGAGGTCGTCGTCCCGCTCGCGTGGATCGAGCGCGAGGGGCTTCACGCCGACGAGCCCGCGTGGTGGTACGGACGCGGCGCCCTGGCGGAGCTCAGCGTTCCGGCCGCGCCGGTGCAGCCACCCATCGTCACGCCCCTGCCTTCCGACGAGGTGCCGGCGAAGCCGAAGGCGCAGCTCTCGCTGTTCAACCCGGCCGACAGGGCGGGCTCGCTCCCGCTTCCAGCGGCGCTGATCGAGAAGCTCAGCGTCGACGAGAGGTCGATCCTGGTGCTCCTGCGCGAGAACGGCTCCGCGCGCGCCAGCGAGCTCGCCGAGCGCCTGAAGAAGAACCCCGTCCGCCTGAACGGGCTCATGCGCGCGCTGCGCCGGACCCTCCACGCCGAGGGGCACGTCCTCTTCAGCGACGAAGTTCTATCCAGCGGTGAGACGATGTATCGCTACCAACCGAAGCCCAAGGACCAGGGAGCGCGCTGATGGCTGTTGTCCCGGAATCGCAGGCGATCGTGAATGCGCTCCGCAGCGGCCTCGTGCCCAACGCCGGCCTCGACCACTTCGCGACCGGGCTCGACGCGCTCGTCAACGCGGTCAACGAGGACCTGGACTTCGTTGCGGGCGGCAAGGGCCTCTCGAAGTGGATTCGCGGCGAGTACGGCACCGGCAAGACCTTTGCGGCCCGGTACCTCTGCGCGAAGGCGCGCGAGCGGAAGTTCGCCACCTCCGAGGTACAGATCTCCATCAACGACACCCCGCTCCATCACCTGGAGACGGTGTACCGCCGCCTCATCGAGAAGCTCGAGACCGCCGCCGACGGGCCCAACGCATTCCAGGCCATCGTCGAGGGCTGGCTTTACCAGGTCGGCGACGAGGTCATGCGGCTGCGCGGCATCGGCGAAGACGACCCTGGCTTCGCCGACGCGACGGAGCAGCGGCTCGAGGACAAGCTGGCCGACCTCTCGAAGCGCAACCCAGCCTTTGCGCAGGTGCTCCGGGCGTACCACCGCGCGACCCACGAGGGCGATTTCGCCACCGCGCAGGGCCTGCTCGCGTGGATCGCGGGCCAGCCGCACACCGAGCGCTCGGTGCTCAAGGCGGCGGGGACCAAGGGCAAGGTCGACGGCCAGGCGTCGCTGACGTTCCTCGCTGGACTGCTCCAACTGCTGCGGCAGTCCGGGTATGCCGGGCTCGTCGTCGTCCTCGACGAGGTCGAGACGGTGCAGCGCATGAACGCGCAAACGCGCGAGAAGTCCCTCAACGCGCTCCGGCAGCTGATGGACATGCTCGCGAACGAGGAGCTGCCCGGGCTCTACCTGGTCATCACCGGCACGCGCGACTTCTTCGAGGGCTACAAGGGGCTGAAGGGGCTCGCGCCGCTGTACCAGCGCGTGCAGGCGAACTTCAGCGGCGAAGCGCGCTTCGACAACCTCAAAGCGACGCAAGTGCGGCTCATGCCGTTCACCGACGAGCGGCTGTTGACCGTGGGTACGCGCGTCCGCGACCTCTATCCAGCGAAGAACCCGGCGCGCATCGCCGAGCGCGTGAGCGACGCGTTCCTCCATGGCCTCGTCGCGCAGGTCACGGCGGGCTTCGGCGGCAAGGTGGCCCTCGCGCCGCGGATGTTCCTCCGGGAGCTGATCGACGTGATGGATCGCGTGGACATCCACGAGGCCTACGACCCCAAGGATCACTACAAGCTCGAGCTCGACGACGCGAAGCTCACGGCCGAGGAGCTGGCGGCGAAGCACGGGCGCCCCGTCGAGGCGGTAGCGGACGGCCCTGCCGAAGCGCCTGAGCCCTCCGAGGGGGCGGAGCCCGCGGCTCCGAAGCGGAAACGGCTGGACGGATAGCGATGGCCGGCCTGCCGCGCCTTCATCCGCACCTGCAGCACGCGATCATCCACGACCTCGGGTGGCGGTCTCTTCGCCCTGTCCAGGAGCTGACGATCGACGCGATCCTCGACGGCTGCAACGCGGTGGTGCTCGCCCCGACGGCGGGTGGGAAGACCGAGGCGTCCATCTTCCCGGTGCTCTCCCGCATCCTCACGGAGGACATGCGGCCCGTCTCCGCACTCTACGTCTGCCCGATCCGCGCGCTCCTCAACAACCAGGAGGAGCGGCTCCGGTCCTATGCGCGGATGGTGGGGCTGGAGGTCTTCAAGTGGCACGGCGACGTCGCCGACTCGAAGAAGCAGAGGTTCCGGCAGTCGCCCGGGCACATCCTGATGACCACGCCCGAGTCGCTCGAGGTCATGATGATCTCCGAGCGCACCGACGCAAAGGCGCTCTTCGAGGGGCTCTCGGTGGTCATCATCGATGAGGTCCACGCCTTCGCCGCTGACGATCGTGGAGCGCACCTCGCGAGCCTGCTCGAGCGCCTCGTCGCCCTCACGGGCCGCGACATCCAGCGCATCGGCCTCTCGGCGACGGTCGGCAATCCGCGCGTCCTCGGCGAGTGGCTGCAGGGGTCGAGCAAGCGCCCGTTCCGCCTCGTCGACCCGCCGAAGGCGAGGGCCGCGCGCGACCTGCGCGTCGACCTCTGCGCGGACATCGGCGAGGCCGCGAGCGCCATCGGGCAGATCGCGCGCGACAAGAAGAGCCTCGTCTTCGTCGAGAGCCGCTCGAAGGCCGAGAAGGTCGCGCACGCGCTCGCGGGGACGGGCGTCGAGGTCTTCATCCACCACAGCTCCGTGAGCCGCGCCGACCGCACGCTCGCCGAGGAGCAGTTCGCCAAAGGCCGGAACACCGCCATCGTCTGCACCTCGACCATGGAGCTTGGCATCGACGTCGGCGACCTCGATCAGGTCATCCAGGTCGACGCGCCGGCTTCGGTCGCCTCGTTCCTCCAGCGCCTCGGCCGCACCGGGCGCCGCGCGAACACGCGTGCCAACTGCACGTTCTTCTGCCTGAGCCCCGAGTCGCTGCTCCAGTCGGTGGCGCTCTTGCGCCTCGCCGAGACAGGCTGGGTCGAGGACGTGCGGCCCGCCGCCCACGCGATGCACGTGCTCGCGCACCAGGTGATGGCGCTCATCCTCCAGGAAGGCGGCATCTCCCGACACAAGCTGATGCCGTGGGTCGAGGCGGCCTATCCGTTCTCGTCGATCCGGCCCGAGCGCGTGCAGGAGCTCGTCGACACGATGCTCGAGCGCGAGATCCTCTACGAGGCCGATGGACTCCTGTCGCTCGGAGCGCGCGGTGAGAAGCTCTACGGCCGGAAGAACTTCTTCGAGCTCTACGCCGTATTCACCGCGCCGCCCGTCCTGCGCGTGCAGCACGGCAAGGAGGACGTCGGCTACATCCAGGCGCTCTTCGTCACGATGCACGATCGGACGAAGGGGCCGCTCTGCTTCCGGCTTTCGGGGCGTGCGTGGGAGGTCGGGCAGGTCGACTTCGGCAAGGGCGTCCTCCACGTTCGACCCGCCGCGCACGGGCGCGTGCCGAGCTGGCTTGGGCTTCCAGGAGTCCTCTCGAACGCGCTCTGCCAGGCCATGATGGACGTGCTGCTCCAGGAGCGAGATGAAGGCGCGTGGCTCAGCCGCGTTGCTGCCACGGAGCTGGGGTCGATGCGCGAGAGCTACGACGGCCTACTCGGCGAGGGCACCGCGCCCCTCGAGGACCTTCCCGATGGCGTGCAGTGGCACACGTTCGCCGGAGGCGCGGTGAACCGGCTCCTCGCGGCGGGTCTGGAGCAGAAGACTGGCAAGAAGTGGGTCGCGGGGAATCTCTCGCTTCGCTGCAAGGACATCCCGTTCACGGCAGCCGGGGACGCGATTCGCTCCCTGGCCGACTTGAACTGGGAGCGCGTCGCCGCAGGTGCGGCCCGCGACATGGCGCGCGGGATGCTCAGCAAGTTCCAGCCGTGCCTCCCCGAGGATGCCGAGGATCGGTTGCGCTCCGAGCGGCTTTTGGACCAGCCTGGCACCCTTCGCTTCCTCGCCACCGTGAAGGTGAACGGATCGCGCCTCGCGGCTCGCCCGAGCGGCATGCGCCTCGCGGACATCGAAGCGACTGGCCCGCTGCCGCTCGAGCTCGCGGTGCGTGTCGCCCCGGGCGCTGCCGCCGCGCCGAAGAACGACGTCCAGTGGGTGGACACCCCGGCGGCGCTGCGGTCGGTCAGCCAGGATTTGCGCGCCGCCGATATCGTAGGCCTCGACGTCGAGACCGCGCTCGACTTCAGCACGCTCTGCCTCGTGCAGATCGCGACGCGAGACCGGACCTTCCTCATTGACCCGCTGGCCGTCGGCGACCTGAAGCCGATCGTTGATATCCTCAGCGGCTCGGTGCCGGTGAAGGTGATCCACAACGCCCGCTTCGAGCGCCGTGTCCTGGCCAGAATCGGCATCGCGCTCGATGGTGTCTTCGACACGCTGGAGGCATCACGTCGTGCGCGCGGCACCGATGCCCTCGGTGGCCACAACCTCGCGGTGGTGTGCGAGCGCGAACTGGGCATCGTCCTCGACAAGACCTCGCAGACCTCCGACTGGAGCCGCCGCCCGCTCGACGTCGACCAGTTGACCTATGCCGCGCTCGACGCCGAGGTACTCCTCGCGCTGTACGAGCGATTCAACGAGCTGGGCGTCACGTCGGACGCCGAGGGGAACAACTGACGGCGAGCTACAGAGGCCGACATCCTGCCCGCCCATTTGGACCGGGGGTGGGATCATCTGGACATGCCGCCCGCCCATCTGGACAGGGGGCGGGGTCATCTGGACATCCTGCCCGCCCATCTGGACCGGGGGTGGGATCATCTGGAATGCCGCCCGGCCATCTGGACAGGGGGTGGGGTCATCTGGACACCCTGCCCGCTCATCTGGACAGGGACTGGGGTCATCTGGACATCCCCCTCGCTCATCTGGACATCCCACCCCGCCGCCTCGCCTCCCGGCTCCCCCCACCCCCGTCCAGACCCTGCTCCGCGCTGGACGTCCCTCCGACCGAGCTCATCCTTGCCGCTTTGCGTCGTGCCCCGAGGGGCGCGGGTCGCAGGAGGAGGGGTCAGGCAATCATCATGGCAAAGCAAGGACAGGACTTCGATCGCTGGGTCAAGGTCGCCGCCGGGTCGGAGCGGACCGACAACCCGCTGAACATTCCGTACGACATCGCCGTGCGCGAGGCGGTCGCCGCCGCGGCGTTCGTGAAGAAGTACTGGGAGCCTGACGGTGATCGCCCGGGTCTCAAGCGGGTCAAGAGCCGCCTGCCCGCATCGAGCGGCGAGGAGCTGCTCTCCATCGTGCACGCGGTGCAGGAGGCGCAGACGCGGCTGCTCCTCATCGTCGATCCGGCCGTGGCCGATCTCGGCGAGCGCGCCCGGTTCGTCGTCGATGAGCTCGAGTCGGCGCTCGAGTTCCTGCTCGACGACGACGTCGACGAGCCCGCCGACGCGCAGCTCGCGCGCATCAAGGAGTTCCACGCGCAGGACGGCCAGCGCTCGAGCGCCCTCTCCCAGGCGCTCCGCGATTACGCGGGGCTCGCGGAGCCGCTCAAGGATCGCCTGGTCGAGGCGGACGAGGCGTTCGACGTGCGCCTCATCGCCGAGGCCAGGAAGCTCGCGGAGGATCTGCAACGGCGGGCGCTGGAAGCGGCCCCCGAGGCCGGCGCCTCGGCCGCCGCGACCACGATCCGCAACCAGCTCCTGCACCTCATGGTCGGGCGCGTCGGCGCCATCCGGAAGATCGCGGCCCACGTCTTCCGGCGCCACCCCGAGATCGCCCGCGAGGTGACGAGCGCCTACGAGCGGCGCCGGCGCGCGTCTGCGCGGCGCGAGAAGGCCCGCAAGGCCGCCGAGGCCGGCCAGGCCAACGGCAAGCCGGCGGCGACGCCCGTACCCGCGACCCCCGCGCCCGCGACCTCCTAGGTATCGGCCGGCGCTCGGCCGCCGTCATCCCAGCCGGTTCGCCGTCCGCGCGGAAACTGCGCTCCGCGGCGCGTTCGCCCCCATCCACCATCGCCCATCGCCATTCGCAGCCATCTGAGACGACGCCGCCGGTTTGGGGGCGCCGGCAGCCGGTCGTTGCGCCGGGCCGCGGCTCCGCCGGGCGGCGGTGGGCTCCGGCGAGCTCAGGCGATGCAGCAGAACGTGGACGGCTCGGCCGGCTGGAGCTCGCCGACGGGCTCGCCGCCCTGCGGTGCGCACGCGCCCGGCTCCACCGCCACGACCGCGGCCGACTTGCTTCCCAGCCCGACGCCGGGCGGTGTCACCCCGCAGAACGAAACGCTGGAGTCGACGAGGGTCGATGCGACAAGGTCCGTGCATGCCGCGTCGCGGTACACGGACGCCATGATCGTGCACGAAGCGCCGGTCGGCTCGCCGCAGCGGCATGGAGTGCAGTCGCGGCCGTCGAGCACGTCTTTATGGAAGACATGCCTCTGGGCGTAGCCCTTCGGACACTCGGCTTCGCCCTCGTGGTAGACGCAGGTCAGGAACCCGGGCGGCGCTGTCGGCGCGCACGTGGTCGCGTCGGCGCACTCGGTGTGCGCCCCGGCGACGCAGGCCCTCGCGCGCGTCGCCCACAAGAGCGCGTTCTGGGGGATGGGCTGCGGGGCTTCGATGCGCGGCGTACACGCGCCGGCCGTGATCGAGGGCGCCGCGATCGTCAGCGACTGCACGCAGGGCTCGCCGTTGCAGTCCTGATGGGCGGGGATTGCGCTCCCGGCGGTGCAAGCGCCGTCCCATGCGTCGGGCGCGGCGAACGGCGTCGTGACGGCGTCGGGCTCGTCGGCGGGGCACGAGGAGGACGACGATGCTGCCCACGCGGTGGGGAGCGAACACGAGACCTCGGCCGGGTCGCACGCGCAGGTCGGGCACGCCTTCGGCACCTGCTGGAGATCGGCGAAGCCCTCGTAGCCGATCGTCGGCGCGTCGGCGGGGCAGTCGGGGGTGGCCTCCGGCGGGCCGAACCAGAGCAGCGCTGGGCCGGACCAGCCGAGAGGGGCGGGGGAGACGCACTGGCCGGAGCACAGCGCGCTGTGCTCCTGACCGCCAGCGCTGCCCTGTCCGCCAGCGCCGCCCTGACCGCCGCCGTCACCACCACCACCGCCGCCCTGACCGCCGTCGCCGCCGTATTTCTCGCACCACTCAGGATAGTGGACGCGCTCTTCGTCCGAACATGGGCCCTCAATGACGATGGGGGCTTGGGTGCAGCTCGCAGTCAACAGGACGCCTGCGAGGGCAAAGCTCGGAACGCGCATGCGTCGTACCCTATGGGAATGATGGCCCTGAGCGCAAGGCGGCTGTCGTACCGCGGGCCTGGCGCGCGCTGAGCATTCCCTCGGTCGTGAAACGTTTCTCATCTTTTTTTGTCACCTTGGGGGAGGGCGGATATCTCTGCAGCCGGACCTCCTCATAGGTTCAGTTCGAGACCGATCCCGAACGCCGCACCGAGCGCGGGAGCGCTCCAGATTGCGCGCTCTCCTTCGGCGATGCCTCCACGGCGGAGGAGTGACGCGTCGATCGTGCGCTGGACCGCCTCGGCAGTTCCGTACCCAGAGAGGCCCTCTGACAGCGGCCACCTGACGCCGGCTCGCAGGCCAATTCCGGCACGAAGATTCAGCAGCATTCTCGCGATCCTTGGAGCTTCGGGCACGACACGGAGCACGCCGAGCTCTCCGACCCCGCACGCGAAGAGAAACTGCCGGTGAAGGCACAGGGCAGCGTTCGCGGTGAGCGTCGATGTCGCCACACGCACGTCGTCCACGTTGGTCGACAGCGACGAGAGCCCGCGGGCTTCCAGCGCGACCGACCATGCCGGCCAGCGTCCCGTGACCGCCAACGTCGGCCCAACCGCAATGCCGGGCGTCAGCCCCAGCGCCATCGTGGCACCGGCGCCTACGCTCCACCGGAAGCGCTCCGCCGCAGCTTGCCCCGCACTGCTCGAGGGCGGCACCTGCACGGATCGCAGCTCGCGCGCCGGCGCCGCCTTGCCCGGCCGGCGCGCGGGTGGCGCCTCGCTCGGCGGCAGCGCCGGCTGCCCCGCGCACGGGCGTTCGGGGGAGCATGGCGCCTCGGCCGGCGTCGCGGGCTCTTCCTGCGGGGCTGGCGCTGCCTGCGGCGGCGGGCGCTCGCCCGGGTCGTCGAGCTGCACGGCGATGGACAGGGCCACCATCGAAACCAGCGTCTTGCAGTCGCCGCGGGTCCTGTAGCCGTCGGTCCAGCGCAACCTGCCGCCGCGATCGCGAAGGTACATCGACGCAATGAGCTCGCCCTGCTCTTGTACTATCGACGCCGCCATCGCGAGCGGCGCCTCCGCGTCGAAGGGGTCGAAGCTCATGCGCCGGGCGATCTCCGCGCGCAGGAACTGCTCGTCGGGGCAGTGCTCTGTGCCCGGACCGCGCGTGAGCTCGAGCCGCACGCGGGCCCGGCGCGGTCCGGGATCGGCCCGGACCGGCGTGGCCGCGAGCTGCGCGATGGCGACCGCGACCAGCGAGGCGAGCGTTGCGCGCCATGCCTGCTTTCCCCGTCGCCAGCCGTGCGACGGGGGGCGCGCGCGTCGCGGCGGCTCTGCGCTCACGGCCGATCGTGCCCCGTCGTGCCGCCGGTCGTGGTGACCGGCAGCGCTCCTGCGCTCGACCGCAGCCGCTCGCGCAGCAACGTCAGCCGGCCGTGAGGAAAGCGCTGAGCATGCGCATCGATCTGCTCCAGGGCAGCGGCGCGCTCGCCATGCAACAGCGCCTGCCTGGCCGCATCGAGCAGCGCGAGCTCCTCGTCGAGCCGATCCTGGCTCTGGTCTGGGGGCGCCGGGGCGTGCCTCGATCCGGCCGGCTTGCGCTGGCCTGGCCCATCGGTCGTCCGTGCCGCGGGCGCTCGGGGGCTCTGGGTGTCTCGGGGGCTCTGGGTGTCTCGGGGGCTCTGGGTGTCGGCGGAGCGCGTTGCGTCGTCGGGGCGCGGCGCTTCACCGACAACGCCCCGGGGTCGCGGCTCCGGCGTCGGGGCCGGATGTGTGCTCCGCGCGACGACGAACGGTATCGCGGCCGGGCCGAGGTGGCGCGCCCAGTCGACCGGTGCTCGAGCGAGCCAGGCGGCCAGGAGCACGCCGCCGGCGATGCCTGCCGCAGCCCACCCGAGTGCCGGTCGAAGGCCTCGGGCGGCCGGGCGCGTGAGGCGCACGAAGCGTGCTCGCCACCGTGTCCCATCGACCCGCGCTCCGGCGTTCGGCGCGGCCGGGTCACTCACGGGCAGGATCGTCTCGCGGAGCGAACGCAACGAGGTCGCGGAGAACAGCGGGAGCACGAGGACGCTGGACCGGAGCGCCCGCCTCTCTTCGGGGCGCAGCCGCTTTTCGGCGGCGCGGTAGTCCCGGCGCGCGAGGCGCAGCCGGCTCGCGGCGGTGTGTTCGTTGAGCGAAAGGGCGCGCGCGATCTCGCGCATCGGGACATCGTACGCGTCGGCTAGGACGAGGACGGCGCGGCGCTCGGGCGCGAGCTCCGACAGGAGGCGGATCGCGAGCGCGAGCCGCTCCTGCACGGCGATGTGATGCTCGCTGCTCGCCGCGATGTCTGCCTGCTGGAAGCAGGCGGCGTCCGCGAGCCCCACCGGCACCTCGCGGCGCCGGTAGGCGCGCTCCAGGTGATGGCGGACCTGCCGCCAGGCGATCCCGAAGAGCCACGACGCCTCCGCCCTCCAGTGCTCGCCGAGGCGCTCCGGTCGCGCTGGATCGGGCATGACCGTGGGTGTGCTGCGCGGGCGAGGCGGCGTATCACCCGGCGCGCTGTCTGCGGCGGCGGCCAGCGCGGGCGCTGCGGCGGATCCCGGGGCGTCTGGCAAGTCCACCAGGGCCGCGGCGCGCGCGCTGCTGGACCGCATCGGGTCGTACCGGGGGAAGCTGCGGTAGGCGCCCAGCAGGACGTCCTGACACAGGTCGTCGAGGTCGTCCTCGGCGACGCCGAGGAACCGGAGCATGCCAGGGAGGACGTGAACGGCGGTTGTGTGCATGGATGTCCAGGCGCCGTGCTGGACAGGGGCGGCCGGAGGACGAGAAAGGCTCATGCTCAGAATTACGGGGCGTTTCCCGCGGCCGTCACAGAATCGGACCGGGCCGAGGCCCCCTCCGACCCGGTGCGATGCCAGCTCGGACGAGGGGCGACCCCCTCGACCACGGGGATGCCCGATGGGAGGGGGGCAGGTCCTCCAGCAGACCGAGGCCTCCAGCTGCCGTTCGCCGCGTGGCGAACCTGCCCGACCCTCCGATCTGCCGGGAGTTCGATGTCGGCGCCCTGCGCCCAGAGTGTCATGATGTCACGATAGCGAGTGCACGTGGTGGTTCCCCGTGAACGTGACGGCGGCGGGGTGACGATGCCGTAGAAGGGGTGCCGGGCCGACGGGCCGACATGCATGGATACCGGACCCGACTCGATCACCGACGCCGGGCAGCATCCTCAGCGGCCCACGACGCCCGTAGCAGCTGGATAGCCGACCGCGGACGGCTCGTCGGAGCGCACCGCGAGAGGATGATCTTCCAGCCGTTCCGTGCGCTCGCCGCCTCCGCGACGATGTCTGCGACCTCGCTCGCGTCCACCCGCTCTTCGGAGAGCCGCGCCGTCGCACCGTACTCCGCGGCGAGCGCACGGCGCTCGGCCGGGCCCTTGGCGCGCGAGAGGATGCACGCGTAGGCCTCGCACGAGTACGCGAACGTCTCGCGCTTGCGGTACTCGATGTCGAGGAGCCACTCCTTCGTTCGCGTCTCGCGAAGACCGACGGTCGCGCGCTTGCAGTTGTGGAAGATGTGCGCCGCCTCGTGAACGATGAAGTCGGCGAACGGATCGTCGTCCGAGAAGTACTCGACCGAGACATAGCAGGTCGTCCCCTCGCTCAAGCCAACGAGGCGCGGCGCGTCCTCGCCGAGCAGATCCGCGTTGAGGCTCGCGAGGTACAGGTTGGCGAGCGTCCACGCCGAGCTGTCGTATCCATGCTTCAGCAAGAGCGGCTCGATGTTCGCGCTCGTGACGAACACGACCGACGTCTCGAGCGTCGCGAGCACCGCGTCCTGCTCGACCCGCGGGAACAGCCCCCGCACCATCGGCTCGACCTTGCCGCGCGTGATGGCGACGGTGTCGGCGTGCGGCAGGGATTCGTGCGCGAGTCCCTCGGCCCGCCGCCGCACCTCGCGAACGAGCGCGCCTCGGAGCTCCTCATGGGCGCGGTTCGCACGCTCCATGAACTCGCCGGGCCATGCTGCGTTGTATGCGTCGGTCTCGCCGGTGCGGAGGTACCGCTCGACCTCGTCGGCGATGCTGGGCACGTTGCTCACTGGCGCATTCTACGGTGACAGCGCTTATCCACGACGCACCCCCTTCTTGCTGCTCTTCTGGGTCGCCTTCGTGCCCGTCTTCCCGGGCTTCGCCGCTGGTCTCGCCTTCGATGCGACCTTCTTTGCCTTCGGCTTGGTCTTCTTCGAAGCAGCGGGCTTCGTGGCTCCGCCTCTCGACAGGGTCTTCCCTAGCTTCGCCGACTCGAAGCGGGGATGAGCCCGCAGGACGCAAGTCACGGAGACCTCCGTGGCATCGAAGATGGGCGGGGGACAGCCCGTCGCCTCCATCGTGCTGCGGATGGTCTGGATACCTTGTCCTTCCGCCTGGGCGAGCTGGAGGCGAGAGAGGAACCAGGCGAGCGCCTGGTTTCGCCAGCGAGGCGTGACGGAACCGGTACGGAGGTTCTCCAGCGTCACACCGACGGGAAGCGGCCCCGGTGAGATGAACTCGATGCGATCACGGTACGAGGTGAAGCGGCCAGGATCGACGAGCTCATAGTCTCGATGCGCGAGCGCGTTGACCATCGCCTCCCGGAGAGCTCTCCGTGGATACTTCTCCGCATTCGGCGCCTCGAGGTTCGTCTTGTCGAACAGCGTCACGGCTTCGGCGTCGAGGAGCTCCTGAAGGCGGCGCGCCTGATCGAGCAGCGTGCCGGGGATCTCGAAGCGACGAGCGATGGGATCGGTGCGATCGAGCCCCGGGTACGCGGAGAAGATCGAGAACGCGCCGGGGATGAAGCGCTGGGGTTCTCGTCCGAAGAGCAACACGGCGAAGTTCCTCGGACGCAGCACGCCGGAGAGCGGCTCGGCCACGCACAGCGACGGCACGAACGGCGACAGCTGGACCCCGTCGACCAGGTAGGGCTCGACACCACGGTCGAGCGTGAAGACCCCCATGCGCTGCAGCGCGTCCCTCAGCGTGAGCAGGTCGATGTCGTTCACGGTCGCGGCGTTGCACAGCCTCCGATCCCAGGGCTCCAGTGCCCCCTTGCGAACGAGCAGGTCCTTGAGGAGCCCGTTCCGCGCTTCGATGGTGGAGCGGCTCACCCGCACGAAGTGCTTCGCCCCCTCGTTGTTTCGGCGAAACGTGTGCGCGGAGCCCGTGGCAGGTTGGAGGAAGACCAGGATCCGCCGCTGCGGATCATCCGACTCGAGCTCCTCGACCAACGGCGCCAGAGGCGGCGAAACGCGATCCCTGCACCGAGTCAGGACCGTGTTCTCGACCTCCTTCAAGCGTGCCGCGGTCAGCCCCGCGCGAACGAGCTTGGGAAATCCGCTCTCGTCCTTCTCCTCCTTCGCACCGCATACCACGTAGCCGCCGCCCAGATTCTGGAGGTCGTTCGCGAAGGCGGAGAGCGTCTCGACGACGTCGTTGACGTCAGCGACGTTCTCTTTCCATTCCGTCTGCTCGCTCTCCCGCCTCGCGAGCTCCACGAGGTCGATGCGGGCCGTCACGAGAGCACCACCTTCTTGCCCGCCCCGATGAGGCGCGCACACTCGTCGCGCAGGCCAGCCAGCGCAGCGTCGAGCTGGAACTTCCAGAGACGTCCTATTTTGTGTGCCGGCAGGCTCCGGGGCTCGAGCCATCGGTAGACCGAGTCCTTCGCCACCCCAAGGTGCCTGGCGACGTCTTCAACCGAGGTCCAACGCTCTGTCGTCATTGGCTCCGCTCCGGTCGCGTGGCATCCCCTGTGCACCGGAGCACGCTACCCGGGCCGAACTCTGCCAACAAGACCCGACCAGAGTCGAGAACAACAGGTGTGGCTCGGAACCTACCGACGCCGGATGGTGGACGCGCACACCGCCCGCTGCGAGGCCCACGTCCCCGCGCGGGCCACCGACCGGAGGGGCCGCTCGGCCATCGGGCTCTGCGCCGTCGGCGGCTTCGAGCGCACGGACGGCGTCTTGAAGATCGGGCGCGAGGAGGAGCAAGTCGAGCAGGCGCTTCCTCTGCGCCCGCGCTGGCCCCAGCTGGTACGCCACGGCGGCGCGATCCGCGACGAGGTTCCGGTCGATGGCGCCGTGCAGGTGGCGTGCGAGGGCAAGCATGCAGGCGACCTGCGCGATGCTCGCCGTGCTCGGCCTGAGCCTGTCGGACGTCCTTCCCGACCCAGCTGGGGCACCCGGCCCGCCCATCTGGACAAGGGACGGGCTCGTCTAGACATCCCCGTCGCCTATCCGGACAAGGGGCGGACTCATGGTCGATGAGCTCGAGTTCCTGCTCGACGACGACGTCGACGAGCCTGCCGACGCGCAGCTCGCGCGTATCAAGGAGTTCCACGCGCAGGACGGCCAGCGCTCGCCCGCGCGGAAACTGCGCTCCGCGGCGCGTCCGCTCCCGTCCACCATCACCGCTCGCAACCTCCAGCGACGACGTCGGAGGTTGCGGTGCGCCGGTAGCCGGTCGTTGCGCCGGGCGGCGGCTCCGCCGGGAGGCGGTGGCTCCGGCGAGGTCAGGCGATGCAGCAGAACGTGGACGGCTCGGTCGGCTGGAGCTCGCCGACGGGCTCGCCGCCCTGCGGCGCGCACGCGCCCGGCTCCACCGCCACGACCGCGGCCGACTTGCTTCCCAGGCCGACGCCGGGCGGCGTCACCGCGCAGAACGGGACGCTCGAGCTGACGAGGTTCGCCGCGACCAGGTCGGTGCACGCCGCGTCGCGGTACACGGACGCCATGATCGTGCACGAAGCGCCGGTCGGCTCGCCGCAGCTGCATGGAGTGCAGTCGCGGCCGTCGAGCACGTCTTTATAGAAGACATGCCTCTGGGCGTAGCCCTCCGGACAGGCGGCTTCGCCCTCGTGGTAGACGCAGGTCAGGAACCCGGGCGGCGCTGCCGGCGCGCACGTCGTCGCGTCGGCGCACGCGGTGTGCGCGCCGGCGACGCAGGCCGTCGCGCGCGTCGCCCACCAGGGCGCGCTCTGGGGGATGGGCTGCGGGGCTTCGATGCGCGGCGTACACGCGCCGGCCGTGATCGAGGGGGTAGCGATCGTCAGCGACTGCACGCAGGGCTCGCCGTTGCAGTCCTGATTGGCAGGGATCGCGCTCCCGCCGGTGCAGGCGCCGTCCCATGCGTCGGGTGCGGCGAACGGCGTCGCGACGGCGTCGGGCTCGCCGCCGGCGCACGAGGACGAAGATGCGGCCCACGCGGTGGGGAGCGAACACGAGACCTCGGGCGGGTCGCATGCGCAGGTCGGGCACGTCTTCAGCACCTGCTGGAGATCGGCGAAGCCCTCGTACCCGATCGTCGGCGCGTCGGCGGGGCAGCCGGGGGTGGCCTCCGGCGGACCGAACCAGAGCAGCGCCGGGCCGGACCAGCCGAGCGGTGCGGGGGAGACGCACTGGCCGGAGCACAGCGCGCTGTGCTCCTCACCGCCAGCGCCGCCCTGTCCGCCAGCGCCGCCCTGGCCGTCGCCGTCTCCACCACCACCGCCGCCCTGGCCGCCGTCGCCGCCGTACTTCTCACACCACTCAGGGTAGAGGACGCGCTCTTCGTCCGTGCATGGGCCATAGAGGACACCTGGCTCTTGGGTGCAACCAGCGCTCAACAGCGCCCCTGCAAGGGCAACGCATGACACGCGCATGCGTGGAACCCTACTCGAACGATGGCCTTCAGCGCAAGGCAGGTATCGCCCTGCGAGCCTCGTAAGGTTTGAGCATTCGGCGGATTGAGGAAATTTTCTCATGCTTTCTCATCTTCGGGTACGGCAGATGTCCTTGCCGCCGGATCCCCGTCACAGGTTCAGTTGTAGACCCATCCCGAACGTCACACCGAGCGCGGGAGCGCTCCAGGCCGCGCGTTCTGATCCGGCGATGCCTCCGCGGCGGACGAGTGACCAGTCGACCAAGCGCTGAACGGCCTCGGTATACCCGTACCCAGAGAGGCTCTCTGAAAACGGCCACGTGACGCCCGCTCGCGCGCCGATTCCGGCACGAAGACCCAGCAGCGATTCCGGGGTAATTGGAACCTCGGGCGCCGCTCGGAGCACGCCGAGCTCTCCGACCCCGCACGCGAAGAGAAAATGCCGGTGAAGGCACAAGGCAGCGTTCGTGGTGAGCGCCGATGCGGTCACGCGCACGCCCTCTACGTTGGTCGCCAGTGACGAGAGCCCGCGGGCTTCGAGCGCGATCGACCATGCCGGCCAGCGTCCCGTGACCGCCAACGTCGGTCCAACCGCAACGCCGGGCGTCAGCCCCAGCGCCATCGTGGCGCCGGCGCCGACGCTCCACCGGAAGCGCTCCGCTGCAGATTGCTCCGCGCTGCTCGAGGGCGGCGCCCGCACGGACGGCAGCTCGCGCGCGGGCGGCGCCTTGCCCGGGCGGCGCGCGGGCGGCGAGTCGTTCGGCGGCGGCGCCGGCTGCCCCGCGCACGGGCGCTCGGGGGAGCACGGCGCTTCCGCCGACGTCGCAGGCTCTTCCTGCGGGGCCGGCGCTGCCTGCGGTGGCGGGAGCTCGCCCGTATCGTCGAGCTGCACGGCGATCGATAGGGCCACCGTCGACACCAGCGTCTTGCAGTCGCCGCGCGCCCTGTAGCTGTCGGTCCAGAGCACCACGCCGCGGTGATCGCGCAGGTAGATCGACGCGATGAGCTCGCGCTGCCCTTGTTCTATCGACGCTGCCATCGTGAACGGAGCCTCCGCGTCGAAGGGGTCGAAGCCCATGCGCCGGGCGATCTCCGAGCGCAGGAACTGCTCGTCGGGGCAGCGCTCGGTGCCTGGGCCGCGCGTGAGCTCGATCCGCACGCGAGCCCGGGGCGCTCCGGAATCGGCCCGGACCGGCGCGGCCGCGAGCTGCGCGGCAAGGGCCGCGACCACCGAAGCGATCGCTGCGCGCGATGCCAGCTTTCCCCATCTCCGGGCACGCGACGCGGCGCGCGCGTGATGCGGCGGCTCTGCGCTCATCGCCGCTCGTGCCCCGCCGTGCCGCTGGTCGTCGTCACCGGCAGCGCCTCCGCCCTTGACCGAAGCCGCTCGCGCAGCAACGTCAGCCGGCTCCGTGGAAACCGTTGCGCGTGCGCATCGATGTGCTCGAGGGCAGCCGAGCGCTCGCCGCGCAGCAGCGCTTGTCTGGCCGCATCGAGCAGCGCGAGCTCCTCGTCGAGCCGATCCTGGCTTTGGTCTGCCGGCGCCGGGGCGTGCCTCGATCCCGCGGGAGTGCGCTGGCCTGGCCCATCGGTCGTCCGTGCCGCGGGCGCTCGGGGGCTCTGGGGGTCGGCGGAGCGCGTGGCGTCGTCGGAGCGCGGCGCTTCACCGAGAACGCCTCGGGGTCGCGGCTCCGGCGTCGGGGCCGGATGTGTGCTCCGCGCGGCGAGGAGCGGTATCGCGGCCGGGCCGAGGTGGCGCGCCCAGTGCACCGGTCCTCGAGCGAGCCAGGCGGCCAGGAGCACGCCGCCGGCGACGCCTGCCGCACCCCACCCGAGCGCCGGTCGAAGGCCTCGGGCGACCGGGCGCGCGAGGCGCACGAAGCGTGCTCGCCACCGTGTCCCATCGACCCGCGCACCGGCGATCGGCGCCGCCGGGTCGCTCGCGGGCAGGATCGTCTCGCGGAGCGAACGCAACGAGGTCGCGGAGAATAGCGGGAGCACGAGGACGCTGGACCGGAGCGCCCGCCTCTCCTCGGGGCGCAGCCGCTTCTCGGCGGCGCGGTAGTCCCGGCGCGCGAGGCGCAGCCGGCTCGCGGCGGTGTGCTCGTTGAGCGAAAGGGCGCGCGCGATCTCGCGCATCGGGACATCGTACGCGTCGGCCAGGACGAGGACGGCGCGGCGCTCGGGCGCGAGCTCCGACAGGAGGCGGATCGCGAGCGCGAGCCGTTCCTGCACGGCGATGTGATGCTCGCTGCTCGCCGCGATGTCTGCCAGCTGGAAGCAGGCGGCGTCCGCGAGCCCGACAGGCACCTCGCGGCGCCGGTAGGCGCGCTCCAGGTGATGGCGGACCTGCCGCCAGGCGATCCCGAAGAGCCACGACGCCTCCGCCCTCCAGTGCTCGCCGAGGCGCTCCGGTCGAGATGGATCGGGCATGCCCGTGGGTGTGCTGCGCAGCCGGGGAGGCGTGTCGCTCGGTGCACTGTCTGCGGCGACGGCGTCCCGCGCGGGCGCTGCGGCGAAGCCCAGGGTGTCTGGCGAGTCCACCAGGGCCGCGGCGCCCGCGCTGCTGGACCGCATCGGGTCATACCGGGGGAAGCTGCGGTAGGCGCCCAGCAGGACGTCCTGGCACAGGTCGTCGAGGTCGTCCTCGGCGACGCCGAGGAACCGGAGCATGCCAGGGAGGACGTGAACGGCGGTTGCGTGCATGGATGTCCAGGCGCCGTGCTGGACCGGGGCGGCCGGAGGACGAGAAGGGCTCATGCTCAGAATTACGGGGCGTTTCCCGTGGCCGTCACAGAATCGGACCGGGCCGAGGCCCCTCCGACCCGATGCGGCCCCCTTCGACCCGGTGCGATCCCACCCAGCTCGGACGAGGGGGCGACCCCCTTCGACCGGGTGGAACGCCCGATGGGAGGGGAGCAGGTCCTCCAGCAGACCTGGTACTGCGTCGCCCCAAACACGGAACGGTTTAAAACCCCGCGAAACCGCCCGGTTTCATGGCCCACCGCGCCCCAGGGGGGGCCCCCGGTGCGTCGATGGACAGGCACGCTGCTGTATACGCCGGTTCGTAAATTCTCGGATTTGTTTGGACTTTTGCCCATTCGGTGCTTTTGTTCGCCGTCGACGCCGAGCGCATTATCGTGCTGCAAGTCGCCCGGCAGCCGACGAGCGAGCAGGGCCGATCCTACCTCTTCCATGAGCTCAAGTTCTTCCAGGAGTAAAAGATGACCGTGAAAGCCTTTGGTGCCCATGCCGCCGACAAGCCGCTCGAGGCGCTCGACATCTTTCGTCGCGCCCCTGGCGACCACGATGTGCAGATCGACATCGTCTACTGCGGCGTCTGCCACTCCGACTTGCACACCGTCCGAGGTGAATGGGCGGGCACGCTCTATCCGTGTGTTCCTGGGCACGAGATCGTGGGGCGGGTGTCCGCCGTGGGCGCCCAGGTATCTCGCTTCAAGAAGGGCGAGCTGGTCGGCGTCGGTTGCATCGTCGACAGCTGCGGTCGCTGCGCGTCCTGCGCCGAACACCTCGAGCAGTACTGCGAGAGGGGCATGACGCTCACCTACAACTCTCTGACCCCGGACGCCCCCGGGCACACGCTGGGCGGCTACTCCCAGCGGATCGTCGTCAACGACAAGCACGTGGTGAAGATCACCCATCGCGAGGATCAGCTGGCGGCCGTGGCCCCGCTGCTCTGCGCCGGCATCACCACCTATTCGCCGCTTCGGCACTGGAACGCCGGGCCCGGCAAGAAGATCGGCGTGGTGGGCATCGGCGGGCTCGGCCACATGGGTGTCAAGCTCGCCCACGCGATGGGCGCGCATACCGTCGCGTTCACGACGTCAGAGTCGAAGCGGCAGGACGCCAAGGCCCTCGGCGCGGACGAGGTCGTGGTGTCGCGCAACGCGAGCGAGATGGACGCTCACGCCGACAGCTTCGACATGATCTTGAACACGGTCGCGGTGAGCCATGACCTCGACGCCTTTACGAGGCTGCTCAAGCGGGACGGCGCCCTGGTGCTCGTGGGCGTGCCGAAGGACGCCCACCCGTCGCCCAACGTCTTCAACCTCGTGCTCAAGCGCAGGACGATCGCCGGGTCGACGATCGGCGGCATCGCCGAGACGCAGGAGATGCTCGATTTCTGTGCGGAGAAGGGGATCGTCGCCGACATCGAGGTGATTCCGATCCAGCGGATCGAACAGGCGTACGAGCGCATGCTCAAGGGCGACGTCAAGTATCGCTTCGTCATCGACACCGCCAGCTTGGCAGCCGGGCCACAGCGGTAAGGCCCTAGGTCATCTTCAAAGCCGAGGGGCGGCGCTAGCCCCGTCGCCTCTTCCGTGGCTCGCGGCGCTGCCCGGCAGGCCCGCTCCGCGCCACCGACTCTTCCCCGCCTGCCACGACCTCCCGCACGCTGTCGCGCAACCAGCGGTGAGCGGGGTCTGCGTCCAGCCTCGGGTGCCACACCAACGAGACGGTGATCTCCGGCGCAGCGAAGGGCAGCGCGAAGCTGAACAGGCCATCGCGCAGGCTCCTTGTGTGGTGCTCCGGAACGGTGGCGATCAGATCGGTCGCGCGCGCCAGGGCGATCGCAGTGGCAAACCCGCCGACGATGGTCACCACCTCGCGCGCCAGACCGAGCGCGGCCAGGTTCTCGTCGATGCGCCCCTTGGCCACGCCGCGCCGTGAGAACACGACGTGGCGTCCAGCGGCGTAGCTCGCGGGCGTGATCTTCGCGCGGCTGAGGGGATGGTCGCTGCGCACGACGCCGATGAAGCGGTCGCGGAACAGCGCCTGGGTGCGCAGCTCTGGGCTTGTGTCTTCGTCGACGACGCCCGTCTCTAGGTCGACGGCGCCAGAGCGCAGCGGCGCGCTGTCCTTGTCGGGCTTGGCCACGAAGCGCAGCCGGACGCCTGGCGCCTGGGCGCCGGTGCGCTCGATCAGGGCTGGACCGAAGCTCTCGACGAAGCCCTCGCTGGTGCGCAGCGTGAAGGTGCGCGCCAGGCGCTTCAGGTCGAGCTTCTCGGCAGGGCGCAGGACGGCCTCGACGCCCTGCACAAGGTGGCTCACGCGCTCGCGCAGCTCGAGCGCGCGCGGGGTCGGCACCAGGCCGCGTCCAGCGCGCACCAGCAGCGGGTCGCCCAGGGTCTCCCGCAGGCGCGCGAGCGCCCGACTCATCGCCGAGGGGCTCAGGCGCAGGCGTCGGGCCGCGCCGGTGACGCTGCCTTCCGTGAGCAGCACGTCGAGCGTCACGAGCAGGTTCAGGTCGGGCAGCGCCATGCCACCAGGCTAGCAGAGGTCTGGGTGAACCATGGCGTCAAACGCAAAGGTAGATTGCATCCGTTGCGCGTTCCGCAATCCGTGCCGGGGTCCTAGCTTGGACGTCGAAGCGCGGATCACGTCGATTCGAGCCGAGCCGGAGGCCACCCATGACCGAGAACGCCCTTGAACTGTTCATCCATCGCACCCGCGCCAGCTGGGGACCGCTCAGCAGCGATCTGGTCGCCAGCTGTCGCCATCACCTGGAACAGCTGGCGAAGGCGCGCGCCTCCGAGCCCTGGCTCGCGGCGCTGCACGAGGAGGCGCCCGCGTCCAGGGAGCTCTACCGGGATGCGAAGCACGGCTTCGTGCTGCAGGCCCACACCGAGCAGGCCGGGCTCTACCGCCCGCCGCACGACCACGGTCGCAGCTGGGTGATCTACGCCCTTCAGCGCGGAGAGATCGCGATGTCGACCTACGCTCGCGTCGAGACCGGAGCCGGCGTCCAGCTGGTCAAGCGTGACGAGACGCTGTTGCGCGCCGGGCAGGCGCAGCTGTTCTTGCCGGGGGACATCCACGACACGCGCTGCGTTTCCGGCCCGGCGCTGCTGTTCCGTTTCACCGAGCGCGATCTCAAACAGGAAGATCAGGTCGCGCGGCGCGTCACCCGCTATGTCGAGCGCAACGGCGTCTGGACGGTGGGAACATGATGGCGCTGCGCACCTCGATCGCGGGCGCGCCCCTGCCGAGCGAGGCGCCCGATCAGGCGGCTTCCAGTGTGCGCGGCCCGGCGCGCACGGAGGCGATTGCGTGCGTGCTCGCGGCCATGGTGCTCGTGGTGCTCTCCGCAGGAATCGCCAACGTGGCGCTGCCCGTGCTCGCGCACGCATTCCAGGTGACGCCCGCCGTTTCGGTGCGCGTCGTCAGCGCCTACCAGCTCGGGCTGGTGATGGCGCTGTTGCCGTGCGCCGCGCTGGGCGAGCGCCTGGGCTATCGCGCCGTGTTCACGGCAGGCGTCGGGCTGTTCACGGGCGCGTCGTTGCTGTGTGCGCTGGCACCATCGCTCCACTGGCTGGTCGCTGCGCGCTTTCTGCAGGGGCTCGGGGGCGCCGCCGTGATGGCGCTCGGGGTGGCGCTGCTGCGCTTCGTGGTTCCGCAGGCGCAGCTGGCGGCCGCCATCGGCTGGAACGCGCTCGCCGTGGCGCTGTCCTCTGCCGCAGCGCCCACGGTCGGCGCCGTGCTGCTCTCCAGCGCGAGCTGGCCCTGGCTGTTCGCCGTCAATCTTCCGCTCGGCGTGGCGGTGCTTCTCGCCACGCGCGGCCTCCCCGACGTCCCCGGCGCGGCGCGAGCGCTGGACGCGACGAGCATGGCGCTGAACGCGGGGGCCTTCGGCGCGCTGATCGCAGGCGCGGAGCAGCTGCCGGTAAAGCCAGCGCTCGGGGTCGGCTTGCTTGCCGCGTCCGTGCTGAGCGCGGCGCTGTTGCTCCGCCGCGAGCTGCCGAAGGAGGCGCCCCTGGTGCCGCTCGATCTGCTGCGCAGCCGATCATTTCGCATCTCCGTGATCGCGTCGGTCGCGTGCTTCGCGGGACAGGCCTCGGCGCTCGTCGCGCTGCCCTTCTATCTGCGGCACGGCTTCGGCCAAGAGGCACTGACCACCGGGCTGCTGATCACGCCCTGGCCGCTGAGCGTGGCCATCGTGGCGCCCATCGCGGGCCGCCTCGCCAACCGCATCTCCACGGGCTGGCTGTGCGCGACGGGCGCGGTGTGTCTCGCGCTGGGGCTCGCTGCGCTCGCGCTGATGCCGGCGCACGGCAGCGCGCTGGCGCTGGTGCCGTTCGTGGCGCTCTGCGGCGCCGGCTTTGGCCTGTTCCAGGTGCCGAACAACCGCAACATGTTCCTCGCGGCGCCGCGCGCGCGGAGCGCCGCCGCGGGCGGCATGCAGGGCACCGCGCGGCTGGCCGGCCAGACGGCGGGCGCTGTCGTCATGACCTTGCTCTTCACGCTCACGCCGCTCGACGCCGCGCCGCGCATCGGCCTCGGCATCGGCGCCCTGCTGACGCTGGGCGCCGGGACCGTCAGCACGCTGCGCGCTGGCTCGCACCGCGGCCATGACGGTGGGGGGATGGGCAGATGAACAGCGCTCGAGCAGAGAGCGCCGCGGGCGAGAAGGAGCGCGCGACGAGGGCGCTCCGGTCGTGGCGCGCGACGATCCCCCGCGTCCCGTCGACGGTGCCTATGTCGACCGAGCCAGCGCCAGCGCGTCGGGGCCGGCCGGAAAACGGAGCTTCCCCGTCGCGTCGTTCGCGGCGCACCACACGACCTCGGCCACGTCGGACTCCCTCGTCACCGCGGACGGTTGTCCGAGAGAGGCGAAGATGCGCTGTGCGAAAGGCGCGTACGCCTCGGGGATCAGCCCCTGCATGCGGGCCCCCCCGTTGCTCGTGAAGCTCGTGCTCGGGCCATAGCCCGGCTCGACGAGCTTCACGCGCACATTGAACTCCTCGAGCTCGAACGCGAGCGACGCGGTGAACCCTTCGATGGCCACCTTGCTCGCCGTGTACACGGCCACCAGCGGCATGGGCGCCAGCGTCGCGCTCGAGGTCACGTTCACGATCACCCCCGACCTGCGCGCGCGGAGCTGGGGCAGCACGGCCTGCGTCATCGCCATCACGCCGAAGGTGTTGGTCTCGAACACGTCGCGCACCGTGGTCATCGGCGTGACCTCGAAGGCGCCCATGAGCCCGATACCCGCGTTGTTGACGAGCACGTCGATGGGCCCGCTCGCCTCGAGCGCGGCCGCGATGCTCTCGGGCTTCGTCACATCGAGCGCGACCACGCGCAGCCGGTCCGAGCGGCTCAGGACGCCCTCGCGCGGCGTGCGCATGGTCGCGACCACGTTCCAGCCCTGCGCGTGGAAATGGCGCGCCGTCTCGAGGCCATAGCCAGAAGAACAACCCGTGATGAGCACCGTCTTCATCGCATCACCTCCCCGCGAGACTCGCCATGAAATCCAACCGTCGCCTTCATATCGACCCCTCTGCCGCGGCGCGCGCGGCGTTGATGAGGGTAAAGTAGTCGCGGCACGCCGGACGATCTATGATGCACAGTCCGTATTTCGTTTGCTAGAGTCCGGACGTGAGCGACCCTCTCTCCGAAGTCATCGCGCTGCTCCAGCCGCGCGCCGTGTTCTCGAAGGTCATCAGCGGAGCCGGCCGCTGGGGTGTTCGCTACTCGGATTTCGGCCAGCCGAGCTTCTCTGCCGTGCTCGAGGGCAGCTGCCGTCTCGCTGTCGACGGTCAGCGCGCCGTCACGCTGGAGGCAGGTGATTTCGTGCTCCTGCCGGCGACGCCGGGCTTCACGCTGTCGGGCTTCGATCCGGTGCGGCCAGAGCGCATCGACCCCAAGATCGCGCCCGCGCCGACGGGCGAGGTCCGCCACGGCACGCGCGGCGGACGCCCCGACGCGCGGCTGCTCGGCGGCTATTTCGTCTTCGACTCGCCGGACGCGGCCCTCATGGTGTCGCTGCTGCCGGCGCTGGTGCACGTGCGCGGTGTCGAGCGGCTCTCGGTGCTTGTGCGGCTCGTCGGCGAGGAGTCGAACGAGCAGAAGGCGGGTCGCGACCTCGTGCTCACGCGGCTCGTGGAGGTGATGCTCATCGAGGCGCTGCGGTCGACCTCAGGCGACGACGCGCCTCCGGGGCTCCTGCGCGGGCTGGCCGATGCGCGGCTCGCGCCGGCGATACGACACATGCACGGCCAGCTCTCGCGCTCGTGGACGATGGCCGAGCTCGCGAAGACGGCGGCGCTCTCGCGCTCGACGTTCTTCGAGCGCTTCACCCGCACCGTCGGCCTGCCGCCGATGGAATACCTGCTCGCCCTGCGCATGGCCGTCGCGAGGGATCTGCTCCGCCGCCACGACCTCGGGATCGCCGAGGTCGCCGAGCGCGTCGGCTACGGCTCCGCGAGCACCTTCAGCACGGCGTTCAGCCGACACGTAGGCCAGCCTCCGAGTCACTACGCGCGCGCGGGCTAGCCGCTGCTCGAGCCGTCAGCGCCGGGGACGCTTGAATCTCTCGCGCGACCGCTCGACTTCCCCTCGGATGACGCAGCCCTCGACGTGATCGTTCACCAGCCCCATCGCCTGCATGAACGCGTACACCGTCGTGGGGCCGACGAACTTCCAGCCGAGCTTCTTCAGGTCCTTCGAGAGGGCGACCGACTCCGGCGAGGTCGATACGGTCTGCGGGGGCGCGAGCCGCTCCGCCTGGGGCTCGTAGCGCCAGAGGAACGCCGCCAGCGAGCCCTCACGCTCGACGAGCTCTCTGGCGCATCGCGCGTTGTGGATGACGGCCTCGATCTTGCCGCGGTGGCGGATGATCCGCGCGTCTCCGAGGAGCCGCTCGACGTCCCGCCCGGTGAAGCGAGCGACCTTGTCGAAGTCGAAGCCGTGGAACACAGCGCGGAAGCTCTCACGCTTGGCGAGGATGGTGCGCCAGCTCAACCCGGACTGGAAGCCCTCGAGGCTCAGCTTCTCGAACAGGCGGCGGTCGTCGCTGACAGGAAACCCCCACTCGAGATCGTGATAGTCGATGAACTCCGGCGCTGCGCCGGACCAGCGGCAACGCGCTCGGCCGTCGGGCCCCACGATCGTCGCCGTGCTCATGGCGCCTCGCCTCGCAGGAAACCGAGCCGCTCGTCGACTCGAACGATCTGAGGGCGCGTCGTCGGGTTGCTCACAGCGTCGCCTCGCCGGATGGCCGCTGTCGCAGCCGGGGAGAGGCGATCTAGTAGGACGGTTGCCCTGGACCGTCAAGCGTCGCTGCGTCCGCCCTCGCCGTGGGCCCCTTCTGCAACTGGTTCAAGGTGACGGAATCGACGATCGTCGCATGCGTTAATGATAGCGTGCTATGTATCTGGGCGGCGCGAGCTACTCCGCCGAACGGACCAGCCAGTACCAGTGCGATCGGAGAAGGCGCCTGCGGCTCGCCTTGGCGTCGCGCAGCGCGAAGCGAGGCGCGAACGTCGCCTCTACTGCGGCGGCGTCGAGCGGGATGCCGGCCGGCGCCGCGTCCAGCGCCCAGATCAGGTGGGTGCCGCCCGGGGCGAGGAGACGGGAGATCTCCGATACATAGAGGCCCTGCTGGGTCGCGTCGAGGCAATGGAAGCAGCCGACGTCGAACGACACATCGAAGGGGCCGCTGAGGGCGTCCAGGTTCGTCACGTCGCCGACGAGGAAGTCCGGCCGGATCTCGTCCGCGGCCACGCGGGCGCGCGCCTTGGCGATGGCGACCGGGGAGAAATCGACGCCGGTGACGCGGAGCCCCTGCTGGGCGACGTAACGCGAGAAGCGGCCGACGCCGCACCCGAGATCGAGCACGCCGTTCGGCGCTCCTCGGCGCACGAGCGCGGCGATCTCAGGAGGGATCCGAATATCTCCCCACAGGGTGAGGGGGCGGCGATAGGCGCGGTCGAAGTAGGCGCTGGTCGTGGATGGCATGGGGTCTTCCGGGGTTCGGGTTGCTGTTGCCTTCGGAACATCACCCATGTATATCGCATGCTATGAAAGTCAAGGGAGGCCCCGCGTGGGCGCCCGAGTCCGTGCCCACCTTCTGGGTCAACCACGCCTCGCGGTTGATCATGCGCCATTTCGAGGAGCAGCTCCGCCCTCTCGGGTTCGGGATGGCCTACCTCCCGGTGATCATCGCCCTCGAGGAGAACGGTCCTCTCCTGCAAAGGGATCTCCTCGAGCGCGCCCACGTCGAGCAGCCGACGATGGCGGCGCTCCTCGGCCGGATGGAGCGCGACGGGCTGATCGTGCGCGCGCCTGACCCGGTCGACGGCCGCGCACGTCGGGTGTCGCTCACGGCCAGGGCCAAGGCCCGCCTTCCCGCGGTGATGAGCGCGATGCAGCGGGTGGTCGAGCGCGCGATGTCGGGCGTGAGCGAGCGGGAGCGCGCCGCGCTGATGGCGACGTTGCGAAGGGTGGTGGAGAACCTCGACGACCCTGCCGCGGGCTGAAGCGCCAGGCGCCGTCTAGAGGAACAAACGGGTTGAAACTGCCTGAAAAGCGCAGCGTTTTGAACGCCAAGGCGCCATGAGGCGCCAAGGTATTTTGTTGTTCTTATGGCGTCTTATGGCGCCTTGGCGGTTCAGTTCTCGCCTGAGCAACGTGATAGGTATTCTAGTCGCGATCGGTCGGCGCGCCGCCCGGGAAGTAGTGGCGGTAGGGGCGGCCGCCCTCCACAGCGCGATCGACGGACGGGCGCTCACGCAGGCGGCGGTAGTAGGCGCGCAGGTTCGGGCGGTCGTCGAAGGGGTGGACCCAGTCGGCGTAGAACAGCGACGGGGCGGCGGCGCAGTCGGCGAGGGTGAAGGCCTCGCCTGTCGCCCAGGTGCGGCCGGCGAGCTCGCCGTCGAGCCAGGCGTAGACCTTGTCCAGGGTGGCGCGGGCCAGAACCTCCCCGTACTCGTCGCGCGGGTTGGACTGCATGGCGCGGATGCGGTTGTTCACGATCACCTGCATCGTATTCATGACGTAGTTGTCGAAGATGCGGTCGAACTTCCGCACCTGGAGCGCGGCGGCCGGATCGGGCGGGATCAGGCGGGCAGGATCCGGATGAGCCTGGTCGAGCCACTCGACAACGATGCTCGCCTCCCACAGGGTGAGGTCGCCGACCCTGAGCACAGGGAACTTGCCGAGCGGCCAGATCGCCGCCAGCTCCGCGCCGGCCTGCGGATTGGAAGGCTCCAGCACGCGCAGCTCGAAAGGGATGTCCTTTTCGTAGAAGGCGATGAAGGCTTTCTGGGAGTAGGATGAGAAGGGGTGGGCGTAGAGGATCGGCGTCGTCATGGCGGCCTCGCTGATTCGCGTGTCTTCAAGCGGTTCGTGTCTTCTAGCAATCATGATCCGGCGACACCGTCGAGCCTTCCGTCGGAGCGCCCGAGATTGCCGCAAGATCAACCTGAACGATGTTCTGGCCGGGTCTCTTCGCGCCCCTCGCCAGCTCTTCGCCGAGCGCGTCCAGCATCTGGAGCCAGCTCGGGTGCGCGCCTGTCCGGCGAGCGAGCGCCTCGCTCACGTTCTGCTCGAGCCTCACGAGCGTCCGCCCGTTTCGAGCGATGAAGGTGATCGACACGAGCGTCTCCTCCGGCCAGTCCCGATCGTGCCCCTGGCTCTCGGAAGAGACGGGATTCCCGTTCGCGTCAGCGATGCGCATGGTGAACGCGAGCCGCTCCGGCCGCACGACCTCGCGATAGACACCGATGGTCCAGCAATCGCCGAACTGCGGGTTGTGGATGCACGAGTGGAAGCCTCCTCCCGGCCGGATGTCGATCCGCGCGAAGCGGATTGTGCACCCCCGCGGCGCGAACCAGCGCGCGAGCAGGTCGGGGTTCGTCCACGCATCGAACACCACGTCCCGCGGAAAATCGAACGTGCGCTCGATGAGGACCGTGGGCTCATGAGGGACTCGAGGAGATTGCATGATGACGGGATCATCCTTTCTTCGGCGGATGCAGCTTGTGCAGGAGGTCGTCCAGTCGGTCGAACGCGTCCTCCCAGTGTTGCCGGTACTGCTCGACCCAGGTCGCCACCTCGCGCATCGGCGCGGGCTTGAGCTGGCAAACGTGCTGCCGCCCGTCGCGCCGCTTCTCGATCAGGCCCGCTCGTTCCAGGGTTGCCAGGTGCTTGGAGATGGCCTGTTGCGAGATCTGAAACGGCTGCGCCAGCTCGTGCACCGACGCAGGCCCCGTCTTGAGCCGCACGAGGATCGCGCGCCGGGTGGCGTCGCTCAGGGCGGCCAACGTCGTGCTCAGCGAATCCACAACCATATGGTTGTGGATCGATGCCCGGAAGTCAAGCGAAGGGCGAGGTGCAATCATTTGGTTGCACTTCGTGGCGCGGCTCGATATTGTGCATCCAGGAGGTTGCACATGGCATCGACGGACAGGATCGAGAAGCGGGTCACGCTGCGCGCGCCCGTGTCACGCGTGTGGCGGGCGATCGCCGACGCCCGGGAGTTCGGGCGCTGGTTCGGCGTCGAGCTGGTGGGGGAGTTCGCCGCCGGCAAGACGCTCATCGGCATCTTCGACGAGGAGCTCAATGAAGCCGCCATCATCGACTACCAGAAGAGCCGCGGTCTCCGGCCTTCGAAGGTGAAGCTCCCCGAGAAGGGCGCGGTGTTCTGCACGGTGGAGCGCATCGAGCCGGAGCGGTACTTCAGCTTTCGCTGGATCCCGTATGGCATCGACGCCGAGGCCGACCCGGAAAACGAGCCGACGACGCTCGTCGAGTTCCGCCTCGAGAAGGTCGCTGAAGGCACGCTGCTCACCATCGTGGAGTCCGGCTTCGACCGTGTGCCAGCGCATCGACGCGAGCGCGCGTTCCGCATGAACGAGGGGGGATGGGCCGCTCAGGCCGAGAACATCGCGAAGTATGTCGACGGCGTGTGAACACGCGGTCGCTGACGTCTTCTTCGCCCTCGGCGACGGGACGCGGCTGTCGGTGGTGACCAGGCTCGGGGCCGGAGGGGCGCTGTCGGCGACCGCGCTCTCCGACGGAGCGAAGGTGACGCGACAGGCGATCGTGAAGCACCTTCGGGTGCTCGAGGGCGCGGGCCTCGTAACGCACGAGCGGCGCGGGCGCGAGGTCCTCTACGCGCTCGAGCCGCGGCGGATCGAGGAAGCCCGCGTGTTCCTCGACGGGATCTCCGCAGGCTGGGATCGCGCGCTCGAGCGCCTGCGTCGGATGGTCGAGGAGCCTCCGTCGCCTCCGCCGCGGAAACGGGGAGCACCATAAGAGAGCGGCTTGCAGCGCAAGCATTCGGGCGCGGCAGTCGAGCGCCGCCCAGAATCGCAACGCGGACGCCGGCTGTGGCCCCCGAGCCGACCTCGACACCGGGGCGCTTCGCGCGATACTGAGGCATGACCATCGTCGCCCTGACGGTACCCGACGACCTCTGCGCAGCGCTGCAGGTGCCGGCCGAACGGCTAGCGTCCGAGATCGCCTTCGCCGCCGCGATCCGCCTCTACGAGGAAGGCCGGGTGTCGCTGGCCAAGGCCGCCGAAATCGCATGCATGGAGCGCTTTCGCTTCGCCGCCCGGCTCGCGGAGATCGGCATCCCTACCGCGGCGTTCGACCCGGCCGATGTGGATGTTGCCAAGACGGCGGCGAGATGACGCTTCCGGTCGCGGTGATCAGCGATACGGGGCCGCTGAGCTACCTTCACCGACTGGGGCGGATCGAGCTTCTGCAACAGCTCTATCGGCGCTTGCTCGTCCCCCTGCGGTCGTCGCAGAGCTCAACGTAGGGCTTCGCCTGGGCAGGGATCTGCCCGACGTGACCACCCTGGACTGGATCGAGCTGCGATCGCCCCCTGCTCACGCGCTCCAGGGGATCGACGGGCTTGGCGCCGGGGAAACTGAGGGAATAGCGCTCTCGCGGTCGCTCCCGGGGTCGCTGGTCCTTCTGGACGACGGATACGCGCGAACTGTTGCGGCATCCCTGGGCTTGCACATCACCGGAACGGCTGGCGTCCTCGTGATCGCGAAGGAGCGCGGGCTTCTCGACCTGGTCCGTCCGGAGCTGGAGCGCCTGCAAACGTTCGGGTTTCGTCTGGCCACACCCGTCTTTCGTGCGGTGCTGGAGAGAGCGGGAGAGGCGGACTGACGACGGCGCCGGGCAGGCGAACTCCAGTACAGGATGCCGCATCGCCCCGCCGAGATGCTGGGCCAGCGTTGACCATCTTGCGAACGGTTCGTATAGTTCGCCGCGTGCGCCACGTGACCCAGCCGCCCGCGCTCGACGAGGCCGGCCTCGAAAGGGCGCTGGAGCGGCTGCGGCGCACGGTGCGGCAGCGCGGCCTGAAGGGGTCGTCGGTCCGCGACGCCATCGCGCGCGCGGCGCTCCTGCGGCGAGGCCACTTCTCGGTCGACGACCTGCTGAAGGAGCTCCGCGAGAGCGGCGTCGTCGATGCCCACCCCGCCACGGTCTACCGGGTCCTACCGCTCCTGGTTGAAGCGGGGCTCCTCCAGATGACGCTCGTGTCGAAGGGCGACGGCGCGCGGTACGAGCGGGCGTTCGAGCGTGAACATCACGACCATCTGATCTGCATACGCTGCGGCAAGGTCGTGGAGTTCGAGTTCGAGGCGATCGAGGTTCTTCAGCGCGATGTCGCGGAGAGATTCGGCTTCCGCTTGACGGGCCACGTCCACGAGCTGCTCGGGATCTGCACGGACTGCAGCGCTGCGGGCGTCGAGCGCTGACGCGCGAGAGGCGCCCTGCCTGCGCCGCAGCGCGACCCTCACGCGACACCTCGCCTCATGACGTTCATCACCTCGGGCGTCCTCCGCGCGTGGAGCTCTGCGGCGGCCTCTCCGAGCACGGCCCACAGCGCCTCCAGGCTGGAATCGTCGAGCCGGACGGAGACTGGGCCGAGGTGAATCGAGATACCCCCGCAGTCCAGGCACCGCTGGACGTGCGCGACACCGTTGTACGCGAGGGTTTCGTGACGACAGTCCTTCGGGTTTGACAAGTCGACCTCCCGAGCGAGACGGTAACGCGAATGATTCTCATTTTCAATATGATCGCGCAGGAGGCGACTGGCGGATGGCCTCGCGACCGGGGATCCGGCCGTGAAAGAGGGTGTTCGCTGCTCCTTGCTGAATTTTCAGGCTGAATCCGCGCGTCTGGAGCGCGGCGAATCGCCGGCGCTGCGCGCCGCGGCGACGAACTCCTCGACGAAGGGCGACGCCGGTCGGGCGGAGAGCTCCTCCCAGGTGCCGGCCTGCGTCACGCGCCCTGCCTCGAGGACGGCGATGCGATCTCCCAGGAGCCGCGCGTCCGTCGCGTCGTGCGTGACGACGACGGTGGGCAGGGCGAGCGTTCGCAGGTAGTCCGAGAGGAACGCCCGGACCTCGCGGCGCGAGTGGACGTCGAGCGCGGCGAGCGGCTCGTCGAGGAGCAGCGCCCGCGGGCCCACGGAGAGCGCGCGCGCGAGCGCCACGCGCTGCTTCTCGCCTCCGGAGAGCGCCTGCGTCCGCCGGTCGGCGTGCGCGGCGATGCCGAGCTCGTCGAGCATGGCGTCGACGACCTCGGCGTCGGCGGCGCCCCTCCGCCGTGAGGGAGCGCTCCGCACCGCGAACTCGACGTTCTCACGGACGCTGAGGTGCGGGAACAGCGCGTAGTCCTGGGGCACATAGCCGATCCCGCGCTGCTCGACGGGCACGTCGATCCCGGCCGACGTGTCGAGGAGCACGGCATCGCCGACCTCCACGCGCCCTCGCTCCACGGGCAAGACGCCGAGGAGGAGCGAGAGCAAGGTCGTCTTCCCGGCGCCGTTCGGCCCCACCAGGACGAGCGAGCCGTCGCCGGTGTCGAGATCGGCGTCGATGCGCAGGCGCCCGACGCGCGCGGTCACGCGGGCGCGGAGGCGCTCCGCGGCCATCACGGCGCCTCCCCGGGGCGCTCGGTGGAGCGCCGCAGCACGGCCCGCACGAACAGGAGCAGCGTGAACGCCACGACGACGAGGACCATCGACAGCGCCTGCGCGGCGCGCAGCTCCGACTCGAGCGCCGTGTAGATGGCGAGCGGCAGCGTCTGCGTCCGCCCCTCCAGGTTGCCGGCGAACATGAGCGTCGCGCCGAACTCGCCGAGGGAGCGGGCCCAGCTCATCGCGGCCCCCGCGGCGAGCCCAGGGGCCGAGAGCGGCAGCGCCACGCGGAAGAACACCCGGAGCGGCGACGCGCCGAAGGTCCGCGCGACCACGAGGAGCCTCGGGTCGACCCTTCGAAACGCGCTGGTCGCCGCCTGCACGAAGAACGGCGCCGAGACGAACACCTCGGCGACGACGACCGCCGTCGTCGTGAACGAAACGGACCACCCCGCGGGGTAGAGCCACCCGGCGAGGAGCCCGCGGCGGCCGAACGCGAGCAGCAGCGCGACGCCCGCGACCGCGGGCGGGATGACGATGGGCAGCTGCACCACCGCCTCGACCGCGCGCGAGAGCCGCCCGCGCGAGCGCGCGAGCGTCCAGGCGAGCGGCGTCCCCAGGACGACCACGACGGCGAGGCTCGCGGAGGTCGTCAGGAGGCTCAGGCGCAGCGCGGGCCACACGAGGGGGTGGCGGAGCCCCTGCTCGACGTCCCCCGCCGTGGCCATCGCGAACAAGGCCAGGATCGGGACGGCCAGGAAGGCCACGAGGACCGCGCCGACCGCGGCCAGGGCGACCCGCTCCGCGCGGAGGCGCCCGCTCACCGAGGCGCGCCGCTCCCGGAAGGCACGAGGAACCCGGCGCGCCACAGCGCCGTCCGGCCGGCCTCCGAAGTCACGAGGTCGACCCACGCGCGCGCGAGCTCGGGGTGCGCGGCGCCGGACACGACGGCGATCGGGTACTCGGCGATGACGTTGACCTCGGGCGGGATCGCCACGACGACCACGCCGTCCTGCGCCGCCTGCGCGTCCGTCCGGTAGACCACGCCCGCCTGCGCTTCCCCGAGGCGCACCTTGGCGAGCACCTGCCGCACGTTGGGCTCGCGCGAGGCGACCTTGGACTCCACGCGCGCGCGGAAATCCGCGCCCAGGGAGGCCGACGCGCGATCGAGGATCTGCAGCGTGTAACGGCCGATCGGGACCTCGGGCGTGCCGATGACGATGCGCGCCGCGGCGGGGAGGTCGGCGAGACCCCGGATGGTCGCGGCGCTCTCGCTCGCGACGACGAGGACGGGCTCGTTGCGCGCGAAGACGACGGGGCCCGCGGCGCGCTGGGATTTCACGAGCTCGTCCATGTGGCGCTGATCCGCCGAGGCGAACACGTCGGCCGCGGCGCCGTGCTCGAGCTGCGTGCGGAGCTCCTGCGTGCCGGCGAAGTTGAACGTGACATCGACGCCCGGATAAGAGCGCTTGAAGTCCTCTCCCAGCGCGGTGAACACGTCCCGGAGGGAGGAGGCGGCGAAGACGACGAGCTTGTCCTCTCGCTGGGCGGACGCCGGCTCCGAGCGCTCGCAGCCGCCGAGGACGGCGAGGCACGCCGCGAGGAGCAGGAAGGGGAGGGCTCGCAACAGCTGTTGTCGGGGGTACTTCATCCGGGAGACTCCTGGGGTCCGTCGTTCCGTGGCTCGGGTCGCGCCGTCATGCCGCTCGCACCTCGGCGACCCGCTCGCCCGCCTGGCGAGCGTCGTAGGCGAGCGCCGAGAGCTCGCGGCGGAACTCCCCTGAGACGAGGACGTCGAGCAGGCGCTGCACCCTGCCGTCGTCGAGCCTCTCGCGCGGGACCGCGAGGTCGTAACGCTCCTCGGCCAGGGGCACGAAGCCGAGCCCGAACGCCATCGCCGCGTCGCGCGTCGCGACGCCGGTGTCCGCCGCGCCCATCGCCACGGCGCGCGCGACGTCGAGGTGGCCGGCGACCCGCAGCTGCGGCTTGCGGGCGAGCTCGAGCGGCAGCCCGTGGCCGCGCACCTCGCGCTCGAGGAGCCGCTGGGCGCCGGCGCCCGCCTCGCGGCCGGCGAGGCGCAGGCCGGGGAGGCCGAGGTCGGCCGCGCCGCGGATGCGATCCGCGTCCTCGCGGCGAACGATGAGGCCCGCCTCCCAGCGCGCCAGCGTGATGAGGACGATCGGCTCGGCGTGCCCGAGCCGGCGGACGTCGGCGACGTTCGCCTCGCCGGTGCGCGCGTCGACGAGGTGCACGCCCGCGACGTGGGTCCGCTGCCGGGCCAGCGCCTGGAGGGCCGCGGTGCTCGAGCGGGGGAACCAGAGGAACCGCCCCGGCCCGGGCCTCGTGTTGAGGCGGTCGGCGAGCAGCCCGAGGCCGGCCGCGCAGCCCATCACGACGACGTTCTCCTCGACCTCGGCGAGCGCCCGGAGGGGCTCGACGACGGCCCTCCCGCGCCGCTCGCCGGTCACGATGCCGTCCGCGGCCATCCGCACCGCGTCCTTCTCGAGCGGGTAGGAGACCCAGCGGTCCGCGATGCGCGCGACCGCAGCGCGGCCCAGCGCCGCCGGAGCGTCGGTCTCGGTCGCGAGATCCGCCGCCGCGCTCGGCTCCCCGAAGAGGTCCTCGACCGAGCAGTCGAGGGCGCTCGCGAGGCGCAGCGCGACGTCGACCGCCGGGGTCGTGCGGCCCGCCTCGATGGCGCCCACGCTCTGCCTCGTGAGGCGGGCGCGCTCGGCGAGCGCCACCTGGGACAGCCCGCGCGCCTCGCGCCGCTCGCGAACCCGGTTCGCCGCTCGGTCCGTCATGACGCACACTCTTTACACCGAGGAACGCTTGCTTGTCATCCGCTGGCGGCCTCGAGGCGCTCCTCGTCCCCTGACAGGTCGAGCTCTTACAGGTCGAGCCGCCCTGCTCGTCGCGTGTCGTCCTGCCACGCTCCTGCTCGCCGCCGGAGCGCGTCCTGCCGGCCTGTGTGGCGCCGGGGCGCCTTGCTCTTCGTGCAACGCGGCCTAGCCTTCGCGGAGTGGCTCAGCCCCACGGATCCGCCGACGCCCGTCGAGAGGACGGAACTTCGGTCATGCCGACGCGGACGAGCTTCGAGGCCACGGCGAGGATGGGCTACGCCATCCTCACCCTGCTCCTGGCGCTCGGCATGGCGTTCTCGGTGCGGCGCTTCTCGTCCGTGGCCGAGGCTCAGATCGATCGGCTACGCGCCAAAGAGCACGAGATCACGCTCGTGGAGCGGCTCGGGTGGAGCAGCGAGCTCATCGTGTCCGAGGGCAGGGGCTACCTCATCTCCGGCGATCCCGAGCTCCTCGAGCAGGCGAAGATCGCCAGGGCGCGCTTCGACGAGCACGTCAGAGCGCTCCGCGACCATGCGCTCAGCCCGACCGGTCTCCAGCGGGTGGCCGAGGTCGAGCAGGCGGCCAGGCGCCTCGTCCGGATGCAGGGAGAGCTGCTCGCCGCCCGGCAGCGGACCGAGGACGCGCGCGAGCTCGTGCGTCGGTTCGATGAGGAGCTGAGGCCGCTCCACCGCGATCTCGAGGGCTCCCTCGCCCGCCTCGTCGACCACAAGCAAGCCCTCCTCAAGCAGCTTTACGATGACGCGAAGGTGGAGCGAGTCCGGCTGGAGGTGTGGCTCGATGGCCTGCTGGGCTTGCTGGTCGTGGCCGGCCTGGGGATCGCCTGGTACTTCACGAAGCTCCTCGGCGGCCCGTACCACAAGGCGCGGGAGGCGCGCGACGCCGCGCGCCTGGCGCTGGCGGCCCGCGACGAGCTCATGGGCATCGTGGCCCACGATCTGCGCAACCCGCTCGGCGCCATCGCGCTGAAGGCCGCGCTGCTGCGGAGGGGAGCCGACTCCGAGCGGACACGGCAGCAAGCGGAGTCGATCGAGCACGTCTCCCTGCGGATGGAGCACCTCATCAGGACCATGCTCGACGTGACGACGATGCAGGCCTCCACGTTCTCGGTGACGCCGAAGCCGTGCGCGGTGGAGGACCTCCTGCACGAGACCATGGAGATGTTCGGGCCGCTCTCCGAGTCGAAGCAGGTCCGGTTCGAGCAGTCCCTGAAGGAGCCCGGGCTCGTGATCCGCGCGGAGTGGGAGCGCGTGCTCCAGGTGCTGTCGAACCTCGTCGGGAACGCGCTGAAATTCACGCCCCAGAGCGGCCAGGTGACCCTCTCGGTGGACCGGGACGGGGCGATGGCCCGCTTCGCGGTCCTCGACTCGGGACCAGGGATCCCCTCCCAGAACCTCACGAGCATCTTCGAGCGGTTCTGGAAGGACGAGACGCCCGGGAAGAAGGGCACCGGCCTCGGGCTCTACATCGCCAAGGGGATCGTCGACGCGCACGGCGGCCGCATCTGGGTGGAGAGCGAGGTCGGGCAGGGCGCCCGGTTCTACTTCACGCTCCCGATCGCCGAGGCGGCGGGACACGAGGCGCCCGCGGCGGCAGAGGCGCCGGCGCCGCCAGCGAAAGGCGACGACCGCCCGCGCGGGTGAGACGTCGATCGGCCCTCAGCGCGGCGGCCGACTGCGTGTGAGATAGACGGTGAGCGCGACGCCTGCGATCGCTCCACCGCCGCCGCCTGCCGCGATGTGCCAGACCTCGAGCGGATCGCGCGTGCGGAGCAGGCCCAGCGCGACGCCGGTGAGCCCGAAGAGCGCGAGTCCGGCGACCGCGCCGACGGCCGCGGCGGTCCACAGCGCCGCGACGCGCGCCCCTCGCGGCGTCACGACGCGCGGCAGCGATGCGAGTTGCTCTTCGACGCCGTGGCGTCGGCGCTCGAGGTCGAGGATCTCCCGCAGATCGGACGCCGCGCGCAGGTGTACGGCCTCGCCGGGGAAGAAGGCGTCCGTGAGCGGGCGCGTCGCGCCGGAGCGGTCGACGAGGACGATGCGCCCGGCTGGCGAGGGCGCCTCTCCCTTGTTGAGCCACCCCTCGCCGAGCGTTCCGCGCTCGACGCGCACGTCGGCGACGCCCTCGAGGGAGACCTCGCGGGACGAGACCGGGATCGCGAGGAGATAGCGCTGGACGCGGAGCGCGGCGCCGCCGCGCGTGACGTCGAGCCGGAAACGCCCGAGGCCCTTGGCGGCCGAGCGAGCCATCGAGAGCGTGATCGCGAGCATCCCGAGCGCGAACGGGAAGGTCCACCACGGGCCGCGCAGCGTGACGTCGATCCGCTGCTCGCTCGAGAGGCCCGCGCGGATGGCCGCGCCGACCTCGGCGGCCCTCTCGGGGGTCACGCGCTGCAGGGGGAGCTCGCGCCCGTCGTCCATGACGAGGATCACCATCCCGTGGCTGCCCCCCTTCGATCCCCGCTCGATGTCGACGCGCGCGTCGCGCAGCGCCGACATCGGGAACCAGAGCGTCCTCGACGGGAACGCGCGCGTCACGACGCACGTCGCGCCCGGCGTGCAGGTCAGGTGATCCTGCGCGAGCGCCACGAGCGCGACGACGAGCGCGACGAGGACCAGCAAGAGCGCGAAGGCGAGGCGCCCGGTGCGGACAGGGAACGGGCCGTAGCGGACGCTGCCCGAGGCGGGGTGGAAGGCGGGCTCGCGGAAGGCCATCAGGCGCAGTCTAACCCCGCGCCTCCCCGCGGGGCGCCGGCCAGCGCGCCCTCCCGGACGCGCGCGTAGAGCAGCACGTCACCCACCCGCCCGTCCTTCACGACGTGGCGGCGCATCCGCCCCTCGAACGCGTAGCCCGCCTTCTCGAGCACGCGGGCGGACGCCCCGTTCCAGTCGAAGACGCCCGCCTGGATGCGCTCGAGGCCCAGCTGCTCGAAGCCGTACCGCGTCAGCGCGATCACCGCCTCGGTCGCCAGCCCGCGGCCCCAGTAGGCCGCGCCGAGCCAGTAGCCGAGCTCCGCGGTGTGCCGGTGCACGTCGTCGAGGCGCTCGAGGCCGATGCCGCCGGCCGCCTCGCCGGCGACCACGATCGCCAGGCCCTCTCCGGGCCGCGCGTTCGCGGCGCAGTGCGCGATCCAGCCCTCGGCGTCCTCGCGCGTGTACGGGTGCGGGAAGCGATCGCGGAGGTTCGCCCAGACGCGGCGGTCGTTCGCGTTCTTCACGAGCGCGTCGACGTCGACCGCAGCCCAGGGGCGCAGGGTGAACGCGGGCAGTTCGAGGATCATGGGGTCGCTCCTTCCGGTCGAGCCTCGCCGGCCCGAGCCTCCGATCGATCGAAGAGCTTCACGAGGATCTCGCTCCCGATGCCGGTCGCGACCATCCGCTCCCGGCGGTTCGAGAGCAGCGCGCCGAGCCACGACAAGGCGCCGCCGTCCCCGATCGGGAGCTCGAGGCCGTCGTCCCGCCGGATGATGAGCTGGATGAACGGCCCGGCGTAGTAGCCGAGCCCCTGCAGCCGCGCGAGATCGTAGGCGACCTCGACCTCCGGGCGCGCGCGGGTGAGCGGCTCGCTCACCTCGGCGACCCAGCGCTCGGCGCGCGCGATGAGCTCGGGGCCGAGGCCGAGGGACCGCGCGGCCCCCACGAGATCCGCCGCGCTCCGCGGCAGATCGACGGCGGCCTCGCGCAGGGCCGCCTCGGACGACCCGGGCTCGTGCGCCTTCGCCCGCCGCGTCATCGCGTCCGCGTCCACACCGCGCGCGCCGAGGCTCGCGCGGACCAGCGACGTGTCGGAGAGCACGACGCGCAGCCCCGCGGCGCGGAAGCCCGCGTGCGGCAGCGCGCGGACCAGGTCGGCCCAGACGAGGAGGTGCTCCAGCAGGGCGCGCCGCTCGCACGCGTCGTCCTCGCCCCGCGCCGGCGAGCGGGCCGCCGTCGCGAGGGCGAACAGGCGGAAGTGCGGCGTGAAGCCCGGCTGGGTCGTGGGCTGCATGCGCAGGACGCGCTGGCTCGCGCAGAACCGCAGCGGCTCACCGCCCCGGGTCCCGCGCCGGCGCCGCGCGGCGTGCAGCGCGAGGCCCGTCGTGGGATCCGCGGCGACCTCTGCGAAGCGGACCGTCGCGAGCACGTTGTTCGGCTCGACGCCCGCGCACGCGGTGGCGCCGAGGGGTCCGATGGGGGCGAGATCCACCGCCTCGAAGCCCGCCGCCGCTGTGTACGCCGCCGCGTCGAGGGCGTGCAGCCTCCGGGCGTCCGCCGTCGAGGCGTGCGTCATGGGCGCGCGCTCCGCGTGATCGAGGACGTCGGCGAAGCTCCGCCGCAGCGCGCGCCGGCGCAGGCAATGGAGCAGGAGCGTTGTCAGCTCGTTGCCCGGGAGCTCCTCGGCGAGGAGCCGATCGAGCGGCTGGCCGGCGTGCGCCTCGGCCGCGCGGCGGGCGATGCGCGACGAGAGCTCGCCGGTCTTGTCGCCTTCGAGCGGTCGCCGCGAGGGAGCGGTTAACGGCGTCGTGGGGTCGTCATCGGCGGTGGGCATGGCTGGCTCCTCGTCGACAGCGTGCCCCGGATCTGGCACCCTGGAAAGGTCCAGATCAGCCGTTTTCGATGGTGCCAGCGCGCTCCGCCTCTCACGCCGCCCACGCCTTCCTCCGCCTCCAGCGCGGCGCGCCCGCGACCCTGGCCGCCCAGCTGGTCGAGCAGCTGCGCCGCGCCGTGCTGGAGGGCGTCCTCCAGCCAGAGCACCTGCTCCCGTCGTCCCGCGAGCTCGCGCGGGAGCTCGGCGTGTCGCGGAACACGGCGGCGGCGGCGTACGAGGCGCTGGCCGCGGACGGCACCATCGTGGTCCGCCCCCGGCGGGCGCCTGTCGTCGCCCACGTGCCGGCGCGCGGGGGGTGGCAGGGCGCCGCCCGCGCCCAGCCCGCGGCCTCCGCGCCGCGCCTGTCGAAGAGCGCGCGGCGCCTCGCGGCGGTGGTGCCCCCCGACAAGCTCGACGCGCTCCTCGAGAGCCGCGCCCGTTCGCGCCCTTTCGGCGTCGGCCTGCCGGACCTCGAGCTGCTCCCGTGGCGCATCTTCGAGCGGTGCCTCGCGCGCCGCGTCCGCTCGATGTCGGCGGCCGACGCGCTCGACCACGATCCGCGGGGCGCGCCGCTGCTCCGGCGCGCCGTGCTCCACCACATCGCGGTGGCCCGGGGCGTGCGCGCGACGGTCGACCAGGTGTTCATCACGGAGGGCTCCCAGGCCGCGGTGGACCTGTGCTGCCGCGCGCTGCTCGACCCGGGCGACGCCGCCTGGGTCGAGGACCCGGGGCCGCTCGCCCTCCGCGCGGCGCTGCGCATGGCGGGCGCGCGGCCGATCCCGATCCCTGTCGACGAGGACGGGCTCCGGGTGCACGTCGGCGCGCATCGACGTCGGGGCGCGCCGCGCGCGCGGGCCGCCTTCGTGTCGCCGGCCTACGCGTTCCCCTCCGGCGCGCGGCTCACGCTGCCGCGGCGCATCGAGCTCCTGTCCTGGGCCGCCAGGGCGGGCGCCGTCGTCGTCGAGATCGACTACGAGGGCGAGCTGCGGTTCGACGGCACCCCGCTGCCCTCGCTCCTCAGCCTCGAGCTCGAGGGCGTGAAGGATCGCGTGATCCACGTGGGGACCTTCAGCCGCTCGCTGTTCCCGGGCCTGCGGCTCGGCTTCATGATCGTGCCGCCCGCGCTGGTGCGCGCCGTGGCCGCGGTGCGCGCGGCGTCGACGCGCTCGCCGCCCTACCTGCTGCAGGCCGCGCTCGCCGACTTCATCGACGAGGGCCACTTCGCGCGCCACCTCCGGAAGCTGAAGCAGGCGACGCGGCGCCGGCGCGACCTCCTGCTCGCGGAGCTCGGGCTGCTCTTGCCGAGCGCCGTCCGGGCGCGTGCGCCCGCGGGGGGCTCGGTGCTGACGCTCGACCTGCCCGCGGGCGCGGACGACGTCGCCATCGTCCAGGCGCTCGCGGCGCGTGGCGTGGACGCGCAGCCGCTCTCGCGCAGCACGGCGGCGCGCGCTTCGGCCCGCGCGCCCGGGCTCATCCTGGGGTTCGGCGCGCACTCGGAGAGCGCGCTCCGGGACGCGGCGCGGACGCTGGCGGCCGTCGTGGTGGGGGCGATCGGGGCGGGCGAGGCGAGATGAAGCGCCGGCGGCGCGGCGCCCAGCTTGGAAATCGGAGAAATAAACCGCCAAGTCGCCAAGGACGCCAAGAAGAGATTGAAATCTTGGCGTCCTTGGCGACTTGGCGGTTCATTTTCATGCCTTCTTGGCGACTTGGCGGTTCATTTTCATGCCTTCTTGGCGTCCTTGGCGACTTGGCGGTTCAACTTCATGCTTGGTAGTTCAACTTTTTGCTGTTCGAAGGCGGCTTCAACCCGTCTGTCGCTCTAGACTTGGGTCTGGTCGCCGCACCCACCGCGCGCCGCGGCCGCTCCCCAATGGCCCCGATCCGCCTGTGCGCCGCCGCTTCCCTCGCCGTCCTGGTCTCCGCGTGCGCTGGCCGGACCACGGCGGTTCCTCCGGCTGAGTCGGCCTTCCCGTCGAGCCTCCCGGCCCCGTTGCAGGAGCGCGCGCCTGCCGCGGGGGAGCCCCAGGTGTTGTGGCCGCGCGCCGCCGCGGCCGAGGCCGTGGAGCCCCTCTGGGCGCCGCCGATCGTGCACACCCTGGCCGTGCTCACGGTGACCCGCAGCGTGGAGGCGGCGCTGTGGCCCGACCCCTTCGCCGACTTCCGCGTGGAGCGGTGGGGATACCACTATGGCGAGGCGCTCACGAAGCCGCCGCTCTTCGACCCCGATCAGCCCGCCTTCCGGTGGGATCACGACCCGTGGCCGATCAACGTGGTCGGCCACGGCCTGCTCGGGAGCGAGATGTACCTCAGGGCGCGGATATGCCGCTTCGGCGCCCCGGCCGCGGTCGCGTTCGCCGTCGCCGGCACCCACCTCTGGGAGTACGGCTACGAGGCCAACGGCGTCCGGCCCTCGGCGCTCGATCTCGTCTATACGCCGCTCGCTGGCGTCCTCCTAGGCGAGCTCCGGTACGCGACCTGGCGCGCGGCGGGGGGCATCGAGAGCGCGCCTGCGCGCCTGATCGTGCGCGCCCTCATGGACCCGTTCGGCGAGATCGAGCGGGGCGCCGGGGTCTTCGGCTGCTGATCCCTGCTCGATGGAGAGTGGTTGAACGGCGTCTCCTCCTCGGCCGGCGGCGGATGGGTCATCCGGTCGTCTGCCAGCTCGAGCTCGCCGCCATCCCGTGAACGGCCGCGAAGCCGCGATCGATCAACGCGATGAACGCAGCGTTCGCCTTCTTCGCCGAGCCTCCGCGCTCGAACACGCGGATCGCTTCGGCGTAAGCCGTGCGCCACGTCAGCACGACCATGCCGGCGACGAGCCGCGCGAGGCCATCGGGCTTCGGACCAGCGAGATCGACCGCGAGCCCCTCGACCACCTCGTCCCCCATCTCGCGGAGGCGCGCCTTGAGCGACGGGCTCGCCGCAACGACGCGCCACCAGCCCACCGTCTGGCTGTCGACGCGAGCGAACGGATGCCTCCGCTCGCACAGCCTGTCGACGAGGCGGCGGAGCGCGTCGAGCGGCGACTCCCCTTGCGGCCTCTCGCCGATTGCCTCGCGCAAGAGCAGCTTCACCTCGTCCTCGCGATCCAGGAAGAGGTCCTCCTTGCGCGCGAAGTAGTTGAACACCGTCATCTTGGAGACGTTCGCGGCGGCGGCGATCTCCTCGACCGTCACCGCGTCGAAGCCGCGCGCGAAGAACATCGCCGTCGCGACGTCGGAGATCCGCTGCCTGGTCTCGCGCTTCTTGCTTTCCCGGAGCTCGCCCATGGATGAAATCTTAGACTAAGACAAAAATTCTGCTTGCACAAAATTTTACCAGGTCCAATATTCGCGTCATGACTCACGACGTGGTCATCGTAGGCGCCGGCCCCGTGGGGCTTTTCCTCTCGATCGAGCTCGCGACCGCGGGGGTGAAGCCGCTCGTGCTGGAGCGGCTCGTGGAGCCCGACCGCACGATCAAGGCCGCCGGGGTCGGCGCGGTGGCAGCCGAGGCGCTGGAGCGACGCGGGCTCGCGCGCGCGCTCGACGACGAGCGCCGTGCCGCCATGGCGGCGATGATGCCGGCGCTGAAGGCGCGCTTCGGGCCCGGACCGGTGAAGAGGCCGGGAGGCCATTTCTCTGGCCTGTTCTTGATCGATGGGAGCCTCCAGCGCGACCCGGAGCGCCACATGCGTCTCGTGCCGCAGGAGGCGCTCGAGAAGATCCTGAGCGCGCGCACGGCGGAGCTCGGGATCGAGCTCCGTCGCGGCATCACGGTGGAAGGCTTCGAGCGGGACGACGACGGCGTGACCGTGCAGACGAGCGCGGGCCCGCTGAGCGCGAAGTACCTCGTCGGCTGCGACGGCGGCCGGAGCCGCGTCCGCAAGCTCGCCGGCTTCGAGTTCCCCGGCACGGATCCGACCATCACCGGCTATCAGGCGCTCGTCGAGCTCGATATGCCCGAGAAGCTCCCGACGGGTTGGCACCGAACGCCGCGCGGCCTCGTCGCGTCCGGACCGATGCCGGGGCGCGTCTTCACGGCGGAGTTCAACGGGCCGCCGCCCCATCGGGATGCGCCGATCACGCGAGCCGAGGTCGAGGCGGCGATCCAGCGCGTGAGCGGCACAGACGTCAAGATCCTGTCGATGACGATGGCGACGCGCTGGACCGACAACGCGCGCCAAGCAACGACCTACCGGATGGGCCGCGTCTTTCTCGCCGGTGACGCCGCGCATGTCCACTCGCCCTTCGGCGGCCAAGGCTTGAACCTCGGCCTCGTCGACGCCGCGAACCTTGGCTTCAAGCTCGCCGCGGCGGTGAAGGGGCGCGAGCATCTGCTCGACTCGTACACCGCCGAGCGCCATCCCGTGGCTGCGAGCGTCCTCGAGAATACCCGCGCTCAAGTCGCGCTCATGCGCCCCGACCCGCTCACGAGCGCGCTCCGCGCCATCGTGAGCGACCTCATGAAGCTGCCTGAAGGCAATCGCTACTTCGGCGAGATGCTCACGGGCGTCGGCATTCGTTACGACCTCGGCGACGACGACCCGCTCGTCGGCACGCTCGCGAAGGACCAGCTCCTCACGCTCGAAGACGGCAGCGAAGAGCGGCTCTACGCGCTGATGGAGAGAGGCGGCGGCCTCTTCATCTCCCCTTCGGAACGGTCACTGCCGCACGACGTGCACCACGCACGCACCAAGGACGGCCCGTCGATGCTCGTCCGCCCCGATGGCTGCATCGCGTGGACAGACGCGTCATCGAAGTCGCTCGACGACGCGCTCGCGCGCTGGTTCTGAATCGGAGCGACGTGCCAGTCCAGCACCCGGCGCGGGAACAGCCGGGCCGTCACCGCGCCCTCGGTGCCTGCGCGCGGCGGCGTCCGTGCCGCCGCGCGCGCAGGAGCGCGCCGCCGGCCGCGGCGAGGCAGCTCAGGAGCACCCCGGCGCGCCCCCCGCCCGACGCCTCGCAGGAGCAGCCGCCGCCGGCGCTCGGCTCGGCTGCGCCCGCGCCGGCCTCGCCCCCGCCGGCGCTCGCCGCGCTCCCGCCCGCGCCCGCGGCGCCGCCCGGGCCGGCGCCGGCCTCGCACGACGCCGCGGCGCCGATGAAGCGCGCGGTCGCCGGCCAGAGGTTGGGGCAGGTCTGGCCTGTCGAGCCGTCGACCCCGCAGGCCGCCGGCGCGCCGCAGAGCCGGTCGAACGTCATGAGCGGCGAGAACGTCCTGCCCCCGTCCGTGGAAATGCCGGCGGAGAAGCCGTCCACGGGCGCGTCGGCGCAGGCGAAGAGGCCCCGCGTGGTCCACGTCAGGCAGCGGACGCCGAGCTGCCCAACCTGGGTGAACTCGAGGGTATCCGTCGGCGCGACCCACAGGCCGTCCAGATCGCTGCCTGCCGCGATCTCGGTCCCGTCGGGCGAGAGGGCGAGGCCGAGGAGGCTCGCCGCCTGGAACACCTCACGCCACGTGGCGCCGCCGTCCCGCGAGACCAGCAGGGCGTCCGCGCCATCGCCGTCGCGGCGCACGTACACAACGTCAGGGTCGTTCGGGTCCACGGCGCCGAGGTACGGCAGGTTGCGATCGTCGCTGCCAGGGACGTCGAGCTCCTCCCAGGTCGCGCCGCGATCGTCCGAGCGCCGCACGATCCCCTGGAACGTGGGGCCGTTGCGGCGCCCGCTCACGTAGATGCGCCGCGGATCGCTGGGCGCGCTGTCCAGGGTCACGCCGAGGAACGTGCTCGGGAAATCGACCCCGGCCTGAGTCCATGTCCGCCCGTCGTCCTTCGATTCCCAGACCTGCGTCAGGATCGCGTCGCTGGCCATGACGCTGGAGCCGAGCAGGAGGACGCTCGCGGGATCCGCGCGATCGATCGACAGATCGACGATGTTGTGCCGGGAGAGCGCGCCCTCGGCGATGTGCCAGTCGCAGCCGCCGTCGTGCGTCGCGCTGAGCCCGTCGAAGAGCCCGGCGAGGATCGAGCCGTCGGCGGTGACGACGAGCATGGGGTCCTCGAAGCCGCTGTAGCCGATGGCCGCTTCACAGATCCACGACCAGCGCTCGCCGCCGTCGTGCGTGGTGAGGACGCCGTAGGTCGCGCGGACGACGATGTGCTCGGGATCGGCGGGGTCGACGAGGATCTGGCCGGCGGCGGGGTATCGGCCGTTGGCGCGCGCGGGCGGGGCGGCGGAGAGGGCGAGGCCCGCCGCGGCGGCGGCGAGCCCGAGGGCGATGCGGTTCATCGAAGCGAGGATCGCTACTGCCGCCGGAACTGCTGGTTCGTCCCGTTGTTACAGGTGTACTGGGCGAGCCTGGCGCCGTCGGCGGTGCTGGCCCCGTAGACGTCCACGCACTTCCCGCTGTTGACCGAGCGCAGCGAGACGACGCCGTTGCCGCGATCGATGAGATCCCACTTCTGGCTGCTCTTGCCGCTGTTGCAGTCCGCCTGCGTGATGTTCGCCCCGTTGTTCCGGCTGGACCCCTGCACGTCGGCGCACTTTCCGCTGTTCACGTTCTTCACGGTCGCCGTGGTGCCGCTGATGATCTCGACCTGCCACTGCTGGTCGCTCGCCCCGGTGCACGGCCGCTGGACGACGGTAGCGCCGTTGTCCAGGCTCGCCGCGTTGACGCTCATGCATTTGCCGGAATGGAGGGCCGCCAGGCTCTGGCCGACAGCGCCGCCGGTGCCGCCGCCGGGATTACCGCCGGGGTCGCCCGTGCCGGCGCCCAGGCCGGAGATCTGGACCTGCGCGCCCGTGGCCGACACGGAGAGGAGCTTCAGCGTCGCGTTCGTCCCGAAGAGCTGATGAGAAGCGCCGACGACGAGCGGCGCGTCCCTGAAGTTCCCGCCAGGGACCATGTCGAGCAGGTGCGCCCGGCCGCTCTCTCGCGACTGCGTGAAGAACGCATGGATGAGCAGGCCCTTCGTGGAGATGTTGCGCGAGTCGACGACGTTCGTCGCCGCCGGCTGGCGGAACTCGATCTGGTACATGATGTCGTTCGGGCCCTTGACGCGGAGGAGCTGGATCCCGGTGCTCGCCTCGGTCATCGGGGCGAGCGTATACGTCCCGTCGGCGGTGACCGTCTGGACCTGCGACGACGGGATCCACCCGAGGTTCACCTTGTAGTTGGCGTTGTAGTGCTGCTTCCCGCCGTCGCCCATCGGGTCGAAAATATCGCCGTACTCGTCGAAGGTGCAGTCGTTGCTCATCGTCACCGTCGCCCCGCCGCTGCGGCACGTCCGCGAGGAGGCGTGCCACAGGCCGAAGTTGTGGCCGAGCTCGTGTACGACGACCTCGGGCCAGAGGCCGGCCATCCAGGTGGCGTTGCCGGGCTGCGCGCCCATGCCGGCGTACCCGCAATCCATCTTCCCCATGATCATGTAGTGCTGGTACGCCTTCAGATCGAAGCCGGCGTTCTTCGCCGCGGTCCTGGCCTCGTTCTGCCATCGGTCGTAGTCGTCGCACTTGCCAAAGGTGATGTTGAACGGGCCGGCGAGGTCGTACTCGAGCTGCATCTTGCCGAACGACGAGCCCGCCAGGTGGGTCGCCGCTGCTGCCATGGTGTTGCGTACGTCCTGCTCCGTGCCCATCGTCTGGCCGCCGTCGAACTGCACGCGCAGCACAAGGACGCGCTTGGTCCCGGTCGTGACGAGCGCGTTCGTCAGCTCGCCGATGCCCTCGGCCGGCCGCATCATGTCGACCACGATCGCGCCGTCGTCGGTCACGGTGCCGAACACGTCCACCGGGGAGCCGCTCGCCGTGCGCCAGTCGGTCGACGGCTCGGCGCCCGGCGCCGTATCCGTCATCGCGTCCAGGTTCAGGCGCACGAACACCCCATCTTCCCGCTCCAGCATGTACCGCGCCTCGCCGTTGGCGACGGCGACGGTCAGCGTCCCAGAGGCGGTCGGGGTCGGCCCCGCTCCCTCGTCATCGGCGTCGATGCTCAGGCAGCCGGGCGCGAACGCGCACGCTGCGGTGAGGGCAGCCGCGGTGAGGTGTGACTTGAAGCGCTTCATTGGATCTTCCTTTCCTGGCTCGGTCCGATGCGCCCATCTCCCCTATGTCGGAGAGCGCCGCACCATCCCCCTCAGGAGCCCGGGCGCGACGCGACGGAGCGCTGCCAAGGAGAGACCGCAAGCGCCGCCAGCCTCTCCGCTGCTGATGTAAATTGACGGCCGATCCGCTCGCGGATCTGCGCGACCATCGCTCGCGATCGCCGCGCCGTGCTGCCGTCCCCGCACCCTCGCGAGTGCCTGTCGCTTCGACGTCAACGTCTGAGCAAATCCGCGGCCAAGGACGTGCTACCGCCTTGACACGGGCAGCGTGCCTCTCTCGGTGAAACAATCACGTGAGGACGGCCCGTGATCCGCTCTGATATGATGTTTGCGCGACTGGCATGGATCGCGAGAGATCCTGAATGGACATGAAAACACCACCCCGGTGAGGCCGCGTGAGTCGGTGGATGAGCGCTCGCGCTCGGCAGAGCGAGCGAGCTTGGCCGGCGTTCTGCGCGATTTGCTGCGAGGGTGGCAATCCATGGTCGCGGGTGAGCTCGTGAGTTCTCCGGTGAGGGCACGGGCGGCGATGTGGGTGGATTGGCGTGCTCGCGGCGCGCCCTGTCGGCCGTCGCTTCGTCTGGCCTGGTATCGTGGCCGGGATGAGCATCCGGCACAGCGCCGTCTGGGGACGAGGTCACCTGATTGTCATCGCGGGATCCGAGGGGCACGTGCTCCGCTCGGAGGACGGCGGCCAGCGCTGGAAGAGGGTGCAGACGGCCACCCGCCAGGACCTGAGCGCGCTCGCGGGCGCCGGCGCGGCGCTGATCGCCGCCGGACACCGCGGGACCCTGCTGTCATCGCGCGATGACGGGCGGCGCTGGTCGGACGTGGGCTGCGGCGCGACGGCGGACCTGCGCGGCGTCGCCCTGCGGGACGACGGCGAGGCCATCGCGGTGGGGCTCGGCGGGACGGTGCTCCGCTCCGGCGATCACGGGCAGACCTGGGGAGCCGGGCCGAGCCCCGGAGACCTCTGCCTGGAGGCCGCCGCGCTCGACGCCGAGGGTCGCTTCCTCGCGCTCGCGCTCGAAGGACAGCTCGCCACCCTGCAAGGAGCGACATGGACGCGTCATAAGGTCCCGGGCCGGAATCCGAGGGCGCTCTGCGCGCGAGGCGGGCTCGTGATCGTGGGCGACGGCGACGGCCATGCCCACGCGAGCCGGGACGGGGGCGCCTCCTGGGAGTCGCATTCCACAGGGACCGGGCGCTCGATCAAGGCGCTGTGGCTCGGCGCCGCGGGCCTCGTGATCGCGTCCGGCGAGAGCGGCATCCTGGCGGTCAGCGAGGACGAGGGCCGCACCTGGAGGCGCACCGCGCTCCGGTCCGATCAGCACCGCTGCGCGGCGTGGGGCGATGACCAGGGCGCGATCTGGTGCGTGGGAGACGGCCCCGCAGCCCGATCCCTCGATGGCGGGAAGAGCTTCACCAAGGTGCCAGTCCAGGCAGGGGACGCGCCGCTCGACGGCCCCTGGGAAAAGGTGCCTGTCCGAGGGAAGTTCCGGGGCCTCTGGGTGCAAGGCCACGGGAGGGTCGTTCTGGTGGGCGACGGCGGCGCCATCGCGCGAACCCACGACGGCGGACAGACATGGGAGAGGAGCGCCGTGGAGGACGCCGGCGCGCTGATCGCGGTGTGGGGCAGCGGCGAGGCGATCCTGGCTGTCGGCGAGGGGTCCTCGCAGATCCGATCCGAGGACGGCGGACACCGCTGGATGGCAGTGACAGGCAATCCCGGCGGGGCCTCGGTCCACGGGCAGGGCGGGACAAGAGCGTTCGCCGTCCTCGATGGCCGGGTCTGCCGCCTCGACGCGGACGGCTCACGATGGGTGGATCTGGAGGTCTCGCGCGAGGCGCGCCTCCGCGCCGTCTGGGCAGGGCCGGAGCGGCGCGCCGTGGCGGTGGGCTCCGGCGGGACCATCGTCCGCACGATCGACGGCGGCGCCACGTGGGAAGCCGCGGAGAGCGGCAGCTCCCGCGATCTGTCCGCGATCTGGGGCAGGGGCGACGAGCTCTTCGTGGCGGGTGGACTGGGCGTCTGCGACGTGCTGCGCTCTCGCGACGGAGGCGTGACCTGGGAGGCGCTGGCCCAGGTCTCCGGCAGCCTCAGGAGCCTCTGGGGCGATGACGCCGGCACGCTGTGGGCGTGCGGCGCGGGCGGCGTGCTCCTGCGATCCATCGATGGCGGCCACACCTGGCGAGGCGAGGCGTCCGGCACCTGGGGCACGCTGTTCGAGGTGCGCGGGGACGGGGCCGAGGTGTGGGCGCTGGGGGAAAACCTCCTGCTGCGCCGGCGGCAGGGGGCATCGACAGGTTAACTGCCCGCACATTCCTCAGAAATACGTCCGAAACAGAGCGGCTGCTACATCACTGCGAGCCTCCTCGACGCGCTCGGTGAGGGTGGCTGACGCGACTCCATGGCACCGCGCTCCTCCCTCCGGCTCAAGATCGTCACCTCCGAGACGACCACGCAGACGCACTGTCCTTACTGCGCCTTCCAGTGCGGCGTGGTCATGACGGATCGCGCGGCCCACGCGGGGGCGATCGACGTCCGACCGGACGACGATTTCCCCGTCAACCGCGGGCAGATGTGCATCAAGGGGTTCACCTCCGCGGCGCTGCTCGATCACCCCGAGCGGCTGACGGTGCCGAAGATCCGCGGGCGCGCCGGGCGCCTCCTGCCGGCGCGCTGGGACACGGCGCTCGATTTCGTCGCCGAGCGGCTCCTCCGGCTGCGAGAGCTCCACGGCCCCGCGGCGCTGGCCGCGTTCGGCAGCGGCGCCCTGACGAACGAGAAGACTTACCTCCTCGGCAAATTCGTCCGCCTCGCCCTCCAGTCGCCGAACGTCGATTACAACGGCCGCTATTGCATGTCCTCGGCGGCCGCGGGGCAGAACAAGGCGTTTGGCGTCGACCGCGGCCTGCCGTTCCCCGTGTCCGATATCGCCCAGACCAAGGCGCTGCTCCTCTGGGGCGCGAACTGCGCGGAGACCCTGCCGCCGATCATGCAATGGATCTTCGCGCAGCGCGACAACGGCGGCGCGCTGATCGTCGTCGACCCGCGGCGCACCGACACGGCGCGCGCCGCGGCGCTCCACCTCCAGCCCACGCCCGGGTCCGACCTGGCGCTCGCCAACGGCCTCCTCTACCTCGCCCTCGAGGAGAAGCTCATCGACACGGCGTATATCGCCGCGCGCACGGACGGGTTCGACGATCTCCGCCGCGCCGTCCTCTCGTACCACCCGGCGCACGTCGAGCGGCTGACCGGGGTCTCCACGCAGGATCAGCTCAAGGCCGTACGGCTGCTCGCCGAGGCGCCGAGCAGCATGCTGCTCTCCGGCCGCGGGCCGGAGCAGCAGTCGAAGGGGGTGGACACCGTGCTCTCCTTCATCAACCTGATGCTCGCGCTCGGCAAGGTCGGCAAGCCGTACAGCGGCTATGGCTGCCTCACCGGACAGGGCAACGGCCAGGGGGGCCGCGAGCACGGCCAGAAGGCGGATCAGCTCCCCGGCTACCGGCATATCGAGGACGCGGAGCACAGGGCCGCCATCGCCCGCGTCTGGGGCGTCGACCCTGCCGAGCTGCCAGGCAAGGGGAAGAGCGCCTACGAGCTGCTCGACGCGCTCGGCCCCGAGGGGGGCATCCGCGCGCTGCTCGTGTTCGGCTCCAACGTGGCTGTCGCGTCGCCGAACGCGCTCAACGTCGAGCGGCGGCTCGCGTCGCTCGATCTGCTCGTGGTCTGTGACGCCTTCGCCAACGAGACGGCCCGGGACGCCCACGTCCTCCTTCCGATCGCCCAGTTCGCGGAGGAGGAGGGGACGATGACGAACCTCGAAGGGCGGGTGATCCTGCGGCAGAAGGTCCGCCCGGCGCCCCCCGAGGTGAAGACCGATATCGAGATCTTCTGCGAGCTCGCGCGCCGCCTCGGCGCGGGCAGGCACTTCCAGTACACGTCCGCGGAGCAGGTGTTCGACGAGCTGCGCCGGGCGACCGCGGGCGCCAAGGCGGACTACAGCGGCATCACCTACGACAAGATACGCCGGCACCGAGGCGTCTTCTGGCCGTGCCCGTCGGTCGAGCACCCGGGGACTCCGCGCCTCTTCGCCGAGCGGTTCCATCACCCGAACGGCCGGGCGCGGTTCCACGCGGTCCACCACCGCCCCGCCGCCGAGCTCCCCGACGACGCCTATCCGTTCTACTTCACGACGGGCCGCTACAAGGAGCACTACAACTCAGGCGCGCAGACGCGCCGGGTCTCCACGCTGGAAGAGGCCAAGCCCGAGCCGAAGGTCGAGGTTCACCCCAGGCTGGCGGCGCGCCTCGGCGTCGTCGACGGCGACTCGCTCCTCGTCGAGAGCCGGCGAGGGGCGGTCACCTTCCGGGTGGCGGTCGCGCCTTCGATCCGGCCGGACACGCTCTTTGCTCCGTTTCACTGGGGCGGCAGGAAGGCCGCCAACATCCTCACCGTGCCGGCGCTGGACCCGACCAGCCGGATGCCGGAGTTCAAGGTGTGCGCCGTCAGGGCGCGCCGGGTCTCGGAGTCGAACTGATGCGAAGGAAGGACCTTGTCATCGTTGGCAACGGCATGGCGGCGTGCCGCCTGCTGGACGAGCTGATGTCGCGCGGCGCGAGGGACCGCTACGACATCACCGTCTTCGGCGAGGAGCGGGGCGGCGCCTACAACCGCGTCCTGCTCAGCAAGGTGCTCGCAGGGGAGGCGCCCGACTCCATCGTCACGAAGCCCCCCGCCTGGTACGAGCGGAACGGGGTGCGGCTCGTCGGCGGGACCTCCGTGGCGCGGATCGACACCGCGTCGAGGGCGGTCGTGGCAGCCGACGGCGCGCGCCAGCGTTATGACGTCGCCGTGCTCGCGACCGGCAGCCAGCCGCTCGTCCCGCCGCTCGAGGGCATGACGACCTCGGAGGGCGATCTGCGCCCGGGCGTCTTCGTGTACAGGACGATGGACGATTGCGTCCGGATGCGCGGCTGCGCGCGGGCGGGAGACAACGCCATCGTGGTCGGCGGCGGGCTCCTCGGCCTGGAGGCGGCCAAGGTGCTGAGCGACATGGGCCTCCACGTGACCGTCATCCACGTCGCGAAGAGCCTCATGAACGCGCAGCTCGACCAGATGGGCGGCGACATGCTCGAGCAGCACATCGAGCGCTGCGGCATCTTCGTGCGCACCGGGCGCACCGTCGAGGCCGTCTGCGGGGAGGCGTCGGTCGAGGGGTGTCGCCTCGACGACGGCAGCGTCCTGCCGGCCGACATGGTGGTCCTCGCGTGCGGCGTCCGGCCTCGCGTCGACGCCGCGCGGGCCTCCAACCTGCCCATCAACAAGGGCATCGTCGTCAACGACACGATGGCCACCCAGGTGCCCGGCATCTATGCCATCGGCGAGTGCGCGGAGCACCGGGGCAGGCTCTATGGCATCGTGACGCCCATCTGGGAGCAGGCCGCCGTCCTCGCCGACGTCCTGACGGGCGCGAACCCGCAGGCGCGCTACCGAGGCACGAAGCTGTATACCCGGCTGAAGGTGGCGGGCGTCGACGTCACCTCCATAGGCAGCACCGAGCCGGAGCTCGAGAGCGACGACGTGCTCCAGGTCGTCGAGACGCGGAAGAGCACGTACCGGAAGCTGATCATCCGCGACGGGCGACTGCTAGGCGCCCAGTTCGTCGGCAACACCGCGGCAGCCGCCACGCTCGTGCAGCTCTTCGATCGCAACGATCCGCTGCCCGCCGATCCTCTGGAGGCGCTCTGCGCCGGCGGCGGTGCGGGGCCGGCGGCGCAGGCCGAGCGCATCGTCTGCAACTGTCACAAGGTCAGCGAGGCGACCCTCCGGGAGGCCATCGAGGGCGGCGCCTGCTCGCTGGAGGCGGCGTGCGGCGCGACCAAGGCCGGCACGGGGTGCGGCTCTTGCCGCGGCGAGGTCGCCCAGCTCGTGGCCCGGCACGCGCCCTTGGCGGAGGTCGCCAGCGGCCGCGCCGTGGCCGCCGGATAACGTGGAGAGCGCGCCGAGGCGAGCGGAGCGGCGCGGATGCGGCCGTGGCGCACGAGGATCCGCCCCGCTATAGACGCCGGCGCATGCACCGCACGCCGCGCGAGCGCCTCCACGAGCTCTTCACCAAGGTCGACGCGTTCTTCGCGAGCGCGAGCGCCCGCCACGGCGGGCGGATGGCCTGCCGCACGGGGTGCAGCGACTGCTGCCGGCGGCGCTTCTCGGTGACGTCGATCGAGGCCGACGCGATCCGCGAGGCGCTCGCGGCGCTCCCGGAGGCCGACCGCGCGGCGCTCGCCGAGCGCGCGCGGGCGGGCGACCCCGGCGTGTGCCCGGCGCTCGACAGGGAGGGGAGGTGCGCCCTCTACGCGGCCCGGCCGCTCATCTGCCGCACGCACGGCCTGCCCATCCGGTTCGCGCCGGCCAGCGAGCGCGCGCTGCCGGTCATCGACGCCTGCCCGAAGAACTTCGTGGGAGAAGACCTCCACGCCGTGGAGGCGTCGTCGGTCCTCGACCAGACGACGCTGTCGACGGTGCTGGCCGCCCTCGACATGGCCCACGCCGACGCGGCGGGGCAGCCGCGCGGGCAGCGCGTCGCGATCGCAGCGGTGCTCTCGGGCGAGGAGTAGCTGCCGCCGAGCCGTCGGCTCGATGACGAGCCGGTCCCGCTCAGCCGACCGACGGTCGTCGGCGCCATGACGCACCCGGCCTCGGCCTGCGTGCGCTCGCAGTGGCACAGATCAGGCAGTGGCACAGGCCAAATATGGCTCAGATCTGTGGCTCGATATGGGCCATGTGCTGGGTGGGGTCCAATGTACATGCGCTGATTTGCGGCAAATCCAGGTTGGCCCGCGGGTTGCTCTTCGGTGGTGGCCCACTCTGGACCGGTGGCAGGTCACGGCACACGCCGCCGTCGGTCCGGAGGGGCAGCTTACCTGGAGGATAGAATGACCAAGACGATCAGAGGGTTTGGATCGGTGGCGGCGGCTGGCGTGGTGTTCGCGGCCTTGCTCAGCGGTTGCGGCTCGCAGGCTGCCGATCGCGGTCCGGACGTCGGCTCGATCAGCTTGCCGCTCGCGGCCGACGCGCCGTCTGGAGCGCGATATCGGCTCCGCGACGCCACGTTCGAGATCTCGAACGGTTATTACTACTACGAAGACGAGAATACCTCAGCCATGGCTGTCGGTGGTGGCTACGGAACTGTGGTGACGGTCAGCAGCGAGGATCAGGATCCGGACGAGAGCTCCCTCGTCGTCGATCTGGAGCAGGGAGGGTACGGCGTCAGGCTCCTTCCGGGCTGGCACTTCGAGAAGGTCGAGGACGGCACGGTGACGGATCCGAACGTGGAGGCCACGCTGCTGTCGCGGCAAACGGTCTATGTGTACGTCTCGCCGCGTTCGACGACCTGGGCTGAGTATGCGTTCGGTATCGGGAGCAGCGAGCTGTGGCTCAACGGCAAGGTGAACCTCGACATCAACGTCTACGAAGATCCGGACGACTACTACGGTGGAAACGTAACTTCGGTCGGAGTCGGCGGCGCGGGCGGTGGCGACTACAGCTCTGGCTACAGCTCCAGCTACAGCTCGGCGGGGGTCGGCGGCAGCGGCGGTTATTAGCGCTGGCACGAGGAGCTGAGCGGAGCGAGCGACGTTACCGCCCGTCAGCGAGGGCTGCACTGCACGACGCAGATCGCGGTGGCGCCCCTGGCGCGCGCGCTCGCCTCGCATGCATGCTTCGCTTGCTGCGACGCAAGGAAGCGATCCTTCGCCGAGCCGTTGCCGAACACCATCTGATAGTTGCACGCGCCCGCGAAGCCGCAGACGCGCACGGACGCGCTCGCCGTACACCACCAGGATGTCCCGCCCGTCGCGCTCCCGTTGCTCGGGCTTCCCTTCGAGGAGCCCTCGCTCGGGGAGGTGGGCGTCCGCGCCGCTGTCGACAGAGGCGCCGGCGCCTCGCCCGTCTCGTCGTTGTCGGCGGTCGACGGGGCATCACCCGCGGCGTGGTCGCCGGCGGACGGGTCTTCGCCGGCCGCATCGTCGGCCGCCTCGTCGGGCCGAAGGGGAGTGCTCGTCGACCTGGGCACCACCGGCGAGACGCCGCCGGCGGTCGACGCGCCGGAAGGCGTGGTCTCGACCACGGTTTGCTCCGGCGATGCGCTCGCCGCCAGGTACACAGCGCCGCCGATCACGAGGATGGCGCCCATGCCCAGCGCGAACAACCCGCCGAGGACGATGAGCACGATCACGAGCGGCGACAGGCCTGACTTCGGACGCTGCGGCGGCGGTGGAGGGTAGTAAGGCGGCGGCTGCGGAGGGTAGTAAGGCGGCGGTTGCGGAGGGTACTGAGGCGGCTGCTGCGGAGGGTACTGAGGGCGCCCTGGACCAAACATCTCGCAGTCATAGCGCAGCGGAGCCGTCCGCGCTGCGTGAGACGAACACCCACGCTGTCGGCGAACGAACGATGTCGCATCGGACGAGCCCGCCCGCGGGGAGGCTGTCCGCGGTGGTGTTGCTTCGGAGTCGGCGGAGCCGCCTGCTCACACCCAGCCGGTCGCGGCGCGCAGGAGCAGCCCCAACCCGAGCGACGCGCCGTTCGCGAGCGCCGAGGCCGCGATGGCGTGCGTGGTAGGCAGATCGCGCAGCGCGAGCCGGTAGACGCCGAGCTCGAGCAGCACCGCCCAGAGCTCCGAGAGGGCCAGTCGCGCCGTGGCGCCGATCGCGAGCGCGGGGAAGATGAACCACACCGCCGGGTGACTCGCGATGTTGGCGACGGCCACGAGCGCGGCGCGGCGGCCCCATGACCGCTCCGCCGCGCCGAGCAGCGGTGAGGCGACGGCGAGCTCGATGAGCAGCGTGAACGCGAACGCGCGCGCCCAGGCGGCCACCAGCGGATCGGTGAAGACGCGGCTCATGGGGCGGCCGGCTGCGCGGCGATCTCGGGCCCGCCGCGGTCCACCACCACGCGCGCGTGCCCGGACCGCTCATGGCGCGCCTCCGCGGCGCGCCGGCCGACGTCGCCGCGGACATAGAAGTACGCGAGCAGCGCGAGCTCCAGGTACCCGTGGAAGGAGGCGAGCGAGAGCACCAGGTTGCGCGTGCCGAGCGCGCTGCGCAGGGCGCCGAGCAGCACCAGGCCGGCGAGGACCGCCACGGCGGCGAGCCCTGCGTCCCCGAAGTCGCGCCGGAGCGAGCGCGCGGACATGCGGAAGGTGGTTGTCCGCCGGCCCGGTTGATCTTCCTGAGGAATGAGCAGCAGCCAGACCGCGTAATGGACGGACTGCAGGAACGCATAACATGCGGTGAGCGCCATCGCGGAGCGGGTCGGCAGCCCGGGCGCGAGCCAGTCGCTCGCAAGGAAGAGGTGAAGCCCGAAGGCGTCCAGCCACCCGGCGCGCAGGGTGACGGAGGTCATCGCCCCGCTCGCGAGGAGCGCTGTCCCGGCCAGCACGAGGCCGAGCGGCCAGGCGTCAGCGCGCACCCGGCGGCGGAAGAGCGCGAGCCATAACGCGAGCGCGACCAGGTTGTGCGCGTGCGCAAGGGCGAGCCGGAAGCCGCGCGGCGCGGCGAGCGCCGCCGCCGACAGCGCCACGGCCGCGGCGGCGGCCAGCGCGACGCGCCGCCACGCGCGCGACGCGAGCGCGCCGGCGACGATCGCGGCGCCGAGCCAGGCGGCGAGCAAGGCGTGCTCGGCGCGGAGCAGCGCTGCCGCCGAGCCGAAGAGCTCCTGGGCGCCCCGCAGCCCCACCAGCGCGGCGCAGGCCGTCCAGACGACGCCCCGCCACCACGACGGCAGCCCGCGCCGCAGCACGAGGTGGCGCACGTCGGCCGCGACGTGCAGGACGCCCAGCAGGACGGGCCCGAGCACGAGCAGCGCGCTCGGCGCAAAGACCGCCATGGCGAAGGCGCCGAGCGCGTTGGCCGCGGCGAGGGTGGCTATCCTGCGATCGGGGCGCGCCACGATGGCGATCGCGAGCTCGCTCCGGCGGAGCAGGTTGAAGAGGTGCCGCCGCGCGCCGTCGAGCGGCGCGACGCCGCGCTCGAGCAGGCGGGCCACGCTCGCAGGCGGAGGACCGGGCGCACCCACGGCCGAGGCTCGCTTCAGCGGCGCCGGCGGGCGGTCACGAGCGCCGCGGCGCCGCAGAGCAGCATCAGCCCGGCCATCGCGCCGCCCGAGGCGGCGCCGCTCATGGCGCAGCCGCCGTCGTCCGATGACGCCTTGTCCGAGCCCGCGCTGCCGGCCGACGTCGCGTCCGCGCCCGTGGTCGATGTCGCGCTCCCGCTCGAGGTCGACGTCGAGCCCCCGCCCGAGGAGATGCACAGATTGCAGTCGTATTCCACCGTGGTGAAGCCGCCGTCCTCGCCCGGCAGCGTTCGCTGGCACTTCTGCTTCGTGCACGTGCCAGGCTCGTTGGCCTCGGGCCCTGCGTTGTTACAGCTCGACCCCGGCGTGTCGCACGCGTCGGGCGGCGGGATGTCCGCCTGCGCTGAAGAGGTGAGGAGCGGCGCTGCGAGCAAGGCGGCGATCGCCACAAGGCACGAGGGCTTCATCATCCCGCCACTCTGTGCTTTTCTCCGGAAAACTTCAAGAGCGGTGCCGCCGATCCACGCTCGTGCACCTGGCCCTTGCGAGGAAAAACTACCCGGGTGATACCGAGACGGTCAGATATTACTCGGCAAAAATCTATGGACACCAACATCGAAGTCGAGGCGCCGTCCGCGCCGCGCGGCGTGCACGACATGACGCAGGGCAAGCCGCGCGCGCACGTCGTGCGCGTCATGCTGTTCATCCTGGCCGGCATGGCGATCCAGACCCTCTACGGCCTGATCGACATCTACTGGGTCGGTCGCCTCGGAAAGGAGGCCGTCGCTGCCGTGGCGGTCTCCAGCAACCTGATGTTCGTCTCCCTGGCCGCGACGCAGATGCTCTCGGTCGGCTGCGTGGCGCTCGTCTCGCAAGCGGCCGGCAGAAAGGAGCACGGCGAGGTGCAGCGCCTGTTCAACCAGGTGCAGAGCCTCGCCATGTGGGCGGGCGCCCTCTTTCTCGTGCTCGGCCTCGCGCTTCACCGCACGTACGCCGAGCGGCTCTCGGGAGACGCCATGACCGCCGAGCTCGCGAGCAGCTTTCTGCTCGCGTTCATTCCGGCGCTCGCGCTGCAGTTCACGATGGTGGGGCTCGGCTCGGCGCTGCGCGGCATCGGAGACATGAAGCCGGGGCTCGTGGCCCAGACCGCGAGCGTGCTGCTCAACATGGTCCTCGCGCCCTTCCTCGTCTTCGGCTGGGTATCGGGGCGCCCGCTCGGCGTGCTCGGCGCGGCCCTCGCCACGCTCATCGCGACCGCGGCCGCCGTCGTCGGGCTCGCCGTCTATCTCCTGCGCGGCAAGACCTTCCTTCGCCTCCGCCTCGCCGACTGGCAGCCGGATCTCCCCACATGGCGAAAGCTGGTGGCCATCGGCTTGCCCTCCGGCGCGGAGTTCTTGTTGCTGGCCGTCACCATGGGCGTGATCTACGTGGTCACGCGCCCCTTCGGCTCGGAGGCGCAGGCCGGGTTCGGCATCGGGCTGCGGGTGATGCAGGCCGGCTTCATGCCTGCCGTGGCGATCAGCTTCTCCGCTGCGGCGGTCATCGGCCAGAACTACGGCTCCCGCGCCTACGCTCGCGTCCGCGAGACCGCGCTCGAGAGCGTGAAGCTCGTGCTCGGGTTCATGGTCCTCTTCACCGTGGTCTGCCAGGTCTTCCCCGCGCAGCTCGTCGCGCTCTTCTCGCCCGCGCCGGACGTCGTCGCGGCCGGCGTCGACTACCTCCAGGTGACCTCCTGGGGATACTTCGCGAGCGGCATCGTGTTCGTCTCCGCCGGCGTCTTTCAAGGCCTCGGCAACACCTGGCCCTCGCTCGCCGCCTCGGGGGCGCGCGCGGTCGCTTTCGTCTTCCCCGTCCTCGCCCTGAGCGCTCGGCCCGGCTTCCGCATGCACACCATCTGGCTCGTCTCGGTCGGCGCCACGCTCGGCCAGTTCGGGCTCCAGCAGATCCTGCTGCGGCGCGAGCTCGCCCTCAAGGTTCCCGCATCGCAGTGACGCGCCGCGGGGGGCGTAGCGCCCGCCGAGCGCCGATCAGGGACGTGCGCTCGCCGCCCTGGCCGGCAGGGCGCGCACCTGGTTCTTCCGCATGACCTCCGCGGTCAGGCGCGCCGCCATGGCGCGCGGCACGAAGCGCGCGAGGTTCGAGAGGATGTAGTTGCCGAGGCCGTGGATGGCGTGGGTTCGCCCCGTCGAGAGGGAGCGCAAGCCGAGCCGCACGACGTCGCTCGCCTTCGCCTTCGCGCCCACGGCCGCGGCTTCCCCGGCGATCTCGAAGAACGGCGTCTCGGTCGCGCCGGGGCAGAGCGCGACCACCTTCACGCCCCGCTCGCCGAGCTCGGCCCAGAGCGCCTCGCTGAACGAGAGCACGAAGGCCTTGGTCGCCCCGTACACCGCCATCGAGGCGATCGGGTAGAACGCCGCCGTGGACGCGACGTTGAGGACCGCGCCGCGCGTCCTCACGAGGTCGGGCAGGAACGCGTGGGTCATGGCGACGAGGGCGCTCACGTTGAGCGCGATCTCCTCGAGCTGCCTTTCGATCGGCGTCTCCTCGAAGCGGCCGTGGGTCGCGAATCCGGCGTTGTTGATGAGGAGATCGACGGTCACGCCGCGCCGCGCGACCTCCGCGTGCACGCGCCCGATCGCCCCCGCGCTCGTGAGGTCGTCGGCGATCACCTCGACGCGGACGCCGTGCGCGGCGCGCAGCTCGACGGCGAGCGCCTCGAGCTTGTCGCGCGAGCGGGCGACGAGGATCATGTGGCATCGCTGCGCGGCGAGCTGGCGGGCGAATTCGGCGCCGATGCCGGTGGAGGCGCCAGTGACGAGGGCGTTCCGGTTCTCGAAGGGGTGTCGCGTCATGCCTCCATGTGTAAGCTCTGGGTCGGTTCGCGAGAACGGACATCTTCGGGCATCGGAGTTCCACGGATGAAAAACGACGCCTTCTCCTGGGACGACCTGCGCGTGCTGCTCGAGGTCGACCGACGTCGCAGCTTCCTCGGCGCGGGCAAGGCGCTCGGGCTCTCCACCTCGACGGTCGGGCGGCGCATCGACGCGCTCGAGCTCGCGCTCGGCCGGAAGCTCGTGCACAGGACGACGGCCGGCACCTCGATCGATCCGACGGCGCGCGCCCTCGTCGCGCTCGCCGAGGGCATGGAGAGGGAGCTCCGCGTCGAAGGGAGGGACGCGCGCGGCGCCGAGTCGCTCGAGGGCGTTGTGCGCGTCTCGATCAAGGAGAGCTTCGCGCGCCCGATGGCGAAGGTCCTCTCCGAGTGGCGGCGCATCCACCCCGAGACGCTGATCGAGCTCGCCTCGGAGGCGCGCCTCGCGGACGTCGCGAAGCGCGAGGCCGACCTCGGCGTCCGGACGGCGCGCTCGTCGTCGAAGGCGCTCGTCGAGAAGCGCCTCGGCACGTTCTCGTACGGCCTCTGGGCCTCGAACGAGTACGTCGAGCGACACCTGCGCGACGGCCACCTCCGCGAGGCGGACTTCCCGCGGCACGACTTCGTCGGCCATGACGGGCCGGGCCGGGAGTCCGAGCAGGAGCGGTGGCTCGTCGCCCGCGGCGCGCGTCGGTTCCCGTTTCGCTCGAGCTCGGACGACGCGGTCCTCACGGCCGCGAGCGAGTCCCAGGGGATCTGCATCTTCGCGGACGCGCTCGCGCGTGACGTGCCCGGGCTGCGACGGCTCGTCTGCCCGACGCCGCTCCCGACGGTGAGCGTGTACCTCGTGGTCCACCGCGATCTGCGGCGAGTCCCGCGGATCCGCGGCGTCGCGGGGGCGATCGAGGAGGCGATCCGGCTGATCGCCGTTCGTGAGAAGGCTCGCGGCTAGTTCCGCTCGCCAGGAGTCCGGAGGGAGAGTTCAACGCAAAGGCACAAAGACGCAAAAATGCATGAGTTTTTCTCTCTCTCTCCCTTGCGCCTTTGCGTCTTTGCGCCTTTGCGTTGAACTCTCCCCCTCCTCTCTCCGTCTCTCCGGCCAGCGCCGGTTCGTTGATGAGCGCCCGCTGAAGCGTGAAGACTGTCGATGCGCGGGGCCTGGGCGCGCCGCGGTCGCCCCATGGCTCGCCGGCGTCGTCCGGCGGGGTCACCTGCCCAGCGCGATCATCTTCTCGTTTACCCAGTCGTCGCCGGCGAGGGGGTGCACGCCGGCCCCGTCCCGATCGAGCGCGATCCCCACCGAGAGCAGCCCACTCTTCACGAGGAACGCTCCCCTGGCGGTCTGCCCGTCGGACTTCGTGAGCCGCCCGCGGATCGCGAGATCGCCCCCCTTCGCCTCCAGGAGCCTGAAATCGACGCCGCCGTCCGCGCGCTTCACCTTCGCGGACGCCTTGAGCCCCTCCATCGCAAGGAGCCCCGCGGCCCAGCCGGGAATGGCATCCTCGGCGTCGAGCAGCATCACGGCCGGCCGCGCGTCCTTGCATTCCATCCGGATCGCTGCCTCCGTGAGCCCTCGTCTCACCTCCGCGTCCTCGATGTCGATGTGCGCCCACCAGCCAGGGAGCGCCTCGCCCTCGTGCTCGATCGCGAGATCCTCGATGTCGATGCGGCCCTCTCGCAGCTTGGCTGTCGGATTCAAGACGTTCACCGCGTCGAGCTTCATGCGCGCCGCCACGTCGCCCTTCACCTTGGTCTGTTTCCACTGCAGGGCGCCGTGTTTCAACAGCAGGCTCAGCGAGCCCGTGCCTCGCCCCAGCGGGTCGACCTCCAGGCTGCTCCGCGCGAAGGCTGCGCCGCCCGTGAACCGCGGCGCGTCCGGCGCGGCGCCCTCGGCGTTCAGCCAGCGCAGGTCCGGGATCGCCGCGGCGACGACATCCACCTTCGACGCGAACCCCGGCGGGAGCCGCAGGAGGTGGAGCTCCGGCGCGTCGAAGGTGGCGCTCGCCCTCTCCACGACGACGGGCGGCAGGCCGCTCTCCGGGCGCTCGAGCGTCGCCCGCGGCAGCGTCACCGCGAGGCGCGGCGCTCCGCGCTCGTCGACGCGGAGCGCCGCGCGCGCCTCGGCGGTCGCGCGGAGCGACGCGGTGGAGGCCACGAGGTGGCTCGTCTCGTAGGACACGGTGCTGCCCGGCTCGACGCTCCCCCGGTTCACGACGAGGTTCGTCCTGAGCTCTCCGCTGCCGTCCTCGAGCCTGGGTCCGGCGCCCTCGCCCCCGGGAAGGTGGATGAAATCGAGCCCCGGCAGCTGGGCGTCGAGGCGGACGCGCGCCCAGGTGGTATCGAGGACGTCGAGCCCTTCGACGTCCCGCGGATCGAACGTGCTCATCGTCACGTCGGCGTCGGCGTCGAGCCGCGCGACGACGCGATCGGCGACGTGGACCTCGCCCGACCGGAGCTCCAGCGCGACGGGCCCGACGCGAACGGCGCGGAGCGGCTTGTAATAGAACCCTCCCCGCACGCGGCCGCCGCCGGCATACCTGACTTGCTGGATCCAGATCTCCTTGAGCGTCGTGTCGATGTCCTCCAGGTGCACCGTCCACAGGTTGTAACCCTCGTCGGAGTTCTCGAGATCGTGCTTCGGCGGCAGCTCCGGCTTGAGCGGAGGGTTCGCGAACTCCGGGATGGGCGGCAGCGCCTGGATGTGCGGCGCCTCCAGATCGCGCTCGCTCGTCGGATCCACGAGCATCCGCATCCGGAACACGAAGCCTCTGGCGCGGATGTCCTCCGCATAGAACTTCTTCCGGAGGAGATCGGTCAGGTGGATATCGAGGTCCGCTTCGTCGAGCTCCACCGCCCACTGAAGCACGCTGTCGGAGCCGCTGAGCCGGAGCTCCTCGACGTGAACGACGCCCGGCCAGAGGCTCCACGCCGACCCGTAATAGAGCGACGCGTCGACGGGGTTGTAGCTGACGAGCCTCGCGATGAGCCCCGTGCTCAGCATGGCGTTCACGACGACGACGTAGCCGAGCCAGAGCGCGATAGGCAGGATCAGCAGCGCCTTCAGCGCCCTCCTCGCCCGTGGCCCGAGCCTCCCGCTGAGCGCAGCTGGAGACTTCAGCGCGGCGGCTTCGTGCAGGAGCGCGTGCATGAGCGCATGGGATCGCACGCTCCATGCCGCGAGCTGAGCCGCGGCGCGAGGGGGCGGGCTCAAGGCTGGCCGTGGCGATCTGCCCCGCTCGTGGCGAACCTCGACATGCGCGGACCGCGGGCGGGCTCGATCCCGCGCGGAGTCGCCCAGAAATGGCCCTGCCGCGAGCGCTCGGCCCCCGTCGGACCCGACAGGCACCCGGCTTGCTAATCCCGCGAACGCTGGCGCTGGCGAGCCTGCCGCGCGTGCGCGTGCGCGTCGTCATCGCCCGGCGGAGCCGATTTTCCAGCCATCACCCGAGGTCATCATGAACCACACTGTCCATCACGACCTGAACGACGAAGAAGCGAAGAGCGCCGTCCTGCGGGCGATGGCGAAGTATTGTGATCGATATGCAGAGTACGCTCCCTCCATTCTCTGGAGCGACGAGCGGCACGCGCATCTCGGCCTCTCGTTCAAGGGTTTCACGCTCTCCGGGCGGCTCGAGCTCCGGCCCAGGGCCGTCGATTTCGCGATCGACATGCCGCTGCCGCTGCGCATGTTCAACCGGATGGCGATCGCGGCGATCGACGCCGAGGTGAGGCGGTGCATCGATGATGCGCACCGCGAGCGCGCGCGGCGGCGCGCTCCGGTCGCGCTCGCGCAGGAGGGCCCTCTGAGCGGTTCGCGCCATGCAGAGCGGCAGCGCCATGACCACCCGTGAAAGGCGTCGCCCGCGGAGCGCTCCGCGCCGCGAGAGGCGGGAAGCCGCGAGCGGCGTCGTCCTTCGCCGGCGCCGCGTCAGCGTGTCGGTCGAGTCCGTCGAGACGGTCGAGCTCGCTCGTACGACCGGCGAGCTCGCGGCGACAGGACAGCTCACCCCGTCACCGATCGAGTCCGCCGAGTCGGCCGGGCTCCGGTACGTGAACGACGGGGAGCCGGGGATCTCCAGGCGAGGGGCGGGCAAGGGCTTCCGTTACGTCGACGCCGACGGTCGCCCCGTCAAGGACGAGGCGACGCTCGCGCGGATCCGCCGGCTCGCGATCCCGCCCGCGTGGACCGATGTGTGGATCTGCCGGAGCGAGCGCGGGCACATCCAGGCGACAGGGCGGGACGCGCGCGGCAGAAAGCAGTACCGGTATCACCCGCGCTGGCGCGAGGTCCGCGACGAGACGAAGTACGATCGCATGCTCGCGTTCGGCGCGGCGCTCCCGGCGATCCGCGCGGCGGCCGAGCGGGATCTCGCGCTGCCTGGCCTGACGCGCGAGAAGGTGCTGGCGGCCGTTGTGCGCCTGCTCGACGAGACATCGATCCGCGTCGGGAACGACGAGTACGCGCGCGACAACGACTCGTATGGTCTCACAACGCTCCACGACGAGCACGTCGAGATAGAGGGGAGCCTCATCAGGTTCCACTTCAGGGGCAAGGGCGGCAAGGAGCACACGCTGACGGTGCGGGATCGCAGGCTCGCGCGCATCGTGAAGCGCTGCCAGGACGTGCCCGGCCACGAGCTGTTCCAGTACATCGACGGCGAGGGCCGGCGGCAAAGGATCCATTCGGACGACGTGAACGAATACCTGCGCTCGGTCGCGGGCCAGGACTTCACAGCGAAGGACTTCCGCACCTGGACCGGCACGGTGCTGTGCGCGTCGTTCTTCTGCGAGATGGAGGTCGCGACCTCGGTCCGCCAGGTGAAGAAGCGCGTGGCGCAGGTGATCGACAGGGTGTCTGCCCGCCTGGGCAACACGCGCGCGGTCTGTCAGCGTTGTTATGTCCACCCGGCCGTGATCCGCGCTTATACGGAGGGCGCCCTGCAGTCCCTGATCGACGCGGAAGAGGCCGTCGCGGACGGGGCGTTCGCGGCGCTCCGGCCCGAAGAGGCGAAGATGCTCCGGATCGTCCGCGGCTTCGGCGAGCGAGAGGCCGCGCCGCTCGTGACCCGCCTCCGCGAGAGCGTTCGCGCGGTGCGCGCGGTGAACGCGCGGCGAGCCGGCAAGAGCGCGAAGCGTCCGGCCAGGGAACGGCGCGCAGCGGCCTGAGCCGCGCCGACGGCGGGCGCTGCAGCAGCCGCGCGGGGATGCGCCTCGCCGCGCCGTTCGCGACGAGTCTGCCGTGTCGTTGCGTCACAGCCTGATCGCCTCGCTGTGGCATCGTGCCGCGGACGCGACGGGCGCTGTTGCTGGGGTCGCGAGCGGCTCCGCGATCTCCCGCCGGGTACGCGCGCGGTACGGTTCGTGTTGTGCGGATGCTCCCAGGAAATCAGCGCGAGCGGCGTGAGCCCTCAGCCAAGGAGGTCTGTATGGCGAACCAGAGGTTGATCACCGGGATGGTGCGAGCACGTGAGGAGGCCGAGGACGCCGTCCGGCGGATCCTGGACAGCGGGCACACGCGACGGGACGTCTGCGCCATCGTGAGCGAGGCGGCTCGCCGCCAGCACTTCGCGCGCCCGCGCACGCAGGGCGCTGCCTCGCACGGGAGCGCGCTGACCTCCATCCTCGCCTCGGCGAGCGCGGGGCTCGTCGTCCCGGGGCTGCGGCTCGCCGTGGCCGGCCCCATCGCGGTGAGGCTCGCGGACGCGAGCTCGGCGAGCGAGACGGCCAGCCTGAGCAGCGTGCTCGTCGACGCCGGGATCCCCGAGCACAGCGCGCCGGAGGTCGAGAGGCGCCTCAAGGAAGGCGCGATGCTCCTCGGCGCCCTCGCGCGCGACGAGAAGGACGCCGCGGCGCTGCGCGCGATCCTGCGAGAGGCAGGCAACAGCGATTTCTGCGGCACGGGCAAGGGAGCCCGCGTGTTCGCCGCGCTGTGAGCCAGCCGGCGCTCGGCGCTCTGCGTCGCCGCTGGAGGGGGAGCCCGCCGCTGGACCGATGAGCTCGCTTCATGACCGCGAAGTCCCGGACATTGGAACGGGACTTGAAGGGAATGAAAGAGTTCAGCCGAGACTGATTCGGTACGAGGCGAACATGTACCCCTGAGGCAACCGGGGCGCGCGCCTTCCTGCAGTGGCGACGGTCCCTGGGATCGCGGCTCCTGCGCGGACGTACGGCGTGGAGGCCCAGCTCGGGAGGTAAGGAGGAGAGGAATCGGGGGTTCACCAGATATCGCAGGAGAGTACCCATGGAACCGGTCGCATTCGCAGACGAGAGCGTGGGCCTGGACGGACTCATCGACGATGACTCGATCGAGCAGCTCAAATCGTTTTGCCGCGGGGAGATGTCCGCGGTCGAGACCTACCGTCAGGCCATCGCCGCGGCGCGGCAGGGCTGGGTGGCTCACCACCTCAGGCTCAACCTCGCGTCGCACGAGGCGCGGGTGAAGGTGCTGCGCCGGCGGATCGAGGAGCTCGGAGGCGACCCCCCGGCGAGCTCCGGGCCATGGGGCGCGTTCGCCAAGGCTGTCGAGGGGACCGCCGTGGCGCTCGGCCACAAGACGGCGCTCTCGGCGCTGGCCGAGGGGGAGGAGCACGGCCTGAAGGACTACCGGAACGACATCGAGGAGCTCGACACCGAGTCGCACGCCCTGGTGCGAGACGTGATCTTGCCGCAGCAGGTGTCGACGCGCCGCTCGCTCGCCGATCTCAAGCGGCAGCTGCCGTGACGCGGGAAGCCGTGGGCGGATTGTTCCGGCGGGCGCTCCGTGCGATACTTTCGGGCGTATGGGCAGGGCTGCGCTGGACATCACCCGACTGAGCCGCGACGAGCAGCTCGACCTCCTCGACGAGTTATGGGCGAGCCTCGGGCGAGACCCTGACGCGCTGCCGCTCAGCGACGCCCAACACGTCGAGCTCGATCGGCGCCTCGATGAGCTCGAGGCCGAGGGGCCCGTCGGGCTCACCTGGGATGAGGTCGTCGCCCAGGCGCGCGCTCGGTCACGGTGAGGCCGTACCTCGTTCGGCCCGCTGCCGCGGCGGACATCGCGCGGGCATATGCCTGGTACGAGCGAGAGCGCGACGGGCTAGGAGAGGAGTTCCTCGTGGAGGTCCGCGCGGCGATGCAGGCGGTCGTCGAGGCGCCGACGGCCTACGCCGCTCTGCACCGCCAAACACGGCGAGCGCTCGTCCGGCGCTTCCCCTATGGGCTGTTCTTTCGTCTGATGGATGACATCGTCGTCTTCGTCGCGTGCTTTCACACGCGCCGAAGACCCGAGTCATGGAAGCGGAGACGCTGAGGGCAACATCGGTGTTGGGACGGGGGCGAACTCCCCAGCTCAGCCCTTCGCGTCGTATCCCGCCTGGAGCAGCTTCGCGATCGTGGAGAGCTGCATGTTCGACGTCCCCTCGTAGATCTTCCCGATCTTCGCGTCGCGGTAGAGCTTCTCGACGGGATAGTCCTTGGTGAAGCCGACGCCGCCCATGAACTCGATGCAGAGCGACGCCGTCCGCTCGGCCACCTCGGACGCGAACAGCTTGGCCATCGCCGCCTCCTTCACGAACGGCTGGCCCGCGTCCTTGAGCCGCGCGGCGTTGTAGACGAGGAGGCGCGCAGCCTCGATCTCCATGGCGACGCGCGCATACTGGAACTGCACGCCCTGGAAGCTCGCGATCGACTGCCCGAACTGCTTCCGCTCGCCCATGTAGCGCATCGCGTGGTCGAACGCCCCCGCGGCCAGGCCGAGCATCTGCGCGCCGATGCCGATCCGGCCCTCGTTCAGCGTCTCGATGGCGATCTTGTAGCCCTTGCCGACCTCGCCGATCACGTTGCCCTCCGGCACCTCGCAGTCCTCGAGGACGAGCTCGCACGTGCTGGAGGCGCGGATCCCGAGCTTGTTCTCCTTCTTGCCGACCGAGAAGCCCGGGAACGATCGCTCGACGACGAAGGCCGTGATGCCCTTGTAGCCCTTCGTCGGATCGACGTTCGCGAACACAAGGAAGACCGAGCTCTCGTTCGCGTTCGTGATCCAGAGCTTGCGGCCGTTCAGGATCCAGCGGTCGCCCCGGCGCTCGGCGCGGGCCGCGAGGGCGAACGCGTCCGAGCCGGAGCCCGCCTCGCTCAGCGCATACGAGCCGACCCAGTCCCGGGAGAGCCGCGGGAGGTATCTCTCCTTCTGCGCCTCGCTGCCCCAGCGGAGGAACGCATTGGCCACCAGCGTGTTCTGCACGTCGACGAGCACGCTCACGCTCGGATCGACCACGGCGAGCGCCTCGATCGCGAGGATCGCGCTGAAGAAGCCCGCTCCAGAGCCCCCGTACGCCTCCGGGATCTCGATGCCCATGAGGCCGAGCTCGAACAGCGGAGGGAGCAGATCGTGGTCGAGCGCGCCCTCTTCGTCCATCGCCGCCGCGCGCGGCGCGACGCGCTTCCTGGCGAAATCAAGCACCGAGTCGCGGAAGAGGCGCTCCTCGTCGGACAGCTGGGTGAGCGGGGGGTGGGACACGACGGTTTCTCCTTGTGGGCCCATGGCGCAGCGCGGCGCCGTGGCGGCGTCGCCCCACTATGCTACGCGAGGGCCGCCAGCGAAAGCCGTTCGAGCGCGCCCCGCCCGGTCATCGCCGCGGCGCAACGCAGGCCACACCGCGCCGGCGACGGACCGGGGCACGCTGCCCCGAGCCGCCTCATCCGTGGTGTCGCCGCTCGCGCCGCGGTCGGGATCGTCCAGGCTGCTATGCGCGTCGCTTCCCCGGGACGCTCACGCGCGCTTGCCCGCTGGCGCGTCGCGCCGGCGGCACCGGAGCAGCGTGTGGGCGAGGCCGAGGTGATCGATCTCCGCCTCGACGACGAGGCCTGCCTCGTCGACGCAACGCCGGATATCGGCGGCGCTGTACATGCGGCTGTTCCCGTTCGCGAGGCACGTGAAATACAGGGAAGAGCCGTGCAGACAGTGGACCGCCACCTCGTTCGTCTGCCGATCCCAGAACGTGTCGAGGATCCAGAGCACCGTCTCGTTCCCCATGGCTGACGCGGCCCGCCGGAGGATCTGGACGATGTCCGGCTCGGAGAAGCACACGAGGAACTGGCTCATCCAGATGGCGTCGAAGCCTGTCGGGAACGCCTGGCCGTGATCCAGGAAGTCGATGGGGGTGCCCATGATCCGGCCGAGCAGGCCGTGCTGCTCGACGTTGGCGCGCGCGTCCTCCAGCTGGCCCGGCAGGTCGAGCAGCGTCACGCGCACGTCGGGGTCGTGCGTGCAGCACTGGATCGCCCACCGCCCGGTGTTGCCGCCGATGTCGAGGAGCGTCCTCGGCCTCCGCTCGAACACGACGGGCAGCGCCTCGGGGAACGCGGAGTCGGAGTAGAGGTGATCGAACGCAAACCAGCTCTCCCTCACCTTCGGCGGGAGCGCCGGGAGCGCCTCATAGACCGTCGGCCACTCGCCAAAGACCTTCAGGCCAGCCGGCTTGCCGCCCTCGATGGCCTCGTCGAGAAAGCGCATGCCCTCGTAACAGACGTCATGGATGAAATCCATGTTGATACGGGTCATCCTGTCATTCTCGACGATGAGCCCGACCCGCGTGATCGTGTAGCGCTCGCCACGCTCTCGCGGCTCTGCCTGGACGTTCGCGCCGCCTGCGCCGCCCGTGCGCTCCACCAGGCCGAAGCTCAGGCTCGCCTCCAGCAAGGTCTTGGCCGCATAGGCGGAGAGGCCGGTGTCCTGGGCGACCTCGGCCGGTGTCCTGCCGCCCTTGCCGGCGCGCTGGAGCGCCCGGAGGACGCCGCGGTTTCGCATCACCCGCGCCACCTGGAACATGACGGGCGCAAACGCGATGCGCTGGGCGGCGAGCATGGCGTCGAGGGTGGGATTCGGGGCGGGATCGTTCTTCATCGAGCTCCGGTTATCGGGGGTGGGGTCAAGGCTAGCGTGCACCCTAGCGCTGGAGGAGCAAGACGAAGCCGCAGACGCCCGTGAACAGCAGCGTGCACTCTGCCCGACCCTCGTCGGCGAGCGAGATCCCCGTCACGCCGCAGAGCAGGCCGAACACGAGGCTCGCCACGCTGATCCGCCGCCGTTGATCGATCGACCGGACAGGCGGCGGAAAAGACGGCCTCGTGCGGTAGGGGCTTGCCACCCCACGATGATACCACCGGCGCCGCGATCACAAGGACGCCGCCGCGATGTCGAACAGCTCCTCGTCGGTGAGCGGCAGCGGGTTCCCCTTCATGCTGCTCGCCGCCCTGGCCTTCGCGACCAGCGCCGGGAGGTCCGCCTCACCCATGCCGTAGCGCCGGAGCCCCGGGATCGCGAGGTCACGGCAGAGCTCGCGGACCCAGGCGATCCCTTCCTCGGCGACGGCGTCGGCGCGCCCCGTGACGAGCGCGGCCAGCTCGTCGAAGCGCGGCAGCGCGAGGTGAGCCGGGTCGCGCGCCCGGAGCGCCCGCAGGTTGACCTCCAGGACGGCAGGTAAGAGCGCGGCGCACACCGCGCCGTGCGGCGCGTCGAACATGCCCCCCGCGGGCGCCGCGAAGCCGTGGACCGCCCCGAGGCCGGCGTTCGCGAGGCAGAGGCCGCCGAGCAGGCTGGCGATCGCGAGGTCGTCCCGGGCCGGCGCGTCGGTGCCCTCCAGGACCGCGCGGCGCAGCGAGCGCGCCGAGCGGCGGATGCCCTCGCGCGCGAGGCCGTCCGTGAGCGGGTTGCGGCGGCTCGACAGGAACGGCTCGATGAGCTGCGAGAGCGCGTCGAGCCCGCTCGAGGCGAGCACCCCGGGCGGGGCGCCCGCGAGCAGGTCGGGGTCGACCACCGCGAGGCGCGGCAGCATGTGCGGGCTGCGGAGGCTCGCCTTCACGCCGGCCTCCCGCGAGGCGAGCACCGCGTTGCGCGTCACCTCCGCGCCGGTGCCGGCGGTCGTGGGGATCGCCACGAACGGCACGGATGGCCTCGAGAGCGCTCTCCCCTGGCCGATGACCTCCAGGTAGTCGAGCGGGTCGCCGCCGTTCGCGACGAGCGCGGCGATCGCCTTGCCGGCGTCGATCGCGCTGCCGCCGCCGAGCGCCACAACGACGTCGCACCGCTCGGCCGCGGCCCGCGACGTGCCCTCGCGGGCGATGTCCACCGTCGGCTCGCCCGCGACGGGGAAGCGCACCGCGGCGACGCCCTCTGCCGCGAGCGCGGCGAGGAGCGGCGCGGCGCGGCCGGGATCCTGCCCGGTGACGACGAGCGCCCGCGTCCCGCCGAGGCCCCGCACGGCCGCGGGCACCTCGGCGATCTTGCCCGCGCCGAAGGCGATGCGCGTCGCGGTGGCGAACTCGAAGGCGGGTTCATTGCCGGGAGGCGTCATGTCAATACCCCGCGTCGTCAGGGAAGACATTGACGTATTTCCGGCTGGTCCGCGGCTCGGCCATCATCTCCGCGACGGTGTCCCGCCACCGCTTGTAATGCGCCGTTTCCTTGTGTGCGGCCGGCGCTTCCTTGGTTTTGTAGACCTCGACGAGCACGAACCGCGCCGGATCCTCGGTGTCCTGGACGACGTCGAACCGGGCGATCCCCGGCTCCTTGACGCTCTCGCGTGCGTTCTCGATCGTCGCGCTCCGGAACGCGTCGACGAGCTCGGGTCTGACACGTACGTGCACATGCACGATGAGCAGGCTGTTGGACATGCGCGCAATCTAGCTCGGACGCGCGGCCGCAGGAACCCGGCTCGCGCCGCGGCCGGCCTCCCTGGAGAGCGCGCGCAGGCCGCGCGCGGGCTCGGCCGAGAGGCGGGGCGCGGCAGGCGGGGGGCGGGGCGGGCGCGCGAGTGGCGGCGCGGCCGGCAGAGCGCCGTCGTCCCCTGCGTCGACTCCCGACTTGGCCCGGCCGCCTCGCGCACTACGATCGTCGTGACACGGCGTGTGGCTCGGCAAGCGTCGAGTGCATGAGCGCCGTGAGCGAGGAAGGTCGATATGGCGGATCCGACCCCGGAGAGCCCGCAGCCCGATGCCGCGCAGTCCATCGCGCTGTATTCCATCGAGTTCAGGTCCGATCACGGTCTCCTGAAGGACTGCAATCAGGAGCACGGCTGGAGGAACGAGGGACCCCTGTGCCAGCGGCCGGAGTGGACGCCGCGGGGCGCCGTCCCCCTCTCGATCTCGATGGGCCGGCACATCGTCGTCCGACTCGGGCTCTCGTCGCGCGACGCCTACAGCGCGGCGGCGGCCGAGATCCGCGCCGTGGGGCCCGGGGGCATCGTCCTCGAGAGCCGCGGCCACGGGGCCGTCGCCGCGCCGCTCGATCTCTTCTCCTCGCGGCAGCTCGGGAGGAGGATCCAGAAGTTCGACCTCACCCTGAGCTGGTCGGCAGGGGCGGGAGCTATGGTGTCGCCCGCCCGGACCTCGAACGTCGTGTATGTCACGATGGGCAGGCCCCAAACCGACAGACAGGAGGTCTGGCAGGAAGATGGGGTGACCTTGAAGCGGATGGACAGGGCGGTTTCCTGGGTGGAGCCGCTCGATACCCTCGATCCCCACGAGATCGTGTACGGGGTCATGGCGAAGTTCCCGACGTACACGCTCCTGCCGAGCCCGAGGGTGCCCCGGGAGTACCATCACCCGACGTACATGAACGACGAGGGCGGCGCCTGGCCGATGACGGATTACGTGGAGGAGAGCGGCGAGTGCCAGGCGATCGTCCGCCTCATCCGCGGCATGCTGCGCCAGCTCGGGATCCCGGGGCGGACGCGCATGGTCGTCGTCTGGGGCGACCCCAACGTCGGCGGCGGGCGCAAGACGCTGTCGGCCGACGTCGAGCAGAACCCGTGGGCGGGGCTCGACGCCACGAAGGTCGAGGGCGGCCGCGTGTGGCGCGCCGCGCTGGTCGACGGGCCGGTGGAGGTGGGGAGGACCTACCCGGCGTCCCATACGCGCCTGCCCGACGGGTCGCTCAGCCCGGGGCTCAACCGGTACGAGGCGGCCCTCGAGTTCTCCCACGGCGGCGTGACGAGGTATTACGCGGGGGGCGCTGGCGTGTTCGATTCCGTGGAGCCCATCCTGGGCGTCTTCTGGGGGCTCATCTGGTTCAGCTCGGCGCCGGACGACGGGTACCGCGTCGAGCAGATCGTGGCGACCTACAGAAATGGAGGCTGGGGATGAGCGCGCACGCATTTCACAAGGAAGACATCGACGCGAGGATCGCGGGGTGGCTCGCGGCCGTGGCGCGCGTCGCCCCGGATGGCTTCACGCCCGTCGAGCGGTTCGAAGACGTGCCGGCCCAGGCGCGCGCGGAGTCGTTCTACTGGTGCGACTCCATCTTCAGGGACGAGCTCAACCCGCACGGCGAGGGCGTGAGGGCGCGCCACGCGTTCCATGCCGCCACGGACGATACGCCCGACCTGCTCCGCCACGAGTATGCCGCGGGCGGGCTCGGGCTCACCGTCACCGAGGGGCGCAACTTCATTCTCGTCCAGGTCGATCGCGCGAGCCTCGATATCCTCTCTCTCTGCGGTCCAGATCGCGCCGCCGCCGTGCGCCGGGTGGCCGAGGCGCTCTTCAACACGGGCGTGGAATCGCGCACGGTGGGCATGCCGGTGACCTCCGGCCCGTCGGCCTGCCCGGACCTCGCCGGGACACAGGAGCTCGAGGAAGGGACGGTGGTTTCGAGCAATCCGGCCGTGGACCCGGATCTCCTCACCTGCTGGAAAGACCGCACGGAGTGCGGTGTTCAGGGCGGAAGGCTCTACTTCCTCTGTTACAAGAAATCATCCCAGCGCGTGGGGTTCGCGAACGCGTGGCAATGGTTCGACGACCGGAGGGCCGGGGTCGGGTGAAGCGGGGGTAGACGGGGAGCGCGCGGGGACGTGCGGGAACGTAGATGACCTCCGCGCCGGTATTGCGTCAGCGCCACGCGCGCGGGATGTTGCGCGCGTGGCGGGAGCACAGGCACCCAGGATCTTGATCTTCCCAGGCGGCCCCTCGGGCGCTGCGCAGGCGCTCGCCGCGGCGCGCGGCTATGTCGCGGTCCCGGCCCGGGACGTCGAGGCCGGGCTGGATCTCCTGGCGACTCAGCCGTTCGACGTGGCCGTGCTGGCGGACGAGGGGCCGCTCGAGGACACGCTCGCGCTCTGCCGGCGGCTGCGCGCGGCGCCCGGGGGCGATCGCGTGGCCGTGGTCGCCGTCACCGGGAGCGCGGGCGCGACCACGGCGCTGCTCGAGGCGGGCGCGACGGCCGTGGCGGCGGCGCTCGAGCCGTCGATCGCCATCCAGCTCGACGCGGCGGTGTGGTGGGTGCGGCGGCCGTCGGCGCACGTGGCCGACCGGGCGCCCGCGGAGCGCGCGCTGCTCGAGCGCGCCGCGCGCTCCTTTCGCGGCGCGTCCGCCGAGGTGATCGGCCTCCTCGTGTGGGACGCGGCGGGGGGCGTGCTTGACGCGAACGACGCGTTCCTCGGCATGGTGGGCTACACGCGCGAGGACGTCGAGGCGGGGCGCCTCAACTGGATGGCGATCACGCCGCCCGAGCACCGCGCCGCGGACCAGCGCGCCCTCTCGGAGGTCCTGAAGAACGGCGTCTGCCCGCCGTTCGAGAAGGAGTTCCTGGCCCGCGACGGGCGGCGCGTGCCCGTCCTCATCGCGCCTGCCCTGGTCGAGGGGGCGCGCGATCGCGGCGTCTGCTTCGCCTTCGACATGAAGGCGCGCAAGGCCGCAGAGGACGCGCTCCGGACGAGCGAGGAGCGCATGCGGCTCGTCGTGCGCGCCACGAGCGACGCCTTCTGGGACTGGGATCTCTCGTCGGGGCGCGTCACCGGGAGCGAGCGCATGCGGAGCTTCTATGGCACGGGCGGTGCCGACATCGAAGAGGACGCGGTGTGGTGGTTCGAGCGGGTCCACCCCGAGGATCGCGATCGCGTGATGAACGGCCTGCGGCGCGCGATGGAGGGGGACGAGAGCACGTTCGAGCTGTGGTACCGGTGCCTGCTCGCGGACGGCAGCTACGCCGACGTCCACGACCGGGGCATCGTGCTGCGCGACGCGACCGGCAGGGCGTACCGGATGCTCGGGGCCGTGTCCGACGTCACGGAGCGCCGGCAGATGGAGACGCGGCTCCAGCTCGCCGATCGCATGGCCTCGCTCGGCACGCTCGCGGCCGGGGTGGCGCACGAGATCAACAACCCCCTCGCGTACATGGTCGCGAACGTCGATTTCGCGCGCAAGGAGCTCCGCGCGAAGGGGGCCGGCGCGCGCCTCGACGCGCTCCTCTCGGCGCTCGACGAGGCCGCGGAGGGCGGCTCTCGGGTACGGCACATCGTGGGCGGCCTGAAGACGTTCTCGCGGGCCGACCACGGCGAGCTCGGCCCGGTCGACGTCGACCCCGTGATCCAGCTGGTCCTGCGGATGGCGCAGCAGCAGATACAGAGCAAGGCGCGGCTCGTCCTCGCGCTCGGCCCGGTGCCGCCCGTCCACGCGAACGAGGCGCAGCTCGGCCAGGTGATCCTGAACCTGCTCGTGAACGCCGCCCAGGCGCTGCCGGAGGGGAAGGTGTCGGAGAACGAGATCCGGATCTCCACCGCCCCCGCGCCGCCCGGCCGCGTGTGCATCGAGGTGTGCGACACCGGGCCCGGGATCGCGCCGGAGCTGCGGAGCCGCATCTTCGACCCGTTCTTCACGACGAAGCCCATCGGGGAAGGGACGGGGCTCGGGCTTGCGATCTGCCACGGCATCGTGACGAGCTTCCAGGGCGAGATCGACGTGGAGAGCGAGGTCGGCAAGGGCGCGTGTTTCCGCGTGCTCTTGCCTGTCCATGACGCTGACGCGCGGGCCGGAGAGGAGCGCAACGCCGCCTCGGGCGGGGCCTCCGATGAGTCGCCCGAGGAGGCCGCTCAGTAGGCGCGGCGGCGCGGCGGCGGCGAGCGCGACGCGCCGCCGTCCGCGGCGGACGGGCTCCGACAGGGTGCGCGCGGTCCGTGCTCCGGCGCGCTGCGGGGCAGCTCCGCGGGACCGACCGCTTGCCACGGCAGCGGCGGTCGCTCAAGTTGCGTCACCGGGCCCATGAACACTCGATCGGTCAGGGCCGCAGCTGGGCTGCTCGGCGGGTCGGCTGAGGAAGCGCGCCGCGTGGCGCAGTCCGGTCGTGAGGTTCGGTCATGATCGAGAAAACGGGGCGCATCCTGGTCATCGAGGACGATCTGGATATCAGGAGCATTCTGACGCAGCTCCTCATGTTCGAGGGGTATGACGTCGAGGAGGCGGCGGACGGCGCCGAGGCGCTCGAGCTGCTGCGGCGAAACGGGCCGCCCGCGCTGATACTGCTCGATCTGATGATGCCGATCATGGATGGGTGGCAGCTCCGCGCCGAGCTCCAGCGCGACCCGGCGCTCGCGTCGATCCCGGTGGTGATCGTGTCCGCCGACGTGCGGGTCGAGCAGGAGGCGTCGCGGCTGCGCGTCGCCGGCCTGCTGAAGAAGCCGCTCCAGATCGAGCCGTTGCTCGAGCTGGTCCACCGCATCTGCGGCGCGCCGGCGCGATGAGCCCGGCGAGGCGCGCGCCGGGGCGACGCTGGAGCGGCCCGGGGGCCCCCTGATCAGGCTCCGGGGCGCAATCGCTACCCGGCCGGCAGCGCCGCGGCGGGCGCCTTCCCCTCCGCGTGGCGGCCGGCGCCGTGCTCCTGGAAGTACTCCTCCAGCCGCCTGTCGGCCTCGTCCCCGAAGAGGAGCCTGCACGCCTCGCGGAGGCCGGGCGACCTCGCGAGCGCGTCGCGGCGGAGCAACAGCGCGATCTTCGTGCGCCGCCGCAGGAAATCGTCGAGCTTCGCGATCATCTCGTGCTTCGCGGCGTGGGCGACCTCGCAGCGCAGGTCCTCCGCCCCTTCGATCAGCGGATCGGCCATCCTCGGGTCGCTCCGGATGTCCTCGAGCAGCCCGAGCGCCTGCGCGCCATAGCGGCGCCATAGCCGCGTGCTGAGCGTCTCCGAGGCGCGCGGCGGCGTCAGCGCGTCGAGATCGAGGGCGCGCGCCTTGTGAAAGAACTCTTTACGAAGCGCCTCGGCCGGCTCGCCATACCAGCGCTGCGCGGGGCGGGGCAGCGCGACGCCGAGCCGCTGCACGGCGGCGCAGACCTCGTCGCCCACGTTGATGCAATCGGTGAGCTTGCCGCCGAAGATGCTCACGTGGGCCTGCGCCCGGTCCACCTCGAGGGCGTGCTTGCGCGAGAGCTGAAGCCAGTCCTCGCCGCCCCCGCCGCCCTCGACGGCCAGGGGGCGCACCCCGCAGCGCTCCGCGATGACGTCGGCCTCGGTCAGGGGGCGGGGCAGGTTGAGGCGCTTGTTGATGTTGGAGAGCACGAAGCGCCGGTCCTCGGGCGTCACCGCCGCGCGCGGGCCCTCGACGCGGGTGTCGGTCGTGCCGATGCACGTCCTCGAGCCCATCGGGATCACGAAGAACAGCCGGCCGTCGTCCGCGAAGAACGTGAGCACCCGCCGGCTCGAGGTGAGCCGATCCACGATGAGGTGGATGCCCTTCGAGAAGATGTGGCGGTGCCTGGTCCGCTGGCCCGTCAGCTCGTTGTGCGCGTCCACGAACGGCCCGCAGGCGTTCACGAGCACGCGCGACCGGATGGCGAGCTCCCTGCCCGACAGGACGTCGCGGGCGCGCGTGACCCACCCGCCCCCCTCGCGCCGCGCGCCGAGCGACTCGACGTAGTTGGCCGCACGCGCGCCGTGATCGAGCGCCGCGCGCACGAAGCCCCAGACGAACCGCGCGTCGTTGTCGACGAGGTACGCGTCGGAGTACTCGAATCCTCCGTCGCAGCCGTCCAGGTTGATGATCGGCTCCTCCCGCGCGATCGCCCGGCGGGAGAGCAGGCGAGGGATGCGCGTGAAGAAGCTGCCGATGATCCAGTAGAGCCAGGTGCCGAGGAAGAGCTTGAAGAGCCCGTGGCGGAAGCCCCGCTCGTGCGCGGCGTAGAACCGGATCTCCTGCACCGACGACGGGTAGCTCCTGAGGAGGAGGTTCCTCGACGTGCAGAGCTTCCGCACGAGCGGAAACTCGAAGCTCTCCATGTACTTGATGCCGCCCCAGGCGAGGTTCGACGACTCCTGGCTGGTGAATCCGGCGAAGTCGCCCCGATCGATCAGCGCGACCTTCGCCCCCCGCGCGGCGAGGGCCGCGGCCGCGACGGCGCCGTTGATCCCGGCGCCGAGGACGAGGACGTCGAACGTTTCGCGGCTCAAGCTGTCGATGTTCGTGGCCCGCAGCATCGATGGCGATCCGGCGAAGGCGCTGCCCGCGCGCGCCCCATCTGCTCTATCACGTCCCCGCGGCCTCGTGGCGGCGGACGGCGCCCAAAAGCGCGGCGGCGGTGGCGCGCGATGCTGTGCGCGCTTCTGTCCGCTGCGCGCGCTTCTGTCCGCTGCGCGGGCTGGCATCCAGGCGGCTCCGTCACCGTCGCCGCTGTTCAACGGAGTTTCGGTTACGTCCTGCCGACGTTTCGCTCAGCCCATCAGCCCATCGGCCCAGCTGCCGTCCTCGCCGCGGTACGCGTCGGGCGACGGCGCCGGCTGGACGCGGCGCGGGCTGCTCTTCGTCGGGGCGTGGCCTGTGTGGAGGTGCTGCCAGCGCGCCATCTTGGTGTAGACGCCGCCCCGCCGCAGGAGCTCTCCGTGCCCGCCGTGCTCGACGATGCGGCCGCGCTCCATCACGAAGATCTGGTCGCAGTCGACGACCGTGCTCAGGCGGTGGCTCATGAGGACGATCGTCCGCTTCCCCTTCAGCGCGCGCAGCGCCTCGCCGATGGTCCGCTCGTGCTCGGCGTCGAGCCCGTCGGTCGGCTCGTCGATCACGAGGATGGGCGCGTCCGTCAGCAGCGCGCGCGCGATCGCGATGCGCTGCCGCTGGCCGGTCGACAGGTTGAGCCCGCCGTCGGCGATCGCCGTCCGGTAGCCGTCCGGCAGCGCCTCGATGAAGCCGGCCGCCCCCGCCATCTCCGCCGCCATCCGGATCTCCGCGTCGGTCGCGGAGGGGCGGCCGTAGGCGATGTTCTCCGCGATCGTGGCCGGCAGGAGGATGCTGTCCTGGAGGACGAGCGCGATGTGCCGGCGCAGGTCGGCCACGCGGATCGCGCGCGTGTCGATGCCGTCGAGCCGCAGCGCCCCGCAGGTCGGGTTGTGGAAGCGCGGCAGCAGGCCGAGCAGCGTGGTCTTGCCGGCGCCGACCGAGCCCACGAACGCGACCATCTCGCCCGGCCGGATCGTCGCGTCGACCCCGCGCAGCACCGGGTGGCCCGGGCGGTACTCGAACCCGACTCCATCGAGCGAGAGCGCGCGCGGCTGGGGCGGGAGGGCCGCCGCGTCGTGCCTGTCGACGACCGCCTGGTCGCGGTCCAGCACCTCGAAGACGCGCTGCGCGCCCGCGACGCCGCCCTGCACCGCGGCGCCGGCGCCGGTCAGCTTGCAGAGCGGGTCGTAGAGCATGCCCAGGTAACCGAGGAACGCCGTCAGCGCGCCGAGCGTCATGCCCGCCTCGCCCCCGCCCGCCCGGGCCTGGACGATGAGGTAGCCGCCGTAGCCGAGCACCAGCGCGCCGCCGAGCCCGAGGATCGAGCCCATGGCGAGCGTGTGGCGGAGCTCGTCGTGGTGGAGCCTGAGCCACGCCTTCACGCTGTTGCGCAGCGTCGTGTGGAAGCGCGCCTCCTCGTCCGCCTCGCGGCCGAACGCCTGGACGAGGCCGATCGACGCCATCGAGCGCTGGACGGACGTCGCGAACTCGCTCTCGACCTCCTTCGCCTCGGTGCACTTCTTGTGCAGCACGCGCCCGAACTTGGCGTTCGTGAGGAGGAGCGGCGGCACGACCGCGAGCGCGAGGATCGTGAGCTCCAGGCTGCGCGAGGCCATGATGCAGATCATCACGGCGAGCGTCAGCGCGCTCCCCATCACGGCGACCGCCACGTTGAGGATGCCGTGGCACCCGGAGGCGTCCTGGTTGAGCCGGTAGAGGGCGTCCCCCTGCGGCTGCGCCCGGTGATAGCCCATGTGGAGCGCCTGGAGCTTCCGGTACACGTCGCGCCGCACGCGCGTGAGCCCGCCATAGCCGATGCGGAACGTGAGCAAGGCGCGGCCCATGCCCACGAACTCCTGCGCCACCCGGAGGACGAGCGTGATCGCCGCGAGCCCGAGGACGCGGCCGAGCAGGCTGTCCGGGAGCGGGGCGAGCAGGATGCGATGGACGAAGTCCCCCGTGCGCGGGCCGGTCGAGATGAGATCCACGATCACGGCGACGGGCCACACCTGGAGCAGGCTGATCGCGATCGAGACGCAGACCAGCACGGCGAGCGCGCCGAGGCGCGCCCACTCGCCCTTGAAGTACGCGCCCACCCGGAGGAAGAAGCGGACCCGCTCCGCGCCGGCCGGCTGGCTGGGCGCGGCGCGCGCGGCGGTCAGCTGCCCGGTCGTCCTCGGAGAATGCCTCGAGCTCCTGAGCCTGCCTTCGCGCCGAGGCGAAGGATGATAGTTCTTGCGGTGAGCGTGTGCGCTCATGGTTCGCTGAGCTCTCTCCTGTCTACGGCTGAGGTGGTCGCCGGCGGCCCATCTCGGGCCCGGCCTGACGATCCATCGGTTATGACCGGTAGCGAGGTATCGCCGCTGGTGTAACAGCCCAACGCGGAGGCGCTCTACGCGAGTGCCGAAGAAGAGGCTGGCGCTTGCTGATTTGCTGCGCGGTTGTCCGGGACTCCAGGGCCGGCGGCGCCGGCGCGGTCAACGGCACAGGCCGACGGCGCGGCCGGCTCTCCGTGCCTGCCCGCGAGTCCGGTCCTCGAACAGCGCGAGCCTGCGGCCGAGGGCGCGCGCCGGCGCGAGGTCGAGCTCCGCCGGCGCGTGATCCGCGCTCGCCCGAGGCGGGCCGTCGCGCTGCGCGGCCCTGCTCGTCGGCTCCATCTCCGCGCGGGCGGGGGCCTGGAGCAGGAGTCCATGGCCGGCGAGGGAGGCGAGCGTCGCCTGGAGCGTCGCGCGCTGCGCTCCCTGGACCGCGGACGGCGAGCAGAACACCGAGGCTACCTTGCCGGCGAGATCTCCCGACGGCTGCCTCGATCCGTCGAGGAAGCGCCGGATCTCCGCGCACATCGCGCCATAACGCGCGGGCGAGCCGATGGCGATGCCGTCCGCCCAGAAGAGGTCGTCTCGCTGCGCCGGCGGGACGGAGGTGAGGTGTTCCCGCGCGGCGCGGACCCGCTCATTCGCCGTGCTCCACCGGTCCTCGATCGCCGCCAGATCGGCGACGCGCCGGAGCCGCACGGTCGCTCCGGCCTGCTCGGCGCCCTGCGCGACGGCGGCCGCGAGCGCGGCCGTGCCGCCATAGAGGGAATAGAAGATCACGGCCACGTTCATGCCGAGCGCGCATGCATCCCTCATACCGCCGTGACCACGGCCGGGGCGCTTCCATGGCGCTCCGGACGAGCTCGCCGCGCGCACCCTCATGGCATTGTCAGGAACGGCCCGCTGGCAGGCTCCGCCGCCGCGGAGGACGCATGGTGCATAGAATGCGGCGCGATTCAAATTGCGCGCCGCGGCTCCGCGCCTTATGGGTCCCTCGATGGGCCGGAGCGGATCGCGCAGGGGCGCTGGCGTCGATGTCCCGTGCGCTCCCGGAGGGGGGCGCGGCGCGGAGCAGGGCGATCCGGCGCGCCCTCTGGGCCCGATGGGGCGGAGGCTCGCGGAGCAGGGCCCCTCCCGACGGAAGACGATCTTCATCATCGAGGACGACCCAGGCGTCTGCGATGCGCTCGTGACCGTCCTGTGCGACGAGGGATACGAGGTGATGACGGCCCGGGACGGCGCGGACGCGCTGGCCAGGCTCCGCGAGGCGCCCACGCCGGCGCTCATCGTGCTCGATCTGATGATGCCGGGGATGGACGGATACGCGTTCCGCGCAGAGCAGCTGCGCACGCCCGCGATCTCCGACGTCCCCGTGGTCGTGCTGACGGCGGGGGCGGCGCCGCGGGCCACGGAGCTCGGATCGGTCGACATCTTGAAGAAGCCTGTCGATCTCGTCGCGTTGCTCGACGTGGTCGGTCGCAACACCTGAGTCGGCGCCGGGCGCCCGAAACGAACATCGCTGAGAGCGCGGCGCGACGGACGCGTTACAGAGCTCGTTTCCGCTTGCCGGGGCGGCGGTGCGCGCGTCATACGCAGCTCATCGCACGCGGTCGACGGGGGGCGAGATCATGTCGATGGCCCGGCGAAGCATCCTTTGCAGCGTATCCATGTTCAGCCTCGCCGCGCTCCCCGGAGTGTCGGGCGGCGGGGGCGGCGCGCCGGACGGCGGCGAGCCTTTGCCGGCGTCGGGGGACGCCCCCCCGCCGGACAGCGAGCTGTCGAAGGCGGTATTCCAGCACGGCGTGGCGAGCGGGGATCCGCTGCCGGATGCCGTCATCCTCTGGACGCGCGTGACGCCGGTGAAGGCGGGCGCGGTGGCGGTAACATGGCAGATCGCGCTCGACGCCGGCTTCAGCCGGATCGTGGGCGCGGGGGCGGTCCTGACGGACGAGGAGCGCGATCACACGGTCAAGGTCGACGCCGGCGGGCTCGACCCGGGGAAGACCTATTATTACCGGTTCATCGCCCTCGGCGGATCGTCGCCGGTCGGGCGCACGAGGACGGCGCCGCGCGGCGGCGCTGGGCGGCTGCGCTTCGCCGTCGCGTCGTGCTCGAGCTATGCGCACGGGCTGTTCCACGGCTACCGGCACATCGCCGCGCGCCTCGACCTCGACGCGGTGATCCACCTCGGCGATTACATCTACGAATTCGGCACCGGCGAGTACGGGAGCGCGCGGCATTACGAGCCCGCGCACGAGCTCGTGACGCTCGCCGACTACCGCGCGCGTTATGCCCAGTACCGGCGCGACAGGGATCTCCAGGCGGCTCACCAGCAGCACCCGTTCATCACGGTCTGGGACGACCATGAGCTCGCGAACAACACATGGAAGGGCGGCGCGGCGAACCACACGTGGCCTGCCGAGGGGTCGTGGGAGGTGCGCAGGGCGGCCGCGCAGCGCGTCTACGCGGAGTGGATGCCGATCCGCGAGCACCCGCGCGATGCCGGCCGGATCTGGCGGGCGCTGCGCTATGGCGATCTCGTCGACCTCTTCCTGCTCGACACGCGCTCCTGGGCGCGCGACCAGCAGGCCGACCCGGGCGACCGCGCGGCGATCGAGGCGCCGGCGCGGACGATCCTCGGGCGCGATCAGGAGGCGTGGCTGCGCGCGGAGCTCGCGGGCTCGACGGCGGCGTGGAAGGTCATCGGCCAGCAGGTGCTGATGGGCCAGGTCCCGCAGGACCTGAACACGGACGCGTGGGACGGGTATCCGGCGGCGCGCCAGCGCTTCTTCGAGCTCCTCGACGAGGAGCGCGTGCGCGACGTCGTCGTGCTCAGCGGCGACACCCACGCGTCGTGGGCGATCGAGCTCGCGCCGGCGCCGCTCGATCCGGCGCGCTACGACGCCGCGACCGGCCGGGGCGCGCTGGCGGTCGAGATCGCGGTGCCGGGGATCACCTCCCCGTGGCTCACCGAGGAGCAGGCCCGGACGACCGAGCCGCTGTTCCTCACGAACCCGCACGTCAAGTACGTCGACCTGTGGCGCCGCGGGTACGCGGTCCTCGACGTGACGCCGGAGCGCGTGCAGGGCGCGTGGTTCCTGTACGACGCGCCCGAGCGCCCGCAGGTCGACGAGGTCTTCGCCGCGGCGTTCGCCGCGCGCCGCGGCGAGAGCCACCTGCGCCGGGAGGAGGCGGCGGCGCCCGCCATGGACGACCCGCCCGAGCCCGCGCCTCGGCTGAGCTGACCTGGAGCCGACGCGCGGCGGGCCGGCAAAGCCCGCGAAAACACGCGGGTTCTCCGCCGGTTGGTGGTAAGATCCGTCCGCGCGATATGCTGTGCCGGCGTTCTGCTTGTCCTTTCGCGGGCCTCTGGCTCGCCGTCGCCGCGATCGGGTGCGCGGTCGAGCCTCCGTCGCAGCCGGAGGGGTGGGACAGCGCTGTGGCGCTGCGACCGGCGCGCGATCTCGACGCGAGGCCTGGGGTGCTCGAGGTCGATCTGACGGCGCGCGTCGAGGATGTGGAGATCGCGGCCGGCAAGAAGACGCCGACCTGGACCTACAACAGCGGGCTCCCCGGCCCGCTGCTCCGCGCCAGGGTGGGAGATCGCGTGATCGTGCACCTCCGCAACGAGCTGCCGGCGCCAACGACGGTCCACTGGCATGGCGTGCGTTTGCCGGCGGCGATGGATGGCGCGCCCGGGCACAGCCAGCCGGAGACGCCGCCGGGCGGCGACTTCACGTACGACTTCGTGGTGCCTGACGCCGGGCTGTACTGGTATCACCCGCACGTCAATTCCGCGGTGCAGGCGGGCAATGGCCTCTACGGCCCGCTGCTCGTCGAGGATCCGGACGAGCCCGCGGCGCTCGGCGACCAGCTCGTGCTCGTGCTCAGCGACGTCAGCCTGCGCGACGACGGCTCGCTCGAGGACCCGCAAGCGGGCGGCAATCTCGGCACGCTGTTCGGGCGCGAGGGCGACCTCCTGCTCGTCAACGGGCGCGTCAACCCGGTGATCGGGGCGCGCGCCGGGCTCAGGCAGCGGTGGCGCATCGTCAACGCGGCCAAGTCCCGCTATTACCAGCTCCTGATCACGGATCACCGCTTCACCCGCATCGGCGGAGACGGCGGGCTCCTGGAGCACCCGGTCGAGGAGGACAGGATCCTGCTCACCCCCGGAGAGCGCGCCGACGTGCTCGTGACGCCGCGCGGGGCGCCGGGCGCGACGCTCTCGGTGCGCTGGGTGCCCTACGATCGCGGCTATGGCGCGACCTTCGGGAGGCCCGAGGTCGAGGCCTTCCGGCTGCGCCTCGCGGACGAGCCCCTGGCCGAGGACGCCCCGGTCCCCGAGGTCGCGCGGCGCATCGAGGCGCTCGACACGGCGGCGGCGAGGCGCGTCGATCTGCAGCTCACGCGGGAGGAGGGCCCTGGCGACCTCGTGATGGGCATCAACGGCGTGCCCTCGTGGGAGGCGGAGCCGCTCGTGGCGGCGGTGGGCGAGACCGCGGTGTGGACCGTCGAGAACACGATGGAGTTCGATCACCCGTTCCACCTGCACGGCTTCTTTTTTCAGGTGCTCGGCGCCGACGGTCAGCCGGTCAGGCCGCTCGCGTGGAAGGACACGGTGAACGTGCCTGTCGACGGTGCGGCCCGCTTCGCGGTGCGTTACGACAACCGGCCTGGCATGTGGATGTTCCACTGCCACATCCTCGATCACGCCGACGCGGGCATGATGGGGATGCTGCACGTCGTGCCGTGAGAGGCGGCCGCGGGGGAAGGCGGCGAAGCGCGCGAAGCAGGGCGCGGGAGGCTTGCGATGCGCGGGTCGGGTTGATAACAGCGCTGTAGAAAAACAGGGGCTCTGTCGGTATCTCGCACAACACAGCACCTCCGCCGCGGCGGGAGGGGGCTGCGAGGCGCGGACAGGCATGATCCCGAGACGGGGACCCCCTGGATCGGGTAGGATGGGCGCGTGGTGGATCTCGATGCGATCTCGGACCGAACCTACGTGGCTGCGGGGGCGGACTTCGCGTTCGTGATCACCCGCCGGGGGCGGCTCGTCACCAAACGCGTGCCGCGCGACATGCCCAGGGAGGGCCGCAGCCAGATCGTCGACGCGGCGCTGAGCCTCGGGGAGCGGGGCCGGCTCGGGTGCGTGGAGCTGAGGCGCGAGGATCTGGTGCCGTACGGGGGCGCGGCGCCCGTCGACGTGTACTTCGGGGTGGCCGCCGAGGCGATCCTCTGCGTGGTGATGCCCACGTGGGCGGACCGGCGCGATGTGGCGTCCGCGATCGAGCACGGCCTGCGCGAGATCGACGAGGGGACCCCGGCGGCGTCGCGGCAGGTCCGGGCCGCGCCGCGGCGCACCCGGTCGCGCCCGCGCGGGGAGGCGGTGACCTTGCCGGCGCGCCGGCCGGCCGCCGAGGTGCGCGAGGTGCCGCCGCCGATCAGCGGGGCGGCGGCGTCCTTCGGCGAGCCGCAGCCGCCGGGAGCGAAGCGCGCCGCGCCGGCGTCGCCGCCGGGGCGCCAGCGCAGCGCCGTCGCGGGGCTGGTCCTCCTGGCCAACGGAGGGCCGCCGCGGTCGCTGGCGCGCCCGGTGGCGGTGCGCGAGGCGCCGCCGTCGCCCGGGGCGCCAGCGCGGCCATCCGGGTCGTTGCCGGACATCCGCATCGGCGAGGCGACGCTCGGGCGCGAGAGCCTCGATGCGATCGGGCGAGAGCTCGGCGGGGCGTGGCCGTCGGCGCCCGAGATCCGGATGGGCGCGGCGCCGGCGGGGGAGGGAGCCGCGGCGGCGATCGGGGCGGAGATGCCGGAGCCGGCGCGGGCGGGCTCGATGCCGGAGGCGGTGCGTCTCGAGCTGGTGAGCATCAGCCGCGAGAGCCTGATGGAGATCGCGGCCGAGGAGGGGCGCATGGCGGCGGGGCCGAGGCCGTGGGCGCCGCCGGTGCGGCCCGTTCAGATCACGCAGCCGTGGGAGGAGCCGCCCGAGGACGCTGGGCGCATGGCCGAGGCCGAGAGCGGGGCCGGCGAGGCGGTGGCCGCGGAGCTGGAGGGCGAGGCGGGGGAGCCCGAGAGCCAGATTATCGAGGTGGGGCCGGCGGGGCGGGGCGCTCGCGCGGGCTGAGGCGAGAGCGGGGGAGCGTCTCGGTCGGCGGGGAGGCGACGCTGCTCGCTTACGCATGGCCGGGAAACGGGCGCGAGCTACGCAACGTGATCGAGCGGGTGTCGTGCCTGGCCGCCGCAGGGGAGCTCGGGCGCAGGGCGCTCGTGGATATCGCGCCAGAGCTCGTGTCAGGCTTTGCGATCGGAGGAGGTGAGCGCGAGGCTCCTCTCGTTCGCGCGCGCTCGCTCCTCCGGAGGACGTAGCGGCGGAGCCTGAGCCGAAGTGTCGCCTGCCAGGCGACAACCTCCCGGCGCGATGTGACCGCCGCGCGACAACTCGCTCGCCCACGGAGACTGCCAGTCACGCCGAGCACCACGAATCCAGGCTTTCCGCGCTCCCGGAAGCCCGCGGCACGGGCGCTGCAAAACGCAGCTGCGGGCGCGGACGGAGGGCACCGCTCCCGACAAACAACAGTTGCCCTCCGGAGAACTCCTCACATGAGCACCACCTTCAAGAGCTTCCTCCTCGCCGCCATGGCCGCCGTCTCCGTCGGTGCTGTCGCCGCGCCCGCCACCGCCAGGACGACGACGGCCAGCGCCGGGACCACCGTCGCGCCTTCCGATCGCGCGTGCTTCTCGGAGTATTGGGGCAACATCTACAACAACGGCTCTACCGGCTGCGCTGGCCCGCGTGCCTGGCTCGTCCCCGCCGTCGTGGATCACGCCGGCTGGACCAACTTCTCGGTGGGCGGCATTGCCTTCAACCTCAGCAGCGACGTGAGCTGCCGCGCCATCGGCACGAGCTGGGACGGCTACGTCTGGGATCTCTATGCGGCGAAGTCGCTCACCTCCGTCAACGTGTTCCAGCAGATCAACGTGACGAGCTACCACACCGCCAACGGGTCGTCGTACCTGGCGTGCGACATCACCCCCAACGGCCGCATCACCACAGTGACGTACTGAGCACGACGGCCGGCCCCGGGGAGCGAGCCTCCCCGGGCCCGTCCCGCAGCGAGCGACACTTGCTCTGGAGACAGCCATGAAGAACGGTCATGTCATCGTCACATTCGTCGTGCTCGTCGGGGCCGCCGCCGGGTTCAACGTGATGAGCGAACGGCGGCACGAGAAGCAGCTCGCGGGCCTCCGCACCGAGATGCAATCGCTGTCCGGATCGATGGAGGCGGCGCAGGACCGCCCGCAGAACAAGGCCGTTCTGACCGCGGCCGCGCCGGTGCTCGCGCGGCAGACGGCTCCGCTCGCTCCGGACCCGGGGCAGGATGACGAGGACGAGGCGTCGCCCCGGGGCGATGCGCAGGACGAGCCGGCCCGCCCCACGCTCGAGCCCGCGGAGATGAAGAGCGAGCTCGACACGGTGTTCGCGTCCGAGCGCCCCGACCCCGCCTGGACCGCGGAGGCGAGCCGCACGGTCAGCTCCCGCGTCGCCGCGGTGCTGCCCGAGTCATCGGCGCTGCGCAACGTCGATTGCCACGGCAGCATGTGCCGTATCGAGACGAGCCACACCGACTTCGAGAGCTACCGGCGCTTCGTCCAGGGGGCCTTCATGACCCCCGGCTCCCGGATCTGGAACGCCGGCTTCTTCGCCTCGCCGCCGATGCCCGACGAGAGGGGCGAGCTGACCGCCACTGTCTACCTCGCGCGCGAAGGCGAGCCCTTGCCGGTGAGCATGGTGCAATGAGCAGCCGTGCGCGCGGGAGGATTGCCCCTATGGAGGAGCTCGCCCGCGAACAGCAGCGGCGTAACCTTCAGTGACTGTCACGGCGACGCGACGTCCTCATGCGTAGCTCCGCCACCCCTCCTGCGCACCTTTGCCATCATGGGATCTGACGCGCCCTGGCACGCGCCATGCACTTGCTTCGGGCCGAGGCGCGACAAGGCCTATGCGAGTGCGCGAGATCGTTCCTGAAGTCGCCCTGATCGCCACGCTCACGAGGCCGCCCTCGCGCTCCGGCGAGGAGCTCACGGCGCTGCCGGCGAGGGTGCGCTTCGTGGAAGTGCGCGCGGATCAGGTGGGCAGCGTCGATCCGGGCGTCCTCCGCCGCCATTTCAATGGAAAGCTCGTTTACAGCCTGCGGAGCCGCCGCGAGGGGGGCTCGTTCGACGGCGAGCTCGCGGCCCGCCATGAGCGGCTGATCGCAGCGGCGGAGCGGTACGATCGCGTCGATCTCGAGGCCGAGCGGGATCTGGTGCCCCGCGTCCTCGAGCGCATCCCGCCGGAGCGGCGCGTGATCTCGTGGCACGGGACCGCGGCAGACCTCTGGGACTATCGCGATCGGCTCGGCGTGCTGGATCGCGCGGCGGCGTGGCTCTATCGGATGGTGCCGACCGTGACGCACACGGCCGAGGCGCTCGCAGCGCTGGAGTTCCTCGTGGAGCTCGGACGGCGGGACGTGACGGCGTTCGCCGCAGGTCGGGCGGGCACGTGGACGAGCCTCCTCGCCCCCCGCCTGGGCGCGCCGGTCGCGTTCGGTGCGGTCGAGCTCCGCGAGCCGGATGCGGGGGAGATCAGCGCGGCGCAGCTCGTCGCCGACTACGGGCTGCCATCGCTCAAGCCGGTGCGCGAGCTGTTCGGCATCGTCGGCTCGGTCGTCTCGCGCTCGCTGTCCCCGAGGCTCCACAACGCGGCGTACCGCGTGGCCAGCGTGCCGGCGTTGTACCTGCCCTTCTCGGCGGAGCGCTTCGAAGACCTCTGGTCCGACAGGGTGCGGGCAGGTCTGGCCGCGCTGGGGATGCCTTTGAAGGGGCTCACGGTCATCTCTCCGCACAAGGAGGCGGCGCTCGCTGCCGCGGCCGTGGCGAGCCCCGTCGCTCGGCGCGCGGGGGCGGCGAACCTCCTCGTCCAGCGCGGTCGATCGTGGCTCGCGACGACGACCGATGCCGAGGGGGTCCTCTCGCCGCTGCGCGCGCGGCGGGTCGACGTGGCGAGGCGCAGGGTGGCCGTGGTCGGCTGTGGTGGCGCGGGGCGCGCCGCGGCGGCGGCCTTCGATGGAGCCGGCGCGGAGGTGACGCTCGTGAACCGGGGCCTCGAGCGTGGCCGCTTCGCGGCGTCCCTCCTGGGTCTGCCGTTCGCGCCGCTCGCTGACTTCGCTGTGGGCGACTACGCCATCGTTGTCAATGCGACGCCCTGCGCGGGCCACGACGGCGAGTTCCCCTTCGATGTTCGAGGGCTGGCCAGGGGGGCGATCGTCGTGGATCTGGTGGTCGGAGCCGCGCCGACGCCGCTCGTGCGTGCCGCAGAGGCGCTGCGTCATACGGTGATCGATGGTCGAGAGGTGCTCCTCGTCGAGGCACGCCGCCAGTTCCGCCTGATGACCGGGCGGCACATGGCGGCGGAGGCGGCGCGCAAGCTCCTCGACGGCCATGGCAACGAGCGTGCTGACGAGGCAGCGGAGCGGCGGCAGGCGATCGCATGAGGGGAGGAGAGGAGATCGAGTTGTCGATGTTCAAGCTCCCCCCGGAAAGGCAGGCGCTCGTCGATCGCGTCCGCGCCCTCGCCAGCGAGCGCTTCGCTCCACGCGCGGGGCGCTATGATCGCGCGGCGGCCTTCCCGGTGGAGGATTTCGAGGATCTGTCCCGCGAGGGCCTGCTCGCGGCGGCGGTGCCGGCGGGGTACGGCGGGCTCGGGCTCGGGCCGCGCGGCGGCGACGCGCTCACCCTGTGGATGATGACCAAGGAGCTCGCGAAGGCCGATCTGTCGCTCGCGCGCTGCTGGGAGGGCCACGCGAACTCGATGGTGCTGCTCGACGCGATGGCGGACCTCGCCCAGAAGGAGCGGTGGTTCGATGGCGTCGTGCGCCGAGGCGAGAAATGGGTCGCGTGGAGCGGTGAGCCGCAATCTCCGGCCCCTGGAGAGAAGGCGCGGTTCGGCACCCACGTCGAGCGCGCCGCGGGCGGATGGATCGTCGACGGCTCCAAGGTCTTCTCCACGAGCGCGGGCGGGGTCGAGTGGGCGATCCTGCTCGTGAACAGCGCTGGTCCCGGCGGCGCGAGGCACGCGCAGGGCTCGCCGGAGGCGCTGCTCCTGCTCGCGTGCGAGCTCAGCGATCGCTCGGTCACGTTCGACGGCTCATGGTGGGATCCTGTCGGCATGCGGGCGACCGTGAGCCACCTCGTGAAGTTCGATCGTACGTTCATCCCGGAGGAGAACCTGATCGGGGCGCCGGGGCAGTATCTCCGCGAGGGGTGGCAGACGGCGTTCACGCCCCATTACGCGTCGAGCTTCCTCGGCGCGGCGGAGGCAGCCTATGACTATGCGATCGAGTGCATCGCGTCGCAAGGCAAAGGGGGCGATCCCTATGTGCAGCAGCGGGTCGCGCGCATGGCGGTGAACCTCGATACCGCGCAGCTCTGGCTACGCCACGTCGCCTCGCTCTGGGACGAGGCGCGCCACGCCGAGGCGCAGCTCGCGGGGATCCGCGCGCGGCACGTCATCGAGCACCTCGCGGCGGAGACGGTGGACCACGCCATCCGCGCCTGCGGCGCTCGCTCGCTGATCCGCCCGAGCCCCGTGGAGCGCATCCTCCGCGATCTCACGTTCTACCTGCGGCACGACAACGACGATCAGCTCCTTTCGACGATCGGAAAATCGGTGCTGGGGCAGGTGTTCGACCCCTCGTTCTACAAGCCATGAGCGCCGCGCTGCCATGCTCGCTCCGGCGAGGTGGCAGCCTCGTCCTCGCTGCCGCTCTCCAAGAGATCCATCACGCCGTCAGGGACCTGTATCGAGAGGGCGCCCTGTGCTCGCACCGATGGACGTCCTCCTGAGGCGCTCTCGCCTCGAACGTCGGGGCGGTCGGTCCTCCTGGAGCGAGGAGCCTCAGGAGGATTTTTCTTTTGAATGATCCTGTGTACTCTCTCACCTCAAAACCTGCCTTCGCACCTCGAAAACGATGACCTGATCCCCTGCAAGCGGATCAGAACGGGTGATAACGTCTCTGATGTGGGGACGTGTAATGCAATTCACAAAATTCCCGTTTCAGGGGCACATTGTTGGCGAGGGGAATTCAGCATGAAGTGAATTTTCTCATGGAGAGGTACAGCGCATGAACCAACAAGCTCGAACCGTTTTCTCGGTATTGCTCGTGGCAGCTTCGATGGGCGCGGCCGGGCCGGCCTCTGCCGGCGTGTCTGTCTCGGGGAGTGTGACGCCCGCTGTCGCTGACCCGGGCGACCCGTGGGATCTCGGGTCGAACGCGCTGGTGGTCGGCAGCGCGCTCAACGCTGAGGAGCCGATGGGAGAGGTGATTGTCAGCCACCAGGGGACGTTGATCAGCGCCGGCGCCTCGGTGGCGGCGGCCGCCTACTCCAGCGGCAGGGTCCAGGTCATCGGATACGGCTCGCGGTGGATCAACCATGGGCCGCTCGCGCTCGGGCTCCGCACCGGGGCGTCCGGCTCGCTCCTCGTGAAACGGGGCGCCCAGGTGACCACCGACGACCTCGTGCTCGGCGTGCGCGGCTATTCGGCCTTCGGATACGTGCTCGTCGAGGGGTACGACGCCTCCCTGACGAGCCAGACGAACGCGTACATCGGCCGCTCGGAGGAGCTCAGCGTCCTCGAGATCAAGCAGGGAGGGAGCTTCTTCTCGAACAACGTATTCATCGCGACGTGCCAGATCTGCCAGGGCGACGTGAACGTCACGGGCTCCGCGACGAGGTGGGTCAACGCGGGCGAGTTCGTCGTGGGCGCGAACGGCGGCGCGAGGCTGCGCGTCGAGCAGGGGGCCCAGATATTCACCGCGAACGCGCAGATCGAGACCCGTCCCGGCGGGCCCTACAACTTCGCGAGCTCGGCGATCGTGAGGGGCTGGGACGCCACCTGGACCAACGAGGGGCTGCTGCGCGTCGGGGCCGCCGGCTATGGCGAGCTCACGGTCGGCGCTTATGGAACCCTCGTGACGGAAGAGACGGAGATCCGCTCCACGTACGGCCACGGGTTCGTCTGGGTGAACGAGCCCTACGCATCATGGCGCAACAGCGGCGATGCCCTCTGTGCCAACGTCGGTTGAGACAGGCTCCCCCTAGAAATCTGTGGTGAGAGGGCGGAGAATGGACCTGACTCGTGCCGAAGCCTTCCCATCTCCGATCCGTCGATCCTACCCCCGCCCCAGCGGCGCAGGGCGCTGCTCCCCGCCCGAGTGGCGTCGCCGTCGAGACCATGCCGAAGGCGGGCAAGAGGCGGAAGTTCTCGGCGGCGGAGAAGCTGCGCATCGTGCGCGAGGCGGCCGCGTGCACCCAGCGCGGGGACATCGAGGCGCTCCTGCGCCGTGAGGGCATCTACAGCTCCCTCCTGACGGCGTGGCGCAAGCAACTCGCCCTCCACGGCAGCGAGGCCCTCTCGGGGCGCAAGCCCGGCCGCAAGCCGAAGCAGGACGCGAAGGACCGGCGCATCGCCGAGCTCGAGAAGCGCTCGGCGCGGCTCGAGGAGAAGCTCGCGCTCGCTGAGAAGCTCATCGATCTTCAAAAAAAAGTCTCTTCCATTCTGGGCATCAACCTCACGAACGACGAAGAGCGCTGATGGACATCATCGAAGAGCTCGATGACCCGCACGTCTCCATCGCCCAGGCGTGTGCGGCACTCGGCGTCAGCCGCGCCACGCTCTACCGGCAGACCCAGCCCGCGAAGCTGCCCGCGCTGACCGGGCCCGCTCCGAGCCCACGCCGGCTCAGCGACCCCGAGCGGCAAGCCGTGCTCGACGTGCTGCACAGCGACGAGTTCGTCGACCAGCCCCCGCCGGAGGTCTACGCGACGCTGCTGTCGCGCGGCGTCTACCTCGCCTCCATCCGCACGATGTACCGCCTGCTCGCGGCGTCCCGCGAGAGCGGCGAGCGACGCGCGCAGCGTGGGCCGATGAAGCATGTCAAGCCGACCCTCACCGCCACGGCCCCCAACCAGATCTGGACGTGGGATATAACCAAGCTGCGCGGGCCGCTGCCCGGGGTCTTCTACTGCCTGTACGTCGTCCTCGACCTGTTCAGTCGCATGACCGTCGGCTGGCTGCTCGCTGAGCGCGAGAGCGCGGAGCTCGCCGAGCACCTCTTCGCAGAGACTGTCGCCCGCCACGGCGTCGAGCCCGGCTCGCTCACCGTGCACGCCGACCGCGGCTCCGCGATGAGGTCGGAGGGGCTCGCTCAGCTCCTCGGCTCGCTCGGCGTCGTTCGTAGCTTCAGCCGGCCTCACGTCAGCGATGACAACGCCTTCTCCGAGTCGCAGTTCAAGACGCTTAAATACCAGCCCGACTATCCGGACCGCTTTGCCTCGCTGGCTCATGCACGAGCGTGGTGCCAGGAGTTCTTCAGCTGGTATAACGACCTTCATCAGCATTCTGGCCTTGCGCTCTTCACACCTGCTGATGTATTCTACGGCCGCGTCGATGATATCGCGGCTCGGCGCCAGGTCGCCCTCGACACGGCCTACGCCGCGCATCCTGAACGCTTCCCGAACGGCCCGCCCGTCGTGCGCAGGCCGCCCGCTTCGGTAGCCATCAACCCGCTGTCCATCGACGACGACGCCTGCGCGGCCGCGGCGCCGCCGCACACGGGCACGACCAGCGACGCGCCCACCGCCGTGCCGCGGCCGCCCCGATCTCGACCGGTTGGGGCCCAGAGCCGGAACGCGCCCCTCGTCGCGATCCCCTCATAGGATTCTCGTCCGGCCTGTCTCAAACCCGTTGGCATTCTCCGATGTGACGATCTACGCGACCTTCTCGATTTCCCCGTCGCTCCTCGTCGACGGGCGAGGCAAGGTCAGCATCGGCGGCCTCCTCCGGATCACGCCCTTGTTCGAAGGCGGAACGCCTGGCCCGGAGCCCATCGTGCGCCTCACGCGCGGGGAGCTCGCCGCGGGCGCGATCGAGATCCAGGCGCGCGACTTCGACTTCGCCGGCGGCCGCCTGAGCACTGGCAGCTTCGTCGGCGATCTCGCCAATACGCAGGCCGGCGCGCTCTCCGTGGGAGAGGTCTACGCCTCGACGGACGTGGTCGGCGATTACAGCCAGGGCCCGAGCGCCACGCTGAGCGCCACCGTCGCGGGCCCGGGCGCCGCGCCGCTCCTGGTCGTGGACGGGGACGTGAGCCTCGATGGTGTGCTGGAGGTGGTCCCGGCGGACGACACGGCGCCGTTCCAGGCCGGGGACACCGTCGCCCTGCTCGGCTGGAGCGGAGAGCTCACAGGGACCTTCGCTGACGTGCACATCGCCCTGCCGCTCGCCCCCGGGCTCGCCTGGGATACCTCCGCGCTGTACACGACCGGAGAGATCACCGTCGTGCCTTCCGCCTGAGCGGAGGCGCGGTACGACGGGAGCTCAGTGGAAGCACACCTCGAGCGAGGGGCGGTCGCCGAGGATGTCGTGCTCGCTCGAACGGTAGCTGGTGAGCGCCGTCAGGTCCTCCTCCAGGAGGAAACCGTGGTTCGGGTGCACGCCGTCGACCCACGCCTGGACGAGCTCGGTCAGGTCGACGGTCGCGACGCCGGACGACGCCCCGAGGAACGTCGCCTCGACGGCCGGCTCGAAGCTGTCGGCGAAGCTGCTCCAGGTCACCGTGGACTCCGCCCAGGAGGCGTTGATGCGGTGCACCCGGATCTCCCCCGTGCCGGAGCTGTAGAGCGTGGTGCTGAACGTGGCCGACTCGACGGTGGCCCCGTACGGGATGGAGTCGAGCTCGAAACGGTACAGCGCGTTCTTCTCCGCGCCGCTGCTCAGGCCCGTGTGGAGATAGGGAGAGCTGCCCTCGTTGTAGCTCGGGTACAGCGCCCAGATCGCCGTGTCCGCCACCTGGCCGAAGGTGCCCCGCTGGATCATCACGCAGATGACGTCGCAGGCGTCGCCCACGCCGTCACCGTCGCTGTCGGCCTGGTCGGGGTTGTGGTTGAACGGGCAGTTGTCCGCTCCGTCGCAGCGCCCATCGCTGTCGCCGTCTACCCCGCCCGATCCTGCGCAGGCGTCGCAGGCGTTGCCCACGCCATCACCGTCGCTGTCGGCCTGGTCGGGGTTGTGGTTGAACGGGCAGTTGTCCGCTCCGTCGCAGCGCCCATCGCTGTCGCCGTCTACCCCGCCCGATCCTGCGCAGGCGTCGCAGGCGTTGCCCACGCCGTCACCGTCGCTGTCTTCCTGGCCGGAGTTCGGCGTGGCCGCGCAGTTGTCGCAGGCGTCGCCCACGCCGTCGCCGTCGGCGTCGCTCTGGTCCGGGTTGGCGGTCGCTGTGCAGTTGTCCTCTCCTCCGCAGAGCCCATCGCCGTCGCTGTCGTACTTCCCTGGGCCTGCGCAGTGGTCGCAGGCGTCGCCCACGCCGTCGCCATCGGCGTCGCTCTGGTTCGGGTTGAAGCCGTAGCAGTTGTCCTCCCCGTCGCAGACCCCGTCAAAGTCGACGTCGTCGAACCCGGAGCCTCTGCAGCCGTCGCAGGCGTCGCCGAACCCGTCGCCGTCGTTGTCGGCTTGGTCGGGGTTGGTGCGGTCCGCGCAGTTGTCCGCCGAGTCGCAGACCCCGTCGCTGTCGAAGTCGAGGTCCCCGGACGCGTAGCAGGCGTCGCACGCGTCGCCGCGGCCGTTCAGGTCGTAGTCTTCCTGGCCGGGGTTCGGCGTGTCCGCGCAGTTGTCGCAGCGGTCGCCCACGCCATCGCCGTCTGCGTCGCTCTGGTCCGGGTTGGCGTAGAAGTAGCAGTTGTCCGGCCCGTTGCAGATCGTATCCGAGTCGAAGTCGTCCGACCCCGGGCCTGCGCAGCGATCGCACGCATCACCGAACCCGTCGCCGTCGGCGTCGCTTTGGTCCGGGTTGGCGGTCGCGTCGCAGTTGTCCTCCCCTTCGCAGAGCCCATCGCCGTCGCTGTCGTCCGATCCCGGGCCCACGCAGCGATCGCACGCATCACCGAACCCGTCGCCGTCGGCGTCGCTCTGGTCCGGGTTGGCGGTGGCGGAGCAGTTGTCGCACCCCGAGCCCGCACCCGCCATGAGGCCGTCGCCATCCCCGTCCGCGCTCCCCACGGGGAACGGGTTGACCTCATAGGCTTCGCAGATATCCCGGTCGGCGCAGTTGTGGGTGATCATGTTGGCGTCGAAAAGACACGCTGACGCCGCTCCCTCGTCCGACGTGACGTCGATGCGCATGTAGCCCCACAAAACGAACTCATCACCGACCGTTGCGACCTGGAAGTCGTTACAGCTCGCGGGGTTGTAGAGCTCGAGCAACGCCGGATCGGTGATGCTCACCCGGAGCGGCGGGGAGTTGCACTCGCAGTCGTTCGAGCTTGGCACGGTGTCGAGCAGCGTGCCGTTCATGTACAGCGCGAAGCTGTTGTTCGCGCCGCAATCGGCGTGGCCGATGGTGTACGTGATCGCGGTGGTGGCCGCGCGCGCCGCATCGGGCAGCAGCGCGAAGCCGAACAACATGCCAAGCGTACGGAATAGCAAAAAGCCAATTTTGCCGTGACGGCGCATCGTTCCTCCTCGGTTTCGGGGCGCTCGCACCGGAGCGCACGGGGCGAGGAGCACATCCGATCTGCCCGGAGACCCGCCGGGCCGCGCTGCGCCCGTCGAGCTGCACGGTCCAGAGCTCGTCGCCTCCCGCCACAGATGCGACAGCGCTTGCCAAAATTCACCGTCCGGTGAGGATCGCCGCGGCGGGGTCGCTGGAGGCTCGAACGCCGCCGTCATGACGATGACCGCCTCGACTCCTCCCCGCGCGCGTCGTCGGGCCTCGCTCCGCTTTCGGGCCTGCGCTGGTACGCCCCCGGGGTGCCGCCGGTCACGCGCCGGAACGCGCGCGTGAACGAAATGGCCGAGTCGTAGCCGACGCGATGGGCAACCTCGGCGATGGGGACGCCCTCCCGCAGGAGCCCGCGCGCGCGGTCCATCCGGATCCGCCTCAGATACTCGAGCGGCGTCTGGCCCACCGTGCTCCGGAACCTCTCCGCGAAAGCGGAGCGAGACATCCGCGCGCTGCGCGCGAGATCGTCGATCGTCCAGCCGCGCGCGAGGTCCTCGTGCATGTCGCTGAGCGGCCGCGCGAGCTGCGCGTCCGCGATCGCCGCGAGGACACTCCTCCTCGGCCCCTCGTTGGACGATCGGTTTATTTTTTTGATGTTTCAGGCATAGAAAGTCTACCTGCCGGGACGTACGGTGCAACGACGAACGGGCGGCGAACACGGGCCGCCATCCCGCCGGAGGACGGCGAGCAGCGCTCGCTCGCCGCCGACGACCGAAGAGAGCCCGGAGAGAAAGACGATCATGCGGATGATTTCCACGCGGCGAATCGCGTCCATCGCGGCCTCACTCCTGCTGCTCGGAGGCGCTCTGACCCTCCCCGCCGCGTGCGCCGCCCCGGCCCCGCCGCGCAGCAGCGCTCCGGTGAGCCCGGCGGCTCCGGAGCAGCCCGCCGCGACGCCTGCGGCACCGGCACCGGCGCCGTCTCCGGCGGCGAGCGCGCCGATTCCGTCCGGCGGCGAGAGGCGTCAGGCGGGCTTTTATCACACGCGCGTGGGCGACATCGACGTGACCGTGCTTTCCGACGGCACGTTCGGCCTGGATATCTCGAAAGACCTCGTCCTCAATGCCAAGCCGGGTGAGGTCGACAAGCTCCTCGCGCAATCCTTCCAGAGGTCGCCGATCGACGTGTCCTTCAACACCTTCCTGATCCACAGGAACGGCAGGACGATCCTCGTCGACACCGGGTGCGCAGAGCTCATGGGCCCCACGACCGGGAAGCTCCCTGCGTCGCTCTCTGCTGTGGGCGTGAGCGCCGAGAGCGTCACCGACGTCTTCCTCACGCACGCTCACCCGGATCACGCCGGCGGGCTCGTGATCGGCGGGAAGAGGGCCTTCCCGAACGCCACCGTCCACGTGAACCAGAAGGAACTCGACTACTGGATGGACAAGGCGGCCGCCGCGAAGGCCTCGGGGATGCAAGCCCAGTTCTACGCCGCGGCGCAAGCCACGTTGCAGCCGTACCTCGACGCCGGGCAAGTGAAGCCGTTCACCGGAGCGGCCGAGTTCTTTCCGGGGTTCCGCGCGGAGCCGGCGTACGGCCACACGCCCGGCCACACGCTGTACGCTCTCGAGAGCGGCGGCCAGAGGCTCGTTCTGTGGGGCGACCTCGTTCACATCATGGCCGTTCAGTTCGACGATCCCTCGGTGGCGGTGGCCTTCGACGTGAACGCGCCGACGGCCGTGGAGACGCGCAAGAAGGCGCTCGCCGACGCGGCCGACAAGGGCTACCTCGTCGCGCACACCCACGCCCCGTTTCCCGGGCTGGGCCACGTCCGGAGAGACGGAGCGTCCTACCGCTGGGTGCCCGCCCCCTACGTCGACGACGCGAAGAGGAAGTAGCGCGACGCCGCGAGAACGCACGGACGGGCTCACCCTTCGCGCCCCCGGGGTCGACCTCGGCGGGAGACAAGATCCTCAGGTATCCCACGCGAGATCCATCATTTGACCGGCAGCAGCGCGGGCACGCCACGGTCTTTCACGAGCACGACAAGGAACTTCGCGGGCTTCGTGGTGCTCGCGTTCCGGCCGACGGTGTGGATGTCGTTGGGCCCCTCGTAGAAGGTCTGGCCAGGGGTGAGAGTCACCTCCTTGCCGCCTTTCACGCCCATCACGATCGAGCCCTCGAGGACGTAGATGAAGGCGTGGGCGTCGTGACGGTGCACCGGATCGGCGCCGCCGGGGGGGTAGACGACGGTGAGCATCAGCACCTCCTTGCCGGGGATGTTGGCGAGCTCCTTCGTCAGGAGCGGCGTGACGATCGGCTCGTGCACCGCGACCGCGGGGCGGGTGAGCAGGCCCACCGCGACGGTCGCCACGATGACGGCGCTCTTCACGAACCTCGAAGTGCGAGAGGTGACGCGGAGATTCTGGAGCATGGGATCCTCGTGGTCGATCAGGTAGACTCATCGATGAGTCGGTTCAGGGACTCGAGCACGTGCGTCCGTGTCGAGTCGTCGAAGGGCGCGGCGAACGTGGGGTCGGCGAGGAACCGATGCCGCGTGAAGATCGGCCTGAAGGCCTTGTGCACGTCGGAGTTGAGGAACGCTGCCCAGCGCATCACCTCAGCGCGAGCACGCGGCGTGCCGTCGCCGAGGAGCCGGGGAACGTCTCGGCGAGATATCCGAGATCGCGATATTCTCGCGCAGCACGAACGTGCGGTCGACGAGCAGGGGAACGGCGCCGCCCGGAGCGAGCGCGATATGTTCGGGTGATTTGAGCGTTTACCCGCCTCTTCCGTGATCCCGCGCCCGACCTCGAGATGGGGGCCTGATCATCGCGGCGCGCTCAGGCCACGAGGCCGGCTCGACCTGCACCGCCTCCCGGAAAAATCGGTCGATGACGAGCGGCAATCACCCGCATCGGGTTCACGAGGGGACGATCAGCTCGGCCAGCGGGAGCAAAGCGTAATCGGTGGCTGCGGCAAACCGCATCTCCCCGTCGATCAGGTAGAGGTCCGTCGTTCCGGGCCGATCGTCCAGGATTCCGAGGTCGTACACGACGACGTCGCCGTCGGCGCGCAGCGTGCGGATTCCTCCGATCTCCTTCCGGTGCGCTGCCGCCGTGAGCCAGTCGTGACCGAGCTCCGCCTTGCACTTCCTGTGACCGGTGTGACCGGCGACCTGCCGCAGGCCGCGCGGGAGTGAACGCGGCTCGAAGCGCCGTGGCCGTGCCGGATCGAGCTCCCATGCCGGATCGCCGCCCGGGCGATCGATGTGCGCAGGTCGATGATAGAGGAGGCCGCCACCCTCGTTGCCTGCGGCGCCTGCGACGTGGAGAGGCTCGAGCGAAAGCGGCGTGCGCTCGCCGCGCTGCCATCCCGTGCGCCGCGCGTCGACCGCGGCCCGCATCTGTCGCTCGAGGGCCGCCGCCAGTCGATGCGGATCGCGCTCGTCCGGCATGCCCAGCATCGCGAGCTCGCGCGTGGTCACGCCCGCGTGGGTCAGCAGCACCGCGCGGCCGTCGGGCAGCACGCCTGAGAGCGCGAGATGAAAGCGGCCGCAGAGCAGCAGCTCGATGACGAGCTCGCGCTGGGACTCGCTGAACGACGCGTAATCGCGCGCCGCGAGCCCCGAGGTCGCCACATCGGGGAACTGCGCCGCGAACTCGTCGCGCTGGCGCCGGGCGGCGGCCTCGGCGCCCTCACGCCGCCTGGTCTCGCTGATCGAGCGCCCGAGCGCGCGCGCCGCGGCGAACCGCACGTCGTCGAGGCCGGCGAGCTCCATGACCCGCGCAGCGTCATGATTGCCGAACAGGAGCCTCACCTGCGCAGGATCGTGGCTCGCCAGCCAGCGCAGCGTGCGGAGCCCCTCCGCGCCCGCGCCCACCGGATCATCGAGGTCATAGTCGAAGTGATCGCCGATCGACACGAGCACGACGTCGTCGGCCAGCCGGCCGTCCGCGCCGAGCAAAGCGTGCGTCGCGAGCACGGCCATCACCTTGGCCATCGGCGCCTGCGGATCGCCCATCACGAAGATGCGCCGGGGCGTCACCATGTTCGACCGGTGGCAGTGGCCATGTTCGCGAATTGTAGCATGTCCTCGACGGCTTCGACAGCAGGGCCTTCCCGGCTTTCAGACCGACGGAGGCTTCGCTCCGGTGGCATCGGCGCGCGGCACCTGCGGGAGCTCCGGGGCGTCGAGCCCCGCGAACGGATCGCGCCAGGCGTCGAGCTGCCACAGGCGCGCGTGCCAGGCCGCGACGTGCGGGTAGTCCGCCAGCGGAAGGCCGGCGAGATCCGCGAACGGAAGCACCGACGCCATGCGAAAGTCTGCATACGAAGCCGCGCTCCCGACGAGCCAGTCCCTGCCGCTCAGGACCTGCTCGAGCAGCGTCGCCGCTCCGGCAAACCCCGAGAGCCCCTCCGCCACGACGTCGTCGCGGATGGGACCGAGCCCGTAGCGCTGCTTCGTCACGCGCTCGAAGTGGACCTTGTCGCACGCGGCGACGAAGTTGTGCGTGCCCCAGCTCAACCAGCGGATCATCTCCGGTTGCGCGGCGCCGGTGCGCCAGAAGTCCGAGCCCGTGAGCTGCGAAAGACGGCACGCGATCGCGTCCGTTTCCCAGAGCGACTGGTCCCCCTCGACCAGGATGGGCACGCGCAGGTTCGGATTCAGCGCTCGAAACTTCTCCTGCTGTGACGGGTCGAGAGGAGCCGCGTGGACGTATTCCACGGGTGCATCGAGGTAGCGCGCCACGGCAACGGCGACCCGTGGATTCAAGTTTCGGCTGAAGTACAGCTTCATGGAGCCTCCTTTCCTGCCAGCTGGCTCTATGCGTCGATGACGTGCCGGTGCCGGGCATTCAGACTGGAGAGCACCTCTTCTGCCATCCCGGCTCGCTCGTGGCGGGGCAGCAGCAGCACCTGCGCGACACGTCCTTTGGTGGACATAGGCGAGGTATAACATGGCCAGTCCCTCCGCGGCTGCGACGAGGCGGGGGCCCTCCCCGCAGCCGGCGCTCCCCATCCCTCAGCGGCTCGTGGAGCGCGAGCGGCAGCTTGGCGCGCGGGCGGGGAGCGGCCCCGACGGCTTCCTTCACAAGCACGCCCTGATCCGCGCCGAGATCGCCCGGCTCCGCGGGGGAAGACCTGGAGGCCGCCCGGCTCCACGAGCAGGCCACCGCGGCGGCGCGGGACGGCGCCCGGGAGCAGCCGCGCTCGCCCGGGCGGCGGCGTGCCGGCCGGCGTGACGTCACCAGGTCCGGGGCGCGTACGTTGCCTGCAGGATCGCTTGGGGGGTCGGTGAGCGTAATTGTGGATTGCTTGACAACCCGATCGCCCTTCGCACGATTCGTCATCGTGGGGGAGCATGCGTACCGGACCCGACGATCACACGGAGCCAGGCGCGCTCGTTGTCGACCATGCCCGCCACCCCGGGCCGGGCGAGACCGCGCCCGCGGAGCGCGCCGAGCGCGCGGGCTTCGGGCCGCATAAGGCCGCCTCTGGCTGCCCGCCGGAGCAACGTACGGACGAGCTCGGGACGAAGAGCCCTCCGCCGGGGAGCGGCCGAAGAACCCAGTCGAGCACGGTCGCGACCGACATCCCGACGGACATCGCTCGCAAGTGGCAGGAGATGACCGATCTCCTCGCGGAGATCCTGCGCGTCCCGGCCGCTCTGATCATGAGGATCGAGCCGCCGGAGATCGTCGTCTGCGTCTCCAGCGAGTCGAAGGGGAACCCTTTCCCGCCCAACGAACGAGCGCGCCTCGGCTCCGGGCTCTACTGCGAGAGCGTGATGAAGACCCGGACGCCGCTGCTGATCCCTGACGCCCTGCAGGACGAGCAGTGGAAGTCGAACCCGGACATCGAGCTCGGCATGATATCTTATCTCGGTTTCCCGATCACGTGGCCCACAGGGGATATCTTCGGAACCATCTGCGTGCTGGATGACCGCGCGAACCATTACAGCAAGGCCTACCAGGCGCTCATGGAGCAGTGTCGCGACGTGATCGAGATGGACCTGAAATCCATCTTCGCCTTCGATGCTCGCCTGACAGAAGAGGCCCGGGCGAAAGAGCGGCTGGAGCAGCAGGTCGCCGAGCGCACCGCCGACCTGCGCCATGCCAACGCCCAGCTCAGGCAGAAGATCGCCGAGCACGAGCGGACGGAGGCGGCGCTGCGGAAGGTCGCGGAGGAGCGCAGGCGCGCGGAGGAGGCGTTGCGCACGAGCCAGGAGCTCCTGCGCGCCATCATCGACAGCTCGACGGCCATCCTCGCCGTCAAGGACATCGACGGGCGCTACCTCCTCGTCAACCGCCGCTTCGAGGAGCTGTTCGGCATCACGCGCGAGGCCATCGTGGGCAAGAGCGACGATGACGTGTTCTCTCGGGAGCACGCCGAGGCGCTCCGCGCTTTCGACCGGCGGGCGCTCCTCGCCGGCACGGCGCTGAAGGACGAAGAGGTGATGCCCGAGGACGATGGCGTGCACACCTATCTCACCATCAAGTTCCCTCTTCGCGACGCCGCCGGCGTCCCGTACGCGGTCGGCGGCATTTCCACGGACATCACGGAGCGGAAGAAGATCGAGGCGGAGCGCGCCCTGCTCCTGGAGCACGAGCAGAGGGCCCGGACCGCCGCCGAAGCAGCGGTGCGGATGCGCGACGACTTCCTGTCGATCGCCTCACATGAGCTCTACACCCCCATCGCGGGCCTGAAGCTCGCCGTGCAAGGCTTGATGCGCGAGGCGACGGCGCTCCCCGCCGGCGCGACGAAGCTGGCCAGGATGGCCGAGCGGCAGTGCCAGCGGCTCGTCAGGCTCATCGAAGATCTGCTCAACGTGGCTCGGATCCAGGCAGGCAAGCTCGATCTGAGGCTGGGAGACGTCGATCTCCGGGCGCTCTCGCAGGAGGTCGTGGAGCACTTCGACGTGGAGCTGAAGCAGGCAGGAAGTACAGTGAGCTGGCGGGCAGACGCTCCCGTGGTGGGTATGTGGGACAGGGCCCGTCTGGAGCAGGTGGTGACGAACCTGGTGCTGAACGCCATCAAGTATGGGAGGGGCAAGCCGATCGAGATCAGCGTCGCGGCCGAGGGCGAGGTGGCCAGGCTGGTCGTCGCCGATCGCGGCATCGGGATCGATGCGGGCTGCGTGCCGTACATCTTCGAACGCTTCGAGCGAGGCGTCTCGGCGCAGCACTACGGCGGTCTCGGCCTGGGGCTGTACATCAGCCGCCAGATCGTGGACGCCCATGATGGCTCGATCCGGGTCGAGAGCGAGCTCGGCGCGGGGGCTGCCTTCATCGTGGAGCTCCCCCTGCGCCGGCGCCGCGACGCTCTGCCGACCGAGGTGTCTCCGCCGGCCGGAGGTCTCGATGAGCCCGCAGGATGATCCTCACGACGGTGTCTTGATCGTCGATGACGACAGCGGGTTTCGCGCCGTCGTGGAGGAGCTCTTGCAGGCATTCGGCTACGAGGTCGTGTGCGCGGAGAATGGCGCGGTGGCGCTGGATCTGCTCCGCCGCGGCCTCCGCCCGAGCATCATCCTGCTCGATCTCATGATGCCGGAGATCAATGGCTGGGAGTTCCTCGCGCTCAAGCGACGGGAGCCCGCCCTGGCGGACATCCCGGTGGCGATCCTGTCGGGCGTCGACTCGCTGGAGGCCAAAGCGGCCACCCTGGACGTGTGTGCGTTGCTCAAGAAGCCGATCGATCTCGACACCCTCCTCGCCGTGGTCGCCAAGACACGATGAGCTCGTGAGCCGCCGCCGCTATCGCGAGGTCACTTCTCGCTGTCGAGCATCGCCATCATGGGCGCGGGGTAGCGGGCGCCGGCGATCTCCTCCGCGGGGACGGCGGCCTCGATCTCGGCGAGGTCGGAGGGCGCCAGCGCGATCTCGAGGCCGGCGAGGGCATCCTCGAGCTGCTTCCGCGTGCGCGCGCCCATCGTCGGGATCACCGTGACGCCCTGCGCGGCGCCCTTGGCGCGGACCCAGGCGATCGCGAGCTGCGCGGGGGTGACGCCGCGCCCCTGGGCGAGGCGAGCGAAGGCGTCGACGAGGGCCTGGTTCTTCCGGGCGTTCTCGCCCGAGAAGCGCGGCAGGTGGGCCCGCATGTCGCCCGCGCCGGCCGGCTTGCTCCCGGCCAGCAGGCCGCGCGAGAGCACGCCGTACGCGGTGACCGCGATGCCGAGCTCGGCGAGCGCGGGGAAGATCGTCGCCTCCGGGCTGCGGCTCACGACCGCGTACTCGATCTGGAGGTCCACGATCGGGTGCACCTTCGCCGCGCGGCGGATCGTCTCCGCGCCCACCTCGGAGAGGGCGATGTGGCGGACATAGCCCGCCTTCACCATGTCGGCGATGGCGCCGATGGTGTCCTCGATCGGCACCGCCGGGTCCAGGCGCGCGGGCCGGTAGACGTCGATGTAGTCGACGCCGAGGCGCGACAGGCTATGGGCGAGGAAGCTCTTCGTCGCCATCGGGCGGGCGTCGAAGCCGAGGAAGGTGCCGTCGGGCGCGCGCAGGCCGCCGTACTTCACGCTGAGCACGGCCTTGTCGCGCCGGTCCTTGATCGCCCGGCCGACGAGCATCTCGTTCTTGCCCATGCCGTAGAAGTCGCCGGTGTCGAGGAGGCTCACGCCCCGATCGAGCGCCGCGTGGATCGTCGCGATGCTCTCCGCCTCGTCGCTCTCGCCGTAGGGGCTGCCCCCGGCCATGCTCATGCAGCCGAGGGCGAGGGGGAAGACGGAGGGGCCAGTTTTGCCGAGCTTGGTGGTGTTCGTCGTCGTCATGCCGTCACCCTAGGCGCTCGCGTTTCATTGCTCCAATGAATACGATGTATTCTCGACATGCCTGATATTTATGGAAGGAACCTCGACCTGAACCTGCTCCGCGTCTTCGCCGTCGTCGCGGAGGCAGGCAGCGTCACCGAGGCGGCGAGCCGGCTGTACCTGACGCAGCCGGCGGTGAGCGCCGCGCTCCGGCGCCTGACCACGACGGTCGGCGCGCCGCTCTTCGTGCGGAGCGGGCGCGGGCTCGCGCTGACGAGCCGCGGCGAACGGCTGCGCGCGTCGCTGAAGCCGCACCTCGGCGCCCTGATCGAGGCCGCGCTGGCGCCGCCGACCTTCGACCCGAAGACGTGCGAGCGCACCCTCCGCCTCGGGCTCTCCGACACGGCCGAGGTGTGGCTGCTCCCGCCGCTCTTGCGCGTGCTCGAGCGCGAGGCGCCGCGCGTGCGCGTCGTCGCCGTGCCCGTGCAGTTCCGCACCGTGGGCGCGGCGCTCGCGGGCGGCGTCGACGCGGCGATCTCGGTCGCCGACGATCTACCTTCGAACGTCCGCCGGCAGCGGCTCTTGAGGACCGGCTTCACCTGCCTGTACGACCCGCGCCACGCGCGCCTGCGCAAGCTGACGGAGTCCCAGTACTTCGCGCACGATCACGTCATCGTCTCGTACAACGGGGACCTGCGCGGCTTCGTGGAGGACCTGCTCGGCAAGACCCGGAGGATCCGGTGCTCCGTCGCGACCTTCTCCAACCTGGGCGCGCTGATCGACGGCACCGCGATGCTGGCGACCGTGCCCGAGATCGTCGCCGACGACATCCGCGCCGTCAGGCCGCACCTCCGGACCAAGCCCCTGCCGTTCGATGTCCAGCCCGGGTACATGGAGCTGCTCTGGCCCGCCGCCACGGACGACGACGAGGCGTGCAAGTTCGCGCGGGAGAAGATCGTCCAGATCGCGCGGCCGCTGAGCAAGCGATGACCGGCCGTGTGACGACTCGGGCCGGAGCGGACTCCGCCGTGGGAAATCGAGTCAAGGCCCTGCGATCACAGGCCGCAGCCGACCCAGGTGCGCTCGATGGTCTTGTAGTCCTGGTTCATGCCGCTGGCGCTGGGACAGCCGGTCGAGATGATCACCGTGCCCTGGATCTGGCACGATGACGAGTTCAAGAACGTGCTGTTGCCGGTGGAGATAGGGGCCTGCGGCGCGCCGACCAGGCCGGCCTGCTGCGCGCTCAGCGTCGACCAGGACGCGGTCGAGCTGGGCTTGACCGAGGAGGCGACGAACACGGCGTACTCCATGCCGCTCTCGATGCCTGGTACGAACGGATTGTCCTTGACCTGCCCGGACTGGGACTGGACGGTCGCGGTGCTGGTGGTCTGGCCGAAGGTGATATCGACCTTCGCTTGAAGATGGCTGTTGCACAGATAGACCTGCTGCGAGAAGTTCGGCGGCGGGGCGCCGGCCGAAGCGGCGCTCGTGAACATGAAGAGGGGGAGCGCGAGCACGCGGATTTTCATCGTGATCTCCAGTCCGCTTCGTCGTGGGGACGCGGCGATGCCCATCGGCGTCGCCGCGCGCGGGCGATCTCCGCAGAGCTTGCGGGCGCTGGCAAGCGCGCAGCAAGGCTCCGGCAGCACGTCGACGCGAGCGGCGGGCTCGACGTCCGGCCCAGGCGCGCTCACCCTTCCAGTGCGACCGGCCTTGGCCGGGAGAGGGGGGCCGCGAAGGCGGGGAGATCGTTGATCTTTCTTCCGGCCGTCCCGCCCTCTGGTTCCACCTGGAGCGCTGCTTGCCCCTGGTCCCCTACGCCCCCGTCGCCCCGCGCGGCTGCCGCGCAGCGGCCGTCGCATAAGGCGGCTCGCGGCCGGCGCGCACGGCGGCGAGATCGGCGCGCATCGTCCTCGCGTCGGGATAACGCTCCTGCTTGAGGAAGGCGAGGGCGCGGTCGACAACGGCGCACAGGCCGGGCGGCGCCGTGGGGGCGTGCATCGCGAGGGGCGGCGCCCTCTCCGTGGCGACCGCGATGAGCAGGCGCGCGTCGTCCAGGTTGCCGTGAATCGTGCGGCCCGCGAGCAGCCGGAACATCGTCGCTCCGAGGCCGAAGAGGTCCGTCCGGCCGTCGATCTCGGCGATGAGGCCCAGGGCCTGCTCGGGGGCCATGTAATCGTCGGTGCCGATCGACACGCCCGTCGCGGTCTTCGTCATCTCCGGCACTCCGGCGACGTCCTCGAGCAGCGGGTCGAGGACGCGCGCGAGGCCGAAATCCAGCACCCGCACGCGCCCGTCGTTGCCGATGTGGAGGTTCTCGGGCTTGAGATCGCGGTGAACGACGCCGTGCTCGTGCGCCACGATCAGCACGTCGAGGACCCGCTCGGCGAGCGCGATCACCTGGCCGACGGGGAGCGTCCCGTGCCGGGCCATGCGGTCGAACACGGTCTCTCCCTCGAGCACCTCCATGGCCATGTAGACGAGGCCGTCGTCCGTGGCCGCGGCTTCCAGCACCTGGGGGAGCCCCTCGCAGAGCGGCGCCACGGCGGCCAGCGCGCTCCCGATCGGCCCCTCGCGCAAGAACCGCTTTCGCACCGCCTCGATCTCGGCGAGCTCGGCGTGCAGGAGCTTGACCGCCGCCACGCACCCGTCGGCCCGCCGGCAAAAGAAGACGCTCGCCATGCCGCCGACCCCGAGGACGCTCTCCACCGCCCAGGGGCCGATCCGCGTGCCGACGCGCTGCTCTGCCAGCTCCTCTTCGGTCACCATGGAGCGATGTTACCACCGGCGGCTCCCCGCAGGGCCTCGTCCCGCAGGGGCTCCTCCGCGCGCCGAGCTTCACGCCAAGGAGACTCCCTCGATGCCCGCCATGCGCTCGCTCCCACCGGTCCATCGTCCTCTCGAGGACGCGCTGGCCCTCGGCCCCGCGCTCCTCACGCGCGCCCGCACGGCAGAGGAGGCGCCGTGGCTCGCCGCCAGCCTCGTCGAGGGGCCCGCCGTGGTGCTGGGCGCGGCCCAGCGCGCGGCGCGCGTCGTCGACCTTGCGGCTTGCGCCGCGCGCGGCGCGAAGGTCCTGCGGCGCGCCACGACCGGCACCGCCGCTTTCCTCGGCGGGCGCGGCGTCGTGTGGACCCTCGCGCTGCCGCACGCCGCCGCGCTCGCGCCGGACGCCACGGCCCGGACGCTCCTCAACCGCAACGTGCGCGGCTTTCTCAAGGGCTTGTCCCGCGCCGGCGCGCCCGCGCATTACTTCGGGCGCGAGTGGATCTCGCTGCAGCACCGCCCCGCCGCGCTGCTCGGCCTCGACGCCACGCCGGACGGCGCGGTCCTCATCGAGGTCTTCGCGGGCCTCGACGCGGCGCTCGCGATCCCCCCGGAGCTCGCGGCGCCGGACGAGCGCGTCGTCGACCGCTGGCTGGGCAAGGCCCCGGCCGCGCTCTCCGACGTCCTTCCGGGGCGCCTCTCGCTCGAAGAGATCGCGCGCGCCGTCGTCGAGGGGGTCGCCCTCCGCGCCGCGCTCCCGCTGATCGACGGCGGCGAGGCGCCCGAGCTCGCTGCCGAGCGCTTCCAGCCCCTGACCGAGCCCGACGACCCGGTGCCGCCGGGCGCCTCCGCCGCGGCGCTGGCGCGCGTGCCCATCGGCTGGATCGAGGCCGCGGCGGTCTTCAACGTTCCGCACGTTCCGCACGTTTCGCCGGCGCGCGCGTGGCTCGGCGGCGACGTCCTCACGGCGCGCTGGCTCCTCGACGCGCTCGGCCGGGGTGACGCGCCGGCGCGCGGCGAGGACGTCGACGCCGAGGCCTCGCCGCTGGAGGGCGCGACGCTCGCCGACCTGCGCGCGCTCGCGCGGCGCGCGCTCGCCCTGGGCCGCGCGCCCGGGGGCTGATCCGCCTCAGAGGGGCGCCTGGCACGGCGCGAGCTGGCTCGCCAGGGGCCCGTCCGCTGCGCCTGCCGCGCCTCCGGCGAGGAGGCCGGCCAGCGCAGGGCGCGGGCGAGGATCCGGATCGGGGACGTATCGCCCTGCGTCGAGGCGATAACGCCAGCGGGGACCCTGGGCGACGAGATCGGCGAGCGCGAGGAGGAACCGATCGACGTCCGCGGCGCTGGTGCCGACGCCGAAGCTCACCCGCACCGCGAGGGGTACCGCCGCGTCGTCGCTCGCCTCCGGCGCGCGATTCCTGGCGAGCGCCATCATGAGCGGGTGCGCGCAGAACGAGCCGTCCCGGACGCCGATGCCGTGCTCGGCGCTCAGGACCGCGGCGACCGCGCCGGGATGGAAACCCCGCACATTGAACGTCACGACACCGATCCGGGGGCTCGCCGGGCCCCACATCGCGAGTCGCTTGACCGCCGGCAAGGCCTGGAGACCGCGCGTGAGGCGGTCGAGCAGGCTCGCCTCATGCGCCGCCACGGCGGACATGCCCACCGCGGAGAGCGCGCGGCACGCGGCCGCCAGCGACACCGCGCCGACCACGTTGGGCGTGCCGGCCTCGTGGCGGTGCGGGCCGCTCGCCCATTCGACGTCGTTGCGCGTGACGCGCCGGACGGCGCCTCCGCCGGCGAGGTAGGGACGGGCGGCATCGAGCCAGTCCCCGCGGCCGACGAGCACGCCGCCGCCGAAGGGGGCATAGAGCTTGTGACCGGACAGCGCGACGTAATCGGCCCCGATCCCGGCGAGTTCGATCGCGCAGTGGGGCGCGAGCTGAGCCGCGTCCACGGCGAGCCGCGCCCGGTGGCGATGGGCGACCGCGGCGAGCTCCGGGACCGGCCACAGCTCGCCCGTGACATTGCTCGCCCCCGTCACGGCGAGCAACCGATGGCGCGAGGTCACGTCGCGCAGCGCGTCTTCGGCCCGCATGACCGCCTCCTCCGCGCTCACGGGCACCGGGAGGACGACGCACCGACCGCGCCGCCACGGCAGCTGGTTCGCGTGGTGCTCCGAGGCGAACGTCACCACCGTCGTGTCCTCGGGCAGCGCCGCGGCGAGCAGGTTGAGCGCGTCGGTGGTGTTCCTCGTGAACACCACCGTGTCCTCGGCGCGCGCTCCCACGAAGGCGCCCACCTCCTGGCGGGCGGCGGCATAGAGCTCCGTCGTCACGGTGGACGCGAACCCCGCGCCGCGATGCACGCTGCTGTACCAGGGAAGGAGCGCCGCGACCGCGTCGAGCACCGAGCGCAGGCAAGGGGCGCTGGCCGCGTAATCGAGGTTCACATAACCCACCTGCTCGCCGGTGACGAGCGGCACGGAGAGGTCCGCCCCGACGACGGGTAAAGGGAAAGCGCCGAAATCGGACGGCGCCGGCGCGCCCGCGTCAGGGCGCGAATCCACGATGGAAGCGATCGACATACCACCTCGCGAGTCCAGGGGACTCCGGGCGACCAGAGTCCGCGCTTGCCTGCCGCACATGCGGCTGGCCAGGTCGTCACCCGGGACACCCCACCGCGGTTCGGAGGGTTGTCGGCCAGCGAGCCGGGGCTACGCGCTGGCGCTCATGACCTGCCGAACCATTACCTCGATTGCTTCGTTGTGGCAAGTACAGACTCGACATTGCACCCGCCCGCTCGGCCGCGAACGCCGGTACGGTGGTTGCATTGTGAATCTCCGGGGCAATGCGATGCCGCACATCGTGGCTCCTGGACAGGGCCCTCACGGCCGACTCTGCCGCACGAGGCGGGGTGTGACCGTGGGCCCTGCGTCCTCCAGCGCATCCCGAGAGAACCCATGACGAAACGCACACTCCTTCTCGCTCTCTTCCTCCTTTGCGCCTCCTGCAGCTCCTGCAGCCCGGACGAGAGGCTCGCTCCGGTGGGTTACGGCGGCTCCACGTCGTCCGCGTCGTCCACGTCGGGTGACGCAGGCGCGGAGCCGGACGCCGCCGGGGACGACCCGTTCGCCCGGCTCCCGGAGATCGCGCCGACGGCCACCGGGCGGCGGGGGGCGGCGGCGACGGTCGATCTCCGCGGGACGCTGGCCGCCATCGAGATCCTGAAGCGAGGGGGGAACGCCGTCGACGCCGCGGTCGCCGCGGCGGGCGTGCTCGGCGTGACCGACCCGTTCTCCTGCGGTATCGGCGGCGGCGGCTTCATGCTCGTCTACCTGGCCGGCGAGGGAAAGGTGATCGCCCTGGATCACCGCGAGACGGCGCCGTCCCGGCTCGAGGCGAGGTCCTTTTATGAGAACGGCGCGCCGATCGCGTTCAATGAGCTCGTCACGAGCGGCCTGTCGGTCGGCGTGCCCGGCACGGTGCGGGGCTGGAGCGAGGCGCTCCGCCGCCATGGAACGCTCGGGCTCGGAGACGTGCTGAAGCGGGCCATCCAGGTCGCCGAGGCGGGGTTCGACGTCGACGCGACCTTCTTCGAGCAGACAGGCCGCAACCTCGCGCGATTCCAGGCGATCACGAGCACCAAGAAGCTCTTCCTGGGGCCCGACGGCCAGCCGTGGCCCGTCGGCACGATCTTCAAGAACCCGGATCTGGCCGGCACCTACCGGCTGATCGCCGAGGGGGGAGAGAAGGCGTTCTACGAAGGGCGGGTCGCGGAGGCCATCGTCGCCGCGGTGAAGTCGCCTCCCGTCGAGCCCGGGAGCGCGCTCAACGTCCGGCCGGGGGTGATCGAGCTCCCGGACCTCCAGGGCTACGAGGCCCGCGTCCGCCCCGCGGTCTCGACGACGTACCGCGACTACACAATCTACGGCCTGGGCCTCCCGAGCAGCGGCGGGATCGCCGTCGCGGAGGCGCTGAACCTGCTCGAGGGGTATGACACGGCGACCCTCACGCCGGTCGAGGTGCTGCACCGCTACCTCGGCGCCTCCCGGCTCGCGTTCGCGGATCGAGGCGCCTTCCTCGGTGATCCCGAGTTCGTGGACGCCCCCGTCAAGGGGCTGCTCTCGAAGGACTACGCCGACGCGCGGCGCGCCCTCATCGATCTCGCCGAGGCCCCTTCGGCCGCGGCGGCGCCGGGCGACCCGTACGCATTCCAGAGCGATCCGAGCCCCGCGCCCGGCGGCGCCCCGGCGGCGAGGCGCGGGGGCGCCGGCCCGAAGGACGCGCACGACAACGAGACGACGCACATCACGGTCAGCGACGCGGCCGGGAACATCGTGTCCTATACCTGCACCATCGAGTACGAGGGCGGCAATGGCATCGTCGTCCCGGGGTACGGCTTCCTGCTGAACAACGAGCTCACGGACTTCAACATCCCGCCCGACCCGAGCTCGCCGCACCCCAACGCGGTCGAGCCGGGCAAGCGCCCGCGCAGCAGCATGAGCCCCACGATCGTCCTCAAGGGCGGCAAACCCGAGCTCGCGCTCGGCTCGCCAGGCGGGTCCACCATCATCACCACGGTGCTCCAGATCCTCGTCGGTCATATCGATCTGGGCCTCCCCATCGACAAGGCGCTCGCGGCGCCGCGCCTCTCCCAGCGCAACTCGGGCAACGGCTCCACCGACGCGGAGACGGCATTCCTGAGCGCCCCGGAGGCCGAGGGGCTCGCGTCCCTGGGCCACGTCCTCTCCGACGCGGGCACGATGGGAGGCGAGATCGGCGCGGCCACCGCCCTGCGCTTCAACGGCGATGGGACCGTGACCGCGGTCGCCGAGCCGGTCCGGCGCCACGGCGGGAGCGCGATGGTCGAGCAGGAGCGGTGAGCGCGGCGCCCACGCGCCCGCCGCCGCTCGCGCCCGGCCCCGACGGCCGCCCCGGGCACCCCGGAGGCGGGGCGCTCAGGGCGCCGGGGGCCACGCGCCGATCTGCGCCAATGCGGTGAACCAGTCCTCGAGGTGCCACGTCCGCGCGATCCGGCCCTCCCGCAGCGCATGAAAATCGTGGCAGGGGACGCGGATCTCTCTCCCGCTCGGCGCCACCCCCAAGAACGTGTCTCGATGGGTCCCCGTGAGGACTGACCGGACCGCAGCCCGGCCTGGCTCCTGGAGGATGTCCAGCACCTCGAGCTTCACGTCGGGAAAGGCCTTGAAGAACGCGCGCAGGATGGGCTTGACGCTCTCAGGGCCCACCCCTTGACCGGGGGGCAGCGGGATGTCCTCCCAGTCCTGGGTCACCGCCTCGTCGATGAGCTCCGGCCGCCGCTCGCTGAAGGCGCGGTAGAACGTCAGCAAGGCCGCGCGCTCCGCCTGGACCGCGGTCGCCGCGGCCGCGGCAGGGGCGGTCGGAATGACGGCATCGATGTTCGCCATGGTTGCCTCTTCTCTGTCGGGTGGGACGGCGGATTGACCGCCCCCGGATAGCAAGGGCGTGCCGCCTGGCAATGCGCGCGCCAGAGGGCAGCCATCGCGCCCGCCGGCGCACCTCCCCGCCGCTCGTCCGAACCAGGCGCACAGCCCGCCGCGATCGGGACAGCGGCAGGGCGCGGCCCGTCGCACGCGCCGGGTGCTGCGGGGGCAGCAGTCGATAAGTAACGCTGATGCTTTAGCAGCAGCGGCCATCGCTTCCCGCGATGGATCGCGGACGCTGATTCCGTCCACGCAGAATCCATTGCGGTCGCTCGGCATTGCCGTCGGTGAAGTAGGGCCGAAATCTGCCCGACAAGTCCAGACGACAAATCGGCGTGTCGAGAGGCCGAACGCGGCGAGGGGCAGCAAGCTGTGCGGCACGCTCCTTGTTTACTTGGCCGCGAGTCGAGCGATGGTGTCGGCGGCCTCGGTCGTTCCGGGGAGCGGTGATTGGCTCCGCGCGCCGCTTTGGGTCGCTCGCCGTAGCAGCATTTCGACGCTCGCTCCTCGGGCGTTGCGCCGACACGCCTGCTCCGGGGAAATGGCATTATGAAGGCTCAGATCATCGATGTCGTCAGCTTCATGCCGGAGCGCCGGGTCGTGAACGAGCCGCCCGAGGGCAGCTCCGAGGACGCCCTGGCGGACAACGCCTTCTTCAGCGGGGTTCACGAGCGGAGGTTCGCCTCGCCGGATTACCTCTCCGAGGATCTCGGCGTGCGCGCCGTCGAGCGGCTCCTCGAGAGGACAGGGATCCTCCCCGAGACGATCGATCTCCTCGTGTGCTCCTGCATCTTCTCCGACACGTTCTGGCCAGGCATCGGCCCTGCGATCCAGCACCGCGTCGGCGCCCGGCAGGCGACGATCCTCAACATCGACACGAGCTGCTCCTCGTACCTGTCGGGGCTCAACACGGCCCGCGCGTTCGTCGAGTCGGGCCAGTACAAGCGCGTCGTCGTGGTGACGGTGACGAACTTCATCTCTCGCCTGCCCGAGTTCCAGAAGTCCCGCCGGTCGTCCGTGCTCGGCGACGGCGCCTCGGCCACGCTCGTGACGCCCGGCGAGGCGTCGATCATCGCCCGCTACGAGCGCTCCCACGGCGAGCACTACGGCCTGTTCCGCTTCGAGCCCGACGTCGTCGACGGGGTGTTCAAGAACTACTGGGAGCGCGGCTGCGGCCCGATCACCGTCAATTTCTCCAGGGACATGGTCGAGGCGATCCGCACGAACGCGCTGCAGCTCGTGCCTGACGCGGTGGGGCGGTGCCTCGCGGAGGCCCGGCTGTCGCCGAGCGACGTCAACCTCCTCATCACCCACCAGCCGAACGAGACGTTCCTCAAGGAGTGGCGCGCCCGGATAGGGATCCTCCCCCCGCGCACGCACGACACCCTGTCGCGTTATGGCAACCTGTTCCAGGGATCGATTCCGGTCACGCTCGCGGACGCGCTGGAGAGCGGCCGCATTCGACGCGGCGATATCGTCGCGCTCGGGACATTCTCGAACGGCGGAGACTTCGTGAGCTCGATGGTGCTGCGCTGGCAGTAGTCGCCCGAGGTCCACGCACGGAAGGTACACGCTGTATGAAGTTGGCCGACGCGTTGGTCGAGATGCTGAGGGATTGGGACGTTCAATACGTCTTCGGAGTGAGCGGCGCGAACATCGAGCACCTGCACGACGCCATTCATCGGCACGGGCAAGGGAAGCTGGTCTCCGTCCTCGCGAGGACGGAGACGGGCGCCGCGTTCATGGCGGACTGCAGGGCGAGGGTCCACAGGCGCCTCTCGGTCTGCTGCGCGACGTCGGGCGGCGGGATGCTCAACCTGGCTGTCGGGATCGCCGAGTCCTACGCCGAGGCGGTCCCCGTGCTCGCGATCGTCGGCCAGCCCCCGACGTCGCTCGAGGGGCGGGGGGCGTTCCAGGACTCGTCGGGCATCGGCAACTGCGTCGATGCCGTCCTGCTCTGGCGCTCGATCTCGAAGTACGTCGGAAAGATCAGGAGCCCACACGACTTCTGGCCGATGCTGCGCGAAGCGGTCGTGGCGGCGACGTCGGGCCGGCAGGGCCCGGCCGTGCTCCTCGTGCCCCGGGACCTCTTCGATCAGGAGGTCAGCCCGCCCCCGGTCGACTGGCCCTCTGATCTCCAGAGCTTCTGCCGATCGCGGCCGGTCGGGATCGGCGAGGTGATGCCGCTGCTCGAGGCCATCCGCAGCGCGCGCCGCCCGTTGCTCCTCGTCGGCCAGGGGGTGCGCCGCTCCGACGACGCCGGCGCGGTCGAGGCGTTCGCGCGCGCGGTCGGCCTCCCCGTGGTGACCACGATGTCGGCCCGCGCCGACTTTCCGAACGACGACCCGCTGTACCTGGGGACCGTCGGTGCGGCGGGACACCCGTCGGCGCACGCGTACCTGCGCGACGAGGCGGATCTCGTCATCGCCGCGGGCGCGACGCTCGACGTCATGACGCGCGCCGCGGTCGAGAAGAGCTTCAAGGACAAGCGCTTCGTCGTCATCGACGTCGATCCCGAGGCGATCCACCGCGTCCTTCAGCCCGAGATCACCCTGTATGCGGACGTCGGCCGCGCCTTCCGCGCGCTGCTCGATCTCCTGGAGAGGCGCCCGATGTCACCGCTCCCTCCGATCGAAGGGTACACGCGGCGCTGCTACGAGCCCCGCCTCGCGCCGGCCATCCCGGGCGACGACCCGGGCGCCGCGGGGCCCGATACGCTCCTGCAGAGCGAGGCGCTGGCCATATTGGCGGAGTTCCTGCCGGCGAAGGGCCACGTCGTGCTCGACGCCGGCAACTGCGCCGCCGCGGCCATGCACTACCTCCCCGTCCCGGAGGGCTCGACATCGACGATCGCGCTCGGGATGGGGGGAATGGGCTACTCGATCCCCGGCGCCATCGGCGCCCAGCTCGGGTCGGAGCCCGGGACGCGGACGACGGTCATCTGCGGCGACGGATCGTTCCTGATGCTCGGCCTGGAGGTGCACACGGCCGTCGATCTCGGCCTGCCCATCCTGTTCGTCGTGTTCAACAACGCGATGCACGGGATGTGCGTCACGCGCCAACAGCTCCTCTTCGAGTCCCGGATCGAGGCCGTTCGTTATCCGGAGGTCGATTTCGCGGCCCTCGCGGGCGGGCTCGCCCCGGGCGGCCGGCTCTGGGTGGGCTCCGCGTCCACGCCGCAGGAGCTGCGCGAGCGCCTGAGCGACTATCATGGCAACCACCGCGACGTGCCTGGCGTGCTCGATCTGCGGCTCTTGCGCGAGGAGATCCCGCCTTTCGCGCCGTTCCTCGGGGCGGACGCGCCGACGATACCGGCGTCGGCGTTCGCGGCATGACGGCGCGCGGAGGCGTCATCGCGCGGCGATCTCGGGCGAGCTCGCGTTTCCTGGAGAGTCGCGAAATGCCTTGTCATGCCCAATGGCTTCGATGGATCGAGGTGTGTTGATTTTGAATTATGTCCATTGTTGTTGTTCGAGGTCGAGTCATCATTGGTTGATTGCCGGCGCTGGAGTCGGTGACATGAGGAGGCTTTGATGTATCTGCGCGGTTCCGTGAGTTCCCTGCTTCTCGCTAGCGTCTTCACCGCCGGTTGCGCCGTGGAGGCCGCCGACCCCGAGATCACCGCTGAAGCACAGCAGGAGATCCGGGGGTTCAGCCTCAGCTTGACGAACGTCGTCGAGACGATCGGCCTGGATCTCGTCCCGACCGACGAGGCCGATGCCCTGGTCCCGGAGGAGTTCGTGCTCGCCGGTGAGGGGGGGCCCGTCACCCCGATCGTCGTGAGGACGTCGCACGCCGACGGCATCTCGGTGAACGGCGGCACGCCGACGCCGGGCTCGGTCGTCCAGGTCGGCCTCGCCGTCGTTCCGCCCGACGGGACCGGGGACGTCAACAGCTACACGCTCTGGTATTACACCGACCACGCGCTGCTCGCGTACAAGCTGCTTCAGGCCGGCTTCCTGGTTCAGTACGTGCCGTCGCTCGACTACGATCTCGCGTTCTCGGGCGGCGTCGGCGACCTCCACGTGAGCGTGCCGTTCCCCGGCTACCCTCGCCTGGTCGTCGACGGGACGGTCGCGACGCCCAGCGGGCCCCCGGCGCCGTTCGTGGCCAACTGGTGGGTGTCCACCTGGCGCGGCCCCGTCAAGCAGTCGACGGCGATATCGAACCTCTTCTTCGGCGGCGCGGACGCCACCCTCGAGACCCGCGCGCAGAACCCGCTCGGGACCCTGATCGGCGGCTCGACGGCGGAGTTCTCGGTGCTCGACAGCTACAACGAGTTCCCGACCGCCGACGTGACCGTGGGGCTGTCGCCGTTCTAGCGCGGCGCCCAGCCGATGAGATGCGACGCGAGCCGGCACGGCGCAGGCCAGCGTACGACGTGATGTGATTGTGATGTCGAATTGAAGGAGAGCACGATGACCGCACATGACGACAGAGGGCCGTGGAGCCGATCCGGGCTCGTGAAGAACGGGGTCTCCAGCAGGGAGATCCCCGGCCTGTACGTCTCCGAGGATCACTCCATCGAGGAGTGCGTGAAGCACCTGGAGGGGATCACCAAGCCGACGTACTCGCACGAGGAGATCTTCGGCCAGTATTGCCACCTCGGCGAGTACATCCACGTCCCGGTCGAGGTGGCGTACGAGTACGCGGCGAACGTCTACAGCCTGGAGGAGTGGACCTTCAGCCTGCGGAGCCTCCACCACATCGGCGGCGGCCTCTATAAGGGGAAGGAGTTCCTCGCGAAGGATACGTCGATCTACGTTCGCGCCGAGGCCTACCCGGACAGCCGCGTCGTCGATTACCCTTGCGCCTGGGACCAGGGCGACGAGCTGTGGATGCGGTACCACTTCCGCTTCGTCGACGCGAGGCCCACCATTCGCAAGCCGGGCACCATCGTGCTCTGGACCAACGTGAAACACCCCTACTACGACAGGGCCACGGGGGAGCTCCCCGATTACATCAGCAAGCCCCGCGCGCGGACGGACCGGGCCTGGGTCGGCGATATCTGGCCGCATTTCGACGCGATCCACAAGATCGAGATCGCCAACTTGAAGGCCATCCTGGAGCACCGGTACTCCAAGCTGTAGCGCCGCCCGCTTTTTTCCCACCCCGATGGCGAGGCCGGCCCCATCCCCGTGCGCTCCTCTGCTCGCGTTTCTCTTTCGGCCTCGCGACGGCCGTCGCGCCCGCCGCCGGCGGTGGGCCGGTGGCGGGCCGGCGGCCCTCACACCCTGATAGGAGATCTGTGAACTTCATGCATGAAAGGCGCGGTGTCTGGGCCGCGCGGCTGGCTGCGGCCGCCAGCCTGCTCCTCCCGACCTCGGCCTTCGCCACCGGCTCCGGCGTCCTGACAGGCACGGTCCTCGATTCGTCGACGAGGCAGCCAGCCGCCGATGTCGTCGTGACCGTCACCTCCCCAGCGCTCCAGGGAGAGCAGCTGGTCGTCACCGACCCTTCCGGCCAGTTCCGCATCCCGAACCTGCCGCCGGGCACGTACACGCTCCGGCTCGACAAGGACGCATACAGGCCGTACAGCCGCGGCGGCATCGAGCTCCGCGTCGACAGCACCATCCGGGTGAACAGCGAGCTGCTGCCCGAGGCGCTGAAGGCCGAGGAGATCGTCGTTGTCGGCAGCGCGCCGATCGTGGATGTCGGGTCGAGCGCGACCGGCGTCAACGTCGGCTCGGAGTTCGCGAGCCGCATCCCGCTCATCCCCACGGGCGCGAAGGGCGCCGCGACCCGCTCCTTCGAGGCGCTCGCCGACGTGGCGCCCGGCGCGAGCGCCGACCGTTACGGCGTGTCGATCAGCGGGACGACGTCGCCGGAGAACCAGTACGTGATCGACGGCCTGTCGGTGAACAACCCGGCCTTCGGCGTCATCGGGACGCCGCTGTCGGTGGAGTTCATCAAGGAGGTCAAGGTGATCACGGGGGGCTACCTGCCGGAGTACGGCCGCGCCACCGGCGGCTACCTCGACGCGGTGACGAAGTCGGGCTCGAACGAGCTTCACGGCGCGGTGTTCTTCAGCATCACGCCGGGCCTCTTCGAGGCGTCGCAGACCGGGGTGCAGAGCGAGGCGAGCACGATCACGACCGACACCCGGCTGTCGTCGCTCCGGGACGTCGGCGTCGAGATCGGCGGCCCGATCCTGAAGGACAGGCTCTGGTTCTTCGCCGGGGTCTCTCCCTCGGCCGCGAGCTACCGCCTCGAGCGCGAGCTGCGCTTTGGCCGGTCCGACCCGATCCCCGGCACTCAGCGGGTCTACTACGCCACCCAGCAGAGCGTCCAGTACCTCGGCAAGCTCACGTGGCTGATCGACCCGGACAACACCGTCGCGCTGTCGGTCTACGGCTCGCCCACGACGTCGGGGGGAGACGGCGACTTCGGCATCAGCCCGAAGGACGGCACCGTGGAGCTGAACAACAGCTCGAGCAACAACGTCATCAACGGCAGCTTCGGCGCCCTCGCGCACAGGTACGTGTCGAGCGCGACGGACGGCGCGCTGAAGTGGTCCTCGGCGTTCCAGAACAAGACGTACCTGCTCGACGTCACGCTCGGCGTCCACCACGAGGAGAACGCGATCCGCGCCGCCGACGGCACGAGGATCGGGAGCGGGAAGGGGCTCTCCGACATCGCGCAGGTCCACTGGCAAAGGAGCGATCCCGGGTTCCACTCCATCAACGATTTCGAGCCGTCCGAGGCGACGCGCGATTGCGATCCCGCGGGCACGCAGGCCGCCGAGCGGTGCCCCGTCGCGACGTACTTCAGCGGCGGGCCGGGCGCGCTCAGCGAGACGACGCTCGACAGGTACCAGGGCAAGGCCGTGTTCACGGGCCTGTTCACCGCGCTAGGCCACCACATCGTCAAGGCGGGCGCCGACCTCGAGCTGATGCGTTATGCGTCGTCCCGCGGCCACTCCGGGCGCAACGTCTTCGCCGAGACGACCGACGGGGCCGCGTTCACCGGCTTCCGCCGGCTCGGCTTCATCGCCAACCCCGACGAGGGCGTGCCGCTCGACAAGTTCGAGACGGTGTCGAAATCGACCACGATCGGCGGCTTCGTGCAGGACAGCTGGAGCATCCTCGACAAGGTCACGCTGAACGCGGGGGTCCGGTACGACGCGCAGCTGCTGTATGGAGGCGACGACAAGCTGGCGATAGCCCTCCCCAACCAGTGGTCGCCGCGCGTCGGTGTGATCTACGATTTCACGCAGGCCGGCCGCTCCAAGCTGTTCGTGAACTACGCGCGGTTCTACGAGAGCGTGCCGCTCAATATCATCGACCGCGCGTTCCCCGGCGAACGGCAGGTCTTCACGCTGCACGCCGCGGCGGTGTGCGACCCCCGGGACCGCGCGCAGCAGCGTGACGCGTGCGATCGGAACGAGAACCTGATCCCGACGGCCGCCCCGTACAGCCCCAACCAGAAGTGGCGTGTCATCGGGGGCGACGGCGGCATCGATCCGGACCTCGAACCGCAATCGACGGACGAGATCGTGCTCGGCGGCGAGGTCGAGCTCTATCCCCGGCTGCGCGTGGGGGCGCAGTACACGAAGCGCTACCAGAACCAGGTCATCGAGGACATCAGCCGGGACGAGGCGAGGACGTACCTCATCGGCAACCCCGGCTACGGCGTCGCCAAGGATTTCCCGAAGCCGACGCGCGACTACGATGCGGTCACCGTCCATGCCGAGAAGGCGTTCGCCGACGCGTGGCTCGCGCAGGCGAGCTACACGATCTCCTACCTGCGCGGCAACTGGGCCGGGCTCTTCCGCCCCGAGACCGGGCAGCTCGATCCGAACGTCAACTCGGACTTCGATCTGGTGTCGCTCCTGCCGAACCGCACGGGGCCGCTCCCTGGGGATCGCAGGCACCAGTTCAAGGTCTTCGGCGCCAAGGACTTCACGGTTCATCACCGCGTGATCGTCAGCGTGGGAGGGACGTACCGGTCCGCCTCCGGAGGGCCGACGAGCCACCTCGGCTCGCACCCGCTCTATGGCCCCGATCAGGTCTACATCCTCGAGCGCGGGAGCGGCGAGCGCCTCCCCTGGGCGCATTCCGTCGATGCCCACGTCGGCGTGGGCGTGCAGCTCGCCAAGGAGAGCACGCTGACCGTCACGGTCGATTCGTTCAACATCTTCAATTTCCAGGCGGCGACTGCCGTGGACCAGCGGTACACGGTGGCCTCCGTCCTCCCGATCGTGAACGGGACGAAGGGCGATCTCGGGCAGCTCAAGAACGTCGATGGCTCGGCGTTCAACCCGATCAACAAGAACCCGAACTTCGGAAAGCCTGTTGCGTATCAGGCGCCGCGCACGTTCAGGATCGGCGCCAAGGTGACCTTCTAGGGCGATGGCCCCGAGAGACACACGACCATGAGACGAATCCTCGGAACATCTCTCGCGCTCCTCGCGCTCCTCACGCTCGCCGCGTCCTGCGAGCAGAGGCGCGTCACCTGCACAGCGGCCCACGGCGGCTTCGCGGCGAAGTACACGCTGAAGCCCGGCTCGAAGCGGGGCGAGGGCGCGTGCGACACGCTGAAGGGGGAGATCATCGGCCTCGAGAAGTACAACCCCCGGCAGGCCGGGAACCCGCAGCGCCCTGATCCGACGAGGGCCCACCTCGCGGTCCGGGCCTCGGGGATCGCCTTTCCCGCATTCGCGGCCCAGGGCGCGCAGGTGGAGCTCGGCCCGACAGCGCTCGACGCGCTCGGAGACTTCGCCTCCGTCGATCCGGACGGCAGCGACGTCTGCTCGGTCCCCTCGTTCACCGAGGCCACGCTGAGCTTCCCCGCGTACGAGGAGCCCCCGCCTGCCGACGCGCCGGAGGGCACGCCGCCCACGCAGCACCCGGCCGTCGATATCAGCTATGCATGGAGCAACTTCCGCATCTACGTGACAGCCGCCTACCCGGGCACGCAGATCGTCGGAGAGCTGACGTACACGCAGGACGGCTGCTCTGCGTCCTACAGCGTCGTGGGCCTCTATCCCGCGGTCGAGTGCGCGCCCGGCGGCGTGCCGGATCCGAGCCTCTGCGATCCGCACCCCGACCTGGCGAACGGCCGCGCGTTCGGCTCCGGGATCAACCCGGACTTCGCCGATCGCGTGACATGCGACGCCGAGACCGGCCTCTGCGTGCTCACGTCACTCCCGGAGGAGCTGCGATAACGCCGCTCGCTTGCGACTTTGCGTCTTTGCGGCTTTGCGTTGAAATCTCTCTCCGGATCCCTGGCCGGCGGAGCTCGTGGAGGGCAGAGCGCGGCGCCCCGCTGGAGCGAGTCCAGCGGGGCGCGCTCCTCACTTCACGCCGACGACGAACGAATCCGAGCCGATGAGCTTCTCCGCGCGGACCTCGCGGAAGCCCTGCTCGCGAAACCATCCAGCGCAATCGGCGCTCGTGTAGTCGAACCCCTCGGGCGTCTCGAGGAGGATGGTGAGGCTCATCATGAACCCGGCCACGTTCTCGCGGCGCTCGTCGTCGATCATCGCGTCGTAGACGATGAGCACGCCTCCCTCGGGGAGCGCGTCGTACGCCTTCTTGATGAAGCCCCGTTTGTCCGCGAGCTTCCACCCGTGGAGGATGTGACCCATGGTGATCACGTCCACCCTGGGGATCGGGTCCTTGAAGAGGTCGAACACCTGGAAGCGCAGCCGATCCGCGACCCCGTGCTCCCGGACATAGTCCTCGAAGACCGGCTGCACGGGCGACAGATCGAGCCCGATGCCCGTCAGTTTCGGGTGCGCCAGCGCGACCTGGACAGGCAAGCCGCCCTGGGCCGTGCCGACGTCGGCGAACGTCTTGTAGCGACCCCACGGGAACTTCGCCGCGAGCGCCCGCGCCGACGGCAGGCTGAGCCCCGTCATCGCCTGAGTGAACTCACGATATTTCTCGGGGGTCTTGGAGAGCCACGTGAAGATGTCCTCGCGCGCCCCGATCTCGTTCTGCGGCTCGCCCGTGCGCAGCGCCTCGGTGAGCGAGCCCCAGATCCCGTAGAGCCGCGCGTTCGACATCTCCAGCATTCCGCCGATGTACGACTTCTTGGTCTTGTCCAGGAAGAGGTCCGCCTCTCGTGTGTTCGAGTACCGGCCGTCCTCGCGCTGCAGGACGCGCAGCGCCACCAGCGCGTCGAAGAAATCGCGCGCCGCGCGGGGGTGGATGCCGATCCGCTCGCGCAGCGTCTGCCAATCGAGCGGCTCTCTCGCGAGCGCCGTGAACACGCCGAGCTCGACGGCGCTGAGCAGCGTCTTCGATTCGGCGTAAGCCATTCCCAGTCGTACAATCGCGTTGTGATCGAACTCTTGCGTCATATGGATCACCTGTGTTCGTGCTTCGGGGGCACACCTATGTATTGCATATAAGAATCACAGGCGCTCTCGAAAAGTCAGAATCATAGCTGTCATTTCTTCGCGGCTCTCGCCCCCTGGGCCCTTGGTTCGCGAGGTGGCGAGCAGACGCGGTCGTGTCTGCGCAGTTCAACTGGATTCATGGGAGTCGAATCCATTCTGGAGGCTGTATGAGGTTGAGTAGACTGGTTCATGTGGGCTGGGTTGTCGTCGCCGCGCTGGCGTACAGCGCTTGCCGGGACGACGATGCTTTGAGCCCGGCGCCCTCCGCCGCCGGGCCGGCCTGCGCTGACGTCGACGCAGAGTTCGAGGGCAGCTTCGACGCGCTGGCCAGGCTGGTCGCCGCCGAGACCTACCGCGCCGAGCAGTTCGCGAACGAGGACGCGTTCGTCACCAGCATGCAGGCGATCGTCGATGACCTGAAGACCCAGGCGCAGCAGTTCAACGAGGGGCAAAAGACCCACGAGATCGAGCCGTGGGAGTGGAAGGTCGAGAGCGGCAACGCGGCCGAGCCCAGGTACTACTGGGTCTTCGGGTTCCGTCTCGGCAATGGGCCCCGCAAGATCTCCCTGAACACGCACTTCGATACGGTGTCTCCGGGGGACACCGACGTGTGGGAGCCGTTCGTGCTGACCAAGTCGAGGGGCGAGACCAAGCACGGCGGCGAGCAGGATCTATGGGTCGGCCGCGGCGCCATCGACGACAAGGGGCCGGCGCTGGCGACGTTCCTCGTGCTCAAGGACATCGCCCGAGCGTACGACGGCAGCCCCCTGCTCGACGAGATCACGGTGGAGCTCATCTTCGACACCACCGAAGAGATCGGCGCCATGTCGATGCGGCGGTACCGCGAGGAGAACGCCGAGGAGGCGGCGGATCTCGAGATCATCTTCGACACGTTCTGGGCCGTGCGCGCGGAGAAGGGCATCGAGCGCCCCGTGTTCACGCTCCCGCGCGAGGCGCCGCCCACGGCGGGCGTGTGGATCGACTCGCTGAACACCCCCTCCGGCCCCGTCAACCAGCTCCCCGACCGGGCCGAGGCGATCCTCCGCAGCGATTCACCCGAGGCGCTCGAGGAGCTCGCGCTGCACATCGAGGCGGACTATGCCGATCATCCGTTCGACGATCCGTCGTACAGGCGGGCCGAGCTCACGGTCGACACCTCCGGCCTGCCGGACGCGATCAAGCTGACGACCGTGGTGGCGGGCGCGCAGCACGCGTCCGTGCCCCAGGAGAACCGCGCGAACGGCGCCAATCCGCTCGTGTCGCTCACCAATTTCCTGGGCGCGCTCGCGGAGGAGGAGGTGATCGTCGACAACGACGTGGCCCGGATGTGCAGGTTCATCAAGTCCACCTGGGGCACGAGGACATTCGGGGAGGCTCACCCCGAGCTGCTCGAGCGACACGACGAGGTGTTCACCGAGGGCAACGGCACCACCTATGCGCTGACAAGGCTCTACACCGAGCCGGAGCCCGGGGCGATCACGCTCAACCTCGACATCCGGTACGCGATAGGCCACCACAGCCAGCCGTGGGATGGAGAGAGCGAAGGGCTCCTGTGCGGTGACGCGAGCGAGTTCGCCGGCATCTTCGGGCAGATCGTCGACGAGTTCAACGCCACGTCCGGCGGCGCGCCGATCACGTTCGAGACCGCCACCCGGATCGCGCCGGATATCCGCCGGGTCGACGGCCCCACCTTCAGCCGGATCAGCAGCGCGTTCGAGGAGGTGACCGGCGAGCCGGCGCCCGCGGTGGCCATGGGCGCCGGCACCGACGCGAAGGCGTACGTCAAGGCGATCGCCGCGGGCGCCCTGTTCGACACGACGTTCGGCGCCCCGGTCAATTACCATGGGATCAGGGAGGCCGCGCCGGTCCGCGATCTCGCGCTGAGCACCAAGATCCTTTGCAGCGTCGTCGACCGGGAGATCAAGCAAGCGAAGGAGGAGCACCCGGAGCCGGTCGCCGGCGTGTGCGGCGACTCTTCTGCGCGCAAACGCTCCTCCGTGACGGACGACGGCCACGACCATTGACGGTGCGCTGCCGGGAGAGCGGCGCCGTCGCGCCGCTCTCCGTCACTGGAACGAGGCGGCGAAGGTGGCGACCGTCGTCTCCGGCTTGCCGAGCTCCTTCCAGGTCGACTCCGCCTGGAACGGCTCCGGCGCGTTGTTGATCGCGTCGGAGATGTGCCAGACGTAGTTGAACGTCGGCGAGAACAGCCCGAGCACCTTGAAGATCCCGAGCGGCGCCGCCCCCACGGAGAGCTTCTCCTTCGTGTAGTGCTTGGCGAACTGGTCCGCCGCCTCCTTGATGGTGAGCGGCTCGGGTCCCTGCACCACGTACTCTCGCGACGCGTTGCCGGGGAGGGCGAGGGCGCGCGCGACCTGCTTGCCGTAGTCGCGCGCCGAGATCCAGTACGCCTTCTCGCGCGGGCTGCCGGCGAGGTTGATCCGGCTGCCCTGGCGGCTCCGGTAGGGGATCGACTCGATGAAGTTCGACGGGAAGAAGACCGTGCTCGGGATCCCGCTCTCCTTCAGGATCGAGAGCGCCTCCCGCTTCATGTCGAAGACCCACCAGCGGAAGCCGTCGTAGCGGTGCAGGAGCGAAGACAGGTAGGCGATCCGCTTGATGCCCGCCTCGCGCGCGGCGGCGACGATGTTCTTCATGCCCTCCGACTCGACGCGCCACGCGCTCGCGGATGCGGTGATCGGCACCGCCAGGCTCACATAGACGATGTCGTGCCCGCGGAAGGCCGCCGTCAATGCCTTCACGTCGCTGACGTCGCCGGCGACGAGCGCGACGCCCGCCGGCAGCCGCTTGCTCGCGCGGGTCGCCTCGGGGTCGCGGACGAGGGCGGTCACGGCGAAATCGGCGGCGACGAGCTCCTGGGTCACGGGGGCGCCGAGCATGCCGGTGCTCCCAATCACGACGATGCGAGGAGAAGCGCTGCTCATGAAGATCTCTCCTGAGGTCTCGGGGGTACAGGGGTACCCATGAAAGGTCGTCGCGGCGCGCGGCGTCGACTGCGCCCCGCGCCAGATCCGCTCCGGCCCGCCAGCGGGGGCCGGAGCGCCGGATATGCACCGATCTGTAGCGGCCAGGCGCTGGCGCATCCATGCGATTTTGGCTCGTTCCCTTTCGAGATCGTCCACCGCGGCGTCGGATTGATGGACCGTCTCGGGTCCTCTATCCTGGCGCGGAGAGCATGGACCTCCTCAGCGAGATCGTCGGCGAGCTCCGCCTCGAGAGCGTGTCGTACTGGCGGCTGGAGCTCACGGCGCCCTGGGCGCTCCGCTTCCCGGCCGGCGGGCGGGGCATCCACATCGTCACGCGCGGGAGCTGCTGGCTCGAGGTCGATGGAGGGCGGGCGCCCGCCGCCGTCGCGAGCGGCGATCTCGTCGTGATGCCGAGCGGCCGCGGGCACGTGCTCCGCGACGCGCCCAGGCCGCGCAAGGCGAGCCCCATCGAGGAGCTCGTCCGGGGCGCGTCGCCGGGGCGCGCGATCGAGCACGGCGGGGCCGGCCTGCCGACGACCATCGTGTGCGGGCAGTTCCGCTTCGGCACCCTCGGGCACCCCGCGCTCGAGGCGCTGCCGCCCGTGCTCCACCTGCGCGGCGACGAGCGGATCGGCCCCTTCATCCAGGCGCACACGCAGTGCATCGCCGCCGAGGTCAGCGCGCCGGCCGAGGGCGCGGCGATCGTGACGGCGCGCCTCTCGGACGTGCTGCTCGTGCAGGCGCTGCGCGCGTACCTCCGCGACGTGCCCGCCGACGAGCGCGGATGGCTGCGCGGCCTCGCCGATCCGCAGATCGGGCGCGCGCTCGCGCGGATGCACCGGAGCCCGGAGCTCGACTGGTCGGTGCCCGCGCTGGCGCAGGAGGCCGGCATGTCGCGGGCGGCCTTCTCCGCGCGCTTCTCCGAGCAGATGGGCGTGTCGCCGGGCAAATACCTCGCGGACTGGCGCATGTACCGCGCCAAGGTCCTCTTGCGGTCCGGGTCGGCCCTGGTGGCGGAGGTCGCCGCGGAGGTCGGCTATCGCTCGGAGGCGGCGTTCTCGTTCGCCTTCAAGCGGCTCGTGGGCTCGTCGCCGTCGGCCTACCGGGACGACCATCGCGCAGCCGAGAGGCGCGCGGGGCGAGGCGACCGCCCGCGCCGAGCCGGCTGACGGCGCCAGATGTTGCAACTGCAACACGCGAAAAGCAGCCGCTGCTGCGCCCGCAGCAGTCGGCTCCCGATAGCGGCGCCCTCGCTCGCCGTTTTGGCATGCCGGTGAAGCGGCGTCTCCCGTGAGCGGCCGCCGCCGGTCTCGGCGCGGAACTTGATAAGTCGAGACCTCCGGTGGGGGGAGCGTGCCAGTCCTGGCGCGCCGCAGAGGGCCGGAGCCGTCGCGCCCGCGAGCTCCCGCCTCGATCGGAGGAGCAGAACTTTCATGGCCACCCGTGATGTCGAGAAGACGCCGCTCACCCCCTACCAGTGGCGGCTCCTCGCGTTCCTGAGCGTCGCCTCGTTCTTCGAGGGCTACGACCGACTTGCGATCACGCAGATCCTGCCGAACCTCGGCGCGGAGATGGGGCTCTCCGCGAAGGGGGAAGGGCTCCTCATCGGGGTCATCAGCTTTGGCTCGATGCTCGCCTTCCTCCTCGTCCGCAAGGCGGACCACTGGGGTCGGCGGCGGCTCCTGACGATCACCATCGCGGGTTACACCTTGTTCTCCCTGCTCACGGGCCTCGCGCCGAACGTCTTCGTGTTCGCCGGCTGCCAGCTCCTCGCGCGCGTCTTCCTCGTCGCCGAGTACGCGGTCAGCGTGGTCTACGCGGCCGAGGAGTTCCCGAAGGACCGGCGCGGTCTGGCGATCGGCCTCATCGAGGCGTTCTCCAGCCTGGGCACCATCACGTGCGCCGGGCTCGTGCCGCTGTTCCTCTCGACCGCGCTCGGGTGGCGGACCATCTACTTCGTCGGCGCCATCCCCTTGGTACTCGTCGCGCTGGCCCGGCGCGGCCTCCGCGAGACTGCGCGGTTCGAGCGGCTCGCGCTCGAGCGGAAGCACGAGGAAGCACAGCCGTTCACGCGTATCCTCAGCTCCGAGTACCGCGGGAGGATGCTGAAGCTCGCCCTGATCTGGGGGCTGATGTTCGTCTGCGTCCAGAACGCCGTCACGTTCTGGAAGACGTTCGCCACCCGCGAGCGCGGGCTCACCGACGGTCAGGTGGGCACCAGCATCATGATCGCCGCGATCGTCGCCATGCCGTTCGTCTTCACGTCGGGGAAGCTGCTCGACGCCGTGGGCCGCCGCAAGGGCGCGGTGATCGCCTTCGCGCTGGCCTCCGCCGGCGTGTTCGGCGGGTACTCGCTCCGCTCCCACGCGGGGCTCACGGCCGCGCTGGCGCTGTGCATCTTCGGCGGGAGCGCCGTGCTCCCCGTGTTGAACGCGTACACGACCGAGCTGTTCCCGACGCACCTCAGGAGCGACGCGCTCGCCTGGTCGAACAACCTGCTCGGCCGGACCGCGTACATGCTCTCGCCGGTCTTCCTTGGCATCGCGGCGGAGCGCGTCGGCTGGGGACCGGCCATGTCGGCGACGGTCATCTTTCCGCTGATCGCGCTGGGACTCATCCTGTGGTTCCTCCCGGAGACGCGGGGCAAGGAGCTCGAGGAGACGGCGCGGGTTTGACCGCGCACGGCGCGCCGCGCTTTTCATCGAAGAGACGAAGAAGGAGCTTTGGCCATGAGCACGCACGATCTCAAGTCGCTGTATCGGGAGTACGTCGAGGAGGTCTGGCACCGGAGGAACGTCGCCGCGGCGGACGCGTACTTCACCGACGACGTCGTCGACCACGCGGCGCCGCCGCAGCAGGGGCCGGGGCTCGCGGGGCTCAAGGCGACCTTCGCGATGTTCCTCGAGGCGTTCCCCGATTTTCACATCACGATAGAGGACCTGATCGCGGAGGGGGACAAGCTGGTCGCCCGCGTCTCGTTCACCGGCACGCACCGCGGCGCGTACCACGGGATCCCGGCGACGAACCGCGCGATCGCGTCCGGCGGAACACACATCGTGCGTTACGTCGGCAAGAAGGTGGCCGAGCACTGGGCGCACAGCGACGATCTTCGCACACGGCAGCAGCTGGGCCTCCTCCCGGCGCCGGGGCAATAGGCCTCGACCATGTGCGCGGCGCTCGACGCCTCTGGCTTCGATGATCGGCTGATCTGGCAGCTGTGCCAGTCGAGCTACCACGCTCCGGCGGTCGAGCTCGGCCTGGTTTGCCTTCTCGAGGGCGCCGCCCTCGACTTTCAGGGACCCTCGTGGAGCGCCGAGCGATGGAGTCGAGGGTGCGGTCCGACGATGGATCTCGCCGGACCGCACCGTCTATAGGTCGCGGGCCGCGCTCACGCCTTCCAGGCGTCCTTGTGGTCCTGAGCGTACTGCGCCAGGGTGCGCGGGGGCTGGCCGGTCAAGGTGGTCACGCCCGCGCTGACCTGCGCCGCGGCGCCCTGCCTCACGAACCCGAACAGCGCGGCGAGGAAGTTGGCGTATCCCTCGGAGATCCCCGCTTGCCGCGCCCCCTGGATGAAGGACGCGTCGTCCGTGTTCACGTACTGGATGGCTCGCCCCGACGCCTTGGACAGGGCCGCGGCCGCCTCGGCGTAGGTCAGCGCCTCCGGGCCGGTGAGCGTGAACGCCTTCTTGTCGAACTTGTCCGATCGCAGCGCCGCGACCGCCGAGGCCGCGATGTCCCTCGCGTCGATGAAGGCCGTCCTGGAGTCCGCCGCCGGGATGGGGAGCACCCCCGAGTGGACGATCGGCCCGCGCCAGAACGTGTGGAAGTTGTCGAGGAACCAGGTCGGGCGCAGGATCACGTAAGGAGCCCCCGATCGCTCGAGGAAGAGCTCCACGCGGCGCAGCGGCTGGCTGTCGTCGTACTCCACGCCGGACGCGGTCAGCAGCACGATCTTGCGCTTACCGCCCGAGATCGCCGTCTCCAGGAACGGGACCAGCAGATCGTATTGAGACAGCTCGCCCGAGGGCGACAGCAAAAATACCCGGTTCACCCCCTCCAGGGCCCCGGCGAAGGTGCTGGAATCGCGGTAATCGAAGCGCACCACCTCGACGCCGCGCACCGGCGCCACCTTCGCGGGATCGCGGGACCCCGCGCGCACCTGCTCCCCCGCCTGGGTGAGCTGCTCGATCAGCAGCTTCCCGACCGTTCCGGTGCTCGTCAGGACCAGGATCTTGTTGCCGCCGCCGCTGCCATTGCTGGTGCCCATCTCTCTCTCCTCCTGCCGGCGTGTGTGGATGTTCGCCACGTCCGGATGCACGGCAGTATTGGGACGCCGGGAGAGATGATCCATACGAGTATGTCTTTATTTCATGTCCGATCGTCTCACCGCCCTGTACGATCGGTGAGCCATGTCGACCGACGTCCTCACGGAGTGGTGCCGCGTGCTGTCCACTAAGGGAGTGCTGCTGGCCCGGAGCCGCCTGCCGGCGCCGTGGGGGATGCGCCTCGAGGCCCGCGCGCAGGTGACGTTCCACATCGTCACGGAGGGGGCCTGCTGGCTGCGGCGCGACGGCGCTGCCCCGCTGGCCCTGCACCAGGGGGATCTCTGCCTCCTGCCGCAGGGGCTGGCGCACGAGCTGGTGCACGCCAGCGATGGCCGGGCCGAGCCGCTCGAGCGCCTGCTAGAGCGGCGAGCCATTCTGCCCACCGGGGGCCCGGTGACGACCATGGTGTGCGGCGCCTACTGCCTCGACGCGCAGCTCGCCGAGCCGATGCTGCGCGGGCTTCCGCCGGTCGTGCACTTCGCCGCGAAGGAGGTGCGCGCCAACCCGCCGCTCTCGGCGATCATGTCGCTCGTGACTGCCGAGCTGGATAGGCCCGGTCCGGGGAGCGAGGTGCTGGTGCAGCACCTGTTCGACGCCCTGTTCCTGTACATCCTGCGGGCGTGGGCGGACGGCGTGGCCGCGTCGGCGCCCGGGTGGCTGCCGGCGCTGAAGGACGCGGCGCTCTCGCGGGCGCTGGCCAGCATGCACGCGGACCCGGCGGCCCCCTGGACGGTGGAGACGCTGGCGCGGGAGGCGGGGCTGTCGCGCGCGGCGTTCGCCCGCCGGTTCACGGCCGAGCTGGGCGAGCCGCCCCTCGCGTACCTGACCCGCTGGCGCATGGGGCTCGCCTCGCGGATCCTGCTCCAGAGCGAGGCGTCTCTGGCCGAGGTGGCGCGCCGGGTAGGGTACGAGTCGGAGTTCGCCTTCAGCCGGGCCTTCAAGCGCAGCCGCGGGGTGGCCCCGGCGTCGTTCCGGCGCAGCCGGGCGGAGGTGCCGGGGCTCGGCGGCGCGCCGTGAGCGCTCGAGCCGACCCGCTGTGCACGCCGGAGCTCTTCGCGATTCGAGAGAGCTGCCAGCTGCGCGGCCCAGGCCAGCGCCGTGTAGACGGGGATCTGCGGCGTGTCCGTGGACCCGCCAGCGGCCGCGAGGCTGTCCAACGTCGCTTGATTTCGGTCATTTAGCGCACACGACAAAAAAGATTCGCCCGGCGTGTCGATCCGACCGACCCTCGTTCGTCGTCACGGTGAAGGCAGGGGGACACCCGGTCTAGGCCCGCCGGTCCCCCGCTTCGAACCCTCAGGAGAGACGACGATGCGATTCATGATCACCGCAGGACGAGCCGAGGACGACGCGAAGGCGCCCGGCGCGAACGATGCGAAGGCCGAGGCGGATGCGCCTATCGACGAGAAGCTGTTTGCCGCCTACATGAAGTACAATGACGACATGACGAAGGCCGGCGTGCTGATCGCCTCCGAAGGGCTCAACCCGAGCGGGGCCCGCGCGCGGATCGGGATCGTCGGCGGAAAGCGCGTCGTGCTCGATGGGCCCTTCGCCGAGTCGAAGGAGCTGGTCGGCGGGTTTTACCTTATCGAGGTGAGCTCCAAGGAGGAGGCGATCGAATGGGCCCTGCGGTGCCCGGTCGGGTTCGGCAGCGACGAGGTGCTCACGATTCACCAGATGACGGAGCTCTCGGATATCCCGCTACGGTTCAGGGAGATCATCGAGGAAGTCGCGCCCACCTGGAGCGCGTCGCTCTCGAAGGGGAGATCGAGTCATGGCAGCTGAAAACCTGCATCTGGCGCACGTGGCCGAAGGGCGCGCCGCCTTGCCGATCGCTCGCTATCTCCCGGTCGCCGCGCGGGTCCTGATGGGGCTGGTCTTCTTCGTGTTCGGGCTCGATGGGTTCCTGCAGTTCATGCCACGACCCTCGGTTCAAATGTCCGAGGGAGCGGCGGCCTTCAGCGCCGGGCTCATGAGCGCGGGCTACATGTTCCCGATGATCAAGGGCACCGAGGTGATCGCCGGGGCGCTGCTCCTGTCGAACCGCTTCGTGCCGCTGGCCCTGGCGCTCCTCGCGCCGGTCGTCGTCAACATCTTCGCGTTCCATGCCTTCCTCGCGCCGGAGGGGATGGGCGTCACCGTGGCCATCCTGGTGCTGGAGCTCTACCTGGCCTGGGCGTACCGGAGCGCGTTCCGCCCCATGCTCGCCGCGCGCGCCGCGCGCGCCACGCCAGAGGCCGCGAGAGCCGACGCTCGTTCGTCCTGACAGCGGAGCGAGGTTTCACGCCCGGTCGCGACCGTGAGGCGGCCCGGCGTCACACCAGGGAAGGACCTGGACCGGCCCGAGCAACGGGGAGCGCTGCGCATCGAGCGCACCGCATCAGGCGTCTCCCTCGTCCAGGAGCGCTAATCTCGAGGATGCGCGCGCCGGCTGCAGGCCCACCAGCGCCCGCGCCTGCCCGCCTGCATACCACCAGAGTCGTGGCCTCGAACCTCATGGAGAGGATCCGGGCGCGCCGGCAAATCATCGCGACCGACAGGGACCAGATACGTGCGTGTTGAAAATTTCTATTGAAGATTCCGCCTACTCTCGTGGTAGGGTGATCCTGCTGGGGGAGACGCCCTGCAGGTAGGTGGAAGAGGGGGAGTCGTGCTCATGCGCAATGGCACGGCCATCCTATGTCCGCTGAATCGGATCGAGGGGGCTCGACGATGTCCATCCGCCGCCGGAGGCAGCCCAGGATGAGCCCGCGCCCCGGTGCGCAGGGCGCCCGTTTTCCATCTCTCTCCATGGAGGCGTCATGATCTCCGACGCGTCGAGCCCCGTGTCGCAATATATCTCCTTCATCATCGCGGGGGACGAGTACGCGGTGAACATCCTCCGGGCGCGGGAGATCGTCGAGCTCAGCGTCACCTCGCGGGTCCCGATGATGCCAGCGTGCATCGTCGGCGCCATGAACCTTCGGGGCTGCGTCGTGCCGGTCCTCGATCTCGCGGTCAAGCTCGGGCTGCCGCCGACGAGGGTGAGCCGGTGGACGTGCGTCCTCATCGTCGAGATCGAGCTCGACGGCGAGAACACCCGCCTCGGCCTGCTCATCGACGGCGTGGGCGATGTGCTCACGCTCTCCGAGGACGAGATCGAGCACGCGCCGGCCTTCGGCGCGCAGGCGCGCGTGGATCAGCTGCTCGGGATGGCGAAGGTGGGCCAGAAGCTCGTGCTGCTGCTCAACATCGACCGCATCCTCTCGCCGGCGGAGCTCTTAGGAAGCCGCACCACATCTAGCCTGGAGCATGCATCATGCTTGCGCATATCGGAGTAGGCCGGAAGCTCTACCTCGGCTTCGCCGCCATGGTCGTCCTCGTCCTCGGACTGGCGGGCACGGCCTACAAGAGGTTCTCGGAGCTCGACGAGGCCCGCTCATGGGACCAGCACACGTACGAGGTGATGCTCACGACGAGCGAGATCATGAAGTCGCTGCTCGACACCGAGACAGGAGAGCGCGGCTTCATCATCACCGGGGTGGAAGCGTTCCTGGAGCCGTACCGCAGCGGGCGCGACCGGTTCGAGCAAAGCCTGAGCCGTGCCCGGGAGCTCACCAGGGACAACCCGCGCCAGCAGACGCGCCTCGAGAAGATCGGCAAGCTCCACGACGAGTGGCTCTCCTCCGTGCTGGAGCCGAACATCCAGCACCGCCGCAGCGCGGACGAGGCGAGAGCGCCGGCGGATCGCGCCGCCGAGGAGGTCAGGAAGGGGCGCGGAAAGATCCTCATGGACCAGATGCGCGCGGCGCTCAAGGAGATCGACGACGAGGAGATCTCTCTCCTCGGCCAGCGGCAGGCGGCGACGAACGCGCTCGTCAAGACGATGTACGTGACGCTGCAGATTGGAGGTCTGCTCGCGATCATCGTCGCCGCCGTGCTCGCCGTCGTCTTCAGCAGGATGATCCTCTTGCCGCTCACCCAGGCGGTGTCGATCCACCAGCGCATCGCCGGGGGCGACTTCACGGGCCACGTCACGGTGAAGAGCTTTGACGAGTTCGGCCAGATGCTCGGCGCCGTGAAGGCCATGTCGGAGCGCCTGGCGGGCCTCATCGGCGAGGTCCGGAGCGGCGCGGTCTCGGTCTCCTCGGTCTCGGTGCAGCTCTCGGCGACGGCGCAGAGCCTGTCGCAGGGCACCAGCGAGCAGGCGGCGTCCGTGGAGGAGACGATGACCAGCCTGCAGCAGCTGAGCGGCACGATCGCGAAGAACGCCGCCAACTGCAAGCAGGTCGAGGAGACGGCGCACCGGAGGACGAGGGACGCGGAGCAGAGCGGTCAGGCGGTCCGGGAGACGGTCGAGGCGATGAAGTCGATCACCCAGCGGATCGCGATCATCGAGGAGATCGCGTACCAGACGAACCTGCTCGCCTTGAACGCCGCGATCGAGGCGGCTCGCGCGGGCGAGCACGGCAGGGGCTTCGCCGTGGTCGCCACGGAGGTGCGGCGGCTGGCCGAGCGAAGCCGGGATGCGGCGAAGGAGATCGGCTCGTTCGCCGCGTCGAGCATCGTCGTCGCGGAGCGCTCGGGACAGCTCATCGCGGAGCTCGTCCCGTCGATCCGGGAGACCGCGGAGCTGGTGCAGGGCGTCGCCATGGCATCCAGGGAGCAGTCGAACGGCGTGACCCAGATCAGCGGGGCGGTGGAGCTGATAGAGCAGGCCACGCAGCGCAACGCGGCGATCTCCGAGGAGCTCGCCAGCACGGCGGCCGAGCTCTCGGCGCAGGCAGAGCAGCTCCAGAACGTGATGGCTTCGTTCCGCCTCGCGCAGGAGAGCGACGGCGACCCGGGCCACAGGCCTGCGGCGCCGGGGCGCCTACCGGACCGCCGCGGCGACAAGGCGCTGTGGAGGCCGCCGCAGAAGGGCCCCCCGAGCGGCGGCGCATCGAGCAACGGGCGCGCGCCGCGCGCCGCGGGCGATCAGGACTTCGTCCCATTCTAGATGGCCGCCGGCGCGGGGTCCTCGCGGTGAATGCCGGCGCGTGTTGCTGCGTACAGTCCGCGATATCCGCGGGCCTCGGATCGCCGCGCGGCGGTCGGCGAGGCCGCGATCCGCTGACGCTGATGCTTTACCCGGTCGCGCCGCGTCACGTACGCTCGGAAGCGGTGGCGCGATCGATGATTCGCGCGGCGGCTGGGCGCGACGATCGACGGGTCACGAGACACAATCATGGCAGAACAGGGCGCGTACACGTTCACCGCGAAGCTGCACGAGAGCGCGGGCGTGGTGATCCATCGGGCCGTCCGCGCCCGCGACGGCGCCCGCGTGGTCGTCAAGATCGGCAAGGGCGGGCTGCTCGCGCCGGCGATCCACGGCGCGCTGCGGCGGGAGTTCGCGGTGCTGCGATCGCTCGACCTGCCGGGGGTGATCAAGGCGCACGCGCTCGAGACGATCGGCGACGAGCTCGCGCTGGTGCTCGAGGACTGCGGCGGCCGCTCGCTCGACGTGCTGTTCCACGCCGGCGCCCTCGACCTCGCGGCGGTGCTGGCGATCGGCGTCGAGGTGGCGGGCACGCTCGACCTGCTGCACCGCTTTCCGCTGCTGCACCGCGACGTCAAGCCGCACAACATCGTCTACAACCCGGCGACCGGGCAGGTGAAGCTGATCGACTTCAGCCTGGCGATCGCCGGCGGCGAGGACGAGGCGCTGCGTGTCGATGCGGGCGCGGGGATGGCGGGCACTCTGGCGTACATGTCGCCCGAGCAGACCGGGCGGATGAACCGGCCGGTCGACGCGCGCTCGGACCTGTACTCGCTCGGCGTGACGCTCTACGAGCTCGTGACCGGGGTGCTGCCGTTCGAGGCCGGCGACGCGATGGCCCTGGTCCACAGCCAGCTCGCGCGCGTGCCGGTCGCCCCGGCGGTGCTGATGCCGCAGGTGCCGCCGGTGCTGTCGGACATCATCATGAAGCTGCTCGCCAAGGCGGCCGAGGATCGCTACCAGAGCGCGGCCGGGCTGCGGGCCGACCTGCAGCGCTGCGCGGCCGCGTGGGCGGCGACGGGGACGATCGAGCCGTTCGCGCTCGGCAGCGCCGACCGGCCGTCGACCCCGCGGATCCCGCCGCGCCTGTACGGACGGCAGCACGAGATCGACGTCCTGCTCGCGACCTCCACCGGCGTCGCCGGCGGCGCGCGCACGCTGCTGCTCGTGCGCGGGCCGGGCGGCGCCGGCAAGTCGGCGCTGGTCCAGACTCTGGCGGCGCCGGTCGCCCGCGGCGGCGGGTTCTTCGTCGCCGCCAAGTGCGATCAATACGACCGCGGCGCGCCGTACGCCCCGATCGCCACGGCGCTGCGCGAGCTGTGCCGCACCCTGCTGACGGCCGCGCCCGAGGTGCTCGAGGCGTGGCGGCGCGCCCTCGCATCCGCCCTCGGCAGCAGCGGCAAGCTCCTCACCGATCTGATCCCCGAGCTCGAGCTCATCGTCGGCCCGCAGCCCGAGGTCCCGCGGCTCGGCCCGGCCGAGTCGCAGAACCGCTTCAACCTGATCTTCACCGCCCTGCTGCGGGTCTTCGCCGCCGCCGACCACCCGCTCGTGCTCGTGTTCGACGATCTGCAGTGGGTCGACCCGGCGTCGCTGCGCCTCTTGCAAGAGATGCTGCTCGACGCCGAATGCAGGCACCTGCTGGTGCTCGGCGCCTACCGCGACGACGAGGTCGGCCCCGGGCACCCGCTGCCGGCCGCGCTCACCGATCTGCGCGCGGCGGGGGTCGAGGTCGGCGATGTGCCGCTCGGTCCGCTGGCGCTCGCCGACGTCGAGGAGCTGCTGGCGGACACGCTGGTGATGGAGCGGCCGCAGGTCGCCGCGCTGGCGCGGATCGTCGGCGAGAAGACCCACTGCAACCCGTTCTTCATCGGCCAGTTCCTGCTGCTGCTCGCCGAGGACGGCCTCCTGCGCTGGGACTCCGCCGCGTGCCGGTGGGTGTGGGACGACGCGCAGGTGCAGGCGCGCGACGTCACCGACAACGTCGTCACCCTCGTCACCAGCAAGATCCGCCGCCTGACCCCTGCGGCCCAGCGGCTGTTGCAGCGGGCCGCGTGCGTCGGCTATCGCTTCTCGTGGCGCGTGCTCGCGGCCGTCGGCAGCGACGACGGCGACGACGCGACCGCGGCGCTCGGCGAGCTGGTCCGCGAGGGCCTGGTGATGCCGCTAGCCGGCGGCGAGGGCGACGATCTCCACCGCTTCCTCCACGACCGCGTGCAGCAGGCCGCCGACTCGCTGCTGGCGAGCGAGGTGCGGGAGGCGACGCACCTGCGCGTCGGCCGGCTGCTGCGCGACGCGTACCCGGCGGGCGTGCCCGACGAGGCGCTGTTCGAGGTCGTCGGCCACCTCGACCTGGCGCTGCCGCGGATCGGCGGCGACGAGCGGATCGAGCTGGCGCGGCTCAACCTCCGCGCGGGCCGGCGGGCGCGCGCGGCGACGGCCTACCACGCGGCGCGGCAGTACTTCCAGGCCGGCTGCGAGTGCCTCGGCGCCGACCCGTGGGCGCGCTGGTTCGAGCTGGCGTTCGCGCTGCGCGTCGAGCTGGCCGAGTGCGCGTACCTGTGCGGGGCGTTCGCCGAGGCCGACGCGCTGTTCGAGGAGGCGCTCGCGCGGGCGCGCTCGCGCGAGGAGCGGGCGCAGGTCTACGACCTCCGCGTCCTCCTACACGCGGCGATGGGCGACTTCGCGGCGGTGGTCGCGGCCGGGCGCGCGGCGCTGGCGATGTACGGCTTCGGCCTGCCCGATGAGGGCCCGGCGCTGCAGGAGGCCGTCGCTGCCGCGTTCGCGGCGGCCCACGAGAACCTCGGCGAGCGGCGGATCGGCGCCCTCCTCGACGCCCCCCCGGCGCGCGACCCGGACGTGGAGGTCGTGATGCGGCTCCTGGCGTCGATGTCGGGGCCGGTGTTCGTCGGCAGGCCCGCGCTGTTCCCCCTGATCGTGCTGCACATGGTCAACCTGTCGCTGCGCCACGGCAACGTCGACGGGTCGGACTACAGCTACGCGGTGTACAGCATCCTGCTCGCCGGCGTCACCGGCGAGCTCGGCAAGGCCTACGAATTCGGCGAGCTCGGGGTCAAGCTCAACGAGCGCACCGGTAACCTGCGCACCCGCTGCATGGTGCACTTTTTGTTCGGCACGTCGGTCGTGTTCTACCGCCAGCCGTACTCGGCCGGCGAGGAGTACCGCGATTCGGCGCGGCGCGTCGCGCTCGATGTCGGCAACTTCGCCTACGTGTCGTTCTACTGCCTGCAATCGGCCGCGCTGGCGCTGATCGCCGACGCCGACATCCGCGGCGCCGAGGCCCGCATCGACGACGTCACGGCGCTCCTGCGGAAGACCCGCGACGTCGCGTCGACGGCGGTGGTCGAGTTCATGCGCCGCGTGGTCGTCAACTTGATGGGTGAGTCGGCGACGAGCGCCCTCGGCGGTGACGGCTTCGATGAGGACGCGTTCGTCGCCCACATGCCGCCCGGGGGGCTCGTGCCGTGGCTCTACGCGGTCAGCAAGCTGCGCCTCGCCTACCTGTACGGCGAGTACGAGCGCGGGCTCGAGCTCGCCGTCCGCGCCCGCGAGCTGCACGAGAGCGGCGCCGGGGCCGGGCACATGTACTCGCCCGAGCAGTACTCCTATTCGGGCCTGGTCGCCGCGGCCCGCTGGGACGCGGCCGGCGAGGCCGAGCGCGAGGCGCTGGCGCAACAGCTCGAGCGCGAGCGAGCGGCCCTGCGGCCGTGGTCGACGAGCAACCCGTCGCAGTTCGTGGCGCTCCAGCACCTGCTTGACGCCGAGGCGGCGCGCCTGGCCGGCCGCGACGCCGAGGCGATCGCGGGCTACGAGCAGGCGATCGCCGAGGCGCAGGCGCGCGGGTTCGTGCTCCACGCGGCGCTGGCGAGCGAGTGCGCGGCGCGGCTGCACCTGCGCCGCAACCGTCGCGCGCTGGCCGGCGCCTACCTGCAGGACGCCCACGTCGGCTTCGCCCGCTGGGGCGCGGCCGCCAAGGCGAGCCAGCTGCTGCTCACCCGCGCCGACCTGCTCGCCCCGCCCGCGCCCGCGCGCTCCGGGCACAGCACGGGCCGCTCGACGACCACCAACCGCATGCTCGGCGGCGGCTCGCTCGACGTCGAGGGCCTGATGCGCGCCGCCCAGGCGGTCGCCGGCGAGCTGGTGCTCGACCGACTGCTCGACCGCCTGATGCGGATCGTCATGCTCCGCGCCGGCGCCCAGCGCGGCTTCCTGCTCGTACCGCAGGGCGAGGACCTGTCGATCGCCGCCGAGATGCGCACCGCGCCCGACGAGGTCTGCGTCGGCCTCGACCAGCCGATGCGCGACGACGCCGCCCTGGCGACCTCGGTGGTCCGCTTCGTCGCCCGCAGCCGCGAGGGCGTGCTGCTCGGCGACGCCGGCGCCGAGCCGCGCTTCGCCCGCGACCCCTACGTCGCCAGCCAGCGCCCGCGCTCGGTGCTGTGCCTGCCGCTGCTCCACCAGGGCCGGCTGTCGGGGATCCTCTACGTCGAGAACAACGCGACCCGCGACGCCTTCGCGCCCGAGCGCGTCGAACTGCTGCAGCTGCTGTCGGCGCAGGCTGCGGTGGCGATCGAGAACGCCCGGCTGTACGCCAGCGTGCAGCAGGCTCGCGAGCAGCTCGAGCAGCAGGTCGAGGCGCGCACACACGAGCTGCAGACCGCGATCGAGCAGCTCCGGGCGGTCAACGCCGACCTGGTGCGCCAGGGCGAGGCGCTGCGCGAGGCCCATGCGCAGACGCGCCGCGAGATCGGCGAGCGCGAGCGGGCCGAGCGCGAGCGGTCGGCGGCGCAGGCGGAGATCTTGCGCGTCCAGGAGGAGCGCCTGGCGGACATGGCGGCGCCGCTGCTGCCGATCACGGACAGCATCGTGGTGATGCCGCTGATCGGGGTGCTCGACGACGCCCGCGCGTCGCAGGTGCTGGCGACGGCCCTCGATGGCTCGGTCCGCACGCGCGCGCAGGTGGTGATCCTCGACATCACCGGCGTGCGCCAGCTCGATGCCGCCCCGGCGGCGATCCTCGCCCGGGCCGCGAGCGCGCTGCGCCTGGTCGGCGCCCAGGCGATCCTTACCGGGGTGCGGCCCGAGGCGGCCCAGCTGCTCGTCCGCGACGCCGCCGGGCTCGACGGCCTGCTGACGCTCGGCACGCTGCAGAGCGGCATGGCCTACGCGCTCGCCCATACCCGCGGCTGAGGCGCCGGCGCCGCGGCCGGGGCATTTCGGCCGCTCCCTCGCGCCTCGCCACTGGGCCGACGGGCTCACGGCGTGCCGACCGCCCCGGCCCGGGGCGCCAGGACGGCTTCGGGCATCTCTCCCACATCACGGCTCGAACGGCAGTAGCACCGCGTTGATGAGCTCAGGATCGCGGATCTCCACGTTCTGGAGGAGACCGATGGCGAAGTGCTCCGCGGAGATCTCTTCGGCGGAGAGGATGTACTCGGTCGTCGTCCCGAGCTGCTCGAACAGACCTTCCGCGGACTCGAGGGAGTGAAGCGCGCCGCTCTCGGGCTCCACCAGCCACAGCTCCAGATAGTCGAAGAACGATCCACCTTCGTAGTCCGAGCGCGCGATGGTGGCGAGGGCCACGTCCGCCGGCGCACCATCGAATGAAACGCGGATGACCTCCTCGAAGAGCGGATCATCAGGGTTTGTGATCTTCCTGTCCGCCAGACCCGGCGGAAGGGTCAGGCCCTGGACGCGGGAGAAGCCGAGCGCCTCATGCGCGGGCCAGCGGACGACGTCGGGGTTCGCGCGGCTCCAGATATGAAACAGCTCGTGCGCCACGGTATGGATCTGAAGGGCGGGATCCAGGCTGAAGAACAGATCGCAGAGGAATACCGTTCCGCTCCGTGTGTAGGCGGCCGGCGCTCCTTCTTCCTCGCCATCCGTGCGGACGAAGCGGACCTCCGGGGGATTCGCCGGGAGACGCAGGCCGCGCTCCGCCATCCGGTCGAGGACGGCGTTCACCTGTTCGCCGACGTTCTCCTTCTCGGCCTCGGAGAACGCGAGGGCATGCTCCCGCACGACGCGCAGGTAGTCCTCGACCGCGACGGGCCGCGGAGCGCCCGTCCTGCTCTCCAGATCGAACGCGCTCATGGCCGAGACGAATTCGTCTCGGCGGCTGATTTCCTCACGTGCCTCATCCTCGCTCAGGAAAACCGGCGTCATTGTGGCCGGGATCTCGCCGAGATCGCCGCTGTTCCCCGGGTCGTTTGCCTCGTCGCTGCAGGCGGCCGGCAAGAAGAGGAGCGCCATCACCGTAGGCCAAAGCATTGCAGCCGCATTGGCTCGACGGCGACGTGCTCTCATCGCCGCGTCGCCGTGGATCGTATCCATATGAAATTTCCTCCTGTTCGCGTCCATGGTCTCCGCCTTCATCGGATGGCGCTTGGGCTCCATCACGTTGGAGCGAGCTCCGAAGGAGTGCCCGGCAGCAGGAGGATCGTTCAAGGCGGCGACTCATGTCCTCGCGCCTTGTTCCGAGCCCGGCGGGGCGCGCGAGCGTGCGGCCCGTGAGGTAGCGTCGGGCGATGCTCGAGGCCCGTCTCCTCGTGCGCGCGCGACGCCCGGGCGTCAGCCGCTCCGCGCGCGCCGCAGCATCGCGACGCTCCCGAGCGTCGACGCGCTGAGCACGAGCCACATCGCGGCGTACCCCTCGGTGGAGGCGAAGAGCGGACGCAGGAGATCGATGGCCGCGCCGGTGAGCGCGGGCCCAAGGAGCGTCCCGATGCCGCCGCTCACGTCGAAGAGGCCCGCCGCGGCGCCGTGGCTTCGAGCGGGCATCCGCTGCATGAGGATCGCGTAGGGCAGGGTGCTCGCTGCCCCGCCGCAGAAGGCGATGAGCGGGAGCTCCGCGCCGAGGAGGATCGTGGAGCTGGAGAAGGCGGGGAGGGCCAGCCCGAGCCCGAAGACGACGAGCGTGCGCGCGAGGACGCGCGCCGCGCCGTGCCGGTCCGCGAGGTGGCCGCTCACGAGCGTGCCGATGAGGGCCCCCACGGCGACGACGGTCATCGCGCCGGCGATGAACTTCATGCTCTTGCCGAGCCCCTCGGTCAGCCAGAGCACGACGAAGGCCTTCAAGCCGCCGAGCGTGAGCGAGAGGAGCGCGTTGGCGATCATGAGAGCGCGGATGGCCCGGTGGTCACGGAGCAGCGCCCAGACCTCCGCGGCGGGCGAGCGGGAGCCGTGCTGGGGGACCGCGGGCGGCCCCGCGGTCCCGCGCAGCCCGAGCACGAGCAGCGCGGTCCCGAGGAGCAAGGCGGTGGCCGCGACGAGGTACGGCAGCGGCCGCCAGAGCTCGAGGAGCAGCCCCCCGCTGACGAGCGCGGAGCCGAGGCCGACCTGGCTGAAGATGCCCTGGATCCCCTGCGCGCGGCCGCTCAGGTCCACGGGGACGAGATCGGCGTAGAGCGCGCGGTAGGGCGCGAGGTAGGTGAAATAGGCGGCGTAGAAGAAGGACACCTCCACGGCCATGACGGGGAGCGAGCGCGCGAGCGGGATGAGCGCGAGGGCGACCGCCGCGACGGGCGCTGTCGCCATCAGGAACGGGACACGGCGGCCGAACCGGGTGTCGACGCGATCGGAGAAGCCGCCGATCCAGAGGGGGACGAGCAAGGCGACGAGCCCCTCGCCGCCGACGAGCGCGCCGATGCCGGCGCGCGATCCCGTGAACCCGCGCGCGAGCACGGGGAGGTACGTGGAGATGACCGTGAGGGACAGCGACAGCCCCAGGCCGGGGGCGCCGAGGAGAAGGAGGAGGCGTCGCTCCGCGCTCGAGAGCCGCGCCCGTGCCGGCCGCTTCACTCGCCGCTCCGGCGCCGCTGCTCCCGGCGCCACGCGGCCGTCCCGCTGGGCCCGCCCATGGGCCACGCGAGGTCGATCACCACCAGCGAGACGAGCAGCAGGACCGGGATCGCCAGCGCGTGCGCGCGCCAGCGCGCGTACGCGAGCGCGCTCGCGGCGGCGCCCGCCACGAAGCTCGGCCAGATCAGCCCCGTGGCCACGAGGTGCCGCGCCGTCGAGCGCATGTCGACGGGGGCGTCGCGAGGCCTGGCGAGCAGCTGGGCCAGCTCTTCGGCGAAGGTGGTGAGCATGCCGGTGATGTACGTGGTGCGCACCGTCACGCCGTCGATGCGGCGGAACGTGGCCGTCTGCACCCCCATCGCCAGGCTGACGAGCGACGCCTGCAGGTCGAACGCCCAGGCCGGCTCGAGCGGGACCGGCCCCGCGTGCGCGGTCACGCTCACCCCGGCGAGGAAGCCCACGAGCAGGGCCGCGGTGAGCGCGAGGCCCGGCGCGACGGCGGCGCGCACGCCGCGATGGATGCAGACCTCGGCGAGCGTGGCGCCGCCGACCACGCCCGCCACGAAGACCACGGCCGGGAGCCCGCGCGTCACGATCGCGCGCGCATCTCCGCGGGCGATGGCCTGGCCGAGCGCGGCGCTGTTGCCCGTCATGTGCGTCGTGTACAGGTGATCGAGCGACAGCCAGCCGATCACGTCGACGGCCCCGGACACGAAGGCGAGCGCGGCAGCCACGCCGAACCTCGCCTCGATCACGTTCACCGGCCTGCCCACGCCGCCGCGCGATTTGCACATTTGCAACCCCTGCGCCACGGGGATCGCGCCGTGACACCGCGCGATCGTCGCGCCCGGGGCTCAGCGGCGACCACGCCCGCGCGCTCGCTCGGTGAGCGCGTCGGCGCTGGCGGCGTCGCGGCGGTACGTGCGGAGCGCGATCAGGCTGATGAGCCCGCTTCCGAACAGTGAGATGAGCATGACGGAGAAGGTCGCGCGCAGGGGTGACGGGCCGCCGCCGAAGACGTCCTCGGCGACGTACCCGAAGACCACCGGCGCGGCGGCCTCCGCCGCTTTGCGTACCGTCATCCGGACGCCCTCCGCGCGACCCCACAGGTGCGAGGGCACGATGTCGAGCCGCGCCGCGTCGAGCGGAGGGTTGGCGGCCGCGAGCGCGAACGCGGCGAGGAAGTACAGGATCAGCGCGGTGGCGAGCGCGACGGAGAGCAGGCCGAGGAGGAACAGCGCCGCGCTCGCCAGGTACGCGCACGAGGCCACCCAGATGCGCGCCGTGTCGTGCCCGCGGGCGAGCAGCCCATCGACGCCCTTGCCGCCGGCGTAGACGCCGAGGACCGCGCCGGATCCCACGATCGCGGCGACGCCGAGGGCCGCCTGGTGGCTGAGGTGGTAGCGGCCGGTCAGGAGCTCGATGGAGAAGATGCGCAGCCCGCCGAAGAAGTAGTAGCCGAGCGCGGAGCTGATGATCAGGACCAGGTTGGTCGGGATGCGGAGCACGTAGCCGAGCCCCCAGACAAACGACCGCTTGCGCGGGTCGACGTCGCGGACGAGGCGCTCGCGCGGCTCGACGCCGGCGGCGCGCGCCCTGGCGCCGACGCTCTGCGCCGGACGGGGCCACGGCCCCTCGTCGCGTGACGCCGCCGCGCCCGGACGCGCTTCGATGCGTTCCTGGCCTGGCTGGAGCCAGCTCGCGCCGCCGCGCGCCGGCTCGGGGAGGCGATGGATGGCCCACGCCAGAAGGGGCGTCGGCAGCGCGAGGGCCCAGAAGCCGAGGCGCCACGAGATCTCGGCCAACAGTCCCGCGGCGATGACGCCGATCGCCGTGCCGATCAGCTCGCCCGAGAGGATGAAGCCGAACACCCGACCGCGCAGATCGGGTGGAGAGTAGTCGCCGACGAGGGACGCGACGGCGGGCTGCGCGGCCGCGATGACGGCGCCGAGCGCGACCTGCGCGGCGAGGAGGCCGGCGTAGGAGGTCGCGGCGCCGCAGGCGACCATCGCCACGCCCCACAGCACGATCGTCAGCGCCAGGAGCCGCGTCCGCGCCCTGCGATCGACCAGCCAGCCGAACACGATGGTGCCGGCGGCGGCGACGACGGACTCGACCGTGAACAACAGGCCGAGCTTGGTGCTGTCGATGCCGAGCGACCCCTGCAGCGGCGTGGCCATGCCCCCGATCGCGCCGGCGTCGGCGCTGTCGAGCGACAGCACCAGCGCCATCAGGACGATCACCCTGGCCTGCGCTCGCCCTCCGAGCTGTTGCAGCAGCGCATCGCCGATCCGGCGTGCGGGGCGCGTCCGCGGGAGGGGTTCGCTCGGAGGGTCGGTCACCGCCGGAGCACGGATGCCGTGCGGCTCGAGACGGTCTCGCCCCGCTCTGCGGACCATTCGCGATCTTCGGGCCCCCTCGTTGTCATGATTTCCCCCTTCAGCGCCGGGAGCGCTGCCCATGCCCCCACGATGCATACGCTGCGCCGCGCGCGGGGGCGGGCTCTTCCGAGGGGGCGCGAGAGGTCACCGGACCTGTTGAGCGTGGATGCTTCCTTGCGGCGCGCTGGGCAAACTGGGCGGGCGTGGCGTCGTGCAAGCTCGATTGGGTGAGCCAAAAATGGGTGGCTTTCTGGAAGGCACTTGAAGCGCCTATCCGCTCCCCGGGCAGCTCGACGCGCTGATGGTCTGATGCAGCGCGCGGCCGTCAGCCGTGATCGTCGGCCGCCATGGAGCGCAGGACGCGCTCGGAGGCTTCGGCGTGCTCGAGCAGCAGCGCCGCAAAACCGCGCTGAAGCTCGATCTTGCGGCGCATCCACGCCTCGAAGGCGCCGCGGTCGAAGCGCGCGAGGTCGTGGGGGGCGGCGGGCAGATCGCCTGCAGCCCGCATCGCCTCCGCGGCGCGGCCCGCCGCCTCGCCGATCCCGCGGTAGCCGGCGGCCACCCGGCGCATCGCGTCGTGTTCGAGGCGGGCCTCGGGCGTGGCGCTGCCCACCCAGGTTGCGTGGGCTTCCAGGTTGTCGGCCACGTGTCGGAACAGCTCCGCCAGCCGCTCGGGAACCACAGCGTTGTTCGCCAGATCGCGTCCACAGGGCTCGTCGTCCATCGGTACCTCCTGTCCATTCGCCCCAACGCGCGAGGCGTCGGGTCGTGACCGCGGGCCGCAGTCCAGGAGCGGGCGGTCGGGCGTGTGTCATCCATGGCGGCAGCCGTGTCGTCGTCCCCCGCGCCCGCAACGATGGCGGGTTGCCCGCCGCGGAGCCCTGCCGATGACCGACGTCGCGGCGGCGCTCGGCTCGTCGTGGCGAGCCCTCAGCTCGGGAGGCTGCGGCTCCGTGTCCTGGGACCCCCAGCTGTCCGTCCGGCTCAATGCTCTTCGGGCAAACCTGTACATCCATAACCGATGCTCATCGGACGCGTGGAGAGGGCCGATTCCCCTCGACGGCCGTCTTGGATGCGCCACGTTCGTTCAGCCGACCCCGCCGGAGGGGGCCGGACGCGAAGGGGGGACTCCATGCAGCCGCAGATGACGCGCGTCTCGATGGACGCGCTGAAGGACCTGCCCACGCCCGTGCGCCGCCGCGTGGATGCCGCGGATGTCTGGGTCCCGGAGGGCTACGAGGTCGAACCCGTCGTCGCGGGGTTATCCTTCCCCTGTGCGCTCTGCTTCGACGAGGACGGCACGCTCTTCTTCGCCGAAGGCGGCAGCACCTGGCCCACGCGACCTTACATGACGCCGCGTATCTGGCGCATGGCCCCTGGACGGGCCCCGGAGGTCTTCGCGGTGGAGGACCTGGGCGGTCCCCGCGGTATGGCGGCGCAGGGCGGCTATCTCTACGTCTCGCTCAAGGGCGGCTACCACATGCGGGTCACGCGCCATGACCTGCGGACCAGGGAGCGTATCGTCCTCGTGGACGGGATCCCCTCGGGCGGCTGGCACGAGCCCGGGGGGCCGGTCTTCGGGCCGCATGACGGGATGATGTATTTCGGCCAGGGCTCCGTGGGCTTGCAGGGCGTCGTGGTGCCCGAGGGCTTCACCGTGGACCTCGCCAAGCACCCCCACGCGCACGACGTGCCGGGCCAGGACGTCACGCTCACCGGCAATACCGTATGGGCGCGCGATCCACGCCTGCCGTTCCCCTACTATACCGAAACCGGACCCTTCCAGCCCTTCGGCACGCCCGTGACGAGGGGTCAGGTCGTCAAGGGCGAGCTCAAGTGCAATTCGGCCGTCTGGCGCTCGAGGCCCGACGGGAGCGAGCTCGAGCTCCTCGCCTGGGGCATCCGCAACCCCTTTGGACTTGCCTTCGGGGAAGACGGCCACCTCTACGCCACCGACAACGACTTCGAGGAGAAGGGCGAGCGCGCCATCGGCGAGGACCCGGACCGCATCTGGCGGATCAAGAACGCTCGGGTGCCGCCCGGCGAGGTCAAGGAGCCCGAGTGGTTCGGCTATCCGGACCTCTGCGGCGACGGCCTCCCCGTCTGGCACGATCTCCACCGGCCGATCCGGGGTAAAGCGGCCGAGCCCTTTCTTGAAAACCCGCCGCCTTGGGCCGGCCCCGCCGTCTTCCTGTTCCCGCCGCACACGGCGCTCGGCAAGCTCACCTTCAGCCGCTCGGACGCGTTCGGCTTCCGCGGCCATGCGTTCGTCTGCCAGTTCGGCACCTATGCGCCGCTCAACACCAACCGCGAGGCTGCGCTGGGCCGGGGCTTCCAGGTCGTCCGCTGCGACATCGCGGCCGGCGCCGGTGAGCCCTTCCTGCGAAACCGAGCTCCCGGTCCCGCTTCCGGCACGCCGGGCAGCGGTGGAATCGAGCGGCCCGTGGATTGCGCGTTCAGCCCGGATGGCAAGAGCCTTTATGTGCTCGACTTCGGCAACAACACGGCAAACCGCAGCTACGTGGTCGCCTACGCCCATACGGGCGTGATCTGGCGCGTGACCAGGCGGTGAGGGAGGGAAATAGGATGGATGGAATCGAAGCGGCCGATCCCGAGGGCGCCGGACCTGCGGCGCTCGAAGGCCCCTACCTCCTGAATCTCCACGGTGAGACCTGGGACGCGCACCTCGATCGTGCGGCCAGGTGGCTCGCCCATGTCATCACGGCGCAGACGGCCTTCCGCAACGCCCTGGAGATCGCCGTCCCCAAGGTGGAAGAGCCCAACATCCGCCAGTTCCTCTCGGAGATCCTCGACCGCGCGCGGAGGCACGAGGAGGTGGCCCACCGCCTTCCCCGCACCATCGGCCGCGAGGCGGCGGAGGGGACGCGAGGCCTCGCGGGCGTCGTGATGGACGTGGCGCGCAGGGCGCTCGACGCCGTCGAGGGGATCGCTGGGGGCGCCAAGGGCAACTGGAAGGAGCTCCACCACCTTCTCATGCTCAATCTCGACACCATGGGCGCCTTCGCCATTGCCGAGCAGCTGGGTCTCGCCCTCGCCCATCACGAGCTGCGCGACCTCGCCTTCGATGTCGAGGCCGAGAAGTCCACCGACCAGCTCATCCTCAAGGAGCTGATGCTGGAGATGGCGGCGGTCTCGATTCTCTACGGCGAGCGGGTCTGAGGGCACAGGTTCAGGGCCAAGCGGACCGCGCCGGCGGGCTCGACGGTGTTCACCGACCCCGACCTGACGGCAGAATTCGAGCACGGTGCATGTAGAGCACCCGGGTCGCGCGCCGGTGCACACGTGCTTGCCTCGTGGCGGAGATCGATGGTTGTGAGCCGGGTTGTTTGCCGCGCAGGAGCTGCACGGCGTTCCCCGTCGCCTTCGCGGAGGAGGGGAGGCGCCGGCGGCGCTCAGCGCCGTGCGGACAGCGAGCGGAGACAGACCTCGATCCCGGCGCGCAGATTGCCGTGCGTGGTGACGCCGGAGAGGTCGACCCCGATGCCGCACATGGATTGCGCGACGGCGGGCCCGATGCCGGTGAGGACGCCGCTCGCGCCGAGCAGGCGGATCGCGCGGACGATGCGGACGAGGTGGTCGGCCGTCGCGGCGTCGACGCTCTCGATGCCGGTGACGTCGATGATGGCGAAGCGAGCGCCAGTGCGCACGACCTCGTCGAGGAGCTTGCTGGTGACGTCGGAAGCGCGGGTGTCGTCGAGCGCGCCGATGAGGGGCACGGCGAGCACGCCCTCGGCGACCTGGAGGATGGGCGTGGACAGGGCGCGGATGAGCGCCTGCTGGCGCTGGATGACCGCGAGCTGAGCGGCGATGGCCTGCTTCTGCCGCTCGAGCTCGGCGATGGTGGCGGTCATGTGCTCCTCGTGCTCCCGCTGCGCCGTGATGTCCGTTCCAATGGCGAGGATGTGCGCCGTGCCGTCCTGCTCGACGAGAGGCACCTTGACGACGGACATCCACCGCGTCTTGCTGTTCGGGCGCGTGACGGGTTGAACCCTCGAGATCGGCTGCATGCGCGTGAGCACCTCCCGGTCCATCTCGCCGATGGCGGAGAGCTCGGCGTGGGAGCGCGGCAGATCGGTAACGGTCTTGCCCACCGCGGCGTCCACCGTGGTGTCGTACAGTTCAGCATAGCTCTTGCTGACGAGCTTCATCTTGCCGTCCCGATCCTTGACCGTGACGACGATCGGGATGGTGTCGAGCACGAGGCGGATGAACTGCCGCTCGCGCTCGAGGGCGAGCTCTGCCTCCTTGAGCGCGGTGGTGTCGATCCGCAGGCCGACGAAGCTGCCGTCGGCGAGGCGGCCGCTCTTGAGGGCGATCCAGCGGTCCCCGAACCGCCGCATGTAGACGTCCCCGGGGCTGCGATGCTCCGCGAGGCGAGCGGCGACCCACTCGTCTTCGCTGAGGCCGCTGTGGAGGTGAATCCCGTTCCGGCAGCCCTCGCGGACGACGTCTTCGAACGTATTGCCTATCTGCATGGCGGCGGCGCATTCGGGGTAGAGCGACTTGTACGCCGTGTTGAAGAAGCGGAGCCGATCCTCGGCATCGTAGATGACGAAGCCGACGTCGAGCGCCTCGATGGCGTCGTTGATGCGCGCTCCTCGATCGCGCGCCGCCCGCTCGGCCCGGCGCTGCTCGGTCACGCCGCGCAGCGCGAGGAGCACCCCGGCGCACGCGCCCGCGGGGTCGACGAGCGGGCTGAGGCTCCCCTCGGCGAGGACGACGCGCTCGTTCGCGAGGTGGAGGGTGAAGTCGGGCGGCAGGGCGCGCGGGGCGCGATCGCGGAGCACCTGTTCGAGCAGCGCGCCGAGGGGCGGATCGGGCCGAAGCGCCTCATCGACGGGCGCTCCGCGCGCCGTCGCCCCAGGCGTGGAGGACAGGCGCTCGGCGGCGGGGTTCAGCGCCAGGATCCGGCCGCTTTCGTCGAGCAAGAGCAGCGGATCGACGCTGCAGGTGAAGGCGAGCGAGTAGAGATCGACAGGAGCGTCGCTAGGCATCGGGAGCAGCGTAGAGCAAGATCTCCTTACGGTGTTGGCCTCGGTGACCCCATGGCGCGTCCGCAGACAGCGGAGCTTCCGCCGAGCTCGGCGTGGGCTCAAGCCTTGAACCGCCGGACGATCGCGGCCGCCGACGCGGCGCCTCCTGGACGACCACGTGCCGTGGCACACCGGCAGCCGGCATGGACCCAACCCGGGTCCAGCTCTCAAGCCCCGGGCCTGGGGAGCTCGCCGTGACGGATCCGTCGCATCGGGCGGCCGTGGTCGCCTCGCTCGTCAGCACCCTGGGCCGCGCCGTCGCCCTCGGGGATGAGGTGGGGGCCCGGGTCGTTCACGAGGCGATCGGCCGGCTGCTCGGCCTGACGCCAGCACCGAACGGGCGAGCAAGGACGCGTCGACAGTAGCAGGCCATGTAGACGAGGTGCCAGAGTGCGATAGACGCGGAGATCCGCGTAGGCCGAACCGCGTCGTCACGATCCGCTTCGCCATGGATTTGGCACGACCCAGGGACCGCCAATCCCTGGGAGCGCAGCGGGCCGACGACGCGCCCGCTCCGGTCGACGACCTGGCGAGTCCGAGCTGCCACGCGACCGGGAGAAGGCGGCCCCAACATCGCCGCCGCGGCGAGGCGCAACGTGCTCTTGATGGGTGCACCGGGCTCCGGTGGAGCCGGCAACAAGATCTGCCTACGCGTGGAGGTCAACGTCCGCACAGACATGGGCGGCGCGCAAGCGCGATTCTCCTGCAGCACGGACGGCACCCGATTCACCAGCCTGGGCAACACGCTCGACATGAACAAGGATTGGCAATACTTCCTGGGCTATCGCTCCGGCATCTTCAATCACGCCACGCAGTCTTTAGGCGGCTCGGTGAACGTTGCTTCCTTCGAGGTAACCACGCCGTGAGATGCGGGCCGGCCCAAGGAGGCCGGCGCCCCCATCGACGCCATTGGCTGCCAGGCCCACGGCACGGGTGACCTGTCCGCCGCCACCGTGAAGCGGTTCATCGACAAGATCACCTCCGAGACCAGCTGTCTGGCGACACCTGACGAAGCTCCGGGAGAGCGGCGAGGTCGAAGAATGGGCGCGCCTGCCGGGTCGAATCGGGGCCCGGCTCCCCGGCGGGCGCGGTCGCCGCCCTGGTCGCGCTGGGCGCGGTCGTGGCGCAGCGGCGCGCGCGAAAGGCAGGTGCGAGTCGGGTCGCCGACGCGTGCGGGGGCTGATCGTGTCCGGATCGAGGCGAGCGGCGCGACCACCGGCGGCTGACGACCCGCTCAGGGCAAAGCCGGAGGACGAGGCCCGACCGGGGACGTTCACGCCGAGCCGCCCCTCCGCCGCCGAGATCGGGCCCGGCCAATGGCAAGGCGCCGCTCGCGCGGCGCATCAGGAGAAGCGGGCGCCGGGGCGCGGTCGTGGTGGATGTCGATACCATTCCCCCCGCGCGCGACTAAGCTTGGCCCCGATGGACGACAACTCTCCTCCCGAGGGGCGCATCAAGAGAGGCGGGCGCCGTGCCGCGGTCATGGTCGACGTGGCCAAGCTCGCCGGCGTCTCGTACCAGACGGTCTCGCGGGTCCTGCACGACAGCCCCCACGTGCATCGGGACACGCGGGAGCGCGTGCTCGACGCGATCCGCCAGCTCGACTACCGCCCGAGCTCCGTGGCGCAGGCGCTCGTCACCGGGCGCTCGCGGACGCTCGGTGTGGTCAGCTTCGACACGACGCACTACGGCCCGGCGTCGACGCTCCACGGGCTCGAGACGGCGGCGCACGACGCCGGGTACGGCGTCAGCGTCGTCAGCCTGAAATCGCTCAGCCGCGCGCCGGTGGTGGATGCGGTGAAGAGGCTGTGCGATCAGGGCGCCGACGGCATCATGGTCATCGCCCCGCTGCGGTCGGCGGTGGACGCGCTCCGCCACGTCACCTCCGACGTGCCGGTGGTCGCCGTCGAAGGGGGGCCGGACGATTCGGTCCCGGTGGTCGCCGTCGACCAGCACGGCGGCGCGGCGGCCGCGACCCGCCATCTCCTCGACCTGGGTCACCGGACGGTGTGGCACATCGCCGGTTCGGTCGACTCGCTCGAGGCCGAGCAGCGCATCGAAGGCTGGCGTTCGACGCTGGAGGCCGCGGGCGTCGAGCCGCCGCCTCTCCTGCGCGGCGACTGGAGCGCACGCTCGGGCTACGAGCTCGCCCCGCAGCTGGCGCGCACGCCAGGCGTCACCGCCGTGTTCGTGGCCAACGACCAGATGACGCTGGGCGTTCTCCGCTACCTCCACGAGAGCGGACGCGCGGTGCCGCGGGACATCAGCGTCGTCGGCTTCGACGACATCCCGGAGGCGGCCTACTTCACGCCTCCGCTCACCACCGTCCGCCAGGACTTCTCCGAGCTGGGGCGCAGGTGCCTCCACTTGCTGCTCGGGCAGATCGAGAGCGGCCGCCGCTCCTGCTCGCGCGTCGTGGTCGATGCCGAGCTGATCTTGCGCAAGAGCACCGCCGCGATCGCCCGGAACCGATGAGACTCCAGCCTGCCAGCTTCGTCTGCACGCATCCCCTCACGGATCAGAGACCCGTAATAGATCCGATGAGACAGTCGAATATCCACCGCAGCCATGAGGCGCTTATCCTCGTCGGGGGATAGAGGGCTTGGGGCCTTGTTGTTGTCCGCCTCGGGAACCCGTCCACACTGTTCCGGATGTCGAAGTGGTTTCACATGCAGCGGGTACTGCTCGGCAAGCTGGCCAGATAGCACCCGCTCAGCAAACTGCGTATTCCGGGCCGACGTGACGGCCGATTCCGAGCGCACGTGACGGTTGACGGCACGATGGTGCCGATCGGCAGCGAGGGGGTCTGCGGCCCGTTCATGAACGAGGCGGGAGAGGTGGTCACCCAGCCCAACGCCAAGAGCACCGCTGGCTCAGCGGTAATTACGCGATTTTCGCGAGAATATAAGTATAAATATGAGCCTGCGCAGCAAGGCCGCTACTCATCGCCGAAGCAGACTTTTACATACTCCTGGAGCTCCGATGCGCAACTACCGCTCGTGAGCTGAGGTACGTTACCGCCCGCGCGACAAGCCCATGAAGCACGACTGCCGCAATTGAAGTAGGCCTCCGCCTTCGGCGCGCACTCGGCACTGAACCGAGAAACGGTCTCATCACAGACTCTCCTGCATTTCGAGTCGTCTTTCACATAAGCTGGACAGCCTGCCCCTTCAGCCTGCTTGCGACACAGTCCCGCGCAGGCCGCGGCGACCTCGCCCAGCGGATTGTCGGCTTTCAGCAGCTCGCTTGTATCCTGCGCCTCTTCCGCCTTCTCGCTGTCCCCCATGGTGCCGTCGCCGCAGCCCAGGATGAGCAAAGCGAGCATCAGGACGATGGAAATGGCGGACACATGCATGGTGGATTCTCCTTGGCGACCGGACCGTCGCGGTATCTGCGAGACGAGCGTCGTGCCGCGATGGTGACCAGATGATCGAGGACGCGCCTTTTACCACGAGCCACGCGTCCTCTCGACGCCTATTTCGCCGCTTCCCGCCGAGGCCACAAATGATGAGTTCGCCCGCCAACCATCGCCGCTAGCACGTCGCCCGCGATTGGCCACCCTGATCAAGTCCACATGAGGCCCCGCCTCCCCAGGCGACGCACCGCTGCCGCCCCCGTCGGCCAGCTCCTCTGGTTCGGGCCTCTCCGATCGTTCTGATGCGCGATGGCGATCAAGTCATCGCCACGGGTGCTCGCTGCATCGCTGAACGGAGGGACGTCGCCTGCGTACCGGCCGTTCGCGTCCGGGCGGGAAGCGGTTACCGCCCGATTCCCCCGAGGATGTCTTTGATGACGCGCGCGGAAACGGCATAATTCGACTCCTGGGGCCGTCCCCCGAAATGTAGACCGAGCACGCTCCCGCTCTCGATGCTCATCACGAGCGATCCCGAGCTGCCTCCCAGCGTCGAGCAATCATGGAGAACGGTTTCCCCATGGACAGCTTTGATCCGACCCGGCGAGAGTCGCTTGGTGCCAGGAGGTCCGCGCAGAGCGCCCTCGATGACGGGGAGATCACCGGTGCGGCTGTCGATCGCCGGGTGTCCGATCGTAGCAACCCTGACACCCGACGTTACTTCCTCGTCGCTCGCCCACGCAATCGGCTCAGGAACGGGCGCTCCGGCGGGTAATGGCTCAAGCTCCAGGAATGCGATGTCCGGGCCGTCGTCGCCTGGCGCCATGTATATCACCTTGGTGACCTCGACCTTCGCTCCTTCTGCGGTTCGGGCGTCTTCCTTCGAGAAGTCGACGAACGCACGGATGCGCCTGTTGTTGACTGGATGGTTGAAAAATGAGAACGTGTCCCCCTCAGGGTAGGCAAAGAATTTGGCGACGTGGTTGTTGGTCACGAGGATGTTGTGGTCGACGAGCCACCCTGTACCAGCCCAATCCAGGCTGGGATGGTTCTCCATATCGATCCGTCCCACGGAGGGAATGAAGCGCTCGATCCTCGCGCGGGCGTCCTCCAGCAGCTGTCTCCACTCACCGCTCTCGGGCAGCTCAAATCTGTGGTTCAATATCCGGAGCATCGGTCGGCCAAACTCGACAATACTTCGATATTGCCACATCAATTTGCTGAGCATCGACATATCGACGGAGAACGCCGGAGGCCGAGCGCCTCGTGGCTGTGGCGCTGTCGCGGCGGAGGACTGAGAGGCCTGCCCGGTGGGCGCGGGTGCCCGCGCGGGTGCGAGGCCCATGCCGGGTTCACCCCTGGAGATCGCCCTGTGTGCCATCATCTCCAGCTCGTCGATGGGGTGCGGCTGGCCCTTGCGCTGGAAGACCCGGCGGATCTCCTCGGCGAGCAGCGGATCATTGAGAATATCATCGAATCCCATGGTCCATTTCTCCAATCATTGTGCGTTCTTTCAGGGCCATGCGGTGGACGACCCCTCCACCGCGCGGCGCGCGCATTTCAAGGCCCCCGACGCATCTCAGCGCTTCGACGCGGACAAGCGACAACAGCCCGTGTCTGCGGAGCGAGCCGGACAGCGAGCGTGCTTCACCCGCGGCCGCCGGGAAGAGCGGGATGCAGCAACTTCTTGAGCTCCTCCAGATCCTTCTTTTCGAGCAAGGCAAGAGCGGCGAGCGCGTTGTGCCTCGTCATCGACTGGATGTTGGAAAGCCCTTTGTCGCGCATGAACCTCTTCATCGCCCTGTGCCCCCTGTCGTACAGCATCTCCTTATGAAGAGCGGGCAGATCGAACTTGGTGACGGGGACATTGTCGGTGTTGATGTCGATCGTCCTCGCGAAGCGGAGCTCTTCGAACTTCTCTGTCGTGCTGATGTCGTGCGCGTCGATCGCCGTGCGGGTGAGCGCATAAAGCATCTTGAGCGCCAGCCATGGACGTTTCACGTCGTGGGGGCCTCCCTGAATGATCCGGATGCCCAGGGTCTTCGGTTCGTTCAGATAGCGCAGCAGCTCTTTGTTGCTGTCCCACAGCTCTCGACACGCGCTCCCCGACGGCCCCTCCTCGATGATCCCCGTCACCCCGAGGAAGTACTGCAGCATCTTCACTTCGTCCGGACAGTTCGCCACCATACCCGCGCAGTAGGGGGATTCTCGGTCCCACTCTCTCGTCGACATGGCGGGGTCGAATATCTCCAGCGGAAAGTTGCTCAGCAGGCCACCATCGACGATGATGCTCGCGGTGCCGCTGCGACCTCTCGTGCGCACGGGCATGAAGACGAACGGGATGCTCATGCTCATCCTGACCGCGAGCGCCACATCCATGTGATCTGGATCGTACCCATAGTTCCATTCATTCAAGTCGTCCGGGATGATGAGCATCCGACCCCGCGTGATGTCGGATGCCACGATGTGGGCCTTGTATTTCCACCTTGCTTGAGGTCGGACGCACGCCCTTTCACATAGGCGCATGTAGTCGCGGTCCACCAGGTCGCCGAACGTCCGCACGCCCTTGTCGAGCAGCTTCGACCGGATGAAGTCCAGGAAGTAATCCCCCTTGTACATGCCGAGGTTATTCAGGATTCCGTAGGCCGGACCGATAACGGGCAGCTTGAACGACGGGTCGGTGAACTTCGCAATCTCTGGACCAGTGATGATGTCCGTGAGCTCCTTCGGTGTATAGCCGGCAGCTCGAAGGGCGACGACGATCGCGCCCGCGGAGGTGCCTGCCAGCCGGCGTATCTCGACCTTCCGGCCGCTGCTACGATCCTCTTCGAGGGCGCTCAGCGCCCCCACCAGCGCGATCCCCTTCGCCCCGCCGCCCTCGAGCACGAGATTGACCTTCTCAGTCGCAGACGGACGATCATCGTCCCGCGCGCCGACATCACTCATGTTGACCCTCCTCGCCGACTCCGAGCGTAGCGCGGCGTCGCTTTCTATCAAATCCAATGTAATGGAGGTCCCGAGGTCGATCCGAATCTGTCCCTTACGGTCCCGACAGGTACCCAGGCACCGCGCGGGCGGCGCGTCCAAAGATCGGGTCGCCGGAGCACGGGGAGGGCGGGGCCAAGAGGCAGGCTCGGGACGGCAAAGTCCGATGCTCGAGCCGTCCCGGCGGCGCAACGGCGGAACGCGAGTCTGGTGATGCTGTCCCCCCGCGCGTGCAGAGCGGTCTTCAGGTCGAGCGGCGCGGTCACCCGGTTCGGCTACGACGCGTCGGGGCGCAGGACGTCGGTGATCGATCCTCTCGGCGCGGTCGTCCGCTTCGCCTGTTCAGGCCGGGGCGATCATGTCGCGACCTACGACGAGCAGGGCGGTGTGACGCGATACGCGTACGATGGTGAAGCCAAGATGACGCAGGTCACCTGGCCCAGCGGGCGCGTTCCTCGAAGCCGCGTGCCTGTGGGGAGAAGGAAGTCCAGGCGCTACGGAGATATCGAGCCCTGACCGCGGGACCTGCCCTGGATCGCTAGAATATTGTTCTATGCGATGCGGCTTCCTGGAAGAGCGACGCTGATTCAACAACCTATCGAGGGTTCGAAGGGACCTCCTTCACGCAAGAGCCTGCGGGGCGCCCCGCGAGGGGGAGCGCCGTCCACACGGGAGGTGCAGCAGGGCCAGCGGCCGCCTGAAGGCCGGGCAGGGGGACGCATCGGGGCGGGCCAGGTTCATTGAACCGCCTCCGGCTCCCTGGATGCGGCTGGGCCCGGCCGTCCTTCACGAAATCGTACATGCCGCGACAAATCGTAGAGGCCGCGCCGGTTCCAGGGAGAACCGGGCGCGCGGGGCGCGAGCTAGGGCGAAAACCGTGAAAATCGCAGCCGTTTCCGGCGACCGCTCGCCATCGACCGGCTCTTCTGGCGGGGCGAATCCGCGGCGGCGAACCGTCGCGATCCGTCGCATCCCTGGGGATTTGGGGAGGGCGTGAGTGCGCCGGGATAAACCGGCACGGAGATGGGTATGCAAGAGACCTACATCAAAGGCGTAGCGAGCCATGATGGCCCCGAGTCATGCGCAGGCATCCGTGAGGAGGTCGGCGAAGCGTTGGCAGGGGTACGCGCAGGCAGGGACACTGAGCCGCGAAATACCCTCGATCGGGGTGCCGACGCTGTTCACGCAAGCGGAAGGCCACACGACCAGGAGCGCCAGCGCGAGCTCCTGGGCGACCCCGCGCGGTCGAAGACCCCGAGCATGTGCGGACTCTCCGTGTGCGAGAACCGGGAGATCCCCTGGCCTCCCGCCCTCGATGGCGAGGTGGGACGCAAAGGAAAGGCCAAGGCCGTGAGCCGATGATGAACGGCCAGGGGAGGTCAGACAGGCCCATAGTACCGACGAAGCTGCCGAACAAGGCCGGGCAACCGGACGCGGAGGCCGTGGAGGGAAGGGGTCTGGCCAAGGGGAACGCGAACCAGCAAAACACGCCCCGGACGCAGCGCCGGACAAGCGTGCCCAGTGCGCTGGATCGCGTACGGGAAGTCGCAAGACGGGACAGGAAAACGAAGTTCACGGCGCTCTTCCGCCATCTCACCATCGACCGACTACGAGCCGCATTCATTGCCCTGCAACGGAATGCGGCACCCGGAGTCGACGGGGTGACGTGGGAGCAATACGCGGGCAACCTGGAGGACAACCTCCTGGATCTGCACGCTCGATTGCGCAGTGGGGCGTATCGAGCAAAACCGTCGCGGAGGGTGTACATTCCGAAGGCAGACGGGCGGCAGCGGCCGCTCGGCATAGCCTCGTTGGAGGACAAGATCGTCCAGCGAGCCGTCGTCGAAGTGCTGAATACCATCTACGAAGCGGATTTTCTCGGCTTCTCGTACGGATTTCGGCCGCGGCGCAACCAGCACCATGCGCTGGATGCTCTCGCCGTCGGGATTCGTCGATGTAAGGTGAGCTGGGTGCTCGATGCCGACATCCGTGGTTGTTTCGATGCCATCGATCACGGGTGGATGGTGAAATTCCTCGAGCACCGAATCGCGGACAAGAGGATGCTGCGTCTCCTTCAGAAGTGGTTGAACGCAGGAGTGATAGAGGGTGAGGAGTGGACGAGGGGGGAGGATGGCACTCCGCAAGGAGCAACGGTTTCACCCTTGCTGGCGAACATCTATCTCCACTATGTACTCGACCTATGGGTCCAGCAATGGAGGAATCGGCATGCGCGCGGGAGCGTCATCATCACGCGTTTTGCGGACGACTTCGTCGTTGGATTCCAGTACCGCACGGACGCCGAGCGGTTCCTGCAAGATCTACGCGAGAGATTGCGGAAATTCGCGCTGGAGTTACACCCCGACAAGACCCGCATCCTCGAATTTGGACGCTTCGCGGCGTCCAATCGACAGGAGAAAGGTCAGGGAAAGCCGGAGAGCTTCAACTTCCTGGGTTTCACGCATATTTGCGGAAAGACTTGGATGGGGAAATTTCTCGTCGTACGGCGAACCATGCGGGAGCGGATGCGGAAGAAGCTGCACGAGGTCAAGGCCGAGTTGCAGCGGCGCCGACATCTCCTCATCCCCGAGCAGGGGAAATGGCTGCGAAGTGTAGTGCAAGGACATTTCTTGTATTACGCCGTTCCGTCCAACGGGCAATCGTTGCAGTGGTTCCGTACCCAGGTGACCCGTCACTGGCATCGCGCGCTCCGCCGCCGAAGTCAGCGTGACCGCACCACCTGGGCACGAATGCAGCGACTCGGTCAGCGCTGGATCCCCCCTGTACGCATTCTGCATCCCTGGCCGGACGAGCGCTTCCGCGTCAGAACCCGAGGCAAGAGCCCAGTGCGGTAGTGCCGCTCGCTGGGATCCGCGCGGGGGGCGGCCCGAGCCCACAAGGTGAAGGGCCGTCCCTACCGCAATCGACGGATCGCACCGCCTCGGGAGGGATGGGCCCAACCCGGGCCCAAGGGCCAAGCCCCGGGCTTGGGGAGCTCGCCGTGACCGAGGCGTCACGTCGGGCTGCGGTGGTCGCCTCGCTTGCCAGCACCCTGAGCCGCGCCGTCGCCCTCGGGGACGAGGTGGCGGCCCGGGTCGTTCACGGGGCGATCGGTCGGCTGCTCGGGCTGCCGATGGCACCGGAGGCATGAGCCCTCTCACGCATCTGGCGACCGACCAGCACGTCAGAGCCTCGACCCAGAACCAAGCCCTCGCCGCCATCCTCTTTCTCCACACCCACGTCCTCGCGCTCCCCCCCGCGCGGCACGTCGATTTCACCCGAGCGAAGCGTCCCGCGCGCCTCCCCGCGGTGCTCACGCAGGCCGAGGTGAGCGCTCTCCTGGATCGCATGACCGGTGTCCCGCTCCTTTTTGGCCTCCCTCCTGTACGGCGCCGGCCTCCATCTGCTTGAATGCGCCGAGCTCCGCGTGAAGGACCTCGACCTCGAGCGCCGCGAGATCCTCGTTCGCGACGGCAAGGGCAGGAAGGATCGAATCACGATGCTGCCGCTCCGCTTGGTCCCCCCGTGCCGCGATCATCTCACCGCCGTGCGCGCCCAGCACGCCGCCGACGTCGCGGCCGGCACCGGCTGGGTGACCCTCCCCGACGCGTCCGCCGCGCCCCCTCCACGGGCCTCCGAGCCCCGGAAAGGCGGCGATTGCCGCCGGAGTTAGACGGATCTATCCTACGGCGCTGGACAGCATTGGGGCCTTGCGGCGCAGAGCCGATCCGCGAGACTTTCCGTGGGGGGAGGTCACAAAAGGCAACGAGCTAGACAGACCTGGTCCGGCGGCTTCGGTTGACCAATCGACTGATAGTTCGACGGAGCAGTCGGCATCCGCGGGCCGTCAGCTGTCGTCCTGCGCTTTGCCAGGCGCGTCGCTCGCAGCCTCGTGGGCACCCTTCTTGTGTACTCGGGCCGCGAGAAATTAGGGTCCGCGCGGTGTTTACAGCGCGCACCTGATTCCTCTACGATGCCAACGTGACACCGGTAGGCCAACATGGGTGCATACGTCTCGAAGGTGAACATGGTCATCCCGATGGCGGTCCTCCTGCTCGCGTGCGAGAAAGGACCGCCGCCACCCGAGCCAACGCTGTCCCCGAACGCGCCCCGAGATCAACCGATCATGGCGGAGGGGAGGTCGCAGGTCGAAGACACCCAGGCCGCAATTGCCCCTTACGTCGAGCAGGCGCGTCGAACGTACCCGAGCGCAAAGAAGCGATACCAGGATGGCCTGCCCGCTGGTCATGTGTTTTATTTGCGGTCGCGCGTTTGGGAGACTCCACCGGTTTACGCGAGCAGGTGTTCGTTGCGGTCTCGTCGATCAAAGACGGTCGTATCTTCGGGCGAATCGCAAGCGATGTCCTCGGCGTGAAGGGGTACAAGCGAGGCGATGCCTATGACTTTCCGGAGGCCGATTTGATCGACTGGCTCATCAGCCGCCCGGACGGTACTGAGGAAGAAAATGTCGTGGGCAAGTTCTTGGATGACTGGCAGAAGACCAGGCGCCCGCAGTGAGTCGGCGCTCTGCCGGCTTCGCCGGCCTCCGGCTGCTGCGGCGTTGGGGCCTCGACCTCCCAGGTCACACGGTGGCACTGCAAGACGACGACGTTGCTCTGGCCATTCCGCCGCGGTGGCGGAATCGAATCTCCGCCAAGGATTATGTTCGATGTCCCGAGGAGCCGAGAGATGGCGTACCGAGAAAAACCTGTTATTTCGGAGCCGCGAGAAGTGCCACGGCGTTGCCCCGGATGCGGATTGCTGAGTCCCGAACGCTCTCAACGTTGCGAATGCGGCTACCGTTTCGTTTACAGCGCGCGACTGTATTCTCCGAGCGAGCATCACCTAAGGAGGCGCGCAGCCGAGGAGTCGTCGACTCTGGCACGACGATACCTGATCTACCGCTGTGGCCTCGTCATGCTCATAGGCGTCGTTGCCGCCATCGTGCACATGGCCCGCTCGTGCCGGTGACGCCAGTCGGCGGCGTCCGCTTGCGCGGCGCTTCTGTCCCCTTGCGACCTGGCGACGAGGGCGTCGGTATCGTGCTCTCCGTCGCACGATCACCGACGCGCGAGCCTGAAAGGTTCGGGTGGCGGTGATCACCCCGAAGATTGGGACAACCTGAAGATCACCTGTCACCACAACTCGTGGAGCGACCTCGTCGACCAGCGCATGCCGCGCGTCATGTACGGTCCAGGACGTGCCGGACATCGTGACCGAGTGCGCCGGGCCTCGCTGATTCAACGCACGCGAGCACCACGCGAACGAGCTGCCGGGAGCGCAGGCTCCCGGCAGCGTTCCTTGCGGCTCCTCTTACTGCAGCGTGATGAGCTGACTGTAGGACTTCGCGGTGGTGGACGTGCCGTTGTACACGGTGTCTCCGCTATCGGCGACGATGCGAACCTGTGCGCCCGAGGCGAGCGGGTTCGGCGTGCTCAGGATGCCTTCCCAAACGCCGCCGGTGAGGAGGTTCGGCTGTGGCAGCTCCTGGTTGAGCACCGGAGCATGACCGGGATAACCGTCCCAGACGTAGAGCGCAAACGTGTCGTTCACGCCAGCCGTCGCGTTGTCCGGAGGTCCCGCCAAGACCAGATACTCGGCGGCGTTGTTTCGTCGAAGCTCACGAATGCTGCGGCCGGCGAGGTCGAGGAGAATCGGCGCACCGAACTTTGAACGACCCGTCTGGACCGCTCCGACGCCATCGACGAGGTCGAGGACGTTCGTGACCGGAACGATGAGCGCATGTTGGGTCCCGTTGACGTCGACCGTCGGCGCGCGCAAGCCGAGATACCCGGTCTTGCCGTCCGCCGCGAACTCGAAGCCCTCGATGTTGAAGCCGCTCGGCGCGTTCGGGATGACGCCGCTGCGCGTCGCTTCGTAGAAGCCGAGGTGGTCCGCGCCGAGGCCGTGGCCGTTCGTCCGATCCCAGGCAATGATGTCCGACCAAATCCCGCGGAGACCCACTTGCTGCTTGGGCTCGATCGCCGCGCCGCCGCCGTAGCGCCCGGTGAACTCGAGCTCGACATCGGCGCCGGTCCCGGTGATCGTCGTCGCGAAGATCACGCGCCGCCACTCCTTGACCTCGCCCTCCCGGGAATTGCCGTGCGAAGTCACCCAGACGATCGTGTCCCCGATGCGAGCGGCAGCCTCGATGTCGATCTCGCTCCCGGTGAGGACGCTGTTGAGGTTCCAAACCTTCAGCGCAGGGCCTGATTGGTCCTGCTTGTGGAGGAAGATCTCGTTCGTCTCGTCGTTGCCGAGCAGCATGTAGCCGCCTCCGACGTCGATTGCCGTCGAAGCATCGGAGATGCCGTCATGGTAGCGACCGGTGGGGTCCGGGGCCGCGCCCGAAGCGGCGTATGCAATTTTGATCGCAGTCTGGTTTCCGAGCGTGTCTTGAGCGGTGATGGTGACGGTAGCTTTACCGACTCCCGCTGGCGCGAAGGCAGCAGTGCGTTCGATGCCAGTGCCGGAAATGGTCACCCCGGCGGCTGGAATGACGGCTTCGTCCGAGGAAGTGACGCTCACCGTGATGTCCTCCGCCGAGGTGGCACTCGGAATGAAGGTGAGCCCGATAACCGGATTCGTCAAATCGCCCAGGGCGCCCGCCAGCTTGAACGCGCTCGGCAAGAGACCGACCGAGGTCCCTACGGCGATTTGGGGCTTCGTCAGCGCACTACTAGTACCAGTGCCGAGCTTACCGGAGCTGTTGGAACCCCAACAGTACGCCGTCCCCGTGGTCGTGAGGCCGCAGGCGTTCTGGCTGCCAGCGTCCACCGCCGCCCAGGCAGTCCCAGCGGGCAACGCTGTGACGTCGACCGCAACGGGAGTTTGGTGTGTGGTCGAGTTACTTCCGCCGTCGCCGACTCCACCACGACCCCAGCAGTAAGCAGCATTGTCCGTCGCCAACCCGCAGGTGACCCCAGAGCCGGCGCTGACCTGCTTCCAGGCGGTGCCCTGGTGTAGAGCCGCCGAATCGACGAGCCCGGGGCGATCGGTGTTTCCGAGCGTGCCGTTGCCCAGCATCCCGACGTTGTCCCATCCCCAGCAGTAGGCCTGCCCCGCCGTAGTCACGCCGCAGGTGGTGTAATCGCGGCCAGCGCTGATCGTCGCCCACTTCGTTTCAGGGGGGAGGCCCGTGAGGTCGACGCGCGTGGGGCTCGTCCGCGCCTCGGTGAGCGCCGGCCCGTTGCCGAGCTGACCGAGACTGTCGCTGCCCCAACAGAGCGCAGTACCGTCGGTCGTCACACCACAGGCGTGGTCGCCGCCCACGCTGATCACGGACCACGCAACGCCCGGCTTGAGCGCGCTCCGGTCGATCCGACTCGGGCTCGACTGCGCGCCGGAGACGGCACCGTTCCCGAGGAGTCCGTTCGTATCGTCACCCCAGCAGTATCCGACGCCGTCGGTCGTGATGCCGCAGGTGGCGGTCGACCCTGCCGAAAGGAGAGTCCAGCCGGCTTCCCGCGACAGGGCGCTGCGGTCGATCGCCTTCGGCACGGGCTGTTGAACCAAAGCATCGAATCCGAGCCCGACCCCGAGCTTACCGCCCGCGTTGCGGCCCCAGCAGTAGCCGTCGCCAGAGACCGTGATGCCGCACGTGTGGCCTTCGCCGGCGGCGGCGCTCTTCCATTTCGTGTCGAGACCTCCTGGCAAATCCCGTGCGTCGACGAAGCTCCCCGTTCGCTGATCGTCCGCTAAATTGCCGTTTCCGAGCGCGCCGTTGCTGCTCTCGCCCCAGCAAACGAGGCGCCCGTCGGCCGGCAACACTCGACAACCGTTACTGTCGTTGGCGGTCAGCATCGAGGCCGAAATCACCATGCCATCACCTGCGCCGCAGGACTCGACGGTGTAACTCTGCTCGGTTCCATCTTCACAGACGATCCGGATCGTCTTGCTATCGACGCACTCTACCGAACAGCTGGAGCCGTCCTCCCCAGGCTCGCCCTTCTCGCCAGGCTCGCCTTTTTCACCGTCCAGACCGTCCGCGCCAGGCTCGCCTTTTTCACCGTCCAGACCGTCCGCGCCAGGCTCGCCTTTTTCACCGTCCAGACCGTCCGCGCCAGGCTCGCCTTGGTCACCCTTCTCGCCGGTCTCCCCCTTCCCACCATCCTGACCGTCGTCGCCGGGTGCTCCGTCCTCACCGTCGGCTCCCGGTTTGCCCTTCGCGCCGTCGGCGCCGTCGTTGCCGTCGGCGCCCTTGCCGACGGTCACGGAAGTACCATCGGGGCACTCGATGATCGCGGAACCGTCTTTACCTTCCTTGACGGTACAAGAGGTCCCTCCGATGCCGGCGAGGCTACTCTTCTTGTCATCAGAGCTATCGGAGGAGCCGCAACCGGAAACAAGCGCGAGAACGCCCGCAATTCCCAAAATTCGTTTGATCATGTGTCCATTCCGAGGGGTTGGGTGAGATCTTGCAGCCACAGCGCCAGGCTTCGCTCTAGCTGCTCGGCACGCGACAGCCCTGCCCCGGTCAGGTCCGGGGCCGCTCGTCGCGAGGGCCGTATCCAACAAGCATTGATGACCTGCCCTTTGCAGCGCGGTAGCGAGCCAAGCTTCGCGCTTAACGAACTCGCAAATGCATGGTCGGACCAGCTCAATGGTTGCTCCCCGGGTACAATATTTCGTTGCGACCTGCGGAACACACGTGCGCGTCCTCAGCGGCATATCGCGCGTCCTCGACGGCATTCTCGGGTGCGTCCGTGCTCGCGCTATCGGTGCGCTATGCTCGCGAGCTCGACCGTGCCCACGCCGGTGTGCCGACGGGCTCTCGGCGCAATTCGTTCGCGTCGCCTTGCGCCATGTCGGTCGCCGAAAACGGTGCTTGGAGTAAGAAGCGCGACCGCCAGCGCGGACCATGTGCGCTGGCGGCCACGGGACTCAACGCATCGGCAGGAGATTAATCACACTCGACTTCTTCGCGCCTAGCCTCGAACCAGGCATCCTGAGTGAAGAGGTTGTCTTCCTCGTCGTGCCAGCAGTTGGGTTGCCCATAGCTGCTGCAGTGGCCGTCGTTGTACACCCAATTACCGGGGGTGATGCCCGGATCAGATTCTAGCTTGCCGACCTCGTCATTGCCGATGCCGGAGCTGGTCGTGTAAGTGGCGCCGCTCGAAGGCTCACCGACCCAACCCTGAATCACGATCTCGGGGGTCCCGGGGATGATAATACGCCCCTTCCAGCTGTCGTTGTCCGTCTTGAAATTGTCGCCGGCCATCGTGAGGAAGTTCGTGTCGAAGGCATCGACCTCGATGTTGAAGTCACCACTGCAAGGATCGTAGTTCGTCGCGGGGGTGAAGTTGTCGGCGCGGATCGTGATGATCGTGCCGGCCACGAGGTTGTCCCAGATGCCCGAATTTCCCGGATCGACGAAGGTCAGACTGCCGGCGTCCGGATCCCCGTTCGCCCACTCGAACTTCACGCCGACGAGCGTATCGATGTCGGCTACCACGACGAGCTCGATCCAATCCTTTCCGTTCCCAACCGGGCTAGCAGCAAAGGCGGGGTCCTGGTCGGCAACGCTCAAGGTCACCGCGGGACCCACCCCGTTCCACTCGTTCAGAATGAGCTTGCCCGCCGTGGGGGCGGCTGCCGCTTGACCTGCAATGAAGAGCCCCGCCACGGGAAGCACGGTGCACGCACGAGCGATCGTTTTCAACATGTTATTCATATGAATTCACTCTCGTCGTTGGGTGATGCTTTGTGGTGCGCGAAGCGAGCTTCGAATCACCGCAAGCGCGAATAGGCTAGCGAGATCGATTGACGCTGGAATGGAGCGTTCGCAACAAACAAACATCAAGCAATCATCAAAAACATTCCGGCTCGCCTTCCAGTCGTCATCGACCGATCTCGGCAGCCCCTCGTGTCAGAGAAGTTGTCGCCCTAGCTGATCCGCTTGGACAGGATCATGTCACCGGTTTCGGGGAGCGGAGACAGGCTTTGAGGTGAGAGAGTACTCAGAATCCTTCAAACGAAAAATCGTCCAACGGCTCCTCGCCCCAGGAGGACCGACGGCGGTGGCGCTGTCGGCCGAGACGGGGGTGCATCAGACGACGCTCTCGCGCTGGCTTCGCGATGCCCGTAGCCTCGCGGCCATGTCCGACGACGCTCGCCGCTCCGCGCCCACGCCTCCTGCCGCCGCTCGCCGCCCCGAGGACTGGACCCCGGAGCAGAAGCTGCGCGCCGTGACGGAGGCGGCCGCGCTCTCCGAGCGGGAGCTCGGCGAGTTCCTCCGCCGCGAGGGGCTGCACGAGGCGCAGCTCGGCGAGTGGCGCAAGGCCGCGCTGGAGGCGCTGGGCGGGCCGGTGTCGGTGATCATCGCGTCCCGCGTCGGGCCGGTGAAGATCGCGGCCACGTGATCGCCGGCGTTCACCGTTCACCCCCGGCACCTACGCCGATCTGGGCCGCGCTCGCCTCGGCGGCGTAGACGTTGCGCCGTAAGCGCCCGACCAACGCCATCGTGATCGTCGGCGTGGCGCCGGTTACCTGTCCCCATCGCGAAGGAGGAAGCGATGGCGACGAAGGCGGAGTGGGCCGAGCGGGTGGAGCGATGGGAGCGCAGCGGGCTGAGCGCCGAGAAGTTCGCGCGGCGTGAAGGGTACAAGCCGAAACAGCTGTACTGGTGGCGCTGGAAGCTGCGCACTGACCGGCCCTCACAGCCCTCGCCGTCGTCGTTGACCGAAGCACCGCGCTTTCTGCCGGTCCACGTGGTGACGGACGCATCGGCCGCCGTGCTGGAGCCGATTGAGATCGCGCTGCCCAACGGGCGGGTGGTGCGGGTCCGGCCGGGCTTCGACCCAGCCACGCTCGAGCGGGTACTGGCGCTCGCGGCGGAGGAGACGCTGTGCTGACACTGCCGCCATCGGTGCGCGTGTACATCGCAGCCGAGCCAACGGACCTGCGCAAGAGCTTTGATGGGCTGTCGGCCTTGGTCTCTCAGCGCTTCGGAGCCGATCCGCTCTGCGGGCATCTGTTCGTGTTCAGGAATCGGCGAGGTGACCAGGTGCGCGTCTTGTTCTGGGACCGCACTGGCTACATGATCGTGGCGAAAAAATTAGCCCGCGGGCGATTCCATCTCGCCCTCGACCTGCCCAAGGGGGCCACCCACGTCGAGGTCGAGGCGGCCGAGCTGTCGCTGATGCTCGAAGGGTTCGACCTGTCCGAGGCCGTGCGGCGCAAGCGCTGGAGACCCGGCGTGAGAAAAATTGCTCCGTCGAAGCAAAGCTTGATGGATGCGCGTGGGATAGCTATTCCGCGCGCCACGTGACCAGTCCTGTTCAGTCCCAGGCACAACTCCCCGTTGACCTGGCAGACGTGCGGCGCAAGCTCGAGCAGCTGGCGGCCGCCGGGCAGCTTCCGGAGCTCATCGAGCTGGTGCTCGGGCTGCTGGTCCAGCTGCGCGACAAGAACACCGCGCTCTCGGCGAGGCTCGCGAGCGCGCTGCGCGAGCTGTACGGCCGCAAGAGCCAGCAGGTCTCTACCGAGCAGCTGATGCTGATGTTCGCGCAGCTCGGGGCGGAAGCGCCGCCGGGGGCGGCGGGATCGGAGCTCGGCGCGGATGCTCCGCCGCAGCCGGAGCAGGGGCTGGTGCCGCAACCCCCTGAGCCGCCGAAGCCGCCGCGAGGACGGGGCGGGCGCGCGCCGCTTCCTGAGCATCTGCCGCGTGAGACGCGCGTGGTGCCCGTCCCCGAGGCCGAGCGGACGTGCCCGCAGTGCGGCGCAGACAAGAAGTGTATTGGCCATCGTACGAGCGAAGTGCTCGAGTTCGTTCCGGCGCAGTTCAAGATCGTCGAAGAGCAGCGGGAGAAGCTCGCCTGCCCGCGCTGCCCGGAGCAGGGCGTAACGACGGCGGACAGCGAGAAGGTGATGGACCGAGGGCGTCCGGGACCGGGCCTGCTCGCCAGCATCCTTGTCGAGAAGTTCGAGGACTCGATGCCACTGTACCGGCAGTCGCAGCAATACGCTCGCTTCGGCGTGTCGCTGTCCCCGTCGACCCTGGGCGACTGGTCGGCCTTCGCCCTCGACGTGCTCGCTCCGATGGCTGAGAAGATCGAGGAGCGGGTGCTGGACTCGTTTTACCTGCGCGCGGACGACACGGGGATGCGGGTGCTGGATCGAGATCATCCGGCGGGGGTGAAGCGAGGCCATATCTGGGCCTTTGTCGGGGCAGCTCTCGTGGCGTTCCTGTACGCACCGGACTGGAAGGCGAAGCATCCAGCCGCGCTGCTGCAGGGCTTCACCGGCTACTTGCAGGGAGATGGGTACGCGGGCTATGGCGCGATGCTCCGCGGAGGCGAAGGCGGCGAGATGATCGTGCCCGAGGAGCGTTGGCTTGGCTGCGGGATGCACATTCGCGCCAAGTTCGAGAAGGCGGCCAAAGGCGGCGACGCGCGAGCGGCGGTGGCGCTCTCGTACTTCAAGGCCATCTACCGAATCGAGGCGACCTGCAAAGAGGAGGCGCTCTCCACGGAGGCGCGCCTGGCCCGCCGGCAGGAGCGGTCGCTCCCCGTTGTGGACGAGCTGTATTGGTGGATTCACGAGCTGCACCTGCGGCTCGTACCAGGCACGCCGCTCTACATCGCTACCCAGTACGCCATCAACCAGGAGGCAGCGTGGCGGCGCTGCTTCACGGATGGCCACTTCGAGATCGACAACGGGGAAGTGGAACGGCAGCTAAGGCGTGTGGCGCTGGGAAGAAAGAACTATTTGTTCGCGGGCTCGGACAAAGGGGCTGAGCGTCTGGCCATCGGCTATACGATCTTCGGCTCGTGTCGGATGCACGGAGTCAACCCGCTCGCCTGGGCGACGGACGTGATCGGCAAGTTGCAGGCGGGCTGGCCACGCGGTCGGCTCGACGAGTTGCTGCCCGACGCATGGGCGATATCGTCGCGCGCTGCTCCGAGCGCCGGCGACGCCGACGCGACCTGAACAACGCGAGCTTCGATCGGCGACGCAGGCGGAGGCCGTCTCGCCGGGCCCTCTGTCAGGACCGCCTGTGCCCGCGCTCAATCGTGGGCCGACGCCGCCCCGCGCCCAGCATCGTCGCCTCCGGCGAGAGCCGCAAGGGGCCGTGCCCATGGCGATGGCCGGGCGGTTACTGCACGACGTCGCCCGCGAGCGCGACGCGCGCCGCGGGCACGCCGAGCCTTGACACAGTCACGCGAGCACAGCGCTCGCCACCAGCATGGACCAGAGCCCGACCGGCAGACGAACGTGCGGCGGCGCTCGCCTCGCCCTCCGCGCCCTCGCATCGCCGACGCTGAACCCCACCGCGGCGTGCCGGACCGAGGGCGGAGCCGACCGGCGGCTGAGGTGCTCGCCGAGCGCGCCGGGCGCTTGGAGGCCGCCCGAGCTCGTTGCCGACGAGGAGCGCCCCACGGCCGACACCGCACGGAATGGACGCAGTTCCGCTAGCAGCGTGCGCCGATGTGCGATGGAGATGATTCGGTGCCGCCGATGGCCCCACCGCCACGGCACGGCCGCACCCGCGATCGCAGCCGGTCCCGGTGCACCCCTCGGTGTCACCTCCGCGAGCGACGCCGAGGAGGCGCTCAGAACTACCAAATCGAGCCCTTCGTTTTCCCCGGTTTTCGGCCCCTCAGCGACGCTTCCGAGAACACCTAACCCCGCGATACGGCTCGATGTTCTTTCCGGGCGCGTACCCCGGTAGTTCGCGGCGAACTACCGGGAGCGCAGAACTACCGTTTCGGGCACCTTTGGGCGGCGTCGGTCACGGTTGCGAACGAACCCAACACGGATGGAGGTACATCATGACACGAGCGGCTCTCGCCCGTGTATCGGCACCCCTTGCTCTTCGTCAGGCGGACAACGGCACGCGCGTGGTCGAGAGGACATTCCCGGACGTGCCAGCCCGAAGATCGTGCCCTCCGAGGGGGCTTCCCCAGCCCACCACGGCCACGGCGACGCTCGCGATCCCGCTGGACGGGCTCACGCTCACAGCGCCGCAGCCGGAGATGCTCTCGCAGAAGAACGTCGAGTCGGTCACCGGGATCCCAGCACGCGTCTTCCTCGACACGATCCGCGGGCCGGGCTTCCCGCTGCCGGTAACGAGGCTTGGCAAGCTGCGCCTCGTCCAGCGCGAAGCGTTTGTGGCCTACCTCCAGGCGCTGGCCAGTGACCCACCATCGCGCGGTGACGCAGAGGTGGACGAGCGCACACGGGTTGCCGCGGTGCTGGCCTCTGTCGGCCTTGAATCTGTCCCATGCCCGAACACCGACCGGGCGAGCGCTCCTCCCGCAGGAACACGCCGTGCTAGGCTGCCGCCGAAGTAGAGCGGGCCCGCTCGGCGGTGGAACGCCGGACGGGCCCTTGATCGACCCCCGCGTTCACCGGAGACCGATCTATGACCGACGTACCCCAGCGACGGGCGCGCGCCAAGCGCTCGGCTTCGTTCACCACCTCGTCCCATCCTGCACCGGCGTCGACCGACCGGCGTCCGCGTTCGGGCCGCTCTGGCGGGCGCCCCTCTCCGGCCGCGGATGGAACTATGCCCGTCGCAGACTCGCCGGGCTCGGCGAGCACGACGGATCGCCCGAAGCTGACCGCCCGCGCCCCTGGCAGTGCAGCAGGAGAAAAGCGCGCCAACGGCTCCGGGTCCGTCCGGCTGCGCGGGAAGACGTGGACCGCGCGCCTCAGCCTCGGCGAGGCCGGTCGAGCCACGTTCAGCTTGCCGACGTGCCGGACCGAGCACGAAGCCAAGGCGCGCTTGGAGGTGCTGGCCGACCTCGCCGGGCGCCTGCTCGCAGCCGGCCAGATCGTCCTCGGCTTGCCGCTGCTGGAGCGGGCTGCGGCGCGCGAGGGCAGCGCGCTCCGCGACGTCCGGCTTGCCATCGAGCAGCTCTGCAGGGGCGAAGCGCGTGCTCGCGCGTCCGGGGAAACAACCTTCGCCGAGTTGGTTGTTTCTGGAAGGCTCGCCGAGCAATACCCATTGCATGTGAAAGCGCTTCGCCATCCGGAGCAATACCGGCATAAACTCAATCATGTTCTAGAGGTACTCGGCCCCGTTCCTCTCTCTCGTTTGACGCTCGACCATGCGGATCGAGCGATCTCTATGCTGCCAGGACATCTTGAGGACTCCTCGCGTCAAGGAGTCGCAAAGGTCATTCATCGGATACTCGCGCTCGCGACCTATCCGGCGCGCATCATCGCCAGCAATCCGCTGCCGCGTGGATGGATCCCCAAGGCGGAGGACAACAAGGCCAAAGGCTCCCTCTATCCCGACGAGGATAGGCGTCTCATGGCGGCGGTGAACATTCCGCTGTCCTATCGGATCTATTATGGTTTCCCGATTCGCGAGGGAATGCGGGCAGACGAGGCCGGAAGGCTGGAGCCGTCTGACCTCGATCTCGAGCGCGGCGCCGTGGTGCTCGACGAGAACAAGACGGATGACCCACGCGCCTGGGCACTCTCACCCGACGTCGTGCGCGCGCTTCGGACCTATTTCGCTATATGTCCCCCGAAGGAGCGTGTCTTCATTGGGCCGAGCGGGCACCTGCCGGGGCGCAGTGGTGCGCACAACTTTCGAAATCACCTGCGCCGTGCTGGCATCGATCGGCCCGAGTTGTTCGAGACCACGCAGTCACGGCTGAATATACGCTTGCACGACACCCGCGCGACCTTCATCACGATCAAGCTCGCGAACGGCCGCACGGAGACGTGGATCTCCGATCGGACCGGGCATAAGTCGAGCCGTCAGATTCACCACTACAAGCGCGCGGCGCGCAAGGTCGCTGAGCTCGGCTTGGGGGATTTCGCGCCTCTCGACGAGGCGATCCCCGAGTTGAGCGGCAGGGACGGCCGCTTAGGTGGAAGTGATCCCATGTCTGCGGGTCCGGAGGCGGGCTCGTCGTCGCCGAGCGACGTCGCGTCCCTCGCCGGCGCGCTGCACCACCGAGCGCCGGCCGCGGTCGTTGACCACGCCGGCCAGCCCGAAGCGGGCGTCCCGGTGGCTGCAGGCGGCCCGTTGGACCAAGCCGCTTCGCGGCAGCTCCTGTGCCTGCTGAGGTCGACCGCGATGACTGCTGCGACCGCGAGCGCGATGCGGACGAGGTGCAGGAGCTCGGCGTGAGGCTCAAGAAGCTGCTGCGGGCCCTGCTCCGTTAAGCATTGCGGATACCGAGCCGCGGTTTCCTGCCGCGGCTCGGATCCTTGTCTTCGCTGCGGTTGTCACGGCAGGCATTGCTGCCGCAGCGCGGATTTTGCCAGTATTTATTGCGAAAAAAGAGCCCGGCGCCGCGCAGGACTGGCCGCCCGCCGCCTCATTCCCTGCCCACCCTGCCGTTCGCGACGCCCCTGCCCGGGCGCCGCGTCCACCAGGAGGGCAGCGATGGGACAGCTCCGCGATCGAATGGCCGAAGACCTGAAGCTGCGGCGATACAAGCCGTCGACGTGCGACAATTACCTCCGCTGCGCACGGGCCTTCGTAGCCTACCACCGCAAGCCGCCGCAGCAGATGGGTCTCGACGAGGTGCGCGCGTTTTTGCTCTACCTCGCCGAGCAGCGAAAGATCGCGGAGGCGACCCAGCACCAGTACGTGGCGGCGATCAAGTTCCTCTACGCCACCACGCTCGGGCGTCCGGAGGTCGCCGTCGCGATCCCCTGGCCGAAGGTACCCCAGAAGCTGCCGCCGGTCCTCAGCGGCACCGAGGTCGAGGCGCTGCTCAACGCGATCGGCTCGGTCAAGCAGCGCACGATCGTCCTGACGGCGTACGGCGCCGGTCTGCGGATCGATGAGGTCTGCTCGCTGCGGGTCGAGGACGTCGACAGCAAGCGCAACCTCATCCACGTCCGCAATGGCAAGCTCGGGCGTGATCGGTACGTGATGCTCAGCGCCCCCGTGCTGACCGCGCTGCGCATCTACTGGCGGGCGGAGAGACCCGCTGGACCGGAGCTGTTCCCGGGTCGCAAGCAGGGCTCGGTCATCTCGCACGAGGCGGTGCGCAACGCGCTGCGCGAGGCGGCGAGGCGCTGCAAGCTGCACAAGCGCGTCACCCCGCACGTGCTGCGGCACAGCTTCGCCACCCACCTGCTCGAGCTCGGCACCGACATCCGCGTCATCCAGGCCCTGCTCGGCCATCGCTCCATCCGCACCACCGTCCGCTACGTCCGCGTCAGCCAGGCTCACGTCGGTCGCACCCGCAGCCCGGTCGAGGTGCTCGGCACCCAGGAGGCCAAGAAGAAGCTCGGCTGAGGTCGCGTGCACCCGCATCGCCTGGCGCCGCGGCCCGCGGCGACGGGTAGGCCTCGTCTCGAGGTCGCGGATATCGTCCGCGCCCACGGCGAGGCCTACCTGCGCGCCCACGCCGTCTCCGCCGCCCAGCGCAAGGTCCTACGCGACATCGCCGCGTGCAGGACCGCGGTGCTGGGCGGCCATGTCGACGTGTGCACGAGCTGCGGCCACGAGCAGCCCTCGTACAACTCCTGCCGCAACCGCCACTGTCCCAAGTGCCAGAGCCTCAGCCAGGCCAGGTGGATCGCCGAGCGGCAGCAGCGCATCCTGCCGACGCACTACTTCCACGTCGTCTTCACGCTCCCGGCTGAGCTGCGCCCGCTGGCGCTCGTCAACCCGCAGACGGTCTTCGATCTGCTCTTCCAGTGCGGCTCGCAGACCCTGCTCACGCTCGGCCGCGATCCCAGGCGGCTCGGCGCCGACATCGGTGTCACCGCCGTGCTGCACACCTGGAGCCGCAATCTCAGCTTCCATCCGCACCTGCACTGCATCGTCACGGGCGGTGGGCTCTCGCTCGACGGCTCGCGCTGGATCGAGGGGCGGCGCGGCTACCTCTTCCCTGTGCAGGTCCTCGGCAAGCTCTTCCGTGGCAAGTTGCTCGCCGCGCTCCGGCAGGCCTATGATCAAGGAGAGCTCGACCTGACCGGCGAGGCCGCCGCGCTGGCCAACCCCGCTGCCTTCGCTGCGCTGCTCGGCGCGCTCTACCGCAAACCCTGGGTGGTGTACGCCAAGCCGCCCTTCGCTGGGCCCGAGCAGGTCTTTGCTTACCTCGGTCGCTATACCCACCGTGTCGGGCTGTCCAATCACCGGCTGCGGTGGATGGATGAGCGCGGCGTGTGCTTCCGGACCCGCGGAGACAAGACCGTGACGCTCTCCGCAGAGGAGTTTCTGCGTCGCTTCCTGCTGCACGTGCTGCCTCATCGCTTCGTGAAGATCCGACACTTCGGCTTGATGGCTGCGTGTCACGCCACCACCACGCTCGAGGTGGCACGCACGAGGATCCTGGCGGCGCGAGACGCAGGGCAGTGCGCTGTCGGGGGAGATGAGCACCGGGAAGCCAGCTCTCACGAGCACGAGCCCTCTGCGCGCCACGTCGTCAAGGTCGACTGGTGCACGCTGCTCGCCGAGCTCACGGGGATCGACCTGTCCATCTGTCCTCGCTGCGGTCAGGCTGCGATGGCTCGCCGCCCGCTGCCGTCGTGCGTCGTCGCCTCTTCCGCTGCCCCTCCGGACACGTCATGAGCATTGCTGGCCTGGGCAGGAGCAACAACACCACCTCCGTTGCGCGGCGGTCAGGGATCGATCCGCCTTCTGCGCCGTCCACGTCGGCGGCGTGCGTGCTTCTGGGCCTCCGTCGGCGCCGCGCTCTGCCTCGGCACGTCTGCGCCCAACGTCGTGGCGGCGGGATGCACCACGCGTGCGAGCCCCGCCACGCCCGCCCTCTGCTGCCTTCTCGGGCAGGATCTCCATAGGCCTCGCGACCGCCTCGCCCGGCCGCGAACCGGCCCGGTCCAACCCGACGTTTGCGGGACTGCGCCGGGACCTCGCCGCCGCTGCTGCTCAGGCGCAGTCCCGCAAACGCCTATTCATTGGGCCCACGTTGGGCCACGTCGGCGAGCGATCCGGCAGCGGATCAGACGGAACAGATTGAAATTATTGATATTTTGTCCGATTCCGCCTCGTCGTCGCAGAAATCCTGGCGGGATTCCTGGCACGCGGCGCTACACGGCCACGTGGAGCGGCTGTGCCACCGCCGCGAACACCGGGAGCGCCTCGCAGCGCGCCGCGTGCGCGGCCAGCGCCGGCCGCTTCGCGGCGTCGGTGAGGGCCGGGTGCGCCTCGCCGACGAAGCGCAGCGCGCAGGCGACCGCGATGTCGGCGTGGCTGAAGTCGCCCAGCCACCAGGTGTCGCCGCTCCGGGCGGCGCGCTCCCGCTCCAGCAGGTCGAGCGCCTCGCCGATCTGCGCGGTGCAGCGCTCCACCCAGACAGGGCTCCGGCGATCGCCCGTGCGCAGCACGTGTTCATAGAGCAGGCTCACCGCCTTGTCCGCGAGCCCCGTGGCGAGCGCACAGACCCGCAGCCCTGCGCGGCGCGCCTCGCCCGAGCGCGGCAGGAGCGCGCGCTCGGGCCCCACGAGGTCGTCGAGGGCGTCGAGGATCGCCGCGCTCTCCACGAGCGGCTCTCCGCCGTCCGTCACGAGCACGGGGACCCGCCGGAGCGGGTTGTACCTCGCGATGGACTCCGCGTCGGCCCACACCGACCACGGGCGGTGCTCGTACGCGAGCCCGTAATGCTGGAGCGCCACGGCGACGCGGCGCACGAAGGGAGAGTCGTACTGGCCAATCAGGATCATGACGGCTCGTTTAACCGAGCCTGCCCCGCGCGGCTACCAGACGGTGCACGCCCCGGCCGGCCGCGTCGAGGGCCCCGGCAACTCCATGTCGCGGCGGGCAGCTCCATCGAGGGGAGCTCCCGAGCGCTGCCCGCCGGAGCTGTTCTCTACGCCCGCGTGCCCTTCTTGAGCTCTGCACGCGCGGCGCCGACCACGGACATGAACTCACGCGCGCGCTCCGTGAGGACCTCGTCCTTGCCCGCCGCGAGCGCCGCGGCGTCCACGAGCTCGCCGCCGATCCCGAGCGCCACGGCGCCGGCCTCGATGAAATCCCTGGCTGTCGTCAGGTTGACCCCGCCGGTCGGCATCATCTTCACCTCCGGGAGCGGCGCGCGCAGGGCGCGCAGGTACTTCGCGCCCCCCATGGCGGAGCACGGGAACAGCTTCACCGTGTCGGCGCCGGCGTTCCACGCGGTGATCACCTCGGTCGGCGTGAGCGCCCCCGGGAATACCGCTTTCCCGAGATCGTGCGCCGCGCGGATGACCTCCAGGTCGAGCCCCGGGCTCACGATGAACTCGGCGCCGGCCTCGATGCACCGGCGGGCCGCCTCCGCGGTGAGCACGGTGCCCGCGCCGACGAGGACGCGGTCCCCCATCCGCGAGGCGATCTCGCGCATGACGGACAGGGCGTCGGGGACGGTCATCGTGATCTCGATGACCTCGATGCCCCCCGCGCACAGCGCGCGAGCGGCCCGCTCGGCGAGCTCTCCGCGCGGCGCGCGCACGACGGGGACGACGCCGATCTCCTCGACGCGGCGGACGACTTGCTCCCTGTTCATCGCTCGATCCTCGCGCCGGCCCCGCTCATGGCCCTCCGCACCTCGGCGAGCGACGCCATCGAGGTGTCCCCCGGGGTCGACATCGCCAGCGCGCCGTGCGCGACGCCGCACTCGAGCGCCCACCGCGGGCTCTGCTCGGTCAAGAGGCCATAGATGATCCCCGAAGCGAACGAGTCGCCGCCGCCCACGCGGTCCAGGATCTCGATGTCTCGCTGCGGGACCTCGTGGAACTCGCCCTTGTAGTACAGGATGCCACCCCAGCCGTTCACGCTGGCGGTCTTGGCCGTCCGGAGGCTCGTGGCGACGACCGAGATGTTGGGATACGCCGCGACGACCTCGGAGATCATCCGGCGGAAGCCGTTCGTATCGAGCTGGCTGTAGCTGCTGTCCACGCCGGACACCTCGAAGCCGAGGCCCGCGACGAAGTCCTCCTCGTTGCCGAACACGCAGTCGACGTACGGCATGAGGGCGCGATTGACCTCGCGCGCCCGCCGCTGGCCGCCGAAGTTCTTCCACAGCGAGGGGCGGTAGTTGAGGTCGTAGGAGATCCGCACGTCATGCGCGCGCGCGACCTCCATGGCCTCGTGCGCCACGCCGGCCGTGGTCTCCGAGAGAGCGCAGAAGATGCCGCCTGTGTGCAACCAGCGCGCGCCGCGCTCGCCGAAGAGGGTCTCCCACGGCACGTCCCCGGGCCTGAGCTTGGACGCCGCGCTGTGGCCGCGGTCCGAGCAGCCGGCGGCGGCGCGGGGCCCGAAGCCGCGCTCGGTGAAGTTGAGGCCGTTGCGCACGTCCCGGCCCACGCCGTCGTAGTCGACCCAGCGCAGGAAGGACGTGTCGACCCCGCCCTGGAGCATCAGGTCCTCGATGAGGCGCCCGACGGCGTTGTCCGCGAGCGCCGTGACGATGGCGGTGCGGAGCCCGAAGCAGCGCCGGAGCCCCCGCGCCACGTTGTACTCTCCCCCGCCTTCACCGACGTCGAACGTCCGCGCCGTGTGGACGCGGCGCTCACCCGGGTCGAGACGCAGCATCACCTCGCCGAGGCTCACCTGGTCCCACTGGCAACCTTTCGCACTGCGAATCTGCATCTTCTTCTCCTCAACGGCTCATCCAGCCGCCGTCGACGACCAGCCCGTGGCCGAGCGCTGGGCGGCCGACGACCTGCGGATCCGCCCCGCGTCGTTCACGAGGATGTCGAGGCGACCGAGCTCTGCCCCGCAGGCTGTGGAGTGAACGCGGCCGCTTCGATGCATGGACGAGTTGTTGAACCAGTCGACCGTTCGACAAGGCTCTCGACACGATCTCCGATGCCCGACGCCGTGCGCGTGGGAAGCGAGCCGGCAGCGTGCGGCGCTGCGCTGCGACTATGTTGGAAAATTGTTCGAATAGTCCTCTGGCGTCGCTTTTCCAGGGTTGGTGTCGGATCGCATAGGGAACCTTCTGTCAGCCGAGGTGAGCGTGGCGATTCGCCCTTGAACTCCTTGAATCGTTTTGCTTTCCCGTTCCCCCGCGACCTCGCCGTTGCTCGCGCTCACGACAACCGGGCGAACGGGGTCGGTGCAGAAATCGATCCCGATCCCAGGGACGAAGGGCCGCGCACGACGGCCTGCTCAGGGTAGAGCGAAAGGACACCCCGCGACGAATTGTGAGCGTTCACATTGCGGGTGTCAACGAAAATGGAAGGGCGCGAGGCCATCCTCGATCCCGATGGGCGCGCAGCGGCGGTCGGCCGCGGCGCCCATGACCCAGGTCGAGGAGAGGGCGGGTGGCCGCCGCCCCGCCGTCGTGCTGGCCACGGCGACCACTGGGACCGAGTCGCCCAGCCAACCCGCGACAGCGACCACCGGAACGTCGGAGGTGACCCGCTGCTTCGAGCACGCGCTACCGCGCGCATCGAGCGCTCCTCATCGGCAACCCATCCGGAGAGCGATGTAGGTCTCCCCAGAGCCCAGAGGGTCCCTGCTGGGATAGGCCCTCAGTCGGGCGCGAGCGGATTGGAAATTGGAAACCACATCGAACATAACCGCGGCCCGGTGCTCGCCTCTCTTGCCGCGCCGCTCCGGAAGAGAGTTGCCCGCCACCCGAGTCCGAGCTTGGCCGCAGAACGAATTGGTGTTGACATTGAGAATGTGAACGTTCACATTAAGGCCTCCTTATTCGGCTTTGTCATGAGGGGGTCGTCATGCGCAGCGGCACCTTCGCTCTCGGGATCGAGTTCGGCACCGACTCCAAAAAGACTGCACCATGAAAATACTCACGAGTATTCCGACGACTCTCGCCAAGCTGTGCCTGATGATGACGCTCTCGCCGCTCGCGGCGTGTGCATCCTCTTCCGCGACCACCGCGACGCCACCCGGGACGGCGGGCGACACGAGCAAAGCGGCGGCCCCGCTGGCCGTGCCGGCGGAAAAGCATGGTCCGATCCTCGACACGCACATCCATCTCTACCAGGTCACGCGTCCGGGCGGCGTCGTTTGGCCGGAAGCCAAGCAGAAGCCGATCTACCGCGACGTGTTGCCCCCGGAGTATGAAGCCATCGCGAAGCAGAATGGCGTCATCGGCACCGGCATCGTCGAAGCCAGCCCCGTCGTCGACGACAACTTCAAGGTCCTCGAGATGACGAAGGGCAACGACTTCTTCAAGTTCCTCGTCGCGCAGCTCGAGATCGGCTCGCCGAGCTTCAGCGCCGATCTGGCGCGCCTCGCCGCGGACCCGCGCGTGGTCGGCATTCGCGGCTTCCTCTGGAGCCCGAAGCTGACGCTCGACGCCAAGCAGCTCGCCTCGCTGGAGGAGCTCGCGGCCAAGGGCATGACGCTCGACATCATCAGCCGCGGCACCCTGAACCCGAAGGACAAGGTCGAGGCGCTCGCGACCGCGGTGCCCAAGCTCCGTATCATCATCGACCACCTGGCGGGCGCGAAAGGGCCGACGCCGGATCCGGCCTGGGTCGACGCGGTTCAGCGGCTGGCCAAGCACCCGAACATCTACATCAAGTTCTCGTCGTTCTTTGACATGTACAACCCGGCCGCCACCGAGGACGATCCCTGGAAGGCGCCGACCGATCTCGCGGCGTACAAGGCGCACTTCGACGTGCTGATGAAGGCCTTCGGCGAGGACCGGCTGATCTGGGGCAGCAACTGGCCCGTCGTCGACATGGGCGGCAGCCTCGCGTCGGAGATCGAGGTCGCCGAGCTCTACCTCAAGGAGTTTGGTCAGGAAGCGCGTGACAAGGTCATGTACAAGAATGCGCAGAAGTTCTACGCGCGTCACCCCTGAACAGCGGCGTCCCGAGCGCCACGGCGAAGGCGGCGCCCGCCGCCCCGCTCACCGATCGTGAAGCAACGCCACGTCGCTTCGGCTTCGGCCATTCGACATGGAGCTCTGTTCTTTGGCAGGACGAAGCGGCCCCGGCTGCGGAGCGCGCCGTGAGAGCCGCGAGTGAACGAAGTCGCTCAGCGAGGCAATGACAGCATGAAAGCCCTGACGATCACGGGTCCGTCGGTTGCACAGGTGAGCCAGATCCGCGAGCCCAAACCGGCGCACGATGAGGTGTTGATCCGCGTGCAACGGGTCGGTTTGTGCGGCTCCGACTTGAACACGTTCCTGGGCAAGAACCCGATGGTGACGTACCCCCGGGTGCTGGGGCACGAGGTGGCCGGCACCATCGTGGAGCTCGGCTCGGGCGTCGAGGCGGACTGGCGCGTCGGTACCGACGTCACGTTCACGCCGTACACGGCGTGCGGCGGGTGTCCCTCATGCCGCGCGGGACGGCGCAACGCCTGCCGCGACAACAAGACCATGGGCGTGCAGCGCGATGGCGCGCTGACAGAGCTCGTGGCCGTCCCGTACCAGAAGCTCTTCACGTCACGGAAGCTGAGCCTCACGGAGCTCGCGCTCGTCGAGCCGTTCTCGGTAGGCTTTCACGCGGCCGCGCGAGGGCGCGTCGAGGCCGGCGAGACCGTGCTGGTGATGGGCTGCGGCGGCGTGGGGCTCGGGGCCATCGCCGGCGCGGTGAGCCGCGGCGCGCGCGTGATCGCGCTCGACACGCAGGAAGAAAAGTTCGCGCTCGCCAGGGCGCTCGGCGCGCGGGAGGCGGTGCTCGGGGACGCCGATGCACGCCAACGCGTGATGGACCTGACGAACGGCGACGGGCCGGATGTCGTCATCGAAGCCGTGGGCGCGACAGCGACTTACCGCAACGCCGTGGACTGGGTGAAGTTTTGCGGTCGAGTCGTGTACATCGGGTACGGCAAAGAGCCGGTGAGCTACGAGACCAGGCTGTTCGTGATGAAGGAGCTCGACATCCTCGGCGCGCGCAACTGCCTGAACGAGTTCTCGGACGTGATCGCCTTCTTCGAGCGACGCACGTTCGACCCGAACATCCTGATTTCGAGATCGATCCCCATCGAAGGCGTGCCCGAGGCGCTCGCCGACTGGGCAGCCCACCCCGGTCGAACGTCCAAGATCATGGTGAGCATGTCGTGAGCGTCCGCGATTCGGCGCCTTCACTGAAGGGATTTCGGATGAAGACGATCCATCAGTTTCTGCAGCTGAACAACCTGCTCGTGAAGCACGACCCCGGGTCGACCGTGTTGCCGAGCGCGACCGGGAGCCTCGCGCACACGAGCCTCGCGTGGGTACGCGCCTGCTGAGCCGCCGGAGCACTGACATGGGCAATCCGATTCTTCAGTTCGGCACGAGCCGGTTCCTGCAGGCTCACGCGGACCTTTTCATCTCGGAGGCGCTCGGCGCCGGCCGCGCGCTCGGGACCCTCACCGTGGTGCAGACCACGTCGAACCCCGAGAGCCGCGCGCGCATCGACGCGCTGCGCGCGCAGGGGCGTTACCCCGTGCGGATCCGCGGGCTGCGCCGCGAAGAGGTCGTCGATACGACGATCGAATGCAGCTCGATCACGGAAGCGCTCGACGCGAACACCGACTGGCCGCTCGTGCGCGAGCGCTTCGCGAACGATGCGCGCGTCGTGATCTCGAACACGAGCGACAGCGGATACGCCTGCTTGCCCGAGGACACGGCGACGTTGCTCGCGCCCGGCGCGGGCGTGCCGCGCGGGTTCGCCGCGAAGCTCGTCATCTTGCTGCGCGCGCGCTTCGATGCGGGCGCCGCGCCGCTCACGCTGCTGCCTTGCGAGCTCGTCTCGAACAACGGTGACACGCTGCGCGCGCTCGTCGCCGGCCTCGCGCGCCAATGGGGCGCCGATGCTGCCTTCCTTCGCTACATCGAGCACAGGTGCATCTGGGTGAACTCGCTCGTCGACCGGATCGTCTCCGAGCCGATCCGCCCCGTCGGCGCTGTCGCCGAGCCCTACGCGCTCTGGGCTATCGAGCAGCGCGAGGGCATGGTGCTGCCGTGCCAGCATGAAGCGATGATCGTGACGGACGACCTGCTCCATTACGAACGCTTGAAGCTGCTGCTCCTGAACCTCGGGCACACCTACCTCGCCGAGCGCTGGCAGCTGGACGGGCGCCCCTCGGACGAGAACACGCTGCGCGCGATGCGCGATCCGGCCTTGCGCGCCGATCTCGAGGCGCTCTGGCGCGACGAGGTGGTGCCCGTCTTCGATGCGCTCGGCAAGGGCGCTGCCGCGCGCGCCTACCTCGACGAGGTGCGGCAGCGCTTCCAGAACCCGTTCCTCGATCACCGGCTCTCCGATATCGCGCGCAACCACGGCGAGAAGAAGCGACGCCGCTTCGGGCCCGTGATCGAGCTCGCGCGTGAGCTCGGCCTGAACCTCGATCAGCCCCGGCTGCACGCGGCGCTTCGCACGGCCGTGCCCGCATGAGCATGTGAGGCTGCCCAAAGGAGACATGCAGATGAGAAAAATGCGTTGGGTCGTGCTCCTCCTGTGCTTTCTCGCCGTCGCCGTCAACTACATCGATCGCGCCAATCTGGCGGTCGCGGCGCCCCAGATCGAGAAGGAGCTCGGGATCGGCCCCGCCCAGATGGGGTTCATCATGAGCGGCTTTTTCTGGACCTACGCGCTCATGCAGATGCCGTTCGGCTGGTTCGTCGACCGTGTGGGCGCGCGCATCGCGCTGCCGATCGCCGTCGGCTGGTGGTCGCTCTTCACCGCGGCGACCGCCGGTGTGTCGAGCGTCGCGGCCATGTTCGGCTGCCGATTGCTGCTCGGCGTGGGCGAAGCCGGCGCCTACCCGGCCTGCGCCAAGCTCGTGAGCCAATGGTTCAAGCCGCGCGAGCGCGCGCTCGCGACGGGCATCTTCGACAGCGGCGCGCGCGTCGGCTCGGCGCTGTCGATTCCTCTCGTCGCGCTCATCATCGACTCGCTCGGATGGAAGGCGGCCTTCATCATCACGGGCCTGTTCGGCGCGGTGTGGATCCTCGGCTGGGTCGTCATCTACCGCAGCCCCGCGCATGGCGACATGACGGGCGCGCAGGACGTCGTCCACGCAGCGCCCGCCGAGGACGCGCAGAGCAACGTGACGTGGGCGTCGCTCTTCCGCCACCGCACGCTCTGGGGCATGATGCTCGGCTTCTTCTGCCTCAACTTCACCAACTACTTCTTCATCACGTGGTTCCCGAGCTACCTCGTGCAGACGCGCGGCTTCTCGCTCAAGTCGCTCGGCACGCTCGGCATGATCCCCGCGCTGATGGCGATCCCGGGCGGCTGGATCGGCGGCTTCGTCTCCGACGCGCTCTATCGCCGCGGCTGGAGCCTCACCGCCGCGCGCAAGACCTGCATGGTCGGCGGCATGCTTGTGTCGTCGGCGATCACGCTGTCGGCATTGACCTCCAACATCTATCTGATGCTCGCCTGCTTCGGCATCTCCTACGCGAGCCTTGCGTTCGCCGGCGCCAGCGTCTGGTCCCTTCCCGGCGACGTCGCGCCCACGCCGCGCCACGTGGCTTCGATCAGCGGTATCCAGAACTTTGCGTCGAACCTGGCCGGCATCGTCATCACGACGTTCACCGGCGTGATGGTCTCGCTGACCAAAGGATCGTTCACGATCCCGCTCGTCGTGGCGGGCGGCTTCTGCCTGCTCGGCGCGTTCAGCTACCTCGTCATCGTCGGCAAGATCGAGCCGCTCCAGGGCAGGTCGGCGCCGATCGCCGCGAGGTACCCCAGCCTGGATATTGACAGAGATAGCTCGCCTACTAGCGTAGGATGAGGTCGTCCCCATCCGGCTCGTTGACCGGAGGAGGCTAGGCGGGCCGTTCGACGTGCGGCGGAACGAGGCCGAGCGTGGCCTCCGGCAGGCGTCGTAGGCTCAAAGGGTGACGCCCCGCTTCCAAAGTGCGATCTCGCGCTCGCCGTTCTCCTCGGCGCGGGTTAACCGGCCCGAGGCGGTGGCCAGCACCAGGTCCATCAGGGCGTCGGCGGCCGCGTCCATGGATTCGCCCGAGGCGATGCGGCCGGCGTCGAAGTCGATCCAGCGCTGCTTGCGCTGGGCCAGGCTGGAGTTGGTGGCGAGCTTGAGGGTCGGCGCGGGGAAACCGAGGGGCGTGCCCCGGCCGGTGGTGAAGAGGATGACCGTCGCGCCGGCGGCTGCGAGCGCTGTGGACGAGACGGCGTCGTTGCCGGGGGCCTCCAGCAGAGCCACGCCCGGCGTGCCGCGGATCTGCCCGCCGTAGTGGACCACCTCGGTCACCGGGGCTCGGCCGGCCTTCTGCACCGCGCCCAGGGACTTCTCCTCCAGCGTCGTGATGCCGCCCGCGATGTTGCCGGGCGAGGGGTTCTCCGACACCGGCTCGCCGTGGGCGATGAAGTAGCTCTTGAAGTTGTTCACCACGCCGACGATGCCCTCATAGACCGCCTCGCTCTCGGCGCGGGTCATGAGCAGGCGCTCGGCGCCGAAGATCTCCGGGATCTCGGTCAGGATGGCCGAGCCACCGGCGGCGCAGACCTTGTCGGCGATGCGGCCCACAAGCGGGTTGGCGGTCAGCCCCGAGAAGCCGTCCGAGCCGCCGCACTTGAGACCGATCACCAGGTCGGAGACGGGGCAGGGCTCGCGGCGGTCCTGCTCGACGATCCTCACGAGTTCCTCGACGGCCTCAAGGCCCGCCTCGAGCTCATCGTCGGCCGTCTGGGCGGTGAAGGACCGCAGGCGATCGGGATCGAGGTGCGGGGCGCTCTCGAGGAGCGGGCCGAGCTGGTTGTTCTCGCAGCCAAGGCCGATGATCAGCGCTCCGCCCGCGTTCGGGTGGCCGGCCAGGGCCACGGTCATCCGGCGGGTGGCATCGAGGTCGCCCCCCAGCTGGGAGCAGCCGAAGGGGTGGGTGAGGGCGTAGACCCCGTCCACCCGGCCCTTGAAGCGTCTGTCCGCCTCGGCGGCCACCTTCTGGGCGGTGCGCGCGACGCAGCCCACCGTCGATAGGATCCAGATCTCGTTGCGGGTCCCCACCCGCCCGTCCTTCCGCCGGTAGCCCATGAAGGTGCGGTCTTCGGTGGCGGGAAGGGGATCAGGGTTCGTGGGCTCGTAGGTGTAGGTGTCGAGGCCGGAGAGCGCGGTGGCCAGGTTGTGCGTGTGCACGTGATCGCCCGGCTGGATGTCCACTGTCGCCCGCCCGATGGGCCAGCCGTACTTTCGCACCAGCTCGCCGGCGGCCACCGCGCGCAGCGCCACCTTGTGTCCGGCCGGGATGTCGACGCGGGCGGTGATCGCGTCGGCCACCGAGTCGCCGGCGGCCAGGCCGCGCACGGCGACGGCCACATCATCTCGGGGATCGATCTGCAACAGGGAGGCAGCCAAGCTCATTCCATCGATGGTAACCGGCGTCGTTTGGCGCGGCAAGTTGGAGGGCAACCTCAGGTCGCTGCTCGAACGCGCGAAGCCCGGCACGTACCGCGCGCCGCCCGTGCGGCGGGTCCACATCCCGAAGGGGACCGACGGGGAACCACGCGCAGTAGCGCGGATCCTCGGCGCGATCTACGAGCAGAACTTCACTCCTCGCAGCCGATCCGCTCGTCGTCCAGCGCGACGTCGTCAATCCACGCCGTGAACCCCGGCGGCGCGCTCTGGTAGTTGTTCCACCCGACCCGGACCTCGCTGAACGCGTCCGGGATCTCCGAGCCGGAGTAGTTGCCCGGCCCGTTCGCGATGCTGATCTCGTCGAGGAGCTCGCCGTCCAGGTAGAAGTCGTAGCGCTGCGTTGGACCGTCGATGTGCCACTCGACGCAGTGCCACTGGTCCTCATAGTACCAGCGGTATGTGCTCCCCTTGCCGAACTCCGCCCCCGCGGGCTGCACGTTGTAGAGGTACTGGATGTGCGACCCGTTGCCGTCATTGTTCCAGCCGTCCTTGTCTTCCTTCACCGTGTCCACGACGCGGACCTCCTGGGCGCCCGTCGTGGGGCCGTTGCCGTACAGCGCGACGAGCGTCGAATGGACGAACGCGTCAGGCACCGGCCGCTGCACCCGGTATCGGATCCGGCCCCAGTGCCCGCTCCCGAGCTGAGAAGCGTCGTGATAGATGCGCCGCTCCCCGTTCGCGACAGGGCCCATCTTCAGCGCGTGCTTGCCGTGCGCGGCCTGATCGTCGGCGACCGCGACCGGCTCACCATGCTTGGTCCAGCCCTGCGGAACGCCGCCCACGTCGGTGTCCTCGAAATCCTCGCAGAGGATGTACCTGCCGGACGCGCAGCCTGTCAGGGAGGTCTCGCCGCCGCCCGAGCCGCCTTGCCCGCCGCCGCCCGAGCCGCCTTGTCCGCCGCCGCCCGAGCCGCCTTGTCCGCCGCCGCTCGACGAGCTGCTCGTGAGGCCCCCGCCGTGGCCGCCGGCCCCGCCGCTGCCGGTCGTACCGGTGCTGGTCGCGCCACCGCTTCCGTCGCCTCCACCGGAGCTCGAGTCCGAGGAAGTTGAATTGCAGCCCACGTGGAATGCAATGAGGGCCAAGGTAAGGCTCACAGCGTGAACACGATGCATGGTGGACCTCCGGCTCTCCGAGAGCCAAGCAAGCGGACCCACCTTGATACTTTTGTCATGGGGTGATGTCAAGACCCCCTCGGCGCGCGCAGAACTCTCGATGGGAAGAGTGACACGAACGATGCTGGAATCGTGCGTTCGCAATCGGTGCGATCGGCCTCGCTCATCGCGTCCATCAGCCCAGGGCAGGTCCCGCAGTTGGGTCGTGAGAGCAGCGTGGACTCCATCACCACAAGCGCGGGCGCCGTGCTTTTCTCGATGAATTTGAAATTTCGCCATGCACGAGGACGCGGAGCCGTAGACAGGCCACGCCTGGTCGCCCGGCTCGGGCGCTCCGCTCTCGGGAGCACCGGTGTACGACCCGAGCGAATCGCCCCGGAGGTTCGCTTGTCGGTCAAGCCTTCAAGAACGCGTCGCAGTCTCCGCCGTAGCCGTCGCCGACGCTGCTCACCGGGACGTCCATCGCGTGGCAGAGCGTGGCGAGCAGCTTGTTGTGCGGCATGCTCCCCAGCTTGACCTTCCGCCCGGTCTTGAAGAACCCCCCGCAGCTCCCGACGAGCAGGAACGGGATGTTGTCTACGGCGTGGTAGTTCCCCTCGTTCATGTCGTTGGCGACGACGACGACGCTGTTGTCGAGCGCGCTCCCGTCCCCCTCGGAGGAGTCGGCGAGCTGCGCCACGAGCGTGGCGACCTGCTCGTAGAACCACCGATCGATCGCCGTCTTCTGGGTCGCGTTGTTCGCGCCCTCGTGGGCGATGGCGTGGTAGTCGGGGCTGCCGATGCCGAGCCACGGGAACGTGAGGCTGTTGCCCCCGCCGTCGTCGATGAGATCGAGGGTGACCGTCCGGGCCAGGTCGCACTTCACGGCTGCCGCGGCCAGCTTCATCATCAGGTCGACGTGCTTCGGATAGTCGTTGATGTTATCGTAGTTGATCCCCCCCTCGCCGATCGTGGGTGGCGTGCACGCGCGCTGCGAGGCCGCCGCCTCGAGGTCCAGCTCCAGCGCGCGGATCGAGTCCAGGTGCGCCTGCACCTTCAGCCGGTCCTCCGTCCCGAGGCGCTGGCCGAAGCGCTCGAGGTCGGTCCCCACCAGATCGAGGACGCTCTGCCTGCGCTTGCGCAGCTTGTCGATCTGGGCTGCCGGCAGGCTCGCCCCTCCGAAGAGCCTGTTGAAGAGGCGGTAGGGATCCGTCTCGGCGTTGTTCTTCTGATTCCGCCCCGCCCAGCTCGTCGAGAAGCCATAGGGGCGGCAGCCGAGGTTGAGCTGCGGCGAACTCACCCCCTTGCTCCTGAGATCGTCTCCGATGATCTGATCGATCGACGGCGCGACGCCGTCGCTGACCCCGGGGGCGGGGCTCACGCCGGTGAAGAGCGCGCCATAGCTGAAGTGCCCGTCGTACGTCCGGTTCGCGTCCAGCATCACCTTCAGGTCGACCCCTTGGGGGATCAGCACCTTGGACTTCCAGCTCTCGAGCGGCTCCAGGATGGTCGGGAGGCGCGCCGCGTTCAGGTCGTCGTTGCCCGGCAGCCAGTTCTGCTGGAAGATGCCGTTGGTCCAGGTCACGGCGATCATGCGCTTCGGGAACGCGCTCGGCGCCGCCGTGGCCGCGCGCTCGGCGTGCAGCAGCGGCAGCATGGCCGCCCCCACGCCCAGCGCCTGGAGCAGTGCTCGCCGTGAGAATCGCGCCTGGTTCATTGCAGCACCTCTCCTTCCATGATCGCCCGGAAGCGGAACGTACGTGAGCTCACCAGCGCCACCATCAGCTCGCGGATGTCCTGATCAGCGCCCTTGAAGGCATCCACCACTGACTCGAACGAGGCCTTGTCGTCCCCCGTCTCGCCTCGACCGAGCGCATAGCGCAGCCATTGCTTGGCGAAGCAGCTGTGGACCGCCTCGCTCGAGGCGAGCACCTGGCTGAGCCCGCGCGCGTCGGCCACGGCGTGGACCTGGCCGTCCAGCTCGACGGTGCTCGTCGCGTCGACCGGCTCTCCGTTGTCCATGGTCCGGAAGCGTCCGATGCCGTCGTAGTTCTCGAACGGGAAGCCGAGCGGATCCAGGCGCGCATGGCAGCCCTTCGCGCACGCCAGCTGGGAGTGCTCCGCGAAGCGCTCTCGCGTGGTACCTCCCTCATCTGGCTTCTTCGGCTCCGGGATGTCGTTCGGCGGCGGCGGGAGCGTCTGACACAGGATCTGGTTAAGGATGGCTTTCCCTCGCCTGACCGGGTGCGAGCCGTCGGCCGCGCCGGTCACGGTCAGGAACGCAGGCGAAGTCAAGATGCCTGACCGCTGGGCCGGGTCGAGCGACACGGGCTGCATCTCCTCGCCCTTCGGCCCGCTCACTCCATAAACCGCGGCGAGCGGCTCGTTCGCGAACGAGCTCGTCCCGATCAGCACCTCCTCGAAGCGCCCGGTGCCATCGAGGACGACCCCGGCGACGAAGCGCCGCACCTCCTCCGACATCGCCCGCTTCAGCGCATCGTCGAACTCGGGGTAGACGTCGGCGTCCTTCGGCTTGCGAGCGACCGCCGAGAGGTCGAGCCAGTCATCGAAGAAATCGGCCACGGCGTCGCGCGATCTCGGATCGCCTAGCATCCGGCGCGCCGCTCGGGCCACGTCTTCCGCGCTCGCCAGCCGATCCGCGGCCGCGGCGTCGAACAGCGCCTGGTCAGGCATCGTCCCCCAGAGGAAGTACGAGAGGCGGCTGGCGAGCGCATAGCCGTCCAGCTTCACCGTCTTCCCCTCGACGATCGCTGGCTCCTGTCCGTTCTCCCAGTGGTAGAGGAACCCCCGCGACTGCAGCATCGCCTCGACGAGGAAGACGATCGCGCCGTTGAAGTCGAGCTCGATCTCCGTTCGCCCGGTCTGATAGAGGCGCATCAGCCCGTCCACCTCGTCGGCGGAGAGGGGGCGCCGGTACGCCTTCAGGCCGAACTCCGTCACGAACTGCCGGGCGCACGCTTCTTCTCCGGCGCTCTGCGCGTCGCACGGCACGAGCGCGCTCAGGCGTGATGCCGCGTTCGCGGCGAGTTTCTCGGCTGCGTCGCGGAACAGCTCGGCGTTCAGCTTGTCGACCGGGCCGGGCAGATGGTAGCCGAGGACCGGATCGTCATTCTCCACGGGCACATCGTTGAGGTGCAGCGTGGTGTCTCCGAGCAGATCCCGGACCGTGTTGAGGTACTCGCGCCCGCTGAGCCGGCGGAGCACCTTGACGCCCGCCGAGGTGGGATCCGCCGGGGTCCCGTCGAAGCTCGGGTCAGGAGCCACGGAGCCGCCAGGCCGCTCCTCGACGTCGCCCGGGCCGCCAGGCCGCTCCTCGGCGTCGCCTGGGCCGCCGAGCACCCCGGTGCATGAGGCGGCTGCGAGCGCGCAAAGGACGAGCCCTGCGCAAGTCCGTAAGATAAGTCTCATCGTGTTCATCTCCTCGTGTGAACGCATCCGCTCCGCGAGCGCACCCCTGCAACGACCCGGGCGTCTCGAGAGAGAAAGCCGCAGGTTCGACGTCTCGCGACGGCAGCGTCGCGGGGAGGGTCAGGCGACCAGCAGGTCGGCCGTCGCAGGGAGCATCTGGCAGTAGCGGATCGCCCCCGAAGCGGCTCACCCTCCAGTCGATTCGCACTCCATGACAAATTTCTGGTCAAACGCGCGCTGCGAGGCGACGCAGGAAGATCGGATATGTTGCAGCCCAGCACGCTGCGCCGCGTCACCGCCGGGGGCCTCAGGACACCGAAGCTCGGAACCGGGGATTGGCCGAGATCGGGACAGGACCGGCGGGCCCGCCGTGTCCCTCGGCGCCGCCTCTCTGTGCTGCTACGGAGAGGGCCTGACCATGAAGCGGTCGAACACGCTGCCCCCGCGGGTTACCACCGCGATGCCGGCTTCTGCCGCGAGGCCCCCCGGCCGCGCGATGCCCCGCCGCCTGGCCGCCCTCGCGCTGCTGGGGCTCGCGGCCTGCGAGGCAGGGCCGCTCGACGCCATCGAGCTGGCCCCCGCGACGCTGACCCAGGGCATGGTCGCGCACTGGACGTTCGACGAGGGAGAGGGCACGGTCGTGCGCGATTCCTCTGGCAACATGCGCGACGGAGCGCTGACCGGAGGAACGTGGGTGCAAGACGGCCGGTTCGGCAAGGCGATGCACCTCGGCGAGGGCGAGTTCATGGCGGTCGACAGCTTCCCGAACGCCACCGCGAGCTGGAGCGTCTCGGCGTGGGTGCGCCTGACGAGCGATGAGCCCGCGCCCGAGGTCCTGGCGACCGTGGTCAGCACGGAGAACATCGGCGGATGGGAGATCAACATCGACTACGCGCAGTCGCCGCCGGGCATGCACTTCGGGTTCTGGAAAGGGCCGGAGACCAGCGATTATCAATTCCTCATCTGCTTCTGCATGGAGCCTCGCCGGTGGACGCACGCCGCCGCGGTCGTCGACGGCGAGGCGCGCACCATGTCCCTCTACCTCGACGGGCAGCTCGACCAGGCGGCGCCGATCGACGTGACGATAGCGCCCGGCTCTGACACCCTTTATGTCGGTCGATGGGGGGGCGCGGGTCGGTTCCTCTTTGCGGACGTCGATGACATCGTCATCCACAGCCGGGCGCTCGTCCCGGCAGAGGTCGCCGAGCTCTCGCAGCGCTCTCCGCCGGATCCGCGATGAGCAGGCTCGCCTGCGGCGCTCCTCTCCTCACGGATAGATGTCGAGCCCCCGCACGAGCTCGATCTCGGCGCCCAGACCGGCGTCCGCCGAGAACGCCCACCGGGCGCTGTGGACGCCCCGGTACGGCCACGCCGCCTCGCCGTCGACCGACACGTGCAGCGCCCCCGCGCCGGCCGAGAGCATCGGGCGAACGCGCAGCTCGGGCCAGGGGAGGACCGCGAGCGCGACGAGCGCGAGCCGCCGGGCCACCGTGGCGCTGCCCTGCGGCCCGCCGACGCGCGGGGCCGTCCCGAGCCCCGCGAGCGACAGGCGCGCCTGGAACGGCCGCAGCGGCGCGAAGCGGAGGCGCCCGACCGAGAGCAGCGCGGGGCCGACGCCGCCCGGGCTCGCGAGGAGCGCGCCCCGCAGCTCGACCCCCCGGGCCCGACCGGCGAGCCTCGATCCTGGGAAGCCGGTACGTGACCGAGGGCATCGTCCACATCGCGTTCACCTCGCTCCGCGGCTTACCGCCCGCGGTCCGGGCGCCGATCGAGCACCTCGCGAGCCACATCCATGACGACGTGATGAAGCGAACCACGGTCTTCGCTCGACAGATGCCTCAGAAGGTGGGCATCACGTGGCCCGGCACGCCCGAGATCCCCGAGGAGCCTGCATAACGTGCCAACCCCTTTTCAGCGGCAACTCATCTCCCCAAATGAAGGCGCGAGCTCCCACCGAATCAACCCACCTCGACGCAGCGCGGCCGCGGCGGCGGTAGCGTAAGCGGGAACGGGCGCGGGAATGCTTGGGCCCTGAAAACATCGGGGCTCTGCGTGTGGCTGCGTCTTGCCTGCCGGCCTTGAAAACCAATTGACGCGCGACAAGCTCGGGAGTACGGCAAGCCCACCATGCCGTCTGTCCACCTGACGCGCCATCTCTACACCTTCTTCCCGCACCTCGAAGGCCAACACCTCGTCGTCGAGGCGTCGACAGCAGGTGAGGTCGTGGCGGCCCTGGAGAGGCTCGCGCCCGGCATCGGCTTCTACATCTGCGACGAGCGCGGCCGTTTGCGGACGCACGTCAACATCTTCGTCGGCAAGCAGATGATCCGCGACCGTAAGGGACTCACCGACGCGGTCGCTGCCGACGACGAGGTCCATATTCTGCAAGCGTTGAGCGGAGGGTAAAATGGCAAGCCGTATTCTGGTAGGCACGCGAAAAGGCACGTTTATCGTCGAAAGACAGAACGGCTCGTGGAAGCCGCGCCTCGCGGGCCACGCCGGCGGCGGCGTCAACTATGTCGCGCGCGATCCCTACACGGGCAAGCTCTGGGCGCTGCTCGGCTTCGGCCATTGGGGAGCCAAGCTGTCCGTCTCGACGGATGAGGGCGAGACCTGGAATGACAACCCCGCCCAGATCAAATATCCCGAGGGCGCTCGCTACATCGGCCAGGACATGTACGAAGACGCCGGCAGCGAGTTCGGCGTCGGCATGAAGATCGTCACGCGCCCGGCCACGGTGCAGAAGCTCTGGATCATCGGCTTCGGTCCGGGGGGCGCGGTCTACGTGGGCACCATTCCGGGTGGCTTGTTCGTCAGCCGCGACGGCGGCGGCTCCTTCGAGCTCAACCGGCCGCTCTGGAACCACGAATCACGCGGCGGCGACCTGTTCACAGGCGAGGGCAAAGGCGAGACGAAATGGTTTGGCACGCCGGCCTCCGAGGGGGGCGAGTTCGCCCCGGGCATTCACTCCATCGTGGTGGACCCGCGTAACCCGAAGCGAATCCTCGTCGCCGTGTCCACGGCGGGCGTCATCGAAACAGCGGACGGTGGAGAGACCTGGCAACCGCGCAACAGGGGCATGCGGCTCGATCACACGCCCGAGCCAGACGCCGAGTGGGGCCACGATACGCATTACATCGAGCAATGCGAGGGCGATCCCGACCATATCTGGCAGCAGAATCACGTTGGGATCTACTACAGCAGCGACGGCGCAAAGAGCTGGCGCAAGGTGAGCCGTCCAGAGCAAGGCGTGCATTTCGGCTTTCCCATTACAGCGGACGCGAGGGACGGACGCACGGCGTGGGTCGTCCCCGGCAAGTCGGACATGCAGCGAATCACCGTCGACGGCGCGCTCTTCGTGGCTCGCACGAAGGACGGCGGTGAGACCTGGGAGCAGCTCCGCCGGGGTTTGCCCCAGGAGCAAGCCTACGACGTCATCTACCGCCACGCGCTCGCCAACAAGGACGGCGCTGTGGCGTTCGGCACCACCACGGGCAATCTCTACGTGAGCGATGACGGCGGAGAGGGTTGGACGACCGTCGCCAATAACCTGCCGCCGATCTATTCAGTACGCATGGCGTGATAGGCCGGTTGGCCGGGAGAATCGGTATACAAATCAGGATCGCGGCGGCTCGTTCGACCGAGCCTGCCGCGCCCGGCTACCAGACAGCGCACGTCTTGGTCGGCCGCATCGGCGTGCCCGGCGCGCACTTGAAGGCCTCGCCGAACTCCGGGAGGTTCGCGAGCGGCCCGTTCACGCGGAACCGCGGCGGGGAGTGCGGGTTCACCTGGACCATCAGCCGGAGCGCCTCGTCGCGCAGCTTGCCGCACCAGGACTGCCCGTGCGCGAGGAAGAACTGCTGATCTTCCGTGAAGCCGCTCGCGACCGTCTGCTCCGCCGCGCCCTTGCGCATCGCGCGGTACGCCATGAAGGCGAGCTTCACGCCCCCGAGATCCGCGATGTTCTCGCCCAGCGTCAGCTTGCCGTTCAGCTTCAGCCCCGGCAGCGCCTCGAAGGTCGAGTACTGCGCCTCGACGCAGGCGGTCTTCTCCCTGAACGCCACCCCGACCTCCTTCGACCACCAGTCCTCCAGGTTGCCCTTCTGGTCGAACTGGGAGCCCTCGTCGTCGAACCCGTGCGTGAGCTCGTGCCCGACCACCATGCCGATGCCGCCGAGGTTCACCGCCGCGGCCGAGCTCACGCTGTAGAACGGCGGCTGCAGGATGCCGGCCGGGAAGACCATGTGGTTGCGCTGCGGGTCGTAATACGCGTTCACGGTCGGCGGGCTCATCTGCCACTCGTCGCGATCGAGCGGCTTGTCGATCTTCCCGAGGTCCCACTGCGTGTGGAAGGCGCGCGCGGCGAGCGCGTTCTTCGCGTACGATCTCGGATCGACCTCGAAATCGTAGGTCCTCCACTTGTCGGGATAGCCGATGAGGTACGCCATCGCGGAGAGCTTGGCGAGCGCGCGCTGCCGCGTGCCCTCATCCATCCAGTCGAGCGCCCGGACGTTGCGCGCGAACGCGTCGCTGATCTGGTGCACCGTCGCCTCGGCCGCAGGCTTGCTCGCGCCGGGGAAGCTCGTCTTGACGAACGGCTGCGCGAGCAGCTCGCCGAGCGCGTTGTCGGTCGCGTCCACGCAGCGCTTCCAGCGTGGCCGCACCTCCTTCTGCCCGGTGAGCGCGGCCTGCAGCGTGAAGCTCTCGTCGATGAACGCCTTGGGCAGCGCGGGCGCCATGGAGCGCACGACGTGCCACGAAAGGTAGCTCTGCCACGCGGCGGGCTTCACCGACGTGAGCAGCCGGGAGAGCCCCTCGAAGAACCGGACGGAGGTCACGTTGACCTCCTTGACGTCCTGGAGGCCGAGCGCCCGGAAATACGCGTCCCACGGGAACGCCGGCGCGGCCTTCGCGAGCGCCGCCCTGTCGAGCTTGTTGTAGAGGCCCGTCGGGTCCCGCCGCTCGACCCGCGTCTTCGAGATCTTCGCGAGCTCTGTCTCGATCTGCAAAACGTCGAGCGCCGCCGCCTTTGCCGCCGCCTCCTGCGCGCCGGCGAGCCGCATCATCCGCGCGACGTGCTCCTCGTAGATCTTGCGGAGGGCCTTCGATTTGTCGTCCTCGCCCAGGTAGTAGTCGCGGTCTGGCAGGCCGAGCCCGTTCTGGTCGAGCTGCGCGATGACGCGCGTCGCGTCCTTCATGTCCTGCGCGGACTCGATGTCGAACAGCGCCCAGATGCGGCGGCGATGGAGCTCGGTGACGAGCGCCCCGAGGCCCTTCGGGTCGCGCACCCGCCGCGCCTTCGCGAGCAGGTCTGCGATGGGCTTCGTGCCGGCGGCCTCGACCGCGGGCTCGTCCATGCACGCGCCGTAGTAGGCGCCTATCTTCTTGGTCACCGGATCCCGGTCGCCGGCGCTCGCGGCGTCCTCGAGGATGCGCCGGAGCTCCGCCTCGTTGCGCTTCTCGATCTCGTTGAAGCTCCGCATCCAGGAGGCCTCGTCCCCCGGGATCTCGGTCTTCGCCAGCCATCCGCCGCACGCGAACTGATAGAAGTCCTCGCAGGGGTTCGCCGATCGGTCGAGCGCGGCCTCGTCGAGCCCGACGCTCTCGAGCTTCGTCTCGACGACGGGGAGGCCCTGCGGCGCCGGCGGCATCAGCGCCTTCACGGTGGGGGGCGGGGGCGCCGGCGGCGGGCTCGCGGCGGGTCCGCAGGCCGCCAGCGCGGAGAGGGCCACGGTGAGCGCGAGGGGAGCGGCAGGCTGTCGGTGCGTGCGCATACAGCGCTCTACCACAGACCCGCCGGGCGCGGACCGGCCGCGGCGGGATCCCGCGCGGTCGCGCCCGCATCCGCCCGGAGCGGGGCCGGCCTCACTCCCGGTCGAGCTTGCCCATCAGGCTCAGGGTGAAATAGGCCCCCATGTACTTGAGGTGCGGGCGCACCTCGAGGTGGACCCGGTACCAACCTGCGCTCCCCTCGACCTCGGTCACCGAGGTGCGCCCCTTGCGGAGCGGCCTGCGCGAGCGCACGGCGGGCGACACGACATCCATGTCCGCGACATACTGGCTCAGCCAGCCGTTCAGCTCGCGCTCGAGGTCGCCGCGCTCCTTCCAGGTGCCGATCTGCTCGCGCTGCATGACCTTGAGGTAGTGGGCGAGCCGGCTGACGAGGAAGACATAAGGCAGCTGTGTGCCGAGCCGGTAGTTGACCTCGGCGGCGCGCCCCTCCTCGCTCTGGCCGAAGTACTTGGGCTTTTGCGCCGAGTTCGCGGAGAAGAAGCAGGCGTTGTCGGTGTCCTTGCGGAACGTGAGCCCGATGAAGCCCTCCTCGCTGAGCTCGAACTCGCGGCGCTCGGTCAGCATGATCTCGGTCGGGATCTTCGTCTGGATGGCGCCGAGCGCCTCGTACTCGTGGAGCGTGAGCCCCTCGACCGTGCCGCCTGATTGCGGCCCGATGATGTGCAGGCACCAGCGGTGGCGCGCGAAGCTCTCGGCGAGCCGCGTCGCCATCGCGTAGGTGGGCGCCCCCCAGCAGTACGCCGCGTGGTTGCCGACGACGTCCTCCTCGTAGGAGAACGCCCGGATGGGGGCGGTGCTCGCCCCGTAGGGCAGGCGCAGGAGGAAGCGGGGGAGGAGCAGGCCGACGTAGCGCGCGTCCTCGGACTCGCGGAACGCTGTGTACTTCACGTACTGCGGCCCCTCGAAGAGCGCCTTGATGTCGCCGAGGTGCGGCACCTTCCGGTAGTCCTTGAGCCCGAAGAACTGCGGGCCCGCGACGGCCAGGAAGGGCGCGTGCGCCATCGTCGCCACCGCCGCGCATTTCTGGAGGAGCGCGATGTCCTGGGGCACGGGGCCGAACTCGTAGTTCGAGATGACGGCGCCGAACGGCTTGCCGCCGAAATTGCCGAACTCCGACGAATAGACGATCTTGTAGAGGCCGCTCCTCACGACCTCGGACGAGTCCTCGAAATCGGCGAGCAGGTCGTCCTTCGAACAGTTGAGGATCTCGACACGGATGTTCTCCCGGAAGTCGATGTGATCGATGGCGAACTTCAGGCCGCGCCACGCGGCCTCGAGGCGCTGGAACACCGGGTGATGCAGGATCTCGTCGATCTGCCGCGACAGCCGCTGGTCGATCTCCGCGATCCACAGGTCGATGAGGGCGCTGTCCAGCGCCGCGCCGGCCTCCGGGCGGCGCGCCACCTTGCCGACGACCGCCTCCACGCCCCGCTTCACATCGTGGTAGGCGCCGCTCGTGGGGCCGACCCCCGTCTCCGCCAGGAGCTCCGCGAGGAGAGAGCCATTGCTCCCGGTCACCGGCTCTTCGTGCTGCCCCGCTTGCATGTCCGGAAATTTACCACGGTCGCTCGTCGGCTGGAAGCGACGGACTCGCCGGCGCCCGCGCGCCGCGCCGCGCCGCCCCAGGCCCCTCCCGGGCGCGGCGGGGCGGGCCTGGGGCGGCGCGGCGCGGTCACGAAATGCGCGCGCTCGGCGCGCCTCGGACGCCCGCGCGGAACGCTCCCTCAGCACGCGAGTCAGGTGTCGACCGGACATGAAAAGCGCATGGCGGTCGCGCGACTGCAGTGTTACAAATCACATGTGGGTGCACCCACGGAAGCCGGAGAAACAAGGGCTTCTCGTTCGAGTCTGCCCTCTCGCACGCCCGGATCGGGCGCCGGCGCCCCCGCGGCGACGCCCGTCCTGGTTGTGGCCGCGCGGCGCCGCGCGGCGCCAGCGCCCTGAACGGCTCGGGACCGAGTGAAATGGGCAGTGCGAGCATGGAGGGACAGCGGACATCGCGTGTCTCTCTCTGTGTCTCCGTGTGCCCCGTGTCTGTGTGGGTCGAGATTCTCTGTCTTTACATCCGGCGCGCGTCTGTGCGTCGTCGGCATTCGGCGCGCCTTCGCTCGCCGTCGGTCGTGGATTTCGAGGAGAGGAGTGGGGATGGAACGCCTCGGGCTCGGCATCATCATCGGTATAGGGCTCGCCAGCTTGACGAGGATCACCCGTCCGACCGTCAAGAGGGCCATGGCGCTCGGCTTCGTCGCCGCGGACAAGATCAGGGGCGCGCTCGGCGAGGGCAGGGAGAGGGTCGCCGACCTCGTCGCCGAGGTGAGGGAGGAGATGGCACGCCAGGATCAGCGCGCCGGCTCGGGCGGCGCGCACGGGTGGTCGCGCGCGGAGATGGAGCCGCCCGGGAGCTGACGAGTGGGGTGTTCTGGTGACCCGGCCTCGCAGGCCGGGAGGTGAGCCATGCCGAGCGATCGAGGGGTCGTCATCATCCACTGGGTTCCAGGGCGCGTGCGCCTCGCCGTCCCCGCGCTGCGCAGGGACCCGGCGAGGGCGGAGGAGATCGCGGAGCTGGCGCGCGCCTGCCCGAGCGTCGTCGACGCGCGGGCGAGCGCGTGGGCCGCGAGCCTCACGATCGAGCACGAGCCCGACGTCCCGCTCGAGGACGTCTTCTCCGAGCTCGCGCACATCCCCGAGCTCTCGGGCTGTAGCTGCCGGCCGATAGATGAGCTCACGCCCTCGCCCTGCGCGCGGCCCATCGAGCCGCCGAGCCCTGGCCGGACGGCGCGCTTCGTCGTCCAGGCCGCGGACAGGCTGAACGCGGCGTCCCAGGCCGTCCCGCCGCCGCACGTCGACCTCAAGCTCCTGCTCCCGGCGCTCCTGGTCGGGTCCGGGCTGCTCCAGGTGCTGACGCGGCGCTCCCCGGGCATGCCCCACTGGATCACGCTCGTGAAGTACGGGGTCGACTTCTTCGTGGTGCTGAACCACGGCCGCATTCAGAGCTTCTTCGCGAGCGGGAGCGGGAGCGGGAGCGGGAGCGCGGGCGCGGGCGCACCCACGGGCGGCGAGGCGGGGTGACGATGGCAGCGCTCCTGTCGACCGGGACCGAGCCGGTCTCGGTGGTCCACGCGATCCCGGGCAGGGTCCGCCTGCGGCTCCCCCGCCTCGGGAAGGACGCGGCCTTCGGCCCGCTGCTCGAGGCGGGGCTCACCGCCCTGCCGGGGGTCCTTTCCGTGCGCATCGTCGAGGGCGCGTCGAGCGCCGTCGTCGAGCACGACCCGCGGCACGTCGATCTCGACGTCATCGTGCGCGCCGCCGCATCGGCCTCCGCCGCGCCGGCCCCGCGAGGGGCGCTGCGCGCCGCGCGCGCCGCCCGGGAGGCGCGCCGCGCGGCCGCCCTCGCGAAGCGCCCGCTCTACCTGTCGAGCGTCGGCATGGTCCTCTCGCTCGGCAGCTTCGTCTCGCCGCTGCTCGCGTACCCGTTCATCGCCGCGACGTCCGCGCCCATCCTCAAGAGGGCGTGGCACTCGGTGGTGCGGGACCGCAAGCTCAACGTCGACCTGCTCGACAGCCTGGCGATCGCCTCGGCCGTGGCGACCGGAGACGCCATCAACGCGGCCGGCATCATCTGGCTGGTCACGCTCGGCGACCACATCCGCGATCGCACCCAGGCGCGCGCCCGGCGCGCGATCCGCGGCCTGCTCGAGTACCAGCGGGACCTCGCGTGGGTGGTCCGCGGCGACGCGAAGGTGCAGATCCCGGTGGCCGAGCTCGTCGCCGGAGACCTCCTCGTCGTCTATACCGGGTCGGTCATCCCGGTCGACGGGACGGTCACGGACGGCGAGGGGCTCGTCGATCAGCAGACGCTGACCGGCGAGTCGATGCCCGTGCTCAAGGGCCCCGGCGACCGCTGCTTCGCGGCGACCGTCATCAAGGACGGCAAGCTGTACATCCGCGCCGAGCGGGTCGGCGGCGACACGACCGCCGCGAGCACGGCGCGGCTCATCGAGAACGCGCCCGCCCTGGAGACGCGCGCGCAGAACTACGCGGAGCTCGTCGCGAACCGGCTCGTCCCGCCGGCCCTCGCCTGCTCGGCGCTCGTGCTCGCCGCGACCAGGGACCTCGGCCGCGTGTCCGCGATCCTGACGATCGACTTCGGCACCGGCCCGCGGGTCTCGGCCCCGACGACGGTGCTCGCCTCGATGAACGCCGCGGCGCGCCGCGGGATCCTCATCAAGGGCGGCGCCTACATCGAGAAGCTCGCGAAGGTGTCGACCGTGGTGTTCGACAAGACGGGCACGCTGACCTCCGGCATCCCCGAGGTGACGGACCTCCTCGTCCACGACGCCCTGCCCGAGCGCGAGGCGGCGACGCTCGCCGCGGCGGTGTCCGCGCGGCAGACCCACCCCGTGTCGCAGGCCGTGCTCCGGCTCGCCGAGGCGTGGTCTCTGACGATCCCGGACCGGGAGGAGTCCCGCTACCTCGTCGGTCGGGGCGTGCAGGCCAGGGTCTGCGGCAAGGTCGTGCAGCTCGGCAGCCCCCGCTTCCTCGACGAGCTCGGCGTCGCCTGCCGCGCCGAGCCCGTCGCGAGGAGGGCGCTCGAGGCGGCGGCGAAATCGCTCCTCTTCCTCGCCGTCGACGGCCGGCACGTCGCCACGCTCGCCTGCCGCGACGCCATCCGGGCCGAGAGCCGCGCGACGATCCGCAGCCTGCGCGCGCGCGGGATCGAGGACATCGTCATGCTGACGGGCGACAGCCGCGAGGTGGCCAGGCAGGTCGCGCTCGAGCTCGGCATCACCCGGTACTTCGCGGAGATGCTGCCCGAGGACAAGGCGGAGATCACGCGCCGGCTGACGCAGGAGGGCCGCACGGTCGCGGTCGTCGGGGACGGCATCAACGACTCCCCGGCGCTTTCGTACGCCGACATCGGCATCAGCGTGTCCGCGGGCGCGGAGATCGCCCGGGAGACGGCGGGCGTCGTCCTCGTGGAGGACGACCTGTCGAAGCTCGTCGAGGCGATCGACGTCTCGCGCGCCGCGATGCGCCTCATCCACCAGAACTTCTCGATGATCCTCGGCGTGAACGCGGTCGCGTACGCGCTGTCGATCCCCGGGCTCCTCAACCCGGTCGCGGCGACGCTCATGAACAACGGCTCCGCGGTCCTCGCCTGCGTGAACGGACTCCGTCCGCTCATGGCCGCGCCGCGGAGGAAGGCCCGCGCCGGCGGCCGCTAGCGCGCTCGTGCGCGCCGCGCCGCAGCCCGGCACGCGCGCTGCACGAGGGGTGGAATGGTTGGAATGCAGAGCGAAACGCGCGCCGGATCGAGATCGTCCGCCGCGGACCGGGCGCGCGCGGCGCGCCGGACTGTGCAGTGGCTGCTCGGCGCGGTGCTCCTGGTGTCGATCGGCTGTGCAGCCGTGGCACGGGTTCCTGCCTCGCCGCGCGTCACGGCGGGGAGCCCGGAGGAAGCCGGCCGGTACCTGATCCTCGTGGGCGGATGCAACGACTGCCATACGCCTGGCTGGGACAGATCGAGCGGCAGGCTCCCGGCCTCGGAGTGGCTGACGGGCAGCGACGTAGGCTACCGAGGTCCGTGGGGGACGAGCTACGCGGCGAACCTCCGGATCTCCGCCCAGAACCTCAGCGAGGAGGCCTGGGTGCGGATGTTCCGCGAGGCCGCCGGCCGGCCGCCGATGCCATGGCTCAACTACGTGACCCTGCACGAGGGCGACCTCGTCGCGATGTACCGCTTCATCCGGAGCCTCGGGGAGAAGGGCGTCGCCGCGCCCCGCGCGGTGCCGCCGGGGGAGGAGCCCGCGACGCCGTACATCCTCATGGTCCCGCAGCAGCCAACGGGCAGGCCGTAGTCGTCGGCTCGCGCCGGCTCGCGCCGGCTCGCGTCAGGCGTGCAGGCCGCCGAGCGTCGCCGACGCCGCGTGGCTCGCCGCCGGCCGCTCGCAGGGCAGCTCCACCGTGAACCGCGCCCCCTCGTCCGGCCGGCTGACCACGCGCACCGCGCCGCCGAGCGCCTCGACGATGCTCTTCACGACGTGGAGCCCGAGCCCGAGCCCGCCGAAATGGCGGCTCGACACCGCGCGCTCGAACCTGTCGAACACATGCGGGAGCCGCCCCGCCGGGATCCCGATGCCCTGATCCTGCACCACGAGCTCCGCCGTGCCGTCCTTCCGCGCGACCGAGACGTCGATCGGCTTGCCGCCGCCGAACTTGAGGGCGTTGTCGAGCAGGTTCGAGACCACCTGCTCCAGCCTGCTCCTGTCCCACGACCCCACGACGGACGGCTCGGCGCGCACGCTCACGGGCGAGCCGGACTGCGCGATGCGCTCGGTGAGCCGCTCCACGACGCCGTCCACGACCTCCGCGAGATCGACCTGCTCGACGTGCAGCTCCAGCCGGCCGGTGTGGAGCTGCGACACGTCCAGCACGTCGTCGATGAGCCGGACGAGCCGGTGCACCTGCCGATCCATCCTTTGCAGGGCGCGCGCGACGCGCTCGTCGGACGCGTGGTCTCCCCGGCGGAGCAACGCCTGGAGGCCGAGGCGCAGGGAGGTGACGGGCGTCCTGAGCTCGTGCGACGCGACGCTGAGGAACTCGTCGCGGACGCGCACCGCGTGCTGCGCCTCGCGGTAGAGGCGGGCGTTCTCGAGGGCGATCGCGATCTGGTCGGAGAGCAGCTCCAGCACGTGGACGCGAGCGCGCGTGAAGGCGTACGTGGTGAGGTTGTTCTCGAGGTAAACCACCCCGAGCCGCGCCTCGTTCCGCTGGATGGGCAGGACCAGGACCGACCGCGTGCCGCCCTGGGCGAAGTGAGGATCGCGCTCGCGCTCCGGCTGGCTGTCCGCGTCGTCGAGCACGACGATCTCGCCCGCGCCGTGCGCGTGCTCGACGATCTGCCGGGGGACCTCGCATGACCCGGAGAGCGGCGTGCGCTCGATGGAGACAGGAGCGGCGACGGACCCCTGGGCCCGCACGAAGAGCTCCCCCTCTTCCTCGAGCACGAGCGCCCCGCACTGCGCGCCGGCGGCCTCCAGGCAGACGCCCAGGAGCTTCTCGAGCAGCCGATCGAGCACGATCTCGCCCGAGAGGGTCTCCGCGGCCTTGAGCAGGCTGAGCGCGTCGAGGGCGACCGCCGGGAGCCGCTCCTCCGCGAGCTCGGGCTCGTCGCCGGACCCGCCGAGCCCGAACTCCTCCGCGAGCGCGCGGGCCTTCTCCGACGCCCCCCAGCAGGCGAACCCCTGGTGCGCGGCGCGCAGGTACATGGCCGCGATCCGGGCCCGCCCGAGCCCGTGGTAGAAGCGCCCAGCCAGCTCGTTGCCGAGCGCCGCGATGTGGAGGAACCCCCCGCGCGTCGCCGCCTCGATCGCCTCGTCGTACCGCGCGCCGGCGAGCTCGAACCTGCGCTCGACGCGGGCGATCTCCGCGTCGACGAGGAGGCGCCGCGGGAGGAAGTTCTCCGCGCAGCCCGACTCCCACCCTCGCAGGACGCGCTGCAGGTCCGTCGCGCGCGCGAGCAGCGCGGCCCTCTCCCGCTCGTCGGCCTCATCGCACCGCCACAGCAGCGTGAGCGCGGCGTACAGCGCGTACTGGCACTCCGGGATGTAGCCGCCGAGGAAGTGGATGGACGCGACCGCCGCGTCGGCGTGCGCGGTGGCCTGGGCCAGGTCCCGGAACAGGTACGAGGCCTGGAGCCGCAGGATGTGATACACGCACTTCGCCGGCGGCTCCCGCTGCATCGCTTCGAGGAAGACCCGCTCGTCGAACTCGGCGTCTTCGGGCACGTTCCGGCCCCTCGTCAGCCCCTTGAGGCACCGGATCATCTGCCGGTAGGAGACCTGGTAGAAGAGCGTCGACTTGTTGCCCGTCTGCTGGCTGAACGCGAACCCGTCGTTCAGGTCGACGAGCACGAGATCGAGCTCCACCCCTGCGGCGAACGAGTGCCCCACGAGCCCCGTGCGCGCGTAAGACGAGAAGCGGAGCTCGCCGGACGACAGGCCCAGGGCGACGATCTCGCGGAACGGCGCCCCGCCCGACGCGAGCGGCGCGATCCACGGGTGAACGAACTCGTTGTACATGTACCGGGCGATCGTCTCCTGGGCGCGATCCTCGAACCTCCGCGCGAGCTCCACGGCGAGCTGGCCGAAGCCCTGGGCGCTCGAGAGCTCGCCCTCCGCCGCCAGCAGCATCGCGTGCCCTGCATAGGAGAGGATCGACTCGCTCGCGTTGCCGTGCTCCAGCGCGAAGCGGACGCCGAGGGAGGTGAGGAGCACGAGCTGCTTCCGGTCCGAGAACCAGGCGGGGGCCACCATCTCGGCGAGGAGCCTCATGCGGGCCCGCTCTTCCGGGCTCGTCACGCGGGGGAGATCGACGAGCGACTCGGGCGAGCGCTCCGCGAGCTGGCCGGCGATGGCTCGCCGCTGGGCCGCGATCTCCGCGTCGAGATCCGCCGCCGACAGCTCGGCCCCGAAGTGCGCGCGCAGCGCGTCGCGCCCCCAGCTGAGCGCCAGATCGTGCTCGCCGGTGATCGTCGCGCTCATGATCCGGAGCGCCTCCAGGTCGACCTTCTCCGGGATCGACGCCGCGTGGCGGAGCCCCTCCTCCACGAGCGCGCGGGCCGCCGCGTGCTGATCGGTCAGCGCGGCGCACTCCGCCGCGTCGCGGTGGAGGGAGAACCAGAGCTCGTAGCGCGAGCGGAAGGCGCCGTCCGGCAGCAGGCGGAGGCCGCTGCGGAAATACGCGAGCGCCGGGCCGAAGGCGGCGGCGCGGCGCGCCTTCACGCCGGCGCGGAGGTTGAGCCGCGCGAGGTGGTCCCGCTGCTCCGCGTCGAGCAGCGCGGCGCCGAGGTTCAGCTGGTCCGCGGCGTCGAACAGCGCCGCGTCCGTCCCGTTGGTGCAGGTGGCCTCGAGGAAGCGGCCGATCTGCAGGTGCAGCTGCATCCGCAGCTGCTCCGGCCCGAGCTCGTAGGCCGTCTGCTGGACCCGGTCGTGGACGAACCGGATCGCGAGCCCCGCCTCGCGCTCGCACGTGCCGTCGGGCACGACGAGCCCCTCGCGGAGCGGCTGGACGAGCGCCCCGGTCGTCTCGTCGACGGATCGGCCGAGCACCGCCGCGATGAGCCTGAGCTCCGCGCGCCTGCCGATGCACGCAGCGACCTGCAGCAGCTCCTGCGCCGCCTGGGGCAGCCTGCGGACGGACTCCGACATCAGCTGGACCACGTTGTCGGTGACCCCGACCCGCTCGATCCGGCCGAGATCCCACGTCCATGTCGAGCGGATCGCGTCGAAGAGGAGCAGGCCTTTCTCCTGGAGGGACCGGAGGAGCTGGCGGATGAAGAACGGATTGCCCGCCGTCTTGGCGAGGAAGAGCTCTGCGAGAGGGCGCGCCCGTTCCGGCTCGCAGCGGAGCGCCTCTGCGAGCAGCGCGACGACCGGCTCGACGCCGAGCGGGCCGAGCGAGAGGTGCGTCGTCGGGGGGACCTGCGCGCCGCGGATCTCCTCGATGGTCTGGTGGAGCGGGTGCGCGGCGCCGACTTCCCTCGACCGGTACGCGCCGAGCAGGAGCACGTGCTTGCTGCGCGGATCCGCGGCGAGGGCGCGGAGGACGCGGAGCGACGCGGCGTCCGTCCACTGCAGGTCGTCGAGGAAGATCGCGAGCGGCGGCCGCTGGGTGGCCACCGCGCGCACGAAGTCCTGGATCGCGAGCAGGAAGCAGTTCTCGGCGCGCATCGGATCCGCGGCCGGCGGCGCGGGCGCGTCCCCGAGGAGCTCGGTGAGCTCCGGGCAGAGCTCGCCGAGGGCGCGGCTCCGCTCGCTGACCGCCTCCCTGAGCTGCGCGCGGCTCTCCTCCGGCTCGGCGCGGAGCGCGGCCGCGAGGGCGCGGAGCGCCTCTGCCAGGGACGCATAGGGCACGTTCGCGGCGCGCAGGTCGAACTTGCCCTCGATGAACCGCCCGCTCCGCTCGGCGACGGCGGCCTGCAGCGCCTCGACGAGGGCGGTCTTTCCGACGCCTGCCTCCCCGGTCACCAAGACGAGCTCCGTCCCGCCGCTCGACACGCGGGCGAGCGCGCCGCGCAGCACGGCGAGCTCGCGCTCGCGGTCGATCAGGCGCTCGGGCAGCGGGAGGCGCCGCGCGAGGTCCATGCGACCGAGCTCGAACGGCGCGATGGTGCCCGTGGCGCGCCATCGCCTCCGCGCCTCGTGGAGGTCCTGGGCGAGGCACTCGGCGCTCTGGTATCGCAGGTCCGGCATCTTCGCGAGGAGCCGCTGTACGAGCTCCGAGAGGGCCGCCGGGACACCGGGGCTCACGACGTGCGCGGGCACGGGGCTCCTCGCCATGTGGGCGTGCACGAGCGCGAGCGGATCGAGGTCCTTGAAGGGCGGCGCGCCGGTGAGCATGGCGTAGAAGGTCGCTCCCAGCGCGTACAGGTCCGATCGCGCGTCGATGAACCAGCAGGTGCGCCCGAGCTGCTCGGGGGACAGAAAGGGCAGCGCGTCGAGCTTCTCGAGCTCCACGGCTCGGGGCATGCTCGTCAGCTCGGCCGCGTCTGAGAAGTGGACCAGGGTGACCTGCCCATCCTCGCCGAGGACGACGCGGCTCGGGGCGATCGCGCGATGGACGACGCCGCTCCCGTGAATGCGCGCGCACGTCTCGGCGAGCGCGATGGCGATATCGAAGAACGCGTCCAGCGCGAGCGGCCCTCGCGCGAGCCGGCGCTCGAGGTCCTCGGGACCTGCGTCCTCGAGGAGCAGCGCCGGCGTGCCCTCCGGGCCTTCCAGCGCCAGCGGCCGCACGACCCCCGGCACGTCGAGCCGGCGCAGGAAGGCGTGCTCGCGCAGAAGGAGGGCCGCCGCGCCCGGGGCTGGATGACGCCCCCGAACGGTTTTCTGCACCACCATCCTCCCGGCAAACCTCTGTCTGCGGAGCAGAAATCGGCTGCAGCGGTGGACGTCAGTCGCTTCCGCCCGAGTCATACGCGTCCCCCCTCGCGCGTTGCCGCGAGAATATAAAGCAGGATGTGTGCTGGTGCGAGCCGGGAAGTCCCGGGTCTCGTGATATGGGAGAGACGTCGGGTTGTGCGCTTCGCGCTATCGCGCGGCGCCATCACCTCCTCCTCTCGGCGCGTCGTCGCGACGATGCGACGGCACGCGCGCTGCGCGGCCTCCCCCCGCCGCGAGGGCGCCCCTCCAGCAGCCATTTGCCTGGCCGTCTGGCCGCGCGGGAAGGGGTGAATGGGGCGTGAAAGGGGCAGCACGGCGCTGGCTTCGAGCTCCGGCGACGACCGGCGACCGCCAATCCGGCGAGCGAAGGTGCTAGGATGAATCTGCGCATGTACGGGGGGCGGCCGGCTGCCCCCGCGCCGGTGCGCGCTGCGGGGAGCTTTGATGAACGCACCTGTCGTCGCAGGGGACGTGATCGCCGAGAAGTACCGGGTCGACCGGATCTTGGGCAGCGGCGAGCTGGGAACGGTGGCCTTCGCGAGTCACCTCGTGCTTCCTCAGCGGGTCGCGATCGAGCTCCTGCTCGCCGACGGCAGCCCGGAGCGCGTGGAGCGCTCGCTCCGGGAGGCGCGCGCGGCGGTGGCGCTCAAGGGGGATCACGTCGCGCGGGTGCTCGACGTCGGTCAGCTCGCCTCGGGTGTCCCGTACATCGTCACGGAGCACCTCGACGGACAGGACCTCTCCGAGCTGCTGCGCGGCCGCGGCCGGATCGAGCTCTCGGAGGCCATCGATTGGGTGCTGCAGGCCTGCGTGGCGGTGGCCGAGGCGCACGCCGCGGGGATCGTGCACCGCGACCTCGAGCCGGCGCGCCTGTTCCTCGCGACGACCCCCGGCGGCGCGACGCTCCTCAAGGTGCTCGGCTTCGGCGCGTCCAGGGAGCTGCCCTGCGCGAGCGACGGCGGCGCGCCGGCGCAGACGCGGGAGGAGCTCGGCGCGCCGCTCTACATGTCGCCGGAGCGGATGCGGTCGTCGGTCGCCGTCGACGCGCGCGCCGACGTCTGGTCGCTCGGCGCGATCCTGTACCGGCTCCTGACCGGGCGGCCGCCGTTCGAGGCGAGCTCGCTCGCCGATCTCGCGCCGCGCGTCGCGAGCGCGGCGCCGGTGCTCCCGAGCGCGCTGCGGTCCGACATTCCCCCCGGCGTCGACCGCGTGCTCCTCTGCTGCCTCGAGAAGGACCCAGCGCGGCGGCCCGCGAGCGTGGCCGAGCTGGCGATCGCGCTCGCCCCTCATGCGTCGGCGGAGGGCCAGGATCACGTGGAGCGGGCCGCGCGGCTCCTCGGCGCGACGCTCCCGTCGCGCCCCCGCGCCTCGCTCCCGACGATCGGGCTCGGGCTCAGCGCGAGGCCCCGCCCGCCCGAGAGCGCTGGACCGAGCTCGGAGGCGGCCCCGGAGACCTTGCGGCACGGCGCGCAGGACACGGGGCGCCACAGGGCGCGCATCGCGCTGATCGCGGCCGTCGCGTCGCTGCTCGCGATCCTCGGCGTGGCAGCGACGCAGCTCAGGTGAGCCGGCGCCGGCCGAGCCGCCGCGGGCGCAGGAGCACCCCTCCGGCCCTCGCCGGAGAAGCGTCGTCGCCGCGAGCGCGGCAGGATGGGAGAAGCCGGAGAGCCGTCCTGTCTCTCACGGATCGGGTCGCGGATGCTCGCGGCTGCGCCGAGAAAACGTGACATCCGCGTAGACCGGCTGTCGTAGTATCCGCCGCATGCCGCATTCTCTCCCACATTCCGGGGGTGGTCTCGCTCCGCCCGCGCGCATCGGCAAGGTCGCATTCCTCGGGTATGGCCGCTTCGGTGCGGCGCTCGGGTCGCTGCTCCGCGACGCGGGGATCTCGGTGCGCGCGTTCGACCCTTCTGCGGAGATCCGCGGCGCCGCGCGGGCCGCCTCGCTCCCGGAGCTCGTGGACGGCGCCGACCTCGTCATCGTCGCCGTCCCGGTGCCAGCGGCGCGCGAGGCCCTCCTGTCGCTGCGGCCGCACCTCGCGCCGGGGCAGATCGTGGCCGACGTGGGCAGCGTGAAGAGCGTGCCGGCGAGCGCCATGGCTGAGGTGCTCGGCGAGAGCCGGCCCTGGGTGGCGACGCACCCCCTGTTCGGTCCGGCGAGCCTCGCCCGCGGCGAGCGCCCGCTGCGCGTCGTCGTCTGCCCGAACCCTGCGCACCCGGACGCGGTGCGCCGCGTCGTGGCGCTGTTCGAGCGGATGGGCTGTCAGGTGCTGGAGCAGGCCCCGGAGGAGCACGACCGCGTGATGGCCTTCACGCACGCGCTCGCGTTCTTCATCGCGAAGGGCATGATGGACGCGGGCGTGCCCGCCGGCGCGCCCTACGCGCCGCCCTCGTTCCAGGGGATCGCTCACACGATCGAGACGGTGCGCGTGGACGCGGGGCACCTGTTCGCCGCGCTGCACCGCGAGAACCCCTTCGCGAGCGAGGCGCGCCGCCGCCTCATCGACGCGCTCGTCGCCGTCGATCGAAGCCTCGACGTGCCGACCAAGGACGCCGCGCCCGAGGACCTCGCCGCGCTCGCGATCCCCGATCTCGGCGCGCTCTCTCCCGAGCTCCGCGAGACGCGGGAGCTCATCGACGACCTGGATCTGGAGCTCGTCGGCCTGCTCGCGCGGAGGGCCGAGCTCGTCCAGCGCGCCGGGCGCGCCAAGGCCACGATCGGGGCGGCGGTCCGGGATCCGGTGCGCGAGGCGCGGCTGATGGAGTCGCGCCGCCGCTGCGCCCTGGAGCTCGGCCTCGACCCCGACGGCGTCGCCGAGGTCTTCGAGGTGATCCTCCGGCACTCGCGCTCGCTCCAGGAGCGGCGCTCCGCCGTCTAGCGCGCGGAGCGCGGCGCAGGCGACGGACTCCTCACCATCGGAGCACTCGGCACTCCGAGCGCGTCGAGCAGGTATCGCCAGAGGGTCAGGAGAGCGTCGCCACATCGCCCTCCGCGTCACTCGCGTCGGTTTTCTTCGTCATCTCTCCGATTCTCGCGCTCTCTCACGGCCTCTTCGAGGAATGGCGCTCGGTGGCGCCATGAATTCCTCCTTTCACGCTGGCGTGCTCCGGTGTAGGGTTTGCGTGCGGGAATCATGCAGCGGCGTCAGGCGCCTCCTTGTGGATACTGCAGGCGAGCCCTGGGTCGCAGGTAAGACAGCGCCTCGATTACGATACGGGCTCGTCGGCGCAGCGCATGGAGGGCTGGAATGGATCTACGGAGCGGCCATGCCGGGGGGGCCAAGCGTTCCGGGGCTGAGCGTCGCCGGCGTGCGATCCGCGCGCCGGCGCCCCCGCGCAGGGCCGCCTGCGGGAAGGCCGTCCGGCGCCTGGGCGGTCGCCCCGGCGGGCGGGCGGGCTCACCCTTTGCCGTGGGCGTGGGCTGCATCCTCGCAGCGACGTGGTTTCCACGAGCTTGCTCGCACGGGGCGCTGGAGCGGGCTGGAGCGGACGCGGCAGACGCCGCCCGAAAGCGGTGGACACAGCCCCATTCCTGAGGATGCTGCGAGGCTGGCCGCGGCGCTGACAACGGAGCAGGGGGGCAAGGAGACGCGGGATGAGGGCAGAAGTAGGCAGAGTCAACATCCTGATCGTTGACGACAGGCCTGAGCAGCTCCTCTCCCTGGAGGCGGTCCTCGCGCCGCTCGGCGAGAACCTCGTCAAGGCGGCGTCCGGGCGGGAAGCGCTTCGCCATCTCCTTCAGGAGGAGTTCGCGGTCATCCTCCTCGACATCAAGATGCCTGAGATAGATGGGTTCGAGACGGCGACGCTCATCCGCAAGCGGAGGAGCACGCTGCACACGCCGATCATCTTCCTGACGGCGCACACCGAGCGCGTCTATGTCGAGCGCAGCTATTCGCTCGGGGCGGTCGATTACATCATGACCCCGTTCGCCCCCGAGGTCCTCCGCACCAAGGTGTCTGTCTTCGTCGATCTCTTCAAGAAGACACAGAAGATCAAGCTCCAGGCGGAGTCGCTGCGCGCGCACGCGGAGCAGCTCCAGCGGCTCAACCGCGCCGCGCTCAGGATCAACTCGGCCCTGTCGCTCGACGCCATGGTCGCGGCGATCACGGAGGCGGCCCGCGACGTCGGCGGCGCCCATCAGGCGATGACGCTCGTGAAGCTGGAGCGGCCCGGTGAGCGGGCGCGGACCGCTGTGTCGCTCTCGGAGCGGTACACGACGTTCCAGAAGGAGGCGCCTCCGCCGATCGCCGGCAAGCTGTGCGCGCTCGTCTGCGCCAGGAACAGGCCTCTCCGTTTGACGCAGCGAGAGCTCTCGCTGCACCCGGAGTGGCTGGACAACGGCGGGCAGCGGCCGCCGCCGCGGGGGTACCTCGCGGTGCCGCTCACCGCGGCCGACGGCCAGAACATCGGGAGCATCCAGCTCTCGGATCGGCACGACGGCGAGTTCTCCGACGACGACGAGACCGTCCTCGTGCAGCTCGCGCAGCTCGCTTCCATCGCCATCCAGAACTGCGTGCACGCCGAGGCGCGCGAGGCGAACCGCCTGAAGGACGAGTTCCTCGCCACGCTCTCCCACGAGCTGCGCAGCCCGCTCAACGCGATCCTCGGCTGGACGCACCTCCTGCGGTCCGAGCCGTTCGATGAGCAGCGGGTGTCCCATGGGCTCGAGGTGATCGAGCGCAACGTGGCCGCGCAGACGAAGCTCATCGAGGATCTCCTCGACGTCTCGCGGGTCACGACGGGCAAGCTGAGCATCAGCGCCGCGCCGATGGCGCTCGCGCCCGTCGTGGAGATTGCCATCGACGCGATCCGCCCCGCCGCCGAGGCGAAGGGGCTCACGATCGACGTCTCGCTCGACCCCGGCATCGAGGTGAACGGCGACGCGGATCGGCTGCAGCAGGTCGTCTCGAACCTCACGTCCAACGCGCTCAAGTTCACGCGTCCCGGGGATCATATCCTCGTCTCCCTCCGGCGGGCCGGCGCGATGGCGGAGCTCACGGTGCGCGACACGGGGGAGGGCATCGCGCCGGATTTCCTCCCGCTCGTCTTCGAGCGCTTCCGCCAGGCCGACAGCACGAGCCGCAGGACGCACGCGGGCCTCGGCATCGGGCTGTCCCTTGTGCGCCATATCGTCGAGATCCACGGCGGCTCGGTCGTGGCCGACAGCCCTGGGTTGCACAAAGGATCGACGTTCGTGATCCGGCTCCCGCTCCTCGGGGTCGAGCGCAGCTCGCTCCCGACGCTGACGAGGGAGGGCCGGTCGCGCTCGCTCGTGTGCCCGGAGTCCGCGTCCAATCTCGGCGGGCTCCGCGTCCTGCTCGTCGAGGACGACGCGGACGCGAGGGAGCTCCTTCAGGAGGTGCTGTCCCAGCACCACGCCGAGGTGACGGCCGTGGCTTCGGCTCACGAGGCGCTCGCGGCGTTCTGCGTGGCTCTCCCGCACGTGCTCGTGAGCGATATCGCCATGCCGGGCGAGGACGGCTATGAGCTCATCCGCGCCATCCGGCGGCGCCCGCCGCAGGCCGGCGGCGATCTGCCCGCGCTGGCCCTGACGGCCTATGCTCGCAAGGAGGACCAGAAGCGCGCGCTCGACGCCGGCTTCCACATGCACGCCACGAAGCCGATCGAGCCCGCCGCCCTCGTGGCCGCCGTGGCCAGCCTCGCGGCCCGGGCCCGCGCCGGCGACCTCCCCTGCGCCCGGGACCGAGGATCGAGCGAGGACATCAACCCGTGAAGATCGCGCGGAGGCGAGGGCCCTCGGGCGCTCCATAGCGGGGTGATCGCCGCCGGTCGCTCGGCGGGCGAGGCGCCGTGCGGTGAGTGAGCGCCTGGAGCTTCCTTGACCGGGGGCGCCTTCGCGTTATCTATCGCTCGCACATACCACCTGAGCTCGCCCGCTCCCGCGGCCCGGCCCGCGAGCGATATCGGGTCTCTCCCCAGCGGCCTGCGCTCATGAGCAGGGACGAGGACCAAGGCCCGACGGGCATTGGGCCTGGGACTTGCACCTCATGACGCGAACGTGTCCTCATGACAAGACCGGGAGCCGACCCCCATCGGGGGCCAGACGAGTCGCGTCCGCGCTGCAGTCGGGCTCTGTTCGCCTGTTGCGCGGCGCCGCTCCTCCAGGTCGCTCACGCGAGCAGGCTTTGGCTCATGGGGCCCTCACCTCTGGAGGTCAATCCGCTATGGCGGAGGTGCCGTCAGGCACCGTCGTTCTTCACGCGCCACGTTCGCCCGCGCCCGCGTAGGCGAATGTGCTTGACCGGTGGGCGTTCGCAGGGGGGGCACCCACATGCAACGATGATGCAGTGAGACAAAAAGCTTGCGTAATCCAGTATGGTGGCCTATTGTCCACCATAACGGAATCACCACGGAGTTGACACCGGGCCATCGCACGCGGCGTGCTCATAGCGCCTCTGGGGCGCACGTTTTGCGCGATTTTGCGTGGATTGAGTCGCTTGGCCGTGTGGAGCGGTGATCGGCGCGGGATTCTACCGAGTCATTCTTTGGGGGGGACAACCCAACGGAGAGAACGAACCATGAACGCTTCGAAGAGCATCTTTGCAAGCGCGCTGCTGCTAGGCGCGACCATGATGATGATCGGCGCCGGATGCGGCGATGACGAGGGGACCACCACCTCCTCCTCCACGACGACGAGCTCGGCGACGACTGGCAGTGGCGGCGCAGGCGGCACCGGCGGCGCCGGCGGCACCGGCGGCGCGGGTGAGGGCGGCGCGGGCGGCGCGGGCGAGGGCGGCGCGGGTGGCGCCGGCGGCGCGGGTGAGGGTGGCGCGGGCGGCGCGGGCGAGGGCGGCGCGGGTGGCGCCGGCGGCGCGGGCGGCGCCTGAGACGAGCGCGTCGATAGCGCCCATCCCTCGCCGAGCCCGCGGTTAGGCGGGCGGGGGATAGGCTGTTGGAGCGCCACTCATCACCTCCCGTCCCATGCGCCTTCGCGGCTGCATGGCGCGGTGTGGCTTTGTCCGGCGCTCTATCGTGATGCGCAGAGTCGTGCGATGCTGGCTCAGCCGCCGAGCCGGCGCGCGAGGCGTACGAACGTGCGCTGAAGCGAGCCGAACGACGCGGATGAGCCCGTAGCGCACGAAGATACGCCCCGCTCTGGGCTCGGGAATCACGGGTGGGCTCGAAGACGGAAGATGCTTTGTGTCTTCCCTCCGTCCCGTGGTGTCCCGAGCATTTTGATTTCAGAACATGTGCCTGTCGCGCCGGCCTCGAGAGGCTATGTGCTGGGCGGCGTCTGCGCTTCTGCCGCGCTGCCACGTGCCTTTCGCGCTGCAGCGTGCCTTGTTCGCGCGACTGCGCTCCCCTTCGCGCTCGCACGCATCTCGGACGGAGCTCTGGCGCGCGGACGCGTGCACGCTATGCATGTTTTGCGGCCCCTCTGGTGCCGGCGTCATGGATTTTCCAGAGGGGATGTCCGATCCGCGATGTGAGCTTCGCCCACAGCGCCTCCTCAAGGCCGCGCCGAAGTCCTTCCTTCCTGGCGGGGAATCCTTGCTGAGCGAGTTCCTGGCGGGGAATCCTGTCGGGCAGGACGAGCCCGGATAAAGACATGCTTGCGGGAGCTAGCGCGCCTCGTTGCAGCGCCGCAGCTCGCTCGTGGGGCTAGCGTCGCGGTTGCAGGCGCGGAGCTCCTCGGTGAGGCGAGCGACCTCTTCGACGAGGGCCTCGTTGCAGCGACGGAGCTCGCGCGAGGTGCTCTGAGCGTCGCGGTAGCGCAGCGCGTTGTGCACGGCCACCGCCGCCTGCGACGCGAGGAGGCCGCAGAGCTCGACCTGCCCGGCGCGGAAGGCGCCAGCGTTCGCGCCGTTCTCCGCGTAGAGCACGCCCGTGAGGCGGCCCTGATGCGTCATGGCGAGGCACAGGATCGATCGAAGGCCGCCCTCGAGCAGGTAAGGGTCGTCCGCGAACCGCTCGTCCATCGCCGCGCTGGCGAGGGCGATCGGCTGCTGTGTCTGGGCGACGTGCTGGACGACGCTGGCGGCTAGATCGGCGGCCTCGAGCGGCGCCGCAGGTCCGACGCGGACCCCTCCGCGGTCGCCGTCGAGCTCGGCCTCGACGGTCAGCGCGCCGTCGCGCGCGAGGAGCAGCACGGCGCGCTGCGCCCCCGCGCTCTCGCTCAGGGCCCGGAGGAGCCGCTCGAAGAGGCGCTCCGGGACGAGCTCCCCGCAGATCGCGCGCGAGACGCGGAGGAGGGCGAACGCGTCGAGCGGCGTGGGGCGCTCCGTGCTCGCCGGGAGCGCGGACTCCGGCGGACGGCTCTGCTGCCCGAGGAGCGCGGCGCGCGCGACGAGGTGCGGGTATTTTCGCGACAGCTGTCGCGCTTTGGCCGCCGCGCCCCACCGCAGATAGCCCTCGTGGGCGTCGGCCATGTAGACGTGGGCGATCCTCTCCCTGCCGCTCGCCAGGTGGAACTTCGCGCAGAGCTCGCTGGCGAGCGCCTCGTCCCGGACGAAACCGTTCACCTTCGCCGACTCGATCGCTTGATCGTAAAGCTTCATCGCCGCGAGCTCCTCGCCGGCGGCGCGCGCGGACTCCGCGCGGAGGAGGAGGTGCTTGTGACGGTAGTTGTCCGGGCACCGCTCGGCCCACTCCGAGAACCGATCCCGGTAGCTCGCCACCGAGACCGTGGTCAGCTGCCGGCCGCGCGCCAGCGTGGGCGAGAGCAGCGTCAGGCAGGTGTAGAAGAACACCTCGGTCGCGAGGTGATCGTCGACGCCGCCCTGCATTCTCGCCTCGGCCAGCGAGCCCATCCGCAGCGCCCCCTCGTGATCCTCGTTCAGGAAGCAGATCTGCTGCCGCAGCGCGTAGTGGACGCGCGCGGCGGCGCCGTACGCCGGCACCGAGAGCTTCGCTTCGTCCCCTGCGTCGTCGAGATCGCCGTGGCTGGGCGGGCGTGACGCGCCGGCGCGCGTCGCGTCCATCAGGTCGTCGAGCGCGCGGCGCACCCCGGCCAGCGCGAGGATGGAGAGCTCCTCCCGCGCGCGCCGCACGAGCGAGAGGAACCCGTCGACCTCGGCCCGCACCGCCTCGCACTCGTCGCCGAGCCCGAATCGAACGAGCGCGGTGTGGACGCACGCCTGGGACAGGTAGGTGAGATCGCCCGTCCTGTGCCCCGCCTCGAGGGCGGCCTGGAAGAGATCGAGGCTCGAAAGGAGGTGATCGGTGAAGACGCTGATGTGGGCCCCGAGCACGACGCGCAGCCGGCAGGAGAGCTCGGGCTGTCCGGACCTCTCGTTCATCTCGATCGCGAGCTGCCCGAGCTCGTAGGCCTCGTCGTAGCGGCGGAGCACCCGCGCGGCGACCCAGGCGTAGGCCATGTAGCCGTACGAGGAGGCTCCGCCGTGGCCGCGCTCCAGCGACAGGTTGACCTGCCTGGCCGCGATGAACGTGCAGAGCGGCGGGTTCACCGTCGCGGCGGGGAGCATGAGGGCCATGAGGAGCCGGAGAGCCGCGCGGGTCCGGGCGTCCGACGCCTCCGGCTCGTCGAGCAGATCCTTGAGCCGGCGCGTGCCGAGCGCGACGCGCGCGGCCGCGAGCTCGGCGTCCGCGGCCGCCTTGCGCCCCGGCCCGTCCTCGGGGAGGGGGACGCCGAGCATCGCGAGGGCCGTCTTTCCGAGCGCCACCGCCTCATCGAGCCGGCCCTGGGTGGTGTACACGGCGATGCGCAGCTCGTACGCCCTGGCCCGCTCGAGATCGGAGCGCGCCTCCGCAGCGAGCACGTCGAGCAGCGACTCCGCGCGATCGAGCCGACCGCCGAGGTGCGCGCACTCGGCCGCCTCCGCATGCAGCGAGAAGGCAATCTCGTGGTCTCGCTTGAAGCTCCCGTCCGGCAGCGCCGCGATCCCGGCCTCGAAGAGATCGGCGGCCGCCGGGGTCGCGCCCCGCTCCCTCGCCTTGCGGCCCGCGGCGAGGTTCATCGCGGCGAGCGCCGCCCGCTCGCGCGGCTCTACGATCAAGGGCGCGCCGAGGTTCAGGTGGTGCGCGGCCTCGAAGAGCGCCTCGTCCGAGCGCTCGCGCTGCGATCGCGCCTCGGCCATGCGCCCGAGGCGCAGGTGGACCGCGCGCCGCTCCGCGTCAGGGAGGGCGGCGTAGGCGTCGATGTCGACCTTCAGCACCTGCGCACGCGGCGTGCGCTCGTCAGCGGGCTTGCAGAGCAACTTCATCGCCATCTCCGAGGCGATCGCGGGGGCGCCGGCGGCGAGGGCGAGGCTGGCGCGGGGGGGCCGCGCAGTCGCGCCTTCGCTCGCAGGGAGCTCCGTCGTGATCGTAGATGGGTGGGGGGTCATGGAGGGGCCGTCGCCCGTGGCTGCGGGCTCCTCCAGCGGGGATACGTCCGCCGGAGTCGGGTGGCAGCATCCTACCCTAAGTGGGCGCGGGTGCGCTACGGTGGTAGGCTCCCGTCTTCTCGTTCTGCGCGCGCGGCCAGCCACCCGCCGAGCCCGGAGGAGGGCGGCCTCGGGGGCCGCGCGAGCGCCCCGCCCGCGGCTCGTGGCTCGCGGCTTCGACGCCCGCCCCGGCATCAGGGCTTCGCGCGCGAGCAGCCCGCCCCATCGCCTGCGCCTCGCCGGGGCCCCGGCGGCGTTCAAGATGCCAGTCGCCCGCGCCTCGACGGCAGCGGCGAGCGGCTCGGCCAGATCTCGTGCGTCGATGATCTGGATTCGGAACATGCGGTGTCCATGGCGAGAGACGCTCTATCCACCTCTGTCGACGCGAGCGGGCCAGTGCGTGAATCGAACGTTCGCGCGGCCGGGGTCGAGTGGCCAGCTCTCCGGGGAGCGACGGTGTGGAGAGGGCATGAAGCGGCTCTGCACGGGCGCGTCCTGCCCCGGATGAGCCCGCATTCATCGAGAAAAGTTTGGATTTTTCAACTTCGCAAGAAGCTTGAAAGGCGCGGGCCATGGTCCGCATCCTGCAGTGTTTCCAGTGTGCCCGCGTCGAGGCGGGAGAGGAGATGCAGTATGTGGTCTGTCTTGAGAGCACTGAGCGCCCTCTGCGGCGTCATCTGCTGTGGAGCCGGGTGTATGTCCTCGGAGGCTGCGGACGCTGTCGCGGAGGGCGAGCCGGGCGGCGACAGCGGCGGTGCAATGCGGGCGAACGCGGAGCACGGCCCGCCTCCCGGGATGTGCGAGATGGGGGCAGTCGGCCCCGGGGGCGTGTGTCTGGGTGCCGCGGTCGCACCCGGCGGGCGGTCGGCCGGCGCGGCCGGGCTCGGCGACGGCGAGCGGGCCGAGCGCGCGTGTCGGCAGAGATCGTTCAGCCGGCAGTATCCTGGCAAGGGCGCGACCCTGCGCGGCTTCACGATCGACGGCGCCGGCCGCGCGCTGCTCGCGGGCTCCTTCGAAGGGGAGCTGACCTTCGGCAGCACCCGGCTGCGGAGCGCGGGCGCGACGGACGCCTTCGTGGCCGAGCTCGACGCGTGCGGCGCTCCCCTCTGGAGCAAGCAGTTCGGCGACGGCACGGCGCAGAGCGCCATCGACGTGGCCGCGAGCAGCGGGGGGCAGACGCTCGTGCTCGGCGATTTCTCCGGCACGGTCCGCTTCGGCGCGCACCGGCTCACGGCGGCGTCGCCCTCGGGCGCGGACCTGTTCCTCGCGAAGCTCGGCCCGCGCGGCGCGGCGAGCTGGGCGGCGCAGATCTCCGCGGAGGAGGGCGCGATCCTGAGCGGCACGGCGCTCGCCGCCGATGGCCGCGGCGGAGCGCTCGTGCTCGGCAGGCTGGAGGGAGCCGCGAAGGTCGCCGGCGCGCGGATCGAGCGGCGGGCGATCGGCGCCTTCGTCGTCCGGCTCGACGCCTCGGGTCGCTTCGCGTGGGTCAGCCTGCCGCCGAGCGGCTCCGACAGCGACGAGATCGGCATCAAGGTCGACCGCGACGGGAACGCGATCCTCGCGAGCCAGGACGGGCGAGGCACGGCGACGTTCGTGACCAAGCTGGACCGGAACGGAGAGCTCGTGTGGCACAAGCGGTTCCGTGGCTCGCCGGACCAGCTCGAGGAGGCGTACGACCTCGCCGTGGATCCGGAAGGCGCCGCGTTGCTCTCCGGCAGCGGCGTCTTCGGCGAGCCCGATCTGCCGGGCGGCCCGCGGCCGTTCGTCGCCAAGATCGGCCCGGACGGCCGCGTGATCTGGGTGAAGCGCTTCGACGCGCGGAGCCCCCGCCGCGTCACCGCGAGCGGCGAGCGCGTGGTGCTGGCGGGCGACGCGCTGTGCGGGTCGGCGGGCGAGCCGGCGTCGTGCAGCGCGTGGGCGGCCGGGCTCAGCTCCAGCGGAGAGGAGCAGTGGACCCGGCGCATCGGCGCGGACGTCCACGTCTCCGGGCTGGAGATGGACCCGTGGGAGAGCCCGATGCTGGCCGGGTCCTTCCAGGGCACGATGGCGCTCGGGGGCGAACGCCTCTCCAGCGACCAGGGCGCGCTCTTCCTGACCCGCCTGCCGGACCCGGGCTGACGCGCGCGGGCGTTCGGTTCTCCCCGAGAGATCGCCTGGAAAGAGCCCGGCTTCGGCAGAAGGCGCGGCGCGGCCCGGCTCACACGCCGAGCGCGCGGCGGATGGCGGCGACGATCTCCTCGGGGGTGCCGCTGATGTCGACGCGGATCGCGTCCTCGGGCGGCTCCAGCGCGGCGAGCTGCGTCGCGAGGAGGCCGGCGGGCATGAAGTGATCCTTGCGCGCCGAGAGGCGCGCGGCGATCAGCGCTGGATCGCCGGTCAGGTGCACGAGGCGCATCCGCGCGGGGTCGACCAGCAGCTGCGCGCGGTACGCCGCCTTGAGCGCCGAGCAGGCGATCACGGCGCCGCGCCCCTCGTCGAGGAGCTGGCGGATGCGCGCGGTGAGCGCTGCGATCCACGGCGCGCGGTCCCGATCGTCCAGCGGCTTGCCGGAGCGCATCTTCTCGATGTTGGCGGCGGGGTGGAAGCCGTCCGCATCGACGAGCTCCCATCCGAGCTCGCGCGCAAGGCGCGCCCCGACCGTCGTCTTCCCGGCGCCGCTCACGCCCATCACGAGCACGATCACGGGCGCCGCGCCTCTCCGAGGGCTGTCTCTCGCGCTCTCCGCATGGCGGGATCCATCCTATCATGGGCGGTTCGGCACGCCCCCTGCTGCGCCGGGCGCATGCGTAGTTCTACGATCCCTGTGGTCCTGTTGTCATTTTCCCTCCTCTGCGCCGGTTGCTCCTCTGCCGGCGCAGGGCGGGAGCCGCAGCCCTCGCCGTCCGGGTGCGCCGATCCGGGCACCGCGGGCTGCGTCGTCGCCTCGGACAGGCAGCGGGCACGCGCACCTCGGGTATCGGAGGCCGACGCCAAGGAGCTCGCACTCGGCAACACGGCGTTCGCGCTCGAGCTCTACCGCCGGATCGGCGCCACGCCGGGCAACCTCTTCTGTTCTCCGTACAGCGTGTCGAGCGCGCTGGCGATGGCGTACGCTGGCGCGCGCGGGGAAACGGCGGAGCAGATGGCGCGCGCGCTGCGCTTCACGCTGCCGCAAGCGCGGCTCCACCCGGCGTTCAACGCGCTCGATCTGGCGCTTGCGCGCCGCGGCGAGGGCGCCGAGGGGCAGGACGGCAAGGGGTTCCGGCTCCACGTGGCCAACGCGATCTGGGGGCAGGTCGGCTCCGCGTTCGTGCCGTCGTTCCTCGACGTGCTGGCGGAGAGCTACGGGGCCGGGCTGCATGTCGTCGACTTCGTCCAGGCGCCCGACGAGGCGCGGGGGATCATCAATGGCTGGGTGGCCGAGCGCACCGAGGACCGCATCAAGGACATCCTGCCCGAAGGCGCCCTCGGGCCCTCGACCCGGCTCGTGCTGACGAACGCCATCTACTTCAACGCTGCGTGGCAGTTTCCGTTCGAGGAGGAGGAGACGACCCCGGGGAGCTTCACGCTGGCGGACGGCTCCACGGTGTCCGTGCCGATGATGGCCAACCACGCGCAGGTCCGTTATGGCGAGGGCGACGGCTACGAGGCGCTGGAGCTGCCCTACGACGGCGGCGAGCTGTCGATGGTGCTCGTGCTCCCGTCGGAGCTCGGGGCCTTCGAGGCGGGGCTCGACCAGGCGCGGCTGGATGGCGTCCTCGGCTCCCTCGGATCGCGGAGCGTCACGATGACGCTGCCGCGGTTCAAGATCGTCTCGACCCTGGATCTCGCCCCGCCGCTCGAGGATCTGGGGATGCCCGCCGCCTTCTCCGATGGCGCGGATTTTTCGGGGATCGACGGCCAGGGCGGCCTGTTCATCACCGATGTGCTCCACAACGCGTTCGTGTCCGTGAACGAGGCGGGCACCGAGGCGGCGGCGGCGACGGCGGTGGTCATCGGCGAGACGTCGGCGCCCGAGCCTGCCACCATCCGCTTCGACCGCCCGTTCCTCTTCGTCATCCGGGATCGTGCGACGAGCGCGATCCTGTTCGTCGGCCGCGTGGCCGACCCGTCCAGGTAGGAGTAGGAGCGCCGAGCCCGGGAGAGCGAGGCGTCCTGCGACAGGCGTGGCGTCCTGTCCCATGGCGGCGCGTGCCTGCACGCGGTGCGCGCCGCGCGAGCTCTCTCATCAGTAGAGGCGGGGGACGAGCCGCGCGGACGTCCGGCGCGCGTAGTCGTCGTATTCCGGGAAGGTGTCGCGCAGCACGCGCTCCTCGTATCCCATGCGGATGATCTGCAGGATCATCTCGACCGTGTAGATCAGGATCGCGGCCATGGACGGAAAGATCAAAATGATACCCGTCCCCTGGATCAAGGTGGCGAGATAGACCGGGTGGCGCACGAGCCGGTAGGGGCCGCCGGTGATGAGGCGTCGCGCCTCGGGCATGACGCTGAACGACTTGCCCAGCCACCCGATGCTGACCACGGCGAGCGCCATTCCAGCGATGATGAGCAGCGTGCCCGCCACCTGAAGACCGGGCATCGGCGGGGCCTTGGGCAGCCATGCGATGCTCGCCGGCAGCAGACCGGCGGCGAGCGCGGTGATGCGAGGTACGATCCCGCTCAGCTTGCGTACAGGGCGGAGGCGAACGAGCGTGAATGCCGCGACGAGCAGCAGGTAGGCCTCGGTGGCCACGAGCGATGCCACCGTCGTCCCGTACGTGAGCCCCCTGGGCCCGCTCCAGAGAAACAGGTGAGCATGGATATCGCGCCCGACGAACAGGGCGTTATAAAGCATGAGGACGGCGAGCGGCAGCCGCATCGCGAGATCGTAGAGCACCGCGCCATTCATTTGTATTCCCCCTCACTTCGCATCGTGAGAGGGGGCGCGTGCGAGGTCAAGCCAGCAGGGCTATTGCTGCGTCGGATCCATCATCCATCTACCGCGGGCGCAGCGCGCTTCGATGAGGGTGGGGCCGCGGGACGATCGCGGTCTGTCGAAGACAGCGCCTGCGGGGGAAGAGGAGAGTTCAGCCGAATCGGAGCTTGGGGAGGAACACGGTACCCGGCGCTCAGCTGGTCCGTCCGCCTGGGCGCTCACAGCGCCTCGACCATCCTCTCCACCGCATCGCTGATCTCTCGCTCGTCCAGCGCCGCGAACCCGAGCCGCAGGAAGGGGCGCTTCTTGCCGTCGAACGCGAAGCGCCGCCCCGCCGAGAACGCCACCTTCCGCGCGAGCGCGCGCTCGGCCCAGGCGTCCGTGTCGATCGCGGCGTCCACCTTGGCCCACAGGGCCATACCGCCTGCTGGCACGGCGAAGTCGAGCGCGTCGGGGAGCCGTGCGCGCAGCGACGCGACGAGCAGATCGCGCCGCGCCCGGTAGGCGCGGCGCGCGCGCTGCGCGTGGCGCTGCACCTCGCCGTCCTCGAGGAGCTCGGCGACGGCGCGCTCCACGGCGTGATCGCCTTGCCGGTCGACGAAGGTGCGGTGGAGGGAGAGCCGCTCGATCAGCGGCTCCGGGGCGACCACGAAGCCGATCCGGAGCCCGGGGGCGAGGATCTTCGACAAGGTGCCGATGTAGACGACGACGCCGGCCGTGTCCGCGCTGGCGAGCGGCAGCACAGGGCGGCCGTCGTAGTGGAACTCGTGATCGTAGTCGTCCTCGAGGATCGCGATCCGGCGGGCCCGGCAGAGCTCGAGGAGCGCGATGCGCCTGCCGGGCGCGAGCACCGCGGTCGTGGGGTACTGGTGGTGCGGGGTGACGTAGACGGCGCGCAGGCGCTCTCGCTCGGCGAGCTCCGAGAGCGCGTCGACGGAGAGGCCCGCGGCGTCGACCGGCAGCGGGAGGAGCCGCGCGCCGGCGAGGCGGAGCGCCTCCCACGCCGGGCGGTAGCCGTAGGACTCGACGGCGACCGCGTCGCCCGGCGCGATCAGGGCGCGCGAGACGAGGTCGAGCGCCATCTGGCTGCCGCGCGTGACGAGGACCGACTCCGGCCCGGCGGCGAGGCCGCGCACCGCCGAGAGCATCGCGGCGAGGGCGGCGCGGAGGCGCTCGTCGCCGCGCGGATCGGCGTAGTCGAGCAGCCGATTCGACCCGGCGTGCAGCGCGCGGCGGTAGGCGCGCGCGAGCGCCGCGGTCGGGACGAGGCGCATGTCGGGGAGGCCGCCGGTCATGCGGAGCGTGCCGGGCGGGGGGATGTGCACGCGCCGGAGCGAGGTCGCGCCGAGGTCGAAGCCGAGGCGCGCCGGCACCTCTGCCCGCGCGGCGGCGCGCCGGGCGAAGCGGCGGGGCGACGGCGCCGGCAGCTCCGCCGAGACGAAGGTGCCGCGCGCGGCGCTGGCCTCGATCCAGCCCTCGGCGGCGAGCTCGCGGTACGCGGCGAGGACGGTGTTGCGATGGACCGACAGGGACCGCGCGAGCGCGCGGCTGCCCGGCAGCTCGGCGCCGGCGCGGAGCCGGCCGCGGCGGATGTCGTCGGCGAGGGCGCGCGCGATCTGCAGGAAGATCGGCTGTGGCGCGGCGGGATCGACGGCGAGGGCGAGCTCCCAGGGCATGCCAGCTGGTCTAGCAGAAAACGTCGGACCGGATCTTTCGGGAGTACCAGGTGCGCGGCAACCTGGGGCCATGCGCAGGGAGATTTTTCGCATGGAGAGGGCGGAGGCCGAGGCGTTCCTCGGGCTCGCGGACGTGGTCCACCTGGCGTCGACGACGGCGGAGGGCGAGCCGGTCTTGAGGACGGTGCACGGCGTCGTGGTCCGGGGCGCGATCGCGTTCCACGGCGCGCCCGTGGGCGAGAAGACCGAGGCCGTCGGCCGGCCCGCGGTGGCGTCGTGCGAGCAGGTCGTCGCGTCGATCCCGAGCTACTTCACTGATCCGGAGCGGGCGTGCCCGGCGACGACGCTCTACCGGAGCGCGCAGGCCCACGGGGTGATCGAGCGCGTGGACGATCCGGACCACAAGGCCGAGGTGCTGGAGGCGCTGATGCAGAAGTACCAGCCCGAGGGCGGGTACACGCCGCTCGACGCGTCGAGCCCGCTCTACCGCAAGGCGATCGCCGGGATCCTCGTGCTCGCGGTCCCGCTGTCGCGGCTCGACGGCAAGGCGAAGCTCTCGCAGAACCGGACGCCCGAGGAGCGGGCGCGGATCCTCACGAAGCTCTGGGAGCGGGGGGCGCCCGGCGATCCCGCGGCGATCGAGCTGCTCCGCGCCGCTTGCCCGGACACGCCGGTGCCCGAGTTCCTGCAGGCGCCGGCGGGCTGCGTGCTCTCGTGCGCGCTGGGCCCGCGCGACGTGGCGGAGGCGGTCGATCTGCTGGAGGGTGGCTACTGGAACCAGGGCGTGCCGCGCGAGGCGATCGGCCGGGCGCAGCTCGGCTCGTCGGCGTGGGTGGGCGCGCGCGACGCGGCGGGCCGGCTCGTGGCGACGGCGCGGGCGATCAGCGACGGGAGCAGGCGCGCGTGGGTGTACGACGTGATGGTCGCGCCCTCGCTGCGGGGCCGCGGCGTGGGCGAGGCGGTGGTGCGTCTGCTGCTCGGGCACCCGGCGGTCCGCGGCGCGAGCCACGTCCACCTGGGCACCCAGGACGCGCACACGTTCTACGCGAGGTTCGGGTTCCGCGACCGCGCGGAGCTGCCGCCGCGGCCGTTCACGTCGACGGAGATGCAGCTCATCCGTGCGTGAAGCGGCGGCCAGGCGTCAACGCGGCGCGGCCGCGCCGCTGCACCGCGGCGGCCCGCGAGACATACGGCACCTCCGACCCCGTTTTCGCCGGCGGAAGGCTAGTTCGCACCGATCGAGATGGCGTTGACCACCGAAGAAGGGTGTCCCCAAAAGATCCCGGATGAATGCCTGATCCGCCGCTGAGCACGGCTCAACTTCTGGGGCGACGAGGCTCGGAGCGCCTCGATTCTCGACGGTTACGAAGGTGAACTAGATACGAGCAGGGGATACCGTTCGATCGTGGGCGCAAGGGGAGACAGCGTCGGGACTGGCCCTCTCGCCTGCACGAGCGACGATCCGCGCTCCCTTGATGAGCTGCGTATCTTGATTGGGGGCGTGCGGCCACGCCGTGGACTCGCTCGCCTCGTCGCGATTGCCGAGGAGTGGCCAGCCACCGTCGTCCTCGCCGGAGAGCCCCCTGACCGGCGGCCCGAAGAGCAGAGGACCGGAGCACGCACCTCCCGCCATTGCGCTCGTATGGACGCCCGCGCGAGATATGGCCGGCACAGCCGCGAAAGTTGCGGAAAGGCTGAGAACCCAGCGCGCCACAGTGGATTCGAACCACTGGCCTTCGGCTCCGGAGGCCGACGCTCTATCCAGCTGAGCTAGTGGCGCACTCTCGCGGGTTTCGCGAGGGGCCCCGAACCTACCCAAGACCTGGCTCTCGCGCAACCCCATTCCTGCACCTTTGCGCGCGTTGCCTCCCGCCGTCCCGTCGCCCACCGCTCACCGAGGGCCCGCGCCAGCCGGGAAGCGCCGCCGCCCGCCCGGCCGGCGGCGAGAGCCTCGCGCCATCCGCCAAAATTTGGCCACTGGCCCGTCTGTCCGGCATTCCCGGGGCATGGATGCCCGACAGCGAAGCTCTGCGAGCCCGGCCCCGGCGCGCGGACCCCTCCCGCTCGCCCTGGCGGTCGCCGCCCTCGCCCTGCCGGTCCTGCCGGCCTGCAGCGGCGGGGAGAACGCCACGCCCGAGGGCATCATCAGCCTCTCCGCGGGCGCGGCCCAGAAGGCCGCCGAGAACGACCCCGCCACCCTGCCGCGCCCGGACGGGCCCCGCATCGGCGCCGTGCAGATGGTCGCGCCCATCTACGAGAAGGCGGACCGGCGCTCGGCCAAGCTCGGCTACCTCCGCGCGGGCGGGACGGCGCCCCGCGGGGAGAAGCCCGCCGCGTTCGACGACTGCCAGGGCGGCTACTACCGCGTGCTGCCCGCCGGGTACATGTGCGCGGACGGCGACGCCACGATCGACATGCAGCACCCGATCCTCCGGGCGCTCACGCGGCGGCCCGACCTGTCCAAGCCGATGCCGTACCCGTACGCCTTCGTCCGGGCCATCGCGCCGAACTACTACCGGATGCCGTCGACGAAGGAGCAGCTCCAGTACGAAATGAGCCTGGAGCGGCACCTCCGCAGCTACAAGAAGCTCAAGAAGAAGTGGGACGAGATCAAGGTCGGCGCCAACGACGTGCCGCTCGACGCGGCGGGCAACGCGGCCGCCGACCCGCCCGCAGAGCCGCCCGAGCTCGGCGACAGCGAGCTCTTCGGCGGCAACGGCGGCAACGGCGGCGACGAGATCCCGTGGTTCTTCAAGGGCGGGCGGCAGCTCCCGAACATCTCGTCGTTCAAGGTGCCGGGCTACGCGATCATCACCAACCGGATCGCGCGCAAGGCAGGGCTCGCCCTCATCGACACCTTCATGGGCGACGGCGGGCGGCGCTTCGCCATGACCACCGACGCGCGGCTCGTGCCCACCTCGAAGCTCAAGCCCGCCCGCGGCTCGACGTTCCACGGCGTCGACATGACCAAGGGGTGGGAGCTGCCGCTCGCGTTCGTGCACCGGCAGGACGCGAAGCGCTACGACATCTCCGGCGGCGAGATGGAGAAGGCGGGCGAGCTGCCCTGGCACACCGCCGTGCAGCTCACGGGGCGCTCGAAGAAGGTCGGCGGAGCCCGCCTCGTCGAGGCGAAGGACGGGACGTGGGTGCGCGACTCCGACGTCGCCATCGCGGTGAAGCCCTCGGAGCTGCCGTCGTTCGCGCAGGGGACCGTGAAGTGGATCGACATCTCGATCCTGAGCCAGACGCTCATCCTCTACGAGGGCAAGAAGCCCGTGTACGCCACCGCGGCGGCGACGGGCCGCGACGGGCTCGGCGACCCCAAGAAGACCTTCTCGACCGTGCGGGGGACGTTCCGGATCCGCGACAAACACGTCACGACGACCATGGACGCGCACGAGGTCGACAACAAGTTCGAGCTCCGCGACGTGCCGTGGGTGCAGTACTTCGAGGCCGGCTACGCGATCCACGCGGCGCCGTGGCACGACGACTACGGCAAGCCGCGCAGCCACGGGTGCATCAACCTGTCGCCGATCGACGCGCGCCGGGTGTTCCTCTGGACCGATCCCCCCGTGCCCGACGGGTGGCACGGGGTCAGCGCGGGGAAGGCCACGGGGGAAGGGACCATCGTCCACATCCATCCGTAGGTGGGCTCGATCACCAACGTTTACGTGAACGTTTACGTGGTCGTGGTCGTGGTCGTTCACGGCCTATCGTTGACGACCACGACCGCGACCACGTAGACGTTCGGATACGACCACGTAAACGTTCGGATGTAGGAGAACGCAGGGCGAAGCTTCGTTCACGCCTACGCGGGGGAGGCGGCGGGGGTCAGTCCTCGTCGGCCTCGGCCTTGAAGCCGCTCTCCTTGATCACCTTGTCCTGCACCATCGGCGGGCAGACCTCCAGGTGCTCGACGTTCATCGTGAACGTCCCTTTGCCCTGGGTCATGCTCTTCAGCTTCGACTCGTACTCGAGCACCTCGGCGAGCGGGACGAACGCGTTCACGATCGTCTGGCTCTCGACCGAGTCCGTGCCGATGATCCTCCCGCGGCGGCTGTTGATGTCGCCGATGATGTCGCCCATCGCGACGCTCGGCACCGTCACCGAGAGCCTCACGATGGGCTCGAGCAGCACCGGCGCGCACTGCGCGGCGGCGGCCTTGAAGGCCTTGCTGCCCGCCATCTGGAACGCCGCGTCCGAGGAGTCGACGTCGTGGTACTTGCCGTCGAAGAGCCGCACCTTGACGTCGATCATCGGGTAGCCCGCCAGGACGCCCTTCGACATCGACTTGACGATGCCCTTCTCGACCGAGGGGATGAACTGCCGCGGCACGGCGCCGCCCACGACCGCGTCCTCGAAGACGAAGCCGCCGCCGCGCGGCAAAGGCTCCATGTCGATGTAGCAGACGCCGAACTGGCCATGTCCGCCGGTCTGCTTCTTGTGCTTGCCCTCGATGTTCGTGGCCTTCTTCGAGATCGTCTCCTTGTAGGCGATGTGCGGCGGGCCGAGCCGACAGTCGACCCCGACGCGCCGGCGGATGCGCTCCACCGTGATCTCCAGGTGCAGGGCGCCGAGGCCCGAGACGACGAGCTCGCGGGTCGACGCGTCCTGGTGCACGCTGAGCCCCGGGTCCTCCTCGGTCAGCCGGTAGAGCGCGTTGCCGACCTTGTCCTCGCCGCCCTTGGCGTCGAACCGCACGCCGCGCGAGAAGAGGGCCGGCGGCAGCTCCGGCGCGGAGAGCAGGAACGCGTGCTTCTCGTCCGAGAGCGTGTGCCCGCTCAGCGTGGCCTTCAGCTTGTGCAGCGCCACGATGTCCCCGGCGCGCGCCTCGTCCACCTGCTTGTGGTCCTTGCCGACCACGCTGTGGATCTTGCCGAGCCGCTCCGAGCCGCCCGTGCTCGCGTTGAGCATCGTGGCGTCGGGCCGGAGCACGCCGGAGAGCACGCGCACGAACGAGGTGCGGCCGGCGTGCGGATCGATCGAGGTCTTGAAGACGAACGCCGCCGCCGGGGCCTCCGCCGACGACGGGCGCTCCGCGGCCTGCGGCGCGGCGCCGGGCTTGCCGCTCGGGACGACGCCGCTCCAGGCCGGGTGCTCGGTCGGCGGCGGCACGAGCTCGACGATGCCGTCGAGCAGCGCGGCGACGCCGCTCGGGCGGACCCCGGAGGCGAAATAAACCGGGATCAGCGTCCCCCGGCGGACCGCGGCGCGGAGCCCCTGGTCGAGCTCCTCCTGCGTGAGATCTCCCTCGGTCAGGTACCGCTCGGTGAGCTCGTCGTCGCTGCCGGCGACGTCGTCGACGAGCTTCCCCCGGGCCTTCTCGACGGCGCCCGCGGCGTCGGCCGGCACGGGAGAGCCCGCGGCCGCGGCGGGCGCCTCGGGCTTGTCGAGCCAGGCCTTCTTCGTCCGGATCGCGACGACCCCCCGGTGCTGGAGCCCCTCGCCGACGCGCTCCTCCATCACCGCGAGCGGCGCCTTGAGGCGCGCGCGGACCTCGGCGAGCACCTCGTCGGGGCGGGCGTTCTCGGCGTCGACCTTCGTCACGACGATCATGCACGGCAGCTTTGCGTCCCTCACCCAGCCGAAGACGCGCTCGGTGATCGGCTGCACGCCGTCCTTGCCGCTCACGACGAGGATGGCCGCGTCGACCGCCGCGAGGGCGAGCCGCGTCTCGGCGAGGAAGCTCCCCTCGCCCGGCGTGTCGACGAGGTTGACCTTCTTCCCCGCCCAGGAGAGGTGCGCGACGCTCGCCTCGAACGAGCAAACGTGCTCTTTTTCCTCGGCGGTCTCGTCGAGGACACTCGACTTGTCGTCCACCTTGCCGAGCTTGGCCGTCGCCTTGGCGACGTACAGCATGGCCTCGGCAAGCGATGTCTTCCCAGCCCCCTTGTGTCCGATGATTGCAACGTTCCTGATGTCCCCTGCCTCAGTCGTTGTCATCCCTCGTTCGTACCAATCCCCGTCGAGATCGAGAAGGCCGGCACGCGATTTTTGCGGCGCTTTCCTCGAGGCAGGAGGTCAGCGAAGCCGGGCAGCGCGTCGCTCACCCGAGCTCTGCCGCGACGCGCTGCGGCGTGCTCCGGCCATTTGCGCTTGTCCGGCGCTGCCTGAGTGGAGCGCTCGCCCGGGAGCTCGGCGCACGAAATGAGCACTCTCCGCCTCGCGCTCCAGATGGTCCTCGGTATCGCGCTGCCGTTCGCGCTGCAGCGCTGGGATCGACGGCGGCTCACGCCCGAGCAGCGGGAAGCTTGCTGGAACGGAGCGACCTGGGGCGCGGCCCTCTATGCGTTCGGCCCGCTGTCCATGCTCGGGTGGTGCTGGGTTACACGTGGCGTCCAGCACGGGCGGCCGGGGGCGCGTGGAACACGCGGAACAGCGCGCTTCCGCGCGCTGAAGGCGCTCGGGCTCGGCGCGGCGTCCGCCGTAGCGCTCGTCCTGATCCTGAGCGGCGTCGATTATCTGGTCGCGCTCGCATTGGGGCTCCCGCCGTGAGCCGCGTGGGTGGCACACGGCACGCATGGAAGCGGTCTCGATGGCTCGATGGCGCATGACAGTAGCCGCTGACGCCGCTGATGGAGATGGCTGCAGGCCGGCCGGCCGGCCAGCTGGCCGGCCAGCCAGCTGCTCCAAAATGCGTGAAGAACGGACATTTTCGTGCGCGGGTGTCACTAGACGACACGTCATGGACGCGATAGCAGCACTCTGAGTCTGCTATTCAGGGGACAGGCTTTTACTCTGTCCGCGGAGCTCGCGGACACACACCGAGGCAGTGCGTTGACGTCGCTGAAGCCCAGAGGAGAGGATCGCGCGGCCGCACGGGAGCGGACCGACGCGTGGACCGACGCTGAACGTGCGCCTCGGGCGGCCGAGGGCGGCCCGAGGTGGCAGGAGATCGTCGCCGGCAGGTACGCGGTGGAGACCCGGATCGGCGCCGGCGGCGTGGGCGTCGTCCAGCTCGCCACCGATCGCCTGTCGGGCCAGCGCGTCGCGCTCAAGCGCGTCGATCCGAGGCTCGTCGAGAACAGGCACGCCGTCGATCGGCTGCTCCGCGGCGCCCGCGCCGCGCGTGCGCTCAAGGGCAGGTACGTCGCGCGGATCCTCGACGTCGGGGTCGAAGGTGGCGCGCCGTTCGTGGTCAGCGAGTACCTGGAGGGCTCCGACGTCACGAGCTACCTGCGGCGCCGCGGGCCGATCCGGGTCAGGGAGGCGGTGAAGTACCTCCTGCAGATCTGCGAGGCGGTCGCCGAGGCGCACGGCCTCGGGATCCTCCACCGGGACATCAAGCCCGAGAACCTCTTTCTCAGCTTCGGCGACGGCGCCCCGAGCGTGAAGGTCCTCGACTTCGGGGTGTCGGCCGTCGCGTGCGGCGTCGAGAGCGAGGGGCCGAACGCCGCCTCGGGCGCCATGCGGACATCGCTGCTCTTCATGGCGCCGGAGCAGATGCGGTCGGCGGGCGGCATCGACGAGCGCGCCGACATCTGGTCGATCGGCGCGGTCGCCTACGCGCTGCTCTGCGGGGCGAGCCCGTTCGATGCGCCGACCGAGCTCGAGATCTGCACCAAGGTCCTGACCGAGCCGCCCGCGCCCTTTCCGGCGGGCGTCGAGCCCCCGGAGCTGCGGGCGCTCCTGCTGCGCTGCCTCGCCAAGGACCCCGAGGCGCGCCCCCCGGACGTCGCGAAGCTCGCGTTCGCGCTCGCGCGCTTCGGGGGCGAGGGCGCGGAGGACGCGGCCGAGCGCGTGTGGGAGGCGCTCCGGGCGGACGAGACCGTCCGCATGGCGACGCCTGCTCCGGCGCCGGTGGAGGACGAGTGGGAGGCCGACACGCTGGCGGACCTGCCGAGGATGTCGCCCGACGATCTCTTGAGCGACCTCGAGACGACGGCCAAGTGGGAAGCTCCCGGAGGCCCCCGTCTGTCCGACGTCACGCTGGTGTCGCACGCGGGAGCGGCGTGGGACGGCGGCGATCAGCTCCGGGCGAGCCGCACTCCGCCCCCGCCGGTCCTGACGGTGAAACCGCCGGAGCGCCGCTCCGATCCCCAGGCGAGCGGGCCAGGGCAGCGGCCGACTGCCGAGGACACGCCGGTTCCGCTCGGCCGCAAGGTCGTGCACCGCGTCAGCGATGGCGCGGCGCCTCGCGTCACGCCGGGGCTCACGGCACGCGCGCAGGCCGAGACCGATGCGGAGCGGCTCACGGTGGTGCGCCGGGGGCCGTCGCCGTGGCCCCGACGGCTCGCGATCGCGTTCGCGCTGTTCGGGATGCTCGCGGGCATCGGCGGCGTGTGGCTCGTGCAGATGCGCACGCTCGACGGGGGTGGGAGCGCGCTTCCCGCGGCGAAGGGGCTGGCGAAGCGCGCGGTCCAGGAGGCGCGCTCGTCGGTGGTGGCAGGGCGGCCGAGCGCGGCCGTCCCTGCGGCGCCCAAGCCCTCGCCCGAGCTCCCGGCGGCCGAGCCACCCGAGGCCGAGCTGGTTCCCGCGAGCGCCGCGGGCCCCGACAGCGAGGCGCCGCGGGTGGCGCAAGCGCGAGGGGCCCGGCTCGACGCGCGGCGCCCCGAGGTCATCTACGACGAGGTCGAGCGCGAGCGGCGCCGGCGGCGCGAGAAGCTCGAGCGCGAGCGGGCGTGGCGCGATGCGACCACCCGCGCGCGGCAAGAGCGCGACGCTTCCCGGCGCGAGCCGCCGCGGCCCGAGGAGGGCGCGCGTGAGCCGGCGCAGCCCGCCGAGGGCGCGCGCGAGCCGCAGCAGCCCGCGGAGGGCGACGGCGCGCAGCGACCCCAGGCGGGCGACGGCGGGTGACGTCCGCGGCCCGGCGGTCTGCCTGCCTGGTATAAGGCGGCCCGTGCCAGGGATGAGTCGAGGAGGTTGCGCGCTCGCCCGCGCGGCGTGCGCCGCGCTCGCCGTGTCGGCGGCGGTCGGTGCGCCTGTGCGCCCTGCGAGCGCCGCGCCGCGGGTCGCGCAGGAGCACCTGCCGCACGGCGCGGAGGGGTGGGCCGTGTCGGGCTGGGGCGGCGTGCGCGGCGTGACGATCGGGCCTATCGAGAACCTGCGGCACCCGGGCCGCGGCTACGGCACCGCGGCGAGCGGGCGGGCGATGGATGAGGCGGTGGCCATGGGCGCGACCTGGGTCAGCCTGACGCCGTTCGGCCGCGTGTGGGACGGTAAGGGCACGGGCGTCGATCTCGTCTTCGAGGCGCCGTTCGAGGAGAACCGGCGCAACGTGCTCGCGGCGATCGCGCAGGCGCACGCGCGCGGGCTCAAGGTGCTGCTCGTCCCGCACCTCTGGGTCGAGAGCGGCGAGTGGCGGGCCCTGATCGATCCCGGGGACGACGCCGGCTGGGCGCGCTGGGCCGAGTCGTACCGCCGGTTCCTGCTCACGTGGGCCGCGGTCGCGCGCGAGGGAGGCGCGGAGATGCTCAGCGTGGGCGTCGAGCTGCGGAGCTGGGTGACGACGCCGCGGGCGGCGAGCTTCCTGCCGATCATCGAGGCGGTGCGCCGCGTGTACCCGGGGCTGCTCACCTACTCGGCGAACTGGGACGACGTCGAGCACACGCTGATCTTCGACGCGCTCGACCTCATCGGCATCAACGCGTTCTACCCGCTGGCAGAGCGGGAGGGCGCGTCGTTCGAGGAGCTTTTGCGTGGGGGGCGCAAGGTGGCGGCCGGGGTGGACGCCGTGGCGCGCGCGTGGGGCAAGCCTATCCTGCTGACGGAGATCGGCTACACCACGCGGCGCGATCCCGCCGTGCGCCCGTGGGAGTGGCCCGATCGCATGAAGGACGTGGTGGTCGATCAGCGCTCGCAGGCCGAGGCCTACGCCGCGGTGATCGCGCCGTTCCTGGACGCGCGCACGTGCGCCGGGTTCTTCGTCTGGCGGCTCTACGCCGATCCGGACGACGTCTCGCAAGAGGCCGAGTGGGGCTTCTCGCCGAGGGGCAAGCTCGCGGAGCTCGTGCTGCGCGACGCCTTCGCCGCCCGCTGGGCTGCGGACGGCCCCCGGCTGCCGGGCGACGCGCTCGGCAGGCACCGCGCGCGCACCCCGGGGCTCTTCGGCTGGGAGCTCGATCCCGACGAGCCCGGGAGCCTGTTCCCGTAGCCGGGCAATCCGGAGCTCCCGGGCTCGCCCGGGAGGCGGCCGGACCCGGGCGCTGCGGCTCCCGTCGAGGCTGCGCCGCGCGCAGCCTCAGGCGTGTGCGTTTTCCAGGCCCTTCAGGCTCGACAGCGCCGCCTGCGCGATGGCCATCTGCCGCTCGAGCTCCGCGGGCGACGCCGGGGTCTCCAGGATCAGCGCCGCGTCGTCAGGGATGTGGGCGGCGATCCGCTGGAACGCGTGCGCCGCGCCCTGGCTCAGGGCGTCGTGGCGGCTCCCCGCGTTCACCTCGCTCACGTGGAGCTGCTTCAGGCGTGTCCTGTGCTCCCGTACGAGGAAATGGGCCTCGGTCATCGTGCGATCGACCTGGTGCGCATGGCCGATATCGAAGCAGAACGACGCGTCCGGCAGCGCGTCGAAGAAGGGCCCGAGCTCCTCCACGGTGCGGCCTGTCCGCTTTCGCTTATCCATGTTCTCGAGCGCGAGGGAGCCGCCGAGCTGCCGGAAGGCGCCGAGATCATGGACGGTGTCGGGGTGGAGGACGATCAACCATCCCAGCGCGGCCACCTCCGCCATGGCGTCGGCGACGGCGCGCTCCTCCGCCGCGTCGAAGCGGCTCGGAGCGTGGAACGAGACGTAGTCGTACCGCGACAGGTCGAGCGAGCCGAGGAGCCGGAGCAGCGGCTTGAGCTCCGAGATCCGCAGCGCGGAGAGCTCCACGGCGGTCGCCGAGCTCCCCTCGAGCATCGAGAGCGCCCGCTCGACGTCGCTGAGGGCGAGCGCCCCTGTCGAGTAGCCCACGGGTCGCATCAGAACACCCCATAGGTCTGGAGGAGCTTGCGGAGCTCCTCGTCTTCCTTGAAGAAGAGCCGGTCGAGCCCGCCCTGGAACTCACGCCCGATGTCCCGCACCCGCTTGAAGGTCGGGTCGCTGCCCAGCTGATCGTCCAGCGGCAGCTGCTTCAGCCGGCCGCGCTCCTCCTCGTTCGAGAGGAGCGCGAGGAAAGCGTCGTAGCTGTCGAACAGCGTGCGCGCCGTCTCCGCGGAGATCGAGGGCCGGAGCAGCACCTCGGCCAGGCTCTCCAGGGGCGTCACCCGGATGCGCTCTCGCAGGAAGCGCACGAGCGCCGGCGTCGAGAGCCGCTCGCCGTCGTCGGTCAACGTCGTCCGATCCTTGCAGAACAGCTCGAAGCCGAAGCAGGTGAGGAGCCCGCTCACGAAGATGAGCTTCCGCGACATCCTGAGCTTCGCGTTGCGGAGCGCCCAGCCCGAGCTGCGCTCCCGCTGCTTGTAGACGAAATCGACGGCGACCGTGCGCCAGTACCGGACGATGTCGTTCAGGAGGAACATCGGGAGGATCTCGCGCTTGCTGCCGTAGCGCAGCCCGCGGTCGTCTTCCACGTACCGTGAGAGCACGAGCCTGAGCACCCGCTCGTGAGCGTCCGGCTGGCCGATCGCGAGCGACTCGAGGAGCAGCAGGATGCGCTGAGTCGTGTTCTTGTTCGTGTCCTCCTGCCCGCCGATCTGGTGGAGGATCGGGTGGCTGAAGGCCACGTTGCCGAACACGCCCGTCGGGCCCGGCTCGTGGAACTTCGCTTCCTTCAGGATCCTCGTGATGGCCTGGGCCTGGCTGAAATGCCCCTCGTCGGCCTGACCGTCGATGAGCAGCGTCCAGTCGAGATCGCTGCCGGTGGTGTACTCGCCCCGCGCCAGCGAGCCGAAGACGACCACGCTCGTGTCGCACGGGATCTGTTCGCGGAGCAGCGCCGCGAGCCGCGCCCGGGTCTCCGCCGAGAGCCGCGCGGCCGCCTCGATGCTCGGCCACGATCGGCCCGTCTTCTCGCCGATCCGCTCGATGGCGCTCCGCGGCGCCGCGCCTTCATCGTTCGTCATCGATCGCACCCTCGATCGCGGGAGCCGTTCATTGAGCGCATCGCATCAGAGCGCGCCGCGGCGCACCGCGTTGCGCGCCTCACGCCCCGCCGTCGCCGGGGAGCGCGAGCCCGAACCACCGGTTCACGAGGTCATGGTGCTCCTCGAGGCGGTCGCGGTAGCGGGGGGTGCCCTCGAGCGCGGCCCGCTCGAAATCGATCCAGTACAGGGCGCCCGTCTTCTCGCCGACGAGCACGTTGCCGAGCTTGACGTCGAGCGGCGCGACGCCGCGCGCGTTCATCGCCCTGACGATCTCCTCGATCCGGCCGCGGTAGGCCTCTCCGCCGCGGCTCGCGAACGCCTCGATCTCTCGCCGATCGCGGTCCGGATCGAACAGCTGCCCGAGCGGCGCGAGGTCGATGTCGAGCACCTTCTCCCCGCGCTCGGCGACCTGATGTTGCAGCGTCCGTCCGCGCACGTAGTCGAGGTAAAGGGTGCGCGTGGCGAGGCTGAGATCGCGAATCCTCGGGACGCTGGGGAGGTCGCGCAGGCGGAAGAGCGAGGCTGCTTCGTTGTAAAAGAAGAGACCGAGCAGGGCGAAGAGGTGCGCCTGGAGCGGCGCGTTCTGCGGCTGGCGGACGAAGCGCTTGCGGACGCAGACGTAGCCGTTGCGCAGCACGATGTGCAGCCGGTAGCGCAGGCGCGGCATCTTCTCGCTCCGCCGGTTGAAGAAGGCGACATCGGCCGGGTGGACCGCGAAGGCGAAGCCGTCCTGATCGAGCTCCGCGAGCACCCTGTCCCCCGGGCCGAGCTCGGCGACCGATGGGATCTCGCTCGGGGTCACGGCGTCAGGAACGGGGAGCGGGTTCTCGGCGAGCCGGCGCGCAAGGAGCGCTCTGACCGTCTCGAGCCGCACGGCGAGCAGCCTCGTCGCGGCGTCCATGCCGGGCACGCGGCGCATGCCTTCGTCAAGGGCGCGCCGAAGCTCAGGTTTCATGCCCGTCTAGTAGCCGCTTCCGCTCGGCAAATCAAAAGGTGAGGTGACGGCGAGGCGAGGTGGTACGCTGATCCATCGATCTCGGGCGCGCGCGTCGATGAGCGTGGACGAGCGTTGGCGCGCGTCGGCGCGCGCCAGCGAGCGTGGACGAACGTTGACGTTCGCTGGCGCGCGCCGACGTTCGTCCACGCTCGCCAGACGCCAAGACCGCCAGCGTGCCGGGTGGGCGTTTGGCAGCGCGTGTGGTGATGCTGGGTGCGGTTTGCGCTTCAACAGGGGACCCGATTCGGGTAGCAAGCCTTCATGGGGAATTCGACGCTGCGGATCGTCCATGTCGTGAGCAGCCTGAACGGCGGAGGTATGGAGCATTTCGTGCTGCGCCTCGCCGAGGCGCAGCGGCGCCACGGCCACGACGCCTCCATCCTCGCGCTGCGCGGCGGGCCGCTGGCGGAGCTGGCGCGGCAGCGGACGCTGCCGACCACGGTGCTGGACGGGCGTCTCCCCAAGCGGCTCGCGCACGCGGCCTTCTCCTTCGGGCGCGCCCGTCCGCACGTCGTCCACGCGCACAACCCCACTGCGCTCCACTACGCCACGATCGGCAAGCTCCTTACGCGCGCGCGGCTCGTCTTCACCGATCACGCCCAGACGCGCGGGATCATCCGCGTTCCGTCGCGCTTCGAGTGGCGTGAAACGGACGCCGTCGTCGGCTGTTCGCAGGACACGGCCAACAAGAGCGGCGCGGTCGGCGTGGCCAGCAACATCTCTGTCATCCACAACGGGATCGACATCACCCCGGCCAAGCGGACGCGCGACGAGGTGCGCGCCGAGCTCGGCCTTGGTCCGGACGTGTTCGTCGGCATCATGCCCGCCGCGTTCCATCCGGTGAAGGGGCACGACGTGCTGCTCCGGGCGCTCGCGCGGCTCCGGGAGCGGGGCGTCGCGGTCACGGTGCTCGTCGTCGGCGACGGTGACGAGCGCGATCGCATCCATGGGCTCGCGAGGGAGCTCGGGGTCCACGGCGCCGAGGCGCGCTTCCTCGGCTTCCGCAAGGACGTGCCCGATCTGCTGATCGCCGCCGATTTCTTCACGCTGCCCTCGCGCGACGAGGGGCTGCCGCTCGCCGTCCTCGAGGCCATGGCGCGCGGCCTCCCTGTCGTGGTGACGCCGGTCGGCGGGGTCCCGGAGGTGGTGCGGCACGAGGAGCACGGCCTGATCGTCCCGGTGGACGGGCACGACGCCCTCGCGGACGCGATCGAGCGGCTCGCGCGCGATCCGGCGCTGAGACGGCGGCTCGGCGAGGCGGGGCACGTCCGGGTGCGCGACGACTTCTCGTTCGAGAAGATGACGCGCAAATACGAGCAACTCTATTTCCGCCTCACGTGACGGGCGAGCGCGCGATGAAGGTACTGGTCTTCACCCATCATTACCCTTCCACGCGGCTGCCGACGATGGCGCCGTACAGCTATCACACGTACAGGGCGCTCGCGCGCCGCTGCGAGGTCCGGCTCGTGGCCCCGATCCCCTGGTGGACGCGCGCGCGCGGGGCGTCCCGGGAGCTCTTCGGCGGCACGCGCGAGGCGCACACCGGCATCGACGCGCTGTTCCCCACGTACTGGTCGATCCCGGGGCTGCCGAGCCTTCACGCGCAGGGGCTCCGCGCGTCGCTCCGGCGCACGATGGCGGGGCTGCGGCGCGAATTCCCGTACGACGCGATCCTGGCCGCGTGGGCCTATCCCGACACCGTCGCCGCGGAGGCGTTCGCGCGGGAGGCGGGGGTGCCTGTCGTCACGACGGTGCTCGGCAGCGACATCAACGAGCAGCCGAGGAACGCCGCGCTGCGGGCGCAGATCGCGCCGGCGCTCCAGCGCTGCGCCCGGGTGGTCGCGGTGAGCGGGGCGCTCGGGGAGCGCCTGGTCGAGCTCGGGGTGCCGCGCGAGCGCGTCGTGGTGCAGCACAACGCGGTCGACGGCGCGCGGTTCGCGATCCGGGATCGGGCCGAGCCGCGGCGGCGCTTCGGTGTCCCGGCGGACGCGAAGGTGGTGCTGTACGCCGGTTATCACGTGCCCGAGAAGGGCGTGGACGTCCTCGTGGACGCGATGGCGCACCTCGACCGGGCGGGCCGCCGCGACATTCACCTGATGATGGTGGGCGGTGGCGAGCTGCTCGAGCCGCTGCGCGCGAAGGTGAGCGCGCTCGGCCTGGGCGATCGCGTGCGGCTGTTCGGCTGGGCGCTGCCCGTCGAGATCCCGGACTACATGGCCGCGTGCGACGTGTTCTGCCTGCCGAGCCGCCGCGAGGGCTGCCCGAACGTCGTCCTGGAGGCGCTCGCCTCGGGCCGCCCCGTCGTCGGAACCCGTGTCGGCGGCGTGCCGGAGCTCGTCCGCGAAGGGCACGGGGGCAATGGCCTCCTCGTCCCTCCCGGCGATCCCGGGGCGCTCGGGGCCGCGTTGACGCGAGCGCTGGACACGGCATGGGAGCCGGAGGCCCTGCGGGGCAGTGTGGGGGCCCTGTCATGGGACATCGTGGGGGAGCGCTATCACGCGCTCCTGAAGGATGTCCTCAGCGAACAGAGCGGTCGCGGGCCGGGCTGAGGCACGGTCAGCTGCCCGATCCGCGCGACGGACACACCAACGTGAACGTGAACGTTTACGTCTGAAGATCCCGCACATCTTTTTTTGATCCGTTTCGGACCCGCCAAGCGTCTGAAATGTCATGGGAAATCCCGATGTGGCGGAAGCGACGCCGTCGCTCGTGCGCGAGTTCGAGACGGTGCAGCTGGGCGATGCGCGCCTGCATCAGCGGGTCCGGGCGGTGGTGGCGCGGCTGAGCGTCGCGCCGGGCGAGAGCTTCCCGGACGCGCTGAAGACAGAAGCCGAGCTGGAGGGCTTCTACCGGCTGCTTGGCAACAAGCGCGTGTCGTATGGTGCGCTGGTGCAAGCCCACAGCGAGCAGACCCTCGAGCGGATGGCCGGTCACGACACGGTTCGCGCGGTGCATGACACCACCGCGGTCGCCTTCGACGGCGACGGCGCACGCAAAGGGCTCGGTCCGCTCAACGGCAAGGACACCCAGGGCTTTTTGGCGCACGCGACGCTCGCCGTGGCCACCGACGCGATCAACCAGCCGCTCGGACTGCTGGGGCTGGCCTGCTGGGCCCGCAAAGCCTCCGCCCTGTCCAAGAGCCCACGCAAGAAGAACAGGACGGGCAGCGACTATGCGCGCGTGACCGACAAGGAGTCGACGCGCTGGCTGCGGCAGGTGGAGGCGGCCGAGCAGGCCGTGGGCGACCGCACGTCGCTGGTGCACATCATGGATCGCGAGGCCGACGCCTACCCGCTTCTGTGCGCCATGGTCGAGCAGGGCCACCGCTTCGTCGTGCGCATGGCGCGCGATCGGAACGTGGCGGAGCTGGCCGAGGACGAGGAGGAATCGCTCGACGACAGCGAACGGCTGCGGCTGAGCGAGGCGCTGGTCGAGCTGCCGATCCGGCTTAGCCGCGAGGTCGTGCTCACCCAACGCCGCGCCGGCCCGGTACCTGCGCGCAAGCGCGCGCACCCCGAGCGCTCGGAGCGGAGGGCCACGCTGGGCGTCGGCGCCCGGCGCGTGGCGCTTCGCCGTCCGTACTACCTGCCCGAGCTGGCCGAAGAGCTGGCGGTCAACATCGTGTGTGTGCAGGAGATCGACACCCCAGCGGGCGAAGAGCCGGTCGCGTGGGTGCTGGCGACCAACGAGCCGGTCGACACGCCCGACCAGATCGCAGCGATCGTCGACCATTACCGGGCACGGTGGCTCATCGAGGAGTTCTTCAAGGCGCTCAAGACCGGCTGCGCCCTCGAGACGCGCCAGCTCGAGAGCTTCCGGAGCCTGACGAACGCGCTGGCGCTGTTCGCTCCGATCGCGTGGCAGATGCTGCTTCTGCGCTCGCTGTCACGCCTTGAGCCCAATGCACCTGCGGAACGAGCCCTGAACCCCACGCAGCTGAAGCTGCTGCATCAGCACCAGCCCAAGAAGCTGCCGGCTCAGGGGGCGACGGTAGTCGATGCGCTCTACGCCGTTGCCGGTCTTGGTGGACATCTGAAGCGCAACGGTCCCCCCGGCTGGCTGACGCTTGCGCGCGGAATGCAGACCTTGCTCATGCTGGAGATGGGCTGGAACACCGCCGTTGCCAACACAGCGAAAACTAAGGGGGAAATGTGATCAATCCTCAGACGTTTACGTGGTCGTGGTCGTGGTCGTTCACGGCCTATCGTTGACGACCACGACCACGTAAACGTTCGGATGTAGGAGAACGCGGCGCGAAGCGTGGTTAACGCCTATGCGCCGAGGGCCTACGGTGTTGTCGGCGGGGGACTGGTCGCGTCAGCTCGCGCAGGGCGGCGGCTTCAGGCGGTGATCCCTGTAGTCACCGGGATTGCCCGTCTTTCCCTCGAGCGCGGCGATCGCGATATTGTACATCTCCCGCGCGGTCACGTAGTGGAGCACCCACTCCTTGCCATCGTTGTAACGGGTGGTGAGCTCCCGGTGCAGCGCGTGGCCCCCGGCGCCGAGCAGCGACTCCGCCTGTTCCTCGGGCGCGCCGTGCGTGTAGACCTTGACGAACACCCACTCGGGCCTCCCCTCGACGTGGATGTTCTGATCCACCCACGTCTTCACCCGGTCCGGCGTCGGCGGATCGACCGCCTGGAGCGCGCCGTACTCCATCCGCATCCGCACCCGGCTTCCCCGGCGCGTCAGCGCGAGCGCGAGCGGGCCCTCGATCATCAGGATCCGGTCCTCCAGCACCTCGCCGACCTTGGCTCGCGCCCCCACGGCGTGGGCGCTCCGGCGCGCCAGGTTGCCCGTCGGCCAGTAGATCTGGTTCACGATGGAGTGCTGCGACTCGTCGGGTGCCGACGGGAACGTGTAGTCGGCATAGCAGCCCGTCTCGAAGAGGAGCGGGAGCTCCGCGTCGACTCCGCAGTTCCGCGAGTCCCGCCCGGAGTTCGCCAGGCACCAATTGCCGTGAATGAACCCGTAACGCATGCGCCCGTCCGGGTCGCGCGAGAAATGCCCGTGCTTCCCCAGGATGTCCAGGTACCTGAGGATGTCCGCGCGCAGGTTCTCCTCCGTGTCGTTGTGGTGGTGCAGGTGCAGCTCCACCTCGCCGAAGCCGCTGCGCGTGAGGTCCGCCAGCGCGTCGAGCCACCCGGGCGTGTACTGCTCCCCCGGAAAGAAGAAGCTGTGACGCGGGTGCCGGCCGTCCGCGTCGCGGTACGCGCCGGCCATCTCGGGATACCCCTTCGACCACGCCCTCACCCGCGCGTCGCCGACCTCCGGTGTGGCGTTCTCCCACCCTGGCTCCCAGTGATCGCAGACCGCGAAGAGCAGGTGCCGCGGACCGAGCGGACGCGGAGCACGGGCGTTCTCGATCCTCTGCCGGGCGTAGCCGCCGAGCCAGTTGTGGAGGTTCTTGTTCTTGAGATACTGGAGCTTCGCCTGGAGTGTTCCGATCATGTGCTCTCTCGACCGCGACGCGTTGGACCGGCGGCCGCCGCGGAGGAACGGATACTAACCTGGCCCCCCCGGGCGTAGCCATAGCCGCCTCGGGGCCGCGCAGCGATCAGGATCACCTCGCGGTCTCACGCGACGTCGCGCGGAGCGCGGCCCACCTGCCTCCCGGACGGCGCGCGTAAGGCAGGGCCCGCGCCGCGATCGTGCTCGCCACGTTCGCCCCCCGTGAGGCGCGCGCGACGCCGTCCTCGCCCCCGCAAGCTGCGAGCGCACACGGCCCGCCCGCCCCCACGGCAAGGGATGCGCAGAGGCCATGGAAGCTCGAGCACACCCCAGCAGAGCCCGAGCGGCCGTCCCGTACAGCCTCCGTACAGCGAGCCCGTACGGTATGCATCGTGTCTTCAATTTTTGCATCTGGCTGTTCGTTGCGCTGCCCCGCCTTACCAAGCGAGGGAGGCTGTGAGGGGGACAAATCGCCCCACCTGTGGCGGTTTGTGCCGCCCAGTCTGTCAGCCGAGCACCCACCGTTGTGTCTACGGTGAGCATCCGCACCGGAGCCGTGCTGGCACGACGCCTGCTCTGGGGGGTGCGGACCGCAGCCATCACTGATAAGGAGCCAGGCATGATGTCGACCACGATGACGCCGAGCGAAGAGATGGTCTCCCTCCCGCGGAGGGCCTCCCTCGAATCACCAGCTTCCATGACCGAGGCGTGCGAGCTAGCCCGGCGGCTCGTGGACATGATCGAGCGCCTCAGGATGTGCACCCCGGAGGGCGATCAGGCGCAGGCCCTCCGCATCGCGGAGGGGATGGCTCGGAGCGTCGTGGATGTCGTGACCGACGCCATGGGCAGCCGGCGCCCTCACGTCGCCTAGCCTCGCAAACACGCCGGCCGGGGCGACGAGGCCCGAGGGGGTGCCGCCCCAGCCGTGGATCGCGGAACCGAGACCAGCATGAGCCACAAGCGCAAAGGATTGCGACCGGGGGATCCGTACCCGCTGGGCGCGACATGGGACGGTATTGGAACGCAGTTCGCCCTCTTCTCGGAGAACGCCGAGGCCGTGGATCTGTGCCTCGTCGACGACGAGGGGAACGAGCAACGCCTGCCGATGCGTCACCGCACCTCCCTCGTCTGGCACGTCTACGTGCCGGAGGTCGGGCCCGGGCAGAAATACGCATATCGCGTGCACGGCCCGTGGGCGCCGGAGCGGGGCTTGCGCTTCAACCCGCGGGTGCGCCTGCTCGATCCGTACGCGAAGGCGCTCGCCTCGCGGGTCCAGTGGGAAGCGGGCGCGTTCGCCCACCGGAGCGGCGAGCCCGACGGCGACCTCGCCATGGCCGAGGGGGAGGCGCTCGGCGCCCCGCTCGGCGTCGTCATCGACCCGTCCTTCGACTGGGGCGGGGACCGGCGCCCTTACGTGCCGTTCCACCGCAGCGTCATCTACGAGGCGCACGTCCGCGGCCTGACGATGCAGCACCCGGAGATCCCCGAGGAGCTCCGCGGGACCTACCTTGGCATCGCCCACCCGGCCATCATCGGATACCTGCGGTATCTCGGCATCACGGCCATCGAGCTCCTGCCCGTGCACGCCTTCGTGCACGAGAAATTCCTGCTCGACAAGGGGCTCCGGAACTACTGGGGATACCACTCGATAGGCTTCTTCGCGCCGGACGTCGGGTACCGTGCAGGCGCCGAGGTGGCGTCGGAGGTGCGTCAGTTCAAGGAGATGGTGAAGGCGCTCCACGCCGCCGGCATCGAGGTCATCCTCGATGTCGTCTACAACCACACGGCGGAGGGCAACCACCTGGGCCCGACGCTGAGCCTGCGCGGCATCGACAACCCGACCTACTACCGCCTCGTCCCTGGCAACGAGCGCTATTATTTCGACTACACGGGCACGGGGAACACCCTCAACGTGCGTCACCCGCAGACGCTCCAGCTGATCATGGACTCCTTGCGGTACTGGGTCCTCGAGATGCACGTGGACGGGTTCCGCTTCGACCTCGCGGCGGCGCTGGCGCGCGGCCTCCACGACGTCGACCAGCTCTCGAGCTTCTTCACGATCATCCACCAGGACCCGGTGCTCAGCCAGGTGAAGCTCATCGCCGAGCCCTGGGACGTGGGCCCCGGCGGCTACCAGGTGGGCAATTTCCCGGTGCGCTGGGCGGAGTGGAACGGCCGTTATCGGGACACGCTGCGCGACTTCTGGCGGGGCTCCGGCGGCATCGCCTCCGATCTCGGGTTCCGGATCACGGGGAGCAGCGACCTCTACGAGAACAGCGGGCGCAAGCCGTACACGAGCATCAACTTCGTCACGGCCCACGACGGCTTCACCCTGGCGGATCTCGTCTCCTACAACGAGAAGCACAACGAGGCGAACGGGGAGGGGGGCTGCGACGGCGCCGACGACAACCGCTCGTGGAACTGCGGCGTCGAGGGGCCGACCGACGACCCCGAGATCCTGAAGCTGCGGGCGCGGCAGGCGCGGAACATCATGGCGTCGCTCCTGTTCTCGCAGGGGACTCCGATGCTCCTCCACGGCGATGAGCGGGGGCGCACGCAGGAGGGGAACAACAACGGGTACTGCCAGGACAGCCCGCTCACGTGGCAGCCGTGGGGCTGGGACGACCCGTCGCGCGCGCTGCTGGAGTTCACGCGCAAATGCCTCCGCATCCGGCACGAGCACCCCGCCCTCAGGCGCTCGACCTTCTTCAAGGGGCGCCCGATCCGCGGCGGCAAGACCTACGATATCCAGTGGTACCGCCCGGACGGGGAGCTCATGACCGACGAGGACTGGTCGAACCCGTTCACGCAGTGCGTCGGCGTGTTCCTGTCGGGAGAGGGGCTCGACGACGTGGACGAGGCGGGCGATCGGCTTGTCGACGACGACTTCGTCCTGCTGCTCAACGCGTCGCCGTGCGACCTGGGCTTCCTCCTCCCCTTCGCCGACGATGCCAGGCCGTGGCAGCTCCTCGTGGACACCCACGACGACGCCGCCGTCGAGACGCGGAGGGGAGGGGAAGAGACGGCGCTGACGTCGCGCTCGCTCAAGCTCTTCCTCCGGAGCAGGCGAATCGCCTAGTGCTGAGCGCTCAGAATGCGTTGAAGGTGCCGAGGAAGAGCGGGGGGCCGGCGAACGCGGCGTCGAGGAGGGCGGCCGCCTTGACGCTGCCCACCACGAAGCCCTGGCTCAGGAGATCGCGCGCCGAGGCGGCGCCGAAATAGATCTGCGTGAGCCGCTCGATGGAGAGCGAGAGGCGGTCTCCCGCCGTGCTGCCGGGCGCCGTCTGGACGCCGCGCGCCGCGAAGGTGACGTCGAAGGCGCGCGGCGCGTCCGTGAACACGGGGTCCTCGACGTCGACGCCGATGGCGCCGCGGACGCCGTGCTTCCGCGGCGACGGGTGCAGCGCGAGCGCGGCGGCGACGTCGACGATGCGCCCCATCGCGCCCGCCGCCGTCAGGCCGAGGACGCTGCGCCGGTGCGCCGTGTGCGCGGGCGGGCACAGGCCGGGGTGCCGGGCCGCCGTCTCGTACACGATCGGCTCGTCGCGGATGCCGGGCTCGTCGAGCAGCGGCGCGCCCTGGCCGCGCGGGAGCGTCAGCTCCACGACCTCGTACTGATCGCCGAGCGCGCCGAGGAAGCCGATGAGCCCGCGGTAAGCGCCTGGCGTCGGCGCGTGGAGCTCGCGGACGACCAGCTGCTGGGCGCCGTAGGCGCCGCCCTCCGGGACGTCGAAGAACAGGTAGCCGGCGATCGCCTTGGAGCCCGGATCCACGTAGACGGCGCCGCTCGGAGAGCGCTTGAAGACGCGCACGTCCCACCAGTAGTCGCTCCGCTTCAGCTGCCCCGTCGTGTCGGCCCGCGCGACGTCGTAGGCCTGCTTGATGAGCGGCTCGTCCCGCGGGCGGGAGAAGGCCCGCACGTGGCGGCGCAGCACCGAGTCCGGGAGCCGATCGGGCGAGGTGCGCACGACGTCGCGGAGCTCGCAGACGCCGAAGCCGAACCTCCGGTAGAACGAGAGCCGGAAAGGGTGGAGCAGGGTGAGCGCCTCACCCCGGCGGCGCATGCGGCGGAGGCTCTCGCGGACGAGCCGATCCGCGATGCCCCGGCGGCGGAACTCCGGGAGCACCGCCACGGACGAGAGGCCCTGGAACGGCACGTCCGCGCCCGCGAAGCTCATCGTCAGGTCGAGCGAGGCGACGTACCCGACGAGCTGGCCGTCGGTCTCCGCGACGATCACGTTGTCGAGGGCGAGGTGCGCGTGCTCGGTGAAATACCGCAGCCACGCCTCTGGATCACCCGCCTGGAACGCGCGGTAGGCGACCGTCGCGAGGGTGCCCTCCTCGCCCTTGCGGGCGCTGCGAAACACGAGCTCATGGTTGGAACGGCTCGGGGTGCGGGCGCGGGCCATGCCGGTCAATCTACCTTGGGAGGCGCGCTCCCTGGGCCCGGCGGCCTGGCGGCGGCCCGGCGGAGCGCTTCGGACATCTCCTCGGCCGATCCGAAGCGGCCGGACGGCTCACGGGCAAGCGCCTTGACGAACCACGCGTCGAGGGCAGGCGTGATCTCGGCGCAACGCTGGCTCGGAGGCGAGAAGGTGCCGATCCGGATGGCGCCGAGGAGGGCCTCGATCCCCTTCTGCTCGAACGGCGGCGCGCCGGTGAGCGCGTGGTAGGCCATGACGCCCACGGACCAGAGATCCGAGCGGCCGTCGACCAGCTTCGGGTTGAAGAACTGCTCCGGGCTCATATAAACGAGGCTGCCGACCACCGCGCCCGTGTTCGTCAGCGTGGTCCCATCCGGGTCGACATCCCCCCTGGCGACCCCGAAATCGAGCAGCTTGACGCAGGTGCCTCCGTCGGTGTCGGCGAGGAAGACGTGCTGTGGCGTGATGTCCCGGTGAATGATGCCGAGCTTGTGCGCGGCGGTGAGCCCCGCGCAGAGCTGCGAGACGAGGGCGAGTGTCTCCTCCAGGGGGAGGCGCCCGGCGCGCGCTAGCAGGTCGGACAGCTCCTCGCCCCGCAGCAGCTCCATCACGATGTACGAGAGGCCGTTGGCGGCGACGCCGTGCTCGTACACCTCGGCCACGTGGGGGCTCTTGATCCTCGTCATGAGCGCGCCTTCGCGGTGGAACCGGGCGACCGCTGTCGCATCGGTCGCGAGCGACGCAGAGATGAACTTGACGGCGACCTCCTTGCCGAGCCCGAGGTGATGCGCCGTCCAGATGCTGCCGACGCCTCCCATCCGGAGGAGGCTGTCGAGCGTCAGGTGCGGCGCTACGTGGGATCCAGGCTCAAGCCGCATAGACAGTCAGTATGAATGATGCTCGCAACAGTGCACGTTTCTCCGGTCTCTGTCCGCCGGGCGGGCGGCCGGCTCAATACAGCCCATCGGGTGGCCGCCCATCGGACATGAACTTCTTGGCGACAGCCGCGATCCGGCGCGCGGAGAGCTCCCGCCGGACGGGGACGACGTGGGTGAGCAGCGCCGCGAGGTACGCGCCGTCGGGCCGAGGATCGGACGACTCGAGCCGCTCCAGCGCCTCGAGCGTCTTCACGGCGTGCGCCGTGAAAATGGGCCTCACCGCGGCGTCGAACGCGGCGAAGGGGGCGAGCTCGGCGAACGCGCGCCGGCGACCCGCGGCGTCGAGCTCCCGCGCGATCGCGAGCGCCGCGCCGACGTCGCGCGCCTCCACCGCCTGGAGCAGCCCGCCGCCTCGCGCGCGGGTCGTCGTAGCGGACGCCTGCGGCGCGGCGGCGTCCGCTTTGCGGAGCTTGCCGACGAAGCCGGCCGCGAGCACCGCGAGCTGCGCGGCCTCGCGCGGGAGGGCCTCGCGCCCGAGCGCCGCCGCCGCCTCCGCGAAGGTGACGGCGTGGGTGACGTCGAGCACCCCGACCTCGGCGTCGAGGCGCGCTTCCCAGGCCGAGTCGAAGCGCGCGAGGCGGACGGCGGCGGCGTGGCCGATCGCGCCGAGCAGCGCGAGCGGCCCGGCGCCGCGCGCGAGCCAGCGCACCGTCGCCTCGACGGCCGGCTGCTCTCCTGCGAGCACCTCGGCCTCGAAGGCGGCGCGCTCCGCGCCCTCGAGCGGCGCGGCGTCCGGGCGCGTGGCCGCCGCGGCGCTGTCGGGGCCGGGCAGGGCCAGATCGGCGAGGCGCGCGAGCGCGGCGCGCGTGGCGGTGAAGGGGGGCAGGCTCGTGTCGGCGGTCGCCCAGGCGAGCTGCACCGTGGAGGCGGCGAGGACCTCGTCGGCGGCGGACGAGAACCGCTCGGCCAGCTCGAGCGCCTTCGAGAGGAAGATGGCGCCGTGCCCGTAGTCGTACAGGTGCTGCGCGACGAAGGGCATGAGCGCGCGGCGCGCGCCGGCCGTGCCGCGGATCTCGACGAGCTCGCGCATCCGCGCCTCGGCCTCGTCGCGGCGCTCCGCCGCGAGCGCCTCGCTCACCTTCGCCGGCTCGTCGAGCTCGAAGTCGGCGATGCGCGCGAGGGGCGAGCGGGCCCCCACCTTGCCGTGGCCCTTGCCGCGGGGGCCTAGCCGGGCCGACGCCTCGCCGATCGCGTGGGCGGCGACCACGAACGCTTCCTCGGCGGGGATCCAGCCGCGCTCGACCCAGGCGCAGAGGTCCGCGAGCAGGGCGAGGCCGTGATCGAAGCCGTACTCGGCGCGCTCCGCGCCGTCCCTGGCGAGCACCTCGAACGCGAGGTGCAGGCTGCCGAGGCCGGTCTCCCCCCGGTGGAGCCCGAGCGCGCCCAGCCGGAGGCCCTCGCGCAGGGCGCGCGCCGGCTCGTCGCGCACGACGGCCTCCCGCAGGCCGGCGACGAGGCGCCGCACCTCGGCCGCGGTGTCGACGGCCCGGTTGAGCTGCACGCGCCCGCCGTCGATGCGGGTGGCGTAGCGCCGCACGGGCTCGCCGCCGAACGTGCAGGCGCCCGAGGCGAGCTCGAACTTCCAGTTGTGCCACGCGCAGGTCAGCACGCCGTCGCGCAGCGCGCCCTGCGAGAGCGGGTAACCCTGGTGCGGGCAGCGATCGTCGAGCGCGTGGACCTCGCCGCCCCGGAGGACGCAGGCGAAGCGCCGCCCCGCGTCGTCCTTGCGCAGCACGGGCACCTCCGCCGGAAATTCGGAGAGAGGGCCCAGATCGATCCAGTCCGACTTCATGGCTTCTCCGCGCGGCGGTGCGCGCCGCGGTGGGTACGCGGCGCGCGTCGTGAACGCGACGTGCATCGTAGCCGAGAGCGGGGCGGGGAGGGGCCGCGAACGAGGCCGCCGCGAAAAGTTCCCTGTCCGGACCCGCGCCGGTCGCTCACCCCTTCACGCAGAGGACCTGCCGGAGCTCGGCGACGATCTCCACGAGATCGCGCTGGTCTTCCATGACGCGCTCGATCGGCTTGTAGGCGGAGGGGATCTCGTCGAGGACGCCGCCATCCTTGCGGCACTCGACCCCGGCCGTCTGCGCGGCCAGATCGTCGACCGTGAAGCGCCGCTTCGCCTCGCCGCGGCTCATCCTGCGCCCCGCGCCGTGCGAGGCGCTCTCGAACGCCTCGGGGTTGCCGAGGCCGCGGACGATGTACGAGCGCGTGCCCATCGAGCCGGGGATGATGCCGAGCTCGCCCTTGCCTGCTCGGATCGCGCCCTTGCGCGTCACCAGCACCTCTTCGCCGAAATGACACTCTTCTGCCACGTAATTGTGATGGCAGTAGATGGCTTCCTGGATCGCGAGCTCGGGGAAGTGCCGGCGGAGGACGCCCTCTGCGAGGTGGAACATGGCCTCGCGGTTCGTCCGCGCGTACCGCTGCGCCCAGAAGAGGTCGTGCCGGTAGGCCTTCATCTCCGGGGTGCCGGCGAGGAACACCGCGAGATCGCGATCGGGCAGGTCGCGGTTGTGGGCGAGCTTCTTCGCCGTGGCGATGTGGATCTCGGCGAGCTCCTTGCCGATGTTGCGAGAGCCGGAGTGGAGCATCAGCCACACGCCGCCGTCCGTGTCGAGGCAGAGCTCGATGAAGTGGTTGCCGCCCCCCAGCGTGCCGAGCTGACAGCGCGCCCGCGCGAACAGCCCCTGGACCTTCGGGCTCAGGCTCGCGAACTCGTCCCAGAGCGGGAGGCGCTCGAACCCCTCCGGCGGGGCGTCGTGGGCGGCGAACCCGACGGGGATCGCCCGCTCGATGTCGCTGCGGATCCGCCGGAGATCGTCGGGCAGATCGGCCGCGGTGAGGTTCGTGCGGAGCGCGCCCATCCCGCAGCCGATGTCGACGCCGACAGCGGCCGGCGCGACCGCGTCCCGCATCGCGATGACCGAGCCGACGGTCGCGCCCTTGCCGAAGTGGACGTCGGGCATGGCGGCGACGTGGTGGAACGCCCAGGGCAGGGCGCTGATGTTCCGCAGCTGCTCCAGCGCGATCGCCTCGACCTCGTCCGGCCGGGTCCACAGCTTGATGTCCACGTTCTTGCCCTTGATCTGCGCGGGTCCCATGCGGGCAGAATAGCGCGGGGCGCATGCAGGCGAATAGCGAGGGCGCATGTGGCCGAATCGCGAGGCGCGCGTGCGGGCGCATCGCGAGGCGCGCGGCTACCCCGTTCGGCCTTGCGGGACCTCTGGGTTCTTGATACGCGTCGAATCGCTGCTTCGGGGTCCTTGTCCATGCCGTCTGCTCGCGTGCTCTCCATCGCAACCCTGGCGGCCTTCGCCGCTCTGTCGTGTGGGGTCACGAGCGGTTGTGACGGCCGCAAGCCGAGCGAGGACCCCGCGGCCGGGAAGCCCGCCGCTGCACCTTCCGCGACGGCCAGCGCCGCGGAAGGTGCGGAAGGTGGACAGCGCGCCCTTTCCCCGGGCGACGACCGCTTCGCGGCGCAGATCGCGGCGAACCTACCCCGGGTGCCCGACCCGGTGATCCAGGCGCCGGAGAACGGGGGCGCGGGCGACGAGCTCGACAACGACTCCTTCCGCGATCGCGCCGTCGCCTTCGTCCGTCGGGTGGCAGCGGGCGGTGACAAGGTGACGTGCGATCTCGCCCTCTCGTCCAAACGCCCCTTCCGCGCCGTCGTGATGGGCTTTCGGGAGGGGAAGCAGATCGCCCGCGGGGAGGCGTCGGACGCGGGGCTCTGCGTCGCGCTGAAGGACGCCGCGCGCAGGGCCGTGGCCGCGGCGGGCGGCGCGCGCGAGGCGCTCGCGGGCGCGCGGCTGGTCGTGGAGCTGCCGGATCATCACGAGTCGATGGTGGAGAGCGTCGAGCGCCCGGGGAAGGGCGTCGAGCTCGTCGAGGGGCTCGTGCCGGTCCGCGCCCTCGACAAGGCCCTCCTCGCGCGGCGCATCGAGGACGGCAAAGGCTATCTCTTGCGCGTCATCGATCCGCGGCACAAGGGGGTTCACAAGTACTACCACGCCCCCGCGGACCGGTTCGAGCGCGAGCTGCACACGATCTACACCGCGTCCACGGCGCTGACGCTGCTCAAGCTGCACGCCTACAAGCCCGACGAGCGCCTGCTCCGCCTGGCGACGGAGGCCGCCGGCTTCATGATGGGCATGCAGAGCCGCGAGGCGCGCGATCGCACGGCCGGCGGCTTCTTCTACGCGTTCGACCTGGAGCGCGAGCGGCCCGAGCGCCGGCTGGTCGTCGGCACGGCGTCGAAGTCGATCTTCACGCTCCTCGAGCTCCACGGCGTCACGAAGGACAAGAGGTACCTCGAGTCCGCCGTGCTCGCGGCCGAGTGGCTGATCTCGATGCAGCGGCCGGACGGCAGCGTGCGCTCGGCCCTGATCGGGCAGGAGGGCGGAGCGTGGAAGGTCCAGGGCAAGGACTCGACGCTCTACACGGGGCAGGTCCTCTCCGCCCTGTCGCGCACCTACCGGGCCACGAAGAACAAGAAGTACCTCGACGCCGCGGCCCGGACCGCGGACTACCTGCTCGCCAGGATCGCAGAGAAAGGGTGTTTCCTCGGCGACGACTACAGGAAGCCCAACCCGATCTCGAGCTCGTGGGCGGTCCAGTCGCTCCTCGACTTCGCCAAGGCCGGCGGCGACCAGCGCGTCGAGCAGACCGTCTTCCGCTGCGCCGACGACCTCGTGAAGCGGCAGTGGCGCAGGCCCGAGGACGCCTACCGCTACGGCCGCTGGCAGCGGTCGCTGTCGAGCAGCGGGAGCGGCTGGCTCGCAGAGGTGATGTCGGAGGTGTACCACCACTGCCGGAAGAAGGGCACCGAGGGCTGCGATCGGTACAAGGATGCGGTGGTCGCCGCGATCCGGTTGCTCTTGCAGTACACTTACGGTCCGGAGAGCTCGTTCGTGGTGAAGAACCCGCAGGCGGCCGCCGGCGGCGTGTTCTGGAGCGTCAGGGATCGCTACGTGCGCACCGACTCGGTGTGCCACGCGATGAACGCGTACCTCAACATGATCGGCGATCTCGGCGACGGCCCGCTGCTCACGCTGCCCGAGCGGCCCCTCGCCGAGCGGATGGCGCTCGCCGCGGAGGCGGCGGGCGCGGCGGACGCGGGGCTCCCCGAGGACGAGGGCGAGGAGGCCGCCGCGGGGCAGTCCGGGCCGAAGGGCGACGACGCGGACGACTGAAGAGAGCGCGCGCAGACGGGGATGGCGTCGCCGGAGGGCACGCGGCCGCGGCCCGGCGTCGCTTCGCCGAGCGGGGCGCCCGAGAGCCGGAGAGCCGGCGGACCGCGCCTTCAGCGCGATCGAGAGACGAGAGCAGAGTGGCATGAATGATTTGACGTTGTTCCAGGAGAACCGCGCATGGCTCAGGCGAAGATCTACGGAATCAAGGAGAAGCTCAATCCGGTGAAGGAGGCCCTGTCGAGGGTGATCCACGCCTGCGTCATGGAGGCGCTGCAGATGCCGCAGGACAAGCGGGCGCATCGCTTCTTCCCGATGGAGCGCGAGGACATGCTGGCGCCGGGCGGGCGTACAGACGCCTATACGATCATCGAGATATCGATGATCACCGGACGCAGCGTGGAGACGAAGAAGAAGCTCGTGCGGCTGCTGTTCGACAAGATCCGGGATGAGGTCGGGATCGACCACCAGGACATCGAGATATGCATCTCGGAGTCGCCTCCCCACGACTGGGGGTTTCGCGGGATGCACGGCGACGAGGTCAAGCTGAACTACAAGATCAACCTCTAGGTCCGGGCGCTCGCGGGCTTCCCCGCGCGGCAGCGCGGGCCGGGCGCCGGCGCGGATCCGGCGGTCAGCGCGGCAGCACGGCCACGATGCGCAGCGGCCCGCCGGAGCCGGCGCGGATCTTCATCGGGAGCGCGATGACGAGCGCGCCCCGCGGGGGCAGCGACTCCATCGAGGCGACGTTCTCGAACGCGGGGATATCCGCCCCGAGCAGCACCTGATGGGTGATGAAATCCTTCGACGGGCCGTGGTCGATGCTCGCCGTATCGATGCCGACTGCGCCCACGCTCCGCGCGACGAGCGCCCGCGCGGCGTCCTCGCCGATGCCGGGGAAGTGCAGCGCCTCGGCGTGGCCAGGTCGATCGTCGCCGAGATAGCTCTTCTTGTCAGGCCAGCGCGCGCCCCAGCCCGTCCGGATCAGCACGATGGTGCGCGGCTCGATGGCGCCGTGCGCCCGCTCGAACGCCTCGATGTCCGCCCTGGTCACGAGGTAGTCGCTGTCCCTGGACGCGGCGGCCGACACGTCCACCACCACGGCGGAGCCGACGAGGCGCGACAGGGGCACGGCGTCTGCGGTCGTTTTGCCCTCGGCGAAGTGGATGGGCGCGTCGAGGTGCGTGCCGCCATGCTCCGGCGCGCAGAGCGTGTATGCGGAGTAGAAGTAGCCGCCCTCGGTCTTGCCGTGGTGCACCGTCTCGTGGGCGAAGCCGGTCGTCGCCGTGGGCCAGTAAATGGTCTTGTCGTCGAAGGGATAGGTCAGGTCGACGAGCCGCGCGCCCTCGGGCAGGCGGACGGCGCTCGCGCCGGCGCCAGCAGAGGTGTCGCCCCGCGCTCCCGCCTGCTCCGCCGCGCAGCCCGCCGAGTGCGCGGCGAGCAAGATAACCGTCGAGATCAACGTTCGCATCGAGCCCCTCCTGGCCGGCCATGCTACCGGCCGCGTGAGATGATCCTGTCACCGGCCTCGCGCCGGGGCATCGATCCCGACGTCGCGCGCGGGCAAGAGCGCAGGGAGCGACGAGGACGGGAGCGTGGCCAGCAGCAGGCGATCGCGGCGCTGCCCGGTCGGCTTTATCCGAGGCGCGCTCGCCGGTCGGCCGACCCGCGCCCGCCATGGCGCCGCCACCTGCCTGGCGCCACGCCACACCCTGGATTCCGCTGATTTCGGCTGCCTGCGCCCCTGGTACGCGCGCTGCCATGGATGCCGCGCATGGGAGACGCCGACATCACGCTTCGCCACCTCGCCCGGAGGCGCCCCGAGGACCTGGTGCGCGCTCTCGTTCCGGAGGGCCGTCCCGTTGAGGTCCTCGGCTGGGTTGACAGCCAGGTCACGAACATCGAGCGTCGCCTCGACAAGGCCATTCGCTTGCGGATCGACGGCGAGCCGCGCGTGCTGCACGTCGAGTTCTGCTTCGCGCTCCGCGATGACGTTCCGGATCGCGTCTTCGAGTACCTCGGCTTCCTCTTCGCCGCGCTGCGCCTCGATGCCCACGGGGAGGCGGTGCCGCCGATCGAGAGCGTCGCCGTGGTCCTGTCGGGCCGCAGGCGGCGACTACCGGCGACGGGCAAACGCTGTATCGCATGGCCGGGGCGGCCGTTCAGCGGCGCGCACTTCCGCGTCGACGCCGTCTACCAGCGCACGGTCTCCGAGCTGCGCGCGCGCGGCAGCGTGCTCTGGCTGGTGTTCGCGCCTCTCGCCCGGAACGCGACCCTGGCGGCGCTGAGGCAGATCGTTGCGGAGATCCATACGGGGGCGGCCACCCCCGAGGAGCGGGCCGAGCTGTACACGGCGCTCCTGGTGATGGCCACCATCGATCCCTGGGGGCATAATCTGCTGAAGGAGCTCGTCGTGATGGTGGAGGACAAGGAAGAGGGGCTGCTCCGGCGCACGCCGATCATCGGGGAGATGATCATCGAGGCCGAGCGACGAGGAGAGAAACGCGGCGAGGAGCGCGGGGAGCGACGCGGCGAGGAGCGCGGGGAGCGACGCGGCGAGGAGCGCGGGGAGCGACGCGGCGAGGAGCGAGGCAAGCAGCAGGCGATCGCGGAGCTGCTCGGCCGGCTCTTCGCCCGGCGGATCGGGCGGCGACCGACGGCCGAAGAAGAGCGCTCGATCATCGAGCGAGCCCGCGCGATCGGCCCGGGCGAGGTCGAGGATGCGTTGCTCGATCTCGAGGCCGACGCGCTGGTGCGCTGGCTCGCGGAGCCGCTTCGCCCCTCGTGAACTCCCGCACGAGGATGGGTCTCCGCGCGTGATCGCGGCGATTCGACCCAGGTAAGCGCAGCCGCAGCACAGGATCCGCAGCCGCGCGGCCCAGGTCGGGAGCGACCGTCGGCCCGAGCGGTCCGGCCATCCCCGCCGGCGGCGGTCAGCCGCTCCGGCGGGGCGCCCGCTTCTTGGCTCCGGCGTGCGGCGAGCTCCTGGACTCCCTCGGTCGCGGCGCCCCTTCGAGCTCCGCTTCAAGTCCCTTGAGGAGTAGCTCCAGTCCGTACCGGAACCGCGCGTCCGTGTCGGCGCTCAGGAGGTGCGGGAGCGCCGCCGCGAGGTGCGGGTAAGCTCCTCGCTCCACCGCCTCGCGGAAGAGCGCTGGATCGGCCTTGCCGGGGTCCGCTCCCGGGCGGACCACCAGGGCCTGCTCCTCGAGGGCGAAGCCGATCACGTAATACACGATCGACCAGCACCCCCACGCCGCGGCGCGCGGGGAGAGACCGGCGTCGCTCAGCGCGCCGATCAGCACCTCCGAGACCCGCAGCGTGATGTCCTGCGCGACGTAGGTCCCCGCGAACACCCGCGCCCCGTCGCGGTGCGCGAGGAGCGCCCGGCGGAGCCGCTCGCCCATGTCCGCCGCGCGCTCCATCCCCGAGAGCGCTACCGGCACGCTCTCCGCGCAGCCCGCCAGCATGGCCTCCGCCATCGCGTCGAGCAGCGCTTCGTCGTGTTCGACCCGGAGCGGGCTCATGTGCCCACGTCCGAGCCGGTCACGCTCGGGGAGCTCGAGAGCGGCGTCGCGAGGATCGTCGGGAGGGGCTTCGGGATGCGCGATCCGCGGTGGCTGTCGCGCTTCGGCACTGCGACGCGGGTCGCCGAGCGGTACCGGCGTGGGCGGGTCCTGCTCGCGGGCGACGCGGCGCACATCCACTTTCCCGCCGGCGGCCAGGGGCTCAACGTCGGGCTGCAAGACGCGATGAACCTCGGATGGAAGCTCGCTGCCGAGTTGAACGGCTGGGCGCCGCCCCGCCTCCTGGACAGCTATCATGACGAGCGCCACCCCGTGGGCCTGGCCGTGGGGCGCAACACGGAGATTCAAACGAAGCTCGGCGACGTCTCGGAGGCGGGGCTGGCGCTCCGGAAGATGATGAGCGACTTGCTCGCCATGGAGCCCGTCAATCGGCGGATCTCCGAGCTCGTGAGCGCGCTGGATGTCGCGTATCCGCCCGGCGACACGGCGGCGGCGCACCCCTGGGTCGGCAGGCGGGCGCCCGATCGCGCGCTCGTGACGGACCGCGGCGCCGCGCGGCTGTACGAGCTGCTCCACTCGGGCCGGTTCGTCCTGCTCGACCTCGCCGGTGCGGTCGATCTCCGGGAGACAGGCGCGGCGTGGAGCGATCGCGTCGACGTCGTCCGCGCGACGGCCGCCCCGGAGAGCGATCTCGCCGCCGTCGATGCGGTCCTGGTGAGGCCGGACGGGCACGTCGCGTGGGCGAGCGACGCTGCCCGACGGGCGACGCGCCTCGCCGATCTGAGGAGCGCGCTCGAGTCCTGGTGCGGGCCCGCGTGAGGCCGCGAGGGTGCGGTCACACCTTCAGAAGAGGTGGAGAAGGTGGCGCACCGACGCCCGTTCGCGCGTTCAGCCCGCACGCTCCTGGATTCGGTCTGGCGCGCCCCGGCGCGAAGCGCTAGCGTCTGGCCAGGGTGCGCAGGGGCGCCCTCCCCGCCGGAAAGAAGCCTTTCACCCTGCGACGCGACGACCGCGAGCCACCTCGCACCGTCATGACCACGTCGACATCCTCGGGCCGAGGGAGCGGGTAGCGGCCGATTCGAGAGGAGACGTCCATGATGGATCCCGTTCGCGAGCTGAAGACCCGCGCTGAGCTGCTGCACAAGCAGCTCGCGTCGAACGACGCCAAGGCGCTTTTGCGCCTGCGCGCGCTGCCCGAGCTCGGGCGCGCCGACGAGGCCGCGCTCGCCGCGGCCGTCGCCGGCATCCGCCGGAAGCACTGCCTCGCGGTGGTCGCGCGCGAGTGCGGCTTCTCGAGCTGGGAGAGCGCGCGCCTCGCCCTCGCGGGAGAGCCCGGCGCGCCCGAGCTCGGGACGCTGCTCTACGGCCGGGATGGCGGCGTGCTGCACCACTGGTTCGCGACCTACGAGGAGGCGCGCGCCCACGTCGAGGCGCTGCCGGAGGCGTCGCCCGGCTATCTCCTCGCGTACAAACACCACTTCTTCGTCGCCGATCGCGCGTTCGTCGCGTCGCTCGGGCTCGATCCCGACGACCCGGACTGGCAGGCGATCGGGTGGGACTGGGCACGGCCTGCCGATCTCGCCGCGCGGAGCCGCCTCTACGCAAAGCGGCTCGCCTCGATGCGGGGGTGGGCATGAGCGCTCCGGAGCTGCACCCGGACCTCACCGCCGCGCTCGAGGCCACGTTCCCGGGGCGCCCGGTCCAGGACGTGACCTCGCTCTCCGGCGGGTTCTCCGGCGCCGCGCTGATCGCGTTCGTCGTCGACGGCGCGCCCTACGTCGCGAAGCGCTTCGCGCTCGATCCGAGCGATCCTGAGCGCGCCGCGCGCGAGAGCGCGTGCATGCGCGTCGCGTCCGAGCGCGGCGTCGCGCCGCGCCTGCACCACGCGGACGCGCGGACGGGCGTGACGATCATGGACCGCATCGCGGGGACGCCGCTCCGCCCGACGAGCGATCCGACGCAGATCGAGCGGGTCGCGGCGGCGTTGCGGCGGCTCCACGACGGTCCGCCGTTCCCGCGCGGCCCGTCGCGCATGGACTTCCTGCGCTTCCTCGACGCGCAGTGCGCCGCGCTCGCAGGCGTGGGCCTGCCAGCCGAGCTCGTGCGCACCATCGCCGAGCTGGAGCGTGTGAGCGCGCCCCACGCGCACGCGGCCGCGTGTCATCGCGACCTCAACCCGAACAACGTGCTCGTGGCGGCCGAGCGCGTGTATTTCGTCGACTGGACCCACGCGGGCGCGGGAGATCCGTTCATCGATCTCGCGCAGCTCGGTGTCTTTGCGTACCCGCGGCCCGAGCAGCGGGAGGCGCTGCTCGAGGCGTACCTCGGGAGGCCCGCGAACGACGGCGAGCGCGCGCGAGCGCGCCTTGCGCGCGCCATCGCCCTCGCCTTCTACGCCGCGAGCTTCTTCTTCGGGGCAGCCCGCCTCGGCGGGCCGCCTCCTGAACCTGAAGACGACGCGTCCCGCCCGCTCGCGGAGGTCCTCGCCGCGTTCGGCGCCGCGCCGGAGCGAACGCACCCCGGCGTCGTCGCCGCCGCCCTCCTGCGGGAGGTGCGACGAGAAGCCCAGGCGCTCGACGTCCTGCCCGGCTAACCATGACTCACGCTGAAGGCGTGGGGCGCGAACCCCCGACAAGGATCGCGACCCACCTCGATGATCTCCAGCGAGCTCGGCGGGGGGCGTGACGTTGCCAGTCGGGACGCGACCGGGCGGCTGTGCAGCACGACAGCAGCACATTCAGGGAGACTCGGGGCCCCCCATGGGTGGACGGTGGTCAACTTTGCCCGAGGAAGATCACAGGGAGACAGGGAGATTCACTGAGTTTTTCTCCCTGCCTCCCCGTCTCCCTGTTCAATTGGACCAGTAGCCGGAGGTGCGTGGGATTGCGATGATTGCGCCCGGTGGTTCGCGCGGATAGCGTGGGTAAATGGGGAGCTGGGAGAAGGTCCAGGCCGCGGCCGCGACGCTCGGCCTCGCCGCACGGGACCGCGAGGCGAGGGGCCTCGTGGAGGGGCGCCTCGTCTCCGTGGAGATCAGCTGGGCCCAACGGCAAGCGCACGTCCTCGTCCACGGCTGGCTCCAGCCGCCCCTCGATCTCGGCCTCGAGATGCACCGTCGGGACGTGGTGCTGGGGTTCGTGAACGCGGTCGTGACCGGCAGCGACGATCTCGACAGCGAGTTCTCGATCGCGGGTGACGATCCCTCCCGAACAGGGGATCTCTTCACCGTGGCGCTCCGAGAGCACCTCGTCGCGCTGCACCGCGCGCCCTACGACGTCCGGATCCACGATGGCGGCTGTACGCTCTCCGAGCCGTACAGCTTCGGCATGGACGAGGCGTGGATCGTGCGCGCCGTCCACAGCGCCGCGCAGACCGTCGAGCTCCTCGACGGCGCGCGCGCTGGCCTCCGCGCCGCCGCGTCGCTCGCCGGACACGCCGAGGTGCTCCGCGCGCTCGCCGCGGCGCGCGGCCTCGCCTTCGCGAGCGCGCCGCTCTCGGTCACGGGCCGCATCGAGGGGGGCCCGATCGAGATCGGCTCGGAGCGCGCGGCGCGCGATCGCCACCGGGTCATCGCGCGGGCGAGCTTCGAGACCGAGCTCGGCCTCGGCCTCGCCGTCCGGCGTGAACGGCTCCTCGACGGCCTCGTCACGATGCTGGGCGGGCAGGACATCGTCGTTGACGACGAGGCGTTCGATCGTCGCTTCCTCGTGCGCGTGGATCCGCGGCAGACCGACCGAGCCCCCGAGCTGCTCGACCCTGGCGCTCGTAGGGCCCTCCTCGCCCTCGACGAGCGCGCTGGCCCCGTCGCCATCGATGATCGCGGCGTGACCGTGGGACCGATCGCCTCCTCGATCGCGCCCGAGACGATGGTGTGGGCCATCGACACGCTCGACGAGGTGCGCGCAAGGATCGAGCGCAACCTCCTGCGCGGCCCCGGGGGCGGGCCCTACCGCTAGCGATGGGCACGTCGAGGCGCACGCCGTGATCCGGTGCGCCCAAAGCCAGCACGGCAGGCGCGGCGGTTGGCGTCCTCGACGACGCGCAGGGCGCATTGCGAGTACGCATCTCGATTTCTCTCTCTCCGGATCATCGCCCGCGCCAGGGCCTGTTTGCCGCGATTTGCTGTGCCTGCCTCGGGACTGACGGCCTCTGCGTGAACTGCAGAGTCCGCCATTTGCGTGGAGGAGCCGCGCTTGACGCCGTGAGCGGCAGGTCTGCATAATCGCGCCCATGAGCTACATCGACGGCTTTGTCACTCCTGTGCCCACGGACAAAAAGGCAGCTTATCGCGAGGCCTGCGTGAAGGCCGCGGAGGTCTTCAAGGAGTATGGTGCGACGCGCGTCGTCGAGTGCTGGGGCGACGACGTGCCCGACGGCAAGATCACCGACTTCAAGGGCGCGGTGAAGGCCGAGGCAGGCGAGACCATCGTGTTCTCCTGGATCGTGTGGCCATCGAAGGAGGTGCGCGACCAGGCGGGCGCGAAGATGAAGGACGACCCGCGCATGCAGATGACGGAGAGTCCACCTTTCGACCCCAAGCGCATGATCTGGGGCGGGTTCGCTGTCCTCTTCGACTCGAGCGGAGAGGAGCGTTAGGCGAGCACCAGGGCCAACGAGATCACGCCGCACCTCTGGTATGCGGAGGAGGCGGCCCGGTTCCCCGAGGCGATGCTCAACATGGGGGACCTGGACAGCACCGGCTTCAAGGCCGCGCACGAAGCGCGCTGAACGCTGGCGCAGGGCGCCCCGCTTGATCCCCCGCACGAGCACGAGCGGCCGGCCTCGACGGCTGCAACCTTGTCTCACCCCTCGGTAGCGCACGCGTGTGCCGGTCGAGCGCCACGTACCGCGCTTCTTTGATACACAGACCAGGACGGAACCGAGGGTACGGATGAACGGTGATGTGGATTACGCGGCTGTCGTTGCCGAGAACCAGCAGCTGAAGCAGCGCATCCGGGAGCTGGAGGAGGCCGAGGAGGCGCGGGATCGCCTCGAGGCGGCGCTGCGCCAGAGCGAGGAGCATGCGCGCGTCTTTGTGACCTACAGCCCGGCTGCGGTGGCCATGTTCGATAACGACATGCGCTACATCCTGGCCAGTCACCGCTGGCGGGAAGATTTCGGCATGAAGGAGCAGGACATCATCGGCCGGTGCCATTACGAACTCTTCCCCGAGATCCCCGAGCACTGGAGGGCGATCCACCGGCGCTGCCTCGCAGGAGCCACGGAATCGAATGATGAGGAGCCCTTCCCGCGGGCCGACGGGAGCGTCGACTGGGTGCGCTGGAAGATCTTTCCCTGGTACAAGTCGACCGGCGAGATCGGCGGGATCATGCTGTTCACGGAGGTGATCACCGACCGGAAGCGGCTCGAGGATACGCTCCGGCTTCAGGCGAAGACGCTCCTGGAGCTGTCGACGCCCATCGTTCCCATCAGCCAGGGCGTCCTCGTGTTGCCGCTGGTTGGCGTGCTGGACGCGGCGCGGGCGCAGCAGATGATGGAGAACCTGCTGAGCAGGGTGGTCGAGCGGCAGGCGCGCGTGGCGATCATCGACGTCACCGGCGTACCGCACATCGACACGGCCTCGGCGAGCGCCCTCCTGCAGGTGGCGCGGGCGGTCCGGCTGCTCGGGGCGCAGGTCGTCCTGACGGGGATCCGGCCGGAGGTGTCCCAGGCCATCGTCCACCTCGACATCGATCTCGCCGGCATCGTGACCCGCCGCGACCTGCAGAGCGCGATCTCGTTCGCGACCGGGATGAGCCTGGCACCCGCGTCGCCGTTCAAGCCATGACGCACCTTGCCCGGGGGATGCTGCTGGAGCAGCACCCGGGCAGCACCCGCCTGCTGCTCCAGCAGCATGGGGTTGTCTGACATAACGGATATGCATCTTTTGAAGCGGACATAAGCCTGGTACGCCGCATGCAGAACGCAACCCGCAGCGGCGCGACGAGCGTCGAGCTTCTTTCCTGACAGAGTGCGCGGCGTGTGCCGCGCGCGGCCAGTTTCCTTCGCTGCCGGGAGGCGTCGGGGCCCTCGAGCCCTCTCTGAATTCTCCCCCGGGACGGCGCGCTGGAGCGCGAGCGCGCGGCCACAAGGCCGAGCGCATCTGCGGTGCTTCCGCCCGACCTGCTCTGCTGGCCACGGTGAAGGCTTGGTCCGCGCAATGCAATGCGTCAGGACGATAGTTGACCTGAAGAGAGCCATGAAAGATCCAGTGATCGCGCCCCGCGCGGTCTCAGCCATCCTCGCGAGCACGATCCTGACGAACGCCCTCCCGGGCGCGCCAGGCGTCGTGTGGCGTCGACTCGCGACGCGCTCCGAGCTCTGCGCGCAGGCGCTCTCCCGGCGCTCGCAGCGGCTCGCGCCCCGCCGGATCGGCGCTGACGTCGAGCGATGGACCGCCACGCGCTGTAGGGGCGCCGCGCTCGCGGCGCTCTAGCTCGAAGGCCTCTCACATTCTCAGCACAGGAGCGGGCGCCTGGTCGGCGCGCGGCCTCGTGCGCCCTGGGCGCGGCTGCCCGGCGCCGATGGCCGCCGCGCGACCGCGCGATCGCGCCATGGAGTCATCGTCATGAGCGTCTCATCCTCTCACCTCTCGCTGAAAGACGGCAAGAAGACCTCTCGCTCGCGGGTGGTGCGCGACAAGCTCGATTACCCGGTGATCGACACCGATCTGCACACGATCGAGTTCGCCCCGATCCTCGAGGATTACATCGCGAAGTACGGCGGCGCGAGGTCCGTCGACGAGTTCCGCGACGCGATCAACCGGGGCTTCGGCTACCTGAGCAACGAGTGGTACGAGCTCACGCCCGAGCAGCGCGCGGCGCAGCGCTCGGTCCGCCCGCCGTGGTGGGCGCTGCCGACGAAGAACACGCTCGATCTCGCCACGGTGTCGCTGCCCAGCCTGCTGCACGAGCGGCTCGGCGAGTCGGGGACGGACTACGCGGTTCTTTTCCCGAACGTCTCCACGTTCGCCACCCACGTCGGCAAGGAGGATCTGCGCCGGGTGCTCATCCGCGCGGTCAATGCCTATCACGCCGACGTGTACCGGCCGTACGCCGACCGCCTCACGCCTGTCGCGGCCATCCCGCTGCACACGCCGCAGGAGGGCGTCGAAGAGCTCGAGTTCGCCGTGCGCGAGCTCGGCCTCAAGGTCGCCCTCATCCCGGGCAACCTCCGGCGGCCGATCCGGTCGGTGGCCGAGAAGTACCCGTCGCGGCACCATCCGGACGTCGCGCGGCACGCGAACTGGCTCGACACGTTCGGCGTGGACAGCGAGCACAACTACGACCCGTTCTGGGCCAAGGCGGTCGAGCTCAGGACGGTGCTGACCACCCACTCCGCCGGGATGGGGTGGACCAGCCGCAGCTCGGTCTCGAGCTACATGTACAATCACATCGGCCACTTCGCCTCCGCCTCCGAGGCGCTCGCGAAGTCGCTCTTCTTCAGCGGCGTGACCCGCCGGTTCCCCGATCTCCGCGTCGGCTTCCTCGAGGGAGGGGCGGCGTGGGGCGCGACGCTGTTCGCGGATCTGGTGGGGCACTGGGAGAAGCGCAACGGCAGGGCGGTCCAGAACTACAACCCCGATCTGATCGACGCGAAGCTGCTGTACGCGCTGTACCAGCAGTACGGTGGAGAGGAGGTCGCGGCGCGGCTCGGCGACATCAACGCCGTCCTCGGCGGGGCGCTCGGCGTCTCGAACAACTCGCGGAGGCAGCCGCAGGACGCGGGCGCGCTCGACGACTTCGCGGCGGCGGGCATCGAGCGGATCGAGGACATCCGCGACCGGTACGTGCCGAACTTCTACTTCGGCTCGGAGGCGGACGACCCCACGATCGCGTACGCGTTCAACACGAAGGTCAACCCGCTCGGCGTGCAGCTCAACGCCTTCTGGGCGTCGGACAGCGGCCACTGGGACGTGCCGGATCTGACCGAGGTCCTCGCGGACACCTGGAGCCTCGTCGAGCGCGGGGCGCTCACGGAGGCGAACTTCCGCGATCTCGTGTTCACCCATCCCTACAACTTCTTTGCCGGCAAGAACCCCGGCTTCTTCGCCGGGACCGCGGTCGAGCAGAAGCTGCGGAAGAGCAAGGCGGCCTGAACGTGGAGCGTCGGGCGGGGCGACGGAAGCGGCCCCGCCCGACGGTAACTGTGAATCAACGAACCCCTCTGGATCCATTCATGCGCTTGCTCGACCGCTCAAGAACCGCCATCTCATCGATCCTCGCGACGACGACCATCGTCCTTTGCGTGACGCAGGCGAGTGCGCAGAACCCGCCCGGCAGAACCCAGGGTGAGCGTCCTGTACCTGCGCCCGGTGGTGCGGCCCCCGCGCCTGCTGGTGCGGCGCCTGCGCCCGCCGGTGCGGCGCCTGCGCCTGCTGGCGCGGCTTCGACGCCCGCGGGGGCGGCGCCTGCTGGCGCGGCACCGGCCGCGCCGGGCGCCGCGGCCGCCGCTCCGGCTGCTCCCGGCGCGCCGTCCCCTGGCACCTCGCCCGCGGGCGACGCGACCGCGGAGGCCTTCGTCGAGCCCGATCCCAACGTCGTCACGCGGGACGACCTGCAAGGGCTCGTCACCGACCTCGAGAATTTCAAGTTCCAGTGGCAGCGAGAGCGCGACCTCCACACCGCCCTCTCGACCCGCTCCCTCCTCGTCGGCGGCGTCATCCAGGCGCGTATCGGATGGACGGAGCAGCCGGTGAACACGGCGACCTCGAACGATCGCAAGGTGACGTTCGACACGGGCGCCGCGACCCTCACGTTCAATGGCATCCTCTACAAGGACTACGAGGAAGGCCGCAACCTGACCTACTCGGTGCGCTTCGGCGCCTCGCCCCAGCAGGCGAGCAACAACAGCTTCCTCAACCTGCTGGACGCGCAGCTGGCGTACTCCGTGCTCCCCACCCTCGCCCCCGAGGACTGGGTCCTGCAGGTCACCCTGGGCCAGCAGCTCCTGCCGTTCGGGCTGGAGGTCCCCGCGAGCGAGGAGCTGAAGCCGGTGATCACCAACGCGCAGTTCACGACGAAGCTCGGGCTGAACCGGCGCGACCTCGGGCTCATCGTCCGCGGCGACGTGCTGCCGCAGGTGGACTACGGCTACAACTACCGGGCGCCCATCCTCGCCTACGCGATCGGCATCGTCAACGGGAGCGGGCCGAACACGGCCGACGACAACAGCGAGAAGGACATCATCGGCCGCCTCGCGTTCACCGTGCCGTCCGACTACAACTCCATCCTCCGCCAGATCACGCTCGGCGGGAGCGCGTACATCGGCTGGCAGAACACGTTCCTCAAGGACGAGAAGAAGACGCTGTCCGGAAAGGGCGTCAAGCGCCGCTTCGGCGGCGATATCTACTACAACCACTATCCGATCGGCGTCACCTACGAGTTCATCTACGGCCAGGACGACGTGACGCTCGGGACGACGGCGGAGGACCCCCGGAAGACGAGGCAAACCAGCCTGTCGCACGTGGCGACCTTCTTCTACAACTGGGGCGAGCAGTTCCTGAGGGGGTACCGCAACCAGGGCCGCTACGACGACTGGTGGCCGAAGACCTACCAGCCGTTCCTCCGCGTCGACCTCTTCGACCCGAGCACCGAGGTGAAAGAGAACCGGGTCGACGTCTACACGCTCGGCTTCAACGTCTTCTTCGCGGAGACGACGAAGTTCCAGCTCAACCTCAACCGTCGAGACGACCGCACGAGCACCGAGGGGGCCACGCACGAAATCCTAGCCCAGCTCCAAGGCGGCTTCTGAGGAGCGATGCTCGCCCGCTTCGGATACGGGCCCACCTCGACGTCTTCGGTGCTCGGCGTACCGGAGTACGCCTGCGCGCCGAAGACGCCGATCTGGGCCCGTCTCCTGTGCGGGCGAGCATCGCTCGGCGACGCGTGGCAATGAATTCAGTGAGGAAAAATATGAGACGAGCTTTGATCTTTGTGCAGATGTTGGTGGCGGCGATTTTGACGTTGTCTGCGCATGTGGCGCGGGCGGACGCGCCTAGCGTCATCCGGGTGGCGTTCGCGGGGGTGGGGATCGGGAACCGGCCGTTCGTCGGCGGTAGCAGCTTGAGCGTGGTGCACGCGCGGGGGCTCCTGGAGGAGGAGTTCAAGAAGGACAACATCAAGATCGAGTGGTCCTTCTTCAAGGGCGCCGGGCCGGCCGTCAACGAGGCGTACGCGAACGGCCTCCTCGACTTCGCGCTCCAGGGAGACCTGCCGTCGAGCATCGGGAGGGCAGGGGGGCTCAAGACGAAGCTCCTCGCGGGGGTGTCGACGAGGCAGCACACCTACCTGGCCGTCCCGGCGGACTCGTCGATCGCGTCGCTCGCGGACCTCAAGGGGAAGAAGGTCGCCCTCTTCAAGGGCACGAACCTGCAGCTCGCCGTCAACAAAATCCTCGCGGGCAGCGGCCTGTCGGAGCGCGATCTCCGGATCCTCAACATGGACTCAGCGACCGCGAAGGCGGCGCTGGCGACCAGGGACATCGACGCCGCCTTCGGCGGATACGACCTCCTCACGCTCCAGGATCAAGGGGTCGCCAAGATCGTCTACTCGACGAAGAACGACTCGCCGGCCTACCTGCGGCACGCCCACCTGATCGTCACCGAGGACTTCGCGAACAAGTATCCGGACATCACGAGGCGCGTCGTCAAGGTCGTCGTGCAGGCCGCCCACTGGATCGCGCAGAACGAGGCCAACCCGGCGCCGATCTACCAGCTCTGGTCCAAGTCGGGGGTGCCGTACTCGAACTTCAAGGCGGACCAGACGGGCGACTCGCTCAAGGTGCGCGCGAGCCCCCTGTTCGATGAATACCTGATCTCCCGCTACAAGGCGGCCGTCGTCGACGCGAAGCGGTTCGGCCTGATCAGGAGCACGTTCGACGTCGACTCCTGGATCGATCTGCGGTTCCTGAACGCGGCGCTGAAGGAGCTGAACCTCGAGGGCTACTGGCCCGAGTTCGACGTGAACGGGAAGGTCAAGCACCCCGGGAGGTCATGAGAGGAGCGCGCGGCGAAGGGGCCCAGCGCGGGGCAGGGCGGAACGCCACGAGAGAAAGGCAACCAAGATGACGCAGCAGGGAATTCAAGAAAGCCAGACCCAGGCCGCCTACAAGCTCGAGGCGCCCGACGTGGCGCTGCCCGCGGGCGGCGCCTCCCGGCTCCTGTCGCGGCGGCTGGGCAACGTCGCCGTGGGGCTCGTCTTCCCGGCGGCGCTCCTCCTCGCGTGGAGCTACGCCTCGCAGCGCGAGCTGATCCCGGCGCAGATCCTGCCGGCGCCAGGGCTCGTCCTGCAGACGCTGACCGAGCTCGCGAGCTCGGGCGATCTGCACACGAACATCGCCGTCAGCCTCGGCCGCGTCCTCGGCGGCTTCGCCGCGGGCGGCGCGGCGGGCCTCGCGCTCGGCATCGCCATGGGGCTCTCGCGGCGGATCGAGGAGCACGTCCACCCGCTCTTCAAGGCGCTCGCGCAGGTCCCCGCCCTCGCGTGGCTTCCGCTGGTCATGATGGTGGCGGGGATCGGCGAGTCGCTCAAGCTGATCCTCATCGCGCAGGCGAGCCTCATCCCGGTGGCGATCAACACGTTCCAGGGCATCAAGAACGTGCCGAGATCGTACATCGAGGTGGCCCGGGTCTTCCGGTTCAGCCATGCTCAGCTGCTCCGGAAGGTCGTGCTCCCCGCCGCGGTGCCGTCCATCGCCGTCGGCATCCGATATGGCCTGACGCAAGCGTGGCTGTCGCTCGTCACGGTCGAGCTCCTGGCGTCCTCCGAGGGCGTCGGGTTCCTGATCGTCTGGGGCCGCCAGCTGTTCCAGCTCGACGTGGTGCTCGCGGCGATCCTCGTCGTGGGGATCGTCGGGCTCGTGCTCGACAAGGGGCTCGAGGCGATCGAGGCCCGCCTCCTCCGCTGGCGGCGCGCCGCCCTGTAACACCTCACCGGAACCTTACCGGAGATCGAACGATGAGCGCCATCACCCATGCTCTGATCCAGCCGCGGCTGCGGCGCGGCCTGGTCCTGCCCGTCCTGCTGTTCGTCGCGTGGATCGTGGTCTGCCGCTACGAGCTCGCCAACACCCGCATCCTGGTCCCGCCGCTCGCGGTCTGGGGGGCCGCGAGAGCGCTTCACGAGAGCGGCGAGCTCTGGGGCCACCTGAGCGCAAGCCTCGTCCGGGATCTCCTTGGGCTCGCGCTCGGCATCGTGGCGGGCGGCGCCGTCGGCGGCCTCCTCGCCGTCTCGCGCACCGCCGACAAGCTGTTCTCACCGAGCTTCCACGCCGCGAAGCAGGTCGCGCTGTTCGCGTGGATCCCGCTGATGTCGGTGTGGCTCGGCGTGGGCGAGCAGGCGAAGGTCGCCTTCATCGCGCTCTCCGCCTTCTACCCGGTCGTCGTGAACACCTATGAAGGCGTGCGGAGCGTCGGTGTCGAGCACATCGAGGTGGCGCGGGTGCTCCGCTTCTCGCGGTGGCAGATCCTCCGCAAGGTCATCCTGCCGTCCGCCGCTCCGTCGCTCTTCGCGGGCGTGCACCAGGGGCTCATCTACGCGTGGCTCGGCACGCTCGGGGCCGAGTACCTGCTCGAGCCCGCACCCGGGATCGGCAGCTTGATGGTGGACGGGCGCGAGCGCTTCGCCATGGATGTCGTGCTGGTCGGGCTCATCGTGTCCGGGCTCGTGGGCTTCGGCCTGAACGCGCTGGCCAAGGCCGCGGAAGACCGCCTGTTGCGATGGCGCGTCCGCGACGTGTGAACGTGGTCAACGTCGTCAACGTCGTCAACTTCTGATTCCGTCTGCTTCGTCTGCTTCGAGGAGGAACTCATGGGCTCGCCTGGAGTCATCAACATTCGCGATGTCAGCAAGAAGTACGTGGTCAAGGACAAGCCGCTGGAGGTCCTCCGCGGGATCGGCCTGACCATTCACCCCGGCGAGTTCATCAGCGTCGTGGGCACGAGCGGTTGCGGCAAGTCGACGCTCCTCCGGCTCCTCGTCGGGCTGGACGGCGACTACGAGGGCGACATCCTCGTCGGCGGCGCGCGCGTCGAGGGGACGAGCCTCGATCGGGGCATCGTCTTCCAGGAGCACCGGCTCTTCCCGTGGCTCACCATCGAGCAGAACGTCGCGCTCGGGCTCGAGAGCTCGGCGTGGACGCAGGCCGACAAGGCCCGCGCTGTCGACGAGCACCTCGAGCTCGTGGGCCTGTCGGCGTTCAAGCGGGCCTACCCGCACCAGCTCTCCGGCGGGATGGCCCAGCGGGCGGCGATCGCGCGAGGGCTGGTCAACCGGCCGGGCATCCTGCTGCTCGACGAGCCGTTCGGCGCGCTCGACGCGCTGACCCGCGCGAAGCTGCAGCAGGAGCTCCAGCGCATCTGGCAGGAGGAGCAGATCACGATGATCCTCGTCACGCACGACGTCGAGGAGGCCGTGTTCCTCGGCGATCGCGTCGTCGTGCTCGAGCCGCGGCCCGGGAGGATCAAGCGCGTCGTCCCCGTCAGCGCGCCGCGCCCGAGGTCCCGCACCGACCACGAGATCAAGGCCCTCGTCGACGAGGTGCGCGGCTATCTCCTCGAGGCGTAGCGCGACGGATCGAGGCGCAGCATGACGGAAGGCCCGAAGCCATCCGAGACAACCGGTGGGGTCGCGCCAGAGAAAGATCTCTGGCGCATGGCAGGTGCATCCGTTATAATGGATGAACCGTCCGCTATCATGGTGAGTGAAGCCCGATGACGATGCCCTTGCTCACGCTTCCCAACACGAGCTCGTTGGCCCTTTCTGTGCGCGCCAAGGCCCTTGTCTTCGAGGATCCGCGCTCGCAGGCGATCCTCGAGCGGATCCGGCAGCTCTCGCCGAGCGACGCGACGTTGCTCGTGACGGGGGAGACCGGCACGGGCAAGGAGATCGTGGCCCGTCACATCCACACGCTGAGCCACCGGCGGGGGCGGCCCTTCGTGGCGGTCAACTGCGGCGCCTGGTCGGAGTCCCTCGTCGAGAGCGAGCTGTTCGGCCACGAGAAGGGCGCCTTCACGGGGGCGACGACCTCGAAGGCCGGGTGGTTCGAGGCCGCGGACGGCGGAACGCTGTTCCTCGACGAGATCGGGGATCTGTCGCTGCCGCTCCAGGTCAAGCTGCTCCGCGTGCTGCAGGAGCGCGAGGTGGTGCGGCTCGGCTCGCGCCAGCCGATCCCGATCGACGTGCGGCTCATCGCGGCGACCAACGTGAACCTGGAGGAGGCGGTGATCGCGCGGAAGTTCCGCGAGGATCTCTTCTACCGGCTCAACGTGGCGACGCTGTCGCTCCCGCCGCTGCGCGAGCGGCCGGGCGACATCCTCCCGCTGGCGCGCTACTTCATCGAGCTCTACACGCACCGGCTCGGCTCGGGGCCGGCCGTGCTCACGGCGGAGGCGACGGCGCGGCTGCTCGGGCACCCTTGGCCCGGGAACATCCGGGAGCTCGAGAACGCGATGCACCACGCGCTCCTGGTCTGCAAAGGCCAGGAGGTCACCCCGGCGGATCTGCGCCTGACGGCGCTCCAGCCGAAGGCGGGGGCGAGCATTCCTCCGCCGGATCAGGGGGCGACGGACGCGGTGTCCCAGGTCAGGCCGACGCCGCAGGCGACGGCGCTGGAGGGCGCGCTGCTCGCGCTGTTCGAGCAGAACCTGCCGAACCTGCACGAGCAGATCGAGGAGACGATCATCCGGACGGCGTACCGCTACTGCGATCGCAACCAGCTCCAGACGGCGAGGCTGCTCGGTATCAGCAGGAACATCGTGCGCGCGCGGCTCGCGCAGTTCGGAGAGCTGGCGCGCTACCGGGCGTCGCGCGGCGGGGCGGCGGCCGCGGCGTTCGGGCGAGGGGAGGCGAGCTCCGCGTCGCGCGCCCCGGGGACGACCTGAGCGCGCGCTGAGCGAGCGCGTCGGGTCGGCTGTGCGGGGCGCGCTGGACCGGCGTGCCAGGTGAGGCAAGCGGGGGCGGCTCAGGAGCGTGACGGGGAAGCCGGCCGAGGGCGACCCGGCGTGCGGGCGCGAGCTCTCGCGGCCGGGGTTCTGATCCCGAGGGCCTCTCGCACCGTCGTGGCCGTGGCCGCCCGTGCGATCCACCGATCGAGCTTCACCGCGTCGGCGCAGGCCCGGATGCGCGCCTCATCGTCCTGCGAGGGGGAGAGCCCGCGCGCCCGTAGTAACGTGAGCAGCGCGTCTTGACGGCCCTCGGCCCGGCCCTTGGCCTCACCCTCGGCCCGGCCCTTGGCCTCGCCCTCGGCCCGGCCTTTCTTCCGCCCCTGCGCTTCGAGGAAGAGGCGGAGCTTCCGGGCGGCGGGTGTCTCCGGGATCTTGTCGGGGTTCATCGAGGCCTCCCTGAGGAGCTCCAGCATTCGCTCGCTGAGCACGGAGAGGATCGCACGCTGCTGGGCCCGTCGCAACGCGCGCGGCAGCCGCTCGGTCAGCTCGAACGCGCGCTCGACGACGGCGCGCGCCCCAGGCCCATGGCGGTGCTGCATGGCCCAGGCCGCGAAGAGCGCGAGCTCCGGGTGGCGCTCGTCGAGCAGCGCCTTGCCCTCGGCGTGGCCGAGGTGGAGCACGACCGGCTTGAGCTGGAGCAATGCCACGCCTGCCTCGCCGGACGCGCAACGCTTGATTGAAGACGCGCTTGTGACATCGACCAGTCGTGTCGCGTCACCCGCTCTCTCGGCTCCCCGCTCCCCAGCTCCGCTCCCTCCAGGGCCCGCGGCGCGGGCTCAAGCGTGGCTCGCGCGCGTGGAGGGCTGCCCGGCCTTGGTCTCGATCCAGCGCTCCAGATCGGCGCGCGAGGCCACGCCGCTGCGGCGATCGAGCTCTCGCCCTCCGTTGAAGAGCACGAAGGTGGGCACCCCCTGGATGCGCCGGCGCCCGGCCTCCGCCGGATCGGCGTCGGTGTCGACCTTGAGGACCAGCACCTTGCCCGCATTCCTGCGGCCGAGCTCGTCGAGGGCCGGCGCGACGACACGGCACGGGCCGCACCAGGTGGCCCAGTAGTCGACAAGGACGGGGACAGGAGAGCTCGCTATCGCCTGCTCGAGCGCGGCCCCGTCCACCGGCTGCGGAGCGCCCGTCGTGTCGAGGTGGGCCTTGCAGCGGCCACAGACAGGCCGATCCTTGACCCTCTGGTCCGCAACCCGGTTGATCGAGCCGCAACGGCCGCAACGGTAGATAGCCATGCTCCTTCTCCTCGCCGCCGCGTGCCGCGGCATTGCGAGCAACTTGGGTCCGGCGTGAGCCTTGGCAACCAGGGGGCGTGGGGGGCCGCGCGGCGGACGCGGCGGCCAGCGAGCGGGCTACCGCGGCGGGGCTTCGCAGGCCCGTCGCGTCACCTCGTGGCGGTAGTCGAACATCCGCTCCAGCTTGCGCCGGACGAAGCGACCGCCGCCGAGCCGGCCAAGCGCGCCGAGCGGGAGCTCGTACTCCACGCGGTCCGTGAGGTAGCAGCCGCCCGAGCCGTCGGGGTCCATGCGGTGCGTGTGCACCCAGCGCTTGAACGGCCCGCTGCGCTGCGTGTCCTGGAACATCCGGCCCCGCTCGTACTGCGTGTGCTCCGCGACCCAGCGCAGCAGGACGGGGCCGACGCGCGTCTCCACGACCACGCGCGCGCCGACGAGGATGCCGCCGGTCTTCTCCAGCACGCGCGCGTGCTCCCAGGGGGGCGTGAGGCGCTCGAGGGCGTCAGGCTCCTCGTGGAAGGCGAAGACCCGCTCGGGGGGCGCGGCGATGCGCGTGCGCTTCTCGAAGGTGGGCATGCGCGAGCATGGATCGCATCGCGCCCCGCTTCGAGAACCGCACACGCATGCCGCCGCTCCTGGCGACGGCACGCCGGAGAGGGGATGTCGCTTTGTTGTTTCGCTGACGACATATTCTCACAGGAGCACGCGAGTACCGTCCGAACTTCAATCCACCCAGAGGGGAGCGTCTCATGATCAGGAAGAGCGCCAGAATGAGCGCTGCCATGGCGCTTGTCGCGCTGCCTGTCGCTGCGCTGAGCGCGTGCTCCAGCGGCGACGAGTCGGTGCAGCCCGCGCCGCTGCCGGCCCCGCCGGCCGAGGACGATGCCGCGCAGTACGCCGTGCAGCTCGGCCCGCGGCCGTATTACCTCGTCGCGAACATGGAAGAAGGAGAGCTGAAGGAGAAGCTCCTTTCGTGCTCCGAGGGGCCCTTCCAGCGGACCGATTTCTCCATCGGCCATCGCGGCGCTTGCATGCAGTTCCCCGAGCACACGAGGGAGTCGTACGAGGCGGCCGCCCGGATGGGCGCCGGCATCGTGGAGTGCGACGTGACCTTCACCAAGGACCGAAAGCTCGTGTGCCGTCACGCCCAGTGCGATCTCCACACGACGACGAACATCCTCGCGATCCCGGAGCTCGCCGAGAAGTGCTCGGAGCCGTTCGTGCCGGCCGACGCGGAGGCCGGGACGCCCGCGTCGGCGAAGTGCTGCACGAGCGATATCACCCTCGCCGAGTTCAAGCGGCTCTGCGGAAAGATGGACTCCGCGAACCCGGACGCTGCCACGGTCGACGAGTACATGGCCGCGACGCCCGCGTTCCGCACGGACCTCTACGCCACCTGCGGCACGCTGCTCACGCACGCCGAGAGCATCGAGCTCTTCTCGAGCCTGGGCGTCAAATTCACCCCGGAGCTCAAGGTCCCGGAGGTGGAGATGCCGTACGAGGGCGAGTACGAGCAACAGGACTTCGCGCAGCAGATGATCGACGAGTACAAGGCGGCCGACATCGACCCGAAGCAGGTGTTCGCGCAGTCGTTCAGCCTCGACGACGTGCTCTACTGGCTCGAGAGAGAGCCGGAGTTCGGCGCGCAGGCCGTGTACCTCGACGAGCGCGTCGACACGGCCGAGGGGTACGAGGAGGCGGTCTCCGGGATGCAGGGCCTCGCGGATCAGGGCGTGAAGATCATCGCGCCGCCGATGTTCGCGCTCGTGACGCTCGACGGCAAAGAACGGATCGTGCCCTCGGACTACGCCGAGGCCGCCAAGGCCGCTGGCCTCGACATCATCACATGGACGCTCGAGCGCTCGGGCCCGCTGGCGAGCGGCGGCGGCTACTATTACCAGTCGGTCGCGGACAGCATCGACAACGACGGCGATACGATGGTGATGCTCGACGTGCTGGCGCGCGACGTGGGTGTCCGCGGCGTCTTCTCCGACTGGCCAGCCACCGTGACGTATTACGCGAACTGCATGGGCCTCTGAGGCGGGCGGCCGGGGAGCGGGGCGCAAGCCCGGTCGCCGGGCCCCCGGCGGCCTCTCGACGGCCGCATCAGAACGCCCACGACCAGGTGACCGCGGCGGGCTCGGGGGGCGGGCCGGGCATCACGCCGGCCGCGTACCGGGCCTTGGTCGGCTGGATCGGGTGGACGGCCGCGATGGCGAAGCCCGTCACGTGGCCCAGGATCATGCCGGCGCCGACGTCCTGCCACGAGTGCGCGCCGGCGCCGATCCGCAGCGCCATCGTCACCACCGTGGCCGCCTCGGCGAGGGCGAGCGCGCCGAGGCGCGGCGCGGCGTCGCCGGTCGTGCGCAGCGCGAGGTTCAGGCGCGCGCCCGCGATGGCGGCCACCGGGGTCGTGTGACCCGAGGGGAAGGCGTCGAAATCGAGGTCGGTCTCGCCGCACCGATCGGTCCGCCACGAGCGCGGCCGGCACCGGCCCGCCAGGCGTTTGATCACGTTCGAGAGGCCGGTCGACAGCGCCGCCGCCTCGACCTCGATGAGCGATGTCCTGAGCGCCCGCGCGTAGGGGCGGGGGACGCCGGCGCCCCCGAGGTAGCTGCCCTCGAGGGCGTACCCGCTGCCGAGGAGGAGCAGCGTGCCCGCTGCGGCGCCGGTGATATCGCTGGCGAGGCCGATCGCGTCGTTGCGCTCCTCGCTGGAGGCGGCGCCCCACCCGGAGCGCCGCTGCGGGAGCAGGTACGCCGCGAGCGAGGCGGTGCAGGCCGCGGCGAGGGCCACCTCGCCGCCCGGCGTGCCGAACGCCCAGTCCGGGGCCGCCGGCCCCGTCTGCGCGGCGGCGGGCGCGCTCCACGCCAGCGCGCACACGCAGGCGAGCAGCGCGGCGTACCTCACGGCTTCTTCGCTGCGGGGGGCGCTGCGGGCTTCGAGGGCGCGGCAGGCTGCGCGGGCGCCGCGGGCTTTGTGGCCTGCGGCGCGGCAGGCTGCGCGGGCGCCGCGGGCCTCGTGGCCTGCGGCGCGGCAGGCTGCGCGGGCGCCGCCGACTTGCCGGCCGCCGCCGGCTTGCCGGCCGCCGCCGCCGCCGGCCCGGCCGTCACGCCTGGCGCCTTCTGCACGATGACCTCACCGAGCTGCAACGCCGAGAGCTGCTCTCCGACAGCGCCGGCGTCGCCCACCAGGACGACCCGGAGCTGCTCGGGCGCGAGGTACTTCTGCGCGACCCGCTGCACGTCCGCGGCCGTGATCCGCTGGAGCCTCGCCGGTCGCGTCGCGTACTCGTCGAGCGGCAGATCGTAGACCGCGAGGCCGGCGATCGTCGACGCGGTCGCGTCCGCCGTCTCGAAGCGCGCCGGCAGCTGGCGGATGAGGTTCGCCTTGGCGTCCGCGAGCTCCTCGCTCGTGACGGGCTCCCTCCGCATCCGGTCGATCTCCGCGAAGATCTCCCGCACGGCGGGGCCCGTGTTCTCCCGCACGATGGCGCCGCCCGCGGAGAACGGGCCCGCTCCGTGGCGCATGTCGAAGCCGGAGCGCGCGCCGTAGGTGTAGGCGTGCTTCTCGCGCAGGTTCAGGTTGAGGCGGCTCGAGAACTGCCCGCCGAGGAGGGTGTTCATCACGAGCAGCGCGTCGTAGTCCGTCGTCGCGCGCGACACGCCCGGCAGCGCCACCGTCACGGTCGACTGCGTGAGCCCAGGCCGGTCGACGACGACGACGCGCGGCGCGCCCGCGGCGAGCGCCGGCGGATCGGCGGGGAGCGCCGCCTTCGCGGGGGCGGGCGGCGCGGATGCCGGGCCCTTCCAGGAGCCGAAGACCCGCTCCACTTCCTTCACCGCGTCGGCCTTGGTGATGTCCCCGGCGATGGCGACGGTCGTCAGCTCCGGCCGGAACTGCGCGGCGTGGAACTTCGCCAGGGCGCCCGCCGTGATCTTCTTCAGCGCCGCCTCGGTGCCGATCAGCGGCGCGTTGTACGGGTGGCCCTCGGGGTAGAGGACCTGGGCCTGGGCGATGGAGAGGAGCGACGCGGGGCGATCGTTCATCTCGGCGAGCTGGGTGATGCGGCGCGACCGCTCGCGCTCGATCTCGGCCGGCGCGAAGGCAGGGTTCATGTACGCGTCGCCGAGCAGCGTGAGCATCTCCCCGAACCGCGGCGTCACGCTCTGGCCCTCCACGCCGCCGCCGTCGAAGCCGACCGCGGACGAGAAGCTCGCGCCGAGCTTGCCGAGCGCGTCGCTGAGCGCCAGCGCGCTGCGGGTCTTGGTGCCCTGCATGAGCATCGCGCCCGCGAACGCGCCGACGCCCGGCTCGGCCTGATCGGCGCCGCGGACGGTCGTCACGTCCACGGCCACGATCGGAAGCTCGTGCCGCTCCACGACGAGGACGCGGATCCCGTTCGCGAGCTTCGCCTCCTCGATCTGGGGCGGCCGGAAGACCACCTCCGGCCCCGGGGGAGGCGGCGATCTGCGGAAGTCGTCCGCAGCCGCGGCGGCGGGCGGCGCCACGGCGGGGGGCGGCGCGCCGGGGGGCGCGGGGGGCGGCGTCGACGTGACCGGAGCGCAGGCGGCGAGCGCCACGGCTGCGAGCGAGGCGGAGACGGTTCGTTTCATGCGCATGGGCTCAACCCCCCTTCGGCGCGGCCGGTCCGGCCGCAGGCTTGTCGACCGCGGGCTTGTCGCCAGCGGGCTTCATGATGGCCGGCGCGGCCGCCGGTTTGTCGGTTGCCGGCGCCGCCGCGGGCTTCGGGCCCGCCGGCGGGGCCGCGGGCGCCGCGACAGCAGGCGCTACAGGCGCGGGCTGTGCGCTCGCCGCGGCCGCGGGCGCCGCGGCGGTGGGCTTCGCGCCCGCCGTCGCGGGCGCCGCCGCCCCGGTCTGCTTCACGAGGCGCCCGGCCTTGGGAGCGCCCGGCTTCGGCGTGACGAGGGCGATCACGCGCCTGCCCTGGGGCAGGAGATCCGCGGTCGCCTTCTGCAGGTCGGCGGCGGTGGCCTTCTCGTACCTGGCCACGTCCCTGGGGAAGTACCCCGGATCGCCGGTGAGCTGGTTGTAGTTGTTGATGGCGTTCGCGCGGGCCGTCACCTGCTCCATGCTGAAGACCAGCTCCGAGAGCACCTTGGCCTGGGCCCGGTCGTGCTCGTCCTGCGTCGGCGGCGCCTTGCGCAGCCGATCGAGCTCCGCGTCGATGAGCTTCAGGGCCTGCTCGGGCGACTTGCCCTTCTTCAGCGTGGCCGTGATCTGGAAGGTGCTGGCGAGCTGGCTCGATTGCTGGAACGCGAAGACGTCCTGCGCGATCTGGAGATCGTACACGAGCTTCTTGTAGAGCCGGCTCGTCTTGCCCGAGGCGAGGACGTTGGCGACGAGGTCGAGCTCGGCGTCGCCGGGCGCGAAGCTCGGCGGCGTCACCCAGCTGATCGTCACGCGGGGCAGCTCCACGTCCGCCTCGATGTCGAGGCGCTTCTCGGTCGCGAGGTCGCCGGGGTCGGGCTTCGTCGCCACGGGCGGCGGGGCGCCCTTCGCGATGGGGCCGAAGTACTTCTGGATGAGCTCCTTCGCCTTGCCCCGCTCGATGTCGCCCGCCACGACGAGGGTCGCGTTGTTGGGCACGTAGAACGTCCGGAAGAAGGCCTTCACGTCGTCCATCTGCGCCGCGTCGAGATCCTCGGGCGTGCCGATGGTCAGCAGGTGGTAGGGGTGGCTCTCCGGGAACTGGGCCGCGCGGACGAACTGCGGCACGAGGCCGTAGGGAGCGTTCTCGTAGTTCTGGCGGCGCTCGTTCTTCACGACATTGCGCTGGCTCGTGAAGGTCGCCTCGTTCGCGTGGTCGAGCAGCCACCCCATCCGGTCGCTCTCCAGCCAGAGCACCAGCGCGAGCTCGTTGGCGGGGACGGTCTCGAAGTAGTTGGTGCGGTCGGTGTTCGTCGTCCCGTTGCGATCGCTCGCGCCGGCCCGCTCCAGGTACTTGAAGAACATGTCCTCGCCCACGTGCTTCGAGCCCTGGAACATGACGTGCTCGAACAGGTGCGCGAAGCCGTTCTTCCCCCGCGGCTCGTCCTTGGAGCCGACGTGGTACCAGACGTTGACGGCCACGACGGGCGTGCGGTGATCCTCGTGCAGGACCACCTCGAGCCCGTTCTCGAGCGTGTACTTCTCGACCGGGATCGCGACGCTCACGCTGGTCGTCGCCGCGGCAGGCTGCGCCTTCGTCGCGACCGGCGCCGCCGCCGCGGGCGCGGGCTTGGCCGCAGGTTGAGCCGCCGCAGGCTGCGCCGGCGCCGCGGCCGGGGGCGCGGCGTAGGCGGGCAACGTCAGGCCGAGCGCGGCGACGAGCGCGCTCGACAGGGACGAGAGCGCCCGGAGGCGCGTCCGTTCGGACCGATGGTGGGCTCGCATGGGCGCGGTTTTAGCGCAGATCGCTCGAGGTCGAGCGCAATCTTCGCTCGTGGAAAGAGAGGCGCAGCGCAGCGTGGTTCACGCTCGGCGCTGCGCTCCTGTCACTGGAATGGCGTGACGAAGAGCTGGTACGGCCCGAAATCCACCGGAGTACGCCCCTTTACGGTGATGGCGCCGAGGCTCCCTCCCGGTCGTGCCCCGTAAATCCGGGAGTTCACGCCCTCCCTCTCGCCCGCGCACGCGCTGAGCGGGCCGAAGCACTCGATGTCGATGGGATTGCATGCGTCGTCCGCGGTCTTGATCGTCATCGGGAAGCCGGTCAGGCCGCACGAGGACACCACGGTGGACGTCCCCGGGCAGACAGGGACATAGAACGTCTGCTCAGGGCTGCTCGCGCCGCACAAGGAGCTGGGAGGGATCGGCGCCCCGGTGGTGTCGCCGCTGATGAGGCCGCTGCCCGAGATGACCCCGGCCCTCTCGCCGAGGCACGACGCGCGCTGGAACCTGAGGCGGACCGTGCCGAGCGCCTCGGGGCGCGCGGCCTTGACCACCACCGTATAGGTCCCGGCCCGGAGCCTGGCCGCGAAGTGCGCGCCCGGCGCGGCGTCGCCGCAGCTGTCGGCCGCGCAGCCGACGGGGGGGCCGCCGCACCCGTCGCCCTCGAGCACCGCGAGCGCCGTGTCGACGTCCGACGCCAGGGTGCCGAGGTACACGACCTCGTCGGACGGGAGCGTGAACCGGAAGAACACCTCGCCGCCGCCGCCGCCGCACGGCAGCGCGACATCGGAGGTGTTCTCGGCCGTGATCTCCGCCGCGTAATCCATCGAGCCCGTCAGCTCTCCCGGCGTCTCGCAGCTGTCGGCGCCCGGGATCGGCGTGCAGCCGTCGTCCGGGACGCCGTTGCAGTTCTCGTCGACCGCGTTGCCGCACACCTCGGGCACCGGGGAGGCGCACCCCTCGCCCTGGCAGCCGTCGTCGGGGAGCCCGTCGCAGTCCTGGTCCACCGCGTCCCCGCAGATCTCCGGCTCGGGCTCGCAGGGCGCGAACGCCGGGACATGGACGGGCACCTCGACTGCGTTGTTCTCGATCGCTTGCTCGGCGATCGCGCCGATCGGGTTGACGGTGACGCGGAGGGTGTAGTCCCCCTCGGGCACGTCCGTCACGTCGACCCACTGGCACGGCGTGCCGACGTCGTACGTGTCGGCCCACCCCGCGCTCAGGAAGTTGCACCCCATGCCTCCCGAGGTCGGGTAGCCGCGCGGCGCGGGCGACGAAGGATCGAGAGGCTCCATGTCGACAAGGCAAAACGCCTGCTTGTGCCCCTGGGAGACGACCTCGCCCCCCGCGTCCACCAGCCGGTAATCGGTGAAGTTCAGGAAATGGAAGTGCTGGTGGCACTGCGCGTACTCGAAGAGCGGGCTGTTGAACTCGGGCCCGGGGTCGAGGTGGCCCGGCCCTGCGTTCTCGACGCGCCCCTCGAACTCGAGGAGATGCCGCCGGCCGGGGCCTCCGATGCACCTTTCCATGAGCTCGCAGGCGTCTCTGGGGAACGTCTGGTACGAGAACCGGATCGTGTCGACGATGCGCTGCCTGTCCGGGCGCAGGTCGGGCACGATGCAGACGCCGGCCTCGCACGCGTGGCCGCTGGGGCAGCACGCGCCGCCGCAGATCGTGCCGTCGCAGGCGGTGTAATCGACGGGGAGGACGATCGTGTTGTTGTCGAAGCGCGCCTCGGCGAGGGTCCTGTTCGGGTTCACGGTGATCTCGAGCTCGTAGAGCCCGGCCGGGACGCCGGTCACGTCGAGTGCGTTGCACGCGAGGGTACCGGGCTGCTCGACGTGCTCTCCTGGGCCGAGGCCCTGCGCGTCGCAGCCGTACTGGCCGCCTGGCATCGCGACGCAGCGCGCGTCGAGCTCGGCCTCGGCGACCACCGCGCCGCCCTGGCCGAGGCGCGCGCGGAAGAAGCGCGGGACGACGTAGCTGTCCTCGCAGAAGTTCGGCTCGAAGACGTCGCTCTCCGAGGGCGCGCCGAGCTCGAGCGGAACGTCGCCAGCGTTCTCGAGCGAGACGTGGAAGCGCATGAGCGCCCGCCGGCCGCTCGCGCCGACGCACCCGTGCAGCACCTCACACGCGTCCTCGTCCACGCGGATCGTGGCGAACGTGACGGGCTCTCCTCGCTCCGGGGGCCCGAGCACGAGGTCCGCTGCCTCGCAGACGCCGCGCACGCACGTGGCCCCGGGGCTGCAGCACGCCGTGTCGCCGCAGGCGCGCGCCGCGTCGCACGCGGCGGCGCAGCCCGACGGCTTGCCCTCGGCGTCGATCTGGCACCGCGCGCCCCCGGGACACACGATGTCCGAGCCGGGGCAACGGACGTCTCCGGGCGCACCGCCGCCGCTCCCGCCGCCTCCCGGGCCGCTCCCTGCCGTGTCCGAGGGCGGCTCGGTCGGCCCGTCGTCGCCGCACGCGGCGGCCGCCAGGAGCCATGAGCCCATCAACAGCGCTTCGACGACGTTCTTCATGTGCACCCTGGTCAGCAGTAGCAGACGAGCCGCGCGGGCCGGAAGGCGTGTGCCGCTCCGGCAGGCCGTCAGGCAAGCTGCGTATCGTAAGGGTGCGCGCGGGGAGAACCAGTACGGTCGAGCGGGGGCGCAGGATTCCGACCGGTCAGGGAGTCGGCAACGCCACGAAAACAGCCGAGGAGGCGATGCCGAGATTTCTCATGAACATGAGCCGCGCGGCGCTCGCTGGGTCGGATGAGCTCCAGTCTCCCAGGAGGACAGCGGCATACCAGGTCGGTGACAGGCTTCTCGCAGCGCTCCGGATGCCGTCGGCCGATCCGACCGGTCGAACTCCTACCCATTGCCGGCCGGCGGCTCTCGGCGCCGCGAAATCGACGGCTGTGCTGGCGCTGGCCGACGCGTACGCGACGTCCGTGAGCACGGGTGTAAACGTATCACCTTGGGTCCCATCTGCGTTGACCGACCAGTGGCCGAGATCCACCGAGGGCGCTGCCGCCGAGGCGTTGATCAACATGACGCGCGTGGCGGTGACCGTCTCGGGCAGCTCCGGCTGAACCCTCCACAGCTTGAGCTGCAGCGCCTTGTCTCCCGTCTCTCCGGTGATGCCGAGGAGACCTCCCAGGTAGATCGCGCCGGGCTCCAGCGGGCCCGTCGGCTGAGCGCCGACGACCACGGTGTCACCCGAGCCCTCGCCGCCACCGGAGCCGGGCGCGACGACTGAGAGTGTCGACTCACCCGGCGGCAGATCGGTGTATGTCGGCGCCTGCGCATACGTCAGGTTGATGGCGATCCTCTCCGTGCCCGAGTACACTTGGAGGGGCGACGGCGTGGGCGGCGGCGATGCGTGGAAGAGATAGACGAGCGGATCCCGGTTGATGAACATGGCAGGCGAGTCGTCCCCCGCCGGGACGACGAGCAACCCGTGTGCGCGCGCATCGGCGACGACGCGGGTCGGCTCCCCGGTCTCGATGACGAAGTACGATCGCCCACCGACGAGCGATGCCGCAGCGAACGAGAACGGCGCCTGACCCGTCGGACCGAAGCTGCTCGACGCGGTGACCGTGATCGACCGGGGCGGCTGAGGCACGAGCAGGCCTTCTGGAGCGCTGGCGGTGAACCCGTCGAGCGCCGCGACGGCTGTGTCGCTTCGGTCGATGTAGAACGATTTCGGAGGCCCCGCGCTGGCGTCGGCGTTCACGAAGCGCAGGGCGACCTCGCTGCATGAAGGCGTCGTGAACTTCTCTTCTGCGATGAGAAGCTGCGGCCCCGTCGGGCTGGTAGTGCCCAGGATTCCGACGGCCACGATCGTGTAGCGCGTCCCAGGGGCAATCGTCAGCGGATCCGCCGGGATCGTGAGCGCGTCGCCTGCGCCACCGCTGGTTCCGTCATCACTTCGTGCCGAGAAGGTGATCGCGCCCGCCGTGACTTTGGCGTACCTCGTGACGGACGCGGCGACCCTGCTGGGCGACACTGCCTCTATGTCGGGCACCGGCGCCCCGTTCACGTAGAGGCGGAGCGCAGGCGGGTCGCCGCTCCCCACCGGGAAGTTCGTGCGATTCGGCAGAAGGGCATTGATGAAGCGGACCTTGGGTTCAGGGTCGGTGTCCGGCGGCAGGCCACACTCCTCCGGATTGCCGCCACCCGTGCCGCCAGCGCCGCCCGTGCCGCTGGCGCCGCCCGCGTCGCCGCTGCCGCCCGTGCCGCTGGCGCCGCCCGCGTCGCCGCTGCCGCCCGTGCCACCAGCACCGCCCATGCCGCCGCTGCCGCCCGTGCCACCAGCGCCGCCCATGCCACCAGCGCCGCCCATGCCACCAGCGCCGCCCATGCCACCAGCGCCGCCCGTGCCGTCGCTGCCGCCCGTGCCGCCAGCGCCGCCCGTGCTACCAGCGCCGCCCGTGCCGCCCATACCGCCGCCGCCGTCAGAGCTACCGCCCGACGACGTGCTGGCGCTGGCGCTCGTGGTCCCACCTCCGCCTTGCCCCGACGATGATGAGGTATCGTCGTCCCCGCAAGCGCTCGTGAAGATCGAAAGCCCGGCCAGCGCACCCACCATGATCAGCCATCGTTGACGCATCTTCATCGTAACACATCTCCGTGTAGCGCGTCGGACGCGCCAGAACGATTCACTACCGCGGGAACTTCAGCTCGCAGGCGTCACGCGGAACTGCGATGACTCCCTTCGTCAGCTCGTCACGCATGTAGATGTAGGCCATCACGCCGGCGTTGAAGACAGCTCTCCGGAGCCATGCATCGACCTCCGGCGAGCTCGCGTCCGCGGTGCGGAGCTCAGCCGTGAGAGGATTCCTGAGCGTGCACATGTCCCTCCACATGGGCACGCCGAACTCCGGAGCCACGGCGCTGCCCAGGATGACACTCCAATTTCCGCTCGCGGTCGCGGCGTCGTAAGCGGCTCCGAACCGATGAGCATCGGTGCGGATCTCATCGCAAGCGGCGCGCGCAACGCCGAGCATGTTCGCCTTCGATCTCTTGAATGTGGCCTTCGCGGTCTCCGGATCGAGCGGGATCGGCACCGCGGCCACGATCCGATTGTCGACGAAGACGTTGAAGAAGGTCCTCTCCTCCTCCGTGGTACGGCCGAACGAGACGGTGGTGCCCCCGGTCGCCATCCAGACGAGGTACTTCGCCGCCCCGTCGGGGCCGAGGTCGTCCTCCCCCGCGTCGGGCCCATGGAACGTGGCGAGGTTCTCGTTGGGTGCCCAGCGCGGGCCGAAGAGCCCGTCCACGAAGCTCGCCACCCTCGCCCCGGAGGTCGCGCGGAGCGCCCTGGCCGCGCCGGTCTGGGCGTCTCCATAAATCCCATGGCAGTTCGCGCAGATACCAGCGTAGATATGCTCCCCCGGGTTGGACCAGTAGATCGCGCTCCACGGCCGGAGCGGCCTCCCGGTCCCCGGATTGATCATCCACTGCTCCACCGTATCGGGCTCTGGCGCGTCGCCCGGAAACGCGCAGCGTGGGATGAAGTACCCCTGAGCGTAGACCTTCTTCGCCAGCGCCTCGTGCTCGCTCGTCACCTCCTCCGCGCGGATCCACTCGTCGAGCTTCGTCTTCCAGTCGATGTTGCGTGGGACGTACGGATAGCGCTCGGTCGTGTCCTCGAGTACCCACCCGATATCGCGATGCTCCTCGCAGTCGTGAAGGGCACGCGCCTCCGCGGCGTCCGCCGCGCGCATGGCGAGCTCGATCGCCTCCGGATCCTCCGGCGCCTCCCGTCCGCCGCGCTCGTAATCGCGCGGCACCGACGCCCACCAGCGCGCCACGAGGACCGGCAGGCGGCAGTCCACAGACGCCGTGTGCATCGGCATGTGGAGGTTGAAGAATGCGCTTACCTCCTCGTTGTCCACGGGCAGGCCGAACGCACGGGGAGTCCACGATCCCGTGGGCAGGACGACGCGACGGTAGATACCTCCGACCGGGATGGAGTTCTGGATGACGAGCTCATCGAAGGACGCGGGCACACCAGGAAAGTAGAGCCGCCCGTCCGAGCCCACGGTATCCATGTGAAACCCGAAGATGCTCCCGCCAGGCGACATATCCAGGCCTCGGAGCGTCGCCTTGCTCGCCACCGCGTAGCCGCGCGGGTTATGGCAATGGGCGCAGTTGCCCGCCATGTACGCCTGCATGTTCAGCTCGTCGGCGTTGCGCGGCCGGCGGGGAAGCGCAGACTCCTCCAGCTTGGGGAAGTCGTCGGGCGTGAGGGTCGCCAATGTGCCGCGCACGACACCGTACGCGAGGAGACGCTCGAGCTGATTGAGCTCGTCGGCGAGCACGTCCGGCGTGTAGACGCCGCCTTCCCCTTTGGGTCGCTTGTGGAGCTGGAAGGGCGTGATGCCGAGGACGAAGCTCTCGCTCTCCGAGCCCGAGTGGCACGCCACGCATCGCGTCGCGCCGGGCACGGCGTAGCTCTGCAGTGTGCCGGTGGTCTCGTCGCCCGTGTAAGGGCGGACGTAGTCGGGGAACGGCTCTCCGTTCAGGTAGAGCTCCCTGCTGTCCGGTGACGCCGGATCGAGCCCGGTCCCGAGGAGCTTCGCGCTCGTCTCCTCCGCGTTCCACACGTACGTGCCGAAGATCGCGTCGTCGGCATGCTCGCGCGTCACGATGATGCGCGTCTCCATCTTGCGGTATCGCGTGACACCGTCGGGCTCGACCACGGCCCTGAAGAACGTCTTGTAGAAGCGGGTGTTCGGGGGGATGCGGAGGCTCTTCGCCTCCGGGTCGTACGTGATGGCCTGCCCCGCCGGGACGTGCACGAAGCGCAGCTTCGCCGCGTCGTCTGACCAGAGAGGGTAGGTCGGCGCGTAGGCGAGCGTCCCCCTGCGCGCGAGCACCTCGGCGTCCAGCGAGACGAAATCGGTCTCCGACAGCTTGATCGGGAGGTCCTCGAACGATCCCATCGCAGCGAAGCGCTCATCCACCTCCTCGTCTCGACCGACGATCTCGGCGTCGGGGATGCAGTTCCCGAGCTCCGTCTGCGCATCGCCAATCTCGCGCGGGGTCACGAAATCTACGTCCGGATCGACGTGTATGTCGCCCTTCGGGAGGACGTACGTGCCGACGGGGCACCCCTGCTCGATCCACGCCTGCAGCCGCCGGCCGAGCGCCTCTTGCCCGCCGATCTTGTAGGGCATCTCCCCGCTGAGCATGACGTCAACGGGCGTCTTGCCGCTCTTGCCGCGCGCATTGCACAGGTTCTCCGGGGTGCCCGTGTAGGAGAAATCTCCTTGCTGTGCCGGGGCCTTGTGGCAGTTGCCACATTGAATCTCGATCTCCCCCGAGAGGTTGCTGAAGGTATCGAGGGCATCTTCGACCGTCGCCGAGTGGCGCTGCGGGATCGGTTCGTGCGATCGGGCAGGGGCGCATTGACGCGGCTGCGTGCCCCCCCCGTCACCGCCGCTGCCGCCGGTCCCGCCGCTGCCGCCGCTGCCGCCGGTCCCGCCGCTGCCGCCGCCGCCGCCGTTGTTGTTGCCGCCCCCGACCCCGCCGGTGCCGCCGGTCCCGCCGCTGCCGCCCCCGTCACCACCGCTGGTAGCGCCGCCGCCGCTCGTGCCCCCCGGGGGCTCACCGGTGTCGTCACCTCCGCAGCCGTACCCGGCGACGGACACGACCCCGAGCAACAGCACCATCGATCTCATCGTCACCCAACGCCGACCTTGACCCATCGTTGCCAGCTCCCCGGGCTCGCAGCGGCGAACCCCCTACCGTCGCGGCGGCCGAAATGACACCGGTGAGCTCCTGGAACAACCGTGAATTCCGGCTGTCACGGATCCGTGACGCCATTGCGGTCCCATCGACGTAGATGATTGCGCTTTCATTGATTTACGCGCCGCAAGCTCGCCTCTCCCGCCGGCCATTGATGGGGAGTAAGCGTTCACCGGCCCGACCTCCTACGCTGGGCGGTGTTGCGGGGTGGGCTGCCGCTCGGGCTGCCGGTGCCGAAGCTGTATTGCGCCATAGGACGCCGTGTTGAGCTCGGAGTTCGGCTGCATGGTTCGTCGGCTCGACCTCAGTTCATCGATGCGTTCGTCTCGCCAGTCACGTGCCACGATTAACGAATTCTGGTACTACAGTTGCAGTTCGCTGCGTTGCGAACCTGCCCGACCCTCCGACGTACCGGGAGCCCGAGGTCGAGCTCGGCGAGCGTGTCGCATCGACAAGGATCCGGTCCCTGTCTCCAGTCCTCCCGGCGCACGGGGCCGTGGCTCAAGGAAGTGTCCCTGCGGCTCCCGGTCAGAAGTGTTCCCAGGGCTCCGCTCGCACACCGGCCTCTGCTCACCCGGACGCGCCCCCGGCCATCCGGACGCGCCCCCGGCCATCCGGACATGCCCCCGGCCATCCGGACGCGCCCTCCGGCCATCCGGACGCGCCCTCCGGCCATCCGGACATGCCCCCGGCTATCCGGACACTCCCTGGACCATCCGGACGCGCGCTCCCGCGCTCCGTACGCCGTGGCTCTACCTCATCGCCCCGGGCGTCCTCCGCTCGCGTCCGGACCAGCAGTTTTTCGTCGTAGACATCTCCGCGAGCGAGCTCATCCTTGCTGCTTCGCGCCGCGCCAAGAAGGCGCGGGACGCAGGAGGAGGGAACAAGCAATCGCCATGGCAAAGCAGGGAAAGGATTACGATCGCTGGGTCAAGGCCGCCGCCGAGACGGGGCGGACCGACAACCCGCTGAAGGTGCCGTACGACATCGCCGTGCGCGAGGCGGTCGCCGCCGCGGCGTTCGTGGAGAAGTACTGGGAGCCCGACGGCGATCGCCCCGGCCTCAAGCGTGTCAAGAGCCGCCTGCCCGCGGCGACCAGCGAGGAGCTGCTCTCCATCGTGCACGCCGTGCAGGAGGCGCAGACGCGGCTGCTCCTCATCGTCGATCCCGCGGTCACCGATGTCGGAGAGCGCGCCCGGTTCGTCGTCGATGAGCTCGAGTCCGCGCTCGAGTTCCTGCTGGACGACGACGTCGACGAGCCCGCGGACGCGCAGCTCGCGCGCATCAAGGAGTTCCACGCGCAGGACGGCCAGCGCTCCAGCGCCCTCTCCCAGGCGCTCCGCGATTACGCGGGGCTCGCGGAGGCGCTCAAGGACCGCCTGGTCGAGGCGGACGAGGAGTTCGACGTGCGCCTCATCGCCGAGGCCAGGAAGCTCGCGGAGGATCTGCAACGGCGAGCGCTGGAAGCGGTCCCCGAAGGCGTCGCCTCGGCCGCCGCGACCACGATCCGCAACCAGATGTTGCACCTCATGGTCGAGCGCGTCGGCGCCATCCGGAAGACCGCAGCGCACGTCTTCCGGCGCCACCCCGAGATCGCCCGTGAGGTAACGAGCGCCTACGAGCGGCGCCGGCGCGTGGCGGCCCGGCGCGAGAAGGCCCGCAAGGCCGCCGAGGCCGGACAGGCCAACGGCAAGCCGGCGGCGCCCGCGCCTGGGACCCCCGCGCCCGCGACCTCCTAGACATCGGCCGGCGCTCGGCCGCCGCCCCCGCCGGAGCCGCCGCCGCCCGGCGGGAGCGGCGGCTCTGGCGAACTCAGGCGATGCAGCAGAACGTGGATGGCTCGGCCGGCTGGAGCTCGCCGACGGGCTCGCCGCCCTGCGGTGCGCACGCGCCCGGCTCCACCGCCACGACCGCGGCCGACTTGCTCCCCAGGCCTACGCCGGGCGGTGTCACAACGCAGAACGGGACGCTCGAGCTGACGAGGTTCGACGCGACCAGGTCGGTGCACGCCGCGTCGCGGTAAACGGACGCCATGATCGTGCACGAGGCGCCGGTCGCCTCGCCGCAGCTGCAGGGGGTGCAATCGCGGCCGTCGAGCACGTCCTTGTAGAAGACGTGCCTCTGGGCGTAGCCGTCCGGACAGGAGGCGTCGCCCTCGTGGTAGATGCAGGTCAGGAACGCGGGCGGCGCTGCCGGCGCGCACGTCGTCGCGTCGGCGCACGCGGTGTGCGCCCCGGCGACGCAGGCCGCCGCGCGCGTCGCCCACCAGAGCGCGTTCTGGGGGATGGGCTGCGGGACTTCGATGCGCGGCGTACACGCACCGGCCGTGATCGAGGGCGCCGCGATCGCCAGCGACTGCACGCAGGGCTCGCCGTTGCAGTCCTGACCGGCGGGGATCGCGCCATCAGCGGTGCAGGCGCCGTCCCATGCGTCGGGCGCGGCGAACGGCGTCGCGACAGCGTCGGGCTCGTCGCCGGGGCATGAGGACGACGACGCGGCGGCCCACGCGGTGGGGAGCGCGCACGAGACCTCGGGCGGGTCGCACGCGCAGGTCGGGCACGTCTTCGGCACCTGCTGGAGATCGGCGAAGCCCTCGTACCCGATCGTCGGCGCGTCGGCGGGGCAGTCGGGGGTCGCCTCCGGCGGGCCGAACCAGAGGAGCGCCGGGCCGGACCAGCCGAGCGGCGCGGGGGGGACGCACTGACCGGAGCACAGCGCGCTGTGCGCCTGACCGCCGTCACCGCCCTGACCGCCAGCGCCGCCCTGACCGCCGTCGCCGCCTTGACCGTCAGTGCCGCCCTGACCGCCGTACTTCTCGCACCACTCAGGATAGAGGACGCGCTCTTCGTCCGAACATGGGCCCTCAATGACCACGGGGGCTTGGGTGCAGCTAGCGGCTAATAGCACTCCGGCAAAGGCGAAGCCCATCACACGCATGCGTCGTACCCTATATGAACGATGGTCCTCAGCGCAAGGCGGCTTTCTCTCAGCAGGCCTCGTGCGCGTTGAGCATTCCCTGAATCGAGGAAAATTTCTCATCCTTCTCACCTTGGAGGGCAGATAGCTCTGCCGCTGGATCCGCCTCATAGGTTCATTTGTAGACCGATCCCGAACGCCACACCGAGCGCGGGAGCGCTCCAGGTCGTGCGCTCTGATTCGGCGATGCCTCCACGGCGGAGGAGTGACGCATCGACCATGCGCTGAACCGCCTCGGCAGTTCCGTACCCAGAGAGGCCCTCTGACAACGGCCACCTGACGCCGGCTCGCGCGCCGATTCCGGCACGAAGATGCATCACCGATCTCGCGGTTCTTGGAGCTTCGGGCACAGTACGGAGCACGCCGAGCTCTCCGACCCCGCACGCGAAGAGAAAGTGCCGGTGAAGGCACAGGGCACCGTTCGCGGTGAGCGCCGATGCCGTCACGCGCACGCCCTCCACGTTGGTCGCCAGTGACGACAGCCCGCGGGCTTCCAGCGCGACCGACCATGCCGGCCAGCGTCCGCCGACCGACAACGTTGGACCGACGGCAAGGCCGGGCGTCAGCCCCAGCGCGATCGCGGCGCCGGCGCCAACGGTCCATCGGAAGCGCTCCGCCGCAGCTTGCCCCGCGCTGCTCGGGGGCGGCGTCCGCACCGGCGACAGCTCGCGCGCGGGCGGCGCTTTGTCTGGCGGACGCGCGGGCGGCGCCTTGCTCGGCGGCGGCGCGGGCTCTTCCTGCGGGGCCGGCGCTGCCTGCGGCGGCGGGAGCTCGCCCGTGTCGTCGAGCTGCACGGCGATCGATAGAGCCACCGTCGAAACCAGCGTCTTGCAGTCGCCGCGGGTCCTGTAGTCGTCGGCCCAGAGCACCAGGCCGCGGCGATCGCGGAGGTATATCGACGCAATGAGCTCGCCCTGCGCTTGTTCTATCGATGTCGCCATCGCGAGCGGAGACTCCGCGTCGAAGGGGTCGAAGCCCATGCGCCGGGCGATCTCCGCGCGCAGGAACTGCGCGTCGGGGCAGCGCTCGGTGCCTGGGCCGCGCGTGAGCTCGATCCGCACGCGGGCCCGGCGCGGTCCGGAATCGGCCCGGACCGGCGCGGCCGCGAGCTGCGCGACAAGGGGCGCGACCATCCAAGCGAACGCTGCGCGCCATGCCTGCTTTCCCCGTCGAGGGGCGTGCGACGCGACGCGCGCGTGATGCGGCGGCTCTGCGCTCATCGCCGCTCGTGCCCCGCCGTGCCGCCGGTCGTCGTCACCGGCAGCGCCTCCGTCCTCGACCGAAGCCGCTCGCGCAGCAACGTCAGCCGGCTCCGTGGAAACCGCTGTGCGTGCGCATCGATGTGCTCGAGGGCGGCGGCGCGCTCGCCGTGCAACAGCGCCTCCTTGGCCGCATCGAGCAGCGCGAGCTCCTCGCCGAGCCGATCCTGGCTTTGGTCTGCGGGCGCCGGGGCGTGCGTCGAGGCGGCGGGCTTGCGCTGGCCTGGCCCCTCGGTCGTCTGTGCTGCGGGCGCTCGGGGGCCCTGGGTGTTGTCGGAGCGCGTGGCGTCGTCGGAGCGCGGCGCTTCATCGAGGACGCCCCGGGGTCGTGGCTCCGGCGCCGGGGCCGGGTGTGTGCTCCGCGCGATGAGGAGGGGTATCGCGACGAGGCCGAGGTGGCGAGCCCAGGTCACCGGTGCTGGAGCGAGCGCCGTGGCCAGGAGCACGCCGCTGGCGACGCCTGCCGCACCCCACCCGAGCGCCGAGCGAAGGGCCCGCGTGAGGCGTGCTCGCCACCGTGTCCTATCGAGGCGTGTTCGGGAGCGCGGCGCGGCCGGGTCGCTCGCGGGCAGGATCGTCTCGCGGAGCGAACGCAAGGAGGTCGCGGAGAACAGCGGGAGCACGAGGACGCTGGACCGGAGCGCCTGTTTCTCCTCGGGGCGCAGCCGCTTCTCGGCGGCGCGGTAGTCCCGGCGCGCGAGGCGCAGCCGGCTCGCGGCGGTGTGCTCGTTGAGCGAAAGAGCGCGCGCGATCTCGCGCATCGGGACATCGTACGCGTCGGCCAGGAGGAGGATGGCGCGGCGCTCGGGCGCGACCTCCGACAGGAGGCGGATCGCGAGCGCGAGCCGCTCCTTCGCGGCGATGTGATGCTCGCTGCTCGGCGCGGCGTCTGCCCGCTGGAAGCAGTCGGCGTCCGCGAGCCCTACAGGCACCTCGCGGCACCGGTAGGCGCGCTCCAGGTGATGACGGACCTGCCGCCAGGCGATCCCGAAGAGCCACGACGCCTCCGCTCTCCAGTGCTCGCCGAGGCGCTCTGGTCGAGATGGATCGGGCGTGCCCGTGGGTGTGCTGCGCGGGCGAGGAGGTGTGTCGCTCGGCGCGCTGTCTGCGGCGACGGCGGCCTGCGCGGGCGCTGCGGCGTAGCCCAGCGTGTCTGGCGAGTCCAGCAGGGCCGCGTCGCGCGCGCTGCTGGCGCGCATGGGGTCGTACCGGGGGAAGCTGCGGTAGGCGCCCAGTAGGACGTCCTGGCACAGGTCGTCGAGGTCGTCCTCGGCGACGCCGAGGAACCGGAGCATGCCAGGGAGGACATGAACGGCGGTTGTGTGCATGGATGTCCAGGCGCTGTGCTGGACCAGGGCGGTCGGAGGACGAGAAAGGCTCATGCTAAGGATTACGGGGCGTTTCCCGCGGTCGTCACAGAATCGAGCCGGGCCGAAGCCACTGCGATCTACGCGCCCCTCGAGAAAGGCTCCGCGGCCCTCGCCTGCTGGATCGGCACGACATCACCGCAACCTGTGCCAGCTCGCGCCATCACCGCTCCGCCGTACGCCACGGGTCGGGCGGCGCGGTGGGGTCTCCGTGGCCAGACGTCTGGCTGTCCATGGCCAGACGTCTGGCCGTCGGCGCGCCGGGGGCGGACCCGGGCGGCGTCAGCGAGGGAGAAGGATCGGCTCAGTGCGCGCCGTTGGCCCGCGTGAACGGCATGGTCACGCCGTTGAGGATGCGCGTCGTCTCACAGACGCGGCGCCAGGGCTCGTGGTACGAGAACACGGCGCCCGTTCCCGCCGGGTCCGGCACGGTGAGCTCGGTGCCGGGCGCGGGCAGGCCCGTGGGGCCGCCGGCGGGGATGGGTGGTGAGGCGAGGAACGGCGAGACGCCGGACTGCGCGCCCGCCGGGCGCGGGTGGATGTGGGTGAAGGGCGTCGCCAGCTCGGTCGGGCTATGGCAGCCGTTGCAGGTGGCGAACGCGAAGTGATGGCGCTCCACCGGGAGGAGGGGAGTTGGCAGGGTGTGATCCCAGAACGGCCCCGGCGCGGGCGGCGGCGGGGGCGAGGTCGACTCGCCGCCGAGCATCGCGGGCGGGACCGGCGTCTGGATGAAGTCAATCAGGTTCATCGATCCGGTGAACAAGGCGTTGGCGTCGAGGTAGCCGTCGAGCACGCCCGACGCATTGAGCGAGTCGTCCGGCGTCTGCTTGGTCGTGTCCGGCAGGAGCAGCGCGGCGTTCGGGCCGAGGCCGACCTGCTGAAGCGTGCTCTCACGGAGCTTCCAGTCGGGCCCGAAGACGATCTCGTTGGTGCGCACCTGGCCGATGGCGCTGCCTGCGTTGAGCGCGCCGGGCTCGGCCCCGGGCGAGGTGATGTCGGTGAGCAGCGACTCGAGCACGGCGAGGTATGAAGGCGAGCCGATGGGGCCGAGCGTCGGATCGCTCAGCTGGTGAAAGTCGTTGGCCCAGTCGAAGGTCGTGGCCGGAGCGCCGCCGCGTTGCGAGGGGAGGAGGTACTCGAAGATGACCGTGGCCGGGAGGGGATTGCCGCTCGGAAGATCGAAGATGCCGAACACGAAGCGCACCTCGCCCGGGCTCGGGGGGCCGCCGTAGAGGGGCGCGGGGTCTTGCAGATCCGCGCGGTTGAGGATCGCGAGTAGGCGGAAGGGCGCTTGCTGGAGATCGAGCGGGCACGCGCCCGCGCCGACGATGGGCGCGCCCGCCGGGCAGCCGCTGGCGACGAGCCAGGGATCGATGAGCACGGGCCGGATGCCGGGCCGCGCCGGTGCGGCGAAGCCGTTGACGACGAGCGGCACCTCCCACTGATGCAGCCACTCGGCCACGAACTGCTGCGGGGGCGTCGTGCCCGCCATCTGGCTCATGAGCGCGCCGAAGGTCCACGCGCCCGGCGTACCGCCGAACGGGCAGAAGCCGGACCAGGTGGTGCGACAGGGGTCATCGACGACGGCGACGTCGCGGATGAGCAGCTCGCGGTCGAAGTCGACGGGAAAGGCGAGCGACGGCCATAACGCGGGGTTGAGGTAGTCGCAATCGGAGACGATAGCTTGTGCCGCCTCGCCGATCGGGCCCTCGTCGCCGGAGCCCGAGGTGCGGGAGTCGAGGGTGCAAGCGCTTATCGCCAGGACGGCGAATGCGCATAGGATCGATGTTTTTCGCATGGGAAAGGCGTCCTTTCTTGCGCAGGCCGCGGCCTGGTGACCGCCGGAGCGCACTGCGCGAAACGCCGCGCCCCGAGAGATTCCGGATGCGACGCGAGGGCATGGAATGATTGTATGCCCAGCTGCTTGGGCGACGGCGGGTTGGAGCTTTCGTGTCGGCGGGCCTCGCAAGGGCTGAACGCTCAGCGCGGTGCGGCGGAGTCTCCTCGCTGGGTCTCACGTCCTCGTGCGCGGATATGTGGATGCGCACCGATCCTTGCTAGATGTAAAGTCGCCATCTCTCGCGGCGCACGGCGCTCAGCGGGTGATGAGGAGGGGGCGTGCCTGAGCGCACCGCGCTGGCCATGTGCGTCGAACGGAGCGCGCCTGCCGCGATGGCTCGCGCGGCGCGCTCCGTCCTTCGTCATCAGCCTATCAGTTCACGGCAGGCTGCTGTTGCGGGGGCACGTGGTGCCGGTGGCACCGCACTCGAGAGGATTTCCCGGGTCACACGCGATGAAGCCGGCGTCCGTCAGCGCGTCCTCGAAGTTCGCGGGGTTCGCGATGATCCAGTTCAGGAAGTTCGTCTCGGCTGTAGCGCGAGATCCATTGCCCTCGTTGAGGTACAGGAAGCGAGCATACTTGTACGGGGTGCCCCCGTTGTTGACGAGATAGCGGATCGTGGTAGGGGTCGGGGCAACGCTGTCGATGCTGAGCGCCTGGGCACCCGCCGTGGCCGCGTCGAGGCCGGCGTACGCGAGATTGTTGACGTCCTTCGCGGCGATCTTGCCCATGCAATCGGTGACCGAGTCGGCGACCAAGCAGGTCCACGTGGCCGGGGGGGTGAGTGGGGGGAGTCCCACGCCCGTGAGCGACGAGGTCCCCGCCGCGTCGCTCTGGAGCCGCGGTCCGGTCGTGGAGTTCTCCTCCACAGCCTCGATGCCCGGGCACCAGGAATAAGGTAGAGTGGTGGAGCAGGAGTTGAGGGACCTGAAGGTGTCGGTCGTGCCCGAGATGTCGTCACGGCGATAGAGCTTTGCCCCGGTCCACGGAGCTGTGCAGGTCCCGCAGTACGCATTTTTGACAGCCGCCGACGACAGGTTGGAAACGGGCGCGGAGGCGTTCGCCCACAGCGCGACGGCGTCGAGCGCGATGCGATTGCTCTTCTGACCACTGTCACAAGAGCCCTTCAGGTCCCTGGACATCGGAGCGATCGTCTGCGCCTTCGTGTTGCAGGGGGCGGCGCCGGTGCCTTCCAGGCACTCCTCGCCTTTGCTCGACCCGGTACCGAGGTAGTCGAGGGCGCAATTGCACCGAATGATCGTGTCCGTGATCGCGTTGAACAGCGTGTCCGACCCGTAGAATTCCGTGCCGTTGATCAGCGCCTCCTGAGACTCGCCGAGGACTTCCTCGTCCGTGCTGCCCACGGCGCACGCCGCGAGGCCGAGGACCGAGAGCGCCGAAAGGACCAACTTGCCCATCTTCTTCATGTTCATCTCCATCGTTCAGAGTGACGGTGCGCCTGTGCACCTCGATCGTCTCGGTGCACCGGCGCCCATCGATCGAGCCAACAATCCAAGGAAAACCGCCTGGCCGCCGAAACGCTCGCCGGCAGACGGTGAAGTCGCTGCCTCCCGCGGCGCACGGTACTTAGTGGGTGATGGGAAGGGGGAGTACCTGAGCGCGCCGCGCTGGCCATGTGCGTCGAACGGAGCGCGCCTGCCGCGATGGCTCGCGCGGCGCGCTCCGTCCTTCGTCATCAGCCTATCAGTTCACGGCAGGCTGCTGTTGCGGGGGCACGTGGTGCCGGTGGCACCGCACTCGAGAGGATTTCCCGGGTCACACGCGATGAAGCCGGCGTCCGTCAGCGCGTCCTCGAAGTTCGCGGGGTTCGCGATGATCCAGTTCAGGAAGTTCGTCTCGGCTGTAGCGCGAGATCCATTGCCCTCGTTGAGGTACAGGAAGCGAGCATACTTGTACGGGGTGCCCCCGTTGTTGACGAGATAGCGGATCGTGGTAGGGGTCGGGGCAACGCTGTCGATGCTGAGCGCCTGGGCACCCGCCGTGGCCGCGTCGAGGCCGGCGTACGCGAGATTGTTGACGTCCTTCGCGGCGATCTTGCCCATGCAATCGGTGACCGAGTCGGCGACCAAGCAGGTCCACGTGGCCGGGGGGGTGAGTGGGGGGAGTCCCACGCCCGTGAGCGACGAGGTCCCCGCCGCGTCGCTCTGGAGCCGCGGTCCGGTCGTGGAGTTCTCCTCCACAGCCTCGATGCCCGGGCACCAGGAATAAGGTAGAGTGGTGGAGCAGGAGTTGAGGGACCTGAAGGTGTCGGTCGTGCCCGAGATGTCGTCACGGCGATAGAGCTTTGCCCCGGTCCACGGAGCTGTGCAGGTCCCGCAGTACGCATTTTTGACAGCCGCCGACGACAGGTTGGAAACGGGCGCGGAGGCGTTCGCCCACAGCGCGACGGCGTCGAGCGCGATGCGATTGCTCTTCTGACCACTGTCACAAGAGCCCTTCAGGTCCCTGGACATCGGAGCGATCGTCTGCGCCTTCGTGTTGCAGGGGGCGGCGCCGGTGCCTTCCAGGCACTCCTCGCCTTTGCTCGACCCGGTACCGAGGTAGTCGAGGGACGCGCTGAGCCCCGCCCGAGCGATCGCGTCAATCGTCGCGTTGAACAGCGTGTCCGACCCGTAGAATTCCGTGCCGTTGATCAGCGCCTCCTGAGACTCGCCGAGGACTTCCTCGTCCGTGCTGCCCACGGCGCACGCCGCGAGGCCGAGGACCGAGAGCGCCGAAAGGACCAACTTGCCCATCTTCTTCATGTTCATCTCCATCGTTCAGAGTGACGGTGCGCCTGTGCACCTCGATCGTCTCGGTGCACCGGCGCCCATCGATCGAGCCAACAATCCAAGGAAAACCGCCTGGCCGCCGAAACGCTCGCCGGCAGGCGGTCAAGTCTCTATCTCTCCCGATGCGTGCCGCTCAGTGGGTGGTCACCGTGCGGATCTTGCCGAGGCGGCTCCCCCCCGCCTCGGTGAACCAGAGGTTGAGGAAGCCACACCCCTGGAGCGTCGGGACCAGCGTGAGCCCGAGCGGACGAGAGCCCGCGATCGGGAGAGCGAACTCGGTGATGACGCCGCTCGTGGTGATGCGTCCGATCTTGTCCACGGACTGCTCCGTGAACCAGAGATTGCCGTCCACCCCGAGCGTGATGGACGAGACGCCGAGGCCCAGCGCGGGGAGCGCGAACTCCGTCACGGTTCCGTTGGTGTCGATATTCGCGATCTCGCCCGCCGTGGTGAACCAGATTTTGAGGTCGGGACCGAGCGTCATCGCGTTGGGGCGCGCGGCCGAGGGCGGCAGCGGGTACTCGGTCACGGTCCCGGACGTGCTGATCCGCGCGATCTTGTTCCCGCGCGACTCCGCGACCCAGATATTTCCGTCGACTCCCGCCGCGATCCCGCGCGGTTGGCTGCCGGCAGTCGGCAGCACGAACTCGGTGATCACCCCGTCCGGCGTGATGCGTCCGACCTTGTTGCCGAGGACCTCGGTGAACCACAGATTCCCGTCGAATCCCAGCGTGATCGCGGACAGGCTCGAGTTGCTCGTCGGGATAGCGTACTCGGTCACGACGCCGGTCTTCGTGATCGCCCCGATCTGGTTTCTCCCTGCGTCGGTGAACCAGATCCGGCCATCCGGACCGACGGTGATGCCGACCGGGCTCGCGCCGGCCGCGAGCGGGTACTCGGTCACGGTGCCGCTGGAATTTGCGGCCCCGATCTTGCTGCCGGAGAGCACGGTGAACCACACGCGGCCGTCAGGGCCGAAGGTGATGTTCCCCGGCGAGGCGTTCGAAGGAATGGCGTACTCCGTGATGTCTCCCGCGGACGCCGCCGGGCAATACCCGGCGCTCGCGGGCTCCGCCTGCGCCACGAGGGCGGCGCCGACCATCATCGACAAGGCAACAATCGACTTCTTCTTCATTTCATTCTCTATCAGGGTTTGAGGTTGAGAGCGTCTCGCGAGATCTCCTGTCACGAATCTGTGGATGCCGCGGCTGCGCCGCGTGCAGGCGTTACTCGTCGAAAGCGTCGCTCCGCGCGCTCTCGCTCGCTGCCTCTTTTCGCTCACGCTCGTCAGCGGCCCGTCACGATCCCGCTCGGCGCCCCATTCCGAACTGCGTTGGCAAACTGCGTGCACACACGGTGCTTCCCCCATTCCCTCCCCGGAACCGGATTCCGTCCTATATCGATTCGCACCTGCTTGCTCGTAGAACGAGCCACATGACCACGGAGAAAATTACGTTCCGTGCGTAAGTGGAGTGTCGGCGCCAGGCGCGCGATGAGTACGCAACGCCGAGACCGCGCGCCGGCCGGACACGCCAAACAGGTTGGTTGAGCGGCCATGGCTGCATGGAGCCGATGGCCGGACCCATTCGGGTCACCCCACGATCGCGAACTGCCGCCGCGACGCTACCAGCCGGCGGAGCGAGGACGAGCCGCGCTCCTGCCCCCGCTGGTCACCCCGCGTCAAAATGCAATGGTGACACGCTCGAGCGCTCACGCATTCGCGCGATTCGGGCGCGTCAATGCAATCGAGACCCACACATCATAGCTCGCTATGCGAGGAGAAGGCCAGCCACCCCCCCCCCCGGCGGCTTCGTGTGGGGCGGACTATAATCGGCGCGAAGAAGAAATGCGCGAAGTTTGTGTTACGTATTACCGAACTGTGTCCTGTGATGGCGTGATCCTGTTGTCCTCGGTCGGTGAGCTGATCCATTCGAGACCGATTCGGCTGTCATCTCTGCGACGGTCCTGTGCCGGAACGGTAGAACGCAAGCATCGGATATCGGTGCTCGAAAACGATTCGGCTGTCAACTCTGCGACGGTCCTGTGCCGGAACGGTAGAGCACCAGCACATCGCTGCTCGAGAACGATTGGGCTGTCAGCTCTGCGACGGTCCTGTGCCGGAACGGTAGAACGCCATCGCCCGATACTGCTGCTCCCGCGAGAGCAGGCGCCGCGCCTTCAGGCAGCTGCGCACGAAATCGGGGAGGCTGGGATCGCGGCGCCGGCTGCCCGCCCCCTCGCCGTGCGGCAGGCGGCCGCCAGCAGCAAGTCTCTCCTCGCGATCCGAATGTCGTGTACTCTCGCCGACATGGCTCCCGTCGTCGTCATCACCGGTGCATCCAGCGGAATCGGTCGATCGCTCGCGTTCTCCTGGGCGAAGCGCGGCGCGCGCGTGGTGCTGAGCGCGCGCGGGCGAGACGCGCTCGAGGGCGTCGCCTCGGAGGTGCGCGCGGCGGGCGGCGACGCCCTCGCGGTGGCCGGCGACGTGACCGTCGCGGAGGATCGCAAGGCGCTCTGCGAGCGGGCGCTCGGCGCGTACGGCCGGCTGGACGTGCTGGTGAACAACGCCGGGCGCGGCTACTACACGCCGTCGATCGAGATCGACCCCGCCGAGCTCGAGGCGATCTACCGGCTGAACGTCGTCGCCCCCGTGCACCTGGCGCAGCTCGCGATCGAGCCCCTCGCGGCCACGAAGGGCACGATCGTCATGGTCTCCTCGATCGCGGGGCTCGTCGCCGCGCCGCGTATGGGCCCGTACGCCTCGTCGAAGTTCGCCCTGGAGGCGCTCGCGATGTCGCTCCGCGCGGAGCTCTCGTCGCGCGGCGTGCGCGTGCTGGTGGTGCGGCCGGGCCCGGTCGCGACCCCATTCCACGCGAATTCCGTCGTGACCGACGACAACGTCGGCTATCGCCCGCCCGGCCACAAGAAGCAGAGCCCGGACGAGGTCGCCGAGATGATCGTGCGCGCCGTCGATGCGGGCCGCGACGTCCTGGAGACGAGCCTGTTCGTGAAGACCGCGAGCCTCGCTGCCCGCGTGGCGCCCGGCCCGATGCGCTGGCTCTCGAAGCGGATGGCGCGCCGCTCGGGGTTCTGAGCGGCGCGCGCCCCCCTGCGCCGGGAACGCCGGGCGGGTCGAGCACCCGACCAAGCGGTAAGGACGGCGGGGGCGGGGAGAGGGCGCTCGGAGCGAGCGCAGCAGGGCGGGTGCTCAGAGCGAGCGCAGGAAGGCGACCACCGCGTCGCGATCTTCCGCGGGGAGCGCCATGAAGCGCTGCTTCGCGGCGTCCGCCTCGCCGCCGTGCCACAGGATCGCCTCGACGACGTTCCGCGCGCGGCCGTCGTGGAGCAGCTGGGTGTGGCCGTTCACGGCCTCGAGCAGCCCGATGCCCCACAGCGGCGGCGTCCGCCACTCGCGCGGCCCCGCGAGGTGCTCGCTCGTCGACGTGTCCGCGAGCTCTTCTCCCATGTCGTGCAGGAGCAGATCGCTGAAGGGCTGGATGAGCTGATCCCGCAGCTCGACGAGCGGGTGGCGGCTCCCGGTCTTCATCGAGGGGACATGGCAGCTCGCGCACCCTGCCTGGCTGAACAGCGCCTCGCCGCGCTGGACGGCCGGGTCCGCCGTGTCGCGGCGCGGCGGCACGCCCAGCATGCGCATGTAGGTCGCCAACCTGTCGAGATCGTCGTCGGAGAGCTCGGGATCTCCGCGCGTGCCGGCCTGGCAACCCGTCTGCGCCTCGCCGCACTCCTCGACCGGGAACAGGCTCGTCGTCACGCCCATGTCCGCCACCAGCGCGTCGGCGACCTGATGCGGTACGCTCACCTTGCTCGCCTTCCAGCCGAAGCGCCCTATGCGCAGCGCCCCCGAGACCGGGTCCGGGATCAGGTTCGGACGGCCCGAGATACCGTCCTGGTTGCAGTCTATCCCATCTGCGCGCTCGAGCAGCGCGTCCTCCGCGATCGCCTCGAGAAGGCCCATGCCCACGAGCGGGCGGGCCACCCGGACCGAGTAGCTCGCGATCGGCCCTGCGGAGAGCCCGTCGAAGCGGAACGTGGGCTTTCGCAGGACGTACGGCGTGCCATCGGGGAACTGCCCGGGTTCCTCGGTGTAAGCCACGGTGGCCGTGCCCTCGCTGGCGCCCCCGCCTTGCGCCTTGTCCTGGAGCTGCCGGCCGTAGCTTGGATCTGCGGTGGGCCGTCCGTCCGCGTTCGCTCCTGCGCCGAACACCTTCACGACGGCCGTCTCCATCGCCTCGCCGGGCTCGGGCGGGGCGCCGCGACCGTTGTTGACGTGGCAGCTCACGCACGCCGCCTGGTTCGAGAGCGGCCCCGCCTTGCCGGCTTGCTCCTCGAAGACGGGGTTGCCGCCCTCGCTGTGCTCGCCGGTGGCAAAGTCCGTATGGAACAGGCGGCGCCCCTCGAGGAAGGGCTGGATCGAGCTCTCCTGGATGTTGAGCGCCATCTGTTCGTAATAGAGATGAGGCTCCTCGTAGATGTACGGTATCGTCCCGTCGCCGCCCGACAGGGCCACTTCGTTCGGCTCGTTGAACGGCGTCAGCTCGCCGCTGCCGACGCGGTAGCGGAACGTGTCGCTGTAATAGCTCGTCCTCCCCTCGACGGTGCCCGCGTCAAGGAACACCCCGAACTCGAACTCGAGCAGATCTCCCGCGCGGATCTCCCTGCTCTCCCTGGCGTTGCGATCCACGACGAACTCCCAGTGGGTGCTCGTGATGCGCTCCATGCCGTTGTTCGAGTCGAACACGTTGCCCTCGCCCGAGTACCAGCAGCGGAAATTGATGGTCTGGTTCATCGACGCGTTGGCCTTGGGGAGCCAGGTGAATTTGATGGTGCTGCCGCCCGCCGGGATCGTGTCCTCGACGATGAACTTGTAGCTCCGGTTCTCGAAATAGCGCGGCTGGTAGGGGCTGAACTCTTCCTCTTTCTCGTGGCGCCCGCGCACGCGCCCCGCGGCCTCGAGCGTGATCGTCCCATCGGCAGCCATCGTGGTGATCGGCCTGCCCTCCGTCGCCGAGGGGAACAGCGGGGAGATGTCGCCGTCCACGCCGGAGCACTCGCCGGGATCGACCTGGCCGCCGTCGCAGGCCGGCGCGGGCGGCGCTCCCGCAGAGAAATAAGCGTAGATCGCCTCGATGTCGGCCGTCGCGATCTGCTGCTCGCCGAAGGCCGGCATGCGCGCATCCCCCGTGCGCACCTGCGCCGTGAACTCCTCCAGGGTGCCGTCGAAGGCGAACAGATCGGGGAACCCGCCGGTCGGCTTGCCGTGGGCGCTATGACAGCCGCCGCAGTTCAGCGCGAACGCCTGCGGCAGCGCTGGCCCGTCGCTCGTCTCCACGCAGGGCGGTTCGCCTGGCCGACCGCCCCCGTCGCCCGGCGAGGGCGACTCCGGCGAGGGCGACTCCGGCGCGGGAGACGCGGACGACGGGTCGCTCGAGCACCCGAGCTCTGCTGCGCAGGTCACGAGCAGCCCGAGCGCGACATGGAGACCCCCGGACACCAACCGACGTGAGCGGCTTTCGAACATCTCGTTTCGACCTCCGGTGTGAGCCCATCCATCGAGACCGTGACCCGCAGAGCTACCGCAGGATCTCCTCGAGAAGCGCGTTCGGCACGCCGCGGCGATCCTCGCCGAACGACGCGACGCCGAGGTTGTAGTACTGGTTCATGATGGTGAACCACAGATCGCGGAGCTGGCGATCCTGGCCGAGGGGGCCATACGCGACGTGCGCGTCGTTCAGGAAGACGCCGTCGCCGCCCAGGAGGACGATGGGCAGATCGTACGCGTCGTGGTCGTGCGTACGCATCTCGCTCATGTAGACCATCACGGAGTGATCGAGCACCGTCCCGTCCCCCTCGGGGATCGCGTCGAGCCGCTGCGCGAGCTGCGCCGTCTTCTGGCCGAGCCAGCAGTTGATCGCCGCGAAATCGAGGTTGCTCTCCTCGACGACCGCGTAGCGGCCGCCCTCGTCCGTTGTGCCCAGGTTGCCGGGGCCGTGCTGGCAGGCGTGATAATGGAGGCTGCTGCCCTCCCTGTACTCGAGGCCCACCTTCGCGCGGACGTCGGCCGGGATGCACCGGTACTCGAACTCGGAGCGCGCGTCGTCGAGCATGTGGGTTATCACGCGCGTCACGTCGCATTGAATCGCCATGACGATGAGATCGATCATGACGTTCGCGTGATCGTCGTGTTTGTACTCGCCGGCTTCCGTGCTGTCGTTCTCGTTGAGCCCCTCCTGCTGGCCCGGCGGCTCGGGGACGACTCCGGGCTCGCCGATCGGGCTGCAGCCCAGGCTCGACGGGGTCATCGTCGACTGGATGCGGGTCACGTTCTTCTCTGTCTCTCGCAGGGCGTCGAGGTACTGCTGGACGACCTTGCGATCGTCGGAGCCTACCTTGCGCATGAGCGAGTTCGCGTCCGCGAGCACCGCGTCGATGACGCTCTTCTCGGTCGCCGCGCGGCGCTCCGCCTCGATCCTGGCCTGCTCGTCGGTCTGCCCTGGCACCGAAGGCGCGCTCGCGGCGCCCGCGTTGATCAGCGCGTCGAACACCGCCTTCGGGTTGACCGAGCGCTTCAGGGGCTCGCGCGGGCTCTTCCAGGAGACGGCCTGATTGTAGGCGTAGCTGCGCCCGTCGAAGAAGCCGGGCTTCACCCCGAGCCCCGTCTGCAGCGACGGGATGCGGGTCGCCTGCTCCGGGCCTGCCTTCTGCACGATGAGCTGGTCGACCGAGACGCCGTTGCCCACCCACTCGCCGAGGTCCTGCCCGGCGGCCCTCCCCAGCTCATCGGCGTCCACGCAGGTCGACAGCGCGGCCATGCAGCGCGAGTGGGACGGCTCGAGGAACGCGTTCTGCTCCTTGCTCCACGTGTGGTTGCCGAGGCGGCTTATCATGAGCATCTTCGATTTCACCGGCGCGAAGTGCTCGAGCACCCTCGGCAGCTTGAAATCGGCGCCCTTCAGCGTCTTGCCGAACGCGGGCGCCGTCTCCCACCAGTGGTGGGGCGCCCCGTTCGGGAACGTGCAGAGCAAGAAGCGCTTCGGCGTGCCGGGCTCCCCGGCGCGCGCCCTGCGCGGGGCGAGGCTCTCGAGAAACGGCAGCGCCAGGCAGACGCCCGCGCCGCGCAACAGGTTCCTGCGTGTCATTCCGCGTTTCATGTGCGCATCGCTCCTTCGTGCCTGGTTCCGTGAGGAAACAACGCCTGCGGCTTCACTTCGCCCCGACCTTCGCCGCGCGGAGGCGGAACGCGTCGCTGGTCACCACCTGCTTCACCAGATCCGCGATCGTCCCCTTCTCCCAGCGCGCAGCGATCTCCTTGAGCGTGTCCCTGTCGCCGCCGCTCGGGCGCCGGCGCAACGCATAGGTGAAGAGCTGCTCGGAGGGGCAGATCCCCAGCTGAGGGTCCTTCTGGAGCTCCGGGATGAGGCCCGAGATGTCCTGGAACTCCGCGCTCCCGTACTTGCCTGTCGCGTCGACAGCGTCGCCGTTCGGATACTCGGTCCGGTAGGCGCCGATCGCATCGAAGTTCTCGAGGCTCAGCCCGATGGGATCGAGGAGATCGTGACAGCCCGCACAGTCGGGCGACTCGCGGTGCTTCTCGAGCTTCTTGCGGACGTTGTCGACGGGGCCCGAGTCGCCTCCCGCGGCCTCGAGCTCCGGGATATCCACGCCGGCGGGAGGGGCCAGGTCGGCGCAGTAGAGCTGCGCCAGGATCGTCTTCGCGCGGGACGTGGGGGAGGTCCGCTCGGCGCGGGAAGACAGCGTGAGGAACGCGGGGAGCGTCAGGAACCCGCCGCGCCCGGCCTCGGGGTCGTTCGCGTAGAGCGGCGCGAGCAGCGGGCTCTCCGGGTGGGGCGCCGTCAGGAACTCGGACCACGGCCGCTCGCCGGTCGTGAAGCCGGTGAAATAGGCGTTGGCCTGCTCGATCATCGCGCCCTTCACCTCGTCGTTCCAGCCCGGGAACAGCGTCGTGTCGACGGTGTGGCTCGGGAGCGTGCGGGTCCCGAGCCACTGCCCGAAGAAGTTCTGGAAGAACGCGGCGCTCTTCGGGTCGGACAGCATGCGATCCACCTGCTGCCGGAGCTCGTCCTCGGTGGCCAGCTCGTCGCTCTCTGCGGCGTCGAAGAGCTCCTCGTCCGGGAGCGAGCTCCAGAGGAGGTACGAGAGGCGCGACGCGATCTCGTGGCCGCCGAGGGCGCCCGGCGATCGCTTCGAGTCTGGGCCGACCTCGATCCGCAGGAAGAAATTGGGCGACGTCAGCAGGGTCCGGACGACGTGCTGCACCGCCTCGACGGGGGACATCTCGAGGGTGGTGCGCGCGTCGTCGTACTGCGCCGCGTACCGGTCGACCTCCGCCGCCTCGAGCGGGCGCCGGAAGGCGCGCAGCCCGAAGCGCTCGATGATCTCGCGCGCGCACCCGTCATCCGCGCCCTCCGCCGGGTCGCATACGAGGATCCGGGCGCGCTGCGCCTCGTTCGAGAACGCGTCGGCCGCCAGCTTCTTGGCGGCGTCGTAGTACCCCTGGACGAGGACCTGCGAGAGGCTCGAGAGCGCGCTGGCGTTCGCGTCGAAGCCCTTCGCGCCGGAGGCCGGGAATCCGTCCGCCGGCCGCAGGCGCGTGCCCAGGAGGTGGGCGACCGTGTTGTTGTACTCCGATGCTGTCATGTGGTGCAAAGGCATCCCGCCTGGCGCGGCGGCGTCGTCTCCCGGTTCCAGCCCCGGTCCCGGAGCGTCGTCGGCTCCGAGGATGCCAGTGCACGAGATGCTCAAGAGACATCCCCCGGCGACGAGCCAGGGACTTGCGAACACTCGGTCAAGTCGGCACATCATGGTCGGCTCCCGCGTGTGGAATCAGCACTCTCCCCCTCGTTGCCGGGGCGCGCGCCTTTCGTGATCGAATCGACCGCACGCCCGCGCTAGGATCAGCCCGTGTCGTGCGCGCGGAAGACTACGATGATGGCGCTGCTCCTCGGCTTATCCGGATGTGGGGCAGATGTGGAGATTGCGGTGGGGCGTATGACTCCGACGTCGGCTGTGGGCGACGGCGGGGAAGGTGGTAGTGGCAGCGGGGAAGGGGGGCGTGGTGGTGGGGCGCCGAGCGGCGGTGAGGCGGGGAGCGGCGGCGAGGCGGGCAGCGGCGGCGAAGGGGGCAGCGGCGCGGCCCCCTGTGATGCGCTGCCGGCGCTGGCTCATCGGTACACGTTCGACGGGGTGGGGGAGGTCGTCGCCGATACGGTGGGCGGCGCCGACGGCGAGATCTTCGGCGGCGCGAGCCTCGACGGCGGAGGGGTGCTCACCCTTGACGGAGAGGACGACTACGTCGATCTGCCCGCGGGTCTCCTCACAGGGTTGAGCGACGTCACCGTCATGGTCTGGGTCGCCCGCAACGGCGGAGGGGCGTACCTGCGCGTCGTCGACTTCGGCATCGGCAGCACAGGTGAGGATCCCGTCGAAGGCGACGCGAGCGTTGGGCGGTCCTACCTGGTCATCACCCCCTCGACGGGCTTCGATCCGCCGGGTATCGCCGCGCTCGCGAGCGACAGCGGCGCCGCGGGTCAGGTGCAGGTCACCACCGAGCCCACGCTCGATGACGCCGAGATCCATCAGCTCGCCGCGGTCTTCGACGGCGCGGCGGGGACCCTGGCGCTTTACCTCGACGGTGCGCTCCTCGGCAGCACGCCGGTCGGCTTTCCGCTCTCGGCCATCCAGGACGCGAACAACTGGCTGGGGCGGTCCCACTTCGATCAGGATCCGTATTTCGGAGGGCGTTACGACGAGCTGCGCCTCTACCGCGGGGCGCTGGCCGGCTGCGCGATCGAGGCCGCGTGGCGCGCGGGCCCGGACATGCCCTGAGGCTCAGAAGGCCAGCGCGAGACCGAGGCGCGCGCTGAGGCCTACGGCCGGGGGGCGGTAAACGATGCCGTCGAGGTTCTCGACGACGAAGCGGGGCCGCCTCAGCGGGACGACGGCGTGCAGCGCGCCCTCGACGCTCACGGGAGCGGCGATGCGCCATTCGAGCAGCGTCCCGAGCCCGGCTGCGAAGATCGGCGTCGTGAGGGTGAAGGGCTCATCGACGTCCCGCCCCCTGGAGCGGAGCCAGTGCTGGCGGCCGAGCGCGCAGACGTAGACGCGGATGGGGCGCTCGAGCGGGAGCGCGCACGCGTCGACCTCGAGGAACCAGAGCCGGAACTCGGCGCCTGCAGCCTGCCCCGCGATGTGGCTCGAGCTCGACGGCACCACGCCGGCCGCGCCGTCCGCGCGGAACCAGCCGCTGCGGATCCCGCCGCCTGCGGCGAGCCCGACGCCGATCGTCGGGACGAGCGCCTGCTCGAGCTGCGCGCTCACCCAGAGCGCTCCCTCCACGTCGCGCTCGTTCGCAGCGGACGGCTGCGCCGGCGCGGGACGTGGGCGGCGCGGCGCGGGAGGCGGCAGGCGCGGCGCGCTGGCGGCGGGGGCGGCGACCGCCTGGGGTGGCGCGGGCTGCGCGGCAGCGCTCCGCGCGACCGCGTCGGGATCGATCGACATCGCGACGATCAGCGCTGCTGCCCGCGACATGGACGCGCAGTCGTCGCCACGGATCACCCGCTCGCCCGGCGCCGGCGCGCGGATGCGCAGGTCGAGCCGGAGGCGCTCGCCGCGCTCGCGAGCGATCGCGATCTCGACCTCGATCGGCTGGCGCTGCTCCGACGTCCCCAGCAGCCGGGCGATCTCGTTCCGGACCTCGTCGACCGGCGGGCACCCCTCGGGCGCTTCCCAGCGAAGATCGATGGTGCGCGGCTCGGCGGGCGCCGCGAGCGCGCGCGCGGGCAGGAGCCCTGCCGCGACGATCAGCGCCGGCAGGATCGACGGCGCATGCGCCCACCTTGAGACGTGCACCCGCGCACTCTACTCCTCCTGTCCGCACGCGGCGCGCACGCGCGTCGCGAGCGGCGAGCCCGGGCTCTTCGCGAGCAGCCTCGCGGCGATCGCCCTGCCGGACGACGCGCGGCCGGAGCGGCAGAGCGCGATCGCGCGCGACGCCTCGCGCTCGGTCGAGAGCACGCCCCTCGGGTACCGGCTGGCGTGCTCGTCGAGCTTCGAGAGCGCCTGCGCGAACTGGCCCGCCTGCAGCGCCTGCTGCGCGTCGCGGAGCAGCGCGATCTCCGCGTCGAGCCCCTCGGAGCCCTGCCTCGCGGCGGCCGCCGTCCGTGGCGTGCGCGGCGCGATCGCGCGCGCTGTAGCGGCCCCGGGCGCGGCGCTGGTCTCGGCGGGGGCGCTGGCCTTGTCGGGGCCGTCGGCCTTGGCGGAGGCGCTCGCCTCGGCGGGCGCAGGCGTCTCATCGCCCAGAGCGCTGGAGGGCGCGGCGGCGCGCTCCGCTCGGGGCGCCTCGGCCGCGCCCGTCGCTGCTTCCAGCGCGCGTTGCGCATCGGGCGCCTCGCCCGGTGTCGACAATGTTGGGAAGTAGAGCGCGGCCCCCGTCGCGAGTCCCACGACGAGCGCCGCCAGCCCGATCTTCATCGGGGCGCCGAGCAGCGTGATGGCCGCGCCTTTTGCGACCGCGGTGCTCGCGCCCGCGGCAATGCTCGCGGCGGCGGGACCGACCGCGTGCGCAGCCGCGCCGGCGCTCGCTGAGCCGGCGGCTCCGGCGCCCGCGGCGCTCTCGGCGCTCGCGGCAACGGCCGTGGCCGTGGCCGCCGTCCCCGCGAGGCCGAGCCTCGCCCACACGGCCGCGCGCATCCGACGTCTGTCGTCGTCGGTCGGCTCGTCCTCGTCACGAAGGGCGTTCAGGAGCGCTCGCTCCCCGGCCCGCAGCTCATCCATTGCGGCCTCCTCGGATCCTGGCGTGGTGGCGGTGCACCGCGTCGGAAAACGCCTGTCGAGCGGCCCTCAGCCGCGCATAGACGGTGTTGACGTTCACCCCGATGCCCCGCGCGATCTCCGCCGCCGGCATCTCTTCCAGCTCGGCGAGGAGGAGCACCACGCGCTTCTCCTCGTCGAGCGACGAGAGCAGCTCGTGCGCGACGCGCGCGGCCTCCGCCCTCGTCATGGCCTCGTAGGGGCTGAGGCTGCTCGGCCCCGCGAGCAGCTCGGGATCCACGGTCTCTCCTGTCCCGCGGTGGGCGGGGCTCTTGCGGCGCAGCGATCTCCGGTGCGTCTGCACGACGTTCACGACGATCCCGAAGACCCACGTCTTCAGCGACGAGCGGCCCAGGAACTCCGGGAGCCGCCGGTGCACGACGACGAACACCTCCTGGCACACGTCCTCGTGCGCCGAGGCGTCCACGCCGAGCCGGCGCACGGTCCGCCAGACGAAGGGGAACATCTCCTCGTAGACGTCGGCGAAGTCGAGCGGCGCGGCCTGCACGCCGGCCGCCGGGACGGCGGGCACCGCGCCGGCGGGCGGAGGCGTTGACGGAGCGACCGCCGCGCGGGCCGTCACGAGCTGCACTCCTCCTCGTGGCGCAGCGAGACGTAGAGCTCGCCGAGCGTGGTGAGCTCACCGCGCGCGCCCAGCAGGTCCACGTGGGGGATCGCGTCGGTTCGCCTGGAGAACCAGGCGTACCGGAAGACGTCGGGGTCCGATTCGAGGAGAGGCACCGCTTCTCGCATATACGTCGCCTGCGCTTCGGGCGACCGATCGCCGCTCGTCTCATGGATATTTCCAGTGCCGCCGCTCCCGGTCGCGGCTGAGGGGAGCGTTTCCTCCACGCAAGCCACGGAGAAGAGGATCCCGAGCAGGGGGCTGATACCGCAGAGGAGGGCTTGGCGAGCTCGGCGCATGGGTCGAGGGGCTGGTGACCGGTGCCGCCGCGTTCCGTGAAGGAAAGTGGAGGGACGGGGGGCGACGTGCATCGGGCGGTCGTCGATGGGCTGGCGCTCCACGGCTCGCGGGCGGATCATCCGCTGCGGCGCACCGCGGCCGACAGCGCGCACCTCCGGGCGCTTGACGGCCGCGAGGAGTGCGCCGAGGAAGATCGGATGACACCCCCTCGCTGGCTTGCCGCGCTCGCGGCGCTCACCGTTCCGTTGGCGGTCTCGGCGACGGCCTTGACCCAGGGCGACGCTCCCCTCCCGCCGCCTCCTCCTCCAGAGCCGCTCCCGTCTGCCTCCGCGCAGCCAGCACCGCCGCCGTCTCCTGCGCCGACCCCGGTGCAGCCCGCGCCTGCGCCCGCGCCAGCGCCTGCGCCGACCCCGCTGCCACCCGCGCCTGCGCCGACCCCGCTGCCACCCGCGCCAGCGCCGACACCCGTGCAACCCGCGCCAGCGCCGACACCCGTGCAGCCCGCGCCAGCGCCGACCCCGGTGCAGCCCGCGCCAGCGCCGACACCTGTGCCGCCCGCGCCAGCGCCAGCGCCTGCTCCCACGCCGTTGCCGCCGCCATCTCCCACACCGGTGCCGCCTGCGCCGCGGCCTGCGCCCGCGCCGCGGTCCACACCCGCGCCTGCGCCGCCGTCCGCGCCGCGGCCTGCACCCGCGCTCGCGCCGCCGCCTGCGCCGCGGTCCGCGCCGGCGGCGGACACGCCCGCTCCGGAGCCGCCCGCGCCGGTTCCGCCGGCTCCGGCCGCTCCCGAGGAGAAGCCGACGGAGCCCGAGGACGGCGAGAAGGACGGGATGCGCTTTCGTTTCGGTACGTCGCTCAGCGGCGGGATCATCGAGTCACCCACGGGCGCGGGGGCCGTCTTCGCGCTCTCTGGCCGGCTCGGTGTCCAGGTCAACCACTATTTCGCGATATACTACCAGAACACACCGATGGTGACGCTCACCCCCGAGAGCACCGAGAACAGCGCTGGATTCGAGGCGGGGTTCATCGACTACAACTCGGTGCTCGCGGGCTTCACGCTGTTCCACTTCCTCGATCTCGGCGCGGGACCCTCCATGGATTACGTGGCCGTCGCGACCTGCGGCGCGGAGGTCCCGGAGGGCGGCATCCCGCTCCCGAGCGCCGGCTGCGAGAGCACGGCGGCCTGGTACTTCGGCGCTCACGCGCGGGGCGCCCTGATCCTCGGAGGCCTGGCCGGGAGCGGCGCGCGGCGGAGCGGCTTCGCGATCAGCGCGGATCTCCACCCGGTGTTCCTGCCAGACGGGCCGACGTTCACCTTCACGCTGGGCCTCGGCAGCGAGTGGTACTGAGACGACGGCGCGCCGGAGCGCGGCGCGCCGCGTCGCCGGGCGAGCCGCTCCGCTCGCCCGGCGCTCCGGGCAGAGGCGGGCAGCGGTTTGCCCGGCCGCTGGCTGAGTACTGAGTACCCTTCGAGTGGAACCTTCGTTCTCCAGGTCACGAGAGTTCCTTGCAAATATGCCGGGTCCCAGGGCGCTCTGCCTCACGTCTGCGCGGCGGCCGGCGCCAGCGTCTCTGTGGCGCGCCATCCGCTGTGATCCGCGACACCCCGACCCTGCGGCCGCGGTTCGCGAGGGTTGCTGTGCGGCGACCGGATGGACTACAATCCCGTTGTCGGAGCGATTGTTGGCGGGACGCCGCACCGGAGAGCGGGACGCCGCGATCGTCCTGCGCCAGCGGTAGGCGGCAAGCAGAGCGCCAGCGGTAGGCAGTAAGTAGAGCGCCAGCGGTAGCCGGTAAGCAGAGCGCCAGCGGTACGCGGTAAGTGGATCGCGCGCGAAGCGCGAGTCTTCGATCTCGTTGGCGGGGAGCGGCGGCGCACCCGGGGATTCTGCTGTTTGTGCATGACAAGGTGAAATTACCGAGCATCACGATGCACCATCGCTCACCATGTAGGCCGACGAAGCATGATGTATCGCGCGAATCCGGGGCGCCATCTGCTGCTTTCTCCGAGGTGCCGTCTCTTGCTCCCGCGGTGCGGGGGGCATGGCGCCCCTGGGGCTCGAGATCGAGCCCTGACACCGAGGTGCGTGAGGAGCGTGTCAAGCGCTCTCCTCGGTGTTTGGCGCGCGCGGCGGCGCCGGCGCGGTCGTGCTGGCCGGCTGCGGGCGGGGGAGCGGCCGTCGGGTGTCGTCACCCTCTCCGACGTCCCCATTTCGCCAAGCTCGGTGGGGACGCGGGGGCGCCTCCCAGGGGGCGCTTGACAAAGAGGGTTAACCATCGGCTACGCTGCCTACCATGATGACCGGGAGGACATGAGCCGGGTGGAAACGAGCTGCAGGCGCTCCATGGGGGCACGGCGGTCAGCGATCGAGCGGGCCGTGGGGCACCTCGCGTGTCGAGCGCGAATCGCAACCCGCTGGGCGTCATCGTGGATGCCACGAAATAACCGCGCGGCTCCTCCGGTCCGGCACGGGGGATTCCGCTCACTCCTCAGGACTCTCGCCGAGCGCGCTTGGCCCGACAGGACCGGAGTTCCGGCTCGCCGGTGGCTCCGATCGAAGCGCGCGCCGATGGTCCTGCTCGGGGCGGCGCTGCTCATCGGGTGCTGCCTTCTGCTGCTCAGCCCGCCGACCACGGCCGGGCCCGTGGCCACGCTCTATGTGTATGCGGTGACACCGCTTCGCGCTCGCGCCCTCGAGCAGAAGATCGAGGAGTCGATGCCCGGCGTCGATGTCACCGTGTTCGGAAAGTTGAGCGATTTCAAAGCAGCGCTCGAGTCGGCGCCGCCCGACGCGGCCCTCTCGCCGAAGCCGGTCCTGGCTTCGCTCAATCGGACCGCCGACATCCAGGGCGTGAAGGCCGGGAGCGACGCGGAGCAGTACCTCCTGGTCTCGACGAGGGCGCTGACCAAGGAGATGCTCTCGGGTCTCAGATATGGGATCGTCGATCTGGTCGAACGAAAATCGCTCCCTAAGTTCGTAGCGGGGCTGCTGGGTGTGAGCGCTGCGCCCGAGGTCCAGCGCGTCACGAAGATCGAAGATCTCCTGCAGCTGCTCCAGTTCCAGACGGCCGACGCGGTCCTTCTCCCGGAGCGATTTCGTTCTGACTTCGAGTCGAGAAGCAAGATGACGTTCACGATCCTCAGCCTCTCGACGGCGAAGGTCGGGCTGGTGGCGGTCACGTTCCTGAGCGAGCGCCAAACGGTGGAGAGCGCGATCCGGAGGCTCCCGAAACACGTGCTCGCCGATCTGGGGGTTGACGAATGGAAGTAAGGTCGACGCGTCCCCTCTCTCGGCGCTCGCTGCTGCGGGCCTCCGCCCTCGCGGGGCTCGTGCTGTCCCTGAGCTGTTCGTCGGGCCCGGCCACGCACGTGGCCAGCGACCCGGCGCCGTCGCTCAAGGCGCCGACTCCGGACGCGAAGCCGGTCATCTCCGTCATCGCCCCCTCGGACCCGCAGCTCGACGACATGCTGAGATCGCTCCGCGTCGAGCTGTCCCAGGAACACAATGTCATCACCTCGCTGCTGCGCAGCGAGGACTCGAGCCCTGACCTCGTGGCGCGGATCGTGGCCCGCGATCGTCCGCAGGCGGTGGTGCTGGTCAACAACTCGACCGTGCTCCTGTATCGCGAGTGGGCGCGCACCGTCCCGACCCCGCCGGTCGCGCTGATCCTGATGGCGTCCTTCGCGGAGGAGCTCCAGCGCACCGTCCCCAACTCGGTCGCCATCTCTTACGAGGTGCCGGCGGTCACGGCCATGGTGGGCCTGCGCACGCTGGGCCTCGACGCTCATCGGGTCGGCGTCGTGTACCGCCAGGGCTTCGCGGATCACATCGCGCGACAGGAAGCGCTCATGCAGGTCGAGAAGCTGACCTTCGTCAAGGAAGAGCTCTCGAACAAGCCACGCGTGCAGGACCTCCGCGCCGCGCTCGTGAACCTCCAGCGGGCGAAGGTCGACGCGATCTGGCTGCCAAACGACAATGGCCTGCTGAGCCCGAGGTTCTTGACGAACGTCTGGCTGCCCTATGTGGACCGGCTCGGCGCTCCGGTGGTCGTGGCCGTGCGTTCGCTCGTGAACGAGCACGCGGAGTTCGGGACGTTCGCGGCCATCCCCGACACCCAGGCGCTCGCGGTGCAAGCGGCGGATCTCCTCTACGAGCTCGCGGACGCGGACTGGAAGCTCCGGTCGTCGGGCGTCCGCCTGCCCATCTCGGTGAAACGCCTGGTCGACGTGAGGCTCGCACGGCGCTTCGGCCTGAATTCCAGCCAGTTCGGCCAAGTTGACTTTCTCATCGGTAGGTGAGCGCGTATCGGGGGGAATGGAGGCGCCGTGCGATTACCTTTCCAACCGGGCACATGGTCACGATGCGACGGGCTAGCTCGAACCATCGAGCTCCCCGGCTCGCCTGCCATCTGCTCGTCGCATGGGGAGCGTCGCACGCGTAGCTGCCATTCCTGGAGCGCGCCGTCATGATCCGGGTGCTCGTGATCGATGACGACGACATCGCTCGCGAGGCGATGCGCGCCGTCCTGGTCAGGGCCGGCTTCGACGTGGTCGAGCTGGCCACGCCCATCGGCGCGACGGCGGTCATCAAGCGAGACAAGATCTCCGTGGTCGCGCTCGACATCAACATGCCGACCATCAACGGCGACAAGCTGGCGAAGCTGCTCCGCGACAACGCGCAGCTCTCGAACCTGGGTATCGTCCTCGTCTCCAGCTGTGATATCGACAAGCTGAGCGCGATCGGCGAGAAGGTCGGCGCCGACGGCATCGTCTCGAAAGCGAAGCTGCACGTCGCGCTGGCGCCGGCGGTCGAGCGCGCGGTGGCCGCGCGCGCCGGGAAGACCAGCCCGCCGCCGCCCTCGTCTGCGGGGTCTTCTGCGGCGTCGTCCTCCTCTAACCCGCCGCCCTCGATGAGGCGTCCAAAGTAGAGTGCATGGCAACCCCGAACACCCACGGCTCGCTCCGCATCAAGCTGCTGCGCCTGATCCTGGGCGCGCTGCTGCTGCTCGGAGGCACCACGCTGCTCGCGAGCGGCGCGCTCATCTATTCGACGGATCGTGCGGTCCAGGCCAAGCGTGAGCAGGAGCTCCTGAGCGGTCTCGAAGAGAAGGCGCGCCTGCTCGGCTTCAATCAGGCGCTGGCGCTGCGCAGCCTGGTGGCGGACAACCTCTTCGGGGATGTCAAGGCGCTCATTCACCAGACCGTCTCCGAGAACAACGACATCGCCTACGGGTTGTTCTTCGACGCGGAGAACCGGGTCTGGGCCGCGAGCGGCCTGGCCCGGGTGCCCGCCTCGAACGACGCGCCCAGCCCGGCGGCGCCGAACTTCACCACGGCGGACCTGGAGTCCCTCGGGATCAGCACCGCGCACCAGACCCGGCTCGTGCTGCGGCGGCGGCAGAACCCCCTGGGCGGGGATGACGTCCTCGAGGTCGCGGCCCCGGTCATCTCGGAGGGGACCCACGCCGGGACCGTGATCTACGGCATCAGCACGAGGGGCGTCGTCGAGCGCATGGTCCAGGCCCGGGACCTCGCCGCGAACCGGCTCGTGACCACGCTCGGCCTGATCGTGGCGCTGATCCTCGGCAGCGGGGCGGCCAGCTATTTCCTCGTCAAGCGGGTCGCGGTCCACATCACCGAGCCGCTGCTCGCGCTGCGCACGGCGGCGGGGGCCATCGCCACCGGGCTCCGCTCGAGCGCGCCGTCGACCGAATCGCCCATCGTGGATCGGAAGAAGTGGGAGCGCGTGCAGATCACGAGCGGCGACGAGCTCGAGCTGCTCGGAGCGGCCTTCAACAGCATGGTCGAGGCGAACGAGCAGGCGTTCGAGGAGCTGCGCGTGAAGACCGAGCAGGCGCTCGAGGCGTCCCGGATGAAGAGCGAGTTCCTCGCCAACATGAGCCACGAGATCCGGACGCCGATGAATGGGATCCTCGGGGTCATCCGGCTCATGCAGAACCAGTCGCTCGACGGCAAGATGCGGCGTTACGTCGAGACCGTCGACGCCTCCGCCAACACGTTGATGTCGATCATCAACGACGTGCTCGACTTCTCGAAGCTCGAGGCCGGCAAGTACGTGGCGCAGCACGTCTCCTACGATCTGCGCCTCGTCATCCAGGAGGTCGCGGAGCTGATGGCGAGCCAGGCGCACGAGAAGGGCCTCGAGCTCGTGTACCGCGTCGAGCGCCGCGTCCCCACCGGCATCGTGGGCGACCCCGACCGGTTCCGCCAGGTGCTCACGAACCTGGTCGGCAACGCGATCAAGTTCACCGAGCGCGGGGAGGTGCTGATCGACGCCTCGACCTCTCAGCAGGACAAGGCCACGGCGCTCATCAAGCTCGCCGTGGTGGACACCGGCCCCGGCATCGCGCCCGACGACCAGAAGAAGCTCTTCGCGGCCTTCTCGCAGGTGGACGGCTCGCTGGTCCGCAAGCACGGCGGCACGGGCCTGGGGCTCGCGATCAGCAAGCGCCTCGTCGAGGTCATGGGCGGCGAGGTCGGCCTCGACAGCACGCCGGGGCAGGGCAGCCGCTTCTGGTTCACGATCCGGGTCGGCGTCACGGCCGGAGGCGAGCAGATCCGCTCCGCCGAGTGGGCGAGCGGGCGCCGCGCGCTCGTGGTGGAGAACAGCAGGAGCTGGCGCGACGTCGTTGTGGAGCACCTGGTGGCCTGGGGCTTCGACGCCGAGTCCGCGACCTCCGGCAGGGACGCCATCAATCGGCTCGAGCTCGCGGTGCTGGAGAAGCGGCCGTTCAGCGCCGCCGTCGTCGGCGTCCAGATGGACGATCTCGGCCTCGAGGAGTTCCTCAAGACCATCCAGTCGGTTCCGGCGTTGCAGACGCTGCCCGTGGTGGCGCTCTACCACATGGGATCGAGCGTGACGTTGAGCGGGATGGACTCCAGCATGGTCACGCAGCTCCCCAAGCCGCTCCGCGTCTCCGAGCTCTACAACACGCTGCAGAGCGCGCTCACGGGCGCCTCGACCCCGCCGCCGAGCAAGCCCGGCGTGGAGCCGGGCAAGATCGCGAGCAAGCTCCCCGTGCTGGTCGTCGATGACAACGAGATCAACCGCTACGTGGCGATGGAGCAGGTGGAGCAGCTGGGGCTGCGCGTGGAGACCGCGTGCAACGGCCAGGAGGCTCTCGAGTGCGTCAAGCGGAAGCAGTATGTCGCCGTGCTCATGGATTGTCAGATGCCCGTGATGGACGGGTACACCGCCACCCAGGAGATCCGCGCCTGGGAGCGCTCGAGGAATCGCCACACGGTGATCATCGCGCTGACGGCGCACGCGCTCGTCGGCGAGCGGGACCGGGTGCTCGCCGCGGGGATGGACGATTATCTGGCCAAGCCGGTGCGCCCTCAATCTCTCCAGAAGACCTTGTGGCGCCACGTGGTCCTGAGCCGGGAGGAGCCCGGGTCGTCTCCGTCTCTCTCCGCCGCCGCGACGGAGGCGTCGAGCGCGCCCGTGCTCGACCCGGAGGTCCCGCGCTCGCGGAAGCTGATCGAGCTGGTTCTCAAGAACGTCCCGGCGCAGCTCGATGGCCTGGAGGCGGTCATCCGGAGCGCCGTGGCTGCAGAGATCAAGGCGAACGCTCACAAGCTGAAGGGCAGCATGCTCTCGATCGGCGCGGGACGCGTCGCGGAGCTGGCGGAGAAGATGCAGCTCGACGCCAGTCAAGGCGAGCTGCCGCAGGCCCGCGACCTCGCGCGGATACGTGACGAGTTCGACGCCGTGAGCGTTGCCCTGAAGGAGGAGCTCGCCGCGACCGCCAAGGCGACGTGACGATCGCGCCGAATCGACGATGGACGAAGGTCTGGAGCCCACTGAACCCGCATGATGCTTGCCTCACTCGAAACCAGGTGGATGGTCGCGCTGGTGATCGCTTCGATCCCCGGTCTCGCATGGGCCCAGCCGACGGCCGCGACGGCGTCGGCAGCGCCGAAGGCGGTGGGGGGTGAGCGCCGGAACGACGCGCTCGAGGACGTCGACCTCTTGCGGCTGCTCGACGTCGAGGTGTCGACGGCCACCAAGACGCTGGAGACCCTCGACGACGCGCCCGCCATCATGACGGCGATCACCGCGGAAGAGATCCAGCGCTGGGGATATACGAGCGTCGGCGAGGTGCTGGAGCACGTCGTCGGGTTCTACCTTATCGACGATCACATCCTGCCGAACGCCGGCGTGCAGGGGATGACGGGCGGGCTGGGGGCCGAGAGCGGCGGGATCAAGGTGATGATCAACGGGCGATCGGCGGCGTTCCGGACCACCAGCGGCAACTGGCTGGGCACGGAGCTGATACCGCTGTCGGCCATCAAGCAGATCGAGATCGTCCGCGGTCCGGCGTCGGCGCTCTATGGCGCCGATGCGTTCCTCGGGGTCGTCAACATCATCACCCTCGATCCGGAGGACATTCCCTTCGTCGACGGCACGGTGCAAGTCGGCGTGACGAGGGACCACCCGCGCGGCCGTCTCGACCTGGTGGGCGGCATGTTCACCGATCGCTTCGAGATGATGCTGACGGCCGCGGGGGAGCTCGATGATCGAAGCGGCCTGGAGATGCCTACCCAGTCCCCGGCGGCCCTCATCCCGCCCTACAACGCGGGGCGCCTGGACGCCCAGAACCTCGAGCGCATGTCGGGGGTCGTCGGGGCGCGCATCGGGTTTCGCAGCCCCGAGCGCGGGCACCACCTCAGGCTCAGCGCCTACTGGTCAGGCCTCCGGCGCGGCGGGGATTTTGCGCAATGGGCACAGCTCACCGGCGGGACGGACGACGACGGGAACCGCGCCGGCACGGTGGTCAGCCTCCAGCAGCGTCGGGTGGCGGTCGACGGGCTCTTCCAGCTGAACCGGGAGCTCGCGTTCGCGGTGCAGGGGATGTACTTCCAGGGCGGCGTCCTGCCGGCCGATCGTGTGGACGTCGCCGGCGGCTGGTACTACATCGAGCGGCGCATGGCGTATCGCGGCGTGGACGCGAACGTCGAGGCCCGGTGGATGCCATGGGACCGATTCAACCTGATATTGAATCTGGAGTCCGTCTACGACAAGGAGGACATGCCGTCTTTCCGTCGGGTCACCAAGGAGACGGGGCAGTCCTTCGGCTCGCCGGAGCGGGAGCGGCAATCGGCCGAGCTGGTCGACATCGGGGCGCTCCTTAGCGCCAACCTCAAGGTGCTCGATCCGTGGCTGAAGCTCACGGGCGGGCTCCGTTACGATCACCACAGCAAGTATGGCAATCAGCTGACCGGTCGATTCGGGGCGACCTCGCACCTGGGGAAGACGGTCGTGGCCAAGCTGCTGTACGGCAGCGCCTTCAAGGCGCCATCCCCGTATTTGCTCTTCGCCCAGCCGCTCGTGCCGGGCGACGTGATCGGGAATGAGCGCCTGTCGCCTCAGCTCATCCACACCGTGGATGCGGAGCTGACGTGGAGGCCTGCCGTCTGGGCCTCGGCGAGCACGGGGGTGTCGTACAGCCTCTTGAACGACAAGGCAGAGTTCGTCCCGCGGGGCATCAACCAGACGGCCTTGAATGTGTCCAGCCAGAAGTCCTTGATCTGGGCGACCCGCGCCGAGCTGCGGCACGGCGACGCCTTCGGGGGCTACGGGTCGTTCGAGACCGTGCACTCCACCCGGGAGTCCGGCCAGGTGGGGTACCAGGCGGATCTGGTCGGCTCGTCGATGGTCGCTTACCCGAGCTGGATCGCCCGTGCCGGGGCCTATGTGAAGCTGCCGTCGCCGAGCTCCGTGCCGCTGGAGCTCTCGACGCAAGGGATCCTCGTCGGGCCCCGGCGGTCCGCGGAGGCGAGCACCCTGGAGGCCGGCGGCGCGTTCGAGCTGCCGACGTACCTCAGGTGGAACGCCAGCCTGGTCGCGCGCAACCTGTGGATCATCCCCGGGCACGAGACGACCCTGGCCGTGCGCGCCAAGAACATCCTCGGCACCTTCGGCCCGGATCCGGGGTTCTCGGGCTTCGAGTACCCGCTCGCGCCGCGCGAGATCTTCTTCGAGCTACGACACCGTTACTGAGCGACGGTCACCCGCTTCGGATACGGGCCCACCTCGACGTTTTCGGTGCTCAGCGCACCGGAGTGCGCTTCCGCGCCGAAAACGCCGATCTGGGCCCGTCTCCTGTGCGGGAGACCGTCGCTCTGCTCTGCAGTTTAGCAGAGCGGAGACCGCTCTAGATCATTGCTGGACCACGCACTTGGCGTCGAAGGGGTCGAGATCGCGGAACTGGTCGCCTTCGATGACCCACCTTTGCATGATGTGATTCTGGCTCGCCCCGTAGGCGTCGAACTCGTATTCGGCGGCCGCTCCGACGTAGCGGAGCGGAGTCCCCGCGCGGAGCTTGGCCATCGCGGTGTTGAGATCCCACCACAAGGCCACATCGTTCTTGGGATCGTTGAGCTCGAGGATCTTCTGCCGCAGCTCATGCCCGGACGTGATGATCTGCCCGGTGGTCGCGTAGCCGTACACGAGGCCCATCGCGATGAGGACGACGCCGTCGTAATAGAAGTGCGCTGCGGGGAACGGGACCTCGCCGTTCCACCGGCGGGAGAAGTGATAGGTGAAGGCGGTGGCGTTCCAGTTCGTGCAGTCGAGCTTCTCCCCGGTGTCGTCCTTGGGGCTGCACTCGCTCCGCAGGCTGAGCGAGGGCGAGATCCCATAGGAGTCGTCATCGAGGGTGCCTTGAGGGATGTTGGCGAGGAACACCTCGGTGTGCAATGCAGGGCCGAGGAGCCACCTGCCCGGACGTCCGCGGACGGTCCATTCGGTCACGATGGTCGAGGCGGCGGCGGGATAGGCGGCCAGCAGCGTGCGGCCAGCCGGCGCCCGCTCCGGGTCGTCCAGGTTGAAGGCGGCTTCGATCTTGTCCTTGTACGTCTGTGCGCCCGGCTTGAACGTCACCGAGGGGAGGATCCTGCCCTGGAGCGCCGCGAAATGGGTCGTGAACTCGGTGCTGACGCCTGTGTTGTAGTCGTCCCGCGCGGAGAGGCTATTGGCGGTGCGGACGCCGTCGCTGACGATGTATTTCGCGAGCGCGCAGCCGATGGCGAACGGGGAAGGGGCGAGCCTCATCCTGCCGCCCACGTCATCACGGCGCGCGATGGAGGGCGCAGCATAGCCCGGCAGCATGTGGAGGAGGTCCTCCTTCTTCACCTCGAACGCGATGTCGCGGGCGAGCTCGTTCTCTTCTGGCCCTACCAGGTAGCGGACGTCATCCGTGTAGATCAGCGAGAGAAGCTGGTCGAGCCCGCGCTCCTGGCTCGAGTGGCTGTCTCGGCTCTCGATGTCGAACGGCCTCCCTCCGAGCCCGCCCGCGGCGGTCAGATCTTCGACCGCGAGCAACATGGCTTGCTCGAGGTTGCGGCCGATGGCCGACTCGCTCCCGGAGAAGGGGAGGAGGGCCCCAATTTTGATGGCGTTCTCGGGCTCATCGGGCTCATCGGGCGCCGTCGACGAGCATGAAGCGGAGAGCAGGGACGCGAGTCCCACAATCAGCCCGGTCTCCATACAGCGCATGCGTCGCCTGCGCGAACCCAGCCACGCGCCGGCTCGATGGAGGCAGTCCCGAACGGTAGGCATCCCAGTGTACATGGTTGTCCTTCGAGACGATGACATCGCATTGAGGACGGAGCTGTCAAGGGCCGTGGGTGCGATGCGCACCACAAGGTTCGCTGTTTGCGTTCTGCGATCGATACCCGTCGAACGCGGTTGTCGGGCTGCCGTGAGGGCGTGACCGAGAGAGAGGGAGCCCAGGTCGGGCGCCGGCCGCGGCGTCGTGCCGTGGGCGACGCGCAGGTTGCGCCGCCGCTCGGATTGTGATGGACGCCCGCCGCTCGTCCGCGAAACCTTTGCGGACCGCCCGTGTCCAAGGAGACGTGATGCCCTCCCACCTTCGCTCGCACTTCGCCTTCAACGCCCTCGCCGCCGCGATCGGGCTCTCCCTCGCGGCCTGCGCCGGGGCGCCTCCGCCCGCGCCGAACGCGCCGGTTTCGCCGGGCGACGGCCGCCCGGCGGCCCCGCCGCCGGCGCCGCTCCCGGAGGAAGAGGCCTTCGCCGTCCACGGCACGCTCAAGGACGAGTGGCTCCCGATCCTGAAGCCGGCGCCCTTCGACCCGAAGACCGCGCTGGTCCCCCCGGCGCCGGCCGGCGTGCCCGCCGCGCCGCGCGCCTGCGAGGCGTTCGCGCGGCGCGCCCCCGTCGCGCCCGCGCAGCCCTGCGGCGACGCGCAGGGCGCGATCGAGGCGCTCGACGCCGCGCTCGCCGAGGACGACGTCGCGAAGCGCGACGCGCGGCTCGCGGGCGTCGAGGCGTGCGCGGGCCTCGAGGCGGGCCTCGCGCGCGCGCTCCGGGCCGAGCTCGCGCCCATCACCTGCGGCGACGCCATCGCCGCGCCGCTCCTCGAAACGCCGCCCGGCGCGCTCCGGGGCGACCTCTACCAGGTGCTGCTCGGCCTGACGCTCTCGGCCCGGCTCGCGCGCACCGCGACCGAGCCGCCCACGCTGCGGCCGCCCTACGATGTCCAGCGCGTCCTCGCGTTCACGAAGGGGCCTCTCTTCGCGTGGGTGACGGAGCAGGCCCGGGCGATCGAGGATCTCGGGCGGCGCGGCGTCGAGCTTCCGTTCTACGCGAAGGGCATCGTCGCCGTGGAGTCCGGGCGGGCCGACATGCGGCTCGTCGAGGCGGTCCGATCCGCGCCGCTGCCCGACGCCATGCGGAAGGACGCGGAGCTCGCCAACGTCTACTACGGCGAGCTCGATCAGCTGATCGATCCCTGGAAGGCCCGCGGCCGTGACGCCGCGCTCGTCGGCCTGCGCGAGTTCTCCTCGGTCGGCGTGCTCCACGACGCCCGCGTCGACGGCGCGCGCGAGATGCTCTCCCGCCTCTACGGCGGCCGGCGCGTCGACGCGCTGGACACGCTGGAGCTGCCGCCGCTCGCGGCGGGCAGCCCCCCATCGTCGGCCGTCGAGCGGCTCGCGGCCCGGCTGCCGACGTACTACGCGGGCCGCCTGATCGCGCCCGAGGCGGCGGCGCGGCCCGAGCTCCTGCGCGTCCTGCTCGGCCGGGGCGTTCCACTGCAGCACCGCGCGGCGCTGCGCACCGCGCAGCTGTCGCCCGAGTCGAGGCTCCTCTATGCGAGGGCGCGGCTCGAGCTCGGCCGGCTCTACTGGCGGGCCGTGGACTTCGATCAGGCGACCGCGCTGCTCGCGGCGTGGCCCAAGGACACGCCGCGCCCCGCCGAGGCCACGGCGCTGCTCGCGGTCGCGCTCGGCCTGCGCAACGGCCCCGAGGACGCGGCGCTCATGATGCGGCGGGCGCCGCTCGCGGCGCTGGGCCTCGGCGAACTCGCCGCGCTCGACTGGGTGGCCCGCGCGAAGCCCGCCTCGACGTACGCGGGCATCGCGGCGTACGACGCGGCCGTCATCAAGCAGATCGCCGCCCCGCAGGGCGCGGAAGCGAGCTACTGGTCCGACGTGGCGGCGCGCTTCCGCGAGGCGCAGGCGCTCCTGACGGGGCCGCTGTCGAAGTCGGCGGAGGAGAGGGCGCGGGCGGCCGACGAGATCGCGCGGGCGGCGCGGTAGGGCGGCGCGCGGGAGCGCCGAGATCGGCTGCTTTGCGAGCCCCCGCCGCCGGTGCCGGTGCCGGTGCCGGTCGCCCTATCTGAAGCGCCGGCGCTGCCAGCGGTCTACGGATCGATGATCCAAGGACCGCCCGAGCCGTCCTGGGTGCCGGCGCCGCCCGCGCCGCTGGTGGCCCCGCCGCCCGCGCCGCCGGTGGCCCCGTTGCCGCCCGCGCCGCCGGTGGCCCCGTTGCCGCCCGCGCCGCCGGTGGCCCCGTTGCCGCCCGCGCCGCCGGTAGCCCCGGCGCCGCCGGCTCCCGCGCCGCCGCCGCCCCCGTCGTCACCGGGGGTCGAGCCGTTGCCCGCGCCGCCGTTGCCGCCGGGGTCCACGTACGGGCCCGGATCGATCAGACCGCCGCCGATCGCGGCCAGATCATAGATGAGGTCGGTATCGAAATAGATACCGATCGGCCTGTAGGCAATGCCAGAGCCCACGACGACGGTCTCTCCTGCACGGGTCTCCCAGTTCCAGCCGGTGGTGCTGACGATATCCCATGTGTATTGCTGGTAGACCGGATAGGCCGAGACCCGCGCGAGCGCGGCCGTGGGCACGAACAGGACCGAGGTCGCGTCGAGCGCGACGGTCGCGCTCACGTCGAACCCGACCGCCTTGGTGATCTGCTCGTCCGACGGCACGCAATCGTCCAGCGGGCCCGGCGTGGGCTGCGCGCCCGAGGACATGTCGCCGCCCGACGTGGCCGAGGAAGAAGGCTGAGGACCCCAGGTGCCGCCGCCCGGCATGCCCGGCGCGGGCTGATAGCTCCAGCCGCCGCCGCTGCCCGACATTCCCGTCGAAGGCTGAGGGCCCAAGGTGTCGTCGTCGCCCCCCGGGAAGCCGCCCGGCATGCCCGGGAAGGGCTGGAAGAACCCGAACGGCTCGTCCTCCGATAGCGCCGGGAAAGGCCAGAAGTTGTTGAGCGCGCGGCTGCTTGCCGGGCGCGAGGGCGTCGCGAGCGGGGGCTGCCGGGGCGTGACGGTGCTCAGCACGCGCACCGCGGGCGTGACGCTCGCCGATACGGAGACGCTGAGCGTCCGCGGGCCGAACCCCTCCGCCACGCGGAGCAGGTGGGCGGCATCCTCCCAGTGGAACGTATCCGGTAGAACGAGGACGTTCGTGATCGTCCTACCAAAACACAGGGCCTGCCGGGCCTCGCCGATCCCGGCTCGTGCGCCGCTGTCCGCGTGCTCGGGCACCTCGGGCGCCTCGCGCGGGCTCACGCAAGTGATGGATGGAACGAGCAGCATCGCCGTGCCGAGCACGAGCTTCACGTCAGGAACAGACATGTTCACTCCCCTGGGTTGCGATCAGAGCAGCGAAGCGACGGAGCTACTCCGGCGTGGAGTGCGCCGAGGAGCCGATTGTCGCCTTCCGCGTCCCGGTGTCCCGGGAGGCCTCTTCTTCCGACTCCGAGACGGCAGCGGCCAGAGCGCAGCCAGCCCGTGAGCTCGGGAGTCCTCCGTGAGACCAGCTCGATGAGCATAGAAGTCCTATGGGGCGACGCTCCCTGCAAGAAGCGTGGAGTGGAGCGCGCTCCCCTGCGCGCGCCACGGCGGCGTCCGCAGCGCGAGCGCTCCCGGCGCCAACGCCGGTCTCGGATGGACTGGCGCTTGCCGTTCCAGGAGGCGCGTGAGCGGCGTGCCCACCGGCGAGGTCGCGCATTCCCCCAGGATCGGCGGCCGTGCCGCGCACGCGGCGCAGGAGAGGCGAGCGTGACGAGTCCTGTGGTCGTGACCAAGTATCTGTGTGCCGCCGCTGCGATTCACGCCGTGCTCGGCTGCGCCTCCGACGTCGACCTGCCCGACGAGGGCGGATCCGCGGCGCCTGCGACTCCCACCCTCGGGGTCGCAGAACAGCGGGCCAGCACCTACGGGTGGAGGATCATCCAGACGCTCGACTTCAATTTCGACGGAAAACAGGATGTCCTCTGGATCGACCCCGATCGCAGCCGCATGGCCATCTGGTACATGGACGGAGTCCAGCTGCTCACGCCGGGCCCGATCCTTCATGGGCCGGCCGGCAGCGGCTGGATCGCCATAGCGAACGACTTCAACGTCGATGGCATGGGGGACGTGATCTGGCGGCACGATCAGCGGGACCTGATAACGATCTGGTACATGGACGGAGGCCGGCCGTTCGCGCAGGGGCCGGTGATCCCCGGGCCGCGCGGCAGTGGCTGGGTGATCCGGCCGAACGACTTCAACCGCAACCTCGGCTCGGATGTGCTGTTTTACAACGAGGAGAAGAACCTGATGACGGTGTGGCTGATGGATGGCAGCCAGCTGCTCGCGCCGGGCCCGTTCATTTCGGGGCCGGGCACCGACTGGGATATCGGCTCCGTGCCCGACTTCAACTTCGACCGCATCGCGGACGTGATCTGGAACGACGACGTGCACAACCTGATGACGGTGTGGCTGATGAGCAACACCGAGGTCCTCGGGCGGGGGCCCGTGATCCCCGGGCCGATCGGCGAGGGATGGGAAGTCCTCTGGGCGAGCGATTTCAACGCTGACGGCATGGCGGACGTGCTTTGGTCCAACGAGGACAAGGGCCTCGTGGCGGTGTGGCTGATGAACGGCGTCGAGCTCCTCGACGCGGGGCCGGTGATCCCCGGGCCGATCGGCGGCGGCTGGAGAGCGATCGCCGCCGGCGACGTCAACGGCGATCTGATGACGGACGTCGTGTGGCAACGCCTGGGGACGAGCCAGATGGCGGTTTGGTTGATGAATGGCACCCACCTCCTCTCGCCAGGGCCGGTGATCCTGGGCCCCCCCGGCGGCTGACCCGACCCGGACGGCTCGCGGCGCGCGCCGGCGCGCGCCAACCGTCAGTTCGAGACGCCCGCCGCGCGCAGCCCGTCCCGGGCCAGCGCGTGCTTGGGCGCGATGTCGAGGACCCGCCGGAGCTCCCGCGCGGCGTCGCCGCCCTTGCCCATCTTGAGCAGCGACCAGCCGAGGCCCGAGCGCACCTCGACGTCGCTCGGGTACATCTCCGCGAGCCGGCCGTAGATCGTCGCCGCCTCCGGGTAGCGCGCCAGGTTGTACAGGGCGAACGCGAGCCGCAGGCTCGCGAGGTAGTTCGCGGGGTCGAGCTGCAACGCCTTCCGCGCGGTCGCCTCCACGTCGGCCCACCGGCGCAGCGCCATCTGCGGGAGCAGCGCGCCGACGCGCGACTCGACCGATCTCGGCTCTAGCGCGCTCGCCCTGCCGTACGCGTCGACGGCCTCTTTGTTGCGCCCGAGCTTGTGATAGAGCCAGCCGCGGCGGAGCTCCGCCACATAGCCATCCTTCTGCGGCGCAGGGAGGCGATCGAGCGCGGCGAGCGCGTCCTGCACCTTCCCCGCGGCCTCGGCGTCATAGGACAGCTGGAACAGGTCCGCCGGCCTCCCCTCCGCCTCGGCGGCCCCGGAAGGGACGCCGCTCAGGGCACAACCGACCAGCATCACGAAGAACCATCGACTCGCTCTCATGACGTCTCCTCGCCGAATGACACGGTGAATTTCCTGTCGGCGTGCTGGACCCGCTCCGCCACCCGCGTGCGGCCCTGCGCCGTGATCTCGACCCTGAGCGGCCCTCTGCCCCTCGTGAGCTCCGCCCGCGTCCGCACGAGCGGCTCGCCGCGGCGATCGCGCCGCCGCGACTCGCCGAGCACCACGAGGAGGTCGCCCTCGCGGCGCATCCTGAGGTCCATCTCGATCCCGTCGCCCGGCAGGAAGGGGGCGACGAAGTCGGCGAGCGCCCGGAGCGCGACCGCGCGGAACCGCCGCGCCGGCAGCGTGTCCGCCCAGCGGAGCGAGGCGCTGCCCTCGAGCGGCACCCGCGGGAGCGCCGCGCGCAGCAGGTGAACGACCGACGCGTCGTCGCCCACCGCGTCGAAGCTCGTGAACAGGTCGTCGCTCCTGCCGTAGAAGAGCGACGCGGCGCGGTCCTCCGAGCGGATCAGGAGCCGCCCGTAGACGTCCACGTCGCACGTGACGCGCTCGACGTGCGCGCCGACGCGGTACGCCCAGGTGTCGGCGCAGGTGAAGCCGAAGTACGCGGACACGTCCTCGTCGGCCTCGATGGAGCGCACGGCGTCGCCCTCCCGCGGCTCCAGGCTGGGCCAGAGCCGCGCCTCCTCGCCGACCGTGACCACGTCGGTGAAGCTGCACGGGAGCGTCGGCGCGCCGAGCTTGTGGGTCGACTGGAGCTGGAAGTGCAGGTGCGGCTCGGGGGATCGACCCGAGCTGCCGGCGAGCCCGAGGACGTCGCCCCGCTTCACCCATTGCCCCTCCACGACCTTGAGCGTCCCGCGCGCGAGGTGCGCGACCATGGAGTAGACGCCGGGCGCGTGGGCCACGATGACGTGGTTGCCCCAGTTCTGCTCGAGGTTCATCGCGCCGACGTCGCTGTCGGGCACGCTCGACTCGACCTTCACCACGGTGCCGTCGGCGGCCGCGACCACGGGCAGCCGGTGGCAGTGGAAGTCCTGCGGCGCGCTCCCGGCGCCGCGGAAGGCCCGGCCACCTTCGTCCATCACCTGGAAATCGAAGGCATAGCGCCATTGCTCCTTGTGCGTGAACGCGCCGTCGACCGCCTGCGTGCACGTCCACGTGCCGCGGAACGGGAGCCGGAAGCTCACCCCGTGCGGCGACCGCTGGAAGCGCGCGCGCCGCGTGCGGAAGTACGCGAGGTTCTGCTCGGGCGTGCCCGGGAGGAAATCCACGGCCTTGGGCCGCTCGTCGCGCGCGCGCCGCCGCATCGCGAGGAGGGCGGCGGCGACGGTGACGTTGAACGGCAGGATCAGCGGCGCCGCGCCGAGCCGCGCGAGCGGCGCCATCGCGCCGGCGGTGACGAGCGCGGCGGCGACGGCGCCGGACAGGCCGAGCGCGAACGAGGACGCCGAGGGGACGAACCAGACGCCGCCCAGCCCGACCGCCGTGAGGACGGCGTTGTAGCCGAGCACGTCGAGCGCGCCGTCAGGGAGCGAGAGCCATCGCGAGGCGAGCCCGAGCACCGCCGCGAACGCGAGCGCGGCGAGGAGCGCGGCGATCCGGCTGTGGACGAGGATCGCGGCGAGCACCAGCGCGCCCGCGTCGGCGCGGGGCAGGAAGAAGAGGCCGCCGAGGCACCGCGTGAACAGCGCGATGGGCGCGGGCAGGCCCTCGATCGGGGGCGGGCCTTGCCCGGGCGCCGCGAGCGTGAGCCCGGAGAACGCCGAGGTGCTCAGCGTCAGGTGGAAGACGACGAAGAACGGCAGCGAGAGCACCGGCAGGCCGGCGGCGCCGCCGGAGCCGGGACCGGAGAGGGAGCGCAGCGCGGCCGTGACCACCACGCACGCGGCGGCGCCGAGCAGCGCGACGGCGACAGCGGGGCCGTCCGCTGTGAACGACTGCGCCACGCCGAGGCCGACGAGGAGCGCGTTGTACGCGTATGACCCGTCCCTCACGGCGTCCTTCTCGAGGTCGAGGAGGAGCGCGGCCCCGTTCGCCGCGCACGCCGCGATGACGCCGAACACGAAGGCGCGAGGCACGGTGGCGGTCGCGAGCAGCACGAGCAGCCCCACGGCCGGCGAGCGCGAGAACAGGATGTGCGCGTAGACCCGGAGGAGCGACTCCCCCATCTCGACGACGCCGCTCCTCGCGAACAGCGAGCTCACGGCCGCCGCGACCCGACGGCGCCGGGCCGTCCAGGTCGCGTGCGCCGCGCCGCTCGCGCCGCTCGTCGGCGCGGGGATCACCTGAGCCATGCCGGCACGTCCTCGACGGCGCGGAAATCGTCGAGCGTCTCCGCGCGGCGGATGCAGGAGGCGCCTCCCTCGCTCACCATCACCACCGCCGGACGGAGGGTGATGAACTGGTGCCACTGCGTCACGTTATAGGCGCCCACGTTGCGGAACACGAGCCGATCTCCCGGGGAGGACGCCGGGAACTGCATGGTGTCGCGCACCACGTCGATGTTCATGCACAGCGGGCCGAACATCACGGTGGGCTCCTGCATGGCGCTGAACTCCTGCGCCGGGACGACATCGTGTTTGTACCAGAACGAGGTGAAGAGCAGGTTGACGCCCGCGTCGAGGACGAGGCCGCTGCGCCCGTCGGGGAGGCGCTTCTTGGCCTCGACCGTCGCGATCAGGTACCCCGCGTCGTCAACGAGCGCGCGGCCCGTCTCGAGGACGAGCGTCGGGAGCTCCCGCGCGGGACAATCGAGCTCGCCGAGGCCGTCGCAGATCGCCTCGGCGTAGCGCTCGAACGACGGAGACGCCTGCTCGCCGAGGAGGTACTGCGCCTTCAGCGTGTTCTTCGAGGCGAAGCCGCCGCCGAGATCGAGGAACGAGAGCCGGATCCCGTGCGCGGCGCGTATCTCGTTGGCGAGGCGCGCCAGCTTGGACGCCGCCTTGCCGTAGGCGCCCGGGTCGAGGATGAACGTGCCGATATGGCAGTGCAGCCCGGTGAGCTCCATGCGATCTCCGCTCACGAGGCGGCTCACTGCCTCCCTGGCCTGGCCGGACTCGAGGTTCAGGCCGAACCGGCTCCATGGCGCGAGTCCCTCGATGTTCATGTTGACCCGAATGGCCACCTTCGGGCGCGCCTTGACCCGCTCGGCGACCCGCTCGATCCGCGCGAGCTCGTCGAGGTTGTCGATGTGGATGATCGAGCCGCCGGAGACCGCGCGCGCGAGCGCCGCGTCGGGCTTGTACGGGCCGTTCCAGTGGATCCGCTCGGCCGGGACGCCCGCGAGGATCGCCTTGTCGTACTCGAAGGGCGAGACGACCTCGGCCCAGGCGCCTTCGCGGTGGAACGTGCGGCAGATCGCCTCGAGGTAGTTCGTCTTGTACGACCAGGCGATCCGCACCTTGGCCCAGCGGCGCGCGAACGCGCCGTGGAGCTCACGGTAGCGGTTCACGAGCGTCCGCTGCGAGAACACGAAGAGCGGTGATCCGTGCTCGGCGACGAGATCGGCGATGGCGACTCCGTCGATGTGGGTGAGGGGCCGCACGCCCTGGAGGCGGCCGAACTTGTTCATCGCCCCCATCTGGTGCCGGACGATGCTGGGCGATTCGTAGACCGGGCTGTTCACGAGAGGCCTCCTGAACGGACGAGCTCGCCCGTCGTCACCATGCTCTGGAAGTCGCTGATCCGCGCGACCTGATCGATCGAGATGCGGACGAACATCGCGCCGACCTCGTAGCCGCGGAGCGGCTCGATCGGCGCGCCCGCGGCGAGATCGACCACGGCGCGAGGCAGGTTCATCCCCGCAGCCACGCTCAGGTACACCCACGCCGGGAAGCGCGGGTTGACCTCGATGAGGTGATAGCGCCCGTGCGCGTCGCGCATCACCTCGACCTCGAAGGGGCCGCGCCACCTCGTCGCCTCCGCGAAGGCCTGCGCGATGCCGACGAGCTCGGGGTCGCGCACGGTGATCCCGGCCCATCCCTTTCCCTTGTCGGTGAGGAGCATCTTCTTCATCGGCACGGCGCCGACGAGCCCGCCTTCCCCGTCGCCGACCGCCACCACATCGAGCTCCTCCCCTGTCACGTGCTCCTGGACGAGGACCGGGAGGCCCCACTGGGCAATCACCTTGTAATAGGCCGACACCGCCTCATCGAAGGTCGTCGCCAGCGTCGCGCCGTAGAACACGCCCTTCACGTGGAAGGGGTAGGGCACCCGCTCGTGGATGCGGAGGAGCTCGTCGGCGTCCGAGAGGGCCGCCGTGCGCGGGACCCGGATGCCGGCGCGGGCGCCGAGCGCGGCGAGGCTCGCCTTCGAGCGGAGATCGAGCTGCTCGCGCGTGGGCAAGCAGGTGCCGATCCCCATCGCGTGGAGCCGCGGCGCGATGTCGATGAACGAGGGCAGCTCGGCGTCGAGCGTCGGGATGATCACGTCGAGCCCGACCCGGCGGTGGACGTACTCGAGGCGGGACACGAACGCTTCCAGGCCCTGCGATGGATAGGGGATCATGAACACGTCGCTCACGATGTCGCCGGCGTACGCGCCGGGATCGAGCGCGTCGTACGCGAGGCCGACGATGCGCAGCGAGGCGTCGCCGCCCGCGCGGAGCGCCCGGATGACGCCCACGCCGGGGGCGGGGTTGTCGGTCGCGTTGAGGCCGGTGACGGCGATGGTGCGGGGCCTCGTCTTCACTGGGCTCCCTCCGGCTCGGCGGAGATGAGGCCGTGTTGCCGGAGGAGCTCCACGAACTCGCCGACGTCGCGCGCCGGGTCGCCCCCGCGGATGTCGAAGCGCTCGCGGAGCCGGGCGGCGACCTCCTCGCGCGAGAGCCCCTCTTTCATGGCGTTGAGGGCGCACAAGCCGGTGGGATTGACGGTGAACGTCGCGCCCGACGCGGGATCGAACACGAATCCGGTGTCGCTGAGTGCAAGCTCTTTCAATCGCAGGATCGCGCTCACGCGAGCCTCCTCGTCGTTAAGGATGTTGGGGCACCGACCGTGAATTCTTCAGAAAATTCACAGGGAGGCGGGGAGACGGGGAGGAGAGATTCAAAATACTCCCTGTCTCCCCGCCTCCCTGTTCAAATGAGGGGATTCCTTAGGCCTCCAGCCGAACCTCGGACCAAGTGCGGCTGGAGTATTAGAGCGGGCGCTTCAGGCGCGGCTGCCTGCCCTCCTTGTGCCCGCCGGCGCGGAGATCGAGTCAATGAATTTGAAGGCGCCTCGCGAGGAGGATCAACGCTCCATCAATGCTCGGCCGCGCCCTCGGCGCGGGCGCGCAGCCGGGCCGCGTAGACGCTGTCGCCGTGGCGTGAGAGGAAGTCGTCGATCGCGGCCCGCTCGTCGCTTTCGCGCCCGAGCTGGCGCAGGGCCTCGATGCGGCCGTAGCGCGCCTCGACGCCGAGCCCGCCGCGCCCGGACGCGAGGTAGCGCTCGAAATAGCCGAGGGCCGTGGCGGGATCTCCGCCCGAGAGCGAGAGCCGGCCGAGCGACACGAGCGCGACGTGCGCCTCGGGGCTGCCCGGATGGCGCGCGAGCAGCGCGAGGTACGCGGCCGACGCGTCGGCGTCGCGGCCGGCGGCGAGCGCCAGCTGGGCGTCGCGCAGCAGCTCGTCGGCGCTCGGACCGGGGCGCGCCTCGCCGCGGTGGCCCTCGCGCGCTGTCCCCGCCCTAGGAGCGGCCGCCGCGCCGGCGGCCTCCACCACGCCCGCGCCAGGCGGCTCCTGCGGCGCGGGCGCCGTGGCGGCGGGCTGGATGTCGAGGGAGCGCGGCGGCGGCTCGATCCCGGCGCTGGCCTGCGCGGGCGCCACGTCTGGTGCGCGCGGGGGCGGCGGCGCCACGTCGCGCCGGCTCATGAGCTCGGCCGCGAGCGCGGCCAGGATCGTCGCCGCGAGCGCGACGCCGGCGAAGGTTCCCGCGATCCCGCGCCGCACGATCGCGCGCCGCCTGGGGCGCTCCTCTGGCGCAGGGACGCGCTGCGCCCCGGCCTCGTCGGCGATCTGCGCGAGGATCCGCGCGGCCAGGGCGTCGTCGTCCACGGGGCCGGAAGCCCCGCCGCGCCGCGCGCCGAGCCGGCCGAGGTCGGCCCAGAGCGCGGCTTCGTCGGCGAGCTCCGGGTGAGCCTCCTCGTAGCGGCGGCGGAACGCGGCGTCCTCGGGCCCGATCGGCGTCCCGCGACCTTCGGCTGCGACGATCGCGATCCAGCGCTCCTCGTCCGAGGCATGGGCCACGGTGGTCTTCACGGCGATCTCCTCCGGCCGACGGCGATGTCCTGCCGGACCCGCTTTCGCAGGGCGGCGATCCCGAGGCGCAGGCGGCTGCGCACGGTGTCCGGGCTGACGTCGGTCATCTCGGCGATCTCATCGACGGTGTGTTCGAGCGCGTGGTGCAGGATCAGCGCCTCGCGCTGGGCTTCGGGCAGCTCCCCCAGGTAATCGCGCACGTGGCGGGGGAGCGCCTCCTGGGCGCTCCCGCGCGACGACGCCGGGACCTCCTCGGCGTCCGACAGGTCGCCTGCGATGGGGGCGTCGCGCCGCCGCACGGCGCGGAGGTACCGCAGCACGGTCCGTACGGCGATGCGCCGCGCCCAGCCCTCGATGGCGGCCTCGCCGCGGTACGCGGGCGCGGCCCTCAGGATGGCGAGCGTCGCCAGCTGCGCGGCGTCGTCCGCGTCGGCCGAGCGCCGCAGGAACGCCTGCGCGACCTGCCGGACGCCCGGGAGGAGCCTGGCCACGAGCCACGCCTGGGCCGCGGGATCACCCGCCCCGGCGCGGCGGGTCCGCTCGAGATCGATGGAGGAAACGAGGGGACCTTCGGCCTGGTGAGCGCGCGACCCCTCCGTCAAGCGCACACTCATGAGGAGAGCCTGTCCATCCACGACCACGGTGACCCTGTGCCTCCCGCGGGCACGATCGAGTCATTTTTATAGGGTGGCCCGGAGCGACGGTGGCCCGGCGCGGCGAGAACGCGCCGCGCCCGCCGTCACCGCCCCGCGACCGTACGAGGCGGGGCGCTCCGCCTGGCCGGCCCGAGCTCGAGGCCGATCCCGCCGAGGAAGCGCACGGGATCGGGCTGAAGATCGGCGACCTGCGGCGCGGGGGTCGAGAGCCGGTTCAGCGGCACGTCGAGGCTTGTCCAGAGGGAGATGCGGAGCTCATCGGAGAGCCGGAGGCTCAGCCCCGTCGTGGGCGCGAGGCTGATCAGCAGGTCGGTCACGCGCTCGTCGAACGCCGGAGGCGGTCCTTCTGGCGAGGACGCTCCCCGCGGACCCGGCGATCTCCAGAGCGCGTGCGGCGCTCGCCACGCGCCGCTCCGCGAGACGACGTCGAAGGTGGCCCGGCCGCCGAGATGGAAGGCCCAGCGCCCGCTCCCGATGTCGAAGCGGTGGCCCCCGCTCGCGAAGAGCGGCGTCCGATCGAGATCCAGATCGAAACCCGCGCGCTCCACCTGGAGGTGCTGTGTGTCCATCCAGTCGTAGCCGGCGCCGACGTAGGAATCGGGCGTGGGCGTCCACGACAGCGAGAGCGAGACGGCGCTCTGCCAGGGGACGTGCGCTCCGAACGTGCCGCCCGCGTAGCCGGCCGAGAGGAACCACCGCCGCCACCACGCGGCATCAGCGTGATCGAGCATCGAGGGCGGCGGCGCAGGGCGCTCGTCCGGCGCCGCCGCGGACGGCGTCGGCGGGGGCGCCTGTGCGGGCGGTCGAGACGGAGGGGCCGCGGGCGGCGGGGGCGCGTCCAGCGGCGCGGACGGCGTCGGCGGGGGCGCGTCCGGCGGCGCGGACGGCGTCGGCGGGGGCGCGTCCGGCGGCGCGGACGGCGTCGGCGGAGGCGCGGCCTGCGCGGCGCCGCCGACCTCGACGCTCGCCATCCCGGCCCCGGTGATGGGCCCCTCCAGCACCTCCGCCGCCGCCGAGCCCGCGACGTTCGCGAGCGCCTCGACGGCCGCGGACGTCCGCCCGGGAGGCGCAGGGAACCGCCGCGAGTACACGCGCTCTCCGCCGCGCGGGAAGAGATAGAGGGCGAGCTCGTTGCCCGGGCCTGCCTCGATCCACAGCGCGCCCTGCGCGGACCATTGCTCCACGAGCGCGCGCGCCGCCGCCACGCGCTCGCCGACATCGAGCGCGGGCGCCGGCGCGCGCCGCACCACGTGGAGCCCGACGCCCGAGGGCCGGACGTGCGCCGCGACGAGCGCAGCGGCGTGCGCCTCGAGCGGCGAGCCCGGGCGCCCGGCGACGATCAGCACGAGCGCGCGCTGCGCAGTGGGCGCCTCGCCCGCGCCGGAGCGCTCCGGGGCGCGCGGCTCGTCCGCCGCGGCCGCGCTCGACGCCAGCGCGAGCGACGCCGCCGCGAGCAGCGCGGGCGCCTTGCGCCGGCGCGCGGCGCAACGGGGGCAGTTCGGTCGTGCGGCGCTCGACGTCATGACTCACGATCCGCGACGCGGTCCAACGTGTCCGGCTGACGAAGGAAGAAGTAGAGTCGACCCGTAGCAGCAAACGAGCGACGACGCTACCGCGCAGCACGGCGCCGCCGCGGCGTCCAGCCTTCGCGTTCACGTTCAGCCTTCGCGTCCACGTTCAGCCTTCACCGCTTCACCGCGGCGCGCGGGCGGCGAGGCGGTACAGAAGAGCACCACCGATGCGACAGATCCTCCACATCGACATGGACGCGTTCTTCGCGTCGGTCGAGCAGCTCGACGACCCGTCGCTGCGAGGCCGCCCCGTCCTGGTGGGCGGCGCCTCCCGGCGAGGCGTCGTCGCGGCCGCGTCGTACGAGGCGCGCGCCTCGGGCGCCCGCTCGGCGATGCCGATGGTCGAGGCGCTCCGCCGCTGCCCGCAGGCGATCGTGGTGCCGGTGCGGCACGCCCGCTACGCCGAGGTGAGCGCGCAGGTGTTCGCGATCTTCCGCCGCTTCACGCCGCTCGTGGAGGGGCTGTCGCTCGACGAGGCGTTCCTCGACGTGACCGCGAGCCGCGCGCTCTTCGGCGACGGCGAGGCGATCGCGGCGCAGATCAAGCGCGCGATCCGCGACGAGACCGGGCTCACGGCCTCCGCCGGCGTCGCGCCCTGCAAGTTCGCCGCGAAGATCGCGAGCGATCTGCGGAAGCCCGACGGCCTCGTCGTGGTCCCCGGCGACGTCGCCGCCTTCCTCGCGCCGCTGCCGCTCGAGCGCATGTGGGGCGTGGGCCCGCGCGCGGCCGATCGGCTCCACGCGGCGGGGCTCGGGACCATCGGCGATCTCGCGCGCTGCCCCGCGCCGCGCCTCCACGAGCTGCTCGGCCCCGCGTGGGGCGAGCACGTCCGGCTGCTCGCCGCGGGCGTCGACGAGCGCGCCGTCGTCCCGGGCCGCGCGGCGGAGTCGATCGGCGCGGAGGAGACCGTGGAGGAGGACCTCCGGGGCAGGGAGCCCATCGAGCGCTGGCTGCTCGATCTGTCGGGCCGCGTGGCGCGGCGCCTGCTCAAGGCGGGCCTGTCCTGCCGCGCGGTGGTGGTGAAGCTCAAGTACTCGGACTTCACGCTGCGGACGCGCCAGGCGAGGCTGTCCGAGCCGGTCAGCGACACGGATTCGATCTACATCTGCGCGAAGGGGCTCCTCTCGCGCTTCGATCTCTCGCGGCCGGTGCGGCTCGTCGGCGTCGCCGCCGGCGACCTGACGAGCCAGACCGCCGGCCCGACGCTGAGCCTGTTCCCGGTCGCCTCGGAGCGCCGTCGGCGCCTCGAGGGCGTCGTCGCGGAGGTGGCCGAGCGCTTCGGCGGGAAAGGGCTCACCCGCGCGGCCCTGCTGGAACGGACGGAACAGACGAAACAGACGAAACAGACGGAACAGACGCCCTCGGGCCAGCGGGGCGCGGCCCCGGGCGGGCGCGGGACCGCGCGAGAGAAGAAGATCTAGGGGCGGGAGGGCAGGGGCCGCCCGCTGCAGTGGATCCAGCGGGGCAGCGCTGCGTCGCGGGACGCGGCATCACACGCGGCATCACAGCAGCCACGTTCCAGGGGCAGCAGCGGTGTCCAAGAAGGCCTGGCAAGGACTCCTATCCTGAGCGCAGAACGACGGCGCCGCCCGCTCCGAACGCGGTCAGGGAGGGCCGTCGCGGGCTCGCTGCTCGAGGAGAGAACACGATGTCACGGAGCTTTGGAACAGCGCTGGTCGCCGCGGCTTTGCTCGCCGGAGGGTGCTTGGACCCAGAGAGCGGGGCGACGGCGCCCGCGCCCGTCATCCATACGCAGAGCGCAGGGATGAACGGCATCTATGTGAACGCCTATCTGGTCGAGACCGAGCACGGGGTCGTCGCCGTCGACGCGATGCTCACCGTGTCCGACGCCATCGCGCTGCGACAGAAGCTCGATGGGCTGGGTAAACCGCTCCTCGCCGTGCTCCTCACGCATGGCCACCCCGATCACTACAACGGTGTGACCGAGCTCGTTCGCGGGCTCGACGCGCCCATCCTGGCGACGGCGGCCGTCGACCAGGTGATCCGGCGGGACGACGAGGCCAAGGCCGCGCAGTGGACCCCGGTGTTCGGCGAGGAGTGGCCCGCAGCGCGCACCTTCCCGAGCCGGATCGTCGCGTCCGGAGAGACCGTCGCGCTCGACGGCGTCTCGTTCCAGGTCGAGGATCTCGGGCCCGGCGAGTCGCACGCGGACAGCATCTGGGTCATCAAGGCCGATCCGCCGATCGCCTTCATCGGCGATGCCGCCTTCAACGGCACGCACTCCTACCTGTCGGACGGCCACTCGGGCGAGTGGCTCGGGAACCTCGACACGCTGGAACAGGAGCTCGGCCCGGACACCGTCGTGTACCCCGGCCACGGCGAGCAAGGCACCGTGGGGCTGCTCGATCCGCAGCGCGCCTATCTCCACCTCTACCGCGACACCGTGCGATCGCTGTCCAGCGGCGAGAGCCTGACGCCCGAGGCCAAGGAGTCGCTCACAGGGGTGATGAAGGGCCACTTGCCGACAGACAAGCTGGAGTTCCTGATCCCGCTCGGCGCCGACCCGGTCGCGGCCGAGCTCGCCCGCGAGGCGGAATGAGCGCGAGCGCCTGACGCGCGGCTGCGACGCGCCCAGGCAGCGCGGGAACGGGGCGCGGCGATCGGAGGACCAGCGGGGCACAGCGAGCCTGCGCGGTCGACGCGGGCCAGGGCTCGCGCTCCTCGTCGACCGCCGGGGAGACCGGGGATCGAGGGCGAGCGGCGCAGGGGGCCCGCGATCCGCGGCTCCGGTGAAGGCCCCGGGATCACCGCGTCGAACGTGTTGCGAATCCGGCGAGCAGCTCGTGTAGAGTGGGACGATGGCACGGATCGTCGATACCAGGTGCCCGCGCTGCGGCGCCCCGCTGCCGATTCAGGCGGGGATGGATGCAGTCACCTGTCAGTACTGCGGCGCGCGGTCGCTCGTCGATCGCGGCAGGAAGCCGACCACCGCGCCGATCCCGCAAGGCATGCACGTCGTCCGGGTCGCCCCGCCGTCCAGCAACGCCGCGGGGGTCATCGTGCTGTCGGTCGTCGTGGCCATGGTCGTGGTCGGCGCGGCCGCCGGCGCCTTCGTGATGAACGCGCCGGGGCCGTCCAGGGGTGGGTCGACGCCGCTCCTCGGCGTCGTACCGAAAACGTACTTCAGCGATCGGCCCATGCTCGCCGACGTGAACGGCGACGGCGCGCCGGACGTGATCGGCAAGAGCAACATTCCCGGCGGCGAGGAGTGGATCGCGGCCTACGATGGGCGCGACGGGAAGCCGATCTGGAAGACGGCGGCGCTCACCAAGGACGCTGCCAACCACGAGGCGCGGCGCGCGATCGTCTTCGATCGGATGATCTCGATCGACGCGCTGGGCAAGGTGCAGGCCCATGATCTGCGCACCGGGACGCCGTCGTGGTCGGCGTTGCTCGGCGAGAAGGCGAGGCGGCTGTGCCAGGGCGACGGCGTGATCGTCGTCGAGACGGTCGACGACGCGAAGCACGGGCTCGAGCCGGCGACCGGGAAGCGGCGCGAGCTCGCGAAGGACGCGGCCTGCAAGACGGTTCCGAGCTCGATCCAGGAAGAGGCGCCCGGCTATCGGTTCGCCCGCTGGCACGAGTTCGACGAGCTCGGGTTGCCCGGGTCGCATGAGGTCGAGGGCATGTCGGTGAGCGGCGCGATCATCCCGAGCGGGCCCGGGCCGCGGTTCCTGCTCGGCGGCCGCAGCAAGGGCAGCCAGGTCGGCATGGTGGCCGCGGTGGACAAGAAGAAGGTCCTCTGGAAGACGGTGGTGCCCGGCGTCGACCCGCTGACCACGCGGGCCACGGGGGTGGAGGCGGGGGCCTATGAAGGCGGGTTCCTGGTCGTCCCTTATGACATGAAGGATCACAAAGACGGCACGCGCCTCGCCTGCTTCGAGGCGGCCACCGGCAAGCGGCTGTGGGACGTGCAGGTTCACAAGAAGTCGCAGGTCTCGTCCGGGATCTCGATCTCGGCGAACGACGTCTTCTTCGCCAGCTGGACGGCGCTTTACGTGTTCTCGCTGAAGACGGGGCAACTCAGGTACATGATCGGAACCGAGTTCTAGACGCGAGGCGGCGGCGCGCCGGCGGCGGCGTGAGCTCCCGGATCCCCTGTCATGTCGTCCGTCCGGCAGAACCCCTGGCGCATCTGCGTCTACCACGGCGTTCAATCGCTGATGTTCCCGTCGGCCATCTTCCCGCTGTTCTGGACGCAGGACATCGGCATGAGCGTGGCCACGATGATGGCCGTGCAGGGCGCGTTCAGCCTGAGCATCGCGCTCTTCGAGTTCCCGTCCGGCTACGTCGCCGATCGCCTGGGCCACCGCCGCGCGCTCGTGATCGCCTCCTTTTGCATCCTGGCCGGCTGGGTCCTCTATGCGCTCGCGCGCGGGCTCTGGTCGGTGCTGCTCGCCGAGCTCGTGCTCGGCGTCGGGTTCTCCCTTGTCTCGGGGGCGGACTCCGCGCTCCTCTTCGACTCGCTGCGCGAGCAGGGCAAAGAGCACGAGTTCGCCCGCTGGTACGGCCGCATGCGCTCGATCGCGCAGATCGCCTCGGGGAGCGCCGCGCTCGCCGCGGGCTTCCTTTACGCGCGCTGGTCCCGCCTGCCGTTCGCGATGGAGGCCGCGGCCTGGGCGCTCGCGGCGGGGATCGCCCTCCGGTTCGGCGAGACCCGCCGCGCCGAGCCGAAGGTCGAGGACCACCTGGGCCGCATGCGCGCGATCGTGCGCGACGCGCTGTTCGAGCGCGCCGACTTCCGCGCGGTGCTGCTGCTCGGCGTCGTGCTCGCGCTCGCGTCGTACCTGCCGACCTGGCTCATGGCGCTGTACGCGACCGAGGCCGGCGCCCCGGTCGCGTGGATAGGCCCCATGTGGGCCGTCGCGAGCTTCACCACCGCGCTCGGCTCGATGCTGAGCGAGCGCGCCGGCCGCCGCCTCGGCATGACGGGGACGCTGCTCGCGTGCGTCGCCCTGGTGGCGGCCGGGTACCTCGGCCTCGCACTCTCGCGCCACGTGCTCGGCGTCGCGTTCTATTTCCTGCTCACGCTCGTGCGCGGGCTGCACATGCCGCTGCTCCACCACGAGGAGCAGCGCCTCGCGCCCGACGGCGATCGCGCGAGCTGCGTCTCGCTCCGCAGCTTCCTCTTCCGCCTCGCCTTCGTGCTGCTCGGGCCCGTCGTGGGGATGGGCGTCGATCGCTATGGGCACCGTCCGGTGCTGTGGGCCTCGGGCGCGCTCCTCGTCGCGCTCACGAGCGCGGCGTTCGGCCTGTTCGTCGCGCGCGCGGCGGGACGTGATGAGGCGCGGGCGCCGGAGTGCTAGGGCGCCTGTCATGAAGAAGATCGCGAGGGAGGAAGAGGTGGACCGGCTCGTCGAGCTCGTGGGCGCCGGGTCCTGGGATGCCCTCCACGGGATCCTGGAGCGGCAGTTCGCCGTCCTCCACAACCGGGCCCAGGTGCTCATCGGCCTCTGCGGCATCGTCATCACCACGACCGGCTTCTCGGGCCGCCTCATCGCCGGCACCAGCCCCCACGCGCAGGGGCTGATCATCGCCGGCGTGGCGATCGTCCTGCTCTCCGCGACCCTGATCGTCTGGGGGGTGCAGCACATTCGCTGGCTCACCCAGCAACCGGGCGACGATCTGCGCGGCTGGCTCTTGGCCTCGCTCGCCTACCGCGATCGCAAGACCACGATCTACCGTGTCGCCATCGCGTTCCTCCTGGTCGGCCTCTCGTTTTATGTGGTCGCCATTGCCATGATGCTACTCCACCCCACCGCGGCCCCGTCATCGGGCGGGCGCTGAGCCCGGCGCCCCGACGGCCGATGGCGCCGCGCTGCGGGCACCGCGCGCATCGCGCGCCGCCGTCGCCTCGACATCGCACCATGGCCGAGCAGCCAAGGGCGCTCAGCCGCTGCGCCGAGGGGCGCCCGCGCTCCGGACGCGACTTCGCAGGTGGCATGATGTGGCTTCTTCGCGCGCATTGGAGCCGGCGTCGGTGATCGCGTAATGCGCTAAACTGTAACGACGGATCCACACGTCCGTGTTGTTGAGAAGTTGCTCTGTCCAGGATAGTCTCGCCTCGTGCGGTTTGGCTCGGAGGAGCTCGGGCGCGGTCGGAGCCGCTGAAGGCGAACGGCGGCAGCAGCCGCGGGGCCTCGCGGGATGGATCTAGGAGGGGCTAGGATGAGAACAGTTCGTTCTACGGCGGGGTGTTGGTTGCTGGTTGGCGCGTTCGCCGTGATGGGTTGCACGGACAACCCCGCGATCGAGGACGGCACGGGCGGGGGCTTCCCCTTCCCCCCGAGCACGTCGACGGGCTTCACGGGCGCGGCCAGCAGCTCGAGCAGCGCATCGACTGCCGGTGATGGCGGCGCAGGTGGTGGTGCCACCGGCAGCGGTGTGGGTGGAGGCGTCGTTGATCCGGGCGATGGCTGCCCTGGCTGCGCGCGGCTCTCCGTGCCGCTCACGAGGGCGGGGCAGGCCACGCAGTTCATGATCTTCTTCCACGAGAAGGTCGACCTGACCGGCGCGACCGTCACGTTCCGCGTGAGGACCCGTGCCGGCACGAGCGGCGGTCTGCAGCCGTTCGTGCAGAACGGGGGTGATCTCGGCTATGCGAACATCGGCTACTCGTGGAACCCGCTTGCCGAGCTGGGACAGTGGAAGGAAATCAAGATCGATGTCGATGCGCTGGCTCCGACAAATGGAAACTTCAACCGCACCGTGGTGGAGATGATCGGGGTTCAGGTCACGGCGGGCAACACGGGGCCCTGGGTCAATCCTACCGTTGTCGATGTCGACTACGTCACGGTCACGAGACCCGGCACAGGCGAAGGGGCTCCGAGCAGCCAGCGCTTCTTCTTTGGCCGTAGCGGGGAGCGCGGCGATGGCGGCGCCGGGGGCGATGGCGGCGCCGGGGGCGATGGCGGCGCCGGGGGTATGGGCGGCGCCGGGGGTATGGGCGGCGCCGGAGGCGCGGGCGGCACCAGCGGCGATGGCGGCGCGGGGGGTATGAGCGGCGCCGGCGGCGCGGGTGGGGTGGCCGGGGCCGGAGGCGAAGGCGGCGAAGGCGGCGGCAGCGCGAGCAGCAGCAGCAGCGCGAGCAGCAGCAGCAGCGCGAGCAGCAGCAGCAGCGCGAGCAGCAGCAGCAGCGCGAGCAGCAGCAGCAGCGCGAGCAGCAGCAGCAGCAGCAGCGCGAGCAGCAGCAGCAGCGCGAGCGGCGGAGGCGGCGAAGGTGGCGGAGGCGGCGAAGGCGGCGGCTCCAGCGGCGATGTGATTCATGTGAGGGGTCCGTACGAGTTCACGACGAGCGAGGAGCCGATGGTGGTCAACGATTATCAGCCCGTGGAAGGCTCGACGGTGACCCACGTCGCCCAGTGACTCTGGCTATCCCGTGGCGTCCGCTGTTCCCCGTCAGGGAGGCCCACGAGACGTGATGAAGCATCAATCTGCACTGATCTGACGACGATTCCGGACGCGACGGCGAGGGGCTCAGCACGCTCGACGAGCCGAGCGCGCTGCCGCGTCCGGAGGTGCCTTGAATGAACGAGGTGCGCTGTCGGTGACGTCGTCGCGGCGACGACGGTCGCTGATGAAGCGATTGGCATGAGAGAGCGCTGATTTGCGCTCTCGGGATGCCGCGCTGTGCTCGGGCTCGACTCCGCGGGTGGTCTCATGTGGCTGCCGCGCCCCGCTTTGCTCGACTCCGTAGGTGGTCGTATGTGGCCGCTGCGCCGCGCTCGGGTTCGACTCCGCAGGTGGTCTCATGTGGCTGCCACGCTTGCAGCGGCGCCAGCGTCGATGAACGACAAACGCGTCGAGACCCGGTGACGGATTTCCCCGTCCGGGCTGTTGAGAAAGTCTTCTGTCCAGGATAACGTCGCGATGTGCGGGGCTGGCTCGGAAGAGCTCCAGTGCTGTAGGAGCCGCGGTGGCGAACGGCGACATCTGCCGCGCTGCCTCGCGGGGGTCTATCCAGGAGGGGTCCGAATGAGATCGGTACTTTCTTTTGCTGCGTACGGGTTGCTGGTTGGCGCGTTCGCCCTGACGGGTTGCGGTGACGACGAGTCCACTGGCAGCGGCGGCGCTGGCGGGACGGGCGGAGGGAGCTCATCCAACTCCAGCACGTCGTCGAACTCGACCAGCTCGGGCTCTGACGGCGGTGGCGGCTCGGGTGATGGCGGCTCGAACGCGGATGGCGGCGGCGGTTCGGGCGGCAGCGGCTCGAGCGACGGCGGCGGCGGTTCGGGTGACGGCGGCAGCGGCTCGAGCGACGGCGGCGGTTCGGGTGATGGCGGCAACAGCCCAGGTGTCGGCGGCGGCAGCTCGGGTGAAGGCGGCGGCAGCTCGGGTGAAGGCGGCGGCAGCTCGGTCCCGGAGGAGCATTGCTCCGGTTGCGCTCGGCTGTCCGTTCCGTTCACGACCGCGAATACGGCGACGCAGTTCTTCATCGAGTTCGCCTCGCCGGTCGATCTGACGGGGAGCACGGTCACGTTCCGCGTGAGATCCCACGCTGGCACCAACGGCGGCGTGCAGCCGTTCGTGCAAAACGGGGCGGACCTGTCCTATGCGAACATCGGCTATTCGTGGAATCCGATCGCCGGGCTGGCAGACTGGCATGAGATCACGGTGGATGTCGATGCCTTGGCCCCGGCTCGTCCCAACTTCAACCGCACGCGGGTGAAGCTGATCGGACTCCAGATCACGGCGGGCGGCACCGGGCCCTGGACCAACCCGACCGTCATCTACGTCGACTCCATCACCGTAACGAAACCCGGCAGCTCGAGCGCCGCGCGACGCGCCGGAGACCCGAGCAGCGAGCGCGGCGAGGGTGAGGGCGGCGCCGGCGGGTGGAGCGGTGATGGTGGCGCCGGCGGCGAGAGCGGCGTGGGCGGCGCCGGTGGAACGAGCGGTGACGTCGGCGCCGGCGGTGAGAGCGGCGTGGGCGGCGCTGGTGGAACGAGCGGCGTGGGCGGCGCTGGTGGCGAAGGCGCGACGTCCGGCGTGGGCGGCGCTGGTGGCGAAGGCGCGACGTCCGGCGTGGGCGGCGTGGGCGGCGCGGGCGGCGAAGGCGCCACGACCGGTGTCGGCGGCGCGGGCGGCGAAGGCGGCTCGGCCGGTGTCGGCGGCGCGGGCGGCGAAGGCGGCGGCTCCGGTGGAGAGGTGATCCACGTGGTGGGTCCGTTCGAGTTCACGACCGGCGTGGAGCCGATGGTGGTCGGCAACTACATGCCGGTGGCCGGCTCGTTGCTGACCCACATCGCCGAGTGATCCCGGGCCAGCCGGGGAGCGCGCTGCACCTCGCGCAGCGAAACGCGCAAGGCGCGCCAGAACATCGAACAGCCTGATCTCGTGACAACTCCAGCCGAGGGAGCGGGCATCCGGCCCACGTCACGGTTCACCGAGGCGAGCAAGCCGGCGATCCTGGCGCTGCTTGTGGGATGTCGGCGGATCATGCTATAGCCCGCATGGTGTGGGTAGTCCTCCTGGGTGCGCTCCTCTTCGCGAGCGCGTGCGACAGCACCGTCATCGTTCCCGAAGACGGCCATGGCGCGAGCGGCGGCGGCGGCGGCGGAACGTCAGCACCAGGCGCCGGAAGCAGCGACACCAGCAGCTCGTCCTCACCAGCCGTTTGGACGGTGCCGCCGGATCGGACCTACAGCCACATCGATTGCGGCGACGAGCTCGCCAACCCGACGCTCTTCGTGGAGATCTGGCCGGACGGCTCCGGCTGTCTGGCCCCGGCGACCATCGAGGACGATGTGCTCGTGTTCGGGATCGTGAGGTGGGACGGGCAACCGGGAACGTTCACGCTCGGTGTCGAGACGCCGCACGGCGTGGCGCAGGCCGCCATGGGCTTGCAGCCCGATCCCATCACCGGCACGCTCACGGTCGAGCCGTACGTCGGTGCGCCTTCGGCGATCGCGTGGGATCTATCCGTGGGCGCTGGCCGCACCGAACTGTCCATTTGCGGCCACTTCGACGGCTTCCCGTGCCGGTGAGCCTCACTCGCCTTTGACGCAGACGCGGCGGCGCTCGGGCGCACCTCTGCCTTCTTGCTCGCCCGAAGACGAACGGACCACGGGCAGCATGGCGGACCTCGCCTGGGGTCGTTTCTGTGTCGACTGGTTGCGCCGGCGCGAGCGTCGCGATGAGAATGGCCTCGACGCGCCGAGGCCCGGCGCTCTCGATGGACCGACCCACGGCGAGCTCAGGCAGCGTCTCAGGGAGGATTCGAATGAGAAAGATCGTCTATGACGTCGCGGTGACGGTCGACGGCTTCATCTCGCACGAGGACGGCTCGGTGGATGGCTTCGTGATGCAAGGAGAGCACGCCAGCGATTACGTCGAGCGCCTGAAGGGCTACGACACCGTCGTGATGGGGCGAAGGACGTACGAGTGGGGCTATCCCTTCGGGCTCGTCCCGGGGAAGCGAGCCTACCCGCACATGGCGCACTACATCTTCTCGAAGACCCTCCGCTTCGGCGAGGGCGCCGAGGTGGAGGTCGTGGGCCGTGACGAGATCGAGGCCCTGAAGCGGCTGAAGGAGGGCGACGGGGCCGATATCTATCTCTGCGGGGGCGGCGCGTTCGCCGGCTTCCTCCTCGAGCACGATCTCATCGATCGGCTCGTCCTCAAGGTGAATCCCATCGTCTTCGGGCACGGGATCCGGCTCTTCGGCGACAGCTCCACGAAGGTCGAGCTGGCGCTCCTCGGCGCGACGTCGTACGCGAACGGCGTGTCGCTCCTCCGGTACGACGTGAAGCGCCGGGGCGCGGCCTGAGGGGCCGCCCCGGCGAGGGCGTGTCGCACGATTCCGCCGCGGCGTGGCTGTCGAGCCCGCCGCGGCGCTTTCGTCCGGCGGACTCGACAGCTGCGCCTCGATGGGGCTGAGCTGGTTGTCGGGCTCACACGTTCGGGCTGTTGAGAAAAATTTCTGCCCAGGGTAACTTGCGCCACGCGGCTGGCTCGGAGGAGCTCGCGGGCGGTGACAACCGCCATGGCGAACGGAGGCCCGGGCTGCGTGGCCTCGTGGTGCACATCAGGAGAGGGTCAGGATGAGATCAGTTCTTTCTTTGGCAATGTGCGGGATGTTGGTTGGCGCATTCGCCATGACGGGTTGCGGTGATGACGAGACCACCGGCAGCGGCGGTGCGGGCGGTGCGGGCGGTGGGACCGCCTCCAGCACGACGTCGAGCTCCAGCAGCAGCTCGGCGAGCACGGGCGGCGGCGAGGGCGGCGCGGGCGGCGGTGAAGGCGGCGCGGGCGGCGGCGAGGGCGGCGCGGGCGGCGCGGGCGGCGGTGAAGGCGGTGCGGGCGGCGGCGAGGGCGGCGCGGGCGGCAGCGCCCCCGACATCGGTCCCGGTCCGGAGGAGAGCTGCTCGGGTTGCGCCCGGCTGGCTGTGCCGCTCACCATGGCTTCCACGGGGACGCTGTTCCAATTCGACTTCCCTCAGCTGGTCGACCTGACCGGCGCTACCGTCACGTTCCGTGTGAAGGCTCATGCCGCCACCGGCGGTGGTCTGCAGGTCTTCGTGCAGAACGGCGATGACCAGACCTGGGCGGGCGTCCCCTGGGCGTGGACGAGCTTCAGCGACCTGAAAGAGTGGACCGACCTCACCATCGACGTCGATGCCTCCGATGCGGCCGATGCCACTGCTGGGGGAAAATTCGATAGCACCAAGGTGAGGCGCATCGGCGTCAAGGTCGACGCAGGTGCCGAGGGGCCCTGGGCCAACCCGACCATCGTCTATATCGACTCCATCACCGTCACGAGGTCGGCTAGCACGAGCGGTTCGGGCGGTGCCGGCGGCGCGGGCGGTGCCGGCGGCGAGGGTGGCGCCGGCGGCGCGGGTGGCACGAGCGGTGAGGGCGGCTCGGGCGGCACTGGCGGCACGAGCGGCGAGGGCGGCTCGGCGGGCGCCACCGGTGAGGGCGGCGCTGGCGGCACGAGCGGCGAGGGCGGCTCGGCGGACGCCACCGGTGAGGGCGGCGCCGGCGGCGCGAGCAGCGAGGTGGTTCATGTGATCGGTCCGTTCGAGTTCACGGACGGCCTGCAGGGCTTCCTGCTCGGCGATTACCAGGCCGTGCTCGGCTCGAGGCTGGATCCCCTCGGCGAGTGATCGACGATGGCCTGCGGCGCTCGCTCTCGCGCTGATGCGCGGAGCGAGCGCCGGGCCGCCTCATCGATCATCGAGGGCGCGCTTCCCGGTGCGCTCCAGCTCGACCCAGACTTCCCCGTCTCACGCAACTGCGGGGGTGAGGGCTCTGGCCGAAGGCGGGGTCTTTTGAACCGCCAAGCGCGCCAAAGACGCCAAGAAAACACAAAAATCTTGGCGTCTTATGGCGTCTTGGCGGTCTCACCCTTCCGGCAGGGCGGGGAACTTCCCTCACCACCCGCTACGCTGCTGCGGCATGATCCGAACCGTCCACACGACCCGCTACGTCACCCCGCTCCGCGAGGGCGGGTCGCTGCCGGCCCTCGTCGAGGCCGATGACGACGGGCTCTATGTCCTGAAGCTCCGCGGCGCCGGTCAGGGGCCGAAGGCGCTCATCGCGGAGCTCGTCGCCGGGGAGATCGGGCGCGCGCTGGGGCTGCCGGTGCCGGAGATCGTCTTCATGGAGCTCGACCCCGCCTTCGGGCGGGCCGAGCCGGATCCGGAGCTGTCCGACCTGCTCTCGGCGAGCGCCGGCCTGAACCTCGCCCTCGACTACCTGCCCGGGTCGCTCGCGTTCCAGCCGCTCGCCGGCCCGGCGATCGACCCGGGGCTTGCGGCCGCCGTCGTCTGGTTCGACGCCTTCACGAGCAACGTGGACCGGACGCCCAAGAACCCCAACCTGCTCCTGTGGCACCGCCGCCTCTGGCTGATCGACCACGGCGCGGCGCTCTATGTCCACCACGCCTGGACCGACGCGACCGACCCGCGCGCCGACGCCCACGACCGCTTCCCGCTCATCAAGAGCCATGTCCTGCTCCCGTTCGCGGGCGATCTCGCCGAGGCCGACGCCGCGCTGAGCGCCCGGCTCACCCCCGAGCGCATCGCGGGGATCGTCGACGCGATCCCGGACGCGTGGCTGGCCGATCAGGACCCCCGCGCCCGGTCCTCTGGCGAGCGGCGGTCCGCGTTCTCGCCCGACGCGGCCGAGGCGCCGCAGCCCGACGCCGCGCCGGTCGCGGCGCGCCGCGCGGCGTACGCCGTCTACCTGACCCACCGCCTCGCGTCGCCGCGGGGCTTCGTCGAGGAGGCGCTCGATGCCGCCCGTGCCCGGCGGTAGCCCTTTGGGCGCGCCCGCCGCCGCCGACCCGTTCGACTACGCCGTGCTGCGTGTGGTCCCGCGCGTGGAGCGCGGCGAGCGCGTCAACGTCGGGGTGGTCCTCTTCTGCCGCGCCCGGGGCTTCCTCGACGCGCGCTTCGAGCCCGACGAGCGGCGCCTGCTCGCCCTCTGGCCCGATCTCGACCTGGAGGCGGTCCGCGGCCACCTCGACTTCATCCGCCGCGTCTGCGCCGGCGATCGGGCGTGCGGGTACGTCGCCGAACTCCCCCAGGCCGAGCGCTTCGGCTGGGTGGTGTCCCCGGCGAGCACTGTCGTCCAGCCCTCGCGTGTCCACGCGGGCCTCGGCGCCGATCCGGCCGCGGCGCTCGATCGGCTGCTCGCGGCCCTTGTGCGGTCCGGACAGGGCTGACCTGCGCGGCGCGAGCCCGCGCTCCAGGCGCCGCGAGCCCGCGCTCCAGGCGCCGCGAACCCGCGCTCCAGGGTCAGTGATCGTCCTTCTCGCGCGTCATCGCCTGCTTCACCGCGGTCACGACGCCCAGCACGACCGCGCCGGCCGCGACGCCGACGACCATGTTGGCGAGCGACGGCACCACCGCGCCGAGCACGGCGCCGGCGCCCTGGGTCATGTCCTCGATGTGGTGGTGCAGCCACGGCACGCCGTGCGTCAGGATGCCGCCGCCGACCAGGAACATCGCCGCCGTGCCGGCGACCGACAGGCCCTTCATCAGCCACGGCGCCGCCTTCAGGATGCCGCTGCCCAGCGACTGCTGCAGACCGCCGTCCTGGCGGCTCAGGTAGAGGCCGGCGTCGTCGAGCTTCACGATGCCTGCGACCAGGCCGTAGACGCCCACCGTCATCAGCACGGCGATACCGCTCAGCACGGCGACCTGCGTGCTGAACGGCGACGCCGCCACGGTGCCGAGCGTGATCGCGATGATCTCGGCCGACAGGATGAAGTCGGTGCGCACCGCGCCCTTGATCTTCTCCCTCTCGAACTCCACGAGGTCGATCTTCGGATCGGAGAGCGCCTGCACGCGCTCGGCGCGGTGCGCCTCGTCCTCGTGCTTGCTGTGCAGCACCTTGTGGGCGACCTTCTCGAAGCCCTCGTAACAGAGGAAGGCGCCGCCGACCATCAGCAGGGGCGTGACGGCCCAGGGCGCGAAGGCGCTGATCGCCAGCGCCGCCGGCACAAGGATGGCCTTGTTGAGCAGCGAGCCCTTCGCCACGGCCAGCACGACCGGCAGCTCGCGATCGGCGTTGACGCCCGTCACCTGCTGCGCGTTCAGCGCCAGATCGTCGCCCAGCACGCCGGCGGTCTTCTTGGCGGCCACCTTCGTCAGCACGGCAACGTCGTCCAGCACGGTGGCGATGTCGTCGATCAGGGCGAGCAGGCTGCTTCCGGCCATGGAGTGAGGTCCTCGTCGGGTGAATGGGTAGGGAGCGTGGGGAGCGGGGAGCGTGGCGAACGTCACTGGCGGCGCCGCACGGCAGCCGTCGCGTGGGCATCGTAGCGGGCGTCGGCGGCCTTCGGGTCGAAGATCCTGGGCGCCCACGTCGATCGGCCAGCCTGGCCGGCGACGCTGCGCCGCGGCTCACGCGCTCTCTTCGATCCCCGACGGCGACTCCAGCCCCGGCGGCTCTTCCAGGCTGATGCGCCCGAGCCGACCGGCGCGGAAGTCGTGGACGAGGATGTCCGACGCCTTGTGCAGGTCCACCGACCCGCCGCTGCGCAGGCAGCCGCGGCGGCGGCCGATCTCCTCGATCAGCGCGGCGGCCGTCTCCGGCAGCTCCTTCAGCTTGTAGCGGGCGACGAGGAGCTCGGGGTAGCGCCGCAGGAAGTACCCCGCCGCGAACAGGGCGACGCTCTGATAATCGATGGCCGTGTCGGGGATCGCCCCGCCCACGGCCAGGCGGAACGAGGCCGACTCGTCGTCGATCTTGGGCCAGAGGATCCCCGGGTTGTCGGAGATGGCCATGCCGGTCTTCAACGTGACGAGCTGCTGGCTCTTCGTGACCGCGGGCTCGTCGCCGACCTTGGCCACCTTGCGCTCCATGAGCGCGTTGATGAGCGTCGATTTGCCGACGTTGGGGATCCCCACGATCATGGCCCGCACCACCTTGCCGGGGCCGTTCTTGGGGGGCGCGAGGCGCTTGCAGAGCTCCGGGATCCGGCGCCGCGCCTCGGACGACTGGCTCGCGGAGATCGCGATCGCGAGCACCTGGCCCCCCGGCGAGGCGCCGCGCTCTGCCTCGTCAGGAGGCGCGGCGCGCTCCGCCTCGAAGTAGCGGAGCCACGCCGTGGTGACGGCCGGGTCCGCCAGATCGCTCTTGTTCAGGACCTTGATGCACGGCTTCTGGCCGCGCAGCTCGGCCAGGACGGGGTTCTCGCTGGCCAGCGGCATCCGGGCGTCGAGCACCTCGATGACGACGTCCTGCGACGGCATCGACTCGGCGATCGTGCGCCGAGCCTTGGTCATGTGGCCTGGATACCATTGAATCGACATCCGCCGCGCAGCTCTATCACGCCCGGCGGCTCATGCGCACCCGTCCGGTCCGCAGGCCGCCCCCTCGGCGAACGCCTGCTCGGGCGCGTCGGCCGCCTCGTCCCACGCCTTCTGGAGCACGCCGAGGAGGGCCTCGGCCGGCTGCGCGCCGGAGACGCCGTACCGCCCGCCGAACGCGAAGAAGGGGACGCCCGTGATGCCGATCTCGCGCGCCTCGGCCTCGTCGGCCCGCACCTCGCGCGCGTGGGCGTCGCTCGCGAGCGCCGCGCGGACCTCGTCCGGGTCGAGCCCCGCCTCGCCGGCGAGGCGCGCGAGCACCTCCGGCTCGCCGATCGCCTCGCCCTCGGTCATGTAGCCGCGGAGCAGCCGCTCCTTCACGGCGTCCTGCGCGCCGCGCTCGGCCGCGAGGTGGAGCACGCGGTGCGCGTCGAAGGTGTTCCCGGGCCGGACCTTGTCGAAGCGGAGATCGAGGCCGTCCGCCGCGCCCACCTCGGTCATCTGCTGGATCATGGCCTCGGCCTTGGCGACGGGCACGCCGTATTTCCTCGCGAGGCGCCCGGCGTAGGAGACCTCGGTGTCGAGGACGCGCTTCGCCGAGGGGTCGAGCTCGAACGCGCGCCAGACGACCTCGACCGCATCCCGGCGCGGGAACCTGGCGAGCGCGGCCTCGAGCCGGCGCTTGCCGACGTAGCACCAGGGGCACGCGATGTCGGACCAGACATCGATACGGAGCTTCTTCATGGCGATCAAGGTAGGGCGCAGGGGCGCCGACGGCCAGGCGGCGCGCGTTGCGGGCGGGAAGGGGGCCGGCGCGGCGGTCGGGGAGGGGTCGAGCTCGCCGGGGAGCGCTGAGCCATCCCGTGTGCGCCCGCCTGGGGGAGGCCGTCGCCTTCGCGGTGGCGGATTGCTCCGGGCAGTCACGCGCAGGTCGACTGGATGCATCTGGCCGGAAGGTGTCGTGCACCCAGCCGGATCATGCGCCGCATGTCCATAGCGGTGCTTGGCGAAGGGAATCGGATGTAGTGCACTCGCGGCGAAAGCACGTTTCTGACGCGCCACGCCCCCTCCTGGAAAAATGACACTGCATCAACAACTTATCCATGCATTGAAGGAGCTGCCTTCTCCACAGCCTGCGGGAGCGCCCCGCTGCGCTTGTGCGCCATGGAGCACTCTGGTTGAATGCCCCGATTATTCTCGAAGGCGGCAGGGTGTTCCGTCAGGAGTGGGGAAAATGTCCAATCGTCGACTCGCTTCGATCGCTTCGGTGGCCCTGGTGCTCGGCGCGAGCGCGCTCGCCGCGGCCGGGGACCCGAGCCCTGCCGCGCCCGCGGGGGCCGCGGCCGGAGCGGCGAGCGCCGTGCCCGCGGGGGCCGCGCAGCCGGCTGCGGCGGAGCCATCCGGCGACGCAGCGCGGGAGCCGACGGCGGAGGAGATCGCCGCGGCGATGCAGAAGTTCGATGCCGAGCTGAAGCTCCAGAGCGGGAAGGTCACGGTCGGCGACAACCTGGCCGAGCTCGACGTGCCGGAGGCGTTCCGCTTCACGGGCCCGGAAGGCACCAGGAAGGTGCTCGAGGCCTGGGGCAATCCTCCGGGGTCCGAAGCGCTCGGCATGCTGTTCCCGGCCGGCCTGAGCCCGATCGCGGACGACTCGTGGGGGGTCGTGATCAGCTACGTGGAGGAGGGCCACGTCGACGACGATGACGCGAAGGACATCGATTTCGGCGAGCTCCTGGCCGAGATGCAGAAGGACACCGGCGAGGGGAACCTGGAGCGCCAGAAGGCGGGCTTCCCCGCCGTGCGCCTGATCGGCTGGGCCGAGCCGCCTCACTACGATCCTGCGACGAAGAAGCTGTACTGGGCCAAGGAGCTCGAGTTCGTGGGGAACGAGCACCACACGCTCAACTACTCGATCCGCGTGCTCGGGCGCAAAGGCGTGCTCGAGCTGAACGCCGTCTCCGGCATGAAGCAGCTCGCGACCGTGCGGGGCGAGATGCAGAGCGTGCTGAAGTTCGTCGAGTTCAAGCCCGGCAACCGCTACGAGGACTTCGACGAGAAGATCGACCAGGTGGCCGTGTACGGCATCGGCGCCCTGGTCGCGGGCAAGGTGGCGGCCAAGGCGGGGCTGTTCAAGGGGCTTTTCGCCCTGCTGCTCGCCAGCAAGAAGCTCGTCGTCGCCGGCCTGGTGGCTGTCGCGGGCGGCGCCAAGGTGCTCTGGGAACGGATCCGCGGGCGCCCTTGACCTTCGGGAAGTCCTCGAAAGCCTTGCGTCGTTCGAAGGCGCATACGAGCAGCTCCTTGAACTTCGGGGGAACTCCCGCCATCCTGCCGGAATGATGGAACCGCCAAGACGCCATAAGACGCCAAGATGATTATTGTTTTCTTGGCGTCTTATGGCGCCTTGGCGGTCAAAAGAACACACCTTCGGCCAAAGTGCCCTACCACCGGGCGACGCGGCGCCGCCTCGCCCTCGCCCGGTGACCCCCGCTTACCGCCGCTCCTCCGCGCCCATCAGCGCGGAGAGGCTCTGCCGCTGGCGGCCCGCGCCGTCGAAGTTCGATGGATCGAGCCAGCGCTCGAACGCCGCCTTCGCCGCCGGCCACTCCTTGTCGATGATCGCGTGCCACGCGGTGTCGCGGGTGCGCCCCTTGACCACCGCGGCCTGCCGGAACACGCCTTCGAAGCGGAACCCGAGCCTCAGCGCCGCCGCCCGCGAGCCCGCGTTGAGCGCGTCGCACTTCCACTCGTAGCGCCGGTAGCCGAGCTCGTCGAACGCCCGCCGCATCATGAGGTACATGGCCTCCGTCGCCGCAGGCGTCCTCTGAAGGAGCGGTGAGTACCTGAGGTGTCCGACCTCGATGACCCCGCTCTTGGGGTCGATCCGCAGGTAGGCCGCGACGCCGATCGCCCGTCCGGTCGTCGCGTCGATGATCGCATGGAACAGCGGATCATCACCCAGGCACGTGGCGTCCATCCAGGCGCGGTAGTCCGAGAGGGTCGCGAACGGGCCATAGGGCAGGTAGGTCCAGCCTCGCCCCTCCGCGTCCGTGAGGTTGGCCGCATGGAGGTCCGCCGCGTGCCTCTCGGGATCGATCGGCTCGAGTCGGCACGTGCGCCCGAGCAGGATCTCGCGCGGCGGCAGCGGCCGCGGCGTCCAGCCGGGGAGGGGGTGGCCGATCGGCTGCATCAGAGAATTCATGTGCTCCACGGGATCGCGATCTCCGCAAGGTGGTTTGCTCACGGCGCCAGCCGCGTACTACTGCGCCCGGATCGTCGCCGCCACTTTGTCCTCGATCCCTTCCCACGTCGCCGGCCGATCCGCCGTCGAGTAGGCCTGGAGCATCACCTCGCGATCCCCGAGCACCACGACGTAGCTCACCATCTGCACCCCGTTCTTGAGCCCGTTCTTCACGCTCACCGCCGGCCGCCCGCCCAGCATGACGCGCGTCGCCGGGCCCTTCGTCACGGTGTTCGCCGGCCGTTGCTCGTCGAGCACCTTGCGCTCCTGCTCGAGGAGGGCGTCCAGCTGCTCGGGCGGCACCGCGCCCTCGAGCGGGAAGACGGCGACCCGGAACACGACGGGCGTCCGGGGCAGCTTCCCGTACGCGTGGAAGCGGACGCCGGCCAGCTCCTCCACGGACGCGGCGCTCGCGAGCGCCTCTGGCAGGTCCAGGGCGACGCCCGTGTCCGCGACCGCGGTGCGCGTCAGCACCGGCGGCGCGCGGAGCTCCCACGGGCGGCCGGCGGCGAACGCCGTCGCCACGGACAGCGCCATCGCCGCGGCCGCCAGGGCGGCCGCGGCCGTGAGGAAGGGGCGCTGCCTCGGCTCGGCGTCCGCCGCGCGCTCGCGCTGATCCACGGGCGTGAGGCCGCGGGGGAGGACCGTGACGACGAGCGCGAAGCCGACGACGCCGCCGCCCAGGTGCGCGAGCAGATCGACGCCGGGCTGGAAGCTGTAGACGAGGTTGAGCCCGAGCGGCAGCCACGCGCGGCTGCGCATCTGCGCGATCATCGCGGGGGGCAGGAGCCCGTGCGGCCGGAGCGCGACGCCGATGCCGGCCGTCATGAGACCCCAGATCGCGCCCGACGCGCCGACGCTCCACCGGTCCTCCAGCATCGCGCTCGCGAGCGACCCGCCCAGCGCCGAGGCCCCGTAGAGCAGCAGGAAGCGCCGCGGGCCGAAGAGCGCCTCAAGCATCGGGCCGAACGACCAGAGCGCCAGCATGTTGACGAAGAGGTGCATCGGGTCGGCGTGCAGGAACGCCGAGGCGAGGAGCCGGTAGAGCTCCCCACGGCGCACCGCCTCGCCGCTGTTGGCGCCCATGCGCCACAGCGCCGCCTCGTGGGTGCCCGAGCCGAAGGCGTAGCTCACGGCGAGGAGCACGGCGCACGCGATCATGAGCGTCGCGGTGACGCGGCGGCTGCCCCTCAGCCGGTCGACGATCGCGCGCTCCTGCTGCGCCAGCGCGTGCCCCTCGGCGAGCGCCTCCACGAGGGCGTCAGGCTCGATCGGGCCCACCTCGGCGAGGCGCTCGTAGGCCCGATCGAGGGCCGGCAGGGCCTGCCCCTTCACGCGCGCGAGCTCGCCCGCCGCGTCGAGGTGGTGGAAGCCCATCCGCACGAGCTGCACCAGCGGCGCCACCTTGGCGAGCGCGGCCCGGCCTGGGGCAGCGGCGCCGCCCACGAGCACGACGTGCGTCGGCGGTCCGCCGGGCTGCACCGCCTTCACGAGCGGCTCGAGCAGGGCGTGGATCTCGTCGGCCGAGAGATCCCCTGGCGCCGTGACGAGCGCGATCTGGAGGGGCGCCGCCCTGCCGGCGAGGAGCGCCAGCCTCGCGTCGCAGCGGAGCAGCACGAGGGCGTCCGGCCCGCGGAGCAGCGCCGCGAGCAGGCGATCGCGTCGCGCCGCCGCGTCGTCCCGGGGCGCACGGTCCATGATCGGCGGATCCACCACGCTCGCTTCTCCTCCTGCTCCCTCCTGCGAGAGGTCGCGCGGCGAGCGTAGCCGAAAGGCGGCGCGTCAGGAGAGCTCGGCGATGACCGCGTGGTGGTCGGACGCGGCGCCGACGTCGATGACGTCGGCCTGCGCGAGCCGGCCGGCGAGCCGCGGCGACAGCAGCACGTAGTCGGTCCGCGTCTCCACCTGCGCGCCGTCGCGCCCGCGCAGCGCGGTGAACCAGCGCGAGGAGCGCGGCCTCTGGAGAAGGGCGTCGGCCCAGCCGAACGCCTCGATCGAATCCATCGTGTCGAACCGCGGCGGGCTGCCGTACTTCTCGATGCCGGCCGCCGCGAGGCGCGCGCCGAGGTCCGCGGGGTAGGGGTCGCGGCGCGACAGCGCGTTGAGGTCGCCCGCGAGCGCCCAGAGGCCCGCGGCGAACCGGGCGGGGGGCACGAGCGAGAGCAGCCAGCGCGCCTCGGTGAGCCGGCGATCCTCGCTGCCGGCGTTGAGGTGGGTGCCGAGCACCACGAGCGGCTCGCCGTCGAGCGAGAGCTCGACCTCGACGAGGCAGTGGGCCAGCGTCTCGGGCGCGTGCACGCTTGCGCCGGCGAGCGGCGCCCGGCTGACGACGGCGACGTGGTTGCGCCTCCCGTTCGGCCGCGGGTTGGCGTTGCCCAGGACGGCGTGCCGCTCGCCGGCGGGCGCGCCGATCGCCTCGGCGACGGCCCGGAGCCGGGCGCCGTCCTCCCAGCCCACGCACTCCTGGAGCACGAGCAGATCCGGGCGCGCGGCGGCGACGATCGCGAGGATCGCCTCGAACCGATCCTCGCCGCCGAAGAGGATGTTGAAGGTCATGATCTTCACGGTCCGATCAGGCTAGCTCTTCCGAGGTCGGGGCGTCTGCGGAGAGCAGCCAAAAGGCGCGCTGAATCGGGTGGACGCGCCGCCAGGGACGGCGCACGAAGCGGGGATGGCCGGCGACGTCCTACCGATCCGCAGCGATTCGCCGCTCTACGCCGGCGCGCTCCGCCTCCGGCGCGAGGTCTTCGTCGTCGAGCAGTCCGTGCCCGAGGACATCGAGATCGACGAGCTCGACGCCGTCGCGCGGCACTTCGTCGTCCTCGACGGCGGCGAGGTCGTCGCGACGATGCGCATCGTGCCGTACGAGGGCGCGCTCAAGGTGGGCCGCGTGGCCGTCAGGAGAGACCTTCGCGGCGCGGGCCTCGGGCGGCGGCTGATGGAGGAGGCGATCCGCGTCGCCGGCGCAGAGGGCGCGCGCGCGCTGATCCTGAACGCCCAGGTCTCTGCAGCGGCGTTCTATCGCAAGCTCGGCTTCGTCGAGGAGGGGCCGATCTTCGACGAGGCGGGGATCCCGCACACGAAGATGGTCCGACGGATGGCCTGAGTCCGCGGGCGCTGGCGATAAAGGTCCGGCCGGGGAGGGCGACGGCCATCTGCGTGGTGCTCGGCGCGCCGCAGCAATACGCGACCTCTGCCGCTCCATCTGCAGCCGGACGGACACCGCCGTTTCGCCTGGGCTGCCCCTGCGCAAATCGCAGACCCGAAGATGCCAAAAAAACTCGTAGAGCGCGGCGCTGGGCGGCGTGACGAGAGGGCAGCGCGCGACTCCTCGCACGTTGCGCATCGCGGTGTTCGAAGACAATCTACGTGATCGATGACGTCGAAAGCGGGCGGGCGAAGCAGCGGACTGGACGAGCCTGGCTGCCCGCGCGCGCTTCCTGGTCCACCTCTGCTCGACTGGATTGGGATCATCCCACGAGCCGCGAGCGCCCTCACCGTCGTGACCGCTGGGGCTGTCCTGGTGGGCTGGTGGCTCGATGTTCAGGTTCTCAAGAGTGTCCACCCGACATTCGTGACCATGAAGGTGAACACGGCGCTGGCCTTCCTTGCCGCCGGCGCGTCGCTGTGGCTCTATCGCTGCGCGGGATCGAGCTTGCGGACGCGTCTGCTCTCGCGGGTGTGCGCCGGCGGAGTCGCTCTCATCGGGCTGCTCACGTGCCTGGAATACGCGCTGAACAAGCCGCTCCATATCGATCAGATTCTCTTCCGGGAAGGGCCGGGCGCCGTCGGCACCCCTCACCTCGGCAGAATGGCTATCACGACGGCCCTCTGCTTTGTCCTCCTCGGCTCGGCGCTGTGTCTGCTCGACGCGAAGGCGCGGCGCGTCCGCCGGCTCTTCTTCGCGATGGTCGTGCTCATCGCGTTGCTCGGGCAGCTGGCGGTGCTCGGATATGTGCTCGGGGTCGGGTATCTTTATGGCGTCGGAGCGACGACCGAGATGGCGTTGCATACGGCGCTGCTCTTTCTGGTGGTGTCTGCCGGCGCCCTGTGCGCGCGGCCCGAGCTGAGCGGCGTCGAGCTGTTGAACAGCGCGGGGGCCGGCGGCGTGATGGCGCGCCGACTGCTTGTCGCCGCGTTCGGCGCGCCGTTCATCCTCGGCTGGGCGATCGTGAAGGGGCGGAAGCTCGGCCTCTACGATTCGGCGTTCGAGTCGTCGCTCCTCGTCGTCGGCTGCGTCGTCCTCATCGTGCGCCACATCTGGAAGAGCGCTGCCGCGTTGGAATGCATCGATCGGGCTCGGGGGAGGGCCGTAGAAGATCGCGGCCGACTCGCTCTCCGTGAGGAGGCCGCCCAGGCTGCCGTCCGAGAGAGAGACGAGTTCCTCTCCATCGCGTCCCACGAGCTCCGAACGCCGATCGCCGCGCTCCAGCTCACGCTGCAGGCGCTGCAGCGCAAGCCTGGCGGCGGCGAGCCAGCGACCCTCCAGAACGACCGCACCGCCCGAGCGGTGGAGGGGAGCCTTCGGCAGGTCGCGCGGCTGACGCGGTTGGTCGATCAGCTGCTCGATCTGTCGCGCATCAAGGCGGGTCGTCTCGAGCTCGAGCCGGAGAGGGTCAATCTCGCCGAGGTGGTGCGCCAGGCCGTCGAGCCCCTCCAGGTGGTGCTGGCGCAGGCGGGCTGCTCGCTGTCTCTGCGCGTCGAGCGCGAGATCCTCGGTCGCTGGGACGCGCTGCGGATCGAGCAGGTCGTGACGAACCTCGTGTCCAACGCGCTGAAGTATGGCGCGAACGCCCCCGTCGAGATCAGCGTACAGCGGCGCGGGGACGCGGCCGTGATCGCGGTGCGCGATCACGGAATCGGCATCGCCCCGGAGAACACGGCGCGGATCTTCGAGCGGTTCGAGCGCGCCGTGTCGTCGCGCGACTACGCCGGCGTGGGCATCGGTCTCTTCGTCGCCAGGCAGATCGTCGAGGCCCACGGCGGCTCGATCCGGGTCGAGAGCGCGCTCGGCGCGGGTTCGACTTTCTTCGTCGAGCTGCCCATCGAGCACGTGGTGAGCTGCGCCGTCCCCTTCCGTGGGATGATGGCGTCATGAGCTCCCTACGCCTATCCCTCACGCCCGCCCGTTCTGTCCCCATCGCCCTCGCGCACCTGGTCCTCGCGGCGTGTGGCGGGGAGCCGGGCCCAGGCGTCGAGTCTGCCGAGGAGATCGGCGTCGTCGAGAAGGGGGCGTGGATCGAAGGGCGCGACGGTGGAGACAGCGCTGTCGTGTGGGGCAAGTCGGTCTGGGTCTATGGCGACACCGTTCTCACGCAGGCTGATGAGGCCGGGACGAACTGGCACCATAACTCGTTCGACATCTCGGACGATCTCGACGCGTCCGACGGCATCGGTGGCTTCTCCTCGCCGGCCGACAGCGTGGGGGCGCCGGGGTACTTCATCGCGCCCACCGCGGACGAGCAGGCGTTCAACGACGCTCACGCCGGCGATGACTGCGCCGAGGCGCCGTGCGGCGCCCGCTGGGCCGTGTGGCCCGGGGCGCCGGTGTTCGATGCGGCGCGCGACCGCGCTTTGATCCCGTATGGCCTCATCTATGCGGAGCCGGGCGACTTCAATTTCCGCGGCGTGGGCCAGTCGTTCGCGATCTGGGAGGGCCTCGACGAGGCGCCGGAGCGGCCGATCGTGGACGCGAGCGCGGAGCACCCCGACCTGCTCTTCGGGGAAGGCGAGCCAGGCTGGGGTGCCGCGCTGGTCGCCCACGGCGACGACCTGTACACCTTCGCGTGCGACGGCAGCCTGTCCAAGCCGTGCCGCCTCGCGCGCGTGCCGCTCGAGACGCCCGTCGACCGAGGTGCCTTCCGCTACTTCGACGGCGATGGCTGGAGCGACGACGCCGGGGATGCCGCCGAGCTGTTCGACGGCGCGCCCATCATGTCCGTCTCGTACTGTGAGCACCTCGGGGCGTGGCTCGCGGTCTACGCGCCCCCGTTCGACCACCGGATCGTGGCGCGCACCGCCCCGGACCTCACCGGCCCTTGGTCGGACGAGTCCACCCTGTACACGGCCCCCGAGGAGCACGCGCCCTACGACGCGGTCCACCACGTGGAGTACGAGGAGGACGGCGGTCGGGTGCAGTACATCACGTACTCGCGGCCGACGAGCGGCTGGTTCGGGTCGGAGTTCGCGCTCGTCCGCGTCGTGCTGAACTGACGGGCGAGTGCTCGCCGCTGTCTGCTCCAGAAGAGCGGCCTGGCTGTCCGTGGCCAGACGTCTGGCTGTCCGTCACGGCCCAGAACCTCCCATCTCCTGCGGGAGCTCAGCGGGTGAAGCGGCGGATGGCGTGCCGGATCTGCTCGGGCGCCATGGGATCCGTCGATAGGGCGCTGTGCAGCACGAGGCCTTCGATCAGCGCGTCGAGCTCCCGCGCGGTCACCGGGTCGAAGTGGATCTCCAGCGCGCGCCGGCTCCGCAGCATCCAGGCCTGGGTGACGGCGCGCAGCGCGGGTTTCCGGGCGGCGGCGACGTAGAGCTCGACGCTGAGCACCAGGTCGCGCTCCGAGCCGAGCAGGGCCGTGGTGAGGTGCTCGACGAGGAGCTCGACCGCGGCCTCGCGGTCGCATGCGGCGCGCATCTGCTCCTCGAAGCGGGTGGCCACGCCGTCCGCGTGCCGGGTGAACGCCGCGGCGAGCAGCTCGTCGATCGAGGCGAAGTGGTACGTGGTCGAGCCGAGCGGCACGTCGGCGGCCCGGGCGATCGAGCGGTGTGACGCGCCGGCGACGCCCTGCTCGGCGATCACGTCGAGCGCGGTCGCCACGAGCCGCTCCCGGCGCCCTGGGTCGTGGCGGCGGGCCCGCCGCGCGGGGGCGGCGCGCCTCGCCCTGGCAGCGCTCATCGCGCCTCCGTCACACTCGCGCCTCGCCCGGCGCCGGCGCGGCGCCCGCGGCGTCGAGGGCGCGGATCACGCGGGCGGGATTGCCGACTGCGACCACGTTGGCCGGCAGGTCGCGCGTCACGACGGAGCCCGCGCCCACCACGGTGTTGTCGCCGATCGTCACGCCCGGAAGCACGATGGCCCCGCCGCCGAGCCACACGTTGTTCCCGATCGTGATGGGCTTCGCGGCCTCCCATTTCTGGCGCCGGGGCTCGGGCTCCACCGGGTGGGTCGGCGTGAGCAGCTGCACGTTCGGGCCGATCTGCACGTCGTCGCCGATCGTGATGGGCGCGACGTCGAGCGCGACCAGCCCGAAGTTCGCGAAGCAGCGCGCCCCGATGGTGATGCGCGAGCCGTAGTCCACGTAGAACGGCGGGCGGATCTCGGTGCCCTCGCCGATCGCGCCGAGCAGCTGCTCCAGCAAGCGGCGGCGCAGCGGGCGCTGCCGTACCGACGTCGCGTTGTAGGCCGCCATGAGATCCAGCGCGGCCGCGCTCTGCTCGGCGATCTCGGGATCGTCGGCGATGTAGAGGTCGCCAGCGAGCATCCGCTCGCGCATGGACCGGGGATCGTGAGGGGTCGACATATGGACGAGTGTACACTCTATAGGAACTAGTGTCCACATCGACGGGCGGGACGAACGCGTCGAGGGCCATGCGCGGCCCTCGCCCTGTGCCTCGAGCTTCGCGGGCAGATGGGGCAAGGCTCGTCCGCGGTGATCGGCGCGCGCGTGCGCCGATCACCGCGTTCCCGCCCGCTGCTTTCGGGACGCCGCGGGCCAGATGCCCTGCTTGCCCGGCGACAGGATGCCGTTCGGGTCGAGCGCGTCCTTCAGGGTCTCATTCAAGCGCCGGAGCGCGTGCTCGTTGAAGCTGAACTGATCGCCGATCAGCTCCATGAAGGCCAGGTGCGCCCGGTACCCGCCGATCCCCTGCCTCCCCATTTCCCTGATCAAGGCGTCGAGCAGCGCGGCGGCGCTGCTCGTCTGCTCCGCGTCGTGCTTCTCGTAGAGGATCGTGAAGACGTGGTTCAGGTGGCGCACGCCGGCGGTGAAGCCGGCCAGGTAGTCGATCCCGTGCTCGCGGGCGCGCGCCTTCACGTGGTTGTAAACCCTCGCCGCCTCGCGCCCGCTGGACGCCACGATCGGCGAGAAGTCGAGGTGCCCACAGTCGTCGCCGCGGAACTTCAGCGCGTTCAAGGAGAAGAACCCCGGGACGCCCGCCAGCCGGCCGGCCGGTCCTTCGACCTCCCAGGCGTGGAGCCCATCCGAGCCCGAGGCGAGATGCTCATGCCCCGTGATCTCGGCGCCGGGGATCCTCGAGAATTCTCGCTGGACGATCCTGAACCGGGCGTCCAGCAGCTCCTTGTCGCCATAGAGGCCGAAGCGCAGGATCCACCACCATCCGATGCCCAGATCCCGGCGGACCTCGTCGAGCACCTCATCGGGCATGGCGCCGGGGCCGTCGTACCAGCGCGAGCGCGGATAGCGGTGCGCCACGTCGCGCAGGACATTGCCCAGCTGCGCGTTGCTCTGGATGATCTCCCGGCGGCGCAGCGACGCGAGCACATCGACGGCCGCCTCGAGGTCGGACTCCCTCTGAAAGCGCACGGTGCATGACATCATGCCGTCCGGCTGAGGCATCAACCAGAGCCCCAGCTTGGTCACGATCCCCAGGTTCGACTGCAGGAACAGCCCGTCCAGCGACGGGCCATACCCGCCCTTGTACATCTGCCAGGTGTTGGCGCCGGGCAACGCTCCCATGCCGGTGCGGACGACGTCGCCGTTCGCCAGGACGACCTCCATCCCGCAGATCTGGGCGGCATGATCGCCGTAGGGGGTGTAGCCGATGCCCCGCTCCAGGGCATTGCCGACGACGCTGCCCCAACCGAGCGATGGCGCGGACATCCAGAGCTTCAGCCGATGCTCGCGGAGATGTTCATAGAGGTCCACGAACCTCACGCCGGGCTCGACGAGGGCGTAGGCGTGCTCCTCGTCGACCTCCAGGATCCGGTTCATCCGCTGCATGTCGAGCACGATGGCCCCGCTCACCCGCGGCGCCGCGCCCCCGTACCCGAGGTTCCGTCCGGTGGATACGGTCCAGATCGGAATGCCGTGCTGATTGGCTATGGCCAGGACGGCCTGCACCTCCTCCACCGATCTCGGAAGCACCGCCCCGGAGCACCGGAAGTCCTCGGAGCTGCCGAACGCATAGGGGTCCTCGTAGGCCGAGAGATCCGAGCCCGGGCCGAGCACCGCGTCGTCGTCGAGCGCCGCGGCGAGGCGCCCGTAGGCCGCGTCGATCCGCCCGGATGAACCGGATGGACGAGATGCCTTGTGCGCCGCGTCCTCCCGGGGAAGGGGAGCCGCCCCCGGTGAGGAATGATGGCGTCGGGCAGCGCTCCTCATGCCACGCTCCGCGGCCCATCGCCGTCGCCTCTGCCGCGCGCGCCCGGCCCTAGGCTCTCCTCGATCGTCACGAAGTTCAGCGCGTAGAGCTTCTGCAGAATTCGACAGCAATCTCGCTCGACGGCGCGCCGCGCGGCGCTGTCGGTCTGCGGCTCGATGATCTCCGCGAGGATCTCCCGGGTGGGCTTCCCGCCGACAGCGCGGGTAAGGAACGACCTAATCATCCGCCCCACGCGGGCCTTCTGCACCCGGTCGGTCACCGCGATCCTCCCGAACAGGAGCAGCGTCGGCGTGGGCTCCGGCTCGGGCGGCGCCTTGCCGTCGACGAGCGCCTGGATGAACGGCAACACGTCGCACGAGAACTCGCGCAGCGCGACGTGCCGGCCCGCGCGAACGGCGCCGTCGAGCAGCTCCTCCTCGGTGACGCTCGGCCTCGACGCGTTCCGCGACTTGAAATCGTTCGAGCTCTCGACGCACGCGGCGTCGGACCACACAATGAACTCGGCGAGCTCGCAGCGCATCACGTCCATGAGGTAGGGGAGCCCGAGCTCCCCTTGGCCGACACGCCGCTCGATGAGCTCGGCGAACCAGAGGGCGTCTCGAAACGCGCGAATCAGGTGCTCGGACCTGATGGGGCGGTAGGTCGCGATGAAGCTCCGCCCCACGCTCGACAGCGCCTTGTTGCGACGGAGAAGCGCGAACGTGGCGGGGAAGTACGTCTCGACGAGGTAGAAGCGCTTGAGGCCCAGCGAGCCCGAGATCCAGCGCAGCCGTTCCCTGTCGAGCGACTGGAGCGCGGACATCTGCCCGGCGCTCAGCGCGTTCTCCTCGGCGAAGCGCGCCGGGTCATCGTAAAAGCGCTCGAACGCCTGAGGATCGGTGAGCAGCCGCGCGAACGCGGTCTGAAACGCCGATGTATCCGTGCCCGTCGCCCGCATCTCCGCTGCGCGCTCCATCGTCCGCTCCTTTGCTATGTGATTCATGACACGTTCCATGGTCCTCCCTCCGGCTGCGCGAGGAACGCCTCACGCCCAAATGGCCCTCGCGCGCTCGACCTCCGCCAGCATCTCGCCGAAGTCGTCCGGCGGATTCGCGTCGCGCTCGATGAGGACGCCGCGCACGGGCGCTCTCCGGCAGAGGTAGTCGAGCAGGTCCCAGACCTCGGGATGGCTGTCGACCGGGTGGTCGTGCGTGTCGACCCACATCCCGTCCTCGTACGTCCCGCCGGCCAGGTGGACCTGCACGACGCGCTCGAGCGGGATCTGGTCGATGAACTCATACGGATCATAGCGGAGATTCCGGGCGTTGACGTAGAGGTTCGTGAGATCGAGCAAGATGCCGCAATCGGCGTCGTTCACGACCTTGCTGAGGAACTCCGCCTCTGTCATGGCGCTTCCGGGGATCCCCATGTAATAGGCGATGTTCTCGAGGAGCAGCGGGACCCCCAGCATGTCCTGGAACTGCCGGGCTTTCGCTGCGCAGCGCGACGCGGTACGCTCGGTGAACGCGATCGGGGTGAGCTGGCCGAGCTCGATCCGGGAGACCTGCGTGAAGCAGAGGTGATCGCTGTACCAGGGGGCGCGGACCGCTCTCGCGAGCTGCGCGATATCACGGCAGTAATCCATGTCGAGCGGCGCGTCGGTGCCGATGGACAGCTCGAGGCCATGAGGCGCTATGGGCAGACGCTCGCTCAGCTCGACGGCACGGGCGACCCGCCCCTCTGTTCGGTAGATGTAATGATCCGCGCAGATCTCGATCCAGTCGATCCGGTCGCGGTGTTGCTCGATCCCGCGGACGAACCAGGGGCGGTAGGCAAGCCCAACGCCGATGCGCGGCAGATCGAATCTCGGCTTCGTGGACATGAAAAGCTCCTCGCGCGCAGGTAAGATGAGACGCCGAGGCAGCGCGGCGAGCGCTGCCTCGGCGCCGGCGGCGAGGGGCGCGCCCCCCGCCGCTCATGTTACTCGTCGTTCACGTAGCCGCAGCAGTGGCAATGCAGCGCGACCTCTCTCACCTCGAGTTCGGCCGGGTCCTCAGGGGTGATCATCTCGAAATCGAATCCACTCTTGTCGGTATTCATCCTGTTTCTCCTTCATCCGAGGCAGATTGGCCTCCTCGGTCATCGGCGGATCGGCGGGCGTCTCATGCGGCGTGATGTCCGCCGCGTCGCGCCCACCGTTCCGTCCTCTGCGCACAGGCCTAATCAAGGGCTGTGCCGCTCACGCGATCGGCATACCAGGCGTGCGCGCGGAGCCGCGAAGACGCCGCCCTGCTCGGCGGCTCACGCACGGCGGGGCGGCGGTGAAATGGCCGGGAAACCGCTGGATCGGCCGGGTTTCACTGGCTGAGCGCGCACGAGCGACGCTCGGGCGGCGGGACGGAGGTGACGAATGTCGCTGTGGCCCGCTCGCCCGTTGGGGCCCCGTGAGAAGCGCAACGACTTGCTCCGGAAGGCAAAACCCCGCTGGTGGAAGGTAACGTGTTGCTCTGCAAGGCCGGCTGAGCGTCGTCGTCGGGGTGATCACGCGGCCGCGCGCGCGCATGCGTCAGCCGGACCCGGCCGCGCGAGCGCCGAGCGCGCCCGCTGCGAGGGCGCGCTTGGCGTCGCGCCCAGCGCAGCCCGGCGGCATGGGCGCGGCCCGGCCGCGCGCGCGGCGGGAGCAGCTCCACGTCGCCCCGCGGAGGTCGGGGCCCGCGCAGGAGCGCAATCAGAGCAAATGGCGCGCTTTGATCTCGAGATACCGGTTGATGAGCTGCCCGGTGAGCTGGCCGGGCGCGACGTCGAGCACCAGCGCGCCGTGGTTCTTGAGGTCGCGCACGAGCCGGTCGCGGAAGCTCGAGAGCTCGGCGGCGGCGCCGCGCGTGTAGGGGTCGACGTCGCCGCCCTCGACAAGCGCGTCGATCTCCACGTCCCGCAGCAGCACCATGAGCGGCAGGTGGCGCGGCATCACCCCGCGCATCAGGCGGAGCAGCTCGCTCGCGGCGACGTCGTCGACGACCTGCGTGAAGAGCACGATCAGGCTCCGCTTGCGCACGCGCAGGCCCACGTGCTGGAACGCCGAGCCGTAGTTGGTCTCCACGAGCTCGGGGTAGAGGTCATACCCCGCGGAGAGCACGTGCTTGGCCGCGCCCGCGCCGCTCACCGGGGGCGCGTAGCTCTTGATGCCGTCGGCGAAGGCGAGCAGGCCAACGCGGTCGCCGCCGCGCGCGGCGACGTGAGAGAGCATCAAGCTGGCGTTGAGCGCGTGATCGAAGAGCGAGAGCCCCTGCGTCTGCGCGGTCATCAGGCGGCCCGCGTCGAGGAGGAAGAGGAGGTTCTGGTTGCTCTCGAGCTGGTACTCGCGGCTGATGATCTTCTTCTGCCGCGCGGTCGCCCTCCAGTCGATGGAGCGGAACTCGTCGCCGCGGCGGTACTCGCGCAGGCGCTCGAACTCGCTCTCGCCGCCGCGCTTGCGCGAGGCGCGCAGCGCCGCCGGATCGCGATCCTGGCGCGCCATGAGCTCGAAGGTGCGCACCGCCTGCACGTCGGGGTACACCTTGACCGGCGTCTCCGCCGGCACCGTGACCTGCCGGATCCAGAGGCCGAACGGGGAGAGGTAGCGCACGTGGTGATCGCCGATCGCGTGCGCGCCGCGGCGGGTGGGGCGCACGTGGTAGCGGGCGGTCGCGCGCTCCCTGGGCGGGACCTCGAGCTTCACCGGCAGGTCGTCGCTCTCGGCGTGATCGAAGAGGTCGTCGGCGACCTCGATCGAGAGCTTGCGGCGGGAGAGCGACCGGATCTCGAGCGTGATCAGGTTGGGGCGCCCGATGGAGAGCACCGCGGGCGCGTGGCGCTTCACCGTGACCAGCGGCCTCCGCGCGAGGAGCGCGTCGATCGCGGCCCAGAGCGCGATGCCCGCGTCCGCGGCGAGCATGGGCAGGAGCAGCGTGCGATCGACGAGCGTCGCCACCGCGAGCCCGAGGGGCACGATCGCGAGCAGGACGAGGGCGCGCGAGGGGATCATCGCGCTCAGGCCGCCGTCTTCGGCACCTTGGCCTCGCGGAGGATGTCGTCGACGCAGTCGTCGGCGCTCACGCCCTCGATCTCGGCGTCGGGGTGCAGGATGAGCCGGTGGCGCAGGACCGCGGGCGCGAGCGCCTTCACGTCGTCGGGGATGACGTACTCGCGGCCCTCGCTCGCGGCCAGGGCGCGCGCGACCGCGAGCAGGCCGATCGACGCGCGCGGCGAGGCGCCGAGGTACACCGAGCGGTGCACGCGGCTCCGGCCGACGATGTCCGCGATGTACTCGATGATGCCGTCGTCCACGCGGATCCGCGCGAGCCCCTCGCGCATCTCCACGAGCTCGGCGGCGGTGGCGACGCGCTGGATCTCGAAGCGATCGAGGCGCGCCGCGTGGAAGCCGTTGACGTGGTTCTTGAGGATGAGCCTCTCGACCGCCTGCGAGGGGTGCTTGACGTTGACCTGGATCAAGAAGCGGTCGAGCTGCGCCTCGGGGAGCGGGTAGGTCCCCTGCGACTCGATGGGGTTCTGCGTGGCGATGACGAAGAACGGATCCGGCAGCGCGCGCGTGATGCCGTCGGAGGTGACCGCGAGATCCTGCATCGCCTCGAGCAGCGCGCTCTGCGTCTTGGCGGGCGCGCGGTTGATCTCGTCGGCGAGGAGGAGCTGCGTGAAGATCGGCCCCTCGTGGAAGACGAAGCGGTCTTCCTTCTGGTTGAAGACGTTGCCCCCGGTGACGTCGCTCGGCATCAGATCGGGCGTGAACTGGATGCGCTTGAAGGTGGCGCCGAGCACGTGCGCGAGGGTGCGCACGAGCAGCGTCTTGCCGAGGCCGGGCACGCCCTCGATGAGCACGTGACCGCCGGCGAGGACGGCGACGAGCGTGTGCAGGATGAGATCGTCCTGGCCGAGGAGCACCTTGCCGGCCTCGCGGCGGAGGAGATCGAAGCGATCGCGGAATTCAATCGGGTTCATGTCGTCTTTCGATCGGAGGTTCGCTGACCGGTCGCGTCGAGGAAGCCCTGGAGCTCGCGCACGAGCTCGAGATCGGCGGCGGCGCCGTCGCGCGGGCCAGGCGAGGGCCGCGCGCCGCGCGAGCTCTGCGGCGCGCGGAGCGAGGAGGCGGGCGCGGCCTCGTCGCGGGCGCCGGAGGCCTCGACCAGCACGCGCATCACCTCGGGCTCGGGGCGGCCGGTGCGCGCGGCGATCGCCTCGGCGAGCGGGATGAGGCCCCGCCGGCCGGACCGGTGCACGCGCTCGCGCAGGCGATCGAGCGCCCAGCTCGCGTAGAGGCCCGCGGCGTGGCGCGAGGCGCGCGCGCGCCGGTAGGCGAGGCCGAGAGCGCGCGCGTGATCGGCGAAGGCGCGGCGGCCCGCGGCGGGCGGATCGCGGAGGCGCGCGAAGGCGCTGCCCTTCCAGAGGTAGAGCAGCGCGAGGAGCAGGAAGAGCTGCGCGATCACGGGCCAGAGGTACGCCTCGCGCACGGCCGCGAAGGGCGTCTCGGCGCCGACGCCGGTCCACTCGTCGACGATCTCGACCTCGGTCGCGGGGGGCGTGAACCGGAGCAGATCGAGGAAGAGCTGCGCGTTGTCGGGGGCCGCGAGCGAGACGTTCGACACGAGCCGATCGTCCGCGACGACGACGACCTTGCCCTGGCCGAGGCGGCGGACGATGCCCGCGGTCGAGGACGATTCGCCTCGGAGGATCATGAAGGATTCGTCGGGCTCGTCGCCGTATAAGTCGACGAGGCGCTTGCCGGGCGGGAGCGAGGCGCGGAGCCCGCGCGACCAGTCCGCGGCGAGCGCCGTCGACGTCTCGGCGTCCTGGGCCACGCGCAGGCCGAGCCCGACCTCGTCGGGCAGGCGCGGGAGCCCGGCGAGGAAGAGCGTGCCGCCCTTGTCGTCCACCCACGCGAAGAGGTCCTTCCACGTTGCGTCGTCGATCGTCGCGCCCGGCAGGACCACCAGCGCGAGCGCGCGATCGGGCGCCGCGAGCGCCTCGCCCCGGCGCCGCGCCTTGAAGCCCTGCTCCTTGAGCACCTCGAGCACCGCCTGGGTGCCCGAGGGCGAGCGGTCGCCGCCGCCCTCGTCGCCGCCCGCGTGCGGCGTGCAGGAGAGCGCGGCGGAGAGGCCGAAGGCGGCGAGCGCGAGCGCGAGCGCGCGGCTCACGAGCGGGACGACGCGGTCCATCACCGCGCGGAAGAGCGGCTCGGAGGGCGGCGTGACGCCGAACTGCACGCCCTCCACGTCGCGCACGATCGACCGCATCGCGCCCTTGAGATCGGGCCGTTCGCGCAGGCTGCGCACGTAATCGCCGTTGGTGCGAGAGGGGTGGATCTCGATGAGACCATCCCCGTCGAGGCGACGCAGGAGCGCGGCGTACGCGTCGTCGATCGCGCGAGCGTGGTCGCCGCGCGCCGCGTGGCCGCGCGCGCGCGCGAGCAGGCGCTGCACGTCGGTCTCGACCTCGCGCTTCGCCGCCTCCTCGGGCGTGGGGCCGCGCGCGGGCGCCTTCTCCTCCTTGGCCTCGTCGGCGGGGGCGCGATCGCGGAGCAGGTTCTTCAGCAGCGCGTGGATCACCCCTCCGAAGAAGACCACGAGCAGGCCGATGAAGAGCACCGACGCGACGACGCTCATCCCCGAGAGATCGACGCGCCTTTCGGGTCCGGGGCGGCGGCGCTCGTCCTCGCTCGGGCCGCGATCGGACGGCTTGCCGCTGGCGGGATGGTTGCCGGACGCGTCGCGACCGCCGCGGCCGCCGCGGCGGGACACGACCGATCGCGAGAGCTCGACGGCGGGCAGCTTGCACGCGGCGGGGAGCTGCGGGCACACGTCGCTCGATCCAGCGATGATCGGGCACCACGCGTGCTCCTCGGGGGTGAGCGGGTAGTCGTCCTCGTGGCAGAAGCGGTAGCGATCGTCCTCGAGGACCTCGCGCACGCTCCAGTGGACGTTTTTTTGCGCGTCCTCCGCCCGGGCGTCCCGCGCGAGCGGCGCGCCCGCGGAGAGCGCGAAGAGGGCGAGGAAGAGGCGCCTGCGGCGGCTCACGCGGCAGCCCTCCTCTCGCCTTCGCGCGCGGCGATCGCGAGGAAGCGGAGCTGGATGTCCCAGCCGTCGGCGCGCGTGCGCGCGTCGATGTAGTGGAGGAAGCGCGCGGTCGCGACGTACGGGATGCCGGCGAAGAAGCCCGCGAGCGCGAAGGGCGAGCCACCGTCGTCGAGGAGCGCGCCGAACGGCTGGCCGAGCTGGAGGATCGCGTCGACGATCGACTGGCCGAGCAGCTCCAGCACGAGCGCGATGCCGGCCTGCGCGAGGAGAAGCGCGATCAGCGCGCCGAGGACCGCGGCGACGCGGCCGGCGACGAAGCGGCTGCTGCGCTGGATGGCGTCGCCGGCGCGCGCGGCTTCGAGCAAGCTGGCCTCGTGGACGAAGACGAGGCGCGGCCAGGCGAGGGGGAGGCCGAGGAGCAGCGGGAGCGCGGCCGCGATGAGCAGGAGGCGGCTCAAGAAGAGCATCCACAGGTACGACGCCAGGCGCTTTCCGAAAAGGCGGAGCACCTGGCCCGCGCCGAGCTCCTCCGAGAAGAGGAGGCGCCCCACCGCCACGGTGAACACGCCCTGCGCGACGCCGCCGAGCGCGATCGCGGCGCCCCACACCTCGGGCCACGACCAGCCCGCCGCGTACCGCAGCGCGAGGCAGCCGGCGAGCATCGGGAGGAAGAGGATCGCCGAGAGCCGCGCGTAGAGGCCGAACGCGATCGACATGCAGAGGCGGCAGGCGAGATCGAGGATCTCGGAGAGCGGGCGCGGGCGCAGCACGATCGCGGAGGCGTCGAGGTTCATCGCGGCGCCTCCTCCGCGGAGCGACCCGCGAGCGCGAGGTAGAGGACGATGAGCAGCGAGAAGACGCCCGAGGCCGCCCACTTCACCGGCGGGGGGAGCCCCGAGGGGGACCAGAAGCCCTCGATCCCCGCGGCGATCAGCAGCATCGCCGCCGCGCCGAGGACCTGGCGCACGATGGAAGGCGCCGCGCGGCGCAGCGAGCCGACGCGCGTGCGGCCGCGCGTCTCGACGAGCGCGTAGCCCATCTCGAGCCCCGCGCCGCCGGCGATCACGATCGCGGTGAGCTCGAAGGGCGCGTGGCTGCACATGAACGTCCAGATGTTGCCGCCGTGGCCCACGCTCATCACGTGGCCGACGACGGTGCCGGTGAAGAGGCCGTTGTAGATGAGGAAGAAGATGCTGCCCGCGCCGAAGAGCACGCCGGTGGCGAAGCAGCGGAAGGCGATGCCGACGTTGTTGAAGACATAGAACCCAGCCATGCCCGTGTCGGTGCCCGCGTCGCGCCCGCTCGGGCCCTCGCTGTACATCTGGGCCATGCCCTGGAGCACCGAGCTCGGGAGCACGTGGGCGGCGAACTCGTCGGAGGCGAGCGCGCCCGCGATGCCGACGAGCGAGGGGAGGAAGAAGAGGGCGCAGGCGATCGCGAAGAAGCGGGCGTTCTGGCGCAACGCGCGCGGGAAATCGCGGGTGAAGAAGGAGACCACGTCCGGCAGGCGGAAGGGCTCCGCGCCGTAGAGCGTCGCGTGCGCGCGCGCGGCGAGCGCGTCGAGGTACGCGGTGAGATCGGGCGTGTAGCGCGCCGCGCGCGCGCGCATCAGATCGGTGCAGAGCGAGCGGTAGAGCGCGGCCAGGCGCGAGATGGCGGCGCCGTCCTTCTTCGCGAGCGAGTCGCCGCCGTCGAGGAGGATGTGATCGAGCTCCTGCCAGTCCTGCCTGCGGGCCGCGACGAACTCGTCCTGGGAGCGGGCGCCGATCACGCGCTCACCTCCTTCTCGCGGCGGGGCCTGGGGCCGCTCGCGGCCCCCTCCTGACCGCGGTGCGCGTGCGCGCGGTAGTGGAGGACGCCGAGGAAGCGCGTCGCGTCCTTGTAGCGAACGCCCATGCGCCGCGCGAACACGGGCGCGGTCATCTCGGCGAGCTCGTTGGCGCGCGCGGGCGAGAGGCGATCGAGGCGGCGGAGGAAGAGCTCGATGGCGTCGAGCTCCTCGCCGGAGAGCGGGAGGCGCGCGGGCAGGCTCGCGAGCTCCGCGGGGCTCGGCGCAGGTCGGAGGGCGAACCGGCCGGCGACGGTGTGGCGCTCCTCGACGATCACGAGCGTGCCGCCCACGAGATCGCCGAGGCGGCGGAAGCGCGGGTCACGGCCCATGACGGCGAGGCCGACCGCGTACGTGCCGAGGAACGAGAGCGGCTCGATGAACGGGGGGAGCAGATCCGCGGCGCGCAGCAGGTTGCGCAGCAGGCTGTCCCCGAAGCGGAGCGGCTGGCCGCCGTCGGTGACGACGCGCAGCGAGAGAGCGCGCTTGCCGGGCGTGCGGCCGCTCCAGAGGGTCTCGAAGAAGACGTAGTACCCCCACTCGATCGCGAAGAGGACCAGCAGCACGAAGCCCGTCGACGCGCCGCGCAGCGCTGGCCCCACGGCGATGCCGCCGATCGCGGCGAGCATCCCGACCGCGAAGACGATGATGCCGCGCACCACCAGATCGATGAGGTACGCGAGCGCGCGCCGCGCGGGGCCCGCGATCTGGTGGCGGAACCGCACGTGCTCCGGCGTCTCGATCTCGGCGCTCGTGTCGAGCGGCTCGCGGAGCGTCTCGCGGCGGATCATGCGGCGAGAGGGCGATCAGGAGCCCGCCTTGGGCGGGGCGAGGACGACCTTGGTGCCGGCGATGCGATCGTGCAGGCAGCGGCGGTCATCGCTGACGCGCTCGGCGAGGATGTGCTCGTCCGGCTCGTCCTCGCCATGGGGGCGCGCGCCGTCGGTCGTCGGTGCAGCGTACGGGTTGTACTCGTGCCTGGGATCGTCGAGCTGCATGCCCCCTGCTCCTCGCCGGAATTGCATCACCCGGGCGACAGCGCGTCAATTGGCCGAGCCGCTCGGCCCCACGCGGCGCACGCGCGGCGGCGCCTGGCCACGGCCTCCCTGAAAGACGAGCACCGTCGGCGAGCCCAGGGCCGTCCCTCCGGCGGTTGCCGTGCACGACCTGCTGACTCCACCGCGTGGGATCACGTGCTGAGATCGTCGACGAGTACAGAAGGCGTCGATCGGCCCCGCCGGCTGGGGAGACTCAATGGTTCATGCAACCACGGAGTCCTTCGCGTGGAACTCCGTGCCACGGCAGCGGGAGCGCCACGCGGGTCGCTGCGTGCGACTTGCGTTCTGCGCCTGCCAGGGCGGATATTGGTCGGGCGCGCTCACCCCTTGCTCCGCCCACCCCGCGACCTCCGGTACTCGTCGAGCTCCTCGCGGCCCGCCTTCCCGTTCCGCTCGAGCGTCTTCAGCCAGCCGTCGCGGTATTCCCGCATCGTCTCCGCCACGGTCTCGGCGACGACGAGGTTGCGGTACCACTTCGCGTCGGCTGGCACGATGTACCAGGGCGCGTGCTTGGACGAGCAGCGCCGGAAGACCTCGTCGTAAGCCTCGGTGTACTCGTCCCAGCGCTCTCGCTCTTTCCAGTCGTTCACGTTGAGCTTCCACGCGGTCGACGGGTTCTCCTCGCGCTCCAGCAGCCGCTCCTCCTGCTCCTTCTTGCTGATGTGCAGGAAGAACTTGATCACGATGGTCCCGTGCTCGGCGAGCAGCTCCTCGAAGTCGTTGATGTGGTCGTAGCGCTCCCCCCACAGCGACTTGGGCGCGAGGTCGTGCACGCGCACGACGAGCACATCCTCGTAGTGAGAGCGGTTGAAGATGGCAAACTCCCCCGCGCGCGGCGCCTGCCGGTGGATACGCCACAAGAAGTCGTGCTCCCGCTCCTCCTTCGTCGGCACGCCGAACGAGCTCACCGCGACGCCGCGCGGGTTCAGCGCGCCGACGACGTTCTTGATCGCCCCGTCCTTGCCGGCCGCGTCGCGGCCCTGAAGGACGATGAGGACGCTGTGCGTCCTCGCTCCCCACATGAGCTCCTGCAGCTCGAGCAGCTCGCCGCCGAGCTCCTTGAGCCGCTCCGCAGCCTCCTGCTTCGTCGCGTCCCGAGGCGGATCGGTCGAGACGTCATCGAGGCGAAACTTCGAATCAGGCTTCGTGAGTCGCGTGATGGGCATGCCCGCGAGCCTACACGATCCCGCAGCGCCGCCCTCCCCGGAGTGACGCGCGACGTCATGGCGCCGCGGCGCGTGGACCCGTCGACGCGTGCACCCGTTGACGCGTGGCCCTGTTGACGCATGGACCCGTTGCCGTTGACGCGACAACAAGCAGACAGCCACATCGGCGGTGGGCGAGGAGAATCCTGTTGCAGAAATGAAATGAACTACGTACCGTCGAGGTCGGAAGGGCATCGCCGTGCGCCTGTCCTCGCCCCCTCGGGTGCCTCCGATGGTGCGCCTGGCGAAGCTTCTGCCGTGGAGGGGGCGCGGATGACGCACGCTCTTGGATTCGACCATTTCTTGGCTCGGATACGGCCTGCCGCGCCGAGCGCGTGATGCTGGTCTCTGCCCCTGGTCCCCGGCCCCGAGCGGCTCACCGGCCGCGCTCTGGCGTTCACCTCGGCATCGGCGTCAAGCTCGCTGCAGCGACCGTGGTCGTCCTCACCAGCGTTACCGTGCTGGTCGCCAATCAGGTGATCCAGAAGACACGGGATGACCTCGTGTCAGCGAAGGCGAGCGTCGCATCGATGATGGCGGATCTGCTCTCAGGGTCCCTGACCGCGCCGCTCGACTTCGGCGATCGCGACACGGCGCAAGGCGACCTCGACCAGCTCCGGTCGAACCGCGCGCTCATCGCCGCGGTCGCGTGGGGCAGCGACGCCGAGCCCGTCGCCAAGATCGGTCAGCCGGAAGGCGGCCTGTCGGCGTTCACCGCGCGGGGCGCCGAGAACCAGGTCCTGGAGCGCGAGATACGCGTCGCCCGCCCGATCTTGCGCGACGACGGGCGGCGCCTCGGGACGCTCGTCCTCGTCTTCTCCCTCGAGCCCGAGAACGCCGCGTTCGCCGCGGCGCGCCGCAACATCCTCGCGTTCGCGGGGATCGTCGGCGCGATGACGGCCTTCCTGCTCCTCGCGTTCGCGAGGTGGCAGATCGTGCATCCGCTGTCGCGGCTCGTCGACGCCGCGCGGCGCGTCGGGGAGGGGGATCGCGCCGTCCGCGTGAACGTCCGCAGGAACGACGAGCTCGGCCGGCTCGCCGACGTCTTCAACGCGATGAGCTCGGCCATCCTCGAGCGCGAGGCCAAGCTCGAGATGGCCACGAAGAGCCTCCGCGAGCTCTTCGACAACATGCGCGAGGCCATCGTGGCCTTCGGCCCCGACGGGCGCCTGGGCAGCGAGGCCTCGAAGGAGGCCAGGCAGCTCTTCGGCGACCGCGCCGCGGAGGGCAACCACGTCGCGGAGCTCCTCTACCGCGGCGGCCCGCTCTGCGTCGAGAGCCAGGCGCTCCGGCAGTGGGTCGACGCGGCGTTCGACGCGGAGGTCGACGCCTTCCCGGAGATCGCCGAGCTCGCCCCGCGCGAGGTGTGGTTCGAGCGCGCGCCGGGCGACCGCAGGTTCCTGCGGATCGAGCTCTGCCCCATCGTCTCCGGCCAGAAGATCGCGCGCATCATGCTGCTCGCGACCGACCAGACCGAGCTCAGGCGCCTCGCGGAGAGCGTCAAGACCAAGGACGAGGAGCACGCGCGCCAGATCGCCGCCATGCGCCGCCTCATCGCCGGCGGCGGCCAGGTCTTCGTCCGCTTCATCGAGATCTCGCGCGAGCGCGTGGCCCGGTGCAGCGAGATCCTGAAGCCCGGCGGGGAGCTCTGCCCCGCGGACGTCGACGAGCTCCTGCAGCAGCTGCACACCATGAAGGGCGAGGCCCGGTCGTTCGACCTGGAGCGCCTCGCGGACGAGATCATGGCGCTCGAGGACGAGCTCTCCATGGTCCAGGTGCGGGCGCGCTCGGAGGACAGGCCCTCGGTCGAGGGGCGCTCGGCGTCGTGGCGGTCGCGGCTCACCCGCGTCGCGGACGAGCTCACGCGCGCGCAGGAGACGTTCGTCGACGCCTCGCCCGTGGGCAGCGCGATCCTCGATCAGATCACGGTCCGCCGCACCGACGTCGCCCGGCTCGGCGAGCTCGTGGGCCCGCAGGGCGGCGAGGCCGCCGAGATCGTCCGCCGCCTCGCGGCCCGGCCGTTCGGCGAGGTGCTCGCGCCGCTCGTCGAGCGCGTCCCCCGCTGGGCCGAGCGGGAGGGCAAGCGCGCCTGCCTCGAGATCGACGGCCGCGAGGCCTCCATTCCCTCGGATCTCGCCCGCCTGCTGCCGGGCGTGCTCCTCCACCTCGTGCGGAACGCGATCGCCCACGGCATCGAGACCCCCGACGCGCGCGTCCGGGTGGGCAAGCCCGAGGTCGGCGTGATCCGCGCCAGCTGCATCGAGGATCGGCCGCTGCCCACCCTCCTCGTCGAGGACGACGGCCAGGGCATCGACTTCGACGCCCTCGCCACGCGCGCCGGCGTCGATCCGAAGGATCTGCGCCGGACTCGCGAGCTCCTGTTTACCCCCGGCGTGAGCACGAAGGGCGACGTGAGCGACCTCGCGGGCCGCGGCGTCGGCCTCTCCGCGGTCCGCGCCGATCTCCTCTCGGTCGGCTGGCTCATCGAGGTGGACGCGTCGCGCCGGACCGGCGCGGCGTTCGTGATCCGCCCCCAGGCTGCCCCTCTCAGCAACGGAGAATGACTCGATGTCTCAAGGCGGACGCATCCTGGTGATCGATGACAGCGAGATCGTGCTGATGCGGATCCGCGTCGAGCTGGCGAGCGCCGGCTACGAGGTGGTCACGACGACGCAGCTCGTGGGCACGGCCCGCCACCTGCGCGGCTGCGATCTCGTCATCGTCGACTTCTTCATGCCGGGCCTCGACGGCGCCGCCGTCCTCCGCTCGCTCAAGGCCGCGGTGCCCGAGGGCGAGAAGCCGCCGCTCTTCTACCTCTACACAACGGACGCCGAGGCCGGATCGCGGTACGCGGAGCTCGGCTTCGACGGCGTCTTCAGCAGGAAAGGCGATCTCCTCGCCCTCACCCCGCAGGTGCAAGCCGCGCTCCGCATCCGCAAGCTCGCCGGCCTGTCGCGCGGCAAGGAACGCAGGACATGACGCCTCGCCGGCGCGCCCTCGTGCTCGGCCTCTTCGTCGCCGCCGCCCTCGTCCCATTCCATGTCATGGCGGAGCCGGCGACGGCGCCCTTCGCCGTGCAAGCGGAGATCGTCACGCGCATCCTGCCGTACGACAGGGGCTTTTCCGAGCGGGTGAAAGGACAGGTCTCTTTCCTTTTGCTCTCCCGGGCGGGCGACGCGGACTCGGCGAGCGCCGCGCTCCAGATGAGGAGGGCGCTGAACGACATCGGCAAGGTCCGTGACAAACCGATCCGCGTGGAGAGCGCCGAGTACTCGAGCGCGTCCGAGCTCGCCGCGGCGTGCCGCGCGCACGACATCAACGTCGTGTACATCTCCTCGGGGCTCGGCAGGGAGGTCGCCGCGATACGCGGCGCGCTCACGGACACTGGCATCCTGAGCTTCGCGGCCGTGGAGCCCTACGTCTCGCAGGGGGCCGTGCTCGGCGTCGACGTCGCGGACGGCAAGCCGCGCATGAGCATCAACCTCGCGCAGGCGCGGGCCCAGCACATCGACTTCCCCGCTCCCATCCTCAAACTGGCAAGGATCTATTGACGTGAGCTCGACCCGTCTCGCACTGCTCTGCGCCGCGTCGATCGCGTGGTCGACCACCTCCTCGCGGGAGGCGCGGGCCGAGGACGTCAGCTCGCTCCTCGAGATCCTCGAAGAGAACGTCGTGTCCGGCGCCTCGCGCTCCGCGGAGCGCGAGAGCGACGCGCCCGCCATGTCGTCGGTGATCACGGGCGCGCAGCTCAAGCTCTTCGGCATACGGCGCCTCGCCGACGCGCTCACCTTCCTCGCGAGCGGCGTCTTCGCGCACGACCGCATGTCGGTCCCGGAGGTCGGCGCGCGCGGCGTCGCCCTGACCCGGGACTCGAACAGCCACGTGCTGATCGTGCTCGACGGCATGGTCGTGAACGAGCAGGGCGGCGGCGCCGTCTTCCTGCACGATATCCCGATCGAGATCGTCGACCACATCGAGGTGGTCCTGGGCCCTGGCTCCGTGCTCTACGGCGCGCAGGCCATGCTGGGGGTCATCAACGTCGTCACGAAGAAGGCCGCCGATCACCAGGGCCTCCGCGCCTCCCTGACGCTCGGGGCGTCGCCGCCGCTCGACGAATCGGGCAACATCAGGGCGCCGGACGTCGAGGGCATCGGGGGCGAGGGCACGGCGGCGCTCGGCTTCGGGCGCCGCTTCACGCTGCTCGGACAGCCCGCGGGCGTGGTGGCGGCTGTCGACATGCACCGCTTCGAGGGGCCCGAGGTGAGCTTCCCGAAGCAGCGGCTCCCGGTCCTGGCGGACGGCGTGTCCGTCATGGATCTCGGCTCGCACGCCGAGCCCGGCTTCTGGGGCGGCACGGTGGAAGAGCAGTGGTTCCGCCGCAAGGCGGGCGCCTTCGTGCGCCTCGACGCCGGCGACCTGAGCGCCGTCGCGCAGGCGACGCGCTCGTCGTGGGCCGCGCCCTTCATGGATCTCCACGAGAACCGCGTCGGGGCCTTCGACGACGCGCGCAACGACAACACGCAGACGATCGTCCTGACCAGCGTGCGTTATCGCGCCCGCCTGAGCGAGCGGCTCGAGGGCGTGGCGCGCGGGTACTTCGGCTTCAGCCGGATCGAGCGCTCGCGCTACGTGGTGGGCCACGACCCGCTCGTGCCGCACGTCCCGATCGACGTGCTCGATCCCGAGCAGTGCCCGCGCGGCCCGTCCGGGCCCTGCCGGAAGGACGCGCTGTTCCTCTCCCGCTGGGTCGGGCTGGAGCTCCAGGCGCGGTACGACTGGGCGGGCGACGGCGCCTCCACGACCATGGCGGGCGTCGATGGGCGCCTCCGCACCTCGGCCTTCGAGTTCGTCGCGTTCGACGAGCTCACGGGGAAGAGTTATGGCTCCGACCCGGCGCGCACGCGCTGGCACGGCGGCGGATACCGCCTCGAGGACGAGGCCGCCCTCGGGGCCTACGTGCAGCAGACGCTCCGCCTGTTCCGGCCCCTCTCGCTCAACGCCGGGATCCGGGTCGACCTCGACTCGCGTATCCCGCTCGAGTACGTGGCGAACGCGATCTCGCCGCGCGCCGCGCTGATCCTCACGCCGGATGAGCGCGTGTCGCTCAAGCTCATCTACTCGAGCGCGTTCCGCGCCCCCAGCTTCGTCGAGCTCTACACCGTGAGCGGCAGGCTCCTGCCGAACCCGGACGGCCTCAAGCCGGAGAAGGTCTCCTCCCTGGAGGCGGTCTCGTCGTTCAGGAGCGGCGCGTACTCCTTCACGGCCGGCGGCTTCTACTCGGACTGGCGGGACGTCATCGAGCTCCAGCTCCTGAGGGCCAAGGCGCCCAGCGTCTCGAGGTACAACAACGTGCCAGGCATCGAGAACTACGGCGCGAACCTCGGCTTCGAGACGAGCTTCCTCGAGCGGAAGCTGCGCGTCGGCGTGAACTCCACGTTCGCCGCGACGCGACGCCGCATGTCCGAGCAGCAGATCACCCGGAACGCGCGGTTCGGCACCGGCGACGACGTCCCCATCACGGTCGCGCCGCAGGTGTACGGCAACGCCCGTGTATCGTACGAGGTCGGCTCAGGGGCCGTGTCCCTGGCGGCCGCTTACATGGGCCGGCGGATCGCCGACCAGGCGTACTATGGCGGCGATCCGTCGAACATCGCCCCTCGCCCCGAGGTGCCGCCGCAGCTCGAGCTCCGCGCGGCGGTGACGGGCGCGATACCCGGGGTGAAGGGCGCCGGGTACACGCTCGGCGGGCAATACGCGTTCTCGGGCCATGAGCCCTACGTCGTCGGGCCCAACCAGGGGCAGCCGCGCTACCTCGTCGAGAGCGGCCCGACCGCGGATTTCGCGCTGAAAAACCGCCTCACGCTCTTCGCCGGGATCGAGCTCCACCTCGACGACGACGACGCCGCGGGCAGCCCGGCCGCTGCGGCCAGGTCCTCCTCCATCGCGACCGTCGGGCGCGCGAGCCACGGAGCTTCACCGTGAAGAGCACACGTTTCCCTGCGCTCCTCCTCCGCTTGTCGGCCACGACAGGCGTCCTGGCGGGGGGCTGCGTCGAGGTCGGCCACCCGATCGAGGTGGGCTGCTTCGTCGAGGCCGACAACCCGAACTGCTTCGACACGGGCGTCTCCGCGAGCTCTTCGCAGGCGAGCGGAGCCTCCTCGACCGGCGGAGGCGGCGTGAGCGCCGATGCCGGAGGCGGCGCAGGCGCGAGCGCCGATGGCGGAGGCGGCGCAGGCGGTGACGGCGGCTCCGCGGGCTCAGGCGGCGCTGGCGGCGCGGGCGGCGCAGGGCTGTGATCGCGGGCGTTCTCTCGCTCCATGACGCTCGATCGCGTCAGCCCGTCCGCCAGATGAGGGGCCGAATGGTCCACCGTGGAGTCATCTCCGACGGTATCCTACTGGTGACTGGCATGCTCTCCTGCGGGAACTGCCACGGTCGGCATCGTCATGAACGAGGACGGAAAAGGCATTGACAGCCCATTTTGTTTCACTTAGTCGTAATAATGAAGCCGAGCTGGAGCGCCGATCAGGCTGAAACCAGAGAAGTGCCAAGGCGCCAAAAGACGCCAGAAGACGTCAACAGACGCCAAGATTTTATGTTTTTCTTGGCGTCTTTTGGCGCCTCGGCGGTTCAATTTCTTGCCGTTTTGCATGCGGTTTCAACCCGTTTGTCGCTCTAGACCGTTGTAGCGCCATCATGGAGGGGGATCGTGCTCTATCGAGATTCGTCTGATGGCATTCAGGACGACCGGACGCCTCTGACGAAGTGCGACCTCTTGCCCTGACCGGGCAGAAAGCGCTCGATGGAAGTTCCTGTGAAGCCCGTGATGAAGGATACCGAGGCCAGCCGGACGCAGAGCGCGACGATCTCGCGAGCCCAGCGGATACTCGACGCTTTGCCGGCGATGGTGTGTGTCCTGGACCTCGCGGGACCGCGGCTCACCGGGCACAACGCCGCGCTCGTCCGGGCGCTCGGCTGCACGGGTGAAGAGCTCCTCTCGCGGGGCGTCGAGGCGCTCTCGGCGCGCATTCACCCCGACGATCTCGCCGGCCTCGCCGCGCGCGCGGCCGAGCTCGCCGCGGCGCGCGACGGCGGGGTCGTCGAAGGCGAGCTGCGGGCGCGGACCGTCGAGGGAGGGCGAGAGGAGCGACTCTTCGCCGTGCGCGCGGAGGTCTTCACGCGAGGGGACGACGGCGCCGTGCGCGAGGTCGTCGTCTTCGCCGAGGACGTGACAGCGCGAAAGCGCCGCGAGCAGGGCGGTCCCAGGAGAGATGCGGTGCTCGCGGCGCTCTGCGACCGCGCCCCTGTCATCATGTTCGCGAAGGACCGTGACGGCGCCTTCCTCCTGGCGAGCCGCTCGATGGAGGATCTCGTCGGGGCGACCCCGGGCAGCATGCTCGGAAAGACCGATGGCGACTTCTGTCCGCCGGAGGTTGCTTCTATTTACAAAGATGTCGAACACCTGGTGCGCAGGACCGGGGCCCCGTTCGAGGCCGAGGAGATCGTCCCGCAGGCCCAGGGCGATCGGACCCTGTACACGATCAAGTTCCCCCTCCGCGGCGAGGGCGTCCCGGAGGGCGCGGTCGCCGGCATCTCGGTCGACATCACGCGGGTCAAGGCGGCGGAGCGCGAGCGGGAGGCGGCGCGGGACGAGCTGCTCGCGGCGCAGCAGGACACGATACGTGAGCTGGTGACGCCGCTGTTGCCGATCGCCGAGGGGGTGCTGGTGATGCCGCTCATCGGCTTCTTCGACAGCGCGCGGGCGAGCCGGATCATCGAGACGCTGCTGCAGGGCGTGGAGAGGCACGCGGCCCGCATCGCGATCATCGATATCACCGGGGTCAAGGCGGTGGACGTCCAGGTGGCCGAGATGCTCGTGCACGCCGCGCGCGCCGTCGGGCTGCTCGGCGCGCAGGTGGTGCTCACCGGCATCCAGCCGGCGATCGCGCAGACGCTCATCGAGCTCGACGTCGACCTGCGGGGCCTGGTCACGGCGGGGACGCTGCGGAGCGGCATCGCGTATGCGTATCCGGTCGGGCAAGCGCGCGGTGGACAGGAGCCGCGCCACGTGCGCCGTGAATGAGGGCGAGGCGCGCCGAGCGCGCGCCATCGCAGGGTGGTCCCGGATGTCGGCGCGCGCACAGGCGCGCTGAACCGTCAGGGGACGGTGAAACGGATCGAGCTAGTTCGAGAAGAGGAGGGGATTCATGGTCCATCGCGCCATCTTGGGGGGCATCCTTCTGGCGACCAGCGTGCTTGCCTGCAGCTCCAGCGAGAGCACGACGGAAGCGCCGCTGACCATCGCTTACATCACGCACAACAAGTGCAATCGGTTCCACGATCTGGGTCGCGCGGGCGCCGCGCAGGCGCAGAGCGAGCTGTCGACGACGAGCACGCGGCCGGTCAACGTGATGATCCTGGACCCTGAATGTCCGGAGCTCACGGAAGACGGCAAGCCCCTGGACCCCGACGACGCCTGCTACCTTGCCCGGCCGCAGATGGATGTGCTGCAAGAGGTCATCGACATGAAGGTGGACGCGATCTCCGTCGATGTCTTCAGCGGGGACTGCGAGAACGACCTCATCAACAAGGCGGTGGACGCCGGCATCAAGGTCGTCACGTACGGCGGCGACGCTCCGGCCAGCAAGCGCCACACCTACTACGGCATGGACAACAAGGCCGCTGCCGCCTTCCTCATGGATGCGCTCGCGACCATCAACGGCAAGACCGGCAAGATCGCCTTGCAGACGATGATGGATGAGGACGGTAACGGAGGCTACACCCCCACCCCCGCGGGGACCTTCATCGACCGGCTCGCCGGTTTCTCCGAGGCGCTGAAGAAGTACCCGGACATGACGAACGCCGTGAGCCTCCCTTGCGTGTGCTGCGACTACGAGAACCCTTTCTGCGCGCAGACCGCGGAGGAGGCCCTGGCGAACGACCCGGAGATCACGGGCTTCTTCTTCTCCTACAGCAAGCTCCTCGGCGAGCCCGACCTCGCGGCCAACGCGCCGACGCTCACCGCGAGAGCGAAGGAGAAGACCATCCACTCGGTGGCGTTCGACACGCTGCCGGAGTACATGGATCGCATGCGCGCGGGGTACGTGGACGTGCTCCTCGGTCAGAAGCTGTTCGGCTGGGGCTACGATACCGTCATGCTCGCGTACGATCTGGCCACCACCGACCGGCAAGTGAGCGCCTTCACCGACGCTGGCTGGTACGTCGTCTGTCCGAACAACCTGGAGGAGTTCGAGCGCAACACCCAGGCGATGGACTACCGGACGCCTCTGTCGAAGTGCAGCTTGCTCCCCTGAGCCCGGGTTGCTCAGCCTGGCAGGCCGCATTGCGTGACGCGCGCTGCGATCGTCGCTTGTGCGGGTAGGCCAGACCACGGCGCAGCGCCGGGCGGCCGCGACAGGGAGGCGACGCCGCGTCTTCGATTTCGCCGCGCGCGCGCCGTGGGTATGTATCATGGATCGAGCTCTGGCCCGCGCGTCCGCCGCCCGGGCCTGGAAGGAGCCGCCAGGAGGAGAGGCCTGCCGCGATGAAGGAGACCAGGGCCAAGGAGCAGCAAGACGCGCTCGGCGCGCGAGCCCGGAGGATGCTTGACGCGGCGCCGACGATCCTGTGTGTCGTGGGCCTCGACGAGCGGCGGCTCATCGCACACAACGCCGCCCTCGCCCGCGCGCTCGGCTGTACGGACGAAGAGCTCTCGACACGCGGCGTCGAGGCGCTCTCGGATCGCATCCACCCGGGCGACATGGCCGGCCTCACCGCGAGCGCGGAGCGGCTGAAGGGGGCGCGGGACGGCGAGGTGATCGAGGGCGAGCTCCGGGCGCGAGGTCGCGAGGGAGACGAGCGCATCTTCGCGGTGCGCGCGGAGGTCTTCGCGCGAGGCGAGGATGGATCCGCGCGCGAGATCTTCCTGTCAGCCGAGGACGTGACGGAGCGAAAGCGCCGCGAGCAGCGCCTCCACAGGAGCGAAGCGCTGCTCGCGACGTTCTGCGATCACGCGCCGGTCCTCCTGTATGCAAAGGACCGGGAAGGAGCCTTTCTCCTCGTGAGCCGCTCGGTGGAGGAGCTCGTCGGGGCGACCCCGGGCAGCATGCTCGGAAAGACCGACAGCGACTTCTTTCCATCGGAAGTTGCGTCTATTTACAATGACGTCGATGACCTGGTGCGCAAGAACGGCGCCCCGTTCGAGGCCGAGGATCCCGTCCCTCACGCCCGAGGCGAGAAGACGTTCTACTCGATCAAGTTCCCCCTCCACGGCGAGGGCATCCCGGAGGGGTCGGTCGCCGGCATCTCGGTCGACATCACGCGGGTCAAGGCGGCGGAGCGCGAGCGGGAGGCGGCGCGGGACGAGCTGATCGCGGCGCAGCAGGACACGATACGTGAGCTGGTGACGCCGCTGCTGCCGATCGCCGACGGGGTGCTGGTGATGCCGCTCATCGGCTTCTTCGACAGCGCGCGGGCGAGCCGGATCATCGAGACGCTGCTGCAGGGCGTGGCGAGGCACTCGGCCCGCATCGCGATCATCGATATCACCGGGGTCAAGGCGGTGGACGTCCAGGTGGCCGAGATGCTCGTGCACGCCGCGCGCGCCGTCGGGCTGCTCGGCGCGCAGGTGGTGCTCACCGGCATCCAGCCGGCGATCGCGCAGACGCTCATCGAGCTCGACGTCGACCTGCGGGGCCTGGTCACGGCGGGGACGCTGCGGAGCGGCATCGCGCACGCGCTGAAGCGGACGTGACAGCAGGCCGCCCCGCGCCCGCAGGCGCGTCGCCCCGCCGCGCGGGCGCCTGCGGCGGGCTGGATCCGCGCTGCGCGGGAACCGAGCCGCGCGGCCGACGCGTCGGATTTTGTTGACGCGTCGGAGGTTTCCGACATATTAAGGACATGGCTGAAGTCGACGTGTTCTCGGCGCTCGCCAACCCGGTTCGGCGCGAGATCCTGATGCAGCTCCGCATGGGACCTCGCGCCGTGAACGACCTCGCGCGTGGCTTCGACCTGGGCCGACCCGCGGTGTCCGAGCACCTGCAGGTGCTCCGCAAAGCGCGCCTCGTGCGCGAGGAGCCGCGCGGACGCGAGCGCTATTACCACCTCGATCCGCGCCCGCTGAGCGAGGTCGACGAATGGCTCGACACGTTCACTCAGTACTGGAAGACGCGGCTCACCGCCCTCGAAGATCTCCTCAACGAAGAAGGAAAAAAATGAACGCCCCTGCAGTCATCCACCTCGAACATCGTTACACAGCGCCTCCGTCCGCCGTATGGCGGGCGCTCACGGATCCGGAGCTGCACGCGCGCTGGTGGGCTCCGGGTGACGTCAAAGCCGTCGTTGGACACCGCTTCGAGCTCGACATGGGGCCCTGGGGCAAGCAGGCTTGCGAGGTGCTCGCCGTCGAAGCGGAGCGGCTCTTCTCGTACCGCTTCGCGATCGGCCAGCTCGACACCATCATCACCTGGCGCCTCACGCCCGAAGGGGCGGGGACTCTCCTCACGCTCACGCACGAGGGCTTCAACCTCGACTCGCCGATGGGCAAGACCGCTTTCGAAGGCATGAAGCCCGGGTGGCCCAAGCTGCTGGAGAGGCTCGGAAGGACGCTCTGAGCCTCGGCCTGGGCACCTGGGTCGCCCCAGCTGGCCGCGCCGGTCGGCGCGTCATTGCAGCGTGCAGATGAGCCGCTGACCGCGCACGGAGTAGGCGCCCTCGCGTTGCTCGATCCAGGCGACGAGCAGCTTGACGCCGAGCTGCGCGACGGTCGAGCCGAGGATCTGCGCGCTGCTGCCGTCCGGAAGGGAGAAGATGAGCTGGTTGGGGAGCACGTTCTCACCTGTCCGCGTGAACCAGCCCAGGTTCACGCTCTTTCCAGGCGGCGGCACCAGCGCCAAATACACGTTTTCGCCGTCGCTCGCGACGGGGCCCGGGGGGTTGTACTCGCTCACATTCTGGAGCTTGAAGACAGGGGTGAAGCCGGGCGGGGGAACCTGTCCGAGCGACAGAAAGTCCCTTACGACGCCCACCTCCGCCGAGAGGGCGAGCCTCGGCGGAGGGACGAGGTGCACCATCAAGAGCGTGACGCCATCCCCCTCGGGCAGCGGGAACGCCCCGAAGAAGGACTCCACCTCGTCGGGAGACGGGCTGAACTGGATCCGGTGCGCCGCGCCGAGATCGGCGCGCGAGGCGCCCGCTCTGAAGAACGCTTCTCCGGTCGCGTTGTCATCCAACAAGAGGAGGTGCTGGCCGTTCGTGACGGTGTAGTAGTGAACGTTGAGCGAGGCATCGGTACGTGGGCCCTGGGCCACCAGGGTCGGCGCAGGCTCGGCCGATCCACCGATGACGAGAGCTCGCGTCGAGCCGCCGGGCGCCGCGCAGGTCGCGGCATAAAGGGTGCTGTCGCCCGCCTGGACGAACGCCATCGACGCTGCCACGCTGGGGCTCGAGCACTCCGGTGCGAGCGCGGGGAACCGCTGGAACGTCCCCCTGGACGAGACGCCGTCGGCGGTCGTGGGGAAGACGAGCTGCCCGATCTCGTACCCCACCCTGCCCTGGAGGATGACTTGCCCTCCCGATTCGCGGCCCGTGACGAAGGCCGCGCCGTCGGTGAAGGGGAACTCCGTCTTCGACCCGGCCGGCTCCCCGATCTCGTGCACCGTCCCTATCACGAGCCGGCTGGCAGCCTTGTCGATGACCGAGACGAATACGCGATCGGGTCCGCTTGCCAGCACGAGCGAGGAGGTGTCGACCTCATGGCCGCCGAGGTCTCCGGATGTGAGGATGTCGAACGGCTCGAGATCGAGCGCGCACTTCGCCTCGGCCGGCTTGCAGATGCCGTCCTGACAGACGCCGCTCCGGCACTCGGAAGAAGCGCTGCACGCTTGGCCGCCGTTGCCTCCTTGGTTCAGCTCCGCGTCGGCGCGCACACCCGCGATGATCTGGCAGCCGGAGACGAGCAATGCGCCACCGGCGATGACGAGCTTCCATGGTCGCATCGGGTGCATGTCAAAAGCTACCTCGCAACGACAGCCCCGCTGCTCCCGCCCGGGCCGGAGGCTCCAGGCGCACCTCCAGCACCGTCGACGGCACGGCGTCGCTCGACGGCGCGGTCAGGAACACGACAAGGCCTGTGACGAGCGCCGCGCCTCCCGCCGCGAACGCGATATTCGAGATGTTGGCGGTCGTGTTCGCGTCCTGATGGAGCTTGACCCCCTCGGCGTCACAACGGGGAGGGTCGTCGTTGGTACACCCGTGCTGGTTGCGCGCCTCGCTCATCTTCGAGAGCGTCTCGACACCGAACACAGCGCCTACCGCGATCCCGGCCAAGCTCACCCCGCCCAGCACCAGCCCAACGGTCCGCTGCGCGCTCCACGAGCTCGCCGGGGGCGCGGCGCTCGCCGCCGCAGGCGCGCGCGCTGCCCGCCCTGGCGCGGGCGCGTCCTCGAGCAGAGGGACGCGCACCGTCGTCTGCCCTGGCTTCGGCTCGACGACCACCTTCGTGCTCCATGCCTTTTTGCCAGGCGCCACCGCCTCGATCGTGTGCTCGCCCGGATCGACCGGGATCGCCGAGCCGAACATCGCCGCATCGAGCGGCTTCGCGTTGCGCCGCACCTCGATCCCCTCGACCCGGGCCTCCGGCGCCACCTCGATGACGAGCCTCGAGAGCTGCGGCTCGAGCAGGCCCGCCCGCCGCCCTGCTTCCTTCGAGCGCCGCCCATCGCCCGCTTTGCGCGCCGTTGCCTCGGCGTCGTTGAAGGTCGCCCAGGCGCTCGCCGTCGCGCCATCGAGCTCATAGCAATCCGCCAGGGCGAGCAGCGTCCCGGCCATCGGGTCCAGCTTCTGGCTGGCGACGAGCTTCGAGCACCCCAGGGCGTAGCTGCCCTGCTTGACGAGCGCGCGCCCCTCGCGGAAGAGCACATCGGCGGCCGCCCGGTCCTCGGCGGTCGGGTCCGCGAGGACGCGCGGCGCGACCGATAACGACAGGATCAGCGCACCCGCAGCGGCGACGCTGCGCTTCCCACGCATCGGTCCTGGGCCACGCACCGATCCCATTCTATGGCACCCCTCGCCGTTGTCCCAGGATTAGCGACGCTCGTCGTACGAGAACGCCGGCTCAGGCTTCGGGGGGAGAAGGCTTTTGGCCGGAGGCTTTGCCCGCAGGGAGGGCTTCGTCGCCTTCAGCGTGTCCGTCGCCGCCGGCGAAGGCGAGGTGGGCTCCGCCTGCGCTTTCGCGCTCGCGTCGGGAGGGGCGGGCGCGGAGGGGGGAGCTCGGGGTTCGACGGGCGCGGACGGGGCCGTGCTCGGCGCCCCGAAGGAGGCCGCCGGGCCTGTCGGTGCCGGGGATCGCGCCCCCTCCTGCCCCCCCCAGGCGATCACCGCCAGCGCAGCGCCCGCGACGAAGGCACCGCCGAGGAGAAGGGGAGCCCGATAGCGGGGCTTCGACAGCAGCACTCCGAAGGACGATAGGGATCCATGGGGCCAGGACGCGGTGGGCGCCGTGTCCGCCATGGCGTCCGGCGGGCGCGGCGCGATCGACCCTGCTGCCCCGGCGCTGGCCGGCGGCGAGGAGGCCGCCGCGCGGCGCGGCTCCGACGAGTCTCTGGCTCCCGGCGAAGACGTGCGCGACATGTTGAGCACCCGCCAAACCCGCTCCGGATAGCCCCGCGCTCGCGCGGGCGCGTGAGGCGCGAGGGCGCCGGCGAACGCCGCCACGTCATTCCAGCGCTGCTCGCGATCGTGCATCATGCACCGCTGGATCACCGCGTCGATCTCCCGGGGGACGTCGCTCCGGCGCTCGTGGAGCGGCGTCGGCTTCGCCGCGAGCATGCGCCCATAGAACTCCGCCAAGGTCTCCGCGTGAAACGGCGTCTGCCCGGCGATGAGCTCATACAAGAGGACGCCGAGCGCCCAGAGGTCGCTGCGCGCGTCGACGTCCTTCGGCGAGCTCATCTGCTCGGGCGACATGTAGAAGGGGGTGCCAAGCTGCTGGTCGTCGTCCGTGAGGGCGAGCTCCGCGCCGCTCATCTTCGAGATCCCGAAGTCGAGGACCTTGATGCACGGCGCGCCGCTGACGTCCTGCGTGACGAAGAGATTCGCCGGCTTCAGGTCGCGGTGCACAATGCCGGCGGCGTGCGCCTCGCCGACGGCTTCACACGTCTGGAGAACGTACTCCACGGCGTCGTCGAGCGAGAGACACCCACTCTCCTTGAGCAACGCGGCGAGATCGCGCCCTTCGAGGAATTCCATGACGATGTACGGCGCGCCGCCTTCGAGGGTGCCGACGTCGAACGCGCGGGCGACGTGCTGGCTGCGCAGCCGTACCGCCGCGCGCGCCTCGCGCAAGAAGCGCTCGCGTGCGTCGGCGGAGACGTGGTGGGCCGAGCGCATGAACTTGACGGCGACGCGCTGGCCGAGCTCGACGTGGACCGCCGCGACGACGACCCCCACGGCCCCCGCGCCGAGCAGACGCTCGACGCGGTACTTGCCCGCCACGACGTCGCCGGGCCGGACCGGGGCGTTGATCATGGCATGCCATGTGGTCTCAGCGGCTCCGGGAGGTCAAGCGTCGCTTTGATGGGCTCGCACGCGTGCCGCCGCCCTATATATAATGGATGCTCGCTGGCAACCCCCGGCAGGCCCAGCGCGCCGCCGCGCGCTCGCTCCCGGGCCCTTCCCGTCAACCGAGCTGCGGCGTGGCTCCGCGTCAGCGAGGCGAAGATCGCAGGATGAGCAGGCGGCCGTCTTCCTTCCCACCTGCGCCAGCGTCGTCGAACTCGGTGAGGAGCAGCGTCTCTCCATGGCGCCAGGCGTCGTGCGGCGACCGCACCCCATCGGGGGGAGAGAGGATCGCGCGGATGGTCAGGTTCTCCGGGTCGAGCAGCCACGTGCGGCCCGATTCACCCACGGCGATGACGTCATCGCCCATCTGCCGCAGCACAGAGACGGCCTCGCCCAGCGCGACCTCGTGCGTGGCTCTGCCGCTCATCGGATCCAGGCGGGCGACGCCGGAGCGCACGTCCGTGAAGATCGCGTCCGGGCCGGCGGCGATGCGCCGGTGGAGGTCGCCGATGTGGAGCTCGTCGCGCGGCTCCAGCGAGGTCTGGTCCACGACGCTCACCTTGCCATTGCCGTGCGCCACCCAGATCCGGCCGTGCCCGACGGCGAGCGCGAACGCGTCCCGGCCGAGCGCTGGCGAGCGGCGTTGACCTCCCGTGGCCGGATCGATCCGCACGACCGAGGAGTTTGCGGAGCTCCCCTTGCTCCAGAGCAGCACCCAGAGCGCGCCGTCCGCAAGCACCATGTCCTCGGGGGAATCGGGCAAGCGCGCCAGCGCGCGGGCGCGCGCCGTCTGCCCGTCGATGGCCCAGATCGTCCGATCGGTGTGCGCCAGCGTGTAGATCGCCCCCTCGGGGGAGGCGACGACCTGCACCGGGAGCCGGCCGACCGCCACGCGCGACACCACCTCTCCGCGCTTCAGGTCGACGCGCGCGACGCGCCGGTTACCGCTCTCGGCGACCCACGCCGTGTCGCCGACCACGGCGACCCCTTCAGGCCACTTGCCGATGGTGATCGCTTTGTCGATCGTGAGCTGCGCGGCGACGTGCGCCGCTGCGCGCGGCGGCTCCTCCGGGGCGGCGGCGGACGGGCCCGGCGCCGCGGTGGGCGCCTGCGCGATCGCCGGGGCCGCCGGCGGCCGGGCCTCCTGGGATGCAGCCGACGGCGGCGGAGGCGCTGTCGCGGGCGGCGCGCCCGAGCAGCCCGCCAGCGTCACGACGGTGATCGCGAGGGCCCCCGGCCATCGGTGCAATGGGCGGTGAGCCGCGCGTGTACGATCCATGAGTTGGCGCTCTCCTTTTCTTTGCGTCGACAATCGGGCGTCAGTCCATGCCAGAACTCTCGCCTGTGTCAAAGGTGTTCCCTATCGAGCGGCGCGCGCAGCAAGGAAGGGCCGCTCTGGCAGCTTCCATCCTGTGGAACGCCGCGCCGGAAGCGGTTCATTCCGTCGTGAACTCGCCGCAGCGGCCGCTCCCGCGGCAGACGCCGCTCGCGCAGCTCTCGTCTCGATGACACCGCCGGCCGGGCGCCAGCTTGCAAGCGCCCATGCCGTCACAGACCTCGTGCTGAAGCACGCAGTCCGGCTCGTCCTCGACTCCGGGGCCGAGGGGCGAGCACGTGCCGACCGACCGCGCGACGTTGCAGGCCATGCAGGTCTCGTCGCAGGCCGTGTCGCAGCAGACGCCGTCGACGCATTTCCTGCTCGCGCAGTCCCCCGGACCGGCGCACGCCCGACCGTTCGCGCCCTTGCACGCGCCCGCTGCATCGCAGACGAGGCCCTGGCCGCACGGCGAACCTGCAGCCACGACGTGCGTGGCGACCCCGCGTCGACACGCGTCGCTCGTGCATGGGTCGCCGTCGTCCTCGGCGTCAGCGTCGTCCGGCGAAGGATACGGCTGGCCCGCAGCGCAGGTGAGGATCTGGCAGTCGCCCGCGATCTGCCCGGACGGCAGCGCCGGTACGCCGTCGAGCGGGACGTTGACGCATGCGCCTGCGGTGCACGCGTCCGCGGTGCATGGATTGCCATCGTCGCAGTCGGCCGCCTGCGTCTCGGCCGCGCACGCAGGGGCCTCTCCGTCCCAGCCAGCGCCGGGGTCACCCGCCCCGACCCCCTGATCCCCGTCGCCGCCGGCGCCCGCGCCGCCCGAGCCCTGGAAGCTGCGGGCCTTGGGCGAACAGCCCGCCAGCGCGACGACGAGGCACAGCGGCACCGAGGTCGCCTGCACGCGGCTCGTGCGGCGGAGCGGAAATGCTGAGATGTGAAATGTCCACATGCGCCGAACTCTACTGTCGGTCCAGCTCACCCGCTAATCAGACTTCATCTTTCGAACGGCCATGGACGAACGGCGCGCTCGGTTTGCTGGCGGCGGATACCCCAGGTGGACTCACGCTCCGTTCGAGGCGAGACACCGCCGTCCGGCTCACCACCTCACCGCATCTGCCCGCCGTACACGCGCGCGCCGCGCGCAACACCGCTTCTCCTGATCTTCTCTCTGACGTACGAGAACGGAGAGCTTGATGAAGGCCCTCAGGCCAGGCGCGGCGCCTCGCCGATCACGCCGCCGCGCCGCGCCGCGAGCGCCTCGAGGAACGCGATCCACGCCTCGGGCCCATCGAGCGTCAGGTCGGGCTCGACCGCGGTGTGCGGCCGCTCGGACGAGGCGATGTAGACGCCCACGCCGCCGATCGCGCGGGCATGGGCGATCGCCGGCTCGTCCGTCGTGTCGTCGCCCGCATAGACCACCAGCGTCCCCTGCGGCAGCCGCGCCAGCAGGAACGCGAGGGCGCGGCCCTTGTCATGCGCGGCTTCCCGGGCCTCGTGGATGCTGCGCCCCCTCATGACCACGAACCCCCGCCGCGCCGCCGCGTCCTCCCACGCCCCGAGCGCGTCGAACGCCGCCGGCCGAGCCTCCGCCGGGACGCGCCGCCAGTGGAGCGCGATCGAGCAGCGCTTGCGCTCGATCCCGAGCGCAGGGATCCGCCGCACCGCCTCCTCCGCCTCGCGCTCCAGGGCGTCGAGCGCCTCGGTCGGCGCCTCCGCCAGGTACACGAGCTCCCCGCCCGGCGCCGCGATCTCCGCCCCGTGCTCGCCCACGCGCCACACCGCGCCGATCGCCGCCGTGCGCGCCGCGATGTCGTGGATCGTCCTCCCCGTGACGATCGCCACGGTCGTGCCCGGCGCCCGCGAGAGCGCCCCCAGCGCCCCGAGGGCGCCCGGCGCCGCCACCGCCCCGCCCGAGACCGCGGTGATCTCGGAGATTGTCCCGTCGAAGTCCGTCGCGAGCAGCAATGACGGCGCGGCCGCCGCACGCTCGACCCATTGAAGAACGTCCATGCTGCACCAGATCTACCACTGGGCAGGCCGAGAGCACGATGGCAAAGCCGGCGCGACCGGGAGCGACCCTGTGGCCGGCTCTGCTGCTCCAAGGCGGACAGGTCACCGCCGCGCGCGGAGCCGCGCGTCAGAACCGGATGATCACCTCGTGGACGCGGCGCCCCTCGGTCTTGCCCTCGGTGGGCTCGGCGGGCGCGGCGTCGCCCGCGGGCGCCCCCTCCGCGGCGGCCGCCGGCTCGTCCTTCTTGCACTCGTACTTCACGCGCCACTCGGTCTTCTGCACCGTGTGCGTGCTCTCCTGCTTCCGCTTCTTCGGCCCGAAGAAATCCTTCTCGCGGCGCTCGCTGGCCTCGGACACGGTGTCTTCCCCGACCACGGTCTCGCCCTCTTCGACGATCTCGTAGCTCTCGGGTCCACCGCAGGTCGTGGCCATCGTCTGGCTCGCCTTCTGCATGGCCACCTCGCGATCACCCAGGATCGCGAGCTCGCCGCCGACCTTCGTCCGCCTCACGACGCGAACCTCGCCATACGGCTGCCACGAGCACGCGGCCGTGGAACAGAGCGCGCACGCGGCGATCAGTGCATGAATCGCAGGGAATTTCATGCCTTGCACCAGTACCACCCTCGAAATGGCGCGGGCAACAACAAAGCGCGGGCGGCTTCGTGCAAAACCTGCTACCGGCGGCGGGCGGGCGCGTGGTGGTTTGGTCGCAGCGTCGTAGCTTCGCAGCGTCGTAGCGTTCCACCGCTGCGTGGTCGCTCGAGCGCGCGCGCCTGCTCGCGCCGGGGCACCGGATCACCACCCGCTGCTGCCACGGCAGCAGCGCGGAAGCTCTCGGTCCCGCGTTCCGGCCCGCTCCGGCGCGGCATGGGGGTTGCTGACCGCGGGTGTTCGCCGGCGCGGATCAACAGGCTTGATCCGCGCGGTGCCCCGAGGTCCAACTGCGCTCCTTCATCGACAAGAACCGCTTTCTGCTGATGTTCGCGGCGCTGTCCTCGGTCATGGGCCTCAGCGTCGGCGTGGCCAAGGTGAGCACGACGCTGTATGCGCTGGAGCTCGGGGCGGACGAGGCGCTGCTCGGGCTGATCTCTGGCTCGCAGAGCGTCGGCGTGCTCCTGATGAGCATCCCCATCGGGCTCCTCGTCGATCACCTCGGGCCCTCGCGGCTGTTCGTGCTGGGGAGCCTCGTCGCCGGGTCGCTCTACATGGCCTTGCCGGCGGTCCCGTCTCCGGTGTTCCTCCTGGCCTGCACGACGGCGATCAGCTTCTTCATGCCGATGCGCTTCGTCTCCCTGAGCACCGTGTTCATGCAGCAGCTCGAGACGGTGGGGGAGGCCAAGGCCGGCTGGTACCGCGGCACCCATATGGTCGGCATGTTCCTGCTCGGCCCCATGCTCGCGGCCGGCCTCACGAAGGCGCTGGGCTTCTCTGGCACGTACCGGCTCATCGGCGTCTCGTTCCTGATCACCGTGCTCATGTCGCCGATCGTCTTCGGCCGCTACACGGCGCGGTCTTCACCTCGTGGAGCGCTGCGCCTCTCCGGCATCCGGTCCGACCTCGCCCTGCTCGCGCAGGACGTCGAGCTGCGCAGCGTGTGCCTGATCGAGTTCGCGGCCCAGTCGATCAACTCGTTCTTCATGTTCTTCATCATCCCCATCGGCGTCGCCGTCGCCGACCTGACGCCGGCCGAGGCGTCGGGGCTCCTGGCCTGGCAGGGCGTGACGTTCATCTTCGCGCTGTTCTCGCTGGGCGGCCTCGTGGGCCGGGTGGGGCACGAGCGCGTCTACCTCGCGAGCCTGGTCCTCGTCCCGAGCGCGCTCCTCTTGCTCGGCCTCTCGCGCGATCTGACGCCGCTGCGGGCCGGCGGCCTGCTGCTCGGCCTCGGGCTCGGCGTCCTCCAGATCGCGAACCTCACCCGCATCGCCCGGATCGGCGCCCGGGCGGGGCGGGGCAAGGTGGCCGGCCTGCAGGCCCTCGTGGGGCCGTCAGGTGGCCTGTTCGGCAGCACCGTGGGCGGCCTGATGGGCCGGAGCCTGGGGCTCCAATCGATGTTCCTGCTCCTGTCCGTGTTCTTCGGCGTGCTCCTCGCCGTGGCGCGCAGGACGCCCAGCGCGGCGGCCGTGAGCCCCACGCCCGCCGAGCCCGCGGCCGCCGAGTAACGGCCGAAAAGAGACATTCACCATGCGAGAGCTCGACAAGTCATCTTCGATCGCCACGACCCGCCGTAGGCTCGCAGCGGCCCTCTGCGCCGCGCTCGCGCTCGCGGCCTGCTCGAAGGCCGACCACGGCAACGGCGACAGCGCCGCCGGCGACTACGAGGTGCTGGAGCTGCGTTATCAGGGGTTCTCGGGCGTGGTCTCGGTGCCCGAGCTGGCGGAGGACCTGGGGTACCTCGCCCCGATCCGGCTGAGCTACGTCGGCAACACGATCAGCGGGCCGCAGGACATCCAGACCGTGGTCACCGGAGACACCGATCTGGGGCAGGCGTTCAATGGCGCGGTGATCAAGCTGATCGCCGCCGGGGCGCCGCTCCGGGCGGTGGTGGGCGGCTACGGGATCGACGCGAAGCGGTGGGCCGGCTTCTACGTGACCGAGGACAGCCCCATCAAGGCGGCGCGGGACCTGATCGGCAAGAAGGTCGCGATGAACACGCTGGGCGCGCACTACGAGCTGATGCTGAAAGAGTACCTGTCGCGCCAGGGGCTGACGAGCGCCGAGATCGCGCAGGTCACGCTGGTCGTGCTGCCGCCGGTGAGCGCGGAGCAGGCGCTTCGGCAGAAGCAGGTGGACGTTTCCGTCCTCGGCGACATCCTGCGCGACAAGGCGCTGGAGCGCGGCGGCGTCCGGGCCCTGTTCTCGGACCACGAGCTCTTCGGCGAGCTCACCGCCGGCAGCTACGTGATGAGCAAGCGATTCCTGAAGGAGAGCCCGAACAGCGCCCGCAAGTTCGTGGAGGCCGCGGCGCGCACCATCGAGTGGGCCCGGAGCACGCCGCGCGAGGAGGTGGTGGCCCGCCTGCAGCGCATCATCGAGCGGCGGGGCCGCAACGAGGACGCGTCGCTGGCCAAGTACTGGACGAGCCTGGGCGTCGCCGGCAAAGGGGGGCTCCTGTCGGCCGGGGAATACCAGATCTGGATCGACTGGCTTGTGAAGGACGGCGACCTCAAGCCGGGGCAGATCAAGGCCGAGGACCTGTTCACGAACGAGCTGAACCCGTTCGCGGCGACTCAGGCGCAGTGACGGCGCCCGTCCTCGCGCGGCGCCGCGCGAGGGCGCCGGCCCAGGTGATGCGCGTCGGGGTGCGGCTCGGCTCGCGCGTCGTCTCCGCGGGCCGGGTCACCAGGTGAGGGACCCGTGGACCTTGGTCATGACCTCGTTGGCCCGGATGTCATTGAGCATCCAGTCGAAGTCCTCCCAGGAGATCTTGCCCGTCTCAGGGTCGATGGTGAAGTGGTCGAACTTCGGCAGCCCGTGGTTCGTGAGCAGGATCGCGAACATCCCGCGGCTCGGCTCGGGATCGAGCACCATGAGCGTCCCTGCGGCGCCTGTCTTGCTGTAGGCGACGGTCGATGCCGACTCCCCGCCGGGCCACATGCCTGCGTCCCACATCTCCCAGCCGTACCCCTTGCGCGAGTAGAGCAGGTTCTCGGAGTAGGTCCAAGCCGACCTGTTGAGATGGAGCGAGCCCGTCTGGTTCGTGGTCATGTCGAGCACGGCCTGGGCAGAGAGCAGGGTGCTGCTGCAGGTGTTGAAAGGCCAACGGTTGCAGCTGTAGACGTGCTTGCCCCGGTTCAACAGCATCTGGGAGAACTTCGCCAGATCGCTCGCGGTCGAGAACAGGCCGTCGCACCCGGTGAGGTGCTCGGCCGGGTCCAGGCCGTCCCCTTCGAGGAAGTAGTCGGTCTCGTCCTGCACCTCGCCCCGGAGATAACGCTCGCGCGCCGCGGACCACGCCGTGCCGACGAAGCGGTCCTCCTTCTCCGGCATGTTGAGCCACGGCTGAAAGCCCGTGTCCGTCATGTTCAGCGGGGTGAAGATGTACGTCTGCATCAGGTTCTGGAGCGAGTCGCCGCCGACCGTCTCCAGCACGTGGCCCAGGATCCGAAAGCCGAGATCGCTGTAGACGACCTTCGTCCCCCGCGGGCGCGCCAGCGGCGCCTCGAGCATCGAGTGCCAGGGGTCTGCGTCGTCGAAGAGGCCGTTCGGGTTGCTTTCGTCGAAGTAGTCGACATCCTCCCCCGAAACATAGCTCATCAGATCCTTGATCGTGACAGAGCTCTTGTTGTTGACCGAGGAGACGGCGAACTCCGAGAAATACGTCGCGACCGTGTTGTTGATGTTGAACCCAGGGAAATTCCCGGACTCCTGCATCCTCATCGCGAGGAAGACGGTGAACGGCTTGGTCATGGACTCGAGATCGAAGATCCCATCGAGCGGCATCGGCACCGATGGCATGCCCGGATCGTCCTCGTTCAGCCCGTCTCTCGTCCCCACGGCGGTGTGGAGCACGATCCGGCCCCGGCGGGCGACCAGGAGGACCGCGCCGTTGATATCGCCGTCGTCGACCGCGTCCTCCAGCTCGTTGACCGCCTGGTCGAGGAGGACGCTGGACAGACCCACCGATGCCGGTGTGCCCGTGCCGAGGGAGTAGATTACCGGCGCCTGCAGAGGGTACGTGTCTTGGGCGTGCGCCGACGGCGCCATGCCGAAGGCGGCGGCCGCGGCTCCACAGAAGATCAAGCTACTGGCTCTCATGTTCGCGATTCCTTCCTTGAACGGTGGTGCAGCCGCGGCGCGCCGCGGGGCGGGGCGAAGGGTTATCGGGGTCATCGACTGCGGTCTCGGAGCGCCTCTTCGCCCGCGCCCCGTCAGGGGCTTATCCACCCTTCGTGCCAGCGGGCCGCACGGCGCTCCGGCGAGCTGCGCACCCCGCGCGGAGCGCGCGCCTTGGTGGCCGCGACGACGGCCGGGCGCCCCTCAGGAGCGGCCGTTGCGCCGCGTGGAGCCCACGGAAATGCATCGCATATCAGCCACTTGCGAGCTCCTGACGCCTCCGGCAGCGCCGCGCCGGACGCCGCCTCCGCCCGGCATCGCGCCGCTCGCGAGGAGGAGGGGAGTGGCTCTGCGCGCTGCCGCGCCGCACGAAGGCACGCTCGCGGAGGCGTGACATCGTGACATCGTCAGGCGTGACATCGTGACACTGTCACAGCGTGACATCAGAATCTTGGCGTCTTATGGCGTCTTATGGCGTCTTGGCGGCCCCATCATTCCGGCAGGATGGGGTAACTACCCCACCACCCGGCGTTCTCCAGGGCGCTGCTTACGCAGGAGCTCGACGCGAACGAGGTTGACCTCAGCGGGCAGGTCCGCCCGGAGGCGGGGGCGGCGGCCCTTCAGGGAGGATCTCGACGGCCATCCCCTCGCTCAGCTCCGCGCTCGCGAGCTTCACGATGCGCTCGCTCCCGTCGAGCCCGGTCGACACATGGATCGTCGCGCCCGTGTCGCGCTCGACGACGATCGGCGCGAAGCGGATCTTGCTCCCGGGGTCGATGACGGCCACGCGGAGCCCCTTGGCGTCGTTGTAGAGCGCCGTCGCCGGGATCTCGAGGACGCGGTGCGGCGTGGGCAAGGTCAGCGCGACCTCCGCGTACATGCCCGCGAGCAGCCGGCCGTCGGGGTTCGGCACCCGCACCTCCGTGTTCATCGTCCGGGTCGCCGCGTCGAGCGCGCCGGCCGTGCGCGCGATCGTGCCCTGGAACGGCTGACCCGCGAACTCGCGCACCGTGACCTTCGCCGGCGCGTCGACCCGCACGCTGGGCGCCACGTCCTGCGGGACGCCGACGAAGACGCGCACGGGGTCGGTCGCCGCGATGGTGAAGAGCGGCGTCCCGTTGCCCGCCGTGACCAGCGCCCCGCGCTCGATCGTGCGCGATGTGACCGTCCCCGCGAACGGCGCGGCGACCTTCGCGAACTTCTTCTGGTCGAGGATGCGCTGGACGTTCGCCTGCTGCGCGGTGATCGCCGCGCGCGCCACCGTGACGCTCGCCTCGGCGACGTGCGCCTGCCCCTGCCGCTGCTCGAGCTCCTCCTGGGGCGCCACGCCCGCGGGGACGAGCTGCTCGTAGCGCTTCACGCTCGACCTCGACAGGTCGCGGTTGGCCTCGGCCTGCACGAGGCCGGCGCTCGCCTGCACGAGCTGCGCGCGGGCCTGCGCGAGCTCCTGGTCGAGCTCGGGCGTGTCGATCTCGGCGAGGATCTGCCCCTCCTCGACCTTGTCGCCGATGTCCGCGGTCCACTTCCGCACGTAGCCGCTCACGCGCGGGTAGACGACCGTCTCGGCGAGGGGCTGGATGCTCCCGGGCAGGACGAGCGCCCTGTCGCTCGACACCGACTGCGGCGCGACGACCCCCACGCGCGGGGCCGCGCCCTCGGCGGCCCGCGCGCCCTGCTCGAGCGCGGCGCGGGCGTTCCGGCGGGGCAGGTAGGCCGCGGCGAAGGCCGCGCCGAGCACGACGACGAGGCCCACCCCGAGGGCGAGGCCGCGCGTCCTCGTCAGCACGGCGGGCGGCGGCAGATCGAACCCGAGATCGTCGGCAGGGCTGCCCGGAGACGGGGGAGCAGACGTCGGGGGGACAGGGGCGCGGCGGGCGGTCGAGCTCATAGGTCCTCTGCGAGCAGGTCTCTGGCCGGGGCCTTGTTCCGGAGGAGGCTGTACATCACGGGCACGAAGAAGAGCGTGCTCAGCGTCGCGACGAGGAGACCGCCGATGACCGCGCGCCCCAGCGGGGCGTTCTGCTCGCCGCCCTCGCCCAGGCCGAGCGACATGGGCAGCATGCCGAAGATCATCGCGAGCGCCGTCATGAGCACCGGCCTGAGGCGCGTCATGCCCGCGGCGAGGGCCGCGGTGCCCGCGTCGCGGCCCAGCTTGCGCTGGTCGTTCGCGAACGTCACGACGAGGATGCTGTTCGCCGTGGCGACGCCGACGCACATGATCGAGCCCATGAGCGCGGGCACGCTCAGCGTCGTGTGCGTCACGAAGAGCACCCACGCGATGCCGGCCACCGCGCCCGGGAGCGCCATCAGGATGATGAGCGGGTCGAGCCACGACTGGAAGTTCACGACCATGAGCAGGTAGACGAGCACGACAGCGAAGAGGAGCCCGTAGCCGAGCCCCGTGAACGAGGTGTCCATGCTCTCGGCCTGCCCCTTGATGGTCACCTTCGTCCCGCGCGGCAGCTCGGGCCTGAGCTCGTCCACGACGCGCGCGACGGCGCCCGCGACCGAGCCGAGGTCGGTGCCGTCGACGTTCGCCTGGACGTCGAACGTCCTCGCGACGTTGTAGTGGGTGATGTTCGCCGGCCCGGTCGTGCGCGACATCGACGCGACGTTGGACAGGAGCTGGGGGCGGCCGTCGCCGGTCGACAGCGGCGTGGTGTTCACGTCGTCGATGGACCCCATCGCGTACTGGGGCGTCTGGACGGCGACGAGGTACTGCACGCCGCGCTTGTCCAGCCAGTAGGTCGGCGACGTCTGCCCGCTCGACGAGAGCGAGACCAGCACGTCGCTCGCCACGTCCCGCTGGCTGAGACCCAGCTGGTCCGCCATGGTGCGGTCGACGTCGATGCGGAGCTGCGGCCTCGCCGGCACCTGCGCGAGGTGGACGTCGACGGCGCCGGGGATCCTCTCCATGCGATCGGCGATCTTCAGCGCGACGGCGTAGGTCTCGTCCTCCTTGCCGATCGGGCCGACGACCTGGACGTTGATCGGCGCCGCGAGGCCGAAGTTCAGCACCTGCGTCGAGATGTCGGGGGCGAGGAAGAAGAACGTCGTGTCGGGGTACGCCGCGTTGAGCCTCGCGCGGAGCGCCCGGACGTGGTCGGCGGTGGGCCGGTGGTGCTCCGCGAGCGCGATGAAGATCTGGCCGTCGGCCGACGAGATCTGCGCGCCCTCGCTGAGCGACAGGTTGATGCCGCTCGCCGGGATCCCGATGCTGTCGAGCATCGTGCGGATCTCGCCCGGCGGGAGCGCGCCGCGGATGGTCTCCTCGATCCGGGCGAAGCGCCGCTCGCTCTCCTCGAGGCGGGTGCCCGGCGGGCCGCGCACGTGGAGCTTGATGAGCCCCGCGTCGACGGTCGGGAAGAAGTCGCGGCCGAGGAGCGGGATCAGCGCGACCGAGGCGGCGACGAGCGCAAGGAACGCCCCGACAAACAGGGCGCGGTGCGCGAGCGCCCACGCGAGCCACCCGCCGTACGCCGCCCGCAGCCGGTCGAAGGCGCGGTTGAACGCGGCGAAGACGCGCCCGAAGAGGCCTTGGGGAGCGGCGTGGCCGTGCGCGTGCTCCGCCGCCTCGCGCTCGAGCAGCAGGCGCACGAGCGTCGGGACGAGCGTCCGCGACAGGAAGTACGACGTGAGCATGGCGAAGACGACCGCCATGGCCATCGGCACGAAGAGCGATCGCGCGGCGCCGGTGATGAAGGCGACCGGCACGAAGACGATGCAGATGCAGAGCGTGGAGACGAGCGCCGGGACGGCGATCTCCTGCGCCCCGTCGACGATGGCGCGCAGGAACGGCTTCCGCTGCCCGAGGTTCCTGTGGATGTTCTCGATGGCCACGGTCGCGTCGTCGACCAGGATGCCGACCGCGAGCGCCATCCCGCCGAGCGTCATCACGTTGAGCGTGTGGCCGAGGGCGTTCAGGGCGATGATCGAGACGAGGATCGAGAGCGGGATGCTGATGACGACGATGAGCGTGCTGCGCCAGCTCCCGAGGAACAGCACGATCATGAGCGCCGTGAGCCCCGCGGCGATCAGCGCCTCGTGCACGACCCCGGAGACCGCGGCGCGGACGAACACGGACTGATCGAAGAGCAGCGAGACCTTGAGCTCCTTCGGGAGCTTCTCCAGCGTGGCGGGCAGCATCGCGTGGATGCGCGAGGCGACGTCGAGCGTGCTCGCGCTCCCGTTCTTGAGGATGCTCAGGAGCACGCTGCGCTTGCCCTCGACGTGCACCATGTTCGTCTGCGGCGCGCTCCCGTCGCGCACGCTCGCGACGTCGCGGAGGTACACGGTCCTGCCGTTCACGGTCCTGAGCGGCAGCTTGCCGAGCTCCTCGAAGGCCGCGGGGCTGCTGTTCAGGATGACGGGGTACTCGTTCTCCCCCATCTTCGCCGTGCCGGAGGGCAGGATGACGTTCTGCAGCCCGAGCGCCGCGTTCACGTCGCGCGGCGACAGCCCCCAGGCGAAGAGGCGCTGGGGGTCGATGTCGACCATGATCTGCCGCTGCTTGCCGCCGTAGGGGTACGGGATCTGCGTGCCCCGGATCGTCGCGATGTCGGCGCGGATGAAGTTGACCGCGTAATCGAAGAGCTGCTGCTCGCTCAGCGACTCGCTCTCCAGCGCGGCCTGGAGGATCGGCACGTTGGAGGCGCTGTAACGGATGATGAGCGGCGGGCTGATCCCGGGCGGCATCTGGCGGATGGCGGTCTGCGAGATCGCCGTGACCTGCGCCGTGGCGGCCTCGATGCTGGCCCCGGGCTGGAGGAAGATCTTGATGATCGAGATGCCGGTGAGCGACTGGCTCTCGATGTGATCGATGTCGTTGACGGTCGTGGTGAGGAAGCGCTCGTAATTGTTGACGATGCGCTTCTCCATCTCCTCGGGGGGGAGGCCGCCGTAGTTGAAAATTACAGACAGGACCGGGATGTCGATGTCCGGGAAGATGTCCGTCGGCATCCGGGCGACGGTGAACACGCCCAGGATGACGATCAGCATCGACATCACGATGAACGTGTACGTGCGTTGAAGCGCGATCCGGACGAGCCACATGGGCCAATTCCCGTCCCCCTCCGGAGCGCCCCGGCCGGGGGTGGCGCCTGAGGGCAGGCTCCGCATTTAGGGTGCCCGTGACGTTCGTCCAATCTATTCTTTCGTATCACACGATACCTTCAAGGTATGGATCTGCGCCACCTCCGGTACTTCACGGCCGTCGCCGAGGAGCGGCACTTCGGCCGCGCGGCGCAGCGGCTCGGCATCGCCCAGCCGCCGCTGAGCCGGCAGATCCAGGATCTCGAGTCCGAGCTCGGGTTCTCGCTCTTCGATCGCTCGCGGCGGCGCGTCGAGCTGACGCCCGCGGGCGCGATGTTCCTCGCCCATGTCCGGCGGGTCTTCGACGCGCTCGATCTCGCGGTGCACGAGGCCCGGCGCGCGAGCGTGGGCGAGACCGGGCGCCTCGTGGTCGGCTACCTCTCGTCGCTCGCGTACAGCGGCATCACCGAGCTGGTCCGCACCTTTCGCGGGGAGCTGCCCGCGGTGGAGCTCGCGCTGCGCGAGATGCCGCCGCAGGAGCAGATCGAGGCGCTCAAGGACGGGCGCATCGACGTCGGCTTCGTGAGGGCGCCGCTCCACGACGCCCGGCTCGCGTCCGAGTGCGTCCGGCGCGAGCCGCTCCTCGTCGCCCTGCCGGCCGACCACCCGCTCGCCGCGCGGAAGCGCATCCCGCTCGAGCTCCTGTCGCGCGAGCCGTTCGTCGTGTTCCCGCGCCAGCGCGGGTCGGCCTTCTTCGACCTGGTGATGGGGCTCTGCCGCGAGGCGGGCTTCTCCCCGCGCATCGCGCAGGAGGCGCTGCACCTCGACATCCTGAGCCTGGTGGCCGCGGGGTTCGGCGTCTCTATCCTGCCGGAATCCATCAAGAATGTCGGGCGCAAGGGGCTCGCGCTGCGGCCGATCGTCGGCGCGCCGTCGACCGACCTGCTCGTCGCGTGGCGCGCCGACGACGCCTCGCCCACGCTCCGGCAGTTCCTGTCGTTCGTGCGGCGGGTCGGCGTCAGCAAAGGCAAGCCGCGCGCGCCGCGCTCCCGGCCCCACCGGCCCGGCGCCGGGGCCGGCGGGGCCGGACGTGGAGGAGTAGTGGAGGAGTAGAGGAGCGGCGCGCGCGCCGGGAGGCCGAATTCGAGATGGCGCCTCCGCCTCGTCCCCGCGCGCTCGCGGCAGTCGACACCTCCTCCGAAGGATGGAGATGTTGCGAGCTATCGCGCGGCGCTGATGAATACCGCGCCGACGCCGAGCAACGAAGCGACCATGAACAGCGCTTCCGAGCGTGTCGATTCAGCAACCGGGACCAGCATGGGCGCCGCGACCGCATTGGCCATCGCAGCTGTCGTCGCCGCGACGGCGTGTGAGCCGGCGGCGCGCGGCGGCGGAGCAGGTGACGGCCGCAGCGACGACGCTGCAGCGGACAGCGGCCATACCGCCAGCGCGCGCGGGGCGCTCGGTGAGGGCGGTACGGGCGACGGCCAGCCCGCGGGTGGCACCGGCGGCGATAGCGGCAGCAACTCGACCGGCAGCGGCATGCCAGGCACGTGCGCGCCGGGCTCGGTCGCCGCCTGCTACACTGGCCCGGCCGGGACCGCGGGCGTCGGGCGCTGCGCTCCCGGGACGCAGACCTGTCGCTCGGACGGCCTTGGCTACGGCCCCTGTACGGGTGAGGTAACGCCCGCCGCAGAGCTCTGCGCCACCCCGGTGGACGAGAGCTGCGACGGCGTGGCCAGTTGCCCTCAGCGGCCACCGTGGGCGCGCGGATACGGCGGCTCCGGCTGGGACAACGGCCTGTCCATCGTGAGCGACGCCTCGGGCAACTACTACGTCTCGGGTGATTTCGAGGGAACGGTCGATTTCGGCGCCGGCCCCCTCACCAGCGCAGGGCAATCCGACGTCTTCTTTCTCAAGCTCGATCCCTCGGGCTCGGTGATCTGGAGCAGGCGCTACGGGACCGAGTTCGACGATCAGAGCGGCACCATGACCGTTGACGGGAATGGCAACATCTTCCTCGCCGGCATGTACGGCGGCCTGATGGGGCTCCTCCCAGGTCCAGATTTCGGTGGGGGTCCGATCTCGGGCGCCGACGACACGGGAGCCTTCGTGGCCAAGTTCGACGCCAACGGCGATCACGTCTGGAGCGCCGGATACCCGGTCTTGGTCCCCTCGATGATGTGGAGAGTAGCGGAGGTCGCCGTGGATGCCTCCGACAACGTGTACATGATCTACAACCTCGACGATTATGCCTATCTGACGAGGCTGGGTGCCGGAGGCACCGGCGTCCTCTGGACGCAGGACGTGCCGGCATCCGCCGTCAGCTTCGGAGCGGTAAGTCTCGCAGTCGACAGCGCCGGCAACGTGATCGTGGCGAACGAGGACCCACCAATTTTCTACTATCCGGGGCCGTTCTATTTCACCGTCTCCAAGTTCGACCCGTCGGGCGCGCTGCTCTGGCAGCGCCTGTTCGAGTCCGACGGAACGGCGGCCGCCTCTTCGGTGGCGGTCAACGCGGCGGACGAGATCCTTGTGGCGGGCTTCACGGATGGCATCGTCGACTTCGGCGGCGGCGTGCTCCCCGCCGGACCCGTGCTCGTCAAGCTGGACGCTGCAGGCCAGCATGTCTTCAGCCGCTCGGTGCGCTTCGGCGACAAGATCGCCCTCGATTCCGCCGGGGGCATGGTCGTCGCCGGAGGGGGGCTCGCCAGGCTCGACGCGAGCGGGAACGAGCTCTGGTGGGTCAGCTTCGATGCCTCCGTGGAGGATGTCGTGTTCTCTCCAAATGGCACGATTGCCATCACCGGCAGCATGATGGATCCGGTGGACTTCGGGACCGGCCCGATACCCTATGCGGCGCATCGCGATGTCTTCGTGGCCACGTTCAATCCATGAGAGCCGCCGTGCCGGTGCACCTCCGTCGCCCTGGCTCCCGACGCCACACCGTCGGTTCATCCTCGAGCGCGTGCTCAGCCGCTTCGCCGGCCTGGGCAGCGCGTGCTCCGGCTCGTCCATCCGAGGCCGGGCGCGCCGGCCTGGTCGAGCTCGACGTAACCGTCGATGACGAGCGCTGCGGGGCGGGCGCGCACGCGCCCGAGGACCTCGAGCAGGCAGGGCAGCTCGCGCTCGAAGAAGGCGCCGGGGCGATAGGGCCTGACCGAGGGAGCGCGGCGACCTGCTCCTCGCTGGGCGTCGCGTCGGCCCACCGCGCGGCGATCACGCACGCGGCCCGGGCGCCGTCGCCCTCGTAGTGGACGTCGAGGACGGCGATCTGCGGCGCCTCTCCTGTCGTCGCGCCGGCCCGCTCTACAGGCGGCCAGCCCGGGGAGCCCTGGTCCGCGCCGGGCTCCGCCGGCCGCGGCTCAGGCACGGGGCGCCCGTGGCGCCGTGATCGGCTGTCGCCTGCCGCGCAGCGCCGAGAGCGCGCTGCCGAGGGTCTGGTGGAGCGTCATGCCCTGGAGGTCGATGCCGAGGCGGATGAACCCCTGCGCGACCTGCGGCCGCATCCCCACGACGATGACCTCGGCGCCGAGCAGGAGGGCGGCGCGGGTCGTCTTCATCAGCGACGCCGCGACCTGCATGTCGGCGAAGGGCACGCCGGTGATATCCATCAGCAGCACCTCGGCTTCCTGGCGGCTGAGCTCCGCGAGCACCACCTCGAGCACGTGGCGCGCGCGCTCCAGATCGATGGCGCCGACGAGCGGCACGAGCAGCACGCCCTTGTCGAGCGGGATGACCGGGCACCCGAGCTGGCGCACGTTGTCCGCGAGGGCGCGCTCGCGCTCGTAGGCGGCGCGCGCCTGCTGCTCCTGCTCGATCAGCGACTCGATCAGCGACGCGCGCTCGAGCGCCGCGGTGAGCATCGCCACCCACATCTCCATGTCCCGGTGATCCAGCCCGAGCGGGCTGCTCACCGGGGCGCAGACGGCGAGGATGCCGCGATCCTCACCCTCACCCTCGCCGCGGAGCGGGATGAGCCGGAGGACGTGGTCGTCGCGCTGGGCGGCGGTAGGCAGCCACTCGCGGCGCGGGAACGCCTCGGCCGCGACGCGCGCGCCCGCTTCGGGCGCGGCGGCCGTCGCCCCGGGGGAGCAGCTCTCGACGATCCGCAGCGCGCGACCCGTGTCCCCGGGCGCTTCCCACACGGCGAGGCAGCCCCAGCTCATCTGCACCGCGGAGAGCCAGCTCAGCTTGCTCCCGCTGCCGCCCGCGTCCGCCAGGAGCGTCTCCCGGATGACGAGGTTGATGTCGAGCAGGCCGTTCAGGTAGTCGGCGCGGGCCGCCTCGATGGCCACCCGGCCCTCCATCATGGCGCGCCGGGCCGCCCGGATGTACGCCGCGACGCGCCGCTCTGCGGCGGCGTCCCCCGCGCCGCGGAGCATCTTCTGGCCGGCCCGCTCCAGCCGGTCGACCATCTCGAGGAGCTGGTCGATGTCGGGCATCTGCTCCGCGGCCTCCCGCCAGGCCCTCTCCAGCTCCGCGGCGGCGGGGCCGGGCCTGCCCCAGACGGCTGCCTCGAGCCCGAGGACCACCTCCGTCGCCCCGGGCCAGGCCTCTTCCGCCGGCGAGCTCGGATCGAGGGATGTCGAGGCGCTCGCGAGCGCGGCGAGCTCCCGCGCGAGCGCGCCGGACGGCGCGGCGGCGCTGCGGGACGACGGGGGCCCGCTGGCCGGCGCAGCGGCGCTGCGGGACGACGGGGGCGCGTCGCGCAGCGCCGGGGCGGGCGAGCAGCCGCAGGAGCGGCGCAGCACAAGGGTCGTCGGCGCGATGTGCCCCGCGCAGGGGAGCTCCCGCCCGGCGAGGAGGTCGATGAGCAGCTCGGCGGCCGTCCCGCCGAGCCGGTCGAACCGCTGGCGGACCGTCGTCAGCGGCGGCGAGGCGTACCGGGCCGCCTCGATGTCGTCGAACCCGACGAGCGCGATGTCCTCGGGGACGCGGATGCCAGCCTCGGCGAACGCGTCGAGGACCCCGAGCGCCTCCTTGTCGGCCGACATGAACATCGCGGTGCAGGTGACGCCCTCTTCCAGCAGGCGCTGCACGGCGAGCCGACCGCTCGCCCGCTCGTTGTTCGGGAGATCGAAGACGAGGTCGGGGTCGAACGAGATGCCGCGCTCCTCGAGCGCGTCCCGGTAGGCCTGGAAGCGCTGCCGGATGTCCTCGTGCGCCATGTGGCCCGCGAAGACGATCCGCTCGTGCCCGTGGTCGAGCAGGTGGCGTACGGCCGAGAGGGCGCCACCGTGGTTGTCGGGCAGGACGTAGGGACAGCGCGCGTCCTCGTTTGCGCGCGCGCTGAGGGTCACGACGGGCCGGCCGTCGTCGAGGAAGGGCTCGAGTTCCGCCGCGTCGATGAGCGCGATCCACCCGTCGACCTGGTCTCGCGCGAGCCGCAGCCTGTGAACGTCTCGCGGGGACGCCCTGATGGCGAGCACCCGATATCCGGCGCGCGCGGCGGCCGACTGGATACCGCCGAGAAGCTCGCAAACATAGCTGCCCCAGATGTCGGGGCACATGATGCCGATGGCTCTATCGGGCGACATGGTGGCAGGATCCTCGGTGGTCCTCAGCGCCGGCGCTCCGTCGTGACGCGATCCCAAGCGGAAATGGGTAGCACGGGGCACCCGTGTGGCCATGCCGCTTCTGCGGCGCGCCCGCGGCGGGAGCGCATCCGCGTCGTCACGTCCGGCTCCCGGTCGTCTGCTGATGGCTAGCGGCGCTGTGCGGCAAGCAGCGAGAGTATCGGACGGACGGCTGCGCTTGTCAGCACCGTTCGGCGGGTGGTGAGGGCGGCGGCGAGGGCACCTCGGCGGGCGACCTCATGGCGCCGGAGCCCTGCTGGACGATGTCATGGCCTCTCCTGTCCGGCCTCCGACGCGCACTTCTCGTCCTCGTACGAGCACACCTTGCCTGTGCGGAGATCCACGAAGTACCAGGCCAGCGTCATCAGCATCGGGGAGGTGTTGCACGGCGGGGCGAGGTGCATCCGGACGTGCGCGCTCGCCCTGTCGACGCTCTCGGGCCGGAAGGCGATGCAGGAGGCGCCGGCGGGCCCTCGTCGCTTCAGCGCCCAGGCCCTGGCCAGGAGGACGGCCCTTTGCCCCTTCCGCTCCAGGTCCTGGAGAAATCGCTCGATGGGCACGTAGGCCTTGCCGTCGTGCCACATCGCCGCGCCGCGCCGCATATCGACGCGGAATCGCTCCGTCGTGCACAGGGTGCTCGCCGGGGAGCAGGTCTCGTCGGCTCGCGCGATGAGATCGAAGACGTGGCCGTGGGATGCCTCCAGCGTGAGCGAATCGACGCCGGACCACTTCCATTCGAGCAGCTGGCCGAGCGCGATGACCGCCGGGTGATGGTCCCGGTACCAGCTCGCCTTGAACGCCCCGTAGCCGCGGAGCTCGCCGTTGTCGTCCACGAGAGCTCGTGCGTGCGCCTGTCGACGCGGAAGCGCGCGAGCCGTTTGCGGCCGTCGGACGAGAGCACGGACACGTGGAGGTGCGTGGCCGTCTCGTCCTCGACGTGGAGCGCGGTCGTGCCTTCCCAGTCGATGGCGTCGTCGATGAAGCGCTTCTCCAGCGCCGAGACGGCTGCTCTCAGGGACTCCTCGCGCGCCGCGAGGAACTCGCGCATCGGCCGGGGCGTAGCTTCGTCCCACCAGCGTCCGTGAGGAAGCCATAAGACAGCCGGTTTCCCTCGGACGTCCACTCCGACGGATCGCACTCGTGGGCGAGCGCGAGGCGAAAGCCCGCCCGGCCCCGCTCGAAGACGTAGAGAGACGAGTCCTCGCCGCACGGGACCGCGAGCGTGACGAGCGCGACCCGGAGCTCGGGGTGCGCCGCGGGCTGCTCGATGCGGACGTCGAGCAGGCTGCCCCACCGCCGTTCCTCGCCGGCGGGGCGGACGCCGAGCCGCTCCAGCTCCGCCATCGCGCGCTCGCGTGCGGCGGCAGGCGCGCCCTCGGCCGCGTCGAGCGCGCGCCCGACGACGCCTCGGAGCTCGGCCTTCAAGGCGCGGAGCAGCGCGGGAGCTCTCGCGGGGGGCGCGCTCAGCCCGATGCCTTCCGCGCTTGTGTCGAGCGCGGCGAGCGCCTGCATCGTGGCCACGACATCGGGTGGAACCGGCGCTTCACCCGGGGCGGGAAGCGCACCCGGGGCGGGAAGCGCCGCTTGCCCTGGCGGGGGCGCCGGCGTCCTCTGGCGCTCCGTGGGCAGCGGGCGCGGTGGTGTTGAGTCTTCCTGCCGAGGCGGCGCGAGTGGCCGGCGCGCTCCGGTCACGGACAGAGTTCCGGGTGGAGCTCCTCCCGTGCAGGCGAGTTGCCAGAGCCGCGCGGCGGCCAGGACGCCGCCTCCGGCGCGCAAGCGAGGAGCTCGGGATGGGCTCGGGGACATCGGCGCAGCCTAACGCCGATCCCGGGTCTCCGATTCCTTCGGCAGCGCCTTGGTCGTGGCTCAGGTCCCGTGAGGCGACTCTTGCTCGGAGTGCGGCGACCCTTGCTCGGAATCGCTCGAAAAGAGAAACGCCTGCTGTTCGAGGACCACCCGCCCCTTGCGCTTTGGCCGGCGCGGCGGCGCCCCGGCCTCCGTCGGCTCGCCCTCGGTCCGCTCGGCGCAGCGCGGGCAGACGGCCGGCGGCGGAGCGGGCGGCTCCGGCGCCGCGATCTCGAGCCGGGGAGGCGAGGGGGGGTCCGGCGCCGCCTCGGGCTGCGGCGGTTCGACCGGATCCGCCCGCTCGATCTCGGCGCGACCGCGCGCGTGCTCGGCGGTGACCAGGGCGCGGAGGGCGCGGGCGGCGGCGCGGTGCTCGGCGGCGGCCCGGCGCAGGCGCGCGACGAGCTCCAGCGCTGCCCGCGGCGGCGCGTGGAAGCGGGCGCGCTCGCGGTGCGCGCAGCTGTCGTAGGCGCCGCCGCTGCTGCCGCAGTCGATGCAGATGAGATCGAGCGCGAGCGGCTCCCGGACGGCGGAGATCGGCTCGTCCGCCGCGGTGTCGTCGGGCGGGATCGCGTCAATGGGTTCCTCGGCGGACGGCAGCTCTTCGACGACGACGGCGGCGGCGGCCTTGCGGGAGCGCATGCCGATCGGCTAGCAGATCATTGAACGGATGTACAGGTGTAGCTGGTGTTCGCGGCGCGGTGGGCCGTCCGGGAGCGGCGGACGCCCGGGCATGGCGTACCAAGGAAACGCCTGTGTACGCCGTGTCCTCTGTGGTTGAATCCCTGGTTCATGGCTCAGGATGCGGTCACGCCGCTCGGCAGGGAGGCGCTCTCGCAGTACACCCGCGATGAGCTGATCGACCTGGCTGACCGCGAGCTGGCTCGCACGGCGGAACCGCTCGTGTTCCTCGCGGAGGCGTCGCGAAGTGAAGCCGCGCTCGATGACCGGATCGCGTCGCTCTACGAGCGCGCGCTGCGGTCTCCATCTCCGCTGGTCAGGTTCCATGCGGCCTGGTGCGTCTACGACACCAGAGCTTGCTGGGAGCGGTTCATCCCCGTCCTGCAGGCCGCCCGCGAGGCCGAGGACGACGAGCCGAACCGGGAGAACATCGATACCGTGATCGACCTTCTGCAGACCGAGCTCCGGGAGGAGGAAGAGGAGCAGATCCGGTGGGCGCACCCGGGGCTCGCTCGCATCGAGTACGACGTGACCAGGCGACGATCGCTGTCCAGCGAGGAGCGCGCGGCGCTCACGCAGGCCGTCGACTTCCTGCGCATGCCGTACGATATCTACCATTGGTACTCCGAGCGAAGCCTGAACATGTCACTGGAGCGCGCGCTCGCGTCGCTTCGCCAGCTCGAGCGCTGGTGGGACGAGATCGCGCCTTCGTTCCAGTCCGAGGCCCCTTATCGACACGCGGATCCGTTCATGGACGAGGACGGCATCCACCCGCTCGGGGCCTACATCATCAGCAGCCAGTTTCTGTGGCATTATCACGAATCGGACCAGGCGGAGCGCCATCTCCTCCGCTCCTTCGACCTGGCAGAGACGCTCATGACGCGGGGGCGGGGCGGAGCGGCTCAGGTCATGCCGCGCGCGCCTCTGAAGGAGCGATATCTGGACAACGTCTCGCGGGCCTACCACGACCCGCGCCTCTACGTGGTCAATCATTTCTACCTGGGAGAGCTCTACGAGCGCCGGGGCGCTCATGAGCAGGCCGCGCGGCACTACGCGCGCTTCGCCGAGCTCGAGCCCGATTTCTCCCCGAGGAACTCGTACTCCTCCCACCCGGATTACTACGACGTCAAGCGGTCCTATCCGGGGACGGTCGAGGCGTACGGCAGGCTCGGGAACCTGCACCGCGATCGGCTGGGCAATCCGGATCGGGCGCGGTTCTATTACGAGAAGGCCCTGCGGCTGAGCCCGTCACACCACACCCCTTATCGGGATTATGCGCGCCTCCTGCAGGAGGCAGATCCTTGCGGGGCGCTCGACCTCCTGCGGCAGGAGATCGAGGTGTTGACCTCCTATCCGGATCCCGACCCGAGCCCGAACTCGCGGTGTCTGCCCTTCGAGCCTCGGGACGTGGTCGAGCGGTTCCGTGCATGGCGTTCTCACCCGATGGCGCCGCGCGATGAGGTCGACGCTGTGGCGCGATCGATCGTCCGATTCCTGAAGGGCCTGTCCGTCGAGCCGTACCGGTTTGCGTACTCGGAGTGGAATGAGCTCGCGCAGCAGGTGGAGGAGAGCGCCTCGTCTCCGAACGCATGACCCCCGGCGCCGTGGCGGCGCCGCGTCCGGCCCGGAGCTGACGTGGTAGCCTGCCGTCATGATCCTCCCGCTCGTGCCGCTCGCGCAGAGGAGCACGCTGCCCCGGCCGGCCCGGGGTATCCGGCTCGCGCGCGTGGCCTTCCTCGCCGGGGCGGCCGCGGCCTGTCTTGCGCTCGGCTGCCAGGGAATTCTCGGCATTCACGACGTCTCGCGCGACGGGGCCGGCGGTGACGGCGGCGCTGGTGCCGGCGGCGCCGCGTCGGGCGGAGGCGGTGGGGGTGACGCATCCGCGCACGGCAGCGGCGGCGGGGCGCCCCAGGCGGGCTTCTCGATCGCGCTCGATCCGGCGGCGGCGCGCGTGGTGCGCGGCGGCTCGACGTCGCTCACCGTCGCCGTCACTCGCTCGGACGACTTCGCGGGCGACGTCGCGCTCTCGCTGTCGGGCCTGCCGAGCGGCGTCACGGCGAGCCCGATCGTGGTCCCGGACGGCGAGGCCACCGGCGTGCTCACGCTGACCGCGGAGCCGCTCGCGACGGTCGGCGGTGCCGCGCCCTCGCTCGTGGCCAGCGCGCCCGGGCTGGAGGATCGGGAACTGCCGGTCTCGCTGCTCGTCGCCGATCCGCCGGGGACGCTCGATGCGTCGTTCGACGGTGAGGGCATCGCCACCAGCGGCACGCCCCACGAGGCGCGCGCTGTCGTCGTCCAGGAGGACGGCAGGATCCTCGTTGCAGGGGTCGATGGGGACACCTGGGGGCTCGTGCGCTTTCTGCCGAGCGGCGTGCTCGATCCGGAGTTCGGCACGGGGGGTCTGGTCGTCGGCCAGAAGGGAGACGTCGAGTCGCTGGCGCTACAGCCGGACGGGCGCATCCTGGCCGTGGGGTCACGCGACGCGCAGCTCGCGGTCGTCCGATTCCACTCGAACGGCGGGATCGATCAGGCCTTTGGCGCCAGCGGGGTCGCGAGACTCGAGCCCGCCTTGATCAGCGGCTCGGACGGCTTCGGCGTCGCCGTGCAGAGCGACGGCGGGATCATCGCCACCGGCGTCGGAAAGCCGGGCAACCGCGGCATCATCGTGCGGTTCTCCTCCGCGGGCGACCTCGATCGCGCCTTCGGCGGCTCGGGTCTCTTCTCGATGGACGAGCGGCCGCTGCACTCCGTCGCGATCGATGGAGACGACCGCATCATCGCCGGGGGGACGGAGCGGGACGCGGGCCCCACCTTCCTTGCGGCGCGGCTCGATCGCGACGGGGTTCTCGATCCTGGCTTCGGAACGGGCGGCATCGCCTATCTCTCGCAGACGCCCTACAACGATTCCGACCTCGCCCTCGGGAGCGACGGCAAGCCGGTCCTCGTGGGATACGCGCTCGATGGCGTGAACCATTATGCCTTCGCGCGCTTCAACCCGGACGGCTCCGCGGACACGACGTTCGGCGGGACTGGCATGGTGAACGCGAGCGGCGAGGAGAAGCCCTATGTGCGGGGCTATGGTGTCGCCCTCCAGGCCGACGGCAAGATCCTCGGCGTGGTCGCGGGCGGCACCGTGAACTCGGGCATCACGGCTTCGATCCTGCGGCTCCTGCCGGACGGCTCCAGGGACACCGGGTTCGGCGCCTCGGGCGCCGTCGTGCTGGACGACCATCCGGACCAGAACTACCTCTACGCCGTCACCGTCCAGCGCGACGGCCGCATCGTGGCCGCGGGGAAGCGGTCGAACCTGGGGCTCATGGTCGTGCGCGTCTGGGATTAGCCCTCTCGCTCGGCGTGGGACGTCTGGTCGCTGGCGCCCTGCTCACGCTGGCCTGACCCTCACTCCTTCCGCAAGAGCCCATAGCGGGCGAGCTTCCGGTACAGCGTCATCCTCGGGATCCCGAGGCTCCTCGACACCTCGCACACGTTCCAGCGGGAGAGCTCGAGCGCGGCGCGGATCCGCTCCTCCTCGGCGCCCTGGTGCTCGGCGCGCGACCGGCCACGCGGCGCGGGCGCCGCCGCCGGCAGCTGGATGTCGGCGGCGCCGATCTCCGGGCCCGGTGAGAGCACGCACGCGCGCGAGAGCACGTTCTCGAGCTGCCGCACGTTGCCGGGCCAGCCGTACGACGAGAGCCGCCGGAGCGCGCCCCGGGACAGCCGGAACGCCGGGCGGCCCTGGCGCGCCGCGAGCTTCTCGACGATCGCCTGTGCGATCGCCGGGATGTCGTCCGGCCGGTCGCGCAGCGGCGGCAAGCGGATCTCGATGACGCTGATCCGGTAGTAGAGATCCTCGCGGAAGCGCCCCCGGGCGACCTCCTCCCGCAGATCCCGGTTCGTCGCGCAGACGACCCGCACGTCGGCCACCGAGACGCTCCGGTCCGACCCCACCGGGCGGATCGAGCGCTCCTGCAGCGCGCGGAGCAGCTTCGCCTGCACGCCGAGCGGCACCTCCCCGAGCTCGTCGAGGAACAGCGTCCCGCCCCGCGCCGAGACGAACAGCCCGCCGTGATCGCGGACCGCGCCCGTGAACGCGCCCTTCACGTGGCCGAAGAGCTCCGACTCGAGCAGCGCCTCGGGCAGCGCGGCGCAGTTGACCGCCACGAACGGCCCGTCCCGCCGGGGCCCGCCCGCGTGGATCGCGCGCGCGACGAGCTCCTTGCCGGTGCCGCTCTCGCCGGTCACCGTCACGGTCACGTCGCTCTCCGCGACGCGCTCGCAGAGCGCGAGCACCGCGCGCATCGGCGCGCTCCTCCCCGCGATCTCCGGGAAGTCGCGGCGCGCGTCCGCCCGCGTCCGCTCGAGCTCGTGCGAGAGCCGCTCGATCTCGTCGGCCTGCGAGCGCATGAGCTCCGCGACGCGCCGCTGCTCCTCCTCCAGGGCCCGCGTGCGGTCCCTGAGCTCGGCCATCAGCCTGCCGTTGTGCAGCGCGACCGCGATCTGGTCCGCGAACGCGCCGAGCAGATCCGCGTCGCCCTCCGCGAACTTGCCGCGCTGGAACCGGTTGTCGAGGTAGACGGCGCCGAGCACCGCGCCGTGCGCGCGGATCGGCACGCACACGATCGACCGGAGCCGCAGGCCGTGCACGGACGCGTTCCCGTGGAACCGCTCGTCGGCCAGCGCGTCGACCGTGAGCACCGCCTCCCCGCGCTCGACCACCCGCTTCGCGATCCCGTGGCTGAACTTGAGCTGGCTCTTGCCGACGCGCTCGCGATCGAGGTTCCGCGCGACCGCGACCTCGAGCTTGCCCTTCGCGCAGCCTTCCGGTCCCAGCGACGGCGACGTCAGGATCACGAACCCCCGCTCGGCGCCGGTCAGCTCGATGGCCGCGTCCATGGCGAGGCGCAGCACCTCCTCCGCGTCGAGCGTCGAGCTCAGGCGCCGGTTCACCTCGAGCAGCTTCAGCACGAGCTCCATGCGGGCCCCCGGCGGCGCGGGCCCGCCGCGGAGCGCGGCCCGCCGGGGGTGCCGCCAGAAGACCTCGGCGAGCTCGGCGGGGAGCGTGCTCCCGATGCGCTCCCAGCACTCGAGCGCGGCCGTGCGGTGCCGCTCCGCCAGCGCCGTCGCCGACCGGAGGCGGAGCACCTCGGCGGACGCCTCCTCGTGCTTCGCGTGGAGCTCGAGCTGCGAGACCCTCGCCACGAGGCTCGCGCCCCGCTGCACCTCCGCGAGGGCGGCGTCCGTGTCGCCGCGGGCCAGCGCGAGCTCCGCGCCCGCCGTCGCGTGGCGCAGCGCGAGATCCGCCGCGTCGGCCTCCCGGAGCAGCGCCGCGGCCTCGGCCAGCCGCGCGCCCGCCGCGGCCCTGTCCCGCGCCGCGAGCGCGACCTCCGCGGCGTGGATCACCGCCTCGCACGCCTCGCGCTTCGAGCCGCGCGCCGCGTGGCCGGCGCGGGCCTCTTCGAGCAGCCGCGCCGCCTCGCCGAGCGCGCCGCGCGCGGCGGCGATCTCCGCGGCGAGCCCGAGCGCCGCCACGGCGATCTCCTCGGGGGCCCTCGGGCCCTCGGGCGCTCGCATCCGCGCGACGGCGAGCTCGGCGCGCTCCAGGAGGCCGACGTCCGCGTGGATCTTGGCGAGGTTGAAGCGCAGGGTCGCCTCGGTCCGCTCCTTGGCGAAGGCGATCGCCGCCCGGAGGCCGCGCTCGTAGCAGCGCAGCGCCGCGCCCCAGTCGCCGAGCTGGTGCCTCGCCGTCCCCAGGTTGAGCGCGGCCGTCGCGAGCAGGTCACCCAGGCCCTCGGCCTCGGCCAGGTCGAGCGCCTCCTGGAACCCGCGCGCCGCGAGGGCCGCGTCGCCGGCGCGGTAGGCGTGGAGCGCGTGGTAGCTGAGCGTGCGGGCGCGGGCGCGGGGCGAGCCCGACGCCGGCCGAAGCGCGACGGCGCGCGCCAGGCTCTGGAGCGCCCCGGCCTGGTCGCTCAGGTACCCGAGCGCGAGGCCCAGCGTCTCGGCGAGCTCCGCGGCGGCTTCGCGCTCCTCGCCGCTCGCGAGCGCGCCGTCGACCTCGCGCGCCTCGCCGCCCGCGAGCGCGCGGGCGACGTCGCGCGATCCGGGCGCCGCGAGCGCCGCGAGCGCCCCCTCCGCCTCGCGCCGGGCCTCGTCGTAGCGGCCGAGGCGCAGCAGGCAGCGCGCGGAGAGGCTCGCGAGCCGCCCGCCCCAGGGACCGGGCGCGAGGGCCCGCGCGCGCCCGAGCTGCCAGAGCGCCCGCTCGACCTTCCCCAGCTTCTCGTAGCAGCGCGCCGCCCGGTACGAGAGCTCCGCGCCGACGTCGGCGGGCGGCCCCGCGCGCCTCGCCCGCGCGAGCAGCGAGAGCGCGCGCCGCGGGTCGCCGGCGGCCTCGATCGCGGACGCCGCGGCCACGAGCGTCCTCGGCGCCGGCAGGACCTCGCAGGCGGCGTCCGCCGCGCGCACCCAGGCGCGCGGCGCCCACTCGAGCATCGGCCCGGACGCGGCGAGCGCCCGCCGCGCCGCCTCGTGGTCGCCCGCGAGCACGAGCGCCCTCGCCCGGTCCGCCGCGCGCTGGCTGCGGAGCGCCGGGGCGAGGGCCGCCTCGTCGGCGCCGGCGAGGTGGGCCGCCATCGCGGCCGCGACCTCGCGCACGACGCCCGCGTCGAGCCAGGGCAGGAGCGCCCTCGCTTGCCCGGCCTGACCGAGGCGGAACCCCTCGCCGTCGAGCCGCGCGAGCCCCGCGGCCTCGAGCGCGTCGAGCGCCGCGCGCCCCACGCCGAGCGCGGCGGCCGCCTCGGGCCCGAGCGGATCGGCGACCGCGAGCGCCGCGAGGGCGCGCGCCTCGCCGCGGTCGAGCGCCGCCACGCGCCGGCGCCAGAGCTCCGGGGTGCCCGTCGTGTGGACGAACCTGTCGAGCTCCGCCTCGCTCAGGCTGCGCTGCGCCAGCGCGGCGCAGAGCTCCTTGAGCGCGCGCGGGCGCCCGCCGCTCGCGCGCAAGAGGTCCGACGTGCGCGCCGCCGTGGCGAGGGGCGCGGTCCAGACCCGGACGGCGTCTTCCCCGAGCGGCCCCAGCGGGAGCTCGACGACCGCGCCGCCGCCCACGTCGAGCCGCTCCGCGGAGGCGATCAGCCAGAGGACGGCGTCGGTCGGCTCGGCCGATCGAACGAGCGCCTCGAGCAGCGCCCGGTCGTGCGCGCCCAGCCTGTGCGCGTCGTCGATCGCGAGCACGCGCGGCCGGCGCGGCGCGGGCAACGCGTGCACATCGCGCGAATCACGCGAATCACGCGGGGCGCGCGCCGCCTCGCCCTCGCGCCCGCGCGCCCCCGCGAGCTCGCCGCGCGCCCCCGCGAGCTCGCCGCGGGCCCCGAGCAGCGCGTCGACGCCGGCGGGGAGCGGCGCGCCGCCGAGCGCCCGGACCAGCAGCGCGCGCAGCGGATCGTCGCCGCGGGGCGCGCCCTCGACGACCTGCGCGCTGAGCTGCGCGCGCCACTTGAGCTCGCGGAACAGCCGCGATTTGCCCGCGCCTTCCTCGCCCGTGACGATCACCGCGCGCGGCCCGCGCTCGCCGCGGAGCAGCGCCTCGAGCGCCGCGCCGAACGCCTCGACCTCGCGCTCCCGCCCCACGATCTCGCCCGGCTCGCTCACGACGGCGGGCGCGCGCCGCGGCAGGCCGCCGGCGGAGAGGGCCTCGAGGACCTCCTCGACCCCCGAGGGGCGGCTGGCCGGATCGTCCGCGGTGAGCCGCCCGGCGAGGCGGCGAACGGCGGCGGGCGGCGCCCCGGAGAGGAGCGGGAACAGGGCCTCGAGCGTCCGCCCCACGGCGAAGAGATCGGTGCGCGCGCTCGGCGGGGCCCCCCGGAGGAGCTCGGGCGCGAAGAACCGCGCCGTCCCCGAGAGGTCCCCCGCGTCCGCGCGCATCCTCCGCGCCGCGCTGAGATCGATGAGCACGCCCGCGCCGTCGTCCCGCACGAGGACGTTCTCGGGCTTGAAGTCGCCGTGGACGATGCCGGCGCCGTGGAGCCACCCGAGCGCGTCGAGCGCGTCGAGCAGGACGGGCAGGGCCGCGCGGAAGGCGCGCCCCCGCGCGTGCTCGGCCAGCGTCCGGCCCCGGATGAGCTCCGTCGTGGCGTACGTGAGCTGCTGCCCCGGCGCGCCGCCGGACGTCGTCCGGGCGAAGTCGTATGCGCGCGGGAGGCGCGGGTGAGCGCAGGCCGAGAGCAGCGAGAACTCCCGCCGGAACGCCTCGAGCGCGCCCGCGGAGCCGAAGCTCAGCGATTTCATCGCCACGTCGCGATCGAAGAGCCGGTCGCGCGCCTCGTAGACCGAGGCGAGCCCGCCGCGCCCGAGCGCGCGCACGACCTCGTAGCGGCCATCGACCACGGCCCCTGGCGCAATGCCGTGGTGTACCATCGGTACAATATGGTACAGAATGGTACAACAAGGGGCCACGATTTCCGCGGAACGCCGCGGACCGCATTGGCGCGACTCTTGAACAGAGGGACGGCGTGATGCGCTGGCTTGCGGTCCTTCTCGTCGCTTGCGTCGCCGGGTGCGGGGTGAACCCCATCCCTGAGCCGCCCTTCGAGCGGCCGCCGGCGCTCGCCGGCGACGTCGTCGGCGCTGTGTGCGACGAGTGCGACGGCGCCCCGCTGAAGCTCACCGGCGCGCCCGGGAGCGTGACCGACGCCGACGTGGTCTGGGCGGTGAACCTCGATGGGACCGCGCCTCCGGTCGTCGCGCCGGTCGCGGCCGACGGCAGCTTCGCGCTCGACATCGACGGCCTCCGGGGGGACGAGCTGCGCCTCCAGGCGCGGCGCGGCGCGCTGCGCTCCGAGCCGGTGGACCTCATCGCCGGGCGCGGCGCCCTCGAGCCGTCGCCTCGCCCGCTCGCAGGCTGCTTCGAGGTCGAGCGGGAGCTCGCCCTGCCCGAGGCGGCCGTCGGCGCGATGTCCAGCAGCGCCATCGCGCTCGCGCACTCCTGCGGCGCGCCGCTCGCGATCGACAGGATCGCGCTGCGCGCCCCGGCCCCCGAGTACAGCCTCGAGGGAACGGCGGCGCCCGTGGTCCTCGAGGCGGGGAGCGCCGGAGAGCTCCGCGTGGTGTACCGGCCGACCGAGGCCGCCGCGCGCGGCGAGGAAGTGGCGCTGATCGAGGTGTCTTCACCGGAGGTCTTCCGGCGGGCGGTGACGCTCTTCGTGGCCGGCGCTCCCTGAGTCGATTCCAGCTCTCTGCTCCTCCGGGAGGCTCGAGACGGGCCTCGAGGGGGAGCGCATCTCCCAACCCACACGAGAAAGATACGGAGACCAACATGCGAGCCTGTGCCTTGTTGCTTCTTGCGGCCTCTTCGATCGTAGGAATGTTCGGCTGTAAACCTCCCACGGGCGGCGGCGGCGGGGCGTGCCCGGATCCGAGCGATCCTGGCGTCCACTACGTCTCTCAAGATCCGGACGAGTGCGCGCTCATCGACTTCGTCTGCGCGGAGGGACAGACGCTGATGAACGCGCCGGGGTGCGGCTGCGGCTGCATCGACGAGGAGCCGCCTCCCGCGTGCCCGGATCCGAGCGATCCTGGCGTCCACTACGTCTCTCAAGATCCGGACGAGTGCGCGCTCATCGACTTCGTCTGCGCGGAGGGACAGCGGCTGATGACCCAACCAGGGTGCGGCTGCGGCTGCATCGACGAGGAGCCGCCTCCCGCGTGCCCGGACCCGGGCGCTCCGGGCGTCCGTTACGTCTCTCACGATCAGAACGAGTGCGCGCTCATCGACTTCGCTTGCTCGCCGCCCGAGAGGCTCTTCGGCGGCGAGTGCGGCTGTGGCTGCGTCGGCCCCGCGCCGGAGACCTGCCCCGACGCCGCGGATCCGGATGTCCGCTACATCTCTCATGACCCGGAGTACTGCCACCTCGTCGACTTCATCTGCGCGCCGGGAGAGGCGCTCTTCTCCGACGAGTGCGGCTGCGGCTGCGTCGGCTCGGACCTCCCTGTCGGGCACGCTCGTCAAGGCAAGTGACCGCGCCCACGATCTGCCGCCCTGACAAAGGTGCTCGCGCGGTCGCCCTGCGCGCTCCGCGGGGAGAGCCCGCCGCGCCCTGAAGCGCTCCCATCACCGACGTCGCCTCCTGCGTGGGGCTCCTCACGAACATCGATGCACGGCCGCCCTGCGCAGCCTGCGCCGCGCGTAAACCTCGGCCGAAGCGGCCGCTTCGGATTGTTTACATGCGCGCACCTGTCGCGTCACGCCGGGTCACGGGAGATCGAGCGCGGCGGTCGACACACAGAAGTTCTTGAGTCGATCCATCGAGGACGGTGATAGGCTCGCCTGGGGGATGCGGGGGCGAACGCGACCGGGATGAAGACTGGGCCTGTCGATCAGCGCACATCGAAGGTGATCGGCGTCGCGTCGGTCTTCCTCGACAATTCCTTCAACACAACGGCTTTTCGTGGCATGCACCGCGCCGCGCGAGCGCGGGGCTACGAGCTCCTCCTCATCTACGCGACGCCTCGGCGCGTCTTGGAGCGCGGCGTGGCGCTTCGCCACGTGGCCGGCTGGATCGCGATGTACAACACCGACGGGCTGGAGGAGCTGCTCTCCGACGGGAAGCCTGGCGTCATCTTCTGCGCGCCCCCGCTCGGGACGCGCTGCCCGGTCGTCCGCGCGGAGAACCACGATTCGATTCACCTGCTCGTCGATCACCTCATCCGGCTCGGACATCGCCGGATCGCTTACATCGGCAGGACCGGGTCGGACGATTTCCACGAGCGGAGCAGGGTATTCGATCAGGCGCTGCGCGCGCGCGGGATCGAGGCCGACCTCAACCTGCTCTCCGAGTTTCACGAGTGTACGATCTTATATACCGAGCAACGCTTCCATCAGCTGCTCGAGCGCAACGGCAAGTTCTGTACGGCGCTCGTGGCGGGCAACGACGAGATGGCGATTGGCGCCATCAACGCGATCCGGGCGCACGGCTACCGCGTGCCCGAGGACATCGCCGTGGTGGGGTTCGACGACATCAACGCCGCCCAGCACTGCGATCCGCCGCTCACCACGGTACGGCAGGACCCGGCGCTCCTCGGGAGCATGGCCGTCGAGCGGCTCATCGATTTGCTCGACGGCCTCCCCCCTCGTGAGCTCGTGACCCGCGGCCCGGCCGAGCTGGTTGTGCGTCGCTCGTGCGGAAGCGGCCGCGCGGCGTGGAACACCGCGCCTGTCGCGCCGGCGATCGAGGCGCCCGAGGGCGACTGGCAGCGCGTGCTGTCCCGGCAGATGAGCCTCCTCATGGATGGGTGGGAGCTCCCGCTGTCCGACGACGCGCCGCTCGGCTGGCCGGAGGCGGAGGTGATCGCGCAGGGCCTCGGCGCGGCGCTCGACGGGGAGGAGCCGCTGGACGTGGGGACGCTCCAGCGCGCTTTCGCCGCCGGGGTCACGCGAAACGACAAGATCGAGGTCCTGCTCGCGGTGGTGAAGCTCGTCGAGCAGACCGCGGCGCGGCGGCTCGCCGTCGCGCCGGAGCCGGAGGCCGCGCGCCGGCTGGAGACGTTCCTCGACCGCGTGCGCCTCTCGCAGCAGCGGGCCCTCGCCGCGTGGGAGCGGCGGAACGTGAAGAGCCTCGAGCGGCTGGTCCGCGCCAAGGTGCACATGAGCAGGCTCCTCGCCTCGAAGCACGCATGGACCCAGGAGCGCCTGGAGTGGCTGGCGCAGACCTCCATCGGTGTGGGGTGCATCGCGCTCTGGGCGGATGCGTCGGGGTCGTCCGAGCCGGAGTTCGTCGTCCACTCCGTGCACCCGTACGACACGGACTTGACCACGCTCGTGGGTCAACGGTATCCGGCCGGCGACTTTCCGCCGCCCGCTTTGCGCGCGGCGGCCTTGCCGGACGAGCCGGGCGGCTATCTCCTGCTGGTCCCGCTCGTGAGCGCGAGGCGCGACTGGGGGACTCTGGTGCTGGGAGGGCTGCACCTGGAGAGCTTCGTGGGCAACCTCCATCCGCTGGCCATGTGGGTGTCGCTCCTGATCGCCGCGTTCGAGCACCACGACATGGAGGCCACGCTGCAGGCGGAGCGCGACATGCTGGCCGCCGCCTACGAGCGCGAGCGCGCGCTGGCGAGCACGGTGCGGGAGCTCGGCTGTCCGGTCATCCCGCTGCTGCCCGGGGTGCTGCTCATCTCGCTGATAGGCGCGATCGACGCCGCGAGGGCGCAGCAGATCATGGAAGCCGCGCTCTCTGGCGTCGCGCGAGAGGGGGCCCGGTGGGTGCTGCTCGACGTGACCGGCGTGCCGTTCGTCGACGAGGCGACCGCGGCGTCGCTGGTGCAGACGGCGCAGGCGACCCGGCTGCTCGGCGCGCGCGTGAGCCTCGTCGGCGTCGGGCCCGGGATGGCGCAGGGCATGGTCGGCCTCGGGATCGAGCTGCGCGACATATCCATCTTCCAGTCGCTGGCCGCCGCCATCAGCGACCTGACAAGGCCAGAAAAGAAGAGGAAGGCGAGGCGGCCCGAGTAGCGCCGCAGGGCGCGCCGAGATCGCCCGAATCACTTCATCAGGAGCTTGGCCGCCGCGCGCCCCGCGGCCTCGGTCAGCCGCCGCATGTAGTCCCAGTTGAGCCGATCGACCCGGTCGCAGCGCTGGTGGTAGCAGGGATTGCCGTCATCGCCGAAGAAGTTCTGCGATATGGCCACGGCCGGCGCCCCGTAGCGCCAGAACGCCGAGTGATCGCTGCGGTTCGTGCAGGCGTCCACCCGGGTCAGGCCGAGCTCGCCGTGCGACGCGGCCTCCTCGACCAGCGCGGCCAGATCGGACGACGTGTTCTCGTTGCAGTGGATGACATGATAGTGCCCGTCGTCGTCGGAGTCGTAGCCCGTCATCTCCAGATCCAGGACGCCGACCACCTGATCCATCTGCCCGTCCCGGTAGAGCTTGCTCGCGTAGGCCTTTGAGCCGAGGAGGCCGTCCTCCTCTTGATCGAAGGCGACGACGCGCAGCCCGATGCTCAGCTTCGCGTCCTTCAGCGCGCGGGCGATGGCGAGCGACGACACGATGCCGGAGCCGTCGTCGTCGGCGCCGGCGTTGCTCATGGAGTCGTAGTGCGCCGAGAGGATGAGGACGCGCGATCGGTCGGCGCCGGGTTTGTCGGCCGTCAGGTTGACGCCCTGGCTCCAGCCGCTTTGATAAGCGTGCTCCTCGACGGTGAACCCGATCGCCTCGTATTGCTGGCGCATCCAGCGGCGGGCCAGCGCGCGCCCGTCCTCGGACCCGCGCTCGCGGATGACCGCCGTGCGGCCATCGACGGTCACCGGCGCGGCGCCGGAGAGCTCCTTGAGCCGCGCCTCGAGGAACGCGGCGTCGATGTGGAGCTCGGGGCGCTCGGCGGCGCCGCCGTCGCGCGGCGCGCGCGTCCCGGCCGGAGCGCGGGTCCCCTGTCGTTCCGGAGCGCGCGACAGGACCACGTCGTGCTCTCCGATCGGCTCTGCGTGAAGGCGAGGCGAGCCGAGCCAGTCATGGGGGTCGCGGCCCGTCGGGACGGCGACGGCGGCGATCCCGCCGACGCGCGCGCGCTCGCCCGGGAGCGCCGCGCTGGGAAGCGGCCCCTCCACGAGGTAGAGCGAGGTCCCGCGCTCTTTTTTCAGAGTGACGCTCTGCCAGGCGTCCTCGACGCCGGCGCGGGTCACGACGACCTGGCCAGTCTCCGTCGCGAGCCGGTTCAGGAACGTGCTGACCGTATCCTTGCCCACGTGCGAGACGTGGATCTCTTCGGCCGCCGGCGCGCCCGGATCGCCGGAGGCGCACGACGTCGAGACGAGCGCAAAGGCGGCACAAAGCGCGGTGACGGCGCTCGAACGATTGCGGCAGGTTGCCATGGCGTCTTCCCCTTTCGGCGACACCGTACGGATCTCAAACGGATTATCCAAGCACTATCTCGCGAGGAGTCGAGCTTCGGATGAATCGCGTCAAATGCAATCAGGAACACATGAGCGCTCCATATCGGAGCTCTGGAGTCATGGCCCAGCTCGTCAGGCCGTGAGCGAGCGATGACGAGGCCGCTCGGCATGTTCGGGCAGGCGGGCGGTGCGCTGGCATCACTCGGGCGGAGAGCCATCGCGCAGCGACAGCTGGCCTCGACGGCAGGTATCGATGGCGGACGCGAGGATGCGCATCGCCTCCTGAGGCGCGTGGAAGCCGGACGAGTTCTCGGCCTCGGCGAAGTCGACGAAGAACTGGCATTTCCGCTGCGCCGCGCGCGGGCCCGCGAGCGCCTCATCGGCCATCCCGGCCTCCTTCGCCCGGCGGATGTCGCTGATGAGCGCGACCACCGCGTCCATCGCCCGGTTGCGCGCCTCGAAATGGCGCGACTGGATCGTCTCCACGCGCTGCCGGAGCTCGTCCTCGGGCCACTTGTGGCACGTCTGGCACGCGCGGTTCACGTTGAGGAGCGGGCTCTGCACGTGGTGATCGCTGATCTTCGTCGCGCCGACCCGCTGGTACGGCATGTGGCAGTCGGCGCAGGCCACGCCGGAGCGGGCGTGGATGCCCTGATTCCACATCTCGAACTCCGGGTGCTGCGCCTTCAGCACCTTCGCGCCCGACTCCGCGTGCGTCCAGTCCGAGTGGCCGTTCTCCTCGTAATAGGCGTAGATCTCGTCGACCTTGATGCCCTTCGCCCACGGGTACACGAGGCGCTTCTCCGGGCCCTTGAAGTAATACTCCACGTGGCACTGCCCGCAGACGTACGAGCGCATCTCCTGGCGCGTTGCCATCGTGTTGACGTCGTAATTGGCCTCGCCCGTCGACGCCTTGAGCGCGCGGATCCCCTCGATGAACCCGGGCCGCGTCACCCGGAGCTGCATCGACTCCGGATCGTGGCAGTCGATGCACGAGACCGGGTGCGTCACCAGCTTGCGCGCCTCGGGGAAGGGCATCTGGTTCATCGCCTCCCAGCCGCGCATCAGATCGCCGCCGCCGAGCTTCTTGTACGGCACGTACACGGACGCGTGGCAGTGAATGCAGGTGCCCGGCTGCTTCGTCGCGATCTGCCGCTCGGTGTACACCTGATCCTCGAGCATGTGGGCGTGCCCGCGCTCCTCCCGGAAGTCGCGCGAAGGCGTAGCCGGCCCACATCGTCTTCAGCCGCCCGTCCTCCTCGAGCTTCGATTGCGCGACCACGCTGCGCGGATCGGCCTCCGTCGGCGTGCGCGGCACCGCCTCGCTCCCGCCGAAGCGCGTGCGCTTCTGGTCGACCGTGCGCCGGTAGCCGTCGTACTGGAGGGGGAAGTTCTTCCCCCAGACGGCCGGGTCGTCTATCGTATCGTCAAGCTCGACGACGCGATAGAACGGGCTCTTCGCCTCCTGTTTGTGCTCGAAGATGTTCACGAGCAGCGCGGCGATCCCGGCGGTCGCCGCCGCGGCGGCGACCGCCGCGAGCGGCAGGTAGCGCCAGCGCGCCGGCGGCCTGCCGGTGCGCGCGCTCTTCTGCGTGGATCCTTCGTCCTTCGGCTCCGTCATCGGTTCCATCCCTCGTGCAGCGGGCGCCCCTCAGTGCAGGTGGCCCACCGATTCATGGCAGCGCACGCACGAGAGCCCCGCGGCGCCGTGGTGCTCGCTGTCGATCGCGTCCACGACGTCGCCGTGACACCCGCGACAGGCCTCCTCCGTGATGCGTAGATTGCTGGGCTTGATCCGGATCGGGTCCGGGAAGCGGCCCGAGGTGAAGGCGAAGGAGTGCCAGAACCCGTTCGACGCCTTCGTTGCATATTTTCCGAGGAACGTGTGCGGCGCGTGACAGTCGTTGCACCCTGCCACCGCCCGGTGGCTGGAGCGCTGCCACCCGGCGAACTGCTCGTTCATGATGTGGCAGTTGGCGCACGCCGACGGATCGCTCCCCAGGTACGAGGCGCCCTTCGCATAAACGAAGGTGTACCCGCCGAGCCCGGCGGCCACGCCGAGCGCGACGCAGAGCGCGAGGAGCAAGGCCCCCGTGGAGCCGCGCCCGCCGCGCGCTCGCCCGCGCACCGGCGGCTCCGGCGGTTCATCCCGCCGTTGCCCTTCCGTCATGGGATCTTGCTCTTGTGTCATTCGTCGCCGCACCGGTTCACCGGCTCATCGATCCTCGATAGACTGCTTTGCAAGGCAGGTGCCGCCACGTCTCGGCTGGACCGGCGACCGGCGACCGGCGGCCTGGCGGCGGGGGGAGCCGACTCGGCTCGAGGAGCGACCGCGGGACGCCGCGGCGGGCCGGCGCGCTCGGCTGCAAGGCGTGCGCATCGGTGCAGATTCCGCGCTGGCGGGCGCTCCCTGCGGCCGCTGTTCCCGCCGCGGCCCGTCTGCGCTAGGGACCTGGCAGGAGACGTCACGTGAACGCCCCGCGCGACACGCAGCCAGCCGCCGCCACGCCCGCGAGCGCCGGCCTGCCTCCGGCGAACCACCGTATCCGGCTGCCGGATTTCGAGCTCGGCGGCGCGCTCACGGCCGAGCAGCGGGACTTCCTCGACGAGCACGGGTTCATCCGCTTCCGCGGGTTCGCTGATCGCGGCGCGGTGCGCTCGCTCGTCGACGAGGTCGAGGCCATGGACCGCCGGCTCGTCGGGGAGGGCAGGGCGCACATCAACGGCGTCCCGCTCCTCTTCGGCACGCGGAAGGACGGCTCCCGCTACATCCAGCGCATGGTGTTCGCGTCGCTCTTCGGCGAGCGCCTCCGCGCCTTCGTGCGCGACCCTCGCTTCGGCGCCGTCCTCGATGTGGCCGGGCCTGGCTACAGGATCGGCGAGCGGGAGCGCGACGGGCTCGTCATCAACCATTACCGCCACGAGGAGGGGTCGACGTACCAGCGCCTCGGCTGGCACACCGACAGCCTGCGCGACGTCTTCTATCTCGAGAAGCCGCGCCGGTACCTGAACGTCGGCTTCTATCTCGACGACTCGCCCCTCTCGAAGGGCGGCGTGCGGCTGATCCCGTCCTCTCACCGACAAGGCCTCTTCGAGATGATGACCCGCAAGGCCTATTTCCTCGACCACCGGCCCGACCCGGACGAGTACGCGCTCGAGGCCGCGGCGGGGGACCTCACGATCCACGACGGCCGCATCTGGCACCGGGTCGCGCAGGCCACGGCCACGGGCGACGCCAGCCAGCGGCGCGTGATGTACCTGCCGCTCATGAGCGGGCCGCTCAAGGAGAAGCACGAGGGCAGCCCCACGCCGCTCTATTTCCGGCTGAAGCGGCTCGCGGGGTACTGAGCGCCTCGATGTCGATCACCATCGAGGAGGCGAAGAGCGGCGCGGATCTCACCGAGATCCTCGACCTGCCGCTGCGCCTCCACGCGGCCGATCCTGGCTATGTCGCGCCCCTCCGCCCGCTCGTGCTGCGGCGGCTCGACCCGCGAAACCCCTTCTTCCGCGACGCGCAGCTGCGCCTGTTCCGGGCGCGGCGCGGGCGCGAGACGGTCGGGACGATCTCGCTCCTCCTCGACGGGCGCCACGATCGCCACAGCGGCGAGCGCGCGGCGTTCTTCGGCTTCTTCGAGTGCGAGCGCGACCCGGAGGCGGCGCGGGCGCTCTTCGGCGCGGTGAGCGAGCGGGCGCGGGCGCTCGGCGCCACGTCGCTGCGGGGCCCGCGCAACGTGACGCGGGTAGAGGACATCGGGCTCCTTGTCGAGGGGTATGGCTCCCGGCCGCCGATGCTCGCGGGCCATCACCCTCCGTATTACCGCGAGCTCGTCGAGGCCGAGGGGTTCTCGAAGCGTTACGACATGCTCGCTTACGACACCCCGCTCGTCGACGCGGCGGGGCGCCGCCGCGAGCTCCCCGAGGCCCTGCGCCGGAAGGCCGCCGCGGTGAGCCTCCCCGGCCTCGAGGTGCGCCGCGTCGCGGTTCGCCGCCTCTCGCGCGACATGGAGATCGCCCACGCCGTCTTCACCGAGGCATACCGCGGCGTACCGGAGGTCGTCCCGATGTCGCGCGCGGAGTTCGTGAACCTGGGGCGCGCGTTCGTCGCCCTGGCGAGCCCGCGCCTCTTGCAGATCGCGACGGTGCGCGGCGAGCCCGCCGCGTTCGCTGCGTGTTTCCCCGAGCTGAACGAGGCGTTCGCCGCGGCGCGCGGGCGGCTCCTGCCGCTCGGCTGGGCGCGCGTCCTCGGGGCGCTCCGCCGCGTCAGGACGGCGAGCTTCAAGCTGATCGGCGTCGTGCCGGCGTTCCGGTCGACGGGCCTCCACGCGCTCCTCGTGCGGCACGTGGTCGACGGCCTCTTCGCGGCGGGGTACGAGCGGCTCGAGGCCTCCTTGATCCACGAGGACAACGCGGCGATGCGCCATATCGTGGAGTCGGCCGGGTGCGTGCCTTACCGGCGTTATCGCGTCTACGAGCGCCCGCTCGGAGGGAACAGGTGATATGACGACAGCTGCCCCGCACCAGAAGACGCCGTTCACGCCGTACCAGCGGCGGCTGTTCTGGTTCCTGAGCGTGGCCTCGTTCTTCGAGGGCTACGACTTCCTGGCGCTCACGCAGATATTGCCCAACTTCGGCGCGCAGATGGGCCTCGCGCCCCGCCACGAGGGGCTCCTCGTCGGGGTCATCAACTCGGGGACGATGATCGCGTACCTCCTCGTGCGCAAGGCCGACCAGTGGGGGCGGCGGCGGGTGCTATCGGTCACCATCGCGGGGTACACGATCTTCTCCGTGCTGACGGCGTTCTCGCCGAACGTCTATGTCTTCGCCGTCTTGCAGCTCCTCGCGCGCATCTTCCTCCTCGGCGAGTGGGCGGTCAGCATGGTGATTGCGGCCGAGGAGTACCCGAGCGATCGGCGCGGGATGGTGATCGGCGTCATCCAGGCGTTCTCGAGCCTGGGATCCATCGTGTGCGCGGGCGTCGTGCCGCTGCTCCTCGCGACGCCGTACGGGTGGCGCAGCGTGTACCTCGTCGGCGGCGTCCCGCTCTTGCTCATCGCGGTCGCGCGGCGCGGCCTGCGCGAGACGGCGCGGTTCGAGCAGGCGGCGGCCGAGCGAAAGGGGGAGGGGACGCCGCCCTTCACGCGCATCCTGCGCACGCCGTACCGCGGGCGGATGCTGCAGCTCGCCTTGATCTGGGGGCTCACGTACGTTTGCACCCAGAACGCGGTGACGTTCTGGAAGACGTTCGCGCTCCGGGAGCGCGGGCTCAGCGACGGCGAGGTGGGCGGCAGCATCACGTTCGCCGCGCTCGTCTCGATGCCGCTCATCTTCGCCTCGGGCAAGCTGCTCGACGTGGTGGGCCGCCGCAAGGGCGCGGTGATCATCTATGTGCTCGCGGCGGCCGGCGTGCTCGGCGCTTACTCGCTGGGCTCGCGGGGCGGGCTCACGGCCGCGCTGGTCTTCGCCATCTTCGGCGCGAGCGGGGTGCTCCCCGTGCTGAACGCCTACATGACCGAGCTCTTCCCCACGCACCTCAGGAGCGACGCGATCGCCTGGTCGAACAACCTGCTCGGCCGGATCGGCTACATGCTCTCTCCGATCGCCGTCGGCTTCGCCGCGGAGGAGATCGGCTGGGGACCGGCGGTGTCCGCGACCGCGCTCTTTCCGCTGGTCGCGCTCGCGCTCATCCTGTGGCTCCTCCCGGAGACGCGCGGCAAGGAGCTCGAGGAGACGGCGCGGGTATAGCCCAGCTTCATGTGTCAGAGATCCGGCCGAGGATCGCCGACACGCTACAAGACGTCAAGAAGAACACAAAAATCTCGGCGTTTTGTGGCGTTTTGGTGTCTCAGCATCCTGGCAGGCTGGGGTAAGCACCACGCCACACCACCGCGCGGTGAGCGCAAACGAGCGGGATGAAACGTGGTCGCTGTCGGAGGCTCACAGGCTGCCGAGCCGACCCGGCGGGTGAGCGTCACATGACTGAGCCCGCCCGCGAGCCTCGAGCGGTCGCCGCGGCGCCCGAGCGATTTCGCACCAAGCAACCGTCTTGGAGTTCCTGCGGTCTGGCGCTCCTCATCAATTAATTTGGTGGCAGCGTTGGGCTGAACTAGATCCGCCCCGTCGGAACGATCCCGCTCGGTCTGTAGGGACGAGCCCCACCAACGCGTCGTCGCACGTCTGCGTGCGAGCGGCCGAGGTGCGTCCGGAATACGGACCGCCGAGACATTCAGGTCGCCCGCGTCGCCCAACTCGACGTCGCGCGCGAGAAGTCAGCGAACATGCAACCTTTCACGCTGCCCGACTTCTACATGCCGCATCCGGCGCGCCTCAATCCGCACCTCGAAGGTGCGCGCGCGCATACCAAGGCCTGGTCCTACGAGATGGGTATCCTGGAGGAGAACCCGCAGGGAAAACCCATCTGGACCGAGCGCGACCTCGACGCGCACGACTACGCGCTGCTCTGCGCGTACACCCACCCCGACGCGCCCGCGCCCGAGCTCAATCTGATCACGGATTGGTATGTCTGGGTGTTCTTCTTCGACGACCATTTCCTCGAGATCTACAAGCGCACCAAGGACATGCGCGGCGCGAAGGCGTACCTCGACCGCCTGCCGCTCTTCATGCCCGTCGCGGGCACGGGCGCGCCGCAGGAGCCGACGAACGTGGTCGAGCGCGCCCTCGCGGACCTCTGGGCGCGGACCGTCCCGCTCACCTCGGTCCAATGGCGCGAGCGCTTCCTCGTGGCGACGAAGAACCTGCTGCTCGAATGCATGTGGGAGCTCGCCAATATCCAGGAGAACCGCGTCGCGAACCCGGTCGAATACATCGAGATGCGCCGCAAGGTCGGCGGCGCGCCCTGGTCCGCTGGCCTCGTCGAGATCGCCGTGGGCGCCGAGGTCCCGGCCGCCGTCGCCGCAACGCGCCCCCTCGAGGTCCTGCGCGACACGTTCTCGGACGGCGTCCACCTGCGAAATGACGTGTTCTCGTACCAGCGGGAGGTCGAGGACGAAGGGGAGAACGCCAACTGCGTGCTCGTCCTCGAGCGTTTCCTCGGCGTCCCCACGCAAAGGGCGGCCGATCTGACGAACGAGATCCTGACGTCGCGGCTCCAGCAATTCGAGAACACGGCGCTCGTCGAGGTGCCGGCGCTCTGCGCGGAGTACGGGCTGACGCCGGCGCAGGCCCTCGACGTCGCCAAGTACGTGAAGGGGCTGCAGGATTGGCAGTCCGGCGGCCACGAATGGCACATGCGGTCGAGCCGCTACATGAACGAAAACGCGGACAAATCCGCGAGCGTCCCCGATCTCGTCGGGGCGCCGACGGGGCTCGGCACCTCGGCGTTCCGGCTCAGGCTCACGCCCGGCGCCCTGGGTTTGCAGCGGATCAAGACCCTCACCCACGCCCCGTTTCAGCCTGTGGGCAGGACGCCGCTCCCGAAGATCACCATGCCGTTCGAGCTCCGCTTGAGCCCGCACCTGCCCGCGGCGCGCCGGAACACCCTCGAGTGGGCCCGCAAGTTCGGGATGCTCGACGTGTTGCCGGGCGTCTTCGGGTCCGGGATCTGGGACGAGCGCAGCTTCATCGGCTTCGATTTCCCCATCTGCGCTGCAGGCATTCACCCGGACGCGTCCCCGCACGAGCTCGACCTGAGCTCCGCTTGGCTGACGTGGGGGACGTACGGCGACGATTATTTCCCGCGCGTGTTCGGCGCGACGCGGGACATGGCGGGCGCGAAGCGGTTCAACGCCCGGCTCTCGATGTTCATGCCCCTCGACTGCGCGGGCGCCCCGGTGCCCGAGAACCCGGTGGAGAGCAGCCTGCTGGATCTCTGGATCCGTACAGCCTCCGCCATGTCGATGAACTCGCGGCGATCGCTCCGCCGCAGCATCGAGACCATGACCGGGAGCTGGCTCTGGGAGCTCCTGAACCAGACCCAGAACCGGATCCCGGATCCGGTCGATTACGTCGAGATGCGCCGCAAGACGTTCGGCGCCGATCTCACGATGAGCCTGTCCAAGCTCACGCTGGGCGATGTGGTCCCGGCCGAGCTCTTCCGCACGCGGACGATGCGAGGGCTCGACAACACCACGGCCGACGTGGGCGGGTGGATCAACGATCTCTACTCGTACCGCAAGGAGATCGAGTTCGAGGGCGAGCTCAATAACCTCGTGCTGGTCGCCGAGCGGTTCCTCGAATGCGACGCGCAGCGGGCCAAGGAGGTCGTCAATGACCTGATCACGGCGCGCGTGCTGGAGTTCGAGCACATCGTCGCGACCGAGCTGCCCCGCATCCTCGACGAATTCGACCTCGACAAGGCGGCGCGCGAGGCCGTGCTCGGATACGTCGAGAAGCAGCGATCGTACATGGCTGGCGTCCTCAACTGGCACGTCGTGACGAGCCGGTACGTGGACGCGGAGCTCGAGCGCCACCCGATCGAGCGGGCGATCGAGGGCGCGCGTGGGTTTGGCGCCTCTGCGGCGCGTATCAGCAGTCTCTTCGGCGCCGGAAAAGCCGGCGCCGCGGCTCCTGCTGCGAAGGCGGATCTTTCAATGGGTACGGCGCGGTCCGTGCCGGTGAAGCACGGGCGGCGCTAGCCGTCCGGGAAAGAGGGACTCATGTCTATCACAGGTAATCTGGGTTCGATCGATCAGCACCAGACCAGCCTCGCGACGGCGGCCGCGAGGCAGCTCGCGACGACGACCAAGTCGGCGCCGCAGATGCAGGGCATCTCGTCGCGGTGGCTGGTCAAGCTCCTGCCGTGGGTGCACGTCAACGGCGTGTACCGCGTGAACCGCCGCCTGAGCTATGCGGTCGGCGACGGGCGGGTGACGTTCACCAACACCGGCGCGAAGATCCAGGTCATCCCGCAGGAGCTCGGCGAGCTGCCGCTCCTCCGCGGTTACGATGACGTCGAGGTCCTCACCGCGCTGGCGAACCGCTTCGTGCAGCGTGAATACAAGCCGGGCGACGTCATCACCGAGCGCGGCAAGGAGGCCGATCACATCTGCCTCATCGCGCACGGCAAGGTCAACAAGATCGGCGCGGGCAAGTACGGCGATGAGACGGTGCTCGCGGTCCTCGCCGACGGCGACCATTACAGCTACCAGGCGCTCCTGGAGACGCAGGATTACTGGACGTTCACGGCCAAGGCCGTCACGACGGTCACGGTGCTGACGCTCCAGCAGAACGTCTTCGAGGAGCTCGTCGCCCAGCACCCGTCGCTGAAGAAGCACCTCGACAACTTCAAGGCGCTCGCCACGAAGAAGCAGGACAACACGGGCGAGGCGGCGATCGAGATCGCGGCGGGCCACTCGGGCGAGCCTGTCCTCCCCGGCACGTTCGTCGATTACGAGACCTCGCCCCGCGAGTACGAGCTCAGCGTGGCGCAGACCGTGCTCCAGATCCACACGCGCGTCGCGGATCTGTTCAACGAGCCGATGAACCAGACAGAGCAGCAGCTCCGCCTGACCATCGAGGCCCTGAAGGAGACCCAGGAGCACGAGCTCATCAACAACCGCGAGTTCGGTCTCCTGCACAACGCCGACCTGAAGCAGCGGATCCACACCCACAGCGGCCCCCCGACGCCGGACGACATGGACGAGCTCCTCGCCACGGTCTGGAGGGAGCCGTCGTTCTTCCTCGCGCCCCCGCGGGCCATTGCGGCGTTCGGCCAGGAGTGCAGCCGCGTCGGCGTCTATCCGCAGAGCATCGAGGTGAACGGCCATCGCGTCCCGGCGTGGCGCGGCGTGCCCATCTTCCCGTGCAACAAGATCCCGGTCTCGGAGACGCGGACGACCTCGATCCTGCTCGTGCGCGCGGGTGAGAAGAACCAGGGTGTCATCGGCCTGCACCACGCCGGCATTCCGGACGAGGTCGAGCCGAGCCTCAACGTGCGCTTCATGGGGATCAACGAGAAGGCCATCATGTCGTACCTCGTCAGCCTCTATTACTCGGCGGCCGTGCTGGTCCCCGACGCGCTCGGCGTCCTGGAGAGCGTCGAGATCGGACGCGCCCACGAGTGAACCTCGAGCGGTAGGCGCTCCGCGTGTGCCCCTGCAAGCGCGGGGGATACGCGGAGCGCTCTGCTCTCCGAAGCGCGCAGAAGGAAAGGTACATCATGGCAAACGCCGAAACACCTGGGATCGGGAACGATGGTGAGCGTTCGAGCCTCGGGACGCTGGGGGCGCGGAAGCTCGCGACGACGACCAAGTCGCACCCGCAGATGCAGGGGATCACGCCCCGGTGGCTCTTGCATGTCCTGCCCTGGATCGAGGTCACGGGCGGCACGTATCGCGTGAACCGCCGCCTGAGTTATGCCGTCGGCGACGGGCGGTTGAGCTTCAGCAACGTCGGGGCGAAGGTGCAGGTGGTCCCGCAGGAGCTCGGCGAATTGCCGCTCTTGCAAGGTTTCGCCGATGACGCCGTGCTCGACACCCTGGCGAGCCGGTTCATCCAGCGGGAGTACAAGCCCGGCGCGCTGATCGCCGAGCGCGGAAAACCGGCGGAGACGATCTTCCTGCTCGCGCACGGAAAGGCCCAGAAGCTCGGCGTAGGCAAGTACGGCGCCGACACGATCCTCGACGTCCTCGCGGATGGGGACCATTTCGGGGATCAGTCCGTCATCGAATCGAATGACGTATGGACCTATTCGGTCCGGGCCGTCACGCCGTGCATCGTGCTCGAGCTCCCGCAGCGCGTCTTCGAGGAGTTGATCTCGCGATCCCCGGCGCTCCACGCGCACGTCGAGTCGCTCAAGGAGCGGCTGAAGAAGCCGCAGGACAAGCTCGGACAGGCGGCGATCGCGCTCACCGCCGGTCACAAGGGCGAGCACGCGCTCCCGGGGACGTTCGTCGATTATGAGACCGCGCCGCGTGAATACGAGCTCAGCGTCGCGCAGTCGATCCTCCGGCTCCACACGCGCGTCTCGGATCTCTTCAATGATCCGATGGATCAGCTCCAGGAGCAGCTCCGCCTGACCGTCCAGGCCCTGCGCGAGCGGCAGGAGTACGAGCTCATCAACAACCGCGATTTCGGCCTCCTGCACAACGCCGACCTGAAGCAGCGCCTCCATCCCCGGAGCGGCCGCCCGACGCCCGACGACATGGACGAGATCCTCTGCCGGCGCCGCAAGTCGCAGTTTTTCCTGGCGCACCCGCGCACGATCGCCGCCTTCCACCGGGAGTGCAGTCGCCGCGGCGTCTACCCGACCACCGTCGAGCTCTCCGGCATGCAGGTCGCGGCGTGGCGCGGCGTCCCGATCCTGCCTTGCGACAAGATCCCCATCAACGAGGACAAGACGAGCTCCATCCTCGTCATGCGCACGGGGCAGGAGCATCAGGGCGTCATCGGCCTCCACCGCACGGGCCTCCCCGAGGAGATCGAGCCCGGTGTCTCGGCCCGCAGGATGGAGACCGACGGAAAGGCCATTACCTCGTACCTTGTGAGCACCTATTACTCCGCCGCGGTGCTGGTGCCCGACGCTCTCGGCGTCCTTGAGAACGTCCAGATCGGGCGGTAGTCTCGACTGCATCGATGACTCTGCATCTCGACCTGCTCCTCCACAACCTCGTCGCGCTGTGCATCGCGATCGTGGCGCTCCTGCTCCTCTCGGAGCTCGTGGTCAGGCTGATCCACCGGGGCTACGCCTTCGTCTTGCGCTCGCCGACGCTGGAGCACGTCACGGCCGACGAGCGCAAGTCGTTCCGGCGCCGCGTGCGTCGCCGCGCGCTCGTCTGGGTCGCGCTCGTCGGGGCCGTGCTCGTGGGCGGCGCGGCGTTCGCCGTGGTTCGCGGGATTCGCGCCCTCGACGTGGTGAAGCGCGCGCTCGTCGGGCTCGTTGGAGACGAGCCCGCGCTCGCCAAGATGCGGTTGCTCACCGCGCTCGGCATCGCCGTCGGAGCGCTCTTCGTCGACGCCCTCGCCCGGGGGCTCGCCGATGCGCTGGGGAAGGCGGTCGCGCGCTCGGACTGGCTGGCGAAGCGGCGCGAGCCGGTCGCAGAGGTCACGATACGCCTGCGCAAGGCGCTCCGCGTGATCGTCCTCGGCGCCGCCGCGGTCCTCCTCACCGAGAAGCTCGCGCTCGCGCCGGGGACCCAGCGCGCCGTATTGCTCGCCAGCTACACGCTGGGCGCGTTTTACGTGAGCCGCCTCGCGACGGGGATCGGATACCTCCTCCTCGACGTCATCTTCGACAACTCCACGAGGCTCGCCCGTCTCGAGAGCCCGCTCAGGTACCTCGGGAACCTGTCGCACCTGCTCGGGATCACGAAGCGCGTCGTCGATTATTGCGTGTACATCACGGCCGCGACGTGGGTCGCGGACGCGCTCACGCCCGACACGTGGCTCTCGCAGGCGGGGCGGGTCGGGCTCCGGATCATCGCGATCGTTTATGCGAGCCGGGTCCTCGTCGAGATCTGCGTGCTCCTCATCAACGACCTCTTCCTCGGGAAGGTGGCGGAGGAGAACCCCCAGACGCTCCAGCAACGAAAGACCCTGGTCCCCGTGGCCATGGGCTTCGTGCGGTACGCGATTTACTTCTCGGCTCTCGTGCTGGGGCTGCGCGAGGCTTCCGTCGATCCCACGCCGCTGCTCGCCGGCGCCGGCGTCATCGGCGTGGCCATCGGCTTCGGCGCGCAGACGTTCGTGGGGGATATCGTGGCAGGCTTCTTCATCCTCTTCGAGAACCTGCTCCTCGTCGGGGATCTCGTGGAGATCGGCGGCATCCAGGGGCGCGTGGAGGAGATCGGCGTTCGTATCACGAAGATCCGCGACGAGATCGGCGTGCTCCATTCGATCCCGAACGGCGAGGTTCGCAAGGTCGCGAACCATTCGCGAACTTACGTGAACGCGGTGGTCGACGTGCACGTGCCTTACGAGGAGGACGTGCAGCGGGTGCGTGAGCTCCTCGCGAGGGTCGCCGAAAAGGAGGTCGAGCTGCAGACGGGCGCTCCGGGGCAGGTGGAAGTCGGCGTGGAGGAGCTCAACGAGGGATCGATCGTCCTGCGTATCAGCGCGCGCGTGCCGCCCGGCAAGAACAAGGAAGTGAACGATGCGCTGCGCGGCCGCGTCGTCGAGGAGCTTTGCAGAGCTCAGGTCAGCGCGCCGCGCCCGCGTCGAGCCGTCCTCATCGACAGCACGCTTTCCGTCAAGAACCCGCCCAGGCGAGAGATCGAGGAATCCGCGCCCGTCACGCCTTTCTCGCCCACGAGCGACGACTGACGAGCGGTTCGTCTCGCGGCCGTGCTCAGCCCGAGCGCGGTACGAGCTGACGCAGGGCGACGCCGCGGCGTGGAGCGAGTTTGTCGGGGGCCTCGACGGCGTGGAGCTCTCCGCCGATGCCGCCGCGATGCTCGCGGACCGGTCCAGCTGCTGAGGACGGCTGCGCGGCGCAGGGCGTGACGGTCGGCGCTGCGCACCTGCCGGCGGCCGGCGGCGGGGGACATGGGATGAAGTCGGTCGATGTCGCGGTGAAGCTGGTCACGGGCCTGCGTTCGAAGCCGCCACTCGTTCTCGTATTTCGACTACCCTGGTCAGAGCCACGGAGGGGTGGCGGTTGCGACAATGGATCCGCCGGACGGAGCCGCCGCGCGAGGGGCCCCTGCCGCCGCGATCCGCTCTCGCGACGTCGCCGTGGTCGAGGGCGCCGAGAGCCCGGCGGACCTCACATGCCGTGAAGCTCGCACGCACAGCGGAGAAGGAACGAGGAGGACAAGGATGCCCACCATTGCAATCGTCGGCGCCGGCGTGGCCGGCCTGCACCTCGCGCTGCACCTCCAGAAGGAGGGCCTCGACGTGAGCCTCTACGAGGAGCGCACGCCGGACGAGATCCGGACGGGGCGCCTGCCCAGCACCGTCGGGCTCTCCCCGCCGACCCGGGCGCGCCAGCGGGCGCTCGGCGTCGCGCACTGGGAGGGGCCCGAACATGCCACCAGGACCATCCGGATCCGCGTGGCGGCCGCGCCGGCGCTCGACTTCGTCGGTCGCCTCGCGGATCAAGCGCTCTTCATCGACATGCGCGTCTATCTGCCCCAGCTGCTCGAGGACTTCGTCGCGCGGGGCGGCCGCGTGGTGAGGGCCTCGCTCGACGCGGCCGGCGTCCGCGGCCTGGCCGCCGGACATGACCTCGTGGTCGTCGCCACGGGCCGGGCGGGCCTCACGGAGCTCTTCTCGAAGGTCCCCGAGCGAAGCCCGCACGCCGCGCCCATGCGGCGGCTCTTCGCGGGCATCGTCCGAGGGCTCCGCATGCCGCCCGGGCCGATGGAGTTCATGTTCCAGCTCTCCCCGGGGCACGGCGAGATCTTCGAGAACCAGTACATCACGCTCGGCGGGATCGCGCCCTCGCTGCTCATCGAGGCGATCCCCGGCGGCGCGCTCGAGCCGATCACGCGCATGCGCTACGAGGACGATCCGGCGCGCTTCGACGCGGCGCTGCTCGACGCGGTGCTCGCGCACGCGCCGCTCACGGCCGAGCGCGTCGATCGGGCGAGCTTCGGCCTGGCCGGCCCGCGCGACTACCTGACCGGCGCCGTGACTCCGGTGGTGCGGCGCGCGTACGCGCCCCTCGGCGGCGAGAGGTTCGCGCTCGCGCTGGGCGATCTCCACATCACTTACGATCCGATCACGGGCCAGGGCGCGAACATGGCCACGCTCGCGGCGTCGCTCGCCGCCGAGCAGATCGCCGGGCAGGCGGCCGCCGGCGCCGCGTTCGACGAGGCGTTCTGCGCGGACCTGGAGGATCGCCTCTGGAACGCGCTCCGGCCGGCCACGGAGTGGACGAACGCCTTCCTCCTGCCGCCGCCGGACCACGCGCTGGCCCTCCTCGCCGCGGCCGCGCGCAGCCAGCCGGTGGCCGACGCGTTCGCCACGAACTTCTCGTACCCGGAGCGCCAGTGGGCGATCCTCTCGTCGCCCGAGGCGACGGCCAGCTTCATCGCGAGCCACGCCTGACGATCAGCTGAAGCGCGCCCGGATCGGCGCCGGGCTCTCGCAGATCGGGCACGCGTCCGCGCGCTCGGCGATCTTGCCGCAATCCTTGCAGTCGACGCGATAGCCGTGGAAGCCGGGGTCGTGCAGCTCGACGCTCGTCTGCGCCCTGTCCGCGCGCTTTCCTTCGTACTTCACGCGCATCGGCACGAACGCGATATAGCGCACCTCGATGTGCTCGCACCGCGAGCACCGCTCCGGCACGGCGTACGTGTTGGTCGTCGTGAGCCCGCGCGCGAGGCCGCCTCCGGCGTGGCACCGGGGGCAGCGGTCGTCGGTGAACAGGAGGTGCTGGCACGCGCCGCACGTGATCTCGTACAGCCCGTCGACGAACATCTCGCCTTTGTAGACCCACTTGACCGGCCCGACGGGCTCGCCCTCCATGAGCGGCACGAGCCCGTCGACATACGAGCGTAGGTTGAGCTGTCGTCCCCCGCACGCGGGACACCCCGCCTCGACCATCTCGGCAAACGCGCGTTCGGAGAGCCTGCTCATGATCGTCGCCTTCTAGCACGCCTCGGCGGCGGGAGGACCGAAATGGCCGGGCCGCGCCTGCCACGCCAGCGCCGGCCATTGCGCGCCTTGGCGCGTCGCGCTGGAGGGGCCAGCCTCCACAGATGGAGGCCCCGGCCTCCAGGGCATGGCCTCCGAGCGGGGCCCGGACCATTCCAACAGGGGCCCCGGCATCACGCGAATCCTGCGCTCGCTCCACGACCAAGCGCTGCGAACTCGGGGATATGCCGCCCAGCGCGCGGCGTCCGGCGGCGCCGCGCCGGGCCGCCCAGGCGTGCCTTCAGCCCATGGCCTGACGATTGCAATTCCGTAGAACTGTCGAACCGTTAATCCGTAGCTCGCACGGTCGGTCAGGCGATTCCCACCATGACGTCGAGGGGTGGGAAGAGCGCCTGCCCAGCATCCATGTCGCGCTCGCGTTAGACCAGCGCGCAGGCCTGCCGACGCGGAGGCGCTGCGACCGTGTGCGCCGTCGAGAGGGCGAGAGCGCCCGAGCACGAACCGAACCCGAGGTGAACCATGTCGTCGGTCTCCATCAGAACAACGATGATCTTCATTCTCATCGGCGCAGCCGCGGGCTGCGCCGTGCCCGCCGAGAAGGACGCGCCGGAGGAGACGGCGGTCGAGTCGCAGGCGGTCGAGTGCAGCAAGGAGTGCATCCTGGCGATGGTGAACAGGCAGCTCTCGCTGATGGGCGAGTTCGGGAACGAGGAGGAGTTCGTCCGTGCGCTCCGGGAGCTCGTGGCCGTCGGCCCGGCGGTCGTCCCCGTGGTCGCCGAGGTCTACAAGGCGTGGTCGGTGTCGGTCCCGCCGGACAAGGCCGAGTCGGCGAGGCCCGGCGAGATGCGCTGGCGGGCGGCTCACCTCCTTGGCCTGCTCGGCTCGCGCGACGGCATCAAGCCGCTGAACGAGATCGCCACGACGAAGCTCCCCGACCCCGAGGTCGACGAGCAGCTCTTCGCGGATGAATACCGCGTTCGCCTGCGCGCGATCGCCGGGCTCGAGGCGCTCGGCGCCGCGGAGGAGCTGAAGGCCATCTACTCCGCCGGCGACCTCCTGCGCAACCCGGCGGCGGCGAGCCTCTACGCCCTCGGGATCGACGTCGGCGGGATCCAGCTGATCGACGCGCGCAAGGCGCTCGCGGAGGACGTCGCCGACGCCAAGGATTACAACCCGAACAACGGTCGACCGGCGCAGCCGGAGAAGCCCGGATCACGGGCGTTCAAGGTGGCTCCCCGGACCGACACGCCTGCCATCACTCGTTGAGGGATCGATCATGAAAAGCACGATCAGCGCCATTCTTGCGTCTTGTTTGCTCCTCGGCGTCGCCTCCGAGGCCCGCGCCGACACCTGCGACACCGTGCGTGGGACCGATCCCGGGGTGATGACGAGCTTCTGGTGCACGCAGCCGTGGATCGACTTCTACTGGGATGCGTACGACTTCGACAAGGGGGACTGGGACGACGGCTTCGGCTGGGAGGCCGCGTGCGACCGGAGGCGGCCGCTGGCGCGCACGTTCCAGGCGATCCAGCTCCTCAACTATGCGTCGCCGAACGAGCCGCTCAAGACGAACGACTTCAACGGCAACATCCTGCGCTGGGGCGGCAACTACACCATTCGTGAGTTCGACGAGCTGGACGCGCGGTGCGGGGACGGGTCGAAGCGGGCGTACACGACCTGGGGCGGGTTCGATGACTACACGGAGCTCTACATCCCGTTCTTCTACAACGAGAACGTCGTGGAGCGCGCCGGGACGTTGATCCACGAGTCGCGGCACGCGGACTGGTGCGGCCACAGCGGCAACGACGGCAGCAACAAGTGCCCTGCCAAGAGCGAGTCGTGCGACGAGAAGTACCTGGATGGGTGCTCCGGGATCGGATCGCCCAGCGGGCGGGGCGCGGACGGCTACCAGGTCCTGTGGCTGTGGTGGTACGCTTTCGAGGCCGACGCGCAGCACAGCTCGTCGACGATGAAGGCCTTCGCGAGGGACGAGGCGAACCGGATCCTGAACACGATGTTCGACGTCAATCCCTGCTTCAACATCACGAGCAATGGCAGCAAGATCATCACGTGTTAGGAGGGCGGCGCTCGGCGCCTTCCTGTGGGGCGCGCTGTGCCTCGCGGGGTGCGCCGGGCACCCCGGCTCGGACATCCCGCCGGCGCCCTGGGCGCAGCTCGAGGTGAACCGCGGCGCGGGCGAGGAGACCGTCGTCTGGATCGAGCTGAGCGGCACGTTCGAGGGGCACCAGGGGAAGGCGGCGCTCCGCGGACAGCTCAGCGCCGAGCAGATCTCGGGTCTTCGAGGGCTGTTCCGGGACGAGCTGCTCGCGATCTACCGGAGCGACGCGCTGCCCGCCGACGGCAGCGTTGACCTCGCGGGCACCGCCGAGCGGCCGATCTTCCGCGTCGTGGTGCGCGAGGAGAGCGACCCGATCCGGGCGGGCTCCGAGAAGCTCTCGGCGTATTTCGCCGAGGGGGCGCAGCGCGCCGAGACGACCGAGATGCTGCGGGAGGTCAAGGCGATCCTCGCCGCGGCGGCGCCGGCTCCCTAGCGCTGCCTCAGGGGCTGCGTCACTCCTCCCGGATCAGCGCCTCGATCGCCTCGAAGACGCGCGGCACGACGGGCAGGTCCGGATCGGTGTACGCCGCGGCCTGCGACTCGTTCGACAGCGTCGCCTCCTTGAGCGTGTGGCTCATTCCCTCGACGATGACGAGCGTCGCGTCTGGCCGCGCCTCCGCGAGCCGCTCCGCGTCCTCGACCTTGGTCTGGAGATCGGTCGTCCCTTGCAGGAGGAGGATCGGCGCCGTCACGGCCGCGAGCTCCACCGCGGGGTCGTGCTTCATCCAGGAGATGATGAACGGCTGCACGCTCGGCCGGAACAGGCTCATGAACAGCCGGGTTTGCGGGATGTCCGCGACGAGCTCTCCGGCCTCGAGCTGGCCGAGGATCGCGTCTGCCTTCTCGCGATCCTCGTCCGGAAGGCCTTCGAGCTGCTCGCGCAGGACGTCGCCGATGGGCCTGCCGGCGCCGGCGATCGAGACGAAGCCGTCGATCGCGGTCTCCCGGGCGAGCAGCATCCCGAGCAGCGAGCCCTCGCTGTGCCCCACCACCGTGATCGTCGCGAAGCGCCCGTCCTCGCGGAGCTTCTTCACCCACAGGCCGGCGTCGTCGGCGCCCATCTCGAAGAGCAGCTCCTGCTCCGTCGAGGGGGCCGCGGAGACGCTCGCGCCGATGCCGGCCTTGTCGTAGCGAATCGACGCGATGCCCCTGTCCCGGAGTCCATCCGCAAGGAGCCTGTACGTGTCCGGCTCGATGTCCACGGCGAGCTGATTGCCGTCCCGGTCGGTCGGCCCCGACCCGGGGATGATCACGACAGCAGGGAACGGCCCGCACCCGGCTGGCACCACGAGCGTGCCAGACAGCGTGCCGCGCGCGTTCTCGACAGTGATCTTGGCGCTGGCCGCCTCCGGACACTCCGGCGCGTCCGGCGTCGCCGGCACCGTGTCATCAGGGTGCGCGTCGCTCCCGCCGGCGGACGAAGCGCGCTCTCCGGCGCTGCAGCCCGCGCCGAGGGGCGACCACGCGAGCGCGGCGACACACGAGACGGCGAGCGCTGCGCGGCGCGCCGGGACCACGAGACACGATCGAAATGACATGACGAGCCCTCCGAGCATGAGAGAGAGGTGCAGCGCCGCCCGGGGCGCACCGATGCGCCCTCGCTGTCGCGCGAGCACCGCAGAGCGCGCCGCGCGAGCCGGGCGGCGCACCGGGGAGATCGATGACTCAGCCGAGGTGCGCGAGCGCGACCTTCGAGAGGATCTCCGACAGGAGCACGAGGCCGATGAGCCCCGCGATCAGAGGCGCGCCGCGCAGGCCGGAGGCGTTCCTGAAGCCCCGAACGAGGAGCGCCAAGGACCACACGAGACACACCGTTCCGACGATGGCGATGACGGCCAGCTCGGGCGTGAATGCGGGCACGCCCGCCGGCAGCCGCGGGGCGAGCAGGCCGAGCGCGACGGCGGCGAGCGCGATCGGCGCGCGCGACAGGCCGATCACGCCGAGAAAATCGATGAGCCGCACGCGGCGCCGCAGGAGCCGCGCATACGTCCAGAAGAGCAGGGCGGGCAACGGCCACGCGACGACCTGCTCGAGGAGCGCCGTCCGGTACGAGATGACGGCAGGCGCCGCGTGCAGGTCGAGGAAGCCGTCAAAGCGAACTCCGAGCCTCGTGAGGGCGACGTTCAGCGCGGCGACGGCGAGCCCCGCCGCGGCGGCGGCTCCCCCGCCGAAGCGCTCGAACGGATTCAGCGCGAGCCGCCATCCGCGCTGGGGAGGCCGCGGCGACATCGTGGCCAGCAGCCGCTCGCCTTCCGCGGGGTTGATGACGTTGTCGCGCACGAGCGCGCGCACTCTCTCGTCGGGCGTGGTCATCATCATAATCCCACCTTGCGCAGAGCCTCCTCGGCCTCCTTCGCGGAGAGCCGCCCCTTCTCGAGCGCATCCAGGATCTCGTGCCGGCGCCGCGCGACGCCCTGCTCCAGCGCATCGAGCCGGCCGATGATCTCGTCGAGCCGATTTCGCACGGTCGGATAGCTGATCTGAAGGACCTGAGCCATCGCCTTCAGGCTGCCTGACGAGCGCACGAACGCGGTCACGAAGGCGAGATCGTCCGGCGACAGCTGGAGCAGCGCGGGGATCTCGAACTGGCCGTCCAGGTTGGTTCCGCAGCTCTGGCAGCCGAGCCGCGTCGCGCGCAGCTCCCCATCACAGCTAGGGCATCTGACGACAAATCTTGCCACGGGATGAGCTTAATATCCTCGCCGCGGTCAATATTGTCAATGTTGAGATGATGAAAATTGATCCGAAAATCAATTTTGTTTAAGAGCCGCCCTTGTCATGTGTTCGGCGCGGCTCTGGCCCGCCCGGGGCGCTGCGGCTCGCGCCGCTCGCGACGGCTCAGCGCCGCTCGCGACGGCTCAGCGCCGCTCGCGCCGCCGCGCGAACGCGAGCGCCGCGATGAGGCCGAGGCCGGTGAGGGCCATGGGCGCGGGGGCCGCGGGCGAGCCGGCGGCGCGGCAGCTGCAGCCGCCGTCGTCGCCCTCGTCGGCCTCCACCTCGTCCGTGCCGCCGGTCCCCGCGCTGGTGGAGCCGGCGCCGGAAGAGGCGGAGGAGGAACTCGAAGCGCTGGGGCCGGGGGCCACGTCGCCGCCCGCGCCGTCGCTGCCGCCCGCAGCGTCGCCGCCCGCGCCCACGGTGCTCCCGGTCCCGCCGGAGCCGCCTTCGCCGCCGGAGCCGTCCGCGCCGCCGGAGCCGCCGGCGCCGCCGGCGCCGCCTTCCCCGGAGGAGGGCAGCGCGGGGCGGACGTCCTCGAGGGTGTCCCCCTCCACGGCGTCATCGAGGACGATGACGGGGCTGTCGGTGAACTCGGACGGGTTGCGCAGCAGGCCGATCTGCGTGAAGTGCGCGTTGTTGTCGGCGAGCGTCTGCGCCTTCCCGCCGGTGACGACCTGCTTGCCGTCGAACCACACGTCGACGGAGCCCTGGCTCGAATTCGTCGACCACCGGATGTGCAGCGCGATGCGGTGCCACACGCCGGGCGTCACCGCGCCGTCCGCCTCCCAGTGCACCTTGTTGTTGGGCTTGCGGGTGGCGAAGCTGATGTGCTGTCCGACGACCTCGAACGACATCATCTGGTTGTAGCTATTTTCGGACTCCCAGTATCCGATCTGCGTCGGCGGGTCCGCCGCGAGCGCCTCGGGGAGATAGAAGCTCCAGGCGAAGTAGGTCTGGGCGCCCTCGGCCGTGCGCCCGCCGGCCGGCTTGTGGTTCAGCTCGACGCGCTTGATGCCGTTCGACCACCTCGCGTCGTTGGTGAGCTGGACCTTCCCGGCCCTCGTGCCCTGAAGGACAGGCGACGTCACCACGGAGATGTGCTCGCCGTTCAGGGTCGTGTTCCACTGGTTCAGATTGCCCGTCTCGAAGTCTCCGGTCCAGACCGGCGCCGCGGAGGCGCCCGCGGTGAGCGTCGTCGCCAGCGCGGCGGCCGCCAGGGTGGAGAGCGAGCGGCGAGGTCGCCGCCCGAGGAGCGCTCGGGAGCGGGCAAGCAGGGATCGATGTGCGGTAAGGAGATCGGTAGAAGTCATGGCGGGATTCGACGCGTTTTCCGGCCGGCAGTCAACCGAGAAGCCGCGCGTCGCCGCCGACGCGGCGCGGCTCCTCGGTCTCTCCAGGGCGTCCTCCAGCCCGTTGCGGGGGGAGCGCGGCCGTCATCGCTTCAGGCGGAGAGCTCGATCCAGAGCGCCCGAGTCTCGCGCGACCGGAGGTGGATTAGGCGCTCTCCGGTGTTGAGGGCGTCGCCGGGGCAGGTCCAGGGCTCGAGGCAGACGAAGTCCTTGCCCTGCAAGGTCCACACGACCCAGTGGGTGAACTCGGGCGAGCCGCGGACGGCGATGCGCACCCCCGGGTCGCCCTCGATCGACAGCGAGCTCTCGGTGGAGCCGTGGTCGAGCAGGTGGAGGTCGACCTCGGGCCGGGTCAGGTCGAAGCCGGAGAAGGGCGCTTCCCGCTTCGTGGTGTTGTCGAACGCGCGCGTCGCCCGCGTCTCGATCGAGGCGCGGGCCTTGTCCGCCTGGGAGACGGCAAAGTAGGGGTGAAACCCGGCGCCGAACGGCATCGGCGGCGCACCGTCGCCGGTCTCGTTGGTGATGCGCAGATCGATGCGGAGCGCCCTGCCGCGCAGCGTGTAGGTGAACTCGGCGCGGAAATCCCAGGGGTACTGGGCGCGCGTCGCCTCGCTCGACCGGAGGACGAGGCGCGCGTATGCGCCGCCCGACTCGAGGGTGCCATGGTCGTCGAGCGACCACGGCAGGGTGCGGGCGAAGCCGTGCTGGCGCATCTGGCCCGCTGCTCCGGCGGCGGACCAGGCGTCGCCGGCGAGCTTGCCGGGGGAGGGGAAGAGCACGGGGTTGCCGCCGCGCACGTTGGCGCTGCGATCCTCGAAGGTGGCGCGATCGAGGTAGAGCAGCTCGCGCCCGCCGAGGGCCAGCTCCGTCAGGATGCCGCCGCGCGCCGGCGCCAGCACGGCGCGGCTCGCCGAGCCGCCGTCGACGAGCTCCACCGTGGGGATCGCGCCTTCGATTTGCTTCACGCTGAACATGACACCTCCGGTCTCTTCAGTTGCTTTGCAGCCACTCGAGCAGCCCGACGATCAGCGCGAGCGCCGCGATGGGCAGCGCGATCCACCCGAGGACCGTCGCCCAGCCGCGGCGGAGGGAGCGGCCGCCGCGATCCTCGCACGCGAGGCAGATCGCCCAGACGCGCGCGCCGCCCTCCGTGAGCACGCAGCAGTCGCCGCACACGGGCGCGCTGCAGCGCGCGCACGGCCCCGCCGCCTCGGCGCCGCAGCGCGTGCAGCGCGCGACGGCCCCGCCGCCGCCGTCGTGGAAGATCAGGTCGCCGGACATGGGGCTGCGCCTTCCGGCCGCGGAGACGAGCGCGTCGATGACCGCGGGCGCGCGCGAACGGGGGGCTCCTCGTGGACGGGCACGGACGTCTACTCCGCCGTGATTCTGCAAGCTTTGTGGGCTCGAGACAACGCTGGAGACCGCAGGGCGGGCCGGGCCCTCGTCACGATCCCGGCACGGCGGCGCGTCGTCTCGCGCAAACCGAGCAAACAGATAAAGAACCCCCTGGAAGGATATCTGCTCGACATCGCCTCTCGGGCCTACGAGCCGATGGCCTTGAACGCGGAGGGTGAGCTGGCAAGCCAGCAGCTCGGTCTGCGCCTCGGCGTGCGGGATGGCTTGTACCTGGGCAGCAAAGGGAGATGGCTCCGTTGGCTCGACGCCGAGGGACGCGTGCTTCCGACGGCGGAAGAGCAGGCCCGAGCGGCGGAGGAGCGGTCTCAGGCGCTTGCGGAGAAGCTCGCAGCTTACGAGAAGCGCTTCGGACCGCTCACGTGAGGTCCACTCACGCGAGGTCGGTCCGATCGGGCGGCTTCGGCGATGATGGGGGACCTCGCTCAGCGCAGCCCGCTGCCGCCCTCCTCAGCGCAGGCCGGGGAGAGGCAGGCCCGGGAGCGAGTTGCCGATCGCCGTGACGAGCTGCTCGTGCGTGATCGTCCCCGCGAGGCGGAACGGCACATCCACATTGAGCGTCTCCCCGCCGATCGCGACGGTGCCGCTCACCTGGTACGGGATACCGCGGCTCTGCGCTGCCAGCGCGGCGATGCTCGTGAGGTCCTTCCACTTCACCGAGAGCGGCGCCTCGATACGGGTCCACTTCTTCGCGGGCAGATCGAGCGGCGTGAGCGCGGTGACGGTGCCGACGTCGTACTTGCCGTCGAGCAGCACGCTCGCCTTCATCGAGCGCGTCGAGAGATCGATGCTGTTCGGGTTGTACGCCTGGATCTGGACCCGCAGATCGATGCCCTGGGCGGTGACGGCGGTCACCGCCGCGAGCTCGGGCTTGAGCGTCGGCGGCTCGGGGCGCGAGCACGCGATCAGGGTGACGGCGGCGGCGAGGAGGGGCGATCGCACGGCGGGAGATGTGGCGCGGATCTCCATGGAGCTCAACGGAAATCGGGCGCGCCCCCGGACCTCGTCCGCAGCCCGCCGAGCGCTCGACAGCCCGCGCGTGCGCCCGTGCATCCGCCCCCGCGGGAACCCTTTCGATCTGCTATGCCCGGCGCATGGGCATCCTCCCGCTCGCCGAACGCCTCGCCAAGAAGGCGCTGAACAGGTCCGGAGTGCAGAGCCGCTGGGTCGACACGTCGGTCTGCCGGCTGCACCTCTACGATGCTCCGGGCACGGGCCCGCTCCCGACGGTGGTCCTGCTCCACGGCATCGGCTCCTCGGCGCTCCCGTATGCGCCGGTGCTGCAACGACTCCGGCGGCGCGCCCGCCGCGTCATCGCCGCGGAGTCGCCGGGGCACGGGTGGAGCGCGGCGCCGGCGTCGGCGTTCACGCCGGAGTGCCTCGCCACCGCGATGCACGAGCTGCTCGACCGCGAGCTCGACGAGCCGGCGATCGTCGTCGGCAACTCCCTCGGCGGCGCGGTCGCGGTGAGCTACGCGCTGAGCTCGCCGGGCCGCGTGCGCGCGCTGGTGCTCGCGTCGCCCGCCGGCGCCGGCATGGAGCAGGCTGAGCTCGCCGAGCTGCTCGCGGTGTTCAACCTGCGGTCGCGGGCCGACGCCCACGCGTTCTTCGCGCGCCTCTACCACCGCGTCCCGTGGTTCACCCCGCTCATCGCAGGCGACGTCGTGCGGACGTTCTCGCGCGAGACCATCCTCTCCTTCAGGCGCTCGGCCCGGTGCGACCACGCGTTCACGCCCGAGCAGCTGGGTGCCCTCTCGATGCCGATCCTGCTGATCTGGGGCCGCTCGGACCGCCTGATGCCGAGCGCCAACCTCGAATACTACCGGCGGCACCTCCCTCCGCACGCGGAGATCGAGGAGCCCGAAGGCATCGGGCACTGCCCGCAGGTCGACGATCCGCGCCGCTTCGCCGAGCGGATCGCGGCGTTCGCGTGGGCGGTGCGCTCCACGGCGTCACCTGGCGTCGCGCCGCTGCCCCCGAGCGCAGCGCCGGCGGCATAGGGGACGGCGCCGGCGCCGGAAGAGGCGCTGGCGGCATAGGGGGCGGCGCCGGCGCCGGGAGAGGCGCCGGCGTCAGGCGTCTTCGGGGAGCGCGCCGTGCCGCTTGAGCAGGGCGCGGGTCAGGCTGCGGCGCAGCGGCATGATGCGCTCGCCGTCGCTGCCTGTGCCGAGGAGCACGGTCGCGAAGAAGTAGGTGTCTGCCCCGCGCTCGACGTAGCCGACCAGCCAGCCGGTGCTCGATCGCTCATCCATCTCCATCCCCGTCTTGCCGCGCAGCGTGTAGGCCGGCGTCTGCTCCAGCACGAGGATCCGCTTCACGATGTCCAGGCTCCGCGCGGAGCAGGGCAGCGCGCCGGCGTGGAGCCGCCGCAGGAAATCGATCTGCTCGTGCGGGGAGATGCGGAGCCCCCCGGTCAGCCAGAACTGGTCGATGCCCCCCGAGATGTCGCGGTTGCCGTAGCCGAGCGCGTCGAGGTGCGCCTGCATGCGCTCGGCCCCGATCCGGCGCGCGACCTCCTGGTAGAACCAGACGACCGAGTGCTTCATCGCCGACGCGAGATCGTGATCGCGGTTCCAGTCGGGCACGCGGCGCTGCACCCCGTCCCACCGCAGCGTGAAGCGCTCGTCCGGGATGACCCCGGTCTCCAGGCCGATGATCGTGTTCGGGATCTTGAAGGTCGAGGCGGGCACGTACCGCGCCGCCGCGCGGTCGGGGTTCACGACGCGGGTGACGCCCCTCGCGGCGTCGAACAGGACGAACGCGCCGTCCACGCCCTCCGCGCGGAGGAGCGCCGCCCCGCCCTCGTCGATCTCGGTCCGCGTCGCGACCGGCGCGCTCGCTGCCGGCGCGCTCGCTGCCGGCGTCGCTGCCGGCGGGGCCGCTCCGCCGCTCGCCGGCGGGGGAGGTGGCGGCGGTGGCGGCGCCGTGGCGCAGGCGCTCGCTGCCGCGATGATCGCGAGGAGCGCGCAGGAGAGCAAGGGACGCGCCGAGACGAGGGCGCGGCGCGAGAGGCATCCGGGGAGCGGAGAAAGCATGGCGTCCTCAACGCGGGCGGGGGCCGCGCTCATTCCCGCGCCGCCGCCGCGGCCGGAGCGCTCGCTCCCGGCGCCGCGGTCGCTGCCGCCGCCGTCCGCTCCCCCTCCGAGAAGTCGACGTCGATCCCGACGATCTTCATGAGCCGCAGCGCGTTCGCGCTCGTCACCACGCCGGGCTTCAGCTTGTAATCGAAGGTCATCCTGTCCTCGACCACGAGCTCCTCGAAGTGCATGTTGCGCACCCGTCCCGCGGTCTCCTGCTCCAGCACGGCGAGCCCCATGTCGTGGGACGACACAGCGCCGATGGCCCCCCGCGCGACGAGGTGCCGCACGACCGCCCTCGCCCCGATCTGGCGCTCCCGCGCGTTCGTCCCGTGGAGGATCTCGTCGAGCAGGAACAGCACCCGCTCGCCGCCGTTCGCGCCGTCGACGACGCGCTTCAGGCGGGTCAGCTCGGCGTAGAAGTGCGAGACGCCGTGCTCGAGCGAGTCCTTGATCCGCATGCTCGTCCGCACGCGGACCGGCGAGAGCGACAGCGACGACGCGCAGACCGGCGCGCCCGCGAGGGCGAGGGCGGCGTTCACCCCGACGGCGCGCAGCAGCGTGCTCTTGCCCGACATGTTGGACCCCGTCACGAGCAGCGCGGCGCCCGCGCCCTCCAGCGAGACGTCGTTCGTCACCCGCCGGTCGCGCGGGAGGAGCGGGTGGCCGAGCCCCGCCGCCGTGAAGCGCGGCGCGCCGTCCTTCACGTCGGGGTACGCGTAGTCGGGGTTCTCGTGCGCGAACGTCGCGAGGCTCGCGAGCGCCTCCATGTGCCCGAGCGTCCGCATCCACGCCTTCACGTGCCGGCCCGCGCGCAGCTTCCACCGCTCCAGCGCGAGCGCGCACCACACGTCCCAGAGCAGGAAGAGGTCGGCGAGGATGTGGATGAGCCCGCTGTGGCGCAGGTCCGAGTAGCCGACCCGGGTCTCGAGCGCCGTCATCTCCCGCGAGGCGAGCACGCCCGAGGGCCCGGCGAGCTCGGCCTTGAGCTCGCGGAGCAGCGCCGACGAGAACGCCTGCTCCTCGATGCGGGCGAGCAGCGGCCGGTACCGCGCGAACGGCGCCTCGCGCGACGAGGCCGCGGCGAGAATGGGCTCGAACGCCGGCCGCAGCAGGACCAGCACGAGGACCTGCGCGGCCAGCGGCAGGAGGAACGCGTGGCGGAGCAGCCCGAGCTGCTCCGCGGGGATGAACCGCGGCGCCGCGAGCAGCGCCAGCGTCAGCGGCACGAGCACCTTCGCCGCGGTCAGGAGCGCGCTCACCGGCAGGCCGCCGGAGCGCGCCTCCGGGCCGAGCAGCGTCGGGGGCGCCTCGGCCCACGCGATGAGCGGGCCGGCCTCGCGCCCGCGTGCCCCCGCCTGCATGCCCACCACCGCGAGATCCTCCCGGAACGCCCCGAGGCCGGCGAGCTCGCGCACCGCCTCCTGCCGCGCCGCCACGGCGGGCGCCGGGGCGGGCTCCGCGAGGAAGGCCGCGAGCGTGGCCTCACCCTCGCCCGTCTGGGCCACGTCGAGCAGCTGGAACAGCGACGCCTGCCCGAACACGTCGAGATCGCCCGCATAATCGTGGTCCGGCGCGGCGAAGCGATCGCCGCGCTCCGGGAAATCGGCGAAATCGCCGGCGACCCGCCGCTTCCCGCGCACGTAGAGGCCGATGCGCTGCTCGAGCTCCGTCATCCGGGTGACGAGGCGCGCGTGCGCCACGAGCAGCCCGAGGAACACCGCGGTCACCGCCCCGGCGGCGTACGCGACCCACCGCGGCACGTCGCCGAAGAGCGCGTACCCCCCGGCCACCGCCGCCGCCATGAACGAGATCCCGCGCAGCAGCGAGAACGTCTTCGATCGGCGATCGAGCGCGCTGGCCTCGGCGCGCAGGACCGAGAGGCGGTCATCGTAGGCGGACAGGACGCGCTGCGCGGCGGCGTTGGGGGGCGGCTCCACGGGGCCCTCTCCATAGGCCACCGCCGGCCGTGCATCCAGCCGGAGGGGGGTCCTCACACGAAGGCCACGAAAGCTTTGAAGCGTCCTGGCTGGCTGCTCGTACAATGGCGCCCATGGACCAGAACCTGCTGGAGCGCCTCAAGGCGTACACCGTCGTCGTCGCGGACACCGGCGACATCAACTCGATCGAGAAATTCCGCCCCCAGGACGCGACGACGAACCCGTCGCTCATCACCGCGGCGGCCCAGATGCCCGAGTACGCCGACATCGTGAGCGGCGCGCTCGCCTGGGGCCAGAAGGAGGCCGGCCGGGGCAAGGAGCCGGGCGACGTCGTGAGCCTCGCGTTCGACCGGCTCGCCGTCGACTTCGGCCTGCGCATCCTGAAGATCATCCCCGGCCGCGTCTCGACCGAGGTCGACGCGCGCCTCTCCTTCGACACCCAGGCGACCATCGAGAAGGGCCGGAGCATCGTGCGCCTCTACGAGGAGGCCGGCATCTCGCGCGAGCGCGTCCTCATCAAGATCGCCTCGACGTGGGAGGGCATCCGCGCGGCGGAGGTCCTCGAGAAGGAGGGCATCCACTGCAACCTCACGCTGCTCTTCGGGCTGCACCAGGCGATCGCGTGCGCCGAGGCCGGCGTGACGCTCATCTCGCCGTTCGTCGGGCGCATCCTCGACTGGTACCTGAAGGACACCGGCCGCACGAGCTACGCGCCGGCCGAGGATCCCGGCGTCGTCTCGGTCACGAAGATCTACAACTACTACAAGAAGCACGGCTACAAGACCGAGGTGATGGGCGCGAGCTTCCGCAACATCGACGAGATCAAGGAGCTCGCCGGCTGCGACCTCCTGACGATCTCGCCGAAGCTGCTCTCGGAGCTCTCCTCCGCGCGCGGCGACCTGCCGAGGAAGCTCGACCCCGGCGCGGCGCGCGCCATGCAGATCGCGAAGATCCCGATGGATGAGGCGGCGTTCCGCGCCATGCACACCGCCGACCGGATGGCGAGCGACAAGCTGAGCGAGGGCATCGACGGCTTCGCGAAGGCGCTCGCCTCGCTCGAGGTCCTGCTCCGCGAGCGCCTCCAGAAGGGGGCCGCCTCCTAGCGCTGGTGACGCGCGACCGCCGCGCGCGGGGTGGAGCTCCGGGGAGCGGGCCCGGGCGCCCCGCGCAGGCGCGGCGACCCCGCGCCGCGTGGGTGCGCCTGCGTTGAAGAACGTTGAAGAACGCTGAAGAACGTTGAAGAGCGGAGGCGCGGGAAGAAGGCGGAGGGCCGGCTTGCATGTGAGCCGCCCGGTCCTCTAGGATTCGCCAAACTGGACGAATCTCGGGCAGCATTCGATCGCCCGCGCCGCGCGTGGTCGACTGCGGTTCTCCGGGAGGCTCCTCGTGGAGCCGCCCTTTTCGCGATGGCATCGAGGAGGCGACGTTGAAGCTCACGTCACAGGAGTACTGGGAGAACCACTGGAAGGGCTACATCGGCACCGACGATCTGGGTGGCGGCTGCGAGATCTACGACGACGTCGCTCCCTTCCTGCCGCGCGGGGAGGGGTTGTCGTTCTTCGAGATCGGCTGCGCGCCAGGCCGTATCCTGGTCGACTTCTGTGGGCGCCTGGGGTTCACGGCGTACGGCCTGGATTACGCCTGCGATCCGGAGGTCGTCGAGCAGGAGATCCGGAAGCGGGGCATCAAGGTCGGCAAGATCGAGAAGGGGGACTTCTTCAGCTGGAAGCCCCAGCAAAAGTTCGATATCGTCGCTTCCTTCGGGTTCATCGAGCACTTCGATGACGCGGCGGCGGTGATGGATCGGCACTTCGAGCTGGTGAAGCCGGGAGGCACCGTGGTCGTTGGCATGCCGAACTTCGCCGGCGGGCAGAGGGCGCTCCACTGGCTGCTCGATCGCAAGAACCTGAAAGGCCACAACACCCGCATCATGAATCTGCCGTTCCTGGAGGCCGCCGCCCGCCGCAATGGCGCCGAGATCGTCCAGGCCCGATACACCGGCGGCCACTTCGATTTCTGGCTGGACGATGAGGCGCCGCTCCTGGCGCGGCGCGCCGTATGGAAGCTCGTCGGGCCCCTCAAGGCGATCGCGCGCCGGGTGGTCCCCGGCGAGACGAACCCCTGGTTCTCGCCCTTCCTGTTCGCCATCTACCGGGCGCCCCTGGTGCCCGCAGGGACAGCCGACGCTTGATCCTTTCCCCGATGAGCGAGCCGAGCCAGAGCGTCGCCACCCCGCCGGCTGTCCGAGACGCAGACGCCGATCGCCGCTTCCGCGAGTGCGCGCGGCGCCACGGCTGGGATCCCGACGACCCGTGGGTCGGGGGGTATGCCACGTGGGAGTGGCGGCGCAGCCGCCACGCCTACGACGACCTCTTCACGTCGGTCCGCGGCAAGAAGGTGCTCGAGTTCGGCTGCCACTTCGGTGGGACGGCGATCGTGCTCGCCACCCTTGGCGCCGACGTGACCGCGCTCGATGTCGACCCCATGTACGTCGAGCTGGCGCAGCTGAACGCCGAGCGCCACGGGCTGTCGGACAGGATCCGCGTTCATCACGTCCCCGACACGACCGCGATGCCGTTCGCCGACGGCGAGTTCGAGCTCGTCTCCTGCAACAGCGTGCTCGAGTACGTCCCGCCTGAGCGCCTGCCGATCGTCCAGCGCGAGATCGATCGGGTGCTCGCGCCGTGGGGGTTCATCGTCATCCTGGGCACGAGCAACCGCCTGTGGCCGGTCGAGTGCCACAGCGGCCGCGCCCTGATCAATTATGTGCCTCGGCTGCTGCGCCCGCTGTTCCCGGGCAGGTCGGTCTACAGCGTATTTCCCTGGCAGCTCAGGCGCGGGTTCGGCGATTATGTCGACATCTCGCAGCAGGATCGGGGCCGGCTGATCGTCGACCTGAAGGCCAAGATGGGGCTGTCGGGGCCGCGGCGCATGGCCTTCTCGGCAGCGAACCGGCTGCTCGGCCCGCTCGGGATGCACGTGGGCTTCGTGTCCCCGACGATCACGATGGTTCTTCAGAAGCGTGGCGAGGGAGGAGCTGGCGATGGCTGACGGGAGGACGCGGGTATACATCACCGTGGACGTGGAGTGCGCCGAGGAGCGCATCCTGGGCGATACCAAGTCTCCCGCGATGGGCTACGATCTCCGGATCTGGGGCCGCTTCGTCAACCAGCGGGAGCCCCTCGGGATCGAGCTCATCATGCGCGAGCTCGAGGCGTACGGCCAGCGCGGGACGTTCTTCGTCGAGGCCATCGGCTCGTACAGCTTCGGGATGGACGGGCTGACGAGCGTGTGCCAGGCGCTCCACAGCCGCGGCCACGATGTGCAGCTGCACGTGCACCCCGTGCAGCGGCGCGCGGACTGGCACACCCGGGGCGAGCCCCGGGTCTCCGACGACATCGCCGACTACCCGGTCGAGGAGCAGACGCGGCTCCTCCTGGAGGGGCGCGACCTGCTCGTGCGCGCGGGCGTCCCGGCGAGCGAGCTGCTCGGCTACCGCGCCGGCAATTTCGGCGCGAACAACGACACCTGGCAGGCGATGAAGCGGGCGGGGCTCGTGCTCAGCAGCAACTACAACCCCTGCTACTTCAGCAAGAACTGCAAGATGCAGTATCCGGGCGCGCGGCTCGGCCTCTTCGAGACGCCCGAGCCCGGGGTGTACGAGCTGCCGGTCACGAACTTCATCGAGCCCACGAAGCGCTTCAGGCACCTTCAGATCACGGCGGTGACGCTCGACGAGATCAAGCACTGCCTCCTCCGCTACCGCGCCCTCGGGGTGAAGGAGGTCACGCTGGTGACGCACTCGTTCGAGTTCTATTTCCTCGACTCGGCGGAGGCGCGCCGCGGCTTCCCGAACCGGCTGAACGTCGAGCGGCTCCGCGGGCTCTGCCGCTTCCTCGACGAGAACTCGAAGGACTTCGAGGTCGACACCGTGGGCGCCCTCGCGCGCCGGCTCTCGGACGCGGCGTCTTCCACGCACGGCGTCGACGAGGTCGCGCCGCCCTCGCTGCAGTTCCCCCACTCCAACCCGATCCACCACGCCCGCCGCGTCGTCGAGCAGGCGTACAAGCGCGTGGCGCAGCGGTTCACGTTCGGCTAGCTCCGTCGGCCAGGGGCGGCCGGGCTCCTGCGCCGCCGTACGCCGTGAGGCGCGCGGCGCGTCGTCGAACGCTCAGCCGGCGCTCGTGCCCCTGCTGCCCTCCACGCTCGCGAGCGCCGTCGGCGATCGCGCGCCGCCGCGGTGCTAAGTAGCGCGTATGCGGCTCATCGGACAGATCCACGTTTCGCTCAAGGGCAGCATCATCCAGCGCAACCCCACCGTCTGGGAGAAGCTGAAGCGCAGCTTCGGGGCCACGGTGGATCTCGACACCGATCGCGTGCGCGTCGAGCTCGAGGCCACCGCCGTCGTCGATCAGGTGCGGCGGGCGCTCGTCCAGCTCGGGGTCACGAACGCCCTCTCGCTCGTCATCGATGACACCGTCATCTTCCAGGACACCGACGGGAAGCCGGACGATCTTCCCGATCTCGTGCTCGCGCTGTCCGAGCATTCCGCCGTGTTCGGGCGCGGCTTCAGCGAGCTCCGGTTCGCCGCCGAGCACGAGGAAGCAGGGCTGCACCTCGTCATCGAGACGCGGGCGCGCACCGAGCACGCCGACGACGAGCCGGCGGGGCTCGTCTCCATCGGCGGGCGCCTGCGGGATCTCGAGCCGAGAGCCGGCGAGTCCGGGGAGGACTACCGCCGCCGCGTCGAGCCCCTGGCGAAGGATCCGGCGCTGTTCGAGGCGGCGCGGCTGCAGTTCGAGTCCTTCGTCGGTCGGGTCGAGGGCGCCCTCAAGGCCACGATGCCGGAGGCGCGCGTGGAGCATCACCACGCCGACGCGCGCGTCGTGCACTCTCCGGCGGGCGACGGCGCGGGCGACGGCGCGGGCGCCGAGCGGCCTCCCGTCAGCCCCACGCACCCGGGTTATGACCCGTTCGTCGTCTATTACCCACCCAGCCCGCTCGGGATGATGCTGGACGTGATGCTCATCACCTCGTTCATGCACATGCTCACGCCGCCACACGTCCTCCTCGTGAACCCGGCGGGAACGATGCTCGGCACAGCGCAGGAGGCCGCCGAGAATCCTGACCTCTTGAACGACGCGGATCGCGGCGGCGACGACGTCTCGGCCGGCGACGAAGGGGACGGGGCGGATGACGACGAGCCGTGGGGCGATGACGGCGGCGGGTTCGATGATGGCGGCGGGTTCGATGACGGCGGCGGGATCGACGGCGATTTCGGCGATTGAGCCGCTCGCGCCGGGCCGCGGCGAGGCGCCGCGGCAGGGCCTCGCGCGTCCGTCGCGCGTCTGTTGCGCGCAGGTTCCGGCGCGCAGCACGCCAGCGCGCCCGCGACGCGCTGACCTCGCGATCGAGCGGGCTCGTCCGGCCATGGACGACGACTGGCGATCATGGTACGTCGCGCTACGGCCGTGACCGGCGCTGGCATGAGCATCTATCGCGCTGGCGTGCTGAAGGTCGCGCGCGCCGAACCCTGGACTGGAGAGCGCGATGAACAAGAGCGAGGCGGCGCTTCGGAAGCAGCCGCAGGCGGCGGGCGGGGGAGATCCGGAGATCGCCAGAGAGGTCCGCACCATCATTGCAGAGCGATGTGGGATGAGCGTCGATGCCGTGACTCCCGACCTGTCGCTCGAGAGCGGCCTCGGCGTGGATTCACTGGCGCTCATCGAGGTCAACGTCGCGCTCGAGGAGCGATTCCAGATCGTGGCGCCCGATTTCGCGGCGCCCGATCAGGCGCAGATCAGCACGGTCGGTGACGTCATCGCCTTCGTCGAGGCGCAGATCGCGGCGCGGGGCGGCCGGGGAGGGGCGCCTTGATCGCCCCGCGCACGCGCGCCGAGCGCGAGGCCGCCGTCCGGACGCCCGAGGAGCAGCGGGAGCACGAGCGGCGCGAGGTCGCCGCGCATTACCAGAACGACCCGGAGATATTCTCCATGGTCCTCGACAGCCGGCTGGCCTACGCGACGGGCATCTTCCTCGATCCCGCCGAGAGCCTCGAGGCGGCGCAAGAGCGGAAGTACGATTGGGTCCGCCGCGAGCTCGACATCCACCCCGGAGAGCGCGTGCTCGACGTGGGGTGCGGCTGGGGCTCGAACCTCATCTATCTCGCCGAGCGCACCGGCGGGAGCTTCCAGGGCGTCACGCTGAGCGACAAGCAGCGGCAGGAGGCGCTCCGCCGCGCCGATCGGGCGGGGGTCGCCTCGCGGGTCCGCATCGATCTCGCGCATATCGAGGACATCGACCTCGCGCCCGAGTCCCTCGACGCCGTGCTCTTCGTGGGCAGCATCGTGCACATGCACAACCGCGAGCGGATCCACCAGAAGATCGCCGCCGCGCTGCGCCCGGGCGGCAGGCTGCTCATCTCCGACTGCTATTTCCCGGCGCGCGCCCGCGGAGACCGGGAGAGCGCCGCGACGCAGTACATCTTCGTCGAGGCGCTCGGCTATTGCCGTCTGATCTCGCTGGCCGAGGAGCTCGGGCTGATCGAGCAGGCCGGCCTCGATGTCCGGCGCGTCGAGGATCTCACGAGCTCGTACGTGCACACGGTCGCCCGGTGGATCGACAACGTGCGCGCGAACCGCGCCCGGATCGACGCCCGCGCGCCCGGCTTCTCGCGGCTGCTCCAGACGTACATGACCGTGGGCCGGCTCTCCTTCGCGCGCCGCACCGCGCTCGAGTACATGATCGTGGCGACGAAGGGCGGCGGCCGCGAGCGCCTCGGCGTCGCGCCCTCGCCCGAGCCGAGGCAGGCGCCGTGAGCCGCGGGCTCGCTGCGCGGACGGTCGCGGGCCTGCTCAGGGCGCGCGCCGAGGCGACGCCGGATCGTTTCGGGTTCTATCACAAGCAGCAGGGCGAGTTCGTCGGCTGGTCGTGGGCGGGGTACTGGCGCCGCGCGTGCGCGGCGGCGTCGGGCCTGCTCGCGGCGGGGGTGCGCCCCGGCGATCGCGTGCTCCTGCTCGTCACGGACGTGGAGGTGGCGGTGCCGTGCCTCTTCGGCGTCTGGGTGCTCGGCGCGGTGCCGATCCAGGTCGGGGTGCCCTATCGGCTCACGGACGTGCCGGCGTTCCTCGGCGAGCTCCGGCGGACGGCCGCCCGCGTCGGCGCGCGCGCGCTCGTTGTCTCGTCCGCGCTGCTCGGCTTCGCGCAGGGCGAGGAGGGGGCGGACGGCCTCCTCCAGCTCGCCGCCGAGCCGCTGATCGACGCGCCCCTCGCGGGCTCGCTGCCCGATCCGGAGCGCGCGCCCGGGCCGGCGCTCATCCAGCTCACGAGCGGCAGCACCGGGCACCCGCGCGGCGTGGTGATCCCGCACGAGCGGCTGATGCTGCACCTCGACGCGATGAGCCAGCGGCTCCCGGTGCGCGGCGAGGGCGCGGGGGGCGTCTCGTGGCTGCCGCTCCACCACGACATGGGCCTCGTCGGCGGGCTGCTCTTCCCGCTCTTCAACGACTTCCCCGTTCACATGCTCTCGCCGCTCGAGTTCCGGACGCGGCCGTTCTCGTGGCTCGCGGACATGTCGAGCATCCGGGGCGCCATCTCGCTCGGGCCGCCGAGCGCTTATGCGATCTGCATCGGCCTCGCCCGCCGCGCCGTCGAGGCGGGCCTCGATCTCGGCGCGTGGCGGTGCGCGATGATCGGCGCCGAGCCGATCTCCCCCGCCTTGCTCCGCCGCTTCGCCGAGGCGTTCGCGCCCTGCGGCTTCCGCGTCGAGGCGTTCTTCCCCGTCTACGGGCTTGCCGAGGCGACGGTCGCCGTGACCTTCCCGGACCTCGACGCCGAGCCGCGCGCCCTCACGGTGGATCGCGGCCTGCTGGAGCGCGAGGGCCGCGTCGAGGAGGCCGCGCCTGGCCCCCTCTCGCTGGAGCTCACCGGCGTCGGCAGGCCGATCCCGCACACGGAGATCCGGATCGTGGACGCCCAGCGCAGCCCGGTCCCGGAGCGCACGGTGGGGGAGATCGAGGTGCGCTCGGAGACGGTGATGGAGGGGTATTTCAACGAGCCCGAGGCGACAGCCGAGGCGCTCGTGGGCGGGTGGCTGCGCACGGGCGATCTCGGGTTCATCGATCGCGGGACGCTGTTCGTCACGGGCCGGAAAAAGGAGGTGATCATCAAGGGCGGTCACACGATGATCCCCGCCGTGATCGAGGAGATCGCCTCCCGGGTCGACGGGATCCGGGCCGGGTGTGTGGTCGCGGTCGGGCTGTTCGTCGAGGAGCGCCAGACCGAGTCGGTCTATGTCGTGGCCGAGACGCGCGCCGAGGCGTCCGAGCACGCCGGCCTCGCGGAGCGCGTGCGGGAGGCGCTGCGGGCGAACGGCGTTACGATCGACCAGGTCGTTTTGGTTCCGCCGGGCGAGCTGCCCAAGACGACGAGCGGCAAGCTGCGGCGGAGGGAGGTCGCTGAGCGGCTGCGCGCGGGGGGGCTTCGCTGAAGAGCGCGCCGGCCCCGCTACCCCACCATCCGCCACCAACGTTTACGTGAACGTGAACGTTTACGTGGTCGTGGTCGTGGTCGTGGTCGTTCACGGCCTATCGTTGACGACCACGACCACGACCACGACCACGTAAACGACTACGATTACGACCACGTAAACGTTCGGATGTAGGAGGACGCGGCGCGAAGCTTGGTTAACGCGCTTCCGGTGGACCGTCCTTTAAAGGTGTTTTCCGTTCGTCTCAACCATGGACAGACGCGGCGCGGCAGGGCCGATTTCGCGGGCGCTGCAGGGCTGTGCGCGATAGATCCCGGAATCGCTCTCCGGAGCACAACCGAACGGGACCGTCCATGTTGAGCAGCCTGAGAGACCACAAGTCCATCTGTCCCGCCCCGCTTTCGCCCGAGGCGCGCGCGTGGGAGCTGGAGCAGCTACGGGCGCTCGGCCTCGAGGACGACGACTGGAGCCCGGACGATCAATGCCCCTTCTGTGCCGGGCGGCCCCTGTCCGTGGAGGGCAAACGAGCGCACGGGTGAGCGGCGCCCTCGGTCGGGGGGCGGGTCACCGGCGCGAGCGGCCGGCGACCCGCGCGCGGATCACTCTGCGATCTTCCCCTTCACCCACTTGCCCGACTCGGTGAGGTCGTTGTCGCTCCAGTTGCCCATCGGGTTTGCGTTGGGCCTGAGCGCGGAGCACGCCTCGGCCTTGTCGCCCAGCGACCAGTTGGCCCAGCTGATGTTGTGCGCGTCCAGGAAGTCGAGCCAGGTCTGCGACTCGCCGAGGTTGAGCTGGCCGTTGCCGTCGGCGGAGCAGGTCCCCCACTCGGTCACGAAGAGCGCCAGCTTCTTGTTGATGGCTTTCTGGGCCTTCTCGCGGAGCGACGCCTTGTGCGTGTTGGCGTAGAAGTGGAGGGTGTACGCCACGTTCTGATCGCTGAGGGGATTGTCCGCGGCGATGTCGACGTCCTGCGACCAGTTCGGCGAGCCGACGATGATCAGGTTGTTGGCGCCCTGGCCGCGGATCTCGGAGATCACCGCCTCGGCGTAGGACTTCACCGCGGGCCAGGTGTTGGTGTTGAGGGGCTCGTTGAAGACCTCGAAGATGACATTGGGCACGTTCTTGTAGGCCTGCGCCACCTCGCGGAAGTAGTTCCTCGACTGGTCGAGGTGCTGGTGCGCGTTGTGATCGTGCCAGTCGAGGATGACGTAGATGCCCTTGGCGATCGCCGCGTCGGCGATGGTCTTCGCCTTGGCCTTCTGGGCGCCCGCGTCCTGGAGGTATCCATCCTCGCCCTCGATGCCCATGGCGGCGCGGACGACGGTCGCATCCCAGTTGTCCGCGATCGAGTTGACGACATTGCCGTTGTAGTAGTTGCTCCACTGGCTCCAGAACAGGCTCATGCCCTTGAGCTGGACCGGGGACCCGTGCTCGCCGACGATGTTGCCGTTCATGACCCGGAGCCGGCCATGACGCTCGACCGGCGTGCCGTCCGTGGGCACCCCCCCGGTGCTCGCGCTCGTCGTGGACGAGGTCGATGTCGTCGCCGAGGTCGTCGAGGCCGATGTCGTCGAGCTGGCGGAGGTCGTCGAGGCGCTCGCCGTCGTCGAGCTGGCGGAGGTCGTCGAGGCGCTCGCCGTCGTCGAGCTGGCGGAGGCCGCCCCGCCGACGCCCGCGCCGCCCGCGCCGCCCACGCCGTCGTCCGTCGCCGCGTCACCGCAGCCGATCAGCACGGTGGCCTGCAACGCAACCACCGCAAGGCCGAATGACCACCTCGACCTGCCAAGCACACCGCGAAGCAAAACACTTTTCATCATGTCCTCCAAGGAAAGTATCCGGATGGCGCGGCATTAAAAGGGCAGTTCCGCGCCATGGCAAGCCCTCTGCGTGCCCCTGAATAAGAGACAAACTCCGTGCTGTTTGTGTGATGGAATACAGTGTCAGTGCGTGCAGGGCCCAACTGCGGCCGGTGGTCTCCGGCGGGAGCGTGAGGCGAGGCCTTCACGGGCGCCGATTCGAGTGAGCTGTGGTGTGCAGGCAGCAAAAAATCCGCAAAAAATATGCCAGTTGGCGGAGCTCGTGGAGCGGGCGCTGCTGCGCTGCGTCTCTGGCCTGTGTGGAGGGCTGTCCCGCGCGGGTCCACGCAGGCTACGGTGCTCCCCTTGGTGGTCGGGTGACCACCCTGGGCAACCGCGTATCCATGCGCAGGGCGTCAATATCGCTCAGGAAATCGCGAGCGAGCGCCCCGGAATGTCGAGCCTCCAGCGCCGCGCCCGGCTCGTCTCGGCGCCCGCCGCTGTGGTCCGGCTCGCCTGGCGTCCGGCGCCTCTTCGTCGACAGCCACCATGACCACCGCAGGGCCCGGAGAGGGAGCTCGCCGCGCCGTCGAGGCGCTCGTCACCTCGGCACGGGCACCGGCGGCGGCTCGTCGTCCGGCGCGATGCAGGCCGACAGGTCGAACAGCATGAAGAGCAGCGCCTTCTCCTGGGCGGTCAGCTCATGCGTCGCCCCGCCGCGGTCTTGACAGCCGCTCGGGAACGGCGCCCCGGCGACGTCGCTCGCCGCCACGTGGATGTCCGTGTACACGAACCTTCCGCACTGCTCCTCTTCCGGCGCGCCGATCGGCGTGTTGAACGTGAAGTACTTGACCCCCGCGGGCGCGTCGAAATCCGCGTTGGCGTCGTTGTAGAGCCACCGCGTCGCGATCTCCTCGTTCACCGAGTCGACCCAGTGCTGCGGATCGTTGATCTCGATCTGCCCGGGCACGGTCGACGCTCCCACGTTGGCGAGCCAGTCCCGGAGCGCCAGGCCCTTCGGGAACGTGGTGTCGACGAGCACGGGGAGCCCGTCGTCGGGATCGCTCTCCTCGTCCCATGTCGCCGTCTCCGGGAACCGCTCCGGGCCGAGCCGGAGCCAGGTGTTGTGCCAGTGCGACGCGAACACGCGGCCTCCCGCGGAGGCGTAGTCGAACATGGCGCGCCGCGCGGCCTCCGGCTTGTCGTCCCCGAACTCGGAGCCTTCACACGACAGGATCACCATGTCGTATTGCCTCAGGTTGTCGAGCGAGCTCCAGAACCCTCGCGCCGGCGAGAAGGGCGCGCCGTCGTTCAGGCCGTCTCGGTACCTGCTCGTCGCGCTGTCGCCCTCGATGGCGCGCCCGACGAACAGGTTCACCCGCCCGTCGCCCGCCTCCGGCGTGAACTCCGACGCGTCGATTCCCATCTTGTACAGAAGGCACTCCAGCACGTCCGAGCCGCCGGTCGTCAAGGCGATCTTCGGGAGGTGGCCCTCGGCCTTGCTGCGCGGCAGGCGGACCGTCCTGTCCACGGTCGGGTTGTCGACGCACCCCTCGACCTTCGGCAGCGTGATCTGGCGCCGCCATTTGCCGAGCTGGACGACCAGCGGGATGTCCTCCCCGACCGGCACGTTCTCCAGCACGAAACGCCCGTTCGTGTCGGTCAGCGCGGTCGCGATCGGATCGCCGGAGAGCGTGACATCGCACCGATCGCAGCTCGCGCCGTCGGTGATGGGCTCGAGCGCCCTGTTCGGGACGTACACCGTGACGTTGTACAGCGGGAGTTTGCCCCCGGGCTCGTACACGGTGCCGCTCACGGTGGTCTTGCCGCCGCCGGGACAGGCGATCTGCTGGCACTCGAGCCCCTCGCACCCGCCGCCCCCGACCCCTGACCTGCCGCTCCCCGCCAGGAAGGGGATTCCCCCGGAGCCGCCGCCCCCCGCGCTCTGACCCCCTGCGCCCAGGTCGGCTCCGCCGGACGTGGCGCCGATCGTCCCGCTGGCATCGCCGCAGGAGCATCCGCCAGCGACAGCCGGCGCCGTGGCCGCCGCGGCCAGGAGCCATCGGGCGCTGCCGTGCAATATCCCCATTTGATCCTCCAGGCGCAGAAGGACGAGTGTGCCCTGTTCCGCCCATTCCCAGAGTAATCGATACGCAAGGATACGGGAAGGGACAAGCATGCAACGGTGCGAGCGAGAACACGCTCTTGTGCATGCGTTGCCGGAAGCCCTCCTCTCCGTCTGCGCCGCTGGGGGCGGCGCGGGGCAGTCGGGTGTCCTTCGCTCCGTCTCGCCCGGTCTCGGTCGGTCTCGGTCGGTCTCGCCAGATTGCCGTGCGATCGCGCGGGCCGTGAGGAGATAGGCGACAGCGGCACCACCCTTCGTTCCGCGTACGACGCGTACGACGCGTACGACGCGTACGGCCACGGCCGCGCTGCGCGCGACGGCGCTCGCGTGGTCATGCTCCGTCGTGGCGAGATGCCCCTCGGCAGAGTAGGATGCGGCGCTTTGCAATCGGTCCTACCTGCCCCCGCTCTTCCTCGCCCGCGTTTGCTGGAGATCACCTGGCCCATCTTCAGCGAGAACCTGCTGCACATGCTCGTCGGCGTGTTCGGCGTATGGCTTGTCAGCCGCCTGTCGGACGAGGCCGCCGCCGCGTACGGGCTGTCCAACCAGATCATGTTGACCTTCATGATCACCTTTCGCTTCGTCAGCGTCGGCGCGAGCGTCGTGGTCACCCAGTATCTCGGCGCGCGGGACCGGGCCGGCGCGGAGCAGGTCGCGCGCGCGTCGCTCGCGGCCAACCTCTGGCTCGGCGTCTTCAGCTTCGCCGTCATCGCGATCGGCGCGAGGCCGCTGCTCGAGCTGATGCGCCTGCCGCCGTCCCTGTTCCCGATCGCGGAGCCTTACCTGATCGCGGTCGGCGTGATGCTGGCGTTCGACGCGGTGAATTTCTCGATGGGCTCGGTGCTGCGCGCGCACACCTACACCCGCGACACGCTGCGCCTCATCGTCGTCATGTACATCGTGCAGCTCGCGCTCAGCCTGCCGCTCATGTTCGGTGTCGGCGGGGCTCCTGGGCTCGGCATGATGGGGCTCGCGCTCGCCGCGGTGGTCGGACGCGCGCTCTCGTTCTGGATGCACCGGCAGCTGTGGATCTCGCGCCTCGGGATCCGCCCGACCTTCGAGGATTTCTGGCGCATTCGCCCCGATCGCCTCCGCGAGATGCTGCACATCGGCCTGCCGGGGGCGGGCGAGAACGTGGTCTATCGCATCAGCTTCATGATCATCCTGGCGATGGTCGCCAACATGGGGCAAACGGCGCTCACCACGCATACGTACACGATGCAGATCGTGCACTTCCTGCTCCTGTTCGGCATGGCGATCGGCTTCGGGACCGAGATCGTTGTCGGGCACCGCATCGGCGCCGGCGATCTGCAGGGCGCCGATCGCCTGGTGCGCGGCGGCCTGGCGATCGGGTTCTGCGTGTGCGTGAGCCTGGTGATCGCCACCGCGCTCCTCGGCCCCCACCTGCTCGGCCTCTTCTCGCGCGATCCCGAGGTGATCGCCACCGGTTCCCGGCTGCTCTGGCTGACCCTCCTCGTCGAGCCGGGCCGCACGCTCAACCTGGTCGTCATCAACGGGCTCCGCGCCACCGGCGACGCCCGCTTCCCGGTCGGGTTCGGCGTCTTCTCGATGTTCGCCGTGGCCGTCGGGCTGTCCTGGCTGCTCGGGGTCCACCTCGGCTGGGGGCTCGCCGGCGTCTGGGTCGCCTACGCCGCCGACGAGTGGGTCCGCGGGCTGGTCATGGCCGCGCGCTGGCACTTCCACGGCTGGGTGCCCCACGCGCGGCGCACCTTCCGCCGGGTGCGGCTGAGCAGCCGCCCTGCGTGAGCGCTTGCGCTTGCTGACCGACCGCCCCGAGCGAGGGTGAAGCGCCGCCCCGCGGAGGGCAGGCGGGGAGGCCGGGCGCCGGTCATCCCGCGGGCGCGCTCACCTTCTCGGTGACGGCCATGCACAGCGCGGCCACGCCGCGCCTCGGGACGGTCACGAGCTTCTCGCGGAAGCTGGCGCGCTGATCGGTGTAGAGCTTCGACACCTTGTGCGAGAGGATCGTCGAGCTCCAGACCGCGACCACGTCGGCCCAGCGGAGATCGGCGTCGGCCTTCGCCGCATTGCGGTGACCCTCTCCGTCCACGATGCGGATGTCGACCTCGCCCGCGAGCAGCTGCCGCAGGTCCTCGGACGTGCCTGGCCCGCCGCCGACCACGAGCAGCCTCCGCAGCCCGCGCGCGCGGAACGCCCCGATCATCGCGAGCGCCGCCCGCTTGTTCGCCGAGCTGCCGCACAGGTCGCAGACGGCATCGGCGCCGACCTCGACAACGCGGAGCCCGGCCTTCGCCGGGAGCTTCACGCACTCGGCGCAGCGGCGCTCGATCGGCTCCTCCGCCGGCGCCGACGGTGGGGCGCGGCCGAGCGCCTGCTGAGCCTGCCCCGCGAGCTCCGCCGGGAGGAAGTCCGCGGGGTGGCGGAGCTCCGTCGTTGGCGCATGCTCCGCGAGCCAGAGGAGCAGATCGGTTTCTGAAATATTCAGAGATTTTGCGAGGTTGCGCACACGGACGGATCGCGCCATTGCGACGCGACTGTGACATGTGCAGCACCGCTGCGCCCTGTTCTATCGCAAGAGCGGCGGCCTCCGGTTGGCCCCGCTACAGCTGGCGCGGGTGGTGGCCGCCCGCGCGCGGTTCAGTCGAGGGCGGCGGCGCGGCGCAGCCCGTGGCGCTGGAGGAGGCGGTGGAGGTACATCCGGTCGAGCCCTGCCTTGCGCGCGGCGCGGCTCACGTTGCCGTTCGACCACTCGAGCAGGGCCGCGAGGTAGCGCCGCTCGAACTGGTCGATGATCGCGTCCTTCGCCTCCTTGAAGGGCATCTCGATGTTGGCGGCGGGCTCGCCGGGCGCGGCGCCCTGCGGCGCGGCGCCCGGGGGCGGCGCGGAGCTGCGCTCGGACGGCGCTGTCGCTCCCATGGCGGCGCCCTCGCCGAGCACGACGCGGCGCTCGACGTAGTTCCTCAGCTCTCGCACGTTGCCGGGCCAGTCGTAGCGCTTCATGTCCTCGATGACCTCGGGGGGGAAGAGGTGCACCTTGTCGATGGCGCCGAGCTCGTTCAGGAAGCAGTGGACGAGGAGGCCGATGTCCTCCTTGCGCTCCCGGAGCGGCGGGACGCGCACGGTGAGCACCGAGAGGCGGTAATAGAGGTCCTCGCGGAACCGGCCGCTGTTCACTTCGCGCTCCAGGCGCCGGTTCGTGGCGGCGATCACCCGGATATCGACCTTGCGCACCCGGCTCTCGCCGAGCCTGCGCACCTCGCGCGAGGCGAGGGCGCGGAGGAGCTTCGGCTGCATCTCCAGCGGCAGCTCGCCGATCTCGTCGAGGAAGACGGTGCCGCCGTCGGCCTCCTCGAAGGCGCCGGCGCGGTCGCGCGTGGCGCCCGTGAAGGAGCCGCGCACGTGGCCGAACAGCTCGCTCTCGATGAGGCTCGGCGAGATCGCGCCGCAGTCGACGATGACGAGCGGCTTGTCGGCGCGGGCGCCGCGCTGGACGAGCTCGGTGGCGATGACCTCCTTGCCCGTGCCGTTCTCGCCCTCGATCAGCACGTCGGGCGCGCTCTTCGCCACGCGCTCGAGGACGGGGAAGAGGCGCCGCATGGGGACCGACACGCCCTGGAGCGCCCCGAAGCTGACCGCGCGCGCGAGCTCGGTCTCGGCGACGGCGTCGGCGTCGCGGATGCGCACGACCGACTCGCCGAGCTCGATGCGGCACTCCGGCAGGATGGCGTCGGCGTCCCGCACGCGGACGCCGGCGATGGTCGTCCCGTTGAGCGAGCCGACGTCCGTCAGCCGGAACGTGGACTTCACGCGCTCGAGGATGCAGTGGAAGCGGGAGACGGCGCGGTCGGCGAGCACGAGGTCGTTGCTCTGGTGGGAGCCGATGCGGATGAAATCGCCGTCGAGCACCATGACCCGGCTCGCGGGCTTGCCCCCCTCGCGCTCGACGCACAGCTCGATCCGGGGCACCGCCAGCACCTCGCCCTTCGTCATGCGGGGCTCCGTGGAGGCCGCGAGGCTCGGCGGGCCGGGGTCGTCGGGCGTGGCGGGGGGGCGCGGCATGCGCGCCATCTTACGCGTGAGCCTGGGGTCGTCCAGAGGAGCGCCGCGCTTGCAGGCGCGGAGGGCGTTTGCGCCGCTGCCGCAGCGCGATCACAGCTCGTCCCGACGAACGGGCGGTCCGCTCGCGGGCAAGCTCAGTCGGAACGTCGCGCCGTTTCCAGGAGGGGAGCTCACAGCCAGCGTGCCCCCGTGGGCGGCGGCGATCCTGCTCGCCAGGTACAGCCCGAGGCCGATCCCCGACGCATGGCCGTTCGTGACGAAGCGGTCGAAGATGCGGGGAAGGATCTCCGGCGGCACGCCGGATCCGCGGTCGACGATGTCGACGTGGGCGTACTCCATCCCCTTTATCAGCTCGCTGGTGAGCTTGATGAGGACCCACGTCCCCGGGGGCGAGTGCTTGATCGCGTTGCTGACGAGGTTCTCCTGGGCCTGGCGGAGGCGATCCCTGTCCGCCACGACGACGAGCTCCGGCGGGCTCTCGACGCGGATCTCGACGCTGGGTGTACCGAGCGCAGCGGCGATGTCCCGCGCCAGCGCGGCGAGGTTCATGGGCGCAGGGGCGATCTCGAAGAGCCCCTGCTCGATGCGCCCCACGTCAAGCAGATCCGAGATGAGCTGGCCGAGCCGCGCGACAGAGCTGATCGCCCGGTCGGCGTCGCGCATGTCGTCGACTCGGCCGTCGAGCTCCGCGCGATGGTGGAGCATACCAAGGCGGCCCATGAGCGGGCTCAGGTAGTTCCGCAGATCGTGCGCCAGCACGGTGATGAGCTCCTCCGCGGCCTGGCGCCGGCCTTGCGCGAGCGCGGCGGAGGTGACCTGCTCGACGAGCTCCGCCCGGTGCGTCAGGGCGCCGATCCAGTGCGCGACCGCGCCGAGGAAGCGGAGATCGTCGTCGGAGAAGAACTCCGGCGCGGCGGAGTGAGCAGAGACGACCCCGCGCCGCTCGCCCTCGACGACGAGCCGGACCGCGATGTGCGACCGCACGCCGAGCTCGTGGATCAGGCCGGGCAGCTCGCCGGGCTCCTGGTCCGAATGCCCGGTGATGTAAGGATCGCCGGTCGTGAAGACGCGGGCGATCGAGCCGCCGTTGGCGACCGGCTGGATGTCGAGCCCGATCGATCGCTGGAGCCGGCCCATGGGCGTCTTGCTCGTCCCCAGGGCACACAGCGTGTTCCTGCTGGCCTCGAAGAGGAAGATGTCGATCTTGTCGGCGCCGAGAGCGTCGACAAGGAGGTCACTCGCCTGGTTGAGCGACTGCCTCAGGTTGGCCGCCGGCAGCTCGAGCAAGCGCTCGAGCGTCGATATCAGCCTGCCTTCCTTCGAGGAGGCTTCCTTTCCGGACATGCTGTTTTCTCGCTCCGTGATCCGCTCGACACCGTGCGCTCGGCAGCAGAAGCGCGAGCCGGCGGTGGACGGTGGATTGGGTCGTTATGACGACGCTGTCGCCCGATCGGTAGATGTGCGCGGCGCTGGCCCCTGCTCCGGCGCGGGTCCACGCGAGCGACCGGCGACACGGACGAGCTCGGGCCGACGCGCGCGGCATGTCGGACGCAACGACGCGCGCGGTCCGATGCGCGCACGCGGTGAGCTCGCCGGCGTCGTGGCACCCGCGTATCTCACGGGCACGGCGTGCCAGCGCGGAGGCGGGACGCCGGCCAGCCACGATTGACTCGCACGTACGGGCCTGCGATCGTCTCGCGCGGAGACATCGCCATGCTCACTCGCTTGCTTTCGCTGCCCCTCGCCGCGCTCGCCCTCGCGTGCGCCTCCCCGGAGCCAGCGCCCGCGGCCTCGCCTGCGGGGCCCGCTGCGCCTGCGCCGCCTCCCGGGAGCGCCGCTCTCCTGTCGAGCGGTGACCCGGGCTTCGACCACGATGTGTCGGGCGTCATCGGGGCGCCGCCGCCTGCGTGGGACGTGGGGCCCTGGTACAACTCGCCGCCGCTCACGCTGGCGGCGCTGCGAGGCAAGGTCGTGCTGGTCCGGTGGTTCACGTCGCCGAGCTGCCCGTTCTGCAGCGCCACCGCCCCGGCGCTCAAAGCGCTGGACGAGCGCTATCGGGAACGAGGGCTCGTCGTCGTCGGGATGTACCACCACAAGGATCCCGAGCCCCTCGACCCCGAGGCGGTCAGAGGCTACCTGGCGCACTTCAAATACACCTTCCCGGTCGCGATCGACCCGGACTGGCGCACGTTGAAGCGCTGGTGGATGGATGGCCATCCCAAGCGACAATACACGAGCGTCAGCTTCCTCCTCGATCGAGCGGGGCTCGTGCGGCACGTGCACCTCGGGGGCTCGCTGGAGCCCGCCACCCCCGAGTTCGCGGCAGTCGAGGGGCGCGTCCGCGCCTTGCTGGACGAGACTGCGCGCTGACGCCACGTCGAGCATCGTCTCCACCTCGGGCGGTGGACTGGCCCTCAGGGAGAGTGTGTCGGGATGCTCTGGGCGAAGCGGAAGACGTTCTGCGGGTCGTATTTCTGCTTCACGGCGACGAGCCGCGCCAAGTTGCTCCCGTAGTAGGCGGTCGGCCAGTCCTTCTGGTCGGCGTCGATGTAGTTCGGCACGGCGAACCTGGACGCGTACGGCCGCAGTTTGTCACCGAACGCCGTCATCCAGGCCATGGCGTCGTCATGATTCGTGCTCGCGTCGGCCTCGAGGTAGATTTGCATGCTGAACATCGTCTTCCTGTGGACGAACGCCGTCGCGTCCGGGGCCACGGCGCCGATCGCGCCGCCGTAGGTGTTGAAGATGAGGTCGGGGCCGAGCCCCGTCCCGGCCAGCGACTCGACGATCATATCGACCCCTTCCGAGGAGAGCGGGGCGTCCAGGTACACCGACTTCGCCTTGAACCAGACCGGTTCGATCACGAGGCGCTCGGGCGAGAGCACCTTCGGGTCGGCCGTCGGGAGGCCGGCGAAGAAGAGCACCGACTCGATGAAGGGCATCTCTTCGAGAAAGAGCGTTTTCGGGCCAGGCACCATCGCGAGCAGGGGCGCGGCAGCCGCGGCGGCTGCCGACGAGGCGCCGATGTACAAACCTTTGACGGATACGCCGCTGGGGCTCACCACCATCATGGCGTTCGCCTCCGGCGGGAGAGCCGGCGACCAGCGCTGATAGGCCGTCATGACGGCCTTGACCGCCTCGCGGGGCCACTTGTAGCGGAACACCGCGATCGTATCGGGGAGCCGGTGTAGCTGAAGGGTGAGGGATACGACGATGCCGAACGAGCCGCCGCCGCCGCGCAGGGCCCAGTAGAGATCCGGGTTGTTGGCGCTGTCGGCCGTCAGGACCTCTCCTTCCGCGTCCACGACCGTCATGCTCAGGACGTTGTCCGCGACCAGGCCGAACTTGCGGGAGATCAAGTTATAGCCGCCGCCGAGGCTCTGGCCAGCCAGGCCGACGCTCGGGTAACTGCCTGCCACGAACGCCAGGCGCGCCTGCTGCCACACGGCGTAATAGAGCGGGCCCAGGCGCCACCCGGCGCCCACCGTCGCCGTCTTTCGGTCCTTGTCGACGGCGAGGTCGGTCATGCCGGCAAGATCGATGATCATGCCGCTGTCCTTGCCAAGCGAGTAGCCCTCGTAGCTGTGGCCGCCGGAGCGAACCGCGATGTTCAAGCCGAGGCGACGGGCGCACCTGACCGCAGCTTGGACCTGCGGGACGTTCACGGGGTGGACGATCACGCCCGGAAGGATCTGGATACGGAGGTTGAAGCCACGCCGGTCGTGGTCGTAGCCCGCCGAGCTCGGAAAGACCGTCCTGGGCGCGGCCGGGGCGAGGCACCGCGCGATGGCATCTTGCGTCGGCGCCTGCGCGTCTGGCGCTCGGTCCATGGGCGAGGTCCGGTCGGCGGCCGCTGGTGGCCGGCAAGCGCTGGCCAGGACCACGGCGGCCCACAGCAGGGAGCACTGCAGACGGCGAGGCCATTGAACCCTCGGATGGGGCGCGATCATGAGGTAGCTCCTCCCCGAGGTCGATTTCTACCGTGGCGCCGGCTGGCGGTGGGCCGGGAAGCGGAACAAACCGACATAGGTGATGCGCGGCGCCTGCGCCTCGACGCCGAGCGGCACGGGCTTGCCGTCGGCCCCGATACGGAATGCCACGAGCTGACCGGAGCTCTGGTTGGCGGCATAAAGGAGGTGGCCGTCAGGCGATAGCGCGAAGCTGCGCGGATTGTGCGGACCGTCGCCGCGTCCTGACGGCACCTCGGCGAGCGGCGAGAGCTTCCCGGACGAAGCGTCGACCGAGAAGACCGCGATGCTATCGCGCCCGCGATTGGAGCCATAGACGAACCTGCCGGTCGGGTGCACCGCGATCTCGGCCCCGGTGTTTCGTCCCGAGTACCCCTCGGGCAGGGTCGAGGCCGTCGCGATGGGTGTCAGCCGGCCCGAGGCTTGATCGAATCGAAACGACGTGATCGTGCTCGCTGTCTCGTTGATTCCAAAGGCAACCGCGCCCTGCGGATGAAACACGAGGTGCCGCGGACCGGAGTTTGCCGGAAGGTCCGCGCTCGGGACCGCGTTGGGCTCGAGCAGACCCCGGGTGCTGTCGAACGCATACTGGGCGATCATGTCTGCGCCCAGGCAGGGCACGAAGGCATAGGCGCCGCTCTGATCGGTGATCGCCATGTGGGCCCTCGCGCCTGGACTCTCGGTGTCGGTGGCGTTGCCCAGAGCCCCGTTCCGCGCGACAGGGATCACCGATACGCTGCCGCCCTCGTAATTGGCGACCAGCAGCCAGTTCCCGGCCGTGGAGAGCGACAGGTGGGCTGGGCCGTCGCCCTGCGCGCTGACCGTGTTGATCGGGGTGAGGACGCCGCTCTCCGCGTCCAGCTCGAACGAGCGGATCAGGGCGTTGTCCTCGTCCACGGCGAACAGCAGGGCCCGCGCCGGATCCACGGCCAGGAAAGACGGCAGCCCGTCCGTGGCGTTGGCCTGGAGGAGCGCCAACCCGCCGCTGCGCTCGTCGACCGAGTAGACGCGGATCTTCCCCTCCTTGCCGCTCACGAAGGCGAGGAGCGAGCCTCCCGCGGCGGTGGTGGCCGGCGTCGCGTCAGGCGCGGACGCGATCTCCCCGGGGCCGCCGGCCGGCTGGTTGCAGGTGGTGCTCCCGCAGGCGGCTCCGAGGAGCGAGATCGCGCAGAGCGCGTACCCGCCGCCGAGACGAGCCCTGGCAGGGGCATGGCTACGCGGCATGCCGCCCCGACGCGCGGCGTGGCGTCCCGCTTGCCGCGCCGGCTCATCCACACCACATCCCCACGACCCGCATGGCCTCAGAACGCACGACCCACCGCGCCCTCACCGTCGCCGGGCTGATCCTGGCCCTCGCCATGGCCGCCCTCGAATCTACCGTCGTCGCCACCGCGATGCCCACCGTGATCGGCGATCTCGGCGGGATTCACCAGTACGCCTGGGTCACCACCGCCTACCTGCTCACCTCGTCGGTGCTGGTGCCCATCTGCGGCAAGCTGTCGGACATCTACGGCCGCAAGCCGATCATGCTCTTCGGCATCGCCGTCTTCCTGCTCGGCTCGATCGCGAGCGGCGCGGCGCGATCGATGCCGCAGCTCATCGCCTTCCGCGCCCTCCAGGGGGCCGGCGCCGGGGCGATGCAGCCGATGGCGATGACCATCTCGGGCGACATCTTCGATCTCAAGGAGCGCGCACGGATCCAGGGCGTCTTCGGGGCCGCCTGGGGGCTGTTCGGCATCATCGGTCCGATGGTGGGCGGGCTCATCGTGCACTACTTCTCCTGGCGCTGGGTCTTCTACATCAACATCCCGTTCGGCGCCGCGTCCGTCGCGCTCGTGGCGACCTCGTTCCACGAGCGCATCGACAGGCGGCCTCACGAGCTCGATTTCCTCGGCGCGGCGCTCCTGACCGCCGGCGTGGTCGCGCTGCTGCTCGCCACCGGGAGGCTGGGCGGGGAGACGACGCTGCTCGCGGCGGTCGCGTCGGCGGCGCTGTTCGCCGTGTTCTTCGCGGTCGAGCGCCGGGCCCCCGAGCCGATGATCCCGCTGCCGCTCTTCCGGCGGCCTGTGATGTTCATCTCCAACGTGGCCGGCGCGATCCTCGGCGGCGCGATGATGGGCACGATCACGTTCGTGCCGCTCTTCGTGCAGGGCGTGCTCCGCGGCAGCCCCACGGACGCCGGCAGCGCCATCGCGCCGATGCTCATCGGCTGGCCGATCGCGAGCGCGATCGGCGGGCGGCTCATCCCCCGGGTCGGGTTCCGCCCGCTCATCTGGATCGGCCTCGGCGTCACGGCGGCGGCGGGGCTCGCGCTCGCGCTCGGCGGGACGCACGACACGCCGCTGATGCTCCGCGCGACGACGCTGGTCTTCGGCGTGGGCATGGGGCTGTCCAACGTCGCGCTGCTCATCGCGGTGCAGAGCAGCGTGGCGTGGGAGCAGCGCGGGATCGCCACCGCGAGCACGATGTTCTCCCGGCTGCTCGGCGGCGTCGTGGCGGTGGGCATCATGGGCGGCGTCCTGACGGCCCAGCTCGCGAAGGACCCGTCGATCCCGGCGGACGCGGCGAGCCGGCTCCTGACGGCGGAGGGGGCGCGCGGCCTCGATCCGTCGATCGTCCAGCACCTCGGGGAGGCGCTCACGTCCGGCCTCACGACGGTGTTCTGGATCATCGCGGCCATGGGCATCACCGGCTTCATCGCGGCGCTGTGGTTCCCCCGCGTGCCGATCGAGGCTGCCGGGGGAGACGCGGCCGTCGGGCCGCCCAGCGAGGCCGGCATCGGGTGAGGCGACCCGCCCGCGCCGGCAGGGACGGGGCTCGATCCAGCGCACATGGGCGCGTATGAACGGGGGTGGATGAGGTGCCGGTCCCGGGGGATCACGGTGGCGTGCGGGCTCTGGCTCGCGCTCGGCGGGGCCGGGTGCGAGGACCAGCGCTTCGTGATCGGCGTGCTCGCGCCCGGGCAGGGCGGGGGAGGGGGGGCGGCGGGCGCGCCGGAGCGGCCGAGGTTCGACGCGCCGTCGGCGGTGACGGAGCTGAACAGCGATTCCAGGGAAGAGGACCCCACGCTGACAGGCGATCTCCTCGAGATCTACTTCATGTCCGATCGCGGCGGCAGCCGCGATATCTGGGCGTCGCGGCGGGCGGCGCCTGGCTCGCCCTGGGAGGCGCCGCGCGCCGTGGAGGCGCTCAACGGCGCCGATAGCGTCGAGGACACTCCCTGCGTCTCCGAGGACGGGCTGAGGATCTGGTTCTTCAGCGAGCGCGCTCCGAAGGGCATCTGGCGCGCCGAGCGCGCCAGCCGGGACGACCCGTGGGGCGCGCCGGCCCACGTGGACTCGCTCGTCGCCGGCGACGGCGAGGTGATGTCGCCCCACGTCGATCCCTCCGAGCTCCGCGTCGTGGTCGGCGTCGAGCCCCCGGCCGCCGAGACGTACATCGCCATCGCGTCGCGCGAACGCCCGGAGGACCCCTGGGGCGCGCTCGCCCCGCTCGCCGGGCTGGACGGCGCGGGCGACGAGCACGCTCCGTTCCTGTTCGACGAGGGCCGCCAGATCCTGTTCCGATCGAGCCGCGAGGGCGGAGGAGACCTGTTCTGGGCGCGACGGCCGTCGACCGACGCGGCCTTCGAAGAGGCGGAGTCGCTCGGTGAGCCGCTCAACCTTCCCGCGGAGCGCGACACCGATCCACACCTCTCGCCCGACGGCGCCGTCCTGTTCTTCGCGTCGACGCGGAGCGGGGTGGCTGACATCTACGAAGCTCGGCGCGTCGCACGATGATTCGAGGCAACGCCGTCTCGGTGTAAAATTTCTTCGAAGACGGTTTTTGGCGCTCCACGAGAAGCTCGAGCAACCCGTGATTGATCGTGGGCGCTCCGGCCCACGTGGGAGAGCGGGAAGACTCGGTCCGGAGGACATCGGGCCGACCCCATGGCCAGCACCTCGACGGACGATCCGCCCATGGAGCCTCAGGAGTCCAAGATGCGTCTCACGCTTTGCAGGTCACGGCGACGAAGGGTGTGCGCGCTCGCGTGGAGCCTCCTGCTCGGCGTTGTCGCGTGCAGCACGGAGACCTCGGTGCAGGGCTCCGGTTCAGGCGGCCAGGGCAGCGGCGCCACCGGCGCCGGCGCCACGACCACCACGTCGGCCACCACGGCGAGCAGCGGCGCGGGAGGCCATCCGAGCGCGACGGCCGGGGTGGGTGGCGCCGAGGCCGCGGGAGGCAGCGGCGGCGCGGGAGGCAGCGGCGGCGCTGGCGGGAGCGGCGGCGCGGGAGGGGCCGCGGACAGGTGCGCCGATGCCCTCTACGACCCGGCGAGCCCGCCCGAGGCGCTGCCCCTGTCCGGGAACCTGGGGACCCACGACCCGGCCATCATCCAGGACGGCGACCGCTACTACCTGTTCCAGACGGGGGACAGGCTCCCGATGAAGAGCTCGTCGAACCTCACCGCGTGGCAGGCCGCCGGTCGGGTGTTCGACAAGAAGCCCGCCTGGCTGGAAGAGAAGGTCCCGGGCGTGAGCGACCTGTGGGCGCCCGATATCTCACGCTTCGGGGACACCTACCATCTCTACTACTCCGCCTCCACGTTCGGCAGCAACCGATCGTGCATCGGGCACGCGACGAAGGCATCGCTCGACTCGGCAGGTCCCTGGACGGACCGCGGCGCCGCCATCTGCTCCAACGACGGCGCGGCGCGGGACGACTGGAACGCGATCGATCCCAACGTCGCGATGGACGAGGAGGGGACGCCGTGGCTCGTGTTCGGGAGCTTCTGGAGCGGTATCAAGATGGTGAAGCTCGCCCCGTCGGGGGAGCGGGCCGACGAGGAGCTCCACGCCCTCGCCTCCCGCCCCGACGCCCGCGGGGCGCTCGAGGCGCCCTTCATCGTCCGGCGCTGCGGCTTCTATTACCTGTTCGTCTCGTTCGACGCCTGCTGCCGTGGGGCGGACAGCACGTACAAGATCGCCGTCGGTCGTTCGACGAGCATCACCGGCCCGTACGTCGACAAGAAGGGGACACCGATGATGTCCGGCGGCGGCAGCATCGTCGTGGAAGGAGGCTCCCGCTGGCGAGGGCCCGGGCACAACGCCGTGCTGTTCTCCGGCGATCGCTCCTACAACGTCTATCACGCCTACGACGCGCAATCGAACGGCGCCCCCACGCTGCGGATCTCCGAGCTGGCGTGGGACACCGACGGCTGGCCGCGCTCCGGAGGGCCCTAGTCGCGCCTCCGCCGCCGGGCTCCGCGCTGCGCGCCCTGATGATCGGGACTCATGGCCTCAACCCTCGTCGCCAGAATGCGAAACCCCGTGACTGACCTCCACGCGCCGCCGGAGGGAGCGCCTCCGCGGGCGGACGAGCTGCTCGGGCTCGCGCGCGCCGCGGCGGCGCGCGATCCGGCGGCGATCCGCACGCTCATCACCGAGCTCGGCGGCGCCATGCTGCGCAGCGTGCGGAAGGTGCTCGGCCCCCATCACCCCGACGTCGAGGACGTGACCCAGGAAGCCGTGCTCGCGCTGCTCCAGGCGCTGCCGTCCTTTCGCGCGGAGTGCACCGTGCTCCACTTCGCCAACCGGATCGCGGTGATGACCGCGCTCGGCGCGCGCCGGCGCCTCAGCGTGCGCGCGCGCTTCGACGAGCCGGACGCGCCGATCGACGTGGCGCCGGACGAGAGCGGCGCGTCCCCGTTTGCCGAGGCGGTCTCGAGCCGGCGGCGTAAGATGGTGCTCGAGGTGCTCGACAGGATGCCCGAGGCGACCGCGGAGGCGCTGGCCCTCCATTTCGTGCTCGGCTACACGGTCGACGAGATCGCGGCGCTCGCCCGCGTCTCTCCGAACACGGTCTGGAGCCGGCTCCGCCTCGGCAAGGAGGCGCTGCGGCGCGCGCTCGCCAACAACGCGAAGCTGGCCGAGCTCTTCCGGGGGAGGGAGCCATGACCGCCGACTGTCGGAGCGAGCTCCTCACGCGGGTGCGCCGCGGCGTCGCGACCGAGCCGGACCGGCTCGCCCTCGACGCCCACCTCGGCACCTGCGCGTCGTGCCGGATCAGCTGGGTGCTCGCGCTGGACTTCGACGCCGCGGGCGCGGCGGAGCCCGGGGACGCAGAGCTCCTCGCGCGCATCGCGAACGCCGCGATCGGCGGGGCCGTGATCGACCTGCCGTGCGAGGGAGCGCCGGCCCGGCGGCGGCGCGAAGGAGCGCCCGTGCGGCTCGCGAGCGCGCCCGTGCGGCCCGACAACGACGTCCGGCGCGGAGACGACGACGCTCGGCCGGGGACCCTCCTCCCGGGGCGGCGCTGGGCCGGAAGGACGCGGAGCGCCTGGCTCTACGCCGCGGCGGCCGTCCTCGTCGCCGGGGTGTCGCTCGCGACCTCGGCGCTCGTCCAGCCGCGCCCGGCGGCGCAGGTAGGGCCGGCCGCCCGCCCGCTCGAGCCCTCGCTGCGCGCGGCGGTGGCCCGTCCGCGCGCGGTCGCGCCCTCCGCGGCCGCTCCGTCCGAGGGCGAGGCCGCGCCGGCGCCCACCGGAGCGGCGCCGTCGGAGCTCGCGCCGGCCGCTCCGAAGCCGCGCGAGGCCGCCCGCGGGTCGAGCGCGGCGGCGTCCTCTCCGAGCGCTTCTCCGAGCGCCTCGACGGCGGAGCAGCTCTTCCGGGAGGCCAACGGCGCGCGGCGCGCCGGCCGCTCCCGGCGCGCCATCGAGCTCTACCGCGCGCTCCAGAAGGGGTTCGCGTCGTCGCCCGAGGCCACGCTCTCCCTCGTGTCGCTGGGCGGCCTGCTCCTGAGCACCGGCTCGGCTGCCGCGGCGCTCGCGCAGTTCGATCGGTACCTCGGCGTCGCCGGCCCGCGCCCGCTCGCGGTCGAGGCGCTCTACGGCCGCGGGCGCGCCCTGCGGGCGCTCGGGCGCACCGGCGACGAGGCGCAGACCTGGCGGCGCCTGCTCCGGGAGCACCCGGGCTCGCCGTACGTCGAGCACGCCCGCCGCCGCCTCGCCGAGCTCGGAGGGTGATCACGGGGCGAGCGCCGATCTGGCTCGGGTTCACCGCGGCGATCGCGCTCTCCGCGGCGCGCGCCACGGCCATGGAGGAGGGGCCTCCGGCGGCGTCCGCGTCGCCCGGCGCGCCGCTGGTGGAGATCGTGCTGACGGGCTCCGCGCCGAACCTGGGCGTGATCCGGGCGGCGCTCGAATCTCAGGCGCTCTCCGCGTTCACGCTCCGGTTCCGCGTCGCGCCGACGTTCGACGCGGCGGCGCTCTTCGCGGCGCGGGCCTCCTCCGGCGTGGCGCTCTCCTGCTGGATCGACGTGAGCGACCCGCGCCGCGCCGCGCTCTACTTCACCGACCCCGTGGCCGATCGCTTCCTCGTGCGCTCGATCGAGCTCTCGGGCCGCTTCGACGAGCTCGATCGCGAGTCCGTGGCCCAGGTCGTGGAGCTCTCGCTGCGGTCGCTGCGCGGGGGCGCGCGCGCGTCGCTCGATCGGGAGCAGGCGCGCGCGCTCGTGCTCCGCCAGGCGGCGCCGGCGGGCCAGGCGGCGCCATCGGGCGGCGCGCTGGACCCTGCGGCGCCATCGGTCGGCGCGCCGGGCCAGGCGGCGCCATCGGGCGGTGCGCCGGGCCAGGCGGCGCCGGCGCTGCGCGGCGCGCTGGAGCTCGGGGCCTTCTACGGCGTCACGGTGCACTCGGCGGAGATCGGCTGGACGCATGGCCCCGGCGTTCGCGTCGCGCTCGGCGGGAGCTCGGGGCAGCAGCGGCTCGCCCTCGACGCGCGCTTCCAGTACCAGTTCGAGCGCCGCTACGAGGAGCCGCGCATCGGCCTCGATCTCCGCACGATAGCGCTCCGCGCGGACGCCTCCTGGCTCTACGCCCTCACGCCCGGCGCGGCGCCGCTCCAGCTCGGCGCGCGGCTCGGCGCGGGCCTCGATCATGTCGAGGCGGCGCCGCGGCCAGGCAGCGCCGGCGCGCCGTCGTTCGTCCCCTCCGGGGCGAGCGCCTCGAACGCGCTCGTGCTCGTGGCCGGCGCCGTCGCCAAGCTGCCGCTGAGCCGCGATGTCCGGCTCTTCACGGAGCTCTTCGTCGAGCTCGATCCCGCGCGCGTCCGCTACGATCTCGCGCTCGAGCAGGGCACCGAGACCGTCCTTGCGCGGTACCGTTTCCGGCCTGGCGTGCTGCTCGGCGTCGAGCTCTGACGGCGTCGCGCCGGACTGCGTCGAGCCGTCGAACGGTCATTCTCGTGAAAATTTGCGCTTTGGCGCGACGGCCCAGGCCCCCGCGAGAAAATCGAACGAAGCGTGATTGATCGCAGCCGCCTCGGCGCACGTGGGGAGGATCGAGCGGTGCTCGGTTATCGCTTCGCGCTCTCTCCACCCACGTTGGCCACGTACGTCCTTCCGGGCACGCAATGACGCGTGCTCGCCGTGCACTGTCTTCCTCCAGGAGCTCGTCATGCGAATTCGGCCCATCTTCATGACCGTCGTGCTTCATTCTTTCGTCGCCGGCACCGGCCTCGCGTCGGGCGGTTGCAGCTCGGGAGGCCCCGACGAACACCCCGCCACGCAGACCACAGGCAGCGGCGGTGGCGGCGGCAGCACCAGCGCAAGCACAAGCGCCAGCAGCGGTGTGGGCGGAGCGAGCAGCGCTTCCGGCACCAGCGCCGCGGGGGTGGGCGGCGCGGGAGAGGGGGGCGCCGGCGGCGCGGCCGGGGGGGCGATGAGCGCTTCAGGCGGCTCGGAAGGCGGCGGCGGGAGCGCCGAGCTGCCCGACGTCACTGTGTACATCGCCGGCGACTCGACCGTTCAGACCTACGTGAACAGCGCCCTTCACCAGGCGGGCTGGGGCCAGATGCTGGGAGAGTTCTTCGACGAGCGGGTGCGCGTCGACAACCGGGCCATCGGCGGCCGGACCGCGCGCCGGTACATCGAGGAGGGCCGCCTCGACGACGTCCTCGAGGACATCCAGCGCGGAGACTACTTCCTCGTGCAGTTCGGCACGAACGACAGCAACAAGACCGCGACGTACGAGCATGACGGCGAGACCATTCCCTATTACCTGGATCCCGCGACGGACTTCAAATCGTACCTCGAGCAGTACATCACGGGCGCGCAGGCGCGCGCCGCGACGCCGGTGCTGGTCACCCCGCCCCCGCGGCGATCGTGCTCCGGGGACAGCCACGAGTTCGGCAACGGCCTGAGCGCCTATGCGAAGGCGATGCGGGAGCTCGGAGACGAGCTGGACGTGGCCGTCATCGATCTCAACGCGAAGACGCTCGCCCACCTGAACTCGATCGGGTGTGTGGCGGCGGGCGAGGATTTCTTCCTCGTCCGGGCGGACGGCTCGGTCGACGGCACCCATTTCAACGAGACCGGCGCCCGGGTCATGGCGGGCCTGGTGGCCGACGGCACCGAGGACGCCGGTCTGACGCTCGCGCGGTACCGGAAGTGACAGGACCGACGCGCCTGTCGAGCGCGCGGCGCCGCGAGCGCTCGACAGGGACGATCCCGCACCGGCGGGCAGATCGCGTGGCGGCCTCGCGCGGCCCGATCTGCCCGCCTCGCGGCGTCGACGTCACCTCACGTGGATGTCCGGCTTCGGGGGCGCCGCCATTCCGCCGCCGATGTGGAAGCTCGGGTGGGGCGGCTGGTTGTAGGCGGTCTGCTCCGAGCTGACCTGCATCCGGTACTGGGGATCATGCATCAACGTGTAGAGCCGGCGCGTCGTCACGTTCGTCGTTGTGTACAGCCGCAGCGCCGAGTTGTCGGACTCGCGCCACACGATCTCCTCGCGCCAGTCGCCGAGCAGGTCGGCCGTGAGCGCCGGCGTCGACTTCGTGCCGTTGTTCGATGCGCACTGGCTGCAGCTGAGGAGCGAGCCGCCGCCGTACTTGGTGATCGACGTGTTGTTCTGCAGCTCGCGCAGCTCGTCCGCGTCCCACCAGATCAGGAAGTTGACCGACGCCGGCTGGCTCCCGACGTTCGACCCGCTGGTCGCGGACAGGAGCCCTCCCGTGGAGTTGGTCCACATCTCCGCGCCGGCGCTGCTCGCGAGCACGTCGCCCGCCACCCCGCGCCCGGTGTCGGCCCCCGTGACGGGGCCCTGCTTGAGGATCGCGCAGGTGTTCGCGTCGTGGAGGTCGTAGGTCGGCTTGGTGCCGTCCTCGTGCGGCATGAACACCTCGAGCCCGGGGCGTGAGAGGACGAAGTCGCTGACGTGCAGCGCGTCGCCGTGCCCGAGCGCCGTCGAGCACTTCCGGGTGCCGTTGCTGTCGATCGTCGAGGCCCCGTAGATCACCTCCTGCGCCCCGTCCGCGTCGACGTCGGCCACGACCATGGAGTGGGCGCCCTGGCCCGTGTAGACGGTGTTCGCGTTGCTGTCGGCCTTCCAGATCTGGGTGAGCTTGCCGCCGCGGAAGCTCCAGGCGGTCACGGTGGCTCGCGTGTAGTAGCCGCGGGCCATCAGGATCGCCGGCCTGCCGCTCGCGTCCTGGCCCGTCCCGAGATCGCTCACGAACGCCGCGCTCGCGAGGAAGCGATCGACGCGGTTGCCGTACGAGTCCCCCCACGAGGAGACCGTCCCGCGGGCCACGTCGAACGCGACGGTCGCGAGCTCCGCGCCGCTCGCGCCGCTGAACACCGTCAGGTACTCGGGGCCGGTGAGCACGTAGCCCGCGGCGTTCCTGTAGTCCGCCGCGTCGTCGTCGGAGGCCGCGGGACCGCGGCTGAGGTAGGCGCCCGCGCCGTCGCGCGTGCCGGGGGCGGTCTTCACCGCGATCTCCGCGTTGCCGTCGCCGTCGAAGTCGTACACGACGAACTGCGTGTAGTGCGCGCCCGCCCGGATGTTCCTCCCGAGATCGATGCGGAAGAGGCGCTTCCCGTCGAGCTTGTAGGCGTCGAGGTAGACAGGCCCCGTGCAGCCAGCCTGGGAGTTGTCCTTGGCGTTCGACGGATCCCACTTGAGGATGATCTCGTACTGCCCATCGCCGTCGACGTCTCCGACGCTCGCGTCGTTCGCGGAGTACGAGTAGCTCTCGCCGGCGTTATCGCATTTCGATGGCGTCGCTCCGCCCGCGGGCGCCGTGAGAGGGATCCGGAGGTAGTTCTGGCCCCACGTGGCGGCGGCGGGGGAGGCGGCCTGTGCGACGCCGCCGACCACTGCCCGGATCGTGTAGGTCGACGCGCTGGTGCCGGCGGTATCGAGGTAGTTGGTGCTGTTCGTGACGTTCGCGATGCGCGTCCCGTTCCGGTACACATCGTACGAGATCGCGCTCGGGTTCGCCGCGTCGTACTCGTAACCGAACATCCTCCATCCGACGTAGACGCCGTTCGAGACCTTGACGGCGACCACGCCGCGATCGAGGTCCTCCATCTGGTAATGCCCGGTCGGCGCGGCGCCGCCGGAGCCGCCGCTGCCGCCTGTGCCGCCGCTGCCGCCTGTGCCGCCGCTGCCGCCTGTGCCGCCGGAGCCGCCGTTGCCGCCTGCGCCGCCGCTGCCGGTGCTGGCGCTGCTGCTGCTGGCGCTGCTGCTGCTGGCGCTGCTGCTGCTGCTACTGGCGCTGCTGCTGCCGGACCCGCCCGCCGTCACGCTGGCGAGCGCTGGGCGCTGGGCAGGGCCGCTCGCGTTGGCGCAGAACCCGAAGCTCGTCGATGCGCCCGGCGCCAGGGTCGCGTTGTGCGCCGCGGGCGTGGCGACCAGCTGCCCGCTCACGCTCGTGGTTGCGCTCCACGCGTTCACGAGCGTGGAGCCGTTCAGGTTCGTGGTGATCCGCCAGGTCGTCGTCGTCGCGGTTCCGGTGTTCCGGATGGCGACGTCGGCGCAGTACCCGGTCCCCCAGTCCGACGCGACCGTCAATGTGGCGGTCAGCCCGTCGCCGGTCAGCGGCTGATCCCAGCCTTCCAGTTGCTCGATCTCCGCTTCCGGCCCGTAGGCGTCCTCCACGACGCACGCTCCGAGGAGCACGAGGGCGGCGGCGGTCGCCGCCGACAAGCAAGTTCGCATGGAAAGTTCCTTTCAGAGCACGCGGAGCGCGAGGCGATCCGCGAAAGGTCCTCGGCCTCCGGCGCCGGCGGCCCTGCGGCCAGTGGCGCTCGGAGACCGAGGAGCAATGAATGACCTCCATGGTTGCCCGAGCAGCTCGGACCCAATCACGAAAGCGACGAGAGCCGTGTATTTTTGGTGGGTCGGAGTTTTTGAGCCGCATCAGAACGACGCCGCTCTCAGCATCCGACCTACGTCAGGACAGCGCGCGGATATCCATCGTGATGTCGCCCATGACGTCCGCGTAGCGGAGCGCGATGTCCTTGGCGTCGTCAAGAGACGGCACATCGACGATGACGTACCCGCCGATCAGCTCCTTGGCTTCGGCGAACGGCCCGTCGGTCACCTTGTGCTTGCCGCCGGTCGACACGATACGAGCGCCCTTCGCGCTCGGCTGCATTCCCTCGGTCGCGAGCAGCACGCCGGCCCGGGTCATCTCCTCGATGAGGCGACCCATCGCCGCCATCAGCTCCGGCGCGGGCGGCGCGTCGCCTCCCGCCTCGTCGTGACAGTGGACCGCCATGTACCGCGTCGTCGTGAGCCCCTCGGGCTTCGGCGCCACGCCGAGATCCCACATCTCCGTCACAGGCCGGATGTCGATGTCGACGTCGCCGATCAGGGCCGCGAACCGCGACACCCAGTCGATCGCCTCGTCGAGCGACGTCACGCGCAGGGTCGCGAAGCCGGCGGGGACCGCCTTCGCGCCGCCGAAGGGCCCTCGGGTGATGGTGCGCCGGCCGCCGGTGAACTGGAGGCGAACGCCCTCGGAGCTGGGGCGGAGCCCGTCGCCGTCGCGCAGCACCCCCGTCTTCACCAGGTCCCCCATCATCTGCCCCACACGCTCGATGAACTCGGGGCTCGGCATCGCGCCGGCTTCGGTTTTTGCGTCGGTCCTGTGCATGATCATGAAACGCATGTCCACATTCTCCTTGGTATAGGCCGACAGGGAGCTCACGAGCTGCCGTCGTCCAGCTCGACGCTCTTCTCGATGTCTCCCGGAGCGGTGGCCCTCACGCGCCGGCGTGCTCGCTGCAGCCCTGCTCGTTCGTGCCCTCGCTCCGGTCATGACGCTGTCTGCTTGTACACTCTTCCTACGGGGTCGTTACCGGGGAAGCCCGGCGCTCAGCAGGGCGACGAACGGAGGCGCGCCGGATCGACACGGGGGAGCGTTTTTTTTTCGCGCCGCCGCGGGGGCGCGCCCGGGCGCGCCGGCCGTACCCTCGCGGGCCGCGCGCCTCCGCGGCGGCGCTGGCCGCGGTCACGCCGCCAGGCGGTGCTCGATCTCGATCGGCGTGAGCGGCGGTGGCAGCTCGTCGATGACGACCGCGCTGCCCGGGTGCCGGCGGACGAGCTCCTCCGTGGACTGGATCGCTTCCTGCACCGTGCCGTACGGGAGCGAGCGGGTGACGTAGCCCTCGGCCGCGACCACCCAGCCCCAGCCGTCTGGGTCCGGCATGACGTGGTAGGTGAGCCTCTGTGTCATGGTGTGTCCTCCCTCCGGGAGGGTGAGCTCGGCGCGCGCGAGCAGCAAGAGATCGGCGCTCGCGAAGGCCCTACCGCTGGCGGCGCTGCACCTCCTTGAGGGCGAGCTTCGAGATCGCCCTCAGGGTGTCGAACACGCCGCGGCCGCTCGCCGCCGCGGCCTCGAACTCGGGCGCCCCGTCCGGGTTGAGGAGCTCCCGGAGCTCTGCGACATCGGCGATCCCGTCGAGATCCCGCTTGTTGTACTGGACGACGAACGGCAGCCGGCCGGGCGAGCGGCCCTCCTCGGCGAGGTTGTCCCAGAGGTCCGCCATCGACTCGATGTTCGCGTCGAGCCGGGCGCGCTGCGAGTCCGCCACGAACACGACGCCATCCAGCCCCTTCAGGATGAGCTTCCGGCTCGCCCTGTAGAAGATCTGGCCCGGCACCGTGTAGAGCTGAAGGCGCGTCCGGAAGCCCGACAGGCCCCCGAGATCGAGCGGCAGGAAATCGAAGAACAGCGTGCGATCGCTCTCGGTCTTGAGCGAGATGAGCCGCCCCTTGGCGGCCGGCACCGTCCGGTCGTACACGTACTGAAGGTTCGTCGTCTTGCCGCAGAGACCGGGCCCGTAATAGACGATCTTGCAGTAGATCTCCCGGCTCGCATAGTTGATGAACGCCATCGGCGTGCTCCTCCAGAGTCGACGTTCGAGGGGAGGCAAGGCCGGCCCCCGCATTGAAAAAGAAGGCGACCGTCGTCCATCGCCTTGGAAGCGATGGCGACCGTCGTGAAGCGCATTGGAAACGAAGGCGATCAGCGGCCGCCGCGCTCGACGCTGCGGCCGTTGTCGACTCCTGCGCTGGGAGGGGAGGCGGCGGCCGCTCTCCCCACGATTCCATGCGCCGCGCCGGGGGCGCCCCGGCTCGCCCACGGCGCGCCCCGCTCGCTGCTCCCCGCGCTACGTCACGCGCGGCCGGCGGCGAGCGGGCGCGCCGCTGCTGCCGCCGCGAGCGGCGCCGCGCCGGCGGCGATCACGAAGACGCGTCGGCGATCGCGTGGAGGGCCGCCACGAAGCCCTCCAGGGAGGCGTCGCGCGCGTCGCTGTGCTTCACCAGCCGCTCGTTCACGGCGATGAGCTCCACCACGTCCGGGCTCGCGCCCGGGACCCGCCGGAGCTCGTGCACAGCGCGGCTCACCCGCGACGGCGGGTCGAGGCACGCGAGCGCCGACAGCGCCGCCGTCGCGCCCGCCTCGCGGCCCGCCGCGAGCGCCTCCCGCGCCATCCCGAGCAGCACCAGCGCGAAGGCGACCTGGATCGCCTCCAGGAAGCCGCGGGAGACCTCCTTGCCGCCCTGGCTGGCCTCGCTCCACGCGAGCGTCACGAGCTCGCCTATCTCCGAGAAGGCGCGCCTCGACATCAGCGTGGAGAGCGTCTCCAGGCCGTGTTTGTCCCACGCCGCCCGCGTCGTCAGCTGGCGCGCGAGCCAGGAGAGCACGGCATATGCGTCGTCCCCCGCCCGGATCGCGCCGAGCGCGATGTCCATCAGCGTGGCCCGCCCCACGCCGTGCGCCTCGAGCCAGCCGAGCAGGTTCGCCCGCTCCGCGCTCCGCGGCGTCCGGCGCGCCTTCTCGAGGATCGCGTCCCGGAGCGCCGGGGGAAAATGGAGGATATCGACGCTCCAGTCCTCGTCCGAGCCGCGCGCGCGCTCCATCGCCAGCGCGGCCAGCGCGTCGTCGTCGAGCGAGAGCGCCCCGGCCCGCCTCGCCGCGAGAATCTTCGGGACCGGCAGATCGCGCAGCGCGGGGCGCTCCCCGTTCAGGCCGTCGAGCTCGTCCCCGTCGAGCAGCGGCGGCAGCCCCTTGTGGACCTTGGGCACGACGATGAACTCCGAGGGCCACTGGACAGGCTCGCGCCGGCAACGCTCGAGCACGCGCTCGTAGATCCCCGCCGGGACCTTGCCGCGCACGAGATCCGAGAGCTCGATCCACTCCTCCTCGTCGAGCACGAGGCGCGGCACGCCCAGCACCTCATGCTGGAAGTGCGCGGGATCCTGGATCGCGAGCCGCGCGAGCTGCCGGATCACCGGCCCGCTGAACCCGCTCTCGCAGCGCGCTCTCCAGCGCAGGAGATCGGATGTCCCGAGCTCGTCGATGTGCTCGGACAGGAAGGCATGATCGTCTGGCTCCAGCGACGGCTGACGGAGCACATGAAAGAACGCGACGGGACGGGCACGGCCCCGGTGCGCACGCACCAGGGCCTCGATCTCCGCCTTTCGCATGGCGCGACCTCATCACCCGAGACCCCATGTGGGATCAGGGACGCTCTCAGGTCCATCGTCGCCAGGCGCTAGCGCGGCCCGTCATGACTCGTCGGTCGGTGGAATGACGGATCCTGTTCCTGACCGGTGTGCCCAGGGTAGCGCCAGCGCGCCCGCTGTCAACGCCCTCGTCGCTACTCAACTACTCAACGACTCTAGTCTAGCGCCGCCGCCGCGGCTCCCGGCCGCTCGTGGGTGGCTTGACGTCGCGCGAGAGCGGCAGCTCGACGGAGAAGGTCGAGCCCTCGCCGATCTCGCTCGCCACGCTCACCCGCCCTCCGTGCGCCTCGACGATGGTGCGCGTGATGTAGAGGCCCAGCCCGAGCCCGCCGTAATGACGCGACGAGACGCCCCGGCGGTACCGCTCGAAGAGCTGCTCTCGCACGTCGGCGGGGATGCCGATGCCATGATCGGTCACCGAGAGACGGGCGATCTCTCCGTCCGATGCGATGGTGAGCTCGAGCGGCTTGCCCCCGCCGAACTTGATCGCGTTGCTCAGCAGGTTGGTCACGACCTGCTCGATGCGCTGCGCGTCCCAGCGGCCGACGACCGGCCCGGCGGCGCGCACGTCGAGCGCGCAGCCTGCCCGCGCGAGCTGGTCGTCCAGGTACGTGGCGACCTCTCCCACGATCGCGCGGAGATCGATCTCGATCGGGTCGAGCTCCAGGCGCCCCGCCTGGATGCGGGAGACGTCGAGGAGCATGTCGACGAGGGCGACGAGGCGCTTGATCTGCCGCTGCGAGAGATCGACCGACGCGCGCGCCCGCTCGATGCCCTCCGCGCCTCGCGAGAGCTTCTTCTCCATCGAATGGACGGCGAGCTGCAGGCTGGTCAGCGGCGTCCGGAGCTCGTGCGAGGCGACGGAGAGGAACTCGTCCCGCGCGCGGACGGCCTCCTCCGCGCCGGCGCGCGCTCGCTGCTCGTCCGCGAGCAGGCGGTCCCGCTGCTGCTCGGCCTGCACGCGCGTGGTGACGTCGCGGAAGCTCCAGACCCGTCCGACGATGCGCCCGCTCACGCGCTGAGGCTGGGAGCAGCGCTCGAAGACCCTGCCGTCGTCGAACGTCAGGGTGTCGACGCCGCTCGCCTCGCGAGGATCATCGACGCTCGTCGTCGTCCTCGTCATCTTCGCTGTCTTCGCTGTCTTTCCTGTCTTCGTTTCTTGCAGGAGCTGCTCCGAGTCCGCGAGCTGATCGACGCAGAGCGCCAGGCGGTCGTCCTGCGAGAGGAGCACCTGCTCGGGGATCCCCCACATCTCCCTGAACCTTCGGTTGTGCCGCACGGGGCGGCCCGCGTCGTCGACGACGAGGATGCCGTCCGCCGTCGAGTCGAGCGTGGCCTCGAGCAGCGCGTGCGAGTGGCGCAGCATCTCCTCGGCGCGCTTGCGCTCGGTGACGTCCGTCGAGATCCCGCACACCGCATACGACGTCCCGTCCGGATGGCGCAGCGGGAACTTGAGGGAGAGGAACACGTGCATGCCGTCGGGCGCCGAGACGAACTCGTCCCTCTCGATGGGGTTGTCCTCCCGCAGCGCGGCGAGATCGTTGGCGCGCACCGCGTCGGCGATCTCGGTCGGGAACAGCTCGTGGTCGGTCTTGCCGAGGATGTCCTCGCGGCTCACGTGCACGACGTCCTCATAACGGCGGTTGACGAGCAGGTACCGCCCGTCCGGGGCCTTGACGAACACGACGGCGGGCGTGTTGTCGAGGATGGCCTGCAGGAGCGAGCTGCTGTCGTGCAAGGACGCCTCCGCGCGCCGGCGCTGCGCGTTCTCCAGCTGGAGCTCGCCGTAGAGCCGCGCGTTCTCGAGCGAGATGGCCGCCTGCGACGCGAGGACATCGAGGACGCCCAGCTCCGCCGTGGAGAAGGCGCCCGGGACCAGGTCGTTCTCCAGGTAGAGCAGGCCCACCGCCTCGTCCTGGCGCACGATGGGCACGCCGAGGGCCGAGCGCCGGGGGCGCAGCGCATCGCCGAAATAAGGATCCATCGCGAACCGGTGCGGCGCAGCCGCGTCGTCGATCGCGATCGGCTTGCGGGCGCGGACGACGGCCGTGCAGAGCGACAGGGGCACCTGCGACGGCGCCGCGAGGCGGCCGGCGGGGCCGAAGGCGCGCTCGCCGTCGCCGCTCGCGTCCGCCAGGACGAGGCCCTCCGGCGACGAGAGGAGCAGGCAGCCGCGCTGCGCGCCCACGTGCTCCATGGCCACGCGCAGGAGCCGCGCGTGCAGCTGGGGCAGGACCAGCGCGCTCGAGATCTCCTGGGAGGCCTTCAAAATGCCGAGCATATCCAGGTACTTGACGTCGCCAACCCCGGACGCGGGCCGCCTCGCGAGCTCGGGGTGCCGCTGGAGCAGGGCGCAGACATTCGCCCGCGCGCCCCAGGCCTCGTAGCTGTCGCGGGCGCGCGCGAGGTAGGCGCTCGCCGCCGTGTCGAGCCCCCGCTGCTCGTAGAAGCGCGCGCAGAGCTCGCTGGCGAGCCCCTCGACCTCGAGGAACCCGCCGGCGCGGGCGTCCTCGAGGGCCTGCTCGTACGCGCGCTCCGCGGCGAGCTCATCGCCCGAGAGGCGCGCGAGTTCGGCCGAGACCAGGGCTGCCTGGTGTGCGAAGTTCGCCGGGGAAACCTCCGCGAGCGCCGTCAGGTGGGCGAGGTGCGCGCGCACGGCCTCGAGGCAGGCGGGCGGGGGCGCGCGAGCGTGGCCGGCAGAGCGCGCGACCGCCGCGTAGAAGTGAAGCTGGGCGGCGCCGAGGAAGCCGCGCGCGGCCTGCAGCAAGGCGCCCGCGCGCTCCGCCGCTTCGACGGCCCCGCCCGGATCGCCGAGGTGCAGGCGCGCCTGCAGCTCGAGGAGGTGGCCATGGAAGCCCCTGATCGGCGACATCTGCGCGAGCTCCTCGACGGAGCAGTCCGCAGGGCGATCGGGCGCGGAGGGGTCGCGCAGCCGCGCGAACAGGCGTAGCTGGTCGCGGAAGACCTCCTGGTCGAGCCAGCCGCTCGTCCGCTCGGCGAACGCGAGGCGCCGGGTCGCCTCGTCGGCGACGTCGTCGAGGGAGTCGCCGACGAACAGCCGGAGCGCGACGAGCTGATGGCCGAAGTAGCACGCGAACGGGTAGTTGCCGGCGGAGATCGCCGCGTCCAGCTCGCGCTGCATGAGCTCCAGACAGCGTCGGACCGGCATCTTCAGGTAGCCGAGCAGGACGATGAACGTGAAGCTCGCCCTGGGCCTGTACGGCGAGTGCTCCTCGCGCTGGGCGAGCCGATAGCCCGCCTCGCCGAAGGCGAACGCGTCCGCGGGGCGCCCGCGCCGCTCGGCCAGGACGAGCCCGAATGTCGCGTAGGCGGCCGCGGAGCTGCTCGTGTTCCCGTGCGTCAGCGAGAGCTCCACCGCGACGCTGGCGGCGGCCGCCATGACGTCCCAGCTCGCGTGGTAAGCGGGCTGGTAGAGCGTGGCGGCGAGATCGCAGACGGCCCGGGTGCGCGGGTCGGTCATGGGCGGCAGGTCCGGGAGGGCGGAGATGGCGAGGGCGCGGCCCTCGAGGCGATCCAGGACCGCTGCGACGGCGGCGTCCACCGCGGCGGCCTCCGGGTGGCGCGGCAGGGGGAGCCCGCAGTGGCCGAAGCCTGCGACGCAGCTCTCGACGGCGGCGTCCATCGCGCCTTGGGCGACCTGGATCTCGGCGAGCAGGGCGTACACGGTCGCGGCCGCGCACCGCCCGGAGGCGCGCTCGCACAGCGACGCGCAGATGCGCTCCGCGGCCGCGAGCTCGCCGGTCGCGAACCGGCACTGGGCCAGCGCGAGGTCGAGCTCGAACGCGAGCTCGGCGCGCGCGCCCCCGAGCAGCTCGGCGCCCTGCAGGAAGAAGCCGATGGCCGCGGCGTGGTGGGTCGCGGCCTGGGCCTTCCGGCCCGCGCGCAGGTCGAGCTCGGCGGCCCGCGCGCGCTCCTCCGGCGACGTGATCCGTGACGCGCCGCGGGTGATCTGGCGGACGATCTCGAACAGCTGGGCCTCGATGCGGTCGGGCGGGAGGCCGTCGAGCAGGGCGCGCGCGGCGGCGAGGTGCGCCTCGGGCCGCTGCTCGGCGGGGGTGAGCTCGTAGGCGACCTGATGGATGCGGTCGTGAAGGAAGCGGATCTCGCGGTCGATCCGGACGATGAGCCGCAGGGCGAAGGCCGCTTGCAGGCGCTCGATGACGGCGGCTTCCGGGCAGCCGAGCAGGAGCGCCAGGGTCGCCAGATCCGCGGCGTCGCCGAACACGGCGAACCGCCGCAGCGCGTCCTGCGTGCCCGCATCGAGGCTGCGGAGGTTCGCGGCGATGATCTCGGCGACGTCGTCCGAGCACCTCTTTGCCCGGATCTTCTCGAGATCCCACCGGAACGCTCGGGCGGCGGTCGAGAAGCGGATCAGCCCTTCCTGGTAGAGCGTGCCCGCGAGCTGCGCGACGAACAGCGGATTTCCCCCTGTCTTCTCGTGGAGGCTCACCGCGAGCGGGGCGACCTCCTCCCGGGGGGCGCGCAGCGAGTCGGCCACCCACGAGGTCACGGCGTCGGCGGACAGCGGGGCGATCGCGATCTCGGTCACGGCGACGTCCTGCTCGCGGAGCCGGCGGATCATCCGGCGCACAGCGTGGGAATCGGAGACCTCGTTGCTCCGGTACGCGCCGAGGATCAGCGTGTCGCGGACGCCGGGGTCGGTCGCCCAGCGCTCGACGACCTTCAGCGTATCGGCGTCTGTCCACTGGAGATCGTCGAGGAAGACGATGAGCGGCTTCCCCGGCCGCGCGAGCGCGCCGAGGAGCTGGCTGAGCGCCAGCAGGAACCGGGCCTCGGCCTCGGGGGGCGGGATCTCGGGCGGCGGGCTCTGCTGGCCGAGGATCCGGGCGAGCGCCGGGAGCATGCCGGCCAGCAGCGACGCGTTCGCGCCCAGCGCCCCCGCGAGGCCGCGCTGCAGCTCCGCGCGCGACGCCTCGCCCTCTTCGAGGGCCTGGACGAGCGCGCCGTCCAGCGCCGCGAGGAGCGCCTCACACGGGGCATGGCGCGGGGCCGCCTCGCACCTGCCGCCCGTGAAGCGCGCCGCGGGCGCGCGGACGGACTCGCCCAGGCGATGGACAAGGCGCGTCTTGCCCACGCCCGGGAGGCCGGAGATCAGGACCAGCTCCGTCCGGCCATCGCTCCCGACCCGCGCCACCGCGCCCTCCAGCCGCGCGACCTCGCCGGCGCGGCCGTAGAGCCCGGGCGTCAGCCGCAGAGGCGGCGGCACGTCGGCGAGACCCGGCTGGAACGGCGCGATCCGCCCCTCGGTCCGGAGCGCCTCCCGGCACCGGACGAGATCGTGCTGGAGGCCGGCGGCGCTCTGGTACCTGTCCTCGGGGAGCTTCGCGAGCAGCTTCAGGACGAGCTCGGCGACGGTCGAGGGCAGCCCGGGCACGGACGCGAGCGGCGACGGGGGGACCACCGCGGCGTGGCAGTAGAGCCACCCCAGCAGATCGTTCGCGGCGAACGGCAGCCGTCCGGTGAGGAGCTCGAACAGGATCACGCCGAGCGAGTAGAGGTCCGACCGATGATCGATCGCCACGCCGAGGCGCCCGCCCTGCTCGAGCGACAGGTACGGCCAGGTGCAGGGGGCTGGACGGGCGGATCGGGGGCTACACCGGCCCGGCGAGAGCGACCAGGGGCTGAACCCGGTCAGCTTGATGTCGTCGCCGGGCATGAGCATCACGCGGTGCGGGGTGAGGCCGAGGTGGACGATCTGCCGCCCGTGGATCGTCGCCAGCGCGTCGGCGATGGCGATGGAGAGCCTCAGGAACCGGCCGAGATCCATGGGGGTGCCCACGAGGCGGGCGAGCGGCGTCGCGCCGTCGTCCTGGATCACGAGCGCGGGCTGGCCATGGAACGTGCAGATCCGCACCGCCTTCATGGCCACGTCGCAGCCGACCAGCCGGGTCGCCTCCAGCTCGCGCCGCAGCGCCTCGTACTCGGCCGTCGAGGGGTGAGCGGCCTTCAGGGCCTTGACGAGGACGCTCCGCCCCGCCGGCCCGCGCGCCCGGTAGAGCGCGAAATCCGGACCTTCGTCCAGCACGGCCTCCGCGAGGTATTCGGTCGCTGTCTGCATGGCTCTGGCGTGCTGGGCGTCACACACGTCTCCGGGGCGCAGCTGCGCTCGAAAGCGCCTGCGCTGCCGACCGGCAAGCAGGATCGGTACCAGAGGTGAGCGGTCGGCTCCGCGGCGGATCCAGGCATCCGGGCGACTCGACGCGCCGGCTGCGGCATGACGGCCGGTCAGGGTGAGCCGCGTCGATCGCGGAGTCGTCAGACGCTGTCTGCCGAGCTCAGCATTGAGCGGAACGCTCACCGTATCGTCCGCTGGCGCGCAAGTGCGCGAGTGACGGGGGGCGAGACGACGAGAGAGGCAGCGGGGGAGACGTCAGGCCACGAGCGCCCGCAACCCCGCCTCGCGGGCGCGTCGGGCGCCGCTGGTCTGGAGTCGATAGGACATGACAGCATGTCGGGGTCGGCCGGCGAAGGACGCCCGTGATCGGTGAGCCAGCCTCCAGACGAGCTCGGAACGGGGCGGAACGGAGCGGAACGGAGCGGAACGGAGCACAACGGGAACAGCTCGTTCATTCGTCCGCGGTCGTCCACGGTCGTCCAGGATGTCATCTGCTTGCGTCATCCCGCAATCGATTGCGCTTCCATTCCAGTCGTGCCAACTCCATTGGAGGGGACGCGCCGGACCTCTCAGCTGAAACCAGCGGCCAGGTGGAAGCTCTTTTTGGCGGTGCAGCTCGAAGGGGAGACGGCAGGTCACGCTGGCGTACATATTGCGAGCCTTCACGCCAGACGCCCACGCTGAATGCGCCTCCGGCCCTCCGGGGGGCAAACGCCGTGGAAGGATTCGTTCTTCATGAAAGCAAGGTTGGGAAGAGCCATGATCGATCAACCACGAGCGGTCAACCGCAGGACGTTCTTGCAAGGGATGACCCAGATCGCCTCGGTGGCCGCCGCGGCGCCCGCGCTCGGTTCGGACCCATGGAGAGGCGCCTGCTCGACCACGCTCACCACGGGGCGGCCCGAGGACGTGAACATGAGCTCGGAGCGGCTGGAGGACGTCTTCGCGCGGATCCAGCGCCGCGTGAACGACGCCCTGTTTCCCGGCGCCACGGCGCTGGTCGCCCGGCACGGGGTCATCGTGGGTCACAGGGCCTTCGGCAGCAAGGTCGCCGGCGCCGACGAGCCGGTGACGCTCGATACGATCTTCGACGTCCAGTCGATGAGCAAGGTGCTCTCGACCGCGGCGACGGCCCTCGCGCTCGTGGAAGAGCGCGTGATCCGGCTGGACGCGCCGGTCGCCAGGTACCTGCCGGAGTTCGCCGCCAACGGAAAGGGGGCTGTCACCGTCTACGACATGCTCCGTTATTCGTCCGGTCTGCCGCTGGACAACCAGTGCTTGGATGAGGACGTCGAGACGGCCTGGTACATCATGGCCGAGACCCCGCTCGAATACGCGACGGGCAGATCGGCGCTGTACAGCGATCTCACGTACCGCCTCCTCGGCCGCATGATCGAGGCCGCCGCGGGGGACGATCTCGACGCCATCGCGAGAGAGTGCATCTGGCGTCCTCTCGGCATGAGCGACACGATGTACAACCCGCCTCCGGAGCTCGTCGAGCGCGTCGCGGCCACGGGGTACTCCGCCCGCCGGGGCTGCCTCGTGCGGGGCCAGGTGCAGGACGAGCAGGACTTCGCGCTGGGCGGCGTCGCCGGCTGCGACGGCGTGTTCACCACGGCGCTCGACGTGGCCGTCTTCTGCCAGATGATCTTGAACGGCGGCGCCTACGGCAACGCCGAGGTCTTGCGGCCCGATCTGGTCCGGCAGATGAAGAAGAACAACACGCCCTACGTGACGGAGGCGGCGACCGACACGTCGCCCATCAACAACCTGCTCCTCGCCCCGAAGGGCCTCGGGTGGGAGCTCCGGACACGGCGCTTCTCGAACGGCGGCATGCGCCTGTCGCCGCGCGCCTACGGAAAGGCGGGCGGCGCCGGCACGTTCATGTGGGTCGATCCGGATCTCGAGATCATCGGCGTCCTCCTCACCAACCACGGCCTGCCGCAGCCGTTCGACGAGCTCGGCTGGAACCGCATGCTCGACAACGTCGGTTGCACCGAGTTCTTCGACGGCATCATCAACGCCGTGCACCACTGAGCGCCGTCGCGGGCGAGCGGCGCTTCTCCAGGTCGTTCAGGCGGCTTCCACGGGGAGCGGCTCCTCCGGCTCGGCGGCGGCGGCGAGCGTCCGGCGCAGCAATGGGCCGATGGTCAGGCCCTGCACCACGATGGAGACGACCACCACGACATAGGTGATGGTCAGCACCATCTCGCGCTCCGGAACGAGCGTGCCGTCCGCGAGCTTTCCGGGGATGGAGAGCGCGAGGGCCACCGAGACGCCGCCGCGCAGGCCGCCCCACGTGAGGATACGGATCGCCCCCGGCGTGAAGACCCTGCGCCTCTTCATGAGGCTCACCGGCAGCGCGACCGCGATGAACCGCGCGAGCAGCACGACAGGAAACGCGAGGAGCCCTGCGAGCAGCGACTGGGCGTCGAAGGCGACGATCAAGAGCTCGAGGCCGATCAAGACGAACAGCACCGCGTTCAGGATCTCGTCCATCAGCTCCCAGAAGTCGTCCAGGTGCTCGCGGGTCTTCTCGCTCATGGCGCCGGCGCGCGCCTCGTTCCCGATGAAGAGCCCGGCCACCACCATGGCGATGGGGCCGGAGACATGGATCGCGTACGCCAGGGCATAGCCGCCCGCCGCGGTCGCCAGCGAGAGCAAGACCTCGACCTTGTAGTCGTCGACCTGCCGGAGCATGGCGAGCGTCACGAAGCCGAGCGCGAGGCCGTACAGCACGCCGCCGATCGCCTCCTGGACGAACAGCAGCGAGAGCCGCTGCAGATCGAGGCCCGACGTCCCCGACGCGATCTCCAGGAGCCCGATGAACGCCACCACCGCCACGCCGTCGTTGAAGAGCGACTCTCCGGCTATCTTCATCTCGAGCTCCTTGGGCGCCCCCACGTGCTTGAGGACCCCGAGCACCGCGATGGGATCGGTGGGGGAGATGAGCGCGCCGAAGAGCAAGCAGTAGACCGGCCGGATGTGCACGCCCATCAGCGTCATCAGGGCGTAGGTCATGCCGCCCACCAGCACCGTGGACATGAGCACACCCCCGGTGGCCAGGACGCCGATGACGACCCGCTGCTTCTTCAGATCCGCCAGGTTGACGTGCAACGCGGCGGCAAACAGGAGGAAACCGAGCATCCCCTGCATCAGCGTCTTGTTGAAGTCGATGCCATGGAGGTGCTCCTTCGCCTCGGCCTCCACCTCCGGAAACAGCTCTCCGATGGCCACCATGACGAGGGACGTCGTCATCGCGATCAGCATCAACCCGATCGTTGTCGGCAGCTTGAGGAGCCGATGGTTGAAGAAGCTGAAGATCGCAGCGAGCGAGAGCAGCGCTGCCGAGACTTGGAATAGATCCATGCTCCCAGGCTTACAGGCGGACGCGCGCCGGCTCAGGCGAGGCGCGGCGACGTCCAGATAAAAAGTTGCACGTCAAAGTTTCCCCAAGGGAGAAGGAAATCCAAGCCGACTCAAAATGTCAAGCCTCGACCGCGGGACCTGCGCCGGGCTGCCCGGAGGCCGGGGGTCGCGACAGAAAGCCCCGCCCGTCGGATCGAAAGCCGTGCCCTGTCGAGACGGCACGAACGACGCTACTCCCCGCTGCAGGCGGACCGAGCGACCGTCGGCCAAGTAGAAGGTAGGATGAAGACACACGAGCACGGAAAGCACGCCGCGGGATTCGAGCGCGAGCGAGCCCTGAGCTACGACCGGCGACTGACCTCGCGGAGCGGGGAGCGAGGGAGTTCAAGCTCCCGCTCCGCGAGGCTGGCTTGCAGGCGGAGAAGCGAGGTCGTCAGGGATTGAACGTGGCGACGAAGATGTCGGTCGCCGCTGCGTAGGGGATCGGGCCGGTCCCGAAGTCGACCGGCGCGCGCGTGCTGCCGGTGATCGCAACCGTGCCATTCGGAGACACGGCGATGTCCTCCACGAAACGGTCGTGTGAATCGCTGCTGGGCGGGTCGAAGGCGACCGACCAGAGCTTGGTCCCGTCCTCGTCGAGCTTGGCGAGCCCCGAGGGCCCGGCGACGAATATTCCGCCGGCAGGATCGAGGGAGATCCTGTGGAAGGGAGCGCTGATCGTGTGGCTGGAGAGCACCTCTCCTGCTGCGTCGAGCTTGACCAGCACGGACCCCCCCACCGCGCCGCCGCCGAAGTCGACGGTGCCGTCCGTGAGGCCCGTCACGAGGACCTCGTCCGCCGCGTTGACCGCCACCGAATAGGCCGCCGCCAGGGGGTACGTCGCCATCGACGGAAACAGCTTTTCCCACAGCACGGCCCCCGCCGGGGCGAGCTTGGTGACGTTGAATGTCGGCCACGGGGGCAGGCCCGTATCGAAGCTCGGGGTCACCGCGAGCACGTTGCCAGCGCTGTCGAGCGCGATGCGTCCCGCTCCATTGACCAGTGTATAGTTGTACATCCCTTGCAGGTGGGCTGTCCAGAGGACGGCGGTACCTCCGGCGCCCACCTTTACCAGCCGATAACCTTCATCGACGACGTGGAGCACGTACACATCGCCGGCGCCATCGACGGCAGCCTGCTGTACCATCCAGGGCCAGCCCGAGGTGCCGAGCCTGCCTGGGAAGCCGTTGCTCCAGATGTGATTGCCATCGGAGTCGAATGCGGCCACGAACAGCGTGCCCTCATCGAGAACGGGCGGGAGGGGACCCCCACCGAGATCCGGACCTGGCGTGAGAGTTTCACCGTCATAGACCCCGACGAGCACGATATTGCCGCTTCCGTCGACGGCCATGGTGGCGTTCGCGTCGTCGTATTCGGTCCCGAAGCGCTTGCTCCAGATCACCGAGCCTGCGGGATCGAGCTTGAGGAAGAAGACGTCCGACCCGCCTGCGCTGGTGACGGGGCCGGCGCCGAAGTCGACCGTTCCCCGGAAGCTACCCGAGACGTAGAAGTTGCCAGCGGCGTCGCTCACGATGGACAGCCCCAGGTCGTCGCCGGACCCCCCGTATCCCCGCGACCACGGCGGGAGCCGGGGGCAATCAGGCACGCCGTCGCAGCTCTCGTCCACCGGGGTGGCGCAGAGCTCTTCGGTGGGCGCCACCGCACCTGTGCAGGGGCCGTAACCCAGCCTGTCGGAGCGGCACGTTTGTGTACCTGTCACGCACGGCCCGACGCCGACGGTCCCTACGGGGCCGGTGTAGCAGGTGAGGACCGAGCCCGGCACGCACGTGCCTTCCGTGCTGCCACCGCCGCCCGCGCCGCCGCCGCCGCCGCCGCCCGCGCCGCCGCCGCCGCCCTCGCCGCTGCCCGCGGTCTCGCAGTCCCACTCGCCGCTGTCGCAGGGCGGGCTGAACATGGCGACGAAGATGTCGCGACCCGCTGCGTAGGGGATCGGGCCGGCCCCGAAGTCCGCCGGCGCGAGCGCGCTCCCGGTGACGGCCACGGCGCCGTTCGGAGAGACAGCGATGTCCTTCGCGAGAGGATCGAAGTCGACCGACCAGGTCTCCGACCCGCTCGCGTCGAGCCTGGCAAGGCCGTGCCCGGCGACGAACATGCCGCCTGAGGGATCGAGGGTGATCTCGTCGCCGAAGCGAACAGAACGGCTCATGAGAGGCTGGCCTCCGGCGTCCAGCTTCACGAGCGCAGCCCCACGGGCGAGCACGCCGCCGCCGAAATCGATGGTTCCGTCCGTGAAGGTCGTCACGAGGATCTCGTCCGCCGCGTTGACCACCACCGACGCGGCCAAGGGCACGGCGGATCTGTCGGTCGAGCTCGACGGGAACGATTGTTGCCACGACAGCGCACCGTAGTAGCTGAACTTGGCGACGATCAGCTCGAATGGAGGGAAGTCCGTACGGCCATAATGCACCTCGGCCGCCACGATCACGTTGCCAGCGCCATCGACCGCAAAGCCTGCTGCCCTGGCGTCAGGATAATCATAGGGATACACTTCGCCCCACCCGCGAAAGAAGCCGGCCGTGAAGCTCATGAACCCGATGATGCCGCCGCTGTCATAGAGGATGTATGCATCGCCGTCGCCGTTGACAGCGACTTGTTTGAGCTCCCAGCTGCCCGCTTCGACCTCGAAGCCCGTGTTCTTGATGTGGTTGCCTTCGTGGTCGAACGTGGCCCCGATGACCGAGGGCTGTTCGCTCGACGGCAGGGGCCCGTCGCCGAAATCCGGACCTGGCGCCGAAGCATGTCCGGGACCGCCGTTGTAGATTGCGGCGAGGACGATGTTCCCGCTCCCGTCGACGGTCATGGTGGCGTTCTCATCGTCGTGCTCGGTTCCGAAGCGCTTGCTCCAGATCACCGAGCCGGAGGGATCGAGCTTGAGGAAGAAGATGTCGGAGCCCCCTGCGCTGGTGAGGGGGCCGGCGCCGAAGTCGACCGTCCCTTCGAAATCGCCCGCGACGTAGTAGTTGCCCGAGGCGTCGCTCACGATGGATAGACCCTCGTCGTCGCCGGGGCCGCCGTACCCTCGCGCCCACGGCGGGAGCCCCCGGCAATGGGGCTCGCCGTCGCAGTTCTCGTCCACCGGTGTGGCGCAGATCTCCTCGGCGGGCGTCACCGCTCCCGTACAGGGGCCGTAGCCCAGCCCGTCGGAGCGGCACGTCTGCGTCCCGGTGACGCACTGTCCAATGTGGGCGACCCCGACGGGGCCGGTATAGCAGGTGAGGACCGTGCCCGGAACGCACGTGCCTGGCGCGCTGCCGCCCGCGCCGCCGCTGCCACTGCCGCTCGCGCCACCATTGCCGCCGGGCTCGACGCTGCCGCCGCTGCCGCCGCTGCCGCTGGGTCCGATGCCGCCGCCCTCGCCGCCGCTGCCGCTCTCGCCACCACCACTGCCGACGGCACCGGCGCCGCCGCCCTGATCACCGGTCGTGGAGCCGCCGCCCGTTTCGGCGCCGCCGCCCCCGCGCACCACGAGATCGCACGCCGTGGAGGTGAGGACCACCGCGATGATCAACGCTGCCGAGACACCGCCGCCTGACCTGGATGGTACTGAAACAAGCTGCTCAGGGTCTCTGATCATGCCGCCTTCGGTGCCCGGCATGACCAGGACATTCACGCTCCGCCACGAGCCCGACGAGAGGCAAGGTGCTCCGACGCGGCAGACGGCGGCCGTGAACTTCACGATGAGGATCTGCTGGCCTCGCTGCGAGGTCAGGAAGATGTTGCTGCGGCAGGGCCCACCGGTGACCGTCGCGAGCTCGACAGAGACGATGATGCCGGTCGCAAGTGCCTTGAGCGACAGCTGCTCAGGCGACCGAAACCAGACCAGGAGACAGCCGAGCGGCGCGCACAAAGCTGCGAGCTCGACGGAAGACGAGGTGAGGATCCGGCGGTTCGATGGAGAGCATGGCCGGGTGGGTACCGGGGGGCAACATGACGCGGGGTTCCTTCACGGATCGTCGAAGACACGGTCGGCGCCGAAACCGCGCGCGCTGAGCGCCGTAGATGGGCCAGGAGCCGCGGGGCGAAGTCGGCCCCTTCGATGCGTGGATCGACGATCGAGATCGTGTAGCCGTCGCACGAGGGGCGGGCGGAGTGCATCAGGGTACGGTCGTCCGAGGTGGGCGTGGCGATCGCCGCGTGATACCCCGGGATCGCATCGTTTCCTCGTTCCACGCGGGACGACTGTGGCCAACGCGCCACCAATTGCCGGTATCCTGCTGTGCAATAGCTCGTTTCCCGTGAAGGCATAGGCTGGACGTGACGAATCGCGGCGTGCGTCTCGCGAGCCGTGCGACACTGGCTCACGACGCTCCCGTGGGGAGGAGAGTATGACCCAATCGGCAAACGTCGATGACCCGGGCGCTGCCGGGCATACAGGGGAGATCTCGCGCCGCTTCTTCCTGCGAGCGTTCGCCGGGAGCGTGGCGGCCTTGTCGGGCGCGTGCGATGGGATGACGCCCGTCGAGGAGCCTGCGGCAGAGGCGCTGTCGGAGCTCACGCGGGCGACAGGGGGGCAGCTGGCGGATCTCATCCGCCGGAAGCGGGTGTCGTCGCTCGAGGTCGTGGAGGCGCACCTCGCGCGCATCGCGCAGATCAACCCGCGGCTGAACGCCGTGGTGAAGCTCCGCGCCGACGAGGCAAGAGCGGAGGCGCGGGCGGCGGACAAGGCCCTGGCGAGAGGCAAGCCGCTCGGCCCGCTGCACGGCGTGCCGATGACGATCAAGGATTCCATCGATACCGCCGGCGTGGTGACGACCGGCGGGACGGCCGGGCGAACGAATTTCGTTCCGAAAGAGGACGCCACCGTGGTCCGGCGCCTCAAGGAAGCGGGCGCGATCCTGCTGGGCAAGAGCAATACGCCCGAGATGACGTGGTCGTACGAGACGAACAACGCGGTTTACGGGCGCACCAACAATCCGTACGGCCTCGACCTGTCGCCGGGCGGCTCCAGCGGGGGGGCGGGCGCCATCGTGGCCGCGGGCGGCTCGCCGTTCGACGTGGGGAGCGACACCGGCGGGAGCATCCGCGTGCCGTCGCATTTTTGCGGGATCGCCGGGCTCAAGCCGACCTCCGGCCGCATCCCGCGGACGGGCCATATCGTGCCGGCGGAGGGGTTGCTCCAATCGTTCACCGTGCTCGGGCCGATGGCCCGCTCGGTCGACGATCTCTGGCTGCTCTTCAGCGTCCTGGCGGGGCCCGACTGGCGCGACGCGGCGCTGATCCCGGCGCCGCTCGGCGACCCGAAGCACGTGCAGCTCAGGGAGCTGCGGATCGCGATGCACACCGACAACGGGATCGCGGCGCCGGACGCGGCGGTGCGCCAGGCGGTGGTGGACGCGGCGGCGGCGCTGGAGGCGGGCGGCGCGCGGGTGGAGTCGAAGAAGCCCGACGCGCTGAGCGACGTGCTCACGATAGACGCAGATATCTTCCGGGCGGACGGCGGCGCCTGGTTGAGGCGGCTCCTGGATCTGGCCGGAACCACGGACCCCGGCGCCGAGGTGGACGCCGCGCTCGCGAGCGAGCCGCTGTCGAGCGGGGAGCTGACCGCGGCAGTCGAGCGGCTGGACGCGTGGCGGGGGCGGATGCTCGGCTTCATGAAGGATGTCGACGCCATCGTCTGCCCGCCGTGTGTCCTCGAGGCGCTGCCCCACGATGCGTGGGTCGAGCACGGAGTCTACGCAGGATTCAGCTACTCGTTCGCTTACAACATGACAGGGTGGCCGGCGGTCGTCGTGCGCGCGGGCACCTCGTCGCGAGGAACGCCGGTCGGCGTCCAGATCATCGGCCGCCCCTTCCGCGAGGATGTCGTCCTCGCCCTGGCCGGCCACATCGAGCGGGAGCTCGGCGGCTACCGAGCGCCGGCGATCTGACGGGAGCGCGGTCCACGCTGCCGTGGCGGGCCGGGAGCCGTCTGCGCGTCCAGCTCAACCCGCGTGTACGGCGCGCGCCGTGACGTTTCATCGCACCAGGCTTCTTCGCGCAGCGATCCGCCTCGCGGCGGCCGTGCCGTTATCTTGCGGCGGTAGCGCCGGTCTCGGCGAGCCACGCCTCGACGTCCTCGGCGAGCTCGCGCGGGGCGTCGACGGAGACCTTGTGCCCCGACTCGTAGGCCGGGAAGCGGAAGGACCTCTCGGTCGTGTCGGTCGTGAGGCGAACGACGCCGGGGCGCGCGGCGCCCGCGGGCAGCGACCTGTCGACGTCGACGGTGAAGGTCGAGTACTCGCTCAGGAATACCGGCAAGGCCTCGGTGTAAACGACCGCGTCGTAACGGGCGTTGGTGATGAACGTCGCGGTGCGCTCTAGGAGGCTCGTGAACGCGCTGAGGGTGCGGTAATCGCCGGCGTAGCTCCCGCACGGCCGCGTGGAGGGCAGCCAGTACGCGTCGGTGTCGTCGAGCTCGCCGAGCTCGGCGCGGAGGCTGCTCTCGCTCGCCGCGATCTCCGCAGGATCGTCTCTCTCGAAGTAGCGGAAGGAGGGCTCCCGCCCCGGCGGCGCGAGCCCGGCGACCTCGGTCAGGTCTACGCCCAGCAAGGTCTCGAGGTGCTCGGGGGTACGCATCGCGTGATAGGCGTGCTCCTTGATGAGCGCTCCTTCCTCGGACGTGCGGCGGACATCGTACCCGTCCCACACCTCCGGGTTGACGAAGTACTCGGCGAAATCCGGGTCTTGCCTCGCCAGCGGTGCCTCGTACATCCTCTGCTCCGCTCCGTAGAGGCTGGGCTGAATCAGGAGCTGCCAGCCGAACTGCTCGGCGACCTGCACGGGCTCCCGAGCGGCCCCGGCGCGCGCCGGGAACGCCGCGTCGAGGTGCGCCTGCATCTTGTCCTTCAGCCAGGAGGGCGGCCTGTCCATCAGCTCGAGGCTGTCCGAGTCGCGGGCGTAATTCTGCATCATGTAGAGCATCATCGTCGCGCGCGTGCCGCCGTAGCTCTCGCCGGCGATCACCACCGGGTTGTCGCGCAGCGGCTCGTGCGCCTCGAGGAACTCGAGCAGCACGTACACGAAGTCGGCGGCGTCGGCGACGTACAGGGGGACGTCTCTGTAGCAGTCCGACGCCGGGTCCACGGTCGCGAGCTCGTAGGAGAAGCCTGCGCTGCGGGGGTCGACATAGAGCAGGTTCGCGAAGCGCGTGAAGGACGCGGCGTTCGCGCGCGGGGCGGTGTCGGCGGGCGCGTCTGGATCCAGCGTGAACGGCCCGGTCCCATAGGGCAGCAGGACGCTGGTGGTCGCGGCGCCGGGGCCGCCGTTGAAGAACAGGATGAGGGGAGCCTCGTCGGGGTGCTCCTGAGCGGGCTGGAACGAGTAGAACATGCGCGCGGGCCAGTTCAGGCCGAGCGTTGGCGAGCCCGGGATCTCGATGAAGCCGGCTTCAGCGGAGAGCTCGGCCATGGGGCCTTCGCCCCCGGAGCCGCTGTTGCTTGTGGAGCCGCCTTGACTACCGTTGCCTCCGGAGCCGCCGTTGCCGCCCGGATCGCTGCCGGATCCGCCACAACCCACGACAAGCAGCGTGACCACCATGGTGACGCCGCCGAGCCCAGCGCGAAGAGACGTCATGCCGGTGGGTGGGCGCTGCGCGGCGTTTCCATCAAACAAAACGCTCGACAGTGCGCTGGGGCAAACCATCGCGCGGTGCGCCGTGGGCGGTCGTCTGAATCTCGCGAACTTCTCCCTGTTGCGAGGCTTCTCGACCCTCGGGCCCAGCGCCCGCCACCCCGGCTCGCTCGCTCGGGCCCTTCGCGCGGCGATGCGGCTTGTCCAACCCGTGTCGGGTCTCCGCATTCCTCGACGGGGCTTGTCTCGACGACGCTCCGGACGAGGGGGACGCGACTATCGGGGGACCAGCACCGACACGCTGTGGGCCGGCATCGCGTAGGTGAAGGCGTTCGTGGCGCGCGGCGCAATCGGATCCGCAGGCACGAGATCGGCCTTGGTGGACGTGAGCTGCCACGCGTCGATGGCCGTGTAGCTCTCGTAGGCGGCGAGGGTCACCGCGGCCGTGAGCGGGGCCGCGGTCTTGTTGATGGCGACGAGGACCATCCGGCTCGGATCGGCCTCGTCGATGCTCGCGTACACGGTGGCCTTGGCGACGTCGCTCGTCTCGGCGCGGACGGACGTATCGCCGAAGCGCGCGCCCTGCCCGTCGTAGCTCGTGAAGGCGCGCACGCCGGCCCGGAGCATCGAGACCTCTTCGCCGGGATCCCAGATCGTCGCGAGGAACACGCCCTCGCGGCCGAAGACGCCGAGGGCGTCGGCCTGCGCGATCGCGCCGGAGATGTGGTTGCCGCCGCCGTAATTGTACTCGGTGATGCCGAGGGCGGTGCCCGGGTAATGGGCGTCGATGAGGCCCTGGAGCCAGGGGATGAGCTTGATCGGGCCGCGCACGACGTCCTTCGCGATCCAGCTGTCCTCGACGAAGGTCGGGTCCCAGAGCGAGCGCGGCGCCTGCACGCGGGCCTCGACCGACGCGGGGGAAGCGTCGGAGCCCGTGAGGCGCTCGCCGTTCGCGTAGATCTCCGTGTACCAGTGCAGGTCGAGCACGTCGACCAGGCGGCGCCCCTCGCTCGTCTCGGCGGCCTTCATGGCGTCGAGCCAGTACTCGATGAAGTTGCCGTCCGCGTCGGGCGCGTCCTGGAGGCTGACATAGCCCGAATACCCGTAGGAGACGAAGCCGGTGACGAGCGCGTTGGGCGCGACGTCCTTGATCGCGGACGCGAACTCGATGTTCTTGTCGACGAGCTCGGCGTAGCGCACCGGCTCCGGGTGGATGCGCTCGTGGCTGTGATTCCAGAGGTCGGGCTCGTTATCGAGCGAGAACAGCACGCTCGCGACGTCGCCCTCGAAGGCGCCGGGGAAGGCCTGCTTCATCCAGGCGACGAACTCGTCCTGGTACACGGCGTTGTCGTTGAGATTGGGCGACGAGGAGAAGGGAGCGCCCTTGCGCGCAATCGTCGGGTGGAAGCGGGTCTCGAGGTAATTCCGGGTCTGGTTGACGTCGCCGCCGCCGTTCTTGTCCGCCGCGACATAGCCGCAGATGGGGATGGTCGCGATGAAGGCGGCGCCGTGCCCCAGCGCGCCCTCGGCGTGCATGCGCACCGCCTCCCCGGGGACATCGCCCTTCGGGCTGTTGTCGACGAGGTACGCGTCGTTCTGGTGCATGTAGTCCGAGCCCGCGTTGGAGGCGTTGTTCTCCCAGTTGTACGCGGTCATGCGGTTGCCGCCCATGCGCACGACGGTGGTGCCGCGCTGCTCGCCGTCCAGGTCTTCGGCCCAGTTGGCGCCGTAGATGAGCCGGCTGATGGGGCGCACGTCCCGATCGGCGCGCACGGTGAAGGTGACATCACCCGGCCCGGGATCGCCGGGCTCGACGAGGTCCGCGGGAGGCTGGCCGCCGGACCCGCCCTGACCGCTGCTGGCCGTGCCGGTGCCGCCGCCGGAAGCGCCGGCGCCGCTGCTGGTCGTGCCGGCGCCGCTGCTGGTCGTGCCGGCGCCGCTGCTGGTCGTGTCGGCGCCGCCGCCAGAAGCGCCGGCGCCGCCGCTGCCAGCAGAGGAGGTGTCGGCGTCGTCGCCGCAGGCGAGGAAGGCGGCAGATGCGAGGAGGACCAGCGTGACGTGCAAGAAGGGAGCGTGTCGAGAAAGCATGCGGTGCATGTACTCCATCGTCCGCGGGATCGCGGCGCGCGCTGGCGCGGTCAGACCTGGATGCCCGCGAGCGGCGACGTGACCCGCCCCGCGTCGATGCCGATCTCCTTGATCGGCAAGCCCATGATCTGGGCGACCGTCAGGAGCGCCTTGCTCAGGTTGTCGCCGGGGAAGTTGTGGTGCTCGTCGCCGCGCAGCCGCCCTCCGGCTTTCCCCGCGAAGAGTACCGGCCATTCCGTCCTCGTGTGCACCTTGCCCCACGCGGTGTCGGACGTGACGTACACGAGCGAGCTGTCGAGCAGGTTCGAGCTGCCGTGCGGCGTGTTCTTGAGCTTCGTCAAGAACTCGTTCAGGCAGCGCATCGTGTAGATCACGCCCTTGTCGACGCGAGGCTGACTCGATTGGTCCCCGGCATCTCCGTGGCAGATGGTGTCGTGGAAGTCGTCGTTCATGTCCTGCGCGAGGTGCCGGTAGTAGACGTGCGCGGCGGGCAGCGAGAACATGAACGAGAGCACGCGGGTCCTCTCGCACGCGAGCGCGAGCGCCGAGAGCTCGACCATGGCGGCGTTCACGTCGGGGGGCGCCTCGCTCCGCGCATCCTTTCCGGCGGTGGGGGCCGTCGGGCTCTTGCACGCTGACGTCGAACCGCCTCCGGACGACATGGTCTCGAGGCGCTGCTCGATGGCCCGGATCGACTCGAGGTGCTCGTCGATACGATGCCTGTCGGCCGCCCCGAGCCGTTCCTTCAGGCTCGCGCCGTCCTGCAGGATGGAGTCGAGCACGCTCTTCCGGACGTTCGCGATCTTCGTGGCCTGAGCCGCGCCGTCGTCGCTGGGCTCGGGCAAGCCGCTCATGAACAGTCGATTGAACACGGCCTTCGGATCGAACTCCGGGTTGTTGCGCGCGTTCGGCCCCTTGTGCGAGACCGTGTGCAGCGAGTCCTGAGGGCCGTTCGGCGTCGCCGGCGTCACCCCCACCTCGAGGGAGCGGTACGGCGCCCCCGCCGAGATGGCGTCCGCGACGACCTGGTCGATGGAGGCGGCCCGCACGGCGTTCCCGCTGAGCGGCGCGCCGGTCGTGACCCCCGCCGACCCCGAGGGGTGCTCGGCGCCGGATACCACGAGCTTGTTTTCGAGGCCGCTGATCACCGTGAGGTACGACTTGAGGTCCGCGAGGGGCTGGAGCTGCGGGCTGAGGTCCCAGGCCTGACCGGAGCCCGTGCGCGTCGGCTTCCAGCGACCGGGAAGCGTGCCGTTCCCGAAGAACCACGTGACGTAGAGCGGCGAGACCGGGGTCTTCGTCTGCGCGAGCGCCGTGCCGCTCTCGTTCAGCATGATCTCGAGCAGGGGGAGCGGGATCGTGACGGCGGCGCCCGTCGCCAGAATCCCCCGGAGAACAGTTCGTCGGTTCAAGGCTTTGTTCGTCATTGGGGTACCTGCGATCAGGGTTGGGGGGCGACGGACGAGAAAGCGTCGTTGGTCACGACGTCGAGGACCAGCTCGCGCAGCCTGTACCCCGACCCTTCGAACGAGGCGGTCAGCGCGTTGAGCACGCTCGCGTCCACCTTCCTCTCCTCGTGCCCCGCTGCGTACATGTAGTACTTGCGGACGAGGCATTCCGCGACGGAGGCGTCCGCGCTGAGGGTCACGCCGAGCGCGCGCGCGTCGGCCACCGGCTGCCCGTCGAACTCGCCGCTCGGGTCGATCGGCAGGCCGTGGTCGGTGGTGCGGAAGCGGCCGATCGCGTCGAAGGTCTCGAGCGGCAGGCCCAGTGGGTCCATGTACGAGTGGCAGCCTGCGCAGGCGGGCTCGGTCCGGTGGATCTCGAGGCGCTGACGCTTCGTGAGGGGCTTGTCCGCAGGCGGCTCCGGGAGCTCGAGAGCGACGTCGCCCGGGGGCGGCGGGATGGGCGTGCACATGAGGGCGTCACGCATGAACTTGCCGCGCAGGGTGGGAGAGCCCTCCTTCTGGTTCGCGAACTGCGAGAGGAAGCCCGCTTTGCTGAGGATCCCGATGCGCGGGCCGTCCGCGGGCAACGAGCGGATCTCGAAGGCGCCCGAGCCGAGGCCGGCGGTGTCGAGACCGTAGAGCTGGGCGAGGTCGCTGTTGACGACGACCTTTGTGGTCGAGAACAGGTCGAGCGCGCTCGCTTGATCGTCGAACGCGAGGACCTCCCAGGTGCCTCGCATGTCGCGGACCATCGCCGCTTGCAGCGCGGGGTTGTACTCCGGAAAGAGCCCCGAGTCCTTTGCCTGCGTGCCGATCCGATCGAGCCGCATGTACTCCTCGGCGAAGGCGCCGACCGCCTCGCGCCCGGCAGGCGTCTCGAGCAGCCGCGTCGCCGCGGCGCGTATCCCCTCCACCGTTCCGAGCGCCCCGCTCGCGGCCTCGTCGAGCAGCTCCTGGTCCGGCAGGCTGTTCCACAAAAGGAACGCGAGCCGGGACGCCATCTCGTAGCCCGTCAAGCGAAGCGACCCGTCGGCGCTCGGCGCCCCGAGCTCCGGGCGATACAGGAAGTTCGGAGAGGTGAAGAGGGCCACGGTCGCCCAGCGGGCCCCCTCGACGGGGCTCTCGAGCTCGGTCGCGGCCTTCGCGGCGACGGCCGCGAGCCGGTCGAGCTCGGCGGCCTCGAGCGGGCGGCGCCACGCTCGAAGCCCGAGCGTCTGGAGGAAGCCACGCACGCAAGCGTCGTTCTCCGCGCCGCTGGGCGCGCAGCCGATGAACTGGTCCCGCTTCGCGCGATCCGCGAACACCGCGTCGACGGCGCTCTCGATGGCCGCGTGGTACTGCTCGACGCCTCGCTCCGAGGTCACGACGGTCGATGCGCCGATGACCGCAAAATTCCCGTTCCAGCTGTCGGCGTCGAGGTCATTGATATTGACTTCCACGCCGAAGACGTCGCGCACGGCGTTGCGAAATTGCGTTCTCGTCAAACGGCGCAACATCCCGGCCGCGGGCTGGAACGGCGGGGGATCCGCGTCCGTCGGTGATCCGCCGCTGCCGACACCCGAGTCCGTCGGTGATCCGTCGCCTCCGGCAGAGGATGCCCCACCGCCCTTCGTCGTGTCACCCAGCGCGCCCGTGCACGCGGCCGCGAATGCGAGCGCGCAAATGGCGGCGCCTTCTCTTGAGAAACGGAGCTCATGCCAGGACGGCTTCTTCATCTTGCTCTCCGATGACGCGACGGGGTGACCCGGCGGACCGTACCGAGGATTTCTCGACCCCCGTCGAATCGACGAGGTCTGCGGTGTCCTCCGGCGGCTCACCCTCGGTAAGAACACCAAGCACCATCGCTCGGCCATCGCTTTCGCGGCGGTCGGGCGAACGGAGCTCTGGAATCGACAAGAACTCGATTGGATGACGAAGGGCGCGGCGCGCAGGGCGACCCGCTCATGCGCGAAGTAAAAGGATACCCCTTGAACCAAATGTGAACGATCACATGGCCGAGGTCAATGCCAATCGACCGGCCCGTGCCGCTCCGCGAGGCCGAGGGAGGGCAGGGCCGGCGAGCTCCTCCGGATCGCTGCGTCAAGAGGGTGGGCGCCGGCGCCGCGATCGCGCGAGGTGCGCCTTGCTGCGCGGCGTCGATGTCGTCGCTGGAAGTGACGATATTTGTGAACGTTCACAATATGACGGAAGCGGTGCCATCCTTCCGGCAGGGCGGGGGGAAGTCCCACCATGCGCTGGCGGGCGCGGGCGCGCTGGGCCCTCTTCAGTTCGGATCGAGCGCGTACACGGCCGTGGTCGTCTTTCGCCCCGTGAGGTTGCGCTCGCCCAGCGCGCGCAGCGGGAAGGCGTCGCCGGCGAGGTCCCTCGTCGCCGCGGAGACCAGCACCTGGTTCGGCGCCGCGATCGCCTCGAGCCGCGAGGCCACGTTCACCACGTCGCCTATCACGGTGTACTCCATCCGCTTGTCGGAGCCGATGTTGCCGACGATGGCCTCTCCGGAGTTCACGCCCACGCCGAGGCGGACCTCGACGTCGTACCGCTCGCGCCACTCCTCGTTCGCCGTCTCGAGGAAGCGCATCATGTCCTCCGCGGCCGCGAGCGCGCGGCGCGCGTGATCCTCCTGCGCGATCGGGGCGCCCCAGACGGCCATGACGCAGTCGCCGATGAACTTGTCGACCGTGCCCCCGTGCCGGAACACGATCTCGGTGAGCATCGAGAAGAGCTCGTTGAGGAGGGCGACCATCCGCTCGGCGTCGCGCGACTCGGCGAGCGGCGTGAAGCCTACGACGTCGGCGAAGAGCACCGACACGGCCGCCCGCTTGCCGCCGAGGGCGAGCGGGTGCTCGCCCCGCACGATTGCGTCGACGACCGCCCTGTCCATGAACCGGCCGAGATCGCCGCGGAGCTTCGCCTCCCGGGCGATGTCCGCCTCGCCTTGCTCGAGGTCCTGGGCCATGCGGCCGAGCGATGTCGTGAGCTCGCCGATCTCGTCGCGCCGCCCCCGCAGCGCTTCGCCGAGCGCGATCTCGCGCCAGCGCCGGGCGCCGATGAGCCGCGCCTGCGCGACGAGGTGCAGGATCGGGCGCGTCACGTGGCGGGCGGTGACGAGCGCGAGGGCGAGCGCGAGGACGAGCGCGCCCGCGGCGACGGCGAGGCCGCGGCGCCGCATCTCGTCGAGCGCGGCGAAGGCCTCCGGCTCCGGCCGCCAGATCGCGACCGCCCAGCCGAGGTCGGGCACCGTCTCGATGGCGCCGATCATCTGCCGGCCGCCCTCGTCGTGCGGGGCGAGCACGGTGATCCTGTCGTTCAACCCCGCGCCCGGGGGGAGGTTGCGCCAGATCGGCAAGGACGAGGCGTCGCTGCCCGGCGCGACACCGGGCACCCCGAACGCCGCGATCGCCCGGCGGTCGTGGCCCGCGATGAGCAGGCGCACGGCGCGGCCCCCGAAGCGGCGCCCGGCGATCACCTCGAGGTCGCGTCCGAGCATGTCGAGCGCCACCTCGGCGACCACGTAGCCGGCCGGGCCGCCCGGGGGAGGCGGCGCCGCGGCGCCTGCGCCTGCGCCCGGCGCGGCGCCAGCGTCGCCGGCGGGCCGCACGCGGGCCACGAGGAGGCCGCGGGCCGGCCCGATCACGCCGAAGCCGACGCCGCGCTCGTCGGCGAGCCGGCGCAGCGCAGCCGGCGCCGCGGGCACGTCCGCGTCGGACGACGCCTTGCGGATCAAGGTGCTGATCCCCGCGTCGGGCACCTCGAGCCGCACCGCGTCGATGAGCGCGCGCGTCGCGACGAGGGCGCGCACCGAGGCGACAGCGTCCTCGTCCCGGATGGCGCCGCTCGCGGCGTGGCCGAAGATGGCCGCCGCGGCGACGGCATCGCTCTCGACATCCCGGACGAGCTGGATCGAGGCCGAGGCCACCTCGGAGAGGATCGACGCCTGCAAGCTCTCCTCGGAGGTCCGCACGGCGCGCTGGTTCACGTCCGTGAGGAGCGTCACGGCGACGGCCACGGGGACGAGCGCGATCGCCGTGAAGAGCGCGATCGCCTTCGTCTTGAGCGAGAACGCCCTCACGCGGAGGCCTCCGCGGGCGACGCGTCATTCAAGAGGGCCGTCCCTCCAGCCGGCCGCGCCCTCGTCGGTGCGCTTGCGGATCTGGAACTCCACCCTGCGGTTTTTGGCCCGGCCGTCTCGGGTGCGGTTGTCGGCGAGGGGGCGGCGCGCGCCGAAGCCGCGCGCTTCGAGGCGGCGGGCGTCGATGCCGTGCGCGGTCAGCCACGCGACGACGGCGAGCGCGCGGCGCTGCGAGAGGCTCAGGTTCGCCTGGGCGGAGCCCTGGTTGTCCGTGTGGCCGTCGACCGCGACCCGGGCGATCTCGGGGTGCTCCTCGAGGACGGCCGCGACCTCGGAGAGCAGCTCGAAGCTCTCCGGCTCGATCTCGGCCCTGCCCGTCCGGAACTGGACCTGCTGCAGGATCACGATCTGCGAGCCCTCGATGCGCACGGCGAACGGGCAGCCGTGCGTCGCGCGATCCTCGCTCGGCTTGCCGCGCTCGTAGGGGCAGGCGTCCTCGGCGTTCGGGATGCCGTCGCCGTCCGTATCCGCAGGGCACCCGTGCTTCGACGCCGGTTGGGACCCCGCGTTCGCGGGGGCTGCGGACGTGGGCCCGGATCCCGCGCCGCCCGGTCCCGCGTCGGCGGCCGCGCTGCTGACCCCCGGCACGTCCGGGCAGCGATCGTCGACATCGTAGATCCCGTCGTCGTCCCGGTCCGGCGGGCAGCCGCGGCGGAACGCCGGTCGGGCACCCGCCGCCGCGGCCGGCGGGCGCGCCTCGCCGATGACCCGGGGGCAGGCGTCCTCCGCGTCGGGGACCGAGTCCCCGTCGAAGTCGGCGGCCGGAGGCGCAGCCCGCGCCGCGCCGCGAGCGCCCTTCGTCGCGGCGGACGCGCCGGCGATGGCCGCGGGGGCGGCGGCGGGGGGCGCCGACGGAACGACGTCCGCCGCGATGCCGAGCGCCGCGAAGAAGCGCGCCTTCGGTATGCCGGGCAGCCGCCCGAAGCCGGGGCCCGCGCCCGCGTCGAGCGTGAGGGGGCCGAGCGACCAGCGCGCGGTGAGGAGGAGCTCGGCCCCCGCGCGGCCCGGGACCGCGAGCGCCGAACCCTCACCGGCGGCGGCCCAGACGGAGAGCTCCGACCCGAGCTGCAGCGGGCCTTTGCTGACGCCGGCGCCCGCGGCGAAGAGGACCTCGCTGCCCGTCAGGCTGTCCGACGAGGTCTTCTGGAACCGGCCCCCCGCCGAGGCCGACCAGCGGAAGCCCGGGTGCTCGGCCCCCACGATCACCCGCGGAGCATAACGCACGGCGCCCGCGCCGGCGAACGCCGCCTCGTCTCCCGTCGGCAGCCAAACGGAGAGCCCGAGCGCCGCCGCCGGCCGGAGCCCCTCCTGCGGCAGCAGCGTCACCCTTCCTCCCGCCTGCAGATCGGCGAGCGTGGCGCCGCCCGCGGGCGCCGTGACGCGGATGCCCCCGAGCGCGCCGGACGCGCCGCCCTGCTCCAGCACGAACGGCGCGTCGAGATCGAGCTTGATCCGGCGCAGGAGCTCGACGCTCGCGAGCGCGTGGAGGATCGCCTGCCGGCCCACCCACGTTACCGAGCCGGCAGGCGCGGTCCCGCGCAGGCTGAGCGGTTGATGAGAATAGGAGAACAGAAGTCCGACCGCGGGCCGGAGCTCCCCCGATACGCCGGCAGAAGGGACAGTGGATAGCCCGTCGCCCGCGGGCGCGGGAGCGAGCCTGTCGAGCGCTGTGGCCTCCTGCGCTGCGGCCGGCATGGAAGCCGTGGCCGCGGCGACGAGCAGCGGGGAGGCCAGGAGGGGCGCGATGACGCGCGCCGACCAATACGCCATCGGTCTGCTCGTATCCTATTGCCTGGTCCCTTGCAACGCCGATCTCGATCCGGTAGCGTGCCACCGGCGTGGCACCGTCAAATGGCCAGTCTGTCGCTATCGCGGTGCTCCTCGGCTGCGCCAGCCACGCTGCGATCCACGTTGGATCCGTCGGCGTGGCGAGCGCCGGAGAGCCGACGCCCGGATATCCGGAGGCGGTCATTCAATGGGGCGTGCAGGCGGGAGAGACGTGCGACGACATCGCGGCGGTCCTCTACGGCTCGTCCAAGCATGCAGCGCTGATCCAGCGGTACAACCGCGTCGCGTGCGGCCCGGGCACGACGCTCGCCGAGGGGCTCACGCTGGTCCTCCCGGCCGAGGTGACGTCGATCCCCGACGCGAAGCTCCGGTCGATGCACCCGGACGTGCGCGCGCGCCCGGCCGGCGGCGCCTGGTCGCCCGCGGCTCAGGGGATGCCGCTGCTCACGAACTCGAGCGTCAACACGCTGGATGAGGGGAGGGCAGATATCGAGTTTGTGGACCGGACTCGGGTGCTCCTCGCGCCGAATACGCTCGTCGTCATCTACGGCACGGCGAGCCGAGCGCGGGTATCGAAGACGCCGCCCGCGGCCGTCGAGCTCGCGGACGGCGAGGTGAAGGCCGCGCTCGCCGCGCTGCGGGGACAGTCGGTCGAGGTCGCCGCGAGCGGGGGCGGCCGCGTGAGCGCGTCGTCGCGCGACACGGTGGTGCAGCGGCGCGGGGAGCGGACGACGGTCGCGGTGTTCGACGGCAAGGCGGGCGTCACGTCGGGCGGCCTCTCCGTCGTGGTCCCGAAGGACCACGGCACCCGGTTCGTTGGCAAGGCGCCGCCCGCGCGCCCGCGCCCGCTGCCGGCGCCTGTCGAGTGGACGACCGCGGACGCCGCGCAGATCGCGCTCGCCCCGGAGGGGCTCGGCGTCCTGTCGGCGTCGTGGAAGCCGGCGCCGGCCGCGGCCGGTTATCGCGTCGAGATCGCGCGCGACGCGGAGTTCAACGATCTCATCGCCCGCGAGGAGGTGAAGCCGGACGTCCTGTCGTTCCGCGCGGAGAAGATGCCGGCCGGCGCCTATTTCCTCCGGGTCCGGGTCGTCGATCGCGAGGAGTACCTCGGCGTGGGCGCGGTGCGCAGGTTCCACCTCGTCGCCGCGCGGGCCGCCGGGGGCGTCGTGCCGGGGGCGCAGGAGATCACCGCGAACCCGTACGGGATCATCGAGCTCACGCCGTCTCCCGCGCTCGAGCTCTCGCTCGACGACGGCCCGTTCGGCCCCGTCCCCGAGCGCATCGATCTGCTCCAGCGCGCCCCGCGCGCGCTCCGGCTGCGCGAGCGGGGCAGCGCCGCGGCGGAGCGTGGGAGCGACGCGGCCACGTCGCTCCCGGTCCGGTACACGAAGGTGGGCGCGGTGGTCTCGGCCTCGCGCGCGTCGTCGTCGTCGACGACGACGACGACGACGCCGGGCGGGCCGGCGCTCGAGGCCCGGGTCGAGCTCGAGGGGCTCGCCGGGGTCGACGTAGGACGGCGGGTGGCGCCGCGGCTCGTCGCCCACCTGCCGGGGGGGGTGCGCTCCGTCGCGCTCGCCGGCGGCGATCGCGGCGGCGCCCTGACGGCGCGGATCCCGCTGCCCCGGGAGGCGCTGCGCCCCGGCGAGCCGCTGCGCGTCCGGCTCGACGTCGCCGACGGCCGCGGCGGCGTGATCGCGACGAGCGACGCCGAGCTGCCCGCCGCGCCGGAGGCGCCGCGAGCCGCGCCTCCGCCTGCGCCCCCGGCCGCGCCCGTGCTGGGCGCGTACCTCCCGCTCCTCCCGATGTCCGGGGTGGCCGACGGGCTCTGGCTCGCGCCGACGCCGCCCTCGGTCGCCGCTGTCGGCGCGGCCGCGGCGCGCTCCGGGGGCGGCTGGGTCGCCGCGGGGCAAGTGCGCGCGAGCGGCGCGATCGGCCCGCTGGGCCTCGACGTCGCGCTCCGCTCGAACCCGGCCGGTGAGGGCGACGGCGCGGGCGTGGGCAGCACCGGCTGGTTCGGCGCGCGCCTGCGCGTCCTGCGCCTCGGGCGCTCGGAGCTCGAGCTCGGCCCCACGCTCCGCCTGGGCGTGCCCATGGCCGACGGGAGCCCGCCTGTCCGCATCGAGCCCGGGATCGCGCTCGGCGGCGCCGCGGGCCGGTTCACGTGGGTCGCGGATGCCGGGGCCCGCATCCGCGCCTCGGGCGACGGCGCGGCGGTGGGCGCGGGCGACGGCGCTGCGGCGGGCGACGGCGCGGCGGGCGGGGAGCCGGCCACGCCGGACGTGCAGGGCTTCCTGCTGGCGGGGGCGACGGCGGATCCGGCGCCGTGGCTCCGGCTGCACGGCGCGCTGGATCTGCACCTCGTCCACCGGGAGGTCAGGGCGGACGACGTGCTTGGCGGGTTGTCGGCGGGCGTGGAGGCGGGCGGCGCGCTCTTCGGGGCGCTGTCGGTGCGGGTGAGCCCGTGGCGCGACGAGGGCGAGGGCCTGGTGATGGGGCAGATCGCGGTGGGCTTCCGCGAGGCGCCGCCGTGAGCGCGGGCGACGGCGAGCGCCCGCCGCCGGCCGGGGACCCGGACCGCACCGTGCTGAAGGGCCAACGGGCGCCGGACGGGCGGGCGCCCGCGCCTCGACCGGGCGCCGACCCCTTTGCAGCCGCGGAGACGCTCGCCTCGGATGATCCCGGCGAGGGCGCGCGGCAGCGGACGCGCGTCGGGCGGGTCCTTGGCGGGAAGTACAACCTCGTGCGGCTCCTCGGCGCGGGCGGGATGGGGGAGGTCTACGAGGCGGAGCACGTGCTCCTCGGCGTTCCGGTCGCGGTGAAGACGATGCACCCGCACGTCGCGATCCTCCCCGAGAGCCGGCGGAGGTTCTTCCGCGAGGCGCGCGCCGCGTCGCGGCTGGTGCACCGGAACGTGGTCAAGGTGCTCGACCTCGGGGGCGACGAGGACGGCGGCGACGGCTCGATCTACCTCGTGATGGAGCTGCTCAAGGGGCAGTCGCTCGGCGCGCTGCTCCGGGCGTCGCGCGAGCTGCTGCCGCTCGCGGAGGTCGCGGCCCTGTTCGCGGACATCCTCGACGGCGTGGGCGCCGCGCACGCGAGCGGCATCGTCCACCGCGACCTCAAGCCGGAGAACGTTCTGCTCGCCGAGCAGGACGGGGAGCGCGTCGCCAAGGTCGTCGACTTCGGCCTTGCGCACCTCGACGACCCGCTCGACGCCGGGCCGACGCTCACCTCGAAGGACATGGTCGCGGGCACGCCGGAGTACATGAGCCCGGAGCAGTGCCGCTCGCTCGCGGTGGGCCCGAGCACCGATCTGTACGCGTGCGGCTGCATCCTCACGGCGCTGCTCCAGGGAGCGCCGCCGTTCGTCGGCCTCCCTGCGGTCGAGCTCATGGCGATGCACATGTTCTCGATCCCGCCGCCGCTGCGGCGGCCGCCCGGGGCTCCGCCGGTCCCGCCGCTCCTGGAGCGGCTCCGGCTGGATCTGCTGGCGAAGCTGCCGGAGAAGCGCCCGGAGAGCGCCGCGGCGGCGCGGTCGCGGCTCGACGAGGCGATGTCGCGGGAGGCCGAGGCGCGGCGGCTGCCCGCGCGCAAGGCGGGCGCGCCGCTCGGCGACCGGGCGGAGCGGGCGCAGGCCTGGCCGGAGGGCGAGACGGCGGAGCTCGCGCCCGTGCCGGAGCGGACCGTCGCGCTGCTCCGGCTGACGCCGGCGGGGCAGGGGCTCAGCGAGGCGTGCGAGATCGGGCTCGACGCGCAGGGGATCCACCTCGCCGAGGTGCCGGACGCCGCAGCGCTGATCGAGGCGGGGCTGGGCGTGGCGGTGATCGACGCCGGCGCCGACGTGGAGGGCGCGTGCGCGCTGCTCGAGGTGATCGGCCGCGCGGCGCCTGGCGTGCGCGCCGTCGTGTGCGCTGCCGGGCTCTCCTCGGACCGAATGAACGCGCTCGTCGCGGCGGGCGCCGCCGACGTGGCGCGTTATCCGGTCGCCCCGGACGCGCTGTCCCGAAAGATCGCGCGGGTGGTGCGCCGGGGGCGCTGATCCGCGGGGCGGAAATCCCGCCAGGATTTCTGCGACGACGAGGCGGAGGCGGACGAAAGATCAATAATTTCAATATGTTCTGTCTGATCCGCAGCCGGATCGCTCGCCGACGTGGCCCAACGCGGGCCCAATGAATAGGCGTTTGCGGGACTGCGCCTGAGCAGCAGCGGCGGCGAGGTCCCGGCGCAGTCCCGCAAACGTCGGGTTGGACCGGGCCGGTTCGCGGCCGGGCGAGGCGGTCGCGAGGCCTATGGAGATCCTGCCCGAGAAGGCAGCAGAGGGCGGGCGTGGCGGGGCTCGCACGCGTGGTGCATCCCGCCGCCACGACGTTGGGCGCAGACGTGCCGAGGCAGAGCGCGGCGCCGACGGAGGCCCAGAAGCACGCACGCCGCCGACGTGGACGGCGCAGAAGGCGGATCGATCCCTGACCGCCGCGCAACGGAGGTGGTGTTGTTGCTCCTGCCCAGGCCAGCAATGCTCATGACGTGTCCGGAGGGGCAGCGGAAGAGGCGACGACGCACGACGGCAGCGGGCGGCGAGCCATCGCAGCCTGACCGCAGCGAGGACAGATGGACAGGTCGATCCCCGTGAGCTCGGCGAGCAGCGTGCACCAGTCGACCTTGACGACGTGGCGCGCAGAGGGCTCGTGCTCGTGAGAGCTGGCTTCCCGGTGCTCATCTCCCCCGACAGCGCACTGCCCTGCGTCTCGCGCCGCCAGGATCCTCGTGCGTGCCACCTCGAGCGTGGTGGTGGCGTGACACGCAGCCATCAAGCCGAAGTGTCGGATCTTCACGAAGCGATGAGGCAGCACGTGCAGCAGGAAGCGACGCAGAAACTCCTCTGCGGAGAGCGTCACGGTCTTGTCTCCGCGGGTCCGGAAGCACACGCCGCGCTCATCCATCCACCGCAGCCGGTGATTGGACAGCCCGACACGGTGGGTATAGCGACCGAGGTAAGCAAAGACCTGCTCGGGCCCAGCGAAGGGCGGCTTGGCGTACACCACCCAGGGTTTGCGGTAGAGCGCGCCGAGCAGCGCAGCGAAGGCAGCGGGGTTGGCCAGCGCGGCGGCCTCGCCGGTCAGGTCGAGCTCTCCTTGATCATAGGCCTGCCGGAGCGCGGCGAGCAACTTGCCACGGAAGAGCTTGCCGAGGACCTGCACAGGGAAGAGGTAGCCGCGCCGCCCCTCGATCCAGCGCGAGCCGTCGAGCGAGAGCCCACCGCCCGTGACGATGCAGTGCAGGTGCGGATGGAAGCTGAGATTGCGGCTCCAGGTGTGCAGCACGGCGGTGACACCGATGTCGGCGCCGAGCCGCCTGGGATCGCGGCCGAGCGTGAGCAGGGTCTGCGAGCCGCACTGGAAGAGCAGATCGAAGACCGTCTGCGGGTTGACGAGCGCCAGCGGGCGCAGCTCAGCCGGGAGCGTGAAGACGACGTGGAAGTAGTGCGTCGGCAGGATGCGCTGCTGCCGCTCGGCGATCCACCTGGCCTGGCTGAGGCTCTGGCACTTGGGACAGTGGCGGTTGCGGCAGGAGTTGTACGAGGGCTGCTCGTGGCCGCAGCTCGTGCACACGTCGACATGGCCGCCCAGCACCGCGGTCCTGCACGCGGCGATGTCGCGTAGGACCTTGCGCTGGGCGGCGGAGACGGCGTGGGCGCGCAGGTAGGCCTCGCCGTGGGCGCGGACGATATCCGCGACCTCGAGACGAGGCCTACCCGTCGCCGCGGGCCGCGGCGCCAGGCGATGCGGGTGCACGCGACCTCAGCCGAGCTTCTTCTTGGCCTCCTGGGTGCCGAGCACCTCGACCGGGCTGCGGGTGCGACCGACGTGAGCCTGGCTGACGCGGACGTAGCGGACGGTGGTGCGGATGGAGCGATGGCCGAGCAGGGCCTGGATGACGCGGATGTCGGTGCCGAGCTCGAGCAGGTGGGTGGCGAAGCTGTGCCGCAGCACGTGCGGGGTGACGCGCTTGTGCAGCTTGCAGCGCCTCGCCGCCTCGCGCAGCGCGTTGCGCACCGCCTCGTGCGAGATGACCGAGCCCTGCTTGCGACCCGGGAACAGCTCCGGTCCAGCGGGTCTCTCCGCCCGCCAGTAGATGCGCAGCGCGGTCAGCACGGGGGCGCTGAGCATCACGTACCGATCACGCCCGAGCTTGCCATTGCGGACGTGGATGAGGTTGCGCTTGCTGTCGACGTCCTCGACCCGCAGCGAGCAGACCTCATCGATCCGCAGACCGGCGCCGTACGCCGTCAGGACGATCGTGCGCTGCTTGACCGAGCCGATCGCGTTGAGCAGCGCCTCGACCTCGGTGCCGCTGAGGACCGGCGGCAGCTTCTGGGGTACCTTCGGCCAGGGGATCGCGACGGCGACCTCCGGACGCCCGAGCGTGGTGGCGTAGAGGAACTTGATCGCCGCCACGTACTGGTGCTGGGTCGCCTCCGCGATCTTTCGCTGCTCGGCGAGGTAGAGCAAAAACGCGCGCACCTCGTCGAGACCCATCTGCTGCGGCGGCTTGCGGTGGTAGGCTACGAAGGCCCGTGCGCAGCGGAGGTAATTGTCGCACGTCGACGGCTTGTATCGCCGCAGCTTCAGGTCTTCGGCCATTCGATCGCGGAGCTGTCCCATCGCTGCCCTCCTGGTGGACGCGGCGCCCGGGCAGGGGCGTCGCGAACGGCAGGGTGGGCAGGGAATGAGGCGGCGGGCGGCCAGTCCTGCGCGGCGCCGGGCTCTTTTTTCGCAATAAATACTGGCAAAATCCGCGCTGCGGCAGCAATGCCTGCCGTGACAACCGCAGCGAAGACAAGGATCCGAGCCGCGGCAGGAAACCGCGGCTCGGTATCCGCAATGCTTAACGGAGCAGGGCCCGCAGCAGCTTCTTGAGCCTCACGCCGAGCTCCTGCACCTCGTCCGCATCGCGCTCGCGGTCGCAGCAGTCATCGCGGTCGACCTCAGCAGGCACAGGAGCTGCCGCGAAGCGGCTTGGTCCAACTACCGTTTCGTGCCCCTTCCGGCGGCGTCGGTCACGGTTGCGAACGAACCCAACACGGATGGAGGTACATCATGACACGAGCGGCTCTCGCCCGTGTATCGGCACCCCTTGCGCTTCGTCAGGTGGAACACGGCACATGCGTGGTCGAGAGGACATTCCCGGACGTGCCTGCCCGAGGATCGTGCCCCCCGAGGGGGCTTGCCCATCCCATCACAGCGACGGCGACGCTCGCGATCCCGCTGGACGGGCTCACGCTCACAGCGCCGCACCCGGAGATGCTCTCGCAGAAGAACGTCGAGTCGGTCACCGGGATCCCGGCACGCGTCTTCCTCGACACGATCCGCGGGCCGGGCTTCCCGCTGCCGGTCACGAGGCTCGGCAAGCTGCGCCTCGTCCAGCGCGAAGCATTCGTCGCCTACCTCCAGGCGCTGGCTGGTGACCCAGCGTCGCGCCGTGACGCAGACGGGGATGAGCAAACGCGCGTTGCCGCCGTGCTGGCGGCTGCTGGCCTGGAGCCCATCCCGTGCGCACGCACCGGCCGAGCGGTGGCGCCTCCACACGGCGCAGGCGATGGCAGGCTGCGGCGGACGCGTGGTGGGCTCGTCCGGCGTTGAAAATGCCGCGCGAGCCCGTCGTCGGACCCCCAGGAACCCGGAGACGACCCATGATTCATCTCGCCCAGCGAAGGCGGGCGCGTGCCAAGCGCTCGCCTTCGCTCCCTGCTGCGTCCCTCCCCGCGCCGTCGTCCGCCGAACCGGCGGGTGCGCTCGAGCCGCTGCGGCGGGGGCCCGTCGTTGTGCTGGGAGACTGCTGCACCCGACGCGGCCTCGCCGAGCCGGCGAGCTTGGCGGAATGCTGGAAGCCGGACGCTCGCGGTGCCCGCAAACCAACGACAGCGATGCGCGCCAACGGCGTGGGCTCCGTCCGGCTGCGCGGGAACACCTGGACCGCCAGTCTGCCGGCGTACTGGACCGAGGACGAAACCAACCCGCGGCTGGAGGTGCTCGCCGAGCGCGCCGGGCGCTTGGAGGCCGCCCGAGTTCGTCGCCGACGAGGAGCGCCCCACGACGGACACCGCACGGAATTGACGCAGTTCCGTTGGCAGCGTGTGCCGATCGGCGATGGCGACGACGCGATGCCGCCGATGGCCCTTACCGCCACGGCACGGCCGCGCCCACGATCGCAGCCGGTCTCAGCGCACGCCGCGGCGCGACCTCCCCAGACGGTGCCGGCCGGTCGCTCCGAGATACCAAATGACGCCCTTCGCTCCCCCCATCTTCCGGCCCCTCTTCGGCGCCTTCCAGAACATCTAACCTCGCGACACGACGCGGTGTTTTCTTAAACGCGCACAGAGGGTATCTCGCAGTGAGATACCGTCGGCTCCGAGATACCTTTTCGGGCACCTTCTGGCGGCGTCGGTCACGGTTGCGCACGAACCCAACACAGATGGAGGTACAGCATGACACGAGCGGCTCTCGCCCGTGTATCGGCACCGCTTGCTTTTCGTCAGGCCGGCAGCGGCGTGCGCGCCAGCTACAAAGAGAGCCCGGAGCTTTCCCCCGGCGGATGGTCCAGCCCGAAGGTGATCGACCAGACAGGGACGGCGACGGCAACCGCAACGCTCGCGATCCCCCTGGATGGGCTGACGATTACGGCGCCGCCGCCGGAGATGCTCTCACAGAAGAACGTCGAGTCGGTAACCGGCATCCCCGCGCGCGTCTTCCTCGACACGATCCGCGCGCCGGGCTTTCCCCTGCTGATCACGAAACTCGGCAAGTTGCGCTTGGTCCAGCGCGAGGCGTTCGTGGCCTACCTGCGGGCGCTGGCCAGTGAGCCGGCCTCGCGTCGCACGACAGAGGCGGATGAGCGCACGCGGGTTGCCGCCGTGCTGGCCTCCGCCGGTCTCGAATCTGTCCCATGCCCGCGCACCGACCGGGCGAGCGCTCCTCCCGCAGCAACAAGCCGTGCTAGGCTGCCGCCGAAGTAGAGCGGGCCCGCTCGGCGCTGGAACGCCGGACGGGCCCTTGATCGACCCCCGCGTTCACCGGAGACCGACCCATGACCGACGTACCCCAGCGACGGGTGCGCGCCAAGCGCTCGGCGTCGTCCCCCGCCTCATCCCTCCCTGCACCGGCATCGACTGATCGGCGTCTGCGTTCGAGCCGCTCCGCCGGACGTGCCACTCCGGTGGAGGAAGCAGCGGCGGTCGCCGCAGACTCGCCGGGTTCGGCGAGCACGACGGAGCACCCGAAGCTGGCCGCCCGCGCCCCTGGCAGCCCAGCAGGAGACAAGCGCGCCAACGGCTCCGGGTCCGTCCGGCTGCGCGGGAAGACGTGGACCGCGCGCCTCAGCCTCGGCGAGGCCGGTCGATCCACGTTCAGCTTGCCGACATGCCGGACCGAGCAGGAAGCCAACGCGCGCTTGGAGGTGCTGGCCGACCTCGCCGGGCGCCTGCTCGCAGCCGGCCAGATCGTTCTCGGCTTGCCGCTGCTGGAGCGGGCTGCGGCGCGCGAGGGCAGCGCGCTCCGCGACGTCCGGCTTGCCATCGAGCAGCTCTGCAGGGGCGAAGCGCGTGCTCGCGCGTCCGGGGAAACAACCTTCGCTGAGTTCGCCGAGTTGGTTGTGTCTGGAAGGCTCGCCGAGCAATACCCACTGCATGTGAAAGCGCTTCGCCATCCGGAACAATACCGGCATAAGCTGAATCATGTTCTAGCGGTGCTCGGCCCCGTTCCTCTCCCTCGTTTGACGCTCGATCATGCGGACCGAGCGATCTCCATGCTGCCAGGACATCTTGAGGACTCCTCGCGTCAAGGAGTCGCAAAGGTCATTCATCGGATACTCGCGCTCGCGACCTATCCGGCGCGCATCATCGCCAGCAATCCGCTGCCGCGTGGATGGATCCCCAAGGCGGAGGACAACAAGGCCAAAGGCTCCCTCTATCCCGACGAGGATAGGCGCCTCATGGCGGCGGTGAATATTCCGCTGTCCTATCGGATCTATTATGGCTTCCTGATTCGCGAGGGAATGCGGGCAGACGAGGCCGGAAGGCTGGAGCCGTCCGACCTCGATCTCGAGCGCGGCGCCGTGGTGCTCGACGAGAACAAGACGGATGACCCACGCGCGTGGGCACTCTCCCCCGACGTCGTGCGCGCGCTTCGGACCTATTTCGCTATATGTCCTCCGAAGGAGCGTGTCTTCATTGGGCCGAGCGGGCCTCTGCCGTGGCGCAGTGGGGCGCATAACTTTCGAAATCACCTGCGCCGTGCTGGCATCGATCGGCCCGAGCTGTTCGAGACCACGCAGTCGCGGCTGAATATACGCTTGCATGACACCCGTGCGACTTTCATTACAATCAAGCTCGCGAACTGCCGCACGGAGACGTGGATCTCTGATCGGACCGGGCATAAGTCGAGCCGCCAGATCCACCACTACAAGCGCGCGGCGCGCAAGGTCGCTGAGCTCGGCTTGGGGGACTTCGCGCCTCTGGACGAGGCGATCCCCGAGCTGAACGGCAAGGGCGGCCCTTTAGGTGGAGGTGCTCCCACGTCCGCGGGACTGGAGGCGGGCTCGCCGTCGCCGAGCAACGGCGCATCCCTTGTCCGCGCGCTGCACCACCGAGCGCCGGGCGCGGTCGTTGACCACGCCAGCCAGCCCGCAGCGGGCGCCCCGGTGGCTGCAGGCGGCCCGTTGGACCAAGCCGCTTCGCGGCAGCTCCTGTGCCTGCTGAGGTCGACCGCGATGACTGCTGCGACCGCGAGCGCGATGCGGACGAGGTGCAGGAGCTCGGCGTGAGGCTCAAGAAGCTGCTGCGGGCCCTGCTCCGTTAAGCATTGCGGATACCGAGCCGCGGTTTCCTGCCGCGGCTCGGATCCTTGTCTTCGCTGCGGTTGTCACGGCAGGCATTGCTGCCGCAGCGCGGATTTTGCCAGTATTTATTGCGAAAAAAGAGCCCGGCGCCGCGCAGGACTGGCCGCCCGCCGCCTCATTCCCTGCCCACCCTGCCGTTCGCGACGCCCCTGCCCGGGCGCCGCGTCCACCAGGAGGGCAGCGATGGGACAGCTCCGCGATCGAATGGCCGAAGACCTGAAGCTGCGGCGATACAAGCCGTCGACGTGCGACAATTACCTCCGCTGCGCACGGGCCTTCGTAGCCTACCACCGCAAGCCGCCGCAGCAGATGGGTCTCGACGAGGTGCGCGCGTTTTTGCTCTACCTCGCCGAGCAGCGAAAGATCGCGGAGGCGACCCAGCACCAGTACGTGGCGGCGATCAAGTTCCTCTACGCCACCACGCTCGGGCGTCCGGAGGTCGCCGTCGCGATCCCCTGGCCGAAGGTACCCCAGAAGCTGCCGCCGGTCCTCAGCGGCACCGAGGTCGAGGCGCTGCTCAACGCGATCGGCTCGGTCAAGCAGCGCACGATCGTCCTGACGGCGTACGGCGCCGGTCTGCGGATCGATGAGGTCTGCTCGCTGCGGGTCGAGGACGTCGACAGCAAGCGCAACCTCATCCACGTCCGCAATGGCAAGCTCGGGCGTGATCGGTACGTGATGCTCAGCGCCCCCGTGCTGACCGCGCTGCGCATCTACTGGCGGGCGGAGAGACCCGCTGGACCGGAGCTGTTCCCGGGTCGCAAGCAGGGCTCGGTCATCTCGCACGAGGCGGTGCGCAACGCGCTGCGCGAGGCGGCGAGGCGCTGCAAGCTGCACAAGCGCGTCACCCCGCACGTGCTGCGGCACAGCTTCGCCACCCACCTGCTCGAGCTCGGCACCGACATCCGCGTCATCCAGGCCCTGCTCGGCCATCGCTCCATCCGCACCACCGTCCGCTACGTCCGCGTCAGCCAGGCTCACGTCGGTCGCACCCGCAGCCCGGTCGAGGTGCTCGGCACCCAGGAGGCCAAGAAGAAGCTCGGCTGAGGTCGCGTGCACCCGCATCGCCTGGCGCCGCGGCCCGCGGCGACGGGTAGGCCTCGTCTCGAGGTCGCGGATATCGTCCGCGCCCACGGCGAGGCCTACCTGCGCGCCCACGCCGTCTCCGCCGCCCAGCGCAAGGTCCTACGCGACATCGCCGCGTGCAGGACCGCGGTGCTGGGCGGCCATGTCGACGTGTGCACGAGCTGCGGCCACGAGCAGCCCTCGTACAACTCCTGCCGCAACCGCCACTGTCCCAAGTGCCAGAGCCTCAGCCAGGCCAGGTGGATCGCCGAGCGGCAGCAGCGCATCCTGCCGACGCACTACTTCCACGTCGTCTTCACGCTCCCGGCTGAGCTGCGCCCGCTGGCGCTCGTCAACCCGCAGACGGTCTTCGATCTGCTCTTCCAGTGCGGCTCGCAGACCCTGCTCACGCTCGGCCGCGATCCCAGGCGGCTCGGCGCCGACATCGGTGTCACCGCCGTGCTGCACACCTGGAGCCGCAATCTCAGCTTCCATCCGCACCTGCACTGCATCGTCACGGGCGGTGGGCTCTCGCTCGACGGCTCGCGCTGGATCGAGGGGCGGCGCGGCTACCTCTTCCCTGTGCAGGTCCTCGGCAAGCTCTTCCGTGGCAAGTTGCTCGCCGCGCTCCGGCAGGCCTATGATCAAGGAGAGCTCGACCTGACCGGCGAGGCCGCCGCGCTGGCCAACCCCGCTGCCTTCGCTGCGCTGCTCGGCGCGCTCTACCGCAAACCCTGGGTGGTGTACGCCAAGCCGCCCTTCGCTGGGCCCGAGCAGGTCTTTGCTTACCTCGGTCGCTATACCCACCGTGTCGGGCTGTCCAATCACCGGCTGCGGTGGATGGATGAGCGCGGCGTGTGCTTCCGGACCCGCGGAGACAAGACCGTGACGCTCTCCGCAGAGGAGTTTCTGCGTCGCTTCCTGCTGCACGTGCTGCCTCATCGCTTCGTGAAGATCCGACACTTCGGCTTGATGGCTGCGTGTCACGCCACCACCACGCTCGAGGTGGCACGCACGAGGATCCTGGCGGCGCGAGACGCAGGGCAGTGCGCTGTCGGGGGAGATGAGCACCGGGAAGCCAGCTCTCACGAGCACGAGCCCTCTGCGCGCCACGTCGTCAAGGTCGACTGGTGCACGCTGCTCGCCGAGCTCACGGGGATCGACCTGTCCATCTGTCCTCGCTGCGGTCAGGCTGCGATGGCTCGCCGCCCGCTGCCGTCGTGCGTCGTCGCCTCTTCCGCTGCCCCTCCGGACACGTCATGAGCATTGCTGGCCTGGGCAGGAGCAACAACACCACCTCCGTTGCGCGGCGGTCAGGGATCGATCCGCCTTCTGCGCCGTCCACGTCGGCGGCGTGCGTGCTTCTGGGCCTCCGTCGGCGCCGCGCTCTGCCTCGGCACGTCTGCGCCCAACGTCGTGGCGGCGGGATGCACCACGCGTGCGAGCCCCGCCACGCCCGCCCTCTGCTGCCTTCTCGGGCAGGATCTCCATAGGCCTCGCGACCGCCTCGCCCGGCCGCGAACCGGCCCGGTCCAACCCGACGTTTGCGGGACTGCGCCGGGACCTCGCCGCCGCTGCTGCTCAGGCGCAGTCCCGCAAACGCCTATTCATTCTGCGCTCCCGGTAGTTCGCCGCGAACTACCGGGCTACGCGCCCGGAAAGAACATCAAGCGATGTCGCGGGGTTAGGTGTTTTTGGAAGCGTCGCTGAGGGGCCGAAAAACGGGGAAAATGAAGGGCTCGATTTGGTAGTTCTGCGCGCCCCCTCAGCGACGCGCGCGGAGGTGACACCGAGGGGGCCCAAGGTAGGCACACCGCGCAGAACGCGACCCAGGCGCACCGGGCGAGCGGGTTCGACCGGTCCACCTTCGCCTCCGAAGCCCCACGCCCCCGTGCCGGCTACCGTGGCAATGATGCCGTCGGGCGCCACACGACGGACGCTGTGATTGCCCCCATCGGCGATGTAGACGCTGCCGTCGAGCCCCACCGCGATGCTGAACGGACTCGTCGATGTGGCCAGCGTGGCGGGGGCCGCCGTCACCGGAGAACGGCTCCGAGAGAGCGGATGCCCACCCCCGGCCCGTGCTCGGCGCTCCGCGCCTGCGCGCGGTCCGCCCCTCCCTATTCGCACGCTCCGCGCGCTCAGGGAGGGGTCTGCCGTCTGGCTCGTACGACGTGGGTGCGAAGTCCGGAGATGGGAGAGCGTGCACGACCTGCGTCAGGACATCAGGCCGAGCACGAAGAGGGCGTCGGACCAGAGAGGCCAGAGCGAGCGGTACGGGTGGGTCGCGAGCACCACGCCGCCGCTCGAAAGGCGGCGCACGCGGAATGGGGCGTGCTCTTCGAGGAAGCGGACGTGCCTGCGCGTGGTCGTGTCCACCCGCGAGGTGGGGAGGCCTTTGATCTCCTCGATCTGCTCTGTCAGGTCCAAAATCTCTCTCGCGCGCGGCGCGGCGGCGCGCCACGCATCGTCGGGCACCGCCGATGCTTCGAGCGCGTCGAGCAACGCGGAAGGCGGTGCTGCCAGCGCCTTGAGGACGGTCTCGCGGGAGAGCGAACGCGCGTGCTCGCTGTCACCTTTCATGGCGACGCGCGCACCGGCCGGCGCGGCTTCCACCCGTGCGCGGAGCGCATCGAGCGACATGCCTGCGGCGCGCTTGATCTTGCCCTTGTCGTGGAGTTGCACCCATGACAGGGCGAGATCGCGCGCGAGTTCCGCGGCGTTCGCGTTGTACGTGGCGCACATGTCGACCGGCGCGACCCAGTCCCAAGCGTTCGTGCACGCGCCGGTCGGGATCCGTCCGCTGGCGTCTGGCGCGTAGAAGCGGAGCAGGAGGTCCTCGAGGTCGTCCTCAATCACGAGCCACGCCACCGCAGCCTCGGTCTCGATCGAGCGTGCGCCCTTGCCCAAGACGAGATCGAGTTCAGGACTGAGAAAATCCGACTTGTCGCACACCCGCAAGACGAGGGGGCCGAAGGGAGAGTCACGTTCGCATTCTTCCGTGTAGCACGCGATGCCGAAGCAGACGGCGCGCTCGGGGTGGCGCAGCGTGACACCGAAAGATAGGTCCGCGTTGATCCATCCGGAGAAGTGGGCGCGGACCGTCGCGACCGCCTCGTCGATGGAGTGCGTTTTTTGCCAGATGTCGTTGTCCATCGCCACGCGGATGAGGTCTCCCGGGATCACCAGCGCCGACAGCGCTGCCGCGAGCGCGTCGACCCGGTTCGCCTCGTCGCACCACGCGTAGAACATAGGGCCTGCTTCGCTCATAGCCGGATCACCATGATGACCTTGTTGTCCACGGTGACGGGCTTGCCCGTGCGCAGGTTGACCATGTAGCCGTCCCGCACGCCGATGTTCCGGTTATTGAATTTCGCCCCCTGCTCCATGATGACCTCCAAGCGGGCAACGTCGCCATCGAGCCCCCACTTCGTCTTCAGCGTTTCCATCGCGTTCGTCAACTGCTCGATCACGTCCTTGACGCTCACCTCGTGCCCGCCTTTTGCCTCGCTGAGAATCAGCTCGTTCCCTCCGCGTAATGAGACGAAGTCCGGCGCCTTCCCCTCGATGGTATGAGGGGGTGACTCCTTCGGAATGTCGAGCACCCTGCGCACGCCGTCGTCCCCGACCCCGATGAGCGCTCTTCCGTCGTCCACCAGGAACTTGGCCGCTTTCTTCTCGAAGATGTTCACCGCCTTGGTCGTGATTGCCCCGGGGAGGTTCTTGTACCCCCGGACGCGGTTCGTTTTCACGATCTTGGCGAACACCTCCTCGATCTCGGCGATCTCCCCGGCCACCCGGATCGCCGCCGGCCGCAGCCCGCTGCTGATCTTGACCGCGCGCCACATCGGCCCGACCGCGCCGAGCCCGAACCCCATCCCCGAGAAGATCCGCTCCTCGTCGCTCAGCTCCTGCCCCGACGGCAGGCACCACGCCTTGCCCGTCACGGCCTCGCACAGGTCGAGCGCCGGCCCCACCACCGGCACGAAGCCGACCCCGATGCGCGTCGTCGCGTGCACCAGCGTCTGCATCACCTCCGCGTACGCCTTGAACCCCTCGGCGACCGTCGACATCGCCCCCGCGAACGCGCTGATCGTCTGGTAGAGCTGCGTCTGCTCCAGATCGAACCCGTCCCCTGTCCACAGGTTGAGGTTGTCCTTCATCTGGTCCGCGAGCGCGTCGAACCGCGGCTTCAGCACCGTGTCCACCTGCACCCGCAGATCCGGCAGGATCGGCGAGTCCTCGAACCAGTCCGACGCATCCATGAACTGCCGCACGAACCCGGTGATCCGGTTCTGCGCCTTCAGGAACGCGTTGGTCTCCGCGAGCGACACCCCCATCCGGTCGCGCAGCGCGATCTCCAGCGCCGCGCTGTTCGCCCTCCACGCCCGCACGTTCGCCACGAAGTCCGCCCGGAGGACCACCACCCGGCCGCTGACATCCGCCTCCAGCGCAGCGAGCACCGCGTCCGCGTACGCCGCGTAGGGATCCCGCCCCTCCTCGAACGCCCCGTCGACCCCCGCGACGTTCGGCACCTCGACCCACGGCACCTCGCTCTCCCCGAGCGCGTACGTTTGCGGGTCGTCCGGATCCCACCCCTCGGCGCGCGCGTCTTCCGTCGCCAGGTCGGCCACCTCGTCCGCCTGCGCGCCGAAATCGTCCATCAGCCGCGCGACCTCGTCCTCGAGATCGCTGACGCTCTTCTTCAGGTCGTCGACGAGCTGCTCCATCGCCGCTCGCGTCTCCGGCGCGACCGCGTCCTTGTACCGATCCAGGATCGCCTCGAGGTCGGTCCGCGAGATCTCGTCCAGCGGCCGGCTGACCAGGTCCTTCAGCTCGGTGTCCAGCTGCTGTAGCAGGTCCATCTTCTCCGCCAGCAGGCCCACCGCCCGTGCGTTCGCCACGAGCGCCGCGCGCTCCTTGGCGATCTCGGCCAGCAGGATCTCGATGTCGCGCGCCAGCGCCGGGTTGATCTCCGCGAGGCTCAGGTCGAGGGTCGTGGCGCCGGAGAACGCCACCCCGCGGTGCCGGACGTCGAAGAGCGGCTTGTTCAGCCCGAGCGGTTCCGAGACGAGGTGCACCACCTCGCGCGCGTCGACGCACGTGTTGTCGCCGCCCTTCCTGGTGACGTGGAAATGGAAGTCGTTCATGCCCATCACGAGCAGCACCGAATCGAACGCCGCCTCCATCCGGTTGCTCTCCGAGCCGTCGGCGTTGAACACGAACTCGCCCGGGACCTCGTAGGTGGGGAGCGGCGTCTGGTTCACGTGGAAGTAAGGCGCTCCGGGGTCGTCGAGCTCGGGCGTCAAGCACCTCGTGTTGAACGAGGTGGTGACCCAGTCGAGGCTGTACGGCGTACCGGCCCACGCGAACGACGGCGCCAGCACCGCCAGCGCCGTGACCAGCGCGACGAGCCTCTGGAACACCGCGGCGCTCCGGCCGCGCAGCGCAACGTCCTTGGAGCCTCTCATGTCCCCTCCGCGCCGCGCACGGCGGCGTCATACGCGATCGCGGCGCCCTTCACGTCCCCCGCGTCGAGCCTCGCCTGAGCCGCGTCGAGCTCCGCCGCGGCCATGCCCTTCTCCCGCAGCGCCGCGAGGCCCGCCGCGATCTTCTGCGGCACCCCCGTCCTGAGCTCGGCCTCCGCGGCGTCGAACCTTCCTCGAAGCTCCGCGCACCCGGCCTCGCGCCAGGACGACCCCGCCGCCTCGCAGAGCGGTCGCAGCTGCGCCAGCGCCAGGAGCTCCCCGCACCGCTCGGCCAAGAGCGGCAGCCCGAGCTTCTCGCTCACCGGCGCCGCCGCCGACAGCGCTGCGACCTGCGCGCGCGCACGCTGCTCGAAGGCGTCCGACGCCTTGCGGGTCCGCGCCCCTGCGACGGCCTCGCGTGCCCCCTCGTCCATCTGCAGCACGCGGAGCGCCTGCCGGCGCAGCGCGATGCCGCCGAGCAGCGCCGCCGCGGTCGCGTCGCTCCGGGCGACGCGACCCTTCACATAACCCAGCATCGCATTCAGCGAGCGCAGCGCGCCCGACGTCATGTCCGGCAGCACCGCGCCGTGCGTCGCGAGCAGCTCCCTGTGCGGCGCCATTGCCTCGTCGAACGAGGCCGCGAAGACCTGGAGCGTCGCCGACCACCTCAGGATCTCCGCGGTGAGCTCGCCGGGCGAGCGGCTCGCCTCGCGCGCCGTCGCGAGCACCGCCTGCTCCACGCCGTCGAGGCCGTCGATGTCCGACCGCGACGCCTGCGCCGAGAGCTCCGCGTACGCCGCCGTCTCCGCCGCCTCGGTCGCGCGGTACGCGGCGAAGCGCGCCGCGACGCCCGCGTATTTCGATCGCAGCGGCGCGACGTCGCTCCGGGCCTGGTCGAAGACCGCCTGCACGGCCGCCATGGCCTGCCTGTCGGCCGCGAGCGCGGCGGCGAGCGGCTCCCGCTCGGCGCTGGCCTTGTCGATCATTGCTTTCTTGAAGTTGCCCGGGGCGTCGACCGGCGCCTCCGCGAGCAGCACCCTCTGGCGGTCCCTCGCCTCGTCGAGCAGCCGCGCGAGCTTGCCCGCGAGCGTCGCCCGCAGGGACTCGGCGTTCCTCGCGTCGTCGCGCACGTACGCGATCGCCTCGTCGATGTGGCCGAACCAGACGCCGAGCGAGTAATCGCTTGCGACGATCTCCTCCGGCGTCTTGTTGTTCGGCCAGGTGGCCCACAGCTCGATGGGCAGAGCGCCGTCCGTCTCGGCCTGGGCCCACGCGGCGCCCGGCCCCTGATTCTCGCCCACGCAGTGCTCCTCGCCACCCACCGCCGCCGCGCAGAAGCTCCCGAACGTGTCGTCCCCGAACTTCCACAAGCACCCGGCCCCTGCCGCGCCGAGCGCCAGGGCGGCCACAGCGACCGCAAGGATCGTTCTCCGTCGCCTCGGTCTGGATCTTTCGCCCATGCTCATTGCCTCCACCCCGCGATTTTTCTCGCTCGCGCACGCTCGCCCGCACGTTTTCCAGAAGCAAGCGTCCCCACCAAAGCGCTAGGACATTGCTCGACCCTGGATCGCGCCCCGAGCGCCAGGTTGTCCGTCCCCAATGCGCGGACAGTCGCGGAACCGGAGAGGTGTGCTTGGGGGTGCGTGGCGCCACGGCCTGCGGACCGGCCGCGGGGTCGAGGCGGAGGCCGCTGAGCTCGTGACCCTCGCCGGCGAGCTCCGCGAGCGAGGTCTCGGCGGCGTGCTCCTGGGGCGCCGCGCGGCTGTCCACGTCGCCACCAGCAGGCCCGCGGGCGCCCTCGTGGAGCTCCGAGCGTGCCACCGTCGGCGCCCTGTCATTACAGGGTTCGCCTGAAGTGTCGTGATCCTATTCAGGGAAACGCAGCGTTTCGACCCGGGTGCCGTCCTCCCCCCGGATCTCTTCGCCAGACCAATCCCAGCTCACGCCGCCCGTTCCCGGCGGTCCCAGCTCGTAGGTCACGCCCTCCAGCGTAAGCTGGTCCTGGTCGAGGTAGGCGATGCCGATCGAGTCGCCGCCACGCCCGGGGCCGCCGTAACCTCCGTCGCCCCCTAGGCCGCCGTTGCCCCCTTGGCAGGACCATGCGCCGTCGTCCAGGGCGCCGCCCGGCGCACCTCGACCGCCTTTGCCGCCTCGCTCGGGTGGCCCTCCGTCGCCGCCTGATCCGGCATCTTGGGTCACGATCGCGCTGTCTCGCACGGTGACCTTCGCATGGAGCGCAATGATGCCGATCGAGGGGTAGCCGTTCCCGCCCCCTCGCCCCCCTCGGCCGCCGCAGCCTCCCGCGCCTCCGGAGCCGCCGCCCGCCCCACCCTTTGTGGCAACGCCGCAGGCGGAGAGGCCGCCTCGACGGCCGCCGCCGCCACCTCCCCCTTGGCCCGGCATGCCCCTGCTGCCGTCACCTCCCTTGTCGCCCTCCCATCCTGTCTCACTGATGTGCCCGATGCCCTCGCCGGCCGCACCCGCCATTCCCAGGGCCCCAGAACTCCCAGCGGCTCCGGTTTGGCAGCCGAACTCGTCGCTGCCCGCGTGGCCACCGCGTCCTGAGTTCGTGGGGTTCGGCGTCGGGACCGGCGCGCCAGCGCCGCCGTCCTCGGCGCCGTTCGGGAGCCCGTCGCCGCCTTTGCCGCCAATGCTTGGAGCTCCGTCCTCACAAGGGCTCGTCACCGCCACACCCCCGGCGACGGTGGCGTCAGAGCACGCGTCCCCACCGTATAGGCCGTCGGGGCCAGTCGCTGCTCGGTTCGGGTACTCCCACTCTTCCCCATCGCTGCCCCGCCACCCAGAGGAAGCGCGAAGCTCGCTCCGGACGAACTCCACCACCGCGCCTGACCGAACGAGCACCCCGACATGGGTTCCGCTGAGGAGGGTCATGTGGTCGATCGTCGAGACTCCATCCGCGGTCCCGGTGTCGCCCGCGCCCGCTGGCTCGACGATCATCACGATGCGCCTGCCGTCGCGGGGAACGATCTTGGTCGTATCGTCCGGCAGGCGTGCCCATCCGAGGGTTTGGAAGCCTCCATAGATATCCACGCCGGAGGGCAGCGTAACGGACTCGTCAAAGCCGTCGTTGGTTACGAATACGCGACCGCGCCCGGTGCGTGCGAGCTCGATCCCGCGCTGCACCGAGCGAACGGGCCTGTCCTTCGTGCCCGGGTTCGCGTCGTCACCGCCGAAAAATGGCCCATTGACGAACACACCGCAGCCATCGATCACCTGACCCGCGGCAAGCTGCTCCATGCATACCGGCTCTGGGACCGGCTCGCTGGGCGTGTTCACCGCTGGCGCGGTGCCGCAACCGGCAGCGACGAGCGGGAGGACAAGGAGCTGGAAGATCGTGGAACTTGACACCATCGGCACTCCTCGACGACAGCGCCACCGTGAGCGACTCAACGGGGCAGCTCGTTTGCCGCGCCGAAACGATAGATTGGACCCAACGGGCCGAACCGGCCTTTGCCCACCTCGTCGTCTAGGCTGGCGTTTCCTGCGGGACCACCTTCTCCGGCGTTCCCGACCTCGATGGTCGTGCCGGGCAGGAGGGCCAGATTGGGGACCACGTACGCGATGCCGACGGAAGCGCCTCCGAGCCCACCACCGGCATCACCGCCGCGGCCGCCGGTCCCTCCGTAGCCGCCGTCACACGCTTTCCACATGCCAGTAGTACCATAACCCAAGCCCCCTTGGCCTCCCGGTTGACCCATACCGCCTAGTTGGCCCGTTCCGCCCACCCCGCCCCTACCGCCGTTGCCCGCGACAACCAGCGTCGCCGCGAGTTCCAGCTTGGTGTCCTCCAGTGCGACGATCCCGATGCTCGCGCCGCCATAGCCGCCACCCCTGCCGCCATCGCCGCCGCAGCCCCCGCTTCCCCCCGAGCCGCCGGCCGCACCACGTTGAGGGCGGCTTGTCGGACACGCATACATGGGCCCGCGCGACTTGCTGCCACCTCCGCCACCCCCTCCTTGGCCGGCGCCGCCCTTCTTTCCGTCTTCACCCCGGACGCCAATCCATCCATCGATGTTGAGGTACCCTTCACCCGTCGCGCCGCCGCCGCGACCACGGTCGGCGCCCTCCGCGCCGTCTCTCCCGTCTTCGCACCTCATGCTGTTGGCCCCGGTTCCTCCAAGGCCTTTGCCCTCGGGATTTTCCGCGGGCTCGGGCTGTCCTCGCGTGCCATCGCCACCGCCGTTAAGCCCGCCGTCGCCGCCGTATCCGCCCGTCGACTCGATGCCGTCGTCGCACATGTTGGCCACCGGAAGGGCGCCCACGGCGGCGTCGGCCGTGCAGGCAGACGCGCCATCGTTCCCCTCCACGCCATCCGTCGCTCGATAGCTCGGCGCGTCCTTGCCCGGCTCTCCATCTTTGCCGTCGCCCGCGAGAATGACGCTCTCCCGCACGCTCGCCCTGGCCCCCGTGCTCAGAATCATCCCGATCGACGACTTGCCATCGCGCGCCGAGGCGTCCGCCGCCACGACGCGCACGCCGGCGATCACCGACGTCGCGTCGTTTCCCGCGAGCGCCGCACCCTCCTCGCCGAGGATCCGCAGCGGGATCCCCCCCGGCGGAGCGATGATCGTCGGGTGATCCGGCCCTTCGAATGAGCCCTCGTACGACCAATCCCCGCCGTCACACCGACGCCCGCCCCAGAGGTCGACGCCCGAGGGCAGCGAGATCGTCTCCATGAACTTCCCGCCGCACGCGTACACGCGCCGGGTCGGCTCCTCGTCGTGGCTTCGCCCATGCGCGGCGAGCCCAATCGCGTGTTGCAGGGTCTTCACCGGAGCGTCCTTCGTTCCGGGGCTGTTGTCGTCGCCCTGCTCGCTGACGAACACCCCGCACTCGTCGAGCGCCATTGCGGTCACTGGGTCGCCGTCACAGAAAGTCGGCTCAGGCGCAGGGGCGCACTCCATCACCTCCCAGCAATCGTCGCGGTACGAAGTGCAAGCTAGCAGCGTGCTGCTCGCTCCCCACGCACAGACCACGACAGCAATGGCGGCGGCCACCGCTCTTCGGTCTGCCTGTGGCCGCATCCCCTCGGTACTCGGCATGGTCACCACACCCCCTCGATGCTCACGCCCGTCTCGTGCCCGGTCACGACGGGCGATATCTGGACCCGATCCTGAGCTGACGTGCGGCCCAGGAAGGAGAAGTCCGTGAAGAACGACGCGGCGGTGGCCGCGCCGATCACACCGCCCGTCAGGACCAGGGCCATGCCCACCCGGTCGGACAGGTTGCGCGCGTCGCGCAGGCGCCGCAGCTCGCCGCACGGCGAGCGCTCCGGCGCTTGCCAGCACATGGACGAGCTCGATCTCGGGTCGCTCGTGAGCTGGTCACGCCGCGCGCTCATGTCCTGATCGAGCTTGCTGGCGCTGATCATGAGGATGGCGCCTGCCGATACGGTGCCCGTCGCGAGCGAGATCCCCACGACACGCAGCGTGCCCGGCCACGAGGCCCACGGGCTGGGGGCCTGCGCGCGCGGCGCGGGCAAAGCACGCACGGGAGTCGGCGTCGCGGTCGTGGTCCCCTTGGCGCCGCTCGCCTCCTTGGTGCCGCTCGCCGCCGCACACAGCAACGGCATCGTGAACTCGTGCTCCGCGCCCGCCACTGCGCGCAAGTAATGAAGAGCGTCCTTACAGCCCGGTGCACGGCCCCGCACCATGTGTTGGCCTGGCTCGAAGAACAGCGTGTAGGTCCGCGCGGTCCGGCCGATGCGCTTGCCGTCGACGAGCACCTCGGCGTCGGGCGGATCGACGCCGAGCACGAGCCGCGCGACGTGCGGCGCTGCGTTGCGCTGCCCTGCCTCGAATCGCCGCTGGAGCGCTTCCGGCAACGCTTCGCGCTGTTCTAGGCTCCTGGCCAGGTGCTCGGCCGCGTCGCGGTACCTGTGCAGCGCGAGCTCGCAAAGGCCGAGCTCGCCGGCGAGCTCCGCGCGCTCCACCTCGGTGCTGGTCGCCGCGTCCGCGGCCTCCAAAGCTGCCTTGTATTCAGCGGTTGCCTCGGTCCACAGCCCGGCCTTCCGCGCTTTCTGACCACGGCGAACGTGCTCCTTCACCGTCGATCGGTCGCTCGGTCCCGCCTTCGGATAGATATCGTCCGCGCTGGCCGAGTTCGGGAAGCCTGTTGCGGCCCCGAGCGCAAGAAAAATCGAGAGTGAATGCGCAATGCAACGCATGCCGCGACGGTACCGACGCCGGCTGCTAGGCGTCAACCGGCAGAAACCGCCACGTCTCGGCGGCTTCGGTGGGAATTGGCGGTCGGATGAGGGAATGCGTTCAACCATCCGTCAGACGTGGCCAAGCGTAGCCCAAGAAACTACATGGCGGCACATTGTCCGACCGAAATTGCTCCTCGACTCATTTCTCTGAACCTTTGGGGCCGCCTCGCGTGTGCTGCTTACCGTGGCCAAGCCAGCGACCATCTCCCCCGGCTTCGAGCTCTTCCGGCGCCTGGCCAGGCGCCACGGTGTACCGGCGCGAAACGCCGAGGATATTGCCCAGGAAGCGCTGCTGCGGGGGCTCGACGCCGACCAACGGATCGAGCCGGGCGGAGATCCGGGGCCCTACCGCGTCACGATCGCCGTCAACCAGGCGCGCAACCACGTCCGGGACGCGCGCTGCCGCGGCGAGGTGCTCACGTCGTTCGATGAGTGCGAGGTCCGAGATGAGCTCCCCACGCCGGAAGAGCTGCTCCGCAGACGGCAGCGGGAAAAGCTCACCCGGCAGCTGATCGACCAACTCGATCCCAAGTACCGGGATCTCGTGATCAAGCACGACCTCGAGGAGGTCCCGCTCGCCGAGATTGCCGCCGAGCAGGGGCTCCCGCTGGACACGGTGAAGACGCGACACCGGCGGGCGCACAAGGAGCTCGAGGTGCAGGGGGGACGGTGGCAGGCGCAGGAGCGCTCTCAGGGCAGGGACGGGAGCATTTGCGTGCCGCTTGCACTGGGGTTCGGCCGTCGCGCGTCGCGGGTGGCCTCGCTGCGCCGGCTGGGCCTGAGGATCGTCGTTCAGGCCGCGCTCGTTCTGCTGACCGGCGCGCTCGTCTCCGCCGTGCCGCCCTTGACCGACCAGGAATCGTGGATCAGGGCGGCGGCGGTCCGCGCCGCTGCCACCGCGCCCGCGGCGCGGGACGCCGTGGCGCCCCCCGCGCGAGATGGCGCCCAGAGCGCCGCGGGCCCTGCCGGTGGAGACGGGATGCCCGGCGCAGCGGCGCCCGCCGCGGCGACCACGCACGAGATCTCTTCGCGGACGGAACACGGAAGCGCGCGCGGCGAAGCGATGGCGACCGGCACGCCCGCTCCCTCGAACGCGAAGACAAGAAGTCACCGGGCCGCGCCGCCGGCGAGCGCCGTTCGACCGACCGCCGGCGAGGTCGAGAGGAGCCTGGTCAACCAGGCGCGGAGGGCCATCGAGGCCAACGACGTCATGGCCGACGTCGAGGCTCGGCGGCTGCTCGAGGCCCACGCGCGGCAGTTCCCGCGAGGGCGGCTCGCCGCCGAGCGCGAAGAGCTGTTAAGGCAGCTTCGCTGAATCGTCGGCTACCCATCAACACCTAGGCAGGCGGGTATAGCGGTGCTGCTTCCGCGCAGCGCAACGCCGAGATCCGCCTTGCGCCGGACAACAACGCTCAGGTCCAGGAGGCGAAAGTTCATGGAAGACATGCTGGGTGCGATGTGGCTCGTCTCGCCGCTCGGGCTCGCGATGATCGCATGCGTCGCGATCGGCTTCGCGGTCACCGCGCGCGAAGCGCTGGGACGCGAGCGCGGGCTTCGCGAGGCGCGCGAGCACGCGCATGATGACGAGGAGGCGGCCCTCACCGATGCGAAGGAGCAGGCAGCGGGCGAGCGAGACCGATACCGGCGCCTTCTGGACTGTCACGTCGACGCGGCGCTCGCAGAGCTGACGGAGGCCCGCACGCGCCCCGTCCCCTGGCCAGGAAGGGTCCTCGAGTCGTTCTGCGCGACGACGCCTTCGTGGAGGAGAAAGCTGGGCGAGAGCACGGGGTTGGAACCGAGGGAGGTGGAGCGGTTGCTGAGGAGCGACCTGCCGATGACGCCCAGCCTTGCCTGGCAGCTGGAGTCCTTCACCGGCACGCCTGCGCGGTACTGGGAGCGCCTGTGGCGGCTGCACGACGACCACCGAACGGACGCGGAGACGACGGTGGTGATGCAGATCGGTGCGCCCAGCACCAAGCGTGAGAGCTCGGCGCTTCCCGCGGCGTCGTCGGCGCCGAGCTCGGCGCCACCGACTCCGCCGACGATACCGCCCCGCGCGCTCGACGTTCCTCCGCCCGTGGTGCCGTCTCCCGAGCTAGCGGCCAGGAGCCCGCGGGCGAAGCTCCCGCCGCCTCCGCTGCCGCGGCTTCGGTCGCCGCTCCCTGTCCGCACCGCCGCGGGGGCGGAGCTCGCCCAGCGCGCCGCCACGCTGACGAGCTTCCCGTTACAGCGTGACGAAGGGGGGACGAGCTCCGCCAACGCGTCCGACTGGGAGGACGCAGAGCACTCTCCGCTGAACACGACACTTCCGGGCGTAGGGAGCCATGGATGAGCGCCGCCGCGCTTCGCAGCTACACGCCATCAGGAGCCTGCTGGCGAGCATGCCGCCGCTACGGGAACTGATCAGCTACGGCTGACGTCTTCCTTTGGTAGCGGACGGGGAAGACCGCGAACCGGTGCCGCATGAGGCGAATGCGCGGCATCACCCGCTTACGGGCGATTGCCCGCGGGGAAGGGTAACGCCATGGATCGTCTGTCGAATGAAGACGAGCGAGCCGCCGCGCACGCGCGCTTGTTTTGCCCGGTGCAGATTCGTGCCGTGCTGCGCTGGCTGGGGAGGCTGGGGGTCCCATGGTGCCATCGTACCGACGTTGCAGGCCAAGTCTGGCTCAATGCCTGGGAGAGCTGGCCCAGGTTCGATCCGAAGCGTGGCAGACCGGAACGCTGGTTGAACGCGATCACCGTACACGTTGCGTCGCACTATCACCAGCGTATGCAGCACCGCAGGGAGGAGCTCGTCGATTTGATCGATGTGGCCGATCCAGCGCCGGATGCCGCTGCTACGATGGAGTACGACAGCATCAGATCGGGCACCATCAACGCGGTGAACGAGCTCGATCCGCAGCTGCGATTTGTTCTCGTGGCACACGATCTGGATGGGATCCCGATGGCCCAGGTGGCAGAAGACGCGGGGCTACCTCTCTCTACGCTCTACAAGCGACGCACAAAGGCCCTCGATGCACTGCGCGACATCATGGGGCTTCGGGTAACCATGGAGGGTTTGGCCCGGAGAGTGGGGTCGCAATGAGCATCAAAGGCCTGGTTGTGCACTTCCGGCGCGGCTTGGACGACCATGAGGCCGAGCGAACCATCAACGCTCTCATCATGATCAAAGGCGTGATCAAGGTGTCACCTGTCGCAGCGGGTTACGAGGACGACCTGAACCGGCAGCGGGTCAAGCGAGAGCCGCGCGACAAGATCCCTATACGTCAGGGAAGATGTCGCCTCCTCAGGCCGGCAGTCCGGCCCGAGGTGCTCGGGAGATCGTGACCAGGGCGAGGTTGGAGAACTCGCTTGAGACCGCCGTATTCGAAGTCTTTTCGAGAGAAGATGGTTCAGCGGATGGTCGGGCCCGGCGCCCTGACCGCCACGCAGCTGGCCAAGCAGATCGGCGTCACGCAGCCGACCCTGTCGAAGTGGCTGCGCGAGGCCCATCGTGCCGCGATGACCACCAAGACCAAGGCGCCGGAGCCACCGGTTCCCAGCGGCCAGCCGAAGACAGCCGAAGACAAGATGCGCCTGGTGCTCGCTGCCGAGCAGCTCGCGCCCGACGAGCGGGGCGCCTTCCTGCGACGCCAGGGCGTGCACGACAGCGAGCTGGAGGTCTGGCGCGCCGCCATGCTCCAGGCGCTCGGCGCTCGCCCTGCGCAGGGCGGCGGGCCCAGGCCCGCCGACCAGCGTCGCATCCGCGAGCTGGAAAAGGAGCTGGGCCGCAAGGACCGCGCCTTGGCCGAGACGGCGGCGCTGTTGGTGCTCGCAAAAAAAGCCGAATCGCTCTGGGGGGACGGGGAAGACGGCACCGACGACAGGAGCGAGAAGTGATCCTCGGCATGGTCAGCGACGCCGTCGCCCAAGGGGCGCCCGAGACCCAGGCCGCCGCGCTGCTCGGGCTCAGCGCTCGCACCCTGCAGCGCTGGCGCGAGCAAGACACCGGTGACGACCGGCGGCTGGGGCCCAAGAGCAGGCCGCGCAACCAGCTCAGCGACCACGAGCGCAAGGTCCTCCTCGCCACGGTCAATGCGCCCCGGTTCCGCGACTTGTCGCCCAGCCAGATCGTGCCGCGCCTGGCCGACGAGGGCCGCTACATCGGCTCTGAGTCGACCGTGTTGCGCATCCTGCGCCATGAGGGGCAACTGACGCACCGCGGCCGTGCCAAGGCACCGGTGCGCACCGAGGTGGAGGAGCACATCGCGACCGGCCCCAACCAGCTGTGGAGCTGGGACATCAGCTACCTCAAGACCACCGTCCGCGGCCGCTTCTACTTCCTGTACCTCATCGTCGACATCTACAGCCGGCGCATCATGGGCTGGGCGGTGCACGAAGAAGAGTCGGGCGAGCACGCGGCCGCGCTCTTCCGTGCCACCTGCGCCGCCAGTCAGCTCGACCCCAAGGGCCTGGTGTTCCGCTCCGACAACGGTGGCCCCATGCGCGGCTCGACCCTGCTCGCCACGCTGGACCAGCTCGGCGTGCGCGCTTCCTTCAGCCGTCCCGGCGTCAGCGCCGACAACGCCTTCTCCGAGGCGCTGTTCCGCACCGTGAAGTACCGGCCGGACTATCCCGCCCCCTTCGACTCGCTCGCGCAGGCGCGCGCCTGGGTCGGCGCCTTCGTGACCTGGTATAACGGCACCCATCGCCACAGCGCGCTGCGCTTCGTCACCCCCGACGACCGCCATCGCGGGCGTGACGCTGCCCTGCTCGCGGCCCGCGCGCGCGTCTACGAGCGAGCCCGGCGGCGCCACCCCGAGCGCTGGTCGGGCGAGACGCGCAACTGGACGCCGGTTGGCGCTGTCCGCCTGGGGCCGCGCAAACCCGACGAGCTCAGGGGACTTTCAAACAAGGAGGCGCTCACAGCGTGAGTGGAGGCCGATGCGACAACTACCTTGACGGTCACCGAGATCCTCGCGCTTCTGGGCGACGAATAGGCGTCGAGTTCGGCGCGGGCGCTGCCGAGCCGAGCTCGTTCGGCGTCGTGCGGCAGCGGTAAGAAGTCGCCGGCGACGCGGCGCCGCACCAGGCTCTCGAGCCGATCCTTGTCGTCGAGCACGTGGTGCGTCGCGATCCGCACCGCGGCGAGCAGCCGCTCGCACGGGTAGTCACGCATCATGACCGCCAGCCTGCGCAGGGGGCGCAGCGACCGGCCACGCCGCTTGAGCAGCGCGACCGACGCGAACGCCTCGTCGCCGCCGTGCGAAAGCTCGTGCTGCTCGGGCGGCGGCGTGTCGCGCGCGAAGACCTTCTCGCTGCGCGGCGGTCGGTGCTCGGGCGCCGTCACTCGCGCGTCATGAGCTTCGCGCCGGCGGCGACGAACGCCTCGTGCACGCGGCCGAAACTGTTCCCGCGGCCGCGGAACGAACTCCAGGAACTGCTCGCGCTACGGCTCGGTCTTTTCGGCGCGCGCGATCTCGGGCACGTTCGCGGTGCCCGCCGCGAGCACCGAGCCGCGCGAGATTCCGCGCGCTCGCGTGATCGCCTGCGTGCCGTGGCCCTCTTCATCGGCATTCGCGCCGAGCCGCGCCGCGTGCACGATCGCCATCTGCCGCGTCGTCAGCTGTAGCGGCGCCACCGCGTCCGCGAGCCGCTCGCCGTCAGCGCAGTTGGCGCGCGCCAAGGGTACCAGGCAGTTCATGGCCGCGTGCGCCTCGAGCGTGTCCGCGCGCCCATGCGCCTGCACCGACTCGGGCAGAGCCGCGACCAGCGGTAGACGCCGGTTCACCCAGCTCGGCGTCCGGCCGAATCGCTTGTTCAGCTCCTCCTCCCTAAGACCGAATCGCTTCCGCAGCTCGTGCAGAAATCAGCGCAGATCGAGCGCGTTCTCTGGGTCGCCCGCGCGCAGCATCCGCTCGATCAACAGCGCATCCGCCTCGCCCAGAGCCCACGCCGTTGCCCGCACCGTATCCTGCCCCAAACGACGAAGCAGCCGCACCCGCTTGTAGCCGTCGCTCACCACGGGCCGCTCGGACGAGGCCGGGATCACCACGCCGATCGGCGCCTGCTGTCCGACTTCCGCGAGCGACTGCCGCTGCCACGCCGGGCTGCGGCTGCGAAGCTGTTCGTCGCGAAGGTCGAGCTGGTGGAACTCTGCGTATTCCGACGCCATCCGGCCGCTGATTCCGGACGGCGGCGGCCACTGATTCCGACGCTGACCGGCCACCCGGCGCGTCGCGTGTCATGGTCCGGGAGTGCTCGTCCGCGTACAAGGGTCGCTCGCTATGCTCGCCGCTGCGTGCCCTTGACCCGGCCTCCGCGCTCCCGGCCTGGAGTGCATGGCGATGGCGGGGGGGCCCCTGGCCGGGCTCTTGGCTCGGGATGGCCCGGTCTGGAATCGGTGGCCGGGTCCACCGGAATACGTCGGAATTCCAGATCCATCAGGCACGTAGCGCCACTGCTCCGGGGCGCAGGCCGACCCTCGCACGTCCCGGCTCGGGTCTTTCTGCGACACCCGGGGGTTCGCGCGCTTCTCACGAAGTATCCATGACTTGCGCCTGCGTCTGGTCTTGCGCGGCGTCCACCAGGACTCGGCCGAATACCCTAAGGAAATCCACCCCTTGGGCCCGGAGCTCGTCTTGCGCGATGTCCCAGGGAAGTCGATCGAGCGGCGGCGCCACCTGCAGCGACGCAGGCGGCGGCCACACCATCGACGTCCGCTGCTCAGCCGCCGCGCTACGAAGGAATCCGGGTTGCGTTCCGGCCGCGACCCGTGCGTCTGCTTCCGCCTGGCCCCTTGGCACGACGGTGACGAGGACACGTGCTACCGATCGCCAACGCGAGGATCAGGCTGGAACCACCGACGGCAGACCGGGCACGGCCGCGCGCGACGCATCCCCCGAGCGTCGCACCTCGTCCCTCGTCGTGGTCCGCCCGCTCAGCACCGGCTCGATCCCGAACGCGTCGGCGGCGTACTCGACGCGGCCACCGTCAGCTGCGAGTGGACCAGTCGTCGCGCCCAGAAGCGAGTAGATTCTCGACTATGAAGCATGTGCTGAACCGTAGCGGCCTGGCCGTCCGTAGCCGCCTCGACGGCCCCTTGGGCCCGTAGTTGTGAACGGACCGGTATGTGTCCGGCAACCTCCCGATGAGGCGGTCCGCGCCGTGTCACCCACGCGCGACGCCTCCGGCTGTGCGTCGGCCGCGCCCCGGCCCACCTGGAAGGGCCGCGATAGCCGCCCGTGCTAGACGAATCTACCCTATGGCGCTGGACAGCACTTCGGCCTTGCGGCGCAGAGCCGATCCGTGAGATTTCTCGTGGGGGGAGATTATACAAGGCGGCGATCTAGACAGACCTGGTCCGGCGGCTTCGGTTGACCAATCGACTGATGGTTAGGGACACGGCAAGAGGGAACCCATGACGGAGGATGCCAACAAGCACTTCTTGATCACCGTAGCCGCCGACTCGGGCGGCTTCCTTAGGTGGCAGTGTCCAGGGTGCGGCCAGGACTTCAAGCTCAAGGGCGAGGTGAGCGCGCAGCAAGACGCGCTCGCTTGGTGGCTCCAGCAGTCTCTCCGCGATGCCGAGGTTGTCCTGTCAGACCAGGATCCTCCCTCAAGCGACAGCACGAGCACCTGTTGCCCCTACTGCGCCATGGTCAGGCCACGACAAGACTTCGTCCATCCTGAAACCATCTCCTACATTCGCCGAATTGCGAGGCGTGAAATCATAGAGCCAGCCCTGTCGAAGATGTTTCGCGATTTTGGTTCCGGATTCCGCTCGAACAGCATGTTCAAGATCACGTTTTCAGGCCCTTCGGTCCGCAGCCCCCGACCAATTTCTGGGCCAGAGCCGGACGATCTGGTCCCAATACAGTGCTTGCAATGCGGCGGTACCTTCAAAGTGGAAGATGGGTGGCGCGGGACTGTGCATTGCCCGAACTGCCATACGGAACTGCTGCCACAGTAAATCGAGCGAGGATTATCATGCTCACCAGAAAAGAGATGGTCGACGCACTTTCCGACTTCAAAGCAGCGCGGGACGCCATAATCCATGCTGATGATGACGACTTTATTCATCATCTCCGTCTGTTCGTCAAGCAACTCGACCGCAATCCACTTTGCCAGGAAGTCCTCGCCAACCTCCCTTCCTTTGATGTCAACGCATGGTTAGACGCTCAAATCCGCGGTCGCGAGCACCGACGTGTCGTTCTTGACGCGCTCGACCTACCGGACAATAAGGATGAGCAATTGGCCATTTACCTGGACTTCGTGCGCTCTTTCGTCTCCGACGAACGAAAGCAAATGCGCGCGGAGGGCTTCGGTGCGCTGTTTGGAAAGCACAAGCGTTCCGACGCGTTTGGTGTGGCACAGTCGCTAATAATCCGCCCCTTCGCAGAGGACCTTTCCCGTCGAATTCGCGAGGCTGCCGCAATGACGAATCCAGATATGAGGGACTTGGCCGGTGTGCCGCTGCCTCGGATACCTTCCGAGAGCGAGCTCGGAGTCTTCCTGAGCCATAAATGGGTCAACAAAGAACGCGTTCGACGATATCACCGAGTGCTTGAAGATCTAGGCTATAGACCTTGGCTGGATGAGGAAGAAGTTGTAGCTGGCGACGTGCTCCATAGAGCCCTGGAAGCTGGTATGGAAAAATCCTGCGCCGCGGTGTTCTTTGTGACGCCCGACTTCCGCGATGACCGCTGGCTTGCTCAGGAAGTCGACTTCGCGATGAACCGTAAGATCGAACGCGCTGAGAAGTTCCAAATCATTACTCTTGTTTTCGATGGCGCCGAGGTTCCCAAGACTCTGAGGAGATCTGTGTTCGTGTCGGTGGACAATGATCTGGATGGCCTGCGTGCCATCGTTCGGGCGCTACCGATCGAACTGGGCCCCGCGCGATGGAAAGAACGCGTAGTTGCCGACAAGAAGGAACCCTAAACCCTAATTGGATATGACGCTCGGGCTTCGCCCCCGCGCAGCTGAATTCACATTAACCGGGCATCGATGCAACATGTCTTTCAAGGCAACCATCAAAGATGCGTACGTTGCGCTACGGTGTCTCTATTTGGAGACCGCCGCATGGAAGACTGGCCTTCTTGAAGTAGGCCGCGTCACCGTGCTCCTCAGCAACGACGAGACGTTCGTTGCCGAGGGCAAACTCAATGCCAGGGGTGGTTTGACTGGCATGGCGAAGCTCTACAAGCGCCTCGGCCTCGTCACCGGAGCTGAGCTGGAGTACGAGATTCCCAGCAAGAACACGATCGTCATTCAGACGCCCGACAAGGGAGATCGTGCGCAGCCGGAAGCCGCCAAAGCTGCAGATGCGGCAATCGCGCAGACGGTTTTCGAACGAAAAGCACTCAAGCACATTCATATTGAGCCGTTTCGAGCCGAGAATCTCCATCACTGGGAGCCGGAGACTGAGACGGATGTGTACCTCGCTTTCGGAGTTTTGCAGGAATTCACCGACTTCCAATATTGTTGCGGAGCCTCGAAAGCGCTGCTGTGCCGCCTTGGTGCGTTCGACGAGAGCGGCACCAAGCCGGACGCAATCCTCGTGGATCGAGCAACTGACCAGTACCTCATGGCAGAGTGGAAGATGCGATCCTCTGCCTTTGCAACTAACCATAAGCCGGAAGATGTTGACGTGCTGGTTTGCTGGATTGACGATGAAACCGCCCGCAATAATCTGCCTTTGCGCGTGGTCGCGTTGCAGGATGTCGCCCGGCTCGCTGCGGCTGATCGGTTGCAGGAAGAGATCGGCTAACTGCCCGGTGCTGCTGATTGACAAACAGTGAGAGAGGACCAATGAGCACACCTCGCTGGGACGAAACCTGGCACCGTCTTCGGGAGTGGACGTTCGGGCAAGGTCCGTCAGAGCGTCTCGCGGCCCAGATGTTACTCGCGGACGGCTTCTCCAACCTCGATCCAAGCCACCCGCTCGGCGGCAAAGACGGCGGCAAGGACGCCCTCTGCATCAGGGCAGGGCAGCTCTGGGCGATGGCGGTCTACTTCCCACGCGGGCAGCAGTCCTTTGCTGAGATCCGTAAGAAGTTTGCGTTTGATCTGGTTGGGGCCCGCGCGAACGGCGTCGACGGTCTCGCGTTCGTCACGAACCAAGAGCTGTCGCTCAGCGAACGGAAACAGCTAAATGCTTCGGCTGCTCCGACGGCTGTAGAGCTCTATCACTTAGAGCGCATTACGACACTACTTGACAGTGTGCCCATGGCGGCAACGCGCAAGCAGTTCTTGGGAATCGACCATGTAGAATCGACGATCGTCGATCGCTTCGAAGACCTCCGCAACGAAATGCTGGCAAACCAGAAGCGACTCGAGGCAATGCAGACTGGCGGCGACTCGTTTTGCTACTTCATGCTGTACTACTTCGACCTCGCCAATTCAATTGCGCAGAACTTCGCGGTGATCCGAAAGGGAGAATTCCCGCTCTACGACGTCAGAATGCGGGTGGTGGACATGGACACATCTCGCAACGTCTTTGAGCGACCATGGGGTGAGATTAACGCCCCGGCACAGTTCTTGGTTTTAAAATGGTCACTTGCTTCCTCTGTGTACTATCGAGCATTCTTCAGTGCGCGCAACGGGGCATGGCATCAAGACTTGATATTGAAGCGATCGAAGGCCGCTAATTGCTGGCTAGCCGCCACGCGTGTACTCGGCCGCAACGGTCGTGATGTGATATTTCTTCACATCGATGGTGAATATCTTCCCGAGTTCGGAGAGCCGTCGTGGAAATCGTGATCGGGCCGATCAGTAAGCCATTGTCGTTGACTAGATTTGCGTGATGCTCGTGCCAATGATTGCAGTGTGGTAGACGGCGTGCTCCCCGCTAGCATCACCGACTGTTTCGCAAGATGGACGTTGCCAACGTTAGAGTTTCCCAGGAATTATGAGTGATCTCGCCTTCCCAGACGAGCTTGTCTCGACACTCATCGAGCGGTACGCGGAATTAGAGGCGGACCCGATGCCGGACGCGCGCACGCTCTCAACGCTTCTGAAGATCGCATTCTTTGCAAGCCTCGAGCGCGAGGAGGGTAGATCGGCACGGTTTGCTCTGGGACTACTCCACCGCGCGCACCTGACCGGCCGAGCCACCGAAGGATGGGCGCCGCTGCTCTTCGCGACGCCACGGCCGGCGACCGTCTCTGAGATCGTTAAGCTCGCTCCAGCAACCGATCCTCGGCAAACACTGATCGGCGTCACTGCGTGCGCCGATGGAATGCAAATTATCGGACTTGCTCGCACGGGGCTCGACTCGTACCGCATGGCAAGGAACGAGTCGTCCTCCGGAGGCGGCAGTGTGCTCTGGTATCCGCGGGTATCTGTCGGAGGTCCCGGTCGCCTTAACATTGGCATTCATGATGCTGAATTGCTCCAGTATGCGGGCGGTGTTCTCCTAATGCCCGCGATCAACGTTTTAGGTTGCCCGGGTCTCGTCGTTGACACGTTGCGTGTTTTCGGTAACGAACGGGCCAGCGACGAGACCGAACGCAATGGATGGGCACTCACCCCGTCTATCATTGGGCAACTTTTACAGCGCATCGTCGACGAGGAACACGGTGGAACCGTCGTCGTTCTACCTTCGGAAGACGCCTTGCGGGACGTGGATACGAAATACTCGACTCACGGGGATGACCTGCTGACCGAGTTTCAGCAATATTGGAAGGCATTCATGAAACGCGGGCTCTCGGAGTCGCAAGCGCTCCAAGCTCAGACGAGGGCAAGCGAGCATGAGTCCTCGGACGATGCGGAGCGAGCTCGTCTCAACAGCGCCGCGTGGAACGAACTGCGCGAATGGGGGGCCCGCGAAAGGTACATGTCCGACGCCATTGATGGTCTCGCGAAACTTGCCGCTGTGGATGGTGCCCTTCTACTCGGACCTGACCTGACGATTCTCGGTTTTGGCGGGATGTTTCCTTGGGCGGACGCTGTGCCGCCCGTCCGGCAGGCGCTCGATTGTGTGCCGAGGAAGTGCGTTCCCTTCGACATTCGTCAGCTCGGATCGCGGCACCGCTCCGCGGCCTGGTTTTGCCATCGAAACCCGCGCACAGTCGCGTTCATCGCGTCCGAAGATGGCGCATTGAGCTGTATGCTCCGGCCGACTCCCGAGGATCCCGTTATCCTGTGGCGACCTGTGAGCCTTCAATGGCACGAGCCAAGTCTGCCGCCAAGTCGCATCGAGATGATGCGACGAGTGCTTGAGGCGACGCGGAACGTTCAGTATACTGACCAACAAGGTGATGCAGGCGACACGACTTCGCGACGCAGCTGAGCACTTGCGTCGTTGGGCGGAGCACAGACATGACACGGATGGTCGTTGACACGAATGTGGTTCGAAGTCTCGGTGCTGGCGAGCTTGAGCCGGACGACTTTGCGCTGCTCCGTAAGGCGGGCGTGTCTATCCACCTGGGAGATTCCACCGCGACGGAGCTCATCGCAGCACTTACGTCTCGGCGACTACTCTGGTCCCATTGGGTTCGCGCTCGTAACAGTCTCCAGCGTATCTTATCCCGTTCCCAGCCGATTCTCCTGGGCGGTCAGGAGGGCCTACAGGCCGCCGGCCTCCCGGTCCGTTACCATCGGTCACCTCACGAAATGGCGGAGACTGAGCTAGTTCTCCGTGCTTCGTGGCGCATACTTCAACGCGCCAACTCTTACGATGAACTCTTGCAGATTCGAGCCCAAGCGGGTCAGGGGACTGTCTCCTTCAACTCCCAGTTAACCCACAGCGTGGTGTCGGAGTTTCGCAATTCCTGGGCAAACGAAATCGACAACTTTTTCGTGAATGTTCTAAAGCTGGAACCGGGCATTCAGCAAAAGCTTCCCGCCCGAGGAGACTCCATTGAGGCCATTGAGGCCTGTCTCGCCTCCGCACGCGACGCACTCGACGGCGATCTGTACGCTCATGACCCGCCACCGTCTTTTCGCTTGGACGCCTTTCTGCGCGTTCGGGCGCTGGTGCTCCTGCGGCGACTGCGAAAGATGGAGCCGTACAATCCAGCGAAGCGCCAGAACGACTCCTTCGACCACGAGCTTCTGAAGTACCTCGCGTATCCGGCTGCCTTATGCTCGGACGACCGCCTACTTATCGCGAGCGTTCGAGCCACGAAGTCTTGGCAGGTGAGGTGGATCATCCGCCCACGTCAACTGCGCCAACGTCAGCTGGTTGAGTCTCTTGCTTCGCTAGACTGGCCATATGATGAACCTGCTCAACAAGCAAATGAAGCCGACAAGGACCCGGGAACCGGCTCGCCTTGCTGACAGACCCTGGACGGAGGCGGCGTCGTGTTGACGCTCACGCTGGCTGATGGTCCACCGAGCAGGCCGCTGGATGGCCATCGCGCGCGTGCGCGGTTGCGGTCAAGGAGAGCGATGGCCATCGCGTGGACGCGCGCCGCAGGGCGGCTCGCAATGGCCATCATCGTTCGTGGCCGTCGACGCCGGCGAGGTGTCCCTTCACCAGCGTCGAGCGGGCGCTGTTGCCGAGTAGGCTGTTTGATTCCCCGAAGATCCGGCACCGTGATGGCCATGATGGACGTCGATCTCCGCTCGCCGCGGTTGCAGCGAGGCGAGTCGCCGGGTCACCTCAGCGGTCGCAGGCGCCGACGCAACCACTGCGCGCGGGAGATCTCAGCAGAGCCTGCGGGCGCTGGCGAGCGGCAAGGCTCCGGCAGCGAGTCGACTCGAGCGGCGAGATCGACGTTCGCTCCAAGCTCACTCACCCCCCTGGTGCGACCGGCAACCCGAGCAGCCGACCGATCGCCTCGTGAACGACCCGGGCCGCCACCTCGTCCTCGAGGGCGACGGCGTGGCTCAGGGTGCTGGCGAGCGAGGCGATCACCGCAGCCCGACGTGACGGCTCGGTCACGGCGAGCTCCCCAAGCCCGGGGCTTGGCCCTTGGACCAAGCCGCTTCGCGGCAGCTCCTGTGCCTGCTGAGGTCGACCGCGATGACTGCTGCGACCGCGAGCGCGATGCGGACGAGGTGCAGGAGCTCGGCGTGAGGCTCAAGAAGCTGCTGCGGGCCCTGCTCCGTTAAGCATTGCGGATACCGAGCCGCGGTTTCCTGCCGCGGCTCGGATCCTTGTCTTCGCTGCGGTTGTCACGGCAGGCATTGCTGCCGCAGCGCGGATTTTGCCAGTATTTATTGCGAAAAAAGAGCCCGGCGCCGCGCAGGACTGGCCGCCCGCCGCCTCATTCCCTGCCCACCCTGCCGTTCGCGACGCCCCTGCCCGGGCGCCGCGTCCACCAGGAGGGCAGCGATGGGACAGCTCCGCGATCGAATGGCCGAAGACCTGAAGCTGCGGCGATACAAGCCGTCGACGTGCGACAATTACCTCCGCTGCGCACGGGCCTTCGTAGCCTACCACCGCAAGCCGCCGCAGCAGATGGGTCTCGACGAGGTGCGCGCGTTTTTGCTCTACCTCGCCGAGCAGCGAAAGATCGCGGAGGCGACCCAGCACCAGTACGTGGCGGCGATCAAGTTCCTCTACGCCACCACGCTCGGGCGTCCGGAGGTCGCCGTCGCGATCCCCTGGCCGAAGGTACCCCAGAAGCTGCCGCCGGTCCTCAGCGGCACCGAGGTCGAGGCGCTGCTCAACGCGATCGGCTCGGTCAAGCAGCGCACGATCGTCCTGACGGCGTACGGCGCCGGTCTGCGGATCGATGAGGTCTGCTCGCTGCGGGTCGAGGACGTCGACAGCAAGCGCAACCTCATCCACGTCCGCAATGGCAAGCTCGGGCGTGATCGGTACGTGATGCTCAGCGCCCCCGTGCTGACCGCGCTGCGCATCTACTGGCGGGCGGAGAGACCCGCTGGACCGGAGCTGTTCCCGGGTCGCAAGCAGGGCTCGGTCATCTCGCACGAGGCGGTGCGCAACGCGCTGCGCGAGGCGGCGAGGCGCTGCAAGCTGCACAAGCGCGTCACCCCGCACGTGCTGCGGCACAGCTTCGCCACCCACCTGCTCGAGCTCGGCACCGACATCCGCGTCATCCAGGCCCTGCTCGGCCATCGCTCCATCCGCACCACCGTCCGCTACGTCCGCGTCAGCCAGGCTCACGTCGGTCGCACCCGCAGCCCGGTCGAGGTGCTCGGCACCCAGGAGGCCAAGAAGAAGCTCGGCTGAGGTCGCGTGCACCCGCATCGCCTGGCGCCGCGGCCCGCGGCGACGGGTAGGCCTCGTCTCGAGGTCGCGGATATCGTCCGCGCCCACGGCGAGGCCTACCTGCGCGCCCACGCCGTCTCCGCCGCCCAGCGCAAGGTCCTACGCGACATCGCCGCGTGCAGGACCGCGGTGCTGGGCGGCCATGTCGACGTGTGCACGAGCTGCGGCCACGAGCAGCCCTCGTACAACTCCTGCCGCAACCGCCACTGTCCCAAGTGCCAGAGCCTCAGCCAGGCCAGGTGGATCGCCGAGCGGCAGCAGCGCATCCTGCCGACGCACTACTTCCACGTCGTCTTCACGCTCCCGGCTGAGCTGCGCCCGCTGGCGCTCGTCAACCCGCAGACGGTCTTCGATCTGCTCTTCCAGTGCGGCTCGCAGACCCTGCTCACGCTCGGCCGCGATCCCAGGCGGCTCGGCGCCGACATCGGTGTCACCGCCGTGCTGCACACCTGGAGCCGCAATCTCAGCTTCCATCCGCACCTGCACTGCATCGTCACGGGCGGTGGGCTCTCGCTCGACGGCTCGCGCTGGATCGAGGGGCGGCGCGGCTACCTCTTCCCTGTGCAGGTCCTCGGCAAGCTCTTCCGTGGCAAGTTGCTCGCCGCGCTCCGGCAGGCCTATGATCAAGGAGAGCTCGACCTGACCGGCGAGGCCGCCGCGCTGGCCAACCCCGCTGCCTTCGCTGCGCTGCTCGGCGCGCTCTACCGCAAACCCTGGGTGGTGTACGCCAAGCCGCCCTTCGCTGGGCCCGAGCAGGTCTTTGCTTACCTCGGTCGCTATACCCACCGTGTCGGGCTGTCCAATCACCGGCTGCGGTGGATGGATGAGCGCGGCGTGTGCTTCCGGACCCGCGGAGACAAGACCGTGACGCTCTCCGCAGAGGAGTTTCTGCGTCGCTTCCTGCTGCACGTGCTGCCTCATCGCTTCGTGAAGATCCGACACTTCGGCTTGATGGCTGCGTGTCACGCCACCACCACGCTCGAGGTGGCACGCACGAGGATCCTGGCGGCGCGAGACGCAGGGCAGTGCGCTGTCGGGGGAGATGAGCACCGGGAAGCCAGCTCTCACGAGCACGAGCCCTCTGCGCGCCACGTCGTCAAGGTCGACTGGTGCACGCTGCTCGCCGAGCTCACGGGGATCGACCTGTCCATCTGTCCTCGCTGCGGTCAGGCTGCGATGGCTCGCCGCCCGCTGCCGTCGTGCGTCGTCGCCTCTTCCGCTGCCCCTCCGGACACGTCATGAGCATTGCTGGCCTGGGCAGGAGCAACAACACCACCTCCGTTGCGCGGCGGTCAGGGATCGATCCGCCTTCTGCGCCGTCCACGTCGGCGGCGTGCGTGCTTCTGGGCCTCCGTCGGCGCCGCGCTCTGCCTCGGCACGTCTGCGCCCAACGTCGTGGCGGCGGGATGCACCACGCGTGCGAGCCCCGCCACGCCCGCCCTCTGCTGCCTTCTCGGGCAGGATCTCCATAGGCCTCGCGACCGCCTCGCCCGGCCGCGAACCGGCCCGGTCCAACCCGACGTTTGCGGGACTGCGCCGGGACCTCGCCGCCGCTGCTGCTCAGGCGCAGTCCCGCAAACGCCTATTCATTGGGCCCGGGTTGGGCCCACGCCTTCCGGGGGGTGCGATCCGTCGTCACGCTTTCCCCAAATCCCTGGGAAGCGACGGATCGCGACGGTTCGCCCCCGCGGGATCGTCCCGCCAGAGAAACCGGTCTCGAGCGCAGACAGTCACCGAAGCGGGCGCGCGCGTCGAAGCAGGCCCAGCTGGCTGCCGCGGTGCCGGTGGCTGGGGATCGCGCCGGCTTGATCGAGATCCAGTCCGCGCCAGCGGACGCGCGGTTTGTGTTCGGCGACTCGATCGTCCAGGGAGGACGCCGCTGTTTCAAGCCTCGGGCGCGACGCAGCCTGTTCGCGTAGACTTCGCAGGCATGGGTCTTCCTCGCCGAGCCCGGACAATTGTGATCGACGACGAGCGCTACCGATGGCTCGTTACCGAGCCGGAGCGTTGGATTGAGAACGCCTCCGCATGGGACGATGTCCTCAGGGCCCGCAGGCTCACCCTCGTCGTTCAGCATGAAGGCGGTCGTGGTCAGAAGCTGCTCGCGTGGGTGCCGGTCTATCGCACGCCCATCCACCACGCTGATGTGACCGTTCCTTGCGGGAACGGCGTCGTCTCCCTGCTCACCCCTCATCAAGAAGCCGTCGTCTCATCGGCTCTCGTACGACGGGTCATCGAGTATGCATTGCAGCGAGGGTGGAAACCGTCAGAGTCCGGCAGCGACTTCACCGTTCCAGAAGATGCGCTCGGAACGCTGCTGCACGAATCTCAACCTGGGCTCAAGTAAGAGCTCGCGGCTTGCGGGCCGGCGGGCGGCTCTCGTCCCGAGACGGCGGAGGCACAGAGCACGGCCTCGGGCTAGTCGTCCTCCTCGACGTCGTGCTCGATCTCGAGATGCCCGTGCCGCCGGAGGTAACGGAGCATCCGCCCGACGGCGTGCTCTAGGACCTGACCGACCTCGCGCGTTCGCAGGTGACCGAGCTCGTTCCACACGAGCTCGGTGCCGTCTTCGTGATAAGCCGCGTCGAGGAAGACCACGTGCAGATGCGGATTGAGCCGCATGTCGCCGGACGTGCGTTGCACGACGGTCACCGCGCCGCTCTTGGCCGCGCCGCACGCGCCTCGGCGCGCGGCGCGCTCTTCGTGGAACCGCTCCACGCTCTCGACGAAGATGCGGGTCAGCACGCCGAACGACGCCCCGTCCTGGGCGAGCCTGCGCCGCCACGGAAACGGAAACGTCAACACCCACGGACGGTGCGCCACCTCGGGCAGGACGTCCTCGTTCAGGTTCGCCGCCGTGGCACACATGCGTCGGCCCAGACACGACGGGCAGAAGCCGCGTCCTTTACAGCTGAAGGCACCAGCCGACTCTCTTCGCAGCGCTCGCACCGGAGCCGCGCGAACCCGCGGCAGAGCAGCCCGCAGTCGAGGTAGGCTTCGAGCTCCTTCTTCGCGTGCTTGGGTGTCCGGACGGCGATGGCGCCGTCGTCGATGGCCCCGTACAGCGTCTCCACGTTGTCGCGCACGATCTCGTAGAGCGTCGTCTTCTCGGGACGATGGCTCCTCGTGCGGTGCCTCCGGGACGCGGCCGAGCCGGAGCAGGCGTTCGCGGCCTTCGAGCGTCTGCGGCGGCCGCGCGTCGAGGCGATCGTCCGCCAAGCGCGGCGGCACGGCAGCCGCAAGGCGATCGCCGGTCCGGTGGCCGAGTGGTTCCGCGACCGGGCGCTGCCGCTGTTCCTGCGGCTCGGCGCGGCGGTGCAGGCGCGCGTGCACGCGTACCGGATCGACTGGGAGGCGCGGGCGGCGTAGCGCCGGGGGGGCGTCAGTCCTTGTCGTCCGGCTGCGCCACATTGTCCGGCACGCCCAGGGCGACCGGGCCCATCCCCTTGCTCTTGAACTGGTTGTGCCAGAGGCTCTTGCCGGTGAGCGAGAAACACTCCACCTCGCCCTGCTTGGCGACGTAGAGCCGGTCTCCCTCCAGGAGGAGCGTGGCGCGGCCCTGCGTGGCGGCCTTCACCTCCCAGAGCAGCTCGCCCGTCGGGTAATGCAGACAGGCGACGCGGCTGAAGCTCGCCGCGTAGATCGCCGCAGGCGTGATCAGGAGCGCTGTGGAAGAGAAACCGACCCCGGCCTGCTTGTACTCCCAGAGCACGCGCCCGGTGGCCGGGTCGACGCCGAAGATCTGATCCCGGAACGCCGCCACCAGCACCGGCGCCGCCGCGATTGTTCGGTATTCGCTCATACGTCCCCTCGCTTCCTGATTGCGTCCAGCGAGCTATCAGCGGGGGGGCGGCGCGGCAAGGTGCGAGCACGTGCGGGGTCGCGAGCCGCGCGCACGGCGGGCTCGATAAAAGCCATGCCGGTCATCTGGTTGCTCGCGATATGACGCATCCCTGGCTCAGGAAATGGTCGGTCTCGGACTTCGGCCAGCGAATCTACCTCGTACGCGCGAACCACGCGCCCGATGATCCCTCCAGGGCACACCTGGAGCGCGTCCCGCCCCTGTTTGCATCGTCCGCGATCGATGCCCGGCGGAGCGAGGATCTCCACGTCCTTCAGGAGATCTACTGCGAGCTCACCCTCTGCGGCCGGTCGAGCCTGCATCAGCAGGACCAGCGAATTCTCCGCGACCGGATCGCCGCCCGGGTGCGTCAGGCCTTGAAGCACGGAGAGCTCGTCGCTCTTCGCGAGATCCACGCCTCGGCATTGTAGACAATATTACATATCCGAGTAAACTCGTTGGATCTGTTAGTATTTATACGCGGATCAGTGGATCGTATTTCTTGTATGTTATGCCAACCGCCGGTCGTTGGCGGAAAACTCTTGACAGGTCGGAATGGCTTCGCGCGGGCTATCCTCGGTGGCACGCTAGCGCGAACGCTTGGACGGCCTCGAGCTCGTCAAGGCGAGCCCGCGGCGCCGCGAACGTCGCGACGAGCACCGGCGGTCCCTCGGGCCGCTCCTCTTCGCCGTCGTCCCGTCAGCTGGAGACAGCCAGTCTTTCGATCCATTCCAATACTTATTACACGGAGTTGAGATTGCCATGCTCAGCAATAAAGTCGTTTTGATCACCGGGGCCACATCGGGAATCGGGGCCGCGACAGCGATCGCGGCGGCGCGGGCCGGCGCCAAGGTGGTGCTGGCCGCGCGACGCCAGGAGATGGGCGACGCGCTCGTGGCCCGCATCAAGGTGGAGGGTGGAAACGCGCTGTTCGTCCGCACCGACGTCACCGTCGAGGCGGACATCCAGGCTCTGATCGAGCGCACCGTGGAGGCCCATGGGCGGCTGGACAGCGTCTTCAACAACGCCGGTATCGCCACCGCGCTCGGGCCGCTCGCGGACGTGCCGGTCGCCGATTACCTCGCTCTCATGCAGGTCAACCTGCACAGCATCTATCTGTGCATGAGGTATCAAGTGCCCGTCATGAAGAAGGGCGGCGGCGGCTCGATCGTCAACTGCGGCTCGATCGCCTCCACGGTCTCTGCGCCCGGGTTCGGCGTCTATGCCGCGACCAAGCACGCGATCCTCGGCCTCACCAAGTCTGCGGCCATCGACTACGCGGCGGACAAGATTCGCGTCAATGCCATCCTGCCCGGCCCGGTGGAGACCGAGATCTGGGATCATATGCAAAGCGGCGAGCAGGTGCTCGACGCCTTCGGCGCGGCCACGCTGATGAAGCGGTACGCGCACGCAGACGAGATCGCTCGACCGGCGGTCTTCCTGCTGTCCGACTGGTCGTCGTACATGACCGGCACGCAGCTGACCGTGGACGGCGGCTACACCGCAGTGTGACCCGGGGCAGCGCGCCTCGGAAGATCCAGGCGCGCTGCCGGCACCTCGCCGCGACGTCGTTCCCGAGGAGCGCATGCTCGCGCAGATCGTGAGCCGGCCCCCTGAGACGGTTCGTACGATGCTGCCGAACATCAGCCGGTAGAAGCGCTCGTTGGCGGCGCGCCCGGAGACCCAGGTTGGCGCCGGCGGCATGGTGGTGCGCATGTCTTCGTGGAACAACGCGACCAGGGCATCCAGGTTCGCCTCCTCGAAGGCGCGCACGTACTGTTCGAGCAGACGCGGATCCACTTGCGTGGTCCTCGCGATGTCGACCGGCTCCGCCCCGCCGATCTTGCTGCCGGTCGCGGAGCGGGCGCGGAACAACGCGCTGTTCGCGGCCTCCACGCTCGTAGCGAGCGCTTGCGCCGTCTCCGCCGCCGACAGTCCGACCACGTCGCGGAGCAGCAGCGTCGCGCGCTGCAGCGGGGACAGGCATTGTAGGGCCGCCACGAAGGCCAAGGCGACGCTCTCCTTGAGCGCGTGGCGCGCTTGGGGGTCGCGCTCCTCGACGCCTTCCAGCCAGGCGCTGGGCATGGGCTCCAGCCAGACGGGCTCTTCGACGCGCGGAGGTGGGGGCACGCGCGTGAGCCATGACTCGAGGTGCGGAAACTCGGCCAGCGAGAGCCCGCACAGGGGCGGCGAGCGCGGACTCACCCCTCTGGTGCGACCGGCAGCCCGAGCAGCCGGCCGAGCGCCTCGTGAACGACCCGGGCCGCCACCTCGTCCCCGAGGGCGACGGCGCGGCTCAGGATGCTGGCGAGCGAGGCCAGCACGACCGCTCGAGGCGGCGGATCGGTCGCGACGCGCTCCCCAGGCCCCGGGCTTGACGCTTGGACCAAGCCGCTTCGCGGCAGCTCCTGTGCCTGCTGAGGTCGACCGCGATGACTGCTGCGACCGCGAGCGCGATGCGGACGAGGTGCAGGAGCTCGGCGTGAGGCTCAAGAAGCTGCTGCGGGCCCTGCTCCGTTAAGCATTGCGGATACCGAGCCGCGGTTTCCTGCCGCGGCTCGGATCCTTGTCTTCGCTGCGGTTGTCACGGCAGGCATTGCTGCCGCAGCGCGGATTTTGCCAGTATTTATTGCGAAAAAAGAGCCCGGCGCCGCGCAGGACTGGCCGCCCGCCGCCTCATTCCCTGCCCACCCTGCCGTTCGCGACGCCCCTGCCCGGGCGCCGCGTCCACCAGGAGGGCAGCGATGGGACAGCTCCGCGATCGAATGGCCGAAGACCTGAAGCTGCGGCGATACAAGCCGTCGACGTGCGACAATTACCTCCGCTGCGCACGGGCCTTCGTAGCCTACCACCGCAAGCCGCCGCAGCAGATGGGTCTCGACGAGGTGCGCGCGTTTTTGCTCTACCTCGCCGAGCAGCGAAAGATCGCGGAGGCGACCCAGCACCAGTACGTGGCGGCGATCAAGTTCCTCTACGCCACCACGCTCGGGCGTCCGGAGGTCGCCGTCGCGATCCCCTGGCCGAAGGTACCCCAGAAGCTGCCGCCGGTCCTCAGCGGCACCGAGGTCGAGGCGCTGCTCAACGCGATCGGCTCGGTCAAGCAGCGCACGATCGTCCTGACGGCGTACGGCGCCGGTCTGCGGATCGATGAGGTCTGCTCGCTGCGGGTCGAGGACGTCGACAGCAAGCGCAACCTCATCCACGTCCGCAATGGCAAGCTCGGGCGTGATCGGTACGTGATGCTCAGCGCCCCCGTGCTGACCGCGCTGCGCATCTACTGGCGGGCGGAGAGACCCGCTGGACCGGAGCTGTTCCCGGGTCGCAAGCAGGGCTCGGTCATCTCGCACGAGGCGGTGCGCAACGCGCTGCGCGAGGCGGCGAGGCGCTGCAAGCTGCACAAGCGCGTCACCCCGCACGTGCTGCGGCACAGCTTCGCCACCCACCTGCTCGAGCTCGGCACCGACATCCGCGTCATCCAGGCCCTGCTCGGCCATCGCTCCATCCGCACCACCGTCCGCTACGTCCGCGTCAGCCAGGCTCACGTCGGTCGCACCCGCAGCCCGGTCGAGGTGCTCGGCACCCAGGAGGCCAAGAAGAAGCTCGGCTGAGGTCGCGTGCACCCGCATCGCCTGGCGCCGCGGCCCGCGGCGACGGGTAGGCCTCGTCTCGAGGTCGCGGATATCGTCCGCGCCCACGGCGAGGCCTACCTGCGCGCCCACGCCGTCTCCGCCGCCCAGCGCAAGGTCCTACGCGACATCGCCGCGTGCAGGACCGCGGTGCTGGGCGGCCATGTCGACGTGTGCACGAGCTGCGGCCACGAGCAGCCCTCGTACAACTCCTGCCGCAACCGCCACTGTCCCAAGTGCCAGAGCCTCAGCCAGGCCAGGTGGATCGCCGAGCGGCAGCAGCGCATCCTGCCGACGCACTACTTCCACGTCGTCTTCACGCTCCCGGCTGAGCTGCGCCCGCTGGCGCTCGTCAACCCGCAGACGGTCTTCGATCTGCTCTTCCAGTGCGGCTCGCAGACCCTGCTCACGCTCGGCCGCGATCCCAGGCGGCTCGGCGCCGACATCGGTGTCACCGCCGTGCTGCACACCTGGAGCCGCAATCTCAGCTTCCATCCGCACCTGCACTGCATCGTCACGGGCGGTGGGCTCTCGCTCGACGGCTCGCGCTGGATCGAGGGGCGGCGCGGCTACCTCTTCCCTGTGCAGGTCCTCGGCAAGCTCTTCCGTGGCAAGTTGCTCGCCGCGCTCCGGCAGGCCTATGATCAAGGAGAGCTCGACCTGACCGGCGAGGCCGCCGCGCTGGCCAACCCCGCTGCCTTCGCTGCGCTGCTCGGCGCGCTCTACCGCAAACCCTGGGTGGTGTACGCCAAGCCGCCCTTCGCTGGGCCCGAGCAGGTCTTTGCTTACCTCGGTCGCTATACCCACCGTGTCGGGCTGTCCAATCACCGGCTGCGGTGGATGGATGAGCGCGGCGTGTGCTTCCGGACCCGCGGAGACAAGACCGTGACGCTCTCCGCAGAGGAGTTTCTGCGTCGCTTCCTGCTGCACGTGCTGCCTCATCGCTTCGTGAAGATCCGACACTTCGGCTTGATGGCTGCGTGTCACGCCACCACCACGCTCGAGGTGGCACGCACGAGGATCCTGGCGGCGCGAGACGCAGGGCAGTGCGCTGTCGGGGGAGATGAGCACCGGGAAGCCAGCTCTCACGAGCACGAGCCCTCTGCGCGCCACGTCGTCAAGGTCGACTGGTGCACGCTGCTCGCCGAGCTCACGGGGATCGACCTGTCCATCTGTCCTCGCTGCGGTCAGGCTGCGATGGCTCGCCGCCCGCTGCCGTCGTGCGTCGTCGCCTCTTCCGCTGCCCCTCCGGACACGTCATGAGCATTGCTGGCCTGGGCAGGAGCAACAACACCACCTCCGTTGCGCGGCGGTCAGGGATCGATCCGCCTTCTGCGCCGTCCACGTCGGCGGCGTGCGTGCTTCTGGGCCTCCGTCGGCGCCGCGCTCTGCCTCGGCACGTCTGCGCCCAACGTCGTGGCGGCGGGATGCACCACGCGTGCGAGCCCCGCCACGCCCGCCCTCTGCTGCCTTCTCGGGCAGGATCTCCATAGGCCTCGCGACCGCCTCGCCCGGCCGCGAACCGGCCCGGTCCAACCCGACGTTTGCGGGACTGCGCCGGGACCTCGCCGCCGCTGCTGCTCAGGCGCAGTCCCGCAAACGCCTATTCATTGGGCCCGGGTTGGGCCCACGCCTTCCGGGGGGTGCGATCCGTCGTCACGCTTTCCCCAAATCCCTGGGAAGCGACGGATCGCGACGGTTCGCCCCCGCGGGATCGTCCCGCCAGAGAAACCGGTCTCGAGCGCAGACAGTCACCGAAGCGGGCGCGCGCGTCGAAGCAGGCCCAGCTGGCTGCCGCGGTGCCGGTGGCTGGGGATCGCGCCGGCTTGATCGAGATCCAGTCCGCGCCAGCGGACGCGCGGTTTGTGTTCGGCGACTCGATCGTCCAGGGAGGACGCCGCTGTTTCAAGCCTCGGGCGCGACGCAGCCTGTTCGCGTAGACTTCGCAGGCATGGGTCTTCCTCGCCGAGCCCGGACAATTGTGATCGACGACGAGCGCTACCGATGGCTCGTTACCGAGCCGGAGCGTTGGATTGAGAACGCCTCCGCATGGGACGATGTCCTCAGGGCCCGCAGGCTCACCCTCGTCGTTCAGCATGAAGGCGGTCGTGGTCAGAAGCTGCTCGCGTGGGTGCCGGTCTATCGCACGCCCATCCACCACGCTGATGTGACCGTTCCTTGCGGGAACGGCGTCGTCTCCCTGCTCACCCCTCATCAAGAAGCCGTCGTCTCATCGGCTCTCGTACGACGGGTCATCGAGTATGCATTGCAGCGAGGGTGGAAACCGTCAGAGTCCGGCAGCGACTTCACCGTTCCAGAAGATGCGCTCGGAACGCTGCTGCACGAATCTCAACCTGGGCTCAAGTAAGAGCTCGCGGCTTGCGGGCCGGCGGGCGGCTCTCGTCCCGAGACGGCGGAGGCACAGAGCACGGCCTCGGGCTAGTCGTCCTCCTCGACGTCGTGCTCGATCTCGAGATGCCCGTGCCGCCGGAGGTAACGGAGCATCCGCCCGACGGCGTGCTCTAGGACCTGACCGACCTCGCGCGTTCGCAGGTGACCGAGCTCGTTCCACACGAGCTCGGTGCCGTCTTCGTGATAAGCCGCGTCGAGGAAGACCACGTGCAGATGCGGATTGAGCCGCATGTCGCCGGACGTGCGTTGCACGACGGTCACCGCGCCGCTCTTGGCCGCGCCGCACGCGCCTCGGCGCGCGGCGCGCTCTTCGTGGAACCGCTCCACGCTCTCGACGAAGATGCGGGTCAGCACGCCGAACGACGCCCCGTCCTGGGCGAGCCTGCGCCGCCACGGAAACGGAAACGTCAACACCCACGGACGGTGCGCCACCTCGGGCAGGACGTCCTCGTTCAGGTTCGCCGCCGTGGCACACATGCGTCGGCCCAGACACGACGGGCAGAAGCCGCGTCCTTTACAGCTGAAGGCACCAGCCGACTCTCTTCGCAGCGCTCGCACCGGAGCCGCGCGAACCCGCGGCAGAGCAGCCCGCAGTCGAGGTAGGCTTCGAGCTCCTTCTTCGCGTGCTTGGGTGTCCGGACGGCGATGGCGCCGTCGTCGATGGCCCCGTACAGCGTCTCCACGTTGTCGCGCACGATCTCGTAGAGCGTCGTCTTCTCGGGACGATGGCTCCTCGTGCGGTGCCTCCGGGACGCGGCCGAGCCGGAGCAGGCGTTCGCGGCCTTCGAGCGTCTGCGGCGGCCGCGCGTCGAGGCGATCGTCCGCCAAGCGCGGCGGCACGGCAGCCGCAAGGCGATCGCCGGTCCGGTGGCCGAGTGGTTCCGCGACCGGGCGCTGCCGCTGTTCCTGCGGCTCGGCGCGGCGGTGCAGGCGCGCGTGCACGCGTACCGGATCGACTGGGAGGCGCGGGCGGCGTAGCGCCGGGGGGGCGTCAGTCCTTGTCGTCCGGCTGCGCCACATTGTCCGGCACGCCCAGGGCGACCGGGCCCATCCCCTTGCTCTTGAACTGGTTGTGCCAGAGGCTCTTGCCGGTGAGCGAGAAACACTCCACCTCGCCCTGCTTGGCGACGTAGAGCCGGTCTCCCTCCAGGAGGAGCGTGGCGCGGCCCTGCGTGGCGGCCTTCACCTCCCAGAGCAGCTCGCCCGTCGGGTAATGCAGACAGGCGACGCGGCTGAAGCTCGCCGCGTAGATCGCCGCAGGCGTGATCAGGAGCGCTGTGGAAGAGAAACCGACCCCGGCCTGCTTGTACTCCCAGAGCACGCGCCCGGTGGCCGGGTCGACGCCGAAGATCTGATCCCGGAACGCCGCCACCAGCACCGGCGCCGCCGCGATTGTTCGGTATTCGCTCATACGTCCCCTCGCTTCCTGATTGCGTCCAGCGAGCTATCAGCGGGGGGGCGGCGCGGCAAGGTGCGAGCACGTGCGGGGTCGCGAGCCGCGCGCACGGCGGGCTCGATAAAAGCCATGCCGGTCATCTGGTTGCTCGCGATATGACGCATCCCTGGCTCAGGAAATGGTCGGTCTCGGACTTCGGCCAGCGAATCTACCTCGTACGCGCGAACCACGCGCCCGATGATCCCTCCAGGGCACACCTGGAGCGCGTCCCGCCCCTGTTTGCATCGTCCGCGATCGATGCCCGGCGGAGCGAGGATCTCCACGTCCTTCAGGAGATCTACTGCGAGCTCACCCTCTGCGGCCGGTCGAGCCTGCATCAGCAGGACCAGCGAATTCTCCGCGACCGGATCGCCGCCCGGGTGCGTCAGGCCTTGAAGCACGGAGAGCTCGTCGCTCTTCGCGAGATCCACGCCTCGGCATTGTAGACAATATTACATATCCGAGTAAACTCGTTGGATCTGTTAGTATTTATACGCGGATCAGTGGATCGTATTTCTTGTATGTTATGCCAACCGCCGGTCGTTGGCGGAAAACTCTTGACAGGTCGGAATGGCTTCGCGCGGGCTATCCTCGGTGGCACGCTAGCGCGAACGCTTGGACGGCCTCGAGCTCGTCAAGGCGAGCCCGCGGCGCCGCGAACGTCGCGACGAGCACCGGCGGTCCCTCGGGCCGCTCCTCTTCGCCGTCGTCCCGTCAGCTGGAGACAGCCAGTCTTTCGATCCATTCCAATACTTATTACACGGAGTTGAGATTGCCATGCTCAGCAATAAAGTCGTTTTGATCACCGGGGCCACATCGGGAATCGGGGCCGCGACAGCGATCGCGGCGGCGCGGGCCGGCGCCAAGGTGGTGCTGGCCGCGCGACGCCAGGAGATGGGCGACGCGCTCGTGGCCCGCATCAAGGTGGAGGGTGGAAACGCGCTGTTCGTCCGCACCGACGTCACCGTCGAGGCGGACATCCAGGCTCTGATCGAGCGCACCGTGGAGGCCCATGGGCGGCTGGACAGCGTCTTCAACAACGCCGGTATCGCCACCGCGCTCGGGCCGCTCGCGGACGTGCCGGTCGCCGATTACCTCGCTCTCATGCAGGTCAACCTGCACAGCATCTATCTGTGCATGAGGTATCAAGTGCCCGTCATGAAGAAGGGCGGCGGCGGCTCGATCGTCAACTGCGGCTCGATCGCCTCCACGGTCTCTGCGCCCGGGTTCGGCGTCTATGCCGCGACCAAGCACGCGATCCTCGGCCTCACCAAGTCTGCGGCCATCGACTACGCGGCGGACAAGATTCGCGTCAATGCCATCCTGCCCGGCCCGGTGGAGACCGAGATCTGGGATCATATGCAAAGCGGCGAGCAGGTGCTCGACGCCTTCGGCGCGGCCACGCTGATGAAGCGGTACGCGCACGCAGACGAGATCGCTCGACCGGCGGTCTTCCTGCTGTCCGACTGGTCGTCGTACATGACCGGCACGCAGCTGACCGTGGACGGCGGCTACACCGCAGTGTGACCCGGGGCAGCGCGCCTCGGAAGATCCAGGCGCGCTGCCGGCACCTCGCCGCGACGTCGTTCCCGAGGAGCGCATGCTCGCGCAGATCGTGAGCCGGCCCCCTGAGACGGTTCGTACGATGCTGCCGAACATCAGCCGGTAGAAGCGCTCGTTGGCGGCGCGCCCGGAGACCCAGGTTGGCGCCGGCGGCATGGTGGTGCGCATGTCTTCGTGGAACAACGCGACCAGGGCATCCAGGTTCGCCTCCTCGAAGGCGCGCACGTACTGTTCGAGCAGACGCGGATCCACTTGCGTGGTCCTCGCGATGTCGACCGGCTCCGCCCCGCCGATCTTGCTGCCGGTCGCGGAGCGGGCGCGGAACAACGCGCTGTTCGCGGCCTCCACGCTCGTAGCGAGCGCTTGCGCCGTCTCCGCCGCCGACAGTCCGACCACGTCGCGGAGCAGCAGCGTCGCGCGCTGCAGCGGGGACAGGCATTGTAGGGCCGCCACGAAGGCCAAGGCGACGCTCTCCTTGAGCGCGTGGCGCGCTTGGGGGTCGCGCTCCTCGACGCCTTCCAGCCAGGCGCTGGGCATGGGCTCCAGCCAGACGGGCTCTTCGACGCGCGGAGGTGGGGGCACGCGCGTGAGCCATGACTCGAGGTGCGGAAACTCGGCCAGCGAGAGCCCGCACAGGGGCGGCGAGCGCGGACTCACCCCTCTGGTGCGACCGGCAGCCCGAGCAGCCGGCCGAGCGCCTCGTGAACGACCCGGGCCGCCACCTCGTCCCCGAGGGCGACGGCGCGGCTCAGGATGCTGGCGAGCGAGGCCAGCACGACCGCTCGAGGCGGCGGATCGGTCGCGACGCGCTCCCCAGGCCCCGGGCTTGACGCTTGGACCAAGCCGCTTCGCGGCAGCTCCTGTGCCTGCTGAGGTCGACCGCGATGACTGCTGCGACCGCGAGCGCGATGCGGACGAGGTGCAGGAGCTCGGCGTGAGGCTCAAGAAGCTGCTGCGGGCCCTGCTCCGTTAAGCATTGCGGATACCGAGCCGCGGTTTCCTGCCGCGGCTCGGATCCTTGTCTTCGCTGCGGTTGTCACGGCAGGCATTGCTGCCGCAGCGCGGATTTTGCCAGTATTTATTGCGAAAAAAGAGCCCGGCGCCGCGCAGGACTGGCCGCCCGCCGCCTCATTCCCTGCCCACCCTGCCGTTCGCGACGCCCCTGCCCGGGCGCCGCGTCCACCAGGAGGGCAGCGATGGGACAGCTCCGCGATCGAATGGCCGAAGACCTGAAGCTGCGGCGATACAAGCCGTCGACGTGCGACAATTACCTCCGCTGCGCACGGGCCTTCGTAGCCTACCACCGCAAGCCGCCGCAGCAGATGGGTCTCGACGAGGTGCGCGCGTTTTTGCTCTACCTCGCCGAGCAGCGAAAGATCGCGGAGGCGACCCAGCACCAGTACGTGGCGGCGATCAAGTTCCTCTACGCCACCACGCTCGGGCGTCCGGAGGTCGCCGTCGCGATCCCCTGGCCGAAGGTACCCCAGAAGCTGCCGCCGGTCCTCAGCGGCACCGAGGTCGAGGCGCTGCTCAACGCGATCGGCTCGGTCAAGCAGCGCACGATCGTCCTGACGGCGTACGGCGCCGGTCTGCGGATCGATGAGGTCTGCTCGCTGCGGGTCGAGGACGTCGACAGCAAGCGCAACCTCATCCACGTCCGCAATGGCAAGCTCGGGCGTGATCGGTACGTGATGCTCAGCGCCCCCGTGCTGACCGCGCTGCGCATCTACTGGCGGGCGGAGAGACCCGCTGGACCGGAGCTGTTCCCGGGTCGCAAGCAGGGCTCGGTCATCTCGCACGAGGCGGTGCGCAACGCGCTGCGCGAGGCGGCGAGGCGCTGCAAGCTGCACAAGCGCGTCACCCCGCACGTGCTGCGGCACAGCTTCGCCACCCACCTGCTCGAGCTCGGCACCGACATCCGCGTCATCCAGGCCCTGCTCGGCCATCGCTCCATCCGCACCACCGTCCGCTACGTCCGCGTCAGCCAGGCTCACGTCGGTCGCACCCGCAGCCCGGTCGAGGTGCTCGGCACCCAGGAGGCCAAGAAGAAGCTCGGCTGAGGTCGCGTGCACCCGCATCGCCTGGCGCCGCGGCCCGCGGCGACGGGTAGGCCTCGTCTCGAGGTCGCGGATATCGTCCGCGCCCACGGCGAGGCCTACCTGCGCGCCCACGCCGTCTCCGCCGCCCAGCGCAAGGTCCTACGCGACATCGCCGCGTGCAGGACCGCGGTGCTGGGCGGCCATGTCGACGTGTGCACGAGCTGCGGCCACGAGCAGCCCTCGTACAACTCCTGCCGCAACCGCCACTGTCCCAAGTGCCAGAGCCTCAGCCAGGCCAGGTGGATCGCCGAGCGGCAGCAGCGCATCCTGCCGACGCACTACTTCCACGTCGTCTTCACGCTCCCGGCTGAGCTGCGCCCGCTGGCGCTCGTCAACCCGCAGACGGTCTTCGATCTGCTCTTCCAGTGCGGCTCGCAGACCCTGCTCACGCTCGGCCGCGATCCCAGGCGGCTCGGCGCCGACATCGGTGTCACCGCCGTGCTGCACACCTGGAGCCGCAATCTCAGCTTCCATCCGCACCTGCACTGCATCGTCACGGGCGGTGGGCTCTCGCTCGACGGCTCGCGCTGGATCGAGGGGCGGCGCGGCTACCTCTTCCCTGTGCAGGTCCTCGGCAAGCTCTTCCGTGGCAAGTTGCTCGCCGCGCTCCGGCAGGCCTATGATCAAGGAGAGCTCGACCTGACCGGCGAGGCCGCCGCGCTGGCCAACCCCGCTGCCTTCGCTGCGCTGCTCGGCGCGCTCTACCGCAAACCCTGGGTGGTGTACGCCAAGCCGCCCTTCGCTGGGCCCGAGCAGGTCTTTGCTTACCTCGGTCGCTATACCCACCGTGTCGGGCTGTCCAATCACCGGCTGCGGTGGATGGATGAGCGCGGCGTGTGCTTCCGGACCCGCGGAGACAAGACCGTGACGCTCTCCGCAGAGGAGTTTCTGCGTCGCTTCCTGCTGCACGTGCTGCCTCATCGCTTCGTGAAGATCCGACACTTCGGCTTGATGGCTGCGTGTCACGCCACCACCACGCTCGAGGTGGCACGCACGAGGATCCTGGCGGCGCGAGACGCAGGGCAGTGCGCTGTCGGGGGAGATGAGCACCGGGAAGCCAGCTCTCACGAGCACGAGCCCTCTGCGCGCCACGTCGTCAAGGTCGACTGGTGCACGCTGCTCGCCGAGCTCACGGGGATCGACCTGTCCATCTGTCCTCGCTGCGGTCAGGCTGCGATGGCTCGCCGCCCGCTGCCGTCGTGCGTCGTCGCCTCTTCCGCTGCCCCTCCGGACACGTCATGAGCATTGCTGGCCTGGGCAGGAGCAACAACACCACCTCCGTTGCGCGGCGGTCAGGGATCGATCCGCCTTCTGCGCCGTCCACGTCGGCGGCGTGCGTGCTTCTGGGCCTCCGTCGGCGCCGCGCTCTGCCTCGGCACGTCTGCGCCCAACGTCGTGGCGGCGGGATGCACCACGCGTGCGAGCCCCGCCACGCCCGCCCTCTGCTGCCTTCTCGGGCAGGATCTCCATAGGCCTCGCGACCGCCTCGCCCGGCCGCGAACCGGCCCGGTCCAACCCGACGTTTGCGGGACTGCGCCGGGACCTCGCCGCCGCTGCTGCTCAGGCGCAGTCCCGCAAACGCCTATTCATTGGGCCCGGGTTGGGCCCACGCCTTCCGAGGGGCTGCGGTCCGTCGTCACGCCCTCCCAAAATCCCAGGGCATCCGACGTATCGCGACGGTTCGTCCCCGCGGAATCGTCCCGCCAGAGAAACCGGTCGATAGCGAGCGATCGCTGGAAACAGCAGCGATTTTCATAGTTTCCGCTTGCTTCGCCGCCGAGGGCGGCTCCGGTGTGGCCCAACGCGGCGCCCTCTGCCGCCGCATCGCCCGCTGTGAAGGGCCCGCGGCATCACCGATCGGGGTCGGCGCCTGGCCTGGCGGCGCAGCGCCGAGGGATTCTCCTTCGGTCGCCGCCCTGTTGCCGGGCCCTTCGACTGTCCTTCGAGCGCGAGCGCGGGGAAGCGGCCCTCGGCGTCGAGCGCGGCGGCCTCCAGGCAGAGGCCTCCGAGGCTCGTCCCGGCTCCTCAGGTCTGGCCGTGATCGCCGGAGCGGAGCACCGTCCCGCCGAGCCCCACCGCGATGGCCTCGCCGTCGTCCCGCAGGGCGACGCCGCGCAGGTCCGCGTTGGCGCCGCAGCGCACGTCGGACCAGCGCTGCCCTCCGTCGCTCGAGGCCAGCAGGGTGCCGCTCAGCCGGGCGGCGATCAGCGCAGGGCCGGCGCCAGCGAGCGCGCTCAGATCCTGCCGGATGGACGTCTGCACCCTTCTCCAGCGCTGGCCGCCGTCCTCCGAGCGGAGCACGTGGCCCTCGGATCCCGCGATGACAATCAGGTGGCCTCGTCCCCAGACGGCGCTGTGCCGGATGCTCATTCCGACCAGGATGACAGGGCCATGCCCCGACGCGCTCGCCTGCGCTGTCGCCCCGCCGATACCCGTCCCGCGGAGAGCGCCGCTCGATGGGCCGCGTCAGCGATGCGAGCAGCGCGCCGAGGACGACAGCGACCACCTCGCCTTCCGCGTCGATGTCGATGACGATCGTCGCGCGCTCGGTCACGAGGCGCAGGGTGGGATTTCCTACGACGAGCTCCATGGAAGAGAGGCCTTGATGAAACGCTGAGCGATGTCAGGTGGGAGCGTTCTTGGAACCAGGAAAATGCGCATGGTGCTCGTGCCGCGAGCTGACAAACTGGAAAGGCGCGGAAGGGCTGCGTGCGATGTTGAACGGTCCACGCCAAGACGCCTCCGCGCGTGCAGCATTCCTTTCTCGCAGAGGGGGCCGAGGATGAGCATGGTACGAAGAGCCGTGTCAGCGTTCGTCGCGCTGGCTGTCGTGGTCGCAGGGGCGCGCGCCGCGCGCGCACGCACCATCGACGTGCCGGAAGACTACCCGACGATCCAAGCCGCCGTCGAGGCGGCCGAAAACCACGACAGGATCCGCGTCGCCCCAGGCACGTACCCGGAGTCCATCGCGTGGACCGGCAAGTCCATCGCGCTGATCGGCGCCGGGCCGGACGCGACGATCGTGGATCCGAGCCTCGGGCCGGGCGGCCGGTGTCTGATGCTGGTCGACGTCCCCCCTGGCACCAGGGTGGAGGGCTTCACCTGCCAGAACGGCACGACCGACGCGACCAGCCCGGACGGCGGCGGGATGCTGATCCAGGGGGGCCGTCTGCAGGTCAAGAGGGTGGTTCTTCAGAACAACCTCGCGTTCGGGAACGGAGGTGGATTGTGGATCGAGGGGGCCAACGTGACCCTCCACGACGCCAGCTTCCTCAACAACGAGGCCGACAGCAGCAGCGGCGGCGGAGGCGGTGGGCTAGGCATCACGCTCGGTGGCGAGGTGAAGGTAGTGCGATCCATCTTCTCCTTCAACTTCGCCAACCCATCAGGGGGCGGCCTCATCGTCCTTGACGGCAGCCGCGCGAAGGTGGTTGAATCCCGTTTCGAGGGGAATTTCGGCAGGAGCGGGGGCGGGATCTGGTCCGTCGACAGCGAGTTGAAGGTCTCCGGCTCCGTCTTCTCTGGCAACGTCAGCGACTTCAGCGGGGCCGCGCTCGGGGGCTCCAACAGCAGCGTCGATGTAGCCGATTCGACGATCGACGGCAACGAATCGGACTCACGCCAGCAGCACGTCATCAGGGTCAGCGGGAGCCTGGCGATGTTCCGGTCGAGCATCACCGGCAACCTGGGTGGCGGGATCTCGTCCACCGGCGACCTCACGGTGCTCGACTGCTTGTTCGCGAACAACACCGCAACGAGGGGTGGAGGGATCAACACCACGGGCACTGCGCGCGTGACCAACAGTGTATTCTTCGCCAACACGGCGAACGGCGCCGGCGGCTTGAACGATATCGAGGCGCTAGGCGGCGCGATCTACGCGAACGGCGATCTGAGCGTGACGAACTGCACCTTCTACGGCAACCTGGCCCAAGGCTTCAAACTCCCCTCGGATGGCGGCGGGTTGTACGTCGCCTCCGGGACCACAACGGTGCTCAACTCCATCCTCTGGGGAGACTCGCCCAATGAGATCGCGGGCCCCGGAACGGCCGTGATCACCTACAGCGACGTGATGGGCGGCTATCCCGGCACCGGCAACATCGACCAGGATCCGCTCTTCATGGCCCCTGCTGAGGGCGATCTGCACCTCCAGGCTTCCTCGCCCGCCCGGGATGCCGGGCTCTTCACCAGCTCCTTGCCGAGGACGGACCTGGATGGAAATCCGCGCGTCTCGGGGGCCGCTCCCGACATGGGCGCTTACGAGATCCGCGGAGGAAGAAGGGGGTGTGAATGACCTCGCAGGGGTGCGAGGCTCGCCCCGGGGTCGTGCACGCGCCGTGGCGGCACCGCGAACATACGAACACCGAAGGCGCTCGCGCGGCGCGCGCCAGGCCTGGCAGCATGCCGTTCTTGGTCGCGATCCAGTCGCCGAACAGGTCCATCCAGCGCCGCATCGCCACGGCCGGCGGCAGCTGGTCGAGCAGCTCGCGGGCGCCGGTCGTCAGCCGCACGACCTGGCTCCGGTAGACCGCATCAACCAGCGACTCTCTGCTGGGGAAGTGCCGGTAGAGCGTGGCGATGCCGACCCCGGCCTCGCGGGCGATCGCACGCATCGACGGCTCGGTGTCAGCCGACGCGAACACGCGGGTCGCCACCGCGAGCAACTGATCGCGGTTACGGGTTGCGTCCGCCCGTGGCGCGCGGCTCTCCGCCTCAGTCAAAACGGAGCGCGCTCCGTTTCTTGTGTTGCGGTCATCCATGGAAACGGAGCATAGTCCGTTTCAGTGCGTTCCGTCGTTCCAAGGGGACAGGAGAGCATGCAGAAACTGAGCGATCAGCTGTCGACGAGCAGGAGCCGGGCGGTCCGGCTCGATTCCTTCGGCGGCGACCGGGTCCGTGCCCTCGCTCCCCGCGGTATCACCGCTGCGATCGACCTTCATGGAACGGAGACAGCGCACGCCGCAAGGGCACTCGGCGTCCCTGACACGCGCATCACGACCATCGCCGCCCAGGTCGACGGGATCACACCAACCAACGGCGCCAACGCCGCCCCCGGCGCCCTGGAAAAGCTCGCTCGCCTGATTGCGACCGGCCGACTCCGGGTACCCATCGCCGCAAGCTTCCCGGTCGAGCAAATCCGCGCCGCGGTCGAGCTCCAGGCCGGCCGGCACGTGAAGGGCAAGGTCGTCATCGACCTCTAGGAAAACGGCCTGCTCCTCTCACCCGTCGCCTCAGCCGCGCTGCGTCGCCATTCGCGAGCGCGTAGGTTAAAGAAGCCGGATCGCAGCGCGAGGAAGCGTAGCGCAGCAAACCGAAAGGCGGGCCGCGAGCGTCGTGATGGCTCGGTCCTGGGTCGAAAGAGCGTGGTCCGGGCGTCGATCTCGCAGGTGACGACCTCTGCGCCGTGAGGTCCGAACCAGCGTGTGAAGTGCTCGGCGTTCGTCCAGACCTCGACGACGAGGTCACGCGGTGCACCGAAGACACGGCTGACGGCCTCGCTGCCAGGGGGGATCACGTCACTACCGCTTCTTCGCATGGACATTTCCCTTCTCTGGGCGAGCGGGAGCGGAACGAACCGCATCGCGGATGTCATCCGCGACGCCCTTCCGCAGCTACCTCGAGACAAATGTGAACGTTCACAAATCGACGGTCAATTCGAAACGACCGCCGGCGACGGCCCTCGCGCTCCGAGGGCAGACAGGTCTCCTCCCGGAGCGCCGCGTCGAGAAGGACGGGCATCGGGCCGCGGTTACGCAGGCGCTGCAGCGCCGCCACACCGGCGCGCGGCGGCGCGACCTCGAGCTGGCGATGCGGTCGCCGCGCCCCAGCCGCCGATGCGCCGATCGGCTTCGAGCTCGTCGATGGGGCCGGCGATGATCGAGGTAAGGCGCCCGCCCCTCTAGCCGCAATGCCGGTCAGTCAAGGCGGCCGCTGGCGGCCAGCGCCCGCGCAAGTGCCCGAAATTACTGGGCGCCACCGGTCCGCGAAGCGCTCAATTGACCGGCATTGCCTCTGGCCGCGGCGCTCCGGAGGAGCCCGCCAGCCTCCTGATCCCTCGGGATCGAGGCACTTACAGACCCGTCGTTTGGCATTGACGGTAGCCATGTGATCGTTCACATTCCCGCCGAAGGGTATCCCTGTGGCTGCGACTTGCTCGGGTCGCCATGCGTACCGAGGCCTTCGTCGTCTGATCGATTTTTTGCACCAGCTCTGTCCGCTCGGTCGTCGCGGAAGCGATCGCTGAACGATGGAGATTGGCATCGGGCCGAGGGGGCTCCACCAGAGAACACGGCATACCGCGCTTGTTCGGCGGCTGTCGTGACATCTCGAGTGCTGTTCACCGGAGATGATTCTTAGATCCGGCTGTGCTGGCGACGTGGCCGCGGTGTTCCTCGTCAGCACGCGGCCCATCGGCATCGATCACATGGTTGATTCACCAACCCCGAAGAGCGGCCTGAGCAGCGCTTGATCGCGATGGTGCGACGGCTGCTGAGTGGACAAAGAGGAGACCTCGTCGCTGTGTGGCGCGGCGTAGTCTCGTCTTGAGCTTCCTGGATACAACGCATCCGAGATCTGAAAGGATCTATCATGAGCAAGAGAATCCTGCAGTACCGGCGCTCGCTCTCGGGCGCCACCGCGTTGACTGTTTCGCTCCTGTTCGGAGCCCTCGCTCCAGGGGTGGCGTCCGCCGCGGACCCCGTCGAGAAGCTGCAGGAGTTCGAGCTGGACGAGGTGAGCGTGACCGACGCGTACTACCAGAACATCTCTTCGAAAGAGATCGCGTACATCATGAGCCTCGACCCCAACCGACTTCTGGCAGGCTTCAAGGCGGTGTCGCAAGGGAAGGACCCTGGGAATTCGCCCGGCCTCACTCTCTACGGCGGGTGGGAGGGTGGCTGGAGCCTCCTGCGCGGGCACACGATAGGCCACTACATGTCCGCCATGGCGCAAGCGTACAAGCAGCTCAACGGCTCCGACGCGGAGCAGAGCGCCGCCATCGCGCAGAAGATCGACTACACGATCGGCCAATTGAAATCATTTCAAGACGCGAGTCCCAAAGGATACCTGTTCGCGTCGCCGGAGACGCACTTCGACGTCGTCGAGGGGAAGGCCAGCGGCTCCAGCTGGGCGCCATGGTACACGATGCACAAGATCATCGCGGGCCTCATCGACGTCTACACGTTCGAAGGAAATGCGACGGCCCTCGAAATCGCGAGCAAGCTGGGGGACTGGACGTACAATCGCAGCTCAACCTGGAACGCGGACCTTCGAAGGAAGGTCCTGGGCGTCGAGTACGGCGGCATGAACGACTGCCTGTACGATCTGTACAGGCTGACGAACAACGCCAATCACCTGGCGGCAGCCCACATCTTCGACGAGGACTCGCTCTTCACTCCGATTTCTCAAGGCAACAACATCCTGCCAGGCAAGCACGCCAATACGCAAATCCCCAAGTTCATCGGCGCCCTGAACCGCTATCGGACGCTGGGCGAAGCGGAGAGCTTCTACTACTCCGCGGCAGAAAAGTTCTGGACCATCGTGCTGAGGGATCACACCTACGTCACCGGTGGGAATAGCCAGCTCGAGCACTTTCACGAGCCCGGGAAGCTGGACGCGCAACGGGACAATGTGAACAACGAAACGTGCAACGCGTACAACATGCTGAAGCTCTCGAGAGGGCTCTTCAAAGCCACGGGGGACGTCAAGTACGCCGACTACTACGAGCAGACCCACCTCAACGAAATCATGTCTGCCGTCAATCCGACGAACGGAATGACGACCTACTTCAAGCCGATGGGAACAGGGTACTTCAAGGTGTTCGGCAAACCGGAGGACACTTTCTGGTGCTGCAACGGAACCGGCATGGAGAACTACACCAAGCTCAATGACAGCTTGTACTTCCATGACGACACGGATCTGTACGTCAACATGTTCCTCAGCTCGACGTTGTCCTGGTCCGCGCGGGGGCTGTCGTTGAAACAGACCTCGAATTTCCCGCTCTCCGACAAGGCGGTTTTCGAGATTACCGCTGCCCCGGCCGACGCGGTCACGATCAACTTCAGAAAGCCCTCCTGGGTTGCTCGGTGCCAGCCCGTGACGATCACGGTCAACGGTCAGGCATGCGACGCGACGGAGGCGAACGGCTACCTCACGGTAGGTCGCACCTGGAAGCCCGGAGACAAGGTGGAGCTCACGCTGCCAATGGAGGTGAAGGTGTCGAGGCTCCCCGACAACCCCAACGCGGTGGCGTTCGTCTACGGACCGGTCGTCTTGAGCGCCGGCCTCGGGACGGAGAAGATGCTGTCGGAGCCCCAGTGGGCATCCGAGAAGGCTACCATTCCCGCTGGTGTCGTCATCAAAGACACCATCGGCATCAACAACGGCATCACGATCAACGAGTGGATCGCCGACATCGAGAACAACTTGGTTCAAACCCCGGGCAAGGCGGAATTCACGCTGCGGAACACAGATTCCAATAGCACGTTGACGTTCACTCCGCACTATCAGCGGTACGCAGACAGGTACGGCATCTACTTCCGTCTCACGGGGACGGCGGGCGAAAACATCCCGGACGCCGGCGAATGCTCGCCCGCTCCTGGAGCTGGCACGCTGTGCGATGGCCTCTCGTCTTCGGATAGCGTCGGATCGGCTGGCAGCGGTTCGACCGGCAGCAGCTCGACCGCCAGCAGCTCGACCGGCAGCGGCTCGACCGCCAGCAGCTCGACCGGCAGCGGTGCGACCGGCGGCGCGTCCGAGGGCAGCTCCGGTGGATCGGGGGGCGCGGATGGTGGCACCACGGACCAGGGCAGTTCGGGTTGTTCCTGCAGTGTCGGTCGTGATTCGTCGGAACGCTGGCACTTCGCCGCGCTGCTCGGCCTTGGCCTGGTCGCGTGGCGCCGGGGGAAACGTCGTTAGGCGCCGCAGGGGGCGCGGAGCTCTGGTGCGCGATAAGCCTCCACATCTGGCTGCGCCGTGGCGAGAGCCGCATGTGGGGCCTGGGGCGCCTGAGGGGCAGTCCCGTCGTCCGTGTCCCTCGTGGGCGCGTAGGTAAAAGAAGCCGGAGCGCGTAGGCAAAAGAAGCCGGATCGCGGCGCGAAGAAGTGTCGCGCAGCAAACCGAAAGGGTGGGACCGCGAGCGTCGTGATGGCTCGGTCCTGGGCCTCGGTCAGGGCGCCGCTGCGGCGCCGGCGAGGCGGGGGAGCCCGGCGCACCAGTCGAGCACCTCGTCGAACCGGCGCGTGATGAGGACGCCGAAGAGCGGATCGCGCGCGAGCTTGGCGTGGGTGGTCGCCGGGCTCGAGAGGCCGCAGAGGAAACGCGCCGCCTGGCGAGGATGGCCCAGGGCGCCCGCGTGCGCAGCGCGCAGCGCCGTGAACGCGGCGACGTCGAGCCCCACCGGCATCGGCGGCGCGTGCGCCGGCTCCGGCAGCGTCACGGCGAGGCCGGCGCGGCAGAAGGTGCAGCGCCCGCACGCGGCGTCGAGGCGTTCGCCGAAGTACGCGGCGAGCGCGGCGGCGTGACAGCGCTCCGAGGTGAGCAGCTCGATCACCTGCCGCACGCGCCCGATCTCGGCGTCCTCGCGCCTCGCGAAGCGCGCGAGGAGCTCGCCGACGAGGGCGCCCGCGTCGTCCGTCGAGGCGACGCGCACGAAGCGGTGCCGGATGTCCGACGCCTTGAGCTCCGCGAGCCCCTGCCGCTCGAGGTACTCGAGCGCGCGCACCACCCGCTCGCGCGGCTGCTCCAGCGCGGCGGCGGCGGCGGCCGGGTCGATCGCGTACAGGACTCGCCCCTTCCTCGCATGGCCGAAGAGCGCCTCGAGGAACCGCGCCGGCTCGCCCTTCACCGACGCGATGACCTCCTCGAGCCTGCGGTGGAGCCGCACCTCGTAGCCGGCGTAGTACGGCGTGAGCTGCCGGACCGCGCCCATCAGCTCGAGGTAGGTCAGCGCGGTGCGGAGCACGAGCGGCCGGACGTCGTGGCGCGTCCCCAGCGCGTGCAGGCCGAGCTCCACCTGGGGCGCGGCGAGCACGGCGCCGACCACCCCGTGGAGCGCGTCCTCGGTCGGCGTGTCGCCGTAGGCGAAGTTCTCGAGGACCGGCAGATCGTCGCCGCACACGAAGACCTCGACCACCGAGTGCGCCTGATCCCTGCCGGCGCGGCCGATCTCCTGACTATAACTCTCGAGGCTCTTCGGGAGATTGTAATGGTCGACATAACGCACGTCGGGCTTGTCGATCCCCATCCCGAACGCAATGGTGGCGACCACGATGCCGCGGTCGCTCTGCATCCAGTCGTCCTGCACGCGCGCGCGCTCCGCCGCCTCCATCCCGGCGTGGTACGCGCGCGCCGGCAGCCCCGCAGAAGCGAGCTTCTCGGCCACGTGCTCGGCGGTCTTCTGGAGCGTGACATAGACGATGGTGGAGCCGGGCGGCCGGGATCGCAGGCGCTCAATCAGGACCCGGTCGCGCGCGGTCGCGCTCACCGCCGTCGCGCGGAGCTCGAGGTTCGGTCGGTAGAAGCCGGTGATGACCGTGTGCTCCTCGCGGATGCCGAAGGTGGCGCAGACGTCGCGCACGACCCCGGGCGTCGCGGTGGCCGTCAACGCGAGTACGCGCGGCACGCCGAGCGCCCGGGCGGTCTCCGCGAGCCTCAGGTAGTCGGGGCGGAAGTTGTGTCCCCACTCGGAGATGCAGTGGGCCTCGTCCACCGCGAAGATGGCGATCTTGAGCTCTTTCAGCAGCGCCATGAACCGCTCGCTCACGAACCGCTCGGGGGCGACATAGAGCAGCTTCGTCTTGCCCGAGCGCAGATCCCTGTGCGCCTCCGCCGCGCCCTCGGCTGACAGCGACGAATCGAGCCGGACCGCGGCGATGCCGCGCGCGCTGAGGAAATCGATCTGATCCTTCATCAGCGCGATCAGCGGAGAGATGACGATCGTGACCCCGTCGAGCAGGAGCGCGGGGAGCTGGTAGCAGAGCGATTTGCCGCCGCCTGTCGGGAAGACCGCGAGCGCGCTGTGGCCCGAGAGCAAGGCATCCATGACCGCGCGCTGGCCTGGGCGGAGCTCGCGGAAGTTGAACCGCGCCTCGAGGACGTCGAGCAGATCGGGGCCGGATGGTGCGGGCTGGTTCAAGGGGGCATCCTACTCCTCGCTCGCGCCGAAGAACACACCGCCGTCGCGCGCTGCGCGCGACGATCGAGTGGTCCGCCGCCGGAGCGCTCGGCATGACGGCGCCTGCCGCCAAGGTGCTGCTCCATCGCGAAGCCCTCGGTGGTGCACGTCGCGAGCTTGTGTCCGCAAGCGCGCAGGAGCCCGCGCGGCCGCCTCTCCTCACGTCGGCCCGGCGGGGCTCGCCCCGACTCCCCCTCGCCTCCTCGTCCCGACTCCCCCTCGCCTCCTCGGGTCAGGTGCGCGTGATGGAGAGGCCGCCGTCGACCAGCGCGGCCGTCCCGGTGACGAAGGAGGCGTCGTCCGAGGCGAAGTAGAGCACGGAGCGGGCCACCTCCTCCGGGGTCGCGACGCGCTTGAGGGCGTGGAGGCTCGTGATGAACGCCTGCGACTCCTTCGTGCTGTTCGCCTCATGGTACATCGCGGTGTCGACGGCGCCCGGTAGGATCGCGTTGACCCGCACGCCTTGCGGCCCGAACTCGGCGGCGAGGGCCTGCGTCAAGCCGATCAGGCCGGACTTGCTCGCGGCGTACGCGGCGGTGCCCGGGAACGCGACGGTGTAGCCGACGAAGGTCGAGGTGAAGATGACCGACCCTCCGCCGTGCTTCAGCATCGCGGGGATCTGGTGCTTGGCGCCGAGGAACGCGCCGGTGAGGTTCACGGAGAGGGTGTCGCGAAAGCCGGCCTCGGAGACCCCGGTGCTGGGGCCACCCTCGCCCAGGACGCCCGCGTTGTTGAAGGCGATATCGAGCTTGCCGAACTTCTCTGTCGCCCGCGCCACGAGGGCCTTGGCGTAGTCTTCCGAGCGCACGTCGCCGGCCAGCGCGGCGGCGCGCCCGCCGCTCTTCTCGATCTCGTTCACTAGGCGTGCGAGCTCGCTCTCGCGCCGCGCCCCGAGGACGACCTTCGCCCCCTCGGCGGCGAAGAGCTTGGCGGTGGCCTCGCCGATACCAGCGCTTGCGCCCGTGATGATAGCCACCTTGTCTTGCAAACGTCCCATGATCCTTCTCTCCTGTCCGGCGCGCGGCGTCCCAGGGGCCGAGTGACAGACGGTCAGCGTTGCTGCTCGAAAGAGGGGAGAGGGCGCCGCCACCAGCCAGCGCGTCAGCCCCTCTGACAGGCGAGAGGGTAGAGCGCGGCGCGCGTCCGCAGTAGGCTCCTGTCGGTGGAACTGGATTTCGGAAACGCCGAACGATGAAGCTCGAGGGCATCGCGACGTTCGTGGCCGTCGCCGAGGCGCGATCGCTCAGCGAGGCGGCGCGGCGCCTGCGCCTGTCGAAGTCCGTCGTCAGCGAGCGCCTGGCCGAGCTCGAGAAGAGCGTGGGCGCGAGCCTCATCCACCGCACCACGCGCAAGCTGTCGCTCACGGAAGATGGGGCGGCGTTCCTGGAGCGGGCGGTCCGGATCGTCCGCGAGGTCGAGGACGCGACCGCCGATCTCGCCGCGCGGCGCGGCACCCTGGCGGGCCCCCTCCGGCTGTCGGCGCCGGTGACCTTCGGGCGCATGCACCTCGGCCCGGCGCTCTACCGCTTCCTTTTGCAGCACCCGAGGATCGAGCTGACGCTCGATCTGGATGACCGCCGCGTGGACGCTGCCGCCGCCGGCCACGACGCGGTGGTGCGGCACGGGCCGATCGTCGACTCGCGCCTCGTGGTCTGGCGCCTTGCGCCGAGCCAGCGCGTCCTCGTCGCTTCGCCGGATTACCTGGCGCGCCACGGCGCGCCGGCGTCCATCGCCGAGCTGGAGAAGCATCGGGGCATCTTCTACACGAACCGCGGCATCGCCGACTGGCGCTTCCCGGGGCCGGACGGCGCCGTGCTCGTGCGGGCGCGCGTCGGCCTCCGCGTCAACAACGGCGACATGATGCGGGACGCCGCCGTCGCCGGCCTCGGCGTCGCTCTTCTGCCGATGTTCATCGTGGGCGCGGCGCTCAGGGCAGGTGAACTGCGCGTCATCGACGTCGGCGCCCAGCCCGAGCCCGAGTTCATCTTCATCGCGCACACGGAGGGGCGGCGCCCCTCGGCCAAGCTCCGCGCGCTCGCCGACCATCTCGTCACCGCCTTCGGGAAGCCGCCGTACTGGGATGAAGACGGGGGAGGGAAGAAGGGCTCCTCCGCGAAGCCGAAATGAACCCGGAAGGCTGACGGCTCTTCCGCCCTCCCGTCTGCGGCTCGCAACCCACGAAGCGCTCGGCACCACCGGGACGGGGGGAGCGCGCCTCGGGGAGGGGGCGGGGCATATCCCTGGGGGGCGCCCGGACAGGGTACTCTGGGCGCCGCCGGGCTTCGGCTTCACGACCTGCGTGCACGCCGACGCGAGCGCGGCCGAGAGGCCGCCGACCGACCGAGACCCAAGGAGACGCCCATGACCATCGCCCTGCACAGCCTGACGACCGGGACCTTCGTACCCTTCCTGCGCAACCTCTCCGCCCTGTTCGACAAGGCAGCGGCGCAGGGCCACGACGGTGCTGCGCTCGCCCAGATCCGGCTCGCCCCCGATATGCTGCCGCTCTCGATGCAGGTGCGCTTCGTCTGCGACCAGGCCCGCTTCGGCGTCGCGCGGCTCGTGGGCGAGGAGCCGCCGGCGGTGGCCGAGGCCGACGCCGACGCCGACCTCGCCGGCTTCAAGGCCCGGATCGAGCGCACCATCGCCTACGTCGAGTCCGTCGCGGCCGACCGCTACCGGGGCGCGGAGACGCGCTCGATCGCCTTTCCGCTGGCGACCGACCTGTCGGTGGAGTTCACAGGCGAGCAGTTCCTGCGCGATTTTGCGTTCCCCAACTTCTATTTCCACCTGGTCACGGCCTACGACATCCTGCGCAACCAGGGTGTTCAGATCGGCAAAGCCGACTACCTGGCCCACATCGGCTACGCGCTGCGCGGCACCCCGCCTGCCGGATGACGACCGGCCGCCGGAAAATAAGCGGCCCGTCCGATGGGCGTACGTCTTGCCGCCCACGACCGCGAGGGGCGGGAACGACTCGTTCGCTACGGCGCTCGGCCACCCTTCGCGCTCGAGCGCTTCTCGGAACTTTGCTCGCCGCCGCCGAAGGCTACGGCTGCATCCCGCCGGAGATCGACGAGCTGATCCGGCAGGCGTAGGCGCGGCGCGTCGAGGAGAAAGAGTCAGCGGGCGGCTCGGGCGTACGCCCCCGGCGTCACCCCGGCGACGCGCTTGAAATGCCGGTGGAGCTGGCTCTGGTCGTAGAGCCCCACGCGCGCAGCGACCTCCGCCTGAGGGACTCCCCGGGCGAGCAGCGCCCCTGCGAGGCCGACGCGCCGGTAGGTCACGTACGCGTGCGGGGGAAGCCCGACCTCCTCGCGGAAGGCACGACAGAGGCGGAACTTGTCGAGTCGCGCGTGGGCGGCGAGCTCGTCGAGCGCGATCGATTCGGTGAACCGCGCATCGAGGAGCTCGCGCGCGCGCGTCACCGCGCGAGCCCACGCGCTGCGCGGACGGGGCGGATCTCGGCGCATGGTGGTGAGCTCGCACAGGGCGGCGAGCGCCTCGGACGACACACCCGCGAGCTCGAGAGGCGTCGCGTCGCCGCGAAGCAGCGAGCGATGCAACGCCGCCAACGGTGCAGCGCGCGGGTCGTGCGCGCAGAGCGCGTTCTCCGTCGGGGGCGACGCGGGAGAGTCGAGCGTCGCGCGCGCCTCGTCGACCATGCGCGCGTCGAAGATCACGACTTGAAACCGCCGCTGGCCTTGGCGGGCGTGCTCTGCGAAGACCTCTCCGGGGACCTTCACGTCGATCGTGCCCGGGCCGCTCGACCAGCGCGCGCCTCGAAGCGACCACTCGGAGCGGCCACTGAAGTGGAGCGCGGTGGCGTAGCGGTCCGTCACGCAGGTGAACAGGGGCCCGTCGCTCCGGAACTGCCCGACGGTGAGGCCGGGGAGCGCAGCCGGGCGTGAGAATGCGATCCGGCTCCGCCCGCGCTGCGCCGCCGAGAGATCCACGACGAGGACGATACAGCGCGGCCCTTCTCGGCGCTAGGGCGTTCTCGGGCTGCTCCCTGCTCCCCAAGCACGCGCGTCGAACCAAGATCGCCCAATCTCCTCTCGACGCTCGGTCGTAGAGGGAGGGCATGAACGTCCAGCGAACAGCGCTCGTCACGGGCGCGAACAAGGGGATCGGCCTCGAGACCGCCCGCCAGCTCGGCCGCGCGAGCATGACGGTGCTCGTCGGAGCGCGCGACGAGGAGCGCGGCGCGCGAGCCGCTGCGGCGCTGCGCCGAGAAGGCATCGACGCGCGCTTCATCGCGCTCGACGTGACGGACGCCGCGAGCGTCGCCGAAGCGCCTCGCACGATCGAGCGCGACCTCGGGCGGCTGGATGTCCTCGTGAACAACGCGGGCATCCTCCTCGGCCGCTCCGCGCCGAGCGCGACGCGACTCGACGAGGTGCGCCACGTGTTCGAGGTCAACGTCTTCGCTGCCATCGCCGTGACGAATGCGATGCTCCCGCTGCTCCGACGAGCGTCGCCCGCGGCGCGCATCGTCATGGTGTCGAGCGGGCTCGGCGGGCTCGCGAACCACGGCGACCCAGCGTGGGAGTACGCGTCGTTCAACGCCATCGCGTACCCCGCCTCCAAGGCGGCGCTCAACATGGTGACGGTGCAGTATGCGAAGGAGCTCGCCCCGACCGGCATCAAGGTCAACGCCGCGGACCCCGGTTACACAGCGACCGACCTGAATGGCCACCGCGGCACGCAGACCGTCGAGGAAGGCGCCCGCGCGTCCGTGAGGCTCGCGCTCCTCGACGACGCCGGCCCGACCGGCGGGTTCTTCGACGCGCGCGGCCCCGTGCCCTGGTGAAGAGAAGTGAGCGACGAAAGGAGCAGGACAACATGACGACGATGGTGACGTTTTCGCTGGGGAACGCGGGGCAGATGAAGGGCGCCCTCTCCGAGCCGCCTGGCTCGGGCAAGGTCGGGGGGCTCGTCGTGGTCCACGAGTGGCACGGCCTCAACGAGGTGATGCGAGCGCACTGCCAGCAGTTCGCGCAGGCGGGCTTCCTCGCGCTCGCCCCCGACCTCTATCACGGCAAGCTCGCCGAGAACGACGAGGAGGCGGCGAAGCTGATAGGCGCCTTCGACTTCCAGAAGGCCGTAGGTGAGCTCGGCCACGCGGTCGGCTACCTGCGCTCGCATCCCCGGTGCAACGGGAGGGTCGCGGTCGCGGGCTTCTGCTTGGGTGGCGCGCTCACCCTCGCTGCGGCACGTTACGTGCGGCCGGCCCTGGAGGCGGCGGTCCCGTTCTACGGTCTTCCGCGGATCGCACCGGAGCAGTTCGCCGAGGTGAAGACGCCCATCTGCGGGCACTACGCCAAGGTGGACGACTGGGCGAACCCTTCCGTAGCCGAACAGATCCAGAAGGCGGCGCGCTCCGGTGGAGGCGCGATGGATCTCTACATCTACGACGCAGGCCACGCGTTCATGCGCTCGACCGATTCGTCCAAGTTCGAGCCGAAGAGCGCCGCGCTCGCGTGGCAGCGCACGGTCGAGTTCCTCCACAAGCACATTGGCTGACGCGTCAGGCGGTGCCGGGCGATGGCTTCAGGACGATCGCGCCGTCGTACCAAGCGTGACGAGAAGCTCATCGAGCTGCTCGAACGTCTCGCCCATCCCGCTGTACGCGCCCGAGGCCAGGGCGGCGTCGCGCGCTTGCTTCGATCGATAGAGCTCGTGCAGCACCTGCAGCGTCTTGCCGCCTTTCTCCTCGAGGGTCACGGTCGTGACGGCGCCATCGTCGCCCGCTTCATCGTTCGTCCACACGATGCGCGAATGCGGTGTCACTTCGAGGTACGTGCCGAAGAACGCCATCGGCTGCGCGGCATCGTGACCAAAGACCAGGCGGTAGCTGCCGCCGGCGCGAATATCCGCTTCGTAGGAAAGCAGAGGCACGGGCATCGACTTCGGTATCCACCACCGCCTGAACAGCTCCGGCGTGGTCCACGCCTGGAACACGATGCGCGCCGGGGCATCGAAGGTCCGTGTGACGACGATCTCGCGATCGGACTTCGGCTCCACCGTCGTGCGATTACTCGTCAATTGGGGCTCACTCTCTTTACTTGCGTCCATCGACGTTCTCCTTTCGTTTCAGCTCCTCGATGACCTTGTCCAGCTCGTCGAAGCGTGCGGCCCAGATCTGGCGGTACCTCTCGATCCACGCCGTCTCTTCGTCGAGCTGGCGCGGGCCGAGCTTGCAGGTACGCACGCGGCCGACCTTCTCGGTGGTGACGAGCCCGGCCCGCTCGAGGACGCCGACGTGCTTCTTCATGCCCGTGAGGGTCATGTGAAACTTCTCGGCGAGGTCCGTGATCGAAGCGTCGGCTCGTCCGAGCTGCTCCAGAACGCCGCGCCGGGTCGCGTCGGAAAGCGCGGCGAAGGAAGCATCGAGGCGGGCGCTCGAATACTGAACCATGTGGTTCAGTGTCTAACGCGCGAGTCGGCGTCGTGCAAGAGGAGATCGAGCGCGTGCTCCGTCGCGAGCCGACTTTGATCCAGAAAGTTGCGAAAATTGCAGTGACAGCGGAATTTGGCTCGGCGCCGCCACCTTCGTGCCAGCATGCAGGAGCCTCTTCGCCACTCGTTTTTCCACCGCTCCTCGTGGCGTCGGCAGTTCTAAGCGCTCAGAGATGGCTTCGGGAATGGGGTTATTGCGCTGCACACCGCTCGCCTTGATCATCGCCTGCGCGGGCGAATCCTCGCGCGCGCCCGTCGACGCGGGCTCCGACGCGCCGCCCGCGGGCACCGTCACCGCGCCCCCACCGCTCCCGCGTGAGGCCGCCCTCGACGCACGCTTCGTGAAGATCACGCTGCACCGCGAGTTCACCTGCGAGGGGGCGAGCTTTGCGGACTTCAATCGCGACGGGGTGACGGATGTCATCGCGGGCTCGGATTGGTACGAGGGTCCGGGGTATGGCACGAGCCATCCCGTGTGGCCGAAGGAAGCCTTCGATCCGCACGGCTACTCGGATTGCTTTTTCGAGTTTCCCTACGACTTCGATCACGACGGGTTCACCGACGTCCTCGTCGTCGGCTTTCCGGGTGCGCCCGCGGCTTGGTACCAGAACCCGCGCGACGGCGACGCGCTCTGGGCTCGTCACGACACGCTGCCGTGGCCGATCGACAACGAGTCGCCGCTGTTCGCCGACATCACCGGCGACGGCGTGCCCGAGCTCGTGCACATGTCGGGGGGCGTGCTCGGAACGTCGTCGCCCGGCGTGGACCCGGCCGAACCGTGGGTCTTCCGGGCGCTCACCGAGAATCGGGGGTACGGCGCGTTCACGCACGGCCTCGGTGCAGGCGACGTCAACGGGGACGGCGCAAGCGACTTGGTCGAGGCGAGCGGCTACTTCACGCGGAGCCCAGCGTCGCCCGACGGCTTGCCGTTCACGCGCGTCGAGCAGCCGTTCGGTGCCGGGGGAGCGCAGATGCTGGTGGTCGACGTGGACGGCGACGGGGACGCGGACATAGCGACAACGCTCGCCGCTCACGGCTACGGGCTCTCCTGGTTCGAGCAGGTTCCGAACGCGGCCGGCGCTGCGTTCGTGGAGCACGTCGTCGTTCCGGGGACCACACCCGACGCCGCGTCGAGCGTGTTCATGCACGAGCCGCACGCGCTCGCTCACGCCGACATCGACGGTGACCGGCTCCAGGACCTCGTGAGCGGCGAGCGCTTCTGGGCTCATGTGCCTGACGGCATGCCGGACTTCGGCGCGCCGGCCCGGCTCTACTGGTTCGAGCAGGCGCGAGCGGCGGAGCGCGTCGACTTCCAGCCCGTTCTCATCGATGACGATTCGGGGGTAGGCACCCAGCTCACGGTCGCGGACGGCAACGGAGACGGCCGGCCGGACATCGTCATCTCGAACAAGAAGGGCGCTTTCGTCTTCCTGCAACGCTAGGGCAGGATCCTCGCGAGAAGCTCGCCTTTGCGGCGCGGCACAGCGCCCATCGAAGCCCGGCCCCGCCGAGGCCGAGCGTCAGCGCGACACCCAGCGCGGAGAGGAGCAGGGCTTCCACGAGGGCATAATCGCTCAGAGGACGTCGCCCGGCGAGGGCGACGCCCGTTCGCGCGAGGCGGTCGACGGGAGCCGCGCCGGGGTATAGTCGCCGCCTATGCTCGATCGCCAACAGTTGGTGCGCCAGACGCGGGCCCGGTACGAGGTCCCGACCGCCCGCCGCACATGACGCCTCGCCCGCGCCATATGGGAGATGACAACACATGAATACGCCGCTGTCGCCACCTGGAGCGGAGCAGACTGACGGATCATCCGTCCAGATCGGCGCTCTCGTTCCGCTGACTCGGCCCGGCTGGATCGAGGCAGGCCGGCACTTGCTCGCTGGACTCGAGCTGGCCGTTCGCGAAGTCAATGACGCCGGCGGGATCGTCGGAAGACCCCTCGAGCTGGTGGTCCGAGACACCGCGGCTGATCCACAGAGGGCCGCGGCGGCCGTCGATGAGCTGGCTCGCCTGGGCGTGGCTGCCTTGGCGGGGGAGTATCACAGCGTCGTCGCTCGCGCGGCTGCCGCCAGGGCCGACGCCCTCGGCCTGCCGTTCCTCTGCTCGTCAGCGGTCCTCGACGCGCTCACCGAACAGCCAACGGAATGGGTCGCGCGCCTCGCCCCGGCGCAGTCCCACGGCTGGCGGATCTACGCGAAATTCCTCCTCAACGCGGGCCACAGGCGCATCGCCGTAGCCGCTGATTCGAGCGTCTACTGGGCGTCCGGCGCCCGCATCCTGCGGGACTACCTCGCTCCACGCGGCGGCACCGTCATCGAGCTCGACAGGCGCGCGCTCGCCCCCGCGGCCATGTGCGACGAGCTCGTCGACAGCCGCGCGACAGCCCTCCTTCTTCTGGTCGGCTACCCGGAGCCGGCGGTGTCGATCGTCAAGTCTGTCCGCCGCGACCGGCGCCTCGCCGAGATCATGATGGGTGCTCCGGCCGGGCAACCGGAGTTCGCCGAATGGGCGACGTTGCTGGGCGGCGACGGCGCCGCGATCCCGTTCTTGCGCTACCGGCCCGAGCGCCTCAGCCCGCTCGGTGCCCGAGTCGAGACGGCCCTGCGCGAGCGGCTGGCCGAAGCGCCCTCCTTCGTCGCCTTCGAGGGCTACGACACGGTCGCCGTCCTCGCCGATGTGCTGCGTTCTCAAGGCGCGGACCGGGCACGCGCCGCCGAATCCTGGGCGCGCGTCGCAGTCGAAGGCACCCGCGGGCAGATCCAGCTCTCCCGCACGCCAGGGATCAGCGTTTGGCAGTGGGCTTGGCCGCCGGTCCAAGTCGTTGATCGAGATCCGGCGGAGCCCGATCGCTTTCGGATCCTTCACGCCGGCTGAGAGGGCACGCAGCTCCGACTGCCGGAGGCGCCGCTTGAAGCCGACATGGCCCCGCAACCCAGCGGGGTTGGCGCGATCGGACTGGTCGTGACGGCTCGATCTCGGTAGGTTTTTCGCGGTGAACGGTGACGTCGTCCGCCTCTCGTCAGGGGTGCGCGCTCGGCTCGCGCGCCTCGGCGCGAACGTGCCCCATGCGACCGCCGCCGCGCGGGCGCCGTCCAGCGGCGAGCTGAGCACCGCGCAGTTTTTCACCTTCTGGGAAGCGCTCGGCGCGTCGTCGCCGCACGACGTCGGGCTTCGTCTGGCGATGGAGACGCAGGTGCACGAGTACGACGTCTCGTCGCTCGCGGCGCTGCACTCTCCCGACCTCGGCACCGCCTTGACCAAGCTCGCCCGCTACAAGCGGCTTTGCGGGCCGAAGGACATGGCCATCGACACGACGGGGAAAGAGGTGGCGATCCACACGACGTACCAGCACGCGCCGGGCCCCATGCCCCCGCGTCTGGTCGACGCATCGCTCGCCTCGCTCCTCGTGCTCTTGCAGCGAGGCAGCGGGCTCGCGCTCGCGCCGAAGCGCGTCGAGCTCTCTCGCGCGCGCAGCGACGAGCCGATGCTGCTGCGTTTCTTCGGCTGTCCGCTGCGGTTCCGCGCGAAGCGCGACGCGCTCGTCCTCGAGGCGCGCCTCCTGACGACGCCGTTCATCACGCACAACGCCGACCTGTTGCAGGTGCTCGTGCCCAGCCTCGACCAGAAGCTCGCGCCCCTCGAGCATGGTTCGTTCGTCGAGCAGGTCCGCGCGGTGGTCGCTCGCCGCATGGCGGGCGAGCGGCCGAGCATCGCGAAGGTGGCGCGCGAGCTGTCGCTCAGCACGCGCACGTTACAGCGGCGCCTGGGCGAGCTGGGGGTCAGCTATCAGCGCGTGCTCGACGAGGTCCGGCACCACGCCGCGCTGCGCCTCCTGCGCACCGACGACGTCGACGTCGACGAGATCGCCTTCCTGCTCGGCTTCGACGAGGTCAACTCCTTCAAGCGGGCGTTCCGAGCCTGGGAGGGGACGACCCCGAACCGCTGGCGCGATTCGATTCATCTGTGGCGCGATCGGATTTGATCGCTGGCGCCTCGCGCACGATGTTTCGTGCATGACGGAGAACAACTCGCAAGTATGGTTCATCACCGGAAGCTCGCGGGGGCTCGGCCGCGCCCTCGCCCTCGCCGCGCTCGCCGCCGGGCACCGCGTCGTCGCCTCGGCGCGCAAGCCCGCCGATCTCGATGACCTCGTGAAACAGCACGGCGACCGCGTGAAGACGGTGGCGCTCGACGTCACGCAGCCCGAGCAGGCCGTGCGCGCGGTCAAGGAAGCGGTCGACGCCTTCGGTCGCATCGACGTGCTCGTCAACAATGCGGGTTACGCGAACGTCGACTCGGCTGAAGATATCCCGCTCGACGATTTCCGCGCGCAGATCGACGCCAATTTCTACGGTGTCGTACATGTCACGCGCGCGGTGCTGCCCGTGATGCGCGCGCAGCGCAGCGGGCGTATCCTGCAGATCAGCTCCATCGGCGGACGGCGCGGCGGCACGCCGGGGCTGAGCGCGTACCAGGCGGCGAAGTTCGCCGTCGCGGGCTTCAGCGAGGTCGTCCTCAACGAGGTCGCGCCGCTCGGCATCCAGGTCACCATCGTCGAGCCGGGCGGCTTTGGCACCGACTGGGCTGGCAGCTCGATGACGATCTACCCGTCACAGCTCGACTACGAAGCCACCGTGGGCGCGACCAACAAGCGGCTCCGGGGCAACCCCGGCGCGGCGCGCGGCGTGCCCGAGAAGGCCGCGAAGGCGCTGCTCGAGCTCGCGTCGATGGACAGGCAGCCGCGGCGCCTGCTGCTGGGGAGCGACGCGTACGTGCTCGCCAAGCTGACGCTGCAGGAGCTCGGCGCCAGCGATGATGCCCACCGGGCCCTCAGCGTGAGCACCGACGCCGACGGCATACCCGACTTCGCCGACACCGACGTGGGGCGAGCGATGCTGAAGCTGCACCACGACTGACGAGAGCGCAAAGCGAGGACACCATGGAACTTCATCTGAAAGACAAGCGCGCGCTCGTCACCGGATCGAGCTCGGGCATCGGCGCGGAGACGGCGCGGCTCATGGCGCGCGAGGGCGTCGAGGTCGTCGTGCACGGCCGCAACGCCGAGCGCGCACAGGTCGTACAGCCTGCGGAGCGAGGCTATCCGGAGGCGCGCCGGGCGCCGCCGGGCGATCTCGAGCGCGGGCGCAGGCCGCTCTTCGCCGCCCGCTTCGGCTTCGGCGCGTCCGCCCGCGGGAGGAGATTCTCCCCTCCCCACGCCATCACCGCGTCGATGAAGGCGCGGAGCTGCGGCGGCATGAACTCCCGCTCCGCGTAGACCACCGCGATGTGCGAGTCCGCCTGGATCGCGCCTGGCAGCACGTGCCGGAGGGCGCCGCTCTCGAGGTGAGGGCGCACGACCTGCTGCGGCAAGAGCGCGATGCCGAGGCCCTGGAGCGCGGCGTCGCAGAGCAGGAGGAGGTCGTTCGTGAAGAGCGCGCCCTCGACCTGGAACTTACCGCCGGAGGACGGCCAGTGCGTCTGCGGCAGCTCCCCCCGGGCGAAGCCCATCATGCAGCGGTGGCTCCGCAGATCGCGGCGCGTGCGCGGCGTGCCGCGGGCCTCGAGGTACGCGGGCGAGGCGACCGCGAGGAGCGGCATGCGCGCCAGCGTCCGGGCGACGAGGCCGGGCTCGTGCGCGCTGCTCGCGCGGAGCGCGACGTCGTAGCCGCCGCGCTGGAGGTCGACGTACTGGGTCGCGCTGTGGACGTGGAGGCGGACCTCGGGGTAGCGCCGCGCAAAATCGCAGATCATCGCGTTGAAGCTCGTGTCCACCATCGGCGGCACCGAGACGCGCAGCTCGCCGCGCACGGCGCCGTCGGCCTTGCGCACGCTCGCCTCGGCGTGGTGGACGGCGTCGAGCACGATGCGGGCGTGGCGGTAGAGCGCCTCGCCCGCGTCGGTGAGGGCGAGGCTGCGCGTCGTCCGGCGGAGCAAGCGCACGCCGAGCCGCTCCTCCAGCCGCGCGAGGCGGCGGCTGATGGTGGCGCGAGGGACGCCGAGCTCGGCGGCGGCGCGGGACAGGGATCGGGCCTCCACGGTCTTCGAGAAGGCGAGGAGCTCGGAGGTCTCGAGGGGGTCGTCCATCTGGATCAAATCCTGGCAGATGCTTCCAACTGTTGATGCATTGTTGCAGGCGTGTCCAGGCCTCAGAATGCCCGCTCATGAACGACAAGGCACGCACCATCGGCTACTGGATCGCGAGCGCCCCGAAGCCCGAGAACGAGGCCCGCGTCGGCGAGCACGCGCTCGCGACCTGCGGCGGGATCTCACGCAGCGACTCGCCCCACCTCACCCACATACCACCGAGCAAGCATCATGAGCGACCAACTCCTCCAGCAAGTCCTCCTCGAAGCCCGCACCCACAACGGCTGGCTCGCCGAGCCCATCGACGACGCGACCCTGCACCGCCTCTACGAGGCCCTGCGCCTCGGCCCGACCGCGGCCAACAGCGTGCCGGCGCGGATCGTCTTCGTGAAGAGCCCTGAGGCCAAGGAGCGCCTGCGCCCCTGCCTCGCGGAGGGCAACGTCGAGAAGACCATGAGCGCGCCCGTCACCGCGATCATCGCCCACGACACGCGCTTTCACGAGAAGATGCCGAAGCTCTTCCCGGCGCGCCCCACGATGGGCGAGGCCCTCGCCGCGATGCCGCAGGAGCAGCGCGACTTCTTTCTCCTCCAGAACGCCTCGCTCCAGGCCGGCTACCTGATCCTCGCGGCCCGCGCGCTCGGGCTCGACTGCGGGCCGATGGGCGGCTTCGACCGGGAGAAAGTCGACGCCGCGTTCCTCGCCGACGTGCCCTGGAAATCGATCCTCCTCATCAACCTAGGCCACGGCGATCCGGCGAAGCTCTACCCGCGCAACCCGCGCCTCGATTTCGAAGAGGCCTGCCGTATCGCGTAGTCGACCGGCCCCCGCCGGAGGTCCACGCGATGCTGCCGTCGCGCGGCGTCTGTCTCGCCTCCATCTGCGCGATGTACCTTCCGTGGCGACGAGAGCGGCGTGGGCCGACTCTGCTCATCGGTCATCCCCGTCCCCTCGTACGCCGGTGGGATGACCACGCCGCGGCCGATGGCGTTCACGCGAATGTTGCGGCGCTTCAGATTCCCGGGCAGCCGGCCTGATGGACGTGTCAGGGCCTCAAGTGCACGCGCGCCCAGTCGGCGAACGTCGTGAAGGCGCCGGGCACGAGCGCGTTCGCGGCGGCGATGTGCGCCTCGTGCTGCGGGCCGAAGTAGGTGTGTTCCGCGAAGTACTCGAACATCTCGCGCATCTCGCGCGCGCCGGGATAGAAGCCGTCGTAGACCTCCGCCGGCACCTGCGCCGCCTCCACGCGGTGCCCGAGCGCATTGAGGGTGCCGGCGAAATCGTCCCACGAATAGGCGCCGCCGCTCACGGCGAGCACGCTCCCATCCGGCAACCCGTCTCCCGCGCCGAACGCGGCGGCGGCGGCCCGCCCCACGTCGGCGGGATCGCCGGCATGGATGACGCGCAGCGCGGGATTCATCGGCACCGCCCAGCCGCGCCGGCCGCTCGGGAGCGGCTGCGGCGCCATTGACGAGAGGAAGTTCTGGAAATAGAAGGGCGCCTGCACGAACGTGTGGCGCGCGAAGCCGGCGCTCCGAACCACGTCGTCGACCCGGGCCTTGCCCGTGAAATGTGCCACGTTGTAGCGCCCGCCGCTCACCCTGGCGACGTCCGGCAACGTGGACCAGACGAGGTGCTCGACTCCGGCCGCCCGCGCCGCACTCACGGCTTTGGCGCCGATCTCGGTCTCGCGCGCCCCCTGGCTCGGGTCCCAGAAGTTGGTGACCACGAAGGCGCCGTGCGCGCCCTCGAGCGCAGCGACAAGGCTCGCGGGATCGAGCAAGTCCGCCTTGACGAGCTCGACGCCGCGCGCGGCGAGCGCTCGCGCCGCGTCGCTCGTGGGGTTGCGGCTCGCCACCCGCACCGTGAAATCGCCCCGGGCGAGCAGCGCGTTCACAACGCCGCCGCCCTGAGCGCCCGTGCCGCCGATCACGCCGATTATCTTCCTTGCCATGGTCGTCTCCTCGATAGGCATCACGGCAGCTCATGCTCTCCGCGAGCAACGAGCGCCGCTGTCATGGGAAGACCGTACGGCGCCGAAGACCTTCGTGGAAGTTGATGCTCGACAGGCGTATGCTTCACGGCGTGAATGTATCCGCGTTCGATCTCAACCACGCGCGCGCCCTCCATTTCCTGCTCGAGGAGGCCCACGTCGCTCGCGCCGCGCGGAAGCTGGGGATCACGCCGGCAGCGGCGAGCAACGCGTTACGTCGGCTTCGTGACGACTTCGACGATCCCCTCCTGGTCCGGGCGGGACGAGCGCTCGTGAGGACGCCGCTGGCCGAGGCATTGAGGGGCCCGGCGCGCGAGGTGCTGGCCGCGGCGGAGCGCCTCTTCGACGTGAGCGCTCCGTTCGATCCTGGCACGTACGAAGGAGAGTTCACCGTCACCACATCGGACAGGGTGGCCGAGGTCCTCCTGCCGACGCTCGACCGGCTCCTCGCCGAGCGCGCGCCCAGGGCGAGCCTGTCCGTGCGGACGGTCACGGTCGAGGTCGAGGTGTTCTTGCGAGATCACGGCGGTATCGCCGTCATCCCGGACACGTCGCGCGCGCGGGGCTTGTGCGCCGAAAAGCTCTTCACCGACGACTTCGTCTGTGTGCTCCGGAAGGGGCACCCGCTCGCGAAGGGCCCCTGGACGGCGCGTCGCTTCGCGGGGGCCGAGCACGTCATGGTCGCGCCGCTCGCCGCCTCCCGCCGGGGCGTGGTGGACGATCGGCTCGCCGAGCAGGGCCTCACCCGGCGCGTGACCCGCGTCGTGACCACGTTTGCGCTCGCCGTCCCGCTCCTCGTCGCGTCCGACCGGATCGCGATCCTCCCCCGGAGCTTCGCGCTCGCGCGCGCCAAGGAGCTCGAGCTCGTCGTGCGCGCGGCGCCGCTCGAGCTGCCGGCCATCGAGATGCAGATGGTCTGGTACCCCGGACACGAGCGAGACCCGAGGCACGTCTGGCTTCGAGGGCTCCTGCAGGACGCCGCGCGCGCATCCGGGCTCCGGCCGCTGTAGGTCCGGGGGAGAGCGGCTTCAGGCGAGAGGCGCCGAGATGAGCGAGGGCGCTCGTCAGTGACTTCAGTCTCCCGAGCCTCCTGGCGATCGTGATTTGAAACCGTGCTCCCGACGAGCCAGTCCCTTCCGCTCACGACCTGCACCGTGACATGTCACGCCTGTCCCGTGACATGTCACCCCTGTCCCGTGACATGTCACGCCCGCACCGCGACATGTCACACCCGCACCGTGACATGCTCCATGATCAGCGACGGCAACATTCTCTACGCCTGTTGCTTGGCCGGAGCTGTTCCCAGGCGACGGGTGCACTGCCAGCCCCTCACGCGCCGCTGACGCCCCGGCGGCGGAGGCGAGCGCCCCTGGGACTCGGCTCTCCTCGGCATCTGGCACGCGGGATGCTGGAGCTCCCCGCGACCACACCCTCTGGCGCGTGTCGCTCGCCATTCTTCAATGGACACCGGCGGGCAAGCGCATCAGGTGCAGCAACGGGCAACACGCAACGTCGGAAGCGCCTCTCCGAGGTCTCACGAACAACCTTTGCGCCAGATGCGGAACCGTGCGGCTACGTAAGGCGGGGCCCGGTCGTTTTTCGGCGTTCGCACGTGGGAAGGGAATCCGAAGGAGGACATGATGAAATTACAGATGCAGGCGCTGACGCTCGGCGTGGTCAGCACTCTGGCGGTCGGGGTGGACGCGGCACCGGTCAACTTCATCTACACCCGGGGGGACAACAACGTGAACATGAGCGGCAGCCGATGCGTCGCTGGAACATCGAGCGACGAGGTGTTTCTCCAACGCAGCGTAGGGGGAATCTTGACCTTGGCCCCTGGAGGGGTCACGGTGTTCTGCCCCATCACGCGCCGGTCGACGGCCTACTACGGAGTGGCCAGCGATGATCCAACCTACGTGGACCCTGTGGCAACCGTGGTGAGGGTGTATGACGCCGCCAACACTGCGTCGGTGAGCTGCCGCCAGTTCGAGAAGGCAACCAACGGAGCCATCTCTTATGGAGTCACGCGTTACGCGTGCTCGGCGGACCCGGCTCAGGGCTGCACCACCCCGGGGCCGAACTCGTGGACAGGCAGCGGCAGCATGTACTTCTTCAATGAATTCGGCTCCCAATCCACGATGAACTGGGGCCTGACCTGCAATGCTCCCAATTTGACCACCATAAACTATTACATGAGCGCGGTCATCCCGAACTGACAGGTGAACACCATGAAAAAGCTCGCGATGTTAGCGTTGTTCGGTGTTTGCTTTCTGTTCGCCGGGGTAGCGTCGGCCACGCACAAGGCCTGGCTGCTGAAGGACGGTGGGGCGGCATGTCACTTCGCGACACCGCTCTCGGACGATCGCGTGGTCTACAGCAGCGGCGCCCTCCTCAACACCACCGCGTCGAATCGGACGGTCATCTGTCCGATTTCCCTGGCCAGTCGCTGGGGCTCCAATGGGCCTGGCACCTACACCTTCGATGCCCATGAATGGGCGGAGGCCATGCTGGCGGTCGTGAATTTCCAGCGGCAGTCCTTTGCCCCGTCCCGCACCGTCAGCTGCTACGCCGGGATGCAAACCCAAAATGGATCCAAGTACTACAGCACGACGGTGAGCAACACCGGTGGTATCGGGAGCGGCGAGATCAAGCTCGCCGACGCGTCAAACTACTCCAACCCCAATTCCTTTGGCAGCTTCTGGGGGAGCGACGCGACGCACACGCTGGAAGCCAACGAGGGCTTGACTGCGGCTAGCCTGGACTACAACTGCGTCGTGCCGACCCTCACGGCGATACTCGGCTACAAGGTCATGCTGTGTCAGCTCGCTGACAACTGCGACTCCCTTCACAATCCCGATGCGCTGCCGTCGACGTTCCCCGATCCCTGGGATCTCACGCCGATTTGGAACAACGTCCAGGTCAGCGGCATCGAGTGTTCGGCGGCCACCACCGCGAGCGGGGTCTCGGGGATCACGCGCAGTGAGTCCGGGATCACCAATTCGTCGTCTTCGGAGCTGGACGTGTTCTGTCCCATCACTCCGCCCGCGGACGACTCCGCCGAGCACAACCGGTTCATCTCGTTCACCGACGTTCAATACTCGGGAGGCACCGCTCTGTCGGGCTGCGTCGCCGGCGGCAGCTGCCCGGACTGCAAGCTCACCTGGGTCACCCGGGATGGGAGCACGTCCGAATCCGCACCATTTACAAAGGTGGCCGGCATCACCCGTCGAGTGCGTCTCGGCGTCTACAAGACGCTGATCGGCCCCGAGGTGCAGGTCGGTGTCATGTGCAGGCTGCCGTCGAACGTGACGCTCGAAGGGATCACCTCCACCGTGAGCGTGTCTCCAGTGAACGACAACGGCATCTAGCCGCGGGAGGGTTCTACAGGCAGCGCCGAGACAAGCAGGCGCGGTCAGCGCGTCCGGTCGGAGCCCGAGCACGCGACAGACTTCGTGCGGCGCCGTCAGCACCCCCCTTGCACCACCGGGACGTCGGGAAGCACCTGCGCGACCAGGTGCGCCGCGGCGTCGCACCCCCGCCAAGGGCCGCCAGACAGAAGCCCGACGCTCACGGCGATGCAGAGGGGAGCGCTCCTCACTGGGGGGAGCCGCGCCGCATCAACTCCTCGAAGTTGTCCGGGGGCAGCGTCTCGAGGAGCACATGGCCGTCGGGCGGTGGTGGATACATCACCCACGTGAGTTCTACGCGGCCATCGTCGTGAGCGATCGGACCGCTGCGCATCTTGCCCGCTTGCCAGCCATTGAATTCGCCGGTCCGGGTGATGATGTCGGTGGCCTTCTCCGCGTCCTGCAGCGATGGATGGACGATGGTCACGAAGCAGCCCTTCGCGTAGCACTCCTCCCGCTCGAACGACCCGCCGACCGCGAACTGCGCGAGCTTGCTCGACCACCCTTTGACAACCGTCGATGCCGGCGCACCCAGGCGACGGTCCACGCCGGAGGCGCGCAACTCAGCCACAACCCGATCGCGGTGCTCGAGCGCCGACGGCTCCTGTTGCGGTGCTTCCAGAGGCTCGGAGGGCGGCGCGCTGACAGCCAGCTCGGGCTGGGCGGGGGATCCCTCGCGCACGACGTCGGGCGCAGCCGGGATCACGGGCGGTTTCTTGATAGGTGCGGCGACGCTACGATCCGGCGCGCCAGACTCCCGCGCCGCGAGCGCCGGACGATCGGCCGTCGCCGTACGGGTGCCGAGCCAATACGCTAGAGGGAGCGCACCGACGATCGCGATGCCCCCGAGGATGCGCGGTATGGCGCTGCTCGTTGCGCGCGGAGCAGGCCCAGCGCCCGTGACGAGAGTCCCTCGGACTGATTGACGGGCAGCTCCCCTTGTCCCCCCTGATTTCACAAACTGATTCATACTCACTTCCTTTACGGTAAACACAGCGGGCAAGCTACGCTCATTTGCTGCTGAATGTCTATTCGGGTCGACTCGGCCGCCCACTCCGCCAGCGCCCGGCCACCCGTTCAGGAGCGCTCGGCCGCGCTCGGAGCGCAGCGACGGGTCTGGGTCCTACCTGATCCACATCTCGAAGCGGAAGGGACGCTGGGATGGTCACCCCAACTCTACCGTGTTCTTCACCACGAGCCCTTTCTTCTTCCTGACCGACGGCCCCTTCAGCGGCAGCACGTGCACGTTGTGGACCAAGCGATCCCAGATCGCGTCGGCGACGGGGGCCGTGTCCCTTGTGGACAGGCGGGCGGCTCAGCTTCGCGCGAACGCGACGGGATCGCGGCTGACGCGCTCGTCGTCGGTGATGAACAACCCGTGCGGGCCTTCATCGAGCACTGAAGCATCTGGTGTTTCACCCATTCCCTCATGGCGGGTGACGTGCGATCTCGCTGCCGCTCATCGAGTGTCCCACCAACGTGACCTCCCGCAGATCGAGCTGCTCCAGCACGGCGGCGAGGTCGTCGGCGAGCGTGTCGTACTCCCGCGCCCCGGGCCGCCCCGGCTCGATGCAGCGTGTGCATGAGGTCCATGGCGCATACGAATTGGTGCGCGCCGCACGACGAAGTAGATCCCCCTCGCTGCGAACGGAACGAGCGTGCCACTCGGGGGTCCTTGCTTGTCGGGCGTCAGATCCTTGCTGACGTCGGCCAGGCGTTGACACGTCGTTATCGGGCCCACCGGGTGATCCCCGCTCTGCCTCGAACACTTGGAGCTTGTCATGAGAGCGAACCGCTTCATCATTGCTGCTGGCTTTTTGTCCGTGTGGGCTGCCGCGGGGTGCGCGGCGCCTGCGCCTGCCGGGGAGGAGGCCGCCGGCGAGGCCCGCTCCGAGGTCATCTATGGCCAGGATGACCGCGAGGAGCCCTTCACGTACGCGGATCCCGCCTGGGCCGCGCGGGCGCTTGACTTCACCGTGGCGCTCATCCCCGCGTCGGCCGTCGACGACTCGGACCCGAACAACATCCAGATCGCCGGGCCCACATGGGCGCAGCGCGACGGCGTGTGCCCCGACGAGCGCTTCGCTTCCCAGCCGGCGCTCGCCGACTGCAGCGGAACGCTGATCGACGACGACCTGGTGCTCACGGCCGCGCACTGCATCAACAACTGCCGCGACAGCCGCTTCGTCTTCGATTATGCGATGACGCCGTCCGGCCAGCTCGGCCAGATCACCAGCGATGACGTCTACAGCTGCGTGGATTTCATCACCTATTACCAGGACCGGCGGGGCGCGGACTATACGGTCGTGCGCCTCGATCGGCCCGTGGTGGGGCGGACGCCCGCCGCGGTGCGTGTGTCGAGCGCTCCGTTGGCCATCGGCACGCCGCTCGTTGTGCACGGGTTCCCCCGCGGGTTGCCGCTCAAGCTGGCCGACGGGGCCGCGGTCCGGAGCAACGCGCCGAGCCTCGACTTCTTCGTCGGCAACCTGGACACGTTCGTGGGCAACTCCGGGTCCGGGGTGTTCGACACGAACACGAAGGAGCTCGTGGGCATCCTGGTGCGCGGCGAGCGCGACTTCGTGCAGGACGGCGACTGCGTGCGTCCGTTCACCTGCGCCGACGACGCGTGCCGCGGCGAGGACGTGACCTATGCCTTCCGGGCCATCCAGGCCATGTGCGAGCGCACGGTCTCCGACCTGTGCTCCTGCGGTGACGGCGCCTGCGGCCCGCTCGAGAGCCCGGCCTCGTGCGCGAGCGACTGCTCCTGCGGCGACGGCGTCTGCAGCAGCGGCGAGAGCACCACGTCGTGCCCTGCGGACTGCCAGCTGGAGGTGCTGTACGACTCCCACGCGCCGCAGTCGAGCTGGGTGACGCCCGGGATCCAGGTGCGCAACACGGGAAGCGAGAGCGTGTACCTCGCGGGCTCGACCGTGCGGTACTACTTCAGCCAGGAGCCGCCCGGCTCGCTCGAGGCGACGTGCTGGGGTTGCTCGAGCGAGCTCGAGATGAGCTTCCACGAGGTGCCCGGCGGCGGCTGCGCGGGCGCGACGCATTACCTCGACGTGCGCTTCCCGTTCCTCTCGGTCGATCCCTCGTCCTCCACCGACCGGTTCAACATCGCGTTCCACGCGTCGAGCTGGCAGGCGTTCAACCAGTCGAACGATTACTCCCATGCGGGGGGCAGCTGGAACTGGGCGCCGAACCCGAAGATCACGATGTACCGGCTCGGCACCAGGGTCTTCGGCGACGAGCCCTGCCCTGGCCTCTTCATTCCGCCCGCCGACTGACCGAGGCTCCTCGTCGTGGAGCGGCCTGCCCCGAGTTAGCGGCTGCTCGCAGGTACCGGCAGCCCTCCGCGCACGAGCGCCGCCTCGGGCACGCGCGTGCGCCCGGCGACGGCCGCCATGAGGCCCGGCCAAAGGCGCGCCGCCGCGCCGAGCGCCGCCTGGCCTGGCCGCCGCACGAGGCCGTGAGAGAGGCCGGTCGCGAGCAGCACCTGTCCGAGGACGTCGCGCGAGAGCCGACGCTGGAACGCCGCCGCGCTCGCCCCTTCGAGGTACGCCGTGGCCGCGAGCCGCGCGCTGTGCAGCGCGATCGACATGCCGTCTCCGGAGAAGGAGGGGATGACCGCCGCCTGATCGCCGAGTCGCCATATCCCGTCCGCGCGGCGCTGGACATGGCCGTACGGGATCGTCGAGAGCGCGAGCGGCCGCGCCCGGCACGGCTCCGCGCCCGCGAGCCGCGCGTCGAGGTGCGGCGACCCCTCGCGCATCGCGCAGAGGAGGCGGTCCCAGCGCTGCCCGAGCGCGGCGAAGCGGCTCTTGCGGACGAGGAGGCAGAGGTTCGCCCGACCGCCCTCGACCGGCTGCAGGCCGGCATAACCGCCCTCGAACAGCGCGAGCTCAACGTGCCTGTCGAGCTCCGCCGCCTGCCGCGGCACCAGCCGCCAGTGCAGCTTGAAGGCGACGAGATCGTCCTGCAGCCCGGAAGGCCGCCTCAGGCCCCGGACGTCGTGCTTGCCGGTCGCGAGGAACGCGGCGCGCGCCTCGATCGCGCTGCCGTCCTCGAGCCGCGCCCCCCAGCCCGCGCCCGCCCGCGTGAGCGCCTGGACCCGGACGCCCCGCCGGATCGACGCGCCCGCCGCCGCGGCGCGCGCGAGCAGCGCCTCGTCGAGCACGCGGCGCGACAGGCTGAGCGCGGGGAACGGCAGCGCCGCGGCCGCGACCCGATCGCGCTCGACCAGGCGCACGGCCTCGATCGGCACCGCGCCGAGCGCCCGCAGATCGAGGCCGAACGACGCAAGGTAGAGCGCGGCCTCGCGCGACAGGAACTCGCCGCAGACCTTGTCCGCCGGGCCGGCCTCGCGCTCGATCAGCGCGACCTCGCGCCCCGCCTGCGAGAGGAGCAGCGCGACCGCCGCCCCGGCCAGGCCTCCTCCGACGACGACAGCGTCGTTCACGGGACCTTGAGCCTCCCGACGGTGAGCCGGAACGGCATCCACCATCGAACCTCGACGGCGCGCGGATCGAGCCCGGCCTCGGCGATGAGACAGCGCCAGTCGCTGGCCGAGAAGGCGCGGGCGATCGACACCGGCCCATCGTGCTGCACGAAGCGGTGCCAGCCCGCGAATCGCGAGAGGTGGCGGAAGAAGTGATACGGCAGCGGGTGGCGGTGCAGATCGTTGATGAACCAGCCGAGCCGCGCCTTCGCATCCATCCAGGCGAGGAAACGGACGACCGCCGGATCGGGGAGATGATGCGTGAAGAGCGAGCTCAACACGACATCGATGCCGCCGGGCGGCTCGTAGGCAAAGGCGTCGGCGGTGACCCAGCTGATCGGCCGGCCCGGCGGGGTCGCCTCGGCGGCCGACCGGCGCGACCACGGGTTGAGGTCGACGCCGGTGAGCGAGACGGCGATGCCGCGCTCCCTGGCCCACGCGTCGATCCGACGCAGCATGTCGCCGTAGCCGCTGCCGACGTCGATCACCTCGAGCGGCCGGTTCTCGGGCAGGCCGCGCGCGACGAGGCGCTCGAGGAACGCGAGCGTCGGCCGGTAAGCGAGCGTCAGCCGGTTGACCCGCGCCAGATCGACCAGGCAAGCGCGGAATTCCTCGAAGCCCACGGGCTGGGTATCCATCAGCTCGTCGAGCGTGGAGCGACGCGAGAAGTCCAGGGCGCTCATCGGTCTAGTCCGTATGGAACAGCATCGTCTCGGCGGTCAAACCTGGACCGAACGACATGGCGCATCCGCGCATGCCCGGCCGCGCGTCAGCGATGATCGACTGCAGCACGAACATGAGGGTCGCCGAGGACATGTTGCCGAAGCGCGCGAGCACGTCGCGCGACGCCGCGAGCGCGTCCGGCCCGAGCTCGAGCGCGTGCTCGACCGCGTCGAGCACCGACCGCCCGCCGGGGTGCACCGCCCAGAGGTCGATCTCGCCTGGCGCGGCGCCGTCGAGGATCGCGCCCGCGGCGGCCTTGAGCCCCCGGTCGATCGCGCCCGGCACGCGGCCGGACAGGAACATCTCGAAGCCCAGGTCGCGGATGTTCCACGTGATGAGCTCGCGCGTCCCGGGCACCACGACGGCGTGCAGCCGGTCGAGCGCGAGCCCGGTCGGCTCGGCGCTGACCACGGCCGCGGCGCAGCCGTCGCCGAACAGGAGGAACGACAGCATCTGATCCATGGCGATGGCCTCCTGCAGGTGCAGCGTGCACAGCTCGACGTTCACAACGAGCACGCGCGCCTCGGGCGCCGACCGCACGATATGCCGCGCGAGCTTCAGCGCGTTGATCGCCGCATAACACCCCATGAAGCCGATCGTCGTGCGCTCGACCGATGGATCGAGGCCGAAGCGCTCGACGAGATCGAGGTCGATGCCCGGCGCGGAAAAGCCGGTGCACGACGTCACGATGACATGGGTGATCCGGCGCGTCGTGGTCCCGAGATCGAGGCCCGAGACGGCCTGCGCGGCGAGCTCCGGCGCGTGCTTCTCGTACAAACGCATGCGGTCTGCGGTCGTCGGGAAGCTGCCGCGCAGGTAGAACCGCCCCGCGTCGATCGAGGCGCCGCCCACCTCGACGCTCGGGGCCAGCACGGAGAACCGGTGTGAAATCTGCGCCTTGTCCGCCATACGCCCGAACAGCACGCGGCTGCGCTCGTCGCTGAACAGCGTCCTCGCGAAGCGGACAAAGGAGGAATGCACGTCGTGCGGCGGCACGGCCGTGGCAATGCGGTTGATGTAGGCAGTTACCGGCGGCCGTCCCTTCGCGCCCGAGTCTCGGCAGGCATCGTCGCCGTGCACCAGGCCTCTTCGTGAGTCGTTAATATTGATCACGCTCGCACGAAGCAGGCACGGAGCATGCCATCTGCGGAGTCGCGCTGCCGACCGACGGAGGGGGAACGTGGCGTCCGCAACGTCGACCTTGCTGGTTCCGCAGCTGCGGACGGCGTATTCCGGGCGGACGTGACGGCCGATTCCGAGCGCACGCCAACTCGTGTTCTAGTTGGACTTCTTGTTCTTTCCGGGACCGCCGCTCCTGGATTGCCGAGATGGATCCGGTGAGCCGTCGGCTCTCCGCGCTCTCCGCGCGCGAGCTCGCCCCTCGCTGCGCGGTACGTCCGATGTCCGCGCGGTGAGGCGAGGGGGGAGCAGGACCTCTCGCGCGACCTCGGCGCCCGCCAGCCTTTGAAGGAGCAGCCGGACCGCTTCGCGCCCTATCCCGCCGACGTCCTGATCGACTGTCGCGACGGGATAGCGCAAGAGATCGGCCATCAGGATGTCATCGAATCCGACGACATCGATCTCGTCGGGCACGGAGAGGCCGGCGGCGCGGATGCCCCGCAGGGTCCCGACCGTGGTGCAGAAATTGGCTGCGTAGACCGCCAGAGGTCCACGCAGCCGCTGGAGGAGCTCGACCATGCGCGCCTCGGCCGCTTCCGGGGTGGCCTCCTTCAACTCCTCGATGGCCGCCGCCGCGACGCCGCTCCGCGTCAACTCCGCCTGGAACCCGTCGAGACGATGTCGGTAGGTGGCGATGTCGAGCGGGCCGCCGATGTAGACGAGCGACCGATCCTCGTGCCTGAGGAGGTGGCGGAGCGCCAGCACCGAACCGGCCGCGTGATCGGTGCGCACGCACGCCACGTCGAGGTCCGGGACCGCCCTGTCGATCTGCACGAAGGGAAGTCCCTGCTCGTGCGCCGCGATGAGATCACAATCCCCTCCGGAAATCGGGGACACGATGAGCCCATCCACCCGGGACTCGTGCACGAGCTGCAACGCGCGGCGCAGGCGCCCCGCGTTGCCGGCCAGGTGGCTCACCACGAGGGTGTAGCCGTGGAGCTCGGCCTCGCGCTCGGCGCCGACGGCTATCCCGGCCCAGAACGGGTTCGACAGGTCCTCGACGGCGAGGGAGATGGCGTACGACTTTTGCTCCCGGAACGCCTGGGCCATGGCGTTGGTCCGGTAGCCCAGCTTCTGGGCCAGCGCCCAGACCCGCTCCACCGTGGCGGCGCTGATGCGAAATTTCGCATGCTTGCCCGTCAGGACGTGAGACACCGTGGTCTGGGACAACCCCAGCTGTTCGGCGATGTCCTTCATACGGATCGGACGCAGACCGGGCACGTGCGGGGGGTCGGGGTCGGGGGGATCGTTCAAGCGCGCGCTCCCTTTAGCTAATTCGGATTAGCTGTTGACGCTAGCACGGACATGCATAGTATTGAAGCGGAATACGCGGCCGGTGTTCGCGGTCCCCCGCGCGCGAGGGAGCCGTGGCCGCGATCCCACGGATCCACCCGATCGAAGAGTCGTTCGGCGGTGTCGAAGCGCTGGCGGAGGTCCAGGGTCATTCTGGCTCGAGCCCGCCTGCTCCAGGAGACAGCAATGGCACAGAGTGAACCGGTGATTTTGGGCTTCATGGGCAACCGGGGCTTCTTTCCGACGGAGTTCGCCGAGGAGGGAGCGAAGGCCACCCAGTCGGCGGTGGGCCGTGTGCTCGGCGAGCGCGTGCGCTACGTCGATCTCGGCAACGTCGAGACCTACGCCGACGCGCGCGCGGCCGCGGGCGTCGCCCAGCAGTACCGCCGCGATCCCGACGGCGGCGGGGCCATTGGCGTCATCTGCTCGATGTACAATTTCTCCGATGAAAACGGGATCCGGGACTTCCTGCGGCTGGCCGACCTCGATGTGCCGGTGCTGCTGCACACCGAGCCTGACGTGCGCGGTCTGGGGCGCATGGGGCAGAAGGGCCGGCGGGACGGGGCGTGCGGGCGCTTTTCGGCCGCCAACGCGCTCCGCCACATCGGCTACCCGTACACCCTCACGTCCAAGCATTGCGAGGCCGTGAGCTCGGCGGCCTTCGCGGACGATCTCCACGCCTTCTACGCGAGCTGCGTATTGGCATCGAAGTTCCGTCGCCGGGGCCGCGGCGTGCGCCTCGGGCTCGTGGGGTCGGGGCCCGACGCGTTCCAGACGGTCACCAACGTCTCCACCGAGCTGCTGGGGCACATGGGCCTGAGCACGGTCGGCCTGGAGCTCATCGCGCTCGATCGACAGATGCGCAAGGTCTCGCCGCGCGAGCTATCCACTCAGCTGGAAGCGGTCTCCGGCTACATGGCGGCGGCTGACGTTCCGCGCGCCTCGCTGGAGGCGATCGCCCGGATGGGCGTCGTCTTCGATCGCTTCGTGAAAGAGAATGACCTCGACGGCATCGCGGTGCGCTGTTGGACGGAGATGCAGAAGTACCAGATTGGCGGAGAGGTGGGCGTGATGCCCTGCACCTGCATGAGCATGCTCTCGGACAAGCTCATCCCCGCCGCCTGCGAGACCGACATCGCGGGCTGGATGGGGATGTACATGCTCCAGTGCGCTTCCGGGCTCGTGCCGCTGCTGGGCGACTGGAACAACATGTACGATGACGAGCGCGAGGAGGTGGATCTCTTCCACTGCGGCGTCTGGGCCAAGAGCGTGATGCGCCCCGGCGCCCGCATCACCCGCCAGGAGATCCTGGCCACCCAGGCCGACATCGGCGCGGAGAACACCTGGGGCGCTGTCGACGGCGAGCTCAAGGCGGGCACCTGCGCCTTTCTGAGACCTTGCACCAACGCGCGCGAAGGCAGCGTGTTCCTCTACGGCGGGGTGGGCCGGGTCAGCGAGGAAGGCATCGACACGTTCGGCACGCGCGGCCGCATCCACATCCCGCGCATTCAGGAGCTCTTTCGCTATCTGACGCAGCCCGAGCGGGCGGTGGAGCACCACACCGCCCTCGTGGTCGGGACGCACAAGAACATCGGGCTGACGATGAAGGCGATTCGAGACGCGGTGCCCTACATCAATGCCCAGGCGGGCCTCGGCCGCGGCGGCCAGGCGCTTGTTGATTTCTACGAGCACAGCCAGGTGGGCGAGCTCTGAGGTAGCGCCGCGCAGCTCGTCCCTCGCCGAGCGCACCCGCGCGGCGCGTGGCAGGACATGGCGACGCCGGGACCGAGCGCGTCCGGCATGGCGGGCGCGCGTCGCTGGTCCCGATCGCCGACGTCACGGAGGAGCCTGCCGCATGAACGCCGAAGCCACGCCGTTGCGCCTGCGGACGCCGCCCGGCGCGCCGTTCGCCTTCGAGATCGCTGTCGACGTCCGGGGGCCCCGCGGCTTCCGGGTGATCGAGCCCGGGCGGGGCGCGGGGAGCTATGCGCTCGCCCGGGCGGAGCAGCCGGACTACCTCGATTTCTTCGAGGCGCTGGCGCGGGACTTCGGCGCCCGCATGCCGCTGGCCCGCACCCCGCCGCCGCCGCGGAACGGCGGGCCGACGCTGCGACCCCTGCTGACCGAGCCGGTCGCGCCGGAGATCCTCTACGGCTATGGCGACCCCTGCGTGGTGCGGGTGGGCGAGGGCGAATGGCGCTTGCTGGTGACCTCGAACGACGCGCCGAACGCCTTTCCCATCCTGGCCTCTCGCGATCTGGCCACCTGGCAGCTGACCGGGTTCGTCTTCCCGGAGGAACACGCACCCGCCTGGGCGCTGACCGGCCCCAACCAGGCAGACTTCTGGGCTCCGGAGATGCACCGGGTCGCGGACGCGTACTGGCTCTGCTTCACGGCCCGCATGCAGGACCGCTCGCTCGCGATCGGCCTCGCCAGATCCGAGGGCCCGGATGGCCCGTTCAACGCGGATGAAGCGCCGATCGTCACCGGGGACGTGATCGACGCCCACATCCTCGTGGACGCCCGCGGCGCGCCCTGGCTGGTCTGGAAGAAGGACGACAACGGCGTGTGGCCGCGCAAGCTGGCCGCCTTGCTCCACCGGGAGCCCGCCAGGGTGAACGAGCTCTTCGCCGCCCCGGAGGACCAGCGCACCGCGGTCCTGGCGCTGACGCTGTGGCCGTGGGCGGAGACCCTCGAGCCCATGGAGCAGTTCTTCGTCTTGCAGCCGCTGGTCGAGGCGGCGACGGCGGAGTTCACGGGATTCGCGGAGCGGCTCGAGGAGCTCGGGGCGCGCGCGCGCGGCGCGGAGGCGGCCGAGATCGCCGCGATCGCGCGGGCGCTCAGGACCCGCATCCACGCCCAGCGGCTGTCGGCGGACGGCCGCTCGCTGGAAGGGGAGCCCGCCGTCATCCTCGAGAACGATCAGCCCTGGGAGGCGCACCTCATCGAGGGCGTCTGGATCACCCAGGAGGGCGGGCGCTATCACCTGCTCTACGCCGGCAACGACTTCTCGACCGCGCACTACGGCATCGGCGCGGCCGTGGCGGACGCGCCCACGGGACCCTACCGCAAGTCGTCGGAGGTCCTCCTGAGCTCCAGCGCGGAATGGTGGGGGCCAGGGCACCCGTCCGTGGCGATCGGCCCCGACGGGCTTCACCACATCTTCCTGCACGCCTTCCGCCCGGGGGTGGTGGGATACAAGGCCTTTCGCGCGTTGCTCGCCGCCCCGATCCGCTTCGAGGGCGGCGTCGTCTCGCTGGACGGATCCTGGCTCCGGCGGACCTGCCTCGGCCGCGAGCGGCCGGCGTGAAGCGTGCCACACGCGCGCGAAGACGCGAAGACTGGCCACCAAACGTCCCGGCGCGCCGCTGCACGGCGCCGTTGCGCTCCACGAGCCCGCTCGGTACGCTCGGGGGAAAAATGACGTCCACCGCGCCGCAGGGCTGCTGCGAGAGGAGCCATGTCCACCGTCCGGCTCCCCCTCTGACCAGAGCCCTGCCTCCCGCCGCCGCTCTCCCCGGCCCGATGAACAAACGGCGCGGCGCCCCGTCCCCCTCCAAGGCATGTTGCGCTCAGCGGCGCACACCGACATGCGGATCAAGCACCACGCCAGGGCCGAACGCCGTGGCTTCGTAGACCGATGAAAGGAGTTCTGACGACATGAAGAGGTTCCTGGCTCTTTTGGCCGCCTTGGGTTGCTCCCTCACCACGTCGCTCGTGCTCGCGGACCCTCTCCCTGTGACCGGCCAGTGGCGGACGATCGATGAACAGGGGGTCGAGCAGTCGGTGGTAGAGATCTACGAGAAGGGCGGGAAGATCTTCGGCAAGATCGTGAGCCTGAAGCAGCCGCTCGACGAGAAGGGGAAGCCGAAGATCTGCACCGCCTGTGAAGGGGCTGACAAGAACAAGCCCATTGTGGGGCTCGTCATCATCAGGAACATGGTCCGCGATGACGACGAGTACGATGACGGTACGATCCTCGATCCGAACAACGGCGAGACCTATAGCTGCAAGCTCGAGGCGATCGAGGGCGGGAAGAAGCTGAAGGTGCGCGGCTTTTTGGGCATCTCCCTCCTCGGCAGGACCCAGACCTGGCTGAAGAAGTAAAATCTCTAGATAACGAGTGAGGTGGGGCACATGGGATGTGCGATGCGACTCTCACGACCGTGGGGTTGCTGCTGAGGATGTGTCCGCAAGGCGGCGACGTGGTGCGCGAGAGGCGCACCGAGGGGCATCGCCACCGCCCCCGAGCCGAGCTCCAGCCGACTCACGAGCTTCAGTCGACATGCTTCGATAGCCCCGCGAACAACGTCGGCCCATGGCCCGCTAGCCTGGGGTGCACCACGAGCTCGTATTCATCGATCAATCCCAGCTCCGCCAGCGCCAGCGGGAGCTTCACGCCTCCCACGAACAGTCCCTTACCCGATCCCCGCTCGAGCTCCTGAACGGCCTTCCCCAGATCCCCGCCATGGGAGCTCACCATGTGACGCGGTAGGTACAGGAGTCGGCGCCGTGCTTCCGCGACGGGCGGGACTCGTCGAGCACGACGTCGACGCGCGGCCTGACCCCGCGCGACGCCGCTCGCCGCGCCGTGCCGAGCAGGATCCCACGATCGAGCTCCGAGGGATAAGGCGTATCGCAGACCATGATGATCTGGTGCTTCTCCGGATGACAGCGATAGTGGCCGATCCCCTCCCGCATGACGCCGGTCGCCGGATCGAACATCACCTCTCCGTCAAGCCTGTGATTCATGTGGTATGCCACGTCGATCATCTGGAGGGCGTCCACCACGGTCGGCGGCATGGCCGGCCACACGGCGTGATCCACGAGCGCCTTCCCGATGGCGAGCAGCGTATGGTCGCCGCTCGCCCGGGCCACGCCCTTCAGCAGGTCGAGGAGCATCTGGAGCGGGTACCACTCGCCCGCGACCAGCTCAGGTACGCCCAGCGTCGAGAGCACCTTCTTCCCGATGTCTCCGTGCGCCCCGAGAGCCGCGGCGACCGACGCGAAGGCGGTCCCTGAGCCCTCGAGCCCGGGATGAGGAGAGACGTAGTTAGCCATATTTGCTGGTGGTTGAGGCGCTCCTCCTGCCGACGATCGACGATATCGAACATCGCGCGACACCGCAAGGTGCCCTGCTCCCGGGCGCCGGAGCCCCGGCAGCCCCGCCGGCGAGCCAAGCGATGTTCGTGAGCTCGACGCTCGGCCTCGTCCGGTCATCAGCTGTCCGGGGCGTTCCCTCGTTTGCCAGCACGCCCGAGAGTGGCGCTGTCGCAGCAGCCCTCACTTGGGCTCGTCGCGCTTCCGGAACCACTTGGAGAGGTAGCGCTCTCCGAGGTCGATGAAGGCTTCGCGCATCATGGCCTCGTAGACGATGGCTTCGAGGATCCCAGGGCGCGGGGAGGGGGGCTGCTGCTGGATGAGCCCGGCCGGGACCCGCCGCGCGCTCTTGTGGCTCATGAGCAGCGGCTCCGCGTCTCCGGGCAGGATGAACTCCGCTTTGAAGAAGAACTTGAGCCCCATGATGATGATCTGCGGCTTCTTGCTGGCATGGGCGATCCCGGACGGCTCGACGCGATAGCTCACCACGAGGGAGGGGGAGGTCACCGAGAGCTGCTCCTCTGCGGAGCCCTCGAAGGGCGGGCCCGGCTCGAAGGTGACGAGCTCCGGCTGGAACCCCCGCGCGAGCCCCTCCGCCAGGGCCGTCGCGGTCCGCTTCTCCTGGGGATCGAGGCGGGTCGCATCCACGTAGCGCGAGGGCAGGGACGCACCGCCGCTGAACATCGGGATCTTCCGGACGATATCGTCGGCGCGCTCCATGTCCTGCGACGGAAGCCGCCGGAAGCGGACCTGGACGGCCGGGCCGCGGAGGCCCTGCGGCGTGCTCCTGGGCCCCACGCGCTCCGCGTAGGCGAGGAGCCGCCGCGCGAAATCCGCGTTCTGCTCGCTCCCTTCGGGCATCTCGCTCTTGTACCGATCGAGCGCGCGCACATAGAGCGCGTGCCTGGCGTCATTGAAGGCCTTGTCCAGGCCGTGCTTCGGATAGCGCTCCGCGAACGCCAGCAGCGCCGCGAGCGTCCCCACCTCCCGCGCCCGCTCGAGCTCCGCGGCGAGCACGGCGCGGCGGGCCGCGGCGACCTCGGCCTGGATGCCCGTCCTCGGGTAGGCGCGGATGAAGTCGTCGATGGCCTCCACCGAGCCTCTCGCCGCCGCGAGGCGCAGCTCGGCCCGCGGCAGCAGCACCTGCGAGACGGCGTCCCCGTGGCCGCGGCCGCGCGTGAGGTAGCTCTGGTACGCGGCCACGTCGTCGCGCTCCCGCGCCGCGGCGTACATCCGAGCGTCGCTCATCCGGTTGCGGAGGAAGAAGAGCCCCAGGCCGAGGGCCACGCCGACCGCGGCCGCGAGGAGCCATGCATAGCTGTGCCACCCCGGGGCCTCGCGCGAGAGCGGGATGGGCGACGCGAACGGGCTCTCGATGGCAGGCGGCTCGAACGGATCGAGCCGGCGCAGCTCCGCGGGGTCGGGCTTCGCTTTCATGCGGCTGCACGCCGCCTCGACCTCCCGGATCACGTCGCCCGAGCGCGACGGGTCCTCGAGGGGAAAGGCGTGCTGCGTGCCGCCGAACGTGAGGACCACGGCGCCTCGAGGGGTCGCCGAGACGCGCGAGAGCTCCGCGAGCGAGAAGACCCGGAGCCTGTGGTCGCGCGCGTCGACCAGGTTCGCGGGGAAGACGAACAGGCCGGGCGTGAACGGCAGCGTGATGAGGTCGGCGTTGTAGGCGAGCGCCCGGAGCACGCCGATGACGGTGGTCGCGGCGAGCAGCACGTACGCGGCGGCCGCCGCCGTCGGGTGGAGCGCGAGAGCGCTGTTGACGTCGCCGAAGCCGGCCGCACAGAGCGCCGCCAGCAGGAGGCCCGCCGCCGCGCTGACCGCGAGCCAAGCCACGATGGTGTGCCGAGTCCCGAACCGGCTGACGATCGGCGCCGGCGCGAACCGCCCGCGGAACGCCTCGATCACGCCGTCCTGAATGGCACGCGGAAGCTTGTAGAAATTGATCTCGTTCATCGCGCTGCTCCCACCCGGCGCCGGAGCCTGGCGCCCTTCCACGCCTCGACCTGCCGATCGACCCTAATGCATTTCGCCCCGAGCTCCGAGACCGGAGATGGCAACTCCTTGCAGCAGGAGTGTGCAGCAATGCATCGACTTCTGCTCCTCTGGCACTTGTGCAGTCTCGTCGGCGCGGGCGCTGCGTCTGCGACGAGCCCCGGGAGGGCGGCTGGAGCGCGCCGGGGCTGGCGGCTCCGGCGCCGCCGCTCCCGGGAGCGGCGCACCGGGCCGCAGCGGCGCCGGCTGGTGCACCTTCGATGGCAGGAACGCCTCTTGCCGCAGCCCATGGCGGAGCCTCGCCGCCGGGTCGCGGGCGGAGCGCCACCGCGCCGTGCGCCGTGAGTGTCATGTTGCAAATTCGCAGATCCGATCGGCATGGGTATGCGTTCCTGACGCCAGCGCCCATGGGTATCTTCTCTGCCATGAAGATCGCGATTCTGGGGCCTGGCGCCATCGGGAGCACGTTTGCGTGGCATCTGTCGCGGGCTGGGCACGACGTCACGGTCGTGGCTCGCGGCGCGCGCCTCCGCTGGCTCGAGGAGGAGCGGGCCATCGTCCGAGGTGACGGCGAACGCGCAGGCGTGACGGTCGCCTCCTCGCTCGACGCCGCCACGCCGTGGGACCTCGTGCTCGTCACGGTGCTCTCACCGCAGGTCGCGGCCGTGCTGCCGGCCCTGCGCGCGAGCGCGGCGCGGCGCGTGATGTTCATGTTCAACACCTTCGAGCGGCTGGAGCCGCTGCGCGACGCCGTCGGGGCCGAGCGATTCCGCTTCGGGTTCCCGGGCGGCGTGTTCACGCTCCTCATCGACGGTCGGATTCACCCGCAGGTGCGGGCGGGCACCACGGTCGACGACGCCGACGTGGCGGAGCTGTTCAACGCGGCCGGCGTCCCCACGGTCGTCGAGCGCGACATGCAGAGCTGGCTTCGCAGCCACGCGGCGATGGTCGCGCCGCTGATGTCCATCGGCGTGATCGTCCATGCCCGCGGCGCGGGCGTGACGTGGGAGGAAGCCGCGACCCACGCGCGCGCCTTCGCGGCCGGATTCGAGATCGTGCGCGCCCACGGCAACGCCATCCTCCCGACGGCCATCGGCGTGTCGGCGAGGCTCCCCCGCCTCGTCGTGACGGCGCTGCTCTGGATGATGAGCCGCACGAAGATGTCGAGCGATCTCGGCAGGCTCGGGGCCGCGGAGCCCCGGATGCTCATCGACATGATGAACACAGCCGCTCCCCAGCTCGCGGCCCCGCTCCTGGCCATCCGGCCGTAGCGTCCAGCTCAGCCGAGCTGCCGGCGCGTCTCCGCTTCGATCTCCTTCACCACCACCCGGACTCGCGGCGTCCTCCTCGCGTCGCGATGAAAGGCGAGGAAGACGTCCACGTGCGGAGGCGACGCCTCCAGATCGAGCTGCACGAGGCCGGGAAACGTCCTGCCCTGCATCTCGCTCAGCAGGCCGATGCCCATCCCCTCCAGCACCGCTTGTTCGATGGCGATCGCGGAGTTCGAGCGGAACACGAAGCGGCTCGCGCCGTACTCGCGGAGCCACACCTGATGGGGCAGGCGATCGAGCGAGTCGTCGAAGCCGACCCATTCATGCAGCCCGGCCATGTCGCGCGGGAGCTTCGCGCCCGGGAGCCTCCGGTCGACGTAGGCGCGCGACGCGAACAGCCCGGTGCTCGCTCGCCCGAGGAACTTGGAGACGATCGACGGCGACGTGGAGCGGACGATCCGGATGCCCACGTCGGCCTCTCCGCGCGCGAGATCGGCGACGCGCGACTCCGAGATGAGCTCGACGGCCAGCGCGGCGTGCTTGGCGCGCAGCCGCGCGAGCGCCGGCACGATGGGACGGATGAAGCCTTCGGGCAGCGACACGCGCACCGTGCCCGAGACCTCCGCGTCGCCCCCGTCGCGGACGAGCGACGCGAGCCCGAGCTCGAGCTCCTCGGCGAGCGCCACCAGCCGGAGCGCGTGAGCGTCGAGCCGCGTACCGTCGTTGGCGCGATGTACGATGGGGCGTCCGAGCGTGCGCTCGAGCGCCTCGACGCGGCGAGCGACGGTCGAAGGCGCGACGCCGAGCGCCTTGCCGGCGGCGAGGAAGCTCTTGTCCCGGTGGACCGCGAGCAAGATGCGGAGGTCGTCCCACGAGGGGGTCCTGGTCTTCATCTTCGCAAAACGACCCTCGCACGAGTCGCGGCGGCCGTCATCGTCGGCTGCACCTCAGGTCAGCGGCGGGAGGAGACATCCACCGCGGCCGCCGCCTCTGCTGCCCCCCTGCATAGAATCACGGCGCCGCGACGTCGAGCTTCGTCACGACATTTGCGCCCCAAGCGCTCGCATTCACGGCACCGGCGTCTCGCCCCATGATGGCGACGTTTCCCTCAGGATCCACGGCGAGGCCCTGCACTTTGCTGAGCTCGGGGCTGAGGATGTGGGACCACGAGATATGCCCATCCCTGTCGAGCCGCACGACGAACTGCCGCTCGGCTCCGTCCTCTGCGCCGAGCGCCGTGCCGTCGGCGTCCAGGGTACCGGTGACGCTGCCCGCAACGAAGGTGTTCCCGAGAGCGTCGACGCCGAGGCTCACGGCTCTGGATGCAAGGCTGCCCTCGATGAGGCGGCTCCAGAGGTGGTCTCCATGAACATCGAACTTCGCCACGAAGGCATTGTCGGATGAACAATTCGCGCCGACCAGCGGTCCGCCGCCGAAATCAAAGTCGCAGCGCGCGTTCCCGGCGAGGAACATGTTTCCGTCTCCGTCCACCGCGACGCCAGCAAGGCCGTTATGGGAGTCCGAGGCTGATCCAGGATGGAGAGGAGCGGTCAATTCCTGACTCCAGATAGGGTTTCCCGAGGCGTCCAACCGCGCGAGTTCGAACCGCGCGAGTTTGCCTCTCTCTGATCCGTCATCGACGATGTCCGAATCGTCGGCCGCGAGCACAATTTGCCCTGAAGTGTCGACGGCCATGATGGCGCCTGGCATGTACCTGCCGCTGCCGCGCGGGGAGAACTTGCTCCAGACAAAATTCCCCATCGCGTCGAACTTTGCCACGTAGCCTCTCGTCGGGTCGTAGTCACTCTGTATCCACGGTAGCAGACCTCCCCCGAGATCGAGGTCCCCGACGTATCTTCCCATGAACACCACGCCGCCCGTCGTCGGATCCACCGCGATGGATGTGATGTTCCAATCTGCTTCATACCAGGGGTTGAGGCTCTTGCTCAAGAGGGGGTTGCCGGCGCTGTCGAGCTTGTCCAGGAATATGTCCCACCAGCCCGAGGAGCGCCCCGAGGAGCGTACGAGGAACATGTTGCAGTCCGCGTCGAAGACGATGTGATGGCCGGCCTGCGGGTTCGAATCATCGCCGAAGAGCTTGCTGAGGGTGGGGTTGCCCGCGGCGTCGTACTTTGCCAAGAGGGCGTCATCGTATGGCGAGGACCCGGGCATGCCGACGTCCGACACCGTGTGCCCTGTCATGCCGAGGTTGCCGGAAGGATCAAAGGCGATGCCAGTGATCGCCAGCGGAGAGGTGCCGCTCGTCGCCGCCGAGCCGTCCAGGCTGAAGGGACGGGAGGCCACCGGCGCGCTGCACCTGCTCGACGAGCCGCCCGCGCCGCCGGAACCCGACGAGCCGCCCGCGCCGCCCGCGCCCGAGCCATCGGGGTCGAGCGACTGCTGGTCGGGGTCGAGCTCACCGATCGGCACGCGAGCGATGTCGCACCCAAACGTGGCGGCTGAGAGAGCGAGTGGGAACAACAACGAGAGTACACTCTTCAGGAAACGCATGAACAACATCCTCCATGACCAGGCGATCCCTTTCCCGGCGCTTTTGATCACGGTATCGTATTTGAACAGCGACCCACCTTGCTGATGAGGTAGGCGATCGAGCGAGTCGTCGAAGCCAATCCATTGTTCCGATGGACCGCGAGCAAGATGCGGAGGTCGTCCCACGAGGGGTCCTGGTCTTCATTTTCGCAAAACGACCCTCGCATGAGTCGAGGCGGCCGTCGTCGTCGGCTGCACGTGAGGTCAGCGGGGGAGGAGACATCCAGCGCGGCCGTCGCCGCTGCTGCCCCCTGCATAGAATCACGGCGCTGTGACGTCGAGCTTCGTGACGATATTTCCGCCCCGGATGGTCGAAGTCACGGCGCTGGCGTCATGCCCCAGAATCGCGACGTTTCCTTCCGGAGCCACGGCGAGGCCCTGCACGCTGCTGAATTCGGGGCTGAGGATGTGGGACCACGAGATATGCCCATCCCCGTCGAGCCGCACGACGAACTGCCGCTCAGCTCCGTCCTCTGCGCCGAGCGCCGTGCCGTCGGCGTCCAGGGTACCGGTGACGCTGCCTGCAACGAAGGTGTTCCCGAGAGCGTCGACGCCGAGGCTCACGGCTCTGGATGCAAGGCTGCCCTCGATGAGGCGGCTCCACACGGGCCATCCATGATGAACATCGAATTTCGCCACGAAGGCATTGTCGGATGAACAGTTCGCGCCAACCAGCGGTCCGAGGCCGAGGTCAAAGTCGCAGTGCGCGTTCCCGGCGAGGAACATGTTTCCCTCTCCGTCCACCGCGACGCCAACGAGGCCCTCGTGGGAGGCCGAGGCTGATTCATCATGGAGAGGAGCTATAAAGTCCTGATGCAAGACAGTGTTTCCCGAGGCGTCCAACCGCGAGAGTTCGAACCACGCCCGTTTGCCTGAACCGTTATCGACGATGTTCGAATTGTCCGCCGCGAGCACAATTTGCCCTGAAGTGTCGACGGCCATGAAGCCGCCTGGCGTGTACTTGCCGCTGCTGCGGGGGGAGGGCTTGCTCCAGACGAATTGTCCCATCGCATCGAACTTCGCCGCGTAGGCTCTCGTCGGGTTGTCGTCATCCTCTACCCACGGTAGAAGACCTCCCCCGAGATCGAGGTCCCCGGCGTATCTTCCCATGAACACCACGCCGCCCGTCGCCGGATCCACCGCGATGGATGTGATGTTCCAATCTGCTTCATGCCCGGCGTTGAGGCGCTTGCTCCAGAGGGGGTCGCCGGCGCTGTCGAGCTTGTCCAGGTACATGTCGAACCAGGACGAGGTCATGACCGAGCGTACGAGGAACATGTTGCAGTCCGCGTCGAAAACGATTTGCCTGCCGGCCTGCCGGTTCGAATCATCGCCGAAGAGCTTGCTGCGGGTGTGGTTGCCCGCGGCATCGTACTTTGCCAAGAGGGCGTCGTCGTATTCCGAGGACCCGGGCATGTCGAAGCCCGACACCGTGTATCCTGTCATGCCGAGGTTGCCGGAGGGATCAAAGGCGATGCCAGTGATCGCCAGCGGAGAGGTGCCGCTCGTCGCCGCCGAGCCGTCCAGGCTGAAAGGACGGGAGGCCACCGGCGCGCTGCATCTGCCCGACGAGCCGCCCGCGCTGCCGGAACTCGACGAGCCGCTTGCGCCGCCCGCGCCCGAGCCATCGGGGTCGAGCGGCTGCTGGTCGGGGTCGAGATCACCGATCGGCTCGCGAACGATGTCGCACCCAAACATGGTGGCTGAGAGAGCGACCGGGGACCACAACAAGGAGAGTGCTAGCTGCGAAAGTCGCATGATCGAGAATCCTCCACTGCCCGGCGATCTCTCTCCACGCGCTTTTGATCACGGAATCGTATTTGAACAGCGACCCACCTTGATCATGCGTGGCGCCTGAGCGGAGCGCGGGCTCCGCGCGACGAAGGCGCACGCGTGCGACGCGGCCTCCGCGATGCGCCCTCCGGCCACGAGGGCGTCGACGCGGAGGACATCGCGCTCGATCGCGAGGCTGCCCCCTGGAAAGCGCGCCGCGTGCTCGGCGGTGAGGCGAAGGGCGAGCGGCACGTCTCCACGCTGGAGGGCCGCTCGTGCGGTATCGATGAGCCGGAGCTCGTCCGATAGAACGGAGTTGGGTAGAACGGAGGTGGGTGCCGCAGGGGACTGCGCGACCTCCTCACTGCGGGGTTCTCGTGGAAGGGGGTCGACGGCGGGGACGGCCGTCGCCGCAGGAACGGAGGAGGGGACCTGGCGCGCGAGCCCGGTCCCCTGGGACGCGGGCGCCACGTTCGTGATCGACGCCGCTGCGCGCGGGGCGGGCGACGCCTCTGCGCGCGGGGCGGGCTCGGTGGCAGAGGCGACGGCGGGCTCCGCCTTCGCAGGCAGGGCGGGCTCCTCCTGCGTGGCCTCCAGCGTGGCCTCCTGCGTGGGTGACGCGGTTGCCGGCGCCACCCCAAAGGCCTCCGCCGCGCGAGGCGGGCGCACGGGGGCTGCGGATACGACGGCGTCCGCGTGATGGGTCGCCGCCACATACGCCCCCCCGAGCACGAGGGCGACGGACGTGACGCCGACGGACGCGACGAGGACCGCCTTCAGGCCGAGCGCGTGAGCGGCCTGCGCCGCGATCCCCCCGCTCGCCTTGGCCGTGCCGACGCCGAGGCTCGTCGTTGCGGCCGCAGTCGCGGTCCCCGCCGCGGCGGCCGCGAGGGCCTTTGCGCGGAGCGAGGAAGGCGCCTTCGCCGCCCTCCCGGCGCGCAGCAGCGCGCGGTCGAAGTCGTCGTACGAGTCGCTCACCGTCGCCTCCCGCCGCTCACCGGCAGACCCCTCTTCAATTGCTCCGTCGCTCGCTTCCACGCTTCACGGGCGCGGCGGAGCCGTGACGCCACGGTCCCTGGCGGCAAGTCCAGCAGAAGGGCGATGTCCGCCATCGTCTCTTCTTCGATCTCATGGAGCACGAACACCGCGCGAAGCCCGTCGTCGAGCGCCTCGAGCGACGCATCCAGCAGCCTGCGCGCGCGGGCCTCGTCGAGGCGCCTGTCCGGCTGCTCGCCCGTTGGCGCGGAGGGCTCTCCCTTGAGCTCTTCGTGACGCGCTCGCCGGGTTCGCTCGCGTCGGACCATGTGAACCGCGACCGAGACGAGGTACGAGCGCTCTTTGCCGGGAAGGATCGCGTCGAGGCGCGACGCCGCCACCACGAACGCTTCCTGCGCGATGTCCTCGGCCGCCGCCTCGCCCACGCCCATCCGGCACGCGAATCGCCACAGGAACTCGAGGTGCGACGCGAGCTCTTCGAAGCGTGCCTCGCGGGCGAGATCGGTGGTGGACCCACCGGGGGAACGCGCCTGCGCGTCGACGAGTCCGCCCAGAGGGCGAGCCAGGCACAAGGCGGAGGAAACGGGGGCGTCGTCGGTGGCGATCACGAGGGGCTCATCCCAGGCGATCCGCGAGGCCCCCGTTTTGATCACGGAAAAAATATCCCGACGGAAAGCGCCGCGTCGAGCCGCACGGCGGGCGCCTGATAGGCCGTCCCGCCGTGCACGAAGTAGAACTCGTCCCGACGGAGGGGCAGCGCGGCCGCGATCTGCCCTTCCACGAAGGACCATGCGCCAACCAGCGCGCGCATCCGTGCGCCGGCGCCGGCCTCGAGCCACGGGCGCCATCGGCTGTCGACCTTCGGGGCTCCCTCCCCCGAGGCGAGCACCGCGCCCACATCGAGCATGATGTAAGCGCTCACGAAGACGTGATCGCCGAGGGATGCGCCGAGCGGCGCCAGCGAGGCACGAGCGGTGAACCAGGTGAGATTCACCGCCGCTCCCCCGCCGAAGACGGTGCGTGGCAACGTCGCCCCCATGCCGAGCTCGGCCCATGGAAAGAACAGCCGACCCGATGCGAACCCGCCCGAGAGCCGCGCTCCTGCTGGCCCTTCGTAGAGGGGCGTGGCGACGAGGCCGAGCGACGTATACAGCTTCGTCGCGGGTGTGGTCTCGCGAGCCGTGGCTCGCGACGGTCTCGCCGGCGATGCTGCGGAGGTTGGGCTGCGCTTGCGGGCTGTGCCTTTCGATGGTCTCGCCGGCGGCGCTTTTGGGGTTGGGCTGAGCTCGCGGGCTGTGCCTTTCGATGGTCTCGCCGGCGGCGCTTTTGGGGTTGGGCTGAGCTCGCGGGTTGTGCCTTGCGACGGTCTCTCCGGCGGCGTCAGGGAGGGAGGCTCGGCGCGGGAAGGTTCGACCTGGGCCTGCTCGTCCTCGCCGGCCATCGTGACGACCAGCCCGAGCGCCGAGGCGGCTTCTGCGCAGGAGTCTGCCACGATCGTGCGCGCCTCGATGGCGCCGTGAGCGCCTTCTCCCGAGATCTCGAGCGTCACCGCGCTCGGCGGTTCCGCTTCGCGCACATGGACCCGCAGCCGTACCGTGGAGTCGGCGTCCACGCGCCCTCCGCGCAGCGCGGCTGCCGCCCGCACCGCGTCGAGCGTCACGCAGCGCTGCTCATCGAGCTCCACCGCGGCCCCCACGTTCGCGGCGTGGGCGGCCTCCGCTCGTACAAGGACGAGCCATCCCACGACCGCGATCGCGCCCTGGCGGACATTGCCCAGCGCGCGCACCCGACGAGGAGCGCTCGACGAGGCGGGGACTTTCTGAGATCGAGGTGCCACGGGTCGGGAGGATAAGACGAACAACACGGCTCTCGCAGCACCGGGCGTCTTGCGTCGGCGTCACCCTTGCGCGGCCGGAGATCGTCGAACGCCCCGCGCCGGCGGCCCGGATTTGCAGGTCCCGCGTGGAGGGACCGACGGCGTACCAGGTGAGCAGAGAGCCTCCACCATCGCACGCCAACTCGATCCAGGACGCGCCTGGCGCCGCCGCCCGGGGGAAGCCGCACGGATCGAGCATGACGCCGCCGGGGGTGACCCGTGGGGGCGTGTCGTCAGCAGGCACGAACAAGCCCTTGATGGCTGCACGGTAGATCAGAAGTAGTGAGCGCGCATGTCGTCGAGCAGGCCGGGCTGCTCCGTCTTCCAGCCGAGCAGCGCACGCGTCGCCTCGCTCGAGGTCCGGTTATCGAGCCCGACGACCATCGACATCCATCCGAAGTGAGCGCCTGCCTCCGCGGCAGGCACGCTCTTCGTCGGCACGCCGGTGCCTTTGCTGATCGTCTCCGCGATCGCGCGCATCGTGATGCCTTCCTCGGCGGTGCCGTGCAACACGGATCCCGGCGGTGCGCTCTCGACGGCAAGCCGGTACAACCGCGCCGCGTCGTCGCGATGCACCGCGGGCCAGTGATGGTTGCCCTCGTCGACGTAACCAGCGGTCTTCTTCTCGCGCGCCATGTTGATCAGCATTGCGATGAAGCCCTTGTCGCCGGCGCCGTGCACCGTCGGAGCCAGCCGGATGACACTGCCTCGCACTCCACGCTTCGCAGCATCGACCACGAGACGTTCGGCCTGCAACCGGACCGAGAGCGGCGAGCTCGCCGGCGACTCGTCCGCCTCGAACGCGACCTTGCCGGGCTTCGAAACCACCAGCGTGCCGTTCGTGCCGACGAACGCCTTGTTCGTGCCCGCCATCGCGTCGAGCATCGCGCGGATCGCGTCGCGATCGATCTGGTTGATCCTCGGGAAGTCCGAGAAGTCCATGTGGAACGCCAGGTGGATCGTCGCATCGGTCGCGCGGACGCCCTCGACGAGGCCTCTCGGGTCCCTGATGTCGCCGCGATAAACCTCCACGCCCTGCGCCTTCAACTTGTCGGCGCCCGCATCGCTGTGCGCCATGCCGAGGACGCTGTGGCCGGCTCCGCGCAGCTCCTTCAGCACCGCCGTACCGATCCAGCCGGTCGCGCCGGTGACGAACACTCGCATTGACTTGGTCATGTGAGGACCGTACGCTCGGATTGCTCGTCCGAAAAGACGGGCGCCTATACTGGTATGGCGACTACCACCCTCCCCACGTTCCTGCGCGACCGCCGTGAGCGCGTCCATCCCGGAACGACCGCGCGCCGACGCACCCCCGGGTTGCGCCGCGAGGAGGTCGCCGCTCGAGCCGGCGTGAGCGTCACGTGGTACACATGGCTCGAACAAGGCCGCGGCGGCGTGCCGTCGGACGACGTGCTCGAGCGCCTCGCCCGCGCCCTCGAACTCGACGACACGAACCGCGAGATGCTCTTCCTGCTCGCGCACGACCGCCCGCCGCCGCGCAAGCCCGCGCCGCCCGTGGCGGTCACGCCGTCGCTCCAGCGCGTGCTCGACAACCTCTCGGTCCCCGCGTTCGTGAAGACGCCGACGTTCCAGATCGTCGCGTGGAATCGCGCGGCGGTCGCGGTGATTGGCGATTACGCGGCGGTACCGGAGCGCGACCGCAACTTGCTGCGCCGGGTCTTCCAGCCGGGTTCAGAAAACAAGGTGCACAATGTCGAAGACGTTCGCCGCATTTGCCTCGCGTCGTTTCGCGTCGACATCGCGCGCGCCGGCCAATCCGACGAGGCGACGGCGCTGATCGACGAATTGATGGAGACGAGCCCCGACTTTCGCCGCCTGTGGGACGAAGGTGAGATCCGGTCGCACGGCGGGTTCCAGAAGCGGCTCGTCCGTCCCGATGTCGGCGAGATCGTGCTCGAGTCGTCGGTGTTCCACGTCGAAGGCAGCGACGGCCTCTCGATGTTCGTGTTCTCACCCGCGAACGAGGCAAGCGCGCGCGCCATCGCGCAGCTGGTCCAACGGTCCGGAGCCTGATCGAGGAGCCGCGCGAGCTGGTCGCTCAAGCGCTCGTGGCATAATTCGTCAATGGTGGCGCAAACGTCGGCGCCCGTGACGATGTGGCCTCGATCCGTGCGGCTTCGCCAGCCCTCACCCCAGGGCATCGCCCGGGCATATACTGGGTGGCGGAGGTTCGGTCATGCCGGTGCGTAGCAGGCGGGTTTGGTACTGGGCGCCGATAATGGCGGCAGGGCTCGTCGCAGCAGGAGGCCCATTGGCTTGCGGTAGGGTGCTTGTTGACGATCCTGGCATCGCGGGCGACAGGGAAGGGGGAACCTCCTCCGAGGTCGACGGTTCCGTGGGGGCGGGGAACGAGGCGACAGGAGGAGGAGTTGGGGGAGCTGGCGCGGGCGGAACCACGGGCAACGGCTCCGGCACGGGTGGCCTGTTCGGGTCGACCGGGGCGAGCGACGGCGGCGCGGGAGCGAACGCGGGCGGCATGGACGCGGGCAGCACGAGCGGCGGGGCTCCGGATGGAGCCGGCGGGAGCGCGGGGGCGCCCGCGGAGCTGGACTGCGCCACGGCGCGGCCGAGCTCGAGATCGCTCGATTTGAAGTACCAGGTCGATGTCGACGACTTGCCGCTCATCTCGGAGGTCCAGGGGGACCTGATGCTCAGCGAAGGGGTGAATCGGCTGCACCGCCTCGGCTGTCTGCGGCACGTCACGGGCACGGTCACCATCCGGTACACGCGTAACCTCCCCACGCTCGAGGGGCTCGAGCGGCTCGAGTCCATCGCGACGGCCTTGACGATCCAGAACAACGATACGCTCGCGAGCATGACGGGGCTTCAAGGCCTGAAGACCGTGGATGGCGCATTGAACATCCGTTCGAACCTCCGCCTCGCTGACCTGGACGGACTCGAGCGTCTGACGACGGTGCGCTCTGGAATCCAGATCGAGAACAACCCCGTCCTGGCGAGCCTCGCCGGGCTCCGCAACCTGACCGGCACGGGCGCAGTGGCGCTGAGGTCCAACCCGGCTCTCAGGAACTTGCAGGGCCTCGAAGGCGTGAGTCAGCTCGCCAACCTCCTCGTCCGCGGAAACGCGGCGCTCGAGAGCCTCGAGGGGCTCTCGGCGCTCGAGACGATCCACCAAGATCTCACCATCGGGAGCAACGCCGTGCTCACGTCCATCGATGGACTTTCTGAGCTCCGGGCGATCGATCAAAATCTCATTATCTCGAACAACCCGGAGCTCACCAGCCTCGATGGACTTTCTTCGCTCGAGCGGATCCACTACGGTCTCGAGATCACGACGAACCCGAAGCTCCCCACCTGTGAAGCGGAAGAGCTCCGTGAGCGGACCGGCGTTCCACAAGCGTCCGTGATAGGCAACGACGACTCGGCGACGTGCCCCTGACTGCGGGGCTTCCCCTCCGCTTTCAAGGCGGCGGCGGGGCGGACGCCTCCCGGCAGATCACGGTCAGCGAACGGCATGGCCGGCCCGCCTACCTGCGCAGGAGGCGCCCCTGCCGGGTCTTGCTGGTCAGCACGCCGTCCTGCGCCACCACCTCGCCTGTGATCAGGACGGCGCGGATCCCGGACGGCGGCGCGTCGGCCCGCCGCGGCGTCGTGTTGTCCGCCACCGTGGCCGGATCGAACACGACGAGATCCGCCCAGTGCCCGGGCAAGATGCGCCCCACGTCGCGGAGCCCGATCCGCTCGGCGGGCAGCGAGGTCATCCGGCGCACGGCCTCCTCGATCCGGAACAGGCCGAGGTCGCGGCTGTAGTGACCTAACACGCGGGGGAACGTGCCGAACGACGCCGGGTTGTGCCGGCCGCGCCGGGTGAGGATCGCGTCGGTCTCGAACGCGCAGAGCGGGTGCGAGAGCACGGCCCGGAGCGGCTCGTCGTGCGCATCGACCCCCGAGTACGTGTTCAGGAGGACGCGCGCCCTGCCGTCGCTCACGCGGGCGACGTGCACATAGGCGTCGAACTCGCTCGCGCCGAGGCGCCCCGCGATCGCCTCGAAATCGAGGCCCTCGAGCTCCACGAGCTCCGGCGCTCCGCCCCAGAGCAGCCGGATGTCGGCATAGGAGAGCCCGAGGAGCCGCCGGAACATCGCGAACTCCCGCCGGAGCCGGCGGAGGATGGCCGGGTCGTCGATGCGGGCGCGGAAGTCGTCGAGCACCCAGGCGGGGAAGAGGGCGTTCACCGTGGTGTTGCCGACCGTGTAGGGGAACGCGTCGAAGGCGGCGTCGACCCCTCTGTCCACGGCCCGCTCGATCGCCCGGAGCACCCACGGCACCGTGGGCCACGTCCGCCGGCCGATGAAGATCTGGTGCGAGAGCTGGATCTTCGCGCCGCTCTCCTCGGCCAGGCCGAGCAGCTCGCGGACGGAGCGGAGGTTGTGCGGCGGGCCGAGGAGAAGCGGCCTGTAGAACGGCGATATCCACGTGTAGGCCCGGCCGTGGACCGTGAACACGCCCCCTTCGTCGGCCACCGTCCGGAGCAGCGTCAAGAGCTCGTGCCTTCGCGCGAAGACCCCGGGCGTGTACGCCAGCCCGGCCGAGAGCCCGAACGCGCCCTCGCGGATCGACGCGCGCGCGAGCGCGCAGAGCGCGTCCATCTGCTCCGGGGTCGGGGGAGCGGCGCTGTTGCCCATGACCGCCTGGCGGAGCGTGCCGTGGCCGACAAGGAGCGCCGCATTGACGAGCAGCCCGCCGGCCTCGAGGGCGGTCAGCAGCTCGCCCATCGAGCGCCACCGATAGGCGAGCGCTCCGTCCTTCAGGATCTCCGCGGAGTGCTCCACCAGCGGAATCGACGCCTCGGTGACCGGGGCAGGGGAATGACCGCAATTGCCCGCCACCACGGTCGTGATGCCCTGGGCGACCATCGGCGCGAGGACGTCCTCGTGGTCCGGCAGCGCGAGGAGCCAGTCGATGTGCGAGTGAACGTCGATGAAGCCGGGCGCGACGGCGAGCCCGCTCGCGTCGAGCGTCCGCCCTCCCGCGAGCGCGCCTGGCCCGGCGATCGCGGCGACCCTGCCCTTCTGGATCCCCAGGTCCGCCATGTAGCGAGGCTGGCCGCTGCCATCGAGGATCGTTCCCCGCGAGATGACGAGATCGAAGTCCATCTGCACGCCTCCTCGAGAAGCTCTGTCGCGGACCACGCGGAACCGTGGGAAGCCCACGGAATCGGGGCGTGGCCGTGCTGCGGAGCATGAGCTCCGCGCGGGCCGTGCGCTCCCCGATTCCTGGCTCGTTGGCCCTCGTGCCCCGGCGGACGCGCCCTTCGGCCGCTGCCCTGCCAGCACGAGGCCGAGCTCGCCTGTTCGCGTTGGCGTTGGCGTTCGCGTCGCGCGCCCCTCGCATGAGCTCGCCGGTGTGCAGCCCGAGCCCAGCGGCCTGCCCCGGCCGGGTCCAGGCCGCGTCGCGCAGTGCAGTTCGCTCCGGGCGACCCCGCGAGAGCGCCTGGCCCCGCGATTGTATCTGCTGCTGTCGCAGTCCTGCGTCGGGTCGACTCGACCCGCGAGAGACCGGGGGAGTCCATGGATCGAACAGCGAGCGCGCCTCGAGGCGGGCGTCTCTCTCTGCGCCCGCTCGCCGAGCGGCCGCGGTGCAGCATCGTCATTCCCTGTTACAACGAGGAGCGCTACATCGAGGACGTCCTCCGCTGCGCCCTCCAGCAGCGTTATCCTCCAGAGCTCCTCGAGATCTTCGTGGTCGACGGCGGCTCGACCGACAGGACACGGGAGCTCGTCGGCCGCGTCGCGGCCAAAGATCCACGGGTGACGCTCCTCCACAACCCCGACCGGATCCAGGCGGCGGCGATGAACATCGGCATTCGCCGGGCGCGAGGTGAGGTGATCGTCCGGATGGACGCCCACGCCGACTACGCCGGCGACTACGTGGCTGCGTCGGTCGCGGCGCTCCGGAGGACCGGCGCCCTCAACGCGGGCGGCGCGGCGCGGCCGCGCCACCGGAACGGCTTTCAGCGGGCGCTCTGCGTCGCTCTCTCGAGCCCTCTCGGCGTGGGCGGCTCGGCGTACCGGGACCCGTCGCGCGAGGGGTTCGTCGAGTCCGTGTTCAACGGGGCTTTCCGGCGGGAGGCGTTCGAGATCGCCGGCCTCTACGACCCGGCCGCCATCACCAACGAGGACGCCGAGCTGAACCAGCGCATCATCGAGGCCGGCGGCGCGGTCTATCTGTCCCGGGAGATCGTCGCCTATTACTACCCGCGGTCGTCGTTCGCCGCGCTCGTCCGGCAGTATTTCTCGTATGGCAAGGGGCGCGCGCGCACGCTGCTGTGCCGCCGCAGGTTCCTGTCGCTCCGGCCGGCGCTGCCGTTCTGCATGGTGACGGCCGGAGCGTTGCTCGCGGTCGCGTCAGCGCTCCTGCCGGCGGTCCGCCCGGCGCTGGCGCTCGCCTCGCTCGCCTATGCCGCGCTCGTGATCGCGGAGTCGCTCCGGCTCGCGCGGCGCGCCTCGCCGCGCGATTTCCCCCTGCTCTGCGCCATCTTTCCCGCTGTGCACGCCGCGCACGGGCTCGGTTTCTGGGCCGGCCTGCTCCGCGGCGCGAGGGGCGGCGCCGGCCGGCGCGACGCCGAGCGCCTTCCGGCGCCGTGAGCGCGAGCCGCGCGGCGTCCCGGGTTCAGCGGCTCGAACGGCGGCGCGGCGCGTTGATCACCCGCGTTCGCTTTGGTATGTTTGCGCCGTGAGCGTACGCGGGACGTCGTTTGCATCGTTCTCCTCGGTCGCGGCCGAGCTCATCGAGCTGTCCCGCTTTTGCCATGAGCGCGGCTGGACGCCGGCCACGAGTGGCAATTTCTCTGCGCGGCTCGGCGACGGCACCCTCGCGATCACGGCGTCCGGGCGGCCCAAGGGCGCGCTCGGCGTGTCGGACATCGTGGTCGTCAATGCGGACGGCCGCCTGACCGGGCCCTCGGCGGCCCGCCCCTCGGCCGAGACGGCGCTGCACTGCCAGCTTTACCGGCACGACAGCGAGATCGGCGCCGTCGCGCACACCCATTCGCGGGCGGCGACGGTGCTGTCGCGGCGGTGCGCGCAAGAGGGGTACGTGACCCTCTCGGGCTACGAGGTGGCGAAGGCGCTCTCCGGGATGACGACGCACAGCGCCACGGTGCTCCTCCCCGTGTTCGTCAACACGCAGGACATCCGGAAGCTGGCCGAGGACGTCGATGCGTTCATGTCGGCGCATCCGCCCGTGTACGGGTACCTCATCGCAGGTCACGGGCTGTACACGTGGGGATCGGACATCGCCGGCACCATCCGCCACATCGAGGCGATCGAGTTCATGCTGGACTGCGCGCTGCTGGAAGGAGGGTTATCATGAGCCGATTGCGTGTTTACCGGGAGAGCGACCCGACGAGGGCCGACGAATACACGACGCTCGAGGACATCGCCCGCGTCGCCGCCGGGGCGCAGATCCGCTTCGAGCGCTGGTCCGCCGAGCGCCCGCTGCCGCCGGGGACGGCGCAGGAGCAGGTGCTCGAGGCGTACGCGGGGCCGGTGAAGCGGCTCTCCGAGGCGTGCGGGTTCGTGACGGCGGATGTCGTGTCGGTGTCGCCGAGCACCCCCAACCACGCCGACCTCAGGCGGAAGTTCCTGGACGAGCACATCCACACCGAGGACGAGGCGCGCTTCTTCGTCGAGGGACGAGGGCTGTTCTGCATCCATCACGGCGAGCGCGTGCTCTCGTTCCTCGTCGAGAAGGGCGATCTCATCAGCGTACCGGCCGGGACGCGGCACTGGTTCGACATGGGGCCGGAGCCCTCGTTCACCTGCATCCGGTGGTTCTCCGACCCGAGGGGGTGGGTCGCCGAGCACACCGGGTCGGACATCGCGTCGCGCTTCCCGCGGCTCGAGGCGTGAGCGTGGCGGCCCCTGCGCGCGCGGTGCTCGTCGACATCGAGGGGACGACGACCGACGTGCGCTTCGTGCACGACACGCTGTTCTCCGTGGCGCGCCGGGATATGGCCGCGTACGTCTCGGCGCACGCCGGGAGCCCGGAGGTCGAGGCAGCCCGGCGCGCTGTCGCGCGCGAGCGGGGCGAGAGCGAGCAGGCGGTGAGCGACGGCGAGCTCGCTGCGGCGCTGCTCGCGTGGATCGACCAGGATCGCAAGGAGACGACGCTGAAGGCGCTCCAGGGCAAGATCTGGCGCAGCGCCTACGAGTCGGGGGGGCTCCGGAGCCACGTCTACGCAGACGTGGCGCCGGCGCTGCGGAGATGGCGAGACCTCGGGGTGACGCTCGCCGTGTTCAGCTCCGGGTCCGTCGAGGCGCAGGAGCTCCTCTTCCGGCACACGACGGCCGGCGATCTCACCGGCCTGTTCACGGCGTTCTTCGACACGACGACCGGGCCGAAGCGAGAGGCGGGCGCTTACCAGCGGATCGCGGAGGCGCTCGGGCTGCAGCCGGGAGAGGTGCTGTTCCTGTCCGACATCGTGGCTGAGCTCGACGCGGCGGCGGCGGCGGGGATGCGCACGGCGCAGCTGCTCCGGCCGGGGACGGCGCGGGACGCGGAGAGCCGCCACGCCGTCGCGGAGCGCTTCGACGACATCGCGCCGTAGCTCGCCGCTCGTTCCGCTTGGCGCGTGAGTGAGCGTGGGGACATCCTTGGCGCGCATGCTCCACGGCAGACTGCTCGCCGACCGGTTCGAGGTGGTCGACCTCGCGGGAACGGGAGGAATGGGCACCGTCTACCGGACCGTGGATCGCGCGAGCGGCGATGTCGTCGCCGTGAAGCTGCTGGGCGATGTCGACGCGCAGGCAGCGGCGCGCTTCGGTCACGAGGCGCGGGCGCTCGCCACGCTCGATCACCCGCACGTCGTGCGTTACGTGACGCACGGGGTGGCGCCTACCGGGGAGCCTTACCTGGCGATGGAGTGGCTCTCCGGGGAGAGCCTCTCGGCCCGGCTCTCGCGGGGACCGCTGGACGTGGAGGAGAGCGTCGCGCTCGTGCGCGCGGTGGCGGACGCGCTCGGCGCGGCGCACGCGCGCGGGATCGTCCACCGCGACATCAAGCCGAGCAACCTGTTCCTTCCGGGCGGGGCCGCCGACCGGGTGAAGGTGCTCGACTTCGGCATCGCCCGGCTCTCGGGCGCCTCGGCGCGGCTGACGCGGACGGGGGCCCTCGTGGGCACCATCGGCTACATGGCCCCGGAGCAGGCCAGCGGGGAGCGCGCGCAGCTCGACGCGCGCGCGGACGTCTTCTCGCTCGGGTGCGTGCTCTTCGAGTGCCTGACGGGTCGTCCGGCGTTTCAAGGGCGGCACCTCATGACGATCCTGACCAAGCTCCTCCAGGAGGAGCCGCCGCGGGCGAGCGCGCTGCGGCCCGAGGTGCCGCAGGCGCTCGACGAGCTCGTGGCGCAGATGCTGGCCAAGCGCCCGGCGGAGCGCCCGGCCGACGGCGCGGCGGTGGTGCGCTGCCTCGACGCGCTCGGCGCCTCGACGGCGGGCGGCGCTCGCTCCAGCCTGGCCGCCGTCGAGCTCGTGACCGCCGCGGAGGTGTGGCTCTGCTCGATCGTGGCCGTCGGGCCGACGGACGTCAGCGCGCCGGCGTCGACGGGGATCGTGCCTGCCGATCGATCGCAGCGGAGCGCGGTCGCCGCCGTCCGGCACGAGGCCTCGCCCCTGGGCGCGGCCGTACAGGAGCTGGCCAGCGGGGCGGTGGTGGCGATCCTGGCGGCGGGGGCGGGCGCGGGCAGCGCGACCGACCAGGCGGCGATCGCGGCCCGCTGTGCGCTGCGGATCCGCGCGTCGGTCCCCGGAGCCAACGTCGTGCTGGTGACGGGGCGCGGCGAGGCGACGGGACGATCGCTGCTCGGCGAGGTCCTGGACAGGGCGGCCGCGCTGCTCGACGACGCGGCCGCCCGGGGCCGCCCGGGCCGGCTCCGCGTCGCGGTCGACGCCGTGACGCGGGCCCTGCTCGACGCGCGCTTCGAGGTCGCGGAGCAGGACGGGCTCTCCTGGGTGGAGGCGGAGCGCGAGGTCGCCGACGGCGCGCGCAGGCTGCTGGGCAAGCCGAGCCCCTATGTCGGGCGCGCTCGGGAGCTGCGCAGCCTGCTCGATCTCGTCGAGGAGAGCTTCACCGAGCGGCGCGCCGCCGTGGCGCTCGTGACCGCGGCCGCGGGGATGGGCAAATCCCGCCTGCGTCACGAGCTGGTCCAGGCGCTGCGGCCGCGCCACCCCGAGCTCGTGCTGGGCGTCGGCAGCGGGGACTCCATCGGCGCGGGCTCCGCGTTCGCGATGCTCGCCGGGTCGCTCCGGGGCGCGCTCGGGATCGCGGCCGGCGAGGCCCCCGAGGCGCAGCGGGAGAAGCTCGCGCGGGCCGTGGGGCAGCTGTTCGCAGGGGAGCAGCAGCGGCGCGTGGCCTGCTTCCTCGGCGAGCTGCTCGGCGTTCCTCTCGCCGACGACGGGCCGATGCTGCGGGCCGCGCGGCAGGACCCGGCGCACATGGCCGACCGGATCCAGGAGGCCTACCTGGACTACGCGCGCGCCGTGACGAGCGCGCGGCCCATGCTCGTCGTCCTCGAGGATCTGCACTGGGGAGATGCGCCTTCGGTGAAAATTTTCGATCACGCGCTGCGGGCGCTCTGCGAGCGCCCCTATGCGGTGCTCGCGTTCGCCAGGCCCGAGGTCCACGAGCTCTTCCCCCGGCTCTGGGTCGAGCGAGGGCTCACGGCGATGCGGCTGCGCGAGCTGCCCGCGCGGGCCGCCGAGCAGCTCGTGCGCGGCGCGCTGGGCGCGTCGGTCGAGCCGGGGACCGTGGCGGCGATCGTGGAGCGGGCCGCGGGCAACGCCTTCTACCTGGAGGAGCTCGTCCGGGCCGTGGCGGAGGGGCGCGGCGGTGCGTTGCCGGAGACGGTGCTGGGCATGGTCGAGGCGCGCCTCGCGGCGCTCGAGCCCGAGGTGCGGCGGCTGCTCCGGGCGGCGAGCGTCTTCGGGGACGTCTCGTGGATCGGCGGCGTGAGCGCGCTCGTCGGCGCGCGCACCCTGGCGTCGGGGGCGAGCGACGCGGACGCCTTGGCGGAGCTCTTCGATCGCGAGATCCTCGAGCGCCGCCCGAGCTCGCGCCTCGCGGGACAGGAGGAGATCGCGTTCCGTCACGCGCTCCTGCGGGAGGGGGCTTACGCGATGCTCACCGAGCGAGACAGGGCTGTCGGGCACAGGCTCGCCGGGGAGTGGCTGCTCTCGGCAGGCGAGCAGGACCCGATGGTGCTGGCCGAGCACTTCGCGCGGGGCGGGGACGGGCCGCGCGCGGGGGGGTTCTACCTGCGCGCCGCCACCCTGGCGCTCCACGGGGCGGACGTGCAGGCGGCGCTCGCGGCGGTGGAGAAGGGGATCGCCTGCGGGGCCGAGGGCGAGCCGCTGGCCGAGCTCCACCTGCTCCGGATGAACGCCTTCATCTGGACCGACGACGCCGCGCACGCCCACGCGAGCGCGCTCCAGGCGCTCGAGCTCGCCGCGCCCGGGAGCCTCCTTTCCTGGCGTGCCCTGAGCGGCGCGATGTACTGCGTCGCGCTCTGCGACGACCGGCGGGCCGTGGAGGTGCTGGTCCCGCGCCTCCTGGCCGAGGAGCTCCCCGTCGACGTCCTGAGCCCGGAGCTCGCGACCCGGATCGTCTTCAGCCTGCTCTGGGACGGGAGGACGGCGCTGGCGGAGCGGATCGTGCGCCGGCTCGAGCTCGTCATCGCGCCGGCCGTCGAGGGCGATCTCCATGCGGCGCTCTGGATCGAGTTCACCCGCGGCTTCTGGCGCTGCCATGCGGCGCGGGACCTGTGGGGAGCGCTCCAGGCGAACCTCGCCGCCGCGCGGCGCGCCGAGTCCCTCGGCAGCGGGCTGTTCGTCCCCTGGGCGTGGATGCTGGTGGCGATCGATTACACGAGGCTCGGCGACATGGCCGCCGCGGACGAGTGCCTCGATCGCGTGCTCGCGACCGAGGGCCTGCTCGACTACGTGTTCACGACCTCCGTGACGTGCCGGATCGTGTCGCTCCTCGAGCGGCGCAGGATCACCGAGGCGCTGGAGATGGGCGGCCGCCTGCTCCAGCACATGCTCGCGCGCGGCGATCGCAGCCGGAGCGTGATCCCGCGGCAGCTCCTCGCCGAGGGGCGGATGCTCCTCGGCGAGCTGGCCCGGGCGGAGGAGGAGCTCTGCGCGGCGGGGGATCCGGTGGCGATGGCGCCCTTCTCCGGGGCCGTGCATCTCTCGTTGTTCGCCGAGATCCGGCTGCAGCAAGGGCGGACGGAGGAGGCCTGCGCGATGGCCGGCGAGGCGCTCGCGCTCCAGCGGCAGGCCGGCACGGTCTTCCTGCTGCGGCAGGAGGTGATCCCTGCGCTGTACGCCGAGGCGCTGCACGCGAAGGGCGACGCCGAGGGCGCGCGCGCGGTCGTCCGCGAGGAGCGCGCGGCGCTGCTCGCCCGTGCGGCGAGGATCGAGGATCCTGCGTTCCGGAGGAGCTTTCTCGAGAACGTGTCCGCGAACGCCCGGACTCTCGCGCTTGCGCGCGCGTTGCTCGGGGAGTGAGCTCGGCCGGCTGCAGCGGAGCCAGCGGTGGAGGGCGTGCTGCGCGGGGGGGCGGCGGGGCTGTCCCACAAACTCGCGCCTTTTGGGGGGCTATTGCCTTGTACGCGGGAGGCGAGATCGGGGGGCGACCGGCTGCGCTGCGGGCCGGCGCTCGGGGTTTGTGGGGGCCTGCCCCGCCGCCCCCCCGCGCAGCACGCCCTCCACCGCTGGCTCTTTCCAGGGGGGCCGCCAGATCGAGGTGCTGTAGAGTGACGCGCGACTGGCCGCGTGAAGAGGGATCGGGTCATGAAGGATCTAGAGAATTTGAGGCCGCCTGCGGCGCTCGAGGAGATCGAGCGGGCCACCGCGGAGATCGGGTTTGCCATGGCCAGTGACAGGCAGACGGGCTCGATGCTGCGTACGCTCGCCGCCGCCAAGTCGGGCGCTTTCCTCGAGCTCGGGACCGGCACGGGCATTTCTACGTGCTGGATCCTCGATGGCATGAATGCCAGTTCCACGCTCGTCTCCGTGGAGCACGACGAGAAGGTCCAGGCCGTGGCGCGCCAGCACCTCGGAGGCGACCCCCGCCTCACGCTCAAGAACATGGATGGCGAAGCCTTCTTGCGCTCCGCCCTGGGTCAGCAATTCGAGCTCGTTTTTGCCGATACATGGCCGGGCAAGTACTACGCCCTCGACGAGGCGCTGAGCCTGATCAAACCCGGCGGGCTCTATGTCATCGACGACATGCTCCCTCAGCCCAACTGGCCTGATGACCACGCTCCCAAGGCGGCAGAGCTGATCGCCGCTCTCGAGCGACGCCAGGATCTCGTGCTGACCAAGCTCTGCTGGTCGTCAGGGCTCATCATCGCGACCAGGATCGGTGGCGCCTAGAGAACGGCCGCGCAAGGCAGCTCCAGCGACGGCTGTCACAGCAATCCTGCGCCGGCCCAGAGCCCGGGCTCGTACGCCACGAGCGCGTCCACGTCGTCCGAGGCGAGCACGAGGAAGCTCAGGGGAGAGAAGCCGATGAGCAGGTGCGAGGTGATCGGGAACTGGATCCCCCACCCGAAGCGAGCGCCGAAGGCGCCGACGCTCTCGAAATAGGGGGAGTCGAAGAAGATGCGGTGATAGCCCGGCGTGATCCCGACCGACATCTCGACGTGCGATCCGACCCCCATCACGAGCCGGAGGGGCACGCCGACTGCGAGCTGGTTGACGTCGGTGGTCGAGACGGTCCGGAGCTCGGCGCCGACCTCGAAGCGGCGCGTCTCGCTCAGGCGGAGGCGCGCGAGGACGTCGAGATCCACGGACATCCCGTCCTTCACCGCGAAGCGCCCCGGCACGAAGTAGCCGGAGATCCCGAGCGAGAGCGCCATCCTCCGCGCGTTGGCCTCCGCCTGATGACCCGTCGCGGGCTGCTCCGCAGCGGGCCCCGGCGTATCCGGGGTGCGCCGCTCCGGCTGTGCGGCAGCCGCGGGCGAGGGAGAGGGGGACGCGGGGTATCCTCCCGCGGGCGGCGGGTAGGGGTAGGCCGGGGGAGAGCTTCCCGCGGGCGGCGGGTAGGGGTAGGGCGCGGGGTACCCGCCCGCGGGCGGCGGGTAAGGGTAAGGCGCGGGGTACCCGCCCGAGGGCGGCGGGTAGGGGTAGGGCGCGGGGTACCCGCCCGCGGGCGGCGGGTAGGGGTAGGGCGCGGGGTACCCGCCCGCGGGCGGCGGGTAGGGGTAGGGCGCGGGGTACCCGCCCGGGGGCGGCGCGTACGGATGGGGCGTTGGAGCCGGCGACGGCCTCTGAGCAGGCGCCGGAGCCGGCGCTGAGCTCGCGGCCTCGGGCTTCGCCGCCTCGGGCTTTGCTGGCGCGGGCGGCGCGGGGCGAGCCGGCTGGGCCGCGGCCTCGCCCGCGGCGAGGCTCAGGGAAGCGAGCGCCACCAGCGCGGGCGCCACGGCGGCGGCGCGCCGCGCTCGCAGCGCGCGGCGCGCCAGCACGACGGCCGCCGCGAGCCCCAGCAGGAGCGCCAGCGAGACGAGCTGGCCGGTGCTGAGCCCCCCGTACACGCCGCGCCCGGCGTCCCCTCGGAGGAGCTCGACGAAGAACCGGCCCGCCGCGTAGAGCGCGAGCCATGTCCCGAACGCGCGCCCATCCCGGTGCCCCCGGACGAGCCAGAGGGCGGCGATCGCGCACGCCATCGCCCCGAGCGCCGCCTCGTAGAGCTGCGTGGGGTGCACGGGCAGGCTCGGCGCGCCGAGGGGCACCCAGCCGGCCGCCGCGTGGTCCGCCGCCGCGGGGCTGCCGGCGGGGAACCGGACGCCCAGCGCGCCCCCGGTGACGCGGCCGTAGTCGCACCCCGCGAGGAAGCACCCGGTGCGCACGCAGGCGTAGGTGATCCCGAGCCCGGGCACGAGCCGGTCGAGGAACGGGAGCACGGCCGCGCCGCTGCGGTAGAGGACCAGGCCGGCCACGGCGACGCCGGCGATGAGGCCCCCGTAGGCGGCGCGGCCGGCGTGGAGCATCGGACCCCACGAGCCCCCCGCGAGCGCCTCGGGCGCGGCGCGCAGCGCCTCGAAGACGTAGCCGCCGAGGAGCGCCGCGACGTAGCCCGAGAGGAGCGCCCGACCCTCCACGGCCACATCCCCCCGATCCCGGCGCACGAGCCAGAAGAACGCCGCCGCCCCGAGGAGCCCCGCGGCGGCGACCATCACCGCGTAGGTCGGCGCCAGCCACGGCGGCAGGCCGTGGCTCGCGAGCCAGAGCATCACCGCCCGGTTCACGGCCGCCTCCGGATGTGCAGCAGCATGTAACCCGCGGGCAGGAGCAGCCAGAACGCGGCGCCGAGGGGCACGGGCGCGCCCGGGTGGCCTCCTCCGGGATCGCGCCGGCCGGCGCTCAGCTTGCAACTCGAGTTGCTGCCGGTGGATGGATCGCCGTTCTTGCAGTTCTGGTCGCAGTCGCGGCAGTTCTGGTTGCAGTCGTGGCAGTTCTGGTTGCAATCGCTGCAGTTCTCGTTGCAACCCGAGACGTCCTCGTTGCAGCTGTCGCAGCCGCCGCCGCAGCTGCCGCAGCCGTCGCCGCTCGACGTGCCGCTCGGCGCGCTCGGGGTGACGGCCGGGACCGTCGGGCTGCCGTACTGGAGGCAGCGGTCGAGCACGGCCATGCAGCCCTCGTCCCCGGCGAACGCCGTCGCGCCGTCGCGCCCCGCGATCGGCAGCGCGGCGCACGCGCCGCTGCCCGCGGAGAGGACGCACTCCTTGACCCCGTCGATGCTCAGCAGCGCGAGGACGCAGAGCGCCTCGGCGTTCAGCGCCCCGGCGTTGACCCAGGAACACTCCGCCTGGGCGTCCGCGAACGTCGGGTCGGTGCGGTCGTGCTCGCACGGCCCGGCCACGGCGCAGGTGCACACGTCCCGCACCTCGGCGGCGCACTCCGCGACGGACGAGGGGAGGTGATAGGGGTTGACGCGCACCGATCGCGGCGCGCTCCGGGGCCACGCGGGCATCGCGGCGCCGCCCGGGTCGGTGGGGAGCGCGGGCGCGTCCTTGGGCGAGAGGGCGCTCAGCGCGACGAGCCACGCGGCGTTGACGTACACCGTGTGATCCTGGGCGATGACGCCCGCGGGCAGGCCGGTGACGCGGACGAGGTCCTGCGCGTCCGCGCGCCGCGCGAGCTCCGCCAGGATCTCGCCCGCCCGGCCGCCGAGCGCCGCGTCCTCCAGCGGCGCGGTCTCCGCCGACGCCGGCGGCCCCGCGAGGGCCGGCGCGGGTCGAGCGAGCGCCCCCTCGGGCCCGCGCCCCGCCGCGACGGGCGTGACCGAGCGGAGCACGAACCCGTCCTCGGACGGCTCCAGCGCGCCGAGGACGATCGCGTCCTTCCCCACCTCGTCCCGCGCCGCGTCCGCGCTGCGGACGAGCGCGGGGACGCTCGCGATCTCCGCGTCGTCGATCGCCGTCTCGTCTCCCTGCTCGCCGTGCGCTTCCTCCAGCCGCACCGCCACGTCGCGCAGGATCTCTTCCGGCAAGGCGGCGAGGACCTCCGGCGCGGCGCTCAGCGCGTCGCGCAGCGGGAGGTCGTCGTACGGCGGTGTCTCCGCGCCGCACGCGCCGAGCGCCGGGAGCGCCAGCAGCGCGACAGCACGAGATATCGCTCTCTCGATGAAAGCCTTCGTTCGCATACCCCTCCCTCGAACCCCATCAGGCGCGCGAAGCCCGACTCGGTGCGCCCTGCTCGACCGAGCGAGCGCGCATCAGGCAGGCGAGGCGCCTGCGACCACGGTACCAAAAGATCACCCCGCGAAGATCGCCTTCATCCAGGGGTGAGCGATGGATCCCTGTGTGCGAGCAGGCGCTCGGTGTACCCGCCATGGCGTCCATCCCGCAGGAAGGGGGCTCTCAGCGCTCGATCCGCCGGCGCGGCCGGCCGCGCTCGGCTCGCCGGTTCATTCACCGCGAGGGCGCAATGTCGCCTGGGGCACCGTTCGCGCCGGGGGCTCTGGGAGAGAACCGTGCGCATCCGGACCTCTCGCTGATGAGTGCCTTCATCACGATCATGGGCGCTGGAGCCGGCCTGTGCCTCGCCACCAGGACCTGGAATCAAGCTACCTGGATCACCGGCCTCCTCGCCATCGGCGGCGCCAGCTATGGCCTCACCCGGGTTCACCAGCCCTTCGATGCGCTCGTGATCGCGAGCCCGTACGTCCTTTCGGGGATCGCGTTCGTGATCACGGGAGCGCGGCGCGACAGCGCTCACGCCGTCGCGGGCTGACGCGGTCGCCATCTCTGCGGCCGCGCAGGATCCATCAGAAGAATGCGCTCGCCTTCACCTCCGATCGTGCGCGCCGCCCGCGTCCGTCGCCAGGGCTCGCGGCCGCCGGCGGCGTGACACGGCCGTCCTGTTCAAGATGCCTTCGCGCTGCTCGTGCCAGAACGAGAGGGCGACGGCCGCGCCCATGTGTGCCAGTCGTGACCCGACACCAGCGAATAACGCGCCACCTCCTCCGGCTCCCGCGCGCACTCCCCCACGGTGACAGCCACGTTCAGGCCCTGGAGCGTCGCGTGCAGCCTCGCCCACTCCTCGTGCACATAGGCGGGCTCGCCGTCGAGCGCCTCTCGTTTTCTGACGGCTTCCACGAAAGACTGCTCCCGGTCGTCGAACGGCTCCGTTCCTTCATGGAGCGCGCGGAGCAGCGCCGAGGCGACGACCGGCTGCCCGAACAGGATGGCGAGCATGAGCAAGCACGACTCGGACCGCCGCTCCCGCTCGAACCGATCGAGCGCCGCCGCGTCCTTGCCGGCCTTGATCACCCGATAGACGTTCACCAGGCGCTTGGCGATACGCGGCGTCGGCAGCAGCGGCACCAGCCGGCAGATGAACTCCTGCTCTCCTTTGTCGATTCGCACGGAGTGGGCGGGCAGCGCCTTGGGCGCTGGGCCGACCGTCGCCCAAGGTGTCCCGGCCGCGGCCCGCTCCGGCTCCGCCTGGATTGTCTGCGTTCCTGCCGGAGCGGCGCCTGCACGCTGGGTCACCGTGCGCGGCGCCCCGGTGGCTCGCGGGGGGGCGCCCTGCGTGACCTTTCTCTTCTCGGCCCCGGCGCCGGCGCCGGCGAGGAACGCCACGTACTGGCTGAAGTACTGGGGATCCATCGGGCTCAGCGCATAGGTGATCTGGAAGATCTTCTCGAGGTAACACTGCGGCGTGGAGGCGCGGAGCGGACCGTCGGTGGCGACCAGCAGATCCCGGTAGTGCACCTCGAGGGCGCGGATGAGCCAGCGCGAGTCCACCGCCACGACGACGACAAAGAGGTCGAGCGCGAGCAGCAGGTGGATCGCCTCCAGCGTGTTCACCACCTGGTCCGGACGGCAGCGATCGAGGTCGTCGACGTAGAGCACGATGCGGTCGAAGGGCTCGATGTCGTCCTGAGCTCCCTCGCCGGCGTCCTCCTGTGGCTGCGATTCCCGCAGGTCCTTCATGTACGTGGACAGTTTGCGAAAATCCTTGTGGACGAGCGCGATGATGCCTTGTTGTGATCGGTACTGCGTCGACTGGACGCGCTCCTGCAGGAATGCGCCGAGCCTGCGCCGGGGATCGAGCGTGGCCTGCTGGTTGAGCAGCTCGCCGAGCCGCGCCTTCGCGGCGGCGACGCTGGCCTCGGCGCTCTCGAGCTCGCGCCGGGCATTCGTGAGCTCGTCGATCGTCTCGTCGCTCTGCTTCTTGAGCTCCCGGTCGTACTCGTCGCGGATCTCCGTGAGTTTGTCCGCGAGCCCGGACACGTTGCTGCTGGCCGCCTGGAGCGGGCCCACCAGCGCGCCCACGGCTCCGATGAGCGCCGCCGCCCACTTGACCACCTGAGCGGCCCATGCCGCCGGGAAATACGCCTCGACCAGGAGCCACACGCCCACCACGGCTGCGGCCATCAGGGCCGTGGGGAGCGCGATGTACCGGAGCGGCCTCTCCAGGAGAGCCGCGACGACGAGGCGCAGCCGGTTGCCAGAGTCGGCCAGCGACCGCGCGGCGGCGTCGACTGCGTTGATGGTGTCGAGCGGCTCGTGAAACCCGGCGGCCTTCGCGATCTCCGCGAGCCTCTCGCGCGTGATCGATCTGGCGTACTGGAACCATGCCAGCTTGCTGCGCCGTCGCTCCAGATCCTTCTCCGCTTTCGCGAGCGCCGCACGCCCGAGCGCGACCTGCGTCTCCGCCTCGTGCACCGCGCCCCGGGCCTCCTCGATCTTCTCCAGCAGCTTTCGGCGCGCCTCCTCTGGCGATTTCTCGTGGTCACGGGGCGAGATCTTCTCCCAGATCTCGTCGAAAATGTTCGTGACCAGGCTGGCCCAGAGGTTCGCGTCCGACGCGTGCCAGGCGTTGAACTCGATCTCCACGGGCTTCGTGTAAAGCTCGGGGTGCCGCTCTCCCTTGAGCACGGCGATCTGCTTCTTGATCTGCTCGATGAAGAACGACTTGCCCGACCCCCAGTCGCCGAGCAGGCCGATGGAGAGCGGCGCCTCCACGTCCCGGTCGAGGATCAGCCGGGCGAACGCCCGCGCCTCTGCTTCGATGCCGAGCTTGTCGTCGCCGCTGTCGGTCTCCGTGGCGTAGCCGGCGCGTCGGGGCCCTGGCAGCGGCACGCCCGCCGCCCGCCACCACCCATTCCATTCATCGCGCGATCGGTGCTCGGCGTCCGACGAGACGAACGCATGCCAAAGGTCGCGCATCACGTCGAGCGAGCGCCCCGCCTTCTCCAGCGTCGCGGCGGCCTCGCCGCTGCAGAGCAGGGCCGCGGTCACGAGGTCGCGGCCCCACACCGGGTGCGGCGCGGTCTCGCCGGCGCGCGGGCGCTGCGCCCATGCGAGCTGGCGGCGCAGCTGCTCGTCGAGCCTGCCTGCGTCGAGCGCGAGCACCGCTGACTCGTCGCCGGCGATCAGCTCCTCGGAAGCGATCGTCTGATCGGAGGCGATCGGCGACCGACGCCGGCGGGCCAGCGGCGCCATGCGCGCGAAGCGCTCGAAGGCGGCAGAGCCTGCCTCCTCGGACACGTTCACCACGGCGGTGAGCACGTGTGACGGGAGCACTTGCTGGGAGCCGGCCAGCGCGAACGCCTCCTTCAGCGCCCGGACCACCTGGGACTCCAGCCTCGGATCGGACAGATCGAGCGCCGCCGCGTCGGACGGCGGGGCCGCCGTCGTCGCGGGAGGAGCGCTCGCCGCGGGGGCAGCCCAGCCCTCGTGGGGGTAGCGCTCGGCCATCAACCGCGAGAACGCCGCAGCCCAGGTGGCGCGAGCGATGCCCAGCTCGTGGAAGTCGCCCTCGTGGTAGTCCGGCAAGGTAAGATAAGCCGCCAGCACGTGTCGCGTGTCGACCGGCGCCGCGTGGGCGCGCGCGCGCCGCTGGCCCTCGTCGAGCGCCCGGCGGGCGGAGCTCGACCGCGGCAGGGGCCGCGCGAGCAGCGCGGATTCGTCGGCCGCGGCGAGCCGATCGAGGTCTTCCCGACGGAGCCCACGACGGTGCAGCAGCACGTCCAGGCCAACGCTGGGCCGATCGATCTGCGCGCGCAGCCACTCACCGACCTCGTCGGGCGCCGTGACCAGCCCGATGAGCAGCGAGGTGAACGACACAAGGAAAGGATCCTTGCCCTGGTTCACCTCCGCGGCTCGGCCCACCGCGGCCGCCAGCGCGTCGCTGACCTCGACCGATTGCGGCTTCGCCTCGCCATCGTCGAGGAACTGGATCGTCGTCGTGGTCGTCGTCATGCTCATGGCGAGTCCAGTCCTGCAATCGCCGCCCCGCACCCACCTCGTGGAAGAACACGATCACCCTGCCGAAGCGCGGGAACCGCGCCTCGCGGGCAGTGGCCATGCTACACGGCTCTCCGCAGGCCTGGGTCGCTTTTTGCGCGCGCCACGCGCGATCGAGGCAGGTCGGCATGGCGCTCGGGGCACCCGACCCTGATCAGGCAACGAAGACGAATCATTTCAACGAACGGAGAGATCGATGATCGGATATGTCACGCTGGGCACGAACGATCTGGAGCGCGCCGCCCGTTTCTACGACGCCTTGCTGGGCGAGCTGGGCGCGACGCGGCTCTGGCAGCTCGAGCGGATGATCATCTGGGCGGTGAAGCCGAACGCGCCTGCGCTCGCCGTCGCCCTGCCCTTCGACCGCCAGCCGGCCACGGTCGGCAACGGGGTGATGGTCGCGCTCGTCGTCGATAGCCCGGCCAAGGTGGACGCGCTCCACAGGAAGGCCCTGGAACTCGGCGGCAAGGACGAGGGCGCGCCGGGGCCGCGCGGACAGAGCTTCTACGGAGGGTATTTCCGCGACCTGGACGGCAACAAGCTCAACTTCTTCACCATGGTGCGCTGAGCTCCGGCGCCCGCCCCTCATCCGCAATCGGCCTCGCGCAGCGCCGCGAGGCGGCGCTCGTCTCTCGAAACAACCGCTCGGAGCAGGCCCAAGACGACCTGCTCTTCGAGGTGCGCCCCGTGCCTCAGCGTGACAGGCGCGCCGTCAGGTAGTGGCGCATGGACATCGGCGCCCGGCCGAGCAGGCGCTCCAGGGTCGGATCCACCGCGGCGAACTCGCGCTCCCGGCTCGCCGCGAACATGCCAAGGAGCAGGTCTGCCCGTTGCTCGGGGACGCCGTGAGACACCATGTCTTCTCTGAACGCTCGATCGCTGACGGTCACCCGCGTGATCGGGCGCCCGAGGAGCTCCGAGGCGATCGCCGCGATGTCGGCGAGGTCGAGGGCCCCGGAGGCGGTGAGCGGCGGTGTCAGCCCGTCGAGGCGCGCCTCGTCGGTCAGCGCGATCGCCGCCGCGTCGGCGAGGTCGCCGTGCTCTGTCCACGAGACCGGGCCGTCTTCTGGCGCGACGAGCTTGCCCGTCTCGAGCGCCCGCTCGAGGAGCATCAGCGCGGACGCCGCATAGAACCCGTTGCGAAGCGAGGTGAAAGCGACCCCCGACCTTTGCAGCAAGGCCTCGGTGGCCGCGTGGTCGCGCATGGGCTCGAAGCGGGACGCCGGGCTCGAGCCCATGTGGCTCGTGTAGAGGACGCGGCGGGCGCCCGCCGCGCGCGCCGCTTCGAGCGCGGCTTCGTGCTGGCGCACCGCGGCCTCGCCTGCGCTGTTGATGGAGACGATCAGGACGTGCGAGGCGCCCTCGAACGCGTGGCGCAGGCTCGCGGCGTCCTCGAAGGCCCCCCGGCGCACGCGGACGCCGCGCTCGGCGAGCGCGCTGGCCTGCTCCGGGTCGCGCACGCTGACGCCGAGCCGAGCGGCGGGCACGCGCTGAAGGAGCCGCTCCATGATGGCTCGGCCGAGGTGACCGTTGGCTCCGGTGACGATGATCATGACAACCTCCTGCTGCGCTCGGCGCAGCGACCCTGCGCGGTCATCCCAGGGATCACGCGGACGCGGCGCCCCGTGCTCCGCGTGGCCCGGTGACGATGGGCTTCTTCACGTGGTCGAGCCTAGCGCCGGCCACCGGAGCGCATTAGTGTGCCTGGAGGGAAGGGACTGTTGTCGTGGACGCACGAATCGATCTGGACCTGAACGACGCCGCGCTCCTCGTGCGGGTCGTCCGGACGCGCAGCTTCTCGGCCGCCGCCCGCGAGCGCGGCGTGCCGGTCTCCACGGTGAGCCGGCGCATCGCGCGGCTCGAGTCCGCGCTCGGTGTCCGGCTCCTCGAGCGAACCACGCGCCGGCTGGAGCTGACCGAGGCCGGGCGCGCGTACTTCGGCCACGCCGAACGGGCGATCGACGATCTCACGAGAGGCACGCATCACGTCCGCGAGCTCCAGAGTGAGCCGCGAGGCCGCGTGCGGATCGTGGCGCCGATCGCCCTCGGCGCCGCGGTGGCGAGCGTCGTCTGCACCTATCTCGCGAAGCACCCTCACGTGTCGGTCGACCTCGAGATCGATTCGCGGCGGGTCGACCTCCTCGCCGGGGGCTTCGATATCGCGATCGTCCCGGGCCACGTGGACGACACAACCGACTTCGTGGCGCGAGAGCTCTGGCGGGCGACGCGGAAGCTGCTGTATGCGAGCCCGCTTTACCTCGAGGCGCGGGGCGTTCCCCACCGGATCGAGGACCTCGCGCGTCACGATTGCATCGCGGTGCACGCGACCGACGGAATGGCGGCGTGGACGCTCGGGCAGGGGCGCCGGAGGCGGCGTGTCGCCTTCGAGCCCCGCTTCTATGTGAGCGAGTCCTCCGCCGCCTACCGCGCGACGCTCGCGGGCGTCGGTATCGCGATGCTTCCGGAGGTGTTCTGCGCCGAGGACGTGGCCGCGAAGCGTCTCGTCCGCGTCCTCAAAGGCTACGAGGCCGAGGCCGGAGGCGTCAGTCTCCTCTATCGCGCGCATCGAGCCCTGACGGCCGCCGTCCGGACCTGCATCGACCACCTCCTCGGGGAGCTGCCGGCGACCGACCCGGCGCGCGCCGGCCGCAGCCGCCGCGAGTAGGTAGTCTCAGCGCAGAGGTGACGGCCCCGGCGAGATCCGTCGCGGTCGAAATGGCCCCGGTGATTGCACACCGCTTGAAGCGCGCCTGGCGCGGCGCGACCAAATCGATGATGAATTTGATGTGCCTGTAAGGAGCGTGCGCCTCGGCTTGGCATTGGCCGCTCGAGAGACGATGGGGTTCCGGCATCAGCTCCCTGGATTTCCGCTAGCTTTCGCAGCTAGCTTTCCGCAAATGGACCGTTGCGTGACAGGGCGGCGGACTTTCAGAGTCCACGGGCAGTTCAGCCTTGACTTCAAAAAAAAGACGGCTTCACATGGTGTAGAACGCGCTATCGCGCGTTCCATTCAACACCCGTCGGTCACCGGCCCCAAGGGGGAGCGCACGCCGGATGACCCATCACCATTCGAGGCAGTGAAGTAGGGTCTTGATACTATCTCACAGGCGGGCACCGGCCGTGCTCAGCCGATGAATGCCGGAGGCAACATGCCGCTGAAGAGCTATGGCGTATTGAAGGGTACAGTCATCGATCGGCGCCTCGCGTCGGGGGCGAACCCGCACTATCAGATCCACGTCGTGGACGACACGATCGACTATCGCATCGCGGTGAATGTGCAGTCGCAGGACGGCTCTCAGGTCGAATACGTCGTCAAGTCACACTTCGCGCACCCGCTGCTTCAGGAGGTCCACGAGCTGACGCGGGGCTTCCATCGGCTGGAGAGCAAGCCGGGTGGGCTCGGGCTCGACTTCATCCGGGGCAACCTCGTGGATCGGACGGAGTTCGTCCCGCTGCCCTTCTCCGCCCCAGGCCCTGACAACGACCTCAACGAGAAGCTCGATCACTACGTGCAGCGGGCGATGGCCGACGAGACGGCGCTCCTGTACGCCTTCGGGGAGCGCTGGGGTCCGGAGAGCGGGACCAAGGACAAGATCTTCGGCTTCCTGCCCGGAAACGGCATCCACGATATCCACATGAACCAGGGCAACGACGCCCGCTTCAAGAAGGACGATGGTGTCTGGCAGGACGGCGGCCTCCTCATCCACTTCCCGCGTGGGGACCAGTGGGTCGCGATCTTCATGAAATTTCAGACGCAGGCGTGGCACACCGATGACCAGACAGGGCATACGCTCGACGTCCCTGTATCCGGACCGCCGTCCGATGTGACCGGTGGAGGCGGTGAACTCCCCACGGTAGAGCAGCCCGACGGGATCGTGCGGATCGTCGCCGCCCTCGTGAACGACACGCGCACACCCGAACGGGAGACCGTTACACTGTTGAATACGTCGAACCGGAAGATCAACCTCGGTGGCTGGTCGCTGGCCGACAAGGCCAAATCGAAGATGGCGCTTACCGGAGAGCTTCAGCCCGGTGGGCTGACGACGGTCGTCGTCCAGGCTCCGATGGTCCTCTCCAACAAGGGCGGGATCATCACGCTGCTCAACGCGGAAGGGCTGAAGGTCGACGGCGTGTCCTACACCAAGCAGCAAGTGAGCAACCCAGGCTGGACGATCGTGTTTTGAGGCCAGTCCAGGGCGGGGGACAGCTGCCATGATGGCCCGCGTGGGCCCCCGCGGGAGCTCCCGGAGCACGGAGGAGGCGCTGCCCCCTCCGCGCCGGTGCGCCTGAGACACCGGGCCCCAATCGACGCCCCGCCGCCGTCCCGACCCTTCACTCCACAGGCTGCGAGAGCGCGTCCTTGCGTGCGGTCCTTCGCACGTGGCGAGCGTTAACGAGACTGTTGCCAACCGTCCATCGGATTGACGCAGCGGCGCGCAGCGGGCGCGCCGTTCAAGCGTTCTTCCGCCGCATCGCCTCTCCGGTGCTGCTGACATGCCGAGAATTCCATCGAGGCCCTTGATCCGGGCATGCATAGGTGCCAAAACTCGACCGCCCCGATTCAACATGGCTGTATTCGCGCGAAGAAGCATCGCGCCGAGGCGGCGCTCGGAAAGGTGTTCACGATGACAGGTCGAGTCGGACGGATAGCGTCGGTTTCCTCGGTGATTCTGGCCATGACCGCGCTGACCGCGTGCGGCGATGACCAGGGCGGCACGGGCTCATCGACCTCCAGCTCAGCAGGCTCAGGCGGAGCGGGAGGAGGCGGTACGGGGGGCGGCGGCGCGGCAGGCGGCGAGCAGGGCGGCGGCGGCGCGGCAGGCGGCGAGCAGGGCGGCGGCGGCGCGGCAGGCGGCGAGCAGGGCGGTGGCGGCGCGGGAGGAGCCCCGGCGACGCCGAGCGGAGCCACGGCGGACCTCGCGCTGCTCGAGACCACCGATCTCCACACCAACATCCTCGGCTTCGATTACTTCAAGCTGGTCGCTGATCCATCGATTGGCCTCGAGCGCACCGCGACCCTCATCAACCAGGCGCGGGCCGAGTTCACGAACAATCTCCTGATCGACAACGGCGACACGATCCAGGGCACCGTCCTCGCCGACTATCAGGCGCTCGTCGAGCCGATCGCGTGCGGCGAGACGCTGGCCATGTACAAGGCGATGAACCACCTGGGGTTCGACGTCGGCGGGATCGGCAATCACGAATTCAACTTCGGCCTCGCCTTCCTCTCGCAGGTGACCCACACCCCGTTCGACGTCGAGGGGCTCGATCTCGCTGGCTCGGCGGACTGCGAGGGCCCTCGGTTCCCGCTGGTGAACTCCAACGTCTTCAGCCTGAAGACGAACGAGACGCTCTTCCCGAGCACCGTCATCGTCGAGAAGACCATCAAGGCGACGGCGCCGGGCGGCGGCGCCATCGAGAGCACGGTCAAGGTCGGCTTCATCGACGTCACGCCGCCGACGATCCTGAGCTGGGACAAGAAATGGCTCGACGGCAAGGTCTTCACGAAGGGGGTGAAGGAGGTCGCGGCCCCGCTGGTGGACGCGCTCCGCGCCAGGGGGGCCGAGCTGGTCGTCGCCATCATCCACGGCGGCCTCGACGACTCGCCGTATACGCCCACCCTCGAGAACCAGGCGTGGCACCTGGCCCAGGTGCCCGGCATCGACGCGATGCTCATGGGCCACTCGCACCAGATCTTCCCCAACCCGAGCAGCACCGTGGCGCAGTTCAGCCTGCCGAAGGTCGACAAGGACGCGGGCACGGTCGACGGCGTCCCCGCCGTCATGGCGAATTTCTGGGGCCAGCACCTCGGTGTCATCAAGCTGGGGCTCACCCACGACGGCGAGGGCTGGAAGGTCGACAAGGCGAAGACGGTCGTCGAGGCCCGGCCGATCGCCACGACCTGCAAGGGTGGGCTCCCCGAGGCGTGTGATGCAACGGAGCGCTGGCGCACGGGGGCGCCCTGCGCGTTCGCGACGCTCTGCGACGCGCAGCCGGACAAGACGAAGGTCCTCGTCGCGGCCGAGGCCTCCATCGCGCCGCTCCTCGACGCCGAGCACCAGGCGACGGTCGCTTACGTCAAGACGCCCATCGGCACGAGCGATTTCCCGATGTCGTCGATGTTCGCCGACGTGGGGGACGCCAGCGCGATCCAGATCGTCAACCAGGCCCAGGCCGACTACGTCGCCCGCTACGTCCAGGAGAACCTGCCGCAGTACGCGTCGCTGCCCGTGCTCTCGGTGAGCGCGCCGTTCAAGTCCGGCTTTCAGGGCGGCAACGACTACACCGACGTGCCGGCGGGGAGCATCGCGATCAACAACGCGGCCGATCTCTACCTGTACGCGAACACGGTCCAGGCGGTGAAGGTCACCGGCGCGGACATCCTCGACTGGCTGGAGAGGGCCGCGACGCGGTTCAATCAGATCGATCCGAGCAAGACGGAGCCGCAGCCGCTCATCAACACCGCGATGCCCGGATACAACTTCGACATGTTCACGGACAGCAGGATCACGTACGAGATCGACGTGACCCAGCCGCTGCCGCCCACGGGGATGAAGGCCAGCGGCCGGATCAAGAACCTCCAGTGGAACGGGGAGCCCATGGATCCGGCCGCGGAGTTCATCGTGGCCACGAACAACTACCGCGCGAGCGGCGGCGGCAGCTTCCCTGGCCTCGACGGCTCGAAGACGATCTACGCCGCGCCGGACACGAACCGCGACGTGCTCATCGCGTACATCAAGAAGATAGAGAACCTCACGCGGGCCCAGAACGGCGCTGCCCGCAGCTGGCGCTTCGCCCGGGTCACGACGATGGGCCCCGTGACCTTCACCTCGGCGCAGAACGCGCTGCCGAAGGCGGAGGCCGCCGGGCTGACCAACCTCTCGCTCGTCGCGCAGGATGACGGCAGCGCCAAGATGCTCTCGGTGTACTCCATCGACCTGAGCCGGTGAGCGTCCCGCCTCGCGTGCGGCTCGCTGTGCTGGCCGGCGGCGCCCTCGTGCTCGGCGGCGCCGCCGCTCTTTCCCTTGGAGGGCTGCGCGGGGGCGATCGTCCCGAGGCGGACCGCCCGACGGCCGCCGCGGCGCCCTCGCCGCCGTCGCGCCCTGGGGCATCGCCCCCGAGCGGCATGGAGGCGCGGGCGCTCGGCTTTCGCCTGCTCACGCTCGCGGATCCCGGGGAGGTCCTCGCCGGGATGGATTCACTCGCGCGGGCGGCCGAGCAGGGAGACGTCGAGTCGCAGGTATCGCTCGGAAGGATCTACCTGAAGGGGCTGCCGTCGGTCCCCAGGGACGCGGCGCGCGCCCGCGCCTGGCTGCTGCGAGCCGCCGCCTCGCAGCACCCGAGCGCCGCGTATTTCCTCGGCGTGATCAGCCAGAACGGCGATGGCGTGACGGCGGACCCTGCGGAGGCTGCGCGCTGGTTCGAGATCGCGGCGCGCGGAGGGTCGCCGGACGCGATGTTCCTGCTCGCCAACGCGTATCGAGCAGGCGCCGGCGTACCGAGGAATGACAGAAGAGCCGTGGAACTCTACGAGAGCGCCGGCGAGCGGGAGCACCCCGCGGCGCTCCAGGCGCTGGCGATGGCCTATCGCTATGGTGAGCTGGGGCTCGAACCCGACGAGGCCGAGAGCCGCCGGTACACGATGGAGGCCGAGCACGCCATCCAACACCGGCAGGCTCCTCCGTAGGCGGCAGGTCCCCGAGGAGGCGTCACCATTGCCGTGCTGGGCGGAGACGCCCCGCGCGGCCGCCAGGCACCCGGGCCGTGGTCCAGCGGCCAGCGCTGCCGCTCGTGCCCCCGCTACCGCGCCGGGGTGATGGTCACCTTCAGCATCTGGTTCGACGCAGGATACAGATAGCCGTCATCGACGGTGCGCACCTGGTCCGTGGGATCGTCGGCGCCCATCTGCGGCCCGGCCTGGCGCGGCGCCTGGTCGGGGCCCACGCCGGGCCACTGGTTGGCCTCGGTGCCCGCGTCCCAGATCGTGACCTGGTCGGAGACATCGCCGCTCACCGGCTCGCCGCTCGCGTCGAACAGCGCGATCCCCGCATCGCGCGGCCCGAAGAACAGATCGTTCGATTGCCCCAGCATCGACGCGAAGCTCAGCCGCTCGCCGGGCCGCGCGGTCACCGTGAAGCTGAACTTCGCGCCGGGCAGCAGCGGCCCCGGCGTCGAGGCGTCCACGGGCGTGTTGTAGACAAGCACCGACGAGATCCCGCTCTCGCCCCCGATCTCGGCCTCCAGCGACGCCGCGAGCGCGGTCGGATTCCCGTCCTCGGCCAGCATTTCGAGGCCCTTGCCCCGGTCCGCCTCGCCCGTCCTGAACAGGGGCGCTCCGGACCCGTGCACCACCGCGACGCCTGGCGCCACCGGCGAGGTCAGCCCGGCGCGGGGAATGGCCCCCTCGTGCAGCATCATCGGGTTCCCGTCCTCGGCCTGCGCCTCCAGCCCGTTGTCGGGGTACGCCTGCCCGACCGTGAACAGCGGGTTGTCCTTCGTGTGCACCACGAAGAGCCCCGGCGACAGCGGCACGGCGGCCGGCTCCCCGCCCTCGGGCATCAGCGTCCCCACCTCCGACATGTTGGTGATCCGGATCGTGAACTCGTTGCCCGGCTCCGGCGTCACCGTCACCTGGATGACCTCCTCGACCGCCGGGTAGGTATAGCCATCCTGGACCAGCCGCACTGTGTTGTCCGGGTCCGGAGCGCCCGTGTTCGCGCCGCTCTGCCGGGGCGCCTGGTTCGGCCCCGCGCCCGGCTCCTCGTTGGCCTCGCTGCCCGCGTCCCACAGCAGGACCTGGTCGGTTACGTCCCCGCTCACCGGCTTGCCCGACTCGTCGTAGAGCGCGATCCCGGCGCCATCGGGCGCATAGAACAGATCGTTCGACTGCCCGAACATCGTCGTGAACGAGAGCCTGTCGCCCGGCAGGGCGCCGACGCGGAATTCGAAGCTCTTCTCGGGGAAGAGCGGCCCGGGCGTGCTCTCGCCCACGGGCGTGTTGAACACGCCGGCCACCCGGTAATCCCGCGCGGGCGTCACGTTCTCGAGGGTCACGTCGAAGCTCGTGGCCGCGTCCCCGCCGCCGGGCCCGCTCGCGCCTCCCCCGCCCATGCCGCCGGCTCCGGTGGTATCGCCGCCTTCGCCGTCGCCGCAAGCGGCGGCGAGGGTGAGGACGAGGGGCAGAGCCGACAGCGCGCGATTCCGAATCTTCATGACCATCCTCCAGAAGCGGTGCTTGAGATGACGCGACCTGGATCGCCTCCGCCGCGGCGAACCGCGTGACGGCGATCGGTCCTCCGACACACCCCTGAGACCGGAGCGGCCGCGGGCGCCCGCATGGCGCCCGCCTCCACCCGCGATGGCTCGTGGCGCGTCGTTCGATGGTGCTACGCGATGGAGGGCAGGTCGGTTTCGCGGCTTTCGCGCGCGCCCGTTCGATCTTGCTATGGAGGAATTTTTCAGCGCTGCCGGCGGCCGTCGGCGCGCTCGCCTCGGATTCCGGCGGTCAGGCGTGGCTGGACAGCCTGCGGCGCGTCCGCCTCGGGGAAGAGCGCGAGATCGAGGCCGGCGCCCACGTACAGGTGAACGCGAAGCGCGTCTTGCTCGCCGCCGACCTCAACCCTGCGATCCGCGGAGCGTCCCCGGGGACAAGGGGGACGGCGTGGCCGGGTAGCTGAGCATGCGCTGGCAACCGGGGACGGTTGTGGCCGGGAAGCCGACCATGGTTCTGGCAACCGGAACCGGTTATGGGCAGGCAGCCGAAAGCGAGCATGATGATCCCTGCCGGAACGTCCGGTGTGTTCCGGGCGTTCATATCCTATCCAGCGCGGGGGTAGGGGGATAGCGGTGCCGAGACGTCGAGATCTGGCATTTTTGCCGGGATTTCGGAGGAGCGTCACAAGACGACGGATCGCACCTCCTCGGAAAACATGGATCCAACCCGGGCCCAGCCGCCGACGCCCGAGCCTGGCGAGCGCGCCGTGCTGAAGCGCCCCCGGCGAAGGCTCACCGCTACGTCGAAACGGATCGTCCGCCTTGCTGCTCCGCGGTGGGTCACCCGCGGTCGCGCATCGCGTGGTCGAACCGGCTATCGCTCCTGGCATACGGATGTCGTAAGCGACATTCGCGCGCAGGAGTATCGGTGATTCCCGCTTGACGGGGAAGTCTCATCAGGCCTTAGTAGAGCGCTCCTGGAGCTTTTGTGCGGTGGGGCGATTATCCGTTCGCTCTGCCGTTGGCCTCTCGGAGCGGGGGGACACACATGAAAGCGAGCGCTTTGGTGGGCGGATGCGCCCTTGCGGCATCGGCCTTGTTCGCGGAATACGCCGGCGCGGCGGGGAGCGAGCTCTGTTTCGTGCGGCGGAACCTCGTCGCGAACCGGACTGGTTTCGACGCGCAGTTCGTCGATCCCAACCTCAAGAACTCTTGGGGGATCCGGGCGTCGGCGGGGGATGTGCTCTGGGTGGCAGACAACGGGACGGGCAAGGTCACGGCTTACCAGAGCAATGGTCAGCCCCTCCTGTTCGGCAGCCAGCAGGTCATCATCGATATTCCGGCCGGGGTCCTGAGCTCTGGTTCGGCGCCGACGGGCCTCGTCCTGAACAAGACATCGAGCTTCCCGGTACCCGGCAACTTCGACTTGCCGGCGCTCTTTCTCACGGCGAGCGAGGACGGGGCCAGCGCCGCGTGGAACCCGTTCGTCGATCCGAACGAGGCCCGGATCGTGATCGACAACTCCAACAAATCGGCCGTCTACAAGGGCCTCACCATCGGGCACAGCGCCCAGACAGGGCGCGACTTCCTCTATCTGGCGAACTTCGTCAGCGGGAAGGTCGAGCGGTACAGCGGGCGGTACAAATTTCTCGATACGTTCACCGACGATTGCATCGCTTCGCTGACGGAGCCTTGCACGCCCGGCGTGCCGGCGACGGAGAACAGCCGGTTCGCGCCGTTCAACGTCGAGGTCATCAAAGGTCATGTGTTCGTGGCCTTCGCGCTGCGGGAGGAAGGAGGCATCGACAACGAGCCCGACAACGGCTTCATCGACGAGTTCTCGCTGACCGGAAGGTTCATCCGGCGCTTCGCCTCGGAGGGGCCGCTCAACGCTCCATGGGCGATGGTGAGGGCGCCGCGCAGGCTGGGCCGTTTCAGCGAGAGCCTCCTCGTCGGGAACTTCGGCGACGGCCACATCAGCGCCTTTGACCTCGACTCGGGCGAGTTCATCGATCAGCTCCGGTTCTGCGACGACGGCAGCGGCGAGCCTGTCTTCATCGACGGTCTCTGGGGGCTCACCTTCCTGCCCGTCCCCGGCCGCACACCCAAGCTCTTCTTCGCCTCGGGGCCGAACGAGGAGGAAGACGGCGTCGTTGGCAGTCTCCGGCCGAAATTCTGAGCGCCGGGGCCGAGGCGACAGCGACGATCGGACAGCTCGGTTGCCAGAGGTCACGCGGGTGAGCTCATGCCTGGCAGCAGAAGGTCGACGGCTCGGCCGGCAGCAGCTCGCGTGGCGCCGCGGGACACGGCGGCGCCGGCGGCGTCCGGCGCTGCACCGCTCGGCGCGTCGGCGTCCGGCGCGGCGCCCAGCGGCAGGCCCACCGCTTGACGCCCGAGCCCAAGGTCGTGCCCGGCGGCGCCCGCTGTGCACGGCGTGGCCATCGCCCCCCTGGGCCACGGCCTGAGCCCGCGGCGCGGCGCGTGGCACCCTCCGTGCTCTCGCCGCCGCCGAGGCGCCGGCGCTCGTCGCCGCGCCGGTCAGGAGCTCGCATGCCGCTGCGGATCGAGGACTATGCGTTGCTAGGGGACACACAGACGGCGGCGCTGGTCGGGCGCGATGGATCCATCGACTGGCTGTGCCTGCCGCGCTTCGATTCGCCCGCCTGCTTCGCCGCCCTGCTCGGCACGCCGGAGCACGGCCGCTTCCGGATCGGGCCGAAGGACCCGGCGCCCCGCGTCGCACGCCGCTACCGCGAGGGAACGCTCGTGCTCGAGACCGAGTTCACGACGGCCGAGGGCGCGGTGCGGCTCGTGGACTGCATGCCGCTGCGCGGGAGGGCGCCGGACGTCGTGCGCGTCGTCGAGGGCGTGCGCGGCCGGGTCCCGGTCTCCCTGGAGCTCATCATTCGCTTCGACTACGGCTCGATCGTGCCCTGGGTGCGGTCGAGCGGCGGCGCGCTGCGCGCGGTGGCCGGGCCCGACGCGCTGATCCTGCGCGCGGGGGTGCCGGTCCACGGCGCAGGGCTCACCACGGTCGCCGAGTTCGACGTCCACGAGGGCCAGCGCATCCCCTTCGTGCTCACGTGGCACCCGTCGAACGAGCCGCCGCCCGAGGCGATCGACGCCGAGCGCGCGGTGGAGCACACCGAGGCGTGGTGGCGCGCCTGGTCGAGCCGCTGCGCCCACGCCGGACCCTGGAAGGAGGCGGTCGTCACGTCGCTCGTCGCGCTCAAGGCGCTCACCCACGCGCCAACGGGCGGGCTCGTCGCGGCGCCGACGACCTCGCTCCCCGAGTGGATCGGCGGCGTGCGCAACTGGGACTACCGCTACTGCTGGCTGCGCGACGCGACCCTGACGCTCTACGCGCTGCTGCTCGGCGGCTACAGCGAGGAGGCCGCGGCCTGGCGCGACTGGCTCCTGCGCGCCATCGCGGGCGACCCCTCGAAGCTCCAGATCCTCTACGGCATCGCGGGCGAGCGGCGGCTCCGCGAGATCGAGCTCCCCTGGCTGCCGGGCTACGAGGGCTCGCGGCCGGTGCGCGCCGGCAACGCCGCGGTCGAGCAGCTCCAGCTCGATGTCTACGGCGAGGTGATGGACACCATGTACCAGGCGCGCCGATCCGGCCTCGCCCCGGAGCCGGAGGCCTGGCGCCTCCAGCGCAAGCTGATGGACTTCCTCGAATCGAGCTGGCGCCGGCCCGACGAGGGCATCTGGGAGGTGCGGGGCGGGCCGCGCCCCTTCACCTACTCGCGGGTGATGGCCTGGGTCGCGTTCGATCGCGCCGTGAAGACCGTGGAGCAGCTCGGGCTGGACGGCCCTGTCGATCGCTGGCGCGCGCTGCGCGACGCGGTGCACGCGGAGGTGTGCGAGAAGGGGTTCGACCCGGGCCGCGGCACGTTCACGCAGTCGTACGGCAGCCAGGAGCTCGACGCGAGCACGCTGCTCATCCCGCTCGTGGGCTTCTTGCCGCCCGGCGACCCGCGCATCGCGGGCACGGTGCGCGCCATCGAGCGCGAGCTCGTGCGCGGGGGCTTCGTGCTCCGCTACTCGACCGGCCCTGGGAGGACGCCCGACGGCCTGCCCGGCGCCGAGGGGGTGTTCCTCGCGTGCAGCTTCTGGCTCGCGGACTGTTATGCCCTCATGGGCCGCGCCGGCGAGGCGCGGGCGCTGTTCGAGCGGCTGCTCGCGCTGCGCAACGACGTCGGCCTGCTCTCGGAGGAGTACGACCCAGCGAGCGGGCGGCTGCTCGGCAACTTCCCCCAGGCGTTCAGCCACCTTGCGCTCGTCGGCTCCGCGTTCAACCTGGCCCCGGGCCGCTCCGGTCCCGCGGATCAGCGGTCCCGTTGACGCTCCGAGGAAAGGAGAGCTGGATACGCGCCATCACGGTCCGTCGCGGCGGTGTCCGGCGCAGCGCTCGGCGGCGCACCGCCTCTCATTGCCCGGCACTGCGGTCGAGCTCAGCCATCTACCGGGGTCATCCTCAATTCCACAGGCTCGGGTCTCCCGGCCGCGCCTGCGGCGATCGTCCTGGACCGCCCGTTCTTCTTCTTCATCCGCGACGTGTCGACGCAGGCGATCCTCTTCGCGGGACGCGTCAACGACCCGACGGCGCGCTGAGGATCGGGGGAGAAGGAAGTCCAGACGTCTCGGAGATGTCAAGTCCTAAGTCGATGTCGTCCAGCTGTTGCACCCCGATTGCGGCGTTGTCCGTATCTCGTGCCAGCAGGGTGAGCAGCGCGAAGAATGCCTGATAGTAGTTGCTCTCCCAGTTCCCGCTGCTGCCGTGGGCGGCGGCGGAGCGCGGGTCGGACGGCGCTCCGCGCGCTAGCCGCTCGACGCCGGTGCCCCCTTGCGCGGGCACGTCGTCCTGGAGATCTCCGCGGTACCGATCGTAGTCGTGGCGTCGCTGCCGCGGTGGCAGTGTCGGTGCGTGCCTCTACGCCTGGCAGCAGAAGGTCGACGGCTCGGCCGGCAGCAGCTCGCCGGTGGGCTCGCCGCCGCTCGGGGCGCACCCGCCGGGATCCACGTCGACGACCTTTGCCGACTTGCTGCCGAGGCCGATGCCGGGCGGCGTGACCCCGCAGAACGGCGCCCTGGAGCTGACGAGGGTCGACGCGACCTGCTCGGCGCACGCCCCGTCGCTGTAGACGGAGGCCATGATGGTGCACGACGCGCCCTCCGGCTCCCCGCAGCCGCACTCGGAGCAGCCGCGCGTGTCGTCGGCGCCGCCGTAGAAGACGTGCCTGTCCAGGTACGGCGCCTCGCACGTCACGTCGCCCTCGTGGAAGATGCACGTCAGGAAGCTGCCGGGTGGCGGGACTCCGGGCTGGTCCGGCGAGGGCATGCAGGTGCTCCGGTCGCCGGGGCACTCGGTGTAGGCGCCGGGCAGGCAGGCGAGCGCCCGGGTCTGCCACGGATCGAGGAGCGCCGGCGGCGGGGGCTCGTCGACCCTCGGCGTGCAGGCGGCGGTGACCAGCACGGCGGGCGCGTCGATCGAGATCGACTTCACACACGGCTGCCCGCCGCAGTCCTGGCCCGCGGGGATGGCGTTCTCGGAGGTGCAGGCGCCGTCCCAGCCGCCGGGCGCCGCGAAGGTGGTCTCGACGCTGCCGGGGTCGCCGGAACACGTCGTCGAGGTGTGCGCCGACCAGCCCAGCGGGAGCTGGCACGAGGCGGTGACCGCGTCGGGCGGGTCGCACAGGCAGGCCGCGCAGACGAGCGGCGCGGGCGCCAGGTCGGCGAACCCCTCGTAGCCGACGTTCGGCGCGGCGGCGGGGCAGGCTGGCGCCTCGTCCCGCGGGCCGAACCAGAGGAGCGCCGGTCCGAACCAGCCGAGCGGCGCCGGCGGGACGCAATCGCCGGCGCAGGCGGTCTCATCGCCGCCGCCGGTCCCGCCTTCGCCGCCGGCACTGTCGGCACCGCCGCCTCCGCCCTCACCACCGGCACCGCCGCCCCCTTGCTCGGGCCAGGGGCAGCCTGGGTGGCCGTATTCCTGGGGCTGACAGGGACCGGTGATGGTCGGATCGCCGGGGCAACCTGCCAAAGAGAGGATTCCGATGAGCATGGACGGGACGATTCGCATCTCGAGCAGAGTACTTAAAGACGCCTTGCGCTGACAACGGGCGGCTCTCGCGAGACAGTCGTTCACGTCGAGCATTGTGGATTCCCTTTGATGATTCTCATGTTTCTTTGACTCCTTGCGAGAAGGACACGATGTGGACGAGCCTGTTCAGAAGGCTGCCGTGATTCCGAGCCCGAGCGTCGCAGCGAGCGGAGGTGACGACCACATGATGGCTCCAGGGACGTTGCGCGGATCGCTCTGCCGCCGGAGCACGGCGTCCGCCACGATGACGGTGGCCTCGGCGTATCCGTGCGCGGACCACGTGTCCGAGAGGGGCCAGTCGCTGCCGAGCCGCGCCCCGCACCCTAGCAGTGCGTCGTTGCGCAAGGCCAGGTTCCACGGGCTCCGAGCGGCGAACCGGACGACGCCCACGGATGCGACCCCGCAGCCGAACAGGTGGCTGCTGCGAAGACAGCCCACGGCAGCCATCGTGAAGGCGCTCGTGCCGAGGGGCACCGCTTCGACCTCCTGCGCCACGGACACGAGCCCTCGCCCCTCCACCGCGACCGACCAGGCGGGCCGGCGAACGCCGAAGGACAACGTCATGCCAGCCGCGGCTCCCGGCGTGATCCCCAGGCCCAGGGTCGCGCCGAGCCCCGCTTCGATCCGCAGCGGCTCCGGCGGGGACGGTGCCGCCTCCGGCGGTTTTGGCGCCTTCGGATGTTCGGCCCGGCGCACTGGCTCGGGCGCGGCCCGGCGCGTCTGCGGAGGCGGCGGTGAAGGCGGCGCTGAGGGCTCGGGCTCCGGCGAGGCCTCGAAGGGCGGTGGCGCCCGCTCCGGCATGTTCAGGATCTGCGCCACGATCGCGAGGGCCGCGCCGGAGAGCAGCGCCTCGCAGCCGTTCCGGGTGCCGAACCCCTCAGCCCAGGTTGTATCGCCCGCGCTCTCGCTCTCGCGCAGGGCCATCGAGGCCGTGAGCTCCGGCCCTGCCTGCGCAATGGTGACCGTGAGCACCCGCGGCGCGTCGTCCTGGAAGGGGTCGGCGCCGAGCCCGCGCGCCACCTCCGCGCGAAGGAACGCCTCGTCGGCGCAGGCTTCGGCGCCGGGGCCCCGCACGACCTCGAGCCGCATCGCAGCCGGTCGCAGCTCCGGCGCGGCGCGGGCTGCCGCGACGCAGAGCAGGACCGTGGTGGCCATGGCCGCCGCCACGGCGACGCGCGCCGGGCGCCCGGCGCCCCGGGTCGATCCGGCAGCGCACCGCGCGTGGCGCGCGCCGAGCCCGTGTCTGGGCCTGGTGCAGCTCATCGCGACGGCGCTCCTCCCGGCGCCCTCTGCTCGGGAGGAGCGAGGCGTGCCCGGCCGACGGTGCGGAGCCGCTCCCGCACGCCTGTCAGCCGGCCTGCGGGGAATCGCGCCTCGTGTGCGGCGAGCAGCCGGAGCGCCCCGGCGGGATCACCGGCCGAGAGGCGTTCTCGCGCTGCGGAGAGCAGCCGGAGCTCCTCCGCGAAGGTGTCCTCCCGCTCGCCGGCCGGTGCTGCCGCCCGCGGCGCGGCAGGGCACGGGCGCGGGAGCGCCTCGGCTGCGGGAGCCACGGGCGCTGGCTCCGGTGTCTGCTGCTGCGGCGTCGGTGCAAGGCAGGCGCTGCTCGCGGGCGGCGGCTCGGGCAGCTGCGCCTCGAAGCGGCGAGCCCAGTGGGCCGGCGGTGACGCGAGGGCGAGCTGCACGGCGATCGTACCGGCGATGCCTGCCGCGACCGCTCCGAGGTAACGGCCGACCCGAGCGAGCGTCCGCCGGAGGCTCGATGTCGCCGGCGTCTGCGGCAAGGGCGCCGGAGGCACGGGTCGAGCAGAGGCAGGGGGCACCGGCGGAGCAGGCGGCGGTGCGGGCGGAGCAGGTGCCGGCGCTGTCGGCGGAGCAGGCGGAGACGGCGCCGGCGGGGCGGCCGGCGGCACCGAGGCGCTCGTGCCGTCGTCGCGCACCAGGGAGTCGGACGCCAGCGGGAACAGGAGCCAGCAGGCGCGCAGCGCCTGTCGCTGCTCCGGGCGCAACCGCGCGACGGCGGCGCGGTAGTCCTCGCGGGCGAGGCGCAGCCGGTTGCAGGCGGTGTTGTAGTTGATGCCGAGCATGCGCGCGATCTCCACGACCGGCACGTCGAACGCCTCGTGCAGGACGAGGAGGATCCGCCGCTCGGGCGCGATCGTGCCGAGCACCGCGATCGCGAGCTCCAGCCGCTCTCGGTCCGCGACGCGCTGCTCGCTGCTCGGCGCGGGATCGACGGCCTGCTCGTGCGGCGCCGGGTGCAAGCCCGTCGGCACCTCGCGGCGGCGGTAAGCGCGGTCCAGGTAGCGGCTGACCTTCCGCCAGGCGATCCCGAACACCCACCGGGCTTCCGCGCTGCCTTTCTGGCGCCTGCCATCCCGCGGCGGCGGATCGCCGGCGGGGTCGGCCTCCTCCAGCGGCGCCGAGGTGGAGGCGGGGAAGGCGGGATCGAACCGATCCAGGCTCTCGTACGCCGCGAGCAAGATCTCCTGGAACAGGTCGTCGATATCGGGCTCGGAGACCCCCAGGAGCCGGAGCACGCTGGGGAGGGTGTCCACTGCGGCAGCGTGAACGGAATTCCATGTCGCGTTGCGGGAGGTGTCGTCGGCAGGCGAAAGGAGGGTGCTCATATCCAGAATTGCGGCGGGATTTCCGGTTCCGTTTGAGAAAATGCACGGCTCGGTGCGTGGCGTGGGGCGGCGGCGCGCCCGGCCGTCGCGCTTGCGGCCGAATGCGGCCGGAGGCGACCCGCTGAGCGCCCTCCGGGACACGGGAAGCAGCGTGGCCGGGCAGCTGCGCATGCCCCGGCAACCGGGGATGGCTGCGGCCGGAAAGCCGACCAGGCTTCCGGCAACCGGATCCGGTTACGGGCAAGCAGCTGGGCAGCCTCGAGAAACCGGATCCGGTTACGGGCAGGCAGCTGGGCAGCCCCGGGAAACCGGATCCGGTTACGGGCAGGCAGCTGGGCAGCCCTCGGGAAACCGGATCCGGTTACGGGCAGGCAGCTGGGCAGCCCTCGGGGAACCGGATCCGGTTACAGGCGGGCAGCTGAGCAGCCCTCGGGGAACCGGATCCGGTTATGGGCAGGCAGCCGAGCAGCCCTCGCGCAACCGGACTGCCCGAGCCTGTAACTTTCCATCATCCAGGTCCCGTACACCGCCCGTCCCGCGGGACACCAGGCGCGCGAGACGACGATAGGACAGCCCCCCTTCGACTCGCAGGCATGGATGCCCTTGAGCAAGATTACGACGTTGAGGGGCACGCGCTCTGAAAATCGTCCGGCTGATGAATTGACACGAAAGCGGGCATGATTACCCCTGCCGGAACGTCCGGCGTGCGCTGGGCGTTCACATCACATCCAGCGCGGGGGGTAGGGGGCATGGCGTATCCATTCTTTCGCCGCTCCGCGACGGACATCAACGAGAGGTAATCCCCTCATGGCCAGACCGTTCTCGAACAAGAAAAAGGCAGCTCCCAAGAAGCCCGCGACCCCGCTCCAGGCGGCGAAGGCGTTCGACAACGCCTTCCGCGAGATAGAGGCGCTGAGCGCGGATCGGCTCATCACCATCAACCTCGATATCCCGCGGGTCGTCTCCCAGGTGCTGGGCGTGCTGCCCGGCCTCCTCGCGCTGCGCCCCGCCGTCGCCGAGCACCTCCACAAGCATGATGTCGCGCTGCTCGACCGGCTCGAGACATACGCGCTCGCCGCGTGGTACGCGCACCTCCTGTGGCTGTCCAGCGAAGGCGCGGAGAACGCGCTGAAACCGCTCCTCGAAGAGGCCGTCCCGCTCCGCGAGAACCTGCTGAGCGACGCCGAGGCGCTGGCCCGCCGCGGCCTGCTCGACGCGGAGACGGTCGCGGAGATCCGCGCAGGGCAGGGGCACATCGATACGGCCAACGATCTCGTGGCGCTCTCGGCGCTGTTCAGCGGGAGCTGGCCGGAGATCGCCGGAAAGACGGCGGCGACCGAGGAGGAGGTGCGCCGCGCCGGAGAGATCGGGCCGCAGCTCCTCGCCGCCCTCGGCGTGAGGGAGCACGGCAAGGGGCCTGGGCCCACCGAGGCGGCGGACAAGCGAGCGCGCGCGTTTTCGCTGCTCGTGCACGCCTACGATCAGACACGCAGGGCCGTCGCCTATCTCCGCTGGAACGAGGGTGACGCCGACACGATCGCGCCGTCGCTGTACAAGGGCCGCGGCGGTCGCTCCGCGTCCTCGAGCGATACCGCCGCAGCCCCGGAGGACGCCGCCACGGCTGGTCCGACGGCGCCGGCATCGCCGGGCGCCGCGCCTCCGGTGGTGCCGCGAAGCCTGGCTGCACCGGCGGCGCCCGGCGCTGCGCCGCCCGGCGCGGCGGCGCCCGGCCCAGCACCCAACGGCGTGCCGCCCCTCCTCGCCTAGCTCTGCGGTCGAGCCCAGCCAGAGCGCCGCGAACCCGCGCCGATATGCGCACGGGCGCAGGCGCCGCGCCGTGGTCCGCAGCCATGGCCCGCAGGTGAACGAAGCCGCTGTGGCCCGCGTGATAGCAGGCCACAGCGGCGAGCGCGAGCGTCACCGCGCGGTCGCCAGGTCCGGCAGTCGGGGCTTGACGGTTCCGAAGCGTTTGGATTTTCTCCCACGGCACCGCCGCCCTCATGTACAGCTCCGGAGCAGCGAAGGAGGCCGCCGTCGCGGCGGGCGGCAAGAAGCTGGAGCGCGGATGAGCACGCCGGGGCCAACGAAGACGAACCATTCAAACGAACGGAGAGATCCATGATCGGCTATGTCACGCTGGGCACGAACCATCTGGAGCGTGCCGCCCGTTTCTACGACGCCTTGCTGGGCGAGCTGGGCGCGACGCGGCTCATGCAATCCGAGCGGATGATCATCTGGGCGGTGAAGCCGAACGCGCCCGCGCTCGGCGTCGCCCTGCCCTTTGACGGCCAGCCGGCCACGGTCGGCAACGGCGTGATGGTCGCGCTCGCCGTCGATAGCCCAGCCAAGGTGGACGCGCTCCACAAGAAGGCCGTGGAGCTTGGCGGCAAGGACGAGGGCGCGCCGGGGCCGCGCGGACAGAGCTTCTACGGAGGGTATTTCCGCGACCTGGACGGTAACAAGCTCAACTTCTTCACCATGGTGCGCTGAGCTCCGAGGCGCCGCGCCAGTTGACGACCCCGAACCGGAAGGTGAGGGCTTGCCCAACCTCAGTTAAGCCGAGCTCGCAAGAGGCGAGGCACTCGTCCTCCTTGAGAAGTTGTTCGATGCGCCGTTGCAACGGGTTGTTAGCCACGTCGCGCGCCATGGTCGAGGCCCTTGAGCCAGTAACGCACTGTAGCAGTTTGCACGCGATCGACCATGTCGCAACGATCGATTTCGTCGAGGCTTTTGACGATCGCCTTCGAACCGAAGACGTCGGCAAGGTACCAGGGGAGCTGCTCTACTGACCGGTTCCACTTGGGCAAAACACTGCGCAGCAGGTCTGTGAGCGGACCGGAGCACGGCGGGCGGAGCCGCTTGAGCAACTCTCCCGCGTACTGCTGCGCGAGGTACGCATTGGCAGGCGGCGCAACGAATGCTCGGAGTAGCACGTGCGAGCGGTCATCGGGAGGAAGGCGAGCGACCAGCCGCTCGAGATGCCGGAGTTCCTGCGGGTTCACTCTCGGCCATCGATCGGCTGCGCGGTACAACCGAGCAAGCACCTCGGCCACCTTGTCCGCTGCGCCCGTCGGCTCCTGCTCGATTCGTTCATGATCGCGACGGCCCACGGTTCACCCCTCCCGCGACGTTCGAAGACCTCGACGGAATTGAAGCGGTCCTTGCACCGGGAGCCACGTGGTCCGCGGGGTGTCTCTCCTCCATGCAGCCTGGCGCAGCCGGCACGCCAGCGCGGGGCGCGCTCGTCCGAGGCTCTCGATCACCGAGCGAGCCAGGCGCTGACAGGGGCGATGACGCGCTCGCTGAACGCCTCCTTGTCCAGCGCAGCGCCCAGATCGACGCGGAGGTAGCGGTAGGCGCACGGGCGCCCGCCGGCGTCGATCTCGTGATCGTTTCCGTCGTAGATGGTGTCCTCCTGTCCGCTCAAGGACGACCAGATCTGGTTCCACGGCAGGTTCCGAACGGAGGAGCGCATCAGGTTGATCTGCAGCTCGGAGCCCGCCGCGCGCGCGCCGCCGAAGCGCGTCGGATCCGGCTCATCACTCCCGCTGCGCGTGAAGCCCGTGTCTGACACCACCTCGAGGACCACGCTCCGCGAGGTGCTGTCCGATGACTGCCAGACGAGCTGGAGGCGATACGCAGGCAGGAAATCCCAGGCCCAGTACTTGCGGCGAAAGAACTCCGAGGTCGATTTCGGGTGGCGCGAGAACAGGGACGGGTCCCAGACGGCGCGCGCGAGCGACAGAGATCCGGTGTCGATGCGATTGCCCGGCGGATCCAGCACCTGGCGGAGGTAGCGGTACCAGCCCGGCCCCATGCCCTCGCGCGCGTGCCGGGCCGCCTCGAAGTAGTCGGGCATCCGCTTCTCCAGCAGCCCTTCCACGACGTTGGCCTCGGGCCTCTTGCCGTCCTCGCGGAGGCGCGCGGCTGCCCCGAGGAGCAGGTCTCCCCAGCTGGGGAACATCCGCTTCCCGTTCCGGTCCAGCGCGGCCATGGACACGCCGGCGCCGACGAAGGGCACGACGAACCGGTCGCGCAGCGCGTCCTCGAGGGTCTTGGGAATCGCGATCACGGCGCGCGATGTTGCCGGTTCCGGCCCCGCGCGACAAGGGATCCTTCCGTCCGCCCACGTCTTCGACGTGCCACAGGGCATCTCCACGCGAACGCATGGCTGCCGCGCTGAGCCGGCTTGCGGTCGGCCGGCCGAGGCGCATATCCTCTGCGGCAGAGGGACGGCGTGATGCAAGCTCAAGACGCATGGCGAGAATCGAGCGGGCAAGCGTGGGTGAAGTTGCAGGCGCAGACTGACGCGCAGCTGGAGCCCCTCGGGCGCCCGGCGCTGGATCGCTTGCAGCTCGAAGCGGGTGAGCGGGTGCTCGACGTGGGTTGTGGCGCGGGCCAGAGCTGCATCGAACTCGCGGTCCGCGTGGGAGCGACGGGAACGGTCGTCGGGGTCGACATATCGGAGCCGATGGTGACGGCTGCGCGCGGGCGCGTCGCGCAAGCGGGCCTCGGCAACGTCGAGATCATCCTGGGAGACGCAGCACGTCAGACCTTTGAGGTGCCGTTCGATGCCATCTACTCACGCTTCGGCGTGATGTTCTTCCCAGATGCCGTCGCGGCTTTCCGCGAGATGCGTGAGAGCCTGCGACCGAGCGGGCGCCTGGCTTTCGTGTGCTGGCAAGAGCTGGAGCGCAATGACTGGGCTCACGTGCCGCTCATGGCGGCGCGCAGCGTCTCGCCCGATCATCCGACGCCCGCGCTGCTGCAACCCGGCCAGCCTGGTCCGTTTTACTTTTCCGCTCCCGCGTTCGTTCAGCAGGTGCTCGGCGCCGCGGGTTTCAAGCGCGTGAACATCGAACCCCGCGAGACGATGATTCAACTGGGAGCGGCGCGAGACATCGCCGAGGCCGTGGAGTACTCGATGCAAATTGGGCCATCGGCCCGTTTCATGGCGGACACGGACCCCTCGCTCAAGCCCGCGTTCGAGCGGGCGCTGAGCGAAGCCCTTCGCCCCTTTGCAAGCAGCACGGGCGTCTGGATGGCGGCGCGCAGCTTGGTGGTCACCGCGTCTTCGTCTTGAGCCGAGCTCGCTCGGTAGTATCGGCGTGCTCCGGGAGATCCCGGTAGGGCACCCGGACGGTAGAGAGGCCAGCGCGCGATGCCAGGCAGCTCGGCACGACCTCACGCGCGACCAGGGACGAGCCTGAGCGGCACCAGCCCGGCAGCCGGGCTTCTGCTCAGCTCATCTCCAAAAACAGCCGATCGGGATCCTCCAGGTACCCGATGATCTCGTAGGCGAACGCCGCCCCCACGTGACCATCGATGATCCGGTGGTCGAACGACAGCGACACCAGCATCACCTCGCCGATCACGATCTGCCCGTCGCGCACCACCGGCTTCTGCTTCATCTGGTGGATACCCAGGATCGCGACCTCGGGGAAGTTCAGTATCGGCGTCGCGAACAGCCCCCCTTGCTGGCCGAGCGACGTGATCGTGAACGTCGAGCCGCCGAGATCCTCCGGCTTCACCCGCCCCGACTTCGTGTCCTCGCCGAGCCGCGAGATCTCCTGCGCGATCTCCAGCACGCTCCGCCGATCCGCGTCGCGCACCACCGGCACGATGAGCCCGGCTTCGGTCGCGGACGCGATGCCGATATGATAGCTCTTCTTGACGACGATCTCCTGCGTCGCCTCGTCGAACGCGCTGTTCAACGTCGGGTGCTTCTTGAGCGCCGCGACCACGGCCTTCACGAAGAAGGGCAGGAAGGTCAGCTTGACGCCCGCCTTCTCGGCCAGCGGGCGCAGGCGCGCGCGGCGCTCCTTCAGCGCGGAGACGTCGCACTCCTCGACGAAGGTGAAGTGCGCCGCCGTGTGCTTCGACCGCGACATCGCGTCGAAGATCCGCTTGCGCACGCCCCGCAGCGGGATGCGCTCGTCGCCCGGCGCCGAGGGCAACCCCCGGCCGCGCTCCGCCTCGGGCCGGGCCGCCCCGCGCCCCTGCTCCTCGTCCAGCCGGCCGAGCGCCGCCGCCGCGCGCTCCGCCGCGTCTGCCGCCCGCCTCGGCGCCGCTTCGGGCAGCGCCGGGGCCGCCGCGGTCTCCGCCTCGGGCGCCTCCAGCGCCCGCACGTCGTCCTTCGTCACGCGGCCCGCCGGGCCGGTCGGCGGCACGCGCCGCAGGTCGACCCCGAGGTCGCGCGCCAGCTTGCGCGTCGCGGGCGTCGCGAGCGGCTTCTCGTTGAAGTAAGCCGCACCGCGCGCGCCCGCGCCGACGCTGCCGTTCGCCCACGCGGACCGCGCCGGCGCCACCAGGTTCATCCCCGGGAGGTCCTCCCGGATGTCGCCGACCGCCGTCGCCGCGGGCTCCGCAGCCCCGGCCTTCGCGGCGTCATTTCGCACCCCCGCCCCCGACGCGGGCGGCGCCGCCGCAGGCCGGTCGTCGAGGTCGAACACGACGAGCACCGAGTGGACAGGGACGACCCCGCCCACCTTGCCCCGCGTCTCCACGATCCGGCCCGTGCGCGGCGACGTGATCGTCACCGTCGCCTTGTCGGTCATCACCTCGACCATCGGCTGGTCCTCGGCGACCATGTCGCCCGGCGACACCAGCCAGGTCACGATCTCGCCCTCGGTGACGCCCTCGCCGATGTCCGGAAGCCTGAACTCGTACTTGCCCATGCGTCAGTACCTCGCCGTCTCGAGGATCGCCGGAAGGATACGATGGGACAGAGGCAGATACTCGTTCTCGAGGGTGTACGGGAACGGGGTGTCGAAGCCCGTGACCCGGAGCGGCGGCGCCTCCAGGTGGAGGAACGCCTTCTCGTTGACCAGCGAGACGAGCTCCGCCCCGAGGCCGCAGCTCTTCGGCGCCTCGTGCACCACGATGAACCGGCCCGTCCGCTTCACCGACTCGATCACCGTGTCGATGTCGAGCGGCCACAGCGTGCGCAGGTCGATCACCTCGCACTCGACGCCCTGCGCGGCCGCCTGGTTCGCCGCGTCGAGCGCCTCGTAGAGCATCGCGCCCCAGACCACGAGCGTCACGTGCCAGCCCGGCCGGACCACCTTCGCCTGGCCGAGCGGGACCGTGTACTCGCCCTCGGGGACGTCGCCCTTCGCGGCGCGGTAGATGCGCTTCGGCTCGAAGAACAGCACCGGATCCGGGTCCCGGATCGACGAGAGCAGGAGCCCCTTCGCGTCGGCCGGGTTCGACGGGCACACGACCTTCAGGCCCGCCACGTGGACGAACTGCGCCTCGGGCGACTGCGAGTGGTAGTGCCCGCCGCGGATGCCGCCGCCGAACGGCGTCCGGATGACCAGCTTGGACGGGTACTCGCCCCCCGAGCGGTAGCGGTACTTCGCCAGCTCGGACACGATCTGGTCGTACGCGGGATAGATGAAGTCGGCGAACTGGATCTCCGGGATCGGCACGAGCCCGTAGAGCGCCATCCCGATGGCCGTCCCCACGATCCCGTTCTCCGAGAGCGGCGTGTCGATCACCCGGTCGTCCCCGAACTCGTCGAACAGGCCCTGGGTCACGCGGAACACGCCGCCGACCTTGCCGACATCCTCGCCGAGCACGACGACCCGCGAGTCCCGCCGCATCTCGTGGCGTAGCGCGTCGTTGATCGCCTGGACCATGTTCATCTGAGGCATGCTCTTCGTCTCCGTCTCTCGGCCAACAGGTGGGGGTACAACCTCACCGGCGCCCCGGCCCCCCGGGGGTCCTCGCCGATCGCGGGCAGCGGCGCCACCCCCGCCGCGCCGCCGCGCCGCCGTCCGGCGAGCCGCCACGCCGACGCCGCCGTCCGCGCTGCCTAGTGGCCGCCGTGGCCCTTGGGCCTCGGGCCCGCCTTGAGCTGCTCCCGCTGCTCCACGAGGTGCCAGGGCGGCTCCGCATAGACGTCCTCGAACATCGAGTCGAGCGACGGCGGCGGGACCTTCTCCGAGACAGCGATGCAGGCCTTGACCTCGGCGTCGACCGCCGCCTCGATCTCGCGATCCTGCGCGTCCGTCCAGCCCTGGGTGCGCTCGACGTGCCGACGGAGCCGCGCGATCGGATCGAGCCGGCGCCACGGATCGAGCCACGCGTCGGGGCGGTACGCCTTGGGATCGTCGCTCGTCGAATGGCCCGACAGGCGGTACGTCATCGCCTCGATGAGCGTCGCGCCCTCGCCGCGCGAGGCGCGCGCGATCGCGTCGCGCGTCACCTTCACGACGGCGAACACGTCGTTGCCGTCGACCCGCACCCCGGGGACGCCGTACGCGACGCCCTTGCTCGCAAACGTGTTGCTCGACGTCTGGCGCTCGGTCGGCACGCTGATCGCCCAGCCGTTGTTCCGGCAGAGGAAGAGGACCGGCACCTTGAACACGCCGGCGAAGTTCAGGGCGCTGTGGAAATCCGACGAGCTCGTCGCGCCGTCGCCGAAGTAGGCCAGCGTGACGAGCTCGTCGCGCTTCAGCTTCGCGGCCCACGCAAAGCCGACGGCCTGGGTGATCTGCGTGCCGATGGGCGAGCTCACCGAGCCGAAGTGGCCCTCGCGGTAGGTGTAGTGGTCCGGCATCTGCCGCCCCTTCACCGTGTCGTTCGCGTTGCCGAACATGTTGTCGATGTACCGCTGGAGCGGCAGCCCTCGCCAGAGCGCCGCCCCGAACTCGCGGTAGCAGGGGAACACCCAGTCCTGGGGCCGCGTCGCGGACACGCTGCCGAGGACGGTGGCCTCCTCGCCGAGCGAGCCGATGTGGAACCCGATGCGCCCCTGGCGCTGCAGCGCCACGAGCCGCTCGTCGAGCAGGCGCGTGCGCACCATGGCCTTGTAGAGGGCGATGACCTCCGATGGCTCGAGCTTCGGATCGTGCGCGGGGTCGAGCGAGCCGTCGTCGCGCAGGACCTTGATCACGTCGTCGGCACACGTATCGAGCGGGTGCCGCGCGACGGCAGCCTGCGGCTCGAGGCTTGCCCCTGAGACGTTCGGCGGGCGGTCGGTGGAGTACGTCGCGGTGCTCATCGGTTCGCGGGACACTAACCAAAGGCGCTGCCCGAGACCAGTGCCCAGACGCGGCGCACGCTCATTCGCTTTACGCGTGACGTTGATGTGACGTTGACTCGGCGCAGCGATCTCGCCCGGGGTTTGACTCGCCGCGGCGAGCTCGAACCCGCGCGCTCCCTGATGCGCGTCTCCCGCCGTACGCGGCGGCGCTGATGTCCACGCTAGACGTTCACGGGCTCGGCTGCCTGCGCGAGGGCCTCGTCGACGGCGGCCGCGTCGAGCTTGAACCCGCGCGCGAGCTGCTCGAGCACGCCGTGCTCCTGCGCGCTCACGCCGCCGGAGGCGTGCGCCATGGAGGCCGCCACGCGGAGCACCTCGCGCTGGTGCTCGGTCCGCGCGATCGTGCGGGCGACCATGCTGATGCGCTTCTCCAGCCCGTCCTCGGCCAGCATCTCGCCGAGATCGGCGAGGAGCGCCTCGAGCTGCTTCTCGTGGACGAGGTTCTGGCACGCGCCGGCGACGATCGCCTGGAAGCGCCCGCGCTCGTCGTCGTCGAAGTGGCCGTCGGCGTTCGCGACGAGGAACGCGGCCTCGATGATCGTCTCGAAGAGCGCCACCGCGGCGGGATCGAAGCCGGTGGGCATCGTGATGTCTTCGATCGGAGGGCGCGCGCTGTAGGCCCTCGCCGCCTGGGCCAGGATCGACGCCACGCGCACGCGGGGCGACTCCGAGCCGAGGCGCGAGACGCCGGGAGCGATGCCGCCGAGGCGCCTGTTGATGGGAGCGGACATCGTGGTGTTGGACCCTCCTGCCGAGCAATACGCTCGGCCAAACGCCGGTAAGCGTCAAGGCGCTTGGCGCGAGCGGCGGCCACCCGCTTCGGATACGGGCCCATCTCGGCGTTTTCGGTGCTCAGCGCACTGGAGTGCGCTTGCGCGCCGAAAACGCCGATCTGGGCCCGTCTCCTGTGCGGGTGGCCGCCGCTCGGGGGGGAGCCGCTCGGGTGGGCGCCGCTCTAGCGGCGGACTAGGGAGGCTGCCGGGACGAGGCGCGCGGTGCCGGCCGACGCCGTCGCTGGGACGCCGGGCGGATGGGGCTCGTCGGGGTCGAGCTCTGCGGTGAGGCGGGCGGCCTCGCGGCGCGCCACGGCGAGGCGCTCCTCGAGGAGCGCCTCGACGGCCGCCGCGCCGGCGGGATCCTCGCCGGCTGGGGCGCCCGAGGCGGCGGCGGGGAGCGGCGCGCCGCCGCGGTCCATCAGGCTGCGGACGAAGACCTCGGCCGCCTTGTAGCTCGAGCGAACGAGCGGCGCGCTGGCGGCGTAGAGGAAGCCCATCTCGAGCGCCGCGCGCTCGAACGCGGCGAACGTCTCCGGCTCGACGAAGCGCTGCACGGGCGCGTGCTTCGAGGAGGGGCGGAGGTACTGGCCGATCGTCACGATGTCGACCCCGGCCGCCCGCAGGTCGCGGAGCGCCTCCAGCACCTCGTCGTCGGTCTCGCCGATGCCGACCATGATCGAGCTCTTGGTGAGCCGCCGCGGCGCGGGGGCGCTGCCGCCCGCGGCCTCCGCGGCGTCGGCGGCGAGGCGCCGCTGGCGCTCCTTCGCGCGCCGGAGCACGGCGAGCGACTGGTCGTAGCTCGACCGGACGTCGCGGATGACGCGCGTGATGCGGCGGACGACCTCCACGTTGTGGGCGAAGACGTCGGGCCCGGCGTCGACCACCATGTCGACGGCGCTCATGTGGCCCTGGAAGTCGCCGACCAGCGTCTCGATGAGCAGGTCGGGCCGGAGCGCGTGCAGGCGGCTCACCGTGCGGGCGACGTGCTCGGCGCCGCCGTCGAGCAGGTCGTCGCGGTTGACCATCGTCATCACGACGTACTGGAGCGAGAGCCGGGCGATGGCGCGGGCCACGTGCTCCGGCTCCCGCACGTCGACCGCGCCGCGCGGATCGCCCGTCGTGACAGCGCAGAAGCGGCAGCCGCGCGTGCACACGTCGCCGAGGAGCATCACCGTCGCGGTCCCCTCGCGCCAGCACTCGCCGACGTTCGGGCAGCGCGCCTCCTCGCAGACCGTGTGGAGATCGAGCTTGCGGAACGTCTCCTTGAGGTGGTGGTACGTGTCCCCCCCGGGAGCGCGGACCTTGAGCCATTCAGGTTTGGGCGAGAACTGCGCCATCAGGGGTGTCCTTAGCCCATACGGCGGGGGAGCGCGAGGGGGAGGGCGCGCGCCGGCTCCGCCGCCCTCTGGCGCGCGGTACTAGAGCCGGCCGGCGCTAGCCGGCCGGCGGCGCCGGCGGCACGGAGCGGCTGATCTCGCGCGTCGTCAGCTTGCCGCGCTCGGTGAAGACGGCCGTGACGAGCTCCGCGGGGGTGACGTCGAAGGCCGGGTGCCGGACGGGCACGCCGGGCGGGACGACGCGGCGACCGCCGACGACGGCGAGCTCGTCGCGGCTCCGCTCCTCGATGGGGATCGACGCACCGCTCTCGGTGGCGAGGTCGATCGTGCTCCACGGGGCGGCCACGTAGAACGGGATGCCGTGGTGGCGCGCGAGGCAGGCGAGGCCGTAGGTCCCGATCTTGTTCGCGACGTCGCCGTTCCGCGCGATGCGGTCGGCGCCGACGACGACGGCGCCGACCTCGCCCTTCTGCATGAACCACGCGGCCATCGAGTCGGAGATCACCTCGACCGGGATGCCGTCCCGCTGGAGCTCCCAGGCGGTGAGGCGGGCGCCCTGGAGGTACGGGCGGGTCTCGCACGCGAGCACGCGGAGCGACTTGCCCTCCTCGATGGCGGCGCGGATCACGCCGAGCGCCGTGCCGTAGCCGCCGGTCGCGAGCGCGCCCGCGTTGCAGTGGGTGAGGACCGTGCCCGACTCCGGCAGGCGCGCCGCGCCGGCGCGGCCCATCTGGTGGCAGGCGGCGACGTCTTCCCGGTGGATCTCGCGGGCGAGCTCGGCGAGCTCCCGCGCGCGCTCCTCGCCGCGGCGCCCGGCGTTCTGCAGGGCCGCGGCGATCGCGCGCCGCACCGCCCACCCGAGGTTCACGGCGGTGGGCCGGGCGGAGGCGAGGTGCTCCCCGGCCGCCCGCATGGCGGCGACGTAGCTGGAGGCGCCCTCGTCGCGGGCGGCGCGCGCGGCGAGCGCCATCCCGTACGCCGCGGCGATGCCGATGGCCGGGGCGCCGCGGACCGCCATGGTCCGGATCGCCTCGGCGACGCCGGCGGAGTCGGTCACGGTGAGGTAGCGCTCGCGCTCGGGCAGCTCGCGCTGCTCGAGGAGGAACACGCGGTCGTCGCCCTGCGCGAGCTCGACGGCCGAGTAGTCGGCGCCGGAGAGGGCCGCGGCCGGCTCCCAGGGCGGCGCCGGCCGCGCGCCGTCGCCTGGCCTCGGTGTCTGCTCTGCTTCGAAGCTCGTGCCCATTCAGCCCCTCCCGTTCGAGCGCGACGGCTCCCCTGGCGATCCGTCGTCCGGCCCCTGCGCCTCGGCGCTCGCGGCGAGCCGGCCGCGGATCTCCTCCGCGACGGTCGAGAAGTCCTCCGCCGCGTCGGCCTTGCGGCCCGCAAGGTAGGCGCGGAGCGCGTCGGCGGCGAGCAGCGCGAGGCTCGCGTTGATCCCGCGCGCCGTGAGCGCCTCGATCACGTCGCCGTTCTTGAGCAGCGTCTCCAGGTCGTCGAAGACCGCGGCGAGCTCTGGCCCGGGATCGATGCCGCCGCCGGCGGCGGGGCGCGTCTTCTTGTCGTCCTCGCGGGTCACGGATCGCGCCTCATGATTTGGTGGCCGTGGCCTTGGGGATCGCGGTGAAGGGGAAGTGCGGCGGCTCCACGCCTGGCACGCACTGGTACTTCGAGAAGTCGGTGACGCCCTCCTCGCGGAGCAGCGCCTCGTCGATCCACGCCTTGCCGCGCCGGGCCGACGGCTCGCGCGAGAGCAGCGCGAGCGTCGCGTCGGCGAGGATATCCGCCTTGCGCCAGAGCTCCGGGCCGCCGAGGCCGAAGTTGATCGTGGCGAAGCTCTCGATCGCGGTCGCGGGCCAGAGGGCGTGGGCCGTGATGTTGTGCTCCGCGTACTCGCCGGCGATGGCGTCGGCGATCATCGTCATGCCGAATTTGGAGACCGCATAGGCCCCGTGGTGGGCGCAGGCCTCGGCGTCGACGGGGGGCGACATCATGATGATGTGGCCGTATTTTTGCGCGATCATCTGGGGGAGGACGGCCTGCGAGAGGGCGAACGACGCGCGCACGTTGATGCCCATGATGAGGTCGAACTTCTTCATGGGTGTGTCCACGACGTCGGCCCACCAGAGCGCGCCCGCGTTGTTGATGAGCGCGTCGATGCGCCCGAGGCGCTCGACGGCGGTGGCGACGGCGCTCCTGCAGGCCTCGTCGTCGCGGACATCGAGCTTGATGGGCAGCGCGCGGCGGCCGAGCTGCTCGACCTCGCGGGCGACGTCGTGGATCGTGCCCGGGAGGCGGGGGTTCTCGGCGACCTCCGTCTTCGCGGCGACGACGATATCGGCGCCTTCCCGCGCGCAGGCGAGGGCGACGGCTCGGCCGATCCCGCGGGAAGCTCCTGTGATGAAGACAACGCGGTCCTTGAGGCGCATGTTTTGCGGTCATAGCACAGGAGCCGCCGCGGGTGCTGCCTCGCGGTTCGCTGTCGAGCGGCCGTGCTGCGGGGTCGCCGCGCCGCCGTTGTAAGGGCGTCAGGTCGTCGGGTCGTCAGGCCGTCGGGGCGCCTTTTCACGAGCGCGACGGCTGCCGCGCCGCGCGGGGGAGGCGGCGCGCGCGTGCGGCGGGAGGCCACATCCACCACCCCGCGTGTGACGCAGGGACGAGCTCTGCCGCGGCCGTCAGCGGGCGAGGGTCCTCAGGCGAGCTGCGCGGCGTGGCGGTGTGGCGAGGAGCGGGGGAGTCGCGCGGAATGTCATGGGCGTTCGATTGACATGCTGCTGACATGCGGCCGCCGCTCCCCGGGGAGCACATCGATGCACGAGCCCGGCCGTTCGAGGCTCGCATGACGCTGCCGCTCAGCCGCGCTGTCGATCGCGGTCAGCCGTCGGAGCACGGACACCCACCCTTCGGACCAAGGCAGATGGTGTGTTCTGCTGGGGCCATGTCTCACACCAGCGTGAATAAATCCTGTGTCGCCGAGCGTCGCGAAGATCGTTTTCACGGGCCTTGAAAAGATCCAGCGATTCGACGGCAAATCATGCGCGCCCGCGTGTTTCGTATCTGGACATGCCAGCGGCCAGGTGACACCGTGGTGTGAGCGAATCGAAGGGAGGCGCTGCGCTGCGTGGGATCGCGCTGTGCGCTACTCCGCCCCCTGAACAACGCTGTACTGGGGTGGCCCGTCGAGGTGTCGTGTGCCCCGGCGTACATGCCGGCGCGCGCCGCGACGCAGGGATGGGTCGAGCTCAGACGGGCTTAGAGAACCAAGGAGCATGCACATGAGCGCTTTGCACAGGACGCTTGTCCTCGCCTTCATCGCTGGCTGTTCTGCCGTCGGCTGCCTCGCCTCGTCCGAGGTCGGCGAGGAGCCGTCGGCGGAGCTGTCGGACGACCAGTCCGCGCCGCTCGCGGGGGCGGTCTGCGATACCGCGTCGGAGGGGGCGGACGTCGAGCTCTCCTGTCCTGCTGGCGAGGTCATCACCGCGATCCAGTTCGCGAGTTATGGCAGGCCGCGCGGGGTCTGCGGCGGCTACGCGGCCACCGCGTGCAACGCGCCGACGTCGAAGGCCGTCGTGGAGCGCGCGTGTCTCGGAAAGGCGAGCTGTACCGTGCGGGCGAGCAACGCGACATTCTCTGGCGATCCGTGCAGGAGGACCGCGAAGCGGCTTTACGTGCAGTCGGCGTGCGGCCCCTCGACGCCGGGCAGCGGCGCGGGCGGCTCGACGAGCGGCGCGGGAGGCGCGGGAGGCTCGACGAGCGGTGCGGGAGGCTCGACGAGCGGTGCGGGAGGCGCGGGCGGGGCGGGCGGCTCGACGAGCGGCACGGGAGGCGCGGGCGGCTCGACGAGCGGCACGGGAGGCGCGGGCGGCTCGACGAGCGGTGAGGTCTGCGGCAACGGGGTTTGCGGCGCGGGCGAGGACTGCTCGAGCTGCTCGAGCGACTGCGGCGCCTGCCAGATGTGCAGCGGCGCCGGGCCCAGCACGACTCCGCTCGACACCGAGGAGCAGGCGTTCCTCACCATCATCAACGAGTATCGCGCGCAGAACGGCCTTGGCGCGCTCTCGGCCTGCACCTCGATGAGCCGCGCTGCTCAGGGGCACAGCGAGGACATGCGCGATCAAAATTACTTCTCGCACACGAGCCTCGACGGCCGGACGCCCTGGACCCGCATGTGCAACGCCTGCTACGAGCTCGGCTGCGGGGGCACCGCCATGGCCGAGAACATCGCCGCTGGCAACTCGGCGGCGCAGGCGACGTTCACTCAGTGGAAGAACTCGGACGGCCACAACAAGAACATGCTCGGCTCCGCCTACAAGGTCATCGGCATCGGGCGGGCGACCGGGGGCGGGACCTACGGGTCCTACTGGACCACGGTGTTCGGCGGCGCCTCCGAGGCGAGCTGCAATTAGGCCGGGCACCCGCGGCGGCGGCCGCTTGCTCGCAGCAGCGTGTCACGCGTGAGGCGTTCTGCCATGGCGACGCGGCGCGGTCTGGGCCGGAGAGGACCGCGCTGCGCTGCGCACTGCGGCCGGAGAGCGGCAGGCGAGGGCGGCCCGGCGATTGCTTTGGGCTTCGGACGGCGGAACGATGGTGTCCTCACGGCAAACGAGCTGCGCCATTCGTCCGCCTCGAAGCTCTCATGGCGGAACACATCATCTATCTCCTCGGTCCTTATCGAATCCCCGGCTTCCAGGGGGAGCGCAACGTCCGCGTCTACCTGCCCAGCGAGGGGGGGAACGCCGGGCCGTCGCCTGTGCTCTTCCTGTTCGATGGGCAGAACGTCTTTCACGACGACCCGTCCTACAGCGGCGGCTGGCACCTGCACCAGGCGGTGCGCGATCTCTCGGGCCGAGGCCTCGCGGCGCCCGTCCTCGTGGGGATCGATCACGGCGGGAGCGAGCGGCTGACCGAGCTGTCGCCGTTCCCGGGCGACGGCAGCGATGGGAGGCTCGACGACTTCCTCGGCTGGATCACCTCCGAGATCGTGCCGGCCGTGCGGGAGCGCTTCGCGGTGCGTCGCGACCCGGCCGGTACGGCGATCGGCGGCTCGTCCATGGGGGGCCTCGCGGCGCTCTACGCTCATTTCCGCCGCCCTGACGTGCTCGGGGCCGCGCTCTGCATGTCGCCGTCGCTCTGGTTCGCGGAGCGGAAGATCTTCGATTTCATCGCCTCCCAGGCCGTCCCGGCGAGCTCGCGGCTGTATATCGACGCCGGCGCGCAGGAGGACGACGGCTCGGTGCTGCGCGACGCCGCGCACCTCGTGGAGCACCTGCGCCACCGGGCTACGGCGATGCCGAGCTGCTCTTCTGCCCGGACAAGGACGGGACCCACTGCGAGGACGCGTGGCGCCGGCGCGCGCCGGGGGCGCTGCAGTTCCTGTTCGCAGATGCCGCCAGGGAGCAGCAAGGGGGCGCTGGCGGGGGGTCCGAGGGGGCGCAGCAGGCCGCCTGAACGGCGACGCGCCGCCGGCAAGTGCCTCGGCAGCGTACGCGGTACGCCTGACCGCTCGGACAGGTCTGCGGTGTGCCCAAGTCGTGGTATGACATGGCCCTGCGCATGCGGGACGTGTTGCCGAGGGTAGATGTTGGGATCTTGACCTTCCGAGAGGACGAGCTCGAGGCCGTCCTGGAGCGCTTTCCGCGGGAGACGACCGTCTCCAGAGCGCGGATTTACAGTATTAGCCGGTTACCCCTCGAGGAAGGTGAGAGCTACACCGTCGCGGTAACCCGCTGCGTCGCGGACTTCCCCAGCAGCGATGTCGCGGGTGCCATCGACGAGCTCGTCCAAGACCTGGCACCTCGCCTGCTGCTCATCGTCGGCATCGCGGCAGGGATACCGTCCGAGGAGGTCACGCTCGGAGACGTCGTGGTAGCGACCGCCGTCGTCAAAGCGAGCAGGATAGCAATGCGTGAATCTCGGTCTCTTCCGATAGAGCACATGCATAAGGACGTCGTGAAATGGGCGTCGAACCTGCCAGCGCTGATCTCGTCGGGGTGGAACCATCAAGAATTCACGGGCCCGGCTCCCAGCATACCCCATGAATTTGCAGGAAATGTCTCGCTCAAAGATGCGGTAGCCTTGTCACTCAAGCATCAATTTACACCATTCTCGCCTCTTGTTAATGCGATCCCGCGCGTGAAGGTCAGGAAGTCGCGCTGTGTGGCAGGCGCAATCGTTGCGAGCGATTACGTGATGAGCGACGACGATCTGGAGTCCGTTTTTAATGGATTGCGGCGCAGTGTCCGCGCCGTCGAGGTCAAGTCCCTGAATGCGTACGGTGCCGCGCATGTGCACGGGCTGCCCATCATGTCGATCAGAGGTGTCAGCGAAATCCTCGGCATGGAGCGCGACCCTGCATGGATTCGTTACGCCTGTCGAGTGGCCACATCGTTTGCGCTGGCCTTCTTGCAGGCGCGCCCCATCGAGCCACGCCGGGCGGCCGCGAACGTTACAGCAGCCACCGAGGCTGCTTCCGAGAGGGAGGTCGACCTCACGAGAGTATTCTGGGCGAAGCGCCTGTCTCTCTCGTCGGTACGAGGATTTCCGCTGCTAGATCTGCCGATGATGCCGTCGGCCAAACAGGACCAGGGACAGTGGACCGTCCTCCTGGGCGACAACGGGATCGGCAAGACCACCATCCTGCGCGCCCTCACGCTCGCGCTCTCTCCGAGCGATGTGGTTCACGCCGTGCTGGGCAGGATGGGGGCTACCTCTCCCACCCTGCGGGCCGGCAGTGCCAAGGCTATCATCCGCCTGGGAACTCACGAAGAAGACGACCTCACGACGCTCACCCTGGAGCCATCCCCTGGCGGCGAAGTTCTCCGGCGGCGGACGTTCACCGAAGCCGCCATGCCATTCGTTGTGGCCTACGGTTCCCGGCGCGGCTCCGGTTTGCTCGACTCGGGACGCAGCGCCGATGCCACGCCCCTCGCCGCGGTCGAGACCCTCTTCGACGAGGGGGCCAGCCTGATGCAGCCGGATTCATGGCTGATTCGATGGCAGCTCGCTGCGTTGCAAGGCGGCAAGGATTCGCAGGATGCACTCTTTTTCGATGCAATCCTCTCCACGCTGTGCGAGCTGCTGCCGGACGTCAAAGCGGTCCACGTGAGCGCAAAAGGGGTCGAGGTCGAGGGCCCCACCCTCGGCCGGGTGCCGCTTGGAGCGCTGAGCGACGGCTACCGTACCACCATGGGCTGGATCCTCGACATGGTGGCGCGCTGGGTCGAGGAAGCGAGGCGGCGCAACATCGAGGTCGACGGTGATTTCCACGAGAAGATGACCGGCGTCGCCGTGGTCGACGAGATCGATCTGCACCTCCACCCGCGATGGCAGCGTGACGTGATCTCGATGGTGCGTGGACACTTTCCGCGGATGAGCTTCGTGGTCACCACGCACAACCCACTGACGCTTCTGGGCGCCCAGCCGGGAGAGATCCACGTGCTGCGGCGGGATACGCAAGGCAACGTGGAGATCCTCCAGCGGGATCTGCCGCCCGGCGCGGGCGCGGAGCGGATCCTCACCGGCGAGTGGTTCGGGCTTCCGTCAACGCTTGACGACGAGACGCTGGACATGCTCGCGAAGCACCAGCGGCTGATCCGCGAGCGCGGTCTGGACGCGCCCGAGGCGGTGAAGCTCGAGGAGGAGCTGCGGCGGCGGCTCGGGTCGTTCGCGGATACGCGGGTGGAGCGCCTGGCACACGAAGCGATGGCGGAGCACGTCGAGAAGGATCTGCGCGAGCTGACGCCCGAGGAGCGGAAGCAGGCTCGGGCGAAGGTCGCGGCGATGCTCGATGAAAAGCCGGGGCCGGTGAAGCCGGCGCCGATGAAAAGCAAGGCAAAGGCGAGACGGCCGAAGCAATCAGCAGGTTGAGCGGGGACATGCTCGGGTTCCGGCGTCCCAAGCGTCCCAGGGGGTTTGCGAAGGAGGTCGGTGCGGTCCGCCGCGCCGTGGCGAGCGCGTGCGCCGCGGGGCAGGCGCCGGACTTCCTCCCCTTGTGGCGCAAGGACGAGTACAAACGGAAGTTTGTGGCTGCACAGCACGGGAAATGTGGCTACTGCGAGACGTACTCGCTGAACCACCCCCCGGCCATCGAGCACTACGCGCCGAAGGGCGAAGTTCAGGCTCTGGCCAACGAGGGGATCGAGGCGGACGGGCTCTATGGCGTTCGAGATCGTGCCACGCGACAGATCAGCTCGACCGGTTATCACTGGCTTGCCTATGACTGGAATAACTGGCTGCTTGCGTGCGAACGTTGCAACACGGGCTGGAAGCGATCGCTCTTTCCGGTGCGAGAACATCCGCACCCTTGCCCGCCGGGCTCGGGCCAGCGCTACACGCCGCTGCTCCTGAACCCGTTCGGCGTGGAAGATCCCGTCGATCACCTGGAGTTCAGCGCGCTCGGCGACATCATCGCCCGTAATGGGAGCGAATATGGGGAGGCGACGATCCTCACGCTCGGGCTTTCCCGCCGTGAATCGCTGCGCAATGTCCGGCAGGGCTTCGCGGAGGACGCGACCCGGCACGCGAGAGGGCTCGAACAGGCGCTCGTCGACGGCAAGCTCGATAGTGCACAGATCCACGCCGAGGCACTGGTCTCGCTCGGTGGTGAGGAGCGCCTGCATGCAGGCATGGTGCGGAGTATCGTCCTGTCCAGGCTCGGCATGCGCTGGCCCCAGATGAAAATGCTGGCTGAGAAGCTCGCCGCAAAGGCCCGTCCTCAGACCAAGGATCCGGCCTTCGGTGTGCGCAAGAGCATGGGGGAGGGGAAGAGGTAGGGCGCGTGTCCCGCACCGGACTCGCGTCGATGGCGCGTGCCGAGCGCCCTTGCGAAGCGCGAATCGTTCTGCCGGGATGTCCCCTCTGGCGCCTGGCCCCTACCGCCGCCCCTTGCTCCGCTTGCGCGTCCCCTGGACGATGCGCGCCGCGTAGCGCGGCGTCGGGGCGGTCGCGCCGAGCGCCGCCGACAGGCGGTCGACCTCCGCATCCGAGAAGGACGTCTTCCGGAGCGCCGCGATCGCGTCCGCCACGACGTCGCGCGACTCGGGGCGCTCCGCCCGCGTCTTCTCCTCGAGCCAGCGCACGACCTCGGGGAAGCGGCCGGCGAGGGCCGCGATCTGCGCGGGCATCCCCTGCCGGAGCAGGCGCAGGCCCTGCAGCCGCTCGTCCGCGCGCGGGGAGCGATCCGAGAGCACGAACGCCTCCTCGAGGCGCTCGACCACCTCCGCGCCCGCCGAGAGCCGGGCGAGCAGCGTGCGCTCGGCGAGCGCCTCGAGCGCGACGTACGCCTGCAGGTAGCCGTCGGTCCAGGACGAGAGCTCGCCGACCACCGCGTCGCCGCGCGCCGCGATGACGGCGCGGAGCGCCGCCACCACCCCGTCGCGCACGACGCGCCGCGGGTCCTCGGCCAGCTCCTCGAGCGCCTCGAGCGGATCCAGCCCGCCCTTCCCGCGGCGCGCGCCGCCCGCGCGCGGCGCCTGCCCCGCTCCGCCCGCCCGCGCCGCGCCCTGCACCGCGAGCGACGCGAGCGCCTGCGCCGCCACGATGAGCGCGTACTCCTCGGCGGTCGAGCAGAGCGCCCGCACGAGCCGCTCGGCCGGCGCGCCGCGGTCCGCGATCGCCGCGCCGACCGCCCGCGCGAGGTCCAGGTTCACGCGCGGCAAGGGGGCGTTCGGCCCGAGGTCGGGGCCGGGCGCGCGCACCCCGCCGCGCCGGGCGGGCAGCCCGGAGCTGCGATCGAGCAGCGCGAGCAGCTCGGCCGGATCGCCGAGCTGCACGGCGCGCTCGATCGCCGCATCGATCTTCGGGTTGCGCAGCGCGCCCGGGGGAGTCGCCCCGCGGCGCAGATCCGACGTGTCAGCCATTCAGAACCCCAGGGAAAGACCGACCTCCGGGGAGAGGACGGTGGTCACGGCAGGAAAGGTGAGGCTCGCGCGGAGCGCGAGGTTCAGTGAGAGGGCCTCGATCGGCGCATAGGCAACGCCCGCGCCGACCGACGCGAACCCCTGGCCCGCTTGCCGGGTCGCGAGCAGCGTCTGTCGCCGGGCCTCGACCCTCCCGCTCGCCCCCGGCCTCGTGCAGGGGCTCGTCCTGTCGGAAGGGTCGGCCCCGCAAGCGGTCGCGTCCTCGAGGACCTCCACGTCGACCTCGGTGTCGACCTGCGCGACCCCGGCCGCGGCGAGCACGAACGGGCGCGCGCCGAGCCGCTCGAACGGCCGCGCGCCGAGGAAGTACTGCGCGCGCGCCTCGAGGTGGAGCGGCAGGAACGAGGCGCCGCCCCCCGTCGTGCCGCCGGCCGCGAAGCCGACGCGGCCGCCGACCGTGAGGTTGTCGAGGACCAGCCGATCGTAGGCGATCGTCACCCGCGACGTCGCGAGCGCGAAGCCGAGGTTCACGTCGTTCGCGACGTCCGGCGTCGGCGTGCCGTCGTACCGGGTCCCGTCGCCGCGCAGGCACACGAAATGGTCGCTCCGCTGCGACGCGACGGTGCACACGCCCCGGCCGGAGAGCAGCGCGACGTCGGGGGAGAAGGTGAGGGCGACCCAGCGCCTCCGGACGTCCGGCGCAGCCTCCGCTGCGGGTCGCGCGACGCACGCGCCGCCGGCACAGGCGAGCCCGCGGCTGCACTGCCGGTCGTCGAGGCATTGCCGCGGGCGCTCCTGCTCCGGAGCCGCGCACTCGGCCGGCGGAGCGTGACCGGGCCAGCGGGGCGGAGCCGAGGTGATGCTCTCCCGGATCTGCGTGACCAGCGGGGCGTCGCGCGTGCCCGCGCTCGCGAGGATCGCGCCGTCCTCGTCGACGGCCGCGACGTGGTAGCGGAGCGCCCCCTTCTTTCCCACCGCGGCGCAGGGCACGTTGATGCCGAACCCCTGTCCCCGCAGCTTCTTCATGACGAGGGAGCGGACCTCGCGCTCGCCGGGCGCCAGGTACCAGACGGTCACCTGCTTCACGCTGGGCAGCAGCTCGGCGGGGACCTCGACATAGAGCGGGACGGGCGTGCGGACGCGCTGCTCGGGCAGCGGCGCGATCTGGAGCTGCGCCTCCGCCCCCTCGCCCGCCGCGGGCGACCCGGCCGTTCCAGGCGGCGCGGGCGACCCGGCCGTTCCAGGCGCCGCGGGCGACCCGGCTGCCCCGGCGCCGGTGGCCGCGCGCGCCTGCTCGAACGCGGACGAGGACTCCGGGTTCGCCAGATCCGGGTCCAGCTTCGCCGACGGATCGACGCGGAGGGCGTCGGCGAAGGCGCCGCGCGCGTCCTCCAGCCCGTTCCTGCTCTGAGCGAGCACGGTGCCCAGCGCGACCAGCAGCCTCGCCTTGACCGCAGGCGAGCAGCCTGACTCGCCGCAGGCGTCGAGCGCGGCCCGGAGCTTGCGCTCCGCCTGGGCGAACCGCGTCTCGAGGTAGTCGGTCCCCATCGCCTCCTTCAGGGCCGCCTCCGCCTGCGCATTCCGCGGCGGAGCCTGCGCGGCCGCGGCGCCCGCGGCGAGCCACCCGGCGACGCCCCCCGCGATCGCGAGGAGCGCGCGCGGCGCGCGGGAAACAGGGCCGTTGCGTGCGGACATCGGCCCGCAACGTAGCCCACCGGTGTGTCCGCGAGCGGTAGAAAAGCTCGGGCGCTGGAGCCCCGCTCACCCGATCCTGGAACACGCCACGCGCAGGAGGGACAAATAATCCACAGGTTGTTCCCAGGTTGTGGAAACCCCGTGGGACCCTGACACCTCCGCGGAGCTGCCGGGTCCTGCGCCGATCGCGGGGCGGCGACCCCTCCAAGCGCCGGCGCCAGCCGAAGCCAGCCCGGGCATGGACGCGCCGCCCACACCGATGCAATTGATTTTTCTGCGATTTCTGGCGCTCCGTTGCCCGGCGCGCCTCCCGACTTCCGGGCGCTAAACTCCCTCCTTCGGAACCAATCTGCAACCCAAAAATCACGTTCCCGAGCCCGGTTTGACAGTCCACATGCTTGTCCACAGATTGGCCACCTGATGGCCCCAGACGACGCGCAGGTTTCGTGTCGGACAGGGGGCGCCGGGCGAGTTCTCGCTTGTCTTTCGGGTGGCGATCGACATGCGATTGACAAGCGCGGCGTCGCTGGGCCGCGCGGCGCCGCGCGCGGCGTGCTAGCGGGTGCGCATGCGCGTTCCGGAGATCCCCGAAGAGATGGCGTCGCCCCCGCGCGCCGGCGACCCGCCGGCGCAGGTCGCGGGGCGCCCGCTGATCCGGAGGAGCGCGCGCGTCCCACGTCGGCGCGCGCAGCTCGCCGACCACGACGCGGCCTCGCTCGCCGAGCTGCTCTGCCGGGCCGGCGGCACCGCGTCGGCGGCGCGCTCGGTCGCCGGCAAGGTGGTGCGCCACGCCTTCGGCGCCGAGCCGGGCGCGCCTGTGCCTGCGCCGGCCTGGGACGCCCGCGCGCTCGCCGCCCTGGGCGTCGGGGCCTGGGCGCACGAGGCGTTGCTCGAGCTCGATCCGGCGCCGTCGCTCGAGATCGCCGAGCGGGCGCCGGCGCAGGACGACACGCTCCGGCTCGTCCTCCGCGCGCGCGACGGCGCGCTCATCGAGTCGGTGCTCATCCCGGGGCCCGCCCGCACCACGCTCTGCGTCTCGAGCCAGGTCGGCTGCGCCCGGGCCTGCTCGTTCTGCGAGACGGGGCGCCTCGGGCTCGAGCGCCAGCTCGCCGCCGGCGAGATCGTCGATCAGGTCCGGATCGCGCGGGCGCTCGCGGCCGAGCGCGGCGGCGCGCCCCTCCGGAACCTCGTCTTCATGGGGATGGGGGAGCCGTTCGATAACCTCGGCGAGGTGCTGAAGGCCATCCGGCTGCTCACCGATCCGCGGGCCTTCCGGTTCGCGCCGTCGCACGTCACCGTGAGCACCGTCGGGGTGGCGGACAAGATCGAGCCGTTCTTCCGCGAGGCGCGGGCGGAGCTCGCCGTCAGCCTCAACGCCCCGGACGACGCCCGCAGGCAGGCGATCATGCCCGTGAACGCGCGCTTCTCGATGGCGGCGCTGAAGGAGGCGATCGCGCGTGCGCTGCCGCAGGGGCGGCGCGTGCTCTTCGAGTACGTGCTCTTCGATCGCTTCAACGACGCCCCAGAGGACGCGGATCTGCTCGCGGCGTACGTCGCCGGGCTCCGGTGCAGGGTGAACGTCATCCCCTGCAACCCCGGCCCGGATCCGGCGCTGCGCCCGCCGTCCGCCGCGCGGCTCGACGCCTTCGTTGCGCGGCTGTCCGGCCTTGGCGTGACGACGCTCGTGCGGCGGCCGCGGGGGCGCGACGTGGGCGGCGCCTGCGGTCAGCTCGCGGGGATGGCCCGCGTCAGGCAGCCAGGGCCAGCGTGAGGGCGGCGCCGCGGGCGAGCGGCGCCCCGACGCGGAGCGCTCCATGGCCCGCCGCGAACGTACGGGCGATCTTCCCCGAACGCTGGTTCATCCGGACGAGCACCGCGCGCTTGCCCGCCTCGCCCGTGTGCCCGAGCGTCGCGAGCAAGGAGAGCAGGTCGGTCCAGACCCGGTCCCGCCAGCACTTGAGCAGGTACATCACGACGCTCGAGACGGCGCGCTCCACGTCCCGGCTGAAGGTCGCGACACGGGCAAGCGGGCAACCATAACGAACGCGCAGGATCGCGAAGATCTCCGGCATCGCCGCCGCGAGAATTTCATTCACAAGGTCGTGGTCGTGACGGTAGCGCCCGAGAAGCCGGGCGTCCTGCGCCGCGCCGTGCTGGACGATGTTCCGGTAGAGCCCGAGGGCCAGGTCGTAGTTGATGTGCGCGTTGATGCCGAGCAGCCCGTGCACCGCCGCCGCCGCCCCGCCCGCGCTGGCGCACCGGAACGCTACGTCCCACGCCTCGACGCCCGTCGACCGCCCTTCCAGCGACGCCGCGAGGGCCGTCAGGTAGTACTCGCAGAAGATCCCCGCCAGGCGCGAGATCCACGCCGGCTCGAGGAACCGGCCATCCGAGCCGCCGACGACCGCCTCTTCCACGCGGCGCGTGATCACGGCGTAGACGTCGGGGAACACGGCCCGCGGATCGTTCCTCTCGCGCAGCCGCGCGGCGACCGTCTCGAGCGCGACCAGCGCCTCGGAGACGTTCGCCGGCGCCATCGTCACGCCCTGCAGGACGGGATGACGCGCGGCGGACGCCGCGGGATGGGACGCAGCCAATGACCGCGTCTGCTTGCTCCTCATCGCCAGGGGTTGATCCGAAGTAAGGGTCTTCATGGCTGCGCTGAGCGGGCGAATTCAAGGATCGTGCCCGTATGTCCGGTCCGCAGTCGTACACAGCCACAGGATGTACGAGCGCACGCAGAACGGCGCTCGAGCGCGCGCGGCAGGCGCTTGCACGCTCGTTCGCCTGGTCTCCCTTCATGTCGGATTTCCCGCGAATACAGCGGAGGACGCTCGCCCGTAGGCCCGGACGAGCGGGCGAGGCCTGGGTGACGCCCCGCGGCTGCCGGCGGCGGGACCGTCGAGCGGTGACGCGTCAGCGTCGCGCCCAGACGCGGTGACAGCGCAGGCCGGCGCACCAAAGTGCCCCATGGGGCAGATTGTGACGCGCGGACGGATCCCCTCCACGCAAAACAGGGGATCCCCCTACGCTGCGCGCACCCTGGTGGCCTGGGTGCGGCGGTGTGTGCTGGATCGCGCGGGCGTTTTCGGGTTTCGGCCGGCCGGGGGATGCGCCGTATCCTGGGGCGGAGCGCTCCGCGCCTGCGCGCAGCCATCGGCCATCGATCGTCGATGCCGCCCGGCGGCCGCGAGGGCGGTTGCGCTCCTCCGCGGCTGCCCCTGCCGAGCACCATGAGCTTCCTCAAGATCGTCTGTTCCGAGCCCAGAAACGACCTCGCCTCCTTCCTCCAGTCGCTGCCGATCGAGCCCGCGGAGCGGGCCATCGCGCTCGTGATGAGCACCGCGGATCTCGCCTATCCGCTCGTGGCCGCGCGGACCTTCCTCGCGTCGGCGAGGGAGGTGGGCGCGTCGCACCTCCTCTGGGTGGCGCCGTACTTCCCTCCCTCGAGCCGGGTGGGGCAGCAGATCCGCGACGCTGAGGCGTCCGTGCGCGCCTCCGGCCAGCCGGTGACGACGGTGTGGCACGGACCTCTGCTGAGCGCGCTCAGCCTCTGGCGCGAGGACATCCGGCTCCGCCGCACGCTGCCGCTGCCGCTCGGCGGCGGCGTGTTGCCCTGGGTGGCGCCCGCGGACGTGGCCCGCAGGGCGATCCGAGCGCTCGAGCAGCCCGGCGCGCCGGCGCCCGTCGTCTGCGGCCCCGCCGCGTGCTCGGGCGCCGAGGTGGCGGCCGCGCTCTCCCGCGGCCTCCGCGCCGGCCTGACGAGCGAGCGCTTCGCGTGGCGCCGGTTCGAGGAGATCGATCGCGACCACAACCGCAAGCTCAGCGAGGACGAGCTCCTGCCGTACCTCACCGGCCTCGGGATGCACGCCGACGAGGCGAAGGCGCTGCTCCTGGCCGCGGACACGACCGGGGACGGGACCGTCGACTTCGAGGAGTTCACCGCCGGGCTGCGGGGGCGGCTCGACAACCTGGTCCAGCAGCTGCTGCGCGAGGACTCGTTCGAGCTCCGGTACGTGGACACGCCCGCCGATCAATCCGTGGCGGCGCTGGTCCAGGCGGGCCTGCGGAAGGCGGCGGCCGAGGCGCTGATCGAGGGCTGGGCGAGCCTGGCCAGGGAGGGGATCCCCGCCGACGTCCGCGGGTCCGACGAGGCCTGGCTCGAGCTGCCGCCCGCGGGCGTCGACGCCTGGGCCGAGCGGCACGCGCTCGATTTCGTCAACGTCCACCTCCTGCCCGGGCAGGGGCTGCTCTCGCGGCGCGAGGGGGTCGTCGAGAGCAGCGCCGCGATGGGCGCCCTGGCGGGCAAGGAGGCAGCGATCTCGAAGATCGTGGACGGCGGCGGCCGCATCCTGTCGCTCTCCCGCGCGCTCGACGGGAGCGGCGTGTCGGCGCGGTGGCTCGACGCCCCCACGGAGAGCCTCCGGTGGGTGCCGTGCGGGGATCGCGACAAGCGCCGCGCGCTGCTCGTGTCGAGCGGGCAGCTCACGGGGCTGCACGTCGAGGGCGAATGGCAGGACCTCCCCTCGGCGATGCGGCTGCTCATGGCGCGCGGCCCGCTGCCCGGCTGGCAGCTCACGACGTTCCGGGAGCTCGGCGAGCTGAAGATCGATCAGCCCGCGGCGCTGTTCGAGCCGAACGAGGTCGTGTGCAACTGCGCCGGGGTCAAGCGCGGGCAGATCACGAGCCTCATCGAGGCCGGGTGCGCGACGCCCGCCGAGCTGTCGGAGCGGACGCGGGCGGGCCAGATCTGCGGCGGCTGCGCCCCGGCGGTCGCCGAGATGTTCGGCGGATCGAGCCTCCAGCAGGCCGAGGTGAAGGCCGCGCGGGAGCTCTCCCCCGGGATCTTCCAGATCACGCTCGCGCCTGTCGGCGGCGCGCCTGCGGCGTCGGCGCCCGGGCAGCACGTGCTCGTGCAGGGCTATCTCGATCGGCGCTGGGTGGCGCGCGCGTACACGCTCTCGGCGCCGGCGCGCGCCGGCGGCGACTACGAGATCACGGTGAAGCGCGAGGAGCTCGGGGTGTTCTCGCGGTGGCTGTGCGAGCGCGCCGCGGCCTCGCTGCTCCGCGCGTCGGCCCCGAAGGGCAGCTTCGTCCTTCCGGCGCCGCCCGTGGAGCGGGTGGTGTTCCTCGCGGGCGGGATCGGCGTCACGCCGGCGATGGCGATGCTGCGGGCGCTCGACGGGAGGGCCGGCCGCCCCGACGCGCGGGCCTTCCTCCTCGACTGGTCGGCGTCGCGCGCCGCGGATTTCGCCTATTTCGAGGAGGATCTGCGCGCGATCGCCGGCCGCACGCCCGGCGTCGCGTTCCGCCTGCGCGCGACGAAGGCGGAGGGGCGGCTGTCCAGGGAGCAGGTGGCCGAGCTGTATCCCTACCGGCCGGGATCGCGGGCGCTCGTGTGCGGTCCCGATGCCTTCATGCGCGACGCGCAGGAGCACCTGCGCGCGGTGGGCTGGCCGCCGGACGCCATCCAGCAGGAGCTGTTCAGCTCGAACGTCGACACCGCCGGCGAGGTCCGCCCGACGCCGCTCCGGCGCGCCGGCGCGGCGCGGGCGGCTGGCGGGGTGTGTCCGGTCGAGCACGGGTCGTTCCACGTGACCCCCACCGCGCCCGAGGCGGTGCCGACCGAGGCCGAGGCGTTCCTGCGCCAGTGCTACGCGGAGCTCGGGGTGCCTTCGGCGGTGGAAGAGCGCTGGCAGGAGGTGCGGGCGAGCCTGGAGAAGCACGGGACGTACACGCACCTGCCCGACGAGCTCGCCTATGGCGCCCGGCTCGCGTGGCGCAACAGCTCGCGCTGCATCGGGCGCTTCTTCTGGTCGACGCTCCACGTGCGCGATCTGCGCCACCTGAAGACGGAGGAGGAGATCTTCCAGGCGCTGGTGGAGCACCTCGATCTGGCGACCAACGGGGGCGACATCCGGGCGACCATGACGGTGTTCAGGCCGGGTGAGCCGCGGATCCGCATCTGGAACGGTCAGCTGGTCCGCTATGCGGGCTACCGGCTCCCGGAGGGCGGCATCCTCGGCGATCCCGGGAACGTGGAGCTGACGGACCAGGCGCTCGCGCTGGGCTGGCCGGGCGGGGAGCGGACGCGCTTCGATCTGCTGCCGCTGATCATCCAGATCGGCGACGGCCGGCCGAAGTGGTTCGAGCTGCCGCGGGAGAAGGTGCTCGAGGTGCCGATCGAGCACCCGCGGTATGCGTGGTTCGCCGAGCTCGGGCTGAAGTGGCACGCGCTGCCGGCGGTCTCCAACCTGGCCCTCGATCTCGGCGGGATCCAGTACACGGCGGCGCCGTTCAACGGCTTTTACATGGGCACCGAGATCGGCGCGCGCAATCTGAGCGACGTGACGCGGTATGACCAGCTGCCGCTCATCGCGGATCGCCTGGGGCTGGACCGGACGCGCAGCGACACGCTGTGGCAGGACGCGGCGCTGGTCGAGCTGAACATCGCGGTGCTGCACTCGTTCCGGCAGGCCAAGGTGCGAATGATGGACCACCACACGCTCTCGGAGTACTTCAAGAGGTTCGAGCAGCAGGAGCGGCAGTGCGAGCGCCCGGTCTATGCGGACTGGACGTGGATCGTCCCGCCGATGTCGGCGTCGACCATGGCGGTGTTCCACACCAACATGGAGAACAAGATCCTGAAGCCGAACTATCTGTATCAGGACGATCCGTGGAAGGAGCGGAAGGGGTAGCGGCGGAGGCGCATCCACGAGCGGACGCAGGAATCTGGTCTGGTACCGCGTCGCCTGACGGAGTTCCTCTCTGGCAGAGAGAGAGGTGTTGCCGAGACGCCCGGCCCGCGGAGGGGGTGCTCGTCGCGCGGGCGCGGGGTGGGGCCCCGCCGAACTCGGTCCCTGGATGTGAGCGAGGTGTTGCCGAGACGCCCGGCCCGCGGAGGGGGTGCTCGTCGCGCGGGCGCGGGGTGGGGCCCCGCCGAACTCGCCTGAGCCCTCTCTCCTCCGGCAGAGCCGGAGGCGAGAGGGCTCAGGCTCAGACATCGGCCCATCCCCACCCCGCGCCCGCGCGACGAGCACCCCCTCCGCGGGCCTACCGCGGACGCAGAACCAGGAGGAACTCAGGCGCTCATGCGGGCCGCCGACACGGGCGGACATGCTCGAGGGGGACGGATGGTGCGCAACGGAGCGAGTGAGCCGCGAGGGGTGGCGGAGGGGGGGCGCAACGGATCGAGTGAACCGTGAGGGGGTGGCGGAGGGGGGGGCGCAACGGATCGAGTGAACCGCGAGGGGGTGGCGGAGGGGGGGCGCAACGGATCGAGTGAACCGCGAGGGGGTGGCGGAGGGGGGGGCGCAACGGATCGAGTGAACCGCGAGGGGGTGGCGGAGGGGGGGGCGCAACGGATCGAGTGAACCGCGAGGGGGTGGCGGAGGGGGTACGCAACGGATCGAGTGAACCGCGAGGGGGTGGCGGAGGGGGGGGCGCAACGGATCGAGTGAACCGCGAGGGGGTGGCGGAGGGGGGGCGCAACGGATCGAGTGCGCCGCGACAGCGTGGCGCTCGGTACGAGCGAGTACATGGCGCCCGAGCAGGCGACGGGGATGGTTCGCGAGATCGACGGCCGGACCGATGTCTTCGGCCTCGGCGCCACGATGTTTCGGGTGCTCTCCGGGCGCGCGATCCACGGCGACGTGGCCGATGCGCGCCTGCTCATCGCCGCGGCGACGGAGCGGGCGTCGTCGCTCGCGCTGTGGGCGCCGGACGTGCCCTCGGAGGTGTGCGACGTGCGCGACGTCGTGGATCGCCCCCTCGCGTTCCACAAGGTCGAGCGTTACCCCGATGCGGCGACGATACGCGGCGACGTCCGCGCGGTGCGTGCGGGCCGCCTGCCGCCGTACGTCGTGGCCGTCGAGGAAGGGCCGATCCCGGCGGGGGCCCCGCTTCCTCGTCGCTGAGGGAGCCCACCGCGCGAAGGGCGCCCTGCGCGGCCGCGGCGCGCGTCAGCGGCCGCGGGCGCAGCGGAGCCGGCCGTTGTCGTTCGCGATATCTCCTCTGCACCTCCTGAAGTCGTCCAGGCGTGTCCTGTTGAAGTGTCCCCGCCGGTCCTCGCACCTGGCGAACAACGTGCCTCGCTCCGTCCGGATGTCCCTGCACGTCCTGCTGTAGGAGCCGCGTGGTGGCCGATCGCGCTCCTGAGCTTGCGCCACATCGCTGCTGGACAGCACGGCAGACAGCGAGAGCGCGCCGAGGACCAGCGCGCCGAGCAACTTCTTCATGGTTCCCCCCTTTGGCGCACCGCCCTGCGGAGCGGTGCTGCTGACGATCTCCTGGGGCGGGCGCTCCGGATGCGCAATCCTGCTGGAACCGGGGCCCTGGTCCCGAGCGTGGACCATCGAGCCGCAGAGACGCGGCAGGCGCGGAGAGGCGTGGAGGCCGGAGCGCTGGTCTTCTGCGCTCTGAAGCCGTGATTCTCCGTGCCTCCGTGGAACGAGCCCTCTGCATCTTCCAGAGCGCGTCGGCCTGTTCGTGCTCTGATACGTGGGCGGCGCGTCCATCGTGCCGGGATGTGATACGTGGAGATGGCTAGAGCATCGAACACGTTGAAGCTCCGAAGAAATCAACGGAAGGGAAGACAAACCGCAAGGGGCGCAAGGGGCGCAAGGGGAAGACAAAGACTATCTCGTCTCTGGTCATTTGCGCCCCTCGCGCTGTTGCGGTTTGTCTCTTTCTCGCATTCCTGGCCCTTGGCGCTGGACGGGAGCCCGACGGACGCGGGCTGCATCCACGCGGTCTGCATGCACCCGGCCGGCGCACCGCCGGCAGGGACATTTCGCGTCCGCCACGCGGGCGGCGCTCGCGCTTTGTGATGAGCGGTATCCAGCGGCGCTGCTCTGAACGGCGCAGCCGGAGATCTACGAGCCGTTCGGCTCTCGGGCCGTCGACGAGCACAAGGTCGTCGATGGGGCCGCGCCGCGGCTCGACCGACGGCCGGTGCGGCGCTTCGAGCTCTTCGCCTGCCCGGACGCGCTCGGCATGGCGGCGACGGCGGACCCGCACGTCTTCGTGGACGGCGACGATGCCATCGGCGGCGCGGGCGCTGTGCGGCTCATGGTGCGAGGGCCCTTTCCGGAAGGGCCGCTCATGCTGCCGCGGCCGTTCCGGTGCCGAGGTGCGCCGGCGGCGGCGCTCAGCGCAGAGCCTGCTGTGCGCTGGACGCGGTGAGCGCCTGCGCGTGCCACCGCTCCAGCGTCGCGAGGTCGGTGCACGTCTCGATGCGCGCCGCATCCTCCGGGGCGAGCCCGAGCTGCCGGTGTGCAAGCACGCGGCACAGGGCCGCGCGCGCCTCGTCGAGGCGACCCTCGAGGCGGCCTTCATGGCGACCTTCGTCGACCAGACGCTGCTTCATCTTGGGATTGGCCGTGAGCAGGACCTCCAGGATGCGGTCCTGGCGCGCGTCGATCTCGGGATCGCCGGTCCTGGCGAACCGCCACAGGAGCTCCTCACGGGCCATCGTCGACATGGGCAAGTACTGTAGCATGGACAGCACCCATTCAAGCGGCCGGCGCGGCGCCACCCAGCGGGCGAACTCGTCGAGCGCCTGCCCCGAACGGGCGACAAGGAACGGCACCAGCTCGTCGCGCAGCGGGAGCTCGTTCGCCGCCACCCACACGAAGCAGCGCCCCAGCGGCTCCACCGCGTAGCAGCCAGGAGCGAAGCGAACGGGATGGCGCGCCTGCCTCAGCCACTCCGGAACGTGTGGCGCTGCCAGCCAGAGCGGCGTTTCACCCGGCCAGGACGGAGCCCGCTCCTCGACCCGCTGCACCTGCCTGGCCTGCCGGCGAAGCAGGGCCCGCTCCACCGCGCTCATGTCCAGATGATCCCCCGCGAGCTTCAGCTCGACCACGATCTCTTCGTACATCTGAGCGGCCGGCCACGGAGCCGGCAGATGCGCAAGGATGCCCGGGCGGTGAATCACGAGCAGTCCGTCGGCCTGCACCTTCTCCAGCCTGATCTCGGGTGGATCCCGCCACAATACCGCACCGGCCGTGACCCGCTCTGTCTCTTCGGCAAACGTCCGCTTCGCGAACAGGTCCGGCTGACCCATGGTGTTGCGGGAGGTAGCAGACTGGGAGCGCTGCAGCCAACGTCACGTGCAGGCGGCAATCTCACGGATCGCCGTCTGAGGACAAATCTCGCGATGTCGCCGCTCGGAGCGCGATGAAATGTGCGATTCTCGAACTAAAATTGAGCTGTCTCCGTAAAGCAGCTGGCAGGTGCGTTGCCGCCGGTATCTCGCCGTCAATGGCCTCGCGGACCGGCTGAGAGCATGTTATGCACGAGGGCGTGCGACTCTTCTTCACGATCGCGATGTCCGTCACGTCGGCTGCCGTCGGCTTGAGCAGCGCCGGTTGCGCGGACGATCACGTCCCCGCCTCAGGAAGCCAATCCGGCGGCGGCGGGGGTCTCGGCGGCAATGGCCCCGGCGGCGGGGGGCTCGGCGGCAACGGCCCCGGCGGCGGCGCGGAGGCGTCGTCCGCATCGAGCGGCGCAGACGCGTCCAGCTCGGCCGGCGCCGGGGGAGGGGAGGAGGGACAGCTCGACAGGTTCGGGATTGCGATGCTGCGGCCCACGCTGCCTTCCGGCAAAGCGTGGTTCTCGACCTGGGACAACGGCGTCGCGCGCAGCTTTTCGGGGATCGACCCGGCCGATGCCTGGTTCGACGCCGACCACGGCGATGCGTCCTATGACACCGACGGCCAGGGCATTCTCAAGATCAGCGGCCGCGTCCCGCGGATGTATGTGCACGACCCTGCGCTCGCCGACTCATGGCGCGACGTCGAGGTGACGATGTATTTCCTGCGGGCCGCCGACGACGGGACACCCTATGGCGGCCTCGTCGCCATGACGCGCACCAACCACGGCACGATCGGGGACGAGGACGTCAACCAATGCGACACGCGCGGGATCGCCGCCCGCATGCGGTATGACGGCAAGATCGATTTCGAAAAGGAGACGAATCACCCCGCGTCGACGGCCATCCTCGGCAAGACGTACTGGGAAGGCGGCATGCCGGAGCAGGTATGGATCGGGTACAAGCAGCTCGTCTACGACCTGCCGAACGGCGATGTGAAGCAGGAGCTCTGGATTGACGAGACCGACGGCGCGAGCGGGGGCACCTGGGTGAAGATCCACGAGCACGTCGACCAGGGGACCGACTTCGGCGTCGGAGGCGAGCCCTGCCGGCCGGGCGTCGATCCCGCAATGAGGCTCACGCGGGAGCCGACACGGGAGGGCTCGGAGACCGGTAAGCCCAACATCAGCGTCTATTTCCGGAGCGACGGGGTGGGCTCCGACGGGCTCCTCTACAAGAAGGGCAGCGTCCGCGAGATCGTGCCCTGACGGCGCCCGCGCACGAACGCATGAGCGCACGATGGAGAGCGCGAGCGACCGGTTCCTGGGGGAGCGCCGGGGTGGCTAGGGTATGCTCGGCGGCGGATGCCCAGCTTGTCGCCGAATTCCTCCGGAGCCCCGCTCGGGCAGGGCGCCCGCCTCGGCCCCTTCCGGCTCGTCCGGCAGCTGGGCAGCGGCGGGTTCGCGCCGGTCTGGCTGGCCGAGGAGGTCTACGAAGGCAGGAAGCTCCGCGACGTCGCCATCAAGCTCTTCTTCGTACCAGAGCAGCTCGCGGGCTCCCCCGACGCGACGGCGGCGTGGCGAGACACGATTCTCGACGAGGCGCAGGCGCTCTGCCGGGTCGAGCACCCGAACGTCGTGCGGTTCTATTCGTTCCAGCGCGACGACGCCCTCGGCGTGGTCGGCCTCGTGATGGAGTATGTGGCCGGCACGAGCCTCGATGAGCTCTCTCGCGAGGCCGGCCGCCTCCCCGAGCGCGTCGTCCTCGAAGCGGCGTCCGCCGTCGCCTGGGCGCTCTCCGCTGTGCACACCGCCGGGCTCGTCCATCGGGACGTCAAGCCAGCCAACGTCGTCCGGGGGTCGGGCGTCTACAAGCTGATCGATTTCGGGATCTCCGGGGGAAATGCGCGGAGCTGGGTCGATCGGGGGCGCACCGCCCCCGCGGGGCCGCCGCCGACCGTGGCGGTCGACGGTTATTCCGGCACGGTGCTGGCCGAGGAGCCGGCCGGCGCGACCATGACCTTGAGCGTGCCCGTGGTCGCCGGCGGCGTCCGGGAGCTGGGCTCCGTGCTCGCGGGCACGCCCGGCTACATCGCCCCAGAGTGCGCCGTCGGCCAGTCCGCCACGCCCGCCAGCGATCTCTACGCGCTCGGCGTCCTGATCTTCCGCCTGAGGACCGGCAGCCTCCCCGCCGAGATCGAGCGGCGCAACGGGGAGGCAGCGCACTGGCTCCTCGTGCCGCGGCGACCGGCTCCCCCGCTCGAGGCGCTCGTGCCCGACCCGACGGCGGCGACCGGGCTCCTCTCTCGCCTCACCGCGACGCTGATCGCCCTGGATCCTCAGAGCCGCCCCCGGCACGCCGATCAGGTCGCGCGCGAGCTGGATCGCATCCTCGCCGCGCTCGATCCCGAGCTCGCCCCGGCAGGGAGCAAGGAAGGGTCGCAGCCGCCAGTTCGCGGGTCCGAGCGATCCGCGCGGTCGCCGCCCGAGGACCGCCCCGCGCGGTCGCCGCCCGAGGACCGCCCCGCGCGGCCGCCGCTCGAGGACCGCCCCGCGCGGCCGCCGCCCGAGGATCGTCCCGCCCGGCCGCCGCTCCTCGGACGGCGGGCCGAGCTCGACGCGATCGCGCGCGCTGCGCAGGCCGCACAGGAGGGCCGCGTGCGCGGGATCGTGGTGGGCGGCCATCAGGGGATCGGGCGCAGCCGGCTGCTCGACGCCGCGGTCGAGCGCACCGGCTGGGACCTGCGCCACGTCGTCCGGCTCCGGTGCCTGCCGGAGCGACGCAGCCCGTTCTATCCGCTGCGCCGCGCCGCCGAGGAGCTCGTCGAGAGCGACGTCCCCGAGCTCCGCGCGCTCCCCGCGGCGCTGGAGCGGGCGCTGTCTCCGGCGCTGCTCCCCTCCGCGGACGAGGTCGCGCACACGGTCGAGGCCATCGAGGACGCGCTGCTGCGGGCGAGCGCGCGCGAGCCGCTGCTGCTCCTCGTCGACGATCTGCAATGGGCCGACGCGGCGACGCTGGAGCTGATCAAGCTGCTCCTGCGGCGCGCCGCCGCGGAAGGGCAGGGCCGGCTGCTCGTTGTGGCAGCCGCGCGCAGCGAGCCGAGCCGGCCGGCGCCCCTGCGCGCCCTGCTGGGCGAGGTGCGCGCGCGGGTGTGCCCCGGGGTGGCCTACCTCGGCCTCGCGCCGCTCGACCTCGAGGCCGCCGCCGAGCTCGCGCAGGCGGTGGGCCGAGGCCTGCACCTGGAGGGCACGCTGGGCGGGGCCGCGGCGCCCGCTGCCCCGCTCGCGCCCGCGCTGGAGCGGGCCGTGGTCGCGACGTCCGGAGGCGTGCCCTTCTACATCGTGCACGCCCTCATGGCGTGGAACGAGAGCGGCGCCCTGGCGCTCCGCGACGGGAGCCTCTGCGCCGCAGACGACCGGGCCCTGCGGGGGGAGGTCCCCGGCGTGGCCGATCTGCTCGAGGCCCGGGTGGCCTCGTTCGCGGCCGACAGCGCCGCCGAGCGCAGCGCCCTGCGGACCCTCGCCGCGGTGGCGCTCTGCGGCGGCGGGCTCGGCGTCGACGTGCTCCTCCGCGTCGTGGGGGACGACGAGCGCGCCGAGGCGGCGCTCGAGGCGCTCGTCGGCGCGGGCGTGCTGACGGCCTCCGGCGACGCGCAGGAGTACAGCTTCCCGCAGGAGATGCTGCGGCAGGCGGCGCTCCACCTGACGCAGCGGCGGCCGTGGTTCCAGCGGCTGCACCGGGCGCTGCTCGACGCGCTCGCGGAGGGCGCGCAGGGGCGCGTGGACGCGGGGCTGCTCGGCGCGGGCTACGAGCGGCTCGGCGCTGTGGCCGAGGCGCGCCGCTGGCTCGGCCGCGCGATGGCCGAGGCGGCCGCCGCAGGGCTCTTCGAGGAGGCGGCGGCGCTCGCGGATCGGCTGGCCGCGCTCGCGGCGGATCCCGAGGCGCGCGCCGGCCTCGAGATCGACGCGGTCCGGGCGCTCATCCAGGGACGGAAGCTCGAGGAGGCGAGCCGGCGGCTCGCGCGCCTCTCGGAGCACGCCGTCGTGGCGCGCGGCGGGCCGCTCGACGTGCGCCGGCGCATCCACCGGCTCGAGGTGGCGCGCGGGCTCAGCGAGGCGGGGGCCGACGATCCCGGGCTGCTCGCCGACGCGGACGCGCTCGGCGAGGCCGCGCTCCGCTGCGAGGCGCGGCTGGCGCTCGCAGGGGTCGCCGCCGGGGATCGCGCGATGGAGCTCGCGGGCGAGGCGGTGGAGCTCGCGGCGGGCGCGGGCCCCGCGGCCGAGCTCGCGGCCCGCGTGCTCCGGTGCGAGCTGAACTACGCGCAGAACCGCCGCGATCACGGGCTGCTGGAGCGCGATCTCCAGCGCGCGCTCGCCATCGCGGCGCCGCTGGCCTCGGCGTGGCACAGGGTCCACATCGGGGGCGATCTCGCGGTGCTCGAGGCGGAGCTGGGGCGGACCGGCGTGGCGATCGACCGGCTGCGCAGGCTCGTCGCCGAGGCCGAGCAGCAGGGGATGCGGGGCCAGCTCCGGCTGCTCCTGCAGAACCTCTCGGCCTTCCTGATGCGCGAGGGGCGCGCCGCCGAGGCGGCGGAGGTCGCGCAGCGGACCGCGGAGCTGGCGGCGCAGGACGGGGACCCAGCGCTCCGCGCGGCGGCGCTCTCGCTCCTGGCGGCGGCGCTCACGCGGGCGGGCCGGCCCGCGGCCGCGCTGGAGAGCGCGGATCAGGCCGAGCAGCTCCAGCGGGCGCGGGGGGACCGGTACCACGCGCTGACGCTGCTCCGGCGCGCCGAGATTCAGTGGGAGCTGGAGCGGGTGGGGGACGCCCTGGAGGACGCGGTGGAGGCCAGGCGCGTGGCCGAGGAGCACGGCGACGACAGCATCGCCGCCGGCGCGCGCCTCTGGGCGGCGCTGCGCCGCGCGCAGCTCGGCAGGATCGAGGCGGAGCGCCGGCGGCTCGTCGGGGAGGTGCGCGCGTCGAGCCCGCGCGTCATCGGCCTCCTGCGGGGACTCCTGCCGGAGATGGCGGCGTGGCTCGACGAGGGGTGATCACGTCGCCGGCTTGGGCGCCACGGCCGGCTTGAAAGGGCGTGTGATGACGCAAAGGCGGACGAGAAAGCGCCGGAGCGCGAGCACACCAGGGCGCCAAAGCAGACGGAGAACGAAGCTCCGGCGCCGCCCGCCGCGTCGCTGCTTTCAGATCCAGGTCTGGCAGAGCTATTCCGGGCGGAAGGAAGCTACTTCCCCGCCAGGGCGCGGTCGATGGCGGTGCGCAGCACGCCGATGGGCTGCGCCCCCATGACGCGGTGGCCATTCACGAACAGCGTGGGCGTGCCCTCGATCGCGAGCCGGTCGCCCTCCTCGAAGTCGGCGGCCACCTGGGCTTCCAGCGCGGGGGACTGCATGTCCCGCGCGAACCGCGCCACGTCCAGCCCGAGATCCGCCGCGCGCGACTCGAGGCCCGCCTGGTCGAGCGCGCCCTGCGCCTTGTCGAACAGCGCCGCCTGGTACTCCCAGAACTTGCCCTGCGCGTGCGCCGCCAGGGACGCCCGCGCCGCGACGCGCGCCTGCTTGTGGATGGGCAGGGGACGGTGCTTGAAGGTGAGGCGGAGCTTGCCGGGGTACTCCTGCTCGATCTGGTCGAGCACGCCCGCGAACTTGCTGGAAAATGGGCACTGGAAATCGGAGAAGACCACAAGCGTCACCGGCGCATTGGCTGGGCCGCGGGTCGGCGCATTGCGGATGTCGACGTGCTCGACCTCCTCGCCGATCATGTGCTCCGGCCCGTGATTCCCGGCCCCGTCGCACGAGCCGCAGTCGCCCCCCGGCTCCGGATCGCAGGCCCGCCCGGGCCCGTGGATCGCGGGCACCTCCGCCGCATTTGCGGCCGCGGGCTTCTGTGCCGCCGCCTTCTTGGCCTCGGGCTTCTTGGCCTCGGGATTCTGAGCCACAGCGCGGAGCGCGGCGGCCGTCGGCGCGACCTCCTCGATCGGGGCCGTGTCGTCCGGCGCATTGCTGCACGCGGCGGTGAGCACGAGGGCGAGGGCTGTGGCGGCAGCGCGGAGAGGGAAGGCGAGCGGGGAGCGGGTCGAAGTGCGCATGGTCTGTTCCTCCTCGGCCCGCGGCGCGCGGGATTCGCGTCGCCATTGTGGCGTCGCCGTTTCGTCGGGCCTCACTCTCCCTGTGGCCGCTGCGACTCGGGAGTTACACACGACATATCAGCGCACGCCATTTCGTCGTCGCAGGCCGGCCCGGCGCTCGAGCCGTCACCGCCCGGCTGCTCGGACGGATCGCCGTCGACGTCGTGCCCCCCGGGCGTGTCATCGCAGACCTCCCCGCAGGCCGCGCCGTGCTCTTCCTCGACGACGATCTCCGGCGGGGCAGGCGGCGCGCTCGGGGCGATGCTCGGCGCGGCCACGCGCGGCTCCGGCGCGAGCGGCGTCGCGGCGTCGCGCGGCAGCCCGAGCAGCGCGGCCCCGAGCGCCAGCGCGACGGCGGCCGCGGCGCGCGGGAGCCACCTCTTCAGGGTGCTCGGCGCGCTCATGGCGTGCGCTCGGCTGCCCCACCTCCCCGAGGGCCCCGCCGCGCGCCGGCGCGCTGGCGCCGGGGCTGCTGCGTGGTCGACCGTCGGCGCGGCCGCGCGCGCGGGCGCGGCCTCCTCGGCGCGCGCCTCGCGCCCCTCGTCGAGCACGCGCATCAGGATGGATTCGAAGGGCGGCGGCTCCGGGATCTCCGCCCCGCGGGCCGCGAACAGGGCCTGCTCGCGGCGCACCCACGCGAGCTCCTCGGCGCACGCGCTGCAGCCGGCGAGGTGCGCCTCCACCTCGGCCGCCTCCGCCGCCGAAAGCTCGCCGAGCGCGTACGCCTCCACCACCTCGGGACGGCACCCGCTCATCGCCCACCTCCGTCGTACCGCACGAGCTCCGCGCGCAGCTCCTGCCGCGCGCGGTGGATCTCCACCTTCACCTTGGGCAGGCTCCACTCCATGAGCCGCGCGATCTCCTCGTAGCTGAGGCCGTGATCCAGCCGGAGCAAGAGCGCCGCGCGCCGGTCCTCGCCGAGCTGATGCAGCGCCCCGGCCAGCACCGTGAGCGCCTCGCGCCCCATCAGCTCGTCCTCCGGCGTGCGCGGCGCCCCCGGCGCCCGCGCCGCGCACGCGGCCGGGCGCTCTTCCCAGGCGTCGAGCGGCCCGTCGTCGAGCACCTGCCGCCGCCGCCGCCGCGCCCTCCGGTGCTCCAGCGACACGTGCCGGGCGATGCCGAACAGCCACGGCGCGGGCCGCTCTGGCGTCTCCAGCGTGTGCAGCCGGTGCATGGCCCGCACGAACGTCTCCTGCGTCGCGTCGGCCGCCGCCGCCGTGTCCCCGAGCAGATCGCAGAGGAAGCGGTGGATGGCCCGCGCGTGCGCCGCGTACAGCGCCTCCAGCGCGCGCCTCTGCGCGGCGGGCTCCGCCCCCTCCACCGGCGTGCTCACCGGCTCCTCCCCCTCCTGGACCGCGAGCGCCGGGGCCGCCATCCAGACCTCCGAGAGCGATGCCACGAGCCTCATGTGGCCGGACCCGCCCCGGAGTTACAGAAATAATCGGAAGGCCTCCCCGGCTGCCGTCTGGCGGTGAGTGTCCGCCGGAGCTGGAATCTCCTGCTGGCACGCAGCGGCGGCGCTCGCCGCGTGACGCGCCGATGCTACTTACGGATGCCACGGATCTTCTCTCACGAAATCGACACCCACCGGCTGGAAGCCCTGGTAGCCTCCCGCGCAGCGACGTCGAGGCGCTCGCGCAGCGAAGGCCGTCGCTCGGGCGCGGCTTTCCTCTTGACGTTGTATGGGCTCCTCGCGCGCGCACGCGCGTGCCACAGGTCGCCCGACCGGGCCAAGAAAGCGGACGACGTCCACGAGCCGGCGCTGATAGCCTTCCGGACATGCCGATCGAACCGCCCGACCCGCTGAGCCTCGCCCGCTTCTTCCAGCACTTCCTCGTCTTCATCGGCCTCGGGACCGCCGTGCTCCCCCGAGCCATCCAGCGGCCGCGCCGGCGCCACCGGAAGCCGTAGGAGGCGCGAGCTCGCCCCGGACACCTCCCGTGCTCCTGCACCGGAGGGGCGCGGTTTTTGGCCCGAAACGAAGCCCCGCGTACCGTCGGCGGGGTGATCCCCTCGCTGTATGGGCTCGCCGTCCTGTCGGCGGCCCTGGCCTTGGTCGTCGCGCGGTATCGCCCCGAGCACCGCCCCATCGCATGGCTCCTCGGGTACGGGGTTGTCTCCGACGTCGTGCGCCGGGTCATCCGGCTCTACGTCTTGCAGCCGGCGCGGGCCGAGCTCGGGGGAGCCCCATTCACGGGTTGGGTTCGCGTCGCCGGGCACGTCGAGAGCGCCTTGTTCGTCGGCTGGATGGCCGGGGTGGCGGCGCTCGCGGTGTGGATCTTCAGCCGGCGGCGCCCGTGGGGTGTGCTCGCGGTGTACGTCGTGGCGCTCGCGGGCCTCGCTGCCGGATACCCCACCTTCCGAGGTGAGCTCCTCGGCAAGGCCTACGTCGCCTTGCAGCTCGCGGCGCTTTGCACGTCCGTCGGCTGTCTGCTGCTGTGGTTCGCCGGGAGGGAGCGGGCGAAGGTTCACCACGTCGCGACAGGCCTGATCATCATCACCGAGCTGTCGATGCTCGCGGGCCCCTACCGCTTCGGCGTCTTCACTGCTTGGGATCTCGCGCAGTCGATGCTGATCGCGCTGTACGTCACGATCGTTCCTGTTCAGGGCGTAGCGGTATGGCGACGGACGCAGTAGCGTTTACCCTCGCTCAGCTCGTCGTCTTCCTTCTCGCAATCGTCGTTCACAACCGGCGCTTCGCGCCAAGGCGCCTCACGTCTGCCGAGCTCGTCGCGCAAGCAGGCGTCGTCAGCGCCCTCGTCGCGCGGTACCTCCGAGGTCGCCGGGCGACACGCGAGGACGTCAAAGACCTCGCGCAAGACGTGCTCCTCGCCGCGTGGGAGGCCAGCGAAGAGGACCGCTACCGCCCCGACCCGGACGTGCAGCCCGCAGAAGCGCTTCGTGTCTGGATACGGGCGCTGGCCTATCACCGCGTCCGCCATCACCTCGAAAGTGCCCGGGTGCAGCGCGAGGAGATCGTCGCGACCCCGCCGAGCACCGAGCACGAGGCACCGACTCCTGATGAGGCCATCGAGCGTGAGGAGCGGCGCCTCGCCTTCCTCGAGGCGCTGCATCAGCTCCCCGTGCATGAGGGCGACGTGATCATTGCCCACGACATCTTCGAGATGTCGATCGAGGACGTGGCCGAGCAGCAAGACGCGCCGGTCAGCACGGCTTACAGGTGGCGCTCCCGCGGGATCGATGCGCTGATCAGGGCGCTGCGGCCGCGGCGAGGGTGAGCGACGGGCGGACCTGAACGCCTTGCCCCGCCGCCCGCCCACGGGCAGGCTTCCGTCGTGGGCCAGTCCGCCGAGAAGCAGCGCCGCGCGACGTACGCCGACCTCGAGGCCGTCCCGCCGCACAAGGTGGCGGAGCTCATCCGGGGCGTGCTCCACGTCATGCCCCGGCCGGCGCCGCGACATGCGAATGCCGCGTCGTCGCTGGGGGCCGACCTGCACAGCGCCTTCCAGCGCGGGCGAGGGGGCCCCGGTGGCTGGTGGATCCTGCACGGGCCCGAACTGCACTTCCCCGACCCGCACGCGCCTGGTGAGATCGACGCGCTCGTGCCGGACATCGCCGGCTGGCGCCGCGAGCGCATGCCCGAACTGCCCGAGACAGCGTACTTCACGCTCGCCCCGGACTGGATCTGCGAGGTCCTGAGCGTTTCCACCGAGGACGTCGATCGCGACGAGAAGATGCCGATCTACGCGCGCGAGGGCGTGCGGCACGCGTGGCTGGTCGACCCCATCCAGCGGACGCTGGAGGTGTACGTGCTCGGCGCGGATCGCCGCTGGGGACCTGCGGTCGTCCACCGCGACGCCGCCCGCGTCCGCGTCGAGCCATTCGACGCCGTCGAGCTCGATCTCTCGGTGCTCTGGGCGAGCTAAGGGAGCCCCTCGTCCGTCACGGAGCCGGGAGTCCATCGCCCGGCGGATGGCGGATGGTTGATGCGGCATGATACCGCCCGTGACTGTTGCCGATTCGCTTTCGATCCAGAAGCCCGATCGAGAGAAGCTCGGTCTGAAGCACATCCGCGAGTTCATGGACCGCGTCTCCGGCGCCGATCTGCACGCCGACCGGGCGTTCGGTTACCAGGAGCGAGGCGGGTCGCTCGCCAGAGCATCGGTGGGCAGCGGCGGCCGGCACTCGCCGACCTCAGGGGGCCGGCGCCACGCTCCGGAAGACGGACGGCGGAGCCCTCGACGCCCGCCCAGGCTCGCGTGCGCTGGCGTTGCCGGCCCCTCTGGCGCAGGATACGCCCATGGGCAAGCCCGCGCTCGACCTCTCCAAGCTCACCGCAGACGAGAAGCTGTCTCTGATCGATGATCTTTGGCGAAGCCTTTCTTCGGACGACCTGCCTCTGAGCTCCGAGCTCCGCGCTGAGCTTGACCGCCGGCTTGATCGCCTCGATCTCGAAGGCCCCATCGGTGTCCCCTGGGAGGACGTCCGTGCCGAGATGACCACCGACGAGCCGTGAGCCGCGTTGTCTTCCTCGTCGAAGCTCGCGCCGAAGCCCTCGAGACCTTCCGCTGGTACGAGGAGCAGCGGTCTGGGCTTGGCGCCGTCTTCCGGCGAGAGCTGGAGGACGCCATCAAGCGCATTCGGAGCGCACCGCTCGCGTACCCGCCGCTGTACCGAGACGTCCGGCGCGTACTCGTCGAGCGTTTCCCGTACGCGGTCTTCTACCGGATCCTGCCCGCCGCCATCGTGGTTGTTGGAGTGATTCACGGCCGCCGACATCCTCGCGAGTGGAAGCGCCGCGCGTGAGCGAATTCCGGAATGGCAGCCACGCATCCAACGAAATAGCGCCGGCGCGTCGGCGCGCTCACCACGAGAAGCGCAACGTGACCTCATCCGCGTCTGGCTCGTCGAACGACCAGCCAGTCTGGGTCGCGTCGACCTGCTTGCCGGTCACCTGCTCCAGCGCACGGCCGGCGAAACCGACGCACAGCGGTCCGAGGTGCTCGAACCCTGCGACCTCGGTCACGCGCAGCGTCACCTCGTTCCGCTCGATCTGCGAGGAGTCCACCCGCAGCGTCCCGCCGACCATATCCTGCGCCCAGAAGTCGGGGAACTTCCGGAGGAAGAGCCGAGCGTTCATCCCCCTGAGAAGCAGCTTCATCAAGGTGTTCGCTTCCTTCTCGAAGACCGTCCGGCCGCACCGCACGACGTCCAGGTAGCTCTGCGATGGCTCGTTGTGGACCTGGACGATGCCGCGCAGCACCTCGACGTAGTAGGCGCGAGGGTACCACGCCGCGCCGGACATGGTGGCCAGCGCCCTCCTGAGATCCTGAGAGAGCCCGTGACGAACCCGGCGGACCCCAGCCTCGTCACACAGCACGTCCGAGTAGGCTGCTGCATTGAGTATCAGAGAGCCCCGGGTCATCGGTTCTTGCATACATGCGCTCTCGTGACAGACCTCGCTGACACAGCAGAAGAAGAGATCAAAGGGTAGCCTCCGTCAAGGCGGCTTGACCCGACGAGGAGCGGCCTGCCTCGATCCTCCAAGCTCGTGATGCGATAGGAAGACGAGCCCGAATTCTCTCCTCGCCAGGATCGAGGCGGAGCGCCGGCAGCTCGTCGGGGAGGTGCGTGCGTCGAGCCCGCGCGTCATCGGCCTGTTGCGCGGCCTTCCGCCGGAGGTGGCGGCGCGGCTCGACGAGGGATGATCACTTCGCCGGCTTGGTGGCCGCCGCGCCCGGGGTGTAGTGCACGATGATGCCGCGGTCCTTGTTGCACTTCTGGACCTTCTCGTCCCACACGCAGCCCTCCGGGCAGGGCTGCACGCCGGGATCTCCCGTGGGGCAGATCTCGGCCTCGCCCTCCTTCGCGGCGGGCTGCTCGGGCGCCTGCGCGCCTCCGCAGGCAGAGAGCATCCAGGCCAGGACGGGGAGCACCAGAACGATCGCCGATCGACGCATGCAGACCTCCACGAGCCCGCGATGGGTGGGCTCCGGCGTTGACGTCTACCAATTCCCAGGCCTGCGGGGCCAGCGCTTCCGCGCGACAAGGACGAGCGCCGCGGCGAGCGCCGCGAGCGCGGGCGGAGCGCTCGGGCCGCCCTCGCCGGCCGCGCAGGCGCACCCGCGCGGGCTTTCTGCCACGCGCGGGAAGGCCGGCGCGACCTGCCTGCCGTCGAGTGCGGCGCCCTCGCCCGAGGTGATGAAGCCGGCCCACGCGTGCGGGTGCGGGCGCTCACGCCGGATCTCGAGCTGCGCCGACCGCAGCGCCTCGCTGCGCCCTCCGCCGCGCGCGAGCGCCGCGTAGTACGACGTCATGAGATCCCGCGTCGCCATGTCGCCGACCTTCCACAGGCTCATCACCTGCGTCTCCGCCCCGGCGAGGAGCAGCGCGCGGCGGAGCCCGTAGACCCCGTCGCCGCGCGGGACCTCGCCGAGGCCGGTCTCGCAGGCCGAGAGCACGACGAGCTGGGTCCCGTGGAGGTCCAGCGAGGAGATCTCGAGCGCGGTCAGGATGCCATCGTCCTCGTCCGAGCTGCTCCGCCGCGCGTTGGCCCCGGCCAGCGCCAGGCCCGAGCGCAGGAGCGGGTTCTCGCTCCAGGCGGGGCCCTCGATCTCGGCGCCGCGGGTGCTCGCCGGATCCGCCGGGGAGCCCTGGTCCGGGAGGAAGAAGCCGTGCGTCGCGATGTGAAGCACGCGCGGCCGCTGCGCCCGCTTGAGGGCCTCCTCGGTGGCCGACGGGCCGGTCAGGACCGTCGCGCTGGCCAGCGCGCTCCGCACCGCCTCCGCCTCGCGCTCCGTGCCCGGCAGGGGCGGGAAGCGCGCCCCGGCCAGCTCGGCGGAGCGCAGGCCGCGCGTGGCGCCGTCGTCCGGCGCGAGCTCCGAGAGGCTGCCGAACGCGGGATCGGCGATGACCAGCACGCCTCCACGCGGCGCCGCGGCCTGTGGCGCCGCGGCGCCCGCGGTGCGCAGCAGATCGCGCCCGCTGGTCAAATAGGTGAACGAGGCGCGCTCGATGAGATAGCCGCCGTCCTCGTCGACGAGCGCGGCGAACGGCACGAGGTTCAGCGCGCCGTCCGGGCTCAGGAGGATCCAGCGCGCCGCGCCGAGGGCGGCCCGGATCGGCTGCATCACGAGCGCATCGAGGTGACGCGCGCGCTCCCGGGGGTCTCGCTCCGGGTTCGAGAGGTCCCGCGAGAGCTCCGCGGCGGCCGCGTCGATGGCGGCGGCGTCGCCGAGATCCACCCCCGTGACGTCCCCGCGCCGCCCGACGACATAGGCCGCGTAGCGAGGCTTGCCCCACGTCGGCCTCACCGGCGGCCCGAACGGGTCGTGGGGCCGGTACTGGACGATCTCGACGAGCGCCGCCCCGTCGGGGATCGCCGCCTGCACGCCCTCGACGGTGATCGGCGGCTCCTTCGCGTCCGCCGGGCGCGCGGCGCACGTCCGCGCGGCCAGCCGGAACTCGAGCCGCTGGCGCTCGGCCTCGAGCTGCTGCACCTCGCGCTGGTGCTCCTCGGCGGGGATGTCGATCGGGCCGCGCGTGATCGCGGCGGACAGCTTCGCGTCGAGCTGCGTGAGGGCGCCGAGGAGCGCCCGGCCCTCGGCGTCGAGGTCGCGCCGCAGCGACGCGAAGCTCTCGGCGATGGCGTCGAGCGCGAGCCCCTTGCGCCGGAGGATCGACCGCAGGGCGAGCCGCGCCGCGGCCTGGTCGCGCGGGGCACCCTGGAGGTGCAGCGAGAGGGTCGCGTCGGTGTCGCGCTGGACGAGGCCCATGACCAGGCGCTTCTGCCGCTCGGAGCCCCTCGCCAGGTTGGCCCGGGCGCTCCGGTCCTGGAGGCCGGCGGCCCGCTCGCGCGTCCGCACGGCGACGGCGGTCCGGCCCTGCGCGACGTACAGGTTCGCGAGGTGCCCCAGCGCGCGGACGATGGCCGGGTGATCCGGCGCGAAGAGCCGCTCGCGGATCACCAGCGCCTGGAGGAGCAGCGCCTCCGCCGCGGGATCGCCCTTGCGGGTGAAGAGCACGCCGAGCTCCTCCAGCAGATCGGCGCGCACAGCGCTCTGCGCCGGGAGCGCGGGCTCGAGCCGCGGGCGCAGGTCGAGGAGGCGCCGCTCGGCCTCCTCGACCTGCCCGCGCCGCAAGCAGAGCTGCGCGGCGCGCAGATCCGGGATCGCGTAGGCCCACCCCGAGCCGCCGTTGGCCTCTTTGAGGATCGCGCGCATCCTGTCGAGCGCCTCCGCGAAGGAGCGCAGCGCGCGTCGCTCCAGGTACAGCCGCGCGAGCGAGTCGACGGCATAGAACTCGCCCCAGCCCTGGAGGAGCGGCTGGGCTCGCTTCAGGAGCTCCTCGGCGCTCTGGAGGTCCCCGAGGTCGATGTAGACGTTGGCGAGCCGGGCATAGAGCATCCCTTCGTCGTTGAAGGAGGGCTGCTCGCGCGTCAGGCCCCGCACCAGCAGCGCTTCGGCGCGCGCGTAGTCGCCGTAGCCGAGGTAGAAATGCGCGAGATCGTTGTCGAGCTCGGAGGTGTCCTCCAGCAGCGCAAAGTACCTGTCGGCGAGGGCAGCGCTCTCGGCCAGATCGTCCCTCTCCACGGCCGCTCTCCAGCGCTGGCGGGCCGCGGAGAGGTCCTCGCTCGCCTGCTCGGCGGGGCTCGGCTGCGCCGCGATCGGCGCGGGCCGGGCTGCCGAGACGAGCGCCGCCACCGCGAGCGAGAGGAGCCGCGCGCGGCGGCGGGCGCCGCGCGCGGGGCGGAGGGGCGGCATCGCGGAGCAGGGGAACGCTTTGCTGCGCATCAGCTGATCGAGCAGGCCCGCCGCGGGGCGCGGCGAGCCGCTGGGACGGCGTCGCGGCCGCCTCGCGCGGCCGCGGCGCGCCTCACTTCGCTTCGACCTTCACGTTGGCGTTCGCCTTGAAGCTCGCCTTCGCGCCCGCTCCGCCGCCGCCGCCGTCGTCGCCCGCGGGCGCGGTCGCCTTCAGATCGAACGACGGCGGGGTGTTGGGATCGCACTCCGGCGGCGGCCCGAACCCGTCGGCGTTGAACTTCCACGCGAGCGACCCCGAGGCCGACGGATCCTTCCGGATCGCCTTGATCTCCACCTCGTGCTCCCCCGCGCGCGCCGGCGTGCAGTACGAGAGCAGGTAGAAGCGCTTCATGTGCGCCTCGATCTTCGCCGCGATCTTGTCGAACGACTCCTTGACCTTCGCCTGGTCCGCCGCGAGCTCGGTCCCGTCGCGCCCGATCTCGTCGAGCCGCGCCTTCTCGATCTCGGCGCCGACGCCGACGACGAAGATCTGGTAGTTCTCGTAGTCTTCCTTCTTGAGCTCGTTCAGCATGTCCTCGCGGCTCACGCGGTTCGCGCGATCGGTGCCGTCCGAGAAGACGACGAGCGTGCCGAACTTGAGGGGGCGCCGGTCCTTGTCGAGCTGCTTCTTGAGCTCCCGGATGCCCTCGACCACGCCGCCGTGGAGGTTCGTCGACGTGTCCTTCGGCTTGTAGCTCCGGAGGCCCTCGAGCCCACCCTGGACCGAGCCCTGCGCCTCGGTGAACGGCACCACCGAGTGGATTTTTACCTCGCCGTCGAACGCATAGACGCCGACCTTCTGGCTCTTGCCGACCCGATCGCTGAACGACTGCGCGGCGTCGACGAGGGCGTCGGCCTGACCCGACTCGGTGATGCTGCCGCTCATGTCGACGAGCAGCATCGTGTACATGACCGCCGCGACCTCGGGGTTCTGGATGGTCTGCTTGCTCTCGAACTTCGAGACGAGGTCACCGTCCTCGTAGATCTCGAAGTCCTCGGCCGTGAGGCCGCCCACCGGCTCGTCCTCGCCGGCATCGACGCTGAAGAACACCCAGACGTTGTTCGGCTTCTTCTGGGCGGAGTTGATCCGGGTCACCCGCAGCCCGCCGCCGCACGCCACGCTCGACAGGGCGAACAGGGCGGCGAGCAGGATCCGGAACGCTGGAGAACAAAGGAGGATTTTCACGCGCGCGATTAGCGCGCATCGGACGCCGCGATGTCAATTCGCTGCCGCAGGTGGCCCTCCCCCCGCGGCCGCCTCGCCGGGCGGGCACGGCCGCACGGCCGCGCCGGCGGAGGCGGCCCCACACCCCCGAGGCGCTGGCGGCGCGGCGCTGGGCGGCCCCGCTCGGCCGCGCCGCCAGCGCGGCCTCGCCAGACGCGCCGCCCGCGCGGCCGCCTCGCCGATCGTGCAGGGAGGCGCTCGCGCTGGTTTACTCCGGGAGGGAGACCGCCGTACATAGCCCCGCGCGTCGAAAACCGCGCGCGTCGCCTCCGGGCGCTCAGCGAGTTGGTCTCCCCGGGCCGATTTCCGTTACCCTGTCGCCGCATGGCACGCATCCTGATCGTCGAGGACTCGCCGGCAATGCGAGCGTACATCCGCTCGACGCTGGAGGACCGCGTGCTGGGGCTCGCGGGCGACGTCGACATCGTGGAGGCCGTGAACGGCTTCGACGCGCTCCGGCTCCTGCCGCGCGGCGCGTTCGACCTCGTGATCACCGACATCAACATGCCCGACATCAACGGGCTCGAGGTGATCCGCTTCGTCCGGCAGAGCGACCGCTACCGGCACGTCGCGATCCTCATCATCTCCACGCAGGCGACCGAGCGAGACATCCAGCGCGGGCTCCGCCTCGGCGCCGACCGCTTCCTCCCGAAGCCGTTCACGCCCGAGGCCCTGCGCGACGCCGTGGTCGCGAGCCTCGACGCGCGGGCCGAGGCGCCGCAGGCCGGCGCCTCGCCGTCCGACGGCGCCGCCGGCGTCGACGAGCGCGCGGCCGCGCCCTCTCCGCGCGCAGAGGCCCCCCACGCGGAGGAGCCCGCGGCCCGCACCAAGCAGCCCGGCTCCGGCGAGGGAGGCGGCGGCTGATGGTCGACAGCGGCGATCGGGCGCGCGAAGAGTTCTTCTCGGAAGCGCAGGAGATCGTCGAGGGGCTCGGGCGCGACCTCCTCGCGCTCGACGAGGCGGTGCGGACCAACAAGGTCGACCCCGACGTCATCAACGACGTCTTCCGCGCCGTGCACACCCTGAAGGGGCTCGCCGGGCTCTTCGGCGCGACCCGGATGGCCACCCTCTCGCACGAGCTCGAGGAGCTGCTCGACAACCTCCGCCTCGGGCGCATCGAGATCAACGCGTCGGTCCTCGACCTCCTGTTCCGCAGCGTCGAGCTCTACGGGCGCATCCTCCAGAACGAGAAGGACGGGCGCGACGCGCCGATGCCCGAGGTCGACGACCTCCTGCGCCAGCTGCACCAGGACGCGGGCCCGAGCGCGGCCGGCCTCCCCGACGACAACTACGACCTCGATCCGGGGCTGCTCTCCGTGCTCACCGAGTACGAGGAGCACCGGCTGCGCACGAACATCGCGAGCGGGATGACCCTGTTCCGGCTCCGCGTGCAGTTCCACCTCGCCACGATCGATCAGGCCCTCGACGACCTGAAGATCACCGCGAAGCCGTACGGCGAGATCATCACCTACCTGCCGACCGGCGCGGGCGCGGACCAGGACTCGATCGAGCTCGACATCCTGATGGCCTCGCGCGCGCCGCTCGAGGAGCTCCAGCGCGCGCTGCACCAGGCGGGCGCCGCCGTCGAGGAGATCCCGCGGCGCAACAACAACGGCCACGGCCGGGTCGCCCCGCCGGGCATGCCGTCGATGTCCGCGGCGCTGCGGGGCGGCGCGCCGACCGGCGTGTCGCGGGCCGTCGACCTGACCGGCTCGATGTCGGCGGCGAGCCCGCCGTCGAGCGCGCGCGGCAACCGCAAGGGGGAGCTCAGCTCGATCCGCTCCGTCGCGCAGACGGTGCGGGTCGACATCCACAAGCTCGACCGGCTGATGAACATCGTCGGCGAGCTCGCCCTCGTCCGCTCCGCGCTCGGCCGCCTCGTCGAGCGGCTCCGCGCGGCGCCCACCGAGCGCGAGCTCTCCCTCGACCTCCACAGGCTCCAGCGCACGTTCGACCGGCACCTCGCCCAGATGCAGGCGGGCATCCTCGAGGTCCGGATGGTGCCGCTCGGGCAGGTCTTCGACAAGCTCGCGCGCGTCGTCCGCCAGATCAGCCGCGACGCCGACAAGCTCGTGAACCTCGTCATCACGGGCGCCGAGACCGAGGTCGACAAGCTCATCGTCGAGGAGCTCAGCGACCCGCTCATGCACATGATGCGCAACGCCATCGACCACGGCATCGAGTCGAAGAGCATGCGCGAGGCGGTGGGCAAGCCGGCGGTCGGCACGATCGCGCTGAACGCCTTCCAGAAGGGCAACCACGTCGTCATCGAGATCGAGGACGACGGCAAGGGCATCGACGTCGACAAGCTGCTCGACGCCGCCCTGCGCCGCGGCGTCATGACGCCGGAGGACGCGCGGACGACGAGCTACCGCGAGGTGCTGAACCTCATCTTCCAGCCGGGCATCTCGACCAAGACCGACGTCAGCGAGCTCTCGGGGCGCGGCGTCGGGATGGACGTCGTGAAGACGAACATCAGCAAGCTCGGCGGCGTCATCGACGTGCACAGCGAGCCCGGCATCGGCACCAAGATGACGGTCACGCTGCCGATCACGCTCGCGATCATCAGCGCGCTCATCGTCCGGGTCGCCGACAGGCTGTTCGCGATCCCGCTGACCAACGTGCAGGAGGCGGTCGCGCTCGACGAGGCCACGGTGCGCCAGATCGACGGCCGCGAGATGATCACGCTGCGCAACAGCACGCTCCAGCTCTGCTACCTGGCGCGGCTCTTCGGCCTGAACGAGGAGGAGGAGCTCAGCGCGCGCATCGCCGGCCTGCTCGGCGGCGCGCGCGGCGGCTCGGCGGCGCGCGCCGCGGTGGGCGGCGGGCGCCGGGGCGACGGGGGCCGGGCGACGCTCGGGCTCCAGGGGGGCAACAAGCGCAAGTACATCGTCGTGGCGTCGGTCGGCGCGCGCAGGCTGGGCCTCGTCGTGAGCACGCTCATCGGGCAGCAGGACGTCGTGATCAAGGCGCTCGGCCCGTCGCTCTCCTCGGTGCGCGGCTTCTCCGGCGCCACCGAGCTCGGCGACCAGCGCATCGCGCTCGTCCTCGACGCCCCGGCGCTCATCGAGGAGATCCTCCACGGCGGGGACCGGCAGCGCAACGATCCGCGGAGCACCCATGGCTAACCTCACCCGAAGGCCCGCCCGGATACCGGTCTCGAAGCGGAACTCGCGCGCGCAGGCGAGCGGCCCGCGGACCGAGTACCTCGCGTTCACGCTCGCGGGCGACACCTACGCCGCGCCCGTCTCGCTCGTGCGCGAGATCCTGAAGCCGCCCCCGCTCACCCCGGTGCCGCGCGCGCCGGACTCGACGATGGGCATCGTCAGCGTGCGCGGGCAGCTCGTCACCGTCATCGATCTGCGGCGGAGGATGCGGCTGCACGAGAGCGCCGCGCAGCGGCGGGCGCGCATCCTGCTCGTCGACGCGGCGAACGGCGAGACGCTCGGCCTCTTCGTCGACGAGGTCCAGCAGGTCTACCGGCTCGCCGACGCCGAGATCGAGCACGCCGCGACGGCGCTCGGGGGAGACGTGGCGGGCTACATCGCCGGCATCGCCCGGCCCATGCACGGGGCGAGCGCGTCGGATGGCACCCAGGGCGAGGCGCAGCCGCGCGTCATCATCCTGCTCGACCTGCAGGCCATACTCGCGTCCTAAGGGACGATTCGTCCGCGCCCGGGCGGCTCGTAGAGCCCGGGCGCTCGGAGGCTCAGATGCCGTTGACTGGAGAGCGCAGCCGTCCCGACCCACAGAAGAGCCTCGTCGGCTTTGTGGTCGGCGACGTCCACTACGCGATCGACATCACGCGGGTCCGCGAAATCGTGAACCCGCTCGAGGTGACCACGCTGCCGCACACGCCCCCCGAGGTCGCCGGCGTCGCGAACCACCGCGGCGAGGTGGTGCCGGTCATCGAGCTCCGCGTGCGCTTCGGGCTGCCCCCGGTCGATCCGACCCGCAGCACCAAGTGGATCCTCGTCGACGTGGGGACGCACACGGTGGGGCTCGTCGTCGACGCGGTGACGGAGGTCTTCGGGACGAGCGGCGATTACCGGCCGACGCCGCCGGTGGGCGGCAGCAGCGATCTGCGCGGCATCACGGGGGTGACGACCCACGACGAGCGGATGATCTTCGTGCTCGACGTCGGGCGCTTCATCGAGCTCGCGCTCGCGCTCGCCGCGTCGGGCGCCCTCCTGGAGGCCCCGTGAGCCGCGCGTTCGACGATCTCGGCCCGTTCGAGGGCCCGCGCGCGGGCGACGCGGGCTCCTGGCCGGCCGAGCCCGAGTCCATCTCGCCCAGCGCGCGGAGCACGCCGATGCCGATCGCGGCCATCGCCGCGGCGCTCTCCGCGGACGACGCCGAGGAGCGCCGCCAGGCGGCCGCGCGGCTCGGCAGGGCCGACGTCGTCGAGGCGTTGCCGCTCCTGCTCCGCGCGCTCGGGGATCCCGACTGGCGCGTCCGCAAGGAGGCGACCTACGCCTGCCACCGGCTGATCCAGGCCGCGCCGACCTCCGCGTCGGCGCAGGCCGCCGAGGGGGAGCGGCCGGCCTCGCCCGGCGCCGGCGCCGAGGGGGAGCGGCCGTCCGCCCCGCAGCTCCTCGTCGCGGCGCTCCTCGACGCGCTCCAGAAGAGCGAGGACGTCGGCCTCAGGAACGCGGCCATCGAGGTGCTCGGCTACTGCGGGCGCGACGCCACGCCGGCGCTCGTCGACGCGCTCGGCGCGCTCGCGGGGGACGAGCGCAAGCTCGTCGTCGACGCGCTCGGCCGCACGCGCGACCCGGCGGCGCTCGACCCGCTCTACGCGGCGCTCGCCGAGCAGGACGACAACCTGCGCCAGAGCGCGATCGAGGCGATCGCCGGGATGGGGCTCATCGCGCGCGAGCGGGTGACGGACATCCTGTACGAGCGGCTCGCCGATCGGGATCGCTTCGTGCGACTGACCGCGCTGAACGGGCTGAACGGGCTCGAGGCGCCCGTGCCGTGGCGGGTGCTCTCGTCGCTCATCGACGACCCGATCCTCCGGCCGGCGGCGCTGGTCGCCGCGGCGCTCGCGGAGAGCCCGGAGGCGCCGCGGGCGCTCTGCGGGGCGCTCGCGACGGCGCGGGGCGGCGCGTTCGCGCAGCTCGTCCGGGCGCTCGCGCGGCTCGCCGAGGGGCCGCTCGCGCCGCACGCGGTGGACGCGCTCCGGGCGGCGCCGCCCGAGGTGGGCGCCCGCCTCGTGCAGGCCGCCGGCGCCGCGCCGGGCTCGGGCGGCGCGGAGCCCCCGTCGTGGCGCGGCCTCGGCGCGGATCCGGTGAGCGGGCGCGCCCAGGCGCTCTTGCTCGCGGCGATGGCGCGCGCCCCGGGCGCGGCCGACGCCGCCGTGCAGGCCATGATCGAGCCCGCGCTCGTCGAGACGGCGCAGCGCGCGCTGGGGCTGCTCGGCGCGGAGGCGCTGCCCTCGGTGCTGTCCTACCTCGAGCGCCACATCGATCCCGACCCGGATCTCTGGGAGGGCGTCGACGACGCGACGGCCGCGCTCCTCGACGGCGCCGTGGCGATCGCGGAGCAGGGCGCGCGCGAGGGCGCGCTTTCGGGCGAGCAGCCCGCCGTCGAGGCGACGCTCGCCGAGCTGCTCGGCGCGGTGCGGCGGTCGGTCCGGAGCCCCTCGACGCTCGTGGCGACCAGCGCGCTCTACGGGCTCGCGAAGATCGGGGCCGCCGTCGACTTCCCGCTCGTCGTCTCGCAGACGCGCGCGATCTCGCTGCCGGTGGCGCGCGCGGCGGAGAGCGCGCTCGCGGGGCTCACGGAGCGCTACCCCGCGACGGCGCGCGAGCTCGCGCGCGGGCTCGCGCTGGCGGAGGACACCCACCTCGCGGCGGCGATCGTGATCGAGGCGCTCGGCGACGCGGAGCCGGAGGAGATCGCGTTCCTCACGAGCGTCGCGTCGGTGGGGGACGTGCGCGCGCGCCGGGCGGCCGTGACCGCGATCGCGGCGGCGGCGGGCGTCTCCGCGCTCGACGTGCTGAGCGTCTCCTTGGCCGACGAGGAGCGCGAGGTCCGGCTCGCCGCGGCGCGCGCGCTGGGCCGCCTGTACGCGTCGCTCGCGGACCGCGCGAGCGACGAGCGGGCGCGCGCGCGCGAGCTGCTCGGGCTGGTGCGCGCGTCGGGGGAGCCCGATCTCGTCGCGGCCGCGGCGCAGGGGGGCGCGCCGTTCCGCTCGGATCCTCCCTGGGGCGACGCCGCGGAGCGGCTGAGCGCGCCCGTGGCCGTCGACGGCGGTGAGGGCGCGGCGTCCCCCTCGGGGACGGCCGGCGGGCCGCCGTCGGGGAAGGTGCTGTGAACCGGCGGCGGGACGACGAGATCCGCCTCTTGCCTGACGAGTTCCAGAGGCTGCGCGACCTGTTCAACAAGCACTGCGGGCTCCAGTTCGGGCCCGAGGCGCGCACGTCGATGGAGCGCCGGCTCCGCGAGCGGGTCGTCGAGCTCGGGCTCTCGTCGTTCGCGCAGTACCACGAGTACCTGCGCTTCCACAGCCGCGGGCGCGCCGAGCTCGACGAGGCGCTCGAGCTCATCACGGTCAACGAGACATATTTCTTCCGCGAGGACTACCAGCTGCGCGCGCTCATGACCGAGCTCGTGCCCATGATCGTCAAGGCGGGGGGCGCCAGGGGCCGGCTGTCCATCTGGAGCGCGGGCTGCTCGACGGGCGAGGAGGTCTACTCGATCGCGATCGCCGCGCGGGAGTCGGGCGCCGCGGAGCGCCGCGAGGTCCGCATCTTCGGCAGCGACATCTCCCGCCGCTGCGTGATCGCGGCGCGCAGGGGGGTGTACGGCGCCTCGTCGTTCCGCGCGACGCCGCCCGAGCTCAAGCGGCGCTACTTCGTGGAGCGCCCGGACGGGTTCCACGTGGCGGACGAGCTGCGGACGCTCTGCCAGTTCGGCCACCTGAACCTGCTCGACTCGTCGCGCGCGGCGGTGGTCGGGCGCGTGGACGTCATCTTTTGCCGCAACGTCCTCATCTATCTGGACGAGGATTCGCGGCGCCGCGTGATCGACATCTTCTACGAGCGCCTCTCGTCCTGCGGCTTCCTCCTGCTGGGCCACTCCGAGTCGCTCCTCAACGTCACGACCGCGTTCGAGCTCGTGCACCTTCGGGAGGATCTCGTGTATCGCAAGCCGGCGGCCACGCTGCGTCTGGGGATCCCGGAGATCTCGCCCGATCGGGGCGGCCCGGACCGGGGCGGCGGGGAGGAGGGCGGATGAGGTGCCGACGAAGTCGAGGCTGCGCAGGCGACGGTTGGTCCCATGGCGCTCCGGGTGGGGTAGAATGAACCTCCGGCGGAAGGTTTTGCGCTCATGACATTCGCTCCCCTGCGCGTGCTCGTCGTCGACGACTCCGCGTACAACCGGCGCAACATCGCCGAGATCTTGAGCGGAAGCGACGAGATCGAGGTCGTGGGCAAGGCCGGTGACGGCGACGACGCGCTCCGTCAGGCCGCGCAGCTCCGGCCGGACGCGATCACGCTGGATCTCGAGATGCCGCGCATGGACGGCTTCACCTTCCTGCGCATCCTGATGGCGAGGCAGCCGACGCCCGTCATCATCGTCTCGAGCTACAGCCACAAGGAGAACGTCTTCAAGGCGCTCGAGCTGGGCGCCGTCGACTTCGTGGCGAAGCCGGACCGGCAGTTCACGGCGGACGCGCAGATCCGGCGGGAGATCATCCAGAAGGTCCTGCTGGTGCGCTACCTCCGCCCCCGGTCGCCGATGCCGGCTGCGCCGGCCCCGGCGCGGGCGGCGCAGCCCGCGTCGCCGCGCGCGGTGCAGGAGTCGTCGCGGCTCGGCGTCTCGCTGCGCCACCTCGTGGCGGTCGGCTCGTCGACGGGCGGGCCCACGGCGCTCCTCGAGATCTTCAACCGGATCCCGGATCGCTTCCCCGGCGCGATCTTCATCGCGCAGCACATGCCGGACAAGTTCACCCGCACGTTCGCGGAGCGGCTCGATCGGAAGGGCGGCCTCCGGGTGGTCGAGGCGCAGAACGGCGAGCAGGTGGTGGCCCGCAAGGCCTATGTGTGCCCGGGTAGGATGTGCATGGAGATCGCGGTGACGCCGGGCAGCGGGGTCGGGTTGAGCGGCGACATCCGGATCCGGGTGGGGGCGCCGGCGCCCGGGGATCGGTACGTTCCGAGCGCGGACCGGCTGTTCCGGAGCGTGGCGCAGGTGGGCGGCAGCCGCGCGGTGGGCATCATCCTGACGGGGATGGGCGACGACGGGGTGAACGGCGCGCGGGCGGTGCGCGCGGCCGGGGGCACGGTGGTGGCCGAGAGCGAGGATTCCGCGGTGGTCTACGGCATGCCCGGGGCCGCGGTGCGGGCCGGGGTCGTGAACGAGAGCCTGCCTTTCACGGCGATCGGCGATTTCATCGCGCTGCTTTCCTAAGGTGAGCTGGGTTTCAGCGGGCAGCCAAAGTTGACCCCTCGGGCGCATCGTGAGACAGGTCGGTCCCTGACATGCGGATCCGACGCGCCGCACGCAGGCTTGTATGTCTTGGCTGGTTGGCCGCCCTCTCGGGCGTCGCTTTCGACGGCCTTGCGGCGCCTCCTTCGGAGGTAGCGGCGCCTGCGGCCGGTTCGAAGGCGGAGCCCGCGAAGGCCGACGCGAAGAAGGCGGAGCCGGCGAAGGCCGACGCGAAGAAGGCGGAGCCGGCGAAGGCCGACGCGGCGAAAGCTGAGCCCGCGAAGGCGGAGCCGGCAAAGGCCGACGCGGCGAAGGCGGAGCCGGCGAAGGCGGAGCCCGCGAAAGCTGAGCCCGCGAAGGCCGACGCGAAGAAGGATGGGTCGGCCGAGGGCAAGGCGGAGCCGGCCAAGGTCGACGCGAAGAAGGATGGGTCGGCCGAGGGCAAGGCGGAGAAGCCTGCGCCGGTCAGGGTGGCGGCCGTGTCTGGCGGGAAGGGCGGCGCGAAGAGCGCGGCCAAGACGCCGGCGAAGGCCGCTGGGCGATCGAAGGCGTCGACGAAGAAGGGTGCGGCGAAGAGCACGCGCAAGCCGGGGGAGCCCGGCGTGCCCGACGAGGCGGCGCGGCGGGTCATCGCGGGCACCGCGACGCCGGCGGGGACGAGCACCGGCGAGTCGCCCGAGCTCCGCACGCTGCGCGCGATCGACCTGGCGCTCTTCCCCGGCGCGGCCCCGAGCGCCGGGCCCGCGTGGCCGGTCGACGGCACGCTCCTGCTCGGCGCGGGCGAGCCGCGCCTCGAGGTCTCCGGCCTGCCGCCTGCAGGCCTGCCCGCCCCGCCGGCGGAGGCGGCGGAGACCCGCGACATCTCCTGGCTGCGCCAGCTCGATCTGCCCGAGGTCCCGGTCCGCTGGGACGGCCGGGTGGTGCGCTACCTCGAGTACTACAAGGACGACCCGCGCGGCCGCTCCGCCGTGGTCACGTGGATCAAGAAGAGCGGCCGCTACGGCGCCGCCATCCGCCGCATCCTCCGCGAGCAGGGGCTCCCGGAGGATCTCCTCTGGCTCTCGCTCGTCGAGAGCGGCTTCGACCCGACCATCCAGTCCCCGGCCGGCGCGGCCGGCCTCTGGCAGTTCATGCCGGAGGGGGCGCGCATCTACGGCCTCACCGTCGACCGCTGGGTCGACGAGCGCCTGGATCCAGAGCGATCCACCCTGGCGGCGGCGCGGTACCTCTCGGATCTCCGGCGGCGTTTCGGCGGCTGGGAGCTCGCGTTCGCGGCGTACAACATGGGGTACGGGGGGCTGCTCGCGTCGATCCGGAAGTACAACACGAACGACTTCTGGGAGCTGTCGCGGCTCGAGGCGGGGATGCCGCTCGAGACGGCGCTCTATGTGCCGAAGATCCTCGCGATCGCGATCGTGGCGCGGAACCCGTCGGTGTTCGGCTGCGACGACGTGGAGCTCGATCCGGCGGTGACGTTCGACAAGATCTCGCTCGGCTCCGGGGTGTCGCTGCAGGCGGTGGCGGCGGCGTCGGGCGCGGGGGCGCCGGAGATCGAGGCGCTCAACCCGCAGCTCGTCGCGAAGCGCACGCCGCCGTCGCCGGTGGAAGCGAAGGAGCAGGCGCGCTGGGAGGTCCGGGTGCCCGCGGGGGCGGGGGCGCGTGCGGCGAAGTCGATGCCGAAGCTCCTGGAGCGCGAGCCGAAGCTGGAGCGCTACCTCGTCCGCTGGGGCGAGTCGCTCGACGACATCGCGACGTTCCGGCGGACGACGCGGTGGACGCTGCAGACGTTGAACGGCCTGCGCCCTGGCGAGCCGGTGCGCCCCGGGGCGCTGCTGTTCGTCCCGGCGGCGGAGGGCGTCGGGGCGGCGGCGGCCGAGCACCTGCTCGCGAGCGGCGCGCCGCTGTCGTCGGAGGGGAAGCCGGTCGTGGTGGTCCCGGCGCAGCGCTTCTCCTATGAGGGGCGCCGGCGGGTGTTCTATCGGGTGGTCGCGGGCGACGCGCTGCGGGATCTGGCGGCGGTGCTCTCGGTGACGCCCGACGAGATCTGCCGCTGGAACACGCTGGCGCCCGGGGCGTCGCTCCATGAGGGGATGACGCTCCAGCTGTTCGTCCCGAGGTCGCAGCGCAACGACGGCGTGTTCTTGCTCGACGAGGGCGACGCGCGCGTCATGGAGGTCGGCTCGGAGGAGTTCTTCGCGCACTTCGAGGGGCTGAAGGGGCGGAAGCGCATCGAGATCGCGGTGCGGGAGGGGGATTCGTTCAGCAAGCTGGCGAGCCGGTACGGCCTCAGCGTCGGCAGCCTGGAGCGGATCAACCAGCGCTCGAGGCGGAGCCCGCTGATGCCCGGGGATCGGCTGGTGGTGTACGTGCCGACCTCGCATCCGGACGACCCGACGCCGGTCGAGCCGCGCGAGGAGGAGGTCCGCGTGGCGTCGGCGCCGGCCGCGGGCGCGGTGGACGACGGCGACAAGGCGGCGGCCGAGCCGGTGAAGCCGGCGGTGCTCGTGACGCCCGTCGAGGTGGGCGCGGGCGAGGGGAAGCCCGGCGGCGCCGGGACGGCGGGCGCGGGCGACCTGGCCGGAGCGACGCCGGAGGAGAAGAAGGCCGCCGAGGGCGAGAAGAAGCCGGCGGCGGGCGGAGCGGACGACAAGAAGCCGGCGGGGCGTGCCGCCGCGGAGCAGCCGGCGGGGCGCGCCAAGGGAGCGCAGGACAAGGAGAAGCCCGCGTCCGGCGCTGGCACCGCGCTGTGACGTCTGGGTGAGCTCGGGCTTCCGGGGGGCGAGACCCCCGCGTCGCTGTCTCAGGTCTTGCCAGAGGGCGTCGCCCCGGTCTCGTCTCGCCCGTGGACGCCAGCGGGCGGGCTCGTCGCCTCCACGGCGGTGAACGGTTCGATGATCTTGTAGGAGTGCGACGCCCCTCTGGGGACCGTCCAGGAGTCGCCCGGCTCGAGGCGCACCATTTGCCCCTCGATGAGCAGCTCGGCCCGTCCAGCGATGACGAACCCCACGGTCTCGTAATCCCGCGCGGTCGGCTGTTTGGCGTCGCCTGGCGGCTCGCGTTCCCAGAGTCGCATCGAGACCTGGATCCCGGAGGCCAGGTATTTTTGTCCCATCTGGCCTTTCGGAGAGCGGCCGGAGGAGACCTTCATGATGGTTGTGTCGCTCATGTGCGCCTCGCTTTCCTCCACGAGTGATTCGCCGGCTTTGGCGACGAGCGTGGGTCCGCGCCTGGCTGGAGCGAATCGGGCCTCTCCCTCTTTCCTCGTCGGTGTTCTTCGTGCGTTCGTCGTCGCAGGGAACGTATCGCGCCAGGGAGAACTGCTGTAGGATGCCCCGCTCAGGAGGCTGTCCCGTGGACCTGGGGACCGGATGTCACGTCGCACGGGCGCGGATGGATGACGGAGCGCGCGGCGCGAGCGCTGGGCGGTGGGGGCCTCGTGGGGGCGCCGGTGCTCGCCTCGCGCTGCTTGTCGCGGCCGTCCGTGCGCGCTCCGTGATGGGGGGGCGTGCCGCGCTTCCGGAAAGCCGATGATGCCCTCGCCGAAGAGCTCGACATTGCTCGCGTCCGGTGTGCTGATCGACAAGAAGTACCGGCTCCTGCGCCAGATCGGCGAGGGGGCGATGGGCGTCGTCTGGGCGGCGGTGAACGTGGCGACCGCCCGCGAGGTGGCGCTGAAGCTGATCCACCGGCCGGAGACCGAGTTCCGGCTGCGGCTGCAGCGCGAGGCGCGCAACAGCGGGGCGCTGCGGCACCGGAACGTCATCGACATCTACGACATGGGGGAGACCGAGGCCGGGGAGCCGTTCCTGGTGATGCAGCTGCTCACGGGGGAGACCGTGGCCGAGCTGCTCGCGCGGCGGCGTCGGCTCGACCCGCCCGTGGCGGCGTCGATCGGGCGAGACGTGGCGAGGGGGCTCGCGGCGGCGCACGCGATGCACATCATCCACCGCGATCTGAAGCCGGCGAACATCTTCCTGCACCGCGAGCCGGACATGGACGAGCCGGTGGTGAAGGTGCTCGATTTCGGGGTCGCCAAGAACCTCTCGGTCAACGACGGCCTGCACACGGTGCAGGGCGGCGCGGTGGGGTCGCCCCTCTACATGAGCCCGGAGCAGGTGAGGGCCGAGCCGAACGTCGATCACCGGGCCGACATCTGGGCGCTCGGCGTGGTGTTGTTCGAGATGCTGACGGGCATGCGCCCGTTCCAGGGGGACGCGCAGGCGGTGTTCATGGGGATCTTGACCGGCGAGATCCCCACCGTGTCCAAGTACCTGAGGCGGGTGGACCAGGGGCTCGTCGACCTGATCGCCCGCTGCATGCGCAGGGATCGCGCGGAGCGGATCGGCTCTGCGGCGGAGGTCGCGGCGCTGCTCGATCGGTACACGGAGCGCGGCGTGGGCCCGGGCAGGGACGCGGCGCTGCGGCAGTCGTCGCCGGAGGGGCGGGAGGCGCCCCCGGACGAGGACGTGGACGCCGGCTGGCAGGAGTCGCAAGGCGGCACGGTGGCGCTCGCGGCGCAACCCGGGGCGGCGCTCGCGGCGCAACCCGGGTCGGCGCTCGCGGCGCAACCCGGGTCGGCGCTTGCGGCGCAGCCTGCCTCGATGGCGCAACCCGGGTCGGCGCTTGCGGCGCAGCCTGCGTCGGTGGCGCAACCCGGGTCGGTCGTGAACCGGCCGGGGAGCGTCGAGGTGGGCGCGGGAGCGCTGCCGCTGGCGCTGCTCGGTGGGGGGCCGCGGGCCCCGCTCCCGATGCAGGAGTCGCCTGAGGCGCAGAGGTCGCCGTCGCTGGGGCCGGGGCAGGTGGCTGCGGGGCCAGCGTCGGGCATGAGCCGCGTGGCGGATGGGGGGCCAGCGTCGGGGGCCGGCCATGCGGCGGGCGCGGTTCCTCGGCGTCCGGGCAGCTCGGGCCAGCACCTGGCCGCGGCGTCCGTGGTGCGCGCCTCGCGGGAAGAGGACGTGGCGACCTTGCCCCTCACGCGGCAGAACGCGGATGCGGCCGGGCCCGCGGGGCCGCTCCCTGGGTCGGGGGCGTATTCGGCGGCGGGGCCTGCCGCCGCTGCGCCGCGGACGTCGTCGTCGGTGGCGGCGTTTGCAGCGCCGGAGCCGTCCCAGGCGAGCGCGGTGCAAGCCGCTCCGGTGCAGCCTGCGCCCGTGGCGGCGCCGCAGCAGGGCTCCTGGGCGATGACGGTGCGCATGAACGCACCGCCGATGCCCGAGGGCCGGGTGGGGCCGGGGGGCCTCGGCCCTGCTGGCGCGCTGCCGCCGGGAGGCATCGCCGCGCAGCCGAGCTGGAGCTCGGCGCCGGCCGCGAGGCTCGGCCCGGAAGCGGGCGCGAGCGCCTCGGACTCCAGGCCGGGCGGGGCCACGGCAACGGGCGCGCCGCGGCAAGCGGGAAGCTCGTCGACGACCCCGCTCGTCTCGAACCACCCGTCGGTCCACCAGGTCGGGGTGCACCAGGCCCAGGACGCTCACGAGCGGGCCCCGCACGGTGAGGAACCGAGGCGCAAGCGTACGGCCGCGACGCTCGCGATCGTGGCTGCCGCGCTGTCGCTGATCGTCGTGGGGATGCTCATCTCGCTGAGGTCGCCGGAGACATCGTCGGCCGCGCCGGAAGTGTCCGGGAGCGCGATGCCGTCGTTGGACCGAGCCGGAGACACGGTCGCCGCGCCGGAGCGCGGGGAAGCGCCGCCGCGGAACGCAGAGCCGTCGGCGCAGGAGCCCTCGGCGCCATCCGCGGAGGCGCCGCCGGGCTCCTCGGCGTTGGCGCCGCCCGTGCCGTCGGCGCCGAGCGTCCTTCCGGCGAGCAGCGCAGCCGCTGCGGCGGCGTCAGGCGGCGGAGCGGGCGCGGCGGCGCCAGGCGGCGGGGCGGGCGCGGCGGCGGGGACGGCGAGCGGCGCGAAGCCGGGCAGCTCGACGCTCGGGGCGCCTCCCGTGACATCGCAGCCTGCGACGTCGCAGCCCGCGAAGGCTGCGCCGTCCCCGGCCTCGTGCGCTCATCTCAGGTTCTTGGCGAAGAAGCAGTGCGAGGCGAAGCTCAAGAAATAGACTCGACCTCTCCGCGGCGCGGGCCGCCCCTCCCGAGGTGGCGCCACGGTCGCGCCGCGATTCCCGGGCAGCGGCGAGGCGGCGACGATCACGCGCGCTGAGCGCGCGTCTACAGCGGAGGCGTCGGAGCGGTTTTGCGCTCTGCGAGCCCGGCCGGCGGCTTTTCTTGACGGTGCGCTGCCTCACCTGCGACACTTCTTCCCAGGCACCGTCGACCTGCTGCCACGTCCGTCCTCCAGCGAGACCATCCCATGCAGTCCCCTTCGGTTCCTGCCGCGCCGCCGCCAGGTGCGCTCATTTGCGGCAAGTACCGCCTTCTCCGGCGGATCGGCGAAGGGGCGATGGGCGTCGTCTGGGCAGCGCACAACGAGGCTACCTCTCGCGAGGTCGCGCTCAAGCTGCTGGTGCGGCCCGACCCGGAGCTCCGCGTCCGGCTGCTGCGGGAGGCGCGCGCCTGCGGCGCCGTGAGCCACCGCAACATCGTCGATATCTACGATGCTGCCGAGACGGAGAACGGCGACCCGTTCCTCGTCATGCCCCTGCTCTCCGGAGAGACGCTCTCGTCCTTGCTCAAGCGCAAGCGCAAGCTGGAGATCCACGATGCCTCGCGCATCGCTCGGGACATCGCGCGCGGCCTCTCCGCCGCGCACGAGCGGGGCATCATCCACCGCGATCTGAAGCCGTCCAACATCTTTCTTCACACCGAGCCTGGCGACAGCGATGCCACCGTCAAGATACTCGACTTCGGCGTGAGCAAGTTCCTCGCGGGTCCTCAACAGGCGAGGACCGCGACAGGCATCCTCATCGGCTCGCCGGCGTACATGAGCCCGGAGCAGGTGCGGGCGCAGAGCGATATCGACACGCGCGCGGACCTCTGGGCGCTCGGCGTCGTGATGTTCGAGATGCTCACGAGCAGGCGGCCGATCCAGGGCAAGGCGCATGAGCTCCTGAGAAACGTGCTGCACGGCGACATCCCGGCGGTGTCCCAGTCCGTCTGGCAGATCGATCCCGGCCTCGATGCCCTCGTGACACAATGTCTCCAGCGCGATCGCGAGAAGAGACCGCGCTCGGCGGCCGAGGTCGCGGCGGCGCTCGAGCCGTTCGTCACGCCGCCGGCGCCGCAGCGCGTGCCCTCGAGGCCGGGGTCGTCGCCGGACCTGCGGCACGAGAGCCCGCAGCAGCTCGGGCGAGGGTCGTGGGGTGGGGCGGCTCCTGGGCGATCGCCGACGCCGGCGACCGGGACGCCGCTCCCAGCGTCCATGGCGCATCTGCAGGCCCTGCCGGGACACCCGAACACGCCGGTGTCAGGGCCTCGAGGGGCGATCGCGGCGCCGGCGCAGCCGGCGGTGGTCCCATGGCCGGCGCGGCCGGCGGCGGGCGCGTGGCCGGAGCAGCCGGCGGCGGGCGGGGGCATGACGACACCGGGGCAACCGGGGCATCGGGAGCGGATGCCGAGCAATCCTCTGCTGGGGGACCGCGGGACGCTCAAGATGTCACCGGAGCAGGCGGCCGCCTATCGATCCGCGGCCAGCGCGTCCAGCGCGTCAGCGGCTAGCGCGTCTCTGGCGCGTCCGGTCGCTCCCCTCGAGCAGGCGCTGTCGCTCGGCGGCACGGTGCCGCTCGATCCGCTCCGCGAGCTGAAGAGGCCGCCTCCTGTGCCCGCCCGCTCGCCTGTCGTGTGGATCGCGATGGCCGTGGTCGCGGCGGCGATCCTCCTAGGGATCGGCATGGCCGCGGGATATCTCTTGCGGCGCGGTGAGGTGGAGCTCCCGAGGGACCCCGGCGGAGAGCGTGCTACCTTCCGCGCCGCCCTCTCGTTTGCGATAGGTAAAGCGACCTCGCCCATCGCGGCGATGCGCCTCGACCCACCCTGCTGAGCTCGATGTCCACCTCCTTCACGCAGATCGCTGCCGGCCTGGTGATTGCCGAGAAGTACAAGCTGGTGCGGCGGCTGGGAGAGGGATCCATGGGCGTCGTGTGGGCGGCGCTCAACCTGTCCACCTCGCGTGAGGTGGCGTTGAAGCTGATTCACCGCCCGGATCCCGAGCTCCGGAGGCGCCTGCAGCGCGAAGGGCGCAATGGCGGGGCGCTGCGGCACCGCAATGTCATCGACATGTACGACATGGGGGAGACCGAGTTCGGCGAGCCCTTCCTGGTGATGCAGCTGCTCACCGGAGAGACGCTCGCGGACCTGCTCGTGCGCAGGCGGCGGCTCGACGCGGACGTGGCGGCGTCGATCGGGCGAGACGTGGCGAGGGGGCTCGCGGCGGTGCACGCGCTGCACATCGTCCACCGCGATCTGAAGCCGGCGAACATCTTCCTGCACCGCGAGGCCGACGCGGACGAGCCGGTGGTGAAGGTGCTCGATTTCGGGGTCGCGAAGAACCTCTCCGTGAATGACGGCATCCGCACGGCGACGGGGGGCGCGGTGGGATCGCCGCTCTACATGAGCCCGGAGCAGGTGAGGGCCGAGCCGAACGTCGATCACCGGGCCGATATCTGGTCGCTCGGCGTTGTGATGTTCGAGATGCTGACGGGCATGCGGCCGTTCCAGGGGGACGCGAGGGCGGTCTTCACCGGCATCCTGACGGGGGAGATGCCCAAGGTCTCCCGGTACGTGCGGCGGGTGGACCCGGGGCTCGTGGAGCTCGTGGCGCGGTGCATGGCGCGCCACCGGGACGAGCGGATCGGATCGGCGGCGGAGGTGGCGGACCTCCTCGAGGGGTACACGGCTGCGGGCGCGAGGGCGGGATTTGCCGTCGGGGGCGGGGGTGGGGGGCAGATGGCGGCCATGGAGGCGCACGCATTTCCCGGCGCGGCGGCGTCAGGGGCGCCGGTGTCACCGATGGCGAGCGGGGTGCCGCCGGCGGGGATGCCGGTGCTGCCGATGGCGAGCGGGGTGCCGCCGGCGGGGGTGCCGGTGCCGCCGGCGGGGGTGCCGGTGTCGCCGATGGCGAGCGGGGCGCCGGTGTCGCCGATGGCGAGCGGGGCGCCGGTGTCGCCGAGCGCGAGCGGGGCGCCGGAGCGGGAGTGGAACGCCGAGCTGACCCAGAGGCTCGAGCCGGAGGCCATGGCGAGCGCCGAGGCAGCGCTGGGCGCGTCGCCCGCGTGGGGCCACGGCGAGCCGGGGAAATCGACGACCGCGCCGCTCGTGTCCGGCCCTCAGGCAGGCCGAGGCGCGCAGCCGTCGCCCTGGGCAGCGCGCGCCACGCCGGTGCCTCTGCAGGCGCCGCAGACGCCGCCGCGGCGGCACGGAGGCTGGAAGCGCCTTCCTGGCCCGGCCATCGCGGCGCTCGCCGCCGGCGCGGCTGGTCTGGTCGGCGCAGCGCTCTTCGTCGTGTTGCGCTCGCCAGCGCCGACCGAGAACGCGGCCGGGATCGAGACGATGCCGGAGGCCGGGCTCGAGAGCGCCGCGAGCGCGGAAAGGCCGCCGGACCCGCCGCCTCCGCCGGCGACCGCTGCGCCGCAGGCTTCGGCGGCGGCTGAGCCGCCCAGCGTGGATGAGCCGGTGGATGCCGGTGGGGCGAACAGCGCGCCGGACGCGGGGCCGGAGGGCGTGGAGCCGGCGTCGGTGGAGCGGAGTCAGCCGGCGGTGGAGGCGCCGAATCCGCCGGCGGCGGTGTCGGCGGTCGTGGCGTCGCCACCTGCTGCGGCGCCTGCTCCGGCGCGGTCGGTCGTCGCGGCGCAGCCCCGGATTCAGCCTCCGGCGCAGCCTGCGCCTGCAGCGTCGCGGCCTGCACAGCCACCGGCGGTCCGGCGGCAACCCGCGGATCCGTGCGCGGGCAAGACAGGGTTCATGCGGACGAACTGCCTGCGGGACCAGGCGAAGAAGAAGGATCCCTACGCTCCCTGAGCGGTGTTGCGCGCGGGGGCGAGGAGGAGACGGCGGCGGGAGTCATGGCGCCGGTGCTCACCGAGACGAGAAATCCAGGAGCATGCTGGCCTGACCCGCACCGCCCTCATGGCCGACATCGCTGCCAGCGCCGCCTGCGCCGGGCACGCCCAGTTGGACCATGACGCCATCGAGGGACGGGACGGTGTCCGGCGTGCCCAGGAAGGCGATGGCGAGGGAATGGCCGCCCTGACCGCCGCCTCCCCGGCCGCCGGAGCCTCCCTGGCCTCCCTGCCCGCCGCGGCATCCTTCGACCACATCACTGCCCCGACCCATCCCGCCCGGCCCTCCATACGCGCCAGGTCCGCCGTCCTGGCCGCCGGCGCCGTCGCCGCCGTTGCCACCTTTACGGGCGATCAGCCGGACACCGTCACGGAACGTGAGTGTTGCGTTGACGCTCACCAGGGCGATGCTCGACCCGCCGGGAGAGCCACCCCTGCCGCCAGCACCGCCGCAGCCACCCGTGCCGCCGTTGCCGCCGCTGGCGCCGCCGCGGGTGCCAACAGGGCATTGGGTGCTCTCGCGGGTGCCGCCGCCACCCCCGCCGCCCTGGGCCGTCTTCCCGCGTTGGCCGTCGCCGCCGGACAACCCGGCGTAGCCGGCGCTGGAGAGCTGGCCGATGCCGTGTGCCCCTGCGCCCGGTGCGCCGTCCTCACCCGCTCTGCCTGTCTGGCCCTGGGTACACCCTCTGCTTTCGGCAACGTATGCGCCAGCGTTGGGATTGTCCTCCCCACCGGGAGAACCGCTGCCGCCATCGGTCGCGCGGTCCTCGAGGCCACGCCCGCCCCTCCCGCCGATCGAGTCGTCGGAGGTGTCCGCAGTACCGCACGTATCGGGCTGCGGCGGGGCAATGGATACGTCGTTTGCCGAGCATGCAGCGTTCCCCCGGGTGCCTTGGGGGAGTCGCGCGGGTTGCGGAGGAGGGGCCGCCCCCGGGGCACCGGGCGCCGCATCGCCCGCCTCGAAGGTGCACCGCGCCAGGTCGACGGCGCAGCGCTCGGCGATCGCTGCGATGGCGGAGGTCCCCGCGCTGTCCGGATCGATCGCTGGAGCGATGACATGAAGATTCGCCAGGCGCACGGTCTCGCCTTCGGCGCGCATGGCCAGGGGCACAACCCCGGGCGGCGCCGTGAGGGTGGTCTCGTTCGCCTCCCCCCATTGCCAGGCTGCGTCGCAATCGAGGCCACCGTAGAGGCTCACCCCCGCCGTGACGGTGAGCGATTCGTTGAACGTCTGGGCGCACGCGTACACGCGCCGCGCCGCCTTGTCCTCGATCTGCGCGGCGCGCTGGATGGCGTCCGCGAGCGTCTTCACCGGTGCACCCGGGCTCCCGTCACCCCCGTCGCTCGCCGTGGCCGACACGAACACGCCGCAGGCCGCGTCCGCGGTCCAGGTCCGCCCGTCGCTGGGCACGCACCCTACGGGCGTCAGCCCTCCCCCTGCACCCCCGGTCCCCGCAGCACCTCCGCTCACTGCTGCGCCGCCGGCCCCCGCGCCGCCGGAACCTGCCCCACCGCCGGTTCCTGCTCCGTCTGTCTCTCCACCCATCCCGCGCCCGCCACCGCATTGATGCAGTTCGCTACAGTCGGGTCCGAGGCAGCTCGCCGCCGGGAGCGCTGCTGCCATCGAGGCCAGGGCCAGCACCGAGGCTCTACGCGCACCAAGCCGTATTGCCCTCTGGGTCCGTCGGTTCATGGGTTCCTCGGCTCAGAACACGCCGCCGGCGACGAGTCCGCCGCCACCGGGCATCACGAGCGGAAAGAGATGCACCTGCTGCTCAGGCTTGCTCGGCGCTGCAGCAAGCCAGGTGTAGCCGAGCGTCCCCACCGCGCTCGCGCCTGCGCCGATGAAGCTCCAGAGCGCCAGGTTGCTGAAAAGATACTGGTCGTCGACCAGCGAGCGCAGCTTGCTGCACTGCTGCGTCTGTTCGCTGCCAGTGGGGTTCGCGCAGTTGACGGTGACGGGTCCGCCCTCCAGGGCGTCGATCACGCTCTTCTGCCGCCTCGCATCGCTCGCTTTGCTGTTGGCGACGAGCGTGAACACGACGCCCGCAAGCGCTCCGGCGCCAGTCGCGACCCCGCCGCCAATGAGCGCGGCCATGTTCACGTCGCTCCTGGCGACGTGGACGGCATCGCCCGAGGGGCGCGCCGATCCCGCCCCCGGTGCGGGGGCGGGCGCCAGAACGATGGAGAGGCGCTCTTTCACGCCTTCGCTCAACTGGATCGTCCTCGTCACCGGAGCCTGCCCAGACACGGTCGCGACGACCGTGTGCTCGCCGGGGTCGCGTTCCACCGGCACGGTCTGAACGACCCGCTCGCCGTCCAGCGTCAGCTCTACTGCGCTCGGCGCCGCGCCCGTGACCGCGATCTCCAAAGTCGGGATGCGTGACGCGAGCGCGGCGAACTCGACACGGGCGTCCGCCCGGGCCTGCTGGAACTCCTGCGGAGCGCTGGCCTCGATCGGCTCGTCCACGACACGCTGGTAGAGCGAGCGCGCCTCGAGCAGGCGGCCGAGCCGCTCGCAGGAGCGCGCCGCGAACAGCAGGAACGGCGGCGCGTGCACCTGTGCGTCCGCGTCGCGGAAGGCTGCGAGCGCCTCCTCGTAGCGGCCGGCCTTGAAGAGCTCCCAGGCCTTGTCGGCGAGGGCTCGGGCCGCCGCCTTGGTTTGCGCGGTCGACGGGGCCGGCTGGGAGATCGCGGTGGCCGGCATGGCCGGGAGCGCGAGCACGAGGAGCAGACCCAGGGGGAGTCGTCGGCGGGCTCTCATGGCGAAGACGTGCATGGGGGCCGTGGGCGGTCGAGTTGAGTTTCAGCGTGTTGCCGAGGGCGGCCGGATCTGTGCGCGGGCGAGGGCAGACCGAGGCGGAAATGCCGGCGGGGTATCACGGCCCTGGCGCAGGCGGTGAAACCCCGAAATCCAGGAGCGGGAGCGCTAGCCCCGCGTCGCCGTCGTGCGCGACGTCGCTGCCTTCGCCGCCGTCGCCGGCCGCGCCGAACTCGATTGTGACGCCGTCGAGCGACGGGACGGTGTCCGGCGTACCCAGGAAGGCGATGCCGAGGGAATGGCCGCCCTGACCGCCGCCGCCGTTGCCGCCGTTGCCGCCGTTGCCTCCCCGCCCGCCGCCACAGGCATCACGAACGGAATTGTTGGGACCAAAATTCTGACCCTCCCCGCCCGCCCCGCCGTTCCCTCCCAACCCGCCGTTCTGGCCGGCGGCGCCGTCGCCGCCCCTGCCGCCATCGCCGGCGATGAGGCGGACCTCATGGAACGTGAGTCTTGCGTTGAGGCTCAGCAGCGCAATGCTCGACCCCCCTGGAGCGCCGCCCTTGCCGCCTGCACCGCCGCAGCCGCCTGCGCCGCCGTTGCCGCCGCTCGCGCCGCCATCGTTGGTCCCCGGGCATTCGGTACTCCCGCGGGAGCCACCCCCGCCCCCGCCGCCCTGGGCGGTCTTCCCGCGCTGGCCATCACCGCCGGGTTTACCGGCGTAGCCGGTGCTGGAGAGCTGGCCGACACCGCGTGCCCCTGCGCCAGCTATGCCAAGATCGCCGTCGCTGCCCCTCCTGCCTGCGCTGCACGTCGCGGTTGAACTATTGTATCCCCCGGCGTTGTCGTTGTTCTTCTCGTCTGGATAGCCGATGTCACCGGAGGTCCCGCGGTTATCGAAACCATTTCCTCCCCGACCGCCGCGCGAGTCGTCGGTGGTATCCACGGTGGTGCCGCAACCATTCGTCTCCGGCAGTGCTGTTCCAACCGCAGCTGCCGAGCAAGCGGGATTGCCTGCGATGCCGTCGGGCGCCTGGTCGCGCGGAGGGGGAGGTGCGGCCCCCGAGGTCCCGGGCGCCGCATCCCCTGCCTCGAGCACACACCGGACCAGGTCGACCTTGGAGTGATCGGCGATCGCTGCGATGGCGGAGGTCCCCGCGTCCTCCTCGGCGATCGGCGGAGCGATGATATGGAGATCCTCCAGGTGCACCGCCCCACCGACGACGCGCATCGTCAGCGGCACGGCTCCGGGCGTCGCCCTCAGCGTGGTCTTCGGTTGATCCCCCCACCGCCAGTTCGCGGCGCAATCGAGCGCGCCAAAGACGGTCACGCTCGAAGCCACCGTGAGCGTTTCCTGGAACTCCTCGGCGCACGCGTACACGCGCCGCGCGCTCTCGTCCTCGATCTGAGCGGCGAGCGCGATGGCCTCGGCAAGCGTCTTCACCGGTGCCTGGGGCGTCCCGTTCCCGCCGTCGCTCGCCGTGGCCGACACGAACACGCCGCAGCGCGCGTCCGCGGTCCAGCCCTGGTCGCTGGGCACGCACACCAGGGGCGGCGGCCCTCCCCCTGCACCCCCGCTCCCCCCAGCACCTCCGCTCCCGCCCGCGCCCCCGCTCCCCGCGGCGCCTCCGGTCCCCCCGACGCCCGTGCCTCCTGCTCCCCCTGCGCCGCCCTGATTCGGTTCACAGCTCATGGGCTTGTGCTCGCAATCGTCCTGGGGCGGGAACGGGAAACAGCCCGCCGGAGCGAGGCTGGCGGCCATCGGGCCGAGGACGAACAGCGCGGCGGTACGAGCAATCCGAGGCATCAGCCATCCTCCATCATCTTCAGGTCACCGTCGTCAGAACACCCCGCCCACCGCGAGCCCCACGTCGTTGATTCCCACCGTGGGCGTCACCTGCACGGGGGCCTTGGGGGTGCTCACGAAGGCATAAAGCAGCGTCCCGAGGCCAACCGTCCCGGCTCCAGCGAAGCTCCAGAACGCCACATTGCTGTACAGCCGCTTCTCGTCGACCGCCTGGCCTTGCTGTGTACACGCCGCTGGTGCGGGCCGGGCGGTGCACGGATTCCTACCTCCGGCGAGCAGCGCAATCTTCTGCGTTTCCGCATCTCCGGCCCTGTTGTTCGCGAGCACCGTGAAGAGCACGCCTGCCGCGGCGCCAACGCCGGTTGCGATGCCACCCCCGACGAGCACGGCCGTCCTCATACCCCCCTGCGGTACCCCGGGCGCCGGCAAGACGCTCGTTTCAATGCCAGCACGCCTCGCGTCCGGCGTCGGCGGGCGCTGCAGCTTGATGGCCACCGTCTCCGTGCCCCCCGCGGTCGCTTCGACCGACTGCGCCTGCGACACATACCCGTCGAGCTTCGCTCCGACCTCATGCCGTCCCGGATCGAGGAACACGGGATCCGCGAGCGGCGCTCGCCCGACGATCGCCCCGTCGACCGTCACCTCGGCGCCGCCTGGCGCGACCTCCACGGTGACGGCCGCGACCTGCGCCCGCGCCTCCTGCAGCGACGCCTCCGCGCGCTGCCGCTCCTGGACCTTCGTCGCGGGGGCCTCGCGGAGGTAGCGCGTGAGGTACTCGGCCGCGTCGCGCGGCTTGCCCACCCGGAGGCAGGCCACGCCGAGGTTCGAGGCGATCTGGTAGTGCGGCTTGAGCCCCCACGCCGCGAGGAACGCCGCGTGCGCATCGGCCCACTTCCCCGCGTTGGCCGCTTTCACCCCGTCTGCGAAGAGCTGGCGCGCCCTGTCCGTCAGCGCGTCGCTCTCCTGCGCCTCGGCCCGAGGGGGCGCCGGCTGCGCCGCGGCGGCGGGCGCCAGCAAGGCGATGGCAACGCTCATGGTCCACAGCAGCGGGCGTTTCGTCGTCATGATAGGTCGGGCGTTGCTTCAGGGAGCTGCGTCGGGAGCAAGGGAAGGGTACAGCAGCACCTTGCCTACCCTGGAGCTCGAACCGTACCTCTTCTGTGCGATCAGGGAAGCATTTGATGGTCCCGTTTCATACAGAGCGTGATGGTGCAGCAGCTCCGCAGCGTCCCGCGGCCGTTCCTGCGTCGCAGGGGGCGTTGACGCGTGGCTTCACGCGCGGAAGGGCACGCGCCCGGGGCACCGGCGGCGGCTGCTTCCGTCCTTGAGCTCGTCCTCAGATCCCCCACCTTGGCTTCGCTTCCTTCGAGGGCTGCGGCGGCGGGCTGCGGGGGGATGGCTGCAGCGGTCGTCGCTGAGGGGCGGGGCTGTCGGCCGTCGGGCGGCTCCGAGGTTGCTCGCCGCTCTCTGCTGGGTACGGGCTGGGCTCGACCGTCGGCGTGTTCGTAGGACGGGCAGCCGGGGCGCCGGCGCCGGCGGGGGCTGGAGCGTGGGGCTCGGCAGCTGGCGCGCTGGGTGGCGTGGGGGGCTGCGCGGAGGGTGTTGCAGTGGGGTCCGGGCCAGCGTCCATCACCGGCGCGGATGGCTCGACGAGAGGCGCAGCGGTCGATGGCGGCGAGGGGCGCATCGCGGGGTTGTCGGACGGCGTTTCGCCGGTGGCCTGCCCCGGACCGGAGGCCGCGAGCTCGGCGGTCGCCGGGGCACCTGCGGAGGAGGGAGGCTCACCTTGCTGGCCAAAGCGCGCTCCCAGGGTCACGCCGATCCCGCTGACGGTGGCCGCTGCTCCCGCGACGAGGATCCATGTCGTCCACGCGAAGGAGCGGCGTCCGCCGGACGGCCTGGCGGGATCGATCGTGCCGGTCAGCGTGCCCGCCGAGACGGCCGCCGTCAGCGGCGCCGGTGACGGCGCGAGCGGCCCGGCGGGCGTCGTGCCGCCCGGCCCCGGGGGCATCCCAGGCAGGGGCGTCCCCATGCCCGGAACGAATCCGGTGGGAGACGGGTGGAACGGTCCGTGCGCGTCGGACACGGAGGACGCGAACCGCGGCGCGCCCGCGATGCGCGCGAACTCGTCGACCAGCTCGCGGACGGTCTGGAACCGGTGGGCCCGATCGCGCGCCAGCGCCCGGTGGAAGAAGGCGTCGATGGTCGGGGGCAGGCCGGGGGCGAGCTGGGTCGCGGAGGGGATCGGGGCGACGAGGATCCTGGTCATGACCTGCGCGAGCACATCGCCGGGGAACGGGAGGTATCCCGTGACCATGCGGAACAGGATGACCCCGAGCGCCCAGAGGTCGCTGCGCGCGTCGACGTCGCGCTCGGCGCGGAGCTGCTCCGGGCTCATGTAGTGGGGCGAGCCCATGACCTCGCCGGTCGTGGAGGCATCGGCGACGAGCTTCGAGGTGGTCTCCTTGGCGATGCCGAAGTCGAGGAGCTTCACCATGTCCTCGTCCTCGCCGTCGACGCGCGCGAGGAAGAGGTTGGCGGGCTTGAGGTCGCGATGGACGAGGCCGGCGTCGTGCGCGCTGCGCAGGGCCTTGCCGGTCTGGGCGAGGATGCGATGCGCCTCCAGCAGCGGGAGGCGGCCGCGCCGCAGGAGGCGCGCGTTGAGGTCCTCGCCCTGGAGGAGCTCCATGACGAGGTAGGGGACGCCCTCGTGAATGCCGAAGTCCTGCACCTTGACGACGTGCGGGGTCCTGAGCTGGGCGGCCGCGCGCGCCTCGCGCTCGAAGCGGGTGCGAAACGCGGGAGAGCTGGCGTAGGCCGGGTCCATGAACTTGACGGCGACCGGCGTGCCGAGCTGGAGGTGGTGCGCGACCCAGACCGAGCCCATGCCGCCGCGGGAGAGCGGGCGCTCGAGGCGGTACTTGTCGATGAGGACGGAGCCGGCGCCGAGGTGCATGGGCGGGAGTTCGAGAGGAGGGAAGAGGCTAGCGGATCCGGAGGCGGGGGAGGAAGAGGATGAGGGCGAGCGGGGGTGGATCGGGTGGCGGCGGTTGGGGGATGGCGGCACGGGCAGGCGGTGATGGGGTGCCGACCGGGGTTCTCCTGATGAGGGCATGGCGGACGGAAGCTCGGGCGCGCGGCCGATGCTGAGGTTAGGGGTGCTGACAGCGTGGCTGCGCTCGACTTGGCGGAGCGGTGATGTCTCGGGAAGCGGGCCGCGCCGAGCGACGCCGCTGGCGCGACCGCGGGGCCATCGGGGGAGCGCGAGACGCACGAGGGGCCATCGATGGGGCCATGGCGTCACGGGGAGGCGAAATCGAGCGTCGGCGCCTTGACTCCGGGGGCGCCGTCGCCCTCGTTTCCGTCCCCCTCGCCGCCGAGGCCGGGCTCGCCGAGCTCGAACTGGAGATCGTTCGCGTCCATGGGCGGCGGCGTGCCGCGAAAGGCGATGCCGATGGAGTGACCGCCGCGGCCGCCGCCGCCGCGACCGCCCTGACCGCCGCTGCCGCCGCGGCCGCCGTTGCAGGCGTTGCCAAGGTTGGAGGCGCCCGATAGCGCCTTGCCGCCCTCACCGCCGGCACCGCCGGTGCCGCCGGGCTGTCCTGGAGCGCCGTTGCCTCCCTTGCCTCCGCTGCCTGTCTTTAGGATGACGTCGTGGAGCTGTAGAGTGGAGTCAAGGCTGATGAGCGCGATGCTCGCGCCGCCGGCGGAACCCCCGGGGCCGCCCTTGCCACCGCAGCCGCCGGCGCCGCCCGAGCCGCCGCTGGGGCCGCCGACTCCTTTGGCATTGGGGTCGGGGCAGGAACGCCCGGGGTTGGGAGTGTTGGGAACACCGCGAGCGCCGCCACCGCCGCCGCCACCCTGCGCCTTGGCTCCGGGTAGGCCGGAATCGCCGGCTTTGCCGGTATACCCACCTTGTGCGAGGCTGCCGAGGGCCGTGCCCCCGGTGCCTGGCTTGCCGGGCATGCCATCTGCGCCAGCGTTGCCGGGGAGGCAGAGAGTTCCCCCTGCCGTCTGCCCGGCTCCGCCATTGGCCGAGCCACCCGGTGTGCCATCACCGCCGTTGCTACCGCTGTTCGGTTGTCCTGCTCCGCCAACGCCGCTGATGGAGACCTCGCCCCCATCTTTGCAGTCGTTGAATTGCTCGGCACCGCCGGCGGTAATAGAGGCCATGCACCCACCTTCACCTGGATTCCCATCGCTCCCGCCCGTGGCCTTGTCCGAGTCCTGGCGTTGATCGGCGCCAGGTGCAGCATCACTTGCCTCAATCGTGCAGCGCGCCAGCGAGACGGTGACACCATCGGCCACGGCTGCGATGGACGACGCTCCAGACGTCAGAATGGATTCAGCAAGGACATGCACGTCCTCCATCCTAACTGAGCCGCCCCCATGCATCGTGAGAGGGATGGTCCCAGCCTCGGCCGTCAGCGTCGTCCGTTTCTGTTCGCCGATCCATTGCCAGCCGTTCTCGCAGTCGAGTCCACCAAACAGCGTCACATCTGCCTGGATCTCGACCTTCTCTTCGAACGTCTCGGCGCAGGCATACACGTTCTTCTTCGTGGCATCGGGGAGGGCGGTCGCGAGGGCGATGGCTTTTCCCAACGATTTCACCGCCGCGTCCGGCGTCCCGGCGTTCTCATCGTCTGCATCGAGCCTCACGAACACGCCGCACGTCGCGTCCGCCTTCTTCCACCCTTCGCCCTCTCCTGGCACACACTGCGGCGGCGGATCGGGCCGCCCTCCTACTGTTCCGCTGGAGCCGCTGGAGCCAGCTTCCAACGCCTGTGCCGCCACCTCCTCGTCGCTGTCGCATCGAGCCCCCAGGGACCCTACGGCCATCGTTCCCAGGAAGATCAAAGCAGCAACATGGGTGCGGCGACGCATAGTACGGCCTTCTCCTTCGACGTTGGTGAGCTCAAAACCTTCCGCTCAACGAAACCCCGGCTGTGCCGGGGCCGATGAGCGGCGTCACGCGTGTGCCCTGGACCGGATTCGGAGGCTCAGGCTCCTTCGTCACCAGTCCGTAGACCAGTGTACCGACCCCGATCGCTCCGCCTGCGACAAGACTCCCGAATGCGATGTTGCTGAAGTGGATCTCGTCGAGCACCGCGTCCTTAAGATCCCTACACTTCGCAACATCCCCATCGGGACACCGACGCTCGCCGTTCCAGCGAGTGCTCAGCTCATTCCTGACCTCTTCCGCGTGATCGGCTCGATTGCCGGTGAGCACCGCGAAGACCACGCCCGTCACGATGCCGGCGCCCGCCACGACCCCGCCCGCTACGAGCAACGGCGTCCGCGGCTCAATTGGCGTCTGCAAGTTGCTGCGCGGCGTCCTCGCTGCCGGAGACGGAGACGTGCCTGGGCGCCCCTTCACGGTCGGGGCAGGCACCCGCTTGTCTTCCGGCCGCTCATCGGTCGGCAGCGCATCGAGCGCGGCCTGATCGATCTTGACCTGTTCCCTCGCTCCCTCGGTCAGGTGAACCGTCTTGGTCAAGGGACGGCGCCCGGGCGTGCGGACGACCAGGGGGTGATCGCCGGGATCGCGCTGCACAGGGGTAGCAAGCTGGATGGGGAGGCCATCGAGCGTCAACTCCAGCCCGGCAGGAACGGTCCCCCGTGACGGTGATTTCCACGGTCGGGGTGCGTGCTTCCAGCTCGGCGAGCTCCTTCATCGCGCTGGCTTTCGCCTCCGCGAAAGCAGACGGAGCACCGGGCGCGAGCTTCTCGTCCACGACGAGCCGATACACATCGCGCGCCTCGAGGAGGCGGCCCAGCTGGACGTAGCAGCGCGCCACCATGAGCAGGAACGGGGACGCGTGCGCTTTCGCCTCGGCCTGACGAAACACGAGGAGCGCCTCGGCGTATCGCTGCGCCTCGTAGTGGGCCCATCCCTGCTCGGCGAGCGCGACGGCGGCTGCCTTGCTTTGCGGCGATGTCTGCCGGTCCTGCGCCGCCGCAGGCGACGCGCAGAGGACGCCGAGAAGAAGGCATACTCCTGTCGACCCGTACCTCATCGTCTCCTCCAGCTCAGGCAGCACTCCTGTAGATGCCGAGGTCGTGCACCGGCACGCTCCAAGCGAGTCGAAGGATCATCGTTGATGGATCCAGGGATCGATGCTGGTACGTCACGCAAGGGGATGTAAGGTAGATGATCATTGGCCATGCACATCGGCGCGCTCGGCGCAGCATGATGGCGAGGTTCGCGGGACTATGTAACGGCCCCCCAGAACCAAGGCCGCGATGCCCTTCCTGGCGAGGGCGTGTCGTCGTTCGAGGTTCGCGATCGAAGCATTGCCGCACGCCCTGCCTGGTTCGAAGGTCGAACTGGCCCGCCGAATTCAATTGTCCGGGTGCGACGGAGAGGTTGCCGAACAAGCTTCATTCTTGGCGAAATCCCAGCACTCTTGGACGCGGCCGTCTTTGCCTGGTGCACCATCGCTCTGAGTGGCGCTTGCTTGTGGGCCGCCCATGCCGCCCTTACCGTGATTGCCAGGGGTGAACGGACGTGGATGGAGTATTTGCAACTCCCCGCCACGCAAGGCGACGCCGATGGAGTGACCTCCATGGCCACCGCCGCCCGGGCCGCCGTCTCCGCCTTTACCGCCGCCACCACCCGGGCAGCTCTCTTTGACAGCCGCAGTACCGTCGCCGTCCCCTTCTCTGCCGCCCACACTCCTCTTGCCGCCTGCTTCGCCTACCCCGCCCATGCCGCCGTCCCCGCCATCACCGGCAATCAGCTCGACATCGTCGAGGGTGATCGATGCATCGACAGCGATCAACGCGACGCTGGAGCCCCCGCTATGTCCGCCGGGGCCCCCTCGACCCCCGCAGCCCCCGCTACCGCCTGAACCGCCGCTGGCTCCACCCACCGCAACCCTCGAGCCCTGGCAGCTTGCATTTCCACCCATTGCACCGCCGCCGCCGCCACCACCTCGCCCCGGCTCGCCTGGGCCACCTGGGTTTGCGAGAGCCACTTTGTAGCCCTCCGCGCCGATGGATCCCAGGCCATCAGAAGACGGGGCCGAGGCCCCGGGGGGGCCATCGGCGCCGCTCATACCCATGGTGCATGAAGAAGAATTCGTCAATTGGCCGTTGCCGCCTGGCCCGGCGGGGGCTTCTGATGTGCTCGGCGTGCCAGGTTCCCCAGACCCTGCGGCTGAGAACGTGGGGGTGCCGAGAGGGTCTGAGACGGCACCGCTATCGCCCCCTTTCCCGCCCGCAGATTGTACGTCCCCGCAACGTGTGATTGGACCTGCTGGTCCCTTCCGCCCACCTCCGGAGGTGCACGCCGAACCACCCGGAACGCCGTCAATACCGGCGAGCGGAGCGTCGGCCTTGGGCAGGATCCCCGCCGCACCGCTCGTGGCATTCGATGCCTTGAGCGTGGCGTTGACGATGTAGACCGTCCCGCCGTTCGCCAGTAGCGCAATCGATGACTTCCCCGACTTGTTGGCGTCCGGTTCGGTGTCGTCCGGTTCGGTGGCCTCCCCGGCGATGACATTGAGGTTCTCCAGCCGGTTCGCGCCTCCGTTCAGCTTGAGGGCAATGGCGTCTTCCCCTCCCTGGAGCGTCGCCCGTGTCTCGGGTGACCATGTCCAGGCTCCGTCGCAGGCCGTGAAGCCGCCGTATATCTTCACTCCGTCAGTGAAGGTCACGCCGGCCTGCTCAGTATACGCCTCTCCCATCTCGCCGCAGACATAGACCCGCTTCGGTCGCTTCGCGGCGGCCTCGTCGAACGTCTGGAACGGTCGCTCCTTGCTCCCAGTTCCACCGGCGATAGCGCTCGACCTCACGAAGACTCCACAGGACCCATCGGGCGACAAGTTCTTGTCCGTGAGGTCACAGTTCTTCGCCGGGTCGGGTTGGCCACCCGTACCACTTCCGGTGGTGGTGCAGCCAGCAGGGCCTTCGCAACCCTCGGCTGGCTCATAGCGGTCCACGCATCCGACGGACTGGGCGCCCATGACTGCTACCGCCAGAAAGAGCACAGCAGCGAGATGGGCACGATGACGCATTCTGAATCTCCTCTGTTCCACGGACCCCAGCTCAGAACGTTCCGCTGATCAGGAGCCCGGAAGCCCCTGTTCCCAGGAGTGGCACCACCTGTACGGTTGGACGCGATTCGGCCGGCTTCAACGTCACGAGCCCGTAAACAAGGGTGCCAGCGCCGATGGCTCCGCCCGTGACGAAGCTCCAGAACGCCGCATTCGTCAAATCGACCTTGGCGAGGACCGTGTCCTTCAGGTCTGCGCATTTCGACCGGTTGATGTCAGGGCACAAGGCGAACCCGTCGCCTTCCGTGACCAATTCTTGCCTCATCTGCTCGGCGTCCCCCGCCCGCCCATTGGCCAGCACCGTGAGCACCACGCCCGTCGCTACACCCACGCCGGCCGCGATCCCACCGCCCACGAGCACCGCCGTCCGCACCTTGCCGCGCGGCATTTCCAATCTCGGAAGAATCGGCGCGTGAACGCTCCCTCCGATCTGGGCGGCCGGCGCCCGCTCCAGCTGCACCACCACCGTCTCCGCACGGCCCGCCACTGCCGCGAAGGGACGCGTCGCAGGCGCGTACCCCTCGAGCTTCGCCCCGATCTCGTGCTCGCCCGGTGCCAAGAACACCCGATCCACGAGCGGCGCCTTGCCCACGACCGCCCCGTCGACCGTCACCTCCGCCCCTGCCGGCGTCACCTGCACCGTCACGGATGCGACCTTCGCGAGCGCCTCCTTCAGCGACGCCTCGGCGTTCTGCCGCTCGTTCACCTTGGTTGCCGGCGCCTCGCGCAGATACCGCGTCAGGTACTCCGCTGCGTCGCGGTGCTTGCCCAGCTTGAGGCACGCGACCCCCAGATTCGACGCGATCTGGTAATGTGGCTTGATCGCCCACGCCGCGAGGAACGACGCGTGTGCATCGGCCCATTTCCCCGCCGCCGCCGCCTGTCTACCCTCTTCGTAGAGCTGTCGCGCCTTGTCCGTCAGCGCGTCGGTCTCGCCGGCGGCGGCCGCGGTGGCCGGCTGCTGCGCGCCCGCCGCCTGCGCCGTCAACGCCACGGCCACGCTCAAGCTCCACAGCAGCGGTCGCTTCCTCATCGTCGGAGTCATCAGAACTCAGGCTTCCCTTCGGGGAGAGGCGGCACGGCATTGCTCGACGGCGGCACCTTACCCCCTCTGGGCTTCGGTTCAAAGCGCCCGGTCGCGGCCCCACCGACCTTGGTGTTCCTGGTCCGCCCCGACGGCTGCGTCTTCGGCTGCGGCTCACCCTGCTGCGGCTGCTCCTGCCCCGCCTGCGGCTTCGCCGTCGCCTCCGGTTGCGCCGTCGTGGCGGGCGACCCCGTCGTCGCAGCGCCAGCCTCAGCGCTCGGCCCCGGCGCCGCCGCGCTCCCCGCAGGCAGCGCCACGCCCGGCCCCGTCGCCTCCGGCGCTGCAGTCCCTCCTCCGGGCGCCCCCTGCGATACCAGCACCGCGACCATGCCCGCCACGGCCACGAAGCCGAGCCCCGCGACGGCCCAGATCCACGTCCGCGACGACGCCGGCTTCTCCACGATGACCGGGATATCGTCGCGCTCCTCCCCGCCGACGCTCGACAGCGGCGCCGCCGCCGGCGCGCTCCACGCCCCGCCGCTCGCCGCCCGTCCCGCAACGCCGCCCGCCGCCCGCGCCGGAACGGCGTTCCCCGGGCCCGCCTGTCCCATCCGCACGGGCCCCGTGCCCCCGGCCTCGCCCCCCGCCGTCAGCGCCGCGCTCCCGAGCAGCTTCTCCGAATCGATGACCAGCGTCCCCTTCGGCCCGACCTGCTGCGACGCCGGCCCCGCCCCGACGCCCTTCTGCGACGGCGGCATCGACCCCGGCGCCCGCCGCTCCTGCAGCGCCACCCCCGGCATCGCGCCCGCCACGCCAAGCGGCCCCGTCCCGCCCTGCTGCGCCGCCAACCGCTCGCGCCATCCGCCGCCGAACTGCGGCTTCTCCTCCACCTCGCCCTGCGGCCGCGCCCCGAACATCCCCCGCGCGATCTCCGCCTCGTCCTCCGCGACCTCCTCGATCCGGATCAGCACCCCGTGCCGATCCTCCATCGTGACGTCGCGCTCCCGCACGAACCGCACCGAGACCCCGCCCGGGATATCCGCCTCCCGCCCGCTCGTGATCGACGTCCACTTGATGTTCGACCGGTACAGCACCGTCGCGATCTTCGCCGCCGCGAGCGCGATCGACCCGAAGGGCTCATCCGGCTTGTGGACGATCACCACCCGCTTCGGCTGCGCCCCCTCGTCCGCCACCCAGTCCCACGTCGCGCCGCTCCGCCGGAGATACGGCAGATCGCCGAACTCCTCGACATACCGCTCCAGCACGTGCGCCACCCGCTCCGGCGCCTCCCGCACCGCACTCACGTACTCGCGATAGAACATGCCCGCCGACGAGTTGACCTCCGTCGCGTTCATCACGTGCCGGTAAAACGTCGCCGCTGCCTCGAGCAGCGTCGTATACCCGAGGTCCCTGTCCACCGCGACGATCCCGTGCGCGAACGGCGGGTTCCCCCGCCCGGCGTGGTCGACCGCCCCGCCGATCCGGAAGCCGAAGATGAGCCCCATCGCCCCGTGGCCAGGCTCGTGCTGCGTGTCATCCCTCGACAGGTTGCCGATCGCGAACGCGTGCGTCGCCCCCGTCGCAGGCTCGATGTACTTCATCAGCCGCGCGAGGTGGCTGAACTGCGTCGTCGTGAGGGGCCCTTGCGGCACCTCCGGGCAGTACATGAAGTCGATCTGGTGCCCCGGGATGTTCCCGTGCAGCACGTGGTACCACGCCGCGTCCGCCGGCGCGCGGTACCGCGGGATCACATACCCCGAAGCGCCCTCGCTACCGTACATTGGGCCTGACCTGCTGCGGCACCGGCGGGGCAGGGAGCGCCGCGGTCCGCGACAACGCCGAATGCCCGCTGATGTCCTGCTTCATCCGCTGCAGGAGCTGAGGATCATACGCGTTCTTCGGGAGGATCTTCTCCACGAAGTGCGAGAACAGGTGATGTGTGCTGTGCCCGTAGCTCGCCGACCCGACGAGCACGCGAATGTCGATGTTGTTCTTGTACCGCTCCAGGCTGTCGATGAGCGACTTGTAATAGCCGCGCGCCTCCCGCTCCACCTCGGCCGGCGTCCCGGAGAGGACATCGGACTTGTTGATGAAGAGCACGACCGCCTTGCACGAGGCCAGCGTCTTCGGGCTGAAGAAGAACTGCAGCGACTGCGGCTGAAACTCCCGGAGCTGCTCCTGGATTCTCGCCGGCTCGATCTTCTGACCGTCCTTGCCCGCCAGATCCACGACCATCAGGAGCCCATGGATCTCCTCCATGATGAGCTCCTGCTGCGCGTCCACGATGTGCTCGCCGCCCCAGTCGCCGATCTCGAACACGTGCTCTGTCAGCACCTCTTTCGTGAGGACGTGGCTGACAGTCCGCTCGTAACGCTCGATCTTCGTCCCCTGCAGCGTGCCCAGATCCACGAGGGGATTCGCCCACTTGAGCGTGAGCGACGTCTTGCCGGTCCACTTGATGCCGAGCGTCAGGATCTTGTACCGCTTCTGCGTGATCTTCGGCCGGCTCTCGAGCTCGCTCTTGTACCAGTCGATCTCCTTCTGCTGGGCATCGAGCCAGTCGACCTTCTGGCGATCGTCGTTCCTCGCGAGCTCGAGCGCCTGCTGGAGCTGCCCGTACTGCGCCCTCATCTGATCGAGCTGGCCCTTGGCCTGCCGGAGCGCCTCGATGTGCTGGTTCGCGTCCTGGAGCTGCCGCTTCAGCTGCGTGGCCTGCATCAGCAGGAACACGGCGCCTGCGCCGCACGCCACCGCGATCAACCCGAGCACTATCGGTAGAACAACCTGCATGGCTTACAATCCTCGCGCCCCGCCGGGCGGGCTATCCCACCCTTGTCCTGTCCCGCGCGGCCGGAAGAACGGCGAGCGCGGGCCGGCCTGGATCCTGAGAACGCATCAGACCACGGCTCGCCGCAGCGTACAAGTCCGAGGTAATCCCCAGCACGAGCCATGACTTCATCGTCCGCCATCGTCCGCCATCGGACGTCATGTCCCCACGCGCACAGGACCCGCGTCCTCCGCGCCCTCGCGCCGCTCCCGCTACGGGCCTGTCCCGATCACCTCGCGCCACCGCCCTTGCGGGTCACCCGCGGCAGCGCCGTCCTCGTCTCGGGCGCGAGATCCAGCGTGTCCCGCTCCCCGGCCGCGAGCCGCAGCGCGCCCGCATACGCGATCATCGCCCCGTTGTCCGTGCAGCTCGCGAGCGGCGGCACGAACAGCGCGAGGCCCCGCCGCTCGCACGCCGCGGCCATCTTCGCGCGGAGCCCCTGGTTCGCCGCGACGCCGCCGCCGAGGACCACCCGCCCGATCCCCTCGGCCCGGGCGGCCCGCACGGTCTTCTGCACGAGCGCGTCGACCACCGCCCCCTGGAACGCCGCGCACAGGTCGCGGAGCGCCTGCCCCTCCGGCCGCCCCCGCTTCGCCACGTGCCGCGCGACCGCGCTCTTGATGCCCGAGAAGCTGAACTCCAGCGACTCCTTGCGCGCCATCAGCGCCGGCACCGCGTCCGCCGCGGCCGCCGCGTCTCCCCCGGCCGCGAGCCGATCGACCACCGGCCCGCCCGGATACCCGAGGCCGAGCAGCTTCGCCACCTTGTCGAACGCCTCGCCCGCCGCGTCGTCGCGCGTCGCGCCGAGCTCCCGGATCGCGCCGATCGCAGGGCCGTCCACCCGGTAGATCGCCGTGTGCCCGCCCGAGGCGAGCAGCGCCACGTACGGGAACGACGGCCGCTCATGCTCGTCGACGAGAGGCGCGCCGCCCCGCCGCAGGAACACCGCGAGCAGGTGCCCCACGAGGTGATCGACGCCCACGAGCGGCTTGCCCGCGGCCCACGCGAGCCCCTTCGCGGCCTGCAGGCCGACGAGCAATGCCCCGGCGAGCCCCGGCCGCGACGTCACCGCCACGCCGTCGAGATCCGCCGCCGAGATGCCCGCGCGCGAGAGCGCCTCGCGCACCACCGGGACCACCGCGCGCGCGTGATCGCGCGCCGCGACCTCCGGCACGACGCCCCCGTAAGGCGCGTGCAGCGCCACCTGGCTGCGCACGACGTCGGAGAGGACGTCGCCTCCCTCGGTGACCACCGCCGCCGCCGTCTCATCACACGATGTCTCGATCCCTAGAACCCGCATGTCCCTGTCCGCCGCGTCAGCCTGAAATTGCCAAACACCTGCCGCTGCCCCGCCGCTTCTGCCTCGCCCGACGCGAGCGGCGCCCGGCCCGGCCGGAGCAGGCGCACCTCGACCGACTCGTCCGTGCGCAGCGATAGCACCGCGAGCAGCGGCTCCGCCTCTGGCTCCGACGCGTCGACCGCGTAGATCGCGTTGCGCTCCCGGCCCTCCCCGAACTCCAGCCGCGACAGCGGATCGTGGGCGAGCGCGCCGATCGGCCGCAGCGGCGCGCCGTCGAGGAGGCGCCGCTCGGCCGTGGCCCCGTCGGGCGCCTCGTAGGTCCACAGCGCGCCCGGCGGCTCCGGCCCGTCGAGCCCGTCCGCGTCGAGCGTGAGCCGCATCTGCACCCGAGGGCTCAGGCCGGCGCGGAACGCGCCTCCCAGCGTGATCGCGCCGCAGTACGCCTCCCCGTCGGCCGTCGAGAACCGGCTCAGGTCGTCGCAGCCGGCCGCCCCGCCGGCGCTCATCGCGCCGGCGAGGGCTAGCGGCGCGAGCCGCAGCGCGACGCGCCGCGGCCCGGGCGGAGCGGCGCGGCTCAAGGCGCGGCGCTCCGCATCAGCTCGGCCGCGGTCTGGCGGACGCGCGGCTCGGGATCGCTCGCCGCGAGCTGCCGGAGCACCGGCGCCGCCGCCGCGCGGTCCGCGGAGGCCAGGGCGCGGGCCGCCGCCTCGCGCACCAGGGCATACGCGTCGGCGCGGGCCGCCTCGCGGAGCGTCTCCGCGACCTGACTCGGCCTGCCGCCGCCCGCGCCCCCGCCCGGCGCGCCGAGCCGACCCAGCGCCTCCGCCGCGCGCACGCGCAGCGGCCAGCTCGACGAGGACCGCAGGAGCTCCGAGACGGCCGCGATCGTCGGCCCGTGCCGGACCGCGCCGAGCGCCGAGAGCGCCGCGCGCCGCACGCTCTCCTCGGGATCGCCGAGCGCGTCGACCACAGCGGCCTGCGCCTCCGGCTCGGGCCGGGTCGCGAGCAGCTCGACCGCGCGCGTGCGCACCTCGATCGCCGGGTGCCGCACGAGCGCCACGAACCCGCTCACCACCGCCGCGGCGATCCCCTCCACGGCGGCCTCCACCTGCCGCCTCGGCTCCGGGGCGAGCGCCGCGCGCCCGTCCGTGAAGGGCGCGAGCCCGAGCGCCGCGCCGCCCACGCCGGCGCCGCGATCGCCGCCCGACACGGCCGCGCCGCGCGACAGGATCGCGTCCGCGACGACCAGGGCCCGCTCGGGCGACGTCGCGACCGCGGCGACCGCAGCCTTCTGCAGCGCCGGGCCGAGCGCAACGAGCGCCGCCGCGCGATCCTCCGGGCCGGGCGGATCGGGGTCGAGCCCCGCGAGCGCGTCCTTCACCGTCAGCGCGCCGTCCGGCACCGGCAGCGGCTCACGCGTGCGCGGGTACGCGCGCCGCGTGAGCGCGACCGCCGCCGACACCGCGGCGGCGCGCAGGCCCTCGTCGGACGAGAACGCGCCGGCCGCGATCGCCTGCGCGGCCCCGCCCGCGGCGACCGCCTCGGCCTCGCCGGCGCCGCCGCCGCCGGGTCCCGCGCTGCCGCCGCCGAGCCGCGCGAGCGTGATCAGCGCCGCGCGGCGCAGCTCCGGCTCGCTCGAGTCGGCGAGCGACATGAACAGCGCGGGCCCCTCGCCGCCGCCCCCGAGCTCGCCCAGCGCGCGCACCGCGGCCGCGCGCGGCATGGATCCGGCCTCGGGCGCCCTCGCGACCGCGGACAGCGCCGCCGCGTGCTTCCGGTCGTGCGTCAGCCCGAGGCCGAGCGCCGCGAGCGCCCGCACCTCCGGCGCCGGCGACGACAGGAGCCGCGCGAGCAGCGCCTCCGCCTTCGCCGCCGGCCGCCCGCCGCCCGCCGCGAGCCGCGCCACGCCCCAGGTCGCGGCGACCGCGACCGCGTCGTTCGGCAGCACGCTCGCGGCCGCGTCGCGCGGCGCGAGCATCTGCTCGTAGCGCTCCAGCATGGCCGGGTCGCGCAGCGCGCCGCACGCGATCATCGCGCGGGCGCGCAGGCCCTTGTCCGCCTGGCCGATCGCGAAGTTGTAGAGCGCCGGCCCGGCGCCCTTGTTCTCGACGTAGGCCAGCACCTCGATCGCGACCTTCTGCTGCGACTCCTTCTCGTCCGCGAGCGCGTCGAGCAGCGGCTTCACGGCGCGGGCGCCGATCTTCGCGAGCTCCGCGCGCGCCGCCGCGCCCCCCGCGCGGCCCTCGCCGCGGACCTTCTGCATCAGCGGGAAGGTCATCGCGCCGTAGAGCTCCACGAGCAGCCGCCGGTAGAGCGGCTTCTGCGGGTTGCCGACCGCGACCGGCAGGAGCTCGCGCTCGAGCACCTCGAGCGAGCCCCGGCCGAGGTTCACCTGCATCGACATCCGCGCCGCGCGCGCGACGAGCTCCTCGTCGTTCGACGCCCGCACCACCCGGCGGAAGAGCCGGTCGGCCTCCTCGGCCTGCCCCGCGGTGAGCAGCAGCTCGGCGAGGTCGAAGTACACGGGGAACAGCCGGTCGTTCTTCGCGAGCGCCTGCCGGTACTCGGCGATCGCGCGCGGGAAGTCCTGCCGCCGGCGGTACATGTCGCCGAGCTTCTGGTGGCCGCTCGCGTCCTCGGGCGACAGCTCGACGGCCCGCGCGGCGTACCGGATCGCGTCGTCGTCGCGGTACAGCTCCGCGGCGTACTGCGCCATGCGCTGGTAGAACTCGCGGGCCCGCTTCGGGTTCACCTCGACGAGCTTGCCCAGCACGTCGATCGCGCCGAGGAGGTTCTGCTGGAGCACGAGCACGCGCTCCAGCGCGAGGAGCGAGTCCTCGTCCCCCGGCGCCGCCTGGACGAGCCTCCGGAGCGTGGCCTCGGCGTCGGGCAGCCGGTGCAGCTTGCGCTGCACCTCCGCGAGCAGCCGCCCCGCCTCCAGGTCGGGCGGGGTCGCGTTGAAGCGCGCGCCGAGCGGCGCGACGCGGCTCGGCAGCTCGTGGGTGAGCGACCAGAGGCTGACGATGTGGGTGCGCGCCTCGCGCGCGAGCAGCTTGTCGTTGCCCGCCCCGGCGAGCAGCTGCTCCCAGAGCTCGCGCGCCTCGGTGTAGCGCGGCCCCGCGTTGCCGAGCGCGCTCGCGGTGCGCTCCAGCGCGATCGCGAGCGCCTTCTTGTAGCGGCTGTTCGCGGGCTCGAGCTGCGCGGCCTCCCGGAGCGCGGCGAGCGCCTCCGCCACCATGTCGTGGTCGAGGTACACCTCGCCGAGCGTGGCCGCGGCGCGCGCCCGGCTCGGCACGACCTGCTTGATGCGCGCCCACGTCTCCAGCGCCTTCTTCTTGTCGCCGGCCTGGAAGTACCGGTCGCCCAGGTCGACGAGGTGGCTCGGATCGCCGCCCGCGGCCCCGGCGAGCCGCTGGAGCACCTTGAGGGCCCGGTCCTTCTCCTCCACCCGCTCGTAGAAATCGGCGACGGCCGCGAGCGTCTCGGCCTCGTCCGCGACGCGCCCCTCGAGCTGGGTGAGCAGCGCGAGCGCCTTGGGCCGGTCGCCCCGCTGGATGAGCGTCTCGCACAGCTCGAAGACGAAGTCCGCGTTGCCCGGGGCCGCCTTGATCAGGAGCTCGTACTCGCGGATCGCGGCGTCGAGCTCGCCGGCGGTCTGGAGCAGGTGGACGAGCCGGAGCCGCGTGTCGATGTGCTTGCCGTCGAGCGCGAGGGCCTTCCTGTAGATCCCGATCGCCTTGTCGACGTCGCCGGTCTCCTCGTACAGGGCGCCCAGGGTCGCGAGCCGCTGGAAGTCCTGCCCCTTCTCGGCCTCGAGGATCGCGATGAGCTCCGCGAGCTTGCCCTCGGCGCGGAACGCGTCGGTCATGATGAGCAGGATCTCGGCCCGCACCCCGGCGGCGCTGCCGGCGATGGCGAGCGCCCGCTTCAGCACGGCGAGCGCCTCGTCCATCTTCTTCTGCCTGGCGAGCGACTGCCCGAGATCGCGCAGCGCCGGCGCGAGCGCCCGGTTGTCGCCCGCCGCGGCCTTCACGAGCTCGCGGAACTCGGCCTCGGCGCGCGCGTGGTGCCCGCGCGCGGAGAGCTCGCGCCCGAGCTCGGCCTTCACGAAGAGCGAGCCCTGCGCGTTCTTCACGAGCGCGTCGTGCTGCGCCTTGGCCGCGTCGAAGTCGGAGAGGTCGAGGCAGAGCGCGAGCAGCGTGCGCCGGGTCTGCTCGACGTCCGCGGGGACCTTGAGCAGCGGCAGCGCCTTCTCGTAGTGCGCGCGCGCGCGGGCCTTGTCGCCGCGATCCGCCTCGAGCTGGGCGAGCGCCATCATGGCCGCCGGGTCCCCGGGCCGGTCCGCGATGGCGGCCTCGTACGTCTTGATGGCGTCGTCGTAGCGCCCGTCCTGCTTGTAGACGCCGGCGAGCACGACCTTGGAGGCCCAGGCGTCGGCCCCGGGCTGCGCGGCGCGGCGCTCGAACTCCTCGACGAGCTTCTTCAGGTTCCCGTCGCGCTCGCGGTAGAGCTGGGCGAGGCGCTGGAGCGGGAAGGGCGCGCTCGGCTGGCTCATGACGATGGCCGTGTAGCGAGCGATCAGCGCGTCGCTCGACGGGCCGCCCCGCTTCCCGTCGCCGGTCTCGGCCGGCTCCGGCTTCGCCTGCGCCGGCTTCGCGGGCTGCGGCCGCGCGGCGGGGCCGGGCTTGCCACCGCCGCCGGGCTTGCCGCCGCCGGGCTTGGGGGCCTTCGGCCTGGGCCGCTTGCCGCGGCCGGACGGATCGAAATCCGCGGCCTCGGCGTGCGGGATCGCGAGCGTCGCGGCCGCGGGGATCAGGACCGCGAGGCAGCCGGCCAGAACGTGGGATCGCACCTGGGTAGGGTAGATCGACCGTGCGCGGCGGGCCACGCGGAGCAGCCGCGGCGCCGGAACGGGCGCGATCGGGGCGGCGCGGATGCGGGACCTGCGAGGCCGCTGAGCTCAGCAGACGTCTTTCCAATTCCGGCCGAGCGCTTGACGCGCCGGGGGCGGCCGGGGAAAGACCCTCTCTTACGAGACCACGAGGGAGGGATCCGCAGCGGGCTCCAGGGCCTCTATGCGAAGCACCGCTATCTCCTCGATGAGGGAGCGCTCGAACCTCACGAGCGGTGATGTCCTATCAGGACCCCGCCGGCCGGGAGCCCGAGAAGCTCTGTCACGGTAAGGCTGGTCGACGAGGCCCTCTCCGGCGCCAAGGACGGACCCTCGCAGGGCTGATCGACTCGGGCAGACGTCGGGCACATCGTTGTTCGTTGTGGTGAGGCGCACAACCTTGGATCCGCCCTCGCCGCGCGCTCATCGCGCTGCGGTCCCTGAGGTTGCCTTGCTTACAGCACAATTTGCTGACGGGGAGCGCCGCCGTTCTGGATATCCTCGGTCACTGCGATGGGCTCGTCCGAAGCACCCCACAGGCGAGCGCTGCGGCTCTCTGGGTCGTCTCGGGGGTACCGCTGATGCGCGCTGGTGACATCGTCGCCGACCGCTTCGAGATCGAAGGTCACGCGACCTCCGGCGGCATGGCGCAGATCTTCCGCGCCCGCGATCGGCTCACGGGCGAGCCGGTCGCGCTGAAGCTCCTCCAGCGCACGGGCCCGCAGGAGTCGCACCGCTTCCGCCGGGAGGCGCACGCGCTCGCCGCGCTCCGTCACCCCGGGGTCGTCGGGTACGTCGCCCACGGCACGACCGAGGGCGGCGATCTCTACCTCGCGATGCAGTGGCTCTCGGGCGAGACCCTCGCCGAGCGCTTGCTCCGCGAGCCGCTCACCGTCCCCGAGAGCCTCTCGCTCGGCGTGCGCGTCGCCTCCACGCTTGGCGCCCTCCACCGGCTCGGCGTCGTCCACCGCGACCTCAAGCCAAGCAACCTCCTGCTCGTCGGCGGCTCCGTCGACGAGGTCACCCTGCTCGACTTCGGCGTCGTGCGCGTCGCGGACGCCGGCCAGGAGCTCACCATGCCCGGCGTGATGCTCGGCACCCCCGGCTACATGGCCCCCGAGCAGGCGCGCGGCGAGGTCGCCATCGACGCCCGCGCCGACGTCTTCGCCCTCGGCTGCATCCTCTACCGCTGCCTCACCGGCCGGCCCCCGTTCGTCGGCAACGACGGCCTCTCGGTGCTCGTGAAGGTCCTCCTCGAGGATCCGCCCCGGCTCCGGGAGCTCCGCGGCGAGGTCCCGGCCGCGCTCGACGACCTCGTGACGCGCATGCTCGCCAAGGCCCCGCGCGACCGCCCCCGCGACGGAGCGGCCGTGGCCGCCGAGCTCGGGGCGCTCGGCGATCTCGCGCCTGGCTCGCGGCGCGGCGTCCCCCTGTCCATCGGCGGCCCTACGCCCGAGCTGACGACCGGCGAGCGCCGGATGATCTGCCTCCTCGTCGCCCGCGACGGCGCGCTCGACAGCGACGCCACCCGGTCCGAGGGCGAGGACGCGCTCCGGGTGCGCGCGCTCAGCGCCCTGGCCGAGCGCCACCAGGGCCGCCTCGAGATCATCGAGGCGCGCTCTCCCGTCGTCGTGCTGTCCGGCCTCGTCGCGCCGACCGACCTCGCCGCCCGGGGGGCGCGGTGCGCGCTCGCGATGCAGGTGCTGCTCGGCGGCGCGCCCGTCGCGCTCGTCTCGGGGCGCGCCGAGATCACCGCCCGCTCTCCGATCGGCAAGCTCATCGATCAGGCCGCCGCGCTGCTCGCCGGCGACGAGGCGCGGCTCGGCGTCGTCCGCATCGACGAGGTCACGGCCAGCCTGCTCGGCGCGCGGTTCGATCTCGGGTCGGATCACGCAGGCCACCTCCTGCGCGGCGAGTGCGACGACCTCGAGGCGGTGCCGCGCCTCCTGGGCAAGCCGACGCCGTGCGTGGGCCGCGACCGCGAGCTGTCGCTCCTGGAGGCGACCTTCGTCCAGTGCATCGAGGAGCAGACCCCGTCCGCGGTGCTGGTGACGGCCCCCGCCGGCATGGGCAAATCGCGCTTGCGCGTCGAGCTGCTCCGGCGCCTCCGGGCGCGGGACGAGCCGATGGCGGTCTGGATCGCGCGCGGCGATCCCATGAGCGCCGGCTCTGCCTTCGGCCTCCTGGCGCAGGTGCTCCGCCGCGCGCTCGGCGTCGCCGACGGCGCGCCGGCCGCGGCGGTGCATCGCAAGATCCGCGAGCGCGTCGGTCGCCACGGCGAGCGCGTCGCCCACGTCGCGCCCTTCCTCGGCGAGCTCGTGGGGACGCCCTTCCCGGACGAGGCCAGCGAGGCGCTCAGGGCGGCGCGGCGGAGCTCCGTGCTGATGGGCGATCAGCTGCACCTCGCGTGGGAGGAGTTCCTGCGCGCCGAGTGCGCGGCGCAGCCGGTGCTGCTCGTCCTCGAGGACATGCACTGGGGCGACCTGCCCACGGTGGGCATGATCAACAGCGCCCTCCGCAACCTGCGCGACGCGCCGTTCATGGTGCTGGCGCTCGGCAGGCCCGAGGTGCGCGAGATGTTCCCGAAGCTGTGGGCCGGCCGCGGCCTGCAGGAGATCGAGCTCGCGGGGCTCTCGCGCCGCGCCAGCGAGCGGCTCGCGCGCCAGGCGCTCGGCGGCGCCGTCACCGACGAGATGATCGGCACGCTGGTCGAGCGGGCCGACGGCAACGCCTTCTTCCTGGAAGAGCAGATCCGTGCTGCCGCCGAGGGGCGCGGGGCCGCGCTGCCGGAGACGGTGCTGGCGATGGTGCAGGCACGGCTCGAGGCGCTCGCTCCCGAGGCGCGGCGTGTCCTCCGGGCGGCGAGCGTCTTCGGCCAGAGCTTCCGGCCCGCCGGCGTCGCCGCGCTGCTCGGCGGCGCCGACGCCGAGGTGGCAGACTGGCTCGCCGAGCTCGTCGAGCGCGAGGTGATCGTCCAGAGGCGGCAGCCTGGCCGGGGCGGCGCGCACGGCGAGGGCTTCTCCTCCACGTCGTCCGCGCGCGGGGGGCCCGAGCGCGACGCCTCGCCGGCGCGCCGGGCCGCGGCGCTCGATCCCGGCCCTCCGATCGAGGCGCGCGCGGACGATCCCGAGTACAGCTTCCGGCACGGCCTTGTGCGGGAGGCGGCGTACGGGGCGCTGACGGAGTACGACCGGCGGCTCGGCCACCGGCTTGTGGCCGAGTGGCTCGAAGGGGAGGGGAAGGGCGACGCGGCGGAGCTCGCGGAGCACTTCGAGCGCGGCGCCGAGCCGGGGCGCGCGGCGGCATGGTACCGGCGCGCGGCGGAGCAGGCGCTGCGCGGCAACGATCTCCTCGCCGCGATTCGCCACGCCGAGCGCGGCCTCGCGTGCGGCGCGACCGGGGCAGAGGCGGGCGGGCTGCTCCTCGTCGACGCGGAGGCCCGCGTGTGGCGTGGCGATTTCGCCGTGGCCGAGCAGCGCGCGCTCGAGGCCGTCGCGCTGTTCGAGCCGGGCTCGCCGTCCTGGTACTCCGCCGTGACCTGGGTGGTCATGGCCGCTGGCAAGCAGGGGGCCTTCGATCGCGTGGAGTCCTGGGTGTCGACGGCGCGGGGCGCGTCGCCCCGCGAGGGCGCGCTGACCGGGAGGGACGTCTGCCTCGTCGAGGGGGCCAACTGGCTCGCCTTCGGCGGCCGCTACGCTGTGGCGGACGGGATCATCGAGGCCCTCGAGCGCAGCGGGGAGGAGGAGCGGCCGCTCGACGTCGAGGTGCTCGCCAGGCTCTACGAGGCGCGCGCCATCCGCACCATGACCTCCGGCGATCTCGGCGCCTGCCTCGACGGCATCGAGGCGGCGCTCGCGGTGTTCGAGCGGAGCGGCGATCGCCGCAACGCGTGCTCGCTGCGGGTGAACCTCGGCGCCATCACCATGGAGCTCGGCGACTACGAGGGGGCCGAGGCCGCGCTGCGCGCAGCGCTCCGCGCGGCGGAGCAGATGGAGCTCACGGATCTGGCCGCGTTCGCCCGCAGCAACCTGGGCAACGTGATGATCGCCCGCGGCAACCTCGACGAGGCCCGGCGGGTCGAGGAGGAGGCGATCGCGACGTTCCAGCGGCTGGGCGATCCGAGGGCCGAGGGGATCGCCCGCGCGTACCTCGGGAAGACGGCGCTGCTCGCCGGCGATCTTGGCGCAGCCGAGGCCGAGGCCCGCGCGGCCGCGGAGCTCCTGCAGAACGCGCCGCCGCTGCGCGCGGCGGCGTGGGCCCTCTCCGCGCGGGTCCTGCTCCGGAAGGGCTGTGCCGAGGAGGCGCTCGCGCTCTCCGGCGACGCGCTCTCCCTCCTGGAGTCGCTCGGCGCGGTCGAGGAGGGCGAATCGCTGATCCGGCTCGTGCGGGCCGAGGCGCTCTTCGCGAGCGGCCGGCAGGACGAGGCGCTCGCCGCGATCGCGCAGGCGCGCCACAGCGTGATGTCCCGTGCCGGGCAGATCTCGAATCCTCGCTACCGGGAACAGTTTCTGTCTGCGCTCGACAACGGCGAGACGCTCGCGCTCGCGGCGCAATGGCTCGGCGACCGAGACGCTCCATGAGCTCGCGCTTCGCCGCACGTGGGATTTCCTGCTCGCAGCTCTTCCAGGAGCCGCGCGCCGCCCACGAGCGCGCCTGAACGGCCGTTTCCTCGCCGTTCTCACGACGTCGCCGCAGGTGCGGAATTTTAGGGTTCCTCCGGAAAAGTCGTTGAGGAAATTCCTGATGCGTGTTTCATTTGTGTGGAGGGGGCTATGCAGTACCGTTTCAGACTCGCAATCTTGTTCCTGGGCCTGAGCGCCAACCATCTGCTGGCCTGTGTCGGCGAGGCGGACCCCCTGGAGGGAGACGGGGGCACGGCGGAGCAAGAGGTGGTGACGCGGAACGCGTTCACGAAGACAGCGCTCGTGGAGAGTGCGTTCGCGACAGACACGCTCGCCACGGAAGCGCTCACGGGCAACCCGCTGACGAGCGACGGGCTCGCGAGCAGCAGCGATGTCATGAGCGCGCTGCGGGATCCTCTGGCTCGCGAGTTCTTGACGTACGTGGCGGGCTGCGCGCTCCCGGAGGGGCAATCCGTGCAGGTCTCTCTGGACGGCGAGACGTATACCTTCGAGGGGGACATCGGTCTCGCACTCGAGTGGGGCCGAGCACACGGGAAGTGCAACGCTCACTGTCAAGGCTGGGTCTCGGCCTGCATGCTGGCCAGGATCAACCACCTTGGCGAGAGCGTGCCTATCTCGATGCGTGGCAAGCACAAGGCCCTCGACTCGGATCAAGCGGAGCGAGAGGCCTTTCCGAACCGAGAGGCGGCCTATTTCGGCAACCTCTTCGCGCCGGAGCAGCGCCGGTTCGCGTGCAAGTCGCCCGGCTCGACGCTCATCAGCCGCGTGTGCGGCGGGACGGGCGTCGACACGCAGGGCTGCATCGTCGACGTCCTCGGCGACTGCGACGACATCTGCGGCGCTCCGACGTCGGACGGCAGCTTCCCGAACTGCGTTGGCGGTGGCCATACGACCCCGACGACGGTGACCGTCTTCCGGGAGTAGCGGGTCCTGGTTTCCGCCGCGTGGGCCTCGTCGGTGGCCAGCGCGACTGTCACGGGCTCCTCTCGGGTGTGTTCGCCAACGCGTGATTTTCCGGCAGCAGCAGCCGAGCCGGCTCCTCGACCGCGCCACCGCACGGTTCATCGCCCGCGCCTTGCCACGGGCTGACGCGCTGCGGCCGCCTCCCCGCGACGGCTCGCCGCTTTCGTACTATGGTCGCGCCGCCATGAAACGAAGGCTGCCTGCCCCGCTCGCCTGCCTGCTGCTCGCCGCCTGCGCCTCCTCGGAACCCCGACCGAAGGAGCCGCTCGGTCAGATCCCGGAGGCGACGACCACGGCGAAGCCAGAGTGGCTTCCCTTCCGCGTCCGCGCCGGCAAGAGCGTCGCCGCCGATCCGCGCGAGAAGCACTTCGCCGAGCTCCGCCAGCTCACCTTCGGCGGCGAGAACGCCGAGGCCTACTGGTCGCCCGACGGCAGGAAGGTCGTGTTCCAGTCGACCCGCGACGGGAACAGCTGCGACCAGCAGTACATCATGGATCTGGAGAGCGGCGAGGTGCGCCGGGTCTCGAACGGCCAGGGCAAGACCACCTGCGGCTACTTCCTCTTCCCTGCGCCCGCGGCCCCTGCCCAGGCGCGCGTCCTCTTCGCGTCCACGCACGCCGCCGGCGAGGCGTGCCCGCCGAAGCCCGACCACTCGCAGGGGTACGTGTGGCCGCTCGACGAGTTCGACATCTACACAGCGAACGCCGACGGCTCGGATCTCCGCCCCCTCATCCAGGGCAAGGGCTACGACGCCGAGGCGACCGTCGCGTTCGACGGCTCGCGCCTCGTGTTCACGAGCACGCGCGACGGGGACATCGACCTCTACACAGCGAAGCTCGACGGCTCGGACGTCAAGCGCATCACGAGCACGCCCGGCTACGACGGCGGCGCCTTCTTCTCCCCCGACGCGACCAAGCTGGTCTGGCGGGCGAGCCGCCCCACCGGAGCGGCGCTCGACGACTACCGCGCGTTGCTCGCCAAGGGGCTCGTGCGCCCCAGCGCGCTCGAGATCTTCGTCGCGAGCGCCGACGGGCAGAACCCGCGCCCGGTGACGAGGAACGGCCGCGCCAACTTCGCGCCCTACTTCCTCCCGGACTCGCGGCGGATCCTCTTCGCCTCGGATTTCAGCACCCCGGTGGGCGCCCGGGGCATGCCCAACTTCGACCTCTACCTCGTCGACTCCGACGCGCCCCCGACGGCGGACGGCGTGCCGCCCGTCGAGCGCGTGACCTTCTACGAGGGCTTCGACAGCTTCCCGATGTTCTCGCCGACCGGCGAGCACGTCGTCTTCGCCTCGAACCGGTACGGCGCGAAGCCTGGCGAGACCAACCTGTTCGTCGCCCGCTGGGTCGAATGACCGCGCCGCCGTCGCGGACCCGCGCGCCGATCGCGCTCGCGTCGGCGTGCGCGCTCGCGGGCTGCTCGGGCGCCCCGGCGCAGCCGCACCGCCCTGCCGCGGCCGCCCTCCCGTCGACGGACGCCGCGGGCGCGGCCTACACCTCGCCCGCGCGCTGGAGCTACCACCCGGCGGCGCCCGACGCCGCTGTCGCGTGGGCGCCGTTCGCCGGTGCCGGCTGCGTCGTGGTCGCCCAGGGAGGGCAGCGATGGACGGTGACGCCCGATCCTCGGACGTCCGCGCCGCCGCCGAGCGCCGCCGGGCCCGCTGCGCAGGCCGAGCGCTGCGCCGGCCAGGGCAGGACGAGCGCCTCGCCCGCGCCCGAGGAGCTCACCGCGATCGTGCGGCGCTCGCCGGCCTCCTGGATGTTCGTCGGCGCGAGCGGCGCGATCTACGAGGCCTCCTCGCCGCTCGGCCAGCTCACGCGGGCGCTCTCTCCGCCCGAGCCGCTCCTGCAGGTCGCGGGCGCCGGCGGCTCGTTGATCGGGGTGACCCGGGGCGGCGGGCTGCTCCGGTGGCGCGAGGAGCTCGGCTGGAAGCCGGTCCTGCTCGACGGCGCCGCGGGGCAGGGCGGGGCCCAGCCGCGCGCCTTCGGCGTCGCCATGGCCGACGGCGGCCGCGCGCTCGTGCTCGCGCTGCCGGAGGCGCTGTTCGCCAGCGAGGACGGCGGGGGCACCTGGGCGCGCGCGCCGCTCCCGACGATGGGCCTCTCGCGGGTCGGCACCCTCGGGGGCGAGCTCCTCGCCGAGGGGCTCCTCGCGTCGGCGACCTGGGACCCACGGCGCACGCCCGCGTTCTCCCGCAGCGCGGCGACGCTCCCGCGGGCAGACGTCGAGCTCGACGTGACGATCCCGCGCGCCCCGTCCGCGTCCGCTGTGTCGCTCGGGCGAGCGGCGGTGAGCGGCGATCGCTACGTCGAGGCGGTCCGCCCGGAAGACGCCGGCGCGCCGTGGCTCCTCGCGAGCGGCCCCATCGAGGGGCCGCTCAAGGAAGCGGCCATACCGGGCACGGGCGACTGCGGGAGCATCAAGCTCGGCGTGAACGGCCGGCGCGTCGTCGCCGTGTGCGCGGAGCCGGACGGCGATCGCGTCGCCGCGCGGGTGCTCCGCAGCGACGATGGCGGCGGCGCGTGGTCGCCGGTCGCCACGCTGGAGACGCCCGACATCGACCAGGTCGGCGTCGCCGTGGCGCCCGAGGGCGCGGCGCTCCTGACCGGCGTCTGCAAGACGAGCGACGGCGCGGACAGCTGCAAGCCGACCGCGCCGCTCCTCCTGACCCACGACGGCGCCCACGAGGAGGATCGCGCCGCGGTCGTCCTCGCGGCGGCCCCCACGCTCAGCGCCCCCGCCGCGCTGCCCGCGTTCTCGGCGGACGGGCGCTCCGCGTATTTCCTCGGCTACCGCGGCAAGGACGAGCGCCTCGCGCTGTTCGTCTCGCACGACGGCGGCGAGACCTTCGCGCCGCGGCCGCTCGACGCGACCGCCGCGCCGCCGGCGCCGCGGGGCGACGGCGACGAGGGCGAGGACGAGGACGCCGAGGGCGGGCCGGGCGACGGTCGATCGCCGGAGGGGTTCGAGATCGTCGAGGAGAGCGCGCTGCGCGCGGCGGAAGACGGCGCCGTCGGCCTGCTGCTCTCGGAGCGCGGCTCGCTCACGTACCTGACCGCCGACGAGGACGGCCGGGTGCTCACGGCGACGACCCCGCCGGCGGAGAGCGCGGCGCTCGCCGGCTTCGGGCGGCGCGTGCTCGCGCTCGCGTCGCGCGCGAGAGAGAGCGGCGACGATGTCGCGGCGCTCTGGGAGTCGCTCGACGGCGGCGTGAGCTGGGCGGAGCTCCCGGAGATGCCGGCCCTGTCGCGCGAGCTCTCCCAGGCCCAGCTCGCCATCGCGTGCGGCGCCAGCGGCTGCCTCTTCGGCGACGCGGCGACCCGCGTCGGCTGGGGCGGCCAGGCCGACGGCGCGCTGCCGCGCGCGCCGGATCCGGCCCCGCGCGCGCAGCCTTCCGCGCGCACGCCCATCGTCTGCGAGACGCTGCCGTCCTCGAAGTGGACGCGCGTCGACCATGTCGACTCGAGCGGCCTCGGCCTGCCCGACGGCGACGAGCTCTTGCGCGGCCGGTCCGTGTGGTCGTTGCTCACGCGCGCCCCGAGCGGAGCCGTCGACGTCGTCTCCGCGATGCTCCCCGAGTCCGGCGCCGGGGAGGCGCGGGTCGTCACGCGATCGCTGCTGCCCGCGGTGCCGGCGGGGCTCGGGCGAGCGCGGGTCGCGACCAACGTCACCTCCCAGATGGAGGGCTACGCCGTGGCGCGCCTGCGGATCCCAGGCGGCGCGGCGGCGCCGGGGGCCCCGATGCGCAACGTCGAGGTCGCCTGGGAGAACTTCCTGGATGGCACCTCGGGCCGCGGCACGATCCCCGACGCCGGCCCGTTCGAGCTCGGCGACGTGAAGGTCATCCCCGACGCCGCGCGAAAGCCGCGCGCGGGCGCCCGGCCGCAGGCGGGCCCGGCAGGCGCCGCATCGCGCCGCGCGCCGCCCCCCGACGACTTCTTCGATCCCGCGCTCCTGTCGGTCTCGCTGGGCGGGCTCTTCGTAAGGCCGCACTCCGCCAGCGCTCACTCGGCGCTCACGTTCTTCTACGAGCCGCCGGGGAAGCTCCAGCGCTTCGACTTCCCGTCCTGGCCCGCGGCGGGCCTTCACGGCAGCCTCGACGTGCGCGCCGACGCGGTCCTGGCGGACGGCCAGCCCGTCGGCGTGGGGATGGTCCGGCAGGCGTCGAACGGCCCGATGATCGGGATGCTGCTCGCCCACCGCCCGGCGCCTCCCGCCGGCGCGCCCGCCGCGCCGGGCCCGGGCGCCGACTGGGCGGTCGACGCCGTCTCGGTCGCTCCGCCGGCGGACCGCGATCGGATCGTGCACACCGACTGGACCTACGCTGGACGGTCGATCGGCGTGACGACGCTGGTCGCCGATCCCGGGCACGCGGTCGCGTGGTCGATCTTCCAGGCGTTCCGCGCGGATGGCACGCTCGGCCCCGCGCAGCCGCTGCCGACGCCGTTCGACCTCGGAGACGCGCCGCGCCCCTGCTCCGCCGCCGAACGCGCGGCGAGCGCGCGCCAGGAGGCGCCGTTCTTCCTCGGCAGCACGGCCTTGTTCCCGGGCACACGCCACCCGGTGCTCGTCGTCGACGCCGCTGGTCCCTCGGGCCCGCCCGAGGTCACGGTGCTCCTGACCTCCACCACGGTGCTCCACGGCACGCCTGCGGCGCCGTGCGTCGCGGGCTGGGAGGCGCGAGCGATCGGGCGGGCTCCCCGGTCCGCGATCATCCCAGGCGATCTCGCCCAGTCGTGGTTGTTCCGGGCGGCGGCGGGCTCGGCTGCTGCTGCGGGCGGAGCGACCGGCCCGGCCGTCGAGCTCCGCCCGATGGTGTGCCGCTTCGATCCCGGCGCGGAGGTCCCGGAGGCGGTATGGAGTGAGCCGGGCATGGCGCGGCTCGCGCGTTGAGCGACGGCGGAAAAACGACCGATGAAACGAAGTCGACGGTGAAATGAAACGATCCCGGATCCTGGCTCGCGGTAACCTTCTAGCGACTCGCGTGTGCGCTTCGGCGCTTGCGTTCGCGGTCCCTGCGGCGATAGCCTGGCCTGCCTAAACGGGAGGCGGCATGATCCGGAAGCGACGGCGGTTCGAGCTCAGGAAGACGCTGTTCCTGCTTCCGAACCTGATCACGCTCTCATCGATCTTCTGTGGCTTCGACTCGATCCGGCGCTCCGCGACCGCGCAGTCGGAAGATGATTTCTACCGCGCCGCGCTGCTGATCGTCTTCGCGATGTTCTTCGACACCCTCGACGGGCGTGTCGCGCGGATGACGAAGACCCAGAGCGCCTTCGGCCTGCAGATCGACTCGCTGGCGGATATCGTCTCGTTCGGCGTGGCGCCGTCGATGCTCGTGTATCAGTGGACGCTGCACCGCTTCGATCTCGCGGGGCTGCTCGTGTCGTTCTTCTTCACCGCGTGCGGCGCGGTCCGGCTGGCGCGCTTCAACGTCCTCTCCATGGGCGAGGCGGGCAAGCCCACGAAGCCTTCGAAGTACATCGTCGGCCTCCCGATCCCGGGCGCGGCGGGCATCCTTGTCTCGATCGTGGTCGCGAACCACGCGGCCGCCGGCGAGATCGGCGGCGAGCGCTACGCGTCGGCGATCCTCGCCACGACGACGATCCTGTCGCTGCTGATGGTCTCGACCATCCGGTTCCGCTCTTTCAAGGACCTCCGGCTCAACGTTCGGACGGTGCTCTTCGTGGCGTTCGCTGTCGGGTCGAGCGCGGTGATCTCGACGCAGCTGCAGCCTGCGTTCGTGCTCGTGTGGTTGCTCGGCTTCTACGTGCTGCTCGGGATCTTCGAGTCGCTCTGGCACCTGCCTGCGCGCCTCCGCGGCCTGCGGCGGGACTCGGTGCCTCCGCCCGGGGTACCCCCTGCGGCCTGAGGCGACTGCGGCCTGAGGCGCCTGCGGCCTGAAGCGCCTGCGGCCTGAGACGCCTGCGGCCTGAGACGCCTGCGGCCTGAGACGCGTCGGCCCGGGCACACCCCTGGCCGCCGGCATCGCGGCCCAACCGCTCCGGCTCATTTTTGAGTAGACTGCGGGAGATGAAGAACCGCGTGTTCTTTCCGCAGGCCGCGCTCGACGACTGGATCGCGAGCGACCGCGTCGATCTGAACAACGACGAGCTTCTGATCAAGACCGAAGGCCGCCGCTACAAGATCATCGAGGCGATCCGCGTGCTCCGCGAGGTGACAGGCTCCGCGGACGTCCACGAGGTACTCGGAAGGGTCAAGACGCGCGCGTTCCTGCGGGAGCTCGGGGCGGAGATCCTCGAGGGGTCCATGATCATCGGCGACAACGCCTACGACGTGATCCCGGGGTTCATCGGCGCCCCGGTGGGCACGTTCGCCGAGCACCGCAAGGCCGCGCCGGCGGGGACCGCGACCAGCAGCAGCCCGACGAGCGACGAAGAGCTCCTGGCCGCGTTCCTCACCAGCAACCTGTAGCGCCGCCCCGCCCGGTTGCTTCGGCGCCTTCGCCGGCGCGCCGCGCCCGCCTCTCCCGGCGCTCCCGCGCTGTCGGGCCTGGGCCTACGAGAGTACGCTCCCGCCGCTGCGGCCGGCGGGCCATCCCCGGTGAGGCAGGCTATAACGGGGGCCATGCCCGAGGTCATCTCCGGGATCAGCTTCGCGCTCGCCCTGCTGTTCTACAGCGCTGCCAGCGCGCTCTTCTTCCTCGACGTCGCGCGCAGCCGCGCGCGGCTCCCCTCCGCGGGCGACCTCGCGGGCCTCTTCGGCGCCGGGGGCCGCGTCCACGAGCCAGGCGCTCGGCCGAGCGCTGCCCTTGCCGCCCCCACCTCCCGGCACGCGCCCCTGCTGCTCGGCCTGGGCGCCCTCGGGCACGCGACCTACGTCACGCTCGCCAGCTTCGTCGCGCGGGTCTGCCCGGTCCACTCGGTTCATTTCATGCTCTCGGTCGCGTCCCTCCTCGCGATCGGCGTTTACCTCGTCGCCCGCCGTCGCTTCCGCGTCGACGCGCTCGGGCTCCTCATCGGGCCGCTCGGGCTCGCCTTCCTGCTCGGCACGTTCTTCCTCGGCAAGCCGCACCCCGAGCCGAAGTTCAGCCCGCTGTTCATCGCGGCCCACATCATGGCCAACCTGCTCGGGATCGCCCTCTTTCTGCTCGCCGGCGCCTCTGCCGCGCTCTACCTCGTCCAGGAGAAGCGGCTCAAGCAGAAGCGGCACGTGGAGCGCATGGGCAACCTCCCGCCGCTCGACACGCTCGACCGCGCGGTCCACATCTTCCTGAGCGCCGGCTTCCCCTTGCTGACGCTCGGCATCGTCACGGGGACGTACTGGGCGCACCGGCTCGAGATGGGCAACACCGAGGAGGTGATGCGCGCCATCTTCGGCTACGCCACGTGGCTCCTCATCGCGCTCGTGCTGCTCTTGCGCGCCGCCGCTGGCTGGCGCGGCCGCCGCGCGGCGTACGGCACCATCGCGGGGCTCGCCTGCGCCGGGGCGGTGCTCGTCATCTATCTCGTCCGTCCCGCCGCGGGGCTCGGAGGCTAGCGCAGGTGATCTTCGTCGGGCTCTCCCACAAGACCGCGCCCATCGAGGTCCGCGAGCGGCTCGCGATCGGCCGGGATCGGCTGCCCGAGGTGCTCGCGCGCCTCACGGCTCACCCCGCCATCGGCGAGGCGCTCGTCCTCTCCACCTGCAACCGCGTCGAGATCTACGCCTCTCCCCGCCAGCAAGCGCTCGCGCCGTCCCGCCCCGGGAGCGTTCCGCCGCCTTCGGACGAGGAGCTCTCGCGCCACAACGAGGCGCTGCGCGCCGCCGTCGCGACGCTCGTCGGCCTCGGCGGAGACGCCGTCCGCGGCCACCTCGCGGGCCGCGTCGGGAGCGACGCTGTCCTCCACCTCTTCCGCGTCGCCGCGTCGCTCGACTCGATGGTCGTCGGGGAGCCGCAGATCCTCGGACAGATGAAGGAGGCCATCGAGGTGGCCCGCGGGGCGAAGACCCTCGGCGTCCGGCTCGGCCGCGCGGCCCACCGCGCCATCAAGGTCGGCAAGCGCGTGCGCACGGAGACGGCGATCGGCGCCGGGCAGGTCTCGGTCTCCAGCGTCGCCATCGATCTCGCCCGCCAGATCTTCGCCGATCTCGCCGGTCACACGGCGCTGCTCATCGGCGCCGGCGACATGGCCGAGGCCGCCTCGAAGCTCCTCGTCCGCGCCGGCGCCCGCCTCATCGTTGTCAACCGCAGCCCGGACCGCGCCGCCGCGCTCGCCCGCGAGGTCGGCGGCGAGCCTCGCCCCTGGGCCGACCTCGAGCGCTCCGTCATCGACGCCGACATCGTGATCTCGTCGACCTCGAGCCCCAATTACGTGGTCACGCCCGACCTCGTCCGCCGAGCCCGCAAGGCCAGGAAGGGCAGGAGCCTGTTTCTCATCGACATCGCCGTCCCGCGTGACATCGACCCCGCCGTCAACAAGCTCGACAGCGTGTACCTCTACGACGTCGACGACCTCTCGCAGATCGTGGCGCAGTCCGTCGAGGGGCGCGCCGCCGAGGCGGCGCGGGCCGAGGCGATCGTCGCGGACGAGGCGCAGGCCTTCGAGGCGTGGACGCTCGAGCGCGCCCTGACGCCCACGATCGTGGGCTTGCGGGCCCGCACGCGATCCATCCTCGCGGCCGAGGTCGAGCGCAGCCTCTCTGGCAAGCTCCGGCACCTCGGCGCGGCCGAGCGCCAGGCCCTCGCGATGATGATCGACGCCGCCACGAACAAGCTGCTCCACGTGCCCACCACCCGGCTCCGCGCGATGGCCAGCGATCCCCGCGTCGCCGAGCACGTCGACTCGCTCCGGGAGCTGTTCGACATCGACGGCGCGCAGGCCGAAAACGCCACCGCCCCGGCGCTCGCCGAGGGGGAGCTGCGCGGCGTGGTGGATGGGCCTCCCACGCCTCGCTCCGCCCGCGGGGCAGCGCCTCCGGCCTCCGGCGCTCGGAGCGGTGCCTCGCCCCGGCACGCCGATCCGCGCCCCCAGGCTGCGGAGGACAACGGCGTTTACGCGCGGCAGCCCAGCGGGCGCCCCCAACCCGCCGAGGCGGGTGTCATGGCCGTCGCGAATCCAGCCGCGGCCGTGAGCGCAGCTGGGCTAAAGGGAGCGTGATGCCCACGGAGCTCACCCTCGCAACGCGCCGCTCGGCGCTCGCCCTCGCCCAGTCCCGCGCCTTCGCTCGTTCCCTCGAAGCGGCGGTGCCCGATCTCTCCCTGCGCGAGCTCGAGGTGGTGACCTCGGGCGACAGGACGCAGGATCGCTCGCTCCAGGACATCGGCGGCAAGGGGCTGTTCATCAAGGAGCTCGAAGAGGCGCTCCTCGACCGGCGCGCCGACTTCGCGGTCCACTCGATCAAGGATGTTCCCGCCGAGATCGCCCCGGCGCTGTGCCTCGCCTGCATCCCCGCGCGGGAGGACCCGCGCGACGCGCTCGTCACCCGGAGCGGCGCCCTGCTCGCGGAGCTGCCGGCGGGCGCCCGGGTCGGGACCTCGAGCCTCCGCCGGGCGGTCGCGCTGCGCGAGGCGCGCCCGGATCTCGTGATCGAGCCGGTCCGTGGCAACGTCGACACCCGGCTCCGCAAGGTGTTCGACGGCGTGTTCGACGCGGTGGTGCTGGCGCTCGCCGGCCTGAAGCGGCTCGGCCTCGAAGGCCGCGCCACGGAGGTGCTGTCGCCCGAGGTGTCGTTGCCCGCGATCGGGCAGGGCGCGCTCGGCATCGAGTGCCGCACGGCGGACGCCAGCGTGCGCGACGTCCTGTCGACGCTCGCGCACGCCGAGACCACGACCTGCGTCTCCGCCGAGCGAGCTGTGATGGCCGCGGTGGAGGGCAGTTGCCGGACGCCGGTGGCCGCTTATGCGGTGCGGGACGGCGACGCGTTGTGGCTGCGGGCGCTCCTTGCCGAGCCCGACGGCTCCCGGTTGCGAAGGGCAGAAAGGCGCCTGTCTTGGCCCGGAAACACGCACGAAGCCGAGCGCCTCGGAGCGGACCTCGGGGCGGAGCTCAAGAAGGGGTGAGGCGCGTAACTCGATTGAAAGGCTGCCACGTCCAGAACATTTTTAGTGTGGAATTTCTGTGACGATCTTCTGAAGAAACTGTATTTCGAATGAATGAGATTCAAAGATCGCATGGCGAAGGCAATATCGAGCGCCGAGACGGTCAAAGCGAAGCGGACGGAGCGTTACGGCGCGGGTGAAGCGGCGCGGTGGCGTGAGATCGCTCAGGTCGAGCGGATGCTGCGCCCCAGGTGGCCGCTGACGGACGTGCAGCGGGCAGCGTTCCGGAGTCGGTTCTCGGACGCGCAGTGCGATGAGCTCGGCGTTCGGGCGAAGAGCGGGCAGGTGTTCCGTGAAGGGCTCGAGTGGGCGGCGCGGATCCAGAAGACGCTCGAGGGGCCCCACGAGGGGCTGCGGTACTCGGAAGACCGGTTCACCTGGCTGCTGGAGTGCCTCCTTGCGCTCGCGAAGGAGCGTGCGCTGTACAAGAGCGCGCAGGGCTCGCCCGGCGCTGCGCGCTGCCTCGGAGAACATGCGCGCGCGGCGTCGCTCGAGACCCGCGAATACCTCCTCGGCATGCTCGCCGAGCTGGCCGGGGGGGTAGAGGCCGAGGTCGACGCGCTCGCGAGGGCGCAAGGGACGGTGTCCGACGATGGCGAGCTCGCGGCGTCGCTGCGCGCGCTCTCGCTCCTCGCGCAGGACTGGCTGCGCCGGGAAGGCGAGGTGGATCGCGCGCTCGTCGCGTCGGCTGGTCTCACCGATGCTCATGCGCAGACCGCCTGGCGCTCTGCCGATGAGCTCGATCGCGCAGCCAGCGATGTCGCACGGGCCGCGAGCGATGGCGTCGAGGCAGCGAGCGACGGTGCCGAGGCCGCAAGCGATGGTGACGCGAAGGGCGAGGGCGAGGCAGCGGAAATGGGGAAGCGCGACGCGGCCGCGCTGGTGCGCGCCGAGGGGCGGCTCCTGCGGGAGATGGCCGTCGCCATGCGCAGCTTCGCGGAGGCGCGCCGCAGGAACCGGTCGATCCGGAAGCTCGTTCTGGGGCCTGGTACGCGCGGCGTGCTCAAACCCCGCAAGGCGCAGGCGTCCGAGCCGGAAGCGTCGGCACCCGAGCTGGAAGCGCAGGCGTCCGAGCCGGAGGAGACGCCCGCGGCCCCCTCAGCGCCCGACCAGGGATCTCCGTACCACGGCGCGATGAACGGTCACCTGGCGATGTGATCGCCAGCGCTCGGCGCGCCGGCACCTCGAGGCGGAGCCCGTCGGCCCGCGCCTTGCGCGCCGCCCATGACGGGAGCGCCTTCGCCGCACGCTTCCCGCGCGGGCGTGACCGTGCGAGACGACTGCTCGTCGGCGGTTTCCCGCCGCCCAGCGCGCCATGCCGGGCTACGTCGCCCTCGTCCTCCACGCTCACCTGCCGTACGTGCGTCACCCGGAGCACGTCCGCTCTCTGGAGGAGCGCTGGCTCTTCGAGGCGCTCTGGGAGTGTTATCTCCCCCTGCTCGGGGTCCTCGATCGCCTCGCCGCCGATCGCGTCGTCGCCCCGCTGACCCTCTCCGTCTCGCCGTCGCTCCTCGCGATGCTGCGCGACGAGCTGCTCCTTCGCCGGTTCGAGGACCACCTCCGCCGGCTCACCGCGCTTGCGGCCCGGGTCGAGGCCCGCTTCGCCGGGAGCGGCTTCGCCGAGGCCGCCGCGTTCTACCGCGCGCGGCTCGCGGACGCGGCGAGCTCCTGGGAGGCGCTGGGCGGCGATGTCCCGGGCGCCCTGGTGCGCCACGCCGGGGCGGGCCGCGTCGAGCTCCTCACCACGGCCGCGACGCACGCGTACCTGCCCGGATTGCTCGGCACGCCGGCGTCGATCCGGGCGCAGCTCCGGCTCGGCCGCCGCGCCTTCGCGGCCTTCACCGGCGCGCCCGAGCCTCGCGGCCTCTGGCTGCCCGAGTGCGCTTACGCCCCCCGCCTCGACGCCGATCTCGCGGCGGCGGGCATCCGCTTCACCGTGCTCGACGCCCACGCGCTCACGCTCGCCGCGCCGCCTGCGTCCGCCGGCGCCTCCGTCCCGGTGCTCTCGCCTGCAGGCCTCGCGTGCTTCGGGCGCGATCGCGACAGCGCGCGCGAGGTCTGGTCGCGCGACGCCGGCTATCCGGGCCACCCCGTCTACCGCGAGTTCTACCGCGACGTTGGGCTCGACCTGCCCGAGCGCGAGCTCGAAGGCGAGGTCGGTCCCGACGGCGCCCGGCTCATGACCGGCCTCAAGCTCCATCGCGTGACCGGGCCCGGCCCCGACAAGGCCCCGTACGACCCGGCCCGCGCCTCCGCGCAGGCGCGCGCGCACGCCGCGGACTTCGTGGCCCGCCGCGAGGCCGCGCTCGCGTCGAGCCGCGGCGTGAACGCCCCGCCGCCCATCTTGGTGGCGCCGTACGACGCCGAGCTCTTCGGCCACTGGTGGCTCGAAGGGCCCGAGTTCCTCGAGCACGCCCTGCGCCGCCTCGCGGCCTCGGATCGCGCCGTCCCGATCGCGCTCGGCGCGTACCTGGAGCGCCATCCGCCCGTCGAGGTCGTGGAGCCTGCTCCCTCGACGTGGGGCGAAGGCGGGTTCGGCGCATTCTGGACGGGCCCGAGCGCGGCGTCCCTGTGGCGCCACGTGCACCACGCCGAGCGCGCCGTGCTGGGCGCGCTCTCGCGTTGCCGCCACGCGGGCGGACTGCCCGGCCGCGCGCTGGACCAGGCGATCCGCGAGCTCCTCCTCCTTCAATCGAGCGACTGGGCCTTCATGATGTCGGCCGGGGAGATGGCTCCCTATGCCGAGGCGCGCGCCCACACCCACGCGACCCGGGCCCGCCGGCTCGCGTGCCTGGCCCAGCAGCCCACGGCCTCGCCCTCCGACGTGGCATGGCTCGATGCGCTTTGCGCGCTCGACCCTTTCCTCGCCGAGCTCTCGGGCCCTGCGCTCCGAGGCGCCTTCGACCCGTGGCGCTGAGCCGGCCTTTCTCCGCGCCGCTCGCCTCCGGCTCTCCCGCGCTCCACGAGCAGAAGATTTCTTCCGCTAATATAGAATCTGCTTACGTTAAAATATTCTGTGACGGTATTTCACATGATCGCCGACCCTCCGCGCCGCGGCGGTCGACTCGATGGGAGGGCGTGTGCGCCGCGCGGCGGTGCCCTCAACGCCTCTTTTCGGGAGGGTGACCCGCGATTCACCCGCCCGTTTCGTCGCCGGCCGCCGGCCGCGCGACCCGGCGCACAGCTCCCAGCACGTTTTTCGCGGCCATGGCGGCATGAAGTGCGAGAGGGACGGAGACCTTGTCCGGAACACCCCCTTGATGACCGGCCGGTCAGCACCCTAGTGTGTTGCCCGCCAGCTTTGCTCCTGGACCGCACCGGCAGGCGCTGGCAAAGAACCGGGCGGACTCCCCATGACACATCCTCCTTGCGGACCCGAGCGCCATATCGCTCGATGGGCTCTCGGCGCTCGTAGCGCCGCATCGAATCACTCCCGCGCCGCCCTCGTCGCGGCGCTGCTCGCTGCGCTCGCGGTGCCTACGTTGACGGCCTGTAAGCGCCCCGAGGCGGACGCGCAGCCGTCGCCGGCGCGCGACACCGCCGCGCCACGCCAGAAGCCCGCGGTGCACTTCGGGAAGGTGACCGCGCGCCCGCTCGCGCAGACGCTCGACATCAGCGGCACCCTGGTCGCCGACGAGACGAGCGAGGCGGCGACGCAGGTCGGCGGCTTGGTCGTGAGCGTCGCGATCGACGTGGGCTCCCGGGTCAAGAAGGGCGATCCGCTCGTCGTGCTCGACGCGCGCAACGTCGCCCTCCAGTCGCAGGCCGCGTCCGCGGCCGTCGCGCAGGCGCGGGCCAAGCTCGCGCTGCAGGACGGCGCGTCGCCGAAGGGGATCGACCCCGACCAGGTCCCCGAGGTCCGGGCCGCGAAGCAGAGCATGGAGCTCGCGAAGTCCGAGGCCGAGCGCGTGAAGCAGCTCTACGACCAGGGCGCCGTCCCCCAGTCGACCTGGGACGCGGCGCGCACGCAGGCCCAGAACGCGACCGCGCAGTACGAGGCCGCTGTCAACGGCATCCGCGCGACCGTCGCGTCGCTCACGTCCGCGCAGGCGCAGGCGGGGCTCGCCTCGAAGGCGGTGTCCGACACGACGGTGCGGGCGCCCTTCGACGGCGCCGTCGCCGAGAAGCGGATCAGCGTCGGCGAGTACGCGAGCCCGGGCCGCGTCGTGGCGGTCGTGGTCCGCGACAACCCGCTGCGGCTGCGGATCGACGTGCCCGAGGCGGACATCGCGAACATCGAGGTGGGCAAGCCGGTCAGCGTCTCGGTCGCCTCCTTCCCCGGTCGCCTGTTCCCGGGCGTCGTCAAGCGGATCGGCGCGAGCCTGAAGGCCTCGTCGCGCACCCTGCCCGTGGAGGCCGAGTTCGACAACAGCGAGGGCAAGCTCCGCCCTGGCCTCTTCGCGCAGGGGGAGCTGACGCTGACCGGCGAGTCAAGAACGGCGATCCTCGTCCCCGAGTCGGCGGTCGGCACCTCCGGGACGAGCGCGCGCGTGTTCGTGAAGTCGGGCGATCGCGTGACGGAGCGGCTCGTCAAGCCCGGCCGCAAGATCGACGGCCTCGTCGAGGTCGTCGGTCCGCTCTCCGAGGGGGAGGAAGTCGCGATCGACAAGGTGAACGAGCTGGCGGACGGCATCGAGGTCGCGGCGGCGCAGTGAGCCGAGCGCACGCGCGCCTCATTACTGAAGAAAGGTAGCGACCATGCAATGGCTCGCGGCAATCTGCATCCGTAGGCCGGTTTTCGCCTCGGTGATCGTCCTGCTCCTGACGGTGCTCGGGGCGTTCTCCTACTTCGGCCTCGGCGTGGACCGGTTCCCCAAGGTGGAGTTCCCGTTCATCGTCGTGACGACCGTCCTCCCCGGCGCCGCGCCCGAGGAGGTGGAGACCGAGATTTCCGACAAGATCGAGTCGGCGGTCAACACGATCAGCGGCATCGACGAGCTGCGCTCCGCGTCGGTCGAGGGGCTCAGCCAGGTCATGATCTCCTTCCAGCTCGAGAAGGACGTCGACGTCGCCGCGCAGGAGGTGCGCGACAAGGTCGAAGGCATCCTCGCGGATCTGCCGGAGGGGATCGATCCGCCGGTGGTCGGCAAGCTGGATCCGGACGCCGCGCCGATCCTCACGCTCGCCGTCTCGTCTCCGAAGGCGGACGTCCGCGCGGTGACGGAGTTCGCCGACAAGACGCTCCGGCGCGAGCTGGAGTCGCTCGCCGGGGTCGGACAGGTGCTGCTCATCGGCGGCCGGAGCCGGCAGATCAACATCTGGATCAACCCGGAGAAGCTCGAGAAGTACTCCCTGACCGGCGGCGTGGTGGCCCAGGCGCTGGCGAGCCAGAACGTCGAGATCCCGGCCGGCCGGATCGAGCAAGGGGGCAGGGCGCTCACCCTGCGGACGCGAGGCCGCGTGCAGTCGGTCCAGCAGATGGCGGACATCGTGCTCGCGAACCGCGACGGCTACTCCGTCCGGCTCGGCGACGTCGCGGAGGTCCAGGACGGCATGGCGGAGCCGGAGTCCGCCGGCTTCCGCGGCCTCGACCCTGCCGTGCTCCTCAGCATCCGCAAGCAGAGCGGGACGAACACCGTCGAGGTCATCGACGGGCTGAAGGCGCGGATCAGCGAGGTGGAGAAGCGCCTCCCCGAGGGGTACCACATCGCCGTCGCCCGCGATCAGTCGGAGTTCATCAAGAACTCGGTCCACGCCGTCAAGGAGCACCTCGTGCTCGGCGCGCTGCTCGCCGCGATCATCGTCGCGATCTTCCTCGCGAACGCCCGGAGCACGCTCATCTCGGCGATCGCCATCCCGACGAGCATCATCTCCACGTTCGCCCTGATGAAGGTGGCGGGCTTCACGCTCAACGGGATCACGCTCCTCGCGCTGACGCTGGCGGTCGGCATCGTGATCGACGACGCGATCGTCGTCCTCGAGAACTGCTACCGCTGGATCGAGGAGAAGGGCGTGAGCCCGTGGGAGGCGGCGCTCCAGGGCACGAAGGAGATCGGGCCCGCGGTGCTCGCGACGACGCTCTCGCTGGTCGCCGTGTTCCTCCCGGTCGCGTTCATGAGCGGCATCGTCGGCCGCTTCCTGAACTCGTTCGGCCTCACCATGGCGTTCTCGATCCTGGTCTCGCTGATCGTGAGCTTCACGCTGACGCCCATGCTGTCCGCGCGATGGCTGAAGAAGCCGGCGAAGCACGACGCCGGCAGCTCCAAGGAGTCGCGCTTCTACGGGCCGATCGAGCGCGGCTACATGGCGATCCTCCGCTGGTCGATGGCGCACCGCTGGGTGATCGTGCTCGCCTCGCTCATGGCGCTCGTCTCGATCCCGGTGCTGGGGAAGATGGCGAAGTTCAACTTCCTCCCGGTCGAGGACGAGTCGCAGTTCCAGGTCAGCATGCGCGCGCCCGAGGGCGTGAGCCTCGACGGGACCCGCGTCATCGCCACGCGGATCGCGTCGGACATCGAGAAGCTCCCCGGCGTGCTCTACACGCTGACGACGATCGGCGACGATCCGCAGAAGACGCCGAACCTCGCCACCATCTACGTGAAGCTCAAGCCGGCGGATCAGCGCGCGCTGTCGCAGCAGGACCTCATCGATCGCGCCCGGCGAGAGCTCAAGCCGCAGTTCGACGCGGAGAAGCTGCGGGCGAACATCGGCGTCGTGCCCGCCTTCTCCGGCGGTCAGAGCACCCAGATCGCCTACCAGGTCCAGGGCCCCGACCTCCAGAAGATCGGCCAGTACTCCGACGCGCTGCTGCAGAAGCTCAAGGCGATCCCGGGCGTCGTCGATCCGGACACCTCGCTGCTGGTGGGCAAGCCGGAGATCCGCGTGGTCATCGACCGCAAGAAGGCCGCCGATCTCGGCGTTCAGGTCGGCGACGTGGCCAGCACCCTTCGGCTCCTGGTCGGCGGATACAAGGTGTCGACCTACAACGAAGGCGGGGAGCAGTACGAGGTGCGCGCGCGCGCGCTGCCGAGCTTCCGCTCCGACAAGGAGGGCCTCGCGAAGATCACGGTGCCGTCGACCAAGCTCGGCGCCGTGACGCTCGACAACGTGGTGTCGTTCTCCGAGGGGACGGGCCCGTCGCGCATCGAGCGGTACAACCGTCAGCGGCAGGTCATGCTGACCGCCAACCTCGAGGCGGGGTACTCGCAGCAGACCGTCATCCAGGAGCTCGACAAGGCTGTGTCGCAGATGAACCTCGCGTCCGGCTACTCCGCTGGTCCCGTCGGCGCGTCGAAGGAGCTCGTGAAGATGATGAAGAGCTTCCTCGTCGCCCTCCTCCTGTCGCTGGTCTTCATGTACCTCGTGCTCGCGGCGCAGTTCGAGTCGTGGCTGCACCCGATCACGATCCTCCTGTCGCTGCCGCTGACGGTGCCGTTCGCGTTCATCGCGGTCATCATCTTCCGGCAGTCGCTCAACATCTTCTCGCTGCTCGGCATCGTCGTGCTGTTCGGCGTCGTGAAGAAGAACTCGATCCTCCAGATCGATCACACGATCAAGCTGCGCGAGCACGGCTTGCCGCGGGCGCAGGCCATCCTGGAGGCGAACCGCGACAGGCTCCGGCCGATCCTGATGACCACGCTCGCGTTCGTCGCCGGCATGATCCCGCTCGTCGTCTCGAGCGGCGCGGGCTCGGGTACGAACCGCGCGACCGGCTTCGTGATCATCGGCGGGCAGACGCTGGCGCTCCTCCTGACGCTGCTCGCGACCCCGGTCGCCTACTCGCTGTTCGACGACGTCTCGTCGTGGCTCATGCGGATCCTGCCCTTCATGCGGGGCAGCGACGACCAGGGAGCGCCGCGCGGGACGGGGGAGGACGGCGCCGCTCCGGTGGGGGATGGCGTCGTCGCGGCCGGCCATCGCGGCGCCGCGGTGCGCGCCGCCGTCGGGCACGATGCGGGCCGGCCGGCGCCGGCGCAGCTCGACTAGCGGCACCCCGGCCGCCCTCAGGGGCCGCGGCGCGCCGCGCCCGGCCCCCTTCGCTACCGCGGCGAGGCACCGCTCACTGCGCCTCGCCGTGGACCTTTCGCAGGATCACCTCGAGCAGCCCGTCGAACGCGTCGCGCATCGCCCAGGCCTGGGCGGCCTCGTCGTCGAGCCCGGCCGCCTTGCGCCGGCCCTCGACGAGCGCGTTCCTGGGGCCCCTGCACGCGGGGCCGAGCCGGCGCTCCATGTCGAGCGAGGCGCCCGCGTAGACATGATAGCAAGACGCGAAATCCCCCTGGTTGTAGAGGGGCGAACCGACCTGGATCGCGCCGTCCATCGTCCGCGCCAGCACGAGCAGATCCCCCTCGGTGCAGCCGCGGAGGATCGCGAGCGCGTGGTGAGGCACCGATCGCTTGACCGCCGGCAGCCCTCGCTCCTCGTCGGCCGTCTCGGCCGCGAACGTCGAGAGCGGGACGGGATCGGGGCGCACGAGCAGCAGCTTGAGGTAGTCGGCGGGCACGCCGAAGTTGAGGTTCTGCCCCTGCGTCGAGACCGCCGCGGCGACGCCGATCACCTCGCCGTGATCGTTGAACAGCGGGCCGCCCGAGGAGCCCGGCGCGATCGGCGCGGAGATCTGCAGCAGCGTCAGCTCCGGATCCACGACGCGCACCGCGCTCACGAGGCCGTTCGACACGGTGTCCGCGAGGCCGAGCGGATGGCCGATCGCGACGACCGGATCGCCGGGGCGGACCGCGCCGCTGTTGCCGAGGGAGAGCAGCGGGAGCCTCCGCGGCGCGTGGATCCGGACGATCGCGAGATCCCGGGCCTCGTCGAACGCGAGCACCTCGAGCACCGGGTGCTCGCTCTGATCCGCGAGGACCACCTTGAGGTCCGGCATCCCGGCGACGACGTGGAAATTCGTCGCGATCCAGCCGTCCTCGCGGACCAGGAAGCCCGCCCCGAGCGAGCCGTCGCCGCGGATCGTGACGACCGCCGGCATGGCGCGCGCGGCGATCTGCGCTGGCGTCATCGCGGCGGGCTGTGACGCCGAGAGCGCCGGCTGATCGGCCGAGGTCGCGGCGCAGCCGAGCGCCGCGATCGCCGCCGCGGCGAGGAGCGCCGAGGCGCGCGGCCAGACGGGCCGCCGCGGGGGCTGGAGGCGCGATGGAGGAGCCGCGCAGGAGCGCTGGTCGTCGTCATGGAGCTCGCCTGGCAGGCCGCGGTGGTTCATGTCGCTCCCCGAGGCCGCCGCGTGAGCGACCTCCCTCCAGCAAGCGTAACGAAGACCCGACGGATCGTCTCGCGCGCCCGGAGAAAATCCGGTCGTGGCCGCATATGCTGTCGCAGTGAGCCAAGACCACGACGCGCGCGATCCGATCTTCGCCCTCAGCGACGAGTTCGTCGAAGCCTTCGCTGCCCGCTGTCCTGCCCATGCCACCCTCGCGGGCATCCCCTGCGACGAAGGCGCCTGGAACGACTGGAGCCCGAGCGGCGCCGCGTCGTGGGCCTCCACGGTCGCGTCCTTCCAGGAGCGGCTCCGCTCGCTGCCGCCGCCGCGCCCCGGGGCGGAGGCGCGGTGGTGTCGCCTCGCACGCCGTGTCATGGCGGATCACCTGGACGAGCGGCTCGACGATTTCCGTCACGGCGAGCACCTGCGCGATCTCAACAACATCGAGTCGGCGTTCCAGCACCTCCGGATGGTCTTCGACCTGATGGATGTCCACAGCGCCGCCGGCTGGGAGGCCATCGCGTCGCGCCTCGAGGGCCTGCCGCGCGCGTGCGACAGCTACCGCGCGTCGCTCGAGGAGGGGCGCCGGACGGGCCAGGTCGTCGCGCGTCGCCAGGTGTGCGCCGTGATCGAGCAGGCGCGTTACCAGGCGGGCGACGCATCGTTCTTCCTCACCCTGCCGGCCGCCTACGAGGCGTCGGGTTGCGGCGCGGACGCAGATCGCGCGCGCATCGCCGCCAGCCGCGCACGCGTCGCCGACGGCGTCGAGCGGGCGCGCGCCGCGTTCGGCGCGCTCGCCGGCTACCTGGAGCAGACGTACCTGCCGAGCGCGCGCGCCGCGGACGCCGTGGGAAAGGAGCGCTACCTGCGCCTCTCGCGCCGCTTCCTCGGCGCGAGCATCGACCCGATCGAGACCTATGCCTGGGGGTGGTCCGAGGTGCACGCCATCGAGGCCCAGATGGCGCGCCTCGCCGGCGAGATCCTCCCCGGCGCGTCGCTGCCCGAGGTGATCGATCTGCTCATGACCGACCCCGCCCGGTGCGCGCCGAGCGCCGACGAGTTCCTCCGCATCATGTCCGAGCGCCAGCGAAAGGCGCTCGCCGAGCTCGACGGCGTCCATTTCGACATCCCGGCGCCCATCCGCCACATCGAGGTGAAGCTCGCTCCGCCGGGCGGCGCGCTCGGCGCCTACTACGTGCCCCCGAGCGACGGCTTCAAGCGGCCCGGCACCGTCTGGTACGCGCCCGGCACGAAGCAGGCGTTCCCGCTCTACGAGGAGATCACCACGGCGTACCACGAGGGCTTTCCCGGCCATCACCTGCAGTGCGCGCTCCAGGTGCACCTCGATGACCGGCTGAGCCGACTCCACCGCTTCCTGGTGACGAACTCCGGCCACGCCGAGGGGTGGGCCCTCTACGCCGAGCAGCTCATGTACGAGCTCGGCTATTTCGAGCGCCCCGATTACGTGCTCGGGATGCTCTCGGGCAAGCTGACGCGCGCCTACCGCGTCGTCCTCGACATCGGCATGCACCTGGAGCTGCCGATCCCCCGGGACGCGCCGCTCCACGCCGGGGAGCCCTGGCGCTACGAGATCGCCGTCGAGTACCTCCACCGCCGGGCCTTCCTCCCGCTGGAGCACGCGCACAGCGAGGCGACGCGCTACCTGGGCTGGCCGGGGCAGGCGATCTCCTACAAGGTCGGCGAGCGGGTCGTCCTGGAGCTGCGCGACGCGCTGAAGCGCCGCCAGGGCGAGGCGTTCGATCTGAAGGCGTTTCACGCCAGGGTGATCGGCTCCGGGTCGGTCGGGCTCGACCACCTGCGCGAGATCGTGCTCGACGACGCCGCGCCCTGAGCGCTCGTCCGACACGCGCTCGTCCGACACGCGCGCGTCGCCCGCCCGCTTCGCGCCTCGACGCGCGGCCACGCGCGTGCCAATCGACGCGGGTGAGCTCTCCCCCAGCGAACGAGGCCCCCGAGGCGCGGCCGGATGGCTCGGACCTCTGCACCGCGTGCGGCCTCTGCTGCACGGGGCTGCTCTTCGACGTCGCGCCGCTCGAGGAGCACGAGCTCCCGCGGGCCGAGAAGCTGCGCCTGCCGCTCGCTTGCAATCGGTACCACGACGCCTTCAGCCTGCCGTGCCCCTGCCATCTCGACCGGAAGTGCACCGTCTACGAGATGCGCTTCTCCGTGTGCAGCAGCTACGAGTGCGGCCTGCTCCGGCGCTGCAAGGCGGGCGAGGTGCCGCTCGGCGAGGCGCTGTCCCGCGTCGAGCGCGTGCTGCGCCTGACGGACGCCGTGCGCGCGCGGGTGCCGCCGCTCGTGCCGCCGCGTCCGCTCTGGGACGAGGCCCGCGAGCACCTCCGCCGGCGTGACGCCGAGGACCCGTCGCCGGCATGGCAGAGCGAGCGGGAGTCGCTCGTCGCCGCGCTCGGTCAGCTCCGGGTCGCGTGCAGGGAAGGGCTCGATCCGTAGCGCCGGCGCCCCGCGAGGGCTGCGACGCCACGGCCCGTGGGAAATGGTCTTTCCCATGCCCGGGCTCCAATCTGCGGGCCGCACCAACGTGCTTTGGAGATCTCCCTCTCTCTATCCCGCAACGATCTCCAGGGCCCGCAGGACACCGACGAACGCGGAGACTCCCATGCTTCGTCCAGGCCGAGCGCGATCCGCCCTCGGCTGCGCGCGCGGCACCCTCGTCAACATGCTTGTCTCGGCCTCCCGGCGGCTGGCTCCACGCCGTATATACGACCCATGGAACCGACGATCCGCCGGCTGACCAACAAGTATTCTGCCATCACTGCAGTGATCAGCTTCGTCACTCAGCCCATTCCCGGCGCAGATGAGTTGATCGTGGTTCCCATTCATTACTACTTCTCCGTGTCGCTGACCCGGCGCCGGGGCGCGCCGCTCCGCAGGGCTCCGTGGCTGCAGGTGAGCAAGATCATCTGGGGTGGAGCGGCCGTGCGGCTCTTCGCCAACTTCACGCTCGGCCTCGTCCCGGTCGCCGGCCTCTTCTCCAATGCGGTCACCGCCGTCGCCTTGACGGAGTTCCTGGCCCGCTACCTCGACACCGCGCTGAGCAGCAAGGCGCCGCCTCCCGCGGTCTCCCTCAGGGCCATCCGGGATGCCCTGCGGAGCCCAAGGCGAGCGCGGAGAGCTCAGCGGCTCTGGTCCAAGATCCGCCGCGCCGCCCAGGAATCCGTCCCCGCGCCGACTCCTGGTTGAGGCGCCTTGTCGCGCTGGACGGGAAGAGCGGAGCTCGCGCGGCCTCGGGGCGTCCGGCGGCCGTGACGTGGTCCACCGCCAAGGAATCCGCGGCGCCGGGTCATCCGCCGCACCCTCTCCCGCCCGCGCGCCGCGTTGAAGAGCGCCTCGCCGGCGCGCCCGACGTGGAGCCGACGTGGACCCGCCTCGGTCCGCCCGCGCGCGGCGCTCTCGCCTGGCGTCTCTCCTGGCGATCGCCGCCCAGATCGAATAGATCCCCCGCCATGCTCTCCGAGACCCGCGAGAAAGTCCTGGACATTAAAAGGCGCTTTGAGGCGCTAAGGGGGCATCTTTGACGTCCCCAAGCTCGAACGGATGCTCCAGGACCTGACCCAGACGACGCTGTCGTCGGGGTTCTGGAACGATCAGGAAAAAGCCCAAGCCGTCCTCCGCAAGCGCGCCCAGGTCGAGTCGAAGCTCGAGGTGGCGCAGCGGCTCGGCCGTGAGATCGAGGATCTCGCGGAGTACCTCGAGCTCGGCGCTGCCGAGAACGACGAGGGCGTCATCGCCGACGCCGACGCGCAGGCCGACGCCATCGCCGGGCGCCTGCGCAAGGTCGAGCTCGATCGCATGCTGTCCGGCCCCGCCGACCGCGGCAACGCCATCGTCAGCATCCACCCGGGCGCCGGCGGCACCGACGCGAAGGACTGGGCGTCCATGCTCCTCCGCATGTACCTGCGCTTCTGCGAGCGCCGCGGGTACAAGACGGAGATCATCGACTACCAGGACGGCGACGAGGCCGGCATCGACGCCGTCACCCTCACGGTGAGCGGCGACGCCGCGTACGGCTATCTGCGATCCGAGGCCGGGGTCCACCGCCTCGTCCGGATGAGCCCGTTCAACGCCGATCACACGCGCCAGACCGCGTTCGCCGCCGTCGAGGTCACCCCGGACAGCGACGACGAGATCAACATCCAGGTCAACGAGAAGGACATCGAGATCACGACGATGCGCGCCGGCGGCAAGGGCGGGCAGAACGTGAACAAGGTCGAGACCGCCGTTCGCCTGCGGCACCTCCCGACCGGCCTCAACATCGTGTGCCGCGCCGAGCGCAGCCAGCACCAGAACCGCGCGATGGCGATGAAGGTCCTCAAGGCGAAGCTGTACGAGATGGAGCTCCAGAAGCGGGACGCCGAGGTCCAGGCCTACAACGCCGCGAAGAGCGCCATCAACTTCGGCAGCCAGATCAGGAACTACGTCCTCGCGCCCTACCGGCTCGTCAAGGACGTGCGCACCTCCACCGAGGCCACCGACGTGGACGCCGTCCTCGACGGCGATCTCGAGGGCTTCATCGAGGCCTACTTGCTCGCCGCGGCCGGCGGTTCGCTCAGGAAGGGCGGCTCCGTCGCGGAGGACGACGCTCCGTGAGCCAGCAAAAAGACAGACCGAACGACAAGAAGACCGAGCGGCTCGTGAAGGAGGCCGCCGAGGCGGCGCGCGCCGAGGAGACGCTGATCGCCACCCGCAAGGCGAAGGCGGCGCGCCTCCGCGCCCGCGGCGACAACCCGTTCGCCAACGACGTCACGGAGGGCGAGCCGCTCGTCGAGCTCGCGGCCGTCCGCGCCCGCTTCGACGGGGCGCGGGCCGCGGCCGAGCCGAGGCCCGAGGGCGCGGCGTCCGAGCGATCCGCCTCTGCCGCGGCGGATCGCTACGATCCGGCGCGCGTCGAGCCGGTCCCGTTCCGCGTCGCGGGCCGGGTCCTCTTCGTGCGCTCGTTCGGCGGCGTCACCTTCGTCCGGCTGCGCGACCGCACCGGCGAGCTCCAGCTCTACTGCGAGCAGGGGAGCCTCGCCGATTTCGAGCGGCTGGAGGACATCGATCTCGGCGATTTCGTCGAGGCCCGCGGCGTCGCGATGGCGACGCAGAAGGGCGAGCTCTCGATCCGCGCCGAGCGGCTCCGGCTGCTCACGAAGGCCTACCGCCCGCTGCCGACCAAGACGAGCTTCAAGGACGTCGAGTCGCGCTACCGCATGCGGTACGTCGATCTCGTGGCCAACCCGCACGTCGCGGGGGTCTTCCGCGCCCGCACCGCGATCGTCGCCGCGCTGCGCGGGTTCCTCGACGCGCGCGGCTTCCTCGAGGTCGAGACCCCGACGATGCACACGCTCGTCGGCGGCGCGGCCGCGAAGCCGTTCAAGACCCACCACAACGCGCTCGACCTCGGGCTCTTCATGCGCATCGCGCCGGAGCTCTTCCTGAAGCGGCTCGTCGTCGGCGGCTTCGAGCGCGTCTACGAGATCGCCCGCTGCTACCGGAACGAGGGGCTGTCGACGCGGCACAACCCCGAGTTCACGATGCTCGAGTACTACCAGGCGTACGCGACGTACGAGACGCTGATGGACGCGACCGAGGCGATGCTCCGCCACGTCGACGCCCGCCTCGCCGAGCGGCTCCCGGCCGAGCACGCGGCCTGGTCCGCGCAGCGCACGTACTCGCTCGAGCGCTTCGAGCGCGTCCCCATGGCCGAGGGGATCGCCCGCGCCCTGGCGAAGTCGGGCCTGCCGGCCGACGTCCCGCAGCGCGTCGCCGCGGACGACGCCCCGATCAAGGAGTGGGCGAAGGCGGCGAAGGCGAGCGGGCGCGAGATCGACTGGACGAACTTCCGCGCGGGCGCGAAGAAGTGCGAGTCGCCCGGTGAGCTCGTCTTCTGCGCGTACGAGTACGTGGTCGAGCCGTTCCTCACGAGGGACTACCGCACGGAGGCCGGCGACAAGAGCGTCCCTGTCTTCATCATCGACTATCCCTTCGAGGTCTCGCCGCTCGCGCGCAAGAAGGACAGCGATCCTTCGCTGGTCGACCGCTTCGAGCTCTTCATCGACGGCCGCGAGCTCTGCAACGCCTTCAGCGAGCTCAACGACCCCGAGGACCAGGACGCGCGCTTCCGCGCGCAGGTCGAGAAGAAGTCGCGGGGCGAGGAGGAGACGATGGATTACGACGCCGACTACGTCCGCGCCCTGGAGCACGGCCTCCCGCCGACGGCGGGCTTCGGCATGGGGGTCGATCGCCTGACGATGCTCCTCACCGGCGCGACCTCCATCCGCGACGTCATCCTGTTCCCGCTCCTCCGTCCCGAGACCGACGCGTGATCGAGCTCTCCAGGTCGTTGCAGGCCGCGCTCCTCGCCGCCGTCGCTCTTGGCATCGTCCTGCTCGCCTGGCGGGGCTACACCCGCTTCGACAAGAAGGGCGAGCTGGAGCCGCGGCGCCCCGGCGTCGTGCGCGGCGGGGTCGTGGTCGCGCTCACGGGCGCCGGCCTGCTCGCGCTCACGCTCATCGCGTCCAGCGGGCGAGCGAAGGGCCTCGCGCTCGTCGGCGCCTTCTTCTCCAGCAATACCGAGCTGATCGCCCAGCTCGTCGCCGCGCTGATCGTGGGCGGGGGTCTTCGGCTGTTCCGGGCCAGGGCGACCGCGGACAAGGCCCGGTGGCTCTCCGGCAGGTGGGGCTCCAAGGCCCGCGCGGGGCTCCGGGTGCTCGGCGCGATGTCCCTGCTCGCCGCGCTCGCGATCGTCGTCCTCTGGGTCGCGGTCCTGCCCATCCAGCCGACCTTCCGGTGGATCCTTGGAGGCGTCCTGTTCGGCGCGGGCACGGGCTATCTGGTCGCCGGGAGCCGCCCTGTCCGCAAGGGGCTCTATCGCGCGCTCGGCTGGTGGTGGGGCGCGCTCGTGGGCGTGGCGTTCGGTGCCACCGCGACGCTCACGGCCAGGATGCCCGTCGGGAAGGGCGCGTCGTTCAACGCCACGGATCAGATCATCCGCTTCACCGCGCTCGTCTCGAGCGTCGCCTTCCTGTTCTTCGTGCTGTCGGCGCTCCTGCCGATCGCCCTCGACGCGCTCGAGCGCCGGAGCTTCGTGCCCCACGTGGCCGCGCGCCACGTGCGCGCCTCGAAGAGCGGCTTTCTCACGGTCATCTCGGTCCTGTCGATGGCCGGCGTCGCCGTCAGCTCGTGCGCCCTGTGCTCGGTGACGAGCATCATGGGCGGCTTCGGCGCCGACCTGAAGCGCAAGATCCTCGGCAACAACGCGCACATGGTCGTCGACGCCTCCCGCCCCGGCGGCTTCGGCAACTGGGACGACAAGCTCACCCAGGTGCGCGTCGCGCTCGCGCCCTACGGAGGCGCCGCGACCCCGGTCGCGGCCGGCGAGGCGATGGGCTCCAGCGCCTCGAACACCGCGGGCGCCCTCGTCCGCGGCATCGATCCGGACACCATCGGGCAGGTCATCGACCTCCCCAAGAACATCGAGGTCGGCAGCTTCGACTACCTGCGCGATCCCGAGAAGCTGACGAGCCTGCCTCCCGAGGAGATCATCGGCCGAGGTCCGGGCGGTGAGCCGTACTTCAAGGGGCCGGACTTCCGCCAGCCGACGGACGTCGACCCGTCGGTGCGCGACTATTTGAAGCAGCAAACGCGCATCTACCCGGGCGTCATCATCGGCCGCGAGCTCGCGAAATCGCTCCACGTGCTCGTCGGGGACGAGGTGACCCTCCTGTCGCCGATGGGCGAGCTCGGCCCCACCGGCGTGATGCCGCGCTCCCGCAAGTTCCGTGTCGCGGCGATCTTCTATAGCGGAATGTACGAGTACGACGTCACGCACGCGTACGTCTTGATGGAAGAGGCGCAGAAGTTCTTCAGCCTCGACGACAAGATCACCCACATCGACATCCGGGTCCCGGATCCCGAGCGGGTGCAGGAGGTCCGCCCGGCCGTGGAGGCGGCCGTCGCCGCGAGCGCCGCGCTCGACGAGGCGCCGGAGGGAGGCAAGCCGCCGCCGCAGCTCCGCGTCCGCGACTGGATGGAGATGAACAAGAACCTCTTCAGCGCGCTCAAGCTGGAGAAGATCGCGACGTTCATCATCCTGTCCATCGCCATCGCGGTCGCGAGCTTCTGCATCGTCTGCACGCTGCTCCTCATGGTGACCGAGAAGGGCAAGGAGATCGCCGTCCTGAAGGCGCTGGGCGCCTCGGACAACGCGGTGATGCGCGTGTTCATGCTCGAGGGCGTGATCATCGGCGCCATCGGCACGATCTACGGTGTCGGCACCGCGCTCGCGGTCTGCACGGGCCTGTACTGGTTCGGTGTCCGGCTCGATCCGGACGTCTATTACATCGACCGGTTGCCCGTGAACGTGAACCTCTCCGACTATGCGATGGTCGCGGTCGCGTCGATGCTCATCTGCACCATCGCCACCATCTACCCGGCCCGCGCTGCCTCGAGGCTCTCTCCGGTCGACGGGCTCCGCTACGAGTAATCACTCCATGTCCACTCCGCTCGTCGTCGTCGAAGACCTCCGCAAGACGTTCGTTCACATGGGCCGCGAGCTCCACGTGCTCTGCGGCATCGACATCGTCATCAACCAGGGCGAGGTCGTGGCGTTCGTGGGCCCCTCCGGCGCCGGCAAGAGCACGTTCCTCCACTGCATCGGCACGCTGGACCTCCCGACGAGCGGCCGCATCCGCCTCGGCAACGACGAGCTCACCGGCCTCCCGGGCTCGCGGCTCGCGGCGATCCGGAACCGGACGATCGGCTTCGTCTTCCAGTTCCACCACCTGCTGCCCGAGTTCAACGCGGTCGAGAACGTGATGATGCCGGGCCTCATCCAGGGGAAGACCCGCCGCGAGATGGAGCCGCTCGCGCGCTCGCTGCTCGCCGAGGTCGGGCTCGCGGCGCGCGCCACGCACCGGCCGGGGGAGCTGTCGGGCGGCGAGCAGCAGCGCGTCGCCCTGGCGCGGGCGCTCGTCCTGTCGCCGAAGCTCCTCCTCGCCGACGAGCCGACCGGCAACCTCGACACCGCGACGAGCGACTCGATCCACCAGCTGTTCTTCGAGATGAACCGCAAGCACGGCACCACGATCGTGGTGGTGACGCACAACCTCAGCTTCGCCGAGTCGATGCCGCGCGTGGTGACCATGCGCGACGGGACGATCGAGAGCGATCGCATCGGCAGCGAGCGCGCCGCGGCCCTCGGGTACCGCGACGGCTCAGCCGGATAGCCGCTCGCTCAGGAGCTCGGCCGCGCGCAGCGACATGGCCATGATGGTCATCTGCGGGTTCACGCCGAGCGACGAGGGGATCGCGCTTCCATCGCACACGTAGAGCCCGGCGACGTCGTGCGCCTGGTGGTCCGGGCCGAGGCACGACGACCGCGGATCCACCCCGATACGGCACGTCCCGAGCGGGTGGAACGCGGCCACGTCGAGGTCGCCCGCCTGGATCTGCCGCGCCTTGAGCCGCTCCAGGTCCACGGGGCCGTTCACCTCGTCGCAGCCGGCGACGAGCGGCAGCACGCGCCGCGCCCCCGCGGCCAGGAACACCTCGCAGAGCAGCTCGACCCCGCGCTGCATCTTGGCGACGTCCTCCCGGTTCATCGTGTAGAGCACGAGCGGCGTGCCGCCGATCCCGGGCCTCACCTCGCCGCGGCTCGTGTCCTTGATCATGAACCCGAACGTCGCGAGGTGCGGGTACCGCTCCATCAGCTCCGTGTAGCGGTGCCCCGTCCAGGGCACGGCCAGCGCGGCGACGTCGAACGGGAGCGAGCCTCCCTCGAACATCAGCCCATCATCGGCGAAGTGGTCGATCTGGTAGCCCTGCGGGATGCCTTGCCACTGATCGATCCGCTCATCGAAGAGCGCCATCACCTTCGAGGCCGGGTGGATCGAGAGGTTCTTTCCCAGCGCGCCGCTCGACAGGCACGCTCCGCTCCGGCGCAGGAGCAGCGGCGTCATCAGCGCGCCGCCGGCCACGACGACGGCCTCCGCCCTGACCACGAGCCGCGGCCGCCGCCCTGCGCCGCTCGCCGCGCGGTCGCCGTTGCCTGCAGCCCTCGTGTCCCCGCCGAGCACTGCAGTCGCGCCCCGCGCGCGGCCCGCCACGATGTCGATCGTCCTGACCCGCGCCGCCGTGATGAGCTGCGCGCCCCGCTTCAGCGCCTCGGGCACGTAGCTCACGTCGGTCGAGCGCTTGGCCCCCGTGGGGCAGCCGAAGCAGCAGATCCCCTGTCCATCGCAGTCCGGCGCGTTGCGCTGGAGCGGCCCGTGCCGCAGGCCGAGCCGCTCCGCCCCGCGCCGGACGATCGGCCCGATCGCCCCGAGGTGGAGCGGATCCGCGGGGGCGACCTGGAGCATGCGCTCGACGCGCTCGTAATAGGGAGCGAGCCCGCTGGACGAGAACTCCGCCGGGAGCCCCATGCCGTCTCGCCACGACGCAAAGGTGCTCTCCGGAGCCCGGTAGCAAGTACCGGAGTTGATCACGGTGCTCCCTCCGACGGCGCGCCCCGCGAACACGGGGATATTCACGTTGCCGAGCGTCATATCGAGCCCGTGGTCGCGGTACATCTCCCGGTACGCGCGCGCGGGCCGTCCGGTGAAGCTCGAGCGGCGGTGAAAGTCGCCCTCCTCGAGCATGAGCACCGCGTGACCGCGCGACGCGAGCTCGTAGGCCGCGGCCGCTCCGCCGGCGCCGGTGCCGATCACGAGGACCTCGCACTCGAGCTCCAGGTCCTCCTCGACCTCGCGCCCGTCCGTCACCTGCGCGAGCCAGCGCGGCGCCTCGTCGCGCACCGTGGGCAGCTCGTAGCGGCAGCCGACGTGCTTGAACATCTCGGGCCGGTCGTAGTGGACGAACCTGAGCGGCGTGAGCGCGGCGCGGAGCAGCGAGCGCAGCGTCCGCGCCCGGCTCTGCTCGAAGCCGCGGAGCACCTCCATCCGCTCCTCGAGCGGCAGCGCCGACAGCGGTCTGAGCCGGAAGGGCAGGGGGGCGAGCTCTATCGCCCACAGCGCCGCGCGCACTCCCTGCGCCAGGTGCGGCGGGATCGAGCCGAGCCAGGCCGCGAGCCGGCTGGCGGTCGCGGCGCCTGCGCCGTCGAGGAAGCGCCCGGGCGGCATCGCCGCCTCGGCGAGCGCTGCCGCGATACGCATCTCCCGCCCAGAGAGCCTGGGCTCCGCGCCGCCCTTTGCCGCGGGGGCCCTCTCCGCGCCGGCATCCTCCCTCGGCGTCCCGGGCCAACGTTCCGTCCGCTCCAGCGCGGGCAAGCGCCCGAAATCGAGGTCCAATCCAAGGGTCATGGTCCTCCGAACCGCTCGTGAAAACTTCTGTTAATTCTGTAGCAACAGAATCGTTGCAGTGCAAGGCGGCCTGATCCGTTGGTGAACCTGGCGCACAGGCGGCCTGGTCCGTTGGCCTCGCGCCTCGCGCGCGCTGGACGTGGCGCGCAGGCGGCCTGGTCCGCTGATCTCGCGCGTGCTGGACGTGGCCGCAGGCGCCCTGTCACGGCATGGGCAGGACCCAGATCGGCGAGCGAGGCTGAAGATCGAGGTGCTTCCAGGCGTCCTCGGCGATCGCCATGCCGAGCTCTCCCTCATCGCGGAGGCTCGCGGAGACCGCGCGAAAATAAGGGGCGTCCGGGCGCTCGATCGCGAGAATGCCCTTCGGATCCGACGGGCTCGGGGTGAACGGGCGGCCCGCCTTCGCCCGGCGCGTATCGCTCACGAGCGAGATTTCGTCCATGCGGGCGGTGAAGTGCGGCCCTCCGTCGAACGGATCGACCCTGTGGGCGTAACGGAAGCCGACGCGGCGGAGCAGCTTCTCCACCCCCCGGGTCTGCGATCCGACCTTGCCGATCACGCGCTGCGCGTCCTCGCGGAGCAGCGAGGCGTAGATGGTCCCCTCAGGGAAGAGCCCCTTGATGAACTCCTTGTTCTTCTTGGAGAGGAGATCCGCGTCGGCATAGCTCATGTCGGTGAACTTGCGCCCGAGCGCTTCCCAGAGGTGGCTTGTCCCATCCGGCTCGAGCGGGGGCATCAGCTCCGCGAGGATCTCCTCCTGGAACAGCGCGGATCGCGCGGCCATGTAGAGGAAGCGAACATAGGAGATCATCGTGCCGAGCCGCTCGGGCCCCTGCCGGTACTCCGGCATGAGCACCAGCCCGCCGATCTCCGTGGGGCCGTTGTACGAGTAGCCGATGCGCAGCACCGTATGATGGAAGTGCTTGTCGATCGTGGCCGAGTACTTCTCCTCGTCGAGCACGTCGAAGAAGATGTAGGGGACGCCGCGCCGGCCGAGCTGAGCGATGATCATCGACGTCCCGACGATCATGCCCTTCTCGCCCTTCGTCAGGTCGACGAGGACGAAGACGTATTGGCGGAGGCGGGGATCCTGGATCGTCCCGTTGAAGCTCTTGTGGCTCTCGGCGACGATCTCGTGGATTGCGTCACGGTTGTTCGGCAGGTTGACCGAGTTCAGGTGGCGCGCGACATAGAGGAGCTGTTCCTCGTCGCCGGTCACGGCTGCGCGTATCTCGAACGAGACCATCGCCGGAAGCCTACGCGTGGCGCCCGTCCTTGGCCATTGCTCCGGAGGTTGTGCGCACGGCGCAGAGCGGCGGTCATCGCGCGCCCTGGCCGGCCGGACAGCGCGAGCCTGGCGCGGGACGTCGCGCGCGTCAGCCGAGCTGAGCGCGCAGCGCTTCGTCCGTGGCGCCGAAAGGCGGCTCCACGCGTCAGCCGAGCTGAGCGCGCAGCGCTTCGTCCATGGTATCGAGCGGCGGCTCCCGCCCGGTGTACAGCCGGAACTGCTCTGCAGCCTGGTGGAGGAGCATCCTCCCGCCGTGAACGGCGGTCGCTCCGCGCCGCCGCGCCGCCGCCACGAGCTCCGTGATCATCGGCTTGTACACGATGTCCATCACCAGGAGACCTTCCCGCAACGCCTCCTCCGGGACAGGGCTTCGCGGATCGACCTCGGCCATGCCGAGCGACGTGGCGTTCACGAGGACGCCGTGGTCGTGCGCGAGCGCCGCTGCGTCGAGCGGCGCGGCCGCCCCGCCGACCGCCGCCGCGAGCTGCCGCGCCTTCTCGAGATCGCGGTTCGCCACCGTGACGCGGGCGCCGCGCTCCGCGAGCCCGAACGCGACCGCGCGCGCCGCGCCGCCGGCGCCGAGGAGCAGCACCCGCGCGCCCCTGAGCTGCGTCACCTCCTCGAGCGCCCGCACCGCGCCGATCCAGTCGGTATTGTGGCCCCTGAGGCGCCCGTCATCGTTCACGATCGTGTTGACCGCCCCGATCCGCTCGGCGACGGGATCGAGCTCGTCGAGCAATGGAATTACCGCCTGCTTGTAGGGCATCGACACGCCGAGGCCGCGGATCCCGAGCGCGCGCATCCCGCGCGTCGCGCCTTCAACATCGGTCACCGCAAAAGGGATATAGGTAAAATCGAGTCCCAGCGCGCGGTAGCCGGCGAGGTGCATGGCGGCCCCTGTCGTTACCGGATGACGCGACATTGATCCGCAGAGTGTGAGGCGGCCCAGAGCTTGGGAGAGTGGTGCAGTCGATGAAGTGCAGCCGTGCATGCAGCGAAGCTGGCTTGTCTCGAGCGCGGATGCTAGCCCCGCCAGAGATGAGCGAGCCCAGCGTTCCCCAGCCGGCGGTGGAGGCCGCGGCGGTGTGCCTCCAGCCCGACAAGGCCGGACTTTTCATGCTTCGATCCGAGCGGGCGTTCGCGCGGCGCGCCTACCAGAGGGTCGCGCCGTTCGGGCGGAGCCTCCTCAAGATCCTCGCGGCGCTCGCGATCCTCACGCTGGGTCGCTCGACGCTCGCGGACCAGTACCACGTGCCCACCGGCTCGATGTGGCCGACGATCGCCCCGGGTGATCGCATCCTCGTCGACAAGGTCGCCTACGGGCTCCGCGTCCCGCTCATGGAGCATTACCTGTTCGAGCGCAGCGGGCCGAGCGCCGGCGACGTGGTGCTCTTCGCGGATCCGCGCGGCGGCTCCACCCTCCTCGTCAAGCGGGTGATCGCGCTCCCCGGTCAGACGGTGATGCTCCGGCGAGGCGTGCTGTACGTCGACGGCGCGGCGCAAGCGCTCGAGCAGCGCGGGGACGGCACGCGGGTGGAGCACCTCGGCCAGGTGACGCACGCGGCCGGCGAGACCGACTTCGACGCGTTCGGTCCGGTCGTCGTCCCGCCGGACCACCTCTTCGTGATGGGCGACAACCGCGCCGCGTCGCTCGACAGCCGAGCGATGGGGGCGGTGCCGAGAGAGCTCCTGCGCGGCCGTGTGCTCCGCGTCGTCTATCACTACGACGCCGCGGGCTTCGATCTGTCACGCGCTCTGCGGAGCGTGGACTGAGCGCGTCCTCTACGTTTACGTTTCCCTCCTCGCCACCATCTCCCTGAGCTCATCGCCGCTCAGGGTCTCGACCTCGTAGAGCCGGGCGGCGACGCGCTCGAGCGTCGGCCGGTGCCCCTGGATCAACGCGCGCGCCCGCGCCTCCGCGTCCGCGAGGATGCGCGCGACCTCCGCGTCGATCGCGCGCGCGGTCGCGTCGCTGCACTCGCGCGGCCCTGCGCCGGACGGCATCGCGCCCTGCGCTTCGCCGAGGAACGACAGCGGCCGGCGCGGCTCGAGCGCCGAGAGGCCGACCCCCTGGCCCATCCCGAGCTCGCGGACCATGCGACGCGCGAGCTCGGTCGCGTTGAGCAGATCGTCCTGCGCGCCGGTCGACAGGTCTCCGACGGCCTCCTCCTCGGCGACGCGCCCGCCCAGCAGCACGACCAGCCGATCGAGGATCTCCTGCCGGCTCCACAGGTAACGATCCTCGCGCGGCTGCTGGATCGTGTACCCGAGCGCGCCCGGCCCCCGCGGCACGATGGACACCTTGCGCACAGGATCCTGCGTCGGCAGCAGCGAGGCCGTCAGCGCGTGCCCCACCTCGTGGTAGGCGACGACGAGCTTCTCGCGCGCTCCGAGCCGCCTGCCACGGCGCTCGAGCCCCGCGAGCCCGCGCTCGATCGCCGCCTCCAGGTCGCCGTGTCCCACCGCCGCCGCGCCGCGCCGCGCCGCGAGCAGCGCCGCCTCGTTGACGATGTTCGCGAGGTCGGCGCCGACGAGCCCCGCGGTCTGCGCGGCCACGGCGTCGAGATCCGCGCAGGGATCGAGCGCCACCTTCTTCGCGTGCACCGCGAGGATCTCCTTCCGTTCGGCGAGGTCGGGCCGGTCGATGTGCACCCGGCGGTCGAACCGCCCTGGCCTGAGCAGCGCCGGATCGAGGATCTCGGCGCGGTTCGTCGCGGCGATCACGACCATGGCCGTGTGCGCGTCGAACCCATCCATCTCGGTCAGGAGCTGGTTGAGCGTCTGCTCCCGCTCGTCGTGTCCGCCGACGGACCCGCCGAGGCCGCGCACCTTGCCGACCGCATCGAGCTCGTCGATGAACACGAGGCAGTGCCCCTTCTCGCGCGCCTGGGAGAAGAGGTCGCGCACGCGCGCGGCGCCGACGCCGACGAACATCTCGACGAACTCCGACCCGCTCGCGCTGAAGAAGGGGACGCTCGCCTCTCCCGCGATCGCTCGAGCGAGCAACGTCTTGCCCGTGCCGGGCGGCCCCACGAGGAGCACCCCTCTGGGCATCCGCCCGCCGAGCTTCTCGTAGCGCTCGGGCGCTTTGAGGAAGTCGACGATCTCGCCGAGCTCCGTCTTGGCCTCGGCGTTGCCGGCGACATCGCGGAACGTCGCGATCGCGCCCCGCTCCTCGTAGAGCCGCGCCTTGTGCTTGCCGAAGGCGGTCGCGGCGCCCGAGATGGTCCCTGCCGTCGCCGCGCGGCGCGACGCGAGGTGGCCCATCGCGGCCAGACCGGCGAGCGGCAGCAGCAGCCAGAGGTACGGCGGCAACCCCAGCTCGTCCGCGACGCGCGTGTACGGGATCCCTCGCCGGTCGAGATCGGCGAGCAGATCCTTCTCGGTCTGCTCGATGCGCCCGGTGCGGTAAGTCTGCGGCGCGCGCGCGCTCAGGCCGGGCACCGCGCGCCCGATGTACACGTCGTCCCGGATCTCGATCTCGGCGAGCTCTCCGCTCTCCGCGAGCGAGCGGAAGCGCGCGTACGGGATCCGGCCGTCGGACGCCGCCATCACCTGAAGCAGCAACGCCGAGCCGAGCACCAGGACGAGAACAATCCAGAGCGACCGCATGCTCCCGCCTCCGCACGGACAGGCGACATGGTCGGTGAGGCCGACCTGTCGTCACGGTGCGCCCTGCACGGAGCCTGCCAAGGCGGCCCGTGCACCCTCGCGGCAAGCGCGGCAGGCCGAGGGGTCGCTCGATCCGCCGCGCAGCGCCGAGCGCGCCCGGCGCGGCATGGACGCCCGGCGCGAGCCGATCAACCCTCGCTGCATGGGGAGAGCTCTTTTCTTGATCATGGTCACGGGTCTGCTGTCGACGTCGCTGCTCGGGTGCGGAGGTGCCTCGCCGCCTCCGATCGAGCAGCCCGAGCCTGCGCGGCCGGAGGAGCCGTCGCCGACGGCCGAGCCCACGAGCGATGCCGCCCAGGGCGCCGCGGCGCGGGAGGCAGACCCGGCGCCCGACGCGCCGGCGCCGGCGCCGCCGCGTCGCGACGACTCGGTGCCCGACGACTATGCGCTGATGCATGGCGACTGCGTGGAGCTCGGCAAGCGGCTCACGGTGCTCACGCGCTCGGATCAGGTCGCGGCGCTCAGCGCCAAGCTCACGGCGGAGCAGCGGGGCGAGACCGAGAAGAAGATCGACGCCGTCGCGGCCACGCTGGGGGAGCAGTACGCGCGGTCGTGCGAGCAGAACGTCGGCAAGAGCGTGGATCCGAGGTCGCTCAAGTGCGCGTTCGACGCGCGGACCGTCAGGGCGTTCGAGGCCTGCCTCAACGCCTCGCCGCCGGCCCAATGACGCCTCGGCGACGCGGCGAGCGGTGGATGACGGCGCGCTCTGTGGAGATATAATGGCCGTCACCCATGGACGCTTCGCTCCTCGATGACCCCTGGATCGCCGCTCAGGTCGACGCCGCCGTGGCGCCCTACGTGGGGCGCCTGCCCGCGCACGAGATCGCGTGGATGCGCGAGCAGCTCGCGGAGGTGCTCCTGCACGACGACGAGGCGAGCCGCCTCCTGCGGCGCGCACATCCGCGCGAGGTCGACGAGAGCGGCGAGCGGGCGTTCGGGGTGCTCGGCGCAGCGGGGCGCGCCAAGGCGGGATAGCGGTGCGCACTCCGGAAGACCGGCTGCTCGCCGAGGGGCTCGACCTGCTTCAGCTGGTCGCGAAGCGCATCGCGCGCCGTCTGGGCCGCCGCATCCCGGTGGAGGACCTCGTCGCGCTGGGGCACCCGGCGCTGCTCGAGATCGTGCGGACCCACGATCCGAGCCGATCCACCTTCGAGGCCTACGCCAAGAGGAAGCTCCGGTGGGCCATCTTCGACGGCGTCCGGAGGGAGACGCGCTGGCGTTCCGCGGCCGCGCGGGCCAGCGCGCTCGCTGCGTCGGCGCGCTTCGCCGAGGGGCGCGGGGCGGAGGACGACGCCGAAGCGCCTGCCACGCAGGAGGCCTACGCCGCGCGGCTCGGCGATCTGCTCGCAGGGCACGCGGCCGCGATGGCGCTCGGCCTGCTCTCGAGCCACGGGGACGTCGCTGCAGTCCCCGACGCCGCGGACGACCCGGAGGAGCGCGCCTCTCGCGCCGAGCTCGCGCAGGCCGTGCGTCACGCCGTGAGCGAGCTCCCGGAGCGCGAGCGCGCCCTCGTGGAGCGCCACTACTTCGACGACGAGCGCTTCGATCAGATCGCGCAGGATCTCGGGATCAGCAAGAGCTGGGCGAGCCGGTTGCACAGCCAGGCCATCGAGCGCCTGGGCGAGCTGCTCCGCACAGCGCGCTGAGGCGCGGGCGCTCGCCGCCCGCGCGGCGGATGCCGGTCAGCGCTGCCGGCTCTGGAGCGAGCGGAGATACGGGGCCCGCTCCTCGTCGCTGACCGGCTCGTTGCTGATCACCCGGTGGTCGCGCGGCAGGAAATACACGAGCCGGACCGTCATGTGGTCCTTCGCGACGGTCAGCTTCCCCCTGCGACGGAGCTCCGCGGCCTCCTCGAAGCTCTGCGCCTTCGGATCGTAGGCGATCATGTGCAGATCTGACCCGAACGGCGCGGGCAGCTCTTCCACCTCGACGATCTTGTAGATGCGGAGCCCTCCGCTCTGCTCGGCGGCTGCGACCACGGCGCCGATCACCAGATCCTTGCCCGTCGGATCGGAGGTCTCGGGCACCGGGGGAGTGCGGTCACATGCAGGCGCGAGCGTCAGGATGCCGGCGCACACGGCGGCGAGCGCGATCGACCTCATGGGCGCTGAATAACATCGATGCCACCCGGCGCAAGCGGCGGTTGCTCGGGTTGCCCGCGTCACGCGGGGCCCTGCACGCCGGGCGGGGGTCGCGGGCGTTGGTTGCGCGTTGCGACGTGGTCCGCCGCCTCGCGGCTGTGTCGTGGTAGACGGCGCGCTCGACACGGTGATCGGGAGCGATCCCTGGAGGAGTGCGATCATGCGACTCGAGGACACGAAGTTCGTCGTCACAGGTGCTGCCCAGGGGCTGGGTCGCCACTATGCGCTGCGGCTCGCGGAGCTCGGGGGCCAGGTCGCCGCCGGCGACATGAACGAGGAGGGGCTCGCGTCGCTCGTCGAGGCGAGCAGGGGGCTCGCCGGCAAGATCCACGCGCGGGCGGTCAACGTGGCGGTGGAGGTGGAGGTGGAGGCGTTCGTCCGCTTCGCGCACGAGGCGATGGGCGGCCTGAACGGCCTCGTGAACAACGCGGGCATCCTGCGGGACGGCCTGCTGGTCAAGAAGGACCGGCAGACGGGCGCGGTCGTCAAGCTGAGCGCGGCGCAGTGGCAGGCCGTCATCGATGTCAACCTGACGGGGGCCACGCTCATGGTCCGCGAGGTCGTCGCGAAGATGATCGAGACCGAGCAGAAGGGCGTCATCGTCAACATCAGCTCCATCGCGCGCCACGGCAACCGCGGCCAGTCGAGTTACACCGCCGCGAAGAGCGCGCTCGCGGCGAACACGAAGACCTGGGCGCTCGAGTTCGCGCCGTTCGGCATCCGCGTCGGCGCCGTTGCGCCCGGCATGATCGAGACGCCCATGACGCAGGGCATGCACCAGAAGGCGCGCGACGCCCTGGTCGCCATGATCCCTGTGGGCCGCATCGGCGTGCCCGAGGACATCTGGCAGGCCGTGCGCTTCGTGATCGAGTGCGAGTACTTCAACGGTCGCTGCATCGACGTCGACGGCGGCCTCACGATGTGACGCCTTCGCGCGGCCGATCGCTCCGCGGTGGGCGAGCGTTCGCGCCTCGCCTCCTCGCCCGCCAGCCCGCGCTCGCGCGGCGTCATCTTCCGCCGGTCTGACCGGCTGCATCCCTGCCCGATCCCTCTTCCCCGGTGCTCCTGCGGCGCTCGACTCACCGAGCGCTGCTCGGCGCGCTCGCGCGCTCGATCGGCCGAGCGCTGCTCGGCGCGCTCGCGCGCTCGATCGGCCGAGCGCGCGCTGGATCGAGCGCTTCTGGCTCGATCCAAGGCGATTTCGGACCACGCGCCGACTCGACAATCCGCCCAGGCGACATTCCCCTTGACGCTTCGATATTGAAAGCTATGTTCAATATCAATCCCACCCGTTCCGTAGCCGGGGTTCTGCATGTACGTCTGCCTCTGCATGGGCGTCTGTGATCGAGAGATTCGCGAAGCGATGAGTGAGGGCGCCTGCTCTGTTTCGCAGGTGATGGAGTGCACGGGCGCCGGTACGCGCTGTGGCTCCTGTCGGTCGACGATCGCCGAGCTTGTCGGCGAGCGCGACGGCGCCTCGACGCCGCGCCGCCTGGTGATTGCGCCGGTCTCCAGCGCAGCTTGATTCTCCGGACTGGCCGGCGACAGGCTGAACGCCTTGGTTTCCGTCGGGAGCGACGGCATCGCCGCCTGTTTCCTTAGAAACTTCTTGCGCACCTCCACGGACCTTGCGCATTTGTGCGGGGCGCTGGCGCTCCAGTCAGCGTCCCCCCGCCCAACAGGGGCGGGGCCAGCACGACAGGCATGAGCGCGAGCATGAGCGCGAGAGGGGTTCGATGAAGGGTGCAAAAGACGTCGTTGATGCGTTGAACGAGGTGCTTGCAGCAGAGCTCGTCGCGATCAACCAGTATTTTCTGCACGCGAAGATGTGCTCGCACTGGGGCTTCGTCACGCTCGCTGCGCGCGGGCGCGCCGAGTCGATCGACGAGATGAAGCACGCCGATGCGATCATCGAGCGCATCCTCTTCCTGGACGGGCTGCCCAACCTGCAGCGCCTGGACACCCTGCACATCGGGCAGAGCGTGCCGGAGCAGCTCAAGAGCGACCTCGATCTCGAGTACAACGCGGTCAAGCGGCTCAACTCCTCGATCGCGCTCTGCCGCGACAGGGGCGATCGCACCAGCGAGGAGCTCCTGGCCAGGATCCTCGAGTCCGAGGAGGAGCACATCGACTGGCTCGAGACACAAATCGGGCTGATCGAGAAGCTCGGCGAGACAGCCTACCTCGCCCAGCAGATCCGCGAGTAGGGGAGGGTGGGGGACGCCCCTCGCGCAGAGGGCATCCCTAGTGCACCCTTCTGGCGGCGGAGGTCGTGCTTGACGTACGATGCTATGGACGCATGTCCAAGGCGCCGCGGACGACCGTGCTCGCGCGCTTACGCGCCAGCGCGGCACGTCGGTCGTGATCGTCGCGCCGCCCTCGTTCCCCGGAGGAGGATGAGCGCGGCGGGGGAAATCCATGTCGAAGATTCTTGTCGTCGATGACCAGCGGAACATGCGGACCACGCTCGCGATGATGCTGCGTGGCGCCGGGTACGAGGTCGATGAAGCGGCGGACGGCAGCCAGGGCGCCGATCTGGGCGCCAAGGGGGCGTACGACGTCGTGCTCACCGACCTCCGGATGGGCGGCTTCGACGGGATCGGCGTCCTGCGCGCGGTGAAGGAGTCGAACGCGAACACGGAGGTCATCGTGATGACCGCGTACGGCACCATCGAGAGCGCGGTGGAGGCGATGCGGCTCGGCGCGTTCGACTACATCCAGAAGCCCTTCTCGGAGCAGGAGCTGCTCGTGAAGGCCGAGCGCGCGATCCAGAACCGCAAGCTCACCGGAGAGGTGCAGCTGCTCGCCAGCGAGTTCAAGGAGCGCTACCGGTTCGAGAACATCGTCGGCCGCTCGCAGGCGGTCCGCGAGGTGCTCGGCCGGATCGTCAAGGTCGCGCCGACCGACGCGACGGTGCTCATCACCGGCGAGAGCGGCACCGGCAAGGAGCTCGTCGCCAAGGCCATCCACGCCAACAGCAAGCGCGCCGACCGCCCGTTCGTGCCGGTGAACTGCGCCGCCATCAGCGAGACGCTCCTCGAGAGCGAGCTGTTCGGCCACGCGCGAGGCTCGTTCACGGGCGCGATCTCGGCGAGGAAAGGGCTGTTCGAGGAGGCCGACGGGGGCACGTTCTTCTTCGACGAGATCGCCGAGACCCCGCTCACCTTCCAGGCGAAGCTGCTCCGCGCGATCCAGGAGAACGAGATCCGGAGGGTAGGCGAGAACAAACCCATCAACGTCGACGTGCGCATCATCGCCGCGACGAACCAGGAGCTCCTGACCGCGGTATCGGAGAAGCGGTTCCGCCAGGACCTCTACTACCGGCTGAACGTCGCGCGCTTCGTGCTCCCGCCGCTCCGCTCGCGTCGCGAGGACATCCCGATCCTCTGGGAGTTCTTCCTGGAGAAGTACAACCGCAAGATGAGCTGCCGCGCCCGCGCCGCCGACGGCGTCGTCGAGGCGCTGACGCAGTACGACTTCCCCGGCAACATCCGCGAGCTCGAGAACATGGTCGAGCAAGCGGTGGCCCTCTCGGGCGGCGGCGTCATCAGCGTCGACGACGTGCTGCCCGCCGCGGTGCAGCCGAAGCGCGCGCCAGAAGCCGGCGGCAGGCTGCTCGCCGACGTCGTCGACTGCGCCGAGCGCCAGGCGATCGAGGCCGCGCTGCGGGAGTGCGACGGCAGCCGGGAACGCGCCGCCGAGGTGCTCGGGATCAGCGCGACCACGCTGTGGCGCAAGATGACCCGCCTGGCGATCACGTATCCCCCGGGCTGAAACGGCGCCGATCAGCCGAGCGCCTTCCATCGCCTGCCAGACGGGCTCAGCAGCCCGTTCCCATGGCACACAGCGACCTCTGGCGGACCGCGCTCGACGGGTCGTGCTCCCCCGGCACCGCGACATGCTGCCCGTCGAGCTCAGCCTGCATTCCTCCGTTCGGGTCGTAGGGAAGCGGCCTCTCGATCGGAGCAAACCACCTGACTCAGCAGCAAATCGGGGGAGCTAGCCTACGCGAGATTGCATCTTTGCAATGATGCAGGGTCGGGATTTGCCTTAGTGCAATGAGGCGCCTGATGTAGACTGTGCTCTTCTGTTTCACTTTAGCGTCGGCAACCGCAACGCGTCGATTCGGGAACTTGGCCCGATGATTGCTAGACAGATAGGCGTATTGAATGGCGGCGATCGCCGCAGGAGGACGCTTAATGGCCCGCATGCTGATCGTGGACGGTGAGAATTCCCAGCGTCGCGCTCTTTCGGCAGGGCTAAGCGTCGAGGGGTTCGAGGTCGTGTTCGCCGCCTCGTTCCAGGATGCGCTGTTCACCCTCGGCTCGTCTCCGGTCGACGTGGCGATGATCGACCTGATGATGCCGGACCTGAACGGCCTCGAGCTGGCGCGGCACATCCGGCATGCGTTCCCGAGGGTGCGGGTCGTGCTCTCCAGCGCCTATCACCTCTCCGCGCGCCAGGTCGAGCGCGCCGACTGCGGCGCGGTGGCCTTCGTCCCCAAGCCTTATCAGGTGGGCGAGATCTGTCGCTTCCTCCGCGCCAAGACGAACGTGCTCACGCCCGCGTCGTGCTAGTAGCGCGGCGTGCGCTGCGAGCTGCTCGACTACGAACTCCCTGAAGCGCTGATCGCTTCGCGGCCCCCCGAGGAGCGCGACGGAGCGAGGCTCCTCCTCATCGATCGCGGCCGCGGAGCGGGCGAGGTCGAGCACGCGGCGATCCGCGATCTCGACCGGTACATCGAGCGCGGCGCGCTCGTCATCGTCAACGACACGAAGGTCGTCCCCGCTCGTCTGTTCGGGAGGAAGCGCGGCACAGGCGGGCAGATCGAGCTCTTCCTGCTGCACCGGCTGGACGGGGCCCCGGCCGGCGCGGAGGACCTCGGCGGAGGGCCGCAGGAGAGCGCGCCGCGGTCCGAGCGCTGGCGAGCGATGGGGCGCGCCTCCAAGCCGATACGCCCGGGATCGGTGCTCGATCTCGAGCGCGACGGCGCGCTTGTCGCGGAGGTGCTGGAGCGCGCCGAGGACGGCGTGCTCACGGTGCAGCTCTCGTCGCCCGCGGGGCTGTCCGTCGCCGCTGCGATCGACGCCTACGGGCACGTCCCGCTCCCGCCCTACCTCGGGCGCGGCGACGACGCGTCCGATCGCGAGCGGTACCAGACCATCTTCGCCCGGGTCCCAGGGGCGGTCGCCGCGCCCACGGCGGGCCTCCACCTCTCGCCCGGCCTCGTCGAGCGGCTGCGCGCGAACGGGGTCGAGATCGCGAGCGTCACGCTGCACGTCGGCCTCGGTACGTTCCAGCCGGTCACGGTCGACGATCTCGACCTGCACCCGATGCACGCGGAGGTCTACTCGATCCCGGACGCGACCGCGGGCGCGATCGCGGCGGCGCGCGATCGCGGCGCGCCGGTGATCGCGATCGGCACCACCGTGGTGCGCGCGCTCGAGTCGGCCGCCGATCCGGCCCGCGCAGGCCTCGTGCGGGCGCAGTCCGGGGAGACGCGCCTCCTCATCCAGCCGGGCTATCGGTTCCGCGTCGTCGACGCCCTGCTGACCAACTTCCACCTGCCGCGCTCGACGCTGCTCGCGCTGGTGTTCGCCTTCGCCGGTCGCGAGCGCACGCTCCTCGCGTACCGCGCGGCGATCGACGCCGGCTACCGCTTCTATTCGTATGGTGACGCCATGCTGATCCGCGGGGTGGACGCGCCATGAGCCGGACGCCTGGTTTCTCCTTCTCCGAGCTCGCGAGGGACGGGCATGCCCGGACGGGCGTGCTCTCCACGCCGCACGGCGACGTGCTGACCCCGACGTTCATGCCGGTCGGCACCCAGGGCAGCGTGAAGACGTTGACCCCCGCCGAGGTGGCCGCGACCGGCGCGAGGATCGTCCTCGGCAACACGTACCACCTGTGGCTCCGCCCTGGCCCCGAGCTCGTCGCGCACCTCGGCGGTCTGCACGCGTTCACCCGCTGGCCGCACGCGATGCTCACGGACTCCGGGGGCTTCCAGGCCTTCTCGCTCGCCGAGCGGCGCACCCTCATCGAGGACGGCTTCGTGTTCCGATCGCACCTCGACGGCGCCCGCAAGACGCTCACGCCCGAGGTCGCGATGGAGGTGCAGGGGCTGCTCGGGGCCGACATCGCGATGCAGCTCGACGTGTGCCCGCCGGGCGGCGCGCCGCGCCCAGAGGTCGAGGAGGCGTGTCGCCTGACGACGCGCTGGGGGAAGCGCTGCCTCGCCGCGAAGCGCCCGAGCCAGGCGCTCTTCGGCATCGTGCAGGGCGGCACCTCGGTCGCGCTGCGCATGGCGCACGCCGATGAGCTCGGCGCGTTGCCGTTCGACGGGCTCGCCCTGGGCGGCTTCTCCGTGGGCGAGCCGATCGCGATGATGCACGAGGTGGTCGCGCAGATCGCGCCGCACCTCGACCCGACGCGCCCCCGGTACCTCATGGGCGTGGGGACGCCGCTCGACCTCGTGCACGCCATCGGCGCCGGGGTCGACATGTTCGACTGCGTGCTCCCCACCCGGAACGCGCGGAACGGGCAGGCGCTCACGCAGCACGGCAAGATCGTCATCAAGCAGGCCCGCTACAAAGAGGATCGTTCGCCGCTCGATCCGACCTGCGCTTGCCCGACCTGCGCCGGCGGATACAGCCGCGCGTACCTGAGGCACCTCTACATGGCCGGCGAGATCCTGGTGCTGCGCCTGCTGACGGAGCACAACCTCCACCTCTATGGCCGCCTGATGCGAGAGGCGCGCGCGGCGATCGCCGAGGGGAGGTACGCGGCGTTCGCGCGCGCGTGGATCGGCGCGAGCGACGCCGGCAAGGCGAACGGCGCGAACGATACAGCGGACACGACCGAGTCGACGGAGTGACCCTACATCGTCGCCATGGCCGCTTCGATGCGTTCACGGAGCGGGCGCAGAGGGCGCCGTCGCGCCGCGGGCGCATCGCCTGCGCTGCCGGGAGGGTTCCGGAGTAACATGGGCGGATGGTGAGCTCTCGCCACTGGCGCCGGGACGCGCGCTCGGATCCGCGCGCATCGGGCGGCGTTCTGGCCGCGCTCGACCCGGCCGTATGCCCGAGCCGCCGGCGCACGGGCCCGAGCCGGTCGTGTCGGTCGGACGGCCGCCCTTGCGCGCGGGTCGCGTGCTTGCCCGCGCATTCCTCGTCCATTAGCCTTCGAACTCGGCCCGCGGAATGACGCAAGACGCCAACAAGAAGCCGCTCGGACGCATCCTCCTGCAGCAGAGGGCGGTCACCCAGCCCCAGCTCGAACAGGCGCTCCTCGAGGCGCGCGCGAAGGGGGTGCCCCTCGCCACGAACCTCATCGAGAGCGGCACCGTCTCCGAGGTCGCTGCGCTGAAGGCCCTCTCCGAGCAGAGCGGCGTTCCTGGCATCGATCTCAACCAGGTCTGCATCAAGCTGAGCGACCTCTCCATCCTCCCCCGCGAGATCGCCGCCAAGCACAAGCTCCTTCCCGTGCTCGTGCGCGAGGATCGCATCCTCGTGGCGATGGCCGCGCCCGCCGACAAGAAGGTCATCGACGAGCTCGAGTTCGTGACCGGCAAGCGCGTCTTCCCGTACATCGCGCTCGCGGGCCCCCTCGTGCGGACCATCGCGGCCGCCTACGACATGAAGGAGCAGGGCGAGCCGTTCTACGTGGGCGCCAAGTGCCCGCCCGAGGTGCTGAAGCGGGCCGGGCTCGGCTCCTCCACGTCGTCCGCCTCCGAGGCGCCGCCCGCGCCCCCGCCCGCCCCTGCACAGCCTTCGCAGCCTGCGCCGCGCCGGCCTGCGTCCGCCGTGCCCCCGGCGACGGCGGCCCAGGCCCCGGCGGCCCAGGCCCCTGCGGCGCCTGCTCCCAGCGCCGCCCCGCCGCCGCGGCCCGCGCCGGAGCGCCCGCGTGACGACGCGGAGATCTCGTTCGCCGATCTCACCGACGAGCCGAGTCCGCCTGCTGCCACGTCGCCGGCCCGCCTCTCCTCGGCGGGGCCGCCGCTCGTCGTCGACGACGCCATGCGGAGGGCGGCGGCGGCCGACGAGCTCACGGACACGGATTTCGGCACCGCAGACCGCGATCTGTCCGTCGTCGAGTCGCTCCCGGGCGCAGGCAAGGCGCCGCAGGGCGATCAGACGACGATCCTGGTCGTCGACGACGAGCCGGAGATCCGGAAGCTGCTCCGTCGCATCTTCGAGGAGCGCGGGTACCGCGTGGAGGAGGCCGATCGCGGGCTCCTCGCGCTGCGCATGGTCAAGGAGAATCCGCCCGACGTGATGATCCTCGACGCCATGCTGCCGGAGGTGCACGGCTTCGACATCGCCCGCCGCATGAAGGGCACCCAGCGCTACGGCCACATCCCGATCATCATGATCTCGGCCGTCTACCGCGGGTGGCGGTTCGCGGAGGACCTGAAGTCGAGCTACGGCGTCGAGGCTTACATCGAGAAGCCCTTCCGCGTCGCCGATGTCGTCGCCGCCGTCGAGAACGCGCTCCAGGCGCGCTCGATCCGCGGCGATCAGGACCGGATCTCGGCGGAGGCGGAGCGCCTCCTCGCCGCGGGGATCGCGGCGTATCGCGCGGGCGATTTCGACAAGGCCGTGCGGCACCTGCGCGAGGGCACGGCGATCGACCCGCTCGCCTACCGCCTGCACTTCCACCTCGGCCTGCTCTACGGCAAGCAGGGGCAGCTCTACGACGCCATCCAGGAGCTGGAGACGGCGCTGCACATCAACGGCAAGCACTTCCCCGCGCTGAAGAACCTCGCCGTGCTCTATCAGAAGGCCGGGTTCCGCAACAAAGCCATCGAGACCTGGGAGCGCGCGCTGGGCGTCGCCCCCGATGACCCGACGCGGCAATCGATCAAGGAGCACTTGCTCGGGCTGCTCTGACCGCCTACCCCATGTCGTCTGGGGCCAAGCTGTCGTAGACTGCGCCATTCCACCGGCAGGCGCGTCCCTGGATGAAATTCATCTGCGATAACTGCAAGGCCAAGTACCAGATCGGTGACGAGAAGGTCGCCGGCAAGATGGTGCGGATGCAGTGCCGGCGTTGCGGGCACCTCATTCAGGTCAGCGCGAGCGTCACCGAGAGCTCCGTCGCGCGTGCTCTCCCTGTCGAGCCGCCGCGCGAGGCGGGCGACGATGCGCACGTCGCCCCTCCGAGCGACGAGGCGCCGGCGGCGGACGCGGGGGCAGCGAGCCCGTTGAAGCCGCCACCGGCTTCTTCGCTGGGCCAGGGCGCCGCGCCGGTGCCGCCCCGGCCGACATCCCAGGCCCTGCCGCGCCCGGCGGGCGCTCCTCGACCTCCGGTCGCGCCGCGCGCCGTCCCCGGACCGGCGTCGAGCCCGCGTCCGGCGACCGCGCCGCAGGCGGCCCCTGCGGCCCGGGCCGTGCCGCCGGCGCCCGCAGCGGCGGCGCGTTCCCCTGCGCCTGCCGCCAGGGCGGCGGAGCCCGCGCCCCCGGCGGGGGCCGCCGGCGCGTTCACGCGCGCGATGTCCAACGACCGCCCGCTCGGGAAGGCGCCGGCCGTGCGCGCCACGGCGAGCGAGGACTGGTACGTCGGGGTCGGCGGCGTCCCGCTCGGTCCGGTACGCCTCTCGGTCATTCGCGACAAGGCGCTTGCCGGCGCGGTGGACGGCGAATCGCTCGTCTGGCGCGAGGGCTTCGATGAGTGGCTGCCCCTCAAGAACTTCCCGGAGCTGCTCGAGATCGTCACGCAGGCTCAGTCCACCCGCCTGTCTCCGCCCGCGCGCCGCATCAGCACCACGGGCTCCTCTGTCGGTCAGCCGCAGGCGTCTCCGTCGGCGAAGGCGCCCTCCTCGTCGAGGATCCCTGCGCTCGCAGGGGCCGCGCCCGCGCGCCCGGCGACACGTGAGCCGGAGCCTCCTGGCCTGAACGAGCAGGCCCCGGCCATCGCCGCCTTCACCGCGGCGGGGACGCCCGGTGCATCGACCCCGCTGCCCGCGCCGGTCGCGTCAGCTACGTCCGTTGCGTCCGTTGCGTCCGTTGCGCGCGTCACGCCGGGGGTGGTGCCAGCAGCGAGCGCGCCGGCCGCATGGCCAGGCGCCGTGCGGACCCACGCCGCGGGCGCTGCGCCGGTGGAGGTGCTCGCCGATCCCTTCGCGGCCGATCGAACGGCCCCCGTCGCGTTCGCGCCCGGACCCGAGCTGCCCGCGTCCGCCTCGACCGAGCTCGCTCGTGGGGCCGGCGGCCTGGCCGCCGGTGGGGCGCCCTCTGCGGCGGCGCCCGCGGGCGGCCTGGCCGCTGGGGTAGCGCGCTCTGCGACGGCGCCGGCAGGCGGAAGGTTGACCGCCGGGGCCTCGTCCGCCGCGCCGGCAGGGGCCCTCTCCGCGGCGGAGCCCGCACCACTGGTGGCCACGCCTGGCAGCCTGGTGGAGACGGTCGCGCCAAGGCGGCGCTCGGGCATGAGCCCGCTCGCTTACGCCTTCATCGCCATGGCAGCGGCGTTCGGTGGCGTCTCCGCGTTCGTCCTCCTCTCCCCGAAGCCGCAGCCCGTGCAGGTCGTGACAGCCCCCCCACCGCAGAGCCAGCCGGCGGATTTGCCCACGGCGGCCCCGCCGCCACCGCCGGGCGTCGAGCCGGACGCGCCTGCGCCAGCCGAGACGGCCTCCGCCCGTCCAGAGGTCGCTTCGACGGGCAAGGCGGGCGGCGTCGCGAGCCAGCGCCCTCCTCCGGACAAGCCAGCCGCGCCGCCGGCCTCTGCCTCTGCCCAGTTCGACCGGTCCGGGTTCGGCGCTGGGGTCCCCGGCCCCTCGTCAGGACCGGGGAGCCAGGGGGCCGGTGCCGGCTTGAGCCCGCTTTCCCAGGGGGAGATCTCCGGCGTGGTCGAGTCGAACCGCCCCAGCGTCCGGCGCCACTGCTGGCAGCCCGCCCTCGACGCGCGCGCCAGCAACGCGGCCAGCACCGCGAGGGTCTCCGCTTCGGTGGTCATCGCCGCCTCGGGCGCCGTCCAGTCCGTCTCGGCCGGCGGGTCGGAGAAGGATTACCCCGGCCTGTCGAGCTGTATCGCCTCCCGGATCAAGTCCTGGCGGTTCCCTCCTTCCTCGGGTTCCACCCCCGTGACCATTCCGTTCGTCTTCGCCGCGCAGTAGCGCCCGCTGCTCGGCAGGGACACACCCGCGGAGCGAAGGCCGCTCGAGCGGGCGCTTGGCTTTACGTCTGCCCAGGCAGACGGTAATCGACGCGCTCATGGCAGAGCGCAAAGTCCGAATCCTCGTGGCGAAGCCCGGCCTGGACGGCCACGACCGCGGCGCCAAGGTGGTCGCCAGGGCACTCCGCGATGCGGGGTTCGAGGTGGTCTACACGGGCCTGCACCAGACCCCCGACATGATCGCCTCCGCCGCCGTGCAGGAGGACGTCGACGCCGTGGGCCTGTCGATCATGTCCGGAGCGCACAACACCCTCTTCCCCGCGGTTATCGAAGCGCTCCGCAACCACGGGGCCGAGGACATCGTGGTGTTCGGTGGGGGCATCATCCCGGATGAGGACATCGCGCGGCTCCAGCACGCCGGCGTGAAGGGCGTCTTCACCCCCGGGACCACCCTCAAGAGCATCGTGGAGTGGGTCCAGACCAACGTGACCCCCCACAGCTGACCGCCGCCGCGTCGATCCTCCCCACTCTCCCCCACCGCGCTCCTCCCGCCGGGCCACCACGGTCGGGCCACCGCGCTCCTCCTCACCAGGCCACCGCGCTCCTCCCCACCGGGCTTCCCCCCGGCAAAGGGTTCGCTGAGCCCGTCCGATAACCCGGATACGCACCCGCTCGTCCGGCTGCGAATCGACGTGCTCAACCGCGGCGATCCGCCTTGCCTGCTTTCCGTCTTGCCAGCGTCCGCCGGACGCGTTCCAGCCCACCTCCCAGCGGCTCCCCACTTCCTCCCACGGACCTGCTCGGGGACCATTTGTCGATAAATCACGCTGTTTTGTGGGGTGCGACTTTGAGGGTTCGTGTCCTACATAGGTGGTGGATGAGGTCCAGAAATCTCCCAAACTGTTGACACTCGCCACCTCACTCCGTAGCGTGGCGGAGCTTCGTGGGAAGAAGTGGCAGAGAATGTCACGACGCGGCGTGCGCCCGGTGGAGCAACGCGTCGCCAACCCCTCGGCGGGACGGACCAGCCGGAGCTGGGGTCGATGAGCACGATGTTTCGCGGTCACTTCGAGCACGCGATCGACGCGAAGGGGCGCACGAGCCTCCCTTCGCGCTTTCGCGATGTGCTCGCGGCCGCGAACGACCTGCGGATGGTCATCACCCCGGCCCTCTTCGACCCCTGCCTGCACGCGTACCCGATGAAGGCCTGGGAAGAGCTGGAGGCGAAAATTGCAGCACTTCCGCAATTTGATTCGAACGTTGTCGCATTCCGGCGCCGTTACCTGTCCGCGGCCGTCGAGTGTGACCTTGACAAGCAGGGCCGGATCCTCATCCCGCCGTCCCTCCGCGAGCACGCGGACCTCACGAAGGACGTGCTGTGGGCGGGCATGGGCCAGACGATCGAGCTCTGGTCGCAGGAACGGTGGAAGGCCGCTCAGCAGATGAGCGAGGTCGAGCTTCAGAGCTTCAAGAACGCAATCGCGGAGCAGTTCCGCCTATGAACGTCGTCAATGTAGTCCCCATGCACCTGCCTCCTCCGCCGCCGCGCCCGCGCGGCGAGCAGCACGTCTCCGTCCTCGGCCGCGAGGTGCTCGCGGCGCTCTCGCCGGTCAGCGAGGGCGTCTACGTCGACGCCACCCTCGGCGCCGGCGGCCACACAGCGACGATCCTCGAGACGCCCGGCGCCCGGGTCATCGGGATCGATCGCGACGAGCGCGCCCTCGCCATCGCGCGCGCCCGGCTCGCCCGCGCGGGGGAGCGGGTGACCTACGTTCACGGCGAGTTCTCCGAGATCGAGCGGCACCTCGCGGTCCTCGGCGTCCCGCAGGTGGACGGCCTCGTGGCCGACATCGGCGTGAGCTCCATGCAGCTCGACGACCCGGCCCGCGGCATGAGCTTCCGCGCGGAGGGGCCGCTCGACATGCGGATGGACCCGAGCCGCGGCGAGACGGCGCTCGAGCTCATCGAGCGGCTCAGCGACGAGGAGCTCGCGGACCTCATTTACCGCTACGGCGAGGAGCGCCGCAGCCGGAGGGTCGCGCGCTGCATCAAGCAGGCGGCCGACAGCGGCGAGCTCGCGACGACGCTCGATCTGCGGCGCGCCGTGGTGCGCGCCGTCGGGCCGGCGCGCATCGGCGGCGTCGATCCGGCGACGCGCACGTTCCAGGCGCTGCGCATCGCGGTGAACGGTGAGCTCGACCAGCTCGAGGCGCTGCTCGAGGCGGCGCCCAGGATCATCGCGCCGGGCGGCGTGCTCGCGGTGATCTCTTTCCACTCGCTGGAGGACCGCATCGTCAAGCGCGCGCTGCGTGAGCCGGAGATCTGGGAGCCGCTGACGAAGAAGCCGGTGACCGCGGGCGACGACGAGGTCGAAGGCAACCCGAGGGCCCGCAGCGCGAAGCTCCGCGCCGCGAGGCGCGTGGGCGGGGCGGAGGCGCTCGCGTGACGCAGCAGCGTCCGTTCCTGATCTTGTGGACGCTCGCGGTGGCCGCGACGGTGGCGGCGTTCGTCGTGCACCTCGCGCTGCGAGGGCGCACGGTGGACCTGGGCTACAAGCTCGGGCGAGCGCGCGCCGAGCAGGCGCGGCTGCGCGAGGTCAAGCGGGTGCTCTCGCTCGAGGCGGCCAGCTACGAGACGCCGCAGCGCGTGGAGATGGTCGCCCGCTCGCTGCTCGGCATGACGCCGCCCCCGCCCGAGCGCGTGATCCCGGTGCGGGGCTACTCGGCGCCGCCCGGCGAGCGCGAGCCCGACGGCGACGAGTCCGGCAGCGCGCCGCCGAGCGGAGGGCAGCCGTGAAGAACCTCGATCCCCGGCGCGCGCGGTGGATCCGCATCCGCATGGGGCTGCTCTGCGGCCTCATGGCGCTCGGCCTCGGCGGCGTCGTGTCCGGCGCCTACCGCATCGAGGTCGAGGACGGGGACGCGTGGTACGACCTCGCCGAGCGGCAGCGCCAGCGGCGGCTCCACATCACGCCGAAGCGCGGCACCATCTACGACAGGAACGGCGCGCCGCTCGCGGAGAGCGTCGAGGTGCCCAGCGTCTCCGTGGACGCGGTCGAGATGCTCCGCGGCATCGAGGAGAAGTACGTCCCGATGCGGATCCAGCAGTACGCCGAGCGCATCGCGCAGGCGCTCTCGCTGCCGCTCGAGGAGGTCGTGGAGAAGCTCAGCCGGAGGCGCCGCTTCGCGTGGCTCAAGCGCCGCATCTCCGAGCAGGAGGTCGAGAACGTCCGCGCGCTCGGCGACAGGACGCAGCGCTACCCGGTGCGCGGGCTCGTGATCGAGGGCGAGGGGCGCCGCTTCTACCCGAACCGCGAGCTCGCCGGCCCGCTGCTCGGCTTCGTCGCCACCGACGGCGAGGGCAAGGAGGGGATCGAGCTCAGCCTGGAGCACGAGCTCCGCGGCAACGCGTCGGAGGTGCGCGGGCTCCGCGATCGCTCGGGCCGGCTCATCTTCTCGGAGGGGATCGAGGACGAGCAGGCGCTCGCCGGGCACAACGTCCACCTGACGATCGACAAGGGTATCCAGTTCACCGCCGAGCGCGAGCTCGAGGCGGCGATGAAGACCTACGAGGCGCTCGGCGGGTCGATCGTGGTCGTCGATCCGGAGAGCGGCGAGATCCTCGCCATGGCGAGCGCGCCGGGCTTCAACCCGAACGACTACTCGCAGAGCGATCCGGGGTCCCGGCGCAACCGCTGCGTCGTCGATCGCTTCGAGCCCGGCTCCACGATGAAGGTGTTCGCCATCGCGAGCGCGATCGCGGCGAAGAGCGTCTCCCCCAGCGCGACCATCTACTGCGAGGAGGGGAACATGGCGATCGACAACGTCGTGATCCACGACACGCACGTGCACAAGTGGCTGACGTTGCCGCAGATCCTCGCCCAGTCGTCCAACATCGGGACGGCGAAGATCGCGCTCGGGCTCGGCGAGCAGCGGCTCTACGAGGGCTTCCGTCGGTTCGGCTTCGGAGACCTGACGGGCGTGCCGCTGCCGGGCGAGTCCGTGGGCGTGCTGCGGCCGCGCGGCCGCCCCTGGGTCCAGGTCGAGACGGCGGCGGCCGCGTTCGGGCAGGGGATCAGCGTGACCACGCTCCAGCTCGCGATGGCCATGGCGTCGGTCGCCAACCACGGGCGGCTGCTCGAGCCGATCCTGATCAAGCGGGTCACCGACGGCACCGGCGTCACGCTGTCGGAGGCGTCGCCGCGCGTGCGCCGCGACGCGGTGCCGGCGCCGATCGCGCGGATGATGTCGGAGATGCTCGTCGCGGTGACGGAGGGGGACGGGACCGGCGTCGAGGCCGCGATCCCTGGGTTCCGCGTCGCGGGGAAGACGGCCACCGCGCAGAAGATCGATCCCGCGACGGGCAAGTACACGGACACCCACTACGTGGCGTCGTTCGTCGGGTTCGTCCCGGCCGAGCGGCCTCGGCTCACCATCGCGGTGGTGCTCGATGAGCCGATGGGCGGCACGTACGCCGGCGGCTCGGTCGCGGCGCCCGTCTTCCGTCGGGTCGGTGAGATGGCGCTGCGCTACCTGGGCGTTACCCCGCGCGGGAGCGTGCCGATGAAGCTGTCGGAGATCAGCGAGCAGTCGGGGGAGGACCTCGCGGCGAGCACCTACCAGGTGCTGAGCGAGGCGCGCGCCGCGGCGGCGCCGATCTCGACGGGGGTGGTCACGCCGTCCGCGCCGCTCAAGGCGGGGGAGCTGCGCGTGCCGGATCTGACGGGGCTGCCGCAGCGCGAGGCCGTGAAGAGCGCCGCTGCGCTCGGGCTCGATCCGAGCGTCGAGGGCACGGGCCGGCTCGCGCGCCAGGAGCCCCCGCCCGGGACCGTGCTGCCGAAGGGATCGCCCCTGAAGCTCATCTTCGAGCCCCCCACATGACGGAGCGCGATCACAAGGAAGGCAGCCTGGGCGAGGTCGAGCTCGCGCTCCGCCTCGGCGACGTGCTGCGCGAGATCCCGGGCGCCGCGCTCTCTCCGGCGGGCGCCGCGGACATGGTCGTGACGGGCGTGCACCTCGACTCGCGCAAGGTGGGGCAGGGGGACATCTTCGTCGCGCGCGCGGGCGCGCGCGCTCACGGCGAGCGCTTCATCCCCGAGGCCGTGGCGCGCGGCGCGCGGGCGGTGATCGTCGCCCGCGGGAGCGCGGCCGACACGCTCGGCGCCGCGCGCGTCGAGGTCCCCGACGTGCCGCTCGCGCTCGCGCAGGCCGCCGCCGTGGTCTACGGACACCCGACCTTCACGCTCGAGGTCGTCGGCATCACCGGCACGAACGGCAAGACGACGACGGCCCACCTCGTCCAGGCCTGCATCGATCGGTGCGGTGGCCAGGCCGGGATCGTCGGGACGCTCGGCTACCGCTTCGGCGATCTCGATGTCCACGCCTCGCACACGAGCCCCGAGGCGGACGAGCTCGCCCGCGTCGCCGCCGCGATGGTCGCCCGCGGCGCGACGCACCTCGTGATGGAGGTGTCCTCGATCGCGCTCGCGGCGAAGCGCGTCGACGCGGTCCGGTTCCGGATCGCCGTCTTCACGAACCTCACGCAGGATCACCTCGACTACCACGGCACGATGGAGGCGTACGCGGCGGCGAAGGCGCGCCTGTTCGTGGATCTCGGCCCCGGCGCCGCGGTCATCAACGTCGACGATCCCTTCGGGCGGCAGCTCGTCGAGATGCTCGCCCCGGGCGGGCTCTCGCGCCCGACCGCGGCGACGCTCGCGCGCTACTCGGCGGAGGTGGGCGCGCGCCCGGACGCGGCGGAGATCGCGCCCGTCGAGCTCGCGCACAGCGCGAGCGGCACGTTCATCCGCGCCCGCACGCCCGCCGGCGAGGTCACCATCCGCTCCCACCTGCTCGGCGCGCACAACGCGTCGAACCTGCTCGCCGCCCTCGCCGTCGCCTACCTGCTCGGGTTCGACGTCGGCGACGCCGCCGCGGCGCTCTCGTCTCCGATCCAGGTCGCGGGTCGCCTGGAGCGCTGCGACACCCCGGGCTCCGACGATGTGATCGTGCTCGTCGACTACGCGCACACGCCGGACGCGCTGGCCCGCGTGCTCGCGAGCGTCCGCGCCCTCGGCGGCGGGCGTACCCTCTGCGTCTTCGGGTGCGGCGGCGACCGCGATCCGCTGAAGCGGCCGCAGATGGGCGAGGCGGTCGGCCGCGCCGCCGACGTCGCCGTCGTCACCAACGACAACCCGCGGAGCGAGGACCCGCGCGCGATCGCCGACGCCATCCTGCCGGGGCTCGCCGCGGGGCGCGCGCGCGTCGTCGTCGAGCTCGATCGAGCGCGCGCGATCGAGCTCGCGGTGCTCGACGCCGAGCCGGGGGACGTGGTCCTCATCGCCGGCAAGGGCCACGAGCCGTACCAGATCCTCGGCGGCGTCACGCTGCCGTTCGACGATCGCGACGAGGCGCGGCGCGCGCTCGCGGCGCGCCGCGCGCGGGCCCTCGGCGACCAGCCGCCGCACGGAGGTGCGGGGTGATCTACGAGCTCTTCTACCCGCTCAAGTTCCACTACGGCTGGCTGAGCTGGCTCAACGTCCTCCGCTACATCCCGTTCCGCACGATCATGGCGACGATCACCGCCATGGTGCTGACGTTCGTGCTCGCGCCGTGGTTCATCCGCGAGCTCCGGCGCAAGCAGATCGGGCAGGTGGTCCGCGCCGAGGGGCCGGAGACGCACAAGATCAAGGCGGGCACGCCGACGATGGGCGGCGCGCTCATCCTGCTCTCCCTGCTGCTCCCCACCGTGCTGTGGGCCGACCTCAGGAACCCCTTCGTCCTCGCGACGACGGCCGTCACCGCGGGCTACGGCGTCATCGGCTACCTGGACGACTTCCTCAAGATCAAGCGGCGGAACAGCGGCGGCCTGCCCGGGCGCTACAAGCTCATCGGCCAGGTGCTCATCGGCGGCGCGGCCGTCGCCTACACGTTCCTGCTCGCGTCCAAGCTCCCGCCGGACTGGGCGGAGATCAGGACGCGGCTCGCGATCCCGTTCGTCGCGTTCTCGAAGTACCCGATCGAGCTGCCGCTCTACGTCTACATCCCGTTCGCCGTCTTCGTCGTGGTCGCCACGTCGAACGCGGTGAACCTCACCGACGGCCTCGACGGCCTCGCGATCGGCCCGGTGATCATCAACGCGGGGACCTACCTCATCCTCGCGTACATCGTCGGCGCCTCCATCGCGAGCTTCTCGCTCGCGACCTACCTCGACATCCCGGCGATCGCGTCGGCCGGCGAGCTGTCGGTGTACTGCGGCTCGGTCATCGGCGCGGGGATCGGCTTCCTTTGGTACAACACGTACCCCGCCCAGGTCTTCATGGGGGACGTCGGGTCGCTCGCCCTCGGAGGCGGGCTCGGGATGCTCGCCGTCTTCACCAAGAACGAGCTCCTGTCGATCATCCTCGGGGGGATCTTCTTCATCGAGACGGTCAGCGTCATCACGCAGGTCCTCTCGTTCAAGCTCACAGGCAAGCGCGTCTTCTTGATGGCGCCGATCCACCACCACTACGAGAAGAAGGGGTGGGCGGAGCCCAAGATCATCGTCCGCTTCTGGATCATCTCCATCCTCCTGGCGCTGGTCTCCCTGGCGTCGATGAAGCTGCGGTGAGGGCATGATGGACGTCCGCGGGCGAACAGTGATCGTCGTGGGGCTCGGCCGGAGCGGCGTCGCGGCCGCGCGCCTCCTGAACGCGCGCGGCGCGCGCGTGATCGCGAACGACGGCGCGCCGCGCGAGCGGCTCTCCGCCGCGGCCGCGGCCCTCGAGGGCGAGGGCGTCGCCCTCGCGCCGGGAGGGCATGACCCGGCGCTGTTCGACGGCGCCGACCTCGTGGTCGTCTCGCCGGGCGTGCCGTCGTTCCCCGCGCTCGACGCCGTCGCTCGCTCCGGGCGCGAGGTCATCGGCGAGCTCGAGCTCGCCTCGCGCTTCGTCTCGGCGCCCGTCGTGCTCGTCGGCGGGACCAACGGCAAGAGCACGACGACGGCGCTCACGGGCGCGATGCTCGAGCGGGCCGGCCTGCGCACGTTCGTCGGCGGCAATTTCGGGACTCCCCTCGCCGAGGTCGTCGACCAGACGTGGGACGTCCTCGTCCTCGAGATCTCGAGCTTCCAGGCGGAGCGCGTCCCGACGCTGCACGCCCGCGCCCACGCGCTGCTGAACATCACGGACGATCACCTCGACCGCTACCCGAGCTTCGCGGCGTACGCCGACGCGAAGGGCAACCCGTTCGAGCGCATGACGCCCGACGACGTCGCGGTCGTCCCCCTCGGCGACGAGCTCGTCGCCCGCCAGGCGGCGCGCGGGCGCGCCCGCGTCGTGACGTTCAGCGCGCGCGACGCCCGCGCGGACGTGAGCGCCGCGGGGGACGCGATCGTCGACCGCGTCGCCGGCGCGAGCTACCCGCTGGATCGCGTGCGGCTCACGGGCGCGCACAACCTCGCGAACGCCTGCGCCTCCGTCGCGCTCGCCGCCGCGCTCGGCGCCCCCGCGGCGGCTATCGGCGACGCGCTCTCGAGCTTCGAGGGGCTCGCGCATCGGACCGCGCTCGTCGCGGACGTCGACGGGGTCCGCTATTACGACGACTCGAAGGGGACCAACGTCGGCGCCTCCGTCGCCGCGCTCTCTGGCCTGCGCGAGGCGAAGGCCGTCCTGATCGCGGGCGGGCGCGACAAGCTCGGCGACTACGCCCCGCTCGTCTCGGCGCTGCGCGAGCGGGGGCGCGCCCTCGTCGTCCTCGGCGAGGCCGCGGACCGCATCGCCGCTGCGGCCGCCGGCGCCCTGCCGATCGCGCGGGCGGGCTCGATGGAGGAGGCGGTCCTGGCGGCGCGCTCCCTCGCGCGGCCGGGCGACGCGGTGCTGCTCAGCCCCGCGTGCTCCAGCTTCGATATGTTCCGCGACTACAAGGACCGCGGCGACGCCTTCGTCCGCGCGGTCCGCGAGCTCCAGGGAGCTGCCGGCGGGGCCGCCGGGGAGGTGGCGTCGTGATGTCGTGGAGCGGCGCGTTCGGCGCGCGCGGCGATGCACCCAAGAACCGGCACGTCGGTCCCCCGGACCAGGAGAAGGCGGCGCCGGGCGGGATCGCGGCGGCCGCCGAGGCCTTCTGGAAGGTGCGATCGAGCCCGTCGGGGCCGGTCGACGCCCTGCTCGCGGCGGTCGTCACGGCCCTCATCGGCTTCGGCGTGGTGATGGTCTACAGCGCGAGCGCCGTCGAGGCGACGGTGCGCTACAAGGACGCCCAGTTCTTCCTCAAGCGTCAGGCGGTCTACGCGGTCCTCTCGGTCGCCGCGATGTGGATCACGAGCCGCATCGATCACCGCCGGCTCAAGGTCCTCACGTACCCGGTGCTCATCACCGTCACGGCGATGCTGGTCGCCTGCGTGGCGGGGCTCGGCCACAAGGCCGGCAACGCCTACCGCTGGATCTCGCTCGGCCCGGTCCACGTGCAGCCGGCCGAGGTGGCCAAGCTCGGCATCGTGCTCTGGCTCGCCTACTCGCTGTCGAAGAAGGCCGAGCGCATCAAGTCGTTCTCCGTCGGCTTCCTCCCGCACCTCCTCGTCGTCGGGCTCTTGATGCTCCTCTGCCTCAAGCAGCCCGACTTCGGCAGCGCTGTCGTGCTGCTCTTCCTGACCTTCACGCTGCTGTTCGTGGCGGGCGCGCGCGTCCCGTACATCGCCGCGTTCTCCATGCTGCTGGCGCTCGCCGGCGCCGCGCTCGTTCGCTTCAGCGGCTACCGCTACGCGCGCTACCTCGCGTGGATCGACATGGACAACAACCGCGCGGACCTCGCCTACCAGCCGTTCCAGTCGGTCATGAGCTTCGGCTCGGGCGGGCTCTTCGGCCTCGGCCTCGGGCGAGGGCTGCAGGTGCTCTACCTGCCGGAGGCGCACACCGATTTCGTGTCCGCGATCGTCGGCGAGGAGCTCGGCTTCGTCGGCATCGTCGGCCTGTGCGCGGCATACCTCGTCATCGTCTCGCGGGGCGTGAAGATCGCCCTCGAGGCGGCCGATGACTACGGCAGCTTCATGGCGTTCGGCATCGCGACGCTCTTCGGGGTGCAGGCGATGACGAACCTCGCCGTCGCGATGGCGATCCTCCCCACGAAGGGGCTCACGCTGCCGTTCCTCAGCTATGGCGGCTCCTCGTTGCTCGTGAACGCCGTGGCCGCAGGCATCCTGCTCAGCATCAGCCGGTCGCGGACCGTCGTGGCCTCCGAGAAGAGCGGCGAGGCGGGCGCTGCGCCGATCCCGCACGCGCCGAGCGCGTCGGCCGTGGTCGCCGCGTCGGCCGAGGAGGGCGGCACATGGTGACCGTGCTCATCGCCGGAGGCGGCACCGGCGGCCACGTCTTCCCGATGATCGCCGTGGGCGACGCCGTCCGCGCTGCGGCGCCCGAGGCGCGCGTCGTCTACGTCGGCACCGCGCGCGGCATCGAGGTGCGCGTGATGGGCGAGCGCGGCGACAGCCTCGAGCTGCTCCACGTCCTGCCGCTCCGCGGGGGCGGCCTCTCCGGCTTCGTGCGCGGCGCTGCCCGCGCGGGCAGCGTCCTCCCGGAGGCGAGGCGGCTCGTCGAGCGGCTCGACGCCCGCGTGGCGCTCTCGCTCGGCGGGTACGCCGGCGGACCGGTCTCCCTCGCGGCCCGCTCGCTCGGCGTGCCGGTCGCGATCCTGGAGCCGAACAGCGTCCTCGGGCTCTCGAACCGGCTGCTCTCGCCCATCGTCGACCGCGCGTACGTCGCCTTCCCGGAGACGGCGCGCGCGCTGCGCCCGAGCACCGTGCGCCTCTTCGGCGTCCCCCTCCGGCGCGCCTTCGCCCGCGCCCCGTACGCGCCGCGCGAAGGCGCGCTCCGCCTGCTGGTGCTCGGCGGCAGCCAGGGCGCGCTGGCGCTGAACGACGTCGTCCCTCGCGCGATCGCGCGAGGCCGCGAGCGCGGCGTCGAGATCGAGGTGGTGCACCAGACGGGCAGGGATCGCGAGGCCGCGGTCCGGTCGCTCTACGCCGAGCTCGGCCTCGCAGGGCGCGCGCGCGTCGTCCCGTTCATCGACGACGTGGCGGAGGCGCTCGCCGCGGCCGACGTCGTGATCGCCCGCGCGGGCGCGTCGACGCTCGCCGAGCTCTGCGCCGTCGGGCGCCCTTCAATCCTGATTCCCTACCCGTTCGCGGCCGACAATCACCAGCTGAGGAACGCGCAATCCCTCGAGCGGGCCTCCGCCGCGGTCGCGATCGCCCAGGGCGACGCCACGGAGGCGCGCCTCGCCGACGAGATTGCCCGGCTCGCGGCCGCCCCGGCGCTCCGCGCCCGCATGGCGGACGCCGCGGCGGCCTTCGGCACGCCGGACGCCGCGGCGCGCGTCGCCGCCGATCTGCTCGAGCTCGCGCGGGCTCCGCGCCACCGCGCGCTGCGCTTCCCCACCCTCGGCGCTCGCGGTGAGCGCGTCGACGAGGCGCAGCGCGGCGTCGTGACGAACCAGGCCGCGCCGCTCGGCGCTGGCCTCGGCTGGGAGGAGGCAGGTTGATGTTCCGCGGTCGCGTTCGCCACGTCCATTTCGTCGGCATCGGGGGCGTCGGGATGAGCGGCCTCGCCGAGATCCTGCGCTCGCTCGAGTTCGAGGTCTCCGGCTCGGATCTCAAGGAGAGCTCGACGACGCGGCGGCTCACGTCGCTCGGCGTCCGGATCGACATCGGCCACCGCGCCGAGAACGTCCGCGGCGTCGATGTCGTCGTGTACTCGAGCGCCATCCGCCCCGAGAACCCCGAGCTCACCGAGGCGCGCGCGCTCGGCACCCCGGTGATCGGGCGCGCGGAGATGCTCGCCGAGCTGATGCGCGTGAAGTACGGCGTCGCGATCGCGGGCTCGCACGGCAAGACCACGACGACCTCCCTGGTCGCCACCGTCCTGCGCGCCGCCGGCCTCGATCCCACCGTCGTCGTCGGCGGCAAGATGGCGGCGCTCGGCACGAACGCGCGGCTCGGCGCCGGTGACCTGCTCGTCGCCGAGGCCGACGAGAGCGACGGATCGTTCCTGCGGCTCACCCCGACGATCGCGGTGGTCACCAACATCGACCCCGAGCACCTCGATCACTACGGCACGCACGAGCGCATCAAGGACGCCTTCGTCGAGTTCGCCGCGCGCGTCCCGTTCTACGGGCTCGCCGTGCTCTGCCTCGACCACCCGCACGTCCAGGATCTGCTCCCGCGCATCCCGCGCCGCCACGTCACGTACGGCGTCTCGCCGCAGTCGGACTACTCGGCGCGCGGCATCCAGTTCCGCGGCCTCGAGACGAGCTTCAACGCGTACCGCCGGGGGGAGCCGCTCGGCGGCTTCACGGTGAAGATGCCGGGCGCGCACAACGTCCTCAACTGCCTCGCCACCATCGCGGTCGCGGACGAGCTCGAGGTGCCGCTCGACGTCACCAAGCAGGCGCTGGCCACGTTCGGCGGCGTCGCTCGCCGCTTCACGGTCGTCGGATCGATCGGCGGCGTCACGATGATCGACGACTACGGCCACCACCCGGCCGAGATCCGCGCCACCATCGACGCGGCCCGCCGGGCGTTCCCCGGCGAGGATCACCGCGTCGTCGTGGCCTTCCAGCCGCACCGGCACACCCGCACGCGCGATCTCTTCGACGAGTTCACGCGCGCCTTCAACCAGGCCGACGTCCTGCTCGTCACGGACATCTACGCCGCGGGCGAGCCGCCGATCCCCGGCGTCACCGCGGACCGCCTCGTCCAGTCGATCCGGGAGCACGGCCACCATGACGCGCGCTTCATCGCCGACAAGGCCGACCTCCCGGAGGCCCTCGAGAAGATCGTCCGGCCCGGCGACGTGGTCATCGCGCTCGGCGCGGGCGACGTGAACGCGTGCGTGCGGGGGCTCAAGGCGCGGCTCGAGGCGAAGTCTCCGCCGCAGGAGGGCAGCTCATGACCGAGCGTCCCAGCGCGCCCCCGCCGAACCGCCGCCGCACGCTGCCCTCGGTGCCCGCGGCGCCGCCGGTCCGGGCGGCCTCCGCGCGCGGCTCGAAGCCCGAGCCCGTCGCGGCGGTGCCGCCGAAGAACGAGCGCGTGCGCGCGTCGACCCCGTCGTCGCACGAGTCGCCGGCCCCGCCGGCGACGAGCGTCTCCGTGCGCCCGCCGCGCCCGTCGACGAAGGACGGCGCGCCCCCCGCGGCGCGCCCTCGGCGGCCGATCGCGCGCCACCTCCGCGCGCTGCAGCTGCTCGCGGGCGCCACCGTCGTGCTCGTCGCCTCGACCGCCGTCGCGTGGGGCGCGCGCCGCTACATCGTGTCGAGCCCTCGCTTCGCCGTGCGCACGGTGCTCGTCGACGGCGTCCAGCGCCGGACCGCTGAGCAGGTGGCCAGCTCCGGCGGCATCGAGGTGGGCAAGAACATCTTCACGCTCGATCTCGAGCTCGCCGGCGCCTCGATCGCCACCGACCCCTGGATCGAGAAGGCGACGGTCACGCGCAGGCTCCCCTCGACGATCCACGTCGACGTCGTCGAGCGGGAGGCGCAGGCCATGGTCGCGATCGGCGGCGATCTCTACCTCGCGACGCGCGACGGCGAGCTCTTCAAGGAGCTCGCCGAGGACGACCCGGTCGACCTCCCCATCGTCACGGGGATCACCGGCGAACAGGTGGCGCGGGATCGCCCCGGCGTCGTCATCGCGGTCCGGAGCCTGCTCGACGTGGTCGAGGACCTGGAGCGCGCCGGCGTCGCGCGCCGCTATCCGACCCAGGAGCTCCACGTCGAGCGGGACGGGTCGATCGTCGTCACCATCGGAAAGGAGGCGATCTCGCTCCACCTCGGGCAGCCGCCCTACCGGGACAAGGTCGCCCAGGCGTCGCGGGTGCTCACCGAGCTCGCCCAGCGAAAGGCGAGCGCGTCGGTGATCTTCCTCGACAACGACGCGCACCCCGAGCGCGTCGTGGTGAGGATGAGATGAGCGCCGTCGGGCCCGCTCTCCGCGCCGGCGATCGCCGAGCAAAACTTGGCCGGTGCTGCTGGCTCATGGCAGCGTCGTGCCCGCCTTACACGCGCATGGGGCTCGTCCCCGCATGAGGTGGTGCACGCAATGAAGAGCCGGATGGAGACTACTGAGATCGTCGTCGGACTCGACATCGGGACGACCAAGGTCTCGGCGGTCGTTGGCGAGATCGACGCTGATGGGATCACCATCCTCGGGGTGGGCAACGTCCCGTGCCGCGGCCTGCGGAAGGGCGTGGTGAGCAACATCGACTGGACGGTGCGCTCGATCGCCGAGGCGATCGAGGCCGCCCAGACGATGGCGGGCGTCGAGATCCGCACCGTGTATGCCGGCGTCGCGGGCAGCCACATCCGCTGCCAGCAGTCCGACGGCGTCGCCGCGGTCTCCGGCGGCGAGGTCACGCGGCTGGACGTCGAGCGCGTCCTCGAGGGCGCGCGGGCCATCCCGGTCGACGCCGATCGTCAGATCCTGCACGTCCTGCCGCGCGAGTTCACGGTCGACAACCAGGACGGCATCCGCGACCCGGTCGGGATGAGCGGCGTCCGGCTCGGGGTGAAGGTGAACCTGATCACCGCCGCGACCTCGTGCGTGCAGAACGTCGTCCGCTGCGCGGAGCGCTGCGGCCTCACCGTGGCCGACGTGGTGCTGGAGCCGCTCGCCAGCGCCGAGGCGGTCCTCTCCGAGGACGAGAAGGAGATCGGCGTCGCCATCATCGACATCGGCGGCGGTACGACCGACCTGCTCCTCTACGTGGACGGCGGAATCGCGCACGCCAGCGTGATCCCGGCGGGCGGCAACAACGTGACGGCCGACATCGCCGCCGGGCTGCGCACGCCGATGGGCGAGGCCGAGCGCCTGAAGCGCAACGCCGGCTGCGCCCTGGGCCGAATGGTGGGCGACGAGGAGGAGATCGAGGTCCCCGGCGTCGGCGGGCACATGCCGCGCAAGGCGGCGCGCCGCGTCCTGTCGGACATCATCGAGCCGCGCGTCGAGGAGATCTTCGCGGTCATCCGCAAGCGGATCGAGGACACGGGGATGCTCGAGCAGCTCTCGGCCGGCGCGGTGGTCACCGGCGGCGGCGTCCTCATGGAAGGGATGACGGAGTTCGCCGAGGAGATCCTCGGGATGCCCGTGCGCCTCGGCGTGCCGGTCGGCGTGCGAGGCATCACGCAGCTCGTGGCCGGCCCGCAGTACGCGACCGGCGTGGGCCTCGTTCAGTACGGCGCCAACGCACTCGCGCAGGCGCGCGCGCTCACGCCGGTGACGCTCGACGCCGGCCACGCAGGACGCGCGGAGATCCGTCGCGAGAAGCTCCGCGAGCGCGAGCTGCGCCGAGATGTCGTCGAAGAAATGACGATTGAAAAGAGGTCGAGCGGGAGGTTCTGGAACTGGCTTCGAGCAGCATTCTAGGCATGACGTGGCAAGAGAAAGTTGTTAGAGAATTGGGTTTGAGAGGGTCCGATAGCGCACCGGCGATCGCTCTTGAACGCGAAGTCAAGAGGGTTTGAAGCGCGGTGTTCGAAGGGGAAGAGGCGCCCCTCCGAAGACCGTCCGGAGCGAGGACTTCCTCGCGCACTGAGGGTTCCGAGCCGCTCGACCTCCGCAGGGGTCGGCGCCGGGCCGAGCGGCTAGCTGTACTTCCCCGGGAGGAGTTCATGAGTTTCTCCATCGAGTTTGCCGACGAGCACACCGGGTACGACGCCCGGATCAAGGTCATCGGTTGTGGCGGTTCTGGCGGCAATGCAGTCAACACGATGATCAACTTCGGCCTCGAGGGCGTGGAGTTCATCGTCGTCAACACCGACGCCCAGGCGCTCGGCGCGAGCCTCGCTCCGACCAAGCTCCACATCGGGGCGAGCGTCACGCGTGGTCTCGGCGCGGGCGCCGATCCCGAGAAGGGCCGCAAGGCGGCGCTCGAGGACGTGACGCGCGTCAAGGAGTGCATCCAGGGCGCGGACATGGTGTTCGTCACCGCGGGGATGGGCGGCGGCACGGGCACGGGCGCCGCGCCGGTCATCGCGCAGCTCGCGCGCGAGGAGGGCTGCCTCACCGTCGGCGTCGTGACGAAGCCGTTCTTCTTCGAGGGCAAGCAGCGCTCGCGCCGCGCCGAGCTCGGCCTCGCGATGCTCGCGGAGCACGTCGACACGCTCATCACGATCCCGAATCAGAAGCTCCTCTCGCTCGGCGACGAGGACCTCTCGTTCGTCGAGGCGTTCCGCAAGGCGGACGAGGTGCTCTATCAGGCGATCAAGGGCATCAGCGATCTCATCACGCAGAACGGGATCGTGAACGTCGACTTCGCGGACGTGAAGACGGTGATGTCGAACATGGGCCGCGCGCTCATGGGCACCGGCTGCGCGAAGGGGCAGGGCCGCGCTCGCCTCGCCGCCGAGATGGCCGTCAGCTCGCCGCTGCTCGACGACATCTCGGTCGAGGGCGCGACCGGCGTGCTCATCAACATCGTCGGCGGCCCCGACATGCGGATGCGCGAGATCGAGGAGGCCGCGACGCTCGTGCAGGAGCAGGCGCACGAGGACGCGAACATCATCTTCGGCGCGACGATCGACGAGAACATGGGCGAGATGATCAAGGTCACGGTCATCGCGACCGGCTTCGATCACCTCGTCGCCGAGGTCCCGCAGCAGCTCGCGAGCGCCGCGCAGCCGCGCGCCACCGCGCACTCGATCGGAGCGTCGCTGGCCGCGGCGGCAGGGCCGATGTCGGGCCGCTCCGCCCCGAGCGTTCCTCCCATGCCCATGACGCAGCGCCAGCCGCACCGGCACGAAGAGGTCGCGTATCCGACCACCCGCCGGCCCGCGCCGCAGGTGCAGGCGGCAGGCGGCGGCCCGCGCGACCGCGCGAGCTTCGTCCCTCCGCTCGACTCCGACTGGGACACGCCCGCGTTCCAGCGCCGGGGCCAGTAGCAGCGCCGCAGCCCGCACGGAAGAACTCCCGCTGCGCAGCCACCGCGGGCGTTCACGCTGTATTACGCGTTGACAGGCGCGCACGACGACTTATGGTCAGCCGGCGCCTGTGCCCGCTGTCGGGCAGGATCGACGCGGCGGTCCACGATTCATGAGTGAAAAGCGCGACTTCTACGAAGTTCTTGGCCTCGCGCGGGACGCGACGCCTGACGACATTCGCAAGGCCTATCGTCAGGCTGCGTTGAAGAACCATCCGGACCGGAACCCCGGCGATGCGTCGGCGGAGGCCCGCTTCAAGGAGGCCACGGAGGCGTACCAGGTCCTCTCCGATGAGGAGAAGCGCAGGCGGTACGACCAGTTCGGGCACGCCGGTCTCGAGGGGATCGGCGGCGCGGCCGACGGCGACATCTTCTCTCACTTCCAGGACATCTTCTCGGAGTTCTTCGGCGGCTTCGGCGGCGGGCAGCGCCGGCGGCGCGGGCCCGCGCGCGGCCAGGACATCCGGGTTCAGCAGCGGCTCTCGCTGCGGGACGCGTTGCTCGGCTGCAAGCGGGAGGTCGTCCTGCGGACGCCGGTGGCGTGCGACGACTGCTCCGGCTCGGGGGCGAAGCCGGGGACCAAGCGAAAGCCGTGCGGTACGTGCGGCGGCGCCGGGCAGGTCTCGACCTCGCGCGGGTTCGTGATGTTCACCCAGACGTGCCCTGAATGCTCGGGCGAGGGGTCTGTCATCAAGACGCCTTGCGCCACCTGCAAGGGGTTCGGCGCGGTCGAGAAGACGCGGAAGGTCGTCGTCAATTTCCCGGCCGGCATCGACGGCGGCCAGCGGCTCAGGGTACCGGGGCAGGGCATGCCGGGCGCCCAGGGCGCGCCGCCCGGCGATCTGTACGTCGACGTCGATCTCGCCGCGGACGAGCGCTTCGAGCGCGACGGGCTCGACCTCATCACGCGCGCGCCCATCTCCTTCGCCGACGCGGCGCTCGGCAGCACGGTCAAGATCGACCTGCCGGACGACACGGCGGTCGACGTCGAGGTCCCGGCGGGCGTGCAGCCCGGCGAGGTGATCTCGGTCAAGGGCAAGGGCGCGCCCCGGATCGACGGTCGCGGCCGCGGAGCGCTCCAGGTGATCATCCAGGTCGAGGTGCCGCGGAACCTGTCGCCTGCGGCGCAGGAGCTGCTCCGCAGGTTCCAGGACGAGGTAGCCAAGCAGCAGCCGGCGGCGAAGGCGGCGACCGCGTAGCGCTGCTGGTCGACGAGCTGCGGCCAGCGCTGCGGCGTGGGGCGGCGCTGCGCGGAGACGAAGTCGGGGACGCGCGGGCGCGGCGCCGACGACCGGCGAGCTGGCAGGATTTCCGGCGCCAGGCGTGAGCCTGCGGCGCGTTCAGCGCGTCGTGCCGATCCAGGCGCCTGCGCAAGCGAGGCTGAAGGCGATGGGGGCGAGCGCGGCCGCGAACACGACGGCGACGGGCGCCGCGAGGCCGAGCAGCACGAGAGAACCGAGGATGGCGAGCGCCGCCGAGGCGGCCGGCTCCAGGATGCTGCCCGTCGACGAGGCCCGGGCGACGAGATAGCCAGCCACGGGAAAGGCTGCGATCGCCCCTGCGACGAGCAAGAGGAGCGGCGCCGCCGCGGCGGTCGAGGCGTCGCCCCGGTCCACCGCCGCGAAGTCGACGCCGAAGCGGTGGCCGAGCGCGACAGCGGCCGCGAGCGCGGTCGTCATCACCCCGACCGTGACGAGCGCGCCGAAGGCGATCCACGTGAGCGTCACCGGTCGTTCGGTGCGTCTGAGCGCCTCACGCAACGTTCCGAGCGACGGCGGAGCGATTCGCGGAAGGAAGCGGCGCTCCCTGCGCTGCGAGCTGTGCGGCGACGCGCCTCGGCGGAGCAGGTCGCGGGCCGCGAGGAAGGTCACGAGGCCGGTGCCGAGGAGCACCGGCGCCGCGATCAAGAGCGCGACCGGGCGGCACGCAAAGACGATGTAGTCGTAGGCGCCGTTGAGCAGCATCGCGCCGAGCCACATGGCGTTGAAGCGACGGCCGCCCAGCGGCCGCGTGCGCTCGCGGCCCAGCGCGTAGCCCCAGAGCGAGGCGAAGAAGAGGTGCGCCGGCACGGCGAGGAGGGCCCGCGCGATGTCGAGCGGGTCCAGCGGCCGGCCCCACAGGTACACGGCGTTGCGGGCCGACACGAACCCGAGCGCCGCGGCGGCCGCGTAGACGAGCCCATCGAACGGCTCCTCCACCGCGCGCAGCCGCGCGAACGGCGCGACCGCCGCCACCTTGAGCCCCTGCTCCAGCGGCGCCGTGACCACGAAGATGTAGACGAGCGTGACGGCGTCGAGCGTGCTGGCGGACTTGTCGAGGCCTTGCCAGCGCTGGAGGAAGGTCTCGATGAGCAGCGCCGGCACGAACGCGAGCGCGCCGAGCAACGCGGTCCCCACCGCGAATCGGCGCCTGCCATAGAGGCGCTGCGACCAGACGAGGAGCGCGGCCAGCCCTCCGAGCGGCGCGGCGACGGTGGCGAGCCAGAGGAGCGCGGCGGCGGCGTTCATGGGCGCGAGGGGCGGGACGGCGGAGCTGGCTTCGCTGCGGCTAGAAGTGGAGCCCGGCGACCGCGGTCAGGGCGAGCGCCGAGCCCACGCTGGAGCCCTCGGCCGCGAGCAGATCGGCCTTGGCTTGCTGAGGCGCGGCGGCTCCGCCCTTGATCCGATCGATCGCGGCCGTGGAGAGCCCCGGCCTGGTCAGCGCCAGGAGCTCCCAGCTCGCGTTCGCGCCGATCGAAAAGACCGGCGACAGGTAGAGGTCGAGCCCGCCGGAGACCCTTCCGTAGAAGCCGCGGATCGCGATGGCGTCGGCCGCGCCGCTCACCGCGCTCTTGACGCTGCCGAGGCCGGCGTAGCCGAAGCCCAGATCGACGTGCGGGTCGAGCCTGCCGAGCGGCAGGTGCATGCCGAGCTCGCCGCCGAGGGTGAAGAGCTGCCAGTCGCTGAAGAACCCGACCCGTCCGCGGGCGCCCAGCGTGAAGTACAGGAGCCGGACGCCGACCCCGGCGCCGACGACGCCCCCGTTCGCCGCGCTCGAAACGAACCCGGCCGTGAAGTCGTCCTCGTCGATGTTGAACGTCTGGAGACCGACGTTCTCGTAGCCCCCCTCGACGTTCAGCCAGACGATCTCGAGGCCGCGCCCCGAGTCCCGCTCCTTGGCCTCGTCGAGGCGGTGCTCCGTGCCATCGGGGGCGGCGGGCTCTGGCTCGGGCGTGGTCATCGGAGGGGGCGGCGCCAGGCCTCCGGCCTGCATCGATGGATCGTACGGGTTCGGCTGCGCGGCCGCGGCGCCGGTGGGCGAGGCAGCGCCGACGCTCGTCGAGGTCCCCGGGAGCGGCTGCCCCTGCTGTGCCAGGGCCGCGGAGGTCATGGACGCCGACGTGAGAACGGTGAGCAAGCAAAGCGCGCGACGAGCGATCATTCGTCCTCTTCCTGGATGTTCCCGTCGAGTCCGTCGGTTCGTCCCTTCGATTCCAGGGTCTCGGCATCCCCTGTCAATGAGACGGGCGGGCCAGGCACCCGGTAGCCACCGTCGAGCCAGCGGCCGAGGTCCACCAGCTTGCACTGAGGCGAGCAGAACGGAAAGACCGGGTTCTCGGGCCTGAGCCCCGCCGACTTGCGGCAAATCGGGCACCTCGCGCCTGCCAAAGCTCCCATCCGGCGTAACGTAGCAGCGTCCATTGCGGGCATGTAGCCCGCGCTCGGTGAGCGGCTGGCCCGCGCTCGGTGAGCAGCTGGCCCGCGCTCAGCGCGCTGGACCGAGCTCGCAGCCGCGACGCCCGCTCAGCGCGCCGGGACCGCGAGGTAGCGGGGCGCGCCGTGGCGCCGTACCCGCAACAGGAGATCCTGGTGTGCCGCCGCGCCCAGGCGCGCGGTCAGGTCGGCGCCGCCACGCACCGGCGCGCCGTTCAGGTCGAGCACCACGTCGCCCACCTCGAGGCGGCCAGCCGCGGGGCTCCGAGGCGCGATCGACTCGATGCGCGCTCCTTCCAGCGCGTCGCTCGCCAGCACGCCGAACGGCGGCTGTTCGGCGTCCCTCGGCGCGCGATCGTCCGGCGCGCGCCAGCTCGGCGACGGCTCGTGGGGGGCCGACGGATCGAGCTTCATCGTCGCGCGCCGGTCCGCGCCGTCGCGCTTGTAGATGAGCTCCACCTCGTCTCCCGGCTTGGCTCGCCGGAGGATGCGCGCGAGCTCGCGCGCGTGCTCGACGCGGCGCCCCTCGACCGAGGTGATCACATCGCCCGGCCTGAAGCCCAGCCGCGATCCGGGGCCCTCCGGCTCGACCTCCGTGATCAGCGCGCCCATCGGCCCTGGCAGCCGGAGCACCCGCGCGAGCTGCGAGGTCACCTCCTGGAAGCTGATCCCGATGCGCCCCCGGTCCACGCGGCCCGTCTCCCGCAGCTCGGGCAGGATCTCGAGGACCTCGTCGATCGGCAGGGCGAAGCTGATGCCGCGGCCATCGGCGTGGATCGCCGTCGCGATGCCGATCACCTGCCCCGTCGCGTCGAAGAGCGGCCCGCCGCTGTTTCCCGGGTTGATGGCGGCGTCGGTCTGGAGGAAGCCGTCGAGGCTCCCCGTGCCCATGGGCCTCGACGTCGCGCTGATGATGCCGCGGGTCACCGTCGGTCCGAGCCCGAACGGGCTCCCGATCACGATGACGCCGTCGCCAGGCCGGACCGGCGCGCTCGATCCGAGGGAGGCGACCCTCAGCGACCCCGCTCCGAGCAGCTTCAACAGCGCCACGTCAAGCGTCGGATCCCGACCGACCACGGTCGCCTCGAAGGCGCGCTCGTCCGAGAGCTGCACCTCGATGCCGAACGCGTCGCCGATCACGTGATCGCTCGTCAGCACGAGCCCTTCTTCGGCGATCACGAACCCGGATCCGATCGCCCGCTCCACCCGCTGCCCACGGCCTTCGAACGGGAGCGCCGGACTCGCGCGCCCCTCTGGAAACGAAGGCGCGCGCAGGGTGATGATGGTCACCACCACCGGCCGCACCTGCTCGACCAGCGCAGGCAGGGTCATCGTGCTGCGGGCCGCCGGCGGCTCGGGCGGCGATTCCGCGCGCAGGACCGAGCACGGCGCGCTCACCGCGCCGCGGGGCGATGGAGGGGGCGAGAGCGCGGCTGCCCGGTCGTTGCAGGCAGCGAGCGGTGCGGTCCCGAGGAACCCGACACACGCCCATGCGGCAGCGCGGAGCCGTCCCACGCGCCCGACGTAGAGCCTCGAGGCGGGACCGCAAGCGCGCAAGGACCGCCCGCTGGAGAGCGCTCCGCGCCGCGGCCGAGCTGCCCCGTGGGCCGGACGAGGCGGCAAGCGCGGCGCGCCGGCCGCTCAGCCAGGAGGCGCGCCTCGCGCGACCTCCGTGCGCACCACCTGGACGACGACCTCCACCAGGCGACCGCCGGGCTGGACGAACGACGCCTTGCCGCGCCCTCCTTCGAAGCGCCACGCCAGATCGGCAGGAGCGCCCGTCTCTCCTGCGCCTTCGCCGACGCGGACGACGGCGCTCACCTCCAGCGTCTGTTTTCCCGCCGTCACGGCGCCCCGGGCCACGGCGAACGTCCCGGCGCCGAGCAGCGCGATCGTCCGCTTCGCCAGGTTGCTCAGGTGTCGCGCGGGCTCTTCCCCTCCCGGCTCCGGACGCCACGTCGCGATGTGCCCCGCGTCGTCGATGTCGATCACGAAGCGCGCCTTCCCCGCGCTGCCGGGCGGGAGCGTCGCCCAGATCGGATCCGCCTGGCACGCGGGCGGGATGGCCCTCGTGAAGGCGCGCCCGAGGTTGCGTACAGCGCTGACGCCGGCCGCCCCGAAGTCGCCCTCGCCGTCCTCTCCGGCGCCGGCGCTCGTCCGCGGGGCGGCGGAGCGCGCCGGTGCGCCGGCTTCCCCGCTCGTCGCGGGCTCCCGGCGTCGCTCTGCGGGCCGAGGCGTCGCCTTGGCCCGGGGCGTCGCCGTCGGCCGAGGCGCTGCCTGGCCGCGCGGCGCGGCCGTCATGGGCGGCGCCGGCTCGCCGCCGGCCGCTGCATGGCGCTCTGCGGGCGCCGCGGGCCTGGCATCGGCCGGAGCGGGCGCCGTTGGCATGCTCGTCGGCCCGTCGCGCCCGGCGGCCTCGTCGCGCCCGCTGCGAGCGTCGCTCGGGCGCGCGGCGCCGCCGCTGCCCGGCAGCGCGGCCGTGAGCCCGGTCCAGAGATCGATCGGCTCGCGCTCTGCCGCCGGCGCGGCGGGATCGCGGGCGGGCACCTCCGGCGACAGCCGCGCCGAGCTCCACGCGCCCAGATGGACGAGCGTCGAAACGAGGAGCGCCGGCAGCATCGCTCGTTGATCGCGCATCGGCTCGCACCCCGCCCTTCGACCCCGTCGGACGGGCAGCGGCCCCAGCGCCTCGCTGAAGCTCGTTGCCCTTGGCCCGAGGTTCTGCCAGACAGCATCGCGGCTGCAACGTTCCCGAGCGCGCCTTGAAGCTCCTCGCCCTCTCGACCTCGACCCCGCGCGGCAGCGCCGCCCTCTTCGAAGCAGCGGACGTGGACCTGCACGCCAAGGCGGCGGCCCTGCGCGGCGGCGCCCCCTCCGCCGCCGGCGTCGCCGCGGCGCCGGCGGCCGGCGCGCGGCTGCTCGCGGCGACGAGCTACGCCGACGTGCACGGGCACGCGGAGCGCATCTTCGGAGCCGTCGACGAGGTGCTCGCTGCGGCAGGCATACCGGCCGCGGCGGTGCAGGCGCTCGGCTGCGACGTGGGGCCTGGCTCGTTCACCGGGGTCCGGGTGGCTGTCGCGGCGGCCAAGGGCGTCGCCCTCGCGCTCGACGTCCCGGTCGCCGGCGTCACCTCGCTCGAGGCGATGGCCGCCGCCGCCTTCGCCGCTGGCGCGGCGAGCCCCGGCGATCTGCTGGTCCCGCTGATCGACGCCAAGAAGGGTGAGGTCTTCCTGGCCGCCTTCGACGCGCCCTCGGCGGCGCCTTCGCTCCCGCCGCGACACCTGCCGCGCGACGCGGCGTTCGATGTCGTGGCCGAGCTCGCCGCGGGGCGCCGCATCGTCGTCGTCGGCGCCGTCGCCGAGGAGATCGAGGCGCTCCGGCCGCTCGCCGCGCGGGGCGACGCGCTGGATTTCCCCGACGCAACGTGGATCGGACGCCTCGCGATCGACCGGCTCCGGGCGGCCGCCGCGGGCGGCGAGCGCGGGTCAGCGGAGGCCCCGCATGATCCGGCGCTCCTGGAGCCGCTCTATGTGCGCGCGCCGGACGCGAAGCCGGCCGAGCTGGGATACACTCCGCCCCGATGATCAGCTCGCCTGAAGGGGACGGCGTCGTACCCGACGCGGAGCGCGAGGCCTCGAGCCCCAGCGACGCGGAGCGCGCTCCGCCGCCCGCCGCGGCAGCGGAGCCAGCTCGTTCTCCCTCCGTCCCCGCCGCGTCGCGCGACGAGCCCGCCGCGGCCTCCGCCCGCGTGGAGCCGGCCGAGTCGGGGCCTGATCCCGAGCGGCTCCGCGCCCGGTTCGGCCGCCCGTTCGAGGCCGGCGACGTCATCTTCCGCGAGGGCGAGCCCGGGACCGAGTCGTACCTCCTCGAGGAAGGGCGGGTCCGGCTCATCAAGAAGGTCCGCGGCGCCGAGCGCAGCCTGATGGTCCTGAAGCCCGGCGATCTGTTCGGCGAATCCGCCCTCCTCGGCGGCGCGGCGCGCTCGTCGACGGCGATCGCGCTGTCCCGCGGGGTCGCGCTCGCGCTCGATCAGGGCACGCTGCAGAACCTCGTCGAGCGCAACCCGGCCGTCGCGATGCGCATCATCAAGCAGCTCGTCGGTCGGCTCCGCGACGCGGAGGACCAGATCGAGATCATGATGCTCAACGACACGCAGTCGAAGGTCGTGAACGCGCTCCTCAAGCTCGCGCAGCAGTCGCGCGCCACCGGCGGCGCCGCCTCGAACGGGGCCTCGTTCGCGATCTCGCCGATGGAGCTGTCCACCCGCGTCGGCCTCGACGTCGACACGGTGAAGCGCGCCGTCCAGCAGCTCCGGGAGGGCCAGTACCTGCGCGTCGCCGACGAGCGCCTCGAGATCCCCGATATCGAAGCGCTGCGGAGGTTGTTCGGCCTGCTGGGTCTCAAGGACGAGATCCGTGGCGAACAGTGATGAGCAGGAACCGCCTGCGCCTCCATCCTACGCCGACCTGACGACTGCTGGAAGCCGAATCGGGATCCTGAGGACGCGCTGCGTCTTCCGGGGAGATTCGCGGGTTGACGTGACAAGCGGCCTGGTTTACTCAGGGGTCCCCGCAGGGCAGGCGAAGTCCCGTCCTGACAATGTGCCGCGCCGCGGCATCGTTCGGCAGCGGATTCAAGATCGCACATGACCTCGCAGCGACACAGGACAGCAGCGACCCGCGCGGGGTGCATCCGCGGCGCGGCCGCTGTCGTGTCGATGGGGTCGCTGCTGTCGTTTGCGTCGCTTACGTCGTTTGCGCCGCTCGCGCTCGCGTCGTGCGGCGGCGCGCAGCCCTCGGCGCAGACGAGCGACGCGCGGTCGCTCGCGGAGTATGATCTCGCGCGCGACTCGTTCCAGCGCGGTCGCCTGCGCGAGGCGCTGGCGCACGTCGAGGAGGCGCTCTCGCACGACGAGGACAACGCCGAGGCGTCCTACCTCGGCGCGTTGATCCTGCTCGGCTTCTGCGCGGGCGATGCTCAGTCCAGCGACTGTCGCTTCGACAGCGCCGAGAAGATGGCGCGGCGTGCCCTCGAGGCGAACCCGGAGATGCGGGACGCGAAGAACGCGCTGGGCGTCATCCTCGTGCATCAGCGGCGCTACGACGAGGCGATCGCGGTGCTCAAGCCGCTGACCGAGGACATCCTGTACGCCTCGCCGGAGAAGTCGTGGGGCAACCTGGGCTGGGCGTACCTGCTCAAGGGCAGGAACGACGAGGCGATCGACGCGCTACGCCGCGCGGTCGCCGCGCAGCCGCTCTTCTGCGTCGGGCAGTACCGGCTCGGCCTGGCCTACGAGAAGCGGGGCGAGCTCGATCTCGCGCGCGAGGCGCTGACGAGGGCGGTCGAGACCGACCAGCCGGAGTGCACGCGGCTGCAGGACGCGTTCGACGCGCGCGCCCGCATCGCCGAGAAGAGGGGGCTCGTGGACGACGCGCGCGCCGATCTCGAGCGGTGCCGGGAGATCGACGCGACGACGCCGGTAGGGCAGCGCTGCGCTGCACAGTTACAGACGTTGCAATAGGACCTCGGCGCGCCGCTTTCCGAGAAGTACCGCGGGGCGCGCTAGGGGGTTGAGCAACGGTTCTCAGGGTGAGTAGAGTGACGACCGAATGACGATGGGTGGAATGGGATGGAGTCGATCGGACGCTACCTGAGACGCACGCGTGAGGCTCGAGCCATGAGCGTGGAGGAAGTCGCCCGCGCCACGCGCATCCCGGTGATCTCCATCGAGCGAATCGAGGCAGATCATTTCGACGACCTGCCTGGCGAGGTGTTCGTTCGCGGGTTCTTGAAGGCGTACGCGCGCGCGGTCTCGCTCCCGATGGAGGAGGTGTTGGCCCGATACACGGCGAGCCGCCGGATCGCGCTTGTGACACCGCTGCCCATCGCGGCGCCCGCGCGCCGCACCCAGAGCAGGCGCTTCGGGGTCGCGATCGCGTTCGTGTTGTTGCTCATCCTCTTCACGCTGGCGCTCAGCATCGTGCTCAGGCCCCGCGGCCACGACATGCCGCCGGAGCTGTCGGAGGGTACCCGCGCGAGGGCGAGTACCTCCCTCTCGGTCTGAGGGCCAAATTTTCGCCGCGCGCTCGCGCGCGGTTCACGTCGTAACCCGCCGGTATCTGCCATGCCTCGATCGGTTCGCCCGCGGACGGAGCGCCTCCGGACCGGGGCGCTTCTGGTCCGGCGTGTACCTTTCGGTGAAGCCGATCTCCTGGTCGGGCTCTTCACCGAGCAGGGTGGGCTCATCTCTGCCACGGCGCGCGGCGCGCGCCGCTCGGCCAAGCGCTTCCCGGCGCTCGAGCCGATGCACCTGCTCCGCGTGACCCTGGAGATCCGTCCTGGCGCGGAGCTCGCCCAGCTCACGGAAGCGGCGATCGAGCGCCCGCGCCTGCGCCTCGCGGGGGATCTCGGGCGCCTCGAGGTGGCCGGGCGCGCGCTGCGCTGGGTGCGGGAGATCGCGCCGGCGCACACCGCCGAGCCGGCGGCGTGGCGCGAGCTGAACCAGCTGCTCGACCGCCTCGACGAGGTGTCCACGCCTCCTCCCCAGGCGCTGCTGGCGGAGACCGGCCTGCGCCTGCTCGTCGCTTTCGGCTGGGGCCTCGAGCTCACGCAGTGTGTCCGTTGCGGGCGCGCCTGCGACGCGACGCAGTCGGCCTGCGCCGACCCGGCGCGCGGCGGCCTCGTCTGCCGGGCCTGTGGCGGCGGCCCTGTCGTGTTGCGGCCGGAGCCGAGGGAGCGGCTGCTGGCAGCGATGCTCGGCGGCGCGCCGATCCCGGAAGAGGACGTCCCGCTCGCGCTCGACTTGGTAGAGGGCGCGCTCACCGCCCACGCGAGCGGCAGCTGAGCGGCGGCCGCCTCCTGTGCGGGTGGCCGCCGCTCGGCGGCGCTCTAGCGGTTCGGAGTCACGCTACGGCTCGCCAGAAGCGGGTCGCCGCGCGGGGGGCTTCGGGCGATCCCTCGATCTCCACGTAGGGCCGGCCGGGCGCGGCGCGTGGGAACGAGAAGCTGCCGGTGTTCGCGTAACCGTCGCCGAGCGCCTCGCGGTGCGTGTGGCCGAAGACGACCAGCTTCGCGCCTGTCGTCCTCGCGACGCGGCTGGCGCTCTCGGCCAGGCGCTCGGCGACCGTGCCGGCGTAGCGGTTGTGTCCGCTCGCCCAGCTCGCGCCCATCAGCAGCGCGCCGAGCCCGAGCGCCGCGGCGCCGGTCCCCCGCGCGCCGAGCCCGAGCGCCGCGATCCCGGCGCCCATCGACAACGTCGCGATCACGCGATCGAAGTACAGCCGCGTGAACGTGCGCGCCGCGCTCTCCAGGGTCGGCGTGGCCCCGAGCCCGACGAGCGCGTCTGCCATCGCGCGCGGCACCCCGAGCTCGTGCGCGAAGCGCTCCATGGCCGCGGCCCCCACCGCGGCCTCGCCTTCCGCGCGGTAGAGCGGGCCGCTCTTCAACATCGCGCCGATCGCCGCGTGGAAGTAGCGGTAGATGACGTAGGGCGCGCGAGGGCCGTACCAGGTGAACGCCGACAGGAACAAGCTGAGCGGCGTCTGATCGTTCGCCTGCAGATAACGGTGCGCGCCGGTCGGCGCGATGAACTCCTCGACGAAGTGAACGCCGAGGCTGCGCTCGCCGACCACGAGCGGGTGAGCCGGGGCGTTGTCCGGATCGTAGAGGTGGCCGTGCTCGAAGTGGATTGCCCCCTCGCGGAAGAACCAGGGCGTCGTCCGGATCCGCGACCGGGCCTCGCCGGTCACCTCGAGCGCCTCCGCCAGCGCCACGGGGAAGTCGGGCGCCCCGACCTCGGCGTCGTGATTGCCACCCGCCAGCCAGAGCTCGCCGCCCCGGTCGAGGTGCTCGGCGAGCGCCGCCCGCGCGGTCGGGTGCGCGCGCAGCGCCTCGCGCAGCGCGCGTGGCCGGGGCATCCAGGGCGACTCGGAGGAGAGATCGAACAGATCGCCAGCGACCACGATGCGTGCCCCCCGGTGGGCCTCCACGAACCGGGCAAGATCGGCGGTCACGTCGCGCGGCGTCTGGCGCACGAGATGGAGATCGGCGAGCACGACCGTGCGGCGCTGCGTCATAACCTTCCTTATTCATCACGTCCGCCCGGGCGCTGCAACTCGCCGCCGGCCGCGCGATCTCGGCTGGTGGCCCTGTGGAGGAGGGCTGCCCACCGAGCTCAGCGCTGGTCTGTCGCATCCGTCACCGCTGCCGGGATGCAGCCCTCCGTCACCGTCGCCGCGCAGCCCTGGCACGGGCTCGACGCCTGCGCCGCTGCGTCCCATGCAAGCGTGCATGGAAGGCTCGGCGCGGACGCGACCCTCGGCCCAGCGGGTGAACGGTGGACTGCTCGCAGAGATCACCCGTGCCCTGGGGGACAAGGACATCGAGGCCCTCTCCCAGATCTACGCGGAAGACGCCGTGATCGAGGAGGTGAGCAGCCGCGATCCGCCGGCCCACCCCAGCGTCACCCGCGGGAGGCAAGCGATCATGGAGCGGCTCAAGAGCGACCTCTTCCGCGATCCGGTCTCGGACTGGGAGCGCCAGCTCGATTCGACGGAGATCCTGGATGGAATCGAGACCGATGAGGGGCTGGCGTACATGGAGGTGCGCGTCTATGCGGCCGGCGATCGGGTCGTCGCGCAGCACCTGGCCCGCAAGAAAAACGGCCTCATCGGCCACGATCGCGTCCTCGTCGCCTGGGACGCGGACTGAGCCAGCGCCGGCGAGCGGCGGTGCCGCCCCACGCGCCGTCGAGGGCCGCCTTGCTTGCGCGGCGAGGGCTGCGCTGCTCCCGCGGCGGCGATGTAGAGTGGCGCCGTGACCACCGCCGTCCTCCTCAGCTGCCACGGCACCGTCGAGCGGCTCGACGATCTGCCCGCATTCGTCACCAACATCCGCCGCGGCAGGCCGGCCCCGCCGGAGGTGATCGACGAGGTCCGCCGCCGCTTCGAGGCGATCGGCGGCTCGCCGCTCATGCGCATCACGCAAGCCCAGGCGGACGCTCTCGCCGCGAGGCTCGGTCTCCCGGTCGCCATTGCCGGGCGCCTCTGGCACCCGTATCCGGCCGAGGTGCTCGGCGCGCTCCACCGCAGCGGCGTGAGGCGCGTCGTCTCGCTGCCGCTCGCGCCGCAGTCCGTCGACGTCTACCACGCCGTCGTCCGCGACGCGGCCGCCGAGCAGGGCGGCATGGAGGTCCGGTGCGTGCCCGCGTGGGGGCTCGAGCCGGCGCTGATCGACGCCTTCGTCGAGGTGATCGACGAGGCGCTCGCGCGCGTCCCCGAGGAGGGCCGGGCGAAGGTGGCGGTGATCCTCTCGGCCCACAGCCTCCCGCAGCGGATCATCGCCGCCGGAGATCCGTACGAGCGCCAGTTCCGAGCGATGGCCGCCGAGGTGGAGCGCCGCATCGCCCCTCGCGGGAACCCGGTGCTCGTCGCCTTCCAGAGCCAGGGCATGACCGGCGACGCCTGGCTGGGTCCGGATCTGCGGTCGACGTTCGCCGGCCTCGCCGCGCGCGGCGTGCGGGAGGCGCTGATCGCGCCGATCGGCTTCGTCGCGGATCACGTCGAGACCCTCTACGATCTCGACGTGGAGGCGCAGGTATTCGCCCGTGAGGCGGGCCTCGCGCGGCTCTTCCGGGCGCCGGCCGTGAACACGCGGCCGCGCTTCATCGACGCCCTGGAGGCGCTCGTCCGGCGCGAGCTCGCGCAGGCCGCGCCGTAGGCGGCGCCGCGCCGGCTCAGCGCTCGCCGCTGACGCGGCGCTTGCGCGGGAGCCTCGACACGGTCGCGCGGAGGAGTCCCGGGGCGTGCCTCGAGAGCGACACCCCGAGCTTGCCGTGGGCGGTGACGACCACCTCGGCGCGCCGCGCGACGATGCCGTCCATGATCTGTCGCGCCGCCGTCTGCGCCGGCATGACGAGCCAGCGCGGCACGGGATCCTGGGCGCCCTCGTGCAGGTTGCCCGCGTTGTCGATCTGGCGGATCTCGCTCGCCACGTACCCCGGCGCGACATGCGTGACCGCGACGCCCTCGGCGCGGAGCTCCGCGCGCAGCGTCTCGGCGAGGGCGCGCACCGCGAACTTGCTCATCGTGTAGGCGCCCACCCCGGGGACCGCGAGGTAGCCGAGGACGCTGCCGACGAGCGCGACGCCGCCGCGCGATCGCTTGAGCTCCGGCAGCGCGGCCTTCACGGTGCGCAGCGCGCCGAAGACGTTGGTCTCGAGCTGCCGGCGGAAATCGTCGAGCGCGAGATCCTCGACGCGTCCCGCCACGCTGAACCCGGCGTTCGCGATGGCGATGTCGATCCCCCCGAACGCCTCGCTCGCCTGCGCGACGGCGCGCTCCACGTCGCCGTCGCGCGTGACGTCGCACGGGGTCGCGAGCGCATCGCCGCCGGACCGCCGGATCTCCGTCTCGAGCGCCTCGATCCGCTCGGTCCGCCGCGCCGCGAGGACGACCCGGCCGCCGCGCCGGGCGACCTCCCGGGCGAGGGCCTCGCCGATGCCCGACGACGCGCCCGTGATGAGAACGACCCGACCGGCGAGCTTGCTTGCCATGGCCGCCCGCATACCACGATCGCGGGAGCGCGCGCTCTAGCGCGCCCTCGCGCGCTCGCGCATGCTCGGCCTCTCGCCGCTCGGTCGCGCCGGCGGCGTCGGTTACGATGGCCTCTCCCGGCTCGACCGGGCGCCGCGTCTCAGCGTAGGTTTGCGTTCGTTTTGCGAATGTTTGCGTTCGTTTTGCGTAGGTCTGCGTTCGTTTGCGTGCGGTTGTGCACGATGACGAACGGTCGCGCATCGTTGCGCACGGGGTGACATGCGAAGCCACTCGATCCGCCGCTCTCTTGCCGCTCTCCTCGTCGCCGCCGCCTGCGCGGCCCCCGCTCCCGCCTCCGGCGAGCCGCCCCCCTCGCTTTCGCGCGTGGAGGCGCTCCTCGCGCAGGGCGACTACGCGGAGGCCGAGAAGGTCGTCCTCAGCCTCCAGGGCGGGAAGGAGCGCGCCGCGGCGCTGCTCGCGAAGGCGCGGATCGAGCTGCTCACGGGACGCTACGACGACGCGGCGAAGACGGCGAAGGCCGCCGCCGCGCTCGGCAAGGAGGCGCGGATCGCCGCCGCGCCGCTCCGGGCCGAGGCGCTCGCGCGCCGCGGGAAGATGGCCGAGGCGATCGCGGCGGTGCGCGAGGTGGAGCGGGAGGACGACGCCCGCCGCGCGCGGCTCATGCTCGGCGAGCTCCTGATCGAGTCGGGCAAGCGGGGCGAGGCGCGCGCGCCGCTGATGACGATCATCGACGACTACAACGACGACAAGATCACCGCGAGCGACGCGGAGGGGCTGTCGCTGGTCGGGCGCGCGGCGCACCTGCTCCGGAGCGCGCGCGACGCGAACGACGCGTTCAACGCGGCCGAGAAGGTGGGCGGCAAGCAGCGCGTCGAGACGTTGCTCTGGCGGGCCGAGCTGTTCCTCGACAAATACGACCCCGGCCACGCCGGGCAGGTCGTGAAGGAGGCGCTCAAGCTCGCCCCGAAGGATCCGTTTTCCCGCGTCGCCATGGCGCGCGTCAAGCTCGAGAGCGCGATGGACTTCGGCGGCGCCGACAGCGAGGTCGCGCAGGCGCTCTCCGTGAACCCGAACCTCGCCGAGGCCTATTTCGTCCGCGCCGGGCTCGCGCTCCGCGACATGGACATCGACGCCGCGGACGCTGCAGCCGACCGCGGGCTCAAGGTGAACCCGAACGACCTCGAGCTGCTCTCGATCAAGGCGGCGGGCCGCTTCCTCGCCGACGACGCGGCCGGCTTCGAGGCCATCAAGGCGAAGGTGCTCGGCCTGAACCCAGGGTTCTCGCGGTTCTTCCAGATCGTCGGCGAGTTCGCGGAGTGGGAGCACCGCTACGACGACATCGTCAAGATGATGGGGGAGGCGACGCAGGTCGATCCGGACGACGCGAAGGCGCACGCCACGCTCGGCCTGAACCTGATCCGCGCCGGCGACGAGAAGAGCGGCGTGCTCTCGCTGCAGAAGGCGTGGGACAAGGACCGCTTCAACGTGCGGGTCTTCAACACGCTGAACCTCTACGAGAAGGACATCGCGACGCAGTACGTGACCGTGGAGGGGCAGACGTTCCGCGTCCGCTACCACAAGCAGGAGCGGGCGATCCTCGAGCGGTACGTGCCGCGCATGCTCGAGGAGGCGTGGGGCTCGATGGTGAAGCGGTACGGCTTCACGCCGAAGGTCCCGGTCTCGATCGAGCTCTACGCGTCGACGGAGAACTTCAGCGTCAGGACGAGCGGCCTGCCCAACGTGGGCATCCAGGGCGTCTGCTTCGGCCAGACGCTCGCGGCGCTGAGCCCGGCGGCGGGGGAGTTCAACTGGGGGAACGTGCTGTGGCACGAGCTCGGGCACGTCTTCGCGATCCAGCTCTCGAAGAACCACGTCCCGCGCTGGTTCACCGAGGGGCTCAGCGAGTACGAGACGATCGTGCGGCGGCCCGAGTGGCACCGCGAGGAAGATCCGGCGCTGTTCGCCGCCCTGAAGGGCGGGAGGATCCCGGCGGTCGACGGGTTCAACCGGGCGTTCACGCACGTCGACAACATCGAGGACGTGACGATGGCTTACTTTGCGGCGAGCCAGATCGTGGTCTTCATGGCGGGCGAGTTCGGCTTCCCGAAGGTGGTCTCGATGCTGCCCCGGTGGGCCGCGGGCAAGCGGACGCAGGAGGTGGTGAAGGAGTCGCTCGGGATCAGCGCGGAGGAGCTCGATCGGCGCTTCCGCGCGTGGCTGAAGCCCCGGCTCGAGCGCTACGAGAAGCAGTACGTCCCGGATCTGCACGCGCCGCCGCTCGACGAGGCGCGCAAGGCGGCGGCGCGCGCTCCGAAGGAAGCGAAGCGGCTCGTCGAGCTCGCGCTCGCGCTGTTCGAGGACGGGCAGCGCCAGGAGGGCGAGGCGGTGCTCGCCGAGGCGCTGCGGGTCGATCCGAAGCAGCCTGACGCGACCTACCTGAAGGTGCGGGCGGCCTTCGCCGAGAAGAAGCCCGACGAGGCGGCGAGGCTCTTGAGCAAGATGATCGCCGACGGGAACGACGGCTACGTCGTGCGGATGAAGCTCGCCGATCTCGCCGAGCTGAAGAAGGACGCGGCGAAGATGAAGGCGAACCTCGAGGCGGCGTCGCGCCAGGATCCCACGCAGGCCGAGCCGCTCCAGGGGCTCTGCGACCTCGCGCGCCGGCAGAAGGACGCTGCGGGCGAGCTCTCGGCGCTGCGCCGGCTCGCGCTCCTCGATCAGCACGATCGCCGTGTCTGGCGGCGGCTGCTCCGGCTGCTCGTGGAGCGCGGCGCGTGGGAGGAGGCGCGCAAGGTCGGCGAGGGCGCGATCTTCGTCGACGTGGCAAACCCGGAGATCCACCGGCTCTATGCGCGGGCGCTGGCGCGCACGGGGCGGCACGTGTCGGCGATCTACGAGCTGAACAGCGCGCTCCTGTCCGGGTCGAAGCCGGGGGATGCCGCGGAGATCTACGGGGAGCTCGCCAAGGCGTACGCGAAGATGAAGCGGGACGACTACGCGAAGCAGGCGCTCGAGTACCAGAAGGCGATGAAGGGCGCGTCGCCGCCTGCGCCGCGGGCGATGCCGGATTGAGGTTCGGGCTCGGGGCTCGGGGCGAGGTGTGAGCGGGGAAGGGAGGGCGGAGATCCCGGCTGCACGCGCCGGAGGGGGTCTCCGCGCGGCAGGGCGCGGGTGGGCGCTCGGCCATCCGCCGAGGCGGGAGCGCGGAGCTTGCGCATGGACCACCGCCCGGCATGTCTCCCTTCGGGCCTTGCCACCCGGGACGTTTCGTCGCGCGCCACACAAGGCGCGCCTGAAACGTGGAGCCCTCGGGGACCTTATGGCACCTCGGTCGGTGCTCGCCGCGCCCACCCGCGCCCTGCCGCGCGGAGACCCCCTCCGGCGCTCGCGTGGTGCCGGATCGAGCTGCCATGCGCCAGGGCTGACAACCGCAACACAACGCTCCCCCAGCCTCGCGCTCGACGAGCACGGCTTGCCCTCGGCAGACCGGAAACGGTTCCGGAGAGGCAGCTGGGAGCCCCCGAGGAACCGGAGACGGTTCGGGGGAGGCAGCTGGGGAGCCCCGAGGAACCGGAAACGGTTCGGGGGAGGCAGCTGGGAGCCCCCGAGGAACCGGAGACGGTTCGGGGGAGGCAGCTGGGGAGCCCCCGAGGAACCGGAAACGGTTCGGGGGAGGCAGCTGGGAGCCCCCGAGGAACCGGAGACGGTTCGGGGGAGGCAGCTGGGGAGCCCCCGAGGAACCGGAAACGGTTCGGGGGAGGCAGCTGGGAGCCCCCGAGGAACCGGAGACGGTTCGGAGGAGGCAGCTGGGGAGCCCCCCAGGAACCGGAGACGGTTCGGGGGAGGCAGCTGGGAGCCCCCCAGGAACCGGAAACGGTTCGGGGGAGGCAGCTGGGAGCCCCCGAGGAACCGGAAACGGTTCGGGGGAGGTAGCTGGGAGCCTCCGAGGAACCGGAAACGGCCCTACGGCGCAGCAGCAGTCATGAGCCCGAGGTTCCGGCTTGCGTAGAGCGCGGGGCCCCGTCACTAGCCACCGGCTCGGCGGCTGCTTGCTCCCGCTGCTTCCGCACCGCGCGCGCAAGGAGGGGCGCCCAGTGTGCGAGGCCCTCCAGGCTGAGCTTTCCCTCGCAGTACATCCGGTACCACTGCTGCCGGAAGTCGACGACGCTCTCGCCATCGCCGAGCTTGAGCCGCTTCAGCATGGTCTGCGCGCGATCTCGGAACTCGGGCGGGCAGCGATCGGTGAGCACCATCTGGCACGAGGGAAGGATCACCTCGAACCAGCCGTCTCCGACCTCAAATGGATCCAGCACCTGATCGGAGCGGAGCGCGCTCTTGCTGCTGTTGATTGATGCCGTCGCGTAGCGGAAGTTGCTCCACTCGTAGGCGAGGCTGGGATCTTCATCGCGCGAGACGAAGTGGTCGACGGTCCCCGGGGCCGAGAGCCACATGGCCGTGTAGCCGCACAAGCCCTTGAAAGCTGCCTGAAGGTCGCGCGCAGCGCGCCGCCAGTAGTCCGGCATCCTCTTGGCGGCGCCCTCGGCGAGCCACCGCTGGCCGGGCTGTCGCACTCTGATATCGAAGTCCGCGGGCTCAGGCGTGCGCTCGAACGGGATCATGCGCCCGCCCGCTCCCGACGCACGATCCAGCGCGGCCAGAAGCGATCCTGATCCGGCAGGAGGCGCACGAGCTCCCGATGGATCTCCTCCTCGCTCCTGAGCCCCTCCGGTAGCGCACCGGTCTCGCCGCGCATGAGCGCCTCTGCAGCCTCGATGGCGCGCTCCGCCTCGATCGAGCGCGCCTGCTCCAGGCCGAACACCGGGGAGGTGAGCCACCCGATCGCGTCGCCGCGCTTCGCCCAGGGGAGCTCGCGGACGGTCACGTCGGCGCCGTCGAGCTCGAACACGAACAGCTTGTCCCTAGCCGGCTTGAAGTGCGGCTCCATCGATGCGAGCACGAGGGGCGAGTGCGTCGTCAGCAGCACCTGCGGGCGCATCGAAGGGGAGAGCCCGCTCAGCACGCCGAGGAGCGCCGGGACGATGTGGCGTTGCCACTTGGGATGCAGGTGCGTCTCGGGCTCCTCCATCAACACGACGATACGGTCCGAGGGCTGCCAACCGATGAGACGTGACGCCTGCACGTGCTCCGACCAGGACCACGCGATGAGGTAGGAGAGCGCGAGGATCCGCTTCATCCCGGCGGACGCGTGGACGATGGGGATCGTTCCGTACGGCAGCTCGACGGTCGGGAACTTGCGAACGTCGTCCAGGTAGAGCCGCACCGGCTTGCCGGGCTTCATCGTCTCCTCAGGATGAGAAAGCTGATCGAGCACGCGGCAGAGGAGCTCGAACGGGTGAGCCCCGTCGTTGTCCGCCGCCTCGAGCTGCCACGTCACCCAGTCCTGGACGAGCCCGTTGCAGACGGGTTTGCCCTCGTGAACAAGCCCGTCCCAGAGCTGTCTTTCCTCGAAGAGATAGGGCTGGGGATCGGGCGAAGGCGACGACGAGAGCCGGTACAGAGCGCTGCCCATCGAGGGAATATTTCGACAGGGATCCCAGACGGAGCACGCGCCATTCGTACGGACGTGGAGCACCGGGACCAGGCCGCGCACCCACGAAGATATGACCACCCCGGAAGGAGTATTGGTCCAGCTGCGGCCCATGTCGCGACCGAACCTGTCGCGCCACTGCTGAGCGACACGATCGTACTTGCTTTCGAACTGCTCGAACTCGGTACCCGGCTCGGCTTCCCCGGAGATGCGTGCGCTCGCTTCTTTACCCGGCTGCGGCAGCACCGGCCGCTCCGTCCACGTTCCGGTGAGCGCCCACCAGGCGACCTCCAGCACGAAGCTCTTGCCGAGCCCGTTGTCTCCCGTGAGCACGTTGAGCCGCTCGCCGAGCTTCAAGTCGAGCTGGTCGGCCGGCCCCACTCCTTCCAAGTGCAGCGATCGCAGCATCTTGGTTCCGCGTACCACACCCATCGCGGTCCAGGCCATGCGTCGTCCGTCCCGTCCCGCGTCGCCACTCCCGTAGCGCCGAGGGGAGGGTCTGCGCGGCGGCCGGGGGTGGGCGCGATCGAGCACCGACCGAGGTGCCATAAGGTCCCAGCAGGCTCCACGTCTCAGGCGCGCCTTGTGTGGCGCGCGACGAAACGTCCCAGGTGGCAAGGCCCGAAGGGAGACATGCCGGGCGGTGGTCCATGCGCAAGCTCCGCGCTCCCGCCTCGGCGGATGGCCGAGCGCCCACCCGCGGCCGCCGCGCAGACCCTCCCCTCGGCGCGGCCTCCCGGCAGGGCCGCCTCCCTTGGCGACCTACTCGTCCTCCGCCTCGCCCTTGTCCCCCCGCAGCCCGAGCGCCTTGAACTTCTTGTACAGGTGGCTCCGCTCGAGCCCGAGCCCGCGGGCCGTCGCGGCCATCTGCCCGCCGTGATGGCCGAGCGCCTCCTCCAGGATGGTCCGCTCCGCCTCCTCCGCGAGCACCCGGAACGGCACCCCCGGCCGGAAGAGCCCGCCCTTCATCGCAGCCTGCTGTCCCCCGAGGCAGACCTTCACGTCGCCCTCGTCGATCGTCTCGTCCGGCGTCAGGATCACCAGCCGCTCGATGATGTTGCGCAGCTCCCGCACGTTCCCCGGGAAGCTGTAGGCGACAAGCATGCTCATCCCGCCGTCCGTGAACGCCATCCCGGGCCGATCGTTCGCCTGCGTCGCGAGCGCGAGGAAATGCCGCGCGAGCAGCGGCACGTCCTCGCGCCGCGCGCGGAGCGGCGGCAGCGACAGCGGCAGCACGTTCAGCCGATCGTAGAGATCCGGCCGGAACTGCCCCTCCCGGCACGCCGCCTCGATGTCGCGGTTCGTCGCCGCCACCACGCGCACGTCGACCTTGATCGTCTCGTGCCCGCCCACGCGCTCGATCTCCCGCTCCTGGAGCACCCTGAGCAGCTTCGCCTGCATCGCGAGCGGCATGTCCCCGACCTCGTCGAGGAACAGCGTCCCGCCGCTCGCGCGCTCGAACTTCCCTCGCCGCTGCTTCGTGGCGCCCGTGAACGCGCCGGCCTCGTGCCCGAACATCTCGCTCTCGATGAGCTCGCTCGGGACCGCGGCGCAGTTCATCTTCTCGAGCGGCCCGCGCGCCCGCTTCGACGCGCCGTGGATCGCGCGCGCGACGAGCTCCTTGCCGGTGCCGCGCTCGCCCGTCACGAAGACCGTCGCGGTCGCCTTCGCCGCGCGCGCGATCTGCTCGCGCAGGTCGAACATCGCCCGGCTCTCTCCGATGAGCTCGCCGACCTGGCCGGTCTGCGTCCGCAGCGCCTTCGCCTCGGCCTCGGCGCGGACGAGGCGCAGGGTGTTCTCGAGCACGAGCAGCAGCCGATCGGTCGAGAGCGGCTTCTCCAGGAAGTCGATCGCCCCGAGCCGCGTCGCGCGGACGGCGGCGTCGACCGTCGCGTGGCCGCTCATCATCACGACGGGCAGCTCCGAGCCGGCGACGCGTATCCGCTGGAGCAGCTCCACGCCGTCACCGTCGGGCAGCGAGACGTCGAAGAGCGCGATGTCGTAGCTCCGCTTCGCGAGCTTCTCCTCGGCCACCCCGACGCCGCCGGCGACGTCGACCGTGTAGCCCTCGAGCGACAGGGCCTTCTGGAGGGTCGTCAAGATCGCCCGCTCGTCGTCGAGCACCAGCACATGTCCGCGCGGCATGTTTGCCACCGTAGCGCGGAACCGCCGCGGCCGATGCCCGCCGGCTGCGCGCCGACGCTGGAGCGCGGAGCACCCTGCCGGAGCGCGGGCGCACTCCGCCGGAACCAGTGCATGGAACGGGCGTGGAGAGTGCGTCGAGCGCGCGTCGGCGGCGGCAAGAATCCATGGCTGCGACCCGACGCGTGAGGCGGCATGAGGCGGCGTGAGGCGGCGTGAACACCGCGCGCTCCGGGACCAGCGACGCAAGGCCCGCTTCCGCGCCGCTGCGCGTGGAGAAAGGGGGATCCGGCTTGCGCGCGCTATGGTAGCTTGGCCCAGGATGTCTCCCGACGGTCTCGCGACGGCGGAAGGAGATCTGGAGCGGACGCCGTTCGCTCATCTTTTCGTCTATGCCGTCGAGCATCGGCTGACCGGCGCGCTCATCCTGGTGGAGCCCACGGGCGCCGAGCACACGCTGCGGATCGTCCGGGGGAACCCCGTGAAGATCCGTCCGAGCGACGGGTACGCCCGGCTCGGGGAGATCCTGCTCGAGGAGGGAGTGATCACCGCCGAGATCCTGGCGGAGGCGCTCGCGACAAGGGGCCTCCTGGGGGACGTGCTGCTGCTGTCGGGGTGCGTCGATGCCGCGACCATCGACTGGCTTGCCCAGGTCCAGTTCGTGCGGCGGATGATGCGCCTGTTCGATCTGCCTCCGGAGACGAAGTACCGTTACTTCGACGGCCTCGACGCGCTGGCCGAGTGGGGGGGAGATCCCGCGAAGGTCGATCCCCTCGCGCTGCTCTGGACGGGGCTGCGCGAGCACGGCGAGCGCTCGACGCGCCTCCAGCGGACCCTGGAGCGGATCGGGGCCGTGCCCCTCCGGCTGCACCCCGCCCTCGAGCCCGGCCGCTTCGGTTTCCGCGAGGGCGAGCTCGCCGTGATTGAGGCGCTGGAGAGCTCCACGCCCACGCTCGCCGCGCTCCTCCGATCCGGGGTCGCGCCGGAGCCCATCGTACGCAAGCTCATCTACGCCCTGGCGATCACCCGCTATCTCGATTTCGGGACAGGCGGACCCGTGGGCGCGGAGCTCTCGTCGAGCGTGCCGCCCGCGAGCGCGGCGAGCCTGTCGCTCGGACGCGTGCAGCTGCGCGCGACCGTCCATCGTGTGGGCGCGGCGGCGCCGGATCCGGCCGGCGACGGGGAGCGCGCGCCGGTGCTCGCTCGAGGTCGCCGCCGGGATCGTTCTTCCTCGGAGCCGTCGCCCGTGTCGACCGTGTCGAGCGTCACCGGCGCGTCCCCGCTCAGCGGAGGCTCGCTCTCCGCGGCCGTGGCCGCCGAGCTCGCCAGCGCCGCCGGCCTCGACGTCGGCCGCGCGGCGGGCGAGCCGTCCGAGACCGACAGGGATCGCGAGCCGTGGGGATCGCTCGCTCCGGCCGACGAGGGCGCCGCCGGCGGTCGGTCGCGTCCCGAGGACCCCTGAGGCGAGCCACCCGCTATATAGGCCGCCGCGATGCCTGCGCCCGCGCGACGCCTGCTCCCCGCTCAGGTCCACCTCCCCTCCGGCGGCGTGGCGCGCCTGTCGGACGCCGCCGCGCGCGCTCGCGCTTCCTCCGTCTTCGGCGCTCCCGCACGCCGCGGCGTAGAGCGCGCGGTCATCGGCAGGTGCGCGCTCGACGTGCAGGTCCTCGCGGGCCCGTCGGTCCTGGCCGATGCGCGCGGCGTGCCGCTGGATCCTCTTGGCCTCCCGCTCACCGATGCCCATGTCCTGCGCGCGCTCCTCGCTGCGGCCGGCATCGTGCCCGAGGAGCCAGGCGCCTACACCTGCGAGAACTGCAGCGCCCCGTTCGAGGTCGCTCCGTCGAGCCTGCTGGAGATCGGGCCGTTCACCGACGGCGAGCTCGACGATCCAGAGCTCGATCGCCCGTTCGACTTCGGCGTCTCACACCCGATCCCGGCGCTGCGCGTGGGTCGCGCCGTCTGCCGCGCCGTACGCCTCGTGGAGCGCACGGTCGAGGAAGCGATGCCGCTCCTCCGCCTGCCCGCCGACGGCGTCCTCCGCATCACGCCGTCGCTGGTGGTGGCGATGGGGATCGCGGCGCTCGGCCGCGAGCGCCGCGCGCCGGTGATCGCCGACGCGCTCGCCAGCGCTCCCGACGAGGCGTGGGGGGCGATCGTCGACCTCTACCACGAGGCGCGCTACCCCGCGCGGCTCCTCGCCGTCTACCGCTGCCAGGGCTGCGGCGCCCGCAACGATCTCGACGTGCCGCTCGAGCGGGAGCTCGCGCGCGCCCCGCTGCGCGCTGCTGGAGTGGACGGAGCGGACGCGGACGAGCTCGGGGAGCCCCGCTCGACGCGGGCAGGGACGAGGGCTCGGGCGAGCGCCTCGAGCGCCTTTCCGGATCTCGACGGCTTCGAGGAGCGCGTCCGCGCTGCGGCCGGACGCATCTACGAGGCCCGCGGCGTGCGGAACATCGATCTCTTCATCGACGCAGGGGTGCCGGCCTGCGACGACGGAGGCGAGCCGTTGCTCGGATGCTACACGCCCGGGACACCCGCGGATGCGCTCGGGATCGCCCATCCTCCGGAGATCCGGATCTTCTATCGGACGTTCAGGTCGGAAGCCCGCGAGGATCCCGGCTTCGACATCGACGCGGAGATCGAGGAGACGATCGACCATGAGGTGACACATCACCTGCACCATCTGGCCGGCAGCGATCCGCTCGACGACGAGGAGCACGAGCAGATCGCGCGCGAGCAGGTGCGCCGGGTGGGCCACGCCGAGGCTGTGCGGCGCGCGCGGCGCGGCGCCTTGTCGGACGTCGCCGGCTTCGTGCGCGCGACGTGGCCGGCCTGGCTGATCGCCGCCGTCGGAACGGCCCTCGCGTGGTGCGCAGGGGGGCGCTGACGTCCAGCGCCGCGCGGGGCGAGCGTGACCGTGCGCCCGCCGCTTTCTTCGAAGCAGGAGGATGAGCTGTCTATACTGCTGGGACAGCAAGAAGATGTGCCGGGGAATACCGGCTCCTCGAGCGCCGCTGTGCTCTTGCCGAGGATCGTGAAGACGAAGAGCTCACCGGCCGGCACGGCCGGGTCCACCAAAGCGCCACGTCCAGCCAAGCGGGGTGGCGGTGCGCAGAACCGCCGGGGAAGTCCGGATGCGGTCGAGAAGCGCCGGGCCGCGCGCCGGTTCAACGAGCTGCTCCTGGGCGGCGGCGGCCGCGCCGGAGACGGCCGTACCGAGCGCCGGCGCCGGCGCCTGCTCGCCGAGCTGGCCGAGGGGGTCGCGCGGCGAGGCAAGCGTGCGCTCAAGCCGATCGACGTGCTATCGCGCGTCGAGGAGCTCCTGGAGCTGGGCGAACCGCTCGCCTCGATCCGCGAGGCGTACCCGCCACCGCCCCCGGTCGAGGTGACCGCCGAGCTCGTGGAAGGCCTGAAGCACCTCCACCGCGCCTACGGTTTCTCTGCGGACGTGTACCGGTTCGTCGGGCTCGACGCCCACGCGCTGCGGAAGGCCGGGGTTCTGCGGGGCGGGGAGCGCGGAGGCGAGCGCGGCGTGTCCGCCGAGGGAGCGCCGCGGGGCGGCTTGACCTTGCCTGCCGGCGCGGGGATAACCCGCTCCGATGCGCGCGAGAACGCTGAAGCTCCCTCTCGGCGCGGCCGCCATGGCGGTCGTGTGCGCGGCGTCGACCGGCCTGTCGCTCCGCGCTGAGGCCCAGCCAGCGGCCGCGGCGGACGTCCCGGTGGCGCGCGTCGGCGACGCGGCGATCACGGCGTCGGAGGTCGAGCGCAGGCTCGCGCAGGTCCCGCCGTTCCAGCTCCAGACCTTCGGGCGCACCCCGGACGAGATCCGGAAGAACTTCGTCAGCCAGGTCCTCGTGCGCGAGCTGCTCCTCGCCCAGGGGGCCGCCGCGCAGAAGCTCACGGAGCGCGCCGACGTGCAGGATCGCGTGCGCAGCGTCCTGCGCTCCGCGCTGCTGCAGCGGATCCAGGCGGAGGCGGCGACGAGCTCTCCGGTGACGGACGAGGAGGTCCGTGCCTATTACGAGGCGAACCGCGACAGGTTCAGCTCCCCGGCGATGGTGGCGCTCTGGCGCATCCTCGTCGCGACGCGCGGGGAGGCCGAGGCGATCCTGGCCGAGCTGAAGAAGGACCCGTCACCCCAGCGTTTCAAGGAGATCGCGCGCGAGAAATCGCTCGACAAGGCGACGAACATGCGCGGCGGCGATCTCGGCTTCGTGGCGTCCGATGGCACCACGGCCGAGCCGGGGCTGAAGGTCGACCCGGGGCTCCTCTCGGCCGCCGCCGGGGTGAAGGACGCGGAGCTCGTGCCCGAGCCCGTGCCCGAGGGCGATGGCTTTGCCGTGCTGTGGCGGCGCCAGAGCAAGAAACCCGTGAGCCGCTCGCTCGAGCAGGAGGCGCCGTCGATCCGTCAGATCCTCGCGCACGGCAAGGCGGAGGCGCAGGTGAAGCAGCTCCTCGATTGCCTGCGAGCGCAGGACGTATCCGGTCACGCCCCCGAGCTCGTGGACCTCATCGACATCACGTCGACGGGCGATCTGCAGCCGAAGAAGCGCCCGGGCACCCTCGCGAGCGGCCGGCGTCCAGGCGCGCCTCCGCCCTCGCCCGCGCCGCGCCAGGACATGCGCTGAGGCGGCCGACGCGCACGGACGTGCGCTCGCCATCCTCGGCGGCGCCGCCCCCCGAGGGCGACTCCGTCAGCGGCGCCGCCGCCTCCGAGGGCGCTGAACGGCGTGTCAGCTGAAGGCGATGGCGAGCGCGATGGCGGCGAAGCCGGAGGCAATGGTGAGCGCGAGCGCGGCGATGCTTCCGGCGCGTCGAGCGCGCTCCGCCGCGTCGGGGTGGAGCGCGTAGACGCCCAGGAGCAGCGCCATCGAGGCCTTGCCCGGTACCCGGAGCGAGGCCGAGAGGACCTGCTCGGCTCCCTTGGTGCCGCCCGTGATGAGCATGGCCAGCGCGCCGAGCGGGCCAGCCATGAGATCCCAGCCGCACGCGTAGAGCCCGAAGCGGAGCGCGCGCCGGCGCTCTGGCCGCGCGCCTTGACGCCGTGCCCCGAGGTCGAGCGCGGCGCCGTGCAAGGTGTGCGCGAGCACCATCCACACGGTGACCCCCGGAACGCCGATAGCGAGCCACTGGAGGGCGCTCGCGCGTGCGGCCGGGTTGCGAGCCAGCTCCAGCGTCAGGCCCGGCAGCGCCAGCGCGACGAGGGGCAGGAGCGCGGCGATCATCGACAGGATCGCGAGCGTCTCCGCCAGCAGGGCGAAGCGCATCGCCGCGGGGAGCGCGCCGTCGGGTATCGTCGCGAAGAACGTCTCGGCTCCCAGCGTGGTCGCCCTCGAGGTGGCCCAGAGCCGCGACCAGACCCCGCCGACCGGGCGCTCCCACGGGACTATCGCGACGACCCCCGAGCCCTCGTCGCTCGCCGCGGAGCACCCGGCGCAGTCGGGCTGTCCGCAGCACGCGCAGAGCACCGCCGCGGGGACATCGAACGTCTCGTCGTCCCGCGCGAGCTCACGGCGTACGCTGGCAGATCTCTTGGCCATTGCGCACCTTCGAGCAGCGGACAAAGGCCACTCCCATCAAGGTTACGTCGCACGAGCGGGCCTGTCGACCCGAGATGTCACCGGTCACACGCTGCTCAGTGCAGCACCTCGTCGCCCCGTCGCCGCTGCCCCGTGGGGAGGTCGTCGATCCTTCCTCCGAAGAACGCCGCGGTGAGCAGCGCGAGCAGCGCGATCGCACCGGTCGCGTAGAGCCCGTAGCCCCATGTGAAGCGGACGGGACGGAGCAGCGTGCTGCCCGGCGTGAACAGCAGGCGCATCGCGACGGTGACGAGGGCGACCGCGGCGAGGAAAGCGACGGCCACGCGGGCGCCGCGCATCTTGTGGATCGACCTCCGGGTCAGCGCGAGCGGGATCATCACGAAGAACGCGACCGCGGGGGCCCACATCCAGCCGAGCCTTCGCGCGAGCCCGAAGCCGCTGAGGTCGCGGAGCTCGGGGGCCGTCTCGTGGATCCACGGCGCGAAGAACGCCGCGAGCCCGAGGAGCGCGAGCGCGAGCAGGGCGCCCCGGCCGCGCCCGGCGTAGGTCCACGGGAGCGGTTCCATGTGCGGCGGGAGCGGCTCGTCAGGCTCATCTTGGAGCGCGTCGTACGAGGGGGGAAGCTTCGCGAGCGCCTCCAGCCGGAGGCCGCAGGCGGGGCACGTGGACGCCTCTTTCGCCTCGAACATCTCCCGGCAGAAGGGGCAGGCGTGAAGCCCGGTCATCGAGGCGGGAGGATAGCGCACGGCGAGCGGCGCGCGCGGCGGACGCCGCGCGGGGCGGGACCGCATTCCGGGGTTCCACCGGGGCAGGGCTTAGCCCATAGTTGCGTCCCATGGGCAAGCGTGATCGGCTCTCGGACGATGAGATCGCCGGGTTCGTCGCTGCTCACCCGGGCTGGGTGCGAGCGGGCGAGCGGATCGAACGGAGCTACTCGTTTCCGGACTACGGGACCGGCGTGGGCTTCGTGATGCAGATCGCTCTGCTGGCCGAGCGGCGTGATCATCACCCGGACATCGCGCTGTCGTGGGGCAAGGTGCGGGTCGCGTGGTCCACGCATGACGCTGGCGGTTTGACCGCGCTCGACCTGGAGCTGGCCGAGCTGACCGACCGCTTGAGCGCGGGCTGACGCTGCGCGTGGGCAAGGTGCTGGGGATGCTCCCGAGCGAGCTGCTGCAACGCCTGGATCTGGGGTTGGAGGGGGACCTGCCGCACCTCGAGGAGGCGTTGACGCACCCGAGCTTCTCGAACGAGCAGCGAGGCGGCCGGCGCGTGGACAACCAGCGCCTCGAGTTCCTGGGGGACGCCGTGCTCGGCCTGTGCGTGACGGAGCTCCTCATGGAGCGCTTTCCGGGGGCCAGGGAGGGGGAGCTCTCGATGATGCGCTCGGCCCTGGTCAACACGGACGCGCTGGCGGCGTGGGCGCGGGGGATCGAGCTCGGCGCTGCGCTCAGGGTCGGCCGCGGCGCGGAGGTCGCCGGGGAGCGCGACCAGACGAACGTGCTGGCCGACGCCACCGAGGCGCTCGTCGCGGCCCTGTACCTCGATCGCGGCTTCGAGAGCGCGCGGGCGCTGAGCCGGAAGATCGCCGCGAGCCCGCTCGCGCAGCTCGCGAGCGGCAGCATGCTCGGGCGCGACGCCAAGAGCGAGCTGCAGGAGCGCGTGCAGGCGCGCGGCGCGGCGTCGCCGCGCTACCGCCTGATGGGCACCGAGGGGCCCGACCACGACCGCGCGTTTCTCGTCGCCGTCGAGGTCGACGGCCAGGTCATCGGCACCGGCCGGGGCCGGTCGAAGAAGCTTGCGGAGCAGGCGGCCGCGCGCGCCGCGCTCCTTTCGTGCGCCGCGCCGGAGCCCGCGGCCGCCGTATCCGATGGACGGGCAGCCGCCGACGCCCTGCAAGGTGCGCCCGAGGGAAGGGGGGGCCCGCCTTCCGGCGGGGCGTCCTCCGAGCAAACCGTGAACGACCGAGGACCCAGTCGATGATGCGTCACCTGATGCTTGCTTTCAGCTTTGCGCTCTGCTCGCTCTTCGTCGCGCTGCCGGCCTGGGCCGGGAGCTACCTGGACAGGGCGAGCCTGCTGCTCGAAGAGGCGCGCAGGGAGGGCGACATGCTCCTGCCGCGGACCCATGACAAGGAGCTCGTCATGGTGGTGCATGCGCTCGCGGAAGCGCGCGCGCGGGTGGCGAGCAAGATGGAGTGCCCTGGCTCCGTCGCCAAGGCGCACCCGCACCTCCTGCTCGTGCTCGAGAACAGCGAGCGCGCCGCCGACGCGGCGGCTCAGGGCAACTTCAAGAAGTTCATGGAGCACCTCACCGTGGCGCGGAACGAGGACCGCGCATTCCGTGCGCTCCTCGCCGAGCTCGGCTACGCGCTGCCCGATCTGAGCTCGAAGCGCTGAGGCCGCGCGCGCCTCGAGCGAGCCGCGTCCGCTCGAAGCAGGTCTGCGCCGGGGCCCGTGGCGAGCGTCCCCGGCGCAGCGCGCCTCAGAACATCGCGCCGAGATCGATCCCGAGGGTCCACTGCGACCCGAGCCCGGCGAACTTGTTCTCGCCGTCGATCTCGTTCGCCGCGCCCTGGTTCGCGTCCTCGGGGCTCACGATGTCGGTGATGAAGTGCGCGCCGAGCTTGACCATCTGGAACCGCAGCTGCGCGCCGAAATGCAGCCGGTGGCGGTTCATGCGCACGGCGTCGAACACCACGGTGTTGTTGAAGTCGGCCTGGGAGCCGCCGTCGCACACCGGCTGGCCGTCGTGGGGGAGCGGCTTGCCGTCCTGCCCCTGCACGGGGTTGGCGGGCGAGTTCACCCCTCGGAAGTTGCAGAAGTTCACGGCGTCGGTGTTCGGGGTGAGATCGATGAGCCCCGAGTCTCCGAAGATCCGGAGCCACTGGTAGCCGACGTAGGGGGTGATCACGACGGTGCCGCCGATCGGCAGGGGCTTCGAGATCTCTGCGTCGGCGCCGGCCACGGTCAGCTGGAACTCCTCGGTCCCGGTGATAGTCCGGACGCTGCCGCCGACGGCGAGCTCCGGGAGGATCGCGGGGAGCCCTCGGCGGAACCCCTCGAACAGCGACCAGCGCACGTCGGCGCCCGCGCTGACGAGGCTGGTGTTGGCGAGGAACCCGACGGCGCCGGTGAGCTCGAACCCGAACGGAAAGCCCTTGCGGACCTTGAGGCCGTAGTGCTGCAGGAAGGAGTCCGGGCTCCGGTTCTCGATGGAGAAGTTCTTGCTCGTCGGATCCTGAGGTCCCTGCGTGCCCTGCTTCCAGTAGTCGGCGTCGCTGTCAATCTTCGTGTAGTTGGCCTCGATGCCGATCTCGAACCCGCCGTAGCCCGTGGTCCGCGCCGAGTGCATCGCCGACGGCGCCACCGCGAAGCCGTACTGCGCGATGAGCTTGGCGAACGCAGCGTCGTCGGTCAGGCAGCGCTGATAACGGGAGGCGGGGTTGTAGTAGAGGCCATTCTTCGGCCCTGTGATGCGGCAGGGCACGGCTCCGCCGACGCTCGGCTCCGGGTCGCGCACGAGCCGCGCGAGCGCCGGATCCATGGCGTCGGCGGCCGCGAGCGAGGACGACGCCACTCCTGCGAGGGCAATAGCCGAAGCGATCCAGCACGATGCGCGCATTCCGTGTCTCCGAGGCGGGAGGCTACGTGTCCGCTCGTACAGCCGTCAAGCGAACAGAGGGGCCTCCGTCCGTTCGGTTCGCGTTTTCCGCGCGACCGCGTGGGCCGGCTATCCGTCGAGGCGGCGCTGGCGAGCCAGGCCACGCGCGCGAGCCCTCGCTCGGGGGTTGCGGCGCGCGGTCGTGTCGCGGAAAGAGAGGGCGTGCTCAACGATGGTCGCCCCCGGCTCCGTGCGGCGCCGCTCGATCCGCCGTTCCGGATCGTGCTGGTGGAGCCGGAGATCCCCCAGAACACAGGCAACATCGCGCGGCTCGCGGCTGCGACGCAGAGCCCCTTGCATTTGCTCGGGAGGTTGGGGTTCCGCATCGACGAGCGGAGCGTCCGCCGCGCGGGGCTTGACTACTGGCACCTGGTCACGCTCGAGCAGCAGCTCGACATCGCCCACTTTCGCCACCATCACCCGAACGCTCGGCTGCGCCTCTTCAGCGCGGTGGCTTCGCGGAGCTACCTCGACGCGGACTTCCGGCCAGGCGACGCGCTGGTCTTTGGCAAGGAGAGCGTCGGTCTCGACCCCGAGCTCCTCGCCCGGATGCCGGACGATGTCTTCGGCATTCCCACGCTGGGTCCCGTGCGCTCCCTCAACCTCGCCAACGCGGTGTCCATCGTCCTGTACGAAGCGCTCCGCCAGGTGGGCGCGCTCGCCGGTGCCGCGCCGGGGTGACGCCGCGGCACCGGCGAGGAACAGCGCCATCCGCTGCGCCGTCACCCCGGACCCGGCGGCTACGCGCCGTGGACGTCGGCGACGCGTCGTTCTAAGGAGAGGGCGGCATGGTCATGCACCGGCAACCCGCGCGACATGACGCCCGACGGCCGGCCGCGCGCCTCGTCCGCGTCGGCATGGCGGTCGCGCTCTCGGTCGCGGCGCTCGCCTCCGCGGGATGCAGCAGGCGGCCTCCGAGCGGCACGCCCGACGGCGCCGTGCGGGAGCTGGTCGCTCGTCTGCGCCAGCTGCACGGCGATCCGGCTGACGCCAAGGCCGCCTTCGAGCTCCTGTCGCGCCGCGCTCGGGACAACCTCGCGTCGCGCGCGCAGCGCTACAGCGCCGCGACCGGTAAGGCGATCGCGCCCGAGGCGATGATCACGCCGTCCCGCTTCCTCTTGCGCTTCGAGCCGCAGCGCTACACCGCCCAGATCGCCGGCGCCCACGCCCTCGTGGACGTCGCCGGCCTGCTCCCGGGAGAGCGCGTCCAGGTGCCCTGCGTCTACGAGGACGCGGGGTGGCGCGTCGATGTGGCGCTGCCCCCGCTCCCTCCCGTGCAGAAGCGACCGGGCAGCGATCTCTGAAACGCGCTCGAGCCGACGGTGCGTGGAATTTGCTGTCCACAAAAGCCCGGAGGCCGGCAGTGCCGGCCTCCATCGGCAGCGGCCGCAGGGCCGCTAACCATGAGGTAACGCCTTAGTTGGCGAGAAAGATCGCCTCGATCTCGGTCTTCACCTGCTCTTCCGTCTGACCTCGGGCGATCGCGATCTCCTTCACGATCAGCGTCCGGGCGGTGTCGAGCATGCGGCGCTCACCGAACGAGAGCTGCTTGTCCGTCTTCAAGCGATAGAGGTCGCGGAGCACCTCGGCGACGTCGTAGATAGAACCCGTCTTGATCTTGTCCATGAAGCCGCGGTACCGACGGTTCCAGGTCTGGTTGTCGAACGCGATGGTACGCTCGCGGAGGATGTCGAAAATTTCCCGGATTTCCTGTTCAGAGATGACCTGGCGAAGGCCGACCGCGCTCGCGTTGCTGACTGGAACCATGATCTTTCGATCCGTGTCCAAGATGCGGAGAACATAGAATCGCTGACGGTTGCCAGCGATGTCCTTCTCCTCGATGTTGACCACCTCGGCCACGCCTTGGGCCGGGTAGACGGCTTTGTCGCCCACCTTGAACTGGATCTCCGAACGAGCCTGCATATCGTCTCCTTTGCCTTCCACCCCGCCGTCCTTTTAGTTTTTCGTCTGCCTCCCGAAATCCCTTCGAGGGGCGTACGTTGCACATGCGGTTGAACCTGGACCCGCAGAACCGACACACACCGTCACGCATTCCGAGAAAAATTCCGAGAAAAGAACCATGAGCCGCTGCTCGAGACCGCTGTGCGAGAAGCAGAAACGCGAGCACCCGCCATGACCCGCGAGAGCTCGGTGCTCTGGCGTGCACGGCGGAATCTTGAGAAGCGGCGGTTGAAGCGGACGGTTGCGGGCGGAAGGGATTGAAGTTGGGGGAACGGCCCTCTTGGAAAAGGGCCGGTTTGCGCCAGGCGCGCGCACTCTAGTGAGCCGGCCGAGATACGTCAACGAAATTCCCCGTGGTTGAGCCATCGTGGCGTGATCACTCTGGTTTTTCCTCGGGGTCGGGCGGGGTTACAATGTGTACCGATGGAGGCATCGGCGTGGGTGCGCGCCGGCTCACCCGCCTAGTTTAGGGCAGAGCGGGCCTCTCCGGGAGAGGTGGCGGACCGGACCTGGGTGGGATGACTCGAAAATGTGACGGACGCGACGGACCTCGCGCATTTCGTCCGTCCTGCCTTCAAACGAACCGGCGTACTCAGACGGGGCTGAGCCGTTCGGCGAGCCCCCAGCGGACGCCGCGATCCGAAGCGACGAGATCGACAGGAGCTCCGGCGAGCCTCGAGGCCCACGCGAGGATCTCCTCGATGAGCACGCTGCCCGCCACGATGACGTCCGCGCGCGCTGGATCCAGGGCGGGCAGCTGCCTGCGCGCGGCGAGCGGCAGGGAAGCGAGGCGGGACGTGGCGCCCACGATCTCTGCCCCGGATACCCGCGCGCCATGCACGCGCGCGCCGTCGTAGGGGGCCACGTCGCGCACGAGCGCGGCGAGGGTCGTCACCGTGCCCGCGACGCCGACCAGGGTGGGCGCGGCGAGCAGGGGCACGGCTGGAACCGTCGCCAGCGCCGCACGAGCGTCGGCGCGGACGGCCTCGAGATCCGCGGCGGCCGGCGGGTCCGTGCGGACGTGACGCTCGGTCAAGCGGACGCTCCCCACGTCGAGGCTCACCGCCTGCTCCACCGCGCCGCGCGCGCTGCCGACGATGATCTCCGTGCTGCCGCCGCCCACGTCGAACACGATCGTCGGACCGCGGGCCGGCAGGTCGAGCCCCGTCAGCGCGCCGGCGTAGGTGAGCTCCGCCTCCTCCGGCCCGGAGATCACGCGCGGGGCGACGCCGATGAGCTCGCGGGCGCGGGCGATGAACGCCTCGCCGCCGGCGGCGTCGCGCATCGCGCTGGTCCCGACGGCGTCCACGCGCTCGACGCCGCGGGACCGGAGCTCCTCCCCGTAGCGGGCGAGGCAGGCGAGCGTGCGCTCCACGGCCTCGGGGGCGAGCGCGCGCGCCGCGTCGACCCCCTGGCCGAGCCGGGTGATGGTCGCGCGCTCGACGAGCGCGACGAGCTCACCCCCGCGGCGCTCGGCGATGAGCAGGAGGACCGAGTTCGTGCCGATGTCGATGGCCGCGACGCTCATGCCCCGAGCCTTACTGGGTGAGCGTCTTCAGGTCGAGCATCTCCTCGACGTTCGGCAGCACCACGAGCTCGCAGCGCCGGTTGGCTTGCTTGTTCTCCGGGGTGTCGTTGGGCTTCACCGGATCGGTGTCGCCGTAGCCGGAGGCGCTCCACCGCTCGGGCTTGAGGCCGCCGCCGCCCTTGTCCTCGGGCTGGAGCAGGAACGCCAGCACCTCGCGGGCGCGCATCACGCTGAGCCCCCAGTTGTCCTTGAAGCGGCCGCCGGCCAGCGGCGCGTTGTCCGTGTGCCCGGCGACCTGGAAGGAGCGCGCCGACAGGCCGGAGTCGTTGCGGATGACCTCGGCCACCTTGATGAGGATCTCCTGCCCCTCCTTCTTGAGCGTCTCCCGTCCCGAGTCGAAGAGGACATCGCCGGGTAGCTGGATGACCATCCGGTTGTTGCGGACGGTCACGCTGAGCCCCAGCTTCGTGAGGGCCTGGAGCTTGTCCCGCAGGACCTCAAAGCGCTTCTTGATGTCCTCGAGCTGCTGGGCACGGCGGCGGAAGTCCTCGAGCGCGCGCGCCTGCTGCTCGAGGTTCGCGTTCAGGTTGGAGATGTCCACGCCTGCCGTCTTGAGCTGGGACTTGAGCTGCTCGATGCGGGCGGCCGCCTCGTCGAGCTCGCTCTTGGCCTTCTTGTTCTGCGCCTGCTCGGCGCTCAGCTGGGTCTTCAGGCCCTCGATCTCGCGGACCTTCGCCTGCATCTCCTCCTCCGAGTAGCCGCACCCGAGCGCCCCCGAGCCCGCAAGGAGCGTTGCGCCAAGCAACAACCACGACGTCGAGCGACGAACCAACATACCTTTCCTCCTAGAGCAGCCTAGAGCAGCGCGGCGCTCGGCCATGAGGGGCGCCGCGCAGGCGGCGCGACCGTAGCGAGGCGAATGGCGCCGCACAAGGCTCTCTAGAGCCTGCGCAACGCTGGTGCTCCGTGCGACCATGAGCGCTCCGGCGCCGTTTACTGCGCCGTGCAGGCGCACGATCGCCGGGGAGGAGCGCAAAGCGCCAAGACAGACATCCCGTCAACTGTCAACAAAAATCAGTCATACGGTTCGGTCTGGTTGCTTCACCATGGCCTGCTCCGACGTTTACCCTCGCAACGCTTGCGGACCAGTTTGCCTGGAACACATGGGATACATCGGTTTAGGGCCTGCAAGATTTTCCTTGACCATCACCATGCGTGGCAATATACGTCGTGCAACATCTGTTGCCTCGGTAAGGAAACTGTAGCGGAGAGGACGTTTGGCGATGTCCGCCGTGCCGTGCCGGGGCGAATGCAGGAGGATTTCCAATGGCTGCTAAGAAGACCGCGAAGAAGCCTGCGAAGAAGGTGACGAAGTCGGCCAAGAAGCCGGCCGCCGCGAAGGCCGGGAAGGTCGCGAAGAAGCCGGCGCGGAAGGCAGCGAAGAAGGCCGCCCCGAAGCGCGCCGCCGCCAAGAAGACCCCGAAGCGCGCCGCCGCCAAGAAGCCGGCTGCGAAGAAGGCCGCTCCGAAGCGCAAGGCGAAGGCCGCCGGCAAGCGGGCGGCTGCGCCGAAGAAGGCGGCCGCTCCTCGAGGACGCGCCGCCGCCAAGCGCGCGCCGGCCAAGGGCGCGAGCACCCGCGGCGCGCGCAAGAGCACGCCGGCTCCGGCTCCTGCGAGCACCGGCCCGTCCGACGAGTCGGAATAAGGCGACACGGGAGCGCCTCGGGTCTTCCAACAGAACGAGGCGCAGCGTGCCGGCCCGCCGGTTGTGACGAAATAATCCGTCTTACAAGACGCTCGGGGGGTGAGGACGCCGCAGATCCGGGCACGCGGGTCCAGGCCGGAGGCGCGCGCGGGTGGACGACATCCTCGCAGCGGCGCCGCCGCCTGCGGCCGCGGTGGCCGGCATCGACGCGCGGCGCGCCGCCCCTCTTCGTCGGGGTGCCGGAGCAGCGCGTGATGCGCGGTTGTCCCGCTCGGTGACGGCGGACTGCGGGGGGCTTCCAGGAGCTGCAAGCGGCGCTCGTGCCCTCGGTGCGCCGAGGATACGGCGGCGCGGCCCGCGAGGGGCGCTCAGGTGCGCTCGCCGAGGTAGAGCCGGAGAGCGCGCGCGGCGCCCTTGCGATCGAACGGGACGCCGGCGAGGTCCTCGCGCTTCGAGATCTGCTCGAACAGCTTCATCAGGAACTCGAAGAACGCCTCGCATTCGCGGATGGCGGCGTCGAGCCGCTGCGGATCGAGGAGGTCGCTCTCCTCGAGCGCCGTCATCGCGGAGACGAACGCGTCGACGTGGGGATAGTCGCCCACCCGGAGCAGCGGGTAGCCCATCGCCCGGAAATACGAGAGGAACTCGCGCACGAACGCGAAGCTCGCGATGCCGGTCCACCGATCGGGCGCCGGGCCGGTGTTGCGCGCCTTGCTCGCGAACGCACGGGCGATCTGGGCGAACATCCACACGTCGCGTCGGAGGCGATCGCTCGTCGCGCGCCGCGCGGCCTGATCATCGAAGACGCGGCCCTCCTCCAGCTTCGCGCCGAGCGACCTGCCGAGGAACAGGATCGCGTTCTGCAGGGCGGGGCGGAGGCCGTGCGAGACGGCGCGGAGGCGGACCCGGTACTCGGACTCGTTCACCAGCGCGTCCGCGGGCGGGAGGTCGTGCTCGAAGGCGCGGCGCATCTCGAGCCGCAGGTTCGCGGCGAGCCCGGTCAGCGCGGCCTTCGTGGAGAGCAGGCGGTGCCCCTCGGCGGCGAGCTCGTCGTGGCGCGCGACGATGTCGCTCGCGGGCACGCGCAGGAGATCGCGCTCGAAGCTGTCCGCGAGCAGCGCGCCCGCCCGGCGCCGGAGGTAGTTCGAGAGCGCGCGGGCGTCGCTGCGCAGGACCGCGAGCACGAGGTACCCGCGCCCCGCCACGCGGTGATCCGAGTGGTCGAGCGCGATGGCATCGAGCAGGCGGAGGTACCTGAGCATCCTGAACAGCGCGAGGAACGTGAGCGCCACGAGCCGGTGCGCCTGCTCGCCGGGCACGCGGTGGATCAGCTCGAGCACCTGCGTCGACGGGATGCGATCGAACTCCGGGCGAAACTCGAGCGCGTGGAGCGGGTTGAAGAACGTGCTCTGGGCGATCTCGCGCATCGCCGTCGCGAGGTGGGCGTAGAAGAGCCTGAAGTTGACCCTCGGCAGCCGGAGCAGCCCGCCCGCGACCTCGATGAGGTTCGTGAAGCCGTGCCGGAGCACGAAGAGGCTCGACTCCGGCGACTCCTGCGCCATCGTCGCGTGGAGCAGGCGCGTGCGCGCCGTGTCCTCCGGGAGCACCGTCTCCAGGTAGCGCTGGAAGACGAACGCGCGATCGCGATCGCCGAGCATGGTGCGCGTCAGCTGGACCACGCGCGCCATGCCGTCGCGGGCGTGCTGGAGGTGCTCGCGGAAATCGTGGCTGACGATCGTCTGGCGCCGCGCGGCGCCCGGGTGGTTCCGCGGGTTCGCGAAGCAGGCGACGCCCTTCAGGAGGATCTCGAGCTCGAAGAGCGTCTCGTCCTTCTTGTCGGCCGCGAGGCGCGCGAACCACGCCTCGCGCGCTTGCTGCTGCTCGCGCCTCAGGCCGCGCGTGTCGCGGAGCAGCTCGGCGTAGGCGTTGCGGCCGGGGTGGCCCGAGCCGCGCAGGATCCCCGAAGCGTCGCTCGACACTGACGTGCTCCTCGCCGGCGGCGCGCTGCTAGTAGTTGCGCCGCTTGAAGTCGAAGGGGTAGGTCAGCACGGTCTCCTTGCCGCTCGGCGAGCGCGCCCAGGTGATCGACTTCGCGAGCTCCTCCATGCAGGACTCGACCTGCGGCGCGGTCACGTCGCTCTTGTCGCGCACGATGCTCGCCTCCTCGAAGGTCCCGTCGGGCTTCAGCTTGAGCTGCCACGTGATCCTGCCCTGCGCGCCCTGGTGCTTGCGGGCGTACAGATCGAAGCAGCAGCGGAAGCCGTCGCGCCTCGCCTTGATCGCGTCGACGAGCGGTTGCAGGCGATCGCTCGATCCCGCGTCCGCCGAGGTCGTGGCGTTGTTCATCACGACCCCGCCGTCCGGCGGCTCGTTCGTGATATCGGAGGCGATGACCTTGCAGTCCTCGACGGTCTCAGGGGCCTTCTTGCGGCTCGCAGGCCGGTCCGGCTGCGCGGGCGCGGTGGCGCCCGGGTCCGCGGCGCCAGGGGCCGTGGCGCCCGGGTCCGCGGCGCCAGGGGACGCCGGCTGCGAGGGAGGCGGCGGCGAAGGCGAAGCGTTGAGCGACGCGCTGTCAGGCGGTGAAGGCGGCGGCGCGGTGCCGCTCGAGCAGGCCGCGAACAGGGCCGCGGCGAGGAGGACTCCGGTGAACACGGCGCTGGCAGTGGCGCAGGGACGCATGGCGCGCATACTAAACGGTTCGGCCGAGCGGAGGCGAGGCGCCTTGCGTTTTTCTCGCCTCGCGCCGGCAACCTGAGCTCTCCTCGACGGCCGTCTTGAAGATCCCGCTGTGCTTCATCGCGGCCGCCGCCGTCGCCGTCCTCGCCGCGGCAGGCTGCGATCCCATCGCGGAGCCGCGGCTGTGCGGCCAGATCCCGCAGGGAGGGTGTCCGGTCGGCCGGGGGGGCACCTGCGGCGATGCCGCGTGTCGTGCGCTCTACGACTGCCTCGAGGGGGCCTGGACGGAGGTCGCGCGCTGCGATTCCCCCGAGGCGCCCGCCGAGGACGGGGACGCGGGCGTGGGTGGCGGCCCCGGCGCGTGCGAGGTCGTGACGCTCGATCGCAGCGGTGAGGCCGCGGGCTGCACGCCCGCCCTGCAGCAGCCGGACTGCCCGGCGGCAGCCGCGGAGACCTGCGTGGATACCGCGTGCTGGACCGGCTGCATCGACTTCTTCCTCTGCACCGAGGAGGGGTGGCGAGCGATCGCCTACTGCGACGAGCAGGGGCGAGTGACCGTGGCGCCGTGAACGATCAGCCGATCGGCGCCCACCTCGGCGCCCGGGGCTGCTCGGAGCTGAACGGTCGGCTCGTCAGCGCTTGCCTTCGGCGCCGAGGAGAGACCCACGGGGGAACCGTCAGCCAGCCCTGAGGAAGGGGCTCCACTCGTCGAACGAATGCGGCAAGCCGATCAGGATCTGCATCGTCGCCGACCACCGCGGCGGCAGAGGCTGGCGGATGAGCCGCATGCTCGCCTCGTCCGGCGTGCGCCAGCCCTTGCGGAGGTTGCACGTGCGGCACGCGGTCACGAGGTTCTCCCAGGTGTCCTCGCCGCCGCGCGACCGGGGGAGCACGTGGTCGATGTTGAGATCGCGAACGGGCGGGCGGCGCGCACAGTACTGGCACTGGTGCGTGTCGCGGAGCATCACGTTCTTCCGCGTCAGCCGGATCGTCGGGCGCCGCATGCGGTCGTACCGGCGGAGGTGGAGGACGCGCGGCACGCGGAGCGAGCCGCCGACCACGGGGAGGCCATCGTCCTTGTCGCGCACCGGCAAGCTTCGCCACGCCGAGAAATCGTGGAGATCGCCGACCTCGTCGACGGCGAGGGCGGCCCCGCCGAAGAGCAGCAGGAACGCGCGACGCGCCGTCGTGATCTGCACAGGTTGGAAGAAGCGGTTCACCACGAGGACCGGGAGATCGAGCGGCTCGGTCGTCCTACGCTCGTAGCGGAACCCCGAAAACCCGTCGCCGAGATCGAGCTCCTCGTGAGGAGAGCCCCCCGGGACTGTAGCTACCCCGTCCGGCACGCTGGGCAGTGTAGCAACGAAAGCTCCGGTGAACATCCAGTGCTGCACGGCAGCGTTTCTGCTGGATCTCTGCCGTTGCCGCGCGGCGCGGCCCCTGCGCCGTCAGGGCATCGCCTCCAACCCCCCAGCGCCCGCCCCGTCGACGCTCGGGCTGCGCGAGGCCATGACGCCGGAGCCCGGACGTCACGGGCCGGACGTGCCGCGCTCGACGCTCCGCGCGGATCGCTTTCGATCGGGCGCCGTATTCGCTAAGACGCGTCCATGTCGAGGGACGGTCGTCTCCTGGGTCGAGCCGCCGTGGTGGGGAAGCAGGTCGGATGACGGAGCAGCGCGAAGGGGTGGGGCCTGAGCGGGCGACCGGCGCGGAGCCCCCCGCCGGCTCGCCCTGGGATGATCCGATCGAGAGCGCGCCGCTCGTGTTCCTCGATCTCGAGATGACGGGCCTCCGCCCCGAGAGCGATCGCGTGATCGAGGTCTGCGCCGAGCGGACGCGGGGGGACGCGTGCGAGGACGCGATCACGTCGCTCGTGCGGCCCGAGCCGGGCGTGTTCGGCAACGCGCACGTGCACGGCATCGATCCGCGGGAGCTCGCGGGCGCGCCCACGTTCGCCGAGCTCTGCGATCGCATCGACCAGGTCACGGAGGGCGCGGTGCTCATCGCGCACGCGGCCGCATGGGACGTGGCGTTCCTCGAGGCCGAGCTCGCGCGGGCGGGCAGGGCGAGGCGCCTCCCGTACTACCTCGACACGCTCGTCCTCTCCCGCCGGGCCTTCGCCCTGCCGAGCCACAGCCTCGCTTCCCTCTGCAGGGAGCTCGGCGTGCACCGCGAGCGCGCTCACCGCGCCGAAGACGACGTCCATGCCCTGCGCTCCGTGTTCCGCAAGGTCGTGGAGGTCCTCGCGCCGCGGACGCCGCGCGACCTGTGGCACGTCCGGATCGGCGAGCGCCACGCTCGCCCGGCGCTGGTGGCAGCGGCGGTGCGCGCGGCCGAGCATGCCGCCACCGTGCGCGTGCGGTACCGTCCGGCGCGCCGGGGGCCGGAGGAGCTCGTCGTGCGCGTAACGGGGGTGCGAACGGACCTCGACCCACCCCGGGTTCTCGGCTATCTGCTCCCGTCGCGCAGCCGTCGCGAGCTACGGGCCGATCGCATCCTGGCGATCGAGCCGATTTCGCCGGGAGAGCTCGGGCCGGACGGTGTGCCGCAAAGGGCCTGAGATCCACGTGCGAATCCATTCGAACCGAAACCCGCCGACGAGAAGCTCCCTCGCTGTCCGCCTCGGCGGCCTCCTGACCGCGACCTTCCTCGCCTCGTGCTCGAGCATGATCGGCCCGGAGTCCGCCCGCCCGCCGGCGGCCGAGAAATGGCTCGCCCGCGCTCGACAGGAGTTCCAGTCCGCCGACGTCGAGAACGCGCGCGATGCGGTCTCGAGGGCGCTGACGATCGTGCCGACCGACACCGAGGCCCGGCTTCTCGCGGGGCGCATCGCGCTGGCCCGGCTCGACTACGCCGAGGCGCTGCGCCTCCTCAAGGGCGTCGCCGGCTCCGAGGCCGCGGGGCTCCGCGGGCGCGCGCTCTGGTACAAGGGCGATCTCGACGCCGCCGCCGACGAGCTCGAGGCGATGCTCGACGATCCCGATGTCGTCGATGAGTGGGCGAAGTCGATCGCCAAGCTGGCGAGGCGCGGCGCGGGGCGCGCGCCGTTCACCGTCTCGGGCGCGCTCCTCGCGGCGATCGAGATGCAGCACGTGAGCGCCGCGGCCCCGTTCTTCGTCGTCCCGCTCGAGATCGACGGCGAGTCGGCGCTCGCCATGGTGTCGACCGGCACGGGCGAGGTGGTCCTCGACAGCAGCACGCGCAAGGAGCCGAGCTGGGTCTCCCTCCGCTTCGGGAAGAAGCTCGAGATCAACGACGTGCCCGCCCTCACGCAGGACCTCTCGGGCGTCTCGAAGCAGATCGGCGCGCCGGTCAAGGCGCTGCTCGGGGTGAACCTGCTCCGGCGCCTCAACGCGACCATCGATTACAGCGGCTGGCAGTTCGTCGTGCGCAGCTTCTCTCCGCCGGCGCCGCCCGACGCGACGCGCGTCGACGTCGCGTTCATCAAGGGCGGCGGTATGGTGCTGCGGAGCAGCCTCGGCCCCGACAAGTCGGTGCAGGGGCCGCTGCTCATCGACACGTCGATGACGTTCCCGATCGCGCTCGACAAGGAAGGCTGGAAGAAGGCCGGCTTCGAGGCCGATGGGTTGAAGCGGGTCGAGCAGGATCCGGAGCAGAAGCTGAAGCAGGGCGTCGTGCCGATGCTGCGGCTGGGCGCGCTGGAGATCCCCAAGGTCCCGGGCGTGTACGGGGCGCCGCTCCAGGCGGTCGAGAAGCAGCTCCAGCTCGATCTGGATGGGGTGATCGGCGCGGGGCTGCTCGCCTACTTCCGTGTCACCTTCGGCGACGGCGGTCGGCTCATGTGGATCGAGGACGACACCGCCGTGAACAAGGTGCTCCGGGGCAGCGCGCCGGCGCCCGTCAACGAAGGGCAGGCTCCCGCCGCGCCGCCAGCAGAGGGCGCCGGTCCAGCAGGCGCGCCCGGCTCACCTTCGCTCCAGGAGCCCGCGCTCCAGGCGCCGCTGGCCCCCCCCACGGCCCCCCCCACGACCGCTCCGAAGTCGACTCCGCCTGCGGCCGCTCCGAAGTCGGCGCCGCCCGCGGGCGCTCCCAAGCGGACGCCGGACCAGTGAGCATCATGTCCAAGGATCTGTTGGCTGTTTACGCGGGGAGCTTCGATCCGATCACGTTCGGTCACCTCGACCTGATCCAGCGGGCGTCGAAGCTGTTCGGTGAGGTGATCATCGCCGTCGGTAGGCATCCGACGAAGCACCCGCTGTTCACGTACTCGGAGCGGCTGGAGCTGCTGCGCCAGACCACGAGCGAGGTGACGAACGCGCGGATCGATTCGTTCGAGGGGCTCCTCATCCAGTACTGCCAGCGCGTCGGCGCGCGGGTGATCGTCCGCGGCCTGCGCGCGGCGACCGACTTCGAGTACGAGCTGCAGATCGCCCACGCGAACGCGGACATGCTCCCCGGCGTCGATACCGTCTTCTTGCCGACGCGCACCCACTACGGCTTCGTCTCCGCGTCGCTCGTGCGCGAGATCGCGAGCCACGGCGGCGACGTCAGCCACTACGCGCCCGCCGCCGTCTGCGACGCGCTCCGGTCGAAGTTCGGCGCCGCGAAGACCTGACGCTCGCGCGCTCAGTACGTGCCGAACGGGGTCGGCATCAGCAGGAGCACGAACAAGAGCAGCGTCACCACCGCGATCGCCTTGCGCGCTGGCGACAGCTCGCCGGCCTCCGTGGGAGGGTGCTCCCGCCCGCCGACGCGCAGCATCAGGTAGACGACGCCGAACCACGTGAGCCACGGCATCCCGTTCGCGACCGCGGAGCTGAGCGCGTCGGACAGCCCCTCCGCGATGAAGCGCCGGGTGAAATAGGCGACGTTGCCGACGAAGAGCGCGAGCATCAGGAAGTGCGCGGCGCGGCTGTAGCGGTCCTGCTGCTTGCCGAACAACGCGTAGGCGACGTGCCCTCCGTCGAGCTGACCGACGGGAAAGAGGTTGAACGCCGTGATGAGCAGCCCGGCCCACCCCGCCATCGCCGTGGGGCCGAGGAAGACGTCATGGGTCTCCGGGATCGGGCCGACCGCGAGCCGCCTCAGCAGGAGATAGAGGAGGCTGCGCCCCTCCTGCAGCGCAGGTCCGGAGCTCGCGTGCACGTCCGAGCGCATGAGGCCCACGAAGAGGACGGGGAGCGCCACGGCGAGGCCGGCCAGCGGGCCGGAGGCGCCGATGTCGAGCAGCGCGTTCCGCGACTTGATCCTGCCCTTCATCGAGATCACCGCGCCCATCGTGCCGAGCGGGCTCACCACAGGGAGCGGGATGAAGTAGGGGAGCGACGCCTCGACCCCGTGCGCGCGCGCCGCGAAGTAGTGCCCGAACTCGTGCGCCAGCAGGATCGACAGGAACGGCACCGCGAACGGCCACGTCTGCGGCAGCGCCTTCACGAACGAGAGCGCGCTGTCGTCGTCCGGCGTGATCGGAGCCCAGAGGGTGCCGGCGACGAACACCGAGATGACCGTCACGCAGAAGAGCGCGAGGTTCTTCTTCCATCGCAGCGGGGGCGGGGGCGAAGCGGCTGCTGCGCTCGGCTCTGCGGAGCTCGGCGCCGCGGGGGCCAGCTCGGCGTCGAGGTCGAGCGTGCTCGGGGTGGAGGATCGACGGTCGTCGGTCATGCGCCGCCTAGCGTGGCCGCCTCCTCGTCGCCGCTCAAGCGATCCACGCGCGCCTGCGTTCAGGGCGGGTAGCTCGCAGCGCTCTCGGAGCGCACGCCGCGCTGCTGGCCGGCGGCGCGGCCCTGCCGTGGCGGCGTGATGCTCGCCTGGCCGCGGGACCCTCGACCACGCCCGCGCAGGCACGACGAGGTCTGCGCGCACACCGATGACTTTGCGCGTCATCCCCCTGCGCCACGGTCTTCCCGTGGCGCCGGCCCGGTCGCTGGAAGCGGTCGCGGCCGGAGCTTCGTGCTGCCGCGGAGCGCGCGATGCGGCCGCCCGATGGTACGGGCGCGAACCTCTCCTGGCTGCGCGCGGGCTGGCCAGCGCTGTCTTCTGCGCCGCCGTCGCGTCCGTGTGCCCTCCGTGCCCTTCGGCAGGCGCGACTGCGCTACGATCGATCCCATGCCTCCCGCTCGCGTCGCCGCTGAAGCGCTCGTGGGCAAGCTCCTCTGCGACAAGTACCGCGTCGTGCAGCTGCTCGGCAGCGGCGGGGTCGGGCACGTCTACCTCGCGGAGCGCGTCGGCAGGCCGCGTGAGGCCGCGACGTCGCGCGTCGCGCTCAAGGTCCTCCGGGCAGAGCTCCGCGACGATCCGCTGCTCGTCGCGCGGTTCGAGCGAGAGGCCGGCGCGGCGTCGCGCGTCCGTCATCCCAACGTCCTCTGTGTCGACGCGCTCGAGCGCGCCGGCGACGCGCCGTGCTTCGCGATGGAGCTGCTCGTCGGGCTCGATCTCGCCGACACGCTGACGTTCACCCGAGCGCTCGTCCCGTCTCGCGCGGTCCGGATCGCCGCCGACCTCGCCTCGGGCGTCGATGCCGTGCACCGCGCCGGGGTGATTCACCGCGACGTGAAGCCGGAGAACGTGTTCCTCGTGCACGCGGCCGACGGGCGCGAGATCGTCAAGCTGCTCGACTTCGGCTTCTCGTGCATCCAGAGCCAGGGCGCCGAAGGCGCGCCGCTCCCCCGGGTCGTGGGGACGCCGGAGTACATGGCGCCCGAGCAGGCGCAGGGCGCGCCGGCGGCGCCTGCCGCCGACGTCTACTCCCTGGGCATCGTGCTCTACGAGATGCTCGCGGGCCGCGTCCCCTTTCAGGGCCCGTACCCGGCCATCGCAGAGAAGCACGGGCGCGAGCCGCCGCCGCCGCTGCACCGGGTCCACCCCGGGCTGCTCATCTCGCGCGAGCTCGACGCCGTCGTGCGGAAGGCGCTCGTGAAGGACCCCCGCGGCCGGTTCGCCTCGATGGCGGAGCTACGGCAGGCGCTGCTCGCGACGCCCGAGGCCCGCGTCGGGGCGTCCTCCGCGGTTCCGCCCGATGCCGGCGCGCCGCCGCCCCCCGGCGTCGGGCACTGGGGCACCAAACCGTGAAGCCCGCTCGCTCCGGAGGCTTCCGTCGCCCTCCCTGCGCCTCGGCTTTGCTCTCACGGCGAAGCCCTGCTAGACGGCCGTTACCATCTCTTGTTCCGGGCGACAGCCGGATCCGCTCGTCAGGCCGACGCTGGCCGCGGCGAGCGACCCGGCTCGGTTCGGAGGTCCGCGGGCGCGGGCCTCATCTGCGCGGGTCGGTTCTCCAGCGAGTACTGGGATCCCAGAATCGCGCGCCAGTCGTCCTCCACTCCCTCCAGGCTCTGCCTGGCGCTTTCTCGGTTGCTGACTATGGGTCGCGCGACCCCATCACCTGATAACGGTACAGCGGCGTTCCAAGACGCCGAACTCCCGATGTACGAGAGCCGCAGCGCCTCCGGGCCACGCGCTGGGCCCGAGGGCGACCTCATGCCGACGGACACAGGCGCCCTCGACGAAGATCCGTTCCGCGTCGAGTTCGTCGACGAGGACATCCCCACCCCGCGCCGCTACCAGGTCGTCTTCGACGAGGCGCGGATCGATCCGGATGTCCAGAAAGTCGTGCGACGTCTCGTACGCCACGGCTTTCAGGCCTACCTGGTAGGCGGCTGTGTGCGGGATCTGCTGCTCGATCGGCGCCCGAAGGACTTCGACGTCGCCACCAGCGCGCGGCCGGAGGAGGTCCGCGAGCTGTTCCGCAACTCGCGCATCATCGGCCGGCGGTTTCGCCTTGTGCACGTCCTCTTCCAGGGCGGGAAGGTCATCGAGGTGGCGACCTTCCGCCGCAACCCGAAAGAAGACTCCGACGACGGGAGCGAGCTGCTCATCCGCAGCGACAACGCGTTCGGCGTCGCGCACGAGGACGCGCTCCGCCGCGACTTCCGGATCAACGCGCTCTTCTACGACGTCGAGGCGCGGCAGATCCTCGACTGGGTCGGCGGCATGGAGGACGTGCGCCGCCAGGTGGTCCACACGATCGGCGATCCGGAGACGCGCTTCCGCGAGGATCCGATCCGCATCCTGCGCGCGCTCAAGTTCGCTGGTCGGCTGGGCTTCGGGATCACCCCCGACGTCTACGATGCGGTCGTCTACTGCCGGGACGCGCTCGCGCTCGCGGCGCGCCCGCGCCTCTCGGAGGAGATCCTGCGCCTGCTGCGCGGCGGCCAGGCGCGCCGCACCATCTACCTCGCGTGGGAGACCGGGGTGCTCGACGTCCTCCTGCCGGAGGTCTCGGCGCTGCTCTACGACGATCGCGGCGATGACGGCCCCGGGCAGCGCCTCTGGCGCGTGCTCGACTACGTCGACCGGCGCACCGCGGCGGATCGGCCGCTCGACGACACGGTCCTCTGGACGCTCTTGCTCCTCGAGCCGATGAAGGAGGCCTGCGACGGCGTCCGCGACCGCGCGGCGGCGGTCGCCGATTTCCTCGAGCCTCTCATCGATCGGCTGGCCATCTCCCGCCGTTACGCCGACGGCATGCGGCGCATCGTCGCCGTCCTGCCGAGGCTCGCGGGCGGTCGCGCTGGCCGCTTCGCGCGGACGGACATCTTCCAGCCTGCCCTCGACGTGCTGGCCGCCGAGCTCACCGCGCGCGGAGAGTCGACGGAAGCGATCGACAGGCTGCGCTCCGCCCCGCACCCGCGGCGCCAGCACGCCGACGCCGCGCAGTTCCGGCGCTGACCGGTGATAAACGTCGCCGACGTCGCCGACGTCGGCGGCGCGAGAGGCGGCCGTCGGGCAAGTAGCTGACGGCGACCGACCCGCCGCCGTGGAACATCACCGGGGTTTCTGGTTTCATAAGAGGCCCCTGATGTCCTCTCCGGTCGCACGCCTGCGCTCTGCTGCTCCGCCGCCTGTCCCCGTGTCCAGGCGCCGGTTCGGCGGTTCGGCGCGCGGCCTGCTCGTGTTCGCGCTCGCCTGCGCCGTATCGCGGCTCGCCGATGCGCAGGCGTCGCTCCTGCACGAGTTCATCGCGCCGGATCCCGCGGAGGACGTCTCGCTCGCCACGACGACGCTCGACGGCGGGCTCCCCGCGGCGATCCAGACGCCGAGCGGCCTGGCAACGGCGCCCGATCCGCAGCGCCCGCCGTCGAACCAGCAGCAGGTCTACAGCAACGTCGGCTCCGACGCCGGCCCCGACGCGTCCTACGAGCCGGATCGGGATACCCGCCGGCCGAACGTCGAGCGCTACGACGATCCGTTCTCTCCAGCGACCGCGCCGTTCAAGCGGCTGCAAGCGTATGACGCCGTGAGGGCGGACTACTCGCTCGTCGTCCGAGATCGGAGCCTGAAGACCGTCAAGGCGGACGGCGCCGTCTCGGCGGGCGACGAGGCGTTCTACGGGGACATCGCTGTCGATCTCGTGCCCAACGAGCCCGTCCGGATCCCGACGGTGGGACCGGACACGCGCCTCGTGCGGATGCACGTGAACCCCGATACCCCGGTCGTGGTCCTGCGTGACGGCGCCGACAACTGGTTCGTGCGCAGCGCGAAGAGCGCGCGCGTCCGGCTCATCGTGCAGCTCGCCATCGCCCGCGCGACCTTCGGCAGCGAGTTCGCCGACGTCAGCTGGAGCAAGCTCGAGCCCTTCCGCGCGCCCCCGGAGGCCTCCCACGAGGCGGCGTTCAGGCAGGTCGCGCAGGCGATCGGCATCTCGTCTGCGATGCGGCCGCGCGACGTCGTACAGAAGATGGTCGAGTACTTCCGGTCGTTCGCCCCGTCGGACGATCCGCCCAGGGGGAACGGCGACATCTACCTGGATCTCGCGCTCTCGCGAAAAGGCGTCTGCCGCCACCGCGCCTTCGCGTTCCTCGTCACCGCCCTGCACATCGGGATCCCCGCGCGGATGGTCGTCAACGAAGCGCACGCCTGGGTCGAGGTCTTCGATGGCTCGCTCTGGCACCGCATCGACCTCGGGGGGGCAGCCCTCAACATGGACCAGGAGGTCGATCCGAGCCGCCCGCCCCATGTGCCGCCGCCGGATCCCTACAGCTGGCCGGAGCAGCGCGACTCGGGCCAGGATCTCGCCGACCGCACGCGCGCCGAGCAGGCGCAGCAGGGGCCCGCTGGCCCGGGGGCCGGGAGCAGCGGCGCCGCCGTACCGCCGCCTCCTGCGCCCACGCCCACGAGCGACGCGGCCGGGCGCGCGGCAGAGAGCACCGACGTCGTCGTGACCGCGCTGGACAAGGACATCCGCCGCGGCTTTCCCCTCCACCTCCAGGGACAGGTCAGCAGCGCCGGGGCGCCGTGCGGGCACGTCCGCGTCGACGTGGTCCTGACGGGGACCGCGGCGCCGCAGGGCGTGACGGTCGGCTCGCTGTCGACCGACGACCGCGGCCGATACGACGGGGCCGTCGTCATCCCTGGCGATTTCGCGCTCGGCGAGTACGACCTCGCGGTCGCGACGCCGGGCGACGTCCGCTGCAAGGCCGGCCGCACGGAAGCTGCCGCCCCGTGAGCGACGCGCCGGCATGCGCCCTCTCGCCCCCGCGCGTCGCGGTGGGCGCCGTCGTCATCGATCGCCGGTCCGATGCGCCTGACGCGCCGCGCGTGCTCGTCGTCAAGCGCGCTCGTCCTCCCCTCGCGGGCTCCTGGTCGCTCCCGGGTGGGCGCGTGGAGCCCGGAGAGCGGCTCGCGGACGCCGTTGCCCGCGAGATCCGCGAAGAGACGGGCCTCGACGTCCGCGTCGGCCCCCTCGTGGAGGTCGTGGAGATCGTGGCGACTCCCTATCATTATGTGATCCTCGATTATCTGTGCGAGTCGATCGGAGGCGCCCTCTCTCCAGGAGACGACGCCTCCGAGGCGGCCCTCGTCCCCGTCCCCGAGCTTCCCGCCTACGGCCTCACCGACGTCGCGCTCCGCGTGATCCACAAGGCCCTGGCGATGGCGGCCGCCGGCTGAACAGCGCGATCCAGGGAGCGCCCGACTTGGCGCGGCCGTGGCGGAGGTGGGATGTCGCAGAAAGAGCGACTCTCCACGTCGAACTTCCAGTGTTGGACAGCGGCGACGTTATTTTGCTGCCCTGTCGCTCACGACAATCGCCGGTGGCAGCGCTACGTTAGATGTGGGTGTCGCGGTGAGCGCTGGTTCGGCGATCATGAGGGGATTGGTGGTCGCCACGGTGGCGACCGTGGTCTGTTCTCCTCTCTGCTTCGCGCTGCCCTGCAATGATGGCGCTGGCCTGTTCGCGCTGCCTGCGCCGCGCGTCTCGCGCGTCTCGCGCGCCGCCGCGCCTCCCGCCGTACCCGATGGCTCAGGATGGCTCCCGGCGCGGGTCGCGCGCGCCTTCTCAAGGACCGTCGCGCGGGTGGCGCGTTCGGGCATCGCCCCGATGTTCCTTGGCCTGCACGGGTTCGGTGTGACCGTGTCCGGCGAAATGTGATGAATGCAGCTACCGCGGCTGCAACATGCGTTTTGCTGCTCTGCTGAGTGTGCGCGCCGATCGCGACGAGCGCTGGTCGCGCCCGTCGGCTCGAATTCGCGCTGTGTGGCGACCGTTGAGTCTGGATTGCGGCGCTTCTGGAGACATCGTAGACCGGGGAGTCTATGAGCTCGACGCGGAGGGCGAGGAAGGAGGAGCAGAAGGAGGAGCGGCGGCGGTTCATCATCGACGCAGCCTGGCGGCTGTTCCAGGAGACCGCCTATTCCGAGGTCACCATGGCTCAGGTCGCCGAGCGCACCAGCCTCGCAAAGGGCACGCTCTACCTCTACTTCACCACGAAAGAAGAGCTCTTTCTCGCGGTCGTCGATCAAGAGCTCGCGAAGTGGTTCCACGATGTGGATATCCATCTGACGCATTTCTGCGCCTCCCGCGGCGACGCGAGCCCGGCGCGCCCTCGGCCCTCGCGGGCCCGCCGCGGCGCGCCCGGGGCGCCTGCCGAGGACGCCTCGGCGAGCGTCGCCTCGATCCTGTCGACGACCCTCGCCGCGCGCGACGCGATGACACGCTTGCTCGGCATCCTCCACAGCGTGCTCGAGCAGAACGTCAGCTATGAGGCCGCGCTCCGCTTCAAGCTCTCTCTCCTGGGTCACGTCGAGCGCACCGGGGTGCTTCTCGAGCGGTGCCTGCCGTCCCTCGCTCCCGGCCATGGCGGCCCGACCCTCATCCGGATGTACGCCCTGCTCATCGGGATGCGCCAGGTCTGCGATCCCAGCGACGTGATCCGCGATATCCGCAGCCGCCCCGATATGGGCCTCTTCCGGATCAACTTCGGCGAGGAGATCCGGGCATCGTTCGCGCTCCTCCTGAGCGGCGCGAGCGCGCCGCCGCTCGCGTCCGGGCGGCTCGGCGCCCCGGCCCTCCCCGGGTTGAGCTCAGCGGAGCGGCGCCGTCCGGAGGGGTGAGGGGCGCGCGTTCACCACGGATCCCGCGCCGACATGGGCGGCAGGTGATCGGCGAACGGCTGGTTGAGGATGCGGGCGATGACGGACTTCCACGTGGTCGCGTCGTTCTCGAAGTCCTCGTGCCGCCGCGCCTCGGAGCCGTGGGGAGGAGGCCTCGTGTTGGGTCCCTTGATCCACTCCGCCCTCGGAAACACGACGGGCCGATCGTCCTTGGTCTCCGTGAGCAGCGAGAGGACGTCGGCGTTCTCCGGATCGAGGAGCCCCGCCTCCATGCCGAGCAGCGAGACGCCGCTCGTGCCGGGCACCCGCGGGCGCCGCTCGAGGGCGTTCGACACCAGGTAGAGGAGCGACCTGCCGTACACCTCGCAGTGGTCCTGGAGCTCCGCTTCGTCCGTGAGCGTGAACAAGGCGAACCGGCGCACCATGCCGCTCTTGATAGGCGGCATGTACGTGTCGCGGAACGCGTCCAGGGCGCTCGCCGGCGCGAGCAAGGAGAGCGACTCGATGGGGAGCCCGAGCCCGAGCTGACCTCGCATCGGGCCGCCCTCGATCTTCTTGCCCTTCTCCGAGGTGACAAGCTGGACCAGCGGCGCGAGCAGGAACGTGCCGCTCGAATGGGCGACCAGGTGGAGCTCGATCTTCGGATCGCTGTCCATCAGCGACGCGAGGCGGCCGATCATCTCGCGCAGGCCGCCGTGGTCGGCGTCCATCGTCGCGTCGCCCGCTGCCAGCTTCATGCGGTCCCACTCGGCCTTGCCGCCCATGCGGCGGACGAGCGGCTCGAGGGCGTCGTCGCGCCGATCGATCATGAACCCGAACGCCCTGGGATCGTAGCCGTCGTGGCGGCGCCCCTCCGTGGCGCGATGGAGGATCTCGAGGAGGCGCGGGTAGTGGTCGGTCTCCCAGAGGAGCTCGATGGGGTAGATCTCGTGCCCGAGCAGCTTCGGCCGGAGGCGCGACATCCGGTTGATCGCGTCGATCTGCCGGCGCAGCCCGCCGCCCGCGATCAGGACGAGCCGGCGGCGCTTCCAGGTCGCGGTCGCGCTCAGGAAATCCTCTTCCATGATGATGCGGACGTCCTCCGACGACGTGCCGTAGGCTCCGCGCTGCTGGAGCTGGCCGTGCATGTCGACGCTGATGAGGTGCGGCCGCAGGCTGGCGAACGTCCGGCTGGTGGACGTGAGCGGGCGGAGCGAGCGCGCCTGGTTCAGGCGGATCGGGACGCCGAGCCGCCCGACCCACGCGTCGAAGCCGTATTGGAGCCAGTCGTCGTAACAGAGTCGACCGAAGCCGCCCTTGCCCCAGCCGACACCCCACGAGTTCTGGATCCAGAACCCCTCCGCGTCATACCCGATGATCGCGAACGCGTGACCTCCCCAGGGGGCGATGAAGGGATTCGTCCTGTCGACCGTCGGGATGATGCCGTTCCTCTGGGTCCCATAATACCAGCCGTTGAACGGGATGAGCGCGGAGGCCGCGATGATCCCGACCTCCGCGAGGGCGTTGTGCATCGCCGGGAGATCCCTGTGGTTCACCCGTTGATACAGGCCGAGCGGCCGGAGCATCGCGTCCACCGCGCGCTCCGGCGTGAGCGTGCCGTGGAGATCGTTCGCGTCCCACGGCCAGTGCTCATAGGAGCAAATACCGTGTTTGTGCCAGCCCTTCATGGCGCCCCTCAGGCTGGATCCCCTCGCGTCGTCCTCGCCGGGGTACTCGTCGTAGCGGCGCGCCATCGTGTACACCATGTTCTGGCTCACGAGGCAGCGGTCCGGCGAGATCTTGCGCCTGCGCAGCAGGTAGTGCGCCACGGTGGCGACCGTGAACCCGGTGCAGCCGTTGTTCTTGCCCTGGTCGAGCACGGGCACGCCGTGCTCGACGAAGCGCTCCGGGGGCATGATCGGAGGCACTTCCACCATCGTGGGGCGATAGAGGGTGTCGCGGAAATCGAGGACGTCAGCGCGCGCGTCGGTCGTGATGTCCCCGTGACGCCCAGCGAAACGCTCGGAATCGATCATGGTCTCTGATCTCGTGAAGTCGCTGAGTGTCGCACGGGCGGCGCGCGGGGCAAAGTCGGCGGCGCCCGCGCCCTCGGACGAGGCTGCTCGTGCTAGCGTCGCCCGAGTCGGCGCCGCCAGCGCCGTCCGGAGGTGGGATGAGCGAGGACAGCCGCGCAGGGGGAGGCGAGGGCGCGCGAGGCGCCGTCGAGGCGGCGCTCGAGGCCGAGGTGCTGCGGCGGCTCGCGTCGTTCCGAGTCCGACTGGGGAGCGAGCTCGGTGCGCTCTTCGATGAGCTCGCCGCGCGCCTCAGGCTGTTCGAGGGTGAGCCGGGCGACGGCTACTTCTCGCACCCGACGGCGCTCCCGGTGCTCGAGCTGCCGCTCTGGGTCGCGACGCGTCTTGGCGGGCCGGCGCTCGCGCGGGACGCTGGATCGCCGGCGCTTCCGCCGCTCGCCGCCGACCTCGCCGAGGCGGCAGCGGTCGGGTACCTGCACGTCCGGATCGAGGACGACCTGCTGGACGAAGGGGTCGGTGAGCCTGCAGCGACGGTGCTCCTGTCCGGGGCGTTGTTCGCTCGCCATCAGGCGTTGCTCGCCCGCGTGCTGCCCGGCGGAAGCGCGTTCTGGGGCCTCTTCGAAGAGGTCTGGCTCGGGTACGGCGAGGCGATGCTCCTCGAGCGGCGGCTCCACCGCGGCGCAGGTCCGCAGGACGGCGCCACGTTCCGGCGGGTGCTCGCCCGCTCGCGCCCGCTCGTGCTCCCGGCGGCGGCGGCCCTGTTCGCGCTCTCGCAGGCCGAGCACCTGGCCGCCCTCGAGGAGTTCGTTTCCGCCCTCGTGGCAGCGCATCAGCTGTTCGCGGACCTGCTGCACGCCGAGAAAGATCGTGATTTTTGTAACACAACGTATGTGCTCTCCAGGATCTGGGCGCTTGCTGCGGCGGATGCGGCGCCGCCGAGCGGGGCCGTCGTCTCTGGCAGCGGGCCTCGTCGCGATCAGGCGATGCGCAGCGCGACGGCGCTGCGCGCGCGGCTGTTTGCGCGCGGCGGCTTCGACGCCATCCTGGAAGAGGCGCGTTGTGAGCTCGCTCGCGCCGAGGTCGCCGCCGGGGCCCTCGGGCTACCGGAGGCTGCGCGTTTCTGCAGGGAGCGCGAGCAGTACATGGTCGCGATCCAGCGGCGGGTATTCCTCGCGTTCTTCAGCGCGCTCGCTGGCGAGCCGCGATGAACCGGTATGCCGCGCGCGGACGCAACACCCCGCGAGGACGCGCAGACGCGCGGACGCGCGGACGCGCGGACGCAACACCCCGCGAGGACGCGCAGACGCGCCTGCTTGTACTTGCTAGCCGTTTGGAGGTCTCCTAGCCTCCCGGGCGAGAAAGCGAGGAGTCGTGACGTCGAAGAAATCAGAGGCAGAGCTCATCGGTCGTGCCGTCGTGGATTCGAGCTTCCGTCAGCAGCTCCTTGCCGATCCCGAGCGCACCATCCAGGCGGAGGGATACGACGTCGGGGCGGAGACGCTCCAGCGCATCCGGGATGCCGCGACCTCCACGCCCGAAGCGGTCGATGCGGCCATCGCGGCCGCGGCGCGTGAGGGCGGAGTCGGTATGTGACGTTGTCCCCTGCTGGAGGGGTGACCGCCGCCTGGCCATGGCTCGACCCGGGGGACCGGGCTGCGTGCGAGCGCGCCTGGTCGGCGCTTCTACCGGGGGGGGCGCATCAGCGCGGTGAAGCGGCGTGGGGAGCGCTCGCGATCGAGCGCGGCGTGGGCGCACCGCCCGGGTACAGCATCCCGTGGGCCAGCTGGGCGCTGCGGCTTTGCGGGCGGGTGTCTGCGCCCGACGCAGCCGCCGACGCCGCCGTGGCGGTCGCCGCGGTGGCCGCCGGGGGCATCGAAGGCGCTCCGGACGCGCTCGTGCGGGGTGCGATCGCCGCGCGTCTCCTCGCGCAGCACGCGGACGACACGCGCGCGCACGGGTGGCTCCTGGGGCTGGCCGAGCTGGCGGAGGCTTCATGGCGCGAGAACCCGGTGATCGAGATCGACGGCTCCGGCGCCCTGGCGGCGCCCACCGCCGCCGGCGTGCGCGAGGCCGTGGCCCTCTGGACGGCGCCCGCGCTCGTCGCAGGCGACGATCTCGCGCCCGCCCGTCGCTTCGGAGAGGCCGTGGCCGAGCCGATCTGGCTGCTGGACGGGCTCGTGCGCCTCTGGATCGATCCGATCGCTCCTGACCTCGCAGCGCCGACGCTCACGCCGCTCTTCGCGCTCTGGCTGCGCGGCGCGGGGCTCGCTCCTCCGCTGCTCCGCGCGCTCTCGGGCGAGCGCGCGTCCCGCGTGCGCCGCGGCGAGATCCACAGCCTGCTCGCGACCCGCCCGTACCGCGCCGCGCTCGCCGCGCGCATGCAGGAGGCGCTCGCTTCGGCCCGTGAGGTCGTGGCCACCTCTCCTCGAACGAGCCCGAGCGCGCGCGGCCTCGCCGAGGCGCAGCGCGAATTCCTCGACGCGCTCGGCGAGCGCCTCCGCTTCTTCGAGGGGCTGATGTCTTTCCGCGATCTCCTCGGCCCCGGCGCGGCGCTCGGGCCGCCGCGCGCGCAGGGGGAGCCGGCGCCGCCCGGCGAGGCGCGCGCGGATCTGCAGGCGGCGGTCGCGTTCCTCCTGGACGCTGCGCCGTGGCGCGAGTCCTGGGAGGTGCAGCGCTTCGGCGTTCTCGGGTCGAGCGAGCAGCCGGTCGGGCATTGGTTCGTCCGGGCGACGATCCTGAGAGCGCTGCTCGAGATCGGGGAGGTCGGGCGCGACGTCCGCGCCGACGCCGCGGCGTTGCTCGATGAGATCCCGGCGGGAGAGCTCCGCTACTTCGGCGGGTTCCGCGGCGTCCCGCCGGACGCCGACCTCCTCGGCGTCGTGCTCGAGCTGGTCGCTGAGACGGGCGCCGCGAAGGAGCGGGCAGAGTCGTGGATCGAGGTCATGCTGGCCAACGTGGGTGAGGACGGCGTCGTTCCAACCTGGTTCTACCGCGGGCCCGCGGGGCCGACCACGCCGGGCGTGGCGTGGGCCGGCGACGACTGCGCGACAGTCCGGCTGAACCTCCTCGTGGGCCTGCTCTCGTTCGACGCGGAGCGGTTCGCGCGGCTCATCGACGCGAACGCGCGGCGCGCGCTCGACGCCGCCTCGGAGGGCGGCATCGAGGGCGCTTGCTTCTATGATGCCTCGTACACGGATCTCGCGTTCCTCCGCTTCGCGCGGCTTTACCGGGAGAGGGCGGGGGACGCGCGGTGGGCCGACGACGTCGCGGCGGTCGAGGTCGCGACGCTGTCGCGGATGCTCCGATCGCAGCGGCTCGACGGCGGCTTCGGGGCGCCGCTCTCCACGGCCGCGTGCCTCGAGGGCGCGGCGATGAGGGAGCGGCCCGATCCGCTGCTCCTCACGCGAGGGCTGCGCTACCTCGGCGAGCGCCAGCTCGTGGACGGCTCCTGGCCTGCGGAGCCGCTCTACCGGGTGCCCATGAAGCGCGGTCGCGAGGGGCTCCACCAGGGCAGAGCGCTGACGACCGCGCTCTGCGCGCGTGGGTTCGCCGCGGCGCGGTCTCGGCTGCGGCGCGGAGAGGAGCGGCGCACATGAGCATCGAGAAGTCGCCCGAGATCGTGCGGATCATGGAGGCGCAGGAGATGCGCGGGGAGCAGATCGTGAACCACATCCGGTTCGCGTTCGCGCTGCTCAGCGCCGCCACCTTCATGCACGTGTGGCGGATCAACACCCCGGCCGCCAACCAGATCTTCGCGATCCTGAACGGCGGGTACCTCGCCTACTCGCTCGTGCTCTACACGTTCTTCCGGCTGCGCCCCGGCGTCTACGTGGGCTGGCTCAAGTACGTGAGCATCTTCGTCGATCTCGCGCTCCTGACGCTCACGGCCCTGGGGACGGCGAGGAACCACTCGGGGATCATCGAGTACTTCACGAGCTACCTCGCGACCGTCTACGTGCTCTGGAACCTGATGTCGGGCTTCCGCTACAGCCTCGCGGCGTGCCTGTACTCGGCGGGGCTGTCGGCCGTCTTCAACTCGATCGTGCTCGCCGTCACGGTCGGCTCCGGCGCGGTCCCGATCAGCTCGGTGTCCGTCTACGGGAAGAACGCCATCAACATCGCGGACCAGTGCCAGCAGATCCTCTTCATCGCGCTCCCCGGCGTCGTCGCCGGCATCATCGCGCGGATGTCGCGCAACCTGGTCGTGCGGGCCGAGGTGGAGTCGATGGCCCGCCTCCGGCTCGAGCGCGAGAAGCAGGAGCTCGGCCGGTATCTATCGAAGGATCTCGTCGACTTCGTCCTGTCCGATCCGAGGCGGCTCAAGCTGGGAGGAACGCGGCGCCACGTCTCGGTGATGTTCACCGACATCCGCAACTTCACCCCGCTCACCGAGTCGGTCGAGCCGGAGGCCGTGGTCTCGTTCCTGAACGAGTACTTCACGGAGATGGTCGACATCGTGTTCCGCTACGGGGGCACCCTCGACAAGTACATCGGCGACGGCCTGATGGCGGTGTTCGGCGCGCCGCTCTCGGTCGAGGACGCGCCGAAGCGCGCCGTGATCGCGGCGATCGAGATGGTGCAGGCGCTCGAGCGCATGAACCAGCGGAAGCTCCTCGGCGGCGGCGAGATCCAGATGGGCGTCGGGATCGCGACCGGCACCGTCATCTCCGGCAACATCGGCTCGCTCCAGCGCATGGAGTACACCTGCATCGGAGATACGGTAAACACGGCCGCGCGCCTCGAGCAGTTCAACAAGGAGCTCGGCTCCAAGATCATCATCTGCCAGACGACGTACGCGACCCTCGACGACTGCGTCCCGGCGCAGCCGACCGGCGCGCTGAGCATCCGAGGCAAGAGCCGTCAGGTCCACCCGTACATCGTGGACCACATGGATCTCTCTCCGGCGCGCCTGGGCGAGCTCCGGCGAGAGCTCCTCTCGAGGGCCCGTCCCATGGACTCGATGCCGCCGCGGGCGCCGGCCGCCCTGCGCGGCAAGGAGTAACCGGAGGCGCGCGGCACGCTCCGCGATCGGGTCGAGGGGGTCACGAGGGCGTGGCGCGGAAGCGCCGGACGCGCGCCGAGCCGGGGCCGCCGTCCTGCGTCGACAGGCCGAGCGCCGTGCGCGCCGGCGCGTGGAGGCGCTGGAGGACGCGATCGAGCAGGCGGAGCGCGCCGTCGCTCATCTTCACGCCGCGCGGCGAGCGGTAGCCGAACGCGACGCCGTCCACGACCTTGTAGGCGTTCTCCGTGGGCGAGGCGGGGCGCATCTCGACGACCAGCGCGCCGTCGCGCGTCTTCATGATGACGACGATCTCGCCCGGGCGCGCCGAGGCCTCCACGAACGTCCACCCGCCGGAGGTCGCCTCCTTGATCCCGAGCTCGAGCACGCGCTGCAAGTCCTGGCCTGCAGGCGCGAGCGTCGTCGCGCCTTCGACCCGGATCTCGGCGCCCGGCGGGACCACGCCGCTGCCGAGCGGCATCGCGGGCCGCCGCATCTCGCGAGGCCCGGGGAACGACCACATGTCCGGCGTGATCTCGCCGCCTTCGCGGTAGGCCATCTCGATGAGGCGGCTGCGCTCGCGAGAGAGCGCGTCCTCGGACCAGCCGAGGCAGGAGCGCATCATCAGCGTGAACGGGTCGAAGCGGAGCTCGAACGAGGCGGGCGCGCGGACCATGAGGTCGTCCGGGAGGACGAGGCTGTGGAAGATGCGGACCTTGCACGGGAGCTCGCGCGCGCGCTCGAGCGTGCGCCGGAACGTGATCGGACCGTCGCCCGGGAGGCCGAGGAGGATGTCCACCTCGATGTCCGTGAACGTCGAGAGCTCCTCGATCACCTTCGCGAACTTCGACTCCCTGAAGGGGCGCTGCGTGCCGTCGCCCGTCTCCTTGTTGAGCGGCGGCAGCCGCGCGTCGAGCGAGACGCGCGCGACGCCGCGGAGGAACTCGAGGTGCTCGTCGTGCACGTGCTCCGGATCGATCGATGCCGTCAGCGTCGCCTGCTTGAAGAAGCCGACCTGCTTCTCCGCGGCCACCAGGTTCCGGAACGCCTCCGCGCTCAGGTTGAGCGGGGCGTCGACGATCTGCGCGCCCGGCGCGCCGGCGGCGCGGAGCGCGCTCAGCTCTTCGACGAGGTAGGCCTCGGAGAAGACGCCGCCAGCGTCGCCCGTGGAGACGCCGCACGTCGCGCAGCTCATGGCGCCCCCGCGGCAGATCTCGAGCGGGACGATGCGATCGCTCGGGAGCAGCTTCATCCGGATCGGCGAGGGGAGCTCGTCGGGCGCCACGTAGGGCGGTTCGCCTGTCGAGACCCAGCCGCCCGCGGTGGAGACGTGCAGCCCCGGCACAGCGCGCAGCGCCTCGGGAGAGCGCTCGCTCAGCCGGACGATGTTCCGGAACGTGAGCTCGTTGCCGTGCACGAGGGCGTCGATGCAAGCGGTGGCGTCGCGCCAGGGCGCGAGCGCGAACATCGCGGGGCGCGCGAGGGGCCCGCAGAGCGCGATCGTGCGCCCCGGCCGGTTGCGCTGCAGGTGGCGCGCGACCTCGATGAACGTGGGGAACGACCAGACGTGCGCGGCGAGGCCGACCACGTCCGCGTCCACGGTCTCGACCTCCGCGACCCACGCGTCGAGATCCCTCGTCTGCGCGTCGATCACGTGGATCGGCACGCCGGCGAGGTCCGGATCGGCGAGCAAGGAGGCCTCGACACGACGGACTCCATGGCTGGACGGCGCTCCCCCCCCGTCCGGCATGGTTGGCTCCATCGCGAGTAGCGCGACGCGGCGTTCGCCAGGCATCCATGAGAGTCTACCAGGGTGTCTCCCCTGTCGGGGAGTCCGTTCGCGCTCTCTGTCTGCTTGCGCTCTTCGCCCCCTCGTGCCCCCCCGGCGCCCCCCGGTCGGTTCCTTGCGCCCGGAGTTGCTCCTTCTGCCCGGAGTTGCATCCGGCGCGCAGTCGGGCTTTCATACTGCCCTGGGCGGGAGAGGGGGAACGGAACGTACCGGATCGGCGGACAGCGGCGGACTGTCGGGCTGCGCACTTCGCGGCGTGGTCGTGGGGGTGGCGCACCGCGGCGAGCGCTCCGGTGTGTCCGGGCGATTCGTCACACCGGGCGCATCACCGAGGTTGCTTGCGCTGCGCTGGCCAGTGGAGGCTCGGGCAGCGTCGAGCGCCCATCCAGTCCTCCCCCAGGATGGGGAAGAGAGGGCGCGCTGCCCTGGCGAGCGACCCCCGCTACTGAAGAAAGCCGAGGGGAGCCATGTGTGGCAAGCACGTGATCCTGGTTGCGGAGGACGACGTTGACACTGCGACGATGCTGGAAGAGCTCCTGACCCTGGAAGGGTACGAGGTCGAGCTGACCGCGACCGCGCGCGCGGTGCTCGATGCGCTCGCGGAGCGGCGCTTCCACGCGGTCCTCCTCGATCTGACGATGCCGGGCATGACGACGGACCGATTCGTCTCCGAGATCGAGGGGCTCGGAACGCCCTCGCCCCTCATGATCTTCTCGGCCCGCCTCCCCCACGAGATGCAGGCGATCGCCGAGCGGCTGCATGCGGCCGCGCTCATCCCGAAGCCGGTGGACATCGACGTCCTGCTGGGCACCCTCTCGAAGGTGGTGCTCGGCTCGCTCGGCTCAACAGACATCGACCGTTGACGCTGCCCGTTCGGACCACGCCGCGAGCGCCTCGGGCCGTCGTTCCGGCGGACGCCAGGCTGCTGCGCCCCTCGGCGTCGGTGGTAGGATCGCAGCTCATGACGTGCTGGATGGCGACCAAGCCGTGCTGCGCTCACCCTGGCTGGCCGCAGATCGGGCACAGAGCGGCTTCGCCGGAGCGCCACCGTGCTGTAACATCGGGCTCGACCGCCGACGATCGATCCCCGTGATGCGTACGCCCGAACCCGCCTGCCAGAGCTGCCCCGGCTCAACCCACGTCGACCTCGCGCCGCTGCATGGCGGCCCGAGCGACGCGGGAGCGGGCTCCGCTCCAAGGCGCGTTTGCGGCGCTGATTGCCGGAGAGAGACGTAGAGAGACCTTCATGCGCCCCCTTCCTCGCAGAACGAGCCCGATCAAGCGGAACCCGAGCAGGGATTCAGGGCTTTCCCTGTTTCGCCGTGACGTCAGGCTTTCGCATAGTGGTTGATGCACCGTGCCTGCCACTCCCTTGAAGAGGATCCTCGTTGTCGATGACGATCCGGATATTCGAGAGACCCTCGCCGAGCTCCTGCAGGAGGAGGGCTACGCCGTCGCGTCGGCGGCGCACGGCGGCGAGGCGCTCAGCGCGCTTAGAACGGATCCGAGACCCGGGCTCATCCTGCTCGATCTCATGATGCCGATCATGGATGGCTGGCAGTTCAGGGCGGAGCAGAAGAAGGATCCGGAGCTCGCCGCGATCCCGGTGGTGATCATCTCGGCGACGGGCCGCGACGAGTTCGTGTCCTCGCTCGGCGCAGCGCAGTTCCTCAAGAAGCCGATCAACCTCGAGCAGCTGCTCGCCGCGGTCGAACAGCACTGCCGGTGACGGCGCGCCTGTTCGTGTACGGCACGCTGATGCGCGGCGAGCGCGCGCACGCGCTGCTCGGGCGCGCGCGTCGCCTCGTGGACGCGCGCACCGCCCCGTCGTTCGAGCTCGCCGATCTCGGCGCCTACCCGGCGCTCGTGCGCGGGGGCTCGGTCGCGGTCCTCGGGGAGCTGTACGAGCCGGACCCGGAGGCGCTGCCCTCGCTCGACCTCTACGAGGGCTGCCCCGACGTCTTCAGGCGTGAGCCGATCGAGCTCCACGGGGGCGCGCTCTGCGAGGCCTACCTGATGCCCGCCGGGCAGGCGATGGGGTGGCCTCGGATCGCCTCCGGAGACTGGCGGACACGGCGGCGATGAGCGCGTCAGCCGGGGCCGGGGCGGCGCGCTGGCCGCACCCCGGATGGAGCGGCCGGGTCGATCTCGGGCGCCGTCCTGTCCTCGACGACGAGCAGCAGGGCCGGGAGCTCGCCCTCGTCGGCCTGGAGCCGGAAGGCTGAGAACGAGAGCGTCCTGCGGCCGGCGTGCGCGAGCACGGCCTCGAGGCGGAAGTCGACGAGCGCGGCGCGGCGGTGGAGCACGTCCCGGAGCTGCTGCTCCAGCTGCGGGGTGTTCCATCCGGCATCGATGGCCGAGAGCGATCGTCCCTCGATGTCGCCGAGAGGCACCATGAACTGCTCGCAGTAGCGCCGGGTGACCGCCCGGATCCGGAGCTCCCCGTCGAGCAGGAGGAACGGGTGGCGCAGCACCTCGAAGACGGCGGAGAGGCCGCCGCGCGCGCCCGCGAGCTCGCGCGCGGCGCTCCTCGGCGCCTCGCTCTCCAGCCAGCAGATCACCGCGCCGTCGACCTCGTCGTCGGTGGTCCGGGAGGGGCGCGCCCGCATGAGATAGCAGCGCCCGTCGCGGTCCTCGACGTGCCGTTCGACGGTGCTCCTCTTGCCGAGCACCTCGGCGACGACGGGCGCGATGTCGGCCACGCTCCTCGACTTCACCTCGAGGATGGATCTGCCCACGTCGCTCGCGGCGAGGCCGAGCAGCTCGTCGGCGGCGCCGGCGACGCGGCGGATCCGCAGGTCCGCGTCGACCATCAGCATCGGGATGTTCATGTCGCCGAGGTGCTTGCGCAGCTCGTCGTTGGCGAGGCCGAGCGCGACGTTGCTGCTGCGGAGCTCCTCGTTGATGGTCGTGAGCTCCTGGTTCGCCGACTGGAGCTCGTCGTGGGCGCCCTCGAGCGCGTCGTTCACCCTCTGCAGCTCGTCGTTGCTCGCGAGGAGCTCGTCGTTCGTGCACAGGAGCTCTTCGTTCGTCGCCTCGAGCTCGTCGATGAGCGACTGGAGGTACTCCCTCGTGGTCACGAGCTCCCTGCGGAGCTGGACGATCTCCAGATCCTTCTGGGTGTCGCTCGGGGCCGGGTCGCTGCCCGGCCGGTCCAGCCTCGCGGCGCCCGACTCGGAGAAGGTGACGAGGAAGCAGCGCCCTTGCGGGAGCCGCACCTTGAGCGGCCAGACCTCGACGTCGACGTACCGGATCTTCTCGTCCTGCCTGACCTTGATCTGCTCCCTGCGGGCCATCGCCCCCGAGTTCATCGACGCGTCGATGGCGGCCCGGATGCCGAGGACGAGCCCCTCTCGGGCCATCTTGAAGAGGTGCAGGCTAGCGTCGCCCGGTGACGGCTCGAGGTAGGGCCCCGTCTTGCCCCGGAACTGGACGATCTGCATCTCCTCGTCCACGACCACGCCGGCGGGGGCATAGCGCGCCATGACGATGGCGTCGGCCTCCCTGCGCACCGCATCCATGCCGAGCCCCTCGGGCTCCCGCGGCCTCTCCGTCGCCAGGGCGACCACCGGCACGCCGGGCAGAGCGGGCGCGGCGAGGGCGAGCGAGTGGGCCGCCTCCGACGCGGCGCGCTTGCAGAAGATCCTGTGGGTCCTGTCCACGACCCCGAACAGATCGGGCGTCGTGGTGAGGCTCTCGGACGAGCCGAGGAGCAGGAACCCCGTGGGCTTGAGGGCCTGGTGGAACGTCTGCAGCAGCCGGCGCTGCAGGCTCGGCTCCAGGTAGATCATCAGGTTGCGGCAGCTGGTGAGATCGAGCTTCAACAGGGGCGGGTCGGCCGCGGCGTTGTGGCGCGAGAAGATGCACAGATCGCGGACCGATTTGTTGACCTGAAAGCCGCCTTGTACCCTGACGAAGAAGCGGCGCAGCCGGCTGGGCGAGACATCCATCGAGATGCTCTCGATGTAGATCCCGGACCGCGCCTGCTGGATGGCGGCCTCGCTCAGGTCGGTGCCGAAGATCTGGATGGCATGATCGGTCGCGTCGGCTTCGAGGAATTCGAGCAACGAGATCGCGAGAGAGTAGACCTCCTCGCCCGTCGAGCAGCCCGGCACCCAGATGCGAACAGGGGAGTCCTGCGGCCTGCTGTGCATGAGCACCGGGAACACGTGGGTCTTCAGCGCGGCGAAGGCGCCCGGATCGCGGAAGAACGTGGTGACCTTGATGAGGAGGTCTTGGTAGAGATCCTCGATCTCGCCGGGGTGCGCTTTCAAGTGCTCCAGGTAATCCTGGAGGGTGGCGAGCCTGTGGAGCGTCATTCGCCGCTGGATGCGCCTCCTCAGCGTGCTCTTCTTGTACTGGCTGAAGTCGACGCCCACCGCGGCGTGAAGCAGCCTCAGGAGCTTGCTGAGATCGGGGTCCATTCCGAGGGGCGCACCCTGCCTGAGCCATGGAGCGAGCACGTGCCCGGGGCGACCCATCCGCACGAGCTCCGCCGCGATCTCCTCGACGCTGAGGACGAAGTCGACGCCTCCGGCCGCGATGGCGCTCCGCGGGAGCGCCGGCCGCTCGGCGCCGCGCGGGTTCTCCGCGAAGGTGACCCCGCCCTCGGCCTTCACGTCCTTCAGCCCCAGCGCGCCGTCGCTCCCGGCGCCGGACAGCACGACGGCCACGGCGCCCGACCCCAGCTCGCCCGCGAGCGAGCGCAGGAAGAGATCGCCAGGGCCCGGGCCGCCCTCGCCCCGCGGCGCGAGGTCGACGCGGAGCCCCGCCAGCGTCGCCTGCGCCTCCGGGGGCAGGACCTGGACACGACCAGGCGCGAGCTTCATCCCCGATCGGAGCTCGGCCACGGGGAGAGGGCTGCTCTGCGCCACGAGCTCGAGGAGGGGGAGCTCCCCTGGATCTGCGCTGTAGATCAGGACGAGAGAGAGGCTGGTATCTCTGCTGGGCAACCGCCGGAGGAGCTCCGCGATCGCGCCGCGTCCGCCGGCCGAAGCGACGACACAGACCACGGGAAAGCGCAGCTCGCCCTCGGGGCGCGGCTCGACCGCTGCGGCGCTCTCGCCGGCGCCTTGGAGCGGGACCGGCGCCCGCCCCGGCGCGGATGCCCTGCCGGCCTGGGGCGCGGCGTCGCTCTGCCCCGATGCCCCGAGTTGCGTCCGGCGTGACTTCTTCTGTTCGGGCATTGTCGGCTTGAACGGTTGGGCGCTCTCTCACGCGTCTCGCTATGGCGAGAGCCTGACAGGGACTAAGCCAGGGTTCCGGTGGGCGATCGGTCAACGATGGCTGTCGTCGTCCATGTCGCGCATGGGACACGGCGCCTCACGGTCATCTCACCATATCAGCGCGCCCCTTCCAGGCGCTTCAGGAGTTGCTCGAGCCGCTCGATGATGTGTGCGGATCGATCGGATACCATTCGGGCAGAATCGTTGAGCCTCCTCAGGGTCATCTCATCCATCCTCCCGCCGGGCTGGAGCCTGGTCAGGGCTTCCAGCGCGGCGTCGTGGCGCGCTCGGGCGACCTGGGCTGCCGCGATCGCGCGGCGCAGGCGTGCGCGCGGCGGCTCCGGGTTCTCGACCCCGGACCATCTCCTCTCCGGTGGAACGTGCCGGGCTTCGCCGTCGGATCGCGCCAGGTGATCGAGGGGCGCCGCGAGCGGCGGCGCCGGCGCCTCGGGCGCCGCGAGCAGCGGGGGAGCCTGCGCCCCTCCCAGCGATCGAGCCGCCTCGTTCCCCGCGTCGTGCGTGCGCTCCGTACGCTTGCCATCGGTCGGAAGGCGCATGTCGACGCTGATCTGCCGAGCCTCCCCGGCCTCTCCGGCGTCCTCCCACCCCCGTTCGTCGACGATCTGCCTCGTCGCGTCGTTGACGAGAAAGACCTGATCGGCGTCGTGGAACCGCTCTGCCCGGAAGGACCGCAGCTGGAACCGCGCCGTCTCGAGCGAGCGGATGTGCCTCATGAGCGCGAGCCGCCTGCCCCGGAAGCGAACGTAAATGCTGTAGCTGGTCTGGGGCGCCATCTCTATCGCCTCGTGGGCCCGGTCGCGTTCTCGGCGTGCGTCCTGCTCGCGGTCTCACGCCCCCGGTACCGCCGTCAGGAGCACCAGCCTCCCGGCGGTCTGCTCGGCCGTTCTGCAGGCGGTGCGCACGAGCTGCCACTCTTCCTTCACGAGCTCCGCCATGAGCGATCTGTCCTGACACAGGGCTTTGCTCAGCGACTCCTCGGCGTCTTCGCCGAAGGAGAGCACGCGTATCGCGATGGCGAGCGCAAAGTCCTTGGTCAGCCGGACGCGCAGGTCGACGTCCGGCGTGGAGACGTGGAGCGCGTGCTCGGCGAGGGCGACCTCGATCCTCTCTGCAATCGACCTTGCGGTGTCCGCACGCCACTGGATCGATCGGCAGGTCTGCCGGAGCAGCTCGTGGATTAACCGTCTATCACGACCCGTCTGTATGCCCATTCCGCCCCCCTCGACAGTTCCGTTCCTCTGCGGAGAGCCGTCCAGAGAGTGCCCGTGACCGGCCAGAGCGCGCGACGGTCAGCCTGGCGCGATTGAACGGGCAGGACCGCTCTCCAAGGCTGCGCTCTTCCCGAGTTGCCTGAACGGTTCCCCTCTGGCCCCCCGATCCACCCCCTCACTGTCCTGCCGAAAATCCCGTTGACTGCCAGCTGTAGCTCAGCTGCTGCCTGACCGACCGCTAGGGCGATGTGGAATCGTTCGTCAGGGATTCCCTGTAAGCTGTCCTGGTACCGCCGGGTTTCCGGCCATTTCATTCAGGCAAAGCCCTACGGCTGGCGGCGGACTGGATCCTGTTTCCAAGGCTCCTTCCATATCGGCGGTTCCGACGGCTCCAACGTTTCCGATGGAGGCGGAGTGCGCCGACGACCGCGGGAGCGCGGTGCGCGGTGCCCCCTCGTCAGCCAGGTCACCTAGGTCGTCTTCGCCTTGGAGCGCCGGCGCTCGCTGCTCGACGCCGAGGCAGGCGCCGGATCGGCGGTCTGCCGCGCGCTGCGCGGGGGGGCTTCCATGACCGACTGGTCAGCGACGGCGCGCACCTCCGGGGCGAGCAGGCCGTGCGTGAAGAGCTGGAGCACCTGCGCAGCCCAGGCCGCGATGTCTGGCCTGCACGGCGCGTCGATGAGCTTGCGCACCAGGCGATCGAAGGCGCCGGACATGAGCGCGGCGATGACGCTGGGATCCAGATCGCGCCGGTAGAGGCCGATGTCGATCGCGTACCGGAGGCGGCCCTCCACCTGCCGGGCGACGCGCTGGGCGAACTCGTCGATCAGGTAGGCGTACGGGGTCCCACCGCCGCCCGCCAGCATCATCCTGAGGAGCGCCCGGTTCTGCCAGCAGAACTCGAGCACCTCCATGTCGTGGGCGAGGAGCCGCTTGAAGTACTCGTTCACCGACGCTCGCTCGGCCTCGAAGACGACGGGCGGCGGCTCCACGCAGTCGGCGAGGCGCGCGATGAAGGTCTCGACGATCTGCTTGAAGCAGTCGTCCTTGCTCTGGAAGTGCAGGTAGAACGCGCCCTTCGAGACGCCCGCGCGCTCGGTGATGTCCTCGACCCTCGCGGCGGCCAGGCCGCGTTCGGTGAAGGCAGCCTCGGCGGCGCGGAGCAGCTCGATCCTGGCGCGGCGATCGGCGAGGCGGGGCATTCTGACTGGTCGGTCAACGTCGGAGGACCGTGGCACTATGGGAAGGCTGCCGGATGCCGTCAAGACGCTCGTCGGCCGCGCTCCTCGCGACGCGGCGCGTTCGACCGCGCCGCATTGCCCATGGCACGAGCGATGCTGCGGAGGCGGTCATGGCGACCGTGGCGAGACGAAATGCAGCAGGGCGCGGCGTCGGCGAGGCGACGGCGGCGGCGCTCGTCCCCAGCCCTCCCTCGTTGCCGAGCCTGCGCGAGGCCGCCGCGCGGTGCCAGGCGTGTCCGCTCTGGGAGCGGGGGACGCAGACGGTGTTCGGCGAAGGCGCGGCGCGATCGGACGTGCTCCTCGTCGGCGAACAGCCGGGGGACAAGGAGGACCTGGCCGGTAAACCGTTCGTGGGCCCAGCGGGGCAGCTGCTCGATCGCGCGCTCGAGGCGGCGGGGATCGAGCGGCGCCGGGCGTACGTGACCAACGTGGTGAAGCACTTCAAGTGGGAGCCGCGCGGCAAGCGCCGCATCCACATGAAGCCGGACGTGCGCGAGATCCGCGCGTGCCTGCCGTGGCTCGCCGCGGAGATCGCGGTGGTGCAGCCGGCGATCGTGGTATGCCTCGGCGCGACGGCGGCGCAGGCGCTGCTCGGCGGCTCGTTCCGGGTCACGCGCGAGCGCGGCAGGATCGTCGCCTCGCCGCTCGCGCCGCGCGTGCTGGCGACCGTGCACCCCGCGTCGATCCTCCGCATGCCGGACGAAGCGACGAGGCGAGCCGAGCTCTCCCGCTTCATCGAAGATCTCACCGTGGCGGCGCGCGCGCTCGGCTGAGCCGTCGCGCTCCGCCTCCTCGCGAGGCGCGCTCTCGATGGAGTAGGATCCGCCCCCGATGACGATGAGCCCACGACCGGTCCCTGCCGCAGAGCGCCCCGCGCCCTCTCCGATGGCCGAGCGCGCCCACATGGGGAGCTCGAAGAAGATGTGGCCGCTGATGCTGGCCGCGCTCGGGGTCGTCTACGGCGACATCGGGACGAGCCCGCTCTACGCGATGAAGGAGTGCTTCAGCCGCAGCAGCCCGCACCACGTCGCTCCGACGCCCGAGAACGTGCTCGGGGTGCTCTCGCTGATGTTCTGGTCGTTGATGATGGTGGTGACCATCAAGTACGTGACGTTCATCACGCGGGCCGACAACGAGGGCGCGGGCGGCATCCTCGCGCTGCTCGCGCTCGTCCCGAGCGGCGATCGCAAGGGCGACGGCCGCGGCCTCCTCGTGCTCCTCGTCCTCTTCGGCGCGGCGCTCCTTTATGGCGACGGCGTGATCACGCCCGCGATCTCGGTGCTCTCGGCCGTGGAGGGCCTCGAGGTCGCGATCCCGAAGCTGGACCCTTCCGTCGTGCCGGTCATCACCTGCGGCGTGCTGCTCGCCGTGTTCCTCGTGCAGAAGCGCGGTACGGCCGGGGTCGGGTCGATCTTCGGGCCTGTGACGCTCGTGTGGTTTGTCACGCTCGTCCTCCTCGGGGCCAAGGAGATCATCGGCAGCCCCGGAGTGCTCCGGGCCGTCTCACCGACCTACGCGGTGAGCTTCTTTGTCGAGAATCAACTGCATGGCTTCCTGATCCTCGGCGCGGTCGTCCTCTGCATCACGGGCGGCGAGGCGCTGTACGCCGACATGGGGCATTTCGGCCGCGTGCCGATCAAGTACACCTGGTACACGATCGTCTGGCCCGGGCTGCTCATCAATTACTTCGGCCAGGGCGCCAAGCTCCTCGCGGACCCCACCGCGGCGGCGAACCCGTTCTATGCGCTGGTCCCGTCGTGGGCGCTCTACCCCACGGTGGCGATCGCCACCGCGGCGACGGTCGTCGCGTCCCAGGCGCTCATCTCCGGGGCCTTCTCGCTGACCCAGCAGGCGGTGCAGCTCGGGTATTTCCCGCGCGTCACGGTGGTCCACACGTCGAAGGACGAGGCGGGGCAGATCTACATCCCCGAGGTGAACAGCGGGCTCCTGATCTCGTGCATCGTGCTGGTTCTCACGTTCAAGAACTCGAGCGCGCTCGCGGCTGCCTACGGCATCGCCGTCACGGGGACGATGGGGATCACCACGGTGGTCTATTACGTGGTCACCCGGAAGACGTGGGGTTGGCCGGTCTGGAAATCGCTCCCGCTCGCCGGGCTCTTCCTGGTGATCGATCTCGCGTTCTTCGCGGCGAACAGCGCCAAGTTCTTCCACGGGGGCTGGGTGCCCATCGTGATGGGCGCGGCGATCTTCACGGTGATGACGACCTGGAAGACGGGGCGCAAGCACCTCGCAGCGGCGATCAAGTCGGCGATCTTGCCGCTCGACATGTTCCTCGAGGACGTGAAGCGCGTGAAGCCGCACCGGGTGCGCGGGACGGCGGTCTTCATGGCGTCGAGCCCGGAGGGCACGCCGCCGATCCTGCTGCACCACGTGAAGCACAACCAGGTGCTGCACGAGCAGGTGGTGCTCCTCTCGATCCAGGTGACGAACGTGCCGGAGGTGCCGGCGGAGCGGCGAACGACGGTGATCCCGCGGGGCGAGGGGATCTACCAGGTCACGGCGTGTTACGGCTTCATGCAGACGCCGAACGCGCCGTCGGTGCTCGAGGGGTGCAAGCGGCACGGGCTCGACATCGATCTCGGGAGGACGAGCTACTACCTCGGCAGGGAGACGCTGCTGACGACCGGGCGCTCGAAGATGTCCCGGTGGCGCAAGGGGCTGTTCGCCTTCATCTCGCGGAACGCGCGGCCGGCGACGGCGTACTTCGGTCTGCCGCCGAACCGCGTGGTCGAGCTCGGAATGCAGGTCGATTTTTGACGGCGGGGGCACGCGCCCCCGCCGCCCCGCCGAGCGAAGCTCGTCGGGGCCCCACCACCCCGCGAACCACGCTTGTCGTCTTGCGTGCAGCGCCGCTTCTTGCGTGCAGCGCCGCTTCGGGCCTGACGTCGATGGCGTCAGGAGGCTGCGATCAGGGCCCCGTGTACCGGGCGCGCGGCCGGAGCATGTACCCCGCCTCGCGCTGCTCGAACGCGTGGGCGATCCAGCCGGCGGCGCGCCCCACCGCGAAGAGCGCCGCCGCCGTGCCGGCCGGCAGGCCGAGCGCGGCCGCGATCGCGACGAGGCCCAGGTCGAGCGACGGCGGATCGAGGCCGGCGTCGCGCAGCGCGTCGACGAGCGCGAGCACCGTGCGCAAGGCCGTGCTCTGCGGGGCGAGCGCGCGGGCCGTGTCGAGCAGCAGCTGGGCGCGGGGGTCGCCCTCGGGGTAGAGCCTGTGCCCGACGCCTGCGATGGGCTCGCCGCGGCGCAGCCGCTCGTGGACCGCGGCGGCGGCGCGCTCGGGCCGGCCCGCCTCGGCGACCAGGGCCTCCACCCGGTCGGTCATGCCGCCGTGCCTCGGGCCGGAGAGCGCGGCGAGCCCCGCGCTGACGCAGGCGTAGAGGTCGGCGCCGGTGGACGCGGCCACCCGGACCGCGAACGTCGAGGCGTTCAGCTCGTGATCGGCCGAGACCAAGAGCGCCCGGTTCACGGCGCGCTCGGCCTTCTTCGAGGCGTTCGCGCCGAGGGCGATGAGCAGCCGCCGCGCCGCCCCGTCGGCCTCGAGGGCGTCGGTCGCCCTGCGCGCGTCCCGCCCGAGGCCCACGAGCGCCGCGAGCGATCGCACGAGGGCCCGCGCCCGTGTGCGCTCCGCGTCGCCCGTGGGGATGCGCCCATCGCCCGAAGGCGCGCCCACGTGGCGGGTCGGGTCGTGCGCGCCGAGCGCGGGCACCACGAGCGCGAGCGCGACGAACGGCGGCGCGCCTTCCGGCAGGAGCGCCGCGAGCTTGGCCGGGCGGACGCTCAGCCGGCCTGGCCGCGCCGCCGGCGCGCCCTCCGCCGGCAGCTCGCCCGTCCAGAGCAGCTCGGCGACCGCCTCGAAGGGCACGTCGTCGAGCGCCAGCGCGACCGCCTCCTTGCCCCGGTAGACGGGCCCGCGCGGGCCGATCGCGGTGAGCGCCGACTCGAGCACCGGCTCGCCCCACCGGAGCGCCTCGGCGGCGACAGGGCCGTGGCCGGCGCGCGCGTCGTGCCGCGCCTTGAGCCGCTCGATGTCCGCCCGGAGGTAGAGCCGCGCGCGCCCTCGCCCGCCAGGCACCCCCCGGAGCACGCCCCGGCTCGCGTACGCGTAGAGCGTCTCCCGCTTCACGCCGAGCAGCTCCGCCGCCTCGGCGCCGGTCACGTACGCCGACGGCCGTTGCCCGGAGTCAGGTAGATCCACCATGAGCGCCCATCAACGTTGCATCCATCCTGTCTTCCGATGCACGAGGCGCCGGCGTCGCGCGCGCCGGCGACACCCATCCCTCCTAGCACCGCCCTCCTCGGCTTCCTCCGGGATTCTTCCTCGACGCGCTTCGAGGCCGTGCATGGTTGATTGTACAATCAAGGTTGATCAACCTCGTGCGGTGCCCAAGATGTCGTCAGCGGAGGTGATCGGAATGAGGGATGTGGCGGCGCCGCTCGCGAGCGGCCTGGAAGGCGTGGTGGTGGCGGAGACGCGGCTCTCGGAGGTGGACGGAGAGCGGGGGAGGCTCACCCTCGCGGGCCACGACGTCGAGGAGCTCGCCGGCGGCGGCGGGGTGACCTTCGAGGACGTGTGCGGGCTGCTCTGGGGCGGCGCGCTGCCCGGGGCGGCGGAGCGGGAGTCGCTCCGGCGAGCGATCGCCGAGGGGCGGACGAGGGCCTTCGCGCTGCTCGGGCGGCTCGGGGACGCGCTCCAGGCCAGCGACGGGATGGATGCGCTCCGCGCCGCGGTCGCGCACCTCTCGGCCGACGTCCCGCCCGCGGCGATCGCCGGGGCGGTAGCGACCTTCGCGGCGGCGTGGGCGCGGCGCTGCGCGGGGGAGGCGCCGGTCGCGCCCGATCCGGCGCTCCGGCTCTCGGCCGACTACCTGCGCATGGCGCGGGGGGCTGCGGCGAGCGAGGCCGAGGCGCGCGAGCTCGACACGTACCTCGTGACGGTCTCGGATCACGGCATGAACGCGTCCACCTTCACCGCGCGCGTGGTCACCTCGACGGGGTCGGACGCGATCTCGGCGGTGGTCGCGGCGATCGGCGCGCTGAAGGGGCCGCTCCACGGCGGCGCGCCCGGGCCGGTCCTCGACATGCTGGACGCGGTCGCGGCGAAGGCGGTCGAGGGCGGCGCGCCGCTGCCGGGCTGCGCCGAGCGCTGGATCCAGGCCGAGCTCGCGGCGGGCCGGCGGATCATGGGCATGGGCCACCGGATCTACCGGGTGAGGGATCCGCGGGCGGCGGTGCTCGAGCGGGCGATCGAGCGGCTCGGGCGGACGGCAGGCGGCGCGCAGAGCGCCCGGCTCGCGCTGGCGCGTGAGGTCGAGCGGGCGGCGGAGGCCGCGCTCCGCGCGCGGCACCCGGATCGCCCGCTGCGCGCGAACGTCGAGTTCTACACGGCGGTGCTGCTCGACGCGCTCGGGCTGCCACGCGCGCTCTTCGCGCCGACCTTCGCGGTGGGCAGGGTCGCCGGCTGGTGCGCGCACATCGACGAGCAGCGGCGCGCGGGGCGGCTCATTCGCCCGAGCTCACGCTACATCGGTGGCGTCCCCGCAGCGGCAGCTCCGCCGCATTGAGGCGTCGGGCCCGCCGCGCGCGCGGCGAGGCTGTCGGCAGGAGCGCTGGTCATCGCCGACCATGAGGTCGACCTGCCCCGGTCGGACTTATTGAAGAGCCCGTGACGGCATTCGCTTCATCCCCGTCGTCCTGCCATCCTATCTGCACAGAAATTGCCGGAGAGGCCGCTCCAGAGCCCTGGGAGGGCGAAAGGAGAACGCCACGGGCGCAGGTAGGACGTTGTTCGTCCTGCAAAGTTGGCAGCCGCGCGGGGGCACTGTTATCGTGTTCAGTATGTCGTCCGCCGCTCTTGCCGCTCCGCTTGCCCGGGACCTCCTGCGCCATACCCTCCCCGAGTTCGAAGCGCGCGCCAAGACGCTCCCGCTCGGCCTGCGGGAAATCAACGAGGCGCTCCCGGAAGGGGGGCTGCCGCGCGGGGGGGTGGTGGAGCTCGCCGCGCCGCGGGGGCTGGGGCGGTCGACCTCGCTCGCCCTCTCCGCGTGCGCGTCGGCGCAAGCGGAGGCGCGGCTGCGCGGGACGAGCGCGACGGCGGGGGCGTGGTGCGCGTGGATCGACCCGAGCGGCTCGCTCTTCGCGCCGGCGGTCGCGCGCGCGCAGGTCGATCTGAGCCGGCTGCTCGTGGTGCGGCCCCCGCCGGAGGTGCTCGCGAAGGTCGCGGTCCGGATGGCGATGAGCCGGGCGTTCGCGGTGCTCGTGATCGATGTGGCTGGGGTCCCGGGGGCCTTCGGCCAGGGCGTGGGGAAGGGGGAGCGGAGCGCGCCCGGGGCGGGGCGCCGCGAGGAGGACCTCGCGCGCTGGGTCAACGTGGTGCGCAAGCTCGCCCTGGCGATCGAGGGGAGCGACGGGACGATCCTGCTCCTCACCGATCGCCAGGCGGCGCGGCCGATGCCCTTGCCGGTCGCGATGCGGCTGGAGCTCGAGCAGGTCGCCGAGAACCGGTTGATGGTCCGCGTCGCCAAGGACCGCCGAGGGCGCGTGACCTCGCCGACGCCGGTGGTGCTCGGGGAGCGGCCCGGGGACAGGGCAGAGCGGACGGCGGGCGGCGAGCCGCGGCCCGCGCTGTCGCGGGCGTGAGGGAGGAGAGGCGATGGCGGTGAAGCGCATTGTGGCGATCGTGCTCCCGCAGCTCGCGTGCGAGCTGGTGAAGCAGCGTGGGCCGGTCTCGCCGAGCGGGAAGGCGCCGCTCGCGGTGATCCTCGGGGGCGACGAGGACCGCCGCGCGGCGGCCGCGCCGCGGCCCGAGCCCGAGCGCGAGCCGCAGGCGCCGGCGGCGGTGATCGACGTGGTCGACGACGAGGCGAGGCGGTACGGGGTGAGGCCGGGGCAGAAGGTGGTCGAGGCGGCGGCGCTGGTCGCCCACCTCGCGATCCACCGGGTGACGTTCGCCGAGATCGACGCGGCGCTCGGCCGGGTCGCCGAGGTGGCGCTCGGGCTCGGGGCGACGGCGGCGATCCAGCTCGGCGAGCAGGGCGCCCCGCGCGCCGGCGCGTCGCGGGCGAGCCGCGCTCCCGAGCGCGCCGCGAGCGAGGCGAGGAGCCCCTGGGGCGACGGCCCGTACGACACGGTGTGGCTCGACATCACCGGGGCGTCGCACCTCGTCGGCGGTGAGGAGGCGCTGCTCGGCGAGCTCGGCGAGCGCGTCGCGGCGCTCGGCCACCGGGCGCGGCTCGCGATCGCCGACGGGCCGCGGCTCGCGCAGGCGCTCGCGCGCTTCGGCGCGCACGCGGACGGCGGGGGAGGGGCGGAGGCCCCGATCGCGCCGCCGGGCAAGGGGGCGCAGGCGATCGGGTCCTTGCCGGTGCAGGCGCTCCCGGTCGAGCGCGAGGTGGCGAGCTTCCTCGTCCGGCTCGGCGTGCTCCGCGTCGAGGATCTCGCGCGCCTGCCGCGGGCGCAGGTGGCGGCGCGGCTGGGGCCGCGGACGGCCGACGTGATGGAGCTCCTCGCCGGGCGCGATCCCGTGCCGCTCCTGCCGTTCGAGGTGCCCCGGCTGCTCGAGGAGGAGGTGCTCTTCGACGAGCCGATCGAGAGCGCCGAGTCGCTCCTGTTCGTGCTGCGCGGCATGACGTCGCGGATCGCTTCGCGGCTCGCCGCGCGCGGGGAGGCGTGCGGGCGGCTCAACGTGGCGATCGCCTACGATCGCTCGATCGCGCGGCTCCGCCTCGGCGAGCGCGAGGACGACGGCGCCGCGGCGCTCCTGGAAGACGACGGGCGCGGCCCTTCGCTGCGCTTCCACGTCGACATGCCGGTGCCCCTCTCGGACGCGGGCGATCTGCTCCGCCCGCTGAAGGCGAAGCTCGAGCGGATCGAGCTCGCGGCGCCCGCGGTGGGGGTCCACGTCATCGCCTCGCGCATCGCGCGGGCTCGTCGGGTGCAGCTCGATCTGTCGCGCGACCGGTCGGTCGATCCCGACAGCCTGCCGGCGCTCCTGGCCGAGCTCTCGGCGGAGATCGGCCAGGAGCGGGTGGGCATCCTGGAGATCGCCGACGCGCACCGCCCCGAGGCGCGCTCGCGGCTCGTGCCGGCCTCCGGAGAGGCGGCCATGACGCGCGCGTCCGCCGCGGCCCGCGCGCGCGCCGCGGCAGATCGGGGCGCGGCGGAGCAGGCGGAGGGCGCGGATGCGCAGGTGCTCGAGCCCGCGCGGCTCCTCGCGCAGCCGATCCCGCTCGGCCGGGTGGGGCGCGGGGCGATCGTGGCCGTCGATCGGCACCTCTACGCGATCGAGCGGCTCTCCTTCGTGATGCGGATCGACGCGGTGGAGTGGTGGACGCCCACGCCGGCGTCGCGCGATTACGCGCGCGCCTGGCTCGTCTCGGGCTCTCCGTCCGGCAAGGCCGCCCCGGCGCGCCTCGGCGAGCTGCGCCCTTCTCGAGACGGCGCGAGCGCGAGCTCCTGCGGCGAAGCGTGGATCTACGTCGACCGCGCGACGGGCGAGGCCTTCCTGCAGGGGTGGTGCGAGTGAGCGCCGGCGCGTCGGTCCCGTTCGTGGAGCTCTGCGGCCGCTCCTGCTTCTCTTTCCTGGAGGGCGCCTCGCACCCCGAGGAGCTCGTGCACCGCGCCAAGGAGCTCGGCCTCGAGGGGATCGCGCTCTGCGATCGCGACGGGATCTACGGCAGCGTGCGGGCGCACACGGCGGCGAAGAAGGTCGAGCAGCGGGTGATCGTCGGGGCCGAGCTGACGCTGGGCGCGCCGCGCGGGGGCGGCGAGCGCGCGCCGGAGGTCCGTCCGTCGGTGGTCCTCCTGGTCGAGGACAGCGAGGGTTACGCGAACCTCTGCCGCCTGCTCACGATCGCGCACGCCGAGTGCGAGAAGGGGATGGCGAGCATCTCGGCGGAGGCGATCGCGGCGGCGCAGCGGGGCCTCTCCGCGATCGTGCCGCTCGATCCTCTCGTGCCCGCGGGCGTCTCCGGCGCGCTCATCGGCGCGCTGCGCGACGCGTTCGGCGAGCGCGCGCTCGTCGCGACCTGGAAGCACCTCGACCGCCGCGACGGCGAGCGCGTCGCGGCGGCCCTCGCGGCGGAGCGCCGCTACGGCCCCTGCGTCGTGGCGACGGCGCGCCCGCTCTATCATCACCCGTCGCGCAAGCCGCTCGCGGACGTGCTCGCGTGCATCCGGACCAAGACCACGCTCGATCAAGCCGGGACGCGGATCGCGCCGAACGCGGAGGCGTACGTGCGGTCCGGCGCGCAGATGGCGGCGCTGTTCCGCGATCATCCGGCCTGGCTCGCGCGCACGGTCGAGGTCGCGTCCCGCTGCCGCTTCTCGCTGTCCGAGCTCCGCTACAGCTTCCCGAGCGACGCCCTCTGCATGCCGGGGGAGACGTCGGATCAGGCGCTGCGCCGCCTCACCGAGGAGGGCTGCCGCGACCGTTACCCGGAGGGGACGCCGCCTCCGGTGCGCGCGCAGATCGAGAAGGAGCTCGCGTTGATCGCGAAGCTCGGCGTGGCGCCTTATTTCCTCAGCGTGCAGCAGGTCGTGAAGATCGCGCGCGCGCGGCAGATCCTCTGCCAGGGCCGCGGGAGCGCGGCGAACAGCGCGGTGTGCTTTGTGCTCGGCGTGACGGCGGTGGACCCGGCCCGGTCGAGCCTGCTTTTCGAGCGTTTCCTTTCGGAGGAGCGCCACGAGCCCCCGGACATCGACGTCGATTTCGAGCACGAGCGCCGGGAGGAGGTGATCCAGGCGATCTACGAGATGTACGGGCGCGACCGGGCGGCGATGGTCTCGGAGGTGATCGCCTACCGCGGCAAGAGCGCGCTCCGCGAGGTGGGCAAGGCGTTCGGCTTCTCGGCGGATCAGGTCGATCGGCTGAGCGGCCTCGTGCTCCACCATGAGGCGGACATCACCGAGCAGCGGGTCAGCGAGGCGGGCCTCGATCCGGACGACGTGCGCGTCCGGCAGGCCGTCATGATGGCGAGCGCGCTCGAGGGTTTCCCGCGTCATCTCTCGATCCACGTGGGCGGCTTCGTGCTGTCGTCGGAGCCGCTGCACAAGGTGGCCCCGGTCGAGCCTGCGCGGATGGAGGGCCGCACGGTAATCCCGTGGGACAAGGACGATCTCGACGATCTCGGCTTCTTCAAGATCGACGTCCTGGCGCTCGGCATGCTGACGGCGATCCGCAAGGCGCTCGGTTTGATCCACTCGGACCGGTACGCCGGGCTCGCGGGTCCCTCGGTCGACGCGGCAGGGGCCCCTGCGCCTGCGGGGGCGTTGCTCCACGCGGGCCGAGGCGCCCCGTTCGATCCGATCGCGGCGCTCGCGCAGATCCCGCCAGAGGATCCGGCTGTCTACGAGGCCATCGGCCGGGCCGACACGGTGGGGGTGTTCCAGATCGAGAGCCGCGCGCAGATGGCGATGCTCCCGCGGCTGAAGCCGAGCAAGTTCTACGACCTGGTGATCGAGGTGGCGATCGTGCGCCCCGGGCCCATCCAGGGCGGGATGGTGCACCCCTACCTGCGCCGGCGGACGGGGCAGGAGCCGCCGGTGTCCCCGCACCCGTGCCTGGATCCCATCCTGGAGCGCACGCTCGGCGTTCCGCTCTTCCAGGAGCAGGTGATGCAGATCGCGATGGTCGGCGCGGGCTACACGCCGGGCGAGGCCGACCAGCTGCGCCGCGACATGGCGGCGTGGAAGAAGCACGGGCGCCTGGAGCGGCACCGCGGGCGGCTCATCCAGGGCTTCGCCGAGCAGGGGATCTCGGCGAAGTTCGGGGAGATGCTCTACCAGCAGATCCAGGGCTTCGGGGAGTACGGCTTCCCGGAGTCGCACGCGGCGAGCTTCGCGCTCCTCGTGTACGCGTCGGCCTGGCTCAAGGTCCACCACCAGGCGGCGTTCACCTGCGCGCTGCTCAACGCGCAGCCGATGGGGTTCTACAGCCCGTCGGCGCTGGTGCAGGACGCGCAGCGGCACGGCGTGGACGTGCGGCCGGTGTGCGTGGTGCAGAGCGCGTGGGACGCGACCCTCGAGCCCGGCGCCGAGCCCTCGGCGGGCCCGGCGCTGCGGCTCGGCATGCGGCTCGTGAAGGGGCTCGGCGAGGCGGCCGTGGCGGCGATCGTGGCGGCGCGCGAGGAAGCGCCGTTCACGAGCCTCCCGGATCTCGTGAGGCGCACGGAGCTGAAGAAGAACGAGGTGGAGGCGCTCGCAGAAGCGGGCGCGCTCGCCGCGCTGGTGCCTGCCCGGAGAGAGGCGCTCTGGCGCGCGCGCGCCCCCCGCGTGGAGGGGTTGTTCGAGGGCGTTCCGATCGAGCAGGACCGGGACGTCGGGCTCCCTCCGCTCAGGCCGCTGGAGCAGCTCGCGCTGGACTACGGGCGCGTGGGTCTGTCGCTGCACGACCACCCGATGCGGCACGTGCGGCGGGTGCTCAAGCGGCGGCGCGGCGCCGGGCGCGTGCGTACCGCCGAGGAGATCAAGGCCGCGCGCGACGGGGAGAGCGTGCGCGTCGCCGGGATGGTGGTCGGACGCCAGCGGCCGGCGACCGCGAGCGGCGTGACGTTCATGACGCTCGAGGACGAGACCGGCGTGGTCAACGTCATCGTCCAGAGGCAGGTCTTCGCGGAGTACGAGCACGTGGCGAGGAACGCGGCGCTCTTGCTCGTCGCCGGGCGGGTCGAGCGGCAGGGCCAGGTCGTCCACGTCCTCGCGCGCGAGCTCGATCGGCTGGAGCTGCCCAGCGGCGAGGAGATCGCGCTCAAGTCGCGCGACTACCGCTGAGGGCGCGCCGGCGTCGCGCTCCCGGAGCGCAGGGCGATCGGCGGCGCGTGAGGAGAGCGCGCGCGCTCGTCAGAGGGGCGGCGACGACCTCGTCGACCAGCGCGCTCGTCAGCGAGCGGCGACGACCTCGTCGACCAGCGAGAGCAGCGTCGCCGCGTCGAACGGCTTCAGGAGCAGCCGGGCTTCGACCTGCTGCAGGAACGCCTTGCTGCGCTCCGTGAAGGCGCCGCCGGTCAGGAACACGACACGGCGCTGCTGCTCGGGCGCGTGCTCGGCAAGTGAGGTGTAAAAGTCCATTCCCGTCATGTCGGGCATCATGAGGTCGCACAGGATGGCGTCGTACCGCTCTCCGGCGCGGATCCGGCGGAGCGCGTCGCGCGCGCTCGCTGTCGCGGTCGTCTCGTGCCGTGGCTCGAGCGTCCCCGCGATGGCCCGCGTGAGCAGCGGCTCATCATCGATGATGAGGACCCGTTGCCGCGGCGCCGCCTCCGGCGCGAGCGCGGCGAGGCTGCCGCTCTCGCGCGGCCACCTCGACGCGCCGGGGCCGGGCGCCGCAGAGGCGTGCGCCTCTCTGGCCGCGGCGGCGGGGAGGACGAGGCGGAACGTGCTCCCCTTGCCGGGGCGGCTGTCCACCTCGATCCGACCCCCCAGCGCCGTGACGATGGAGTGGCAGATCGCGAGCCCCAACCCGAGCCCTTCGCCAGCTTCTTTGCTCGTGTAGAACGGCTCGAAGATCCGCCCGAGCGACTCGGGCGCGATCCCGGCGCCCGTGTCGCGCACCTCGACGACGACCGCCCCCTCGGCGTCACAGCGCGTCGAGAGCTCGATCTCGTTCTGCTCGGCGAGCCCTTCGGGGATGGCCTGCGCGGCGTTCACGATGAGGTTCAGGAAGACCTGCGCGAGCCGCGGCTCGTTCGCCTGGACAGGCGGCACCTCCTGGAAGCTCCGGACGACGCGGGCGCGGTGCCGGATCTCGTTCATCGCCATGTGGATGCAGGAGTCGAGCACCCGCCGGGGGTCGACCGGCCCGCGGCGGTCCTTCTCGGCGCGCGAGAAGCTGTGGAGATCGCGCACGATGATCCGCACCCGCTCGGCGCCCTCGCGCGCGTCCTCCAGCAGGCTCAGCACGTCGGAGAGCTCGCTCGATGACGCGCGGCCGTCGCCGTGAGAGCGAGCCCAGGGGCCGCCGCGCGCAGCGCTATTCCGCCGATCGAGCGAGCCGATGCGCCGGATGGCCGCGTCGACGTTCGTGATGACGAAGGCGAGGGGGTTGTTGATCTCGTGGGCGACGCCGGCGGCCAGCGTGCCGACGCTCGCCATGCGACCTGCGCCGACGAGGCGGACCTGCGTCTGCGCCAGCGCCCGGCGCGAGACGGCGTCGCGCGCGGCGCGCTCGCGGACGACGGAGAGCCGCGCCCGGGGGCCCGCGCCGTCGCCGCCCGCGAGCAGGAAATCGCTCGCGCCGGCCGCGAGGATGCCGTCGATGTCCGCGTCGCGCTCGGTGATCGCGAGGACGAACACCGCATCGCCGCCGGGCTGCGCCCGCACGTGGCTGCAGAACGCGGCGGCGCTGGCGGGCTCGCTCCAGTCGACGGCGAGCACCGGCGGCGCCTCGCCAAGGCACCGCTCCAGGGCGTGCGCTGGATCGGAGGTGACGCCGACGTCCGGCACATGGCGTCGGATCAGCGCTTCGAATCGCTCGCTCGCCGCGGCGCACCCGCGGAGGAGCAGGATGGCGGCCGGCTCCGCGCAGCCCATCGACGTCCTCTCAGCTGTCCTTCGAAGACCCGTTTCAGGAGTCCTTCGAGGATCCTTACCGCATCTCCACCCCGGCGTGCAGGCATGGTGATCCGTTCCGCTGTGCCTGCCAGGCGACCTCGTCGCGTCGCCGGTCTCCTTCGAGCCGCTCGCCAGCCGCTCGGCTCGCCCGCTTCGCGCGGCTATCGAGGGCTGGCCGTCGCGTCGTCGTCCGGATCGCCGTCGTCGGCGACCCTCGTCGCGTCGTCCGTGAGCGGCGGGTACAGGCTCTCGACGAACTTCTCGGAGATCCGCCCCGCGAGGTGCGCATCCATCCGCGCCATCGCCTCGCGCAGCCGATCGATCTCGGCCGAGAGCGCTGCCTTGAGCGGCTGGCGCTGCGCCTGTTCCATCCAGGTGAGCTCCACAAGCGCCTCCTCAAGGTGCGCGCGCGCCGCACCAAGGTGCGCGTGCGCCGTGCCGCCCGCCTCGCCCGCGTCGGATTCTCGGACCAGGTACTCCGCGACGCGCACGCGCCCGCGGTGGCGGACCCGCGTCCGCTCGAGGAAATCCCGGTACGGCTTCACCGCCCCGCTGAGCGCCTGCACCGCCGCCGCGAGCGCGCTCGCCTCGCCCCGGAGCGCCTCGCGATCGGCGCCGGAGAGCGCCGTGTTGTGCTCGACGTGGGCCTCGAGCGTCGCCAGCACCTCGCGGGCCCAGCGGAGGTGCCGGAGCCCCGAGGCGCCGCGCGACAGGCGCCGCCCGGCCGTCCCGTCCGCGCTCACGCCACCGCCGCCGCCGGCGCCGCCTCGCGCTCCGGCCGCTTCGCCGTCTCGTTGATCTTCACGCTGACGAGCTTCGAGACGCCGGGCTCCTGCATCGTCACGCCGTAGAGCACGTCGACCGACTGCATCGTGCGCTTGATGTGCGTGATGAGGATGAACTGCGAGTGGCTCGTCATGCTCCGGATCGCCTCGTTGTAGCGGGCCACGTTCGCCTCATCGAGCGGCGCGTCGACCTCGTCGAGGATGCAGAACGGCGACGGCTTGAACTGGAAGATCGCGAAGATGAGCGACACCGCGGTGAGCGCCTTCTCGCCGCCGCTCATGAGCTCGATGTTCCCGAGCTTCTTGCCCGGCGGCTGCGCCAGGATCTCGATCCCCGTCTCCAGCATGTCGTCGGGGTTCGTCAGCCTGAGCTCCGCCTGCCCTCCGCGGAACATCTTGGGGAACAGCGCCTTGAAGCGCGCGTTGATGCCGTCGTACGTCGTCTTGAAGAGCCGCTTCGACTCGCGGTTCATCTGGGCGATCGCCTTCTCGAGGTCGTCGAGGGCCTTCTCGAGATCGGCCTTCTGGCCCGAGTAGTACGTGTACCGCTCCTCGGCCTCGGCGTGCTCGCGCACGGCGTCGAGGTTGACGGGGCCCATGCGGTCGAGCAGCTCCGTCAGCTCCTGGATGCGCGCGCGGTGCGAGGCGTCGGCGGGCGGCCGCTTGTGGTAGTCGCCGACCACGCGGGCGAGCTCCAGCCCGCGGAAGCGCTCGCGCACCCCCTCGATGAGGTGGTCGTGCTCGACCCGCAGCCGCTCCAGCGCGAGCTCGTGCTTGCGGAGCCGCTCCGACACCTCGGCCAGCTCCTGCCGCAGCCCGCGCAGGTCGGCCTCTCGCACCCCGTGCGCCTGCCGCGCCTCGTCCAGCGAGCGCCGCGCCTCGGTCAGCGCGGCCTGCGCCGCGTGCGCCTCCGCGACGGCGCGGACCAGCGCCTCGCGCGCGATCATGATCGTCGCCGCGGCCTTCCCCGCGCCCACGGCGCTCTCCGTCCGCTCCTGGTCGAGCCGGGCGATCCGGCCCCGGAGCTCGTTGCACGACCGCGTGAGCCGCTCGACCGTGCCCCGCGCCGCCGCGGCGCGCTCGCGCACGCGCGCGAGCTTCACCTTGCGCTCGGTCACGACCGACTGCTGCCCGAGCACCCGCTCGCGCCACTCGGCCGCGACCTGCTCGGCGTGCTCGAGGCCGGCCGCCGCCGCCTCGCGCGTCGCTCGCCCCGCCTCGAGCTTGTCGCGGGCCGCTTGCTGCTCGCTCCCGCCGGCGTCGAGGTTGTCGGCGAGGTCCTCGAGCTCGGAGCGCACCACGCCCTCGCGCTTCTGCGCCGCGGCGAGCTGCTCCTCCGCGCGGCGGAGGTCCTTCTCGGCCGTCACGAGGGCGAGCTCTCCCTCGTGCGCCTCGCTCCGCGCCCGCTCCAGCGCCGTCCCCACCTCGGTGATGCGCAGGCGGAGCTTTTGCTGCGCGTCGAGCAGCGCCGTCACCTCCTCCGACTTGGTCGCGACGAACTCGTGCAGCGCGCGCATCTCCCGCTTCTGCTCGATCATGCCGGCCGCGACCGCGTCGCCCGAGCCGCCGCTCACCACGCCGTCCTCGCGGAGGACGGTGCCGTCGAGCGTCACGAGCGTGCACCCCGCGCCCTCCGCCGCGAGCCGCGCCGCGACCTCGGCGGAGGCGACGACCACCGCGTCCCCCACGAGCGCGCGCGCCAGCGCCTCGTCCTCGGGCGCGAAGACGAGCCGGTCCACGAGCGGCCCGAGCACGCCCTCCCCGCGAGGAGGCCGCCGCGTCGCGCCGGCCACGAACGAGGGCCGCGCCGCGATCACGCTCGCCCGCCCGCGGTTGTTCTTCGACAGATCCGCGAGCAGCGCGATCCCGCGTTCGACGTCGCTCACCACCGCGCACTGCAGCCGGTCCCCGAGCAGCCCCGCGAAGGCCGCGGTCAGCTCGGCCGGCGCCTCGATCCGGTCGGCCACGAGCCCGAGCAGCGCCGGGTCCTTGGTCTTGAGGAGGTTCTTCACCCCGGCGCCGACGCCCTCCAGCCGCGCGTGCAGCTCCTCGAGCGCGCGGAGCCGGTTGCGCCGCTGCCCGAGCTCGTTCTTGGCGTGCTCCACGGCGCGGTCGCTCGAGACCGCCTGCTCGCGCAGCGCCTTCATCTCGACGTCGAGCCGCGACCGCTCCTCGGCCGAGAGCCGCTTCCCCTCGGCGAGCTCCGCGACGTTGCGCGTCAGCGACGAGCGCCGCCGCTCGAGCTCCTCGGACTCGTACATCAGCCGCCCGAGCTCGTCCTCGAGCTTCGCCCGCCGCTGGCTCATCTCCGTCATGCGCCGATCGAACCCGGCGAGCGACGCCTCGGCGGCCGCGACCGCCGCGGTGGCCTCGGCGGCCCGCCGGCGCAGGGCGGCGACCTCGTGCTCGGCGGTGCGCTCGCCGTGGCGCAGCTCCTCGAGCCGCTCGTGCTGCTCGAGCGCGAGCTCGCTCTCCCGCGCCTCTTCCTCGTCGACGCCGGCGAGCTGCGCCTCGAGCTGCGCCTTCTCTGCGCTGAGCTCCTCGACCGTCTTCTCGAGCTCGCCCTGCTCCTTGGCCGCGGTGACGAGCCGCTCCTCGAGGTGCCGCAGGCGGTCGCGCGCCCGCGCGATCTCCGCCTCGTGGGTGCGCACCTGGTTGTCGGCCGCGAACGCCTCGTTCTGCGCGCGCTCGGCCCGCTCCTCGCAGGCGAGGGCCTCGAGCCGGGTGACCTCGATCTCGGCCTCGCGCGCCGAGAGCGCGGTGCGCGACGCCTGCTCGCGCTCCGCGTGCGCGGCCCTGCCGAGCGACTCGTGCTGCGTGAGCACCGTGAGCTCCAGGAGCTTGTGCGACGCCTCGTGGAGCACGAGGTCCTCCAGCTCCTTGCGGTAGTTGACGTACCGCTCGGCCTTGGCCGCCTGGCGCTTCAAGGACGCGAGGTTCCGCTGGATCTCGGAGACGATGTCCCCCACGCGGAGCAGGTTCTGCCGCGTCTGGTCCATCTTCTGCTCGGCCTGCTTCTTCCTCGCCTTGTATTTCGTGATGCCGGCGGCCTCCTCGATGAGCATCCGCCGGTCCTCGGGGCGCGCCGAGACGATGAGCCCGATCTTGCCCTGCTCGACGATGGAGTAGGCCTTCGTGCCGACGCCGGTGCCGAGGAAGAGGTCGGTCACGTCCTTGAGCCGGACCTGGGTCTTGTTGATGAGGTACTCGCTCGTCCCGTCGCGGAAGAGCCGCCGCGTCACCGCGATCTCCGCGTAGTCCCGGTACTCGAGCGGCAGCTGCGACGCCGCCGTCGGCTCGCTGTTGTCGAAGGTGAGCGTCACCTCGGCCATCCCGTGCTGGGCGCGGGTCTCGGAGCCGTTGAAGATGACGTCCGACATCGACTTGCCGCGCAGGTGCTTCGCGCTCTGCTCGCCGATCGCCCACCGGATGGCGTCGACGATGTTCGACTTGCCGCAGCCGTTGGGACCGACGATGCCCACCACGTCCGTGTCGAAATGGACCACCGTCCGGTCGACGAACGATTTGAACCCGCTGATCTCGAGCTTACGAATGCGCATGACGTCCCTGGGACCGGCCGGGCGGGCTTAAACGTATCGTCACAGCACGCCACGTACCGTCACAACTGGCGTCTCGGGGTCTACGTGGGCTGGCGCCGCGCGGCAAGCTCGGAATCCTGGCTCCGCCCGCGCACCGAGGACCAAGTCTTGCGCATCCCGCGGGTGGTGCGATGTCCACGGCGCAAGGTGTGCTTTTGGCAGCCGCCTTGACAGGTGGCTAACGTGACCATACTCCTCGGGTTGTTCCGAGGAGTAGAAACGTCATGCCGACTTACGAGTACGCCTGCACATCTTGCGCGCATGAATGGGAGGCCGAGCAGTCCATCAAGGAGGCGCCGCTCTCGGAGTGTCCGTCGTGTCACAACGCGACAGCCCGGCGGCAGATCTCGCGCGGCACGGGCTTCATCCTCAAGGGCAGCGGCTGGTACTCCGACCTCTATGCGTCGGGCTCGAACAAGCCGCCCGCGAAGTCGGACGGCGGGTCGGGCAGCTCGTCAGGGTCGGAAGGGGCGAGCTCGGACTCGGGGTCGAGCAGCGCCTCGTCGGCGAGCGGCGGCACCAAGAGCGACTCCAGCGCGTCGTCCGCCTCCTCCGCGGCGGCCTGACGCCAGCTCGGCGAGCAGCGACGGGGGTGTGGCCAGCGCGGCGCAGCGCGCAGCGGCGCCGTCGTGGTGCGCCGGCCGTGCTGCGTGCCCACCGGCGCCGGGCGCGGTGCTAGGGTGCCCTGGATGGATGAGAGAAAGCGACTTGAGGAGCTCCGCCGGCAGCTCACGGAGCTGGATCAAGAAATCCTTCGCAGCATCGAGCGGCGGGCTCGCATCGCGCACGAGCTCGCCAAGCTGAGGACGGGCACGGCCCGGTTCGCCCCCACGGCCGACGCCGCCCACGTGCAGGCGCTCGAGCGCGCCGTGACGCCGCCGTTCCCGCAGCGCGCGGTGCGGCCGATCTTCGTCGCCATCGACGCGGCCTCGCGCGCGTTCGAGGTCGCGCCCCGGGTGGCGTACCTGGGGGCCGAGGGCGACTATGGCTGGACCGCGGCGCACGATCACTTCGGGATCGGCGGCGAGTTCGTCCGCGCCGACAGCCCCCTCGCCGCCATCGAGGAGGTCGCGCGCTCGCGCGCAGACTTCGCTGTGGTCCCGTACGAATCGCTCAAAGAAGGGCCGATCTTCCCGACGATCCAGGCGATCGGCGGCGCCGACCTCAAGGTGGTCGGCGAGCGCCAGCTGGTGCAGGCGCTCGATCTCGTGAACCGGACGGGCAACCTCGCCGACGTCGAGCGGGTGTACGCCTCGCCGCAGGACCACGTGGCCTGCGTGAACTACCTCGAGCTCCAGCACCCGCGCGCGCTGGTGCTCGACGTGCGGGGCCCGCAGGCCGCCTGGGATCTCGCGGCGGAGAACGAGGGCAGCGCCGCCATCGTCCCCCGCGGCTTCGCGGGCGGCGGGCAGGAGCTCAGGGTCGCGCGCGAGAACGTCGGCGACGAGGGGGAGCTCCGGATCCGCTACGCGGTGCTGTCCCGGCTCCCCTCGCCGCGCTCGGGCCACGACGCCACGGCGGTCCTCTTCAGCGTCCACGATCGGCCCGGCGCGCTCCACGACATCCTCCAGCACTTCAAGGAGCGCAGCTGCAACCTCCGGCGGGTCCACTCCCGCCCCGTCCCCGGCGAGGGCTGGGACTACGTGTTCTATGTAGAGGTCAGCGGACACACGACCGATCGGGCGCTCGTCGCGGCGCTCGAGGGCGTGAAGCGCGAGACGAAGATGCTGAAGATCATCGGCTCCTTCCCGCTGGAGCGCCCCGACCCGCCGCACGAGCGAGCTTGATGGCGAGCGCGATGGTGCGGACGCTGTTCCATTCCCGAGGCGCCGCCGCCCTGCGCCGCGCGGCGCGCGCGATCGCGATCGCGGCGCTCGCCCTCCCGGCGCTCGGCGGCTGCGGTGGCGCCGACGACAGCCTCGCGCTGGTCGGCGGAGAGAAGATCGACGCGACGGCGATCGATCGCGACCCGCTGGCCGTCCTTCCGAGCGGCGCGGTGATGCTCGGTTACCTCGACGCGGCGGCCATGTTCACCTCCGGCCTGGGGGGCGAGGTCAACCAGATCGTCACGAGCCTGCTCCCGCTGGGCCCCGAGTCGAACTTCGTCCCGTCGCGCGACATCGTGAAGGTCTACGGCGGTCTCTACGCCATGCAGGGCGCGGACTTCTGCGCCGTGATGCAGGGCAACTTCGACGTCGACGCGATCCGCCGCTCCGCCGACGCCAGGTCGGTCACCGTCATCGGCGCGCCGCTCGTGAAGACGCGCTACGCGGACAACGATCTCTTCACGGCCGGCAACGTCGGCTTCGTCGTGCTCACGCCGCACACGATCCTCACCGGCAACGAGACCGGGATGCGGCGGGCCCTCGATCGGCTCCGCTCCGGCAAGCTGAAGCGCTCCGTGCCTTCGTGGATGGTCGAGCTGCTCGGGACGAAGGGCGCGTCGTTCGCCGTGGCCGGCGACCTCTCGAGCCAGGCGGCGGTCTCGTCTGCGGCGGGGCAGCTCCCCTTCCTCGCGGGGCTCCAGTACGTGCGCGTCATCGGCAACTTCCAGCCGCCCGGGGTCAACTTCGCCGGCGCCCTCACGTACACGGACCCGCAGAGCGCGGCGAACGGCGCCGTCGCGCTCCGCAACCTCGAGCAGATCGCCAGGATCGCGAGCGTGCTCTCCTCGTGGGGCTTCGGCTACGGCTCCGTCCCTCCGATGCAGGTCGCGCAGCGCGAGAGCGACGTCGCGTTCACGTTGCCCCTCGGCGAGGGGATCGTGCGCATGCTCCTCCGCACGGTCGCCGACACGGCGCGGAGCGTGGCGGTCGTGCGCTGACTCAAGCCTTGCGGAGCGGCGCGCGCGAAGGCGGCGCGGCGTGGGCGGGGTCGTCCGGCCACGCGTGCTTCGGGTAGCGGCGGCGGAGCTCCTTCGCGATGGCGGGATAGTGGCGCGCCCAGAACCCCGACAGATCGGTCGTGACCTGCACGGGGCGCTGGTTCGGCGCGCACAGGTGCAGCACCACGGGCACCCGGCCACCGGCGACGCGCGGGCCCTCCGCCATGCCGAAGAAGTCCTGCAGGCGGGAGGCGAGCGACGGCGGCGCGCCCGCCGCGTACTCGAGGCGCGCCCGCCGGCCGCCGGGCAGGACGATCGACTCGGGGGCGAGCTCGGCGAGCGCTCGCGCCTTCGCGGGGCTCAGCGAGGCCTGCACGGCGCTCGAGAGATCGGCGTCGCGGAGCTCGGCGAAGCTCCGGCGCCCGTCGCAGAGCGCCTCGAGCGTGGCGAGCACCGCGTCCTCGTCCACGTCGGGTAACGCTGCGTCGGGGCAGTGTGCGCGCACGAACGCGACCCGCAAGAGCCAGCCCTCGAGGGCGTCGCCCTTCACGAACGCCCGCCACCCCTTCGCCCTCGCCTGCGCCGCGAGCTCCCGCGCCGCCGCTTCCGCCAGCGGACCGCCCGCCCCCGCGGCTGGCCGCGCCTCCTCGAGCACGAGGGCGTCGTACGACAGCCGGCGCACGACCTCGGCGCGCTCCGCGGCGGCGTTCCACGTCGCCTCCGTCGTGTCCCGGATCGCGTCCGTGAAGAGGTCGAGCAGCCAGTCGGCCTCGATCGCGCTCGCCGCCCGGACGACCGTGCGCGCCGAGCGCCCCTCGCTGCGCTCCTCGATGTCGACCGCGACGACGAGATCGACGTCGTCGATGACGCTCGCCTCGGAGAGCGCGGCCGTCCCGCCGGCGGCGAGCACGACCTCCCGTCCGGTCCGCCCCGTCGCGCTGGTCGGCCGGCGGAGGCGCCCGACCCGGTCGGGGTATCCGGAGAGGATCGCGATGCGCTGGGCGATCTCGCGGGCCTCGACGGTCTCCGGCGGCGCGGCGCTGCGGCGATCGGCGAGCCGCGAGAGCTGCTTGCGCGTCCGCTCCACGGTGAGCGCGCGCGCCGCGTCCACGCCCAGCCACCGCAGACGGTCCACCGCGAAGCGCGCGCGATCCGCCTCCTCGAAGGCCTGGAGCGCGGCGAGCAGGTCGGAGCTGTGCCGCGCGTCGCTCCTCCGACCATGGGGCTCCCGCGCGCCCGACGGCGCGCCGAGGTCGCGCTCCGCGACGAGCGCCGCGAGCGTGCACCCGTCGTCGGCGACGCCGCGGCGCTCGGCCTCGACGATCATCCGCGCCTGGCGCGGGTGCGCCGGGAAGCGAAGCATCCGCCGTCCGGTCGGCGTCACGCGCCGCCCCTCGTCGAGCGCGCCGAGCCGCACGAGCAGCGCCTCGGCCGCGGCGAGGCCGGCGGCGGGCGGCGCCTCCAGCCACCCGAACCCCTCGAGATCCGTGACCCCCGCGGCGCAGAGCTCGAGCACCGTCTCCGCGAGGTCGAGCCGGCGGATCTCGGGCGCCTCGTGCTCCGGCCGCGAGGCGAGATCACCGCGCGTGTAGAGCCGGAGGCAGCGGCCGGGCCGCGTCCGCCCGGCGCGCCCCGCGCGCTGCGCCGCGGAGGCGCGGGCGATGGGCGCGACGCGGAGCGTCGGCAACCCAGACCACGGCGCGTGCGCGGCCACGCGCGCGAGGCCGCTGTCGACGACCGCGACGACGCCGTCGATGGTCACGGAGGTCTCGGCCACGTTGGTCGAGAGGATGATCTTGCGCCGATCCGCGGGGCGCACCGCGCGGTCCTGCTCCGCCGCGGACAGCGAGCCGTGGAGCGGCAGGAGCAGCAGGTCCTCGCTCTTCGCGATGGCTGAGCACGCGTCCATCGCCCGCCTGATCTCCGCGGAGCCGGGCAGGAACACCAGCACGTCGCCGTCGAGCCCCTCCTCGACGAGCTGCCGCACCGACGACGCGACCAGGCTCTCGAGCGTCCTGTCGCCCCAGTGCGCCCGGGCGCGGCGGTCGCCCGCGGCGTGGGTCGACGCGCTCACCCCGGCGCTCGGCAGGTACTCGATCGCGACGTCGAACATCCGCCCCTCGGCGCGCAGGGTCGGGGCCATCGAGGCTCCGGCCGCCGTCGCGTCGTGGCCGCGTCCAGCCTCGGCCGCCGGGGCGGGCTGCGCCTCCGGCCCGCCGAGGAACGCCGCGATCGGCCCGGCGTCGAGCGTCGCGGACATCACCACGAGGCGGAGATCGGGCCGCGCGCCGCGCTGCAGGCGCCGCAGCAGCGCGAGCGCGACGTCGCCTGCGAGGTGCCGCTCGTGGAACTCGTCGAGCACGACGGCGCTCACGCCCCGGAGCTCGCGGTCGACGAGGAGCCGCCGCGTCAGCACGCCCTCGGTCACGAAGCGGACGCGCGTGGCCGGGCTGGACGCCTCCTCGAAGCGCATCGTGTAGCCCACGGTCTCGCCCACGCGCTCGCCGAGCTCTTCGGCCACGCGCCGCGCGGACAGGCGCGCCGCGAGCCGCCTCGGCTCGAGCACCAGGATCTCGCCGCGCTCCGCGAAGCCCGCGTCGAGCAGCGCGCGCGGTACGCGCGTCGTCTTGCCCGCCCCGGGCGGGGCCTCGAGCACCACGCTCGGGCGCGCGCGCAGGGCGGCGCAGAGATCGGGGAGGATCGGATCGATCGGCAGCGGCTGCATGGCTTCGGCGCTCTCCGCGCGGTGGGCGCGCGGCAGCGGAGCCTAGCAATCCTTGGCGCGCGCGGACCTGTGATACTCGTCGAATCGCCGTGAGCGCATCGACCGATCCGACCCATCTTTCAGCGACCGTGCTCGCCGCGCTCCTGGCGGCGCGCGAGATCAGCTCCGAGGAGCTCACGCGGGCGCACCTGGCGCGCATCGACGCGCTCGAACCGCGGCTGCACGCGTTCACCCAGGTGCTCCACGACGAGGCGCTCGCGGCCGCCCGCGGCCTCGACGAGGAGCGCCGTCGCGGGGACATCCGCGGCCCGCTCCACGGGCTCCCGATCACCGTGAAAGAGTCGCTCGACATGGCCGGCATGGCCTCCACGCTCGGCGTCGCTTCCCGCAGGGGGCACCGGGCGACCAGCGACGCGACGGTGACGGCGCTGCTCCGCCGCGCCGGGGCCGTGATCCTGGGGCGCACGAACGTCTCGCAGCTGCTCCTGTACAACGAGGCGCGCAACCCGCTCTTCGGGCAGACGGCGAACCCGTGGAGCCTCGATCACAGCCCGGGCGGCTCGTCCGGCGGCGAGGCGGCCGCCATCGCGGCGGGGATGTCGCCGCTCGGCATCGGAACGGACATCGGCGGCAGCATCCGCGTCCCCGCGCACTGCTGCGGCATCGTCGGCCTCAAGCCCACGCTCGATCGCTGGACCAACAAGGGGAGCAACACGGCGCTCCTCGGGCAGGAGGCGATCCGCGCGCAGATCGGACCGATGGCCAGGAGCGCCCGCGACGTCGCGCTCGTCATGTCCGAGCTCGATCCCGCGTCGATGGCGGAGCTCGACGTGCGCGTGCCGCCGCTCCCGATGGTCGAGCCGGCGAGCGTCGAGGTGGCGCGCCTGCGCGTCGGGTTCTACTGCGACGACGGGCTGGTCCCGCCCTCGACCGCCGTCGCCCGCGCCGTCGCGAAGGCGGCGTCGGCCCTGCGCGCGCGGGGCGCGACGGTCGTGCCGTTCACGCCGCCCGGGATCCCCGACGCGGTCTACGCGTATTTTGCAGCGCTCTCGGCGGACGGCGGCGCGACGGCGCTGTCGCTCCTCGACGCCGGCGAGGACGGCAGCGAGCGGACGGACATCGACGTCTCGCTCCGCTCGCTCCGCACGATGGCCTCGCTCCCGCCGTTCGCGCGCCGCGCGGCCGCGCGCGTCGCTGGCCTCGCGGGCGAGCGGCGGCTCCAGCGCCTCCTCGAGGTCACCGGGCCGAAGTCGGTCTCGGAGTTCTGGCGCACCACGCACGCCCTGCGCGAGGCGCGCGCCGCGATCGCGTCGGCGATGCGCGCCGAAGCGCTCGACCTGCTGCTCTGCCCGCCGTACGCCACGCCGGCCTTGCCGCACACCGCGTCGCGCGACTTCGTCCTCGCGGGCAGCGCCGCGATGCTCTGGAACCTCACGCAGTTCCCGGCCGGCGTCGTCCCCGTGACCCGCGTGCGGCCCGAGGAGGCGCGCCGCGAGCGGCCGCGCGACCGGCTGGAGAAGCGGGCCGCCGAGATCGATGCGAAGAGCGTCGGGCTGCCCGTCGGGGTGCAGGTGGTCGGCTTCCCGTTCAGCGAACACCTGGTCATGGCCGCCATGATCGCCATCGAGGACGAGCTCGCCGGCGAGACCGATCGGCCCGTCACGCCTGTCTCACCGCCCTCGCTCGCCGGATGACGCGGCGAACGCCGGGAGCCGGCTGACCAGGACGACACCGGAACTCGATGATGCCGCCGCGCGGCCGCTGTCCGGCGCGTTCACAGTCGACAGAAGCTGAAGCCCTACAAAGCCGAAAGGTCCGCCGGAGAACTCTCCGCCGGACCAGTCGGGGCGAGTGGATTCGAACCACCGACCCCTTGACCCCCAGTCAAGTGCGCTAACCAGGCTGCGCTACGCCCCGAGCCACTCCGCCGCCTCGTTTCGCTGCGGAGCGAGGGCGCACCGTAGTCGAAGCCTTGGGAATTGCAAGGGGATCGCATCGAGGATCGCGGACTCGCTCCAGACGGGGCGTTTGGCGCTGCTGCAGCGGGGCGCGTGGCGCGGATCGGCCGGCGAGAACGCCGGGGCTCTCCGCGCGACGCCGCGGGCGCGCGATCCGAGCGGCGCGGTCAGATGCCGCGGAGCGCGGCCGCGAGGCTCTGCGCGGTGCCGTCAGCGACGAGGATGCCGTCGTCGCTCCTCGACCATGCGACCACGTCGCCCGCGTCGCAGGCGATGACGGGCACGCCGAGCGCGCGCGCCTCGCGGATCACCGTGGGGGCGGCCTCGTGCGATGAAGGGTGCAGCAGCACGTCTGCTGCGCCGATCCATGCGAGCGCTTCCCTCCGCGGGAGCGTGCCCGTGAAGCGCACCGCCGCGCTGCCCTCGCTCGTCGCCGTGACGCCCGCGCCGCGTGAGCTCCCTGCGTCGAGGTCGCCGCCGCTCGCGAGGCGCTCGAGCGCGCCGCGCTGTGGACCGTCGCCGACGACGACGAGGCGCAACCCGGGTCCCGCAGCGCGCACCGCCTCGATCGCGAGCTCGACCCGCTTCGTCGGGATCAGCCGGCACGCGACGACGGCGAGGCGCTCGCGGGGGCCCTTCACGATCTCGCGACGGAGCGCGGCAGCGCGCCCGGCCACTGGCGGCAGATCGAACACGGGGGGCTCGACGCACGAGGCGAGGTCCAGCGCGCGAGCCTGCTCCGGGGCGAGCGAGCCTGCGAGCGCATCGCGCAGCGCGCGCGCCGCGAAGACGAAGCGCGCGTCGCGCCGGAGGAGCGCGCTCACCACCGCGCCGCGCGCCGCGCGCGGCGCGCGGAGCAGGAGCCGGACGTCGGCGCCGTGCGCGTGCACCTCGAGCGGCGTGCGCGGCAGGGCGAGCAGGAGCGGCCACGCGCACGGGATGATCCAGTGCGCCACCGCGCGGTCGACCGGCCCGATCTCACGGAGCCGATCGAGCACGCCGGCCGCGAACGGCGCCGCGGAGAGCAGCCGGAGCGGCGACTCGCGCGCGCGGGCCACGGCGCCGGGCCACGAGAACAGCGCGCCCCCGCCTGCACGATGGACGACGAGCCGGCCGTCTCGATGAGGCGGATCGAGCACCGAGCCCCCGGCGGCGATCACGTGGACCTCGGCGCAGCTGCGCGTGAGCGCCTCCGCCGACGACCGCACGAAGTGGCCGGAAGGATCCTCGTCGCTGACCGGATAGGACGTCGTGAGCACCACGGCGCGCATCGGGACCTCGCCAGGCTAGACGCGGCGCGGGCACCGCCTCCGCGTCGCTCAGGCGCGGTTGCACCACGCCGCCGGGGTGACCGCTGGACGAACAAAATGACAAGACGCAGAGCACGCCGCGGACGCTCGAATCAAGCGTCCGTGTGCGTCTTCTGCGTCTTGGCCGGCTGCTCTCGCGCGGGGGCGGTCGCTCCAGTCGCTCCAGTCGCGCTAGGCGACCATGTCCATCTTGGACCGCTTCCGGCGGCGACGAGCGGCCTCCGAGGCCTTCTTCCGTCGCTTCACGGACGGCTTCATGTAGTGCCGACGCCGCTTCAGCTCGCGGAGGATCCCCTCGGCAGCCATCTTCCTCTTGAGATGTTTGATGGCGCGCTCGATGCCCTTGTCGCCCACGGCGACCTCGAGCGGTTTGCACTGAATGGCGTCGGTCGGCATGTCTAGAAGCGTCCTCTGCTGGGAAAAAAACTGGCCCAGTTGGCGGGCAGAATGCAAGCCGGCGGGGGCCGGCAGCGCGGGGCGCGCACTATGGCAGAGGCCCTCTAGCCTCGCAAGACCTCCCGGCGGCCGCAGAGCATGGCGTCGCGGCGCGACGTCCGGGGTGTTTCGTCGGTTTCGTCAGTTTCGTCAGTTTCGTCAGCCCCGACGGTTTCGCCAAGCTCATCCAGCTCGCCAGGCTTCGCCCAAATCCGCGCGAGCCCCGGATTTTTCTGGCGGTCCGTCGGCAATTATTAGGACTTGCAGCTGAGAAACCTTCTAAGTACACATCTCGCTGTGGCTACCTCGCGGATAGCTGCTGCAAAGGGGGCTGCGCCCCGCGATGCCCGGGGGCGCGCGGTTGGCTTCGAGCGCAGGGCGGTCGAGGAGGATACCCGGATCGCTTCCATGCTGGCGTGCGTGCGAGCGTCGGGGCTCAAGCTGACGCCGCAGCGCCTGGCGATCGTGCGCGAGCTCGCGGCCGATCCGACGCATCCGACGGCGCAGGAGCTGTTCGAACGGCTCCGGCCGGCGCTGCCGACCATGAGCTTCGCCACCGTCTACAACACGCTCGACGCCCTGGCGTCCGCGGGGCTGTGCGTCGCGCTGTCGCTGTCGCCGGGCGCCTCGCGCTTCGACCCGAACATGGCGGCGCATCATCACGCGGTCTGCGATCGCTGCGGGCTCGTCCGCGATGTGCCGTGCCAGCCGGGCGATCCGTCCGCCGAGCGCTCGGACGAGATCGTCCCCGCGCCCCTCGCGGCCGCGCCGGGCTTCGAGGTCCGCGCCGTCGAGCGGATCTACCGGGGGCTCTGCGCTGCCTGCGCGAAGGGCACCCGGGGGGGCGAAAATGCGCGGGGCAAGGCGCAGGACGCCGGGCGAAGCGCGGCGAGCAGTCGAGTTCGCCCCGCAGGGGTTCGAGGAGCGCGGCGCCCTGGACGTGTCTAGCGGATCCACCGCGCCGCCGAGCTGACCTGCGCGGGCATCAGGGACCTATCATCGCAGCCGTTCAACAGAAGGAGAGCGAACCCATGACAACCAAGCAGCTTACGGGCACGAAGACGCACCAGAACCTGAAGGACGCGTTCGCTGGGGAGTCGCAGGCGAACCGCCGCTACCTGTACTTCGCAAAGGTCGCGGACGTCGAAGGTCGCCCCGAGGTCGCCGGTCTCTTCAAGGACACGGCGGACGGCGAGACCGGCCACGCGCACGGCCACCTCGACTACCTCAAGCAGGCGGGCGACCCGGCGACCGGCCTGCCGATCGGCAGCACGGAGAAGAACCTGAAGGCCGCCGTCGCCGGCGAGACCCACGAGTACGAGACGATGTACCCGGGCTTCGCGAAGGAGGCCCGCGACGAGGGCTTCGAGGACATCGCAGAGTGGTTCGAGACGCTCGCGAAGGCCGAGAAGTCGCACGCCGGGCGCTTCACGAAGGCGCTGCAGTCGCTCGACTTCTGAGGGCGACCGACGCGAGAGCGCGAGCGCTCCGGGGCGCGCCGAACCGACGGCGACTCGACCCGGGGCGCGCGCGCCATCGCGACCTCGACGGCCGTCCGGCGCCGGGCCGCGCGGCGAGCCGTCCCTCCGCGCCGTACCCCAAGTTGAAGCTTTTGAGAGGAGCCGACCAGTGAGCGTCATCCGGCGTGCACCAGACCGTCCACCGGCGACATCGCCGAACGACGAGCGATATCTCGAGCCCCGCGATCTCGAGGCAGAGCTGCGGCGAACGTTCCAGATCTGCCACGAATGCCGCATGTGCGTCGGATACTGCGGCTCGTTCCCCGCGCTCTTCGCCCGCGTCGACAGGGACATCGAGGCCGGCGTCGCCGAAGGCGCCGAGGCCCTCACCTACGATGACTTCAAGGCCGTCGGCGACGAGTGCTGGCAGTGCAAGCTCTGCTACATCAAGTGCCCGTACACGGCCGACGAGCACGCCTACGAGCTCCTCGATTTCCCGCGCGTGCTCGCGCGAGAGCGCGCGGTGCGCGCCCAGCGGGACGGCATCCCGCTGGTGGACAGGATCCTCGGCGAGCCGCAGCTGATCGGCGAGCTGGGCTCCGGCGCCGTCGCGCCGCTCGCGAACCTCGTGCAGGCGAGCCGCCTGCTGCGCAAGGTGCAGGAGAAGGTGACCGGGATCTCGTCGGAGTTCCCGCTCCCGGAGATGGCGCGCAAGCCGTTCTCGTCCTGGTTCGCGGAGCACGGCGCCGCGGCCGACGCCGGCAAGCAAGGCGACGTGGTGCTCTTCGCGACCTGCTACGGCGAGTACAACACGCCCGCGGTCCCCGAGGCGGCGGTCCGCGTCCTCGAGCACAACGGCTACGCGGTGCACGTCCCGGGCTGCTCCTCGGCGGACGAGCCGCGAGGCACGCCGGCGGGGGCGCTGACGTGCTGCGGGATGCCGAACCTCGACGGCGGCGATCTCGCGGCCTTCACCGCGAAGGTGAAGCACAACGTCGCGCTCCTGCTCCCGCACGTGCGCAGGGGGAGGAAGATCGTCGTGATCGGCCCGACGTGCGGCTACACGATGAAGAAGGAGTGGCCGGAGTACCTGCAGACGGCAGAGGCCCGCGAGGTCGCGGCCGCGACGGTCGACATGATGGAGTTCCTCGTCCAGCTCGGCCGCGAGAAGAAGCTCAACCGCGAGTTCAAGAAGGGGCTCGGCACGATCGCGTACCACGCCGCGTGCCACCTGCGCGCGCAGAAGATCGGCTTCCCCGGCGCCAGGGTGCTCGGCGTCGTCCCCGACACCGACGTGCGCGTCATCGAGCAGTGCTCGGCGGTGGACGGCACATGGGGGATGAAGGCGGCCCACTACGAGACCGGGCGCAAGTACGCGTCGAAGCTCGTGCGCGGCGTCGGCGGCGCGGACGTCATCGTCAGCGACTGCACCCTCGCGGGTCTCAGGATGGTCAAGGAGAACGGCGCGAAGGTGCTGCACCCGGTCGAGGCGCTCGCCCACGCGTACGGGCTCGGCCCGACGCCGTGAACCTCGGTCCGAAGTCGTCAAGGAGAGGAGCGTCATGCGTCCCATCGATCGCAACGAGGTGCTCGGGATCGGCGAATACGAGGCGATCCGCGAGCGATTCCGGAGCCGCATCATCCAGGAGAAGCGGCCCCGCCGCGTGCGGATCGGAGACCACCTGACCGCGGTGTTCGAGAACCGCGACTCGGTGCTCTTCCAGATCCAGGAGATGCTTCGCACCGAGCGCATCACGAGCGAGAGCGGCATCCTCCACGAGATCGAGACCTACAACGATCTCATCCCGGGCGCAGGGCAGCTCAGCATGACGCTCTTCGTCGAGATCCCCGATCGAGCGCTGCGCGACCGGATGCTCGTCGATCTGGTGGGCCTCGAGGACACGGTGTCGATCGAGGTCGACGGCGTCGCCGCGCGGGCGCTCGGCAAGCGCGACGGATCGATGGAGGATCGCACGACGGCCGTGCACTACCTCAAGGCGGATCTCCCGGCCGAGGCGCAGGCCGCGATCAAGGCGAGGAAGGCGACGGCATCGATCGTCGTCGGGCACCCGCGCTACGCGGTGAAGGCGCCGCTCGGGAGGGCGACCCTGGACAAGCTCGCCGAGGACCTGTCCTAGCCGCGATGGTCTCCCTCGAGCGCCCGATCAAGTTCGAAGACGTGGACGCCGCGAACATCGTCTTCTTCGCGCGCTTCCTCAACTACGCGCACGAGGCGATGGAGCGGTTCTTCGCGCCGCTCGAGGGAGGCTACGCCGGGCTCATCCTCGAGCGGCGGATCGGGCTGCCGGCGGTGCGGGTCGAGGCCGACTACGCGGCGCCTGTGCGTTACGGCCAGGCGCTCCGGATCGAGACGTCGGTCGTCCATATCGGCCGGCGGAGCGCCACGCTCCGGTACCGCATGCACCGCGCCCACGACGGCGTGCTGTCGGCGGAGCTGCGGCACACGGCGGTGACCACCGACCTCGTGCAGCTGGTGTCGGTCCCGATGCCGGAGGACGTCCGGGCCCTGCTCAGCGCCCACCTCGAGCTCGATCAGGCGCCCTCCAGCGCCGGTCGACGGGCGTGAGCGCTCGGCCGGCGCGCCCGCGGGCGCGGGCACGCGCGGGGACCGAACCCGAGGCGAAGGCGCGATCGCCGCTGAAGCGGCGCGTCGAGCTGACGCTCCTCCGCGACAGGGCGCACTACGACGCGCTCGTGATGGGCGCCGTCGCGAACGCGCGCGTGTCCGTGTGGATCGCGACGGCCAACGTGAAGGAGCTGCGCGTGGAGGCGCCCATCGGATCGAGGGCGCGGGCGCGCGGCCGGTACATGTCGTTCCTCGACCTGCTCGACGCGCTCGCCGCCCGGGGGGTCGAGCTGCGCCTGCTGCACGCCGGCATCCCGTCGCGCGCCTTCCGCGCCGAGCTCCGGCGGCGGCCCCGGCCGCCGATCGAGATGCGCCGCTGCCCGCGGGTCCACCTGAAGATGATCGCCGTCGACGGCGCGCTCCTGTACCTCGGCTCCGCGAACCTCACCGGCGCCGGGCTCGGGGCGAAGGGCGAGGGGCGGCGGAACTTCGAGGCGGGCGTGCTCACGGACGACGACCTCCTGCTCGACGAGATGCAGGCGACGTTCGAGGCGATCTGGACCGGCGCCGAGTGCAAGGGGTGCAGGCTCCGGCCGCTCTGCCCGGGGCCGCTCGACGAGCTCGACAAAATCCCGTTGCGCTGACGGTCCCGATGGCCGATGAGCAGCGCATGAGCACCGCGGGACCGGACCCCTCCGACCTCGATCGAATCGCCAACGCCGCGCTCGCGCGCGTGGACAGCGGGATGCTGCTCGGGCTCGGCACCGGGCGCGCGTCCGAGGCCTTCATCCGCCGCCTCGGGGAGCGCGTCCGCCGAGGGCTCCAGATCAAGGGCGTCGCCACGTCGGAGCGCTCGGCGGAGCTCGCCCGCCGCGAGAACATCCCGATGGTGTCGCTCGAGGAGGTCGAGCGCTTCCACGTCGCCGTCGACGGCGCCGACGAGGTGGCGCCCGACCTCGGCCTCATCAAGGGCCTCGGCGGCGCGCTCCTCCGCGAGCGCGTGGTCGCCTACGAGGCCGCGGAGTTCATCATCCTCGTCACGCCCGAGAAGCTCGTCGAGAAGCTCGGCTCGCGCGTGCCCATCCCCGTCGAGGTGGTGCCCTTCGCGAGCACGACGGCCGCGCGGCACCTGACCGCGCTCGGGGGCAAGCCGGCGATCCGCAAGAACGCGGACGGGTATCCCTTCCAGACCGACAACCACAACTGGATCCTCGACACCGCGTTCGGCCCGATGGACGCGCCCGCAGCGGTCGACGCGCGCATCCGCAAGATCCCCGGCGTCGTCGACACGGGGCTGTTCCTCGACATGGCGACCCTCGTGCTGGTGGCGGACCCGGGCGCCGTCCGCGAGCTGACGCGGCGGCGCTAGCTCCGCGTGTCAGGAATTCCATCAGGGATCGCTGACACGCGGAGCCGGGGCCCCGGACCTCGGGCGGGCGGCGACGGCGCGGCGCGCGCGCCCACCGCGGGAGCTCTGACGGGCGGAGCTAGCGGGCGTGGCGATCGAGCCTGCGGGCAAGATCGTCCAGCGCGAGGTTGCCCGGAGCTCCGAGCGACACGCGCGCGCGGAGGCTCGCCGCGGCGTCGCCGGCCGGCAGCGCCGCGATCTCGGCCGCGACCTTGCGGTAGGCCTCGCGGAAGGGGACGCCCTCCACGGCGAGCTCGACGGCGCGATCCGTGGCGAAGCACTCCGGCGTGATCGCGCGGGCCATGCGCTCCCGGTCGAACGCGAGCCCCTCGACGAGCCGCGGCAAGAGGCGCGACGTCGCGAGCGCCTCGTCGAGCCCGCGCATCGTGGGGCCCTTCGTGAGCTGGAGGTCGCGGTGGTAGCCCGACGGGAGCGCCACGATCGACTGCACCTCGGCGAGCGCCCCCTGGACGACGGAGCACGCGGCGCGCATGAGCTCGACGACGTCGGGGTTGCGCTTCTGCGGCATGATCGACGAGCCGGTCGTGAACGCCTCCGGGAGGCGGATGAACGCGAGCTCGCTCATCGCGAACAGGCTGAGATCCCACGCGAGCCGGCGGCTCACGGCCATCACCTGCCACGCGGCGGCGAGGATCTGCGCCTCGATGATGCCGCGCGACGTCTGGGACGCGAGCGGGTTCAGCGCCACGCCGGCGAACCCGAGCTCGCGCGCGACGCCGACGCGATCGAGCGGGAGGTTCACGCCGAAGCCCGCGGCGCCCCCGAGCGGGCAGCGATCGACGAGCGCCCGCGTCGCGCGCACCACGTCGATCGCGTCGGTGAGCCCCTCGACGAACGAGGCGGCCCAGTAGCCGACGGACGACGGTACCGCCCGCTGCAGGTGCGTGTAGCCGGGCATCGGCGTCTCCGCCTCGCGCCTGGCGAGCTCGAGCAGCGCGCGGGCGCCGGCCGTCGCGTTCTCGGCGAGCTCGTCCAGCGCGTCGCGCTCGTACAGGCGCGTGGCGACGAGCACCTGATCGTTGCGGCTCCGGCCGGTGTGCACCTTCTTGCCCGCGTCGCCGATGCGGGCGACCAGCGCGGCCTCGATCGCGCTGTGGCCGTCCTCGTCGTCCTCGGTGAGCCGCAGCTCGCCGGCCTCGTTCTGCGCCGCGAGCACCTCGAGCTCGCGGACGAGCGCGTCCCGCTCCGCCTCGCTGAGCACGCCGATCCGCGCGAGCCCGCGGACATGCGCGACGGTGGCCCGCAGGTCGTACGCGAGCAGGCGCTGATCGAGCTGCCAGTCGTCGCGCGAGGTGTAACGCAGCATTTGGGCGTCGGTCGCGCCCCCTTTGTCCCAGAGTCGTACGCTCATTCAGCTCCCCAGGCTCTCGTCCACGAGAGCACGGATCTCGGCAAGCTTCTTGGCCTTGCCCTCGTCCAGCGGTCGCGGCTTCGCCGCGCCGGCCGCGGGCGCGAGCTCTCGCTCGAGCTCGCGCAGCTCGTCGTCCGCCGTCCGCGTCGGCCGGCGCTTGCCGAGGCCGAGCGCGCGGGCCAGCCAGCTCCTCGACTCGCCGATCGCGTAGTCGTCCGCGGCGATCCGGTCCGGCGCGGCGCGCAGCATGCGGACGAGCGCGGCGTTGGAGCTGGCCCAGACGGCGGACTCGTCGAAGTGGGCGCGCGGCGTCACGTCGAGGTGCCGCGCGGCGGTCCGATCGGGCACGTCGTGCAGCCGGCAGTAAATGGCGAGCGCGAGCGCGAGCTCGTCGACCGGCATCTTGGTCGCCGAGTGCACCTGCACGCCGCCGCAGCCCTTCGCGTACAGGTAAGAGCCGTTCGTGGTGAGGACACCGAAGCCGAGCAGCACGGCGGCGAGATCCACGGCGGGCTCGCGGTCCGACGGCGCGAGCGCGTCGAAGGCGCCGGCCTCGCTCAGGAACATGTACGCCACGGCGCGCACGAACGCCGTCGTGAGCACCGTGGGGTTGCGGAGCTCGCCCGCGGAGAGCGCGACCCGGTACCCGCCGTCGCCGCGCGGGGCGACGCGCTCCAGCTTCGACTCCAGCGCCATCCCGCCGCACGCGCCGCTCGAGCAGCTCACGGTGCTGGCCTGCCCCTCCGGGGTGACCACCGCGAGCTCCACCGGGAGATCCTGGAGCCCGGCGTGCTCCTGGACCCGCAGCATCAGGGCGGCCACCGTCTTCGGCGAGCCGTCGAACGCGTCCGGGAAGAACTCGGCCGTCGGCTGAACCAGCCCGCGCACCGGCTCCGCGCCGTGCTGGAGGAGCGCTGCGGTCGTACGAAGGATCCAGCGGATCTGCGGTTCGTCCGGGAGGTCCATACAGCTACTGTATGCCACCGCCGCGCGGCGGTCGCGCGGTAGTTCCCCCGTAGCTACAGCAGAAGGCGGACCGGGCGGCAACGCCTGGCCCGGGGGGGCGAATTTTGGCGTTTCTTTGTCCATGCCACTTCCTTTTCGACGGCGGTCGGCGACCGCGTAAAGTTGTGCCCCCATGACGGAAGAGGCGAAGGACATCTCCGAGAGGAAAGCGGACCACATCGAGCTCTGCGCGACCGGTGATGTCGGGTTTCGAGCCAAGACCACGCTGCTGGAGCAGGTCGAGCTGATCCACGACGCGTTGCCGGAGCTCTCCCTCGACGCGATCGACACCTCGGTGTTGCTGCTCGGGAAGCGGCTCCGCGCTCCGCTCCTGATCGCGGCCATGACCGGCGGGACGGAGCGCGCGCACGCGATCAACCGGGAGCTCTCGCAGATCGCCGAGGAGCGCGGGTACGGCTTCGGGCTCGGGAGCCAGCGGGCGATGCTGAACGGCGACGCCTCCGCGACGTACGAGGTCCGCGCGCACGCTCCGACCACCCTCCTCCTCGGGAACATCGGCGCCGTGCAGGCGCGATCGCTGTCCACGGAGGCGGTCGCCGAGCTCGTGGCCCAGGTCGGCGCCGACGCGCTCTGCGTCCACATGAACCCCGCGATGGAGCTGGTCCAGCCGGGCGGCGACCGGGACTTCGCCGGCGCGCTGGACGCGATGGCCCGGCTCGCGAGCGGCCTCAGCGTGCCGGTCATCGCGAAGGAGACCGGCTGCGGGATCGGCCCGGGGACGGCGTACCGCCTGGTCCGGGCAGGCGTCCGCGATCTGGACGTCTCCGGGTCCGGAGGCACCTCCTGGGTCGCCGTCGAGGCGGCGCGCGCCGAGGGCGCAGCCCGCTCCCTCGGTGAGGCGCTGCGCGAATGGGGTGTGCCCACGGCCGCCTCGGTGCTCATCGCCCGCGCTATCCGTCCTCGTTTCAAGACCATCATCGCGACCGGGGGCGTCACGAGCGGCCTTGACATCGCTCGAGCGATTGCCCTCGGCGCGCATGCTGCCGGGATCGCGCGTCCGGTCCTCCAGGCGTTCGTCTCGGGGGGACGGGACGGAGCGGTGCGGTACCTCGAGACCGTCGAGGCCGAGCTCCGGGCGGTCATGCTGCTCGTCGGGGCGCGCGACATCGCGTCGCTCCAGAAGTCACCCGTGCTGCTCGGACGGGAGCTGCGCAGGTGGACCAGGTTGCTGAAGCAGATGAAGCAGCTGGAGAGGGCGTAGTCGTGGCGGTGGGGGCAACGGGGGCAGGGGGGCCGAGACGGCGGGGTCCGGTCCCCGGGGTAGGGCCGGCGGGGCCGAACCGACGTTGTCCGCGGGGACGGCGACGCGGCTGCCGGTCGCTGCCCTCGGCGGGGGCGCCGGGCACCCCTCTGGCCCGCGCTCGACGCTTCCGTCCGGTCAGCCCCGCATGATACGGTCCGAAGCTCTGGAGAACCCCGGGATAAAATGACGGAGAAAAAAGGGCGTCCGAGCGATCGTCCCCCCGAGGACCTGAAGAAGGAGCGCGATGCCTTCATTCAGCAGTTCTTCCGCAAGGGGGCGCAGCTGACCGAGGAGCTCCTCCGCGAGAACGAGCGCCTTCGCGACAAGATCTCCGAGCTCGAGTCGGAGAACGGCAAGCTCCGCGCGCACCTCGCGAGCGACTCGGCCATCCGTGATCTGCTCCGCAAGATCGAGGAGCTCGAGCAGGAGAAGCGCGACCTCGTGACGCAGTCGGTGCGGATGGTGGCGGCCTCGGACCGCTTCAACAGCCGCTACTCGGAGGCGGAGGGAGAGCTAGCGAACCTCGCGAACCTGTACGTCGCGCTGTCGCAGTTGCATGCGGCGCGCAACGTGCGCCATGTCCTCCGCAACCTGAAGGAGCTCCTGGCGCAGTTCCTCGGGGCGGGCGCCTTCTCCGTGTACCTGGCGTCTCCCGATGGTAAAGAGCTCGTCTCGATCGCGAGCGAAGGCGTCGCGGTGGAGGAGATCGTGCGCATGCCGGTGACCGAAGGCGTCGTCGGCCAGGCATTCTCGAAGGGGGAAATCTTCTTCGACGAGACCAAGGACGTCTCCAAGGGGAGCATCGAGGATCCCGCTGCAGTGATCCCGCTCGACTTCAACGGGCGCACCGTGGGTGTCATCGCGATCTTCAGCACGCTCCCGCAAAAGACGGAGTTCGTGAACGTGGACACCGAGCTCTTCAAGCTCCTCGGGGCCCAGGCCGCCCCCGCCCTCATCAACGCGCGGCTCTTCACCGACGCCGGCCGGAAGGTGCCTGGCGTCCAGGCATTCCTGGACCTGGAGGACTGATCATGGCCGAGTACTCGTGTCTGATCGTTGAAGACTCGCCCATGATGCGGCAGCTCTTGGTCTTCGCGCTGGCGCGCGTGAAGAACCTCCGCGTCACCGAGGCGGACGATGGCGTCGACGGTCTCCGCAAGCTCGCCTCGACCAAGTACGACGTGATCATCACCGACATCAACATGCCGATCATGGACGGGCTCAAGCTCGTCAAGCGCGTGCGCACGGATCCGGTCCACAAGGACACCCCGATCATCATCATCACCACCGAGGGGTCTCAGGAGGATCGTCAGCGCGCGCTGCAGCTCGGCGCGAACGCGTACATCACGAAGCCCATCCAGGCCCCGCAAGTCATCGCCAAGGTCAAGGAACTCCTCAAGATCGACTGAGGCGCGCGCCAGCGACCGCGCGCTGTCGCCCGGTCGCCCCGCGCTCTGCGGGCGCATCGTCCGATGCCCCGGCGCACCGGGTGGCGCGGCGGCGTCGCGCGGCCGCGGCCGCGCTGGTCGGTGGTGTGATGAGCCGGGGCCCCGCTCTACGGCTTCGCGCCGAACTTCAGGAGCACGCGGTTGCGGCCTGTGCGCTTCGCCTCGTAGAGCGCCTCATCGGCCGCCGCGATGAGCTCCATGCCGGTCTGCACCGAGAGCTCGGGGTGCGCCGCGACGCCGACGCTGATCGTCGTCGGCATGCGAACGCCCTCGTGCTCGAAGACCGACCCCTCGATGAGGAGGCGCAGCCGCTCGCCGAGGATGCCCGCATTCTCGAGCCCCACGCCGCGGCACAGGATGCCGAACTCTTCACCGCCGTAGCGCGCGAACACGTCCTCGGTCCGCACCGTGTGGCTCGCGATCTTGGCGATCCTCGCAAGCACGTAGTCGCCGGCGAGGTGCCCGAAGGTGTCGTTGATCCTCTTGAAATGATCGACGTCGAACATGAGCAGCGACAGGTGCGCGCCGTGCCGCCGGGCATAGGAGACCTCGGTCTCGAGCCGATCCAGGAAATACTTCTTGTTGAAGGCCTTGGTGAGGGCGTCGCGCAGCGCGGCGTCGTACATCTGCTGCTGAAACGACTCATCCAGGTGGTCGTGGTAGGTGAACTTGAGGATGGTCGTCGAGCCCAGGCGGATCTTGTCGCCGTCGTGCAGGGCGAGGCGCGTGACGTGCTCGCCGTTCACCATCGTCCCGTTCGAGCTGTTGAGATCCTCGATCAGCACCTGGCTGTCCATCTGGAGGAGGCGCGCGTGGCGCCGCGAGATGCCGTCGTCGTTCAGCCGGATGGTCGCCCCGGATGCCCGGCCGATCACGATCTCGGCGCCCTCGACCCGGTACATCTCGCCGACGTTCGAGCCAGCGAGCACGATGAGGTAGGCGCGGTCCTTCGGCGAGCGCGCCGGGATCTCCTTGTGGAGCTCCCCAACGTTGGCCACCCGCGTGGCCTCGAAGTCATCGTCGGGGAGGTAGCTGCCCATGCTCCCTGAGGATGATCCTAAATCCTTGAAATAGGTTCAAGCGGGAGGGCATGGCACAGGCGATGTTCCCTGTCGGGTAGGGTGCGTGACGGAGCGTCGCGCGTGGTTCGCGTGGGCCGCGTGGTCCGCGTGGTCCGCGTGGTTCGAGCGTTTCCCACGACTTGCGCGTCGCTCCCGACGGAGCGCACCCGCGCACCTGCTCACCCGCGCGCTCACGCAGCCCTGCCGAGCGGCACCACGACCTGCTCGACCCAGAGCTCGCCCGCCCGGATCTCGATGAACGTCGCGTCGGCGTGCATCGCGCCATACGCGGTGACGGAACCGCCGCTCCGCACAAGCTCGCCAAGCTCGCCAGGGGCGCGCGCACCGACGCGCACGTGATCAACGGCGCCCCGCACGTCGCTCCGCAGCGAGCACGGCGCTTCACCCACCGAGCCGACGTTGATGATGCGCACGCCGCCCACCATCCGATCGAACGGGACGTGGGAGCCACCACAGATCACGACATCCGCCGGATCGTCGCCGAGCAGGGAGAGCACCTCCTCGTCCGTCATGTCGTGAGAGATCGGCTCGAGCGGATCCGCCGGGGAGCCGTGGACCAGGACGAGCTCGCCGCCGTCCTCGAGCGGCAGGCGGTACGTCGGGGCGAGCCGCGCCAGCCGCGCAAGGATCAGCTCGCCGAGCTCGGTGCGCGTCTGGGACAGGCGATCGAGCCGCGCTCGCTCGTGCTCGCTCCGCGCCCTGACCTTGTCGAGGTCCAGCGTCGCCAGGGCGCGATCCGATACGCCCTGTACGCAAACCGCCTTGGCCTGGGTGAGCCGGCGCCACGTCTCGAGCGGCTTCGGGCCGGGAAAGCAGAGATCTCCGGCGACCAGGAGCTGGGTGTACCCTCGGCGCTCGGCCGTGGCCAGGACCGCCGCGAGCGCGTCGGCGTGGCCGTGAATATCCGAGACGCAGAGCAATCGCACCCGGCGAGCATAGGATCTGAGAGCGACGCCGCCAAGGCGCGAGGTGGGGCCAGGTCGCGATAAACCGGCGGTCGGGCCCTGCGGAACCGCCGTTCACGCCCCCACGGTCTTGCTAGCCTCCCGCCATGCAACAGGTCTCGAGGCTCCTGGAGATCGCCAGCGCGATCGATGAGCAACGCGTGAAGGACCGCGCGGAGCGGCTGTCGTCTCGGCTTCGTCCCGGGACGATGCCGTTCGCCATCGCGGCGCTCCTGACGGCCGCCTACCCCGCGATCGGCGCGATCATCGAGGCAAATCCGGACATCGTGGAGCGGCTCGCGGCGGAAGGCCACCAGACGGCCCGCGATCGCGGCACGTACCTGGCGCGGATCCGGAGCCGCGTCGGCGACGTCTCGGACACGGACCGCGTCCGGCGGGAGCTCCGGCGCGTGGCGCGCGAGGAGCGGATCCGCGTCGCGCTGCGCGAGCTGCTCCCGCCGTCGGCGGGCGGCGCGGACATCGACGTCACCGCGCGCGAGCTCACCGCCCTCGCCGAGGCCACGATCGAGGTCGCGCTCGCCGAGGCCGTCTCCGCCGTGACCGCGCGGTTCGGAGAGCCGCGCACCGCGACGGGCGCGCGCTCGAAGTTCGTCGTGCTCGGGATGGGGAAGCTCGGCGGCGACGAGCTCAACGCGGGCTCCGACGTGGATCTGATCTACCTCTACGACACGGACGACGGGCACGTGGGCCTGCCCGGCGATCGCGCCGTCTCTGTCACCCTGCACGACTTCTGGGCCCGCGTCGCGCGCCGCCTCACGTCGACGCTCGAGGAGGTCACGGAGGACGGCTTCGTCTGGCGCGTGGATCTCCGGCTCCGCCCCGAGGGCCGGAGCGGTCCGCTCGTCAACTCGCTGGCCGCCGCCGAGCGCTACTACGAGTCGTTCGGCCGCCTCTGGGAGCGCGCCGCGCTGCTCCGCGCCCGCGAGATCGCCGGCGATCTCGACTTCGGCGCCGAGGCGCTCGGGGTGCTCGGCCCGTTCGTGTGGCGGCGCCAGGTCGATCCGCAGCTCGCCGTCGACATGATCGAGCTCGTCGAGCGCGCTCGCGCGGAGCTCCCGCACGACGCGTCGCGCGACCTGAAGCTCGGCCCGGGCGGGATCCGCGAGGCGGAGTTCTTCGTGCAAGCCCTGCAGCTCATCTGGGGCGGGCGCGAGCCCCGCGCGCGCGCGCAGGGCATGCTCGACGGCCTGCGGCGCCTGCGCGCCCTCGGGTACGTGACCGACCGGGAGGGGCGGGAGCTCGTGGAGGGCTACCTCGCGCTCCGGCGCGCGGAGCACGCCGTGCAGTCCGCGACCGGCGTGCAGACGCACCTCCTCCCCGACAGCGAGGCGGAGATCGCGCGCCTCGCGCGGACGCTGCGCTTCGAGGACGCCGCGGCGTTCCTGGCCGACACCGCGCAGCGCCGGGGGCGCATCAAGGCCCGGCTCCTGTCGCTCCTGCCGAAGGGGAGCTCCCGGCCGTCGCGGTGGATCGACGCGATGGCCGCGCTCGACCACGGCGATCGCGACGCGTTCGCCGAGGCGCTGGCGAAGCACGCCGTGCTGGTCCTCGGCGGCGAGCCGGCGGCCGGCGCCGGCGGCGCCGCGCCCGAGCCCGCCGCGCCGCCGGAGCCGAACGCGACGCTTGCGGCGCGCTTCCGCGACGTCGCCGACGATCTCTTCGAGCTCTCGCGTCACCCGGACGGCCTGCTCGGCGCGCGCAGCCGCGAGGCGTCCTCGTCCCTCGCGGAGACGCTGCTCGCCGCGGTCGTCGACGCCGCCGATCCGGAGCAGGCCGCGCGCTTCCTCCGGCTGTGCTTCTCCCGCATCAGGCACTCCTCCGTCTACGCGCGCATGCTCGGCGACGATCCTCGCGCGCTGCGCAGGCTCGTCGAGGCGCTCGGGTCGAGCGCGTTCATCGGCGACGCCATGGTGAGGTACCCCGAGCTCGTCGACGCCGTCCTGTTCGCGCGCGGCGCGCCGAGCGCCGAGCTGATCCGACACACGATCGAGGCCAGCCTCAGCGAGGCGTCGCCGGACGAGGATCCGGAGGAGGCGCTCATCGGGGCGCTCCGGCGCGCCAAGGCGCGCGTCACCATCGAGGTCGGCCTCGCCGACCTGAGCGGCGAGGTCGGCACGCGCGAGGCGACGCTGGCGCTCTCGGATCTGGCCGACGCGTCGCTCGAGGCCGCGACGCGCTTCGCGCTGGGGACGCCCGCGGGCGAGCCCGTGAGAGGGCTCGCCGTGATCGCGATGGGCAAGCTCGGCGGCCGCGAGATCGGCTACGGCTCGGATCTGGACGTCTTCTTCCTGTTCGACCCGGCGTGCGCGCCGCCCGGCGAGCACGGGGTCGCGTCGGACCCCGGCACGTACTACGCGCGGCGCGCGCGGCAGATCATCCGGCTCATCTCCATGTCGCACGCGGCGGGCCCCGGCTACGAGCTCGACACGCGCCTGCGCCCGTCGGGCAGCCAGGGGCTGCTCGTCACGTCCGTCGACTCGTTCGCTCGCTACCACGGCATCCGCCGCGCCGACGCGGCTTCCCCGGCGCCCGCGGAGCCGGAGTCGTCGCCCGGCGCGCGGCACATGCGCGCGGCGATCTGGGAGCGGCTCGCGCTGATCCGGGCGCGCGCGTCGGCCGGCGATCCCGAGCTCGGGGCGGAGGCGATCGCCATCGCGCACGAGGCCGCGTACCTCCAGGCGGACGACTTCGATCGGATCGCCGAGGAGATCCACAGGCTCCGGCTGCGCATGGAGCTAGAGCTCTCGCACGAGCGCCGCGGCCGCCGCGACTTCAAGCTCGGGCGGGGCGGCCTCGCGGACATCGAGTTCGCGGTGCAGCTCCTTCAGATCCGGCACGGCGCCGATCCGCGCGTCAGGACCACCGAGACGCTCGCGGCGATCGACGCGCTCGCCGCGGCCGGACACCTCTCGGCCCAGCACGCCGAGACGTTCCGGGACGGCCACGCGTTCCTGCGCAAGCTGGAGCAGCGGATCCGCATCGTGCACGCCGACGCCTCGCAGCTCCTCGAGGAGGACGCGCCCGGGGTCCCGACCCTCGCGCGTCGGACGGGCATCCGGGGCCGCACCGCGGCCGAGGCCGCGCGCGAGCTGCTCGCGCGCTACGGCGCGATCACCGAGCGCGTACGCCGGGCGTACCAGGCGATCGTCGCGGGCGGCGCGGCGCCTTTCGGCGAGGCGCGAGAGGCGCGAGAGGCGAACACGGCGAGCGCGGGGGAACCGGGGGAACCGAAGGAACCGGGGGAACCGGGCGAAGACGAGCGCTGACGGTTGCCGTTGACCCTTGTCGGACGCGGTGGAATGCCAGGCGCTCCGATGACCACCCAGAGCGAGCAGAGCGCACGCCCGTCCGTCGGGCACCGTCATGGCACCAGGACGACCTCCCTCGATAGCCTCGTCGGCGCGCACCCGGCTACGCTGAGGCAGTTCTACGAGGCAGGGAAGCCGGCGGATCCGGCGGAGCTCGGCGATCTACCGCGAGGGCGCCTGCTCGCCCTGCAGCCGACGGCCGGGATCCACCTGGCGACGCGCCCGCTGATCACGGCGCTCGCGTCGCGCTGGATGCCCTGGAAAGGGAACGAGTTCGATCATGGCGGCAACTCCGGCACCAACGTGGTCTTCGGGAGCCGGGTGTGCCGCTTCAAGGCGCAGCTGCTCCCTTCGGAGCTCGACGGCGAGCCGACGCTCGCGCTGACGTATGGCGAGAAGGCGTTCGGCAATCCCTGGCCCGTGCGCGCGCTCAAGGACGAGCTGCGGACCGTGGAGGCCGGGCTCGCGATCGGGCCGATGCTGCTGAAGTGGCACGAGCGGTGGCACGCCGTGCTCTGGTTCGGGCTGACCCGCGTCGATCCGCAGTAATCCGCCGGTCCGGCCCGAGGCGGGCTCAGGCGAGCCGGAGGCGCGAGAGGCGCTCGTCGCGGGGCCTCGCTCGCGGCGCGATTGCGCGGCGCGCCAGGGCAACGCGCTCGTTACGAATCATCTATCCGTCAATCCCTCTTGTCATTGCGTCACGCACCATGTCGGACGCACGGAGATCCGCTGTCCAGGCCGTCCGACCGCGCGACACGCGTGTCCTCCGCGGACGCGGTAGTCAGAGGTATCAGGACTCGCCCTAATAACCCATCGCTCCATTCCTGCTCTTTGCTGGACATACTTCCCGATTTCTACAGTCTGGCATACGATAGAGACTGGGCGGCAGCAGAGCACCTTTGCTCGCGTCGCCGGGAGGCTCGAAATGGTGACTTGGTCGGGCAAGGCGGGAGTCTTGATGGCTGCGATCGCTGTAGCACCGGGCGTCATGGCTGGATGCTCCTGCGGAGATACCGGGGGCACGGCGCCCATAGCGTCCGGCGGTGCGGGGCCTGGCGGCTTTGGGCCTGGCGGCGGGAGTGGGAGCGGCGGTGGCTTCGGCGGCTTCCCGGCGATCGCCAGCGGGAGCGGCGTCGGAGGCGCAGGGGGCTGCGAGGGCCTCGAGTGCCAGCAGGTCGAATGCGAGAACGGGGCGAAGACCACGGTGAGCGGCACCGTATACGACCCCTCGGGCAAACTGCCGCTCTACAACGTGATCGTCTACGTCCCGAATGCGCCGCTCGATCCCATCCCCGACGGCGCGACCTGTGATCAGTGCAGCGCGACGCTCTCCGGCTCACCCCTCGTGACGGCGCTGACCGATACGGAAGGAAAGTTCGTCCTGGAGGACGTGCCGGTCGGCGAGAACATCCCGCTGGTGGTCCAGGTGGGCAAATGGCGCCGCGAGATGACGCTCCCCGTGGTCAAGCGATGCGAGGACACCGCGACGGACGCCGGGATCATCCGGTTGCCGCGCAACCAATCGGAGGGGCACATCCCGAAGATCGCGCTCACGACGGGCGGCGCCGATCCGCTCGAGTGCTTGCTGCACAAGCTCGGGATCGATGAGAGCGAGTTCACGCCGGAGACCGGGACCGGACGGATCAACCTGTTCGCCGGCCGCGGGGACGTCGATCACGTGGTGACGACGCGCTATGCGGATGGCCTGAATCAAGGCGCGGAGTTCACCCCGGCCACGAGCCTCTGGGGGACCGTCGAGGCCCTGCGCCAGTACGACATGGTGATCCTCGCCTGCGAGGGCGATCCGCACCAGGAAGACAAGCCCGGCCCCGCGCGCCAGGCCATGTTGGACTATACCTCGCTCGGCGGGCGCGTGTTCGCGTCCCACTGGCACAACGTCTGGCTGAAGAAGGGGCCGGCGCCGTTCCCGGACACGGCGGTCTGGGACAACAACATCGAGGACCCGGAGAGCCCCCTCACGGCGCGCGTGGACACCACGCTCCCGAAGGGGCAAGCCCTCGCGGAGTGGCTCGTCAACGTCGGCGCGTCGGACGTCCCCGGCGAGATCGTGATCAACGGCGCGCAGCACACGGTGAGCGACGTGACCGAAGGCATCTCGACCCGGTGGATCTATTACGATGAACCCGAGCCGCCCGGGGTCCAGTACTTCACCTTCAACACGCCCGTCGACGCCGCAGAAGATCAGCAGTGCGGGCGCCTCGTGTTCACGGACATCCATGTCTCTGCGGCGGACCTCACGGGCCCGCCCTTCCCGGGGGGGTGCTCCACGGAGGAGCTGAGCGCTCAGGAGAAGGCGCTGCTCTTCATGCTGTTCGACCTGTCGTCCTGCATCGTGCCCGACGACGAGCCGCCGCCGATCCCCATCCCGCAGTGACCTGCCTCGCTCGCGTCCGCCGCCCCGCCGGCGCCCGTGCGCCGGCCCCGGAGCTTCCCGCCAGGGCTGAAGGACGCATGTCGGTATTCTCCTGAGCCACGTCGTCTCCATCCCGAGCTGCCCCGCAAACGATCCTTGACGATGGGCGGAGAGCGTCCTCTCCGCTCGACCCGGCGAGCGCCGCGCGCCATCGGGGCTCGCCTTCGCGCCTCTCCGGGATGTCCTGTCGCTATCCGCCTCGCCTGATCGCTGGAGAGCGCGAGCCGGGGAGCGTCTGTGCTCCATTGCGCGCCAGCCGGCGGCGGGGCACGCTGCCGCGCTGCGCAGCCATGTCGCCGCCCTGCCCTCCGCGTGCGCCTCGGAGATATCGATTGAGCAGGGGGAGCAGACGGAAGCGTACGAGACGACAATCATGACGACAGCCGAGACAACAGGCTGTCGCGGTGGGAAGCACCACGCAGATACGGAATGTCATCCATGCATGGTCCGGGGATCCTGCTAGGATGAACCTCGCCCGCAGTGCGGGGTTACATCCGGAGCCTGGGCCGCTTGTGTTCGGCTCGGCAGAAGGAACATTCCTACGATGGTCCAGCATCGCCCTACGCCAGCGGCTGCTTGTCGGGCCATCGAGCGCTGGCTTCGCGAGGGCGGTCGCGCTCCGCTGTCGCGCGGGGCGTCGCAGGAGACCGGGCGCACGGAGGCGCTTCCGCTGCAGGGCGAGATGGGGGGGTTGCGCGGAGTGATGGAGGGCGATGAAGTTCAGGTCGTCTGTCCTGCGTCGCCGCCGCCCTCGCGCCGGTACCTGTTCGGCCGGCGCGGCGACGCGGGCTGCCCCCTCTGCGCGCGGCGCGGGCGGTCGGCGATGCCAGGCCTCGGCGGGGCGCCGTATCCCTTCCTGGCCGCCACCTGGGTGGTCCTCATGGTCGGCGAGCCGTTGCCGTCACCGCCCTGATCGCGGCCGGGCGCGGAGGCTCGACAGCCGAGCCTCTGCCGGCGCCTTCTTGGGATGTCTGTGATGGGATGCGCCGGGAAAGGTGCGGTTGGGCGCTCCGCGGCGAGCGGCGCGCCCGATGCTGCAGCTCAGCTGGCCGCCGACCGCTTGCCGGCGGTCGCGCGCTTCTGCCCCGCCCTCTGTGCGCCCGGCTGCGCCGCCTTCGTTCGCCGTGCTGCTCCGCGCCCGACGCGGGCGCTGGCGGACGGCTTCCTCATCGCAGCTGCGCGCTGCGGCGTTGCGCGCTTCGCGCCCGCCGAGCGCGTCGTCTTGCGCCCGCCGGCAGGCGTCGCGCCAGCCGAGCTCCGGCCGCGCCCCGCCGCGCCACCGGTGGCGGTCCGCTTCCTCGTCGTGGCCGCCTTCTTGGCCGCGCCGCTCTGCTGCCGGCTCGTCTGTCCGGCGGTCGTCTTCCTCGACGCGCTGCCGGTCTTCTTCTTCTGCGTCCCCGCGGTGCTCCGCGGCGCGCTCGGCCGCGCCGAGGCGCTCGCTCCTGCCTTGCTCGCTCCTGCCTTGCTCGCTCCCTTCTTCGCCCGGGTCACCCGCCGGGTCGACCCAGCGGCCATCCGCGCGCCGGCAGCGGCCTTCGTCCGCCTGCGCGGCGCCTTCCGACCGGCCTCACCCTGGGAGTTCGCAGGCGCAGCTTGCTCGCGCTCGCTGCTCTGAACCCGCTTTCTCTGCTTGGACGTATCCTTCGATGTCTCGCCTCTCGGCATTGAGCCCTCCCCCCGAGCTCTCTCGACATGAGCTCGCTCGTGGACTCATGGTGCCACAGCCTTCCCTCTTTCCCGGTCGGAAAGTCGGCGGGAAGCACCGGAATCGAAATCAGGATCCGCTGTAGCCAACCCCGGCGGAAGCGCCTATTGCGCGTCAGGCGCCCGGCAAATCCGCGCTCCAGACGCGCTCGGAGGAGCCGCAGGCGCGGCGAGCGCGTCGCCCGCGCGGGACCCTCTCCCCTCGCGACGCCATCGCGCCCCGCGTCAGAAGCAGGTGCCGCCGCCGCAGCTCGTGCCCACGCAGCGCAGCAGCTGCAACGTCTCCGGGCTGTGGATGCACTCGAAGCCGCAGACGGCGGGGCCGCTCCCCTTGTCGAGGCAGCCGAAGAAGCACGCCACGTCGTCCGCGCAAGCGGAACGGAGCAGGCACTGGTTCAGCTGCGCGCAGCAGCTCTCGGCCACACATCCTCCGCAGCCCGTCCCGTCGGATGAGCAAGCGGGGCCGCCGCAGAGGCCGTCCTGGCAGCTGCCGTTGCAGCACTCGCCGGCGTCCGCGCACGGCTGGCCATCGGGCGTGCACGGGGGCCGGCAGACGCCGTCCTCGCACGCGCCGCTGCAGCACGCCTCGCCGGACGCGCAGCGGCCGCCGTCTTCGGCGCACTCGGCGCAGACCAGCCCGCAGAGCCTGGGGACCTCGCCGGCGCAGATCTCGTCCCAGCTGGTGGTGCAGCAGAACGGATCGAACCGGCAGAGCTCCGCCGCGCACCCGCCGCACTCCGCGGCGAGCGGCGCGCCGATCGCGCACGGCGCGTGCGAGCACGCCGCGCCCCCGCACACGCCCTGCGCGCAGGCGCCGGAGCAGCACGCGTCGGCCGAGCCGCACGCGTCCCCGTCCGAGATGCACCCGCCGCAGATGCCCGCGTTGCAGCGCCCGGTGCAGCAGTCCGCGCTCTGGCCGCACACGGAGCCGTCGGGCGCGCACGCCTCGGCGCAGACGCCCGCGATGCAGGCGCCGCTGCAGCACGCGTCGCCCGCGATGCAGCGCGCGCCGTTCGGGCTGCACGGCGCGCGGCATGCGCCGTCCACGCAGCTCAGCGAGCAGCACTGCCCCGCGGACCCGCACGCGCTCCCGTCCCGGAAGCAGCCCCGCCCGCAGGCGCCGCCCATGCAGACCCCGGTGCAGCAGTCCGCCGCGCTCTGGCACGGCGCCCCGTCGGCGGAGCAGCCCTGCCCGCAGAGCCCGCCTGTGCACAGGCCGGCGCAGCAGTCGCCCGGGGCGGCGCACGGCGCGCCGTCCCGCGCGCAGCTGTCGCCGCCGCAGATCCCCTGCGCGCACACGGCGCTGCAGCAGTCCGCCGCGCCCTGGCAGGGGAGCCCGTCCTCCCGGCACACCGGCGGGTCCGGGGGCGGCGCGTCGGGGGCGCCCCCTGCGCCCGCGAGATCGGGCGGCCCGGCGAGCTGCTCTCGGGAGCCGCACCCGAGGGCCGGCCCCGCGAGGACCACGAGCACGAGGAACACGAGGAGGGAGCGCGCTCGGAAAAGCACGGCGCCGAGGCTAACACGGGGTCAGTTCACGACGGGCGGGCGTGGCGGTGGGGCAACGGCGGGGACGTGGGGAAGGGGAAGTGGAGATGGAGATGCCGAACGGAAGCGGGGAAGCGGCGAAGCGACGCCCCCGGGGCGGGAGACCTCGGCGGCCCGCCGAACGTGCGGACCCGAGGCGGCTTCCGATGCTACACTCGCGAGCGTGTCGTTGAAGATCGACCAGGATCACGGGCGCTTCCGTCAGATCGTTCGCGGCCGCATCCGCGAGAACCTGCGCAAGTACATCTCGCAGGGCGAGCTCATCGGGCGAAAGGGGAAGGACCTCGTCTCGATTCCCATCCCTCAGATCGACATCCCGCGCTTCCGCTTCGGCGACAAGCAGCGCGGCGGCGTGGGGCAGGGCGACGGCAACCCCGGCGACCCCGTGGGGGGCTCGGACGACAAGCAGCCCGGCCAGGGGCAGGCGGGCAGCGGCGAGGGGGACCACCTCCTCGAGGTCGACGTCACGCTCGAGGAGCTCGCCGGCATCCTCGGCGAGGAGCTCGAGCTGCCCGACATCCAGGACAAGGGCAAGAGCAAGATCTCGAACGCCCACGATCGCTACTCCGGCATCCGCAGGGTGGGCCCCGAGTCGCTGCGCCACTTCAAGCGGACGTACCGCGAGGCGCTGAAGCGGATGATCTCGAGCGGGACGTTCCGCCCGACGGCGCCCGTCGTCGTCCCCGTCCCGGACGACAAGCGGTACCGCTCGTGGAAGACGATCACCGAGCCCGTCGCGAACGCGGTCATCATCTACATGATGGACGTCTCCGGGTCGATGGGCGACGAGCAGAAGGAGATCGTGCGCATCGAGTCGTTCTGGATCGATGCGTGGCTGACCCGCCAGTACAAGGGCCTCGAGTCGCGCTTCATCATCCACGACGCGATCGCCCGCGAGGTCGACCGGGACACGTTCTTCCACACGCGCGAGTCCGGCGGCACGATGATCTCGAGCGCCTACAAGCTCTGCTCGCAGATCATCGACAACGACTACCCGCCGGACGAGTGGAACATCTATCCGTTCCACTTCTCCGACGGCGACAACTGGTCGATGGACGACACGCTCTCCTGCGTGGACGTGCTCAAGACCCAGATCCTGCCGCGGGTCAACATGTTCGCCTACGGGCAGGTCGAGAGCCCGTACGGCTCGGGCCAGTTCATCAAGGATCTGAAAGAGCACTTCTCGCAGGACGATCGGGTGGTGGTGAGCGAGATCAGGGACAAGGACGCCATCGTGGGCAGCATCAAGGATTTCCTGGGGAAGGGGAAGTAGAGCGGTATGAGCAAGTTCGCCCTGAACACCGCGCTTCCCCGCTACCTGCGCACCGAGAAGGAGCGCATCGAGAAGATCGCCCAGGACTACGGGCTCGACTTCTTCCCCGTCATCTTCGAGATGCTGACGTACGACCAGATGAACGAGATCGCCGCGTACGGCGGCTTCCCGAGCCGCTACCCGCACTGGCGGTTCGGCATGGAGTACGAGCAGCTCTCGAAGAGCTACGAGTATGGCCTCTCGAAGATCTACGAGATGGTCATCAACAACAACCCTTCGTACGCGTACCTGCTCGAGGGCAACTCGCTCACCGACCAGAAGCTCGTCATGGCGCACGTGTACGCGCACGTCGACTTCTTCAAGAACAACTTCTGCTTCCGCTCGACCGATCTCGACCATCGCGGCCCGATCCTCGACCCCGTGCGGAAGAGCGACGCCTACGATCCGGACCGCAAGTGGATCGACAAGATGGCGAACCACGGCGCGCGCGTGTCGCGCCACATCGAGCGCTACGGCATCAACAAGGTCGAGGCGTTCGTCGACCACTGCCTCTCGCTCGAGAACCTGATCGACCCGTGGGCCCCCTTCAGCGGCCGCCCTGCGCCCAAGGAGGACGAGGAGCCCACGGAGGAGCCGATGGACACCTACAAGCTCCGGGCCAAGGAGTACATGGACTCCTTCATCAACCCGGAGGAGATCCTCGCGGCGCAGCGGAAGAAGCGGCAGGACCAGAAGAAGCCGGAGCGCAAGGTGCCGGAGCGCCCGGAGCGCGACGTGCTCAAGTTCCTGCTCGATCACGCGCCGCTCGATCGGTGGGAGCGCGACGTGCTCGAGATCATCCGCGAGGAGGCCTACTACTTCGTCCCCCAGCGCCAGACGAAGATCATGAACGAGGGGTGGGCCTCGTACTGGCACTCGAAGATGATGACCGAGAAGGTCCTCGATGCGTCCGAGATCATCGACTACGCCGAGAACAACGCCGGTGTCATGGCGACGGCGCCGGGCCGCTTCAACCCCTACAAGGTCGGCGTGGAGCTCTATCGCTACATCGAGGAGCGATGGAACAAGGGCCGCTTCGGCCGCGAGTGGGAGGAGTGCGCGGACCTCGACGCGAAGCGCACCTGGGACATGCGGCTCGGCCTCGGCCGCGAGAAGATCTTCCAGGTGCGCGCGCTCTACAACGACGTGACCTTCATCGACGAGTTCCTGACGCCGGAGTTCGTGATCGAGCAGAAGATGTACACGTTCGGCTTCTCGGGGCGGAACGACAGGTTCGAGATCGAGAGCCGCGAGTTCAAGGAGGTGAAGGAGAAGCTCCTCTTCCAGCTGACGAACTTCGGCGATCCGTACATCCGTGTCGTCGACGCCAACTACGGCAACCGGGGAGAGCTCCTGCTCGAGCACGTGCACGGCGGCTTCGACCTGCGCGCCGACTACGCGCGCGAGACGCTCGTGGCGCTCGTCCGGTGCTGGAAGCGGCCGGTCGGCGTGGCGACGAAGATGGATAACAAGCCTGTGCTGCTCCGCTACGACGGCAAGGAGCACGCGATGACCCCGTACAAGCTGTGAGCGCCTGCGGAGCGATCCGCCGGCTCGGCGTCGTGCTCGCGCTCGCCGGCTGCGCCCCGGCGGCGTCGCGCTCGCCGGCGCCGGCGTCGCGACCCTCGGGGGAGGTCCCCGCGCCGTCTACCCGGCTCGATCCGCAGGCGAACGCGGCGCCCGCGCCGCCTGCGGGGAGCGACGCTGCCCCGGGCGAGGTGGGCGCGCCGGTCGGCTCGGGCGTCCCGCTCGACGCGCCGTCCACCAGCGAGGCAGCGGCGGCGAGCCCTCCTCCGCGCGTCGCGCGCGGCACCGGCACGCCGGCGGACAGGAAGCTCGAAGAGGGCGACGCCGCCTATGCGAGCGGCGATTTCGTCGCTGCCGAGAGGGCCTATCGCGCGGCCGCGCAGCTCGACAGGAAGGACGCCGCGGCGATCGTCGGCGCCCAGCGCGCGGCGATCGCCAGGGCCGGCGTGTCCACCGACTACAACGGGGCGCCGGGCGACAGGACGCTGCTCGCCGCGCTCCCGGAGCTGAAGCGCGCGGTGACGCTCGAGCCCGATCACGCGCTCGCGCACCTCGAGCTCGGCCGCACACTCCTCGTCCTCGGCCGCGCCGACGCGGCGCTCGGCGAGCTGACACGTGCCGCGGAGCTCGCCCCGAGCGACGCCGAGGCACACTCCGCGCTCGGCGTCGCTCACCTCGCGCTCGGCAACCTGCAAGACGCCGTCCGCGAGCTGACGCGCGCCGCGGAGCTCGCCCCCGGGGACGCGGAGCGGCAGGCGAACCTCGGGACAGCGCTCCTGGCCGCGGGGAGGACGGCCGACGCGATCCGCGCTTACGAGCGCGCAGCGAGGCTCTCGCCCGCGGACGCGCGCCTGCAGAACGACCTCGGGACGGCGCTCCTCGCAGCGAACGATCCCGCGCGCGCCGTTCCGCATCTGGAGGCGGCGGTGGCGCGCGACCCGGCGCGCGCCACGTACCGCTCGAACCTCGGGTATGCGTACCACCTCCGCGGCGACCTGCAGAAGGCGACCGCGCTCTACCGCGAGGCGCTCCGGCTCGACGACAAGCTCGGGAGCGCCTGGATCAACCTGGGCAACGCGCTGGCGCAGTCCGGCCAGCTGAAGGACGCGCGCGCGGCGTACGAGAAGGCGCGCGCCGTCGATCCCACGGATCCGCGGGTGAAGGCGGTGATGGACGAGCTCGACGCCATCGAGCGGCGCGGCGCTGCGCCGCGGTGACACGGAGGCGCCGGTCGCGCGCGCCGCGGCGGCGCTGCACGGCGCGAGCCCGCGATCGGGCCGCGCTGCGCGCTGCGCTCGGGAGGCGGCGCGCAGCCGCGCCGGGCAGCGCAACGGCGGACACACGCAGCCTGCGTGGTTGATTGTCAAGCTCAATCGTTGCCATGTCCGACCTCGCGCGTTGGTTCGCCGTTCGCGCGGTTCGCGCGGTTCGCGCCGTTCGCGCCGCTCGCGCCGCTCGCGCCGAAGGCAGGGGCGCTCGGCCGAGCGGCGCCCCGCAGCAGGTCGAGGGCCGCGGTACCATCCATGTTGTGAAGCGCTCCCCGGGCGCCAGACGACACCCGGCGCCAGCCGCGAGCGCCCGCCCGGCGCGGGCGCGTCGCGGCGCTGCCCCGAGACGCCGACTCCCGCGCGAGAGGCCCGCATACCGAATCCGCGTCCGAGAGACGCACTCGGCCCCGGCGCGCGATGGGCTAGCTGGTAGGTGGGCGCACGGATCTCCTCGCACTCCCGCGGCGACTCGCGGGACCACACGATGTCTGAGCGCGCCTTCGTCGCGCGCAGGAAGGGGTTGACAGCAGCGACGCACTTTCGATTACCTCTCTTCTGCTGCTCTAAATGGTCTGATGGTCAACCACTGTGCGCTCCGCCGATGGCGAGCGGCGAGCGCATGTGTAGCGAATTACAAATGGCGCCGCCGGCGCGGGTGCTCTGTGGACAAAATGTCTGCCTGTCGTGGTGACCCACGAACATCGCGTGCCGAGGCAAGCGGAGCCCGTTTCACCCGGATCAGAGCGAAACGGCCGAACGGAACCGTCGACCAGCAGACGGTACCCTACATCGGTTCACCTGGTCATGAGGCCAGTGATCTTCGATAAATGAGAGCTGTATCACAGAAAGTTTACGGCGCGATGGCATGCCTGGTGCAACCGGCCGGGCGGCCGCTGACGTTTCTGCCGCGTGAAGGCCCGGATGGCGCTCGCTGGAAACCTCGCGATGCACTCGACGGGGCACCCCGAACCCGGGTAACCTCGTTCGTGCCTCACTTGTCAACCAACCCCCGAGGCTTTGATGTCCGTTTCCAAGCAGGCCGACATAGCTCCGACCTTGCGACCGCCGCCCGCGTTACCGGCGGACGGCATGGTCATTTCCGCGAACTTCTCGGTCGGTGGCTTCAGTAAACGGTGGAACCACTGTCATCAGCTAGCCAATTTCCTCGCGAGGTACGCGAGCGCCAATGAGGATGACCCCGAGCGCCACGCGACCTTGCTATCGACGTTCTTCAACGAATTGCTGGAAGCGATATACCGGAATCACGGCGCCACCGGCGAGATCAAGATGCGGTTCCGCAAGAAGCAGAACCACATCCTCGTCGAGGCGGAGGTCCCGATCAACGAGCAGAGCGCCAAGTTCTACAACCATGCTGTCCAGCTGGCCAATCAGCCGGACCCGATGGCCTGGTATCGAGAGCAGCTAGAGCACGACGTTCCGGATGATGACGCTCAGGCGCTCGGGCTGCTCGAACTCGCGGTCGTCTACGGCTCGAAGCTCAGTATCTCCGAACCCACGAGCGGGGACTGGCTCCTCCTGGCGATTCAGTTCCCGTTCACTGAGGTAGAAGAACTATGACAGCTCCGATCGGTCGCGAATCCGCCGTACCGCCCTCGTCTGCGAGCGGCCTCCCTTCGTGGCGCTCGCAGGTGACCTTCAGCATGCGCGTCGACCAGACCGACCAGGAGGTTGCGCTCTCGGGCATGCTGCGGCCGTTCGGTGCCGATCAGATGAGGGCCATCCGCGGCACGCTGGAGACCGCGGCCAAGAACGCGAGCGGCGAGCTCTGCCTGGACTTCAAGCGGCTCAAGTACATGAACAACGTGGCATTCCTGGAGATCAACAGGTTTGTCCGTTGGGCCGTCGAGGCTCGTCCCAACCTCAAGATCAGGCTGATCATCTCCAGCGTCATCCCCTGGGCGATCCGCAAGTTTCAGGTCATCGCGGAGATCTACTCGAGCGTCTCCGTCGAGATCTACGACGTCGCGTTCTACCCGAGCCAGGGAATGCTCGAAGATGCCGAGTTCATCGACGTCCTCCGCCTCCAGGAGCGGATCATCTGGGAGCACGAGAAGACGGGGCTGACGAACCACGGCCTCTACCCGGGGATGAAGATCGCCGACATCGCGTGCGGCTTCGGCGACTTCGCGATCTTGCTCCAGAAGGAGTTCAAGCCAGAGCACGTCACCGGGGTCGATCACTCCCGGCCCGCGCTCCGGTACGCGCAGGACCACATACGGCGGCTCGGGCTGGAGAACGTCGAGTATCAGTACGGGGACGCCGCGGCGCTGCTCCTGCCGGACAACTCGTTCGACTTCGTGTCTTGCCGTCTGTCGCTCCAGGTCTTTCCGCAGCCCGAGCGCATCATGCAGGAGCTCTACCGCATCTGCAAGCCGGGCGGCCGGATCTACATCACGAACGAGCTCCTGTCGTGCGCGTACGGCTATCCGGAGCAGGACCTCATCCGCGCGACCTACAAGCGGTTCGTCGAGCTCGGCAGGTCGATCGGGATGGATCTCGATACGGGGATAAAGACGCGGCAGATCCTGGGGGAGGCCGGCCTCGAGGACATCCGCGTCAACCTGATCGACATCAACAACATGAACACGGACTGCTTCGACTTCGCGCGCGTCGTCGAGTGCTGGATCTCCGTGACCGCCAACATGGCCCGGACCGCCGGCGCCCCGCCGGACTACCACGCGGAGCTGAGCACCGGGCTGCGCGCTCACATGGCGGCCATCACGCACCCGCACGGCCTCGCCTCGTGGCCGATCTATGCCGGCTCCGGCCGCAAGCCGATGCGGGTCATGTGAGGGGAGGCTGGGTCATCATGCTCCGTCGCGTCGTGATGCCGATCGAGTGGCCCAGGGCCGTGCCGTTAGGAGATTGCCAGCCGTGAGCGTCCAACCTCGGAACCCTGGCGAACAGCGGGCTCAGAGCCTGCTCTTCAGGTTCAGGAAGTTCAGCACCAAGATCATCTTCGTGACGGGCGTCAGCGTCCTGCTCGGTGCCGTGTGGAACGTCGTCGTCGGGCGGCAAGGCATCCACCGGCTGAGCAGCGAGGCCGCCGCGGAGATCGAGGCAGGCCTCAACTCGGCGAACCGCGAGTACCTCACCAATCACCTGGAGGACAAGGCCACTCACGTCAACCTCAGGCTCGGCGAGGCGTACAGGGATCTCCAGACGCTCGCCGGCATCCTTCAGACCGTGATCGATCGCGAGGAGGAGATCGCCCCGTTCCTGCGGACGGCCGCCGACTTCCCGTATTTTCGCGATCAGATGAAGTACAACCCGAAGGGGAACTGGTACCAGAACGATCCGCGCGAGCCGAGCGTCGTCAGCGTCTGGGGCTACCTGGGGAAGGACGGGACGATCCGGCCCGAGGTCCAGAGGGCCGTCGACGAGACGGCGTTTCTCGATCTGATCCTGCCCGCGTTCGGCAAGTACGGCGCCGACAAGCTTCAGATCTATTACATCGGCCCCGAGGACAAGCCGTATGTGCGGCTGACGCCGTACACGGACATGGCGTCGACCTTCGACAGGCTGTATCCGGGGCACAACGACCAGGGGTGGTACAAGTTCTTCTTCCCCGGTATCGCCGAGAGCTGGAACGAGTGGGCGAAGGACCCCGCCGGGCTGGATGCGCACCCGGATCAGACCACGGTCACGGCGCCGTACGACGACGCGGCGGGCGGCGGCATCGTGATGACGGCGTTCCACCCGCTCTGGGCGAAGGACCGCAAGACGTTCGTTGGGTCCGTCGGCCTCGACCTGACGCTCGCGCAGCTCATCGCGTCGATCAAGGACGTCAAGCTGGCCACCGCGGGCTTCGCCTTCCTGGCGCAGGCGGACGGGAACGTCTTCGCGGTCAACGAGCTCGGCGCCAAGACGCTGCGGCTGCGCACGGACGCGGGCGCCGGCCAGAACTCCGGCGTCGGCATGCTGCAGCGGTTCTTCAAGGACAGCGAGGACGCGGGGGTGTCTGGCATCGTCCTCCCGAACGATGATAAGGTCGACTACCGGGAGATGGTGATATCGGGCGAGACGTACATCATCGCCCTCCAGCGGCTCGCGCCGGTGAACGGCTGGGCCGGGCCGGACGCGCGCATCGCCAAGGAGCGGTGGACGATGGGCTTCGTCGTCCCGAAGAAGGAGATGTACGCCTCGCTCCTCGCGGCGCAGAAGAGCATCGAGAAGAGCAGGACGGTGATCGTCGGGACCCAGGTCCTCATCACGATCGCCTCGTTCCTCGTGCTCATGCTGGGCGTCTACCTGATCTCCCGCAAGATGACGGGCGCGCTGGTCGCGCTCTCGACCGGCGCGACGCGGATGCGCGAGGGCGATTACGGCGTTCGCATCGACGTGAACTCCGCGGACGAGATCGGGCAGCTCGGCGTCGCGTTCAACGAGATGGCGAGCGAGATCGAGGCCTACACGAACAACCTCGAAGAGCTCGTCGGCGAGCGGACGAGGGCCCTCGAGAAGGCGAACGAGGAGATCAGCGAGCTGAACGCGAAGCTCGCCCAGGAGAACATCCGGCTCGGCGCCGAGCTCAACGTCGCGCGTCAGCTCCAGCTCATGGTGCTCCCCGCGCCGAGCGAGCTCCAGGAGATCCCGGGCCTCGATATCGCGGGCTACATGGCCCCTGCGGACGAGGTCGGCGGGGACTACTACGACGTGCTCCGGAGCGACGGGCTCGTCAAGATCGGCATCGGCGACGTCACCGGCCACGGGCTGGAGAGCGGCGTGCTGATGCTCATGGTCCAGACGGCCGTCCGGACGCTGCTCGCGGCCAACGAGCGGGATCCGAAGAAGTTCCTGAGCATCGTCAACAAGGTCATTTACCAGAACATCCAGCGCATCCGGTCAGACAAGAACCTGTCCCTGACCCTGCTCGACTACAGCGACGGCGAGCTCCAGCTCACCGGTCAGCACGAGGACCTGATCATCGTCCGGAAGGACGGGACCCTCGATCGTGTCGAGACCATGGGGCTCGGGTTGCCGATAGGCATCGACCTGGATATCAGCGATTTCATCGGTAGCATCGAGGTGAAGCTGGAGCCCGGGGACGTCGTGACGCTCTTCAGCGACGGGATCACCGAGGCGGAGGACTCTGCAGAGGAGCAGTACGGAATCGACCGTCTGTGTCAGGTGATCTCGCGAAACCACGAAAGGACCTCGCGGGAGATCAAGGACGCTATCATCGAGGACGTCTTGGCGCACGTAGGCTACAACAAAATCCATGATGACATCACTGTACTTGTCATTAAGAGGGTATGAGCAAGGGGGAGACTGGGCATTACCATGAGCGAAATCATCGGCGTCTACTCTTTAGACGATTCGTTCAGCGAACACATGTCGCTGACGTTGTACCCCGACTCGTTCGCGGTGAGATGGAGCCTTTGTAACCTGACGGCCAACTTCATGGCCGAGTACTTCGGCGAGCTCTTTCCGGAGATAGACGGCGAGGACAGGCTCATCAGCCGAGACGAGGTCTCAGGCGCCATCGGGTACGTTCTGAACGAACTGGTTGAGAACGCCGTCAAGTTCAATCAGCACGGTGACATCACCGTGACCGTGGGTATCGGGCGTGAGGACCTGGTGTGCCTCGTCAGCAACCAGATCACGAACGCCGCCGTCCCCTCGCTCCGTGAGAAGCTCCTCGAGCTCACGCAGGAGGACCCTGGGGAGCTCCTGCGTCGGCAGGCGGAGGCGAACGCCGAAGACGCGGAGAACGCCGGGTCGGGGCTCGGGTATCTCATCATCATGAATGATTACGGTGTGAGTCTTGGGTGGAAGCTGGACCCGATCTCGGTCAACAGCTTCAGCATCAAGACCATGGCCAGGATTCCTATTTTGAATGAAAGGTCGAGAATGGAAATCAAAGGTGGTAACTATCGGGTTTGGTACGATCCCTCTGAGGTGGTGGTGTACCTGGAAGGCATCCTTCGTCTTGGCGGCACCACCGAGTACGCCCCCATCGAGGAGCTGCTCGACAAGGTCCTGGCCACGAACCCTCCCACCATCACACTCGACGTAAGGGCGCTGAACTTCCTGAACAGCTCGGGGATCAACGTCCTCTACAAGTTCGCGATCGCCACCAGGAAGAAGGGCGAGCTCCAGCTCATCGTCCGTGGGTCGAAGTCCATCCCGTGGCAGGGGAAGTCGCTGCCCAACCTCAAGAAGTTCAATCAGAACTTCGAGATGATACTCTGTGATTGAGATCGGATGGGTTCTTCCGTCCAACCCGAATCGCGTCCAGGTCGAGCCATGACTGCACCCAAGGACATCAGCTCGATGCACTCCAGAGGCTTCCTGCAGAAGCAGAGCAATCTGGATGCCATCAGGGCGATCGTGAAGGAGCGGCAAGCGTGGAACACGTTGCTCCGCGAGGAGGGGAATTTCACAGACTTCATGGAGCGCTGCAGCGCGCTGCTGGAGTACGTCGACAAGCTGAAGCTCGACTTCGACGACCTCTCGCTGGTGCACGAGGCGATCCTGGAGCACGCGACCAGCATCGAGAACGAGCTTGAAGGGTACAACCGGGCCATCGACGACGACCTCGCGGTGGCGCGGCAGGTCCAGCGCGCCCTGCTTCCGGAGGCGAGCGGGGCCATCGCCTCGTCGTTCGACATGGCGATCTTCCACAAGCAGCTCGCCCAGGTCGGAGGAGACTACTACGACTTCTTCTACCTTCCCGGCGAGCGCCACGCGATAGGTGTTTACGATATCTCAGGTCACGGAGTATCGTCGGCGCTCATCATGGCGTTTCTGAAGGCGCAGTTCGCCCACGCTACCAAGCGGCTCGATAGCCCAGGGGCGATCGTGGACTGGGTGAACCGGAGCGCTTACTCGTTCCTCCGGGAGGTTCGCCGGTACGCGACGGTGAACTTCGTCATGTTTACTGACCGATTCCTCCGCTACGTCTCGGGCGGAGGGTACGGGCTCCTGGTCCGTCGCGGTACGCCTCGCTCGTTCAACCGGGTGAGCAACTTCATCGGTCTGCGCATCAAGCCATTTCATGAGTTCGAGCTGCCGTTCGAGGAGGATGACGTCCTCGCCTTGTACACAGACGGGATGTTCGAGGCGCAGGACGCGAGCGGGGAGATATATTCCGTGCAACGTCTCAACGAAATCGTCGTCAAGCACAGCGAGGAACCGGTGCAGGTGATCCTCGACCGGTGCATCGAGGACTACACGCGGTTCCGGGTCGCGGACGCGGACGACATCACACTGATCATCCTGCGAAGGTGCGCCTGATGAAGCCCGAGAAGAATCATTCGCAGACGTCGGTCGGTGCATCGATATATATATCTCCGATCGATCACATCACGGGCGACGTGGCCGGCCTGCTTGCGAACTTTTTGGACGCGCTTCTGGTGAGGTTCTATCCCAGACGGATCTGCCAGAAGGTCAACGTGGTGGTCACGGAGCTGGTCACCAACGTGCTCCAGCACGGGACCGAGCGTGAGAGCGAGGTGCGGCTCGATCTGAGCATCGATCCGGATCGATTGCTGATCAAGGTATCCAACCGCGTTACGCCGGAAGAGTACCGGACCGTCAAGGCGGTATTCGACGAGATCTTCGCCGCGGAGGACCCGAGAGAGCTCTTTGCCAGGACGGTGCGCGAGAGGCGCAACGATCGACGCAGGGGCGGTCTAGGGCTCATTCGGTTGACCGCCGAGAACAAATTCCATCTCTCGACGCAGTACGTCGATGGAATCCTCGTCGTCCAGGCTACTTTCCCTTGAAAAGGCTGCGTATGTTTTCCACGAAAGGTCGCGTATGAAGGCTCTCAGCTATGGAGAAATCACGGATGGCGGGCTGAGCGTCTTTCAGTCGGTCGCCCGGCTCGATGACGACAACCGCCTCGTCTTGACCTTCGAGGGCGCTATCCGGATCGACAACCCGTACCGGTACCTGTCGAGCTACCTGGACGAGCTCGCCCGAGTCCTCCCGCAGCACCCGATCACGTCCACTGTGATGGATTTCGTGAAGATGCGGTTCTGCAACTCGAACGGCTTCTACGTCATCATGGATATCGTGGACGCCGTGTACAACCTGGTGCCCGGCCGGGTGACCGTGCGGCGGATCCTCGACGATGACTGGCAGCACGAGACGCTGCCCATCCTGCTGAACCTGAACGAGGAGCACGTGGCCGCGCGGACGACGTTCGAGGACGTCAAGGAGACCTAAGCGTGGGGGTGTGGGCTGGGTAGGGCTGCCGGCGATGGACACACCTTCGAACGAAGCGGACGTAGAGAGGTTCTTCGCTGTCTGTCCCGATCCGCTGTGTGTTTTGCGGAGCGATGGATCGTTCCTGCGTGTGAGCGGCGCCTGGGAGCGGACGCTCGGCCTGGGGACGGAGGATCTCGTCGGCCGGAGCCTCCTCGATCTCGTGCACCAGGACGACGTCGTCGCGACCAGGGAGCAGATGGATCGGCTCCGGCAGGGGCCCGTCACGCTCGGGCTGGAGAACCGGTGCAGGAGCAGGAGCGGCCTCTACGTCTGGCTGTCGTGGTCGATGCTCTCGGTACCGAGCGAGGGGCTCGTGTACGGCTGGGCGCGCAACGTGGGCAAGCAGAAGCGCCTCGAGCGGGCGCTGATGCAGCGGATCGAGACCAAGATGCTGGTCGCGTCGATCTCGGCCCACTTCATCAACGTGAAGCTTTCGGACGTCGACCGAGGCTTCCACTCGGCGCTCGCGGAGCTCGGCAAGGCGCTGCGCGCCGACAGGACGAGCCTCTTCCTCCTCGCGGAGGACGGGCGGCGGTTCCTGAACACGCACGAGTGGTGCGCCGAGGGGGTGCCGTCGCTGCGCGCGGAGCGGGGGGTCGTGTCCAGGGACGTGTATCCGTGGCTCGTCGAGCGGCTGTTCCGCCTCGAGGTGTGCGACGTGCCGCGCGTGGCCGATCTGCCGGATGAGGCAGCGAGCGAGCGGCGGGCCTTCACGGAGCTCGGGATCGCCTCGCTCGTCCGGATGCCTGCAGCGTACGCCGGGCGGCTCGTGGGGGTCGTGGGGCTCGACGCGGTGCGATCCACCCGCGCGTGGGACAAGAGCGTCCGGGCGCTGCTCCAGGTCATCGGCGAGATGTTCGCGATCACGCTGGAGCGCATGCGCGCCGAGGAGTCGCTGCGCGAGGTGGTCGAGCAGCAGGAGTCGATGCGCGCGGTGATCTCGCGGCAGGAGTCCGCGATCGAGACGCTGTCGACGCCGATCATCCAGGTCTGGGACAGCGTGCTCGTGCTGCCGCTCGTCGGCAGCATCGATCGTCACCGGGCGACCGAGATCACGGAGAAGCTGCTGCACACGATCGTCGAGACGAAGTCGCGTTATGCGATCGTCGAGGTGACGGGGGTCGAAGAGGTCGACTCCACGACGGCGCAGCACCTCATCAGCATGCTGCAGACGATCGAGCTGCTCGGCGCGCAGGGGGTCGTGGCCGGGGTCCAGCCGCAGGTGGCGCAGACGGCCTCGTCGCTCGGGGTCGAGCTCTCGTCCGTCCAGGTGCATCGGGACCTCCAGGAGGCGCTGAGGTGGTGCATCCGGGAGCTCCGGGCAGACCGGGGGACAGGGAAGCGGCGGCGGGGACGGCGGTAGCTCCCGCTTCGCGCCGCGTTCTCCCCCCGAACGTTTACGTGGTCGTGAACGTGGTCGTGGTCGTGGTCGTTCACGGCCTATCGTTGACGACCACGACCACGACCACGACCACGACGACGTGAACGTTCACGACGACGACCACGTAAACGTTCACGACGACGTGAACGTTCACGTTGGTGACCGGGGGACTGCGGTGGGGCAGCGCTCGCTCGGTCGGGGGGCGCGGGAGCTTGACGCAACCCCGGGGAGCGAATATTTCGTACACGAAGCATCGTGACAGCGACCCTGCCGCCGCCCGAGAGGCCGGAGATCGACGCCATCGTGGAGATGATCATCTATCTCTACACGGAGTCGCGCAGGCTCACGAAGGGCATGGCGAGCGGGTTCGGCCTCACCGGGCCACAGCTCACCATCCTCAAGCTGCTCGAGTCGTTCCAGGATCTCTCGCTGTCCACGCTGTCGGAGCGCATCCGGGCGCAGAACAGCACCGTGACCGGGATCGTCGATCGCATGGAGCGAGAGGGGCTCGTCCGGCGCGAACGCTCGAAGGCCGACCGGCGCGTCGTCCACATCCGGCTCAGCGAGAAGGGGGCGCGGCTCGCCCGCGAGATCCAGGTCGAACCGATGGAGATCTTCCGGAGCGCGCTGCTCAGCTTGAGCCCGACCGATCTGCGCGATCTGCTCCGGATCCTGACGAAGCTGCAAAAACAGGTGGTGTCGCGGGTCGGACAGAACCGGACTGAAGAAGAGCGACGGCGCTGAGGACGCGAAAGGGAGGCAGGGGGCATGAGAGAGAAGCCGACGTTCACCGGGGAACCGAGGGATCCGAACGGGCGAGATCCCGATATCTGCGTGGTGACCTGCGCGCTGACAGGGGTGCTCGCCGGCCGCAAGCAGTGCCCGGCCATCCCGTATACGCCGGTCGAGATCGCCGAGGAGGCGAAGCGGGCCTACGACGCAGGGGCGGCGGCGGTGCACATCCACGCGCGCAACGACGACGGATCTCCGACGTTCTCTCCGGCCGTGTTCGCGCGGATCAAGGACGAGGTGCGCCAGCGCTGCCCGGTGATCTTGAACTTCTCGACGGGCACCCTCCTCGACGACGTGAGCGAGCAGTGCGCCACCCTCCGGGAGAGCCGCCCCGAGATCGCGGCGCTCAACATGGGCACCATGAACTACTCGAAGTACTCCCGCGCGCGGAAGACCTTCGATTTCGATATGGTGTTTCCCAACACGTACGCGAAGATCGGCAAGCTCCTTCACGCCATGAACGAGGCCGGGACGAAGCCCGAGCTCGAGTGCTTCGATACGGGGCACACCCAGGGCACCTGGCCGCTCGTCGACATGGGGCTCCTCAAACCACCGCTCCAGTTCTCGTTCATCGTCAACGTGCTGGGCGGCATCCCCGCGCACGTGGAGTCGCTCCAGCTCCAGACAAGGATCATGCCTCCCGGCTCCGAGTGGGAGGTGATCGGGATCAGCCACGGGCAGTGGAGGATGCTGGCGGCGGCGCTCGTGCTCGGCGGCAACGTGCGGTGCGGGCTCGAGGACCACTTCTACCTGCCGAGCGGCGAGATGGCGCGCAGCAACGGTGAGCTCTGCGAGGTGGCCGTGCGCATGGTGCGCGACGTCGGCCGCAGGCCGGCGACGGTCGAGGAAGCCCGGCAGATCCTGGGCCTTCACGACGGCGGCGCGGCAGGAGCGGCAGGAGCGGCCTCGTGACGGCGCGCGCGTACACGGTCATCCAGGCGTTCTCCGCGGGGGGGGTCCTCCGGCTCACGCTGAACAACCCGTGGCGCAAGAACGCGATCGGGCCGGCGATGGTGAGCGAGCTCCTCGACGCCCTCGCGGCGGGCGCGGCGGACGAGTCGGTGCGCTGCGTGGTCCTGACCGGCGCGGGCGACGCGTTCTGCGCGGGCGGGGACTTCGCGCAGATCTCGGGCGCCGACGGGGCGCCGCCGCCCCAGATGAAGGGCGATTACGCGGACCTCCTGCTCGCCTTCGCCAACTCGAGCAAGCCGATCGTGGCGCGGGTGAACGGGCACGCGCTCGGCGGCGGGCTCGGGCTCGTCGCGGCGTCGCACTTCGCGATCGGCGCCCGCGGCGCCAAGCTCGGGACGCCGGAGATCAACGTCGGCCTGTTCCCGATGATGATCATGGCGGTGCTCCAGCGGCACGTCAGCCGGCGCAAGCTGCTGGAGATGATGCTCCTCGGGCAGCGCCTCGACGCCGACGAGGCCGCGCAGTGCGGCCTGCTCAACAAGGTGGTCGAGCCGGGCGCGCTCGACGCCGCGGTCGACGAGGTGACCTCCGCCATCACCTCGAAGAGCCCGATCGCGGTGCGCCTCGGCCTGGAGGCGTTCGCGGCGCAGGACGATCTCGACCTCGAGTCGGCGCTGCCGCTCCTGCGCGAGCGGCTCGCCGGCTGCCTCGCGACGGACGACGCGCGGGAAGGGCTCCTGGCCTTTCTGGAGAAGCGAAAGCCCCGCTGGTCGGGCAAGTAGGCGCGCCGGGGCGCGCAGGGAGAGGTGGCCCGTGAACATGCGAGAGCTCGTGAAGGACCTCGAGGCCCGCCGGGAGCAGGTGCGGCGGATGGGCGGCGAGGAGCGCGTGGCGAAGCAGCACGCGCGCGGGAAGATGACGGCGCGGGAGCGGCTCGCGGCGTTCTTCGACGACGGCGTGCACTTCGAGGTGGGGATGCACGGCACGCAGATGGGGCTCGCGGCCGGGCCGGACGGGGGCGACAGGCCGCCGGCGGACGCGGTGGTCTGCGGGTTCGGCAAGGTCGACGGGCGGATGGTCTGCGCGGCGGCATACGACTTCACCGTGAAGGGCGGCAGCATCGGGCACACGGGCGAAGAGAAGGTGACCCGGCTGCGGCAGATGGCGCTCCGCGGCCGATGGCCCATCGTGTGGTTCATCGACTCGGGCGGGGCGCGCATCGATCCCGGCTCGATGCACCCGGACAGCATCTCGCTGTTCGCCGGCTCCGGGCACCTGTTCCGCGAGCAGGTGCACATGAGCGGCGTCGTGCCGCAGGTCGCGGCGATGGTGGGGCCAGGCGCAGCGGGCACCGCGTACATCCCGGGGCTCGCGGACTTCGTGCCGATGGTCAAGGACGTCGGCTCGATGGCGCTCGGCGGCCCGGCGCTCGTGCGCGCGATGACGGGCGAGGACATCTCCGAGCAGGAGCTCGGCGGCAGCAAGGTGCACGCGACGAAGAGCGGCGTCGGGGACGCGGAGTACCCGAGCGACGCCGAGTGCGTCGCCGCGGTGAAGCGGTACCTGTCGTTCTTCCCTTCGAGCTGCGACGAGGAGCCGCCGCGCCTGCCGGTCACGGATCCGATCGACCGGCGGGAGGAGTCGCTGCTCGACCTCCTGCCGGAGAGCCCGCGGCGCGCGTACGACATGCTGAAGCTGATCGACGCCATCGTCGATCACGGCGAGCGGTTCGACCTGAAGCCGCGGTGGGCGCGCTCGATCATCACCTGCCTCGCGCGCATCGGCGGCCAGCCGGTCGGCGTCGTGGCGAACCAGCCGACCCAGATGGGCGGCATCCTCGACGTGGACGCGTCGGACAAGGCCGCGCGCTTCATGCAGATCTGCGACGCGTTCAACATCCCGCTCGTGTTCCTGCAGGACGTGCCGGGGTTCATGATCGGCTCGAAGGTCGAGCACGAGGGGATCATCCGCCACGGGGCGAAGATGCTGCATGTCATGGCGGCGGCCACGGTGCCCAAGATCACGGTGGTCGTGCGCAAGGCGTACGGCGCGGGCTACTATGTGATGTGCGGGCGCGCGTACGAGCCGGACCTCATCGTCGGCTGGCCGACCGCGGAGATCAGCGTGATGGGGCCGGAGGGGATGCTCGGGATCGCGGCGAGGAAGATGTTCGGCGACGCGCCGCCGCCGCCGGAGGTGAAGCAGGGGATGGTCGACGCGATCCAGAAGAACATCGATGTGATGAAGGTCGCCGGCTGGGGGCTCATCGACGACGTGATCGATCCGCGGGACACGCGGAGGGCGATCGCGTGGGGGCTGGAGCTCGCGCGGAAGAAGCGGGTGGAGCGGCCGGAGAAGAAGCGGGGGATCCTGCCGGTGTAGATCGCGCCCGGGACGGCGTTCACCGTCTCAGGGTGTCTACTTCGTTCTACGGGTCGTGATCCTCGTGTTCCGATGCCTGGCCGGCCTCGGGCTTCGGCGTCGGCACGGCTCTCGGCGCGGCCGCGTAGAACGGCTCTGGTGCGCTCTTCACGCGAAGGAGCGTCGTGTTCTTGGCGGGGACGACGGCCGTGTACGCGTCCAGGGCGAGATCGGTGCCCGGCTCGTTCGCGTGCAGCGTGGCCGTCACCTCGTAGAGGCCCTCGCGGTTGAACGTGTCGGTGGGGCAGATCTCCCGGAGGAGGAGCGAGACGTCGACCGATGCGCCGGGCTTCAGCGTCTTGAAGAGATCGCGTGGGACCGCCCCGGTCGGCGGCGCCGCCGCGCATATCGTCTCGCCGTTCGGGCCGGCGACGTGGAACCCGAACATCCGAGACCGGATGGCGACGGTCATGGGGCGCCTGCCAGCGTTCTTCGCGCTCACCCGGACGACGATCGAGCGAGGGTTCGCCGCGTCGGACCAGGGGTCGCTCGTGAGCTCGAGGCGAGGCGCGTTGGCGTCCACGATCGGCTTGCCCCGCGGACCGGCGCCGTGGTCCTTGTCCGACGGAACGCGCTTTTCCGCGGCCTCGCCAGCGGAACTGTCCGCGGACGTCTGGGCCGCTTTGTCGTCCGTAGGTTGAGCGGACTTGTCGCTCTGGGGTTGAGCCGCCTTGTCGTCCTGGGGCTGAGCCGCCTTGTCGCCTTGGGGCTGAGCGGCCTTGTCGTCCTGGGGCTGAGCTGTCTGGTCCGCCGGCGACGGCGTCTTGGCGTCGCCCGCGTGTTCCGTCTCCGTGGCCTCCTCGTGGGGCAGGCCGTAGCTCAGCACGACGGTGGGCCCCGCGAGGCCGGGCGCAGGGGCGAACGCCGGCGGATGGTCCGTCGACTCCGCAGCGAACGGAGCCGCCGGCGGCTTCTTCGACCACTTGGGCGGCGGACCCCAGCCATACCAGGCCTTCACCACCGACCCGCCAGCGAGCGCCGCCTCGTCCTTGCCGAAGCAGAGCAGGCGCGGGTCGAAATGCTCCATGTACGACTGACCGGGCGCGAGGAGCAGCGCGCGTCGCTCCGGGAAGCCGCTCGGCTTGAGCCCCGCGGGCGCGGCGCAACGAACCGTCTTCTTCGTGCGCTTGTTCAGCGTGTCGACCTCCAGGCGCAGCAGCCGCACGTCCGCCGGGATGCGCATCGGCCGCTCCCCTTCGTTGTCGATCCGCAACGTCCATGGCCCGTGAGGCGACGGCGCGATGAGCCACAGGCGCGCCGGCGCAGGCGGCAGCGGCGGGGCTTCGGGCGCCTTCTTCTTCGCGCTCGCCTTGGGCGCACCGACGCTCGCCTTGGGCGCGGCGACCGTGCTCGCTGCGGGCGGCGGGGCCGCGCCTGCCTTCGGCCCCTCGGCGGGCACGGAGGAGCCCGGCCCCTCGGTCTGCTGCGCGGGGCTCGACTTCTCCTCCGCGAGCGCAGGGCTCGACGCGAGCCCCATCACGGCCGCTGCAGCCGGAGCGATCGAGGTGAACAGACAGGCGATCCGGACGAGACGTGTGCGCATGGAGGATCCGTTCGGGAGCGAACGCTTCCGCTTTCTTTCCGGGGGCGTCAACCTTAGCGTAGCCAGCGAGCCTGGCCTCCTCCGGAGCGCCTGGGCGCTCTCCCATCGCTCGAAGCGTGGTCATGCGCGGCCTCTACGCCATCGTCGACACCGACTCGCTCGCGCGCCGCGGGCTCGATCCTGCGGCGTTCGCCGAGGCCGTCCTCGACGCGCGCCCCGCGGCGATCCAGCTGCGCGACAAGCGGGGCGGCGCGGCCCAGACGCTCTCGCTCCTCCGCGCGATCCAGCCGCTGGCCGCGCGCGCGGGCGTGCCGCTGTTCGCGAACGACAGGGCGGATCTCGCGATCCTCGCCCGCTGCGACGGCGTGCACGTCGGCCAGGACGATCTCCCGGTGGCCGCGGTTCGCGGGCTGGCGCAGCGCGCTTCCGTCCCGCTGCGCGTCGGGCTCTCCACCCACACGTCCGCGCAGATCGAGGCCGCGCTGCGGGCGTCGAGCGAGCTCCGCGATTCAAGCGATTCCGGCGATTCCCTCGATCGCCTCGATTACGTGGCCATCGGGCCGATCTTCGCGACCTCGAGCAAGGAGCGCCCCGACGCCGTGGTCGGTCTCGAGGGGCTCGCGTCGCTGCGCGCCCTGGTCGAGCGGGCGCGTCCCGGGCTCCCGGTCGTGGCGATCGGCGGCATCTCGCTGGAGAGGGCGGCCGAGGTGGGCGCGCACTGCTCCGCTGCCGCGATCATCGCCGCGCTGCTGCCGGATCAGGGCACGCCCGCGCCGCGCGCCCTCGAGGAGGTGAGCGCGCGGGCGCGGGCGCTCCAGCAGGCGCTCTCGCAGGCGCTCGCGCTGGCGGGCGCGGGCGCGGCGCCCGTGCACAGGGGCGCGCGATGAGCCTCACGCTGCTCGCGGCGGCCGCCGCGGCGGTGGCCGCGACCGTGGGCTACATGGCGTCGCGCCGCGAGCGGGAGGCGCCGGGAGGGAGCGGCGGCGAGCGCGCGCGGGGCGGGCCGGCGGCGCCCCAGGGGGACGCGCCGTGGCACGAGCTGCCGCTCGCGCTCGGCGACGTGGTCCTCGCCGGGAGCGAGGAGCGCTGGCTCTCGGGCGCGATCGTCGCGCGCGAGCGGGGCGAGATCGTCGCCGCGGTGTTCCTCGCGCCCGAGGGCGGCGCGCACGGGGCGGTCGTGGCCTTCCCCGCGCCGCGGCGCGAGATCCTGTGGCTCGCGCCTGCGGCGGCCGACTCGCCGGACGAGCCGCCGGCGACGCTCGAGATCGCGGGCGCGACCATGCGGCGGCGGGCGCGGCTGCCGGCGGCGCTCGAGCGGTGCGGGCAGGGCGCGCCCTCCGTGGGCGACGCAGGGATCATCGCCCTCTACGAGGGCGCCGGGCACGACGCGGCCGTGGTGCTCGCCAGCGAGGGGCGGATCCACGCGTGGGCCGGCCGGCGCGTCGAGGACGGCGGATACGACCGGCTGGGCGGAGGCGGCGAGGGCTGACGCCGGCCTGCGCGGCCTGCGCGGCATCGCAGGGTCGCGCGGCGCCTGTCAGCCGACGACGCTGCGCAGCTCCGCGATCAGCGACGCCATCGCGAGGCTCGGCGAGGCGTTGCGCTCGAGCTGCGCCACGGCGCGGGAGACCGCCGCGTAACGCCGGGCCGACAGGCCTGCGCGGCGCGGATCGGACGCGACCGCGGCGCGGGCCTCGCGGGCGAGCGCGGCGCTCAGCGCGCGGAGGTCGTCCTTGAGGGCGCCCTTGTCGCGGTCGACCGACTCGGCGAACGCGACGGCGGGGCCGAGGTCCCGGGCGGCCGCGGCGTCGAGGACACCCTTCACGAAGGCGTCGCGCGAGGCGGTCTGCTCCTCGTCCGCGAGATCGAGCGCCGTGGACGCGCTGCCGGCGGCGAGCTCGACGGCGAGGTCGTGCCGCCCCTCGGGCACGCCGCGATCGCGGAGGACGCGGCGAATGAGGGCCTCGGAGAGCGGGGCGAAGCGCACGGGCAGGGTGCGCGAGCGGATCGTGTTGAGCAGGCGGTCGCCGCGCGAGGTCAAGAGGATGAAGTGGGTGCCGGGCCGCGGCTCCTCGAGCGTCTTGAGGAACGCGTTCGCGGCGCCGACGCTGAGGTCCTCGGCGTCGCGGACGATGAACACCCGAGCGCGCCCCTCGTGGGGCGGGTAGGCGGCGTGGGCGAGCACGATGGATCGGACCTGGTCGACCGAGATCTCGGTCAGCTCGTCGCGGCTCCGGCCGATGACGGCGGCGGGGTAGAAGTTCTTCGCGACGATCTGCACGTCGGGGTGGAGCGGCGCCGCGGGGCGCCCGTCGGAGCGCGCGGCCGCGCGCCGGCACGCGTCGCAGCGGCCGCAGCCGAGCGGGTCGCCCCCGGTGCAGACGAGCGCCTGGGAGAGGGCGACGGCCGCGAGCTCCTTGCCGACGCCCGGCGGGCCCTCGAAGCGGTAGGCGTGGTGCACGCGGCCCGCCTCGAGCGCGCGCACGAGCGTGCCGATCGCGGTGTCCTGGCCGAGGATGTGGGAGAACGGCACGGCCCGCTATCTAGCACGACCGGGGGTCGACCTGGTCCCGGTCCGCGCCGCGCGCGGCCGCCCGGCGGCGGCGCCTGCGCGCGGCGGTCGCGCGGTGCCGACCGATGACGTCCTCGTCATCGTCATCGTCATTGCGCGCGGCGGTGATAGGTTGCCGCGCATGCGCGTCCTTGTGCTCGGCGGCACTCGATTCATGGGTCATTTCCTGGTCTATCGCCTGCTCGCGGCGGGCCACCAGGTCACGCTGCTGAACCGCGGCGCGACGCCCGACGCGTTCGGCGATCGCGTCGCGCGGGTCCGCTGCGATCGCGCGGCCGGCGATCTCGCGAAGGCGCTCGGAGGCCGCGAGTTCGACGCCGCGGTGGACTTCACCGCATACACGGCCGCGGACGGCCGCGCGGCGGCCCAGGCGCTCGGCGGCGGGCGCGTCGGTCACTACGTGATGATCAGCACCGGCTCGGTGTACCTCGTCCGGGAGGCGTGCCCGCGGCCGTCGCGCGAGCGCGACTACCACGGCCCGCTGCTCCCGGAGCCCGCGGGCGAAAAGGACCGCGAGGCGTGGTCTTACGGCATGAACAAGCGCGGCTGCGAGGAGGAGATCGCCGCCGCCTGGCAGAGGGACCGCTTTCCCGCCACCGTCCTGCGCATCCCGATGGTGAACGGGGAGCGCGATCCCTACCGCCGCCTCGATCGGTACATCGTCCGCATGCTCGACGGCGGACCGCTGCTCGTCCCGGACGGCGGCGGACACCCGGTGCGGCACGTCTACAGCGGCGACGTCGTGAGGGCGATCGTGAAGCTGCTCCTCGCGCCGTCGACCTTCGGCGAGGCGTACAACCTCTGCATGGACGAGACGCCGACGCTCCCCGAGCTGCTCGAGCTCATCGCCTCGCTGCTCGGCGCGCCGGCGCGGCTCGCGCCGATCCCGTCGACGGCGCTCAGGGCCCGCGGCATCGACCCGGTCGCGATGTCGCCGTTCAGCGATCGCTGGATGTCGCTGCTGGATCCAGCGAAGGCGAAGGCGGAGCTCGGCTTCCAGCACACGCCGCTCCGGCGCTGGCTGGAGACGGTGATCACGTCGCTGCTCGCGAACCCGCCTTCCGAGCCGCCGGACGGCTACGAGAAGCGCGCCGAAGAGATCGCGCTCGCGGCGGAGCTCTCCGGCGCAGTGCGGGGTGGAGGGCGCTGACCCTGCGCGGCCGCTTTCGCCCCCGAGGGTATAGAGAGGCAGCCGGGCGCTTTCGTTGAACCGGCGTTCGCTTTCTGCGAACCATCGGACGGAGGGAGATCTCGCGATGCAGGATGTGCAACCCAAGCGGGTCCTGGCGGCCATCGACGCCTTCCTGAGCACGCCGCTCGACGCGGCGCTGTCGCGGCACCGTGAGGCCGATCCGGCCGAGCGCGCGCTCGCGCTGTTCCACGAGGTCGCCGCCGCTGTCCCTGCCTACCGCCGCTTCCTCGCGGAGCACGGCGTGGACCCGGCGGCGGTCCGGACGCCCGCGGATTTCGCGGCGCTGCCGGTGATCACGAAGCAGAACTACGTGCTCAGGCACCCCATCGCGGATCTGTGCCGCGGCGGGCGCGTCGAGCCGTGCGACATGATCGCTGTCTCCTCGGGCTCGACGGGCAAGCCGACGTTCTGGCCGCGCTCCATCACGGACGAGCTCCCGGTCGCCCGGCGCTTCGAGCAGGTGTTCCACGACGGCTTCCGGGCCGACACGCGCCGCACGCTCGCCGTCGTGTGCTTCGCGCTCGGCTCGTGGGTCGGCGGGATGTACACCGCCGCGTGCTGCCGTCACCTCGCGGCGAAGGGGTATCCGATCACGGTCGTCACGCCGGGCAACAACAAGGACGAGATATTCCGTGTCGTGCAGGATCTGGGGCCGGCGTTCGAGCAGGTCGTCCTGCTCGGATATCCGCCGTTCCTGAAGGACGTAATCGACACGGGGCGGGCCCGGGGCGTCGACTGGGCGCCTTTCCGGATCAAGCTCGTGATGGCCGGGGAGGTGTTCAGCGAGGAGTGGCGGACCCTGGTCGGCGAGCGCGTCGGGTCGACGTCGCCCTGCTACGACTCGGCTTCGCTGTACGGGACGGCGGACGCCGGCGTGCTGGGGAACGAGACGCCGCTCAGCGTCGCGATCCGCCGGTTCCTCGCGGGGAGGCCGGACGCCGCGCGCGCCCTGTTCGGGCAGGACCGGCTCCCCACGCTCGTGCAGTACGATCCGGCGGAGCGGTTCTTCGAGCAGCGCGACGGGATGCTCCTCTTCTCGGGCGACAACGGCGTCCCGCTCGTCCGTTACGCGATCCTCGACAGCGGGGGCGTTTACTCGCACGCGGACATGATCGCGGCCCTGGGCGGCTTCGGCTTCGACCCGCTGCGGGAGCTCGACGGGGAGCGCGGGGCCCGGGAGCTCCCGTTCGTCTATGTGTTCGGGCGCTCGGATTTCACGGTGTCGTACTTCGGGGCGAACATCTATCCGGAGAACGTGGTCGTGGGCATCGAGCAGCCCGGCGTGAAGGAGTGGGTGACCGGGAAGTTCGTGCTGGAGGTCCGCGAGGGCGCGGACAGAGATGTGGTCCTCTCGGTGGTCGTGGAGCTCGCGCCGGGAGAAGGGGAGAGCGAGGCGCGGCGCGAGGCGGCGGAGCGGTCGATCGAGGAGCACCTCGTCCGGCTGAACAGCGAGTTCAGGAACTACGTGCCGGCAGGGAAGCGGGCGCCGCGGGTGACGCTGAGGGCGGCGGGGGATCCGGAGTACTTCCCGCTCGGGGTGAAGCACCGGTATACGCGCAAGCCGGCTGGGTGACGGTATCTGCGTTCGACGCGCCCTGCGTCATTCTCTGGACGATTCTTGCCCTGTGCCTGCGCTCGCTGGGCCTGGCAGCCCGGCCGTGGCTGGGGCCATGTTTCATGGCAAGGCCGTGTAACCGATCGCGGACGTCGACGGCGATCACTCGGCCATGTGCATGTGGACGATAGGGGTGAATCTCGGTCAACGCCGATGGGGAGAAGAGGCAGATTCACGGCTCGTCGTCTATGATCTCGGCCTCGTCCAACGGATCGAGCTCCGCGCCGTCCTCGTCCGTGGGCGGGGCCGGGGTGATGGAAGCCGCTTCCCAGAGCGCCCAACAGAAGGACGCCACGTCGGGGAATCGCTCCGAAGCCTCGAACTCGATCGCTCGCTCCAGCACCTTCCGCACCGCGTCGCTGCACGGCAGCCGCTCGAGCACCCGCCCCGGATACCGCATCATGATCGGCGGCAGCTCCGCCCCATAGAGGCAGAACACCGCCGTCATGCCGAGCCCGTACACGTCCGCGCGCGCGTCGGCGTCCTGCGGGCGGTGCATCAGCTCCGGCGCCGCATAGAGGAAGGTCCCCAGCGCCCCGCTCCTCGTGCCCCCCGTCGTGTCGCGCGCCCACACCAGATCGAAGTCCGTGATCCGCGGCAGCCCCTCCGCGTCGAGCAGGATGTTCGCCGGCTTCACGTCCCGGTGCACGAGCCCCCGCTCATGAGCGAACGAGATCGCCTCTCCAGCGCTGAGCAGCATCGGGATCACCCGCTCTGCTGGCAGCCGCTTCCCGATGACCGCGCTGTGCACGTCCTCGCCATGGACGAGCTCCATCACGAAGTAATGCCAGCCGCTGTCCTCGCCCTTGGGATCGAGCATGCGCACCACGCCGGGGTGGTCGAGCTCCGCCATCGCGCGCGCTCCGCGGAAGAACCGCTCCAGCCGGCCCTCGTCGCCCGCCAGGTTCGGGTGCAGCACCTTGATCGCCACGGGCAGGTCGCCCCTCCTCGCGTCGAGCGCGCGCCACACGGTCGCGAACCCGCCGCGCCCGATCCGCTCCAGCAGCAGGTACCGGCCGTCGCTGAGCTCCTCGCCGACGTGGAGCTGGCCGCCTTCCCGGCGCTTGCGCCGGAGGTCCACGATCTCCCGGTCCACCTCCTCGGTGCTCGCGCCGGCGGCCCTCAGCCTCACCCGCCGCTTCTGTGCGGCGGCGATCTGCTTGTCGACAGCGCGGATCGTATCGTCTGCTTCGCGCAGGCTCAGGCCGAGCGCGCCGGGCAGCGCGGTTGCGCCGGTGAACGCCGCCTCCGGCCGCGCGCTGGCGGCGGCTTCCTCCACCGCCGCGCGGATGCCTTGTACAACCTCCCTCCAGGCTTCATCCGGGTTGGCCCGGCTCGCCACCGCCGCCCCATCGCGAGGCAGCGCCTGGAGCTCCGCCAGTGGAGTGCCCTGGAGGTCGCAGGCGCGCACCAGGATGGGCACCACGCGCGCCGCCCCGCTGCGATGCCGCTCCAGCGCTCGCCCGAGCTCCCGCTCGTAGCAGCTGTCGGAGGCGAGGAACGCCTCGCTCACCAGCAGGAGCACCACCTCGGCGGAGGAGAGCTCCGCCGCGATCGACTCGTCGCGCATCGCACCTGGACCGATCCGGCCGCGGTGCCAGGTGCTCACCACGCCCTGCCGCTTGAGGGAGGCGAGGTGCGACTCGAGCGCTTCGAGGTGCGACCGATCCGCGGGGGCGTAGGAGATGAAGACGTGGACCGCCATGCGCAGAGGAGCGTCGCTGCGGCGAGCACGCTGCGTCCTGGCCGCTCGCTCCCCGTCGACCAGGCTACCAGACGCGGCGTGGGCCCTCGACGATCCGTTGGATCTTCGCCGTCCCGGCCGTGGAAGCGGCCGGGGGGCTCCCCGGGGCGCGGGCGGTCGACCCGTGAGGTCGAGATGCCCACGACGCCACCGCGGGGCCGCGCTCGTCGCGCTCGCTCAGCCTCTTCGCCTGGTCGTTGCTCGGTCCCTCCGGCCAGCGTCGCCGCGCGCCACATCGGCTGTCGCCTCGGTGGTGCCAGCGGCCTTCGCCTGTGGGACGCGCTCGTTGTCGTCGCCGCCCGGCGCGCGCAGCCCGACGTCGCCACCGTCGCATCGCATCACGTCGAACGAGGCGTGCCTGCGCGGATCGAGCGAGGCGTGCCTGTGCGGCAGGAACGGGAGCGCGTCGTGCCTCGTGATCTCGACCTTGTTCTCTTCGTCGATCGTCAGGGTGAACGTGCGGTCCACGTCGCACGTCGTCTCGGGGTCAGTGAGCTTGCCGCGCACCTGGAAGCTGGCAGCCGTGGCGCCGTCGTCCATGACGGCATAGATGGTCCTGGAACCGAAGGAGGTGTCGATGGAGGTGATGGTCATCCCCGACAGGGCCGTCACGACCGGGGGGGCCTCCCATGAGCCTTCGTGGTTCAGCTCGATCCACAGGAGAGCGCTGGGCTCCTGAGGATCCTTGGTGAGCGTCCCCCTGGCTCACAGCGCAGAGCCGTCGGCGACCTCGTCGCACACGAGCGGCGGAGACGGGGGATTGGTCGAGCCGTCCTCCTCACACGCGGTGAGCCCCGCGGTCGCGACCACGAGCAGCAACTGCTTCGCTCTCTCCCTTTTACCCATCTCCCTGTCCTTCCTGCCTTCGGTGCGCCGCTCCCCCGCCATGCCGGCGATCGCAGCGTGGCCGCCAGCCCGACCATGACCATCCTAGGCGGCGATGCGCAGACCCGGCGACCCACCCGCACGAAGACGACGGCGTCGCGACCCCATCCGTGCACCTCGGGCGCGGCCGGCAGCGCTCTCGCGCCGCGGAGGCGTCCGCTCGCGCTTGCTGGTAGAAGCGTCGCCCAGCACCCATGCTCAACACCTCTCCCCCGCTCATCGTCCTCGGCTGCGGCTTCACCGGCGCGGTGGTCGCCGGTCTGCGGAGGGCGTCCGGCGGCCGCGTCGTCGCGACGACGCGCTCGTCCGAGCGCGCCGCGGAGCTCGCGAAGGCAGGCATCGAGGTGAGCGTCCTCCCGGCCCTCACCGCCGAGGCCGTCGACCGGCTCGTGACGGACGGCGCGGACGTGCTCGTCGCCTTCCCGCCCGACGGCGCGACCGACGCCGCGGTCGCGCCCTCGCTCCGCCGCGCGCGCGCGATCGCGTACGTCTCGTCGACCGCGGTGTACGGCGACGCGACGGGGCGCATCGACGAGGCGACGCCCACGTCGGCCGACGGCCCCCGCGCCGCGGCGCGCCTCGCGGCCGAGGACGTGTACCGCGCGCGCGGCGCCGTGGTGCTGCGCGCCGCGGGCATCTACGGCCCGGGCCGCGGCCTGCACCAGCGGCTCTTGCGCGGCGACTTCCGCATGACCGGCGAGGGCGATCGGCAGGGCAGGAACGTCGTCTCGCGCATCCACGTCGAGGACCTCGCGCGCCTCGCGCTCGCGGCGCTGGAGCGCGCCGCCCCCGGCGAGGCCTTCCTGGTCGCGGACGACGCGCCCGTGCCGCAGATCGAGGTCGTCCGCTGGCTCTGCGCGCGGCTCGGCCTCGCGCTGCCGGCCGGCGCGCCGCGGGAGGACCTGCACGAGACGCTCCGCCACGATCGCGCCGTGGACAACGCGAAGATCAAGCGCGCCCTCGGCATGGCGCTGCTCTATCCGAGCTACGTCGAAGGGTTCGAGGCGTGCCTGGCCGTCGAGGCCGAGGCGCCGGCCCCCGCGGCGAGCGAGCGCGGCCCGCGGCACCGCGGGTGAGCTGCGCTGGCATCGCGGGTGGACGCCGCGCGACCGCGCCGTTCGCCGCTCGCGCTGCTACGACTCGTCGTCCGCGCTGCCTTGCGGCGGCTCCGTCGCGTCGAGCCGGTCGAGCTCGCGAAAGAGCGCGTCCAGATCGAGCGTCAGCCCCTCGCAGCCCGGGACCTCCGGGAGCACCCCTCCGGGCGCGGTGAGGCGGTGGTGGTAGAGCCCGCCGCGCGCGAGCTCGTGGATCTCGAGGGTGCGGAGCTGCGGATCGAGCAACCAGTACCAGCGCACCCCGAACGCGGCGTACTCCTCGAGCTTCTCGACGCGATCGCGCCGGCTGTCCCCCGGCGAGGGGGAGACGATCTCGACCATGATGTCCGGCGGGACGCCGACGGCGCCACGGGCCGGGGGCCTTCGCGAGGTCGGGAGAAACGCCGACACGTCGGACTTGCGCCCGCGCCGCGGCTTGAGCGCGTACTTCACCTCGGAGCCGAAGACGAAGCCGCCGCGCGGGATGAGCCAGGCCCGCAGGGCGTGGATGAGCCAGGCGACGGCCAGCTCGTGGACGCAATCGGGCATCTCTTCCTCGACCAGGCGGCCATCGATGAGCTCACCGGCCTCGTCTTCCGGCAGCGCTGCCCACTCCGCGACGGACAAGAGGCGGGCTGCCTGGGGCTCAGGATACGGGCGCTGGCTCACGCCTGGAAACGTACCATCACCGCGCGCCCCGTGCCGGTCATGAGCGGGTTCGCGGGGTCACACGGCGCGCCTGCACGGCGCGGCGACGCACGATGTCCAGCGAGGCATCCATGCCTGCCGTGAAAATCAGGCATCGACGGACGCGATGGCCGCGACTAGGGTCGAGGCTCTTGGAGGATCGTTGGATGAAGCTTGGGTATTGGATGGTGCTTGCACTTGCGGCTGCCGCGGTGGGCGCAGGCTGCGGTGATGACGAAGGCGCGAGCAGCGGCGTCGGGCCAGGCGGCTCGGGCGGGGCTGGCGCCGGAGGCGCTGGAGGCGGAGGCGCTGGAGGCGCCGGTGGAGAGGGCGGCACGAGCGACGGCGGGAGCGGCGGGCAGCCCCCGACGCCGCGGTGCGAGCCGTCCGACCCCGCGCTGGCCGACAGCGACGCGGACGAGCTGTACGCGGCGGAGGAGGTCCCGCGCTTCGACTTCTATCTTCCGGAAGAGCGCTGGGCGGAGCTCAAGGAGAACGCCCGTGACGAGCAGTATGTCGAGGCCGAGGCCTGCTACAAGGGCAAGAGCCTGGGCGTGGTGGGCCTGCGCTTCAAGGGGGGTTACGGCACCCTGGACATGTGCTTCGACGGGGAGGGAAACCTCACCTGTCCGAAGCTCAGCATGAAGGTGAAGTTCGACGAGTACGTCGACGGACAGCGCTTCTACGCGCAGAAGCGCCTGAACTTCCACTCCATGATCTGGGACCCCACACGGCTCCACGAGCGGATCGCCTATGGCCTGTTCCGGGAGATGGGCGTGGCCGCCCCGCGGAGCGCGTGGGCGACGCTGAGCGTGAACGGCGAGTCGCAGGGGCTCTTCTCGATGGTCGAGGACGTGGATGGCCGCTTCCTGGAACACCACTTCTCCGACGCTCCGGACGGCGATCTCTACAAGGAAGCGTGGCCGGTCTCGGACGACGCCGGCTACTACGCGGAGCGGATCGAGACGAACGAGGACGCGGCCACGCACGAGCGATTCATCGCGTTCTCGACCGCCCTCGCGTCCGCCGAGGGCGCGGGGCGCCTCTCCGCGCTGTCGGAGTGGACGGACATCGAGCAGCTGCAGCGCTACATGGCCGTCGACGAGACGATCGTGAACTGGGACGGCGTCACGACCTACTATGCCAACGAGGCCGGCGTCGCCGCCAACCACAACTTCTACTTCTACGACGAGCCCTCGTCGGGCAAGTTCCACCTCATCCCGTGGGATCTCGATCAGACCCTCGGCCCCAGCACCTACTTCGGCCACGTGCCGCGCTGGACGGAGACGCCGGCGGACTGCAGCGCCGTCGTCCCCGTGTTCATGGGCTCCGAGCACGTGCGCCCGCCGGGCTGCGACGCGCTGTTCGGCGCCTTGAACCAGGACGCAGCGGGCTACAAGGCCGCGCTGCAGGCGCTCTATGAGGGCCCGTTCAGCGAGGGGCGGCTCGAGGAGCAGGTCGACAAGTACGCGGCGCTGATCCGCGCCGCCGTCGAGGAGGATCCGCTCGGGCCCGGGCTCGCCGGGTGGGAGCCCGCGGTGGAGCGCCTCAGGCACGAGCTGCCGATCTTGCGAGAGCGCCTGGGGCGCTTCGCCAGCGACACGCCGCTCGCGCCCTTCTCGTTCACCGCGACGGGGATCAACGACTTCGAGGCCGCGGACACGCTCGGGCTCTACGTCGGGACGGTGGTGTCCACCAACAACGCGTCGAGCGCCGTGCCGGGCCTTTCGCAGGAAGATCCCCTGAACGGCGCGCAGAGCATGCTCCTCCGCTTCGACTTCCGCGACGAGGCGGCTCCCTGGGGGCAGTACGTGTATTTCGGGGTGCCTCTCGCCGAGGGCGTGATCGACGCGACCGCGCTCGAGGGGGTCCGCTTCTGGGCGCGGGCGGAGGCGGCGCGGGGGATGCGCTTCGACGTCGAGAGCCCGGCGCAGAGCGAAGGGCTCACGGGCGTTCGTCACGGGTGGGACGTGCGGCTCACCGCCGAGCCGACGCTGATCGAGCTGAGGTTCGCCGACATGGCGCTCCCCGGCTGGGCCATCGATCAGGGGCGCGACCCGGGCGACGACGTGAACGACGTGCTCCGATCGATCGTCGGCCTCTCCTTCAGCGCGGAGATGAACGGCGTTCGCGCGAACGGCTTCCTCGGCAAGGACAAGGTCGACTCGGGCACCATCGAGATCGACGACGTCGAGTTCTTCGGCCCGACGTCCGAATCACCCTGAGCGACGGATGCGGAGGCCCGGAGCCGAGCGCCCCGGGTCTCCGCGCCTCCTGCGGCGGAGCCCGAGGCCCACGGCGAGGAGCAACGCGGCCCCTCCGCCGGCGGAGGGCGCGTCGCCGCCGAGGCTGCAGCTGCAGCCCGCCGACTCCCCGCTCCCGCTCGCGTCCTCGCCGGCGCCGGTGGAGGGAGCCCCGCCCGCGCCCGATCCGGCCCCGCCCGAGCCCGACGCGGCGTCGCCCGCGCCGACCGAGGCGGCCACGTCGAGCGTCGGACCCGCCGACGTCGTGGTGGCGGGAGACGGCGGCTCCTCGGCGCACATGCCGGCCACGCACCGCTCGCCCGCGGGGCAGACGACGCCGTCGCAGAGGTCGACGCACGCCCCGCCGCGGCAATAGGTGCCCGCGCCGCACGCGACGTCGGCGCACGCCGCCTCGACGCACCGCCCGGTGTCCGCCGCGCAGCGGTCGTCCGACGGGCAGCCCCGGCAGCCGCACTCGACAACGCACACGCCGCTCTCGCACACCTCACCGGCGCCGCACGTCACGCCGTCGCATGGATCCAGGCAACGGTCGCCGCGACAGGTCTGGCCGTGCGGGCACAACACGCCGTCGCACGGGGCGCGGCACACGCCGTCATGGCACACCTGGCCGACATCGCACTTCGCGTCGACGCACGCCTGCTCGACGCACAGGCCCTCCACGCACACGAGCCCAGGATCGCACGGGAACTCGGCCGAGCCGCAGCGGTTCACGCAGCGGCCGCGGCTGCACACCTGGTCCTCCGGACAGGGCGCCTCCTCATCGACGATGTCGTCGCAGTCGTTGTCGATGCCGTCGCACTGCTCGGCCTGGCTGCCAGGCTCGACGATCGGCGTGCAGATCGCCTGTCCCTGCGCGTCGCAGTCCGAGATGCCCGCGCGGCACGCGCCCACGTTCTCCTCGACCTCGCACGGCTGGCCGGCCGCGGGGCACGTGATGCCGGAGAAGCGGAACAGGAAGTCCTCGTAATCGAGGTCGTTGCCGTTGACGCCCGCGGCGCCGGCGGCGTTCCGGAAGTCGAGATCCTCGAACCCCAGGTAGAACGTGTTGGCGAGCTGGTTCGACCTGTAGATGAGATCGGAGTACCAGGGCCCCGGACTCGCGCACGCCGTACACTCCACGTTGAACCGATGCTCGGTGTAGTGGTACTGCGTGGCGTTTCCATCGCCGGTGCCGTTCGGGTTGGGGATCAGCACGAAGCCGATGAGGCCGCCCGCGTAGGCGGGGTTCTCCCGGATCGAGACGGCCGTCAGCTCGCGCTTCTCTGCGGGCGGCAGAGCGCCAGAGAACGGAAAGAGGATCTGGATATCGCTCTCCGGCGCCGGCGTGCCGAGGTTGGCGCCGGTGTCCACTGGGACGTACCGCGGCGGGTCGCCGCTGTCGCGGGCATCATCGACGTTGTACCAGCCGACCGCGAAGTTGGCGCCTCCTCCCTTGTCGATGTACTTGCCGCTGAACTCGCAGAGCGGCGAGAACACCTGGGGCTCCACCGCGGCGTCGGCCACGACGTCGATCATCTCGTCGAGGCTGTCGTTCTTTGCCGAGCCGTTCAGCAGATCGCTCAATCGCTCCGTGATCACGGGAACGACGGTGCCGTTCGGCTGCACCACATCCGCGCGCGCCGTCCCGCCCGCGGCGAGCGCCACGAGGAGGGCCGCACGCCACGCGAGAGCAGACGGTTTGTTGGGGGTCGACCAGCGCATCGGGTTTCTCCTTCCGACAAGGTATGTGAGTCCGGATCGTAAATTGGACTCGAGTTTTGCTCTCCTGTCCAGATGCCGCGCGCGCCCGAACGCGCCAAGCAACGACGGATGTGGATGATTAACGCACTTGAGGACACCCTGTGTCTGTACGTGCGAAGACGAGTGCTCCCCTTTTTCCGTGTGCCGGAAGATGGTTGATGACGCGTGATGACGAGCGGACGCGCGGCGCTGGCGCTTCGCCGCCTCTGGCGCCCCCAGCGTCCACTAAGGCAGCGAGCCGGCAGGCTCCGCCGTGTCACCCTGCGCAGACGGCGGCGCTCGCCCCGCGCCGTCGGTGCGCGCCGCGCCCGCCGTCCGGGCGGAGGCGCGCTCAGCCTTCCTGCTCTGCCGGCTCTTCCCGCTTGCGCGCGAGCGCCGCGAGCTCGCGGACGAGCTCAGGCACTCCCTCGCCCGTCGCGGCGCTGATGAGGTGGAGCTTCACCTTCGCCTTCGCGAACCGCGCCTTGAGCTTCGGGTAGGCCTCGCGCACCTCGGTCAGATCGGCCTTCGTCAGGACGACGATCTCGGGGCGCTCCGCGATCTCCGGGCTGAACTTCTTGAGCTCCTTGCGGAGCGCCCGGTAGTCGGCGAGCGGCTCGCGGCCCTCGCCCGGGTCGAGCGTCACGAGGTGGAGGAGCGCTCGTGTCCGCTCCACGTGCCTCAGGAACTGGATGCCGAGCCCGACCCCCTCGCTCGCGCCCGGGACCAGCCCGGGGATGTCCGCGATGACGAAGCTCGACCCGCCCGACCGGACGCCGCCGCCGATCTCGACCATGCCCAGGATCGGGGTGAGCGTCGTGAACGGGTAGTCGCCGATCTTGGGCCGGGCCGCCGAGACGGCCGCGACGAAGGTGCTCTTGCCGGCGTTGGGGAAGCCGAGCAGGCCGATGTCGGCGAGCACCTTCAGCTCGAGGCGGAGCTCGCGGGCCTCGCCCGGCTCGCCCGGCTCGGCGCGGCGCGGGGCCCTGTCGTGCGGCGACTTGAAGTGCAGGTTGCCGCGGCCCCCCTTGCCGCCGCGGGCGACGATGACCCGCTGGCCGTGCTCGGTCACGTCGGCGATCAGCTCGCCGCTCTCCGCATCGAAGATCTGCGTCCCCACGGGGAGCTTCTCGACCCGGTCGGCGCCGGCGCGCCCGTGGCAGTCGCTCCCCATCCCGTGCTCGCCCCGGTCGGCCTCGAGCGTGCGCGCGTAGGTGAAGTCGAGTAGCGTGGACAGGCCTCCGTCGCCCACGAAGACGACGTCCCCGCCGCGGCCGCCGTCTCCACCCGCGGGGCCGCCGAACGGGATGTACTTCTCACGACGGAACGCGATCGCTCCATTGCCGCCATCCCCGGCGATCACCTTCAGACGGCACCGATCGACGAACCGCATGACGGCGGCTCATAGCATACAATTTAGGAAAGACCCCAAAGCGGAAGGACGCCCCGCGCCTCGGGCCGCCCGCCGGACCGCTCGCCCAGGAGACCCCAGGTGCCCGCTCGAATCTTGATCGTGGACGACAACACGAGCCTCGCCGGAAACCTCCGCGAGGTGCTCGAGGGAGCGCGCGAGCTCGACGTCGAGGTCGCCCTCGCGCCCAACGGCAAGCAGGGGCTCGCCGCCGCCCGGCGCGACGGGTTCGACGTCGCGGTCGTCGACGTCAAGCTCCCGGACGCGAGCGGCCTCGAGCTCATCGCCCCGCTCCGCGCCGCCGCCCCCCACGGCGAGATCGTCCTCGTGACCGGCTTCGCGACCGTCGACGCCGCCATGGCCGCGCTCCGCGCCGGCGCCTTCGCCTTCATCCTCAAGTCGTTCCGCCCCGAGGAGCTCATCTCCACGGTGGCCCAGGCGATCGAGAAGATCTCGCTGAAGCGGGAGCGGGAAGAGCTCGAGCGCCGGTACCGGGCGATCATCGACGCGGCGGACGTGCTCATCCTCGGCCTGGACGCCGGCGGCAGCGTCGCGCTCTTCAACCCGCGCCTGTCCGCGCTGACCGGCGTGTCCTGCGACGCCGCGCTCGGCATGGCGTTCTGCGAGGCGCTCGTCGACGAGCCCGATCAGCGCCGGTTCAACCAGTCGTTCCTGAGCGTCGTCGAGGGAGACGCCGCCGCCGAGGTCGAGGTCGGGGTCCGGGACGCGGTGGGCGCGATCCGCCGCGTGCGCTGGCACCTCTCCGGCGTCCGCGGCGGCGGGCGCGGCGGCAGGACCGACCTCGTCTACGGCATCGGCATCGACGTGACCGAGCGGCGCGCCCTCGAGCGGCGGGCCGCCGACGCCGAGGCCCTGAACGCCATGGCCCCGCTCGCCCTCGGGCTCGCCCACGAGATCAGGAACCCGCTGAACGCCGCGGTCCTGGAGCTCCACCTGCTCAGCCGCGGCATCGATCGCCTCTCCGACGAGGCGATCCGCGAGCCCATGAAGCGGCGCGTCGGCATCGTCGAGGCGGAGATCGCCCGCCTGGGCCGGCTCCTCGGCGAGTTCCTCGAGCTGGCCCGCCCGCGCGCGCCCCACCGGGAGCCCGTCGATCTGGCCCGCGTCGTGCGCGACGTGCTCGACCTCGAGGAGGAGGCGTTCGCGAGCCACCATGTCGAGGTCGTCCGCGATCTCGCGGACGACTGCTTCGCGCTGGGCGACGTCGAGAAGCTCAAGCAGGTGGTCTTGAACCTCGTCGTCAACGCGCTCGACGTGATGCCCGACGGCGGGGTCTTGCGGGCGTGCGCGTCGGGGGATGCGCACGAGGTGTGGCTGTCGATCGGGGACACGGGGCCGGGGATTGCGCCGACGATCCTCGCCGAGATCTTCGATCCGTTCTTCACCACGAAGGCGGCGGGCACGGGCCTCGGGCTCGCGATCGTCCGGAAGATCGTCGACCAGCACGCGGGCCGTGTGGATGTCGACGCGCACGCCGCCGACGGCACGACGGTCCGGGTGAGCCTCCCCCGCTTCGTCCCCGAGCCCATCGAGCGCCCGGCAGGATCAACCCCCCCGCGCGGCGCTGGCGCCTGACGGGGCGGGTGAGCGCCGCTCAGCCCACGATACGCATCGGGGGCTTGAGCGGGAGAGGGGGCTTGGAGCCGGGGGCGGAGGGGATCGCGGAGGGGGCGGGCTTGGGCACCTCGCCCTCAAGGGCCGCGAGCGCCACGAACAGCCGGTCCATGCCGTAGTCGAGGGCCACCTCGCGCTGGAAGACGTGGGCGACCTTGATGAGGCGCAACGACGTCTGCTTGCCGAGGTCGATCTCGCGCTCGAGGAACGCCTCGAACGAGCCGTAGCCCTTCGCCTGATACAGCTCCTGTTGCTGGATCTCGGCGAGCACCACCCCGATATCGAAGAACCCCTTGTCGAGCCGCTTGCGGAGCGTGCGGATCTTCTGGGTCTGGTTGTGGAGCTCGGCGATCTTCGCCTTGATCTCCTCCGCGCCGCTCGGCACGCGGATGGTCGCCCGGGCGCTGCCAGGGGGCGCCGGCTCCGCGGCCCGGGCCCGCGCCTCGGCCGCGTGCTTCGCGGCGTGCCGCGCAGCCCACGGCGCAGCGCCACGGAGGCCGAGCTTACGCTTCGACGCGCTCGACGCCGATTTCGAATCTTCCTTGATTACCGGATTCACGGGCTTCGCAAGCTGAGCTTCTGCGCCCCCCTTGCTGCTCGAAGAGGCCTTCTTCTTCATACCCGTCGCCTTCTCGGAGCTGCCCTGCTTTGTGATCTTCGGCATGTCGCTGCGTCCCCCGCTGGGTACGAGATCGTCGCGGCCCTTCGCCCAAGCGCGCGCCGCCCGCGCGGCGGTAAAGACCCGCACGGCTGTCAAGCCCAATTGGCTCGCCAGGTCGTCGCCTTACCAAAAAATCGACCACCCCGTCCACTAAGTTTCGGGGAGGCTCCTCGCTTTCCCGAAGGGCAGCATGACCCAAGATCGGTCCGGGAGCCAAAACGAGCGAGCATCGCACGCTATCGGACCTCCCGGAAAGGTGGTCGTCGGGCGGGCCGCTGCGTCGCGTCGGCCACATCGGTCCACAATCACCTGCCCCGGCGCGGTCGGCGCTGCGGTCTGACGAAGGCCGCGCTCGAGGCGCTCGTCGCGCGCCGGCCGCCGGCCGGTCGGTTGTCGGTCGGTTGTCGGTCGTTTGTCGGTTGCACGTTTGTCGGTTGCACGTCCCGCGTCATCCCGCGCTCCAAGCGCAGGGGTGGGTCGTGGTAGATCGCGGTGCATGACCTCTCCGCCCGCCGGTCGCGGCCCCACCGATGACGTCCCCCAGGCCGTGGTCGCTGATGCGCCGCGTCGTGCGAGCGAGTTGCCGCGAGGCGCCGCGAGCAGCCGCATTGCCGTGGTGGTGAACGGCAACGCCAAGAGCGTGACGGCGGAGGTGATCGAGACGCTCGATCAGATCCTTGACACGGGGGATCTGTTCGTCTCGCGGCGGGTGGAGGAGAGCGAGGGCATCGCGCGGATCCTCGTCGACAGGGGTTACGGCACGATCCTCACGGGCGGCGGCGACGGGACGTTCACGGTGGTGGTGACGGCCGTTGTGAACGAGGCGAAGCGGCGCGGGCTGCCGCTGCCGCGGTTCGGGCTGCTCCGCCTGGGGACGGGCAACTCGCTGGCGTGGGTGCTCGGCGCGTCCGGCGGCGCGGGCGCGAAGCCCGGGCTCGCGGTCGACCTCCAGCGGCTGCGCGCCGAGGCCGGGAGCCGGAACCTGCGGCTCGTGGAGGCCGAGGACATCCTGTCGCCGTTCTGCGGCTTCGGGATCGATGCGGTGATGCTCCGCGACTACAACGCGGTGAAGTCGGCGCTCGCGCGCGGCCCGCTGAAGCGGCTCGCGCCGGGGCCGGTGGCGTACGCCGTCGCCGCGACGACGCGAACGATCCCGAGCTACCTCGTGCGGCGCACACCGCACTGCCGCGTCATCAACGAGGGCAACGACGCGATACGCGTCGGCGAGAAGGGGGCGATGCTCGGGGCGCCCATCAAGAAGGGCGGCGTCATCTACGAGGGGCCGGCGAAGATCGCGGCGCTATCGACGATCCCCTATTACGGCTTCGGCTTCCGGATGTTCCCCTATGCGGACGATCGCCAGGACCGGATGCAGCTGCGCGTGTCGGTGGTCTCGCCGTTCACGTTCGTGCGGAACTTCTCGAGCATCTGGAACGGAGAGTTCGACGACCTGGAGACGGTGTTCGATTACTTCGTGGATGAGGTCACGATCGAGATGGACCCGGCGACGAGCTTCCAGATCGGCGGCGACGTCCGCGGGGAGCGATCGCGGGTGCGCGTGCGCCTGACCGAGCCGATCCGGATCGTGGATTTCTACGCGCCGCCTCGCGGGTAAGGCTCACTCGTCCGACTGGGCACCAGGCGCCACGGTTGGATCAGATTGGCACGACTCGCGTCGTGCTCCTGGCGCAGGGTGGCACATTGGCGCGCTTCAGGGGCTCCTGCTGCGCTGATTGCCGGGATTTCATGGGATGAGCGGGCGACGAGGGGCTGGCGCAACGCTTGCTCCTGGTCATGTGCCATGAACATCAAGCTGACCATTCTTCGCTCCGGTTCCGTGGGAATTGCCTCTCTCGCGCTCCTCCTCGGCGCAGGGTCGATCGGCACAGGCTGCGCCGCGCAGGTGACGACCGGAGGGGAACGTGGTGAGGGGACCGACGAGGGCGCGCTCGAAGGCGAGGAGCTCGAAGGTGAGGAGGCCGAGGCGGCGTGTGAGATCGGCGAGTCCCGGAGCTGCACCGTCAACGGGACAGAGGGCTTCGAGCAGTGCGAGAACATCGACGGGGTGGCGACGTGGACCGGGTGCCAGGCGGGCGGCAGCGTCACCAGCACGCCGCTCGTGCTCTCCTTCGAGCAGCGGCCCGTCGAGTACGTGACCGCGATGAGCGGCGCGTTCGATCTGAGCGGGCTCGGGGCCACGATCGCCACCGACTGGCCGACCGCGGCGACGCCGTGGCTCGCGTTCGATCGGGACGGCAACGGGGCGATCGACGGCGGTGAGGAGCTGTTCGGCTCGGCGACGGTGCTCTCGAGCGGCGCCCGCGCGGACAACGGGTTCACCGCGCTCCGCGAGCTCGACACCGACGGAGACGGCCGGATCACGGCGCGGGACGAGGCGTGGTCGCGGCTCGTGCTCTGGAGCGACCGCGACGCGAACCGCGCGTCGAGCGCCGGCGAGCTCGAGCCGCTCGCGTCGCGCGGGCTCGTCGCGATCGAGCTCTCGTATGCACGCGATCGGCGCTGTGACGGGCGCGGCAACTGCGAGATCGAGCGCGCCTCGTTCACGTTCTCGGAGGGCGCCTCGACGCGGACGGGCGCGGTCGTCGACGTGCACCTCCGCTGGCAGTGACGCCACCGCCAGGGCGGGGGGACCGAGCTCTTCTTCCAGGCAGCGAGGCCGTGAGCAGGGCGGCGAGGCCGTGAGCGCTGCCGTCGACGCCGAGCCGCCGGGCGATCAGTCGTAGTACTCGTTGCCCAGGTGGGTGATGAGGTCCTCCCCCATGAGCCATCGCATCGTGTTCTTGAGCTTCATCGACTGGATGAAGAGATCGTGCTCCGGGTACAGGGCCGGCGCGGTCATCGGGCTCTTGAAGTAGAAGCTCAGCCACTCCTGCGTGCCGCGCAGCCCGGCGCGCTGCGCGAGATCGAGGAGGAGCGCCAGGTCGAGCACGAGGGGCGCGGCGAGGATCGAGTCGCGGCAGAGGAAGTTGATCTTCACCTGCATCGGGTAGCCCAGCCAGCCGACGAGATCGATGTTGTCCCACCCCTCCTTGGCGTCGCCCCGAGGTGGGTAGTACTCGATCCGCACCTTGTGGAAGAGCTTGCCATAGAGCTCTCCGTGGACGTGCGGCTGGAGGATGTGCTCGAGCACGCCGAGCTTCGAGACCTCCTTCGATCGGAAGGAGTCCGGGTCGTCGAGCACCTCCCCGTCGCGGTTGCCGAGGATGTTGGTCGAGAACCACCCTGCGACGCCGAGCATCCTCGCCTTGAGCCCCGGGGCGATCACCGTCTTCATCAGGGTCTGGCCGGTCTTGAAATCCTTGCCGGCGATGGGGACCTCCTGCTTCCTCGCGAGCTCCCACGCGGCCGGGAAATCGACCGTCAGGTTCGGCGCGCCGTTCGCGAACGGGACGCGCTCCTTCAGGCAGGCCCACGCATAGATCTGGGAGCTCGAGATCGCCGGGTGGTCCTCGGCGAGGCCCGCCTCGAAGCGCGCGACGGAGGAGTGGACCTCCGCGGGCGCGATATAGACCTCGGTCGATCCGCACCACACGGCGACGGCGCGCGCAGCGCCGCTCTCGCGCAGGAAGTCGCGGATATCCTCCCGGACCTGCTCGACCATCGCGGCCTTGCTCGCGCCCTTCTTCACGTGGTTGCCGTGCAGGCGCCTCACGTACTGCGGGTAGAACACCGCGGGCATGGGGCGGATGCGCTCCAGCTCCTCGCGGACGGCGTCGAGGTGGCGGTGATCGAGCACGTCCGCGTGCCGCGCCGACTCGTAGGCGTTGTCGGGGAAGATGTCCCACGCGCCGAACACCAGCTGATCGAGCGCCGCGAGCGGCAGGAAATCCTTGATCCTGGGCGCGCGGTCGTCGGTGCGCCGGCCGAGCCGGATCGTGCCCAGCTGCGTGAGCGACCCGATGGGCGCCGCGAGCCCGCGCCGCGCGAGCAGGGCGCCCGCGATGGTGGTCGTGGAGACGGCGCCCAGCCCCGGCAGCAGGACCCCGAGCTTGCCCTCCGCGGTCTTGATCTCTTTCGGCTGCTTCACGTGACGTGTTCCCCCCGGTCGTGGTCGTGCGCACTCGTCGGGCAAGGGCGGGCATCCGCCGGCGCCGTGGGCGCGGCGAGCGCGAGGTCGGTCGAGGCCGCGCCGCGCTGCGACCCGCCGGGAGCATGAAGCTCGAACGCCGCGATCACCACGGGCCGGCGCGCGCGCGATGGCGTTTCCCGCGGGCTCCCTTCGCGCGTTTCCGGTGCTCCCTTCCTCTCGGCGCCTCGGACGGCGGCATGCGGTGCTGCCACGAGGCGGCGTGTTCGCGACGCGCCGGGCAACCCCGGCGGGCGATCACGGGGAGGGTCGCGGGTAGCCGGCGGCGGGGGTCATCGCCTCGATCCAGGCGCGGACCGCGGCGACGGCCTCCTCGTCCACGCGCCGGGTCGCGAGCGGCGGCATCTGCTCGGGCGGCGCGCCGGGCGCGTCGCGCCGGGACATGGCGCGGAGCACGGCGCTGTGATCCGGATCGAGGGGCCTCAGCCGGTCATAGCGGGCTCCCGGCGGCGCCCCGGGCGGGCGGAGCTTCGCGGGCTGGTTGATCGCCGTCTGGTAGACGCGCGTGCCGCGCACGTCGCCCACCCGGCCGGCGGCGTCGATGTTGAGGCGCATCTCGAAATGCGTCGCGACGCCGAGCGGGTGGTGGCACGAGACGCCGCAGTTGACGTGCAGCAGACCGAGGGCGCGCCGCTCCGTCGCGGTCCCGGGCACCTCGAGCGCGGCCGCGTCGGGGAGCGGGCCGCCGGAGGTCGTCGACAGGAGGCCGCGCTCGACGAGCTCGGCATACGTCAGGCCGCTGGCGCCCCGCGCGGCGAGCTGGATCGCCTCGAATCCAAGCGAGTTGTCGGTCTTGCCAGCGTGGCAACGGATGCAGTCGACCTGCGCCGGGATCGCATAGTCGGGGGCGCCGGGGACGTGGGGGACACCGGCCTTCACCTGCGTCGCGCTCGCTCCGTCGTCCGACCAGACGTAGGTGGCGCGCGTCCAGCGATCCTCCGCGGTCTTCCACAGGAACCTCGTCTCGATACGGCGGCTCGCGCCGGAGACGGGCAGACGGAACTCCTTCCACAGCCTGGTACCGACAGGAAAGGTCCAGTCGTTCATCCGGGAGACATCGATGGTCACGCCCAGAGGGAGGTAGATCCAACGCGTCTTCTCGGCGCCGTCGCTCCAGAGCTCGAAGGCCGGCTTGAACTCGCGGACGCCCGGCGCGATCGTGCGCGCGCCGGGGTCGCTGTAAAGCCCGGTGCAGCGGAGATCGTGAGGATCGGTGTCGCCGTCCTTGCACGGCGGCAGGCCTCCGGGCGCCTGGACCGCGCCTTGGCCGGGGCGATCGCCTGTGCCGGCTGCGCGCGCGGTGGCCGCGCCCGGCGGGCCGCTCCCGTTCGGCCGGGTGGGGAGAGGCTCGGGCCGGGGCGCCTCCTGCGCGCCGCAGCCGCCGCAGCCGGCCAGCAGCAGCGACGCGAGCACGGCTTGCCAGGCGCGGCCTCTCGTGATGAAGGTGGAGAGGGAGGTGCCCGCTTGCCCGAGAGACCGAGCCACCGGCGCGTTATGGGGCGCGCTGCCTATGTGACGAGAGCGTGCCATCGGACCGCCTGGTGCCTCCTGCTCGCAGGCAGTGTAGCCGCCTGCGACAGGCGCGTGCAGGTCGCGGGGCCTCCCGAAGAGCCTCGCGAGGGCGGCCCTCCCGGCCAGGCCGCGGCGGCGGGGAACCCCGTCCAGGCGGCTCAGGGGGGCACGGGGGCGCCTGGCGCGGCGATCGCCGCGCAAGACACGCCGGCCGCGCAGGGGGCGCCGGCGACGCAGGGCGCCCCTGCGGCGCAGGGGGCGCCCGCGAGCGCCGCGGAGCTCGCCCGCCCGGCGAAGTGCGGGGGCGTCCCGCAGCTGAAGCTCACCATGGTGGCGAGCGGGCTCGACCAGCCGACGTATGTCGCCGGGCCGCCCGGCGATCCGTCGCGCCTCCTCGTGCTCGAAAAGACGGGGGTCGTCCGGCTCATCAAGGACGGCGCCGTCCAGCAGGCGCCGTTCCTCGACGTGCGATCGCGCGTGTTCTTTCCGGCGCCGAACGCGGAGGGCGGCCTGCTCGGGCTCGCGTTCCACCCGGACTACGCGAAGAACGGGCGCTTCTGGCTCCACTATTCGTCGGCCCCGCGCGGCAACGTGGTGATCGAGGAGTGGAAGCGCGCGGCGCAGGGCGGCGACTCCGCCCATCCCGAGCCGGTCAGGTCGCTGGTCGACGTGAAGCACGGCGCCTGGAACCACGTCGGCGGGATGCTCGCCTTCGGCAAGGACGGCTATCTCTACGCCGCGATCGGCGACTCCGCGCGATCTCCGAGCCCCGCGGCCGATCTCACCTCGAAGCTCGGCAAGATCCTCCGGATCGACGTCGATCAGCCGGGCAAGGCGCCGGCGGGCAACATGACGAGCGGTGACCCGATGATCTGGGACTACGGGCTCAGGAACCCGTGGCGGTTCAGCTTCGACCGGCTCACCGGGGATATGTACATCGGCGATGTCGGCCAGAAGAGCTGGGAGGAGATCCTGGTGGAGCGCCCTGGCCAGGGCAGGAACGATTACGGCTGGGAAGCGATGGAGGGCACCCATTGCTACCCTCCCGGCGCGACGTGCAAGCCGCGCGGCCTCCCGCCCGCGGTCGAGCACCCGCGGAGCGAGGCGGGCTCCATCATCGGCGGCTATGTCTACCGCGGGGCGAAGATCCCGTGCCTGCGCGGCCGCTACCTCTACGGCGACTACGTGACGGGCCGCTTCTTCTCCTTCGTGTGGGACGGCAAGGCCGCGACCGATCCCGTCGAGCTGACCTCGGCGTTGAACCCGAATGGACTCCCATCCTCGTTCGGCGAGGACGCGGCCGGGGAGATCTATGTGGTGATGTTCAACACGGGGCGCATCTACCGGCTCGATCCGGGGTGAGGTGGCTCCACGGCCGCCGGCGCGTCGCCTGCCTCCTCCGGGACGGGCTGTCGACGTGGCGGCGACGGAGGGCTCTGCCGCAGCGCCGCGTCGAGGAACGCGCGCACGTCGCGCTCGAGCCGACGGTGGAACGCCTCGCGATCGAACCCGGCGCGATCGATCGCCGGTAGGAAGTCCGGGCGCCGCATCTGGGGAGGAAACGGGCTCAGGAACGCGTAGTGGTTCGCGTTCTCGACGACCTTGAGCGTGACCCGGCTCGGGTCGGGGACGAGGTCGAGGACGAGCTGCCCTTGCCATCTCGGCGCGATGCGGTCGTGCTCCGCCACGAGCAGGAGGATGGGCGCCTCGACGTCCTTCAAGGCGTCGTTGGGCACGAACCAGCACGCCGCGGGGGCCATCAAGACCAGCGCCTTGACGCGCGGGTCCTTCGTGACCGCGACCCTCTGCCCCGGCCCCGTCCAGGGCTGCCCGCCCGCGAGGGCGAGCGCGGTGTAGCCGCCCATCGAGTGCCCGATGACGGCGATGTCGTCGCGCTGCAGGCGAGGCCCGAGCTCCGCGTCGGAGCAGACAGCGTCCACCGCCAGCCGGGCGTGCCGGGGTCGACGCTCCAGGTTCTCGATCGCCTCGGTCAGGGACCGATCGTTGCGGTTGTCCCCGGGGTGCTCGGGCATCGCGACGACATAACCGCTCTGTGCGAGGTGGGACGCGAGCGTCCGATACCCGAGCGGCGTCCCGCCGCCGCCGTGCGAGATGAGCACGAAGGGGAAAGGGCCGCCGTGCACGGGCGCATTCCAGGCCACCTCGATCGAGTAAGGCCCCATGGCGACGGCCTCGGCAGGGACGTGCGTCGGGTACATCACGAGGACCGGGAACGAGAGGTCGTGCATCGGGTCTCGAACGGTCAGGCTGCGGCAGCCCACGAATCGATTCATGCTCGTTTCTCCGGACGGTGTCGGGGGGATGGGAAGATCAGGGACGATGCCTGTCTGTTCACGGGAAGCTCACTGGAGCGGGAGGAAGACGTCCGTGACGGCCTCGTGATCGGGCACCTCCGGGAAGAAGCGCACCCGCTGCAGGAAGAGCGGGAAGTCCCGCAGCTCCTCTCCGCTCATGGGGAGCCAGGTCGCATAGAGGTACCGCACCGCCACGTAGAGCGTGTCGTCGCATCCGACGTGCCGGAGGACGGCGCAGCGGCCGCCGGGGATCGCCTTCTCGACGACGCCGTGCGGGTTCTCTGCAATGGGGCGGTGGATGCCCGCGCAGAGGTCCGCGCGGTAGGCCTCCGGCGGGGACTCGGCCGGGTCGTCGTACAGGATGTTGAAGGTCGCGCTGACCCTCGGCGGGAGCTTGTTCTCCTTGCGCCACGTGATGAACCGGCGCACCGATTCCAGGATCCGCTTCGGGTCGCCGCGGTGCTCGAAGGCCGCGACGCGCGTCTCGTTGAACCGCACGATCGCCACGTCCTCGGCGCGGTGAGCGGCCTTCATGGGGAGGGCCCTTGTCTCTCTCAGGCGCTCGTGGGTCGCGTGCCAAGGATCCCACCGGGGCTGCTCCCGGAACTCGGAGGGGGACTGCCCGAACGCCCTCTTGAAGGCGCGCGAGAAGGCTTCGGGGCTCTCGTAGCCGCTCGCCATCGCGATATCGATGATCCGGGCGTGCTCCCGGTCCGGGAGCGCGAGCCGGTAGGACGCGCTCCGCAGGCGGACGAGCTTCACGTACTCGTGAACCCCCATTCCGAACAGCTCGGAGAACTGCCGGTGAAAATGGTACTTCGAGAACGCGGCGATGCCGCTCAGCCGCTCGAGCGTCAAGTCCTCGTCCAGGTGCGCGTCGATGTGCTCGAGCACCCTGCGGAACCTGGCGATATACGCGTTCTCGGCGGCTTCGGTCAACGCGGTGTCCTCCTCGGCGAGAGGCAAGGTAACGAGGCGCCGCGCGCCGTGCCTGACCGAAATTGCTGAACTTCGGGGCGACCGGGGCCCGGGGGGTGCTGGAGGTGGCACAGAAGCGCGGAGGTGGCTGGCCGGGGGATGCCCATCTTTCCGCTGAGGTAAGAATCTTGGTAAGCGTTCACCGCCCAGACCTCCTGAGCTGGGTGGTGTTACGGAGCGGGATTTCACGCTGCGGCCCGTGACTTGTCACGGTGCAACCCGTGACTTGTCACGGTGCAACCCGTGACTTGTCACGGTTCAACCCGTGACAGGTAGCGGCGCATCGGTCCGCATTTCCAGCTCGGTCGTGCCTCTTCCGCACGGAGCGTGATGGCCGGACGACCCAGGCCATTGTTGAACCTGGCACGAGGCGTGCGAGGACCTCCGGGCAGCGGTCGAGGAAGACCGTCGTTCACGACGACCGCGAGGCATCGGGCATCGGGCCTCCGGGCGACGACCGCCTCGGCAGACCTGGCAGCCAGCGCGCAGGCGACACGACTGCCACGAGCCCGAGCCGCGCCGATCGTTGTCCACGTTCTTGCGGATCTTTGAAGCCGAGCTCGAACCGATACCAGGAGCTCGACAGCTCCGGCCATGGGGGCCCGGGCGGCACGGTCCAGGCTGCAGAAGTAAGGATGGAAGTGACGGGATGAGCCAGCTGGTCAAGCATGATACTGGGACAGGGGCGGGCCTGCATTCGAACCCACGAGATTCGAGCTCTCCGGGGCTGCCGGCGGAGCGCTCCAAGGACCGCTTGATAGGGAGGTTGCTCGCGGGCTGCGCGGTGATCGGGTCGCTGTTCTTTGCCTATGAGCTCGGCGCCCGCGCGACGCTTCCAGAGCGCGAGCGGCAGCACGAAGACAGCCCGTCGCGGCCAGGCTCGGTCGCCCCGAACGCCGCCCCGGGAGCGGAGGAGCGCGCGCAGCACGCTCACGCTGATGAGCACGCCGCCGGCGCTGCCTCTCCGCCCATCCGGCCCCTCGATCCGGGGCCGCCTTCGAACGAGCCCGCCGAGCCGCCCAGGGAGCCATCGCCGCGCGAGCATCGAGATCGCGTCTTGCGTGAGCTCCGTGCTTCAGGCCCGGACCACCGCTTGTTCGCGCCTGCGTCGGCCGTCGTCGGCGCGTGGACGAGCAAGCTCGCGAAACTGGGGGCCGCGGGGACGTTCGAGCCGCTGGAGTGCTACGCGAAAGGCTGCTCCGTGACGGTCGTCCATGCATCCGCGGTGAAAGCGGAGGAGGCCACCGCGGTGATCACCCGGACCCGCGAGTTCAACGGCTGGCAAGCCGGCAAGATGCGCAGCGGCTTGATCGAGCACGACGGCGATCGGGTGGAGGTCACCTGGATCCTCGACGCGCCGCCGCCGGACAGCCCCGTGCTTCCGGAGGAGCTGCCTCGGGACGACCTCGACGAGCTTGTGGAGCGCGGCTCTGGACGATGAGAGCTGCGCTGCCGCGGCGCGGCGTGGAGCCTTGATCGGCTCGACGTCGAAGTGAACGGAGAACAGAGGAGAACGGTATGGGACACAAGGTGCGAATAGGGGCGCTGGCATTCTGCGCGATCGGCCTGGTCACGGTCGGGGCGCACGCGCAATACGTCTACACTCGAGGTCCGAACCACGTCAACATGAGCGGCACCCGCTGCCGCGCTGCGTTCGGTAGTGAGCAAGACAAACTGACGCACTCGGTGCAGAGGACCTCGGTCAAGGGGAACGTTTCTGCGCCCGTGGTTGTCGTTTGCCCGATCACGAGGCGCGCGACCGCCTACTACGGGGATTCGGTCTCATCAAGCACGGCGACCGAAGTGACCGCGACCGGGTTGAAGGCCGAGGTCAAGGACGATAATACGGGAGAGGCGGTGCGCTGCACACCGTTCGCGCAATCGATCGGCGGCAGCGTCGTTTGGGGCACCTCCCGCTACGCGTGCTCCACCGCCGGGGGTTGCACCAGCGCGCCGGCGGGGTCCTACACGACTCCTCTCGGTGGATTCAACACCCTCTCCTGGAGCAACCCTTTCACGTCGCAGACATCGGTTCAGTGGGGTCTGTCCTGCACCATGCCAGGTAGCTCCAGCATCGGCTCCTACGAAGCAACGGTCTCTTCGAATTGACAGGTGAACGGCATGAAGAAGATCACAATCGTGGCGCTCGTCGCCTCGGCTCTCTCGTTGAGCCATTCGGCGCTCGCGACGCACAAATCCTGGCTGATGAAGAACGGGGGGGCAGAGTGTACATTCGCGTACCCGCTCGCCACCGATCGGATGGATTCGAGCGGTGCGATTCACAACTCCGGCACCTCGGAGCGCGGCGTCATCTGCCCGGTCGCCTTGTCGGGCCGCTGGGGCTCGAACGGGACGCCGGCGTTCAACGCCAAGCGCTGGGCGGATGCGCTCTCGGCGATCGTCTACTTCGATCGCAGAGGAGCGGGGACGCGGACCGTGAGCTGCTACGCCGCGATGCGCGCCTCCGATGACTTTGTTTACTACAGCGCCTCGGTCTCGGACACCGGCGGCTCCGGCGTCGGTCGGCTCGACGTGGCGGGGTCGACGAGCGGCGGCGGCCAGTGGGCGGGCGGTACGGGCGACGGCACCACGCTGGAGGCCCATGAGGATACCGTCGTGAAGGGCCTGGAGTTCGTGTGCTTGGTGCCCGAACGAACGGCGATCCTCGGTTACAAGGCCAAGCTCTGCCAGCTCACGGGTGACTGCACTCACGGAGGCGGCGATCCAGAGGACGACACCACCTCATCGACCATGGGGAACTACGTTCAGACGAGCGGCGTCGAATGTTCGCCGGCGGGCACGGAAGGTGCGATCGAGACCGTCTATCGGAACGGGGGTGGGGTCACGAACCTCGGGAGCTCTCCCGTCGACATCTTCTGCCCGATCGCTCCACCCTCGGACGACAGTCGGGAGCATAATCGCAGCGTCACAGCCACGACGGTCTACTACTCGGATATCTACAACACGGCTGCCTCGAACTCGAACTCCTGCGTGGGCGGCGCGACTTGCCCGAGCTGCCGGCTCATGTGGTATGATAGGGATGGAATCATGCAAGATACCGGCGCGCTTTCGAAGATTGCCGGCGTTCGTGAGTTGTACCAGGGAGCCGCCTCGCAGCTTATCGGTAAAGAGCTACAGTTCGGGGTGATGTGCCGGACGCCGCCGAATTTGACGATCGAAGGGATCACCTCTCTCGTGACCGTGAGTGATATCTCAGGCGGAATTTGAACGTCGTGGGTTCTGCTGTCGAAGAGGAAGCCTGTGAGGAACTCAGAGACATCTCCAGGCTTCACATCGCGCAACGCGCCCGAGGCGCCTCAGGCGACCCGCCGCGGCTCTCGATGAAGTAGCTCGCCCTCGCGCGGATTCATGCCCAGGCCGGCGTCTGCTGCGCCACCTCGTGTTCGCCGAAAGCCTATCACCTGGCCTCTCCCCGCGGGGAGTGGGACGTCGGCGCAGCTCAGTAGAAACGAGCCGGACGGAGAGCGCTGCGTGCCGAGCCGGCGCCCCGCCCGGCGCGAGCCCGCGCCTCCGGGCAAGGCGCTTCACCCGGCGCGGGCGAGCTCGCCGCGTACCGCTGCCGTGAGCTCGAGCGAGCGCACCCGCGCGGCGTGATCGAAGATCGGCGAGCTCACGATGAGCTCGTCGGCGCGGGTGCGGATGATGAAGCCGTCCAGCCACCGCCGCACGGTCTCGGGCGAGCCGGCGACCGAGCAGGCCAGCGCCTGCTCCAGGCCGGCGCGGTCCAGGGGGCTCAGGTCGCGCTCGAAATCGTCGGCCGGCGGAGGAAAGGGCCCCGGCCGGCCGCGGCGCAGGTTGACGAAGGCCTGCTGGAGCGAGGTCCACAGCCGGCGCGCCTCGTCGTCGGTGCCGGCGGCGACCACGTTGATCCCCAGCATGACGCGGGGCTCTGCGAGCCGATCCGAGGGGCGGAACTCCCGGCGGTACAGCGCGATCGCCTGCATCAGCTGGCCCGGCGCGAAGTGCGAGGCGAAGGCGTAGGGGAGGCCGAGCGCCGCGGCGAGCTGCGCGCCGAAGAGGCTGGAGCCGAGGATCCAGATCGGCACGCGGAGCCCGGCGCCGGGCACGGCCTGAACCGGCTGGCCAGGCTCCGCCGGGCGGAAGTAGCCCATCAGCTCCAGGACGTCCTGGGGAAAGCCGTCGGCGTCGCCGGCCAGGTTGCGCCTGAGCGCGCGGGCGGTGATCGGGTCGGAGCCCGGAGCGCGCCCGAGGCCCAGATCGATGCGCCCCGGAAAGAGCGACGCCAGCGTGCCGAACTGCTCGGCGATCACGAGCGGCGCGTGGTTCGGGAGCATGATCCCGCCCGCGCCGACGCGGATCGTCGAGGTGCCGGCGGCCACGTGCGCGATCACGACCGAGCGCGCCCACGTGACGCCGAAGCCGCCCGCGAGCGGCACGCGGCGCGCGGAGAAGAAGGCGTGTGACGACGCAAAGGCGGACGAGAGAGCGCCGGAGCGCGAGTCCACCAAGGCGCCGGAGCAGACGGAGAACGAAGCTCCGGCGCCGCCCGCCACGTCGCCGCTTTGGCCGACGCCCGACGTCGTGATGCCCACGAGCATCACCGTCGCGCATCGGGGGCGCTCGAGCGAGGGCGAGCTCTTCGCCGGATCGCGCCGCATCGACTGGGATCTTCTTCTGCGCCGAACCTTCGACGTCCGGAGGACGGGCGCCGGGCACGGCGTGGCCGGCAGCAACGCTCTCGCGCTTCCTAGCAGCCTTCCCTGCTGCGCCGAATCTACCTGCGAGACGTGCTCGCCTGCCCATGCGGCGGGCGGCGCAGGATCCTGGCCGACATCTCGGAGCGCGATGGGATCGTCGCGATCCTGGCGCATCTCGGCTTGCCCACGGAGGCGCCGAGGATCGCCCGGGCGCGGAGCCCGAGCTTCGACGCCGCGTGACCCGACGTGCTTGGAGCGCCGGTCTCGGCGGCGTCGGGGCGAACGTGTGCCCGTGGCGCGCCGCCGTGCGTGACAGGCGCGCCGAGAGGGGGCGACCGCCTCGTCACGGAAGCTCGACCAGGGGTCATCGCGGCGGGTCGACACGCAGCGACGCGCGCCGGTGCGCACCATGCCGCGGCGAGCGAGGCGCTGCTGCGTTACGTGCTGCGACCCACGATCGCAAAGGAGCGCGTCGAGCCGCAGCAGGACGGCCTGCTGCGGCTCTCGCTCAAGCGCGCCTTTGCGGACGGGACTGTCGCGGTGGATATGGATCCGGCTTGATTTGCCTACGCGCTTGCGCTTCCTACACCCTAGTGGTAGTGCCTTCTCGAGGTGGGGGATTACTGGTTATTTAGAGCGTGGAGGCTCTACGGCTTCGGCGGTGAGAGGACCTATGTGCTGCGAGCGCGTGATGCACCGGCCGAGCCGGCTGGGGCCCACCTCGAGCCTATTCCTGCCGTGTTCGCTTCGTTGGCCGTCGATGACTGGCGGGACGACAATGTTCGCGTCCTGCAGGACATGTTCTGCGAGCTCACGCTCAGTAGCTTGTCGAGCTTGCACGCCTATGACCAGAGAGTGGCTCGCGAGCTGATCGGCGTTCGCCTGCGGCAAGCCCTGCAGAGGGGAGAGCTCGTCGCCTTTCGCGAGGCTCGCACGCCGGCATCGTTCGTGCCGCGAGGCGTGGGTGCGAAAACACCGGAGCCGCGACAGCCGCCTCTGGAGGCGCCGGCCACGCTTTCGTTCTACGAGATCACCCTGCTCGATGAACTCGATGCTCCCATTGCGGGCGTGCGCTTCTCCATGCGCACGCCGGCCGGCACGTTCACGAGGACGACCGATGCTGGCGGCGTCGCCCGCGTCGATGACCTACCGCCTGGCATCGGTAACGCGTCCGTGGTCGGCTTGGCCGAGCTGCGGGAGAGCTTGAAGGAGCGCGAGCGCAAGCCACGCCGCACGGCTCCACCACCCGACGGGGACGCGTGGCACATCCGCACGCTCGCGCGAGCGCTTGATCCGATCACGGTGCCCAGCGGCGAGCGACAGCACCTCATGCTGGTGACACGAACCGACGTGTTTGCGCTTGTCGCAGGTTGGGAAAGGCTATCACTTGCCGATGCGGCAGGCCCCTGGACCTTCCATGGGGGCACCGAGACGGTGCTGAGCCTGCATGCCGATTCGGCGGAGCGAAAGGTTCAAGTCCTTGGCCAACCGTTCTCCCTACCCGAGTTCCTGCCCCCGAAGAACGATCCTCTACCAGGCGAAGCGGAGCGCTGGGAACCACCAAATATCTATATCGTCCAGCCGGGAGATACACTGAGTCTCATCGCCGCGCGCCATCTTGGCGCCGTGGATCGCTGGGGTGAAATCTGGGCACGGAATCGAGCATCGTACGAGGGTCGAACCCCCGACATCATCTATCCGGGCGACCGCTTCGTCATGCCTGATGATGCCCTTCCCCCCTGGTTGCGCGCTGCCTCAATCGATGCGCCCCCACAGCCCGCCGGCGACCTGACTGCGCCGGAATGGCTCAGCATCGCCGTGGACTGGATTCATGAAGCGCTGTTTGACAAGGACTTCGACACGGTCATCTCCCTCCTGGAGAGCCTGCCCATCGAGCCCTCGCCGCCCCCAGCGCAGGCACCAGCGCCCATCCTCGAAGAGCTCATTTTTCGAGCTCACTTGACCCACCTGGCCTTCGAGGGGCAGGTCGATCCTCCCTACTCGGCGTCGGAGGAGGGATGACCCTGCACATCGCGGTCACCTGGCCAAACGCAAACAGCCCGCTTCTCCCGGACAATCTCGCTGATGTGAGATTGGAAGCCGGAGGCACACCGCTCACGCCGAAGCAGACTGCGCCGGGGCGGCGGGAGTACGAGATCCCGGACGGTGCGGCGAAGCTCTCGCTGAAGGCGAGTTTTTCGGTTGCGTTCGGCCCGGTCAAGGGTACGGCCAAGAACCCGGATGTGCTGATCGACGTCGGAGCGATGACCCATGTCGTGCTCCGAGCCCAGCAGGAGTTCGATGTAGTCGACGGCGGAACGCGGCTACGGCCGGTGAATCAACCGGCGTACGCAGGCCCGCATCCGCTCGTTCACATGGTCGGAGCGGCTAATCTTCATGCCGCTGTCTCCATCAAGCTTCGCACGGAGTTCGTCGACATCACGCCGTTCTGGAAAGTCTACGCGGCGGTCTGGAGCTATTACGCGACCGAGCATAAGCCGGGTACCAGGCTCCTGGTGCTCGGCGCGACGGGCGCGACACCGATCATCTGGTTCGCGAGCATCCCGGACGCCTGCCTTCATTGCGCCAACGGCTTCGCCTCGTGTCTTGTATTCTTCCGCCCGGCGAACTACAGCTATACCCAGGTGAACCAGCCGCACCATATGTCGGCGCTAGCCCGGTATCTTCTCAAGCCCAAGGAAGAGGACGACGCCACAGCGCAGTCGTGGGAGCGCGATTTCATCGATGTGAATGGATACAACCTCGTCCGCTGCGGCTTTGAAGACGCGCTCGCGCGAAGCCAGCGCGCCGTGGTGCTGCTTCACCCCTGGCCGAGCGGCACGAACTTCGGCAGCGCGGCCGGCAAAGATCTGCCGGAACTCTGCGCCGGCGCGCTCCGCCTGCTCTGGGCCGACCAGCACATCTTCCAGAGCACGGGCAATGTCCGCCTCGGCCGGCTCGGTGTTTCCGGCTTTAGCCGCGGCGGCGGCGCTCTGTGGCCAGCGCTGGCCTCGAACATCGGCCGGGTCGACGAGGTGTACGCCTTCGACTGCGTCGGCACGGGCACGAGCGCCGGCACGATCGTGCAATGGTATAACAGCCGTCCCGAGGCGCGGCTCCGGATGGTGGGCGGCGCATACAGCATGGCGACGCACCAATCCATCTATCGGACGATTCAAACTACGAATCGGGTGACGGGACCGCTCACGAACGTGACAGCGATCCCAGAGAGCGACAAGGGTTATGCGCCCGGGGTCAACCCGCTCTGGGATCATGTCCTCCAGAATCGGGAAGACATGCGGAGCGATCCAGATACGCGGCATCAGTTCGCGATTTTCGGAGGGTACATTGCTATCCCGGGACCGTTCGCGCTGACGTTCCTGCTGCGCTTCCTTAAGGAATCGCTGTTCATGACCCCTTGACCGCAGTGAGCAGCTCAGGGCGCGCGCCGGAGTGCGCGGCCGTGCCAGGTATAGCGACCGCGTCCACTGCACAGGCGTCGGAAGATGTCGCGGGCGTTCTGCCATGCTGCTCGATCCGCGGGCATGGCGCCGTGGTGGGCCGCGTCGATCGCTTTGAGCGCGTCTTCGCAGGAGGAGCCGCCGGGAGCCCTCGCGGCGTCGGAGAACCGGAGTACCCCCTCCTCGACGCTGGGCGTGATTGCGACCTTGCACAGGGCCAGGTTCTGGGGAGGGCACTCGTCGAGGGCGGCTGAGGCGGGCAGATCGAGGACAGGTCGGAGGGCGCCCTTGTCTGCAAGATAGAGCACCGTATGCACCACATAGGGGATGAGCGCCGCCTTCTGCTCATGCCCGCGAGAACACACGAGCAGCTCGGCATCGGGCAGAACGAGCGTCCCGCTACAACTGCATTCGTTGACCCGCTGATGATGTGGGCTGACGACGAGCGTCGACCAGCAGGCAGCGTCGGGCCGCCACCGTACGCCGCGGGCCGTGAGCCAGTCATCAACGTCGAACGGCGTGACTGCATCGACCTTTGGACGCCCACCCGTCATCACGGGGATCGGCGCGACAGCGGACGGCGGAGCGAGAACGCCGGCGGATGTCGCGGCGCCACTGGATGCGGTTGGAGTGACGCTGGACGAGGAAAGCGGAGACGTCCCAGACGGCGGTGCGCCGGTGGTGGATGCGTTCGGCGGCACCGGCGACGATAGGTCGCACGCGATTAGGCTCGACGCGGCGAACAGGCGGGTGGTGAACGGGAGGAGGAAGCATGCGGCTCGGTGCATGTCGGACGCAGGGTATAGCGCGGGGGCGGGTCAGGTCCTGCGTACAAAGGAGGTCTTACGGTGAGCAGCGTGGGTGCGCGCGTGGTCCACGTGATCGGCCTCGGCGCTCAGACGTCGGTCGGCCTCACGTGCCCTCCACGATCGCGGCGCTCAGCGGCGCGATTTGCCGGTTTTGCACCTGGGACCACCTGCGCGACCGCCGCACCAGCCACGCGCTCACCCTTGCCCCGCTCGGCACGCTCGGCCGCGATCTGCCGGTCTCAAAGCGGATGCTCAATCAAGGCGGCGAGGGCTTCCTCCTGCCCGTCGACTTCGCCCCCGTCCGCCCGGCAGACGCCCGCAATGCGCTCCCCGCCGCGCGCCTCTTCCAGGCCATCGCCGCCTCGAAAGCGGCGCGCGTGCCGAGCACCGTCCCGCGAACGAGCCGGACGGAGAGCGCTGCGTGCCGAGGCAGCGCTTCACCCGGCGCGGGCGAGCTCGTCGCGCACCGCCGCCGTGAGCTCGAGCGAGCGCACCCGCGCGGCGTGATCGAAGATCGGCGAGCTCACGATGATCTCGTCTGCGCGGGTGCGGGTGATGAAGCCGTCCAGCCACCGCCGCACGGTCTCGGGCGAGCCGGCGACCGAGCAGGCCAGCGCCTGCTCCAGGCCGGCGCGGTCGAGGGGACTCAGGTCGCGCTCGAAATCGTCGGCCGGCGGAGGAAAGGGACCCGGCCGACCGCGGCGCAGGTTGACGAAGGCCTGCTGGAGCGAGGTCCACAGCCGGCGCGCCTCGTCGTCGGTGCCGGCGGCGACCACGTTGATCCCCAGCATGACGCGGGGCTCTGCGAGCCGATCCGAGGGGCGGAACTCCCGGCGGTACAGCGCGATCGCCTGCATCAGCTGGCCCGGCGCGAAGTGCGAGGCGAAGGCGTAGGGGAGGCCGAGCGCCGCGGCGAGCTGCGCGCCGAAGAGGCTGGAGCCGAGGATCCAGATCGGCACGCCGAGCCCGGCGCCGGGCACGGCCTGCACGAGCTGGCCAGGCTCCGCCGGGCGGAAGTAGCCCATCAGCTCCAGGACGTCCTGGGGAAAGCCGTCGGCGTCGCCGGCCAGGTTGCGCCGGAGCGCGCGGGCGGTGATCGGGTCGGAGCCCGGAGCGCGCCCGAGGCCCAGATCGATGCGCCCCGGAAAGAGCGACGCCAGCGTGCCGAACTGCTCGGCGATCACGAGCGGCGCGTGGTTCGGGAGCATGATCCCGCCCGCGCCGACGCGGATCGTCGAGGTGCCGGCGGCCACGTGCGCGATCACGATCGACGTCGCGGCGCTGGCGACGCCGCCCATGTTGTGGTGCTCGGCCAGCCAGTAGCGGTGATAGCCGAGCCGCTCGGCGTGGCGCGCGAGATCGAGCGAGTTGCGGAGCGCCTGCGCGGCGTCTCCGCCCTGGACGATCGGAGCTAGGTCGAGAACGGAGAAAGGAATCATGTTGGACACCTCGCCAGACTGTTGCACGCCACGGACGGTTGCGGCAGCGCTCGGGGACCAGCGCGGCTCGCGCGCGGTCTCCGCGGGATCGCGGTGAGGAGGCGTCCCCCGCCGGCGCGCCCGGCCGGCGCGCCCCGCGGCGCGTCGCCCCGTGGCGCTCGAGCCCGTCTGGAACGCCATGACGTGGCCGCGCCCGCTGTATTACGCTCGGCCCGTGCGCCGTTCGTCCTCGCCGCTGCGCCGCCTGCCGCAGGTCCTGCTCGTCGTCGCCGCCTCGGCCGCCGCGGTCGCGTCGCCCGGGGGAGCGGCCGCGACCCTCTGGCCCAACGTGCCGGAGCAGATCGCGCGTGCGCTGACGTCGGGCGACGCCCTGGAGCGGCGCCTGGCCGCGACCCGCGTCGGCGAGCTCGCCCCGGAGACGGCGATCCGGCTGATCCAGCGAGGCATGAGCGATCCGGACGTCGAGGTGCGGCTGCACCTCGCCGGGGCGGCCGTGCGCCTGCGGATGCCGCGCGCGGGGGACCTCGTGATCGAGTGGCTCGGCGAGGGCGACGCGCGCCTGCGGCTCGCGGCCTGCGACGTCATCCGCGCGGCGCCCACCGACCGCTCCGTCGTCGCGCTCGGGCGGGTGCTCGGCGATCCCGATCCGCACGTCCGCCTCGCCGCCGCGACCGCGATGGGCGCGGCGGGGCTCCCGGACGCTGTCTCGCCGCTGCTCGGCCACCTCGACGACACCGCGCCGGAGGTGCGCGCGGAGGTCGCGCGCGCCCTCGGCCGGATCGGCGACGCGCGCGCCGTCGTGCCGCTGATCGGCAAGGTGCAGGACTCGGTGCCGGAGGTCCGCAAGGCGACGGCGCGCGCGCTCGGAGAGCTCGGAGACCCGCGCGCGGTCAGCGCGCTGCTGCTCGCGCTCCAGGACGCATCCCAGGACGTGCGCGTCGAGGCGGTGACCGCGCTCGGCCGGCTGCGCTCGGACGACGCGACGTCCGCGATCGCCGATCTCGTCACGGCGTCGCCGGGGGCCGCCGGCGCGTTCCCGGGGGCGCGGCCGTCCGACAGCGCCGCCTCGAGCAACGACGTGCGGGAGGCGGCGCTCCGGGCGCTCGGCCGCATCGGCTCCGAAGCGGCCGTGAAGGCGCTGCTCGCGGCGCTCGCGAAGGACAACCCCGCGGCGCCGCGCTCCGCGGTCCGCGACGCCCTCGTCAGCGCCGGCGCCGCGGCCGTCCCCGCCCTCGTCGCCGCGCTCTCGGCCGCGCCGTCGGCCAACACCGCGGCGGGCGCCGCGCTCGTGCTCGGCGAGCTCAAGGCGAGGGAAGCGCTGCCCGCGCTCGTCCGGGGGATGCAGCGGGGCGTCGTCCCGCTCCGGCACGGGCTCCGCGCCCTGGGCGCGCTCGGCGATCCCGCGGCGCTGCCCAGCGTGCTGGAGCTGCTCGGCGACGCCGACCCCGCGGTCCGCGCGGAGGCCATCCGCGCCGCGACCGCGCTGCTCGATCCAGCGCGGCCCGACGGGCGCGCGGTGGATCCCGCGCGCGCCCTGCTCGTCGATCCGGCGACCGCGTCCGACGAGAAGCTCGCCCTCGTCCAGCTGCTCGGGCGCACCGGCTCGCCGCGCGCGCAGGCGGCGCTGCTGCCGCTCGCCAAGGCGCGCTCCACGCCGCTCCGCCTCGCCGTGATCGAGGCGCTCGGGGCCGCGCGCGCGGCCGGGACGCTCGGCGCGGCCGTGGACGCCGCCCTGCTCGCGGCGCTCGACGACGAGTCGGCCGACGTGCGCCTCCGGGCGGCGATCGAGCTCTCCCGCGTCGCCGGCCCAGGGAGCGCCCGGCCGCTGCTCCAGCGCCTCACGGTCGCGGCGGAGCAGGACCGCGGCGCGCTCGGCATCGCGCTCTCGGGCGCCCTGTCGCGCGCGGACGACGCCGGCGGCGCCGGGAGCGCCGGCGGCGCGACGGACGCGAAGGCCGCGCGCGACGCGAGCGGCAAGGGCCTCGTCCACGAGGTCGCGGCCGCGATCGCGAGCGCGCCGGACGCCGCGCGCGACGCGCTGATCGAGGGGCTCGGGCGCATGCCGGGGCAGGCCGCGGGCGCCGCGCTCGCGCGGATGGCCTCGGCGGCGCCCATCGACGATCGCCGCAAGATCGCCGAGGCGCTCGCGGGGCACCCGGAGGCCGCCGCCGCGCTCCGCAAGCTCGCGGGCGATCCGGATCCCGGCGTCCGCGCCAACGCGGTCTGGTCGCTGGGCGCGGCGGGGGACAAGGACGCGCTCCCGCTTCTCGTGCCGCTCCTCAAGGACCCCGACGCCGCCGTGGCGGGCAACGCGGCGGGCGCGATCGGGCGCGCCGCGGGCCGCGCCGGGCAGCCGGCCCGCGCGGCCGCGGCGCTCTGCGCGGCGCTGCCCGACGCGCGCCCCTACGTGCGGGCCAACGCGCTCGCGGCCCTCACCGTGGCCGGCGCCCGCTGCGACGGCGGCGCGGCCCGCGACCTGCTCGCGCGCGACCCCGCCGAGGCGGTCCGCCTCGCGGCGGCCGACCACCTCGCGCGGAGCAGCGCCGACGACGATCGCCGCGCGCTCGCGCGCTGCGCCGCCGAGGACAGGAACGCCACGGTCGCCGGGCGCTGCGCCCGCCCCGCGCCGCCCCGCGCGCCGGCCGCCGCCGCCGAGGACGTCGTGGTCTTCGTCGTCCCGTTCGACGCGGGCCGGGGCGGCTCGGCCCGCGACGCGCCGGCCCCGCGCGCGCCCTTCGCGCTTCTGCGCGCGGACGGGCTCATGCGCCTCGGCGTCGCGGACCGGCGCGGAGAGCTGTTCGAGCGCGGCGCTCCCCGGGGGCCGATCCGCCTGACCGTCCCGGCCCCGCTCGTGAAGTGAGCCCGCGCCCGCCGCGCTGAGCCGGACACCATGCGAACCCGACCCGACGTCGAGCTCCGGATGTCCAGGACCGTGCACCCGGGCGACGTCGTCCTCGTCGAGCTCGTGCTCCGCTGCCGCGGGAGGACGCCGATCGACGCGGTCGAGCTCCACCTGGAGGGCATGCAGGTCGCCCGCGTCGAGGAGCGCGTCCTCGTGCCGCCCCACTTCCTCTCGCTCGTCGCCCGCGTCTCGGGGGCGACGACGCTCCCGGAGGGCGAGCAGCGCTACCGCGCGAGCTTCCCGCTCCCGGCCGACGCGCCCTGCTCGTACCTCGGCACGCGCGCCGAGATCCGCTACGGCATCACGCTCTCCATCGCGATCCCGTGGTGGCTCGACGTCCAGGAGTCCTACGAGGTGCTCGTCACGCCCCGCCCCGTCACGCGCCCGGCCCGGTCGCCGGCCGCGGGGACCACGGCGCGCGGCGACAGCCCGTTCGTCGAGGTCTCGCTCGACGATCGCGTCTTCGCGCCGGGCGACGAGATCTCGGGGGCGGTGGCCCTCGGCAACGTGCAGGGCCGCGGCGTGCGCGGGATCGAGATCTCGCTGGTCGGCGTCGAGCGCCTCCTCAGCGCCGACCGCTCCGCGCCGAACCGCGCGACCGAGGCGCACCGCTTCACCGCCTTCCGCCGCGCGGACAGCCGCGACGAGGGGCGGGAGCTGCCCTTCCGGTTCCGGATCCCCCGCTCCGTCGCGCCGTCGTTCGACGCCGGCTGGGTCGCCCTCGTCTGGGGGCTCGAGGTGCGCGTCGACCTCGCGCGCGCGGACGGCGTCGTCCACACGACGCCGCTCGTGCTCGGCGTCTTCGACGCCCCGCCCGGCCTCGGCGCGATGCGGCGGCAGATCGGCTCCGGGCGGTGGCGGGCCGTCTGGGAGGCGGTCGGCGCGCGCCACGGCCTGTCCCTCGACGCGCTGGAGCTCCGCCTCTCGGGCACGCTCTCCGGCGCCGCGGCGTCGGTGTCGATCGACGCGGGGTCCTCGTCGAGCGGCGCGCTCGTGGGCGAGCTGCGCTGGCCGTCGTGGGGGCTCGACCTGGAGGTCGGCGTGAAGCGCTTCCTGCTCGCGCTGTCGTCCGAGGACGACGAGGGCTTCGGCCGCCGTTACCGCGTGCGCGGGCGCGATCCCGGCCAGGTGCGCGCCGTCGTCGCGGGGCCGCTGCGCCGGGCGCTGCTCGCCTTCGACGACGTCCGGCTGGACGACGAGCACGTGTCGGTCCGGTCCCGGACGCCGGGCCACGATCAGCCCTGGCTCGGCGCGTTCCTGGAGCACCTCGCCGCGCTGGCGGCCGAGATCGGCGCCGTGAACGAGCGCATCCCGCCCCCCACGCCGATGGCAGGGATGCGCGCGGCCTGGGAGCGGTTCGCGGCCGAGGTCCACGGCCGCTTCGAGGTGGGCCGGATGCGCATCCGGGACGCGCAGGTCGACGGCGCCACGTTCCACGTCGACACCTGCTTCGAGCGAGGCCCCCACCCCGAGCGCTCCGAGATCACGCTGGTGGTGGATCCGCCCCTCGACGCGGCGCTCGACCCCGACGACCCCGAGCAGCTGCGCGCCGCCTCGCCCGGGGCGCGCGAGGCGGTCAAGCGCCTCCAGGCCCGCACGCGCGCGCTCCGGATCGCCCCGCACGCCATCGTGATCACGCTGCCGGCCCCGCTGGAGGACCCGGCGACCCTGCGCGATCTGCTCGGCGCGCAGCTGCACGTGGCGGCGCTCCTGCGCGGCCCGCGCGTCGCCCGCCCGTACCGCTGAGCGGCGAGGAGCGGGCGCCCGGGCGGTGGCTAGCACTGCAGTCGTACCAGGGCGACCACGCGAGCGCCGGAAGGCACAAGGTGCAAGAACCGAGGAACCGGGAATCCCCTTACGCGGCGCGCGGCTCGCTGATTTCCACACAAAACGCTGGCGGATCCGGGCTAGAGTCCCCGCCCATGCTCGACAAGCTTTCTCGCGAAGAACGCCTCCAGCTGATGCGGTTCATCTGCTCGTTCGCCTGGGCCGACCTCCAGGTGCGCGACCAGGAGCGCGAGTTCGTGCGCAAGATGATCCTGCGGCTCCACCTGGACGCGGAGGAGACCAAGCAGGTGCGCGGCTGGCTCGAGCTGCCGCCCGCGGCCGACGACGTGGATCCGATGAAGATCCCGCGCGCGCACCGGCAGCTCTTCCTGGACGCCGCGCGCGAGATGATCTCGTCCGACGGCGAGATCGGCGAGGAAGAGCGCGAGAGCCTGAGCCTGCTGGATCAGCTCACGCGCTGACGCGGGCGCGGGGCGTGCGGTGCGTCGACCGATGACGGATGCCAATGACCGATGGATGAGGAGCCGGTGAGCGGTGGAACGATGAGCACGATGGCGCAGGGAGGGGCCGGCGAGGGCCGGACCCCGGCGGAAATGGGAGCGAGCTCGGCCGAGAAGCCCTGGGTCGGCGTGATCATGGGCGGCAAGAGCGACTACGAGCACCTCGCCGTCACGAGCGAGCTGCTCACGCAGCTCGGCATCCCGCACGAGGTGCGCGTCGTCTCGGCGCACCGCACGCCGGACCGGATGTTCGAGTACGCGAGCACGGCCGCGGAGCGCGGGATCGAGGTGATCATCGCCGCCGCCGGCGGCGCCGCCCACCTGCCCGGGATGGTCGCCGCGAAGACGGTGCTGCCCGTCATCGGCGTCCCCATCCCCGCCACGGCGCTGAACGGCATGGACGCGCTGCTCTCGATCGTCCAGATGCCGAAGGGCGTCCCCGTCGCCACGATGGCGATCGGCAAGCCCGGGGCGGCCAACGCGGCCCTGTTCGCGGCGGCGGTCCTGTCGGGCAAGCACCCGGAGCTCCGCGAGCGCCTCGCCGCCTTCCGCGGCGCCCAGGAGGCGGCGGTGCTACGCGACTCGGTCATCGTCTAGCTCGTCGGGCCTCGTCAGGCCTCCTTTCCCTCCCCCTCGTACAGGTCCTCCGGAAATGCCCATCGCTCCCGGCTCTACGCTCGGTATCCTCGGTGGCGGCCAGCTCGGCCGCATGACGGCGCTGGCCGCCCGCACGCTCGGGTACAAGGTCCACGCCCTCGACCCCGACCCGGACTGCCCGGCCCGTTCGGTGCTCGATCGCTGCATCGTCGCCTCGTTCGACGACGTCGCGCAGGCGGCGGAGCTCGCGTCGCAGTGCGACGTGGTGACGCTCGAGATCGAGAAGGTCGCCACGGACGGCCTCGTGGCCGCCGCCCGGTTCGCGCCGGTGCGCCCGTCGGCCGACGTGCTGGCCATGGTGCAGGACCGCGGCGTCCAGAAGGGGTGGCTGTCGCGCAACGGCTTCCCGGTGGGGCCCTTCCGCGAGGTCGCGACGAGCGAGCAGCTCCTCGAGGCGACGCGCGCCATGGGCGGGGCGTGCTTCGTGAAGTCGTGCGTCGGCGGATACGACGGCCGGGGCCAGCTGCGGCTCTCGGGGAACACCCGCTCGAACGATGGCGCCGACGGCGGCGCTGGCGGCGTCGGCGACCTCGAGCGCGAGGCCGCGGCGCTCTTCGCGTCGCTCGGCGGCCAGCGCTGCGTGGTCGAGCAGGCGCTCGACCTCGAGGCCGAGCTCTCCGTGCTCGTCGCGCGGAGCCCGAGCGGCAAGCTCGCGGTCTACCCGCCGGCGCTGAACCACCACGTCGACCAGATCCTCGACTGGTCGCTGCTGCCGGGCCCGCTCTCGGCCGCGGTGACGGGGCAGGCGGTCCAGATAGCGCTCGACCTCGCGGTCGGCCTGCGCGTCGAGGGCCTGCTCGTCGTCGAGCTCTTCCTGCTCAAGGACGGCCGCCTGCTCATCAACGAGCTCGCCCCGCGGCCCCACAACAGTTATCACGCGTCCGAGGTCGCCTGCGCGACGAGCCAGTTCGAGCAGGCGGTCCGCGCCGTGTGCGACCTGCCGCTCGGCTCGGTCGAGATCGTCCGCCCCGCAGCGATCCTCAACCTGCTGGGCGACGTCTGGCTCGGCGGCGCGCCGCCGCCGTTCGAGGCCGCGCTGGAGATCCCGGGCGTCCGGCTCCACCTCTACGGCAAGCGGGTCGCCCGCCCCGGCCGCAAGATGGGCCACCTCTCCGCCACGGGCCGCACGCCGGAGGAGGCGCTCGTCGCCGCGAAGCTCGCGATGGCCCGGCTCTCGGCGCAGGCCGGGCTGCCGCCGCTCTCCGGGCGCTGAAGCGCCGCCAAGCGAGCCTCCGCCGGCCCACGACGCTCTCCACTGCTGCCCGTGATGGCGCGGCGCGCGCCGCGCCATCGCGTCGACGGATTCGTCCCGTTCGCGTCGATTCATGAGCCGCGGGGGAGCCGCGGCGCAACTGCATGTTCTGGACGGCTCTGTCGGACGAAACATCGATATAGGATGTGTTCGATTCGAACACATGCCCTGGACTTCGACGAATAACTCGCACAGAGGCGCCTCTGTGGCATGTTCGAATCTTAACAGGTCGCGACCGTGGAGACTCCGGTCGTGCCGCTGCTTGCAACCCTGTCCATCGTGGGCGGCGGTGACCGCCCGCGGAGGAGCAAGTCGATGAAAAGAACCTCATTCATGGTGTTGGCGTGCGTGGCGGGCGGGCTGGGCAGCGTATCGTGCGGGGAGGCGGACGCGGGCGACGACGCCACGCAGGAGACTGAGCCCCAGTTCTCCGTCGACGCTCAGGGCGGGGTCTTCACCGGGGATGATGGCTTCAAGATCGAAGTGCCGCCGGGGGCGGTCAGCGCGGCGACGGAGCTCACCATCGAGAGCATCGAGGACGCCCGCGAGGGCGCGGTAGGCCCCACGTACCGCCTCGGTCCGGAGGGGCAGACGTTCGCCAAGCCGATCAAACTCACGCTGCCGATCACCGTCGAGCTCGAGGCGGAGCTCGGGGAGAATACCGTCCTCGATGCCTACGGCTTCTCCGCGCCGACGGGCTCCGACCTCTTCACGCCGCTCGAGCGTCACGAGGTCTCTGCCGCTGAGCTCATCACGGAGACCACCTCCGTTGGCACCTTCTACGCCGGGATGATCCCGGCGGGGGTGATGGCGAGCCAGCACGCCTACCCGATGGCGCTCGCCGCCGACGAGACCTACCTCTATTTCGCGAGCGGCGGCACCGAGGCCACCGCGCCCGCGGACTCGAACGACGGGTACATCTATCGCGTCAAGCCGGGCACCACCGAGGTGGAGGCGATGACCGCAGCGGATCCCGACCCCAAGGCGCTGTGGGTCAACGCCTCCCACGTGTACTGGGCGAGCGGCGGAGACAACGATCCGGTCATCCCCTCGGCGCTCAAGCGCGTCGACAAATCGACCCTGGAGATGGAGACGCTCGTCGAGATCGGCTACGTGCTGAGCGTCACCGGAGACGAGTCGTCCGTCTATTTCGGCGATGGCGACGGACACAACATCTACAAGATGCCCCTCGACGGCGGCGCGCCCGTCGTCCTCGCGGCCGACGCGGGCGCTCCGGAGTACCTGGCGCAGGACGCAGAGAACATCTACTGGACCGGCGGCGCCACGACGAACAAGGTCTACAAGGTGGCGAAAGCGGGCGGGGACGTGACCGTCATCGCCGAGAACGAGGGCGAGCCGGCCGGGATCGCGGTGGACGCGCAGTTCGTCTACTGGGCCAACACCGGTGACGGCGGCGTGTTCAAGGCGCCGATCGCCGGAGGGGCGAAGACGCTGATCTACCAGGGTGGCTCGATGGGGGGGCTGGCCCTCAGGGGCTCGACGCTCTTCTCGACGGACATGAGCCGGAACCGCAGCGTCCAGGCCCACGATCTCGCGAGCAATTCGACCGTCGTGCTCGCGCTGGGCCAGCACTTCGCCTGGCGCATCCTCGCCCCGGAAGGTCAGGACGTGTTCTGGACCAACGGCGGTGACTACCGCTTCGAAGGCCAGATCGTGTCCTACCGCGCTCCTTGAGCGCGCGCGTCCGGCGGCGATGCCGGGCAGCATGACAGCGGGGGCGAACGCGAGGTCGCCCCGTCGCGCCGATTTGTGAGCCGCCGATGAGCCGCGGTGCAACTGCTCCTCCGGGACCAGCGTGAAGGGTAGGGGGGTGGTCCCACATGCTCATGCTTGGCTTCGCTTCCGGTGACTCCGGGGCTCCGCTTGTCGTGCGGACGCGACGGCGGCGCCGGGGCCGCGTGCTGCGAGCTCGGCGCAGTCAATCGTCTTCACTGCCAGCGCGGAGCGCGCTCACGGTGTCTTTGTCTTCATGGCGAGCGCGTGTCGGCCGGGGCGGAACCACGCGCGTTGGCCGCCGGGACGGACCATCGAACCAGGAAGCAGTTGATCCGACAACACCCGAGCCCAACTCCAACGATCATCTCGTGAGAGGCGCCGCTGTGGCATGTTCGCGCCTCATCGGCTCGCGACCGTGGAGACTCCGGCCGTGCCCCTGCTTGCAACCCTGTCGATCATGGGCGGCGGCGACCGCCCGCGGAGAAGCAAGTCGATGAAAAGAATCTCATTCATGGTGTTGGCGTGCGCGGCGGGCGGGCTGGGCAGCGTGTCGTGCGGGGGGGCGGACGCGGACGACGGCGCCGCGCAGGGGAACGAGCCGCAGTTCTCGGTCGACGCTCAGGGCGGCGTGTTCACCTCGGACGACGGGTTCAAGATCGAAGTGCCGCCGGGCGCGGTCAGCGCGGCGACGGACATCACCATCGAGCGCATCGAGGGCGCACGGGAGGGCAGGGTGGGGCCCATGTACCTCCTCGGCCCGGAGGGGCAGACGTTCGACAAGCCGATCACGCTCACGTTGCCGATCACCGTCGAGCTCGAGGCGGAGCTCGGGGAGAATACCTTCCTCGATGCCTATGCCTTCACCGCGCCGGCCGACGCCGATGATTTCACGCGGCTCGGGCGTCATGACGCTTCCCCTGCCGGCGTCATCACGGAGACGCCGCATTTCTCCCGCTTCCAGGCCGGGATGGTCCCGCCGGCGGCGATGGCGAGCCAGCACGCCTACCCGATGGCGCTCGCCGCCGACGAGACCTACCTCTACTTCGCGAGCGGCGGCACCGAGGCCACCGCGCCCGCGGACTCGAACGACGGGTACATCTATCGCGTCAAGCCGGGCACCACCAAGGTGGAGGCGATGACCGCAGCGGATCCCGACCCCAAGGCGCTGTGGGTCAACGCCTCCCACGTGTACTGGGCGAGCGGCGGAGACAACGATCCGGTCATCCCCTCGGCGCTCAAGCGCGTCGACAAATCGACCCTGGAGATGGAGACGCTCGTCGAGATCGGGTACCTGCTGAGCGTCATCGGAGACGAGTCGTCCGTCTATTTCGGGGATGGCGACGGACACAACATCTACAAGATGCCCCTCGACGGCGGCGTGCCCGCGGTCCTCGCGGCCGACGCCGGCATGGCCGAGCACCTGGCGCAGGACGCCGCGAATATCTACTGGACCGGCGGCGCCACGACGAACAAGGTCTACAAGGTGGCGAAAGCGGGCGGGGACGTGACCGTCATCGCCGAGAACGAGGGCGAGCCGGCCGGGATCGCGGTGGACGCGCAGTTCGTCTACTGGGCCAACACCGGTGACGGCGGCGTGTTCAAGGCGCCGATCGCCGGAGGGGCGAAGACGCTGATCTACCAGGGTGGCTCGATGGGGGGGCTGGCCCTCAGGGGCTCGACGCTCTTCTCGACGGACATGAGCCGGAACCGCAGCGTCCAGGCTCACGATCTCGTGACGAACAAGACCACCGTGCTCGCGCTGGGGCAGCACTTCGCCTGGCGCATCATCGCCCCGGAAGGTCAGGACGTGTTCTGGACCAACGGCGGTGACTACCGCTTCGAAGGCGAGATCGTGTCCTATAGCGCCCCTTGAGCGCGCGTCCGGCGGCGATTGCTGGATCAAGACAGCAGGGGCGAACGCGACGGGTGGATCCGTTCGCCCTCACCGCATTGCACCGAGGGTGGCCTCGAGAGCGCATGGCGAGCGCTCCCGAGTCCGCTCGCGCTCGCCAGCCCGCGCTGCGCCGCCCCTCTGCGCCGGCGTGCGCTGCTTTACGCATTGACCGTGTCCAGCGTCCTGGCGTAGTTCTTCTCATTCGATGCAGATCACCGTCTCGAGGGCCCGGCTCCAGGTCGCGCTGCTCGCCGTGATGGCGGTGATCGCGGGCGCCGGGCTCGCCGTCGAGGTGCTCAAGCCGCTTCTCCACCTGAGGAGCCAGAGCGGCGTCGTCCCGTTGTTCTCGCTGAGCTACGAGCAGAATGTGCCCACCTGGTACACCTCGTCCCTGCTGTTCGTGTGCTCACTCACGCTCGCTGCCATTGCCGTCGGCGCCCGCCGCACGGGCGAGTTCGTGAAGCACTGGTGGGGGCTCTCCGCGGCTTTCCTCTACATCTCGCTCGACGAGGTGGTCGAGATCCATGAAGCGGCGAGCTCCTGGCTCGATCTGGGCGGCGTCCTGTACTTCAGCTGGGTGATCCCGGCGGCCGCCGTGGTGGCGCTGTTCGCGGTCGCATACCTCAAGTTCCTCTCGCACCTCCCGCGAGAGACGCGGAATCGATTCCTCCTCTCGGGCGGGATCTACGTCACCGGCGCCCTCGTCCTGGAGCTGCCGCTCGGGTACTGGACCGAGCGTGCCGGGAGCGACAACCTGATCTATGCGCTCATCGACTTCGTGGAGGAGTCGCTGGAGATGCTCGGCGTGAATCTCTTCCTGCTGGCGCTCGTCGATCACCTCGCCGTGCAGGGGTGGACGATCGGCTTCTCGCAAGCAGCACCAGAGCCGCGGCCCGCGGCGGCACCGAGTCCCACATGAGCGCACGGGCCGAGCCCGCGTCCGCTGCGCCGCTCGGTGGGAGCCGGGCCGCGTACATCGTCGGCCCCTGGTACGATTGGGCCTTCTTCCTGCTCCCGCCGCTCATCGCGCTGGCCGCGGGCGCCCTGATCGCGGGGACGCCGTTCGCCGACGCGACGTTCAGGCTTCACGGGGAGAAGGTCACGTGGGCGGGGCTCTTCATCGGCACGCTCATCCACGGCCACCTCGCCGCGGTGCTCCTCCGGAGCCACGGCAACGCGGACATCTTCCGGCAGCACCGGCTCCGCTTCCTCGTGGCGCCGGTCGCCCTGTTCGCCGCGATGATGCTGTCCATGTGGGCCGTCGCCTGCGTGTCGGTCCTCGTTGTGTTCTGGGACGTCTACCACTCGGCGCTCCAGACGTTCGGCCTCGGGCGCATCTACGACGCGCGCGCGGGGAACGCGCCAGCGCTCGGCCGCCGGCTGGATCTGTGGCTCAACCTCGTCCTCTATGCCGGCCCCATCCTGGGCGGCGCGACGATGCTCCTCCACTTCCAGAGCTTCGACGCCTTCGAGGGCGTGGGCCCCGCCTTCTTCACCGCGGTCCCTGCGCTGATGACGTCGAGCCACCGCGCCATCAGCTGGGCCGTCATCGCAGCGGGCACGGCATACCTGGTCTATTACGCGCTCGCTTACCGCGCGATGTTCCGGCGGGGTTACCGGGTGTCGTTCCCCAAGGTGTGGCTGCTCGTCAGCACGGGTCTCTGCTCGATCTATACGTGGGGTTTCAACCCCTGGGGACAGGCCTTCTTCATCATGAACCTGTTCCACGCCGTGCAGTACCTGGCGCTCGTCTGGTGGTCGGAGGGCGGGCGCCTCCGCCGCCGGCTGCGGCTCGACGCGCTCCGGGCCGGAGCGCCGATCGCGGTGGCGGTCTTCCTCGGGGGCGTCCTTGTGTACGGGGCCTGGGCCGAGCTCGCGCCGGCGGACGACCGCGCGCTGTGGTCGATCACGCAGACAGTCGCGCTGATGCACTTCTGGTACGACGGCTTCATCTGGTCCGTGACGCGCAAGCAGGTATGAGGCGATCGAGCCTTCAAGGTGTTACCAAAGAGGGGTGTATGCCAATCCAACGTTGTCTCCGATCCATGGTCATCGCGCTCGGGGTCGCCTCCGCGGCGCTCGTCTCGCCGGCTTGCAGCAAATCGCCGCAGATCACGGCGGAGAGCATCGAGGACAACTGGGCGCTGACGGAGCAGCACGAGCCCGGGTCCGTCGTCATGACGGTGGCCCCGGACGGGCAGGTGACGGCGCTCGTGAAGGATCGCGACGGCAAGCCCATCGCGGCGGACGTGTCGGGCAGCGTCTCGGTCAAGGTGCCTGGCAAGGGCGGAGCGCCCATGAGCGCGGCCCTCGTTCCGGAGCCCAAGGCGGGGGGCGTGCTGCTCGCCAAGCTCCCTCCGCTCGAGGATGACCTGACCGAGGTCAGCTACGAGCTCAAGGTGAAGGGCGAGCCGTTCAACGGGGTGCTGCACGTGCCGCGCGGCGGGACCCGGGAGCTCCAGGAGAGCGCCAGGGAGCACCAGACGACCCAGCTCGACGGGACCAAGGGGCCGAACGGGGGTGTGCTCCAGCCGGTCGGAGACGACGTCGTGGAGATCGTCGCCGACAAGGAGAGCGGCGATGTGCGCGTGTACGTGCTCGATCTCAACCTCAAGCCGGTGCCGATCGGCGAGCGCGAGATCAAGCTCGCGATCCAGACGCCGTCGGGGCCGGACGTCATCGTGCTCGCGCCCGGGCCCGATCGGCTCTACTTCACCGGCAAGCTCAACGTGAAGGTCAATCCGACCAAGATCACGGTGGTGCTCAAGCAAGGCGGCCACACGCACGTGGTCCTCTGCGGCTACCGTCCAGGCGCGGTGATCGTGGTCGGCCCGAGCGCGCCCGTGATCGGCATCCTGGTGGCCACCACGTGGGCCGTGAAGGTCGACGTCAAGCCGACCGTGGTGGTGCATGACGACGATGACGACGACGGCCGGGTGATCGTCATCCACAAGCACAAGCACAAGGGCAAGGGGAAGGGCAAGTGGCACTGGAAATGACGGGGGAGGAGGGCGCCGCGCTCGGACGGGGCGCGCCGACGCGGTAAGGTGGCGGCGCGGCGCGCCCGCGCCTCCCTCGAGAAAGCCCTCTCCCATGACCGAAGCGCCCGAGATCCCCGACCTCTCCCCCGACGACTGCCACCCCCGGGCCGCCGCTGCCCTCGCCGACCCGTTCTTCTGGTCGCTCACCGACGAGACCGCTCCGTTCGGCAACGAGACAGCGCACGAGACCCTCACCGCCTTCCGCGACTTCCGCGACGAGCACCCGAAGAAGAGCCCGATCGAGCTCCTCGACGCGCTCCTGGAGCGCTGGGAGGTCGGCAATGGCGGCTGGGACGCCGTGGACGCGGCCGAGGTCGAGGCGCTCGGCGAGGAGGACGAGTACGGCCTGCTCACCCGCGACGAGGCGATCCTCGCCCTGGCCTTCAGCCAGATCGTCGTCGAGGGCAGGCTGGATGCGGAGGTCCGCCGCCGCGCGCTGCTGGCGCTGGCCCGGCAGGCGCTCCCCGCGCTCCTGAGCGCCTACGAGGGGCGCGCCCTGGAGAGGGCGCTGCGGATCGACCGGATGAGGGCCGTCCTCTCCGCTCGCTGGGAGTAGAGCGACGGTCACCCGCTTCGGATACGGGCCCACCTCGGCGTTTTCGGTGCTCAGCGCACCGGAGTGCGCTTGCGCGCCGAAAACGCCGAGGTGGGCCCGTCTCCTGTGCGGGTGACCGCCGCTCTGCATGGTGCAGCGCTGGGCGGAAACCGGTGAAGAGAAGCACCTCGGCGCGGACGGCTACGGGAGCGCCCAGTCCTGCGCGTCCTGTCGGCACACAGGCCCGCAGTCTTTGCCGTTCGGGTACGATGTCCGGTACGCGGGGGTGAAGGTCTGCTCTCCGAGGAGGGTGCCGTTCCGCCGCATGACGACGTCGACGCGCGCCGGCGTGCCCTGAATCGCGAGCACCTGCGTGAACTGCCCGGGGGCCGGGATGCAGCTCTGGGAGACGGCGTCGCCGTGCCTCGTCTCCGTGCAAATTGCCACCGCATTGATCGAGACACTGACGGTCGGGCTGCACTGGACGAACTCGCCGCCGCCGCCGACCTTCGGTGTGTTCGTCCAGCTGTAGGCGCACGACACCGCGTTGCCGTCCACCGTGAGCTCCAGCGTGTACTCTCCCGCTGCCCAGCTCTTGTTCGCCGTCGCGGCAGTGATGGTGAAGGTGTCGCTACAGCCCATCTCGGTGCATGCCTTCGGGTTCATGATGCAGCCGGGCATGGCGGCGGCCATGACGAATCCGGCGGCGAGCGCGGCGGTCGTGCGCGCGCAAGAGCCGAGCGGGACGAGGGAAAAAAGAGACAAGGACATTGGGGGGCATCCTCTCTACGGCGGAACCGCCGTCGATGGACGCGCTGGCGTAGCAACGGGCAGGCCACCCGTGCGGCGCAAGCAGCTGGCTCTCCGGACGCCTTGTGCCAGGTGCCGCCGAGCGGCGCATGACAGGTGTGTCAGGGCAACGAGCTTGCGGCTCGGACGACGGACGCCCCGGCGCCGCCGGCGCAGCGCGTCTCCAGACCGCGCGGCGGCGCTTCGAAGAGGGCTCCCGCCGGCGCGGATTCGGGTACCGTCAGGCCGTCGAGCGTTCGAACGTGAACGCCTGTCCTGCCAGGAGGTTTGTACATGAAGAAGACATACACGGGGAGCTGCCACTGCGGTGCGGTCCGCTTCGAGGCCGACTTCGACCTGAGCGCTGGAACCAACAAGTGCAACTGCTCTATCTGCACCAAGACGAGGAACTGGAACGTGATCCTGAAGCCGGACGCGTTCCGGCTGCTCGCGGGAGAGGACGCGCTGAGCGACTACCAGTTCGGCATGAAGGCCGGTCACCACCTGTTCTGTCGACACTGCGGCGTGCGCTCGTTCGGGCGCGGGTATGTCGAGGCGATCGGCGGTGACTACGTGGCGGTCCAGCTCGCTTCGCTGGACGACGTGGATCTCGCGGAGCTCGTCTCCGCGCCGATCCGGTACGCCGACGGACGCAACAACAACTGGGGCGCGCCGCCGGGAGAGACCCGGCACCTGTGAACGCCGCCGCCGCTGCCTGCGGCGGACAGCGTCCCACCGACGGATGGCGCCGCTGCATGACGGCGCCCCCGCCGCGCCGAGCACCCGGAGCCCGCGCTGGATGCGGCCGGCGTCGGCGGCGTCGAAGAAGCTGGTGTTGCCGATCACCCCGATCTGGCAGAGCACGACGGGCCGTTCCCGGTCGCGTACGGCAGCGACTCGGCCGCCGGGTTCAGGCCGCGGATCCAGCGCGCATTCCAGGGATCGGCCACCGCGAAGAGCACCCGGTCGGCCTGCTCGATCGCCCGCCGCGCAGCGAGCGTCATCTGGCCTCCCCACTGGATCCCGGTGCCGACGATGATCAGGGAGCCGGCCATTCAGCGTCGAGTGTACTACGCACTCGGTAGTACGGAAAAGGATGGTACTGGGCGGGAGTGTGCTCCGGCGCTAGTGGCGCGGCGCGCGGCGGCGGTAGCGGTAGCGGCGGCGGTAGCGGTAGCGGCGGCGCTGTAAGATCCCGTGGGCTTTCGTGTTTCCATGCCCATGCACGCGCTTGCTCTGCTCCTGTGCCCCCTGCTGCTCCTCGCCACGGCCTGCGCCGCCAGGGAGCCCGACCCGGCGGATCGCCCTCGCCCGGGCGCTGACAACCCCTGCGCGCCGGGGGGGACGCCGCGGCCTCCCCGCAAGCACGTCGTGGCCACCACGGTCACGCCGGACGGCCAGATCGTCGATTGGATCCCCATCGAGTCCCAGACGCCCGACGGCAAGATCGCCACGCCTCCCGCGGGGCCGACGGCCCCGGAGGGAGCCAGCCCCCCGCCGCCGGCGAGCCCGGATGGCGCCGCGCCGGCGCGGTCCCCGACCGCGGCTACCGTTCAGCTCGGGCCGAGGGGCCCGGCCGGCACGGTGCCGGTGCTGCGCCCCCGGAGGCCGCAGTGCGACTGCTTGCCCGGGTATGTCCAGCAAGCCGACGGCTCGTGCGCAGCGCTTGCGTCTCACTGCTCGGGCGAGGGAGGGATGGCGTCGAGCAAATCGTTCACGACCTGCTGCCCGGGTCTCACGCCCATCGAGAGCATGGAGCGCGTCGACGGTGCGTGCGTGACCACGGCGCCCGACGCGCACCTCTGCGCGAGATGCGGCGACGGCGCCTGCGGCGCGGGTGAGAACGACTGCAATTGTCCGGGTGACTGCGGTGGAGCCCGGCCCTGAGCGACGTTTGGATCATCCGGCATACAAGCCGCGCGTGCGGCCACACAGGCGCACGAGGCCGAGCAAGCTATCGATGGTCGGCGTCGGCACGCCGGTCAGCTTGCCTATCTCATGGACCACGGTCACCAGCGCATCGATCTCCAGCGACTTGCCCGCTTCCGCGTCCTGCAGCATCGATGTCTTGAACGCGCCGAGCCTGCGCGTGACCTCCATCCGGTCTTCTCCGCTCTGCGGGATCGGGCAACCGATCCTCTCGCCGATCGCCGCCGCTTCCTGCATCGCATGAAGACAGAAGCCGCGCACCAGCGGATCGTCGAGTATCCGATCGCACGTCGCTCCGGTGAGCACAGACACCGGGTTCATCGTCATGTTGCCCCACAGCTTGTACCAGATGTCGGTCCGGATGTCGGCGCTGGCCTTGGCCTCGAAGCCGGCGCGCCGCAGCAGCTCGACAAGCGCGCGCACCCGGTCCGAATGTCCGCCGGCCGGCTCGCCGAGGAGCAGGTGGTTGCCGGGGCCGACGCGCACCAGCCCCGGCTCCGGGCTTGAACCCGACAGGTGCACGACGCAGCCGATCACCTGGCGGAGCCGGATGGCGCGCGGCACGACGTCGCCGGGATCGAGCGACTGGAGCCGAGCTCCGGCATACGGCACGTTCTCGGGGGCGAAGAACCACCACGGCACGCCGTTCATCGCGGGGACGACGATCGTGTCCTCGCGGAGCAGCGGCGCGATGCGCGCGGCGACGTCGGCAAGCGCGGTGGCCTTGACCGCGACGAACACGACGTCCTGCGCGCCGAGCGCGGCCGGATCCTCTGCAGCGCGGATCGGCACGCGGGTGATTTCTCCATCGACTTGCAGCAGCAAGCCGCGCCTCTGCAAGGCGGCGAGGTTCTCTCCGCGCGCGACGGCGCTGACGTCGCAGCTGGCCGTTGCCAGCCGGGCGCCTAGCAAGCCGCCGATGGATCCGAAGCCGTAGACAGCAATTTTCATGATGTGCCTGCATCCTATCGTCGCGGACCGTCGGTTGCCTCCTCGCTCGCCTCCGCCGTTCGCGGCGCACCGCGGCAAGCCCGTTCCTGGCCAGGCGCGGAGCTCGCGATTGACGCGCTGTGCCGTTCGGTCACCTCGGCCCTTGCGGCGCGAGGCGAGCTGACGATGATGGGCGCCCCCCGATCGGCACACCATCCGGGGCGCTTGGAGGAGCTTGCTTATGAAGGCCAGGTATTCGCTCGTTGTCTCTTGGATTGTGTTCGTGGCGGCGAATGGCTGCGGCGGCGGCGATGACCCGCTCCAGTCGGAGGGCGGGGGTGGATCCTCCAGCGATCCCGGGGCCGGCGGGTCGGGCGGCGCTACGGGCGGCGTGGGCACCACGACCTCGAGCGGCACCAGCGCGGGCAGCGCGGGCAGCACGGGCAGCACGGGCGCGGGCGCGAGCGGCGCCACGACGGGGAGCGGCAGCGGCGGCGCTGCGACGGGGAGCGGCGGCGGCGGCGCCGGGGCGGGCGGCGCCGGAGCAGGCGGCGCCGGAGCAGGCGGCGGTGATGACGTGTCGGCCGTCTGCCCGGGCGGCCCGTACGCGGCCAATCCGCTGCCGGCGAACGGCAGGCCGCAGCTGGTGAGAGGGGGGTTCACGTACGTCGAGGGCCCGGTCTGGGTCGCCGAGCTCGGGGCGCTGTTCTTCTCGGAGATCAACATGCAGTCGCAGAACGCTCCGCCCCTCAACGGCCCGAAGGCGAAGATCCAGAAGCTCACGCCTCCGGGCACGATCGAGGTGTTCCTCGAGAACAGCGGGACGAACGGGCTGGGCCTCCACAGCGATGGGAACCTCATCGCATGTACCCACGACACACGCAGCATCTCCGTGTTCGATCTCGGCACGAAGGCGCGGCGCGAGGTCGCCGGGTCGTACATGGGCAAGCGGTTCAGCTCCCCCAACGATGTCGTCGCGCGCAGCGACGGCAACGTCTACTTCACCGATCCCGATTTTCAGCTCAACGGCAGGCCGGAGCTGCCGACAGCGGCTTACCGCGTGTCCCCCTCCGGCGAGGTGAGCCTCATCGGCACGCTGGAGACCCCCAACGGCGTCGCGCTCTCGCCGGACGAGCGCGCGCTGTACGTGACCGAGTTCACCCCCGGCCGGATCCGTCGTTATCCGCTGAGCGCCGAAGGAGCGCCCGGCGCCTCGTCCGATTTCGCAGCGAACCTGCCGAAGGCCGACGGCATGGGCGTCGACTGCGCGGGCAATATCTACATCGCGTGGCGCGACGGCATGGATGTCCTCGCGCCGAGCGGCGCGAGGCTCGGCTCGATCACGGGGATGGGCGAGGTGTCGAACGTCGCGTTCGGCGGGGCCGATCGAAAGACCCTTTACATCACGGCGGGCGCGTCGCTCTACGCGATGGAGGTGAACATCCCCGGATATCCTAACTGAACTTTGCTGGACGCGGGCCGCCGGTGCTCAACCGCGCCGGCGTTCCAGCTGCGAGCGCCCGGCGGCTCGTCCCCGCGCGCGAGCACGTATTCTGGGAAATCCGTGATGGCTTGATCGACGCGGAACACCGAGCGGGCGATAGCGCTTGACCGGTCTGGCGGCCCGGCGTAGGTCACGATGCTCGAGGGACTCGAGCCGGTGTGCATGGAAGTGGTCGTCGCCGAGGCGCTCGCCGCGCAGCACATCGAGCGCGAGGCTGAAAGCAGCCTCGACGCCGCGCTCGCGCTGGCGACCACGCTGCACACGCCGGGGCATCGGGAGCGCTACCGGCGTTTGCTCGAACGCGCGATCGAGCAGGCGGATCGCGCGCTGGCCGCCGCCGAGCAGGAGCGCGCCGCCCTCCAGGGACATGAGGTCGACGCTGGAAGGGAACGACTCCTCGCGACGGCGAGGGGCGCCCGTTCGACGCTGGCGCGGGCTCACGCGGCGCGGGCCGCAGACGCGCTCCACGGAGCGGGCCAGCTCTCGTTGAGCGCGCAGCGCGCGCCGACGCGCGAAGCGTGCGACGACGGGTGGCGGCGCGTGGAGGCGATCGTGGCCGGCGCAGAGGCCTCGGCCCGCGCGGCCGCGATCTGCGCCGCAGAGCTCGAGGGCGGCTCTCCGCGGTCCAAGGTCGCCCGCGCGGCGCGCGCGGCGGCTCATGAGGCCGCGGTCGCCGCCCGCGCGGCGCGCAGGATCGTCGAGGAGCGAAACCACGCGTATACGTTCCACACGGACAGCGGCTTCTCGTTCGGCGAGGGGTGGTATGTCGCCGCGGCCGCCGTCCTCGCGGGTACGGCGATTCAGGTCGAGCCAGGCAAGCCGGGGACTCCGCAAGCCGAGGCGTTTCTGCGCGATGCTGGCCTGAGCGATCGCCTTCAGGCGCACCGCTCGCGCCCGCGCGCGGTGAAGCAGACGACGGAGATCGTCGCGCGCGCCTTCAAGGCCGAGCCGTCGTCCGCCCAGCGGAGGCTCCGTGCGGCGTTCCTCGGGGACGCGCCGGTTCCGGGCTCGGTGATCGCCTGGGTCGATCGCCGGCTCGCGGAAGCGCGCGCGGGAGAGTCACGCCGGAAGAAGGTGCTGCTCTGGATCCGCGAGGGGCTCCACCACCCGCACCGCAACACGACGCTCGCCGAGCTCCTGGAGCTGACGGACCTCGTTCAACGTGCAGGGCTCGTGCCTGTGTTGACCGGCGACGCGCTTCGAGGCGCACAGGTCCCCGACGGCGCGGTCGACATGACGCTCTTCTGGAAGGACCCCACCTTCCGGCAGCTCGACATGCGCAGGGCGCAGCTGCAGTTCTTCGAGCACTTGAAGCGCACGCACGACCTCGTCGGTCAGCTCGGCGTCACGACTGCAGGCATGGATGGGCCCGCGCTCATGGGGCTTCCCACGATGTATCTCACCGACGTGTCGAACGTGCGCATGCGGGAGTGGGTCGGCGCGGTGCCGGGATACCAGGAGATCGTGCGCGAGGGGGGGTATCTCGAGCGCGTCAGCCGTGTGTTGTCCGAATGGGCGGCAGCTCCGTTTTCGTGAAAATTCACAGGGAGGAGGCGAGGCGGGGAGTAAAATCCCATTCATCTCCCTGTCTCCCCGTCTCCCTGTTCAATTCCTCGTATTTGTCAGGAGGCGCCGCCTGCGCCGCCTCCGCCGCCCGTGCCTCCTCCGCCGCCGGTGCCGAGCGGGGTGTCGTCGCCGCTGCAGTCCTGATCGATGCTGTCACCTGCCACGTCCGTCGCCCCGGGGTGGATGTCCGGATTGCCGTCGTCGCAGTCCTCCTCGGGCCCGTAGCCCTCGCATGTCGCCTGGTAGCCGTCGCCGTCGCTGTCGGTCGCGGGCTCGTCGCACGGGGGCATGCCGTAGCAGGCCATCAGCGTGACAGCCATCATGCCGCCCGACGCCACCGCGAGCAGCCTGCTCGCCATCCCGTGGCGCGCCTGCGCGCAGGTGACGCGCTCGGCCGTGGCCGTCGCGCCGCAATGCGGGCAGGCGGAAGCGCCCGGGGGAACGAAGCCATCGCAGCAAGGACAAGCGCCGAGGGTGAGCATGAGGATCTCCGCCTTTGGGCCATGCGGCCGAGCCCTGGCGCACGTCGGAAGGCCGAGCCAGGGAGGTCGAACCCTCCCGTTCTATGGCGAGGCGCCCCGGCGCCACGCAAGGAAAATGGAGGGGAATGGCGCAGCGGCCCGGCGTGCGCATGCGCAGGTCACCATCCCCCGCGCGTCGAAAGGGCGCAGGAGCGCAGGAGCCGGCGGCGGACTTCGCGGTAGGCTCGGGCATGGCGCTGCGCCGTCTCGATGTGGTTCCCGGCGAGTATTTCCCGGCGTACGTCGTCTGGGAGCTGACGCTCCGCTGCGATCAGCCCTGTCGGCACTGCGGCTCCCGGGCAGGGGCCGCGCGGCCCTCGGAGCTCGGCACCGAGGAGGCGCTGGGCGTGGTGCGGCAGCTCGCGGCGATGGGCGCCCGCGAGGTGGTGCTCATCGGCGGCGAGGCCTACCTGCACGACGGCTTTCTGGAGATCATCGCGGCGCTCGAGGCCGCGGGCGTGCGGCCGACGATGACCACCGGGGGGCGCGGGATCACCGCGGAGATCGCGGCGCAGATGAAGGAGGCCGGCCTGCACAGCGTCTCGGTCAGCGTCGACGGGCTGGAGCGCGCCCACGACCTCATCCGCAAGGCCCCGGGCAGCCACCGGAGCGCGCTCTCGGCGCTCGGGCACCTCCGGGGCGCGGGGCTGCTCACCGCGGCCAACACCAACCTCAACCGGGTGAACCAGGGCGATCTGGAGGCGCTCTACGACCTGCTCCGGGAGCAGGGGATCAAGGCGTGGCAGGTGCAGATCACCGCGGCGCTCGGGCGCGCGGCCGACCGGCCGGCGATGCTGCTCCAGCCCTACGACCTGCTCGACGTGCTCCCGCGCATCGCCGCGCTGAAGCAGCGGGCCTTCCGGGACGGGATCACGGTGATGCCCGGCAACAACCTGGGCTATTTCGGCCCTGAGGAGGCGCTCCTGCGCTCGCTGCGCGAGGGCGGCCGCGACCATTTTCGTGGCTGTCAGGCCGGGAAGCTGGTGCTGGGGATCGAGTCCGACGGCGCGGTGAAGGGCTGCCCGTCGCTCCAGAGCGACACCTACGTGGGCGGCAACCTGCGCGGGCGCGCGCTCCAGGAGATCTGGGACGAGGCGCCGCGCCTCGCGTTCGCAAGGGCGCGCACGGCCGACGATCTCTGGGGCTTCTGCCGGAGCTGCGCGTTCGCGGAGGTGTGCATGGGCGGGTGCAGCTTCACGGCGCACGCGCTCTTCGGGCGGCCGGGGAACAATCCGTACTGCCACTTCCGCGCGCGCACGCTGGCCGCGCAGGGCAAGCGTGAGCGCCTCGTGCCCGCCGAGCCGGCCGCGGGGAGGCCGTTCGACAATGGGCTGTTCGAGCTCGTGCTGGAGGATCTCGACGGCCCCGATCCCGGGCTCGATTCCCCGGAGCGGCTGGTCCAGCTCACGCGCAAGCCGCGGCCCTCGCGCTGAGTTTGCTAAGGTTCCGGGATGGTCCGACCGGTCACCCGCCGAGCCTTCCTCCACGCCAGCTGCTGCGCTGCTGGAATTGCCGCCTTCGATGGGATCGCCATCGAACCTTCGTGGCTCGATGTCGCCGAGCACGATGTCCCGATTCCGCGGCTCCCGGCCGCGCTTCAGGGGTTTCGGATCGCTCACCTCTCCGACATCCACCTGCGCGCGCTCGGCGGTGTGCACGACAAGGCCATCGACGCCATCCGCAGGCTGGCGCCCGATCTCGTCGTGCTGACCGGCGACTCGATCGAGGGCGAGGGCTCGCTCGGCGCGCTGGAGGAGTTCTGCCGCAGGCTCGCCGCGCCGGGGCGTGAGGTCCTCGCCACCGTCGGCAACTGGGAACACTGGGGGCACGTCCCCTTGCAAAGGCTGAGCGAGGTGTACGCGCGCGCCGGAGCCAGGCTCCTCGGGAACGAGTCGGTGCTGCTGAAGCGCGGCCTCTCCGTCGTCGCGACGGACGATTTCTGCAGCGGGAACCACGACCTGCGCGCCGCCCTGACGAACGTGCCATCCGCTCCGGCTCGGCTCTTTCTCACGCACGCGCCCGGCATCTTCGAGGCGCTCTCTCCCGGCGCGCCGCGCTTCGACCTGGGCCTCGCGGGGCATACGCATGGAGGGCAGATCCGAGCGCTCGGAACGGCGGTGTGGGTTCCGCCTGGATCGGGCCGATTTCGCTCGGGCATGTACGAAACGGCCCATGGAAGGGTGTACGTGAGCCGCGGTGTCGGCACGAGCGTCCTGCCTGTGCGGTTCACATGTCGGCCAGAGCTCCCCGTGTTCCGGCTGATCGCCGGGTGACGTCCTGCCCGACGACGGATGTCCGGGGGGTGAGCCGCCGCAGTCCGTCAGTCGCGCTTCGGTTCTGCGGAGAGCGCGTCCAGGCGGCACGCGACCGACAGCGAGAGCCCCACCTCGACGAGCGAGATGGGCCGCTGCTCGATGGCCCCCGGCGGCGCGCAGTCCACGAGCGAGAGCGGCGCCGACGCCGCCTGCGCCGCCTCCGCGAACGACCGAGCCCTCCGGACCCATTGCTCGGTCAGCTGCGCGCGGTGCCCCTCCGGCTCCTTCACCTCGGCCCGAGGCTGCCCGAAGGTGGCCCCGCGCCGCCCGTCCTTCGCGGCCTGGACCGCGGCGCTCACGTCGCGCCGGACCTGCGCCACGGCCGCGGCCAGCCGGCTCCTCGCCCAGAAGTCGAGCTCGGGGGCGAGGCGCACCTCGATCACGCCGTCGACGGCGGCCGATACGGCGTCGCCATCGCTCTCCGCCTTGTCGGTGAAGACCGCGGTGAACGATGCGCCAAGCATCTTCACCGTGGATGCGCCTGCGGTCGCCTCCGTGAGCTGTCGCCCCAGGTCCTCTACCGAAGCCTTCGCCGCGGTGAGGGCGCGCTGCGGATCGGCGTCGGTCTCCTGGAGCGCGAAGCTGAGGACGAGCACGTCGGGGCGGACGACCAGATCGGCCTGGACCGCCCCCCGACTGGGCAACGCCGGCGCGGGCAGCATGCTGGGCATGCTCGCCGACGTGGAGCCCAGGCTCGACGCGTAGGAGGGGGAGAGGGCCGCGCCGGGCGCCGCCCCGGATGCGCCCCCGCAACCGGCCAGGAGGGCGAGGGCGAAAACCGCGGTTCGCATCGGGGGCCGACGCTAACACGCGCATCGAAACCCAGCAATCGTACGGCCGGGTTGGATCCGCTGTGCACGATCTGGAAGGCGTGCCGCCGTGCCATCCGCGACGTCGACGCGGGACCTTCGGTACGGGAGGCGTGACGCGAGCGCATGGCGCGTGCGTGCGCCGGGTCATCGACGTGAAGCTTGCCGCCTTTTATCCCACCCGCCCGATCACCGTGGGGCCTTCTGGGCATATAGGACCGCCACTTTCTGACGCCTGCTGCAGGCACCGCCAAGGGGTTGCACTCCTGGGATGGAGGATTTTTGTGATGAACAGGGCACGAGCTTCGACCGTCGGCATATTGCTCGCGTTTCTCCTGGTGGGTTGCGGTTCTTCGAGCGGCCCGGAAGAACCCGAGAGCTCGGGCGGCCCGGGTGCGGGTGCGGGCAGTAGCGGGAGCACGGGCGGCAACGGGAGTACGAGCGGCAACGGGAGCACGAGCGGCACCGGGAGCACGAGCGGCAACGGGAGCGCGACGACAGGCAGCGGCGAAGGGACGGGTGGCGCGACGGGTTCGAGCGGTACCGGCGGCGATCCGGGTGGAGACGGGGGTTCTGGCGGCTCGTCCACCGGGACCGGCGGTGACCCCGACGTGGTCGAGCCCACGCTGATCACCTCGGGCGCGAACGAGTACTGGAAGATCGGGACGCCGACGGAAGTGACGAGCGGCAATGCCGACGTGACCGTCGATGACGCGGCAACGCAGCAGCGATGGGATGGCTTCGGTGGCTCGTTCAACGAGATGGGCTGGAACATGCTCTCGATGCTCAGCGAGTCCGAGCGGCAGCGAGCCATCAGGCTTCTCTTCGACAAGAACGAGGGCGCAGGGTTCGCTTACGGGCGCATCCCCATGGGGGCCAGCGACTATGCGATGGATCGCTATAGCCTCGACGAGAAGAAGGATGATTTCACGATGGAGAGCTTCTCCATCGCGCGGGACAAGGAGAAATTGATCCCGTACATCAAGGCGGCGCTCGCCGTGAGGCCCGGCCTCCACCTCTGGGCCAGCCCCTGGACGCCCCCCACCTGGATGAAGAGCAACGGCGCCTTCGACGGTGGCAAGATGAAGGACGACGCGAACACCCTGAAGGCACATGCCCTGTACTTCGCCAAGTTCGTCGAGGCGTACGCCGCAGAGGGCATGACCATCGAGGCGGTCCACCCCCAGAACGAGCCGACCTACGAGACGAGGTATCCGAGCTGCGCCTGGACGGGGCAGCTCATGGCCAAGTTCATCGGCACCTACCTCGGGCCGACGTTCGAAGAACGGGGGATCAAGGCTCAGATCTTCCTCGGCACGATGTCCAACGATGCCGCAGACCCGGGGATCCTCAGCGCCGTGACCGGCGATGCCACCGCGATGAAGTACGTCAAGGGCTTCGGGCTGCAGTGGAACATGCGGGGCAGCGCAGCCGGCCTGAAATCGCGCAACCTGCCGATCGTGCAAACGGAGCACCAGTGCGGCAACTACAACTGGAACCCCGCGGGGGCGCCGCCGTACAACCCGAACACTGCAGCGAACGATCACGCCTACGGGCAGGAGAGCTGGGGGCTCATCCGCGACTGGATCAAGGCGGGGGTAAACTCGTACAACGCCTGGAACATGGTGCTGGACCCGGTGGGGAAGAACATCGACTCGCAGCGGCCGTGGCCCCAGAACGCGCTCCTCAACGTGAAGGCCGACACGAAGGAGCTGATACTGACCCCTGCCTACTACGTCTTCCGCCACGTCTCCCAGTACGTCGATCCTGGAGCGATGCGCGTCAACACGACCGGCGGGGACGCGCTGGCCTTCAAGAACCCTGACGGCACCATCGTCACGGTCATCTATAACTCCGGCAGCTCCGCGAAGACGACGACCCTCAGCGTGGCCGGCAAGAAGCTCCAGTTCAGCGTCCCTGCCCGCGGATGGGCCACCGTCAACTGGAAGTGAGACGCCCGCGACCCGGCCCGGGTTGACCCGTCGCGGCCCGCACCTGTCGACAGCCTCCCGGCAGAGGTGAATCGGTAGTGGTCAATTTTGACCAACGGGCCCATCGCGCTCTTGACGGTCGATCCGGTGCATGAGCCACGCCCCGAGCGCGGCCTCCTCCTCGACAGCCCACCCAGCCACCCGCATGCGGTCCAGGTGCGCAAGGCGCGTCGCAACATCGGGCGTTCCCGTAGTCTCCTAAGGCCGATGGTGTACACAGAATCCAGGCGGGACCTACACCGAGCTTGGTGTACCAGTCCGCATGGCCAACAACTGCTCTACTAGTGCAACTGCATGGGGTCTTCTTCTCGACGACCCCTTTGACCCCGAAGCGCAACGGTCCGACCAGAAGCCCCCGAAGAGGATGCGACCGGAGGAGAGGCGCCAGGAAAAGCGCCGCAAGCGGGATGAGAGGCGCGCGGAAAGGAGGGTGTTCACGTGGTGGAGGGCTCTCCTGCGCAGGAGCCCTCTGGATGCGCTCAGCCGTGACGCGCGCCGGCGCAGGAAGGGGCGGGTAGCGGCCTAGCGGATTGCCCCCGGCCATCGCGCGAAACCACGTCAAACAGGCTGTAAAAGCCCACTACGGCCATGACAACCACTGTCCTAGCTACGCGGAAACCGCGGGAAACATAGGCATTTCGTTGCTATCTTGCAGGGTACTTAGCAAAGCGCCCTGCCCCCGGCTGGTCCCCGGAGACAGGGCTGCGCAACACCGGACGGTGGCCCGCCCGATGCACCTCGCACGCGCATCATGGGCCTCGCTCTGGGGAGAGGCAAGGCCCTGCATGGCACACGTGCTGCCGATGGCGAAGCGCGTCGAGGTCGTGTCACATCTCGTCGAGGGGGCAGGTATCCGCCCCACGACGCGGCTCACGGACGTGAGCAAGCCTGCGATCCTGTCGCTGCTGCTGCGCGTCGGTGAAGGCTGCGAGCGCCTCCACAACCGGCTCGTTCGCGACGTCGACTGCCGCACGGTGCAGGTCGACGAAATCGGGAGCTACGTGCAGAAGAAGCAGGCGCGCGTCCTGCCGGGCGACTCGCCGGAGTTCGGTGAGGCGTACGTGTTCGTCGGCATGGCGAGCGCCTCCAAGCTCGTGATCTCGTATCGCGTGGGGAAGCGCGACGAGGCGAACACCGCTGCGTTCACCAAGGACCTCCGCGCGCGGCTGGTCACCATCCCGCAGCTCTACAGCGACGGGTGGGCGCCCTACGTCGCTGCGGTCGGTGGCGCGTTCGCGCTCGTTGGCTCGGTCGACTACGCGCAGGTGGTGAAGCGCTACAACCGGAAGGCTCGGCGCGACGACGACCACCGCTACGAGCCGCCCCGCGACCCCTTCATCACGAAGACGCCCGTCTTCGGCGTGCCCGACATGCAGCGCGCGAGCACGTTGCACGTCGAGCGGCAGAACCTGACGATCCGCATGCACATCCGCCGCTTCACGAGGCTCTGCAACGGCTTCTCCAAGCGCCTCCCGCATCACAAGGCGGCCGTCGCGTTGCACATGGCGTTCTACAACTTCTGCCGCCCGCATGATGCGCTGCGCGTGACGCCCGCCATGGAGGCCGGGCTGACCGATCACGTGTGGAGCGTGGAGGAGCTCGTCAGCCTGGCGCTCTCCGAGGCACCGGGGGAGCCCCCGACGCCCAAGGCGCTCATGCTCCCGCAGCCGCCCCCAGGGGCGCCTGCTGCGCCTGCCAGGGCCCTGCCGAACGGGAGAGGGTTCCTCCGGCTGGTCGGCAGCGCGCCAGCTGCGGGGATGGCACCTCCGCCCGCTCCCGTGCCCGTCGCTGCGCCGGGTCACGTCGATCGCTCCGTGCCGGCGGCGGAGCAGCACCGCCAGCTCGAACTGTTCGCCTGGCGTTCGAAGCCGCGGACCCCGGTGCAGCTGTCGCTCTTCGGAGAACCCGACGTCGAACCGACCAAGGGATAGCAACTGCCCGTCGCCGGCCCTGGGAGCGCATTGACGCCCGGAGCACGTTGCAAGACGCTCCCCGTCATGAGTGGCAAGAGACGGTTCGCGGAGGCGACGGTGTGGCTCTGGGCCGCTGCTGCGGCTGCATCCGGCGGCTGTTCGCAGATCATCGGCGTGGATTGGGGCGAGTATGGGCAGGGGGCTGGCGGTGTAGCGGGCACTGGAGGCAGTGGCGGAGAAAGCAGCGGAGGCGATGCGGGCGGCGCGTGCACCTCAAGTGAGACCCCTGGCGAACTGGACGACTCGTGTGCAATATTCGCGAATGCGGACGCGGCGTCCGGAGGCGACGGAACAAGGGACAATCCATATTCATCGCTTGCTGAGGCGGTCGCTAATGCCAAGAGCAAGCGGGGGCTTGCGTGCACGAAAGGAGTATTCGCCGAACGCGTCATAATCGACGCTGGGATTGAGGTGATAGGGGGCTTCGACTGCGAGGCGGGGTGGACGTGGGACGAAACGGCGCGAAGCACGATCGCGGGACCAGCAGACCAGGTCGCGCTGACGCTGACGGAGGCCGCGCGCGGCGCGAAGGTCAGCGGCTTCAAGGTTTACGCGGCGAGCGCGACGGAGCGGAGCGAGTCGTCGATCGGCGTGGCGGTGGCGGACGTCGAGGCGGAGCTTGCGCAGGTGGACGTGACGGCGGGCGATGCGATGGACGGTGCAAACGGCGAGACACCGACGCAGGCGCCGCAGGCGGGATCCAGCGCGCCAGACACGGAGCAGGCGCGGCCGTCGAATGCGTGCGCGGCGCCGAACCTGGTCATCGGCGGGACCGCGGGCGTGACGACGTGTGAGGACGGCGAGACGCGCGGGGGAGACGGCGGGACCGGGGGGATCACGGGGACCGACGAGGGCAATGGGCAGAAGGGTGCTGATGGTGCGCCGTTGCCGGAGCCGAACCCCGAGGAGTATGGGTTAGGCGGTGCTGGGCAAGCCGACGCTTCGGGCGACTGCAGGCGCGGGGAAGATGGTGCGCCAGGCGCCGCTGGCGATGCCGGCGAGGCCGGCATCGACACGACGCTGACGCTGGCCGGAATCGAGGGCGGCGACGGCGGCATCGGCATGACTGGGACGCGTGGTCAAGGGGGAGGTGGCGGCGGAGGCGCGAAAGCAGGGCTGTTCTGCGCGCCCGCAGCGAACCCGGTGGATGGCCCCGGCGCCGCCGGCGGCGGAGGCGGAGCCGGCGGCTGCGGCGGTAAGGGCGGTGGTGGTGGGAAGGCCGGCGGGTCGAGCATCGGGATCGTGAGCTTGGGGACGAAGCTGGTGCTGACGGAGGTGACCGTCGCGGTGGGCAAGGCGGGCAAGGGGGGAGATGGCGCTGGCGCAAGAGGCGGTGCAGTTGGGGGCAGTGGCAGCGCCGGTGGGAGTTCTTCGCCTCTTGGTGGCTCGATTGGTTGCCGTGGCGGGGATGGCGGGGCGGGTGGAATAGGCGGCCCGGGCGGTGGCGGCCGAGGTGGCCACGCGGTGGGTATCGCCTATGCGACGGCTCCGAATGCAGCGGTCGCGTTGCAGGACTTCACCGGAGGCACGGCAGGCGACGGCGGTAGCGCGCCGCCGGGAGGGAGCGCGGGCGAGCCCGGAGTACACGGAGCGTGCTGGAACTTTGGTGGAAACGAGAGTTGCGGGCAGTGAACCGTGAAGCAGCGGCCGCCTCCGTGGCGCCTATACCGCCCCTCGCGGCTTCGCCGGAACCCGAGCCCCCGCCGTCAGAGCCGCCGCCCGCGCCGAATCGGATGGTGCAGCTGAGTCTTTTCGATTGTTAACTGCTGCGCGCGTCAGCGTCCGCGGCACCAAGCCGCTCATGAATTATAGTGGATATAGCCGCAACCTGTTCCTTCGCGCCGTCGCAATACGCTTTGATCAGCGCGAGTCGCACGGTCTGCTCAGGCACGTACCCGAGTCTCTCCCCAATCTGAGAAAAAACGAGATGCATGTCGGAGGCGTCGCGAAACTGCTCAGTGATAGTCTTGCGCACGCGCTCCTGGTCCTCCGAGCGCTGCTGCAGTGCGATCGATAGAACGGCTAAATTCGCGTGAAACTTGTCGATCACCGACTCAATGATGACTTCCTCTGGAGCGTATGTGCCAGGCAATCGGAAGACCTCCGGCGCTGCCCTGAAGTCTGCCGGTGCATCACCGTCGACGAACCCAACTGCGTTGAACCTGCGCGATGGGTTTCTGTTGTGGCTCGCAACCATCTCGCTAACACTCCCGAAACTGCCAACGGGGTAGAATTCGATCATGCCGAGTTCGTCGCTCATGCCAGACGCCCTCAGCATGCCCTGGAGCCAGTCTATTGCTGTTGCGTCTTCGCAAAAGACGGCCAGCTTCGTGTCGGTATTTCCGCGGAATGTTAACATGTCTGCGACGCGGAGCTTGCCATTGACGAGTATACCGTCCTTGGCTGCCCAGATCGCCTCGCGTGGGAGGGGGTCGAGAGCATACTCCGAGTGCGTCGTGAATATGACCTGACACCGCTTCCTGTCTGCGACAGATACGAGGTATTCTACCAGCTTGCGCACGGCGAAAGGATGCAGCGTGTTCTCTATCTCCTCGATGAGGACAAGGGCCTGCTCCTTCGGGTCTAGGTTCTCAAGATTCCAGACGAGCTCAATGATCACCGACACGCCTGTGCCGAAGTGGAACTCGGAATATTTCACGTCTCCGGCGTATCCGATCATGGGTGTCTTGAGAGTGCTCTTCTCGTACTTTGCAACATCAAGACTGAGGATGCGAGAAGCGTGTTCTATGACGTCGGGGCCCAGCGAGGCGTAGCCAGCACCGTCGATCTCCTTTACCCCGGTGCGGAACTTGGTGAACTCGGGGCGCTCGGTCGCCGGGACCGTCCGTCGGAATCCAAAGTACAGGACCTTCCTGTCGAGCGTCTTCCGCTCCCACTTCTTCTTGGGGCGGGTGGCGCTGCGCTCGATGTCACCGTCTTTCTTGAATTTGCGATCGATTACCTTGTAGGCGATCCTGACACCCTGCATCGCTTCCTCGTCCGCTGTCGAGACGGCAAAGAAGTTGCCGGGCTTCATGTCGCTGTAAATCAAGCCTGCGGCGCCCAGCACAGTCGACTTCCCGCTGCCGTTCGGTCCGATCACCGCGGTCACCGGGAAACGGAAGCGGATCCGCGCGTCGCGGAAGGCCCGGAGCCTGTGGAGCGTCATCTCCATGAGGTACTTCTGATAATCCCCTGTCTCTGACTTTTCCCGCAGCTTCCGGGTAAGGCTTTCGCGGATCGTGGTCCTGTACTTCATGTGATGGCCTCCGTGCGGTGCCGCTCGCGCGGAACAGCGTGGTCTCCGCGCGGCACTCGCGCGGCGGACCGGACCCTGCGCGCGGCGCAAGCGCCGTGGACGGGTCGGACGCCGCTTTTGTAACGCGGTGGCTCCCGAGTCAAGAGCGGACGACGCGCCTGGGCTGGAGGAGAGGACGCGCCGCTTGCGCGTGGCGTGGTGCGGGGGACGAGTTGTGCTCGCCTTGGTTGCTGACCGGGCGAGTCGCACCGCGCCGGAGGCGGGGGCCTTGGCGGTCAACGTCCGCTGGCGACCCTGCCAGCGGCGCGTCGCTCGCCGCGCGCAGGCTATAGGCTCGGTCGCCTACCGCCGCCGCCGCAGCTTCCGAGCAAGGCGAGCCCGCGCGAGCCGCAAGCGGCTGCCCGCCGTGCCGAGCGGGATGCGGAGGATGTTGGCGATCTCGGTGCCGCCGTGCCCGAGCGCTGCGAGTACCAGCACCTCGCGAGCCCAGAGCGGCATCGCGGCGATCGTCATGAGCGCCTTGGCCGCGTCGATGCGCTCGCCGACCTGCCAGGGGTCAACGCGCTCCTCCCCGGTGGTCGCCCACGGGTCTTCGACAGGCACCTCGCGGCGACGGAAGGCGCGCTCGTGGTAGTGGGTGCAGTGGAAGCGGCACACTCCGAAGAGCCAGCGCTTGAGCGCGTCCAGCGGTTCGCGTGTGCGGTCGGGCCTGTAGCGACCCGCTTGCGAGCTCATCCACGCCCCGAGCACGACATCCTGAACCACATCGCCGAGATCGACGACGGGCACGCCGAGGCCACGCAGGACGGTCCGGATGAACGGCTCCTGCGCGACGATCTCGGCGATGTTCAGGACGCGAGCGGGGCCGGCTTGATGGCCCCACGCGCTCATGGGGCACCCCGGCCGCAGTGTGGGCAGCGGTCCGCTGCGATGGGGCGGCCCAGGAGCCGCTCGATGGTGGTTCCAGCCGCACGCGCGGCGCGCATGGCGGTGCCGGGCGACCCGGCGTACTTGCCCGAGGCGATCGCACGGAGCGTTCGGGGCTGCATGCCCATGACCTCGGCAAGACATGCCCACGTGCCGTACAAGGCGCGCAGGTTGCGGAGCGCAGCGCGGAGCCGCATGCGCTCCACGTCGGAGAGGGAACGGGTGACGCAGAGGCGTCGGCGGCGCTTGGGCGCACGCTCGCCTTCTTGCTCGAAGGCGAACGGACTACGGTCAGCATGTCGGACCTCGTTAGCGCGGGGTTCGGCCACGCAGCCCGGACGGTTGGCCCCGTCGCGGGCTGCACTTCCTTCTCAGGATTGATCATAATTTCCCCACCTCCCTCGCGGCGCTCCAGCCCTGGACGAGGGTGAGGAGCTGCTCGTAGCCACGGCCCAAGGTCTGCCAGCCGGGCTCGCCGTTTCGCCGGAGGTGTCCGCCGAGCCCGGCGATGGCCAGGAAGGCATCGCGGGCCGTGGCGTTCTCGGGCAGGGGCTTGCGCGCGAAGACCCGCAGCACCGCGAGCTGGGTGGGCGTGAGCACGGCGGTCGCGGGCTGCTCCGGAGCGCGCCGAGCCTCGCTGCGCAGCAGCAATAGCTGCCAGGCGATGGGCGCGAAGAGCGCCAGCACGTTGCGCAAGCCGTGCAGGTCCTCAATCTGGCGCTTCTCGTAGGCGCATCCGGTCTTCAGGGCCTTGAAGAACTCCTCCACCATCCACCGCGCCCGGTACCAGTCAACCAGCTGCGTCAACTGCTCGACGGACTCGACCGGCTCGCTCGTGAGCAGCACCCACTCGACCGGCGCTTCGCCCGGCGGCGGCTCGAGCTCCCAGACACGCACGACCTGAAGCGAGAGCGTCGCCGGCAGCTCGCGCGGCTGGGATCTCGGTCGCCGCAGGGTCACGCGCGTGCTTCCAAGGGCGAGCTTGGCCAAGCGTCCTGCGCGCGGAGGATGCAGCCGTTTCTGTTGAGGGCTGCGATTGGCTGCCGGCCGCGGCGAAAGCTCTACCTCGCGTACGGCCACCGCTTGAACATGCGCGAGCGCCTGCTCGAGCTTGGCCTGCTCTCCGAGGGCGTCGGCCTCGACGAGGCGATTGTGCGCGAGCCGAATCACGAACCGATGCCCTGCGCTCAACAGCTGCGCGAACAGGCCGTAGTCGTCGCCTTCGCGGTCCATGACATGCACCACGTCGTGCGGAGCTGCGCCCAAGGCCGCGACGCGCTCCACCTGCTCTCCCCAGCGGTCGTGCTCGTTGTCCATCGTGCCGTCGTCGCGCACGTGCGTGCTCAGATCGAGCACGCCGAGCGGGCGGCGCGTTCCATCGCCGCTGACCGCCAGCGTGAAGTGGGCGAAGAACGTCTGCCCCGAGGAGCGCAGCCGTCCGAGCCCCTGCCGCTGGCCGTCCGAGCGGAAGGAGAGGGTCGTGGTGTCATGGATGGCGAGCACCACCGGCTCGGCCTCCATGCGCGCGAGGGTGGCGTGCACATGCGGAGCCAGGATCGCCGCGGGCGTGACGGCGTCGTTGCCGAAAAAACGGTACGCCGCCTCCAGCTCGCTGTCGGACAGCAGCGAGGGGAAGCTCTTGTCCGGCGCCTGCGCCAGCTTCTGCACCAGCTTGGTCTGGCGCTTCGAAAGCCGCGCATCGCCGAAGTGCGCGTCGCTCATCTCCTCGGCGAGTGCCGCTGCGTGCTCTGCTGCAGGTGAACCCATCCGCAGCTTTGATCACGTCGCCCAACACACATCAAGCGAGATCTGTAGGATCCTGAGACTTCCTTGGGCCGAACGCTACGGACCGAGATCGAGGTTCGCCACGCGAATCAGGCTATTTTGACCACTTCGGGTCAAAGTTGACCAGTACCGGTGAATCTCAAACCGGAGGGTGTCGACAGCCTCCCGGCAGAGGTGAATCTGGTAGTGGCCAAGTTTGGCCAGGCCCTTGATCTGGCTAAGTTTGCTCCTCCTCCGGCGGATCCCCGAAGAGCGACATCTGCACCGGCTTCCGGGGCTTCGGGCGCCAGGAGAGCAGGTCGAGCTGGCCGGTCGGCTCGACGGAGGCCGGGGCGCTCGGGGTCGCGGCGGCGGGCACGGGAGCGGGTGGAGGCGGCACGGGAGCAGCGGGCGGGCTCGGGGCTGCCCCACCCTGGACCACGCGCAGGAAGCCGCGTCCGCCGGGTAACTCGCGGGCGGTGCCTTCAGGCTTGCGGGGAGCGAGCGGCTTCGCGCTCGGTGCTGGCGTCTCGGGCACGGAGAGCAGCGCGTCGAGCAGCTCCGGGAGCTCCCAGATGTGGCTGGTGACGCCGGCCGCCATCGCGGGCGTGACGCGCGTCGTCTTGACGATCAGGCACAGGTTGTAGTGCGTGAGTCCGAGCGAGACCGCTGCGCGGTGGTGCTCCGGGTCTTTGCTGAAGGCCAAGACCAGGCGTCTCATGCGGCCGATGTGGTGCCGTAAGGTGGCGTTGTTCCGCTCGACGTGCGCGGTCGTCGCGGCGTCGATGTTCGGAGCGCCGAACACCACGCGCCGGGTCAGCCACGGGTTGCGGGGCGGCTCGTAGCGGTGATCGTCGTCGCGCTGGCCACCCCGCGAGAAGTTCTTGATGACCTGGCCGAAGTCGACGCCAGGACCGAAGCTGGCGCCGATCGCGCCAGGATAGGCGGCGAAGCCGTCGGAGGTGATCGACGGCAGGACGACGAGCCGCGCGCGCAGGTCCTTGATGAACGCGTCGGCGCTCGTCTCGTCGCGCTTGCCGACGTGCCACGTCACCACGTAGCGGCTCGGCATCGCGAGCGCCGTGAAGGCGTACGCCTCACCGAGGCCGGCCGCGTGCTCCGCTGGCGTCACGCGCGACTGCTTCTTTTGTACGAAGGACCAGACTTCATCGCTCTCGATGAGCGAGCAGGTCAGATCGCGCGCCATGGTGTTGTGGAGGCTCTGCGCGGCGACGCCGACCCGGAGCGCGAAGCGGTTGATCGTCGGCCGACTGACGCCGGTCATGCGCTCGACCGCGCGCTCGCTGTTGCCGTCCACTAAGGCCGCGAGCACGGCAAGCCGCCGCTCGCGTGGGAGCTCGTTCGCCACGGGACCCTTGCCTCTCCCCAGGCACGGCCGTACCCTTCGCGGTGCGATGGGCGCGAGGTAGGCGACTGCCTGGCGTTTCGCAGCCCCGTCTTGGTGCCAGCCGAGACGGGGCGCTTTCGTCTAAGGTCCTCTGATTATAGCGGTTTTGCGGAGGAAAACCGCTGGCAAGGGCGGGGAAGAGATGCCGGCGGGACGGGGTATGTCATAGCGGAGCGGCCGCATTGCGCGGGTGAAGTTGCGCCGTCTGAGCTCTTGATGCGCGGCAGACGCGGAGCGTACTGGATGTAGTGTGCTAACCGGGCTACTCGGCTACCAGCCATTGGCGCATGGCTTTCACCCAACCTTGCTCATCTACGATTTCCTCAAACAGGCTCACGTTGCCAGGAATTGGCATCCCAAGAAACTTTCGACTAACGATCGCATTCGTAACAATAGCAAACCGAGTTCCCATTTCTGCATTTGCCTTGTCGATGCGCTCAAACAAATCGAAAAGACCAATAATAATTGGCGAAGGGATTGTCTTGTTTCGAGTGTACTTGAATTCGACGATATGCGGGCGATCGGCATACGGTCCGGAGTTCGGTATGCACATCAGATCCGCTTGCCAGGCCTCCGCCTCATCGCTAGATTCCCATAGCGACTGATGCGCAAGAACTTGCGCGCTCGCGCCAAAGTGTCTTCGCGTGGCATTGATGAGTCTGCGCTCGAACTCTTTGGGATTGGCGGCGATCATTTATCTCTCCAGCCCATCCACGCCCCACGAGAGGCGAGGCAGGATAAACAGGTGTCTTATTATTGCATGCGCGACGACAATGCCCAAAAGTACACTCGCGGCGATGGCGATGACGAGAGCGGAGTAGTCGCCGGCCTTGATGACGGCGGCGACTATCGGCACAAGTAACGTGGCAAACGTTGCGGCAGCATCCTTATCCGTCAGTGTATGAAATATCGATTTCCTGTCCTTGAGCGAGATGCCGGATTCCGAGCCGCCAACGGTGGCGTACCCGGTACATTTGACAGGACAGAATAGGAATCGCCACCACGGCGTCGCGGCACGTGGCAGAGAGGAGGCCCAGCGGTGGGAATCTTTAATTAGGTCGATATGCGTGTACTTCGCAGCTGCGCCCTTGGACACCACCCAGCCGAAAAACAGGTGGGCCTCCGACTTGGCTTCCGTAATAGCAACCGCGAACCAGCGGCTCTCCGTTCTGAACCAGTGGTTAGGTGACGCGAGCACCGGATGACCGCCAATGGTCAGATGCTGAGACCTGGCGAACGCATTCCAATCGCTATCGCTCTTCGATGGCTCTACTCCAGTAACCTTCTTAAGGCATGCGAGCAGCCCAGCGCCGTCGACCGCCGCAAACGGAGCCGCGTCAAGGGCGATAACGAGAAACGGCGCCGGTGCGTCTGCTGGAGGCGATGGCGGGGTGAACCTGGGAGGGGCTTTCACGGGTTGATACGCACGGCAGCGAACGTGGCCAGCGACTCGGTGATCGAGGTCAGCCTGGACCCGAGCGCCTGCGGCAGGAATGCGCGGGAGGTCGACGAACTCGGATAGGCGTGGCCTTCGTGCTCCGGGATGAACAGCATGCGCATGTGCCGAACGCTGCCACGGATTTCCAGACGCCGGGAGGGGGGATCGCCGGCTTGGCCGCCCGCGGCGGCTCAGCTCCCCTCCGGATGCTCCGTCCGCGCCCCCGGGCAGTGTAACGAAGCCGCGGGGATCTCGTCTCGGCGTTCTGGTCGGTCGAGGATCTGATCCGGGCCGCGCTGGCGGAGCCAGCCGCCGCGCCGCCGGTCCCGCAGGCGCTCACCCTGCCGGCGCAGACCGGGCCGGTCCGGCAGCTGCCCGGCGGGAATGGATGGCTCCGCCTCGTCTCGGGTGGGTCGGCTCCGTCGGCTCCCTCCGCTCCGCAGCCGCCGCCCGTGGCGCCCGCCCCGGTGGCTCCTCCGCCGGCCCTCGCGCCCGCCGCAGCACCCGCCAGGTCGGCCGCTGTCGAGCCAGCTGCACCCGCGCCGGAGCCTTCCCGTCAGCTCGACCTGTTCGCGTGGCGGCCGAAGCCGCGGACGCCCGTGCAGTTGAGCCTGTTCGGCGGCCTGCCGGACGGCGCGGAGTAGGACGCCGGCCGCCTGGCGCCCGGGCGGTCGGCTCGTCCCAGACGACGTCCATTCCTGTCACGATTCGGCGCTTCATCGCCGATTATTCCAGGCTAGAATACGCAGTGAATGGTCGAGGTGGCGGGCGCGCTCATGTCACCCGAGCGCTCACGGCCGCGTGGCCCGCGGCTCGCTTTCGCGGAGGGCCATGAGGATCGCGACGATCATCGCCGCCGTGTTCATGTCGTCCTGCGTGGTCCAGCCAGTCGCCGAGATCACGGAACCGGAAGAGGCAGGAGAGCCGACAGATGAAGACGCTAATGCGGCAGCCGAGCCGCGCCTCAAGCAGGTGTGCTTGCTCGCCCGCAAGCGACAGAGTTCTCGCGAGATGTTTTGTCGTTTCGCGTGCCCAAGTTGGCTCAAGAGGCAGTGCTGGTCCGCCGCGAATCAGGGCGGGCGGGAATGGACGAACTTCTGCACCAACAACTTCCACTGACGCCGGCGCTGCCCTATCTACCGGGCATGCACGACGGAAACGTGGTAGCCTCAAGGCATCTGGACTTCACGCCGAATGATGGGAGCTTCACGCGCAAGGTTCGCATCCTGCTCAGCAGGCCACACAGTCCCGTTCATCGAGAGAACGAATGGATCGTTGACATCGAGATTGAGGAGTCGTTCAAGGCTCCGGTTCTCGACTACGCGATTGGCTCCGATCCGTTCCAGGCGCTGTTCCTGGCGATGTGCAAGGTGGGCGACCTGCTCAAGCCGTGGCGCGACGCGGGTGAGCTCAAATGGGGCGACAGCGCCGACCTTGGTCTGCCGTCACTGATCCACCCGACGGTGTAACCCTGCTTGCCCGTTCAGCAATCCGCCCACTGAACGCCGACCGGGCCCTGCCGAACGGGCGCGGGTTCCTCCGGCTGGTCGGGTCCGCTCCGGCTGCGCCGGTGGCGCCTACGCCGGAACCGCCGTCAGAGCCGCCGCCCGTGCCGGGACCGCGCAGGATGGTGCAGTTGAGCCTGTTTGGTGAGCCGGAGTGATCACCGATACACACTCTCTGAGCGAGGCTGTGCCTCAACCCCCATACTCTATGCTCAGGCTCACAATCCTATCTTTCGTACCCCTGGCCCTTGCCAATACCGAGATTCTCTTGTTCTTATAAAGACTTTCAGCGAACCTCGTTTCCTCCAGCGGTCCAGTCCCGTCGATCGACACGCGAACTCTCGGCATGGACTCACGAAGTATAAGGTACGCACTGCCTTTGCGCGTCTCCGTGTTCAAGTTGTAGATGAGTATTTCGTATTCCTTTGAGTGAGCATCTTCGAACAGGCCTCCGATGCGCACATCATATTCCTCGATGGAGGAATTGATGCGTGCAGCAGAGGAAGCGTCCATCGCCCCTATAAGCGCCTCCTCGTTGTCTTCGTACACATTGAAGACCTCGATGCTTGTAAAATGTTGACCTATGATGTCCGATAGGTCGACAAGGCGCTCGACACTCCTTCGAGCTGCAAGCAGAAGCTTGTCTGCCGCGGACGACACCGACACTGCACCGCTGTCGCGCAAGTTGCCGCCAAACTCATTAATTCTGAGGTAGGTTCTCAGTAGCCGCGTGAAACACGGGGCAAGCGACAGGTCTCCGTCGCTAATTGCCCCGATTTCATCCTGAAACCTGTTTAGGCAAAAGTCGATGTACAACCTGGCGTATTCTGGGTGTAGGTGGGCCGCAAATCCGAGTTGCGGAGGTGCCTCCTCCTCCACACTAAACCGCAATCTGAAGCTTCCTTCGCCGTATGGTCTCAGGAACGTCCGCGGTGGCTTCTTTGTCTCGCTGACGCTAACCAACGCGTCGGAAACAATCCCGGACAAAGACGCCTCGACAGTTCTTATATCAGACGGATACGCCTGATGAAGATCGGCGCGCTTCCCGCGCATGCTCGCGTCGAACGTCAGCGACGGTCTCAGAGCCCTTTCCGGGCAGTACGAATCTTCTAGCGGAAGATACTCGTCTGGGATCTCGGCAATGGGCACGAGATAAACCGCTACACGGCCGCCAGATCGCCTGTCTACCACGAACACGCTACCAGCGCGCAGCAAGAGTTCTCGGTAAGTAACGCGCCTTCTTAAGAATGAAGAGTACTCGTCGGCGGTTACGATGACATGAAAGAAGCGATCTGTGTCCTCGTCCTCTTCTACCGACGAGGCAATGACACGCGCCTGGTATTTCGTTGTTCCGGTAAACAGGATCGGCATTTCGTCGAAATGCAGCACTTCGTAATCGCTCGCTATGAGCGGGAAGTTCGGCATCGACGTAAACAGCAGCTTCTCGTTAATTGCGAACACGTCACAGGCCCTCGATCGCTTCGTCTATAGCACCGATCCCTAGCACTTGCACGTGTTCGCGCGCGCAAAAGTCGTCTGATTTGAACAGAGTGTGATGACGAGGGTCGCCGCTGGATGGACTCGGCCGGATCTTGCCGGCGCCGCCTGTGAATCGGATCTTGCAGTAGTACCGCGGCATCGGCGGAGCCTTAGGATTTGGCTTAAATCTCTTCGTGGTCTTGAGGTGCTCGATCAACTCGACGTGTGTCGTGTAGTCCCTGATCGATACTCCGCGATACGAGCACGCTGTGCCGCAGTAGGATGGATCGCTTGGTGCGGAGAATGCCAACGGGTTTGAGACAGGCCGGACGAGAATCCTATGAGGGGATCGCGACGAGGGGCGCGTTCCGGCTCTGGGCCCCAACCGGTCGAGATCGGGGCGGCCGCGGCACGGCGGTGGGCGCGTCGCTGGTCGTGCCCGTGTGCGGCGGCGCCGCGGCCGCGCAGGCGTCGTCGTCGATGGACAGCGGGTTGATGGCTACCGAAGCGGGCGGCCTGCGCACGACGGGCGGGCCGTTCGGGAAGCGTTCAGGATGCGCGGCGTAGGCCGTGTCGAGGGCGACCTGGCGCCGAGCCGCGATATCATCGACGCGGCCGTAGAATACATCAGCAGGTGTGAAGAGCGCAAGGCCAGAATGCTGATGAAGGTCGTTATACCAGCTGAAGAACTCCTGGCACCACGCTCGTGCATGAGCCAGCGAGGCAAAGCGGTCCGGATAGTCGGGCTGGTATTTAAGCGTCTTGAACTGCGACTCGGAGAAGGCGTTGTCATCGCTGACGTGAGGCCGGCTGAAGCTACGAACGACGCCGAGCGAGCCGAGGAGCTGAGCGAGCCCCTCCGACCTCATCGCGGAGCCGCGGTCGGCGTGCACGGTGAGCGAGCCGGGCTCGACGCCGTGGCGGGCGACAGTCTCTGCGAAGAGGTGCTCGGCGAGCTCCGCGCTCTCGCGCTCAGCGAGCAGCCAGCCGACGGTCATGCGACTGAACAGGTCGAGGACGACGTACAGGCAGTAGAAGACCCCGGGCAGCGGCCCGCGCAGCTTGGTTATATCCCACGTCCAGATCTGGTTGGGGGCCGTGGCGGTGAGGGTCGGCTTGACATGCTTCATCGGCCCACGCTGCGCGCGTCGCTCGCCGCTCTCGCGGGACGCCGCGAGCAGGCGGTACATCGTGCGGATGGAGGCGAGGTAGACGCCGCGCGACAGCAGCGTCGCGTAGACCTCCGGCGGGGGCTGGTCGACGAACTCGTCGCTGTGCAGCACGTCGAGCACGGCTTGCCGCTCGGGGTCGCTGAGCCGGCGTGGGCTCGGAGCGGGCCCGGTCAGCGCGGGCAGCTTCGCGGGCTGGGTCTGCCGGTAGAGCGTGGCGCGGCTGACGCCGAGTGCCGCACACGCCTGGGCGATGGAGACGTGCGGGTCATCGAGCTCTTCGATGATGTCCATCAGCGCTCTTCGTCGTTCGTGAGGTTGATGCCCAGAATGGAAGAGACTTTTTTTTGAAGATCGATGAGCTTCTCAGCGAGCGCGAGCTTCTCCTCGAGCCGCGCCGAGCGCTTCTCGAGCTCGGCGATGCGCCGGTCCTTCGCGTCCTGCTTCGGCTTGCGGCCGGGCTTGCGCCCCGAGAGGGCCTCGCTGCCGTGGAGGGCGAGTTGCTTGCGCCACGCCGTCAGGAGGGAGCTGTAGATGCCCTCACGGCGCAGGAGCGCCTCGATGTCCCCGCGCTGGGTGCACGCGGCCGCCTCGCGCACGATGCGCAGCTTCTCCGCCGCCGAGAACTTCCGCCTCTTGCCCGCCTTCGGCATGGTCTCGACGGCGACGCCACTCGGGCGGGGAGCAGCGCCCTGCGCCGCTGGGGCGGGGGTAGGATCGACGGATCGGAGATGGGAAGGCTTCGGCACGAGTCAGGTCCATTCTCCGCCCTCTCACCACAGATTTCTAGGGGGAGCCTGTCTCAACCGACGTTGGCACAGAGGGGTGCGTACTTTGGGATCTTCCCGAGCTCCCACCAGGAGAGAAAGTCTCCGTCGCACAGACTCGCGTCACCGTCCCATATACGTCGGCAGAAGACGCGCTCTGTATCTTCCTTGGTGGTGCTATCGATGCACCTGCACGTCGGTGCCGCAGGGTCACGCAAGCGCGTAAACGCCATGTCCTTAGGCATGGAGCGACGATACCGGACGCTGGTGCCAGTCCAATCGTAAGTCCTCGCCCTTGCCCGTCCTGACCTGAAGCCCGGTTGGAGCGAGCCTTCGCGCACGCGCACGCGCGAGGAGGTTCACGATGATGACCGAGAAGCAGAACGCGAGGGTTCTTGAGCTCAAGGGGCAGATCGAGGGGACAGCGGCGGCACCGAGCGGAGCTCCGGTAGAGGTGCGCGAAGCGGTGCTGGAGCTGGTGCAGGAGCTCGGTCGGAGCGGGGTGACAGCGCGCGCGCTCGCCGAGGCGCTGGGGCTGCACGAGACCACACTGAGCCGCTGGAAACGAGACCGTCAGGCCGCGCCGGGCGGACGAAGGCGCCCTTCGGACTCGCGCGCGGCGGGCGCTCGCGATGCCGGGTTTCGGGTGGTGGAGCTGGCTGCGCCCCAGGCCAGGTCGAAGCCGCGGACGTCGACAGCCGAGTCGGACCCCGCAGTCCCCACGCTCCGTGTGGCGCACGCCCCGAGCGGCCTGGTCATCGATGGCCTCGACGTCGAGAGCCTCGTGGCGCTGCTGCGGAGGCTGTCGTGATCGTCGGCTCGATGCGGCACATGCGCGTGTTCGTCTACCGAGAGCCGGTGGACATGCGCAAGGCCTACGACACGCTGGCGGCGTTGGTGGAAGGTCCGATGAAGAAGACGCTGCTCTCGGGTGATGTCTTCGTCTTCATTGGTCGGACGCGGAAGAGAGCCAAGGCGTTGTACTTCGATGGCACGGGCCTGTGCATGCTGTGCAAGCGCTTGGAGACCGGGCACTTCGCAGCACCGTGGAAACGGCCCGGAGAGGGGCCGATGGAGCTGACGATGAGCGAGCTCGCGCTGCTGCTCGAGGGCAGCGAGCTCGCGCTGCGCGTCCGTCTGAGCCCTGCGCCGTATCGACCGATGCTCGACGGCGCGCACGCCTGAAGCTCCCGCCCGCCGAATTCGTCCCCTCGTCTCTTGACACGATCGATCGAGTGCGCAATGTCGCCCGCGTGTCGAGGCTCGCCCAAGAGAAGGACCCGGAAGTCCTCCACAAGGCGATCGAGCTGCTCGAAAATCATAACCGCGCGCTCACCGAGAAGATCAAAGAGCTGCTGGCGGAGCTCACCAAGGCCAAGGGCGACTCCACCTATCAGCAGCTTCGTCTCGCGGCGCTGGAGAAGCAGCTCGCGAAGCTGACGAAGCAGGTGTTCGGGCCGAGCTCGGAGCAGCGGACCACGGACGACGCGCCCGCGGACGCGAGCAGCGAGGGCGAGAACGAGAAGAAGAGGACCGGGCACGGCCCGACGGAGCAACCGAAGCTGCCCGTCGTCGAGGTCAAGCACAAGCTCGACGACGCCGACAAGACGTGCCCGAAGTGCGGCGGCGGTCTCAAGGAGATGGAGGGCCAGTACGAGGACCACGAGGAGATCGACGTCCTCCCGCTGCGCTTCGTCCGGAAGCGGCACCGTCGGCAGAAGTACACGTGCCGCTGCGGCGCGTGCATCGAGACCGCGCCGGGACCGGACAAGCTCTGCCCCAGAGGGCGCTACTCGATCGCCTTCGCGATCTACGTGGCCATCAGTAAGTATTGCGATCACCTGCCCCTCGAGCGGCAGGTGCGGATGATGGCGCGCGACGGGCTCGTGGTGACGAGCCAGACGCTCTGGGATCAGATCGAGCAGCTCGCGTGGCTCGTCGAGTCGGTGATGCCGCGGCTGCGTGCCTTCGTTCTCGAGCACTCGGTCGTCGGTGCGGATGAGACGAGCTGGGAGCTGTTCGGCAAGAAGCCCGGCCAGAGCAAGAGCTGGTTCGTCTGGGTGCTGCGCGTCGAGCGCGGCGTCTACTACGCGATCCGAGGCGGCCGGAGCTTCAAGACGGCGGAGTCGCTGCTGATGACCTTCGCGGGCGTGTTGATGTGCGACGGCTACGCCGCGTATTTGTCGCTGTCGCGCGCGTATCCGCGCGTGGTGCTCGCGCACTGCTGGGCGCACGTGCGACGGGAGTTTGTCGAGATCGAAAAATCGTTCCCGAAGCCGTGCGGCGAGGCCCTCGACCTCATCGGCAAGCTCTACCTCGTCGAGCGTCGATGTCCGCAGGGCCCCGAAGGCGACGAGGAGCGCAAGGTGCTGCGCGACACGGAGTCGCGCCAGCTCATCGATGAGATCGTGGCGTGGGTCTACCGAACCACGCCGAAGTGCCTGCCCGAGAGCGGGCTCCATAAGGCGATCGGCTACATGGTCAACATGTGGCCGGGCTTGGTGCTGTTTCTCAATGATCCCACGATCCCGCTGGACAACAACGGGACGGAGCGCGCCGCGAGGGGGCCGGTCGTTGGCAGGAAGAATCACTACGGCTCACATTCGCTGCGCGGTACCGAGGTCGCGGCGACGTTCTACAGCCTGGTGGAGAGTGCGAAGCTCAATGGCCTGGAGCCGCGCTTCTACCTGCGCGTCGCGACACGCGCGGGGCTTCGACACGAGACCGTGCCGCTGCCACACGAGGTCAAGGCGATGCTCGCGGCGGGGACGCTCGATCTGAACGACTTCGACGATCACACCGAAGGGATCGTCGATGCTGCGCTCGCCGCCGCGGCGGCGGAGAAATCGGACGTCGCAGATCTGACGGGTCGTTGAGTTGCCGTCCCAGCGCGGATCCGCGCGCGACGCGGCGGTGCGGCGCCTGCTCATGACCGACGTGACGTGCCCCCGTCCACAGGGGGACGCGTACTCGTGGGTGAGCGATGTGCGGGCGGCACTCACGCGCGCGCGATTACACGAATTTCATGCGCTCGGGGGACGGGCCAGGGCGAGGACTTACGTCCAATCTGGAACAGGCGAGCAGTGCACAACGAGGCGGAGGCGTCGTCGGTCACGATGGCGCCTCCGTGTGGAGATGTGAGTTTCTGTGGCGCGCGAACGCGAGGGGCTTGTCGGCGCTTTGGGCTACGGTCGCCGTCGGCCGTCGCCCCATGACGGCATCCTCGCGCAGCGGCTCGCTAGGCGTACTGCTTCGTCAGGGGGTGGCTCATCGCCGCCTTCGGAGCTTGCGAGCGAGACGGGCCCGCGCGAGCCGCAGGCGGCTGCCCGCGGTGCCGAGCGGGATGCGGAGCAGCTCAGCGATCTCGGTGCCGCCGTGCCCGAGCGCAGCGAGCACCAGCACCTCGCGAGCCCAGGTTGGCAGCGCGGCGATCGCCATGAGCGCCTCGGCTGCGTCGATGCGCTCGCCGACGTGCCCGGGGTCCATGCGCTCTTCACCCGTGGCGGCCCATGGGTCGTCGACCGGCACCTCCCGGCGTCGGAAGGCGCGCTCGTGGTAGTGCGTGCAGGTGAAGGCGCAGACTCCGAAGAGCCACCGCCTCAGCGCGTCCAGAGGTTCGCGCGCGGAGCTGGGCCGGTAGCGCCCGGCCTGCGAGCTCGTCCATGCCCCGAGCATCACGTCCTGGAGTACATCGTCGATGTCGATGACGGGCACACCGAGGCCACGCAGGACGCTCTGGATGAACGGAGCCTGCTCGGCGATCTCGGCGATGCTCAGGACGCGCGCGGGGCCGGCTTGATGGCCCCAGGGGCTCATGGGGCGCCTCGGCGCGCGCCGCATGCTGGGCATCTATCGGCTGCGACGGGGCGGCCTAGGAGGCGCTCGATGGTGGTTCCAGCGGCGCGTGCGGCGCGCATGGCGGTGCCGGGCGACCCGGCGAACTGGCCCGACGCGATCGCGCGGATCGTGCGGGTCGGCATGCCCATGACCTCGGCAAGGCATGCCCAGGTGCCGTACAAGGCGCGCAAGTTGCGGAGGGCGGCGCGGAGCCGCATGCGCTCCACGTCGGAGAGGGAACGGGTAACGCAGGGGCGGCGGCGCGCGGGCGCACCTCCGCCTTGTCCCCCGGACGGGGGAGGGACTACGGTCAGCATCGTCGGGACCTCGCGCTACGTGTGAGGTGTCGGCCACGCGGCCCGGGGTGCTCGTAACACCCGCGGGCCGCACCTACTTCGGGACCGAAGCTTAGCGACGACGTCCGCGCATCTGGCCAAACTTGGCCAGAATCACACAACCTTAGCCACTACCGTGAATCTCAAACCGGAGGGTGTCGACAGTCTCCCGGCAGAGGTGAAGCTTAAACCGGAGGGTGTCGACAGCCTCCCGGGAGAGGTGAAACTCAAACCGGAGGGTGTCGACAGCCTCCCGGCAGAGGTGAAACTCAAACCGGAGGGTGTCGACGCTCCGGAGCTTCGCCGCGCTCGGCCTTGCGAGCCTCCGGCCCTGGGGCGCTATGATCGCCCTCCATGGACGTCGCTTCCTTTCTCGCCGATCTCGAGCCGCAAACGCACCACGACCGTGTCCGCCGCGTGGTGGAGCTGGGCCGCGCCGCCGCGCGCGGCGACGCCGGCGCAAGCGCGCTCCTCGGCGCGCTCTGGAAGAGCGCTCAGCCCTACGAGCGCCTCCTCGCGCTGATGAGCGTCTACGGCTCGGGCGACGGCGCGCGCGTCGTCGCGGCCGTCTCCGACCCGTCCCGCTCCGTGCGGCGGCGCGCAAGCCGCATGATCGCCCGCTTCTGCGACGACGCGCAGGCGCTCGCGGCGCTCGGCGCCCTCCTCGAGCGGCGCACCCTCCGGCGCACCGTCGCCCAGCTCGCGCGGCGGAAGCGCCAGGCCGCGGTGGACGCCTTCCTCGGCGCGCGCATGCAGGCGGGGCGCGATCCCCTGATCGTGGATCTGCTCCCGTTCGGCTCCGAGGCGCTCGTGTCGGCGCACCGGCGCGCCATCGACGAGGCGGGCGGCCCGAGCTGCCTCGATCGGCTCGGCGTGAGGCACCCCGCGGCCGCGGCGCGCTGGTTCGGGGAGGCGATCGCCCGCTCCCCGTCCCTCGACGTCCGCCAGCGCTACCGCCTCGCGCCGCTGCTCGTCCCGCTCGCCAGGCGCGCGCCCGACGCGGCGCTCCCGCTGATCCAGGCCCTCTTCGAGCGCGGTGAGGAGCCCTCGTTCCTCGCGGGACCGCTGCGCTTGCTGGCCCGATCGCGCCCGGCCGCCACATTCGACCTCCTCAAGGCGCGCCACGAGAGCGGACGGCCCGCGCGGCCGCCCGGCGCCTTCGAGGTCGTGCGCTTCGACAAGGGCGCGCCCGCCCTCGGCGCCGAGCGCCTCGAGTACCTCATCCGCCACGCCTGGGGCGCGCTGAGCGACGGCAAGCGGGGCCCGCGGTGGTTCCTGCGGCTGCGTCCCGACGACCAGAAGGCGGTCCTGCGGGCCTTCCTGCTCGGAGGGCGAGGGGGCTTCGGCGCCTTCCTTTTCCGCTACGTGAAGGCCGAGTCGGCCGAGGAGCAGGCGCTCCGGGAGCGGGCCTTCGAGCGCTGGTCCTGCGCGGCGCAGGCCGCCGACGGATCGATCGCGCCCGAGGTGCTCGACGCGCTGCCCCGCGACCTGCGCGAGCGCGAGGCGAGGCGGCACCTGTCCAGCTGCCCGTCGCTCGTCTCGAAGCCGGAGCGGCGGATGAGCTACGCGCGCCTCCTCTCCTTCGCCGAGGCCAAGGAGGTGCTCGCGCCGCTCCTCGGACACCCGGAGGGCGAAGAGCGGGCCAAGGCGCAGGCGCTGCTCGTCGCGAGCGTCCTGCACGACCGGGGCGCGCTCGCGGACGCCCTCGCGAACGTGCGCGCCCGCAAGTTCGAGCAGGATCCGGTGCGGCGGGCGATGCTCGGCGCCCTCGCCGCGCTGCCCATCGGCAGGTTCGCGCAGGAGCACCTGGAGGCCGCGGGCGCCGTGGCGCAGGACGCGCTCGACGCCGCGGACCTGTCCCACGCCACGGCCTCGGCCGTGGAGCGGCTCGTGGTCCGCCTGTTCCGCATCGATGGCGCGTGGGGGGCGCGCTGGATCGCGAAGATCCTCGCGGTGCGCGGCTCGGTCTCGACGGCGGGGCTCGGAGAGGGGCTGACCCGGGCGGAGGCCGAGCGGCTCAGCCCGGCGCTCGCGCAGCTCGCGGGCGCGTGGTGCACCGGCGAGCGGGCAGGGGCGGTGCTGTCGCTCGCGCAGAGCCTCGGCATCCGCCTCAAGGTGGTCACGCCGCTGCTCGAGGCGCTCGAGCGGCTGTCCCGCGAGCTCCCGTTCGTCGGCGTCGCCGCGGGCGCGCTCGGCCTCCTGCGCGCCCACGACAGGCCGCGGTTCGCGCGGCTCGTTCCCGCGCTGCTGGGCGAGGACAGGAGCTTCGTGCTGATCGGCGCCGTCGCCCGGCACGTGAGCCAGAGGCGCCAGGATCTCCTCGGCCCCCTGCTCGACCGGACGCAGCCCATGACCGGCAGGTTCGCGACGGGCAAGACGCGCTGGGTGCTCGATTTCGGCGGGGGCCACGGCCGCTGGACGGCGAGGCAGCAGGAGAGCTACGCCGCCGGCCTCCGCGCGCTGCTCGGCGACGAGACCAGCGACGTCCCCACGCTGCGGTTCGCGATCTCCGCGCTGGTCCGGCTCGCGTACGTCGACGCCTCGGCGGTCACCCCGTTCGCGTCGGATCCGAGGCCGCCCCTGCGCGAGATGGCCATCCGGGGACTGCCGTGGCTCGACGCAGGCCAGGGCGTCCCCGTCCTGATCGAGTGCCTGGGCGACGATCGCGCGCGCTGGGCGATCTACGCGCTCCGGAAGGCGTTCGCGGAGATGTCCCGGGAGCGGGTGCTCGCCGAGCTCCGGGCGGTGCCGACAACGAAGGTGACCGTGGCCAAGGAGGTCGTGCGCCTGCTCGGCGAGCTGGGCGGCGACGACGCCTACCGGGACCTGCTCCGGCTGGACGGCCCGAAGACCCACCGCGACGTGCGGATCGCGCTGCTCCGGGCGCTCTGGGACCACCTGGACAAGCCCGAGACCTGGGACGTCTTCGGCCGCGCAGCCCGGGATCCCGACTGGATCGTGGCCTCGAAGCTCGCGGACATCCCGCTCGGCAGGCTGTCGACCGAGGCCGAGCGGCGCGTGGTGGACCTGCTCGCCGCGATCCTCGGGCGGGCAGAGCCGGAGGCGCGGCTCGATCTGCTGCGGCGCGCCGCGCACCTGCCGCTCCGGGACGACGCGCGGTCGCTCTTTCGCCGGCTGCTCGATCACATGGCCGCGCCCGCGCCCGAGGAGGCGGCGGAGGCGCTGTCCGCGGCGCTCGCGAGGATGCAGTCGGGGGAGGTCGCGACCGTCGTCCAGCGGCTCGCGGAGCTCTTGCCGAGGCGCCGGCACCTCGTGGCGTTCCTGCCCGCGCTCACGGCGCGGCTCGGCCCGTACGCCGCGAAGCACCACGTCGCCGTCGGCGAGGGGCTGCTCGCCGCGCTCAAGGCGGACGCCCTGGCCGTGCCCCAGTACCTCGGGCTCGCGGCGCGCCTGCTCCCGTGGAAGGCGCTCGGGCAGGCGCTCGCGGAGCTCGGCCGGCGGGACCTCTTGCACCACGACGCGATGGTCGCGGCGATGTCCGCGGTGCACGGCTGCGTCCACCCGTCGCAGCTCGAGCAGGAGCTGCGGGGGAGCCCCGATCCGCGGCTGCGCCGGCTCGCGCTGGAGGCGCTCGTGCAGGCGGCGTCGCCGAAGAACGGCTGGACGGCGGACCGGCGCGAGTCGCTGGAGCGCTACAGGAAGGACCCGTCTCCCGCCGTGGCGGGGCCGGCGTCGTTCGTCACGCCGCCGTGAGGGCGCTCGCTGCGCTGCCGTGAGGCGGCGCGCGGCGGGCGAGCGGCCTGGCAGGGCTCATCGCACGACGACAGCGCGGCCATCGACCGTGGTGATCACCGCCTCCGCCATGGCGAGGTCGGCTGTCGGCGATGTCTGTTCGATCGGGCGGCGGCGATCCGCCCTCTCGTCCTTCTTCTTCGTCGAGCGCACGAACGGCCAGAAGATCTGCTCGGCCCACGGCTCGACCGGCGCGCCCTCGGGCAGCCCGAAGCCCTCCTGGCGCGCGTGCGGGGTCATCAGCGTGCCATGGAGCCAATCGAAGCAGACGAGGGCGGCGCCATAGTTCTTCATGGCATTGCCGTAGCGGCCGACCCCGTGGTGGACCTGGTGCGTGTCGGGAAGCGAGACGATGCGCTCGAGCACCCGCATGACAGGGCGCGTGAAGCGGTTCTGCTGGAGAGGTAGATCCCAGCGGAGATCGCAGTGCTCTATCATACCGATCAGGGTCCTGAAGGCCGATCCTGCCGCAAAGGCAGCAGGATGGCCGAGCCAGACGACGGCCGGGGCCAGCCACGCGGTCGGCAACAGCAGAAACAATAACCAGTTCTCCCGGTACGTGACGGAGATGTTCAGGTTGCGCGGCACGTGATGCGGCTTGTGGAGACGCCAGAGCCACGGCCATTCATGGCTCTTGCGGTGCAGCCAGTAGGACCCGTATTCGTCGAGGAGCACGTAGAGCGGTAAGGCGAGCCAGAAGCTCACGCCCGCGAGCGCGCCCTCGGAGCGCGGCCAAAGAGCGCCGAGCGCCCAGATCACGGCGCCGGAGGATACGCCGCGTATCAGGAGGGAGGAGGCGAGGGAGAGGAGATTCGCGCCGAGCTCCGGCATGGTGAGCACGCCGGGGCGCCGGTACAGGCCGAACGCGAACTCCATGGCGGCAAAGAGGGCCATGAAGCCGAGTATGATCAACGTGCTTTTGAGCATGGTAAAAACCCCTTTCGTGCGTCGTGGCCCGGCTCAGACCGCCCGAGAGGCGGCGAGAGCGACCGAGCCACGGTTTAAAAATTTGTCGTAATGCAGGTGCTCCGGAGGGATCCTGCCGCGCAGCAGGTCGAGCGCGGCGTCGATCATCCCGGGCGAGCCGCACAGGTAGGCCGCGCACTCGTCGAGGGTCGCGGCGACCTCGCGGAGGTAGTCGGTGACGTGCCCCGCCCGCCCCGTCCAACGGGAGCCTTCGGGCTCTCGCGAGAGGACAGGCACGAAGGCAAACCGCCCTCGCCATCGCTCCCTGATCGAGGCGATGGCGTCGAGCGCGTAAAGGTCCTTCTGGGTGCGCGCGCCGACGACCAGCGTCACGTCGCGGCCAAGCCCGTCCGAGATCGCTTGCTCGAGGATCGCCTTGATCGGCGCGAGCCCGGTGCCTCCTGCCACGCAGAGGAGCGGCCGCCCGGCCTCGTGGTAGCGGAAGCTGCCGTGTGGCCCCGAGAAGCACAGGCGCGCGCCCGTGCGATCCGCCCCGAAGAGCCACTCGGTGAAGGCCCCGCCCGGCACGTGGCGGACATGAAAGAGCGCCCTGCGCGGCGAGGCCCGATCCGGCGCCTCGGCGAACGAGTAACAGCGCGGCTCGTCGAGCCCCGGGACGCCGGGCACCGTGAGCTGTGCAACCTGCCCGGCCACGTAGCGGACCTCCGCGGCGAGGTCGACCTCGAGCGCGAGGACGCTGGGCGCGAGCGGCGTCACGCGCGCGACGCTCGCGTCGATCTGCACCGGCGCTGGACCCGTCGAGCGCCCGCGGCCCATTCCCGAGACCTCGACCGCCACGTCCTCCGACACGGCCAGGCTCTGGCAGGCGAGGACGAAGCCGGCAGAGAGCTCCTCGGGCGCGACGTGGCGCGAGATATCGCTCTTGAGGCGGATATGGCCTCTGATGAGGCGGCACTTGCAGGTGCCGCACTCGCCCACGTTGCACATGTGTGGAAACGAAATGTTCCCGCGTACGGCTGCGCTGAGCAGCGTTTCCCCGGCCTCGATACGGGCCGCGCGATCGCTGCCCAGGACATGGAGTGTGCCGGCTCGACCGCGCGCCCGACCGCCGAATGAGATAGCCTTCACGATGTTATATTTCCCTCTCGTACGCGGCTTCATGGGGGCAGCCCCCCCGAAAAGCCCAATCAAGAAATGGTATGAGGCAGATTGCCGGCGTGAATATTCCGCCGAATCCACGGCCGCCCGTCTCCCTTCGGGTCGAGCTCGCCCGCCTGGGACGCGTCAGATGCGGCTGCAGAGCTCGATGAGGGATCGCCGCAGCCACTCGTGGGCCGGGTCGCCGTCCTGACAGGCATGCCACATCATGAACAGCGGGATCGGCTGGATCGGGAGCGGACAGCTCACCACCCGCACGGGGAAGTGCTGCTCGAACAGCCGCGCCAGGGGGAGCGGCAACGTGCAGACGAGGTTCGACTGCGAGAGGATGAACGGCATCGAGAGATAGCGGGGGACCTGCGCCCGCACGCACCGCGATCGCCCGACGAGGGCCTGAATTTGCTCTGCCAGGTTGGTCTGGCCCTCGCGCGGCTCGATGATGAGGTGCTCGAGCGCCATGTACTCGTCGAGGGTCAGCGAGTGTCCCACGGTCGGATGATCCTGGCGCACCAGCGAGACGAGCTCGACGTCGAGCACGCGCGTTCGCCGGAACTCCTCGCCCGGGATGACGATGTGATCCAGGACGAGCTCGACCTTGCCGAGCCGCATCTCGTTCTGCAGCGAGGCCCCGGGCTCGCGGCAGATATCGAGCCGGACGCGGGCGCCGAGCTGCTCGAGCCACTGCAGAAAACGAGGCAAGAGGATGGCCTCTCCGAGGTCGCTGATCCCCAGCCTGAAGGTGTGGCTCGCCGTGCAATCGAAGGCGCCCGTGTGGGCGAATGAGGCATGGATCAGGTCGAGCGCCTTGCGGATCGGGCCGGCGAGCGCGAGGGCGCGCGGCGTCGGGGCCATCTCCTTGCCGCGACGCACGAAGAGATCGTCGTTGAACAGGAGCCGCAGCCGGCCGAGGGCGCTGCTCACGGCCGGCTGCGTCATGCCGAGTCGCTCGGCCGCTCGCGTCACGTTGCGCTCGGTGAGCACGACGTCCAGCACCGTGAGCAGGTTCAGGTCCACGGCGCGCAGGCGCGGCAGCGGCGGTGCGTTCATGCAAGAAGGGCAGCGCCGCCCCGACGCCCGCCGCCGAGAGCCCGAGCGGCGAGCTCTTCCATGCGCCTGCCGTCAAGAGGTAGCGGCCGGCGCCTACGGTGGCGCGGGCGCGGCTTCGATGCCGCCTGGCCCGACGCCCGGGGGTGGCGGCATCGCCGCGGCCACGAGGGCCACGCTCGCCCCGCGCGAGAGCCCGAGGGTCACCCGGGTCCCCGTGGGCACGCGGATCAGCGTCCCAACCAGATACCCCAGCTTGCCTGTGACATCGTGGCCGTCCACCGAGACGATCACGTCTCCCACCTGCAGGCCCGCCGCCGCGGCCGGACCGCCGCGGCGCACCTCGACGACCTTGTGCGGCCGCATGGCCATCTCCATCGGCGACTGGGGCGGCTCGACCGTGAACCCGAGATCGCCGGGAGGCTCGTCCTGCTTCACCCGGCGCTTCGCCATAAGCAACCGCCCGACGTCGGTCTCCGCGCCCGGCTCGACATCGACAGGGATCATCGCCGCGTCGAACGCCGAGCTCATCGGATCCGCGGGCATGAGCATGAGCACGAGGGGACCTCTGGGGACACGGTCGAGGTGAAAATGACCCGCACCGTCCGTGACCTCGCGTTGCTGCACCGGAGAGGGCGCGATTCCGCCGGCGCGCGGGTACGCGTGCACGGTCACCCCGGCCATGGGCGCGCCGTCCTCCAGGGACACCACCTGACCCCGGATTGCGACGCGCCCGGCGAGGGTCAGCACCACCCCGCTCCGCTGCTCCCCCTGCCCGAGCGTCACCTCGCCCGTGGCCGTCCCCTCCGGGGCGTCGACGGCGATATCGTACTTGCCCGCCTGCAGATCGCTTATCGTCCAGGCCCCGTCCGTGAACGAGAAGGACTCGCTCCGGAAGAACGGCGCTTCGCGGCCCGTGACGCGGATCGTGAACTGATCGGGCGGCGCGCCGCCGGGGCGGGAGACGGCGCCGGAGACGGTGCCTGTCTCCTGGATCGTGAGCGTCACGGTATCGCCGATATGGACGTGCTCGACGGCGGCGCGGCCTCCTCCGCGGCGCTGCGCCTGGACCGTGTACGTGCCCCGGCCCAGGTTCCCGATCACGAACTCCCCGTCGGGATCGGTGAGCACCGGCGCGTAGGGCCCCATGCTCTCCAGCGGCGGGGGCGGAGGGGCCGGGGCGCCCCGCTCTCCCGCGCCCTCGGGCTCCCGCTGAACATTGACGAACGCGTCCGCCACCGGCCTGCCGCTCCCGTCGATGACGCGCCCGTGGATCTCGCCGTTCTGGCGCTCCACGACCAGGCTCACGCGCGCGGCCGCTCCTGCCTTCACGTTCACGGCGACCCCGGGGTCGCCGTCGCCGACCTGACCTGGCGCCCTCATGGGCATACCCCCCTGCATGGCCCAGATCCGATACGCGCCCGGCGCGACCCCCTTGATCACGAATGTCCCGTCCGCGAGGGACTTTCTCGGAGGGCCGTTCCACCCGGGCTGCTGCGCGCTCAGCATGACGTCCGCGCCCGCAACGGGGCGGCGGTCCTCGTCGGTCACGGTGCCCTCGACGCTGCCGCCGTTATCCATCACGAGGGTGATCTCGGGAGCGCGCTCATCGACGATCTCGACCTCGACCGGCTCGGGCGGAATGTGATCGTTCGAGTGCGCCATGACCCTGTGCTTGCCGGGGAGGAGCCCCCGGAGCACGAAGCGGCCGTCGTCATCGCTCTGCCCGACGGCGCCGGGCACCATCGCCCTCATGTCGGTCGGGCTCGCGTGGACCATGGCGCGCACGGGCTTGTCCTCGCGGTCCACCACCCGGCCGCGGAGCGACAGCCCGGCGCGGACGGTCCACACGAGGCCCTCGACGTCCGCCTCGCCGACCTCCACGGCGGGGTAGGTCGGCTCCGACGCGTGATCCTGGCAGAGCACCATCACCTGGTACGAGCCGGGCAGCACCCCCTCGAAGCGCGCTGAACCGTCGGCCTCGAGGACAGCGGGGAGCCAGCCGCTCCCTTCGTGAAACAGGGTGACGGAGCCGCTCGTGCAGGGCCCGCCCCCGGGCGCGACCTCCACGCGGCCAGCCACGCTGCTGGCGGGGTGCAGCTCGATCACCACCTCGCTCGAGGTCTGACCGATCCCGAGCACCACGCTCGCGCGCGCCTGGCCATAGCCGCCCGCGGCGCGCGCCGTGGGCTTGTACCGCCCGGGCGCCAGGCCTGGGATGCGGAAGCGCCCCTCCGCGTCGCTCGACGCGGGTTTCACCTCCCCGGGCCCCCACCGCTGCTCCATGCCGGGACTGATCTTCGCGCCGGCGATCGGCGCGCCCGACCCTGCCTCGACGACCCGCCCCTCGATGACCGAGCCGGGCGTCAGCAAGATCTCGAGCGGCGGCCCCGGCGCCATGCCGTGCTGCGACCCCTCGGCGTACCCGTCGGCGGTGGCGCGCGCCAGGCAGTAGCCCTCCTCGGTCCACGCGGAGAAGGAGCCCTCTGCGTCGGAGCGGGTCACCGCGGCGCCCTGGTGCGACCCCAGGAAACCATGAATCATGACGAGCGCCCCGGCGATGGGCCCGCCGCTGACGTCCTTGACGTGGCCCCGGACCTCGACGCCGCCGCGGACGAGCGTCAGATCGACGCCGGTGCGCGCCTCTCCCTGGCGGAGATCGAGCCAGCCGGCGCGGTCCGGGGCAGGGGAGGTGTAGCTCGCGGGGCGGTGGCCCGGCGCCGAGGCGAAGATCGTCCAGCGCGCGGGGGAGAGATCCGCGATCTGGTAGCGGCCGTCCTCTCCTGCGGGCGCGCACGTCGGCTCGCCCAGATCGAACGGTGTCAGGCCGCCCGCGCCGCCGCTCGCGCTGGCGCACACCAACGCTCCGGCGACGGGCGAGCCGGCCGCATCCGCGACCCGCCCCGCGATGCTCCCGAGCTGCGGGGGCGGCGCGTCCCTCGCGCGGAGGCGCCGCGCTCCCCGCGTCGAAGCGGCGCTCGCCGGAGGTGCGGGGCCTTCCGCCGGCGCCTCTCCGGCGCGGAGCCACAAGAAGAGGCCCAGGATCCCCGCCGCCGCCAGCACGAGCACGACAAGGGCAAGCCACCGTCTCGCTTCCGCTCTCTTCATGGCCTGACAGCCCCTCCTTCGTCCATGGCCCCCTGCCGTCGGGATCACTAATCCATCGCGCGCACGCGTGGCGGGGGCTCGTCCTGGGTAGCAGGATCACGGCACGTTCTCACGGCGGGGCGCGGGGGCTTGCCCTGTCGCCTCATCGGGGGCGTATCGAGTGGCTCGACCCGCCCCCGGAACCCCCATTTGCGTTAACCAGCCTTCGCGCCGCGTTCTTCTACATCCGAACGTTTACGTGGTCGTGGTCGTGGTCGTGGTCGTGGTCGTGGTCGTCAACGGTAAGCCGTGAACGACCACGACCACGACCACGTAAACGTTCACGTTGGTGATCGTTGGTGCCGAGGAGAAGGGGCGGGCTTCGTGCCCTGAGCGTGACCGAACGAGCTTGGTTAACCCTTATACCCCGGAACCGCCGGCACTCCCTCCCGAACGCAGGGGGCCACCGCGCCCTATCACGGGCAGGCACTCCCGTCGGCCAGCGCCGCGCACTCGTCCGGGTTCTCGAACGCGCGGCTCACGTGGAGCAACCGGCAAGAGACCGTGTCGCCGCCCTCGGCGCTCGCCACGGAGTAGTGGGAGTCATGGGCGGCTCCCGCCATCGTGCTGCACTCGCTCTGGCACGCCGCGCCCCAGCCCTCGTACGCCTCGCCGAGGGCCTCCTTGCAGGCCGCCTCGAACAGCGTGCAGTACGACACGCAGTTGCCTGTCACGCCCGAGCCCGGCTCCTCGACCCCGCAATGGCCGTCTCCGCCCGGTCCCGTGTGCGGGCAGTGGGTCGTCGGCGCCAGCATGGCGCTGTAAGCGTGGTACTTGCGGCAGCCCACGGTGTTCTCGGTCCGATCCTCCGCCCCGCCGGGAGGGAGCGCCGCGCAGACCGCGAGGCACTGAGCTCTCGACTCGTAGACGGCCAATTCTCCCGTGCACGACGTCATGACCACCTGGCAGAAGTCCTCGCAGCTCGGCTCGGTCCCGTCCGGATCGGCGCAGGGCTGCACGGGCGTCAGGCTCGCGTGCGGGCAGTGCTCCTCGGGATCCACCGTCGCGGAGCTCACGTGCACGAGGCGGCACTGCAGCGTGTCGCCTTCGTGGTTCTCGATGACGTCGAACATGTCCACGTCCTTGAGCCCCGCGCACATGGCGACGCAGTCTTCCTCCGTGGGGACCTCGAGCGTGCACGCCGCGGCCCGCAGCGCGCAGTAGCTCTCGCAGTTGCTCCCGCACTCGCCGCCGCCGCCCGGGCCGGCCGCTGGACAGTGCACCTCGACCTCGCCCGTGGCCCCCGCCAGCTCCGCCTGGCGGGCGCGGCACGCGACCGTGTTGTCCACGGGCTCCAGGGGATCGCCCTCCGGGAGCAGCGCGCACACGCCCTGGCATGTCGCCAGCGTGGCATAGACCTGGTGCTCTCCCGTGCAGTTCGCCATCACGTCGGCGCAGTACGACGCGCACTGCTCGCTCACGGGCGCCTGCCCGCCCCCCGTGTCCGCGCCGCCCGGGTCGAAGGTGCGGTCCTCGATGCCGGCGATGGCCTGGCAGCCGAGCCACGCGAGGCTCGAGAGCGGGGCGAGCAGGGCGAGCGACAGGAGCCCTGTCATGCGTCTCATTCGAACGTACCTCCCACGCGCAACCCGACGTTGCGCGCGTCCACGAACGCCCCCACCTGGACGGGCGGGGTCTGCCTCGGCGCGACGACGAACACGAGGACGGCGCCGCCGATCGCCGCCGCCGCGCCGAGCCCGAACGCGACGTTCGACACGGTGGCGGCGCTCTTGGCCTCCTCGGTCAGCGTGACGCCGCGCTCGTCCTCGCACGTGCTGCCGCCCTTGCAGTAGCCCTCCGCGTCGCTGTTCTTCGAGATGGCCTTCACGCCGAAGAACGTCCCGACGCCGAGCCCCACGACGCCCGCGCCGCCCACGACGAGGCCGATCAAGCGCGTCGTGTTGCCCCCGGACGCCGCCGGCGCCGGCGCCGGCGCAGGGGCGCCGCGGGCCGGCGCGGGGCCTGTCCCCTGGGCGGGCGGCGACGCGAGGGGCGCAGGCGGCGGTCCCTCGAGCCGCTTGAGCGCCGGAACATCGACGCTCGCAGGGCCCTTGTTGTCGCCCCCGAGCTTCACGGTCGTCGTCCAGGTCTCGTGGCCCGGGGCGCTCGCCTCGATCGCGATCTCGCCCGGATCCACGGGGAGCGCGACGCCGAAGACCGCAGGATCGACGGCCTTTCCGGCGGAGCGCACCTTGAACCCCTCGATCGCGAGGTTCTCGGCCGCGACGCCGATGCTCAGCTTCGACAGGCCCGGCTCCAGCCGGGCCGCCCTCGCCTGCGCCTTGCGGGCGCGATCGGCTTGCCCCGCGGCCTGCGACTCCGACATGGCCTGCCGGAACGTGGCCCAGGCGCTCGCCGTGCGGCCGGTGTTCTCGTAACACTCGGCCAGGTAGAGGAGCGTGCCGATGCCCGGATCGATGCGCTGGCTCTGCTCCAGCCTCGGGCACGCCTCCGCGCTGCGCCCCTGCTTCATCAGGTCGAGCGCCGCGTCGAAGAGCGCCTCCGCCGCCGCCTTGTCGGCGGCGCTCGGCTCCGCCCGCGCGGGGAGGCCCCCGGAGATCAACGCCGCGCACAGGCCCAGGCCGACGCAGTGTGCGATGCTTCGCTGACGACGTTTCAACCGCCTCATACGTCCCGTGTTCTCCTCCAAGCTGGCCACGGCGGCCCCGGGGGCCGTCGCCGGATCGACGCGAGCGCCACGCTCAGCGCCGCCCGCCGAAGTCGCTGATCGAGTTGCCCTGCGTCGGCTCCGGGCGCGCCCCCGCGCCCGGATGCGAGCGCTCGACGGGCCGGGCCGTGGCGGTCGCCCGCGGAGCGCCCGGCTGCGCGGGCGGTGAGGCAAGGTGCGCCGCTGGGCTGGAGGACGCCGCCGGCGGCGGCGCGGGCGCGCTGGAGGAGGCCGCCGGCGCGGTCGGGGCTGGCGAACCGCCGGCCGCCTCGTGCGCGGCGCCGGCGGCGCCGGGAGCCTCGTGCGCGTCGCCCTTCGCCGTGGCCTCGGCGCTCGGCGCCGCCGTGGCCTCGTGCGCGGGCGCCGCCGCGGCCTCGGAGGTGTGCGCTGCCGTGGCCTCGGCGGTGGGCGCCGCGGCTGCGGGGGGCTGTCCCGGGTCGGTGGCGAGCCCGGAGCGCAGGAAGAACAGGGCGCCGAGCGAGGCCCCCACCAGCAAGGCGCCGGCGGCGATGGCCAGGGCGACGCGCGCCCCGTTGCGGACCGTTCGCACCGGATGGCCGGAGTTGCTCCACGAGTTGACCGTGGGCCCCGTCTCCGCGTTGGGCGCGGTCGGGGAGGCCGGCACGAAGGACGGCGTGCCGGGCGCGAAGGACGGCGTGCCGGGCGCGAAGGACGGCGTGCCGGGCGCGAAGGACGGCGAGGACGGCGTGCCGGGCGCGAAGGACGGCGAAGACGGCGAGGCCGGCGCGAACGGCGGGCCCCCGTGCGGTATCGACGGGCGCGATCCGGTGCCCTGAGCGCCCCCGCTCGGCACGCCCGCCTGGAGGATCGACGGCCGTGCGATGTCCGACGAGCTGCCGAGCACGCGGCGCGCCCTGTCGACGTGCATGTGGCCCGTGGCGGGGCCGAACGGGAGCAGCGCGGCGGCCAGATCGCCGACGTTCCTCCACCGCTGGTCGCGGTCCTTGGCGAGGCAGTGCATCACCACCGCGTCCAGCTCGCGCGGGACGTCGGGGCGCAGCTGGGCGACCGGGGCAGCGTTCTCGTAGAGCAGCGCGTGGAAGAGCTGAGCGACGGAGTCGCCGTCGTACGGAGTCCGCCCGGTCAGCATCTCGTACAGGATGACGCCGAGAGACCAGATATCCGCGCGCATATCGACGTCGCGCGCGGAGCGCACCTGCTCGGGAGACATGTAGAGCGGCGACCCGAGGAGCGACGCTGTCTGGGTCAGCGCCACCTGATCGCGCGATATGCCGAGCAGCGACTTCGAGATACCGAAGTCGAGGACCTTGATGACCCGGTCGCCGTCGGGCCGCAGCGAGAGGAACAGGTTGGCCGGCTTGAGATCGCGGTGAACGATCCCCGCGGCGTGCGCCTCGGCCATCGCGTCGAGGGCCTGGAGCATGTACGCGACGGCCTCCACCACGGGCAGCGGACCGCGCGCGCGTATCTCGTGGGCGAGGTCGTTCCCCTCCAGGAACTCCATCACCATGTAGGGCATCCCGCCCTCCAGCGAGCCGACATCCAGGACGCGCGCCACGTGCTCGCTCTTGATCCTGGCCAGCGCGCGCGCCTCGCGCCGGAACCGCTCCGTCGGGTCGCCGCCGTCCGGCCGCACCGAGTGCAGGAACTTCATCGCGACCCGCTGCTCGAGCTCCAGGTGCCACGCGGCGACGATCGTGCCCATCGCACCGGCGCCAACGATCTGCTCCACGCGGTACTTGCCCGCGAGAACGTCGCCCACAGCAACGGGAGCCATCGCCATGCGCCCCAGGCTAGCCGAGATCCACGAGATCACATACTTCGGCGAGCCGCGCTCTGCGTGGAGGGCGGAAAACCATCGCGGAGGCTTCCGCTGCGGCGGAACCGTGCGTCCGGGCGCGTTGTGGGCAGGCATGACACCTGCGCCCGCGAGATCTCACCGGCGTTCCAGCGCGACGCCCTCGACGCAGCGCCAGCGCTCGGTCTGCCCCTCCACGGTCCACAGCTCCAGCCGGTCGGCCCACCACGTGTCGTGGGCGAGCGCACGCACCCGAGGATCCGCGGCGAGCTCCTGGCGGCGCGCCGCCGGCAGCTCGCCGTACACGAGGCTCACGTGCGGCCGAAAGAGGGCCTCGTTCCCGCCGAGCGCGGCCTCGGCCGCGCGGCGCAGCGCCGTGAGCGGCTCGGACGGCGCCACGTCGAGGAACACGCACTGGTGGCGGGTGCTGCCGGTGGCGGGGCCCCGCGCCTCGAGCGCGACGGGGCGGAGCGCGCCGCCGTCGCCGCGCAGCCTGCCGAGCTTCGCGGCCAGCGCACCGGCGTCGCCGCGCAGCCCGCCGAGCAGGGTGAGGTGAGGCGCGAACGCCGGGCCCCCGGTCTCCCGGGCGAGCGCCTCGATGAGCTCCTCGAGCCGCGCGGCCGGCGCTCCGCCGGGGAGGAGCCACAGAGCGAACGCTGTCTCTCGCGCCATGGCCGACACCCATTGCGCCGCCGCGCCCCGCGGGCAAGCCGCCGCGCGCCGGAGCTCGCGTGAGCGCCCCCTCTGGCTACGGCCCGCTCAGGGCGTGAGCTGGGCGGCAGCTCGCGGCGGACTGCTCGGATCGAGCGATGAGACGCTCCTCAGCCGAGCGCCGCGTGCAGGCTCCGGTAGAACGCGTTTGCGGCCCCACCCTCGGGGATGCCCGCCGACCCGCCATCGTTCAGCTCCACCAGCATCCAGCCGCCGCCTTCCTTCTCGGCGACATCGGCCGCGTAAAAACGACTGCGCACGCGGCCGAGAATGGGCGCGAGGACATCGGCGCTCGGCGGTTCGCCCGGATAGTCACCGTCGGCCCAGTACGGTGCCGCGTAGAACGGCCGGCCGTCGAGCACGAAGAAGCGATGCTCGTTGACCAGCGGCAGCCTGCTCTTCGGGTGCAGCCCGATGCGCCGCAGCTCGACGAACTCCCGGAAGACGAGCCCACCGACGACGTGGTCGTCCTGGAGGCGAAGGAAGTTCCCCACGACGCGCCGCACGTTGGCCTCGTCGTCCGCCGCCGGGATGAAGCAGGCGTCGAACCACTCGTGCTTTCGGGACTTCACATAGTCCTTGAGGATCACGGCGCCCGATCCGAACGCCTCTCGCACGTGAACGCCGACGGCTTCGAGGTCGAACGTGGAGCCCGGGATCCAGATCGATCGTGCGGTGTGCTCGGCGCCGCCGATCGCCTCGTACCACTCCGGCAGGTGATAGCAGTGCTGGTACGCCGCCGGCTCCGTGATCAACCGTCGGCCACGCGCGGCGACGACCTCGCTCATGCATCGATAAGCATCGAGGCCCAGGAGCCAGCCGCGGTAGATCACCTCGCCCGGGCCTTCCGGCACCCGGCGGAGCTTCGCGTCGCCGCCGAGGAACACCTCGATGTCGATGAGGCCGATGTCGAATCCTGCGCTGGCGGCATGCCGCGCTTCCTCCTCGAAGGCGCTGTCCGGCGCGGTCGGGTGCACCGGGTTGCTCGGGAACAGGACGAGCGGGGCTGGGAGCATTGCGCCGACTCTAACCGACGGCGCGAAGGTCGTCACGAGGGTGCAGATCGGGCAATGACCGCGCGGACCGCGCGATGTTCAGCTCGGAGGCGGACCCGTGAGGGAGTCGACACTCGCGGCGCTCGTGCCCGTGCCCGCGTCGGGCTAGTCTCGCGCCATGGGAATGACGCTGCTTAGAATGCGCATCGCTGTGCTCGCGGCCCCGGCCTGGGGGAGCGCCTGCGGTGGAAACGTCGTCGTCGACGAGATGCCCGACGGGTCAGGAGGCGCCGGCGCGACAAGCACAAGCACCAGCACCAGCGCGGTCGGCGTCGGCGTGACCAGCGCGGGCTCGACGGCCATCTCGGCGGCGGTGGGCTCCACCGGGGTGGGCGGCGGCGACTTGAGGTCGACGTGCTTTGAGCACTGCGAGCTCTTCGAGTTGACGTGCGGGGTGGCACCGCGCGGCTGCCGCGATTTCTGTGAGGCGCACCGTTCCGCGGCGTCCGCGTGCAACGACCTGCTCGACCAGTTCTTCGATTGCGCGGTGCTCACATTGAGCTGCGATTTCCCCCCGCCCGCGTGCGAGCTGGTCCTGGAACCGTACCTGGAGTGTGCGTCCGCTCCTCCCTGCGGGGCGGGGGTGCTCGAGTGCCCAGTCAGCGGCGACAGGGGCTGCGGTTGCCAGGGCTCGTGCCCAGGCATGGACCTCTCCGTCAGCTGCGGGCCGGTCAGAGGCGGCCCCGACATCAGCTGCGATTGCCTCGTCAACTACACGACGGTGGGCGCCTGTCAGGACGTCGGCCCGGCGTGCGACCTCGCCCTTCGCTGCTGCGGGCCGATCTTCGAGCAGTTCCGCTGAGAGGTGCGAGCGGCGCGAGGCCGCGGCGCCGCCGCTCACGGGCACGACCAGCGGCGCGCCCGAACCTGGCGCCACGCCCACAGCCGCGGCGCGGCCTCAGCCGCTCACGTCCCAGCGCCGGAACGAGCCTCTCAGAGCGATCCACGCATAGGCTTCTCGTCCGGCCTGTCTCGAACCTGTTGGCATTCTCCGGCCGGACGACGTTCACCGGTCATCGCCGCGCCCCGCAGGCTGTGGAGTTACGGTGGCCCCTCGGTGGGTAGAAATTAGGCCCCTTCTTCAGATTGCAATGGATGCGGCAGAGGCACAGATTGGCAACATCGTCGGAGCCACGATGCTGCCTCCCGATGATGTGGTCGACTTGATGGGGCAGGATTGAAGCTTCTTGAGGAAGCCGGCAGTACTCACATGCGCCCTGGGCGCGTCGCTGCACCGTCTCCCGCACATCGTTCGAGAGCTTCACGAAGCCGCGCGCATCGTCCAGAACTCCTCGGCCTCGAGCTTGAGGAGGCTAAGCCTGTCGTTCAAGCGGACGATCTCTGCGTACTCCGTTTGCTCCTCCGGGGTGAGCGCGCCTTCGGTGCTCTTCCGAGCGAGCTCCTCGACGCGTGGGGCGAGGTCTCTGCTGACGGCATCGAGCGCCGCCTCAAGCTGTTCGAGGGTTCGCCTTTCCATGAGGTTCTCCGTCCGACGTCGGCACGGAGAGCATGCCATCCCTCCGCCGTCGCCTCAAGCTCCGCACGCCTCGGGCGGCTGAAGCCGCTCCACGCCCGAGGGCCGCACGGCCCGGCGCACGACCCGTAGCAGATCCACCCCGTGCGCCGGCGGTGCGGAGCCCTGGCTTAGGGGAGCCGTTGCTTATGCCTGTCAGCGTCATCGAGCAGAGCTCGTCAAGCGCCGAGCCCATTTGTCGAACGTCGGCCGATGAGCCGCCGGCGCCGCAGGCACCCGTCGGATCTACCGGCAGGTTGGGCGGCGTCAGCGTGCACCCGGGAGTGCACCCGCGAGTCGTCGCGTGAGATCGGCCGCTGGCACTGCCTTACACCCGCTGGCGTTTTGCCCCGCCCAGAGCGGCGAGAAGTCGCCGTTGCCCTGGCTTTCGGCCTTGGCGCGCAGGGGCGCGATGGCCGACGTCGCCAAGGGAAAAGCTGGCACGGCGCCGCTCATCGGCCCAAGCTCCCTGATGACGCGGTTCACGATGCCCCGAGCGGGTCGCCCGGTGAACAGGTTGGTGAGCGCCGTGGTGCGGGCTGCGTCGCTCTCGAGGGCCGCGCGATGCACCCTGCTCGTGGTGGCCTCGGGGCACAACAGGTACGCCGTCCCGATCTGTACGCCGGCCGCACCGAGCGCCATGGCGGCCGCGACACCCCTCGCGTCCGCGATGCCGCCCGCGGCGATGACGGGGATCTTCACTGCGTCCACGATCTGCGGCACCAGCGCGAAGGTGCCGAGCTGGACGCTGAGATCGTCGGACAGGAAGCTGCCGCGATGACCGCCCGCCTCGATGCCCTGGGCGATGACCGCGTCGACGCCGCGGGCCTCCAGCCAGCGCGCCTCGTCGACCGTCGTCGCAGAGGACAGGATCTTCGCGCTCCAGCGGCGCACGCGCGAGAGCAGAGCCTCCGAGGGCAGGCCGAAGTGAAAGCTCACAACAGCAGGCCTGAACTCGTCGAGCACGTCAGCGGCCTCATCGCTGAAGGGCAATCGGCCGGGGCCGGTCGGGATGGCGCTCGCATCGACGCCGAGCTCAGCGAAGTACGGCGAGAGCCGGGCACGCCAGCTCGCTTCTCGCTCGGCATCGGGCTCGGGCCGCGTGTGACAGAAGAAGTTCACGTTGAACGGCTTCGTTGTCTGCGCTCGGATGGCTGACAGCTCCTTGCGCAGGGCGTCCGGGCCCAGCACGGCGCCGGGCAGCGAACCGAGCCCACCAGCGTTGGAGACGGCGACCGCGAGCGCGCTGCCCTGCACGCCGGCCATGGGTGCCTGGATGATGGGGAAATCGATTCCAAGGAGCTTTTGCAGCGTCGTCATGAGAATCTCCGGCTCCACTGCTGGGACAGTGTCCAGCTGTTTGTCTTCTTTCCGCCCAACGTCTTGCCGGTGTGCCGCAGCGCGGAGCGCCGTCGGCACCCGCGGCGTGTTCAGTATGCGCCGCCGCGACGACTCACGGGTACCGTTTTCGGCGCAATAGTAACGTACGCAGGCGAGCTCGGCCCTCACCGTTCATGTCCAGAAGCTGGACTGTGGCGCGCCCCTCGGCCATCAGCCCTTGAATGACACCCTCAATCGCGACCGTGAAGTGCTCACGCCAAGAGTGACGCCTGGGGTGATACAGCGCCACGAGGAGCCCAGTCATCGCTTCCTCCAGTAGCCTGGTCTCCTCTTGGCGTGCGCCACAGCCACGACGAGAACACGCTGTGGCTCATCGCGAAATACGACGAGGTACGGAAACCGCGTCAAGCGTACGCGCCGCGTGCCGTGCAGGTGAGCGGGCCAGCGACCCGGGGCCTCGGCGATCCGCTCCAGCGCCTCCTCGAGCTCCGCCACGAACGCGGCTGCCACACGCGGATCCCGGTCAGCGTACCACACGGCGGCCTCCTCGGCTTCGGCGAGGGCGGCTGGCTGGAGTTCAACGGCCTTGGCCACGGCCACCCGCTGCCGCGAGGAGGCGGCGACGGGCCTCTGGCCATGGGATAGGCGTCACCGTTCCCGCATCGACCTCGTCCAGGCGGCGCTTGATCTCGTCCGTCCAGGCTTCCTCCACATCATCGCCGTCTGCGTCGACTTCGTCCAGGCTCTGGAGCAGTTCGGCTGCCAGAGCAGCCCGCGCGTGGCCAGGCAGGCGTAGCGCAGCAGCCAGCACGTCTTCGAGGTCGCTCGGCATGCCCGGAGCCTACCACACGGCACGCCGGTACGGCGAGCCGTGCGCCCTGGCCTACGCTCCCGCAGCCATCAGGACCGGCGCGAACCAGCCAGCCGGGGCCGGGGCTGGCGGGGCGAGCAGCGAGGCTCTCACCAAGGGGCAGCGCCGCACCGGGGATGCTGAAATCCAGGTTCCGTGCGGACTTCGGCCTTCTCTAACTCCTCCGCCCAACGGATTGGCGATAATCCGCGTGCGACCGACCGTGTCGAAGGCGAGGGAGGACGAGCGTCGGGTTCATTGCCTCATTAGACCAGTTTTCTCTCGATGACGATCCAGCGCAGGCTTACTTGGGGAAAGCGCTCGATCCCGTGGCTGGCGGAGTGGCGTGCCAGCAAGAGATGCATAATTGGAGCCGGTAAGTGCCTTTGCTGTGATCACGCTCATGCTCTCCGTGTCGACTGCAAGCAGGCCAAGGTCAAAGAGACTGTGGATGTCCGTGCGCAACAGGAGTCCGTTCTGAGGGTGATTCGTGTCTGGGCCCTGGTAGGCGATGATGTGGGCCGCGTCCAGTAACGCCAGGAGAGCACATCCGGTGACGGCACAGCAGCCGTCGTACGCTTCAATCAGCTTCCGCCGAAATGCTGGCTGCCCCCGTCTTCGAACAATCGCGCTTATGGTCTTCGCGCGGGCGTCCTGTACTCCCGCGGGATCGAACTCACCGATCGCGTCGACTGCTGTGGCCTCGGCGGCGACCAGGTCCTCGCCCTGCGCCGGGCGGCAGTCACGGCAGATGTTCACAGTGACTCCATGGTTGACGGCCCACGCTCGAAGCGCGTCGATGTTGAGCGCGCACGCCTTCCTCTTCCGAACGAGGTCGCCGCCGGTGCCATCGCTCTCCCAGGTGGAGTCCCCGAGGTGCTGACACTCTGTGCGATGCAGCTTGCCCGATGTCGTCGTGAGGCAGTTCAGCAGGAAGCCATCCGGGTTCTCGCTGCGCCAGCCTTGTAGCCGCGCGTGAGCATCGGGCTGTTCACGGTAGAAGAACACGTTCACCATCGTCATGGGCCCATCCATAGTAGCAGGCGGCTGCTCGGTCTAACGTCGCAATCCATGCGCTTTCACGGCGGCAAGCACGTACGGCAGGTGGGCGCGGCCGAGGCAGAGTCCAGTTTTCGTCTACTTTCCGCCGAACGCTGGGCCTAATATCACCGGTTCGCTTCGCAGTTCAATAGACGGCGAGGAAGGCCAGAAGGTCGGCCTTCTGCCGTGGAGAGAGGGCCTCGGCGGGCAGCCCCAAGGCCTCCGGCGGGTGGACGGGAGGCATGCCAAGCGCGGGGACGAGGGGAAGGACGAAGCGGCTGTAGGTGTCGACGACCTGATCCAGGGTGGTATGGCTGTTGTCGTGGAAATAAGGCGCGGTGTGGGCGACGCCGCGGAGCTGGGGGATGTCGAACGACTCGAAGTCGCTGGGGCTGCCGGAGCTGAGGCAGCGTCCCGGGTCGGTCGACCACCACTGGGGAATGAAGTCGGGGCCGGTGATGGGCGCGCCGGTCACCGGATCGATGGCGGGGTTGAGGTCGAACGGCTCGCCGCTGGCGGTTACCGGGATGGGCGGAAGGTCGGTGACCTGGGTGGTCCGGGTCCCGTCCGTGTAGAAGCGCAGGCGGATGCGGGGCATCTCCACCTCGTTGGTGAGCAGCCCCGGGAAGGCGCCGATCTGCCCAAGGTAGGTGAGGGCGGTCAAGCCGAGGGCCAGGAAGTCGTTGTCGGGCGGAGTGTTGGAGACCGGCACAGGGCCGACGCCGGGGATGACCTCGTAGACGACATTGCCGTTGTGATCGAGCTCGAAGAAGAATGAGTCCCGAGCCGCGGGGTTGGTGATGACATTGCCGGTCGCCTCGCCGTGGCACCCTGTGCAAGCTGCCTGGAAGACCGCCCGGCCGCGCGCTTGCTCGGCCGTCAGGGGCATGCCGTCCTCGGGGCTGGAGATGCTGGCGATGGGGACGCCGGCCGCGATCTGGGCGGCCACCTGGGCGGCGCGCTCGGAGGTGAAGATCGAGCTCTCGAAAGCGGCCATCAGATCGAGCTTGCCGTTGCCCACGGCGTGCGAGATCTGGCTGTGGGCCTCGAGTGCGTCGATGGCCTGGTCCTGCAGCGTCGCAGCGCGCCCGTCGAGCTGGTAGGGGGCCGTATAGGACGTGTTTGCTACGGAGGGCACGCCCCGCCACACGGAGACGGTGCGCTCGGGCGGCGTGATCACATTCCCCGCGCTGTCGAGGAGGTCCATGTTGTCGGCCAGCGGGAGGGTGATCCGGACGAGCCCCCTCTTCAAGTGCTCGAACGTGAGGGTGGGGGCGCCGGGATCGTCGGCTTCGAGCGCGTCGAACAGGGGATCGCCGGGGTTTTGCGCGAGACGCGCGGCGACGCTCGCGGGGATCAGGGCGGTGTGCTCGCTCTCTGGGTGACACGTGGCGCAGGCGCGACCGTTGGTCCCGGAGAGTGGCTCATCGAAGAAGCGCTGGCCGGCGTGGGCCTGGCCTCTTGAAGCGGGATCAGAAGCGGTCCCCACCAGCAGGCTCGGGGGCTCCGGCGCTTCGGAGCAGGCGGCGAGCCCGGCGGCGATCAGCGCCGCGCTCGGGAGAGCGACGAATGGCGAGAGTACATGATGGCGTCCGTTCATGAACGGTCCTCCAGGGGCAACGGAGAGCGGAGCTCTCAGGAGATGTCGTTCGCAGGCCCGCGTCAATCCCTCGCCCCGGCCGGGGGCTCTCGCGCGCTACGATTCGATCCGCTCGCTCTCGACCAGCCGACTCGCGGGCACGACCAGCGACGCGCCCGAACCTGGCGCCCAGTTGCGAATTGACATTTTCGAATCGTTTGATTTTCTTCTGTCCGAAGGAAGGCTTTTTGTCATGTCGATCGGCACAGATAGAACGTCATGCAGGCGCGGTGAGGCCACCGCGAGGACAGCTCGGCAGAGATAGCAGATCCGCGGCGTGCACTGCGCGGCGGGGCGGCTACACTGCGCGGCCCGTGGACTCCGTGATGGACCGCATCGAGGCGATGGTCGCCTGGTTCCGGCAGCGCCGGTGGGCGCACCTCGCCGTGGTGAACCTGCGCATCCTGATCGGCTTCGCGTTCCTGCCGGCGGGGCTGAAGAAGATCCTCGGCGAGCCGTTCACGGATCCGGGGAATCGCGGCCCGTTCCACGAGTTCTTGCACGTGTTCCACGCGACCGGGCACTTCTACACGTTCGTGGGCGTGGTCCAGCTGGTGGCCGCGACGCTGCTCATGACGCAGCGGTTCGCGGCGGCCGGCGCATTCATGGCGCTGCCGGTGACGGGCGCGATCCTGGCGTTGTGCTGGAGCACGGCGGTCGTCCCGACGGCGACGGTCGTCACGCTGATGTTCGCGGGCCTGGTCGGGCTGGCGCTGTGGGACGTCGAGCGGTGGCGCGGCGTCCTCGACGCGCCGGACGCCACGCCGCGGGCCGCGCGTGCCTCGTCACCAGCGCCGATCGATCTGCGGCTGTGGAGCCTGTGCGGGGCGGCCATCCTGGTGGCGTACCTCGCGACGTGTCTGCTCAGCGGCGGCATCTACCGGCCGCGCGGGCCCGCGTTCGACGAGCCGGGGTTCTACGTGCTGATGGCGCTGCCGCTGTTCCCGATCGTGACCGCGCTCATCGATCGTCGCCGGCGCGCGGGGCGCTGACCGTGCCGCGGTAGAGGTGCCCCTGCAGTGGTGTCATGCGCCGGCGGCACCCTCCAGCGCCACGACGATGTCGCCGAGCGGCGCAGCGAGGTGGAGCCACGCCTCGCCGCCCACGCGCAGCACGGCGAGCACGTCGTCCGCCCGGCCGCGGAACGCGCCCAGCGAGCGGGCCGGGCCGCCCTCGTCGACCGCGAGCACGGCCGCCTCGTCGTCAGCGCGCGCCACGACGACGAGCACACCCGGTTCGGTCGCGCCCAGCCAGACAGGGCGGCCGCCGAGCGCGACGTTCCGGGGAGAGCCGCGCTTCGGCACCTCGTGCAGGAGCCCGCGCGGAACGTCGCAGCCCCAGAACGAGCGCAGCCGCAGGGCGGCCGGCAGCCGGCCGCCGAACGCCTCGTAGGCGTCGCAGGCGTCGTGGCCGGGGTCGAGCGGGAGCAGGTCGGCGTCGTTCGGGACGAGGCGGGCGAGCGCCGCGTCGCGCGCCTCCGTGAAGCGCCGGAGGACGCGGCGCAGGCGGCCGGATGGCCAATTGAAGAGTGGGCCGATGCGGGAGCGGATCTCTCCGCCTTCCACCGAGATGCTGTGTACGCCGCTGCGCCGGAGAAAGAACAGGCTGCCCTCGCGAGCGGCGAGCGGGCTCCCGGGGGCGAGGAGCCTGGCCAGCTCGGCGGTGCCATGGCCTCTCTCCAGCCGCGCGAGCTCATGACCATCGATGCCGAACGCGCCGGCGCCATCCGTGCAAAGGCGATTGAATCGCCCCCCCGACGACGCCGCGACGAGCTCGGTTCCCGGCGGGGCGAGGTCGCCCTCGCCGAACAGCAGGCGCCTGGCGCGAACGATGTTCTCCTGAGCGCCGGAGTCTCGAGCCGCGGCCAGGAGCGCCTCGCGCACCTCCAGCGGCATACGCTGCTCGATCCCCCATCGCGCGCGCCAGGTGATCTGTTCGACCAAGAACCTCGTGATCCCTGTGCGCGCCGCGGCGGGCACACCCGCGAGCGCTGCCTCGAACACCACGTGGGCATCGATGCTGCGGAGCATCGCCTCGGGCACCGCCTCGAAGGCATACGCCTCGTCCCAGCGACCCCGGCGCGCGCCGTACCAGGCACCGAGCGCCCAGGCCATCTCCGCCGGCTCGCCTCGGGCTGCGCGTAAAGCTTCCAGGGCCGCGCCATACGCCTCGGCGTCGAGCACGGCGCGCCCCTCCTGCCAGAACGCATCCACGTACCGGCGGAGCTCCGGCGGCGCGGCGGCACGCCAGGTGCCCAGCACAGAGGCGATCTCGGGAGCGCAGCTCCGCTCCAGCGCTCGCATCGGCGCGTCGACGCCGTGCGCCGCGAGCCACGCCGCGAGCATCGCAGGCTCCTCCACATCGGCGAACTCACTCCACGAGAGCAGCCGCACGGTGCAATTCCCTTCGATCCAGAGCGTGCCAGACGGCCGACAGGCACGTTCGAAGGTGAGGGTCACCCGGCGTGCGCGGGCCGCGAGGCCAGCGCGCGCGCTCTTGCGGAGGCGGAGCAACTGGCGGAGCGAGCCGAGCTCGGAGCGACTGACGCGGATCCAGCGCTGCTTGTCGCAGACGAGCCACGCCGCCGTGGCCTCATCGAGCACGCGATCGAGGTCAGCCTGGTTCGGCGGCGGAGAAGGCACTGTGGGCCACACTGCCATGAGCTACGTCTGATGGCCCGACTTCACCGTGATCGTGTCCATTCCCAGCGCGGTCACCTTGGCCATCGCTGCAGACCTCCTGGAGGGCAGGGTACATGACCTCCGGAGCGAGCGGAGAGGGAACTCCGACGCGCAGGCCTGGCCGGCGCGCCGCTCGATCAGGGCGGAGCCTGCCGGGCGAGCTTGCTCGACGTCGCTCCTCGGCTGGGCAAGATCGCGTTTCCCATGGGCTGAGCAAGGACGCGCTCCGCACGCGCCGCTCGGTCGGCTTTGATGCGGGCCCTCGGGGCGCCTCGCTGTGGCTGTCTGCCTGCAGCAAGCCTGCGAGGAGGTGCGGGCGACGGCGCCGGGCGGCGTGCCGAGCTGGCCGCGCCGCCGCCCTGAACGGCACGACGACCTACAAGGGGAGCCGCTCCGGCAAGCTGGGCCTGCCCGACCACGAGAACGACGTCGGCCATCGAGCGCGGAGGGGACGGCGGTCTCGTGGCTGCATCTCCTCCACGGAGATATCCTCGATGACCGTCGACAGGATCCACGGGTGATCGAACGGGTCCTCGATCCTGGCCGCACGGTGGCCTTCGCCCGGGAGCACGACGGCGCGGCGCCTTCTTTCGCCAGCCGCCTTCGCTGCTATCTTGAGCCACATGCGCCACGCCTTCTTCCTCGCTTGCATCGCCGCCTCGCTGATGCCCGCCGCGTGCACCTCCCTCTCGATAGGCTCCAGCAACGGCGAACAGGCGGCCGGTGGATCGCCGGGGGGCGCCGGAGGGCAGGGCGGCGCCGGAGGGCAGGGCGGCGCCGGAGGGCAGGGCGGCGCCGGAGGGCAGGGCGGCGCCGGAGGGCAGGGCGGCGGGCAAGGGGTTTGCCTGGGCGGAGACGGGAGCGATGGGAGTTGGAGCCGTCTGTTGCTCAGCCAGGGAGAGTGGGACTCGGGCGAGGGCGTCATGCCTGCCGCCCTCGTGCCCAATGCCGTCGTGGTGGACGCCGCCGGCAATACCGTCGTCGTCGGGGTTTTCTCCGGCGCCTTCCAGGTCTGCGGCGAGCAGGTTTCCGCCACCTCGGAGTACGACCTGAATTGCTTCATCACCAAGCTCGACGCGGCCGGCGAGCATCTCTGGACCCACCGCTTCGACGATCCTGTAGGCTTCTATGACTGCTCCGTGGTGGCCGTCGATGGCGAGGGAAACATCGTCTTTGCCGGCCTCGGTCCGCGGGTGATCGGGCTCGATCCTGCGGGGACCGTGCAGTGGCAGAAGGTCTTCCCCGGGTACGCGACCGTCACGGCTTTGGCCCTCGATCCGGCGGGGGACCTGGTCATCGCCGGCGTGTTCCGGGAGGCCGTCGATCTCGGCGCCGGTCCGATGACCACGACCGGCCGCGATGACCCACACGTCTTCGTGGCCAGGCTCGACCCGGCCGGGGTCGCGCTGTGGAGCCGCGACCTGGGCAGCTACGACGATCTGCGGGCCTCCGCGGTGGCCGTCGACGACGCAGGCTCGATCCTGGTCGCGGGCAGCCTGTTGGGCACGATCGAGGTCGGATCCACCGCGCTGACCAGCGCCGGGGACGCAGACGCTCTCCTCGTCCGCCTCGACGCGGCGGGCAACCCGGTCTGGGGCGCGCGCTACGGCGACGCCGGAGCGCAGAGCCTGATCGGCGTCGCCCTCGACGCGGCCGGCGACGTCGTGATCTCGGGCTCCTTCAAGGGGAGCATCGAGCTCGGCGGCGGTCCGCTCTCGCCGTCCAGCAGCCCGGGCGTGACCAGCAGCTTCGTCGCGAAGCTCGACCTCGCGGGCGCGCACCTGTGGAGCCGGGGCTATGTGGGTCCGTACGATTGGCTGATGAGCAGCATGGCCGTGGACGCCAGCGGGAACGTGCTGCTCGCCGGCCAGGTCAAGAACCCGCGCGACTCGCCGTACGATTACTTTGGTGACGCGCTGATCGCGAAGTTCGACCCGGCGGGCGGGCTGCTATGGGAGCGGACGTACGGGAACAGGAGCCAGACGCAGGTGGCGGGGGGCGTCGCTGTCGACGCGACCGGGCATGTGGTCGTCGCCGGCTTCGTGGATGGCACGATCGACTTCGGCCACGGCCCGCTCTCCAATCCGACCAACCGCAGCGGCTTTGTCGTCAGGCTGGCGCCCTGAGGCCCAGGCGCGAGCGCGCGAGCAGAGGCGGCTCGCAGCGTATCTCCTGGTCGACAAAAACAGACGATGATACGGAACATTTTGCGACATCTTGCTCGATGGACGGCTGACTATCCCCCCGCGGGACACGGCGGGTCCACAAGGTCGCCTACGTGGCTCCGCTCAGCTACGGCGTAGAAGATCCGCGTTACGTCGATTTCCTGAATCAGGTCGGCGATGCGGGCTGTCGCGAGCGCATCGCCGCGCTCCAGCGCGAAGTGCTGCTCCGGCGTCCCGCCATGCTCGATCGCGCGGAGACGGAGGCGAACGCGCTGGGCGTGACCTACGACCTGTTCGGCGTGGAGGCGCTGCTCGAGGCCGCCGTGGTGTGGCTCCCATTCTCCTTCTGGGCGTACTCGTCCGAGGGCTCCTGCGGCGGAATCCCGGATGCGTCGGCGTCCGATAACGACATATGGTCGATCCTCGACACGCTCTCTCCGGTGAGCTCCGGCTCCGATGCGTCTTATCTCAGCCTGGAGCCTCACACCCTGTGAAAAGCGTCCTCGCGAGCGCGGAGCTAGCGAGCCCAGCGCACGAAGAGCGGGCTCGTCCAGACCTTGGCGTCACCGATCTCGCGCCCGAAGAGGTACACGGGATAAGCGGGCGCTCGCCCATCGCGCGCCGGCGGCGCAGCGCTCCAGGGCAGCGTCAGCTCGCCCGTGAGCTCCAGCGGCAGCACCGCGTCCGTCACGCGCTCGACCGCGACGAAGAGGCCCTCGCCGCCGAGATCGAAATGAACCCGACCGTTGTCGAGCAACGCTCCTCCATGCACTTCGAGCTGCGCCGCCTCTCCCCAGGGCTGGCCATCGAAGCCGCTCACGCGCACGTCCAGCGTGAGCCGGGCGTCCCGCAGCGAGACCAGCCGGAGATCGAGCTCGTCCGCGTCGCCGTGGGTGGTGCTCCGAACCTCGAAGCGCCCGTCGGACAGCGCACGCACGCTCTCCTCGGGGTGCTCGAAGCCGCGCGCCGTCCAGTCTTCGACGGCCGTGCCGCTCACTCGCAGCGACAGCGCGTAGTTGGCCCAACGATAGCGATCGCGCACGCGCGCGCCGCCCCAGCGCACGCGCAACCGGTTCGCGGCGTAGCCGAGCTCGCTGTGCAGGTCGCGCTCCCAGACCACGCCTCGGTGATCTTTGAGCGCGACGTACTCCCAGCCCGAGTGCCCGAGCACCCGGTAACGCACGGGCAGCGGCCCCCCGTGCTCGAGCTCGTCGCCCTGCACGTGCGCTCCCGACCCCAAGAGCGCGACGTTGCGCTCGCCGGTCGTTGCCCACGTTCGGCGCTGGCGCAGGGCCAGGCCGATGGCGGCGCGATCGAGCGCCGGGCTGAGCACGCCGGTGAGGCCGCCGCGCACGCCGAAGATCGAGGCGCCGGGGGCGCCCCCGCCCGGTCGCCCGCGGTGCTCGTCGCCGGAGGCGCTGGCGCCGAGCCGGTAGCCGCGCGCGAGCGCTTCCGAGAACAGCCACTCGAAGTGCCCCCAGGACGACGCCACCTCGCACAGCCGCTCGAGCTCCGTGTGATGGTAGTCGAGGCTCGCGCGGCGACCGCCCACGTGAGGGATCAAGAGAAAGCGCTCTGGCGCGTCCTGATACGCCGCGTAAAGCGCTGTGAGCGGCCAGCGGCCGGGCTCCGGCGCTGCCCCGCGCATGTGCTCGTGCCACTCGAACGAGCGCAACGACCTGCCGGTCGCGTCGTTCGGGAAACGCACCTCGTCGGAGAGGAAGACGACGTTGTGGTCTCCTCCCACGGCGCTGTTGCCGCACCACTCGGTGCCCGGGAAGCACACGAAGCGGCCGTCCGCGTGGAAGCGCGCGATGTCCGCCAGCGCCGAGCTCCAGTCGCGATCCGTGATCTGGAAGTCGTTCACCGTGTAGCCGAGCACGTCCAGCCCGGCGAGGTCACGCGCAAAGCTCAGGTTGGAGGCGGTGGAGTTGGTGCCGACGGTGTCGTGCGCGTGCACGTGCAGGTCGGCGAAGTACGGGCGCTCGCTGGGCAGCTCGCCAATCGAGAGCGGAACGGACGAAGCCCATGTCTCCTCTCCGCTGTCGACGCGCACCTCGAGCCGGTGGTCGCCCGCCTCCGAAGGCCGGAGCTCGTGCCGAAGCGAGCGCGCGCCGGCCAGCCATGTCGCCGACTCGCTCACCGTCTCGCGCACCGCCGCGCCGCCCCGGAGCGAGAAGCTCACCCGGGCATCCGCGAGGGCGCACGGGTTGCCCCAGGCGTCGTCGAGCCGCACCACCACAGGCACGCTCACGCCGGGCCGAGCCGCGCGCGGCGTGAGCACCCGCAGCGCGTGCGGGGGCCCGGCAGCGACGCGGAGCACGATGTCGCCGGGGACCGCCGCCAGCCGCGACGTGCCTGTCACGTCAACGTACGCGCGGAACCTGAATGCGTCCTCCACGAACGTCTGCACGCGCGTGCCGGCTCCGCCGTGCGAGCGATCACCGAGGCGCACCTCGATGCGATCACCGGGGCGCGCGAAGCCGTCGACGAGGTCCACGATGACCGCCTTCTGGTACGGGCGCTCGTGCCCCTTGGTGTCGTACTTGACCGCGAGACGCCGGAGCGTCGCCGGGCTCTCGCCGGGGAAGCTCGCCCTCGGAACGAAGCGCGCGCTCACGTAGTCGCGCGCTCGTGGCTCGTGCGTCTGCAGGTCGCCCCAGTCCGAGTAGAACTTGAACGTGATCTTCAGCCGGCCGCTGTCGGCGATGCCCGAAGCGCCGACCTCGTACACAAGGAGGATCTCTTCGACGGCCCCTGCGCGCACTTCGACGTGCGAGGCGCTGAGCGAGCCGAGGAACGGCAATCCCGCGAGATACGCTTCGAGCCCCTCCGGGGCGATCACGGTGGTCGCCACGGCTCAGTACACGAACACGGCGCGGTTCTTCGTCAGCCCGAAGTCGACGAGCTCCTGCGCGCGCCGCTCGGCGAAGGCCCTGAGCTCGGGCGAGACAGCGACCGACAGCTGCTTGCCCGCGGCGTACAGCGGGTTCTCGGCCGAGATCTGCTGCACGAGCGAGGGCTCGAGGCGCAGATCCTCGGCGAACCACTCCGCCGTCTGCTGGGGGTTCGCCGCCACGAACTGCGCTGCTTCCTGGATCGCCGCCACCAGTCGCTCGCGCACGCCGGGATGCTCCGCGAGGAACTCCGTGCGTGCGATGGCCCAGAGGTGATGCGGCCAGCGCTGGATCACCCGCGCGCCCTTCTGGCTGAACTTGAGCAGCTGAGGCTGGCGCAGCAGCACCGCGTCCGCCTGCCTCTGCTCGAGCGTGGCGGGCTGCGCGTTCGGCGGCACGTTGACGAGCGTGACGTCTGCCGCCGGGTTCAGCCCGGCCTCCCGCAGCGCCGCGAGCAAATCGACCTGTGAGTCCGTGCCGAAGGCGACGGCTATGGTCTTTCCCCTCAGATCCGCGAGCGAACGCGCCGGGCTGTCGGCGGGCACGACCAGGCCGTGGCCGGACTCGCCCACGGCGGCGATCACCGTCACCGCGCCCGGTTGCTTGGACAGGTACGTGGCCGTGGGCACGAGCGACGTGAACGCGACGTCGAGGCTCCTGGAGACCAGGGCCTCGATCTGCGGCGGCCCGTACTGGAAGAAGGCGGCCTGCACCGCGATGCCGTGCCCTTTGCCGATGTCCGTCTTGCCCAGGACCTTCGCGATCTCGCCGTGCAGCGCGGTGGCATAACCGACGCGCACGGCCAGCGGCTGGGCGCTCGGGACCCGGGGCCACGCGACCGCCAGCGCGATGGCCGTCAGCGCCGTCAGCGCGGCGATCCAGCCGAACCTCCTCACTCCTCGACTCATGATGTTCTCTTCGTCTCGCTTCGTTCGAAGGACCTTCAGTCCGCCTTCTTCCAAGGGAAGATCCAGGCTTCCAGGCTGCCGAGCACGAACGTCATCAACGCTCCGATGATGGCGATCATCGACATGCCGACGAACACGCGCGGCGTCTCGAGCTGGAGCCGGTTCAGCTCGATCATGTGCCCCAGCCCGGAGCGAGCGGCGACCAGCTCCGCGGTCACCACGGCCATCCACGACTGACCGAGGCCGATCTTGAGGCCCGTCCACACGTGGGGCAGCGACGACGGCAGGTACACGAAGCGCAGGAGCGACAGCCGGCGCGCCCCCAGGCAGCGCGCCGCGCGCAGGTGCTGCGAGTCGACCGCGCGAGCGCCGCCGAGGGCGTTGAGGAAGATCGGGAAGAAGGCCGCGACGGCGGTGACGAAATAGCTGGGATGATCGCCGAGGCCGAACCACAGGATGGCGATGGGGACCCAGGCGATGGGCGGGATGGGGCGCAGAAGGGAGAGCACCGGCAGGAGCAGCTGGCTCAGCGAGGGAAACGACACCACGAGCAAGGCCAGAGGCACCGCCGTGAACGCCGCCAGCGAAAAGCCGCTCAGCACCCGCTTCAAGCTGGCGGCGACGTCGACGAGCAGCGTGCCGTCCTGCACGACCTCGTGAAAGCCGCGCAGCATGGCCCAGGGCGAGGGCAGCAGGATCGCGTTGTCGAGCCACAGCGACGCGGCGCCCCAGCCGCCGAACAGCAGGGCCACGCCGGCCAGCGCAAGACCCGAAGCGCGCGCCACGTCCCAGCGGAACGGGCGCCTGGGAACGGGCACGGCGAGCGGGCTGGGCTCGGCGTCGCTCGTCACGACACGACCCTCGGGTCATCGAGCGTCTTCGATCTCGCGTCCCGGATCAGCCTGACGAGGATGGGAGTGCGGGGGCGCACATCCATGGCATGATCGGCCGGGGCGCGCGCTGAGATGAGGACGAGGGACATCAAGTGGTTTTCGATCGTGAGACGAAGTCCGACAACGCAATCCCACACCACCGGCGCCGCTCACGCGCGCTCGGCCAGGCGCGAACGTCGGCCGCGCGAACACTGCATCGACGGGTGATTGCACAGGACGTGCCAATGGCAAAAAATCGCATGCGACCGGCGATTTTGCCGCCGCCGTGGGGAGACGCTGCTGCCATAGCAGCAGCGGATCAGCAGCATTGCTGCTCTGGCAGCAGTACGGAGACCCAGAGACAGGCGGCGTGGGCCGAGCGCCGGTCACCGGATCATCCAAGGCCGGGTGAGGTCGCGCTGTCGCCGCGAGCCGGAGAACGACACAACACGAGACGATCCAGATAGACGGTTGCGCGCGTCCTCCGGTATGCTCTGAGCGTCCATATGGCCCGCTCCAACGCCCCGTTCTTCATCGTAGGTAACGAGCGCTCCGGCACAACGCTGCTCATGGCGATCCTGGGGCACCATAGCCGCCTCGCCGTGCCCGAGGTCGCCTGGTACTACCCGCGCTTCCGTCCCTACCTGCACACGTACGGCGATCTGAAGCAGGCGGAGAGCTTTCGCACGCTCGTCTCCGAGATGATCTTCGGGCTGAAGACGCCGTTCTTCGGGCTGGACCTGAACCCGAGCACGATCGTGCAGGAGCTCATCGCTCGCACCCGGCGAAACACGTTCGGGGAAGCGTATCGTGTCATCCTGGAGCGCTACGCAGACGCGGCGCAGAAGCCGCGCTGGGGCGAGAAGACACCGCACAATTTGTTCTACGTGCGCGAGATCCTCGAGGACTTCCCCGAGGCGAAGTTCTTGAACCTCGTGCGAGACGGGCGCGATGTCGCGGTGGAACAGCTCCGCTCGGCGTTCGGCCCCCGCAACGTCTACGCCGCCGCGCTGATCTGGCGCCGCTCGCAGGCCATCGCCGAGCACTGGGCGCGCACGCTTCCGAAATCGCAGTGGCTGGACGTGCGCTACGAGGAGCTCACCCGTGAGCCCGAGCGCGTGCTCGAACGGGTGACGGAGTTCTTGGGTGAGGACCACGAGCCCGAGGTCTTCGAGTTTCACCGGGGGGAGATCGCGCGCCGGCGCGCGCAGACGCGCGATCACAGGGCCCTCGGTGGTCCGGTCTCGACGCAATACGTCGGCATCTACCGGCAGTACTTGAGCCTGGAGGAGCAAGGCGTGTTCGCCGCGGTCGCCGGCGACGCGCTCGGGCGCGCGGGGTACGAGGTCGGGGTGAGCCCGCGGCCAGTCTCGGACGAGGAGGCGGCGCTCTTCCTGGAGCTCGACGCCCGCATCCGCGCCGCGACCCTCGACGCGCCCGAGGGCCATATCGTGTACGAGAGCTATAACGACTGGCTGGCGGATCAGCGCGAGGAGCGCCGCCGGCGCGGCCTGTGGACGCGCGATGCCGCGCCGCGCCCGTTCGGCGCGGAGGAACCCATCTTCGACTGGGACGAGGAGTTCGTCGCAGGCCAGCGCGCGCCTCGAAAGTGGAAGGACTACTTCGCCGTGAAGCGTCGCTACAACGGCACAGGCATCGTGCTGTGACGCAGGCGGCGGTCGATGGGGCTCTGGCAGCCGCGGGCGAGCGCGCCACCCTGGCGAAGCGCGCGGGCGGCGCCATCGAGCTTGCGGAGATATCGGTGCAGTTCGGCAAGGCCGGGCGCGAGGTCACCGCGCTCCAGCGCGTGAGCCTCACGATCGAGCCGGGGCAGTTCGTGGCCGTGCTCGGGCCGTCCGGCTGCGGCAAATCGACGCTGCTGAACGTGATCGCCGGGTTCGAACGACCGCGGGCGGGCTCCGTGCGGGTCGACGGCGAGCTCGTGACCGAGCCCAGCCCTCGCCGCCCGGTGGTGTTCCAGCAGCACTCGCTGTTTCCGTGGATGACGGCGCTCGACAACGTCGCCTTTGGCCTCAAGATGGCTGGCGACGCGGCGGCGCGCGAGCGCGCGCGGCACTACCTGGCGCTCGTGGGCTTGTCGGATTTCGCCGAGCATTACCCGGAGCAGCTGTCGGGTGGCATGCAGCAGCGCGTGGGTATCGCGCGGGCGCTCGCCGTGGAGCCCGCCGTCTTGTTGATGGACGAGCCGTTCGGCGCGCTGGACGCGCAAACACGCGCGTTGATGCAGGAGCAGCTGCTCGGCCTCTGGGAGCGTTGGCGTCACACCGTCGTGTTCGTGACCCACGACATCGACGAAGCGATCTTCCTCGCCGATCGCGTGGTGGTGCTGGGGGTCAAGCCCAACGGCCTCAGGCGGATCGTGGACGTCGACGTGCCGCGGCCGCGCAGCCCGCGCGCGCGGCTCGATCCGACCTACCAGGCGTTGTATCAAGATCTCTTCGGGCTGATCCGGGACGAGAGCTCGAAGACGTTCCATGGATCGAGGGCTGCGTCATGACGAGGACGGGCGGCGGATGGCCAGTGTCCTCGATGCTGGCCTTCTGCGCTGTCACCTCATCGCGCGCGCCGTGAGGTGCCGCTCGATGTGGCCTATCGCCGTGGCCACGCCGTCCTCGCCGCGGATCCGGCGCCCGAGCTCCTCGGCGCGCTCTTTCATGCCGGCGTCGGTCGCGGCGGTCCGGATCGCGGCCGCGAGCGCGTCGGCGGTGAGGCGCGGCCGCGGGATGGCGCGCGGGCCGACGCGGAGCTCCTCGACGCGGCGCCCCCAGAAGAGCTGGTCCGCGAGGTGCGGGACGACCACCGCGGGCCGCCCGGCGCGCAGGCACGCGGCCACGGTGCCGGCGCCCCCGTGGATCACGGCCGCGGCGACCCGCGGATAGAGCCAGTCGTGCGGCGCGGCGTCGATCCGGAGGATGGTGTCGGGAAGCGCCATGTCGCCGAGCCCGGCCCAGCCGGAGAGCAGCACGGCGCGCTGGCCGCTCCGCGCGACAGCGTCGACGAGGAGCCTCGTCGTGGCGCCGGGATCGTGGGACGTCATGCTGCCGAAGCCGAGGGCGATCGGCGGCTCGCCCGCCGCGAGGAACCGCTCGAGGGCCTCGGGCGGCCGGTACTCTTCTCCCTCGTCGAGGAACCAGTAGCCCGTCGTGTGGTAGCTGGGCGGCCAGTCCGGCGGGTGCGGGACGACGTGGGCGCTGTAGCCGTGGACGACCAGCATGCGGCGCAGCGCGGCCATGTACGCCCGCCGATCCTGCGGCGGCAGGCCGAGCCTCTGCCGCACGCGGGCCGTCACGCCGCGGTACCAGCGCCACACCGTCGGCTCGATCAGGAGCTTTCCGAACAGGAGGTTGAGCAGGCTGTCGCGGCGCGGGACGGGGGCGGCGAGCGCGGTCGGCCCGTGGCGCGTCGCCAGGATGGAGGGCTGGAGCGGCATGCTGACCTGCACTGCGCCGGAGGCCTCGGCGATGGAGGCCGCGTACGTGTCCGAGGTGAAGCTGCTCAGGATGAGCTCGGCGCCCTCGCAGGCGCGCAGGGCGTCGTCGGCCATCTCCGCGCCGAAGCGGTCGATGATCCGCTGCAGGATCCCCGACTGGGCCATGGGGTTCGTGCCGCGCGAGACCCACTCTTTGCCGAGGTCGCTCTCCATGATGTCGACGGAGTCGACGCTCGCCGGGAGGGTGGCGAGCCCGTGCGCCTCGATCCAGGGCAGGAAGCTCTTGCCGGCGAGGACGCGGACAGCGTGGCCGCGGGCCGCGAGCGCCTTGCCGAGCGCGATCGCCGGCTGCACGTCGCCGCGGCTGCCCAGGGCGAGGACGGTGGTCTTCACGAGCCGCCTCGCCTCAGAGCGCCTTCCAGGACGCGTCGCCCGAAGGCAGCCGCGGCGGCTCGACGGACAGGATGTAGTCGACCCGGCGGTTGCGCGGCTCGTCCACCTGGTCTGCGGTCTTCACGAGCGGCGCCGACTCGCCGAGCCCCTCGAAGGCGATGGGGAGCTTCACGCCGCGGCCCTTGAACCAGGCGGCGATCGCGCGGGCGCGCTTCCGCGACAGGGCGAGGTTGTGCTCCACGCTGCCGACCGTGTCCGTGTGGCCGACGATGAACAGCGTGATCTTGCCGAGCTCGCTGGTCTTCGCCACGACCTCCGAGATCTTCTGGAGGCTCGCCTCCAGCTTGGGCACCTCGGGGGCGCGGATGACGTCGGAGTTGGTCTCGAACTGCACCTCTTCGTGGGGGATGCTCACGTTCCAGGGGATGATCGCGATCCCCGCCCAGTAACCCTCGGTGTCGTAGCCGTACACCTCGATGCGCGCGACGGGCTCGTCGCTCGAGGGCGACCAGGTCACGGCGAGCGGCGAGCCGGCGGCGGCCCCGCCGAACGGCTTCTCCTCTTCGGCCAGGACCGCGCCCGACTGCCCGAGGACCTTGATGCGCACCTTGCCGGCGGCGCGCGACAGCTTCACCTCGATCTGGCGGCCCTTGACGTCCACCTTGGACCTGTCGATCGTCACCTCGAGCGCGGGCGGCCTCGCCTGGGCGCTTCGTGGTGGTGAGGGCGCGGGCGAGGGGCCGTCGGCGCGCGCGGCGGTGGGGATGAGCAGGGAGGCGGCGAGGAGCACGGCCGAGGCATGGCGCATGGGGATCCCCATCTCTGGCGGGTGAGGGAAATGCGGGAAGACGTCACCGAGCATACCAAAAGGCGCGCGTGGTGGAGCGGCGGGGTGACGCGCTGTGTGTTCGCGGTGCGAGCCGCCCTGCGCGCCGGCCTGCACCGGTGTAGGGTGTACCGTGGAGCGTCGAGCGCGCTCCGGCAAAGGCGCCGGAGATCCTGCTGAACGGCGTTCCAGGGCACATGGCAGTCACCATTTTCGACCTCTTCAAGATCGGTATTGGGCCGAGCAGCTCGCACACGGTCGGGCCGATGCGCGCGGCGCGCATGTTCGCGGTGGATCTCGAAGAGGCGGGCCTGCTCGCCCGCACCGCGGCGGTGTCGGTGGAGCTGTTCGGGTCGCTCGGCGCCACCGGCCGCGGCCATGGCAGCGACAAGGCCGTGATCCTCGGGCTCATGGGCGAGACGCCGGACGGGGTGGACGTCGAGCGGGCGGGCGCGATCGTCGAGGGCGTGCGGCAGAGCGGCCGGCTGTCGCTGCTCTCGCGCCACGAGATCGGTTTCCAGGTGAAAGGACACCTGGCCTTCCTGCACCGGAGCCTGCCGTTCCATCCGAACGGCATGCGCTTCACGGCGCTGGACGAGGGGGGCGCGCCGCTGCGCGCGCGCGTGTATTACTCGGTGGGCGGCGGCTTCGTGGTGAACGAGGCGGCGGCGAAGGGGGAGAACCCGATCGAAGCGGACACGACGCCGCTCCCGTACCCGTTTCACAGCGCCGCGGAGCTGCTCGCGGCGTGCGCGGCGAGCGGCCTGTCGGTAAGCCAGGTCATGCTGGAGAACGAGAAGGTCTTCCGCCCGGAGGCGGAGACCCGGGCGGGTCTCCTGCGGATCTGGGGGGTGATGCAGGAGTGCGTGCGGCGCGGCTTCCGGGCGGAGGGCGTGTTGCCCGGCGGCCTCAAGGTGGTGCGCCGCGCGCCGGCCTTATACCGCAAGCTCATCGAGAGCCCCGAGGCGGGGCTCCGGGATCCGCTGACGGCGATGGACTGGGTGAGCCTCTACGCGCTCGCTGTGAGCGAGGAGAACGCCGCCGGGGGCCGCGTTGTGACGGCGCCGACGAACGGCGCGGCGGGGATCATCCCTGCGGTCCTGCACTATTACCGGCGCTTCGTGCCGACGTCGACGGACGAGGGGGTCATCCGGTTCCTGCTGACGGCGGGCGCGATAGGCATCCTCTACAAGGAGAACGCGTCGATCAGCGGCGCGGAGGTGGGGTGTCAGGGCGAGGTGGGCTCGGCGTGCTCGATGGCCGCGGGCGCGCTGGCCGAGGGGCTGGGCGGCACGCCCGCGCAGGCGGAGAACGCGGCCGAGATCGCGATGGAGCACAACCTCGGATTGACGTGCGATCCGGTGGGCGGGCTCGTCCAGGTGCCGTGCATCGAGCGCAACGCGATGGCCGCGATCAAGGCGATCAGCGCGGCGCGCATGGCGCTGCACGGGGACGGGGCGCACTTCGTGAGCCTCGACAAGGTGATCAAGACGATGCGCGACACCGGGGCAGACATGGAGTCGAAGTACAAGGAGACGGCGCGCGGGGGGCTCGCCGTCAACGTGCTCGAGGTGCCGGTGGAGGTGGGGGTCAATTTGCCGGAGTGCTAGGATTGCGGAGGGCAAGGTCCTCGTTGGTTGCGTGTGTGCGCCGGGTAGCGCCGGGTCGGCGGTGGGCGCGGAACCAGGGACGACCTTGGGCCTCGTCGCTGGTGCGGAGGAGCGGAAGACGCAAAGCGCAACGAGCTCAACAGTTTCACGGGATAGGTACGGCTCGGTTCTCCTCCGCTGCGGCCCAACTCGGGCCCAGCCGGTCGCCTTCGAAAGCTTCTTCTTCGGCGGGCACGAGTTCGCTTTCGCAGAAGGCGCCGTCTCGTGTCCCGCTCCGCGATCTCAGGTCGCTGAGCCCGGGCCGGGTCGGGTGGCCGGCTCAGTCGAGCGGATCCCCGTCCTCGTCGATTGCGACGGCGAAGGGCCCCGCGCTTGGCCCCGCCGGCATCACCCACCGGCCGGCCACGGCGTCGGGCGCGACGCCGGCGAGCTCCGCGATGCGCTCTTGCCAGTGCTCGGACGCCTCGGTCGCGCAGCGAATCACCGTGGACGCCGTCTCGCCCCCCGCCGGCTCGGCCTCCAGCGCCACGGCGACCTCCGCCGCGAGCGCCGCGTCCGCCTCGACAATCTCGGCGTCCGGATCGGACCGGCGGATCAGATCCGCGACGCGCGCGGCCTCCGACGAGCCGAGCACGTACGTCCCCACCTGCGCGCGCTGCGCTTCCACGAGCCGACCCAGTGCGTCCTTGCCCACCGCGCCCAACGCAGCAAGTTCGAGCGGAACCGCCCGTGTGCGGGCCGAGAGCCCCGCCTCGGCGAGCGCCTCGGCAACGGCGCGCTCGTCCACGATCTCGCCTCCAAGCACCGCGACATCGCCGAAGCGGTGCCGGCGGACCACCTCCCTTGCGGTCAGCGAGGCGCCCTCATGCAGCCCGATCCCCGCCCGCGCACACCCGACCCGCACGGCCGGGAGCGCCGCGCGGGACGCCGCCGCGCTGGCCAGGAGCACCGCGGAGATGCCGTATCCCCGCACCAGGTCGAGGCACAGGAGCACGAGGCGGGCCGCCGACACCCGCGACAGCGTGCTGTAGGGGGCGTGGCGCGTGTCGGAGAGGTGGATGATCCGGTACCCCTGTACGAGCGACGCGATCTGCGACGAGAGGCGCGCGGCGGCGCCGCGCTCGTCGAGAATGACGAGGGTTCGATGGCTGGATGAGTTCATGACTGGCGGGGGGCGAAATGTAGCAGGTGGAGCTGACCATTTGGAAGGCGGCCGATCGAGTAGGTGACGCGATTCACGCACGCGCGCTGCGCCGGCTGCCCTGAATTGGACTCCAGTCCTTCGAGCGTCTCCCTGGGCGTGAAGGAGCCGGAGTGCACCTGGCCCGGCGCGAGGGAGCGGAGGGCCGCGTCGTCGCGGGTCATGATGTCCCGCAGCGAGCGTAGCGCCTGGTTGCGCGAGCGAAAGACCGTGTTCGTCTGCTTGCTCGGCCGCGAGGTCGCGAGCGCGGACGGATCCTGCCCCGGGCCCGGCACGTGTGCACGCGCGTGCCCCACGTTGTTCCCGAAGCTGCGGTTCTCGGAGTCCTCCAGCAGCCGCTCGGCCTCGCGAAGCGACGCGAGGCCGAAAGGATCGATCCACGCAAACGGGTTGACCGCGTAACCGTAGTACCCCGACCCCCCGGCCACGCCGAGCGGATCCGGGGAGACGAACATGCCATCGGCCGGGTCGTAGTAGCGATAGCGGTTGTAGTAGAGGCCGGTCTCGGCGTCTTCGTACTGGCCCGGGAACCGCAGCGGAGTGCTGGCGCCGCCGTCGCGCGGCGACTCGAGCCCGAAGGCCTGCCGCTCCAGCGAACCCACGATCGCACCCGCGTCGTCGAGGAGCTGCTCCGGCGTGCCGACAGGATCGTTGACGTAATGAACCCATCGCCCGTCGGCCTCGCGGTGCGCCACCGGGACAAACGAGTCGTCCATGAAGCAATAGGTCCGCACCGAGGCTGCGGCGCCCCCGGGCGTGGCCGCGCTCTGCCCCGGAGAGCGCGTGATCTCGTGCACCAGGACGTCTCCATCCCACACGAACCGGGTCTCGCGCGCGAGCCGCAGCGCGCTTGCCGTCTCGTCCCACGCGAGAACGCGCTTCCGGACACGCCTCGCCAGCGGATCGTATTCGAACTCGACGCGAATGCCGTCCGACGCCTCAACGTGCTCGAGCAGCCCCGCCCCGCTCCAGCCGTAGCGGTAGACGCGCGGCTTGTCCCCTCCTGCGTCCTCGCGCCGCTCGACAAGCCGCCCCTCGGCGTCCCAGCGGTACTCCGTGTTTCCCTTCCGGAGGAGTTTCCCACCCCTGCCGTACCTGCGCTCCGGAGCGCCATCGCCCTCGTGCAGGTTGCCCGCGGGATCGTAGCGGAACACCTCGCGCCGCCCAACCTCGGGCGTCATCGCGAGCAGCTGGCCCACGCGGTCGTAACGGAACTCCGTCGCCCCGCGCGCGCCGCCGCTCCGTGCCACCAGCTCGCCGGTCGGATCGTGGTGGTAATTCATCAGCGCCACGACGGCGTCGGGCAGCTCGCCCACCCACGCCGGGTGGCCCGGCGCGGTCGGCGGGCGCTCCGCGGGGCGCGTGACGCGCTGCTGTGATAGGCGGCCCAGCGGGTCGTATGAGGTCCCGATCGCGCCGCCGCCCGGGAGGCGCCGGAGGACCTCGCGTCCGAGCGGATCCAGCCCGTGCTCGATCGGCGCCGCATTGTCCAGCACCGTGCGCACGCGCGAGCCCATCGCGTCGCGGGCGATCGCCTCGCTGTGCCCGAGCGTCGTGCGCCGCGAGATCCGGTTACCCAGCGCGTCGTATTGCGCCTCGACTGCGTGCGCCTCGCGCCCCAAGACCTGGGTCTCCTTGACGATCTGGCCGAGCGGGTCCCTAGCGAGCTCGATGTATCCGCCGGGCCAACGCGCCTCGACCAGGTTGCCGAGCGGATCGTACTCGAAATGCTCGTCGCCCGCCGTGGTCGTCCGCTGGACGAGGCGCCCCGCCAGGTCGTACGCGAGATCGGTATGCACCGCCGGCCCCGCCGCCTCGGCCGCGATCGACTCGCCCGTCGTGATCCGTGTCGGGCGCCCCGCCGCGTCGAGACGATAACGTAGCACGCGCCCGTCGAACGTGCGCTCCTCGATCAACCGACCATAGATATCATAAAGGAACTGGTGTTTCTCCCCGAGCTCGTTCACGACCGTGGTGAGCTCGCCCTCGCGGTTGTACAGCAGGCGGGCCACATGGCCGTTGGCGTCCTTGCGCCAGCAGAGCCGGTGATACCCGCCCCATCCCCACTCGGTGACATGCCCACTCGGGTTCTGGGCTCGTACGAGGTGACGCTCCCCATCATACTGATACCGCGAGACGCCTCCTTGCGCATCGATCACCGAGATCAGGTCGCCGCGATCGGAGTAGACGAAGCGCGTCTCTGCGCCCGCCGGATCGGTGCGTCCCGTGACCCGGCCGAGCGCGTCGTACCGGAAGCGCCATACCGCGCCGTTCGGCGACGCGACCGCGGTCAGGTTCCCCTGCGCGTCGTACTGGTACGATGTCCTGGCGCCGTTCGGATCGATCCGCTCGCGCAGCAAGCCCCGCTCGTCGTGGCGGTAGGTGGTGGTTTGCCTTAGCGGATTTGCGATATGCTCCGGGTTGCCCCGCGAGTCGCGGAAGATCTGGGTCCTCCCGCCGAACGGATCGGTGATCTCGACGGGGGAGCCCGCCTCATCCCGGACGATCGACGTGCGGGCACCGAGCTGGTTCGTGTAGCCGAGCACGTTCCCGCGCCCGTCGCGCTCGAAGCGCTCGAAGCCGCCGGCCGGATGCTCGAGGACGGCGAGGAACCCGCGCGCGTCGTACACGGCGCGCACGGGCGACGGCCCGGCGTCGTGCGCCATGGTAATCAGTCCGAGCGCGTTGTGGGCGAAATGTCCGACGTGGGTCGAGTCGATGACGTGCGTGTAGTCCTCGTCGAGGTACTCGAAGACGCAGTGGTGGACGCCCCTGGCGGGGTGGCGGCCCGAGGCAAGCACCGAGGGTACGTCCGGGTCCAGGCTCGGATCGAGGCTGGACAGGTAGTCGCCCCAGGACTCGATGCAACGCCCCTGGGCGTCGTACACGAAATGGAAGCAGAGGCCGGTCCGATCGACGTCGGCAGTGAGCCTCGCCTCGTCGTCGTACTCGTAGCGCGCGGAGAATCCGTCGGCGTCGGTTGCCCCGACGAGCCGTCCGCGCGCGTCGTAATCGTATCTTTCCAGGGCGACCCACCGCCCCTGCTCCAGCGCGTTCTTCACCTCGATCGAGGCGATGTGCCCGGTGCCGTCCCTGCGCACGCGGAGCTTCCGGCCCGCGCTGTCCGTCACCTCGGCGAGCTGGCCCTCCTCGTACACGAGCGCGATGCGGTTCTTGTTCCTGTCCTCGATCGCCGTGAGCAGGTAGAGGTGCTCGCCGAGCTTCTCCGAGAAGGCGTAGAGTCGCCCGTCGTTCGGGTCGACGACATAGCCCCACGGCTCGCGGCGGAGGCGGAAGCCGAACGAGGAGACCACGTCGTCGCCCACGCGCAGCGACTTCGGGAAGGAGACACGCGTGCCCTGGTCCGTCCAGACGTCGACGGAGCGGCGGCGCTCCTCGACGCGCCAGCCGAGGCTGTGGGCCCATCCCCACCCCAATCCGATGTCGCGGCAGTGCGCGTGGGCGCTGTAGCTGCGCGTCAGCTGGAGCGGCAACGGTCCGGGTAGCTCGACGATGAGGATGGGGTGGGTGAACGCGCGCCCCGTGGCGACGTCGACCGGGTGCGACTTCGTGCCGCAGAGCGGATAGCGCTGCGGATCCGGGGCGCCCTTGCCGCCGCCCCGCGCCTGGTTCCCGCCGCTCCCGCCGCCTGCGCCCTGCCGGCCGGATCCGGCGCCGCCGCCGGGCCCTCCCGATCCCCCGCCGCCGCCGCCGCCGCCCATCACGAAGACGCCGGGGTTCATGCCGGGAATGGCCGGGATGTTCGGGACCGGGGCAGTGCGTGCCATACCCTGAGGATCGCTTAGACGTCCGCAGGAGACAATCCACCAGTTGCCGGGCTCGATGATCAGCTCAAACTTGGCCGCTCCTACGGTGCCACCGGCATCCCGAGCTGCCGACCGATCGCCTCGTGAACGACCCGGGCTGCCATGTCGTCTCCGCGGACGACGACGCGGCTCAGGATGTCGGCGAGCGAGGCAACCACGGCGGCCCAAGGCGACGGTCCGGCCGGCGCGAGCATTCCAGGCCCAACCGGCCGTCTTCAGATGCTTCAGCGTCCATTACGGCAGGGGCGGCGGCGTCCTCCCGGCCCAGCGCCTGACGTGGCGCCGAGTCGATAGCAATGGAGGAGCGCCGCTCGTCGCAGGTGACAGAACCTTCTTCGACCGTGCGCGTCGATGCGGCGGGCGTCCTCCTGCTCGAGCGCGTCGGAGCTCGCTAGGCGCTCTTGCTGGGCAGCGCCGTGCCTGCGGCATACCCATCGACGAACTCTTGCAGCTTTCGCATCTGGTACGTCCGCACGAGCCCCCTGAGCTGCTCGAGCCACGGGCCGAGCCGCGGGTCGGCTTCCTCCATCCGCGCCGCCTCTGCCACCACGTTCCGGACGCGCCCTGACGCCACCAGCCGCGACAGGAACGCAAGCTCCTCGGCCGAAGGCGGCACCAGCGGGCCGCTCTGCCGCGCCGCCGTGGCAGGGGCCTTCTCCTCCGCATGAATCCATTCCACGCCGAGGAAGCGGTGGATCTTGTCGAAGAGCGCGCCCGCTTGCACCGGCTTGTGCACGGCGTCGTTCCAACCGGCGCTGATGCCCTCCTCCCGCTCGGCTCCGGAGACGTTCGCCGACGAGATCAGGATGACGACCTCGCCGAGCTCGGGCATCTGCCGCAGGCGGCGCGTGGCTTCACGGCCGTCCATGCCTGGCATGACCAGGTCCATCAAGATGAGCGCCGGCCTCCGCTCCAGGGCCAGCCGGAGCGCCGCCTCACCGTCCTCGGCCTCCACGACCTCGAAGCCGATCGGGGCCAGCAGATCGCTCATCAAGGCACGGTTGTGCGGGTTGTCGTCCACGACGAGGATCGTGCGGCGCTCTCCGCGATACCCGGTGATCGTATGCCATCCGAGGGCCCTGTCGGCGCTCGCGGAGGCAGGCCCCGCCGCGAGCGTGAGCGTCACCGTGAAGGCGCTTCCTCGGCCGAGCTCGCTCTCGACCTCGATCGTGCCGCCCATCTGGTCGACGATCTTCTTCGTGATGGCGAGGCCGAGCCCCGTCCCGGCGCTCTTCGCCTTGTGATCGCCGAGCTGCTCGAAGGGATCGAAGATGCGCGCGACATGCTCCGCGGCGATCCCGGGGCCCGTGTCCTCGACCCGGAGCCGCAACGTGCTTGCTTCATCGGGGCCGCGCTTCAGCTCGTCGATGACGAGGGCGATGCTCCCTCGCTCGGTGAACTTGATGGCGTTGCTCAGAAGGTTCAACAGCACCTGAGTCAGGCGCTTCTCGTCGCCGTAGAACGCGGACGTCGCCCCACCGCGTATCTCATGGGTGAACGCGATGCTCTTCTGGTCCGCGCGCACGCGACACAGATCGACCACCGTGCGCACCAGGGCCTGCAAATCGAACTTCTTCGAGACGAGATCCATCTTGCCGGCCTCGATCTTCGCGAGGTCCAGCACGTCTTCCAGCAAGGAAAGGAGGTGCTCGCCCGATTTCTTGATGACTTGCACCCCGTCACGGCTCTTCGGGGAGAGCTCGGGCGCGCGAGCGAGGACCTGGGCATAACCGAGGATGCCGTTGAGCGGCGTGCGCAGCTCGTGGCTCATGCTCGAGAGGAAATCGCTCTTCGCCCGGTTCGCCCGATCGGCCGCCTCCTTGGCGATCTGGAGCTCGGCCGTGCGCTCCTTGATCTTGGACTCCAGGTCCCGGTACAGGACGGCATTCTCGACGGCAATGGCCGCCTGCGAGGCCAGCACCGACAGGAACTCCACGCGCGCAGGAGGGAACGCCGACGGCACGTCGCGGTGCTCGAGGTACAGCACGCCCACGAGATGGCCCCTGTGTGTCAAGGGCAGGGCCAGCAGCGAGAGCACCACGCGCGACGCGAGGTAAGGGTCGATGGCGAAGCGCGCGTCGCTCGTCGCATCGCCTGTCACCACCGGCTCGCCCGCGCGGGCCGCGTACTGCACGATCGTCGCCGGAACGTCGTGGCTTTGCCCGAGCGGCTCCGACAGCCCCGTCTCGATGCGGGCCCCCTCCACCGACAGCCGCGCCACGACGGAGAGCGCCTCCCCTTCGCGGAGCACGAGGGCGCCGCGCTGCGCCCCCGCGTTCGCCAGCAGCAGCTCCATCAGCCGGCCCACGACGCGCTCCGGGTCGAGCTCGCTCGAGAGCGCCTGCGCCGCGCGCACTGCCGTGTTCGCGTCGAGGCTCGCGCCCGTGGAGGCGCCCGTTGTCGCCGTGGTCGCCGCCGCCGTCATCGCGCGCTCGACAGGCGCCCCCTGCATGGCCGCCTTGAGCAAGGCAGGGTATTTTGCGTTCAGGTGGGCGACCACGTTGACCGCGCCCCAGCGCGCATAGGCGTCGCGAGCCTCGCGCAGGTACATCGCCCCGATGTGCCTCTTGCCCGTTTGCAGCCGGAACTCGGCGGCGAGCTGGATCGAGAGCGCCTCGATGTGGAGGAAGCGGTGCTCGCGCGCGAGCTCGATGGCCTCGTCGTACCTGGCGATGGCCTCCTCGGTCTCGCCGCGGACGCGGGCGTATTCGGCCTCGGCGAGGCGCAGCTTGTGGACGAAGTTCGGCGCGCAACCTTCCGCGAAGTACCGCAGCCGCTCGAGGCCGTGCTCGATGTGCTCCCGCAGCCGCGCCTGCTCCTCGGCGCCGGCGGCGTCCTGCCAGCACTTCGCCGCCGAGAGGGCGAGGAAGAACGGGATATCCGTGACCGGCGGCATGCCGAGGATGTCGGCTCGAGACTGGTCTGCCTCCCGCGCCCGCGACAGCGCTCGCTCCCACCTGCCGGTGACGCCGAACAGATAGACTTCCAGGGTGCGAGCGAGCCCTCCCGTGAACCCGTCCCCGTCGGCCAGGAGGGAGTGCGAGCCTCGCGACAGCGGCTCGTCCTTCAGGAGCTTCGGGGCGCCTTCGGCGGTCATCAGCACGTCACAATAGGACGCGATCGCCTCGAAGTGGTGCCTTCCCACCGCGTCGCCCGCGCGCTGCACGAGATCCCAGCGAGCCTTGACCTGCGCGTCGACCTGGACGAGCGGCAGGCCACGCCAGACGCGGTAATAGAACAGATCGGCGAGGAGGCCCCAGCTCGTGCCCTGGAACGAACCGAGCTTCAGGCCGGCCGCCATGCCTCGCTCATAGAGGGCAGCCGTCTCGTCGACAGGCCTGGAATAGACCATGTAGATACCATGGAGCACCAGGCACTCGGGGAGCATCGGGGACCCGACGCGCTCTGCAGCGCGCACCCCGGGCTCGACCCACCGCAAGACGCGGCGGTACATGCCCGTGGCCACCGACCAGACATTGGCGAAGCTGCAGAGCATGAGGGTGGCAGCTGGCGTGAGGGCCCCCCGTCGCACCGCCTCGGAGACCAGGCGAACGATGATGAGCGTGTAGAGCATCGGCCGGCCGCCGTAGATGGAGCAGAGCTGCGTCTGCGTCATCAGGGCGTCGATGAGCCGGTGTTCCGGGGACTGCTCGGGCGGCATTCGGTCGAACGCGCCGAGGTCCTGCTCCAGCCATCGATCCAGCGCGGCGGACTCCTCGAGGAGCGCCGGCTGACACGCTTCGTCCGTCTCGGGGAAGGCGAAGCCCCGCTCCGCGAGCGCCGCGATACCAAGCCCGATCCCCCGCGCATACCGGCCCGTCGCCAGGCAGCAGCGGACGCGGATCTCCTGCGCCGACAGCCAGGCCGCCGCCCCGACAGGCCTCGCGAGCAAGTCGAGCGCACGCCGCTCGACGTCCTCGAAATCTCGCAACAGATACGCCGCCTCCAGCTGCTCCAGCGCTATCTCCACCGACAGCGCCAGCTGTTCCTTGGCGGCTCGCTCGCCGAGGAGCGCCTGCGCGTTCTCCAGCAGGGTGGCCATCAGGCGGTGGGAGCTCGCGGCCTTCGCGACGCGAGCGGCCTCCAGGTTCATCCGCGCGACGTCATTGAGCTCCTCCACGGACGTGAGCCGCGCCGAACCCTGGTTCATGTGCCGCGCGAGCTCGAGGAGCTGCTGAGGCGTGCCTCCTTCCGCGCGATACCGCGCCCAGAGCCGCCGGCCGATCTCGAGGTGCGCGAGGACGCGCTGCTCCGGCGAGATCCGCTCGTAGCTCGCCTGCTGCACGCGGTCGTGCAAGAACCGGTACGAAGCGTCCAGCGCTCCGTCGCCCACCCCTCCGAGCGCCTGCGCGGGGCGATACGCCCCGTCGACCGGCACGACCAGCTCCTCCTGCAGCGCCGGCCATAACGCTCCTGTCACCCGGGCGGGCTCCCACCCGCTCAATCGCTCCAGATCGTGGAGGTGGAACGTGTGCCCCGCGCACGCCGCGAGCCCCATGAGCTGCTGTGTCGCGTCCGGCATTTCTCGCACTTTGTCTGTCAGCAACGACACGACGTTGTCGGTGATCTGCGCTCGCTCCAGGTCCGCTTGATTCCAGCGCCATTCCCCGCTCTCGGCGTCCCTCGCCAGGAGCTTCTGCCGGTGCAGGGAGAACAGCAGCTGCTCCAGGAAGAACGGGTTTCCGCGCGTCTTTTGCCACTGCACACGCGCGAGCGGCTCGACGCGCTTCGGCTCGCTCTCGAGCGTGCGCGAGAGCCACTTTTGCACCTGCTCTTCCGACAGGGGGCCCACCGTCAGCCTCGATACCTTGGCCTCGCTCGCCTCCACTGCCTCGACGAGCTTCCACAGCGGATGCTCGGGCGGCGTCTCGTTGTCACGGTAGGCCGCGATCACCAGCAGCGACCTTCGCTCCACGTCCGTCAGCAGCGTCTGCAGGATGATCAGCGTGGCGCTGTCTGCCCACTGCATGTCGTCCAGGAACATGACGAGCGGCGGGTTCGGCGCCGTGACGGTTCGAACGAAGTTCAACCACGTCAGCTTCTGCCGATTGAGCACCTGCTCGCCCTCCGCCGGCGGCACCGGCGGCAGCTTGCCCATGACGAGGTCGAGCTCCGGGACCACGTCTGCGATGAGCCGCGCGTTGTCCCCGACCTCGTTCCGGATCCGATCTCGCCAGGTCTCCAGGACCGCCTTCGGGCTCGAAATCCATTGGCGCATCAGGCCCCCGAATGCCTGCGCTATCGCGGCGAACGGCGTCGACCGCGCGAGCTGGTCGTGCTTGCCTGCGATCAGGAGGCCGCGCCCCGCCTTCGCGATGTCGTGGTAGACAGTGCGCACCAGGGCCGTCTTGCCGATGCCCGACGGTCCGCCGACGAGCAAGAGCTCCGCCGCGCCTCGCTCGGCGCGGGCGAACGATTCGCCTACCCGCTCGACGTCCCGCTCCCGCCCCACGAGCACCTGCGGCAACCGCAGCTTCCGCGAGAAGTCCTTCTTTCCAAGCGAGAAGGGCGCCGCCGTACCGCGCTGGTGGAGCGCGCGGAGCGCCTCCTCGAGATCCTCGGCCGCGCCTCTGGCTGTCTGGTACCGCCGCTCGGGATCCTTCGCCAGGAGCTTCGATATGATCGCCGACACGCCGCTCGGCACCTCCGGCGCGATCGTGTCGAGCGGAGGCGGGCTCTTGGCCAGATGCGCGTGCACCAGCGAGAGCGGATCGCGGTCCGTGAAGGGCCGCCGCCCCGAGAGCACCTCGAAGAGCGTCACGCCCAGCGAATAGAGATCCGTGCGCGTATCGAGCGCGCGCGCCGTGCGCCCCGTCTGCTCTGGCGAGATGTACGCCAAAGTCCCTTCCAGCGCTTCGGGGATGCTCGCCTCGGTCGCTTCCTGCGACAGCAGCGAGGCGATGCCGAAGTCGAGCAGGGTGATCTGCTCGTACGTGTCGTCCACCAGCAGGTTCTGCGGTTTGACGTCCTTGTGCATCACGCCGGCGGCATGCACGCCCTCGAGCACCTGAGCAAGGCGTTGCCCGAACCGCAGCCCGGCCACCACCGGCAAACGACCGTGCTTGGCGAGCACCTGATCCAGCGAGCTCGCTCCAGGGTTCTCGAGCACCAGCGCCGCGGTGCCGTTCCGCTGCTCGAACGCATGCACGCGCGCCACGCCTGGCACCGCCGCGAGCTGCTGAAGCACCTGATGCTCGTGGACCAGCCGCCCCATGACGCGCGGGTTGGGTACGTCGGCGAGCGGAAACTTGATCGCCACCTGCGCGCCCGAGGGGAGATGCACCGCGCGACAGACGCGCGTCTCGCTTCCCTCGTACGCGATATCCCCCAGCGCATACTCAGTCAGTTCCATGCCCGAGCCCCTCCCATCCATCTGCGCCCCGGCCCGATAGCCGAGTGTGCGCTAAACTAGCCTGGGCAGGGCAACACAAGTCAATGCAAATTTGAAAGACGCTTCGCGACTGCCACATTCGCGCACCCTACGCACGTGCTGGGGCACACCCGCGTGCGCCGTTTCCAGATCGTGACCAACGTTGCGCAAAGTCGTACACGTCGGCACACACACAGTTTGATGTGTCCTGGTGTTCTCGACGTGAAGGATGTTACAGATGCGTCGTGTGAGCGCTTCGCAGGGATCTTCGGAACCGCGCTGCCGGGGCGACGCTGCATGCTTGACCCTTTACAGTCGTCACGCTCCTTGATAGCGTCCAGCTGCGTTTTTCAGGCGCTGGGGGGACGATTTTGACGCAATTCAATGGCTTCGTGGTCGCGGTCGACGACAATCCCGCCAACCTCGACACGCTCCTCGACGCATTGTCGAGCGAGCATCTGGACCTCGCCGTCGCCACGGATGGCAACATGGCGATCAGCTTGATCGAGCGCGAGCAGCCGGATCTCGTCCTCCTCGACGTGATGTTGCCAGATATCGATGGCTTCGGGGTGTGCAAGCGCCTGAAGGCCAACCCGCAGACCGCCGACACGCAGATCGTCTTCATGACCGCCTTGAACAATCGGGAGCACCGGCTGCAAGGGTTGAAGGCGGGCGCCGTCGACTACATAAGCAAGCCCTTCGATACCGAGGAGCTCCTTGCGCGGATACGCCCGCACATCGCCGTCCGGCGCATGACGCGGGCGTTGCAGGAGAAGAATGCGAGCCTGGAGTCGGAGGTTCGGCAGCGCGTCGCCGTCGAGGCCGCGCGCGAGGCGCTCCTCGTCGAGCTCATGACCCGCACCGACGAGCTGCGCGAGGCCAAGGAGGGGCTCGAGCGCGAGCTCGTCGAGAAGGGCCGCGCGAACGCGGAGAAAACCGCGCTGCACGAGCAGGTCATCGCAGTGCAGCGCAGCCGGCTCCTCGAGCTCTCCACGCCGCTCATTCCCATCACGGATCGCATCCTCGTCATGCCGCTCATCGGTACGATGGACAGCGACCGGGCTCAGCAGGCCATCCATGCGATGCTCCACGGCGCCAGCAGCCGAGGCGCAGAGTTCGTCATTCTGGATATCACGGGCCTCAAACGCGTGGACGAGAGCGTCGCCACCATGCTCCTCGCCGCGGCCAGCGGCCTGCGGCTCCTGGGGACGCGCACGGTGATCACCGGGATAGGCTCGGAGGTGGCCCGGACGCTCGTACACCTCGACGCACCCCTGCAGGGGGTCGTCACGAAGGGCACGCTCCAGGACGGGATCGCCGTCGCGATGCACGCCTCCCGTCATCGGGGATAGGGCGTCTGCCCTGCCGGAACGAGCCTCAGGGCGCCGGCAGGAGGATCCGCGCGCCGCGAGCGAGCGTCACGCCGTCCACGTGGCCCATCAGCGGTCGCTCCGGCAGGACGACGTGAAAGTGCGTGTTTGACCCCATGTGCGTGAAGACGCCGTGGTGGTGCTTCGAGAAGAAGCCCACCAGCACCCCCTCGACGGCGGGGAGCGCTCCGCTCACCGACGCCCGGACGTGGTCGGCGTGGCCTCCGCCGGGGGTGAGCTTTTTCCCGTCGATGACGTGCCACCGGAGATCGCGGAAGCCGCCGCGCACCTGGACCGGGACGGCGCCCTCCGTATCGAGGCCGCGCTCCCGCAGCAATGCCTCGATGTGCGCGTCGATTTGCCCGTCAGGCACGTCGGCGTCGAGCGTCGCCTCCTGCCACCGCGCGACGTTCGCCACCACGAAGAGCGTCGCCTGCTCCTCCGCCCCGGCGGGGCGGACGTCGAGGGTCCCGTCGTCGCGCGCATAGGAGGTCCAGATCGCGTCGTCGACGACGGTGACCTCCCCGCGCAACCCGCTGAGCGCCCCGACCCCGAACGCGCGCGGGCCCGGCACCACATCGCCGATGCGCACGGCGGGCCCCGTCTGCCCCTCGTGCATGATCGCGCGCAGGGCGCCGAACGAGCGGACCTGCACCACCGCCGGAGCGCCCGGCGCGGGTCCCGCAGCGGTCTCGCTGGAAGGCGTGCAGGAGGCGATCGGGGACATCAGGAGAGCTCCGAGGAGCCCGAGAAGAAGGTCATGGAGAGTCGCTCGCATCGCTCGCATCGGGTTGCTCCTCTGTCGCGCGCGTCACGCGCGAGAGCGCACGATTCAGGGCGTACAGCGCGCGCACCACGGCGGCGCGCTCCTCGCAGGGGATGGCGTCCACGATCGCCTGGAACCGCAGCAGGCTTTGCTCCTCGAGCCGCCCCGCCATGCGGCGCCCGGCCGAGGTGAGCCGCAGGCGGCGGACCCGTCCGTCTTCCTCACTGACGTCCTGCTCCACCCGGCCATCGTCACGAAGGCGCTGTATCAGCCGGGTGACATTGCTCTTGTCGATGCCGAGCGCCCGCCGCAGGTCGCTCTGGGAGAGATGCTCGCCCGCCCGCTCGGCGTCCGCCAGTACCGTCAGGGCGTGGGCCTCGCGCGGCGCCACCCGGACACCGCACGGTGTCCGCTCCTCGTCCAGGAGACCGAAGCCGCGAACGAAGGCGCGGACCTCCGAGCGGAGCTCTCTCGTGGTCACCCTCCGAGGAGAACACAGATGGTTGCGGTGCGCAACCAATTTGGAGGCGGGGACGTTCCGCTCCGCGGCCACCCATGGGCGCCGAGCCGCCCCGGGGTGTGCGGCGCCGTGGGCCGTATCGCGCGGCTCGTCGCTGGCGTTGCCGGTGGCGCGCGTGCCGGGCGCCTACCTCACCCCGCGAATCCTGCGCTGTGGATGGCCCAGCCCAGCGCGCCGCCGCCGACGACGAGCCAGGTCGAATTGACCTTGAAGCGAAAGAGCAAGAGCGCGCTCGCGGCCGCCAGCAGCACGGTGGGCAGATCGATGAGCGAAGCGCGACCGAGCTGCAACGTCACGACGAGCATGAGGGCGAGAGAAGCGACGTTCACCCCATCGAGGACCGCCCCCGCGACCGGCGAGCGGCGCAGCCGCGGCACCAAGGGGCCGCTCACGGCGACGAAGAAGAACGCGGGCAAGAAGATGCCGACGGTCGCGACGAGCGCGCCCGCAGGGCCGGCCAGCACGTACCCCACGAACGTCGCGGTCGTGAACACAGGCCCCGGCGTGACCTGCCCCACCGCGATCGCGTCCAGGAGCTGCGCCTCGGTCATCCAGCCGAGCCGCTCCACGAGATCCGCACGCAGGAACGCGAGCAAGACATAGCCGCTGCCGAAGAGGACCGCGCCGGTCTTGAAGAACACCCAGAAGAGCCCTGGCAGCGTGACCGACCCTGCGACGGCAAACCCGGGTAGCCACGGCGCCAGCGCCGCCGCTCTGTTGCCGGCGCCTGTATCTTCATCGCTCGGCGCCGGAGGGCGGGCGGAGGGCGCCCCGCGGCCCCTGCCGAGGCGGGCGAGCGCCACGCTGGCAGCGCCCGCGCCGAACAGCACGGCGAGCTCGTTCACGCCGAGCCACGCGAGGACGGCTGCCAGCACGCCGAGGAGCCTGAGCGACCTGGTGCGGGCGGCCTTCGGCGCGAGCGCGCCGATCGCCTGCACCACGACCGCGATCATCACTGGCTTGATGCCGTAGAGCAGCCACGTGGCTGCCGGCAACGTTCCGAAGCGCACGTAGGCCCAGCCGAGGGCGCCCGTGATGAGCATCGCGGGCAGGATGAAGCAGATGCCGGCCACCGCGAGGCCTGGTCCTCGCGCTCGGTCGTAGCCGATGTGGATCGCCATCTCCGTCGAGTTGGGGCCGGGGATGAGGTTCGTCGCGCCGAGCAGGTCGAGGAAGCGCTCCTCCGAGAGCCACTTGCGCCGGCGCACGACCTCGTCCTGCATCATCGCGACGTGCGCGGCAGGCCCCCCGAACGCCGTCACGCCGAGGCGCAGGAACAGCCACGCGAGCTCGCGCAGATCGGCCCCCGTCCAGCGCCGGACCGACGTGGGAGAGGTGGTCGATTCATTCACGGCGCGCTCCGGCGCCGCGCCAGGCGCGCGTCGACGGACAGGCGCCCCGCGCCGACGACGAGGAGAAAGAGCGCGCCCAGCAGCATCGCCCAGTCCGTCCTCGCCTCGTGGGCCATGCTCCAGAAGCCGTATTGCGGCATCTTGCGCACGTGGAAGCCCAGGATGTCTTGGCCGAGCAGGATCGGAAGCTTGGTCGAGACCAGCGCCACGACCATGTCGATGACGAGCAGAGCGGCGGCGACCCGGGTCAGGAGCCCCGCGAGCACGAGCGCCCCGCAGACGATCTCGACCACCCCTACGAAAGGTCCCATGGCCTCCGGCCAGGGGATGCCGATCTTGACGAACCTTCCGGCGCCGAGCTCCGCTGGATAGATGAACTTCTGGAGCCCTTCGGACAAGAAGACGGCCCCGACCGAGAGGCGGACAAGGAGCGTCGCCGCAGGCGCATCGGAATCGAGCATCTTGCGCAGGAGTTTCCTCATTTCGTTCCAGCCCTTCTCGAGGGAGTGTGGATGTGGATCTTCCAGAGGCTCACCCGGATCTCTCGATGCGCCGTCGAGATCATGGTTCGAAGCGCGTAGACCATCCTGGTAATCTCGTCAACCTGGACGCGCTGCCGTACGGACGCGGCCTGCGGCCTTCCGGCTCGGTCGTACAATCGAACCCGGCGCCTCCGCATCGGCCGGCTGGGAGCTCCTTGGTATCGTGATCCATGGCTCAAACCGCCCGCATCGCAGGTCACGGGATGGAGCCGGCCGCTGCGCTCGTGACCGGCGCCTCCAGGGGAATGGGCTGCTCGATCGCACAACGCGCGTGGAGGGGCTGAAGCACGGGTAGCAAGCTGGGGCGCGGTGCGGAAGGGAGGTAACGCCCATGAACAACGACGGATTGTTGCGGCGGACGCTGGTGCTCGCGACCAGCGGCATCGGCATGAGCGCCGTCCTCGGCGCCTGCGCGCGTCCGCGCGACGCGGTGGCCCGCGAACCGAAACAGGAAGGCGGCGCCGGGGAAGGCGACGAGGTCACCCCCGGCGAAGATCTGATGCGAGAGCACGGGGTCCTGCGCCGGGTCATGTTCCTGTACGACGAGGCAATCCGGCGCCTGGATGGGCCCGAAGATGTCCCGGGCGACGTGCTCCTCTCGGCTGCGGGCGTCGTGCGCCGGGTGATCGAGGACTATCACGAGAAGCTCGAAGAAGACTTCCTGTTCCCCCGCTTCGAGAGGGCCGGTAAGCACACCGATCTCGTCGCGGTGCTCCGGCGGCAGCACCAGGCGGGGCGCCTCGTGACCGCCGACGTGCTCACGCTCGCGAGGGAGCCGCTTCGCGAGCAAGCCGCCCGCCGCAAGCTCGCCGACAGGCTGCGCGCGTTCAATCGGATGTACCGGCCGCACGCGGCGCGCGAGGACACGGTGCTCTTTCCCGCGCTCCGGGCGCTCGTCGGCGCCAAGGCGTATGCCGAACTCGGCGAGCAGTTCGAGGAAAAGGAGCACCGCATGCTCGGCGACGAGGGCTTCGAGAAGGCGGTCGCCGAGGTCGCCGCGCTCGAGGCGGCGCTCGGGATTGCCGACCTCGCGAGCTTCACGCCAGCCTAGGGGAAGGTGCGACGGGAGCACTCGGGCTTCGCGAGCGCCGCGCAGCGATGTGGCCGGCGAGGTCATCGTCGGCCATAGTGTCCACGTGTTGTATGTCCGCCACGTGCCGGGTCCGCCGCTTTCGGCGCACGTCGCCGAGCTCTGGTACCTTTCGGCTGCTCCGCCTCACGCCGCCGAGCGCATCCTGCCCTCCGGTACCCTCCAGCTGGTCGTCAACCTCGACGAGGACGAGGTTCGCATCTACGACGGCCCCACCCTCCGTCGCCACTCCGGTGCCGTCGTGTCGGGTGCGTACCAGTCCTCCTTCGGCGTCGATACACGCGAGCACGCGTCGATGGTCGGGGTCCACTTCCGCCCCGGTGGCGCGTGGCCGTTCCTCGGCGCTCCGCCCGGCGCGCTGACCGACACGCACGTCGACCTCGCGGACCTCTGGGGGCTGCGAGCGGCGGAGCTCCGCGAACGCCTGTGCTCGGCGCCGGAGCCGCGCGCTCGCTTCGCGCTGCTCGAGCGCGCGCTGCTCGACCGCCTTTCGGATGCGCGCCCCGGTCATCCCCTGGTGCCGCACGCGATCGCGGCGCTCGATGGAGGCGAAAGGCGCGTCGCGGACGTCGCGGCCACGCTCGGCATCAGCCACCGTCGGCTTGTCGACGTGTTCACCGCCGAGACAGGCCTCGCGCCGAAGGCCTTCGCCCGGATCACACGCTTTCGGAAGGCGCTCTCGCGGGCCGAGGGGGAGCGCGAGCCGGACTGGGCCCGGCTCGCTGCCACGTCAGGGTTCTGCGATCAGTCGCACCTGATCCGCGAGTTCGTGGCCCTCTCCGGCAATTCGCCGACCGCGCTCGTCGCCCAGTCCTCCCGCGAACGCGTCAAGTTGCATCACATCGCCATCGCCGCGCCGGATGGGGCGCGCGGAAGGGACCGGCGACACGCGCGAACCCGAGGCGTCCTGACTGGATGACCGCGAAGGAGCGGCGCGGCGTCGGGATGCGCCGCGGCGCGGCCGGCGCATAGCTAACCCGCCGATGCCTCGTGGAGCTCGATCGGGTTGCCGTCGGGATCTTCGAGTTGAATCTGCGCGCCCCCCATGCCGCGCTCGATGTCGTTTCGGAAGGGTGTGCCGGCCGCGCGGAGTCGCTCGATGATCGCGGCGAAGTCGTCGACGTAGAGGACGATGCGGTTCCAGCCGCCCGCTGTCTGAGCGCGGCCGTCGGGCATGGGGCGCGCGCCGGAGCTGCCGGGGCCGCTCAGGAGCAAGCGCAGGTCACCGCGGGAGACCGTCGCGAACGCCGTACCGGACCGCAGGTCGAGCGTGAAGCCCAGTTGCTCGGTGTAGAAGCGAGCGGCGCGATCGACGTCCGTGTTCTGGTAGCGGACGACTGCCGAGGTGGCATCGGGGTTTCCTGCTGCCGAGGTCGATTCCTCCGGCGCCTCGTGAAGCTCGACCGGGTTGCCGTCGGGATCTTCGAGTTGAATCTGCGCGCCCCCCACGCCGCTTTCGATGTCGTTCCGGAAGGGCGTGCCGGCCGCGCGGAGTCGCTCGATGATCGCGGCGAGGTCGTCGACGTAGAGGACGATGCGGTTCCAGCCGCCGGCGACCTGAGCGCGGCCATCGGGCATGGGGCGCGCGCCGGAGCTGCCGGGGCCGCTCAGGAGCAAGCGCAAGTCACCGCGGGAGACCGTTGCGAACGCGGTGCCGGCCTGCAGGTCGAGCGTGAAGCCGAGCCGCTCTGTGTAGAAGCGAACGGCGCGATCGACGTCCGTGACCTGGTAGCGGACGACGGCCGAGGTGGCATTGGGGCTTTGCATGGGCGAAGTCGACTCCGTGCTGTGGGAGATGCAACCTCCGAGGGAGAGGATGACCAGCATGAGGATGATCTTGAGGATGATCTTCATGCGCGGATTCTGTCGCCCGCGCGCGCCGCCGTATTGGACAAATTGGAAGCCGCGGCGGTCCGGGCCGTCATCGCGGGCACGGGCACCTGGTCTTCGACGTCGTGTCCCACGAAGGCGTCGCGACCCCGATCGCCAAGGAGCCGCCGGACGTCGGGGTGACGAGCGCTTCGCTGGCCCACCTCGCGCGCTCGCGCCGGGGCGATCAGCGCTGCCTGTCGAACTTTTTGATCGCTTCCGGGCTGACGGGGGTGAAATAGTTCACGAGGTTGCCGTCCGGGTCGCGGAAGAGGAGCGAACGGTTGCCCCAGGGCATGGTCGTCGGCTCCTGCACGACCTTACCGATGACAGGAGCCAGCCGTCGATATTCCGCGTCGACGTCGCTCACGCGAAACTCGACGATGACGGAGTGGTTGTCGGCGGGGTGCGCTGCTCCCGCCGCGAAGAGATCCATGGTGCGCCGGTGCGCGATGGCGAGGGTGCACGAAGGCGTCTTCAGCTCGGCGAAGTCTTCGGTGTACCAGGTCGCCGCGACGCCCGTGACGTGCTCGTAGAACGCGACCAGACGTTTGGTCGCGTCGGTGATGATGCGAATCGAGACGAAATCCATGACGGCCTCCTTGCGCAGCCGCGGCTGCGGAGTTGACGCGCATCCCATGTAGTTTGCGCCTGCTGACAGCGTGGCGTCAGCAGGGGCTCTTCAGGCTCGTGGACATGCGCCGCGCCGAACGACCCTTCGCCATCCTCCATGTGCTGCGTGTCAATGTTTGACCATGCCGGGAGCCGCAAGGCGGTGGAAGAGTCCTGCGCCGTAGTGTCCGCGGTCGCAACCCGGGACGTTCAGATTGCGATTGCCCGGCGCGCCCGGGTGCGCTCTTCTTCGATCCAGGAAGCGGGAGACTCTCCCGCGAGCGCGCCGCGATGAAGCCCTCGTACGAAGCTCGTGCACCAGAGATCGTGACGGAGCCCGAGCAGGTGGACCGGCTGCCGGCGCTGATCGAGCGGATCGCGGAGCAGACGCGGCGCGATGCCGAGGGCCGGCGGCCAGATCGCGGGCAAGCTGTGGAAGGGCGCGAAGGCCGCCGGGAAGGGGCTGATGAAGGGCGCGAAGATGGCCGCCGCCAAGAGCGCGGATCTCGCGCAGCCGTTCTTCAAGCGGGCCGGCAAGGCCCTCGCGCGGGAGAGCGCCGAGGAGACGCTCACGAAGATCCTCAAGGAGTCCGCCGAGGAGGCGGCCGACGACGTCGCGTCGAAGGTGGGCAAGCAGGCGGCCGAGAGCTTCTCGGACTCGCTCAGCCGGCTGCGATCGCAGAGCGACGAGCTGCTCGAGGAGCTCGCGGAGGCCGCGGACGGCAGCCTGTGGAAGTCGTTCAAGCAGGGCGCCGCGGAGCTCGGCGAGGGCGCCGCCGATCGCATGAAGAAGCTCGGGAAGAGCCTTGGCGCGGCGGCGAAGTCGGCGAAGGACACGATCATCGCCGTGAAGACGTGGAAGAAGGTGACCGAGGAGAACCTCCTGAAGTCGCGGAAGGTGAGCAGCATCCTCAAGTACACGGCCCTGGCGAACGGGTTCAAATACTCGAAGAAGATCGGCGGGAAGCTCACCAGCTCCATCGACGCGCAGTACCACGACCCCGGGGATCTCGACGCGGCCTCGGACGGGTACAGCTTCGGGCCGTTCGCGCTCGGGAGCAGGAGCGGCGTCTACGACGACCTCGGGGACCCCGTGGGGGGCACGGGCGATGACGACGATGATGACGAGACCAGCAAGACCGTGGTTGGCGATCGGTTCGCCTGGAGGGGCGACGCGAGCGCGAGCGCGAAGGCGCGCGTGAGCGAGCGATTCTCGTGGTCCGATCAGAGCGACGAGAGCGGCGGGAGCGCGGGTGTGGACGACCGCTTTGCCTGGATCGTGAGCGACGCCGCCACGTCCGGCGCATAGCTCCACCCACCAGGAGTCCAGGTAGCCTGACCGCCTCGTCCTGCTGTCGTGCGCGTCACAGCACGCCTACGGCGTCACGAAGATGACCGAGAGATCATCCACGTAGAAGGAGCCCGTGGAGTTCGCGCCCATCCAGGCTCTGACCGCGCCGAAGTTCCGCGCCTGGTTGAGGAAGTAGCTCGGGATCGCGACGTCGAGGCTACCCGACGCCATTCCCAGGAGGGAGATGCTCGCCGTCGCCGCGGTCGCGCTGATGTTGAACGTCACCTGTACGCTGAACACCTGCCCGCGTTGATACGTTCCAAAGACCAGGTTGCTGTCGTCGTTGACGCGCACCGTTCCGTTCGTGAGAAAGTCGAGGTGCAAGAAGCTCTTCAGGTCGCTCAGCGGCTGGTTGAAGCCCTCGAACTGCAGCGTCGGGACGCCGCCGTCCGCGCCTGGAATGTAGAGCCTGGCGGTCGCCACGTATTGACCATCTCCGCGGAAGGCGCTGAAGCGACCCTGGATCGACGTCACGTCGTTGAAGCTCGGGTGCTGAATGAGCACCCACTGCTCGTTGGCCTCGCCAGCCGGCGAAGCGGCCACCATCACGTTGCCGTTGCCGAGCGCCGTCGCGACGGTGCCGACCGTTTGCTGCGAGCTCGGCAGCTGGGATGCGGCGTCCTGGTTGAAGCCGGCGCTGAGGATCGTCTCGGCCGTGCAGCCTGTGAGCAGCGCCGGCGCGGCCAGCAGCGGCAGACCCAGGATCGTGCGCCGAGAAACGAGGAGCGATTTGCCGGTCCCATGATCTTTGGCGCGAGCAGACTCGATCGTTCGATTGAACGTCATGTTCATCTCCGTTGTGTTGAAGCGGCCCACGCACGACGTGCATGGCTCGGTGGTCGAAGGGGCGTTGCCGCCGAGAAGCGCGGCGTACGGCGGCAGGTTTCGCAATCGTCATGCCACGGCGAGAGGGCCGCGCGTCCGCCGACGGGCCCCGGCGTTCGCGCCGAAAACGAGGCTCATCGCTCGCCTGATCCCGGGAGAAGAGCACGGGGCTGCCGAGCACCCTGTCTCTCGGAAGGAGACACCTGTTCCCCCCGGAGAACCAGCGCGGGCAGGGATGGCCTGCGGAGGAGGGCTCCGCGCCGAGCGACGCGCTCGGTTCGCCCCGGGTTTCGAGGAGGCGTGGCGGCGGACCGCAGCCGCTCGGACGGCATGGTCCCAACCCAGGCCCAACCGGTGAGCTTGGGGCCTGGCGAGCTCGCGGCGGACTGCGCCGACCCGACCACCTTCCGGATTGGCTTTGCGCGGATTATCCTCCCCATCCAGGCTCATTGTAAGGTGATATTCAAATGCGTAAACATCGCGGAGTTTTGCCGTCGGCGTTCGTCATTTTCTTCAGCTGTGCCTGCGGTGACGCTCCATCCGGTCACCCCGTTGGTCAGGGCGGCGGGGGGCTCGGCGGTCAAGGTGGCGCGGGCGGCGTGGGGGGCGGCGGCGCAGGCGGCATGGGCGGGAGCGGCGGTGTGGACGGCGCAGGCGGCATGGGCGGGGGCGGCGGCTCTGGCGGCGCAGGCGGCACGGGCGGAAGCGGCGGTGCAGGCGGCACGGGCGGGGGCGGCGGCGCAGGCGGCACGGGCGGGAGCGGCGGCGCAGGCGGCACGGGCGGGAGCGGCGGCCAAGGTGGCGCAGGTGGGGAGGGGCCTCAGGCTGCGGAGACGATCGATTTTGATGTCGTCAGATTTTATGCGACCGGCTCGAGCTATGTCGGCACCCCATTCGCGCTCGCCGACCTCAATGGCGATGGGCTGGTCGACGGCGCGCTGGCGCTACGCAGCGCGAATAGAGTGTCGGTGCTCCTCGCCGACGGCAAGGGTGGGTTTCTTCCTTCGACCGAACACGTCGTGAATGGTGCGCACGACGTCGCCGTGGGCGACGTGAACGGCGACATGAAACAGGATCTGGTCGTCACGCTCCTGAGCGCCGGCGGCGGCGTCCGCGTCCTGCTCGGCAACGGCGACGGCACGTTCCAGGCCCCGATTTCGAGCCCGGGAGCGGACTATATGTCGCCCGTCCTCGCGGACGTGAACGGCGATGGGAAGCTCGACGTCGTGGCGAGCAGCAATGGCACGAACATCACGATCCTCGCGGGGGATGGCGCGGGCGCGTTCACGACGTCGAGGACGATCACCGGGACCACGAATTGTCGATTCATCACGCTGGCCGACCTCGACAGCGACGGCGTGCGGGACATCGTCGGTTATGACACGGAGCTCTCCGCACCGGTCGTCAGCGTGCGCTTCGGTCAGGCCGGCGGCGTGTTCGGCCCCGTGACGAAATACACGATCTCCGCGCGAGACGGCGTGCCGGTCGGCAGCGCGGCTGATCTGGCGGTCGGCGATCTCGACGCCGACGGCAACCCCGATATCGCTGCCGTCGATGCGAAGGGAATGACCCTCTTGATGGGTAGCCCGTCGGGCGCGCTCTCGACGACCAGGCGCGTCCCGGCGGGCCTCGCGCCGAGCGGCGTCGTCATCGGCGACTGGGACAGCGACGGGAGGCAAGACATCGCGGTGCAAAGCATGGACGACTCGATCCTCAGCGTTTTTCGGGGTGACGGGCTCGGGGGGCTCGAGCCCCGGGTGACGTACTCTACTGGAGACCGTGGCTCACGCGTCCGGTCGGGGGATCTCGACGGGGACGGCAAAGCAGATCTCGTCATGTCGATGAGCGGCCTCGTGGTCGCGCGAGGTCGCGGAGATGGGACGTTCCACGCAGCTCCGGCGCTCCTCGGGGGCAAGGGCGCGAGAGGCGCGGCGCTCGGCGATTGGAATGAAGACGGCAAGGCCGATGTGGTCGTCGCGTATACCGGCGGCCGGTCGCTGTCGCTCTTCGTCGGAAGAGGCAGCGGCGCATTCGAGTTGTCCGTGGCCATGCCTGCCGGCGGCGTGGATCCGGAGCAGGTCGTCGCGTGGGACGTGAATCGTGATGGGCACCTCGACGTCGTGTTCGGCACCGTCGAGGCGGGAAAGGTCGGTGTGCTGCTCGGCGACGGCGCAGGCTCGTTCGACCCCGTGGCGCTCCACGAGGGCGGGAGGAGGATCGCGCTCGCTGACATGAACGGAGACGGCGCCGTCGATATCGCCGCGACCACCTTCGGCGAGCTGCGGGTGCTCCTCAACGACAAGGCCGGCGGGTTCCTGCCGCCGAACGCGTATCCCGCGGGCGCGAACATCCTGGACGTGACGGCTCGCGACTTCAATGGAGATGGAAACATCGATCTGGCGACGGCGAACTACGACAGCGACGATATTCGGGTCTTGATCGGCAACGGAGACGGCACGTTCGCGGCGGCCACGAGCCTCCCGGTGGGGAACTCCGCGTGGACCGTCGCGCCCGCCGATTTCACGGGCGACGGCGTGCTCGATATGGCGTTCGCGACGGTGGGGAGCGCGAGCGTCATCGGCGTGGTACCTGGCCAGCCAGGGGGCACGTTCGCGGCGCCCATCACCACGCCGGTCTACTTGCCCCTCGAGACAGCGCTCACGACGGCGGATTTCGACTCCGATACTCGGCCCGATATCTTCCTTGCGCAAGGCGGAGGTGGCACGGTGGGTGTGTTTCGCGGCAAGGGCGACGGCACGTTCGACGCAGCGCTCGTGTACCAAAGCCTCTTCACCAGGGCGGTCGCTATCGGAGACGTGAACGCCGACCGGAGGCCGGACGTGCTCGTCGTCTCCACCCCAGTCCAGCAGGACGGGAGCGTGAACGTCTTCGTCAATATCTCTCATTGAGGCCACCTCAGGGCAGCGTGGCTGTCGTCGTCGCCGTCCCCGGCAGCGCCGACCCTGCGCCGGGTTCATGGACGGCAGCGGAGGGCACGACCGGATGGACCTGGGTCCCCCGGCTCCACCGCAGCAGATTTTTCCGCCCGGACACCGTCGCCTTGCGGCATGATACACATAGCCAATGCCGCTCTGCGGCAAGCCGGCGGCCCCACCCTCAAAGAGCTGGATCCAGCTGCGCCGTCGGCATCGACGGCGGTGGTCGGCAACACCGAGCGGGCCGGAACCAGCGCCCGAGCGCGGCCGGACTTCGCATCGTGGACGCGGCATAGGCCGGGTCGCGCAGCCGCCCGGGCGGCGAGCGGGCGCCGGGGGGCGGAGCACGGGTCTTGCACCGCACAGACCAGGGGTCGAATTCTCTTTACGCTCGCAAAGCAGCCTGAGATGCTTTGCGCTGCCACGAAACGGCGCAGGACAAGGGCATCGTTTCCGGGGCGAAAGCATCTTGGAGGGGTACCATGCCGATCTCAGTGACAGTCAAAGGGAAGACGTACGAGAGCGACGGTCATTACCATGCGGAAGAAATCATGCTCGCTTCCGTCAGCCGTTCAGCGAACCTCGTCGTGGAAATGAACGGTTGGCCGTGCACGGGCGAACGGCACCACAATTGCCACAAGCGCTTTCTTGCCGAGTCCGCCGGCCGCACGATCACGGTGACCATCACGGACGATCACGCCGGCTACGCCGCGAACCATGGCCGCAAATTCGGGCAAACAGGGACGATCACCTACACCAATGGCGTCGCGACCTATGGCTAGAACGTCAGACGTATAGGAAGGCGTCGCGTCCTCTCGCTCACCACGGGCACGCCGGGCTCGTCTGGCCTCACCGGGAGAGCTCCGCGCCGGGCGTGTGGTGGCGCGTTCACCCGGAGCTCGGGAGCGCGCTCATGTCGGTCATCGCCATCGCCACCGCGCGCGGCGAGGGGCTCGACATCGTCACCGAGGAAGTTGCCGATCCACCACGCGCTGGCCGCGCTCGACGAGCAGACGGTGTTGACAGTCCTTTCCAAGGAGCGCCCCCGACCAGCCCAGCGCCGAGCGAGACGCGACCCGTCGACCAGCTCGCTCAACTCGCGCTCACGACGAGCTTCGATCTCTCGTCCCTCGAGCGGCACCGCGCCCCCTCCACCTGGGCAGCGGGAGAGACGATGATCGAGATCGGGTATACGACCAGCGCCCAGCAGATAGAGCAGATCCGCGCGCTGTTTCTCGAGTACCAGGCCTCGCTCGACGTCGCTCTCTGCTTCCAGGGGTTCGACGACGAGCTCGCTCGTCTGCGCGGCTCCTACGCCTTCTCCTCGGCGGACGGTCGCCCGGTGCGGCGCGACGCGCAGCAATTTCATCGCGTCCGCAGGCCTTGCGCCCGCGTCGCGGCGGCGTAGCGGCGCACCGGCTCCGGGCGCGGGCGCGCACTGGTCGGCCTCTTGCATGCTCGTCGAGCGGGCGCAGGAGAGCGGAGCTCGCAACGACGGCAGGCGTGCTCATGCGTGCCGAGAGCGCAAGGAGTCTGTTCGATGAAGCTCAAGAAGAATCGCAGGGTCGAGGATTACATGAGCACCGCGGTCATCACGCTGAAGGAGGCCGACACGATCAGCGCCGCGAATCTCGAGATGAAGCTCGCGGAAATCCGGCATATTCCCGTCGTCGACGCGAAGGGGCACGTCGTCGGGATCGTCTCCGATCGCGATTTGCTCCGCCACGTGAGCCGCCTCGACGCCAAGCCCATCCCGATCGAGTCGATCATGACCCGGCGTGTCCGCACCGTGCGAGCGACGACCCCGGCCGCCGACGCAGCCCAGATGCTCCTCGATCACAAGATCGGCTGTCTGCCCGTGGTCGGCGACGAGGAGCAGCTCATCGGGATCATCACCGAGACCGATTTCCTGAGCATCGCTCAGCAGGCGCTGCGAGGCGTCGACGTGACCCACAGCGCCGGAGATCGCTAGAAGACGGGCGGTGGATGGCGAGTCCCCGTTCCTCCTGAAGCTCACCTCCGGCGGCACGCTCTGGGTCGCCGGCACCTTCTACGGTTCCATCGACGTCGGCTCGGGTCCCGTCGCGTCGCCGAGCACGAGCGGATTCGCCTTCCGCATCCCGGCGCGTAAGCAAATTCAGAAGGCCGGGTAGCAGCTCTTGCCGTCGGTGGTGATCGGTCTGTCCTCGGGCTCGGCCTGCGTGAGGTCGATGGCGTGGAGATCCGTCACGTCGTCATGGCGCAGGCAGTAGACGAGGGACGTCGCGTCGGGAGCGATCGTCGCGCTATCTATGTAGGTGCCGGGCTCGGCGAGCACGAGGGGGGATATCATGGCTGTGGCCATGTCGTAGACCAAGAGGGCGCTTGTCGCTACCGTGGTGTCGTTGGCCGGAACATCGATGGTTCCGACGAAGACAAAGCCGCTGCCGTTGCCGAGCCAGCTCGCCGTCGTGAGGAGCCGCTCGGACCAGCGCCCCCGCCGCCGGAGGTGCCCGCGCTGCCGGACGTGCCCGCGCCGCCGGCGGTGCCCGATGAACCGGTGGACGACGCGGTCTCGATTGTGCACGCCAACGTCGAGCTCGCGACGATCGCAACGAGACTGAAAACTGGCCAACTGTTCTTCGTTGGAATCATGCGACCAGCCTAACAAATTCTACTCACGCGCATTTGTCTTTCAATCCGGCTGGATCTCGGGCTCGACCAGGTGCGCTCGAGCTCCATCGTCGGCTTCGACTTCGAGCTCAAGACCGTCGAGTAGTTGCGCCAGGGTCACATCAAGGCCACGCACCTCCAGCGGCAGTATTACGAGGGGTACCTCGATGGCCAACGTGCGACGAAGCCGCTCGGCGCGGTTTGTCGATGGCGCGATTGCCGTCCCGCTTGCGTTTCGGAGCGGGCTTGTCGCTCGCCATCGCGGACTCTTCCGGCCTCGCAGGGCGTCGTCGCTGGCTCAGCTACCCCGACTAGGGGATTTCGGGGTCGGTGTGCCTTCGCCACTCGTTCCGCGCGCTTGAGTAGGCGGTCCGGGCGGCGAGCTCGCGCTCCACGCCGGTGATGGCGGGCATCTTGCGATGGCACAGCTCCCCGGGAAGGGTGATCTCCACCTGAGTTCGTGCTTCACGCAGCGTGCCGGGCCATCCGCCGGCGGCGGGGCGGCCTTCTCGATGGAGGTCTTGACGCCAACGCCTGGCCCACGCCTGGCCCAGCGCGTTTGCGCTCTGCTCGATGAATCGTTGCCGCACGGTCGCCTGCGCCGAGCCGTCCTGGTCGGTTGCTGGCTCTGACGGGGCGCGCTCGGCGCCCTGGCTCGGCGCTGCGGGCTTCACTCGATGACCGCAGGCTGAGGCCCCGGGACGATCCCTGCGATGTCCGGATCCTCTCCCGGGGTCCCGCTGACGGCGGAGCCCTTTCCCGTGCGGCGCGCGAGACGGTTTGCGTCTTTCTCGCGCTGCTTCTCTTGCCGTTCGCGTTCCTTTTGCCGCTTCAATGCTCCCTGCTTTTGCATGCGGAATCGGCCTTTCGGCGCCTCCGGGCGCGTTCTTCAGCACCTCATGGTGCGTCCTAAAAGCGCAGGCGTGGCGGCGCACGAGCGCCGCCACGCCGCGCCCGTGATCAGTACCGGTCGCGACCGCCGCCGCCGCCGAAGCCGCGCGCCGGACGCTCCTGCGCTTCGTTGACCTTCAGCGCGCGGCCATCGAGCATGGCGCCGTTCAGCTGCGAGATGGCGCTGTTCGCGGCCTGGGCCGTGCCCATGGTCACGAACGCGAAGCCGCGCGGCTGCCCCGTCTCGCGGTCGGTCGGCATCGCGATCTCACGGACCTCGCCGGCCGCGGCGAACGCGGACTCGAGGGTCTCGCGGGTGGTGTTGAACGAAAGATTTCCTACGTAGAGACGATTTCCCATGCCATCCTGCTCTTTTACGGCTTCCTGGTGCGCTCTGCGGCGCTCTCGGCCTGCCATCCGACGAAGCCGTGACGGATCGAACGGAGACGTGCGACGCGGAACTCCCGCGCGATCACACGGTGCGTCGTCCAGTCGTCCGAGCGAGCTGCAATCTCCCTCACGGGTGAGGGAAGAGGGAAAGCGTCGTTATCGAGGGCCAGGGACGGTCGTGAGGAGGGCATCCTAGCCCGGTGCATCGTCGTCCGCAAGCGGGCCGTTCCGTCTTCCGTCGCTGACCCTGCCGCCGACCGCAGGCAGCCGGCGAATAACGAAGTTGCATGGGGGCGAAATGGCCCATGTCCGCGATCGCCGTGCACCTCGGCCCCGGACCCTGCGATGGCCCGCCGTGAACTGAGCGGGGGCCTGGCGCCTGCGCCCGCGCCCCTCGCGACCGCGCAGCGTGCCGAACGGGCCCGGTCCTCGGCGCGAGAACGTCAATCTCACGTTAACATCCTCTCGCCCTGGACAGGGGTTAGGCGGCAGGGGAGCGCGCGCCGGCCTCACGGGTCGTGCGCGATCCGGTAACTCCCCGGGATCAGCGCCGGCGCCGGCCCGCCGTACAGCGTCGCCGTGCGCCGCTCCTCCTTGCGGACGTGGTACTCGAACACGCAGCGGAGGGAGAAGAACACCCGCCCTTCCCCCGCGACGATCCCTATCTGATCGAGGTGCATGGGAAAGACATACTCCCGCCCCTCGAGCTGCACATGGATGTGCATCCGCAGGTCGGGCATCGCGAAGGCGAGGTCCCCGCCGCGCAGGCCGTGCGTGAGCCGGATCCCGTCGCCCGGCCTCGGCTCGCCGCCTGGCTCGATCATCATGCCCGGGTGCCCCATGTTGAAGAACGTGGGGAGGATGTCCCTGTGCCCCACCTCGAATTCGGGCGCCCTGTCAGGCGTGAGCCGGCTCGGGTCCGGCGCGGCGGCGCTCGTCGCGGCCTTCAAGCGGAGCGCGCCCTCGGCGGGGTAATAGCCCAGGCCGACGGGATCGGGGGAGTCGCCGAACGAGCGGAGCAGCCGGTTCGGGTCCTCGAGGTTGGGCAGCGGCTTCCCGAGCGCGCTCTTCGCGTCGAGGTAGAACCCTCGCCCCGCCGGGTTGGGCGTGAAGGGCATGTCGAGCCCGTAGTCGGTTGGACACGTCCCGCCGAAGGCGCGCCCGTAGTCGAGCTCCATCGAGACGAACGACTCCGGCTCGCTCGGGACCAGGGCGCCGCCGGCCCCGGGCACCCAGGAGCGGTCGCCGAAGACGGCGATCCGCCGCCGGAAGGTCCGGCCCACCTCGAGCTCGACGTCGAGGCGCTGCCTCGCCGCGCCGCCGGGCTGGCGCACCTTCCCGCCGAGCAGCACGTCGATCCCGCCCATGTAGAACGGCTTGTCCCCGGGCATCTTGCCGAGCGCCGTCGCGACGGGCTCGCCCGAGATCGGCCACGGCTCGTCGGGCGTGGCGACGAGCGCGCCGCCGGCGACCCGGAAGGTGGGCCGCGCGATCGCGCAGCCCAGCATGTGGTCGTCGCTGCGCGCCGACGCCGTCCTGAGGAGCTGCGCCGGGTGCCTTGTCTCGTTGCGAAGCTTCACGGATCGAGCCCTCTCCGCCGCGGCGCCGCGCTCAGCAGTTCAGGCGCACGGTGCCGCCGTCGAGCTTCTCCGTGGCGCTCCCGTTGGTCACGTAGATCCCGTCCGAGGTGATCTCGATCTTCGCGGACTTGCCCTCGGCGTCTGTCGAATTGCCGATCTCGAGGACGATCTTCTTCTGGGCCCGGATCCGGATCGTCGAGTCGGCGAACAGGGCGAGATCGGGTCCGCCGATCTGGACCTCCTGCTCCGACTCGACGCGCACGTCTCCGGCGCACGTCATCTCCAGCGCGCCGTCGGTCACCGCCCACTCGAGCGAGCCCGCGCTGAGCGTGCAGTGCCCGTCGACGACCTGCTGCATCGTGCCGCCGACCGAGAGGGTGAGGTTGCCCGTGACACGCCTCGACTCGTCGTCCAGGGACGAGATCGCGTGCGCCCCGGTGACGACGACCGTCCGATCGCCGCTCACCTTGACCGACTCGTCCCCGCCGACGCACGCGCTGCGGTCCCCGGCGACGATGTCGCGGCGGTCCCCGCCGACGCTCGCCGTGTGATCGCCCGCGACCGAGAGCCAGCTGTCGGCGCCGACCGAGGTGGTCTGATCCGCGGCCACCGTCCTGGTCTCGGCCGCGCCCACGGTCACGGTGCGCGCGCCCGCGACCGTCACCGTCTCCGCGCCGCCGACGGTCTTCGTGCGGTCGCCCGTCACCGCGAGCGCATCGTCGCCGCCGACGTTGCGGCGCGCGTCGTTCAGCGCCTCGAGCTTCAGGTCGCGCTGGGCGCGGAGATAGACCTCCTCCCGGCCTGACTGGTCCTCGAAGCGGAGCTCGTTGTACCCGCCGCCTCCCGGGGTGCTCTGCGTCCGCAAGGCCGATCGGGTCTTCTCGGCGGGGAGCGCGTACGGGTAGGGGCTCACGACCGTGTACACCCGCCCGGTCACGATCGGCCGGTCCGGATCGCCGTCGAGGAACTCGACGAGCACCGCGCTCCCGACGCGCGGGATGTGCATCGCCCCGTAGCCGGCCCCCGACGCCATCTGGGCGACGTGGACCCAGCACGCGTTCTCCGAGGCGCTGCCGTTGCGATCCCAGTGCAGCCTGACCCTCACGCGCCGGTCGCCGTCCGTCTCGATCTCGGCCCCCTGCGTCCCGACGACGGTCGCGGCCTGCGGGCCGGCGATGCGCGGCTTCGGCGTCCTGCACGGGGGCCGGAAGGCGACGCCGGCAGGGACGCACTCGAACGTGCAGCGGTACCCCTCCTTGCTGTCGAACCGGGCCGCGTGCTCGAGCCGGGTGACGAGGTACTCCGCGTTGAAGCTCTCCCTCGGATGATCCTCGAGCCGGAACCGCGCGCCGGGCGCGAGCCGCACGGAGCAGGCCTCGCCCTGTCCCACGGCGGCGGTCGCCTGGAGCGCGTCGAGGCGGACCTCCGCCGCGGGGCTGGCCGGATACGCGAACACGGCGAGGTCCGTGTGACGCCCCTTCTCGGCCGCCGTGTCCACGACCGAGGCGGGGTTCTCGAACGGCACGTCGCGCGTGGTGACCTTCCCCGGCCAGACCCGCTGCGCGAAGCGGAACGAATCGACGCCTTCTCCGGTATGGAGCGCCCCCGTCACCAGCCGATACCGGAGCTCCTTCGGGGAGATGGGCGAGTGGACCTGCGCCGTGTCGGAGATCATCAGGGTCGCGCCAGCGTCGGTGTGCTCGAAGTAATAGAAGATGCCCTCTTCCTCCATGAGGCGGCTGAGGAACGCCCAGTCCGACTCGCGGTACTGGACGCAGACGTCGCGCGCCTCGTAGCTGCGCTGGAGCACGATCTCGTAACGCCGTACGCCGCCGAGCTTGAGCACGCGCTCGATGACCTCGGCCGTGGTGACGCCCTGGAAGATGCGGCAATCGTACCGCTGGTCGAGGAGCCAGACCTCCGGCACCAGGGTGGCGCGGTAGGCGGCGCGGTGCTCCGAGGTGTGGACCTGCTCGAACCCGCTGACGATCCCGTGCAGGTGGCGGGCGCTGGCGCCGTGATCGAGCGTCAGCACGGCCGACTCGGCGACGAGCGCGTCGAGGTCGAGGTCGGTGTCGGCGCACTCGACGGTGATGTCGAAGGCGTAGAGCTGCGACATCGCCTCCGCGCCTGAGAGCTCCTTCACCTCGAGCGAGGTCTTGAGTCCATCGATCGTGAGTCGTGCGCGGACGAGGGGCGGTGCCACGGCCATGAGAACCTCGGAAGAGTTTCGACCATCAGAGCCGATGTCGCGCCGATGTGCAAACCCGTCGCGCGGGCCGGCCGCGCCGGGCGAGCTGTGCGGTGCAGGTGCGATGTGCCGCGCCTCGATGGGCCCGCTCGGTACGCCACGCGGCGCGGCCGTGCGTGAAGGTCCTGGAGCCGCTGCTCACCCGGCGCGCAGCGTCTTCATGGCGCCGGCCCACGCGAGCAGCTGATCGAGCAAGGCGCCGACGGACTTCTCGTGGCGAGGGCGGGGCTTGAACACGCTGAAATTTTCGAAGTCGTCGAACAGAGAGAGCATGACCTGCGCGCGCACGTCCGCGATCTGGAGCTCGGCCATCACGAGCCGGAGCTGCTCGACGGCGCGCGAGCCTCCCGCGCTGCCGTAGCTCACGAAGCCAGCCGCCTTGTTGTTCCACTCCTTGTACAGGTAATCGATCGCGTTCTTGAGCGCGCCCGAGGTGCCGTGGTTGTACTCCGGCGTGACGAACACGAAGGCGTCGAACGGATCGATCTTTGCCGCCCAGGCCTTGGTGTGAGGCTTCGTGTACTGTCCCATCGACGGGGGCGCCGGCTCGTCGAGCAACGGCAGGTCGAAGTCCTTGATATCGACGAGCTCGTAGTCGGCGCCGCCCTTCTTCAGCGCCACGTCGTGCACCCACTTCGCGACAGCCTCGCCGTTGCGGCCCGGCCGCGTGCTCCCCAGGATGATCGCCACCTTCAACATGTCTTCTCTCCAAGGCAATAGCGCCTCTCCGCTCGAGCCGACAGGCGGCGTGATGCGCATTCCCACGACGCCGCGGTGGAGGGGAGGGGGCTCACGAGGTTGCTACCAGCTCGACGCTACTACCAGCCAGGCAGGCTTCCCGCCAGCCAGGTGTCGCGGGAGCGCGCGATCCGTGGACCCGCACCGCCGCTTGCGCGGCCGCAGGCGCCAGGGGGGTGAGCCCTGGTGCGGGGCAGGCGGACCCCGCCATGGGACTTGCCGTGTTATCGTCCAGGCTCGTCCCGAGGGTGGGGGCGGACATCACGGGGCGGGATCGCCGGCGCCGAGCTCCGAGATCGCCTGGCGCACGATGCCGCCTCGGACCCAGACCCAGACCTCGCGGGAGTCCACGTGAGCGATGTCCTGGATGTCGAAGAGCTCGGGGGGCGTCTTGAACGACCAGTGATGGGCGTCGGACAGGCGGTAAACGTGGATCACCTCCTCGCCGATCGCGTAGACGGCATAGAAGCCCTCCCCGGCGGCCGAGATGGGGTATCCGATGATAGGGCCCGGCCGGCGCTTCTTCGGAGCGAGATCCGCCTTCGTCGCCGCGAAGGGGCTGGTCCAGAGGCTGGACGCCCCGTAGAGCCCGTCGTCGGAGTAGGGCTCCGCCTCCAGCCACACGAGCGTCTGCCCGTCGCTCTTGATGTCGGCGACGACCCGAGGCGACTCCGCCCGGAGCAGCGGTTCGATGGTGTGGGTCTGGCGGCTCCAGATCCACCCCTCGGACGTGGCGTTTTCGAGGACCGCCAGGCCGAGCGCATGATCGCCGACTGGATACATCTGGTCGAACGATGGTGCGTCGTTGCCTGGCTGGCGACCGAACCTCTTGGTCTGGTGGCTGATCCTGTCATAGATGTTGACCGTGCCGGGCCCGGGCCCCGATAGCGCGAAGGTGTCGTCGCTCGTGTGGAGGCCCTGGCTCAGCGCGTCGACGGGGATGGGTTGGCTCGCGGTGGCGAGCGCGTCGTAGCCGGAGACGAGGTAGGCCGAGCCGGGCGTCTCGACGGCCACCCTCTGCGCGCCGAGCCAGACCCGCTCATGACCGACGTTCGGCACCGTCGGTATGCAGTACTCCTGTCTCGGGTCGGCCTCGGGCACGGTCGGCTCGAGGTCTTTGAAGCGCCATGCGGCGAGCGGTGTCCCGCCGGCGTCGTAGACGCCGGTCCGTCGCTCACCCCGGTACTGGAGGTACAGCCCGACGCGGTAGCCGTCGCCCCATCGAACGACGCTCGGCGAGGCGGTTCGTGGGTACTTGTCGGCATCCCAGTCGACGGCGAGCGACGTGCAGCCCGGTGCGTTCCCCGGGCACTGCTCCCAGCGCAAGGGCGGCAGCGCCTTGCTGGGCTCGTCGGCGACGTCGATCTGGCACCTTTCGAGCCAACGCGTAGCTCTCCAGGTGCTGTCGCCTGGATGTTCAGGCGCATCAGGGGGAGCGTCCGGGCCAGCGTCACCCGGGACGCTGGCGCCGGTCGCCGCCTCGCCTGCAGTCCCGGACCCGTGCGTGCTGCCCTGGGTCGCGTCAGCGATCGCCGGATGTCCGCCGGCGCCGTCGACGCTCGGAGGCTCCGGCGCGCCGCGAGAGCAGCTCGCCGAGAGGGCCGAGAGGGAGAAGAAGAATGGCACGGCGCGCGCCGCGAGACTGGCAAGGAGATCGTGTCGCATGGCTCAGAATACAGAGGAAGCGCCGGTCCGTCCGCTTCCTGAACTGTCGTCAGCAACGTCAGCCACTGCCATGCGGGCCGTGGCTCCCCTCGGCGGCTCTGGTGCCTTCGCGCCGCGACCGTGACACGTCACGCCGGGACGTGACATGTCACACCTCCCTCCGACTGATTGCGTCCGATCCATGCATGACACGGCGCGCGCCGTCGCGATCGCGGCGCCGCGCGGCCTGTCTCCGGTGTAGACACGCGCCGGCGTCGGAGATTTGCTTGAGCCGTTTATAACTAGTATTTACTTGCGGCCTTGGTCCGTTTGTGAACAATCAGCTCGACGGCGCGGCCGAGATGATCGTCAATCCTGGCGATCGCCGCGGTCGCGTCGAGACTCTTCCTTTTAGCCATGGCAGCGCGTGCTCGAGGGGCAACCTCGCGCGCGCGGCCGGCAGTGGAGATCAAGAGCCATGACCGACAAGAAGCAAGGAACTCCTTCGTCCAGCTCGACCCCTACCCGTCGCCAGGTGCTGAAGCAGGCCGTGGGCCTGGGCGCGGGGCTCGCCGCCACTAGCTTGCTCGGTGGCGAGGCGTCGGCGGCGCCGCGCATCCGCTCCGGGACCTTCACGACGAGCGACGGGGTCGCCCTCAACTACCTGGAGGCGGGGAGGGGGAGGCCGCTGCTGCTCCTGCACGGGTGGTCCCAGTCGGCTGCGCTGTACAGGGCGCAGATCCTCGCCTTCTCGCGGCACCACCATGTCTTCGCGCTCGACTGGCGCGGCCATGGCGAGTCGGAGAAGCCCGAGCACGGCTACCGCATGGCCCGCTTCAGCAGGGATCTTTACGAATTCATCCGCGGGATGAGGTTCAAGCACCTCTCCGTGCTCGGTCACTCGATGGGGTGCGGCGCGCTCTACAGCTACTGGGACAACTACGGGGGTCGCGACCTGGACCGCCTGATCCTCGTCGACGTGGGCCCGGCGATGACGGCCTGGCCCGACTGGTCCGCGGAAGAGGCGGTCGAGGCGGGGGCCCTGTTCACCCCGCAGTCGCTCCACGAGACGGCGGCCGCGCTGCGCGGGCCGGACGGGATCGCCACGACCTACGGGCTCGTGGCCACCATGTTCACCCCCGGCTACCCGGCGGATCAGCTCGCCCTGGTCGTCGAGCAGAACCTGAAGCTCCCGCGCGAGTACGCCGCCAAGCTGCTCGTGGACCAGGCCGAGCAGGACTGGAGGGACGTGATCCCGCGGATCGACGTGCCCACGCTCGTCGTCGGCGGAGAGGCGAGCATCTTCAACCCCATCTCCCAGCAGTGGGTCGCCGACCAGATCCCCGGCGCCGAGCTCATCCTCTTCGGCGCGGACGAGGGGGGCAGCCACTTCATGTGGCTCGAGAACCCCGAGAAGTTCAACGAGGATGTCCTCGACTTCCTCGGCTGAGCTGCGCCGCCCTTGAGCAGCCGTCACGCGGGGCTGCGCGGCGATACCTGGCTTCGCTGCCGATACGATGACGCGGCGCCTACTGATTCTTTCTGCTCGACCCGCTTTTCATCGGCTCCGAGATCGTGGAGGTGTCGAGCAAGAAGCGCGCGCTCACAGCTTTACCTGTCGACCCAGCGAACGGTCGCGAACGGACGCGGCGAAGTCGCGCTCCAGACCCACCTCCTCGAGGACGCGCCTCTTCCGGAATGCACGGTACGCGCCGCCGAAGCTCGGTCGAGCCGAGCGCAGCCGCTCGAACTCCTCCCGGGACAGGACGACCGCCACAGGGCGACCTCGCCGGGTGAGCTCGACGACTTCACCCGCCTCCGCTTGCTCGATGATGGAGGGGAGATGGGCCTGAGCCTCTGCGACGGAGTAGCGATGCGCCATTCCATAGATATACATTCGTACAACTGGGCGGTCCAGCGAGCCGATTGACCGCGGGCACAGCGGCCCAGTCAACTCCTCTCCGGCAGTCCGAGCCGGTCGACGACTGCGCCCGTCCCGGCACCGCGGCTGGCCGCGTTGGACATCCGGTGAGGGAGCGGGCATCGTGGCGGCCATGAAGGTCTTCGTTACGGGGGGCTCCGGGTTCATCGGAGGCCATCTCATCGAGGGGCTCGTGCGCGCCGGTCACGAGGTGAGCGCGCTGGCGCGCTCGCCAAGGAGCGCCGACGTCGTGCGACGTCATGGCGCGGCGCCGGTCGCGGCCGACCTCGGGACGCTGAAGGGCGAGGACATCGCGGGCGCCGAGGCCGCGGTGCACTGCGCAGCGTATGTCGAGGAGTGGGGGACGCGCGCGCAGTTCTGGGAGGGCAACGTGGAGGGGACGGCGCGGGTGCTCGACGCGGCGCGGGCCGCGCTTACTTCGTCGCCGACGACGGCACGCGCACGCTTCGCGAGTTCCTGACGGCGCTGGCGCGGACGCAAGGGGTGGCGCTGCCGGGGCGCAGCGTCCCGAGCGCCGTCGCGCTCCCGCTCGCGGCCGCGATCGAGGGCGCATGGCGCCTCCTCGGCGTCCGCCGGGCGCCGCCGATGACCCGCTTCGCCGTCGCCATGATGTCGCATTCGGTGACCGTGAAGACCGAGCGCGCCCGCGCCGAGCTCGGGTATGCGCCCGTCGTGGGCGTGGAAGAGGGGCTGGAGCAGCTCTCGGCGGCGCGCTGACAGGGGACGAGCCGCGGGCGGTGAGCGCCGGCGACCCTTCGGCCGCTCGTGGCGGGAGTCGGGCCGTTTTCGGCCGTCGCGGCGGGGGCTGAGCGTGACGGCTCGATGCCCGTCGTGCGTTCATTGCGCACGAGCGCCGCGGCGCTGCGCAAACAGCCAGCACCAGGTCGCATCCTCGGCGTAGACATCGACGAACACGGCGTGCCCGCCGCGCGCGAACTCCGTGAGCGTGAGCGCCTCGTCCGTGGACGCGTCGGTGCCGGGACGCCAGACGACCTGGCCGCCATCGAACACCGCGGTCGAATCGGACCCCGGCGGATAGCTCAGCATCGGATTGCCGGTCGGGGCGCCCCGCAGCGCCGCGATGGCGGACGCCCAGGTCGCGGACATGTAGTTCGGCACGATCTCGTCGTCGAAGGCGTGGAACGCGCGCACCGGCAGCGTGCGCAGACCCGCCGCGAGCTCACCCGTCTGCGGGCAAGCGCCGCAGATGGGGAGCGCCGCCGCCAGCCGCTCCGGATGGATAGCGGCGTAGCGCCAGGTTCCGCATCCACCCATGCTCGGACCGGTGACATAGATGCGGTCGCGATCGATCTCGTGCGTCGCGAGCAGGTAGTCGAGGAAAGCGTCGATCTTCGCCGGGTCCCATTCGCCGGGCGACTGCGGTGCGGCGATCAGCGCGCCGGCGTCGACGAGCGGGGACGACATGCCGAACAGGCGCGCGCGCGCCAGATAACGCGGCGGGGGCAGGCGGTGGATGATGGCGCGCGGGTGCGTACCATCACCGCGGCTGCCGCCGCCGTGCAGCACGAGCAGGAGCGGGCGCGGCCCCGGCTCCGGCGGCACGTACTCGACATATCCGTAGGGCGACGCCGTCGACCCGATGGGATGCGCCTGCATCATCAGGGCAGGGATCACGTAGCGCAGCGCGAGCAGCGCGAGCCCCGTCGCCGCGACGACGGCCTGCGTCGCCCTCCTCGCGCGGCGAGCCCAGCGCGGTCCTGACACGCGGCCGAGCCTACACTGCGCCGAGCATGGGGGCCATCAGCGTGCTGCGCTCCTTCCGGCGCGAGCGTAGCTCGCCCACGGGGGGTAGTGTACCTTGGCCGAAGGTGGCGTCTTTTGAACCGCCAAGTCGCCAGAAGACGCCAAGAAAAACATAAAAATCTTGGCGTCTTCTGGCGTCCTTGGCGGTTCCATCATTCCGGCAGGGCAGGGTAAGTAGCCCACCACCCGCCCCGGATGCCCAGCAGCTCGCGTCCGGCCGCCCGGCTGCTCGTCAGGCGCGCCGCGCGCGGCGAGGGAGCGTGCCAGTGCCTCGGCGCACTCACGCCTGCGAGGTTTGCTGGTAGAGTGACGTTCTCATGCCGCGATCACCGGCACGATGAAGCCCCTCCGCCCGGCGCTGCATGAGCGCGCGGGCGGCCCCGACAGACGCTGAGCCGAGGAGATCCACGTGAGCGCTCGAATTCCCCTGCAGCCTTTCCCCCGAGGCTGGTTCCAGGTCGCCACCTCGGACGAGCTGTCCACGGGCGGGCCCATTCCGCTCCGCTGCTTCGGGCAGGATCTGGTGCTGTTCCGGACGCAGGAGGGCGAGGCCCGGGTCCTCGACGCCCACTGCCCTCACATGGGCGCGCACCTCGGGGTCGGCGGCCGCGTCGAGCAGGGCGGCATCCGGTGCCCGTTCCACGGATGGGTGATCTCCGGCGAAGGGAAGTGCGTGCACATCCCTTATGCGGACACGATCCCGCCGAAAGCGAGGACCCGCGCCTGGGAGGTACGGGAGCTCGACGGCCTGATCCTGGTCCACCACGCGCTCGGCGGCGAGCCCCCCGCCTTCGAGATCCCGCCGCTCGCCGAGGCGCGCTCTACGGAGTGGTCCCCGAAGCTGAGCAAGCGCTGGAGGGTCCGGACGCACATCCAGGAGAACCTCGAGAACATCGTGGATCCAGCCCACTTCGTGACGGTGCACGGCATGCTGGTGCCGCCCCGGACCGAGATCGAGATCGAGGGCCATATCATCCGATCCAGGTCGGCGGTGAAGCAGAAGGGCCCGGGAGGGCAGGTGGTCGACGGCACGATCACATGGGAAGGCCACGGCATGGGGTACGGGACGATCCGCTTCACCGGCATCGTCGAGCTCCTCTTCGTGAACACGGTCACCCCGATCGACGACGAGCTCGTCGACATCCGCGTCGCCTTCTGGCTGCGCAACGACGGCGCGCAGCGCCTCGGACAGGCCCTGGCCGCGGAGGTCTGCCGGCAGATCGAGGAGGACATCCCCATCTGGGAGAACAAGATCTACCGCGCTCAGCCCGTCCTGTGCGCCGGTGAGAAAGGCATCATGACGTTCCGCAAGTGGAGCAGCCAGTTCCTCTGACGCGCGGGGCGCGGCGGCGGAGCCTATCCGAGCGGGGCTCTCGCGTCTCGGGTGAGCTCGACTTCTAGCCGATCCCGATGCCCTCTGTTCCGGATCGCTCCGCGCGGGCAGACTGAGGCAGGTCCCCGCGTGCTCGTGCCCGCCCCCAGATCGCCCCTCTCCGGCGTCGGCGTCGTCGGCGTCGGATTCCGCCCCGAGCTCGCCGCCGACTTGCTCTCCGCGCCCGGCGCCGTGGATTTCGTCGAGGTCGTGGCCGAGGCTTGCTTCGCGAGCCCGGCCGCGCGGCGCGAGGCCTCGGCCATCGCGCGCATCTGGCCGGTGGTGCCCCACGGCGTGAAGCTCTCGCTCGGCAGCGCCTCGGGCATCGACATGGACCGCGCGCGCCGCCTCGGGGCGCTCTGCCGGGAGCTCTCGGCCCCGGTCGTGAGCGAGCACGTCGCGTTCGTGCGCGGCGGCGGCCGGGAGATCGGCCACCTCACCGCCCTGCCGTACACGCTCGAGGCGGCGCGCGCCGTCGCGCGGAACGTCGCCGCCGCCCGGCGGGCGCTCCCGGACATCCCCCTGCTGCTCGAGAACGCGGCGTGCACGCTGCGGTTCCCCGGCGACGCCCTCGGGGAGGGGGACTTCTATGCCGAGGTCGTCGACCGCACCGGGTGCGATCTGCTCCTCGACGTCGGCAACGTCTATGCGAACGCCGTCAACGCCGGCGTCGATCCCGGGGAGCTCGTCGGTTCCTACCCGCTCGAGCGCGTGGCGATGATCCACATCGCCGGCGGCGTCGTGGAGCACGGCTTCTACTTCGACACGCATGCCCATCCGGTCCCCGCGCCTGTGTTCGCCCTGCTGGCCCAGGTCGTTGCGCGCACCGGGCCGCTCCCGATCCTCCTCGAGCGCGACGGCGACTTCCCGCCCTTCGCCGCGCTCGCGGCCGAGATCGCGACCGCGAGGGCGATCGCCCGGTCCGCGCCATCCCGACCGACGTTGACCGGGCCCACGCTGGCCGGACCCACGTTGGCGCCGACCCGACCGGGGTTGCCCGCCTCTCGCGCCTTGCTGAAAAATTCTGCCGGCACCTCACCCCCATCGGCGTCGGCGCTCGCCGAGGTCCAGGCCCGCGTGGCCGAGCTGCTCACCTCACCCGTCGATCCGCCGCCGGAGGCCGTGGCTCCGTTCGACGCCGAGGACGTCGCCCGGTCGCGCGCGATCCTCCAGCGCAAGCGCGTCGACGACGCGCTCCCGCTCTTGCCGCGGCTCTCGCCTCACCGCGAGGCGGTCGCCCGCCTCGGGGCCCGGTGTGTCGAGGCGTCGCCGCGGGCCCCGAGGCTCACGGCGGTCGCCGACGCGCTCCGCATCGCCGCGGCGGCGGTGGACGACGCCCGGCTCGCGCCCGAGGCGATCGTCGACCGCCTGCTGCTCCGCGCCCGCTTCGTCGGGCCCGCGGGCGACGGGAGCGTCAAGCCCAGGCTCCTGCCGTTCATTCGGCGAGAGCGGCTGCCGGGAGGTCGGGTAGTCTGGGCGATCAAGGGGATGGGCTCGACCGCCGAGGTCCGGCTCATCGAGCCGCGAAGGTAGACCATGAACGAGGGATCCATCGCCACGGGGAGCGCCGTCTCCAGGTTGCCGGCGCCGGTGCAGGCGCGGCTCGTCGAGCTCAAGGAGGGCCTGGAGCGGACGCTCGGCGACGAGCTTTCGTGCCTGCTCGTGTACGGGAGCGCGGCGCGGGGCGGCTACCGCGACGGGCAGAGCGACGTCGATCTGATGGTGGTGCTCGAGCAGGCCTCCCGCCAGAGCCTCGACGCGATCGCCAACGCGCTCCAGATCGCGCGCTACGCGGCCCGCATCGAGGCGATGATCCTCACCGCCGCCGAGATCCCGCGGGCCGCGGACGTGTTCCCGCTGCTCTACGACGACATCCGCCGGTGCCACGTGCTCCTCTCCGGCCGCGACCCGTTCTCGGCGCTCGTGATCGACGGCAAGAACCGCCGCCTGCGCGTCGAGCAGGAGCTGCGCGAGGCGCAGATCCGCCTCCGGCGCGCGGTGGTGGACGGGATGGGCGCGGACGACGCCTTGAAGGGCGCGGTCTCCCGCAAGGTCAAGCAGATCCGCGGCCCGCTCCACGCCCTGCTCGGCCTGCACGGGATCGAGGGCGGCGACGATCTGGGCACGGTGCTCGCCGGAGCGGGCAAGCTCCTCGGCGTCGACGTGGCCCCGCTCCAGCGCGTCCACGAGGCGCCGGGCGCGGCCTACGCGGCGCTGGCAGAGCTGCTCGCGCGCGCGGTCGACGACGTCGACCGGCTGGAGCACCCGGAGGCGGCGCGATGATCCATGAGATCTTCGACTTCTTCCCGTTCAACATGGGGTCGGGGCCGGCGTTCCTGCTCTTCTATCTGGCGCTCTCGATCGCCGGCCTCGTCGTCGCCATCCTGGTGCGCAGCGCCGTCGGCGCCTCCCTCGATCGCTCGGCGCAGCTGAGCGGCGCCGCGGCGGTCGCGGGGGCGCCGGGGGGCGCGCCTTACCGAACCCCGGCCTACGCGCATGCGCCGCCGCGGCAGCGGCTCTCGGCGGGCTGGATCCCTCAGCCGGACGAGTACTGGGCGATCGCGTACCTCCGCGACGGGAACAACGGCGTCGCCGCCACGCTGATCGCGGTCGCGATGGCCGCTGGCTGGCTCGTCCCCGCGGGGGAGGCGAAGGACGCGCCGCAGGCGCTCCACGTCATGGTCGGCTCGGCCCCGCCGGACCGGGTGCTCGCGGCGTTCTTCAGCTCGCTCTCGTCGAGGGGCGCGCACGGCGATCGGATGGTGGCGCTCTCGCTCGATCAGGTGCGCGCCTCCGCCGACCAGATCGCGGCCCGCTTCGAGCCGGAGCTCCGCGCCGAGCTCGCCGCCGCAGGGATGCTCCGCCCGCGGGGGACGATGACGGCCCTCTCGGCCGTTGTGTGGGCGGTCGGCGTCGGCCTGCTCGGCGTGGGCCTGATCCGCGCCATCCGGGCGGAGGAGCTCGATCGGCCCTACTCGTTCCTGGTGGTGGAGATGATCGCGCTGCTCGTCGCCACGTGGATCGTGGCGCGGACCGCGAGCGCCTACAGCACCATGAAGTCGGACTACCTCAGGTGGATCGACGACTCGACGGTCTCGCTCCGCTCCGACGTCGCCAGCGGCCGCCGCCGGGAGGCGGTGGACATCGGCTTGACGGTCGCCGCGAGCGGCACGGCGGCGCTCGCGATGTCGCCGCTCTTCGGGCCGATGGTCTATGCGATGACCCCGCCCCCGCCGATCTCGACGGGGGGCGGCTCGTCGGGCGGATCGAGCTGCAGCTCGTCGAGCTGCGGCGGCGGCGGTGGCTGCGGCGGCGGCGGCGGCTGCGGCGGTGGTGGTGGCTGCGGCGGGTGACGCCCGCTTCGAGGTGCTCGACGCCCTCGGCCTGTGCCGGCTCACCCGGCGCACCGGCGATCTTGACGGCGCGGTGCCGCTCCGGGTGGCGAAGGCGTGCGTGCCGCTGCTCGAGGGCAACGCGTTCGGGCTCCAGATCACGCTGGCGCGGCCGATCGAGGTGCGGCGGCGCCTCGGGTCGCTCCGCGCCGAGCCGGCGGGCGAGCACCGCGAGGCGCTCGTCCGCGCCCATCGCGCCGCGCTGCCCCGGCTGGTCTCGCAGGGCTTCCTGGCGCCGGAAGGGGCATGGCACCGGGCGCTGCGCGGCAGCCTCGCCTGGACGTGCCGGAAGGGGCTGGGGCCGCCTCGCCTGCGTCTGTGGACCGGGCTCCTGGTGCGCCCCGACCCGGGCCTGTGGCTGCGCGTCGCGGGGGCAGCCAACCGCCGGAACGCGCTGATCGAGGTGAGCGAGGCGTACCTTGCCGACGACGGCGCCTTCGTCCCGCTGGTCGTCGAGCTGCGCGTCCGCGACGAGGCCCCGCAGAGCCTGCAGCTCGAGGGCGAGATCGGCTGCATCGCGCCGGTGCTCCCCGACGTGCAGATCGAGGCGTGCTCGCTCGCGGAAGCGCCCGAGGTGGGGCGGGCGCACACGGAGTTCTACGACGCGAAGTACTTCGCCGTGAAGAAGGGCCAGGTGACCCGCAAGTACCGGCGGCTCGTGGCGGGCACGGCGGGCGGGCGGAACGCGGGCGCGGGCGAGGGGAGCACGGGCGAGGAGACGGCGGGCGAAAGGCGCGCGGGCGAGGGGAGCACGGGCGAGGAGACGGCGGGCGAAAGGCGCGCGGGCGAGGGGAACGCGGGCGAGGGGAGCGCAGGCGAGGGGAGCGCGGGTCCGGCGCGCGTGAGGCTGGTCGTCGCGGGGCCGGCGGCGCCGGAGATCACCGAGGTGACCGAGGTCACGACCGCGGCCGGGCCGGATCCGGTCCCCTGGCGCGGGGGTGCTCGGCGGCTCGCGTCGATCGTGGTGAGGAACGCCGTCCCGTTCCGAGCGACGTTCGACGGGAACACGCTCGCCGTCGCGCCGGAGGCGCCGCGCCTCGCCGACGCGGCGGCCGCGGTGGAGCGCTCGTTCGCGCAGACCTTCGGCGACGAGTTCATCTCCGCGAACCGCGGGGCGCTCTGGTACCTGACGAAGTACTTCACGCCGCATCCGCCGGGCGAGCCGCACTTCTTCGTGAAGCCGTGGGCCTTCACCCGGACGCCGCCGGGCTGGTCGAGCCTGCTCGACGGCGTCAACGGCGACGGCTACGACGTGATGCGCGGCGTGGTCGCGACCGACGCGTTCTTCGCGACCCCGGCGGTGTTCCACGTGCGCCGGCTCGGGGCGCCGATCGAGGTGCCCGAGGGCGCGGAGCTGCTCCGGATCGTCCCCATCCCGCGCGAACTGCTCCGGGCCGGCTTCCGGGAGGCCCGCTTCCTCGATGCGTGACCGAGGTGGACCGCGCGATCATCGGGTCCGTATGTGCTGGATAAATAGGATGATTTTGCCCTTCGAGCGCCCCCGCGGAGCGCGCCCATGAGCGAGCGATGGATCTGGCCCGGGCCGGAGGGCGGTCCGGCGAGGCTCTTCGACGAGCTCGCGGCGCGCGGCTTCTCGGTGCTCCGCGGCGACGCGGCGCTGGCGCCGGAGGAGGCCGCGCGGGCGCCGTGGAGCTTCGCCGAGCGGCTCCTCGGGGCAAGGCCGCTCCTGGTGGAGCGGCAGCCGATCAAGGCCGTGCCGGGCGGCAGGTCGTTCGCCGCGAGCTCCGCGGCGGCGCCGCTCCACACCGACAGCCAGTGCTTCGCAGGCGCGCCTCCGGCGGTGCAGATCATGGCCTGCGTCAGGCCCGCGGAGCGCGGCGGCGGCTGCCTCCTGCTCGACGGCTGGCCGCTGCTCTCGGCGATCGAGCGCGCCGATCCCGAGCTCTTCCGCGCGCTCTTCACGGTGTACAGGCGCATCCCGTTCGTCTTCGGCGACTTCTTCGGGCCCACCGTGTCGCTCCGCGGCGGCGCGCTCGCGCTCACGCACGCGCCGTTCGTGCCGCCGGGGGACGCGATCGCCGCGCGCCTCGCGCGGTTCGTCGAGGCGTCGCGACGCGAGCTGATCGAGCTGTCGCTCGGCCCGGCGGACATCCTGGTCGTCGACAACCGGCGCATGCTGCACGGGCGGCGGGCGTTCGAGGGGGCGCGCGAGTTCGTGCGGCTTCTCGTCTGGATGGAGGCGCGGCTCCCGTCGCCGCCGGCGTACAACGCGCTCGCCGCGGAGGTCGCCGAGGCCGCCGCGCGCCGCCTCGCCGGAGGGCCGCCGGCCACGCGGCGGCGGCTCGGCCTCGGCGCGCCGCCGCCGCCCGAGGCCCGCCGCCGCCTCGGCCTGGTCCTGGAGATGCTGCGCGGCGTCCCGCCGGGCGTCCTCGCAGCGCGCGAGCGCATCCCCGAGCCCGAGCTCTACCGCCTCCGCGACGCGGCGCTCGCCGCCGCGGAGGAGGCGCTCTCGGGCGAGGCGGAGGGCGCGGACGATGGCGCGCTGGGCGAGGCGATGTAGCGTGACCCGAACTGGTTGCAACGATAATGAATTTGTGAGCCGATGATGTTCGCAGGGCACGCGCACAGGTGCTGTTCTCGTTGCCCAACAAGCCGACGGATCCGGCGAGCGCTTCACGCCCGCAGCTTTTCGGCTAGGCGTTGGGTGGCGTGAAGGGTTCGACCCCTCGATCCGCGTACCGATCCCAGGAGAAGCGAAATGACGAGCTGGTGTCTGGATCCGAACGCTTTGCGAGGTTGCATCGCGGTCGTCGCCGGGGCGACGCGGGGGGCTGGCCGCGGTATCGCGGCCGCCCTGGGAGAGGCCGGAGCCACGGTGATCTGTACTGGCCGCACCAGCCGCAGCCGCTCCCTCCTGTCCGACTACGACCGCCCCGAAACGATCGAGGAGACCGCCGAGCTCGTCACCTCGCTGGGCGGCCACGGCATCCCCATGGTCGTCGACCATCTCGACGCGGCCCAGGTCAAGCGTCTGGCGGACCAGATCCGGGACGCGCACGGGCACATCGACATCTTGGTCAACGACATCTGGGGCGCGGAGCGTCTCAAAGGTGGACCCTCCGAATGGAACACGCCCATCTGGCGGCACGACCTCCAGAAGGGGCTCCGGATTCTCCGCCTCGCCATCGATACGCACCTGATAACCTCCCACCACCTCATCCCGCTCCTGATCGCTCGTCCCGGGGGGCTTCTGGTCGAGGTGACCGACGGCACCGCCGACTACAATGCCTCGCGGTACCGCATCTCGGTGTTCTACGACCTGGCCAAACATGCAGTGAATCGTCTGGCGTTCTCCCAGGGCCACGAGCTCGCGCGACACGGGGCCACGGCCGTGGCGATCAGCCCCGGATGGCTCCGCTCGGAGATGATGCTCGAGAACTACAAGGTCACCGAGGACAACTGGCGCGCCGCGGCGGCTCCGCCCGGGTTCGCGGTCTCGGAGTCGCCTCGCTACGTGGGGCGCGCGGTCGTGGCGCTCGCGACCGACCCCACGCGCGAGCGATGGAACCAGCGGTCGGTGACATCAGCGCGACTGGCGGCCGAGTACGGCTTCACGGACCTTGACGGTTCACGCCCCGACGTGTGGCGATACAATCAGGCCGTCGAGGACGGCGACCAGGATACCAATCCGGAAGACTTCCGGTAGCATCGCCGCGGCGCTCTCGGACCACGGGGTCGTGCGCGGTCGTTGGCTCGGACGCGAGGCCTTGGGCGCGGGCGCGGCGTGCGCCGCAGCGGTCTCGCCGCGAGACGGCGCCGCGCGACCAGCGCACCCCGCTGCGCCCCCGCGCGCGCTTCGGTGTTGGTGCGCCGCGGCCGCCGGGATACGCTCTCGAGGCATGGCGTCACGTCCTCTCGGAGCGGCCGCGCTGTGCGGGATCGCCCTTAGCTGCGCGGCGTGCCAGCCGGCGACGCCGCCGCTGCCGGCGCATGTCCGCATCTCCATCGACGGCGCCGTCATCAGCCCGGCCAAGGCGGACGGCCGTCAATGGGACGGCATGGGCGCGGTCCCGGCGGAGGCGCTCACCGCCATCGGCGGCCTGCTCCGCACGAAGCACCCTGTCGCGGCGGCCGCCAGCGTGGCCGGCTTCGTGGCGGAGGCGGCAGGGGCGGGGACCGAGCCGCCGGAGCCCTTCGGCTCGGCGGAGCTGTTCGTGGGCGGCCGGTCGCTGGGGCGGCGCACGCTGGATCGCCCGGGGCAACGCGACACCTGCACGCCCGGATGGAAAGGCCCGCCGACCTGGTACCGCGTGCCGCTCACGCCGGATGTCCACCTGAGCGGTGAGCTCATCGACAGGGACCTCGTGAACGACGACTTCATCGGGAGGTTCGCGATCCATCACGGTCACCTCGTCGAGGCGCTTCGAGCGCGCACGGTCTATCCGGTGGCGGTCGACAACCAGGCGGCCGGACAGGTGCTGTTCGTCTGGATCGAAGTCTGGCCGGAGTAGAGCGACGGTCACCCGCTTCGGATACGGGCCCATCTCGACGTTTTCGGTGCTCAGCGCACCGGAGTGCGCTTGCGCGCCGAAAACGCCGATCTGGGCCCGTCTCCTGTGCGGGTGACCGTCGCTCTGCTCGGCATGGCGCAGAGGTGGGCGGAGACCGCTGTAGAGCGACAAACGGGTTGAAGCTGACTGAAAAGCGCGGATTTCGGAGCGACGCTGGGCCGCTCAGCCGCGATTCCGTCTGGCTCGCGCTCTGAAGAGGAGGGCTCCGATCGCCGCAAGATGGATCCCGAAGCGCCAAGGCGGCGTTCCGGGGTCGGACCCGGGGACCGAGACGCTGCAGCTAGAGTCTTCCGTCGCGGGCGTGTCCTCGTCCGTGCCGCCGCTCGCACTGCTCGAAACCTGCCCGCCAGTCACTGCAGAACCGCCTGTCGTGACGGCACCACTTCCGGGCACGCCCCCGCCGTTTCCGCTGCCGTCCCCTGCGCTACCGCTGCTTCCGCTGCCGTCCCCCGCACTACCGCCGTTTCCGCTTCCGCTGCCGTCCCCTGCACCAGCGCCGTTGCCCGCGGTTTCACCGGCTCCACCGGCCCCACCGGCCCCATCGGCCCCACCCGCTCCACCGCCGCTCGTCGTGCCCACGTCGAGGAAGATGCGTTGGGCGAAGTTGTAAAAGCTGCGGTTCCAGACGGTCTTGGTATGACCTTCGTTCGGCTCGATCTGGTAAATATGGTCGACGTTGTTCTGATCCAGGAAGTCGTGGTAATTTTTGCTGTTGCCGATCAAGCCGTCTGCGCTGCCGCAAGAGATGAAGATGAGCTTCACGTTGTTCTTGACCGCAGCCACGTCCTTGATGGTGTCACTTGGCTTCTGGGTATTGGGCGCAGCCGAATACGGTCCGATGTAGTGGAAGACATCGGTGTTGGGGAACCCGAAGTTGAAGGTCTGCCCCCCGCCCATCGACAGGCCGGAGATGGCCCGCAAATCGGCATTGGTGGCGGCGGAATAAGTCTTCTCGACCCAGGGGATCAGGTCGTGGAGCAGGACGTCCCCGAAGTTCGCGAAGCGCGCGAAATCGTCCGCTCCGTCCATCTTGCCGCTGGGCATCACGACGATCATGGGTTTGGCCATCTGCTTCGAGTACAGATAGTCCATGATATTGTCGGCGTTGCCTTCGTTGCTCCCCTGGCCGATCCAGGAAACCTCATTGCCGCCGATTCCATGATGCAGGTAGACGACAGGATATTTCTGGTTCGTCGAATACCCCGGCGGCATGTAAACCGTCACCTTCCGCATCCCGTAGTTCCGGGTCGGATAGCTGACGGAGACGTCCAGCTTCCCATGGGGAATGTTGTTGTCCCTGGTATCGAAGCCCCTGGGCGGAAGGGGAAGATTGGCGGGGTCGCTGGCATACGCCGCGGCGGGGAGGACAGAGATGACCGAGAGCGAAAGGATAGCAGGCCAGTTCTTTACGGGCATGAGGACCTCCAACGTACGTAAAAGTCAAACTCGAGTTCCATGGCCCGCGCTAGTTCCATGGCCCGCGCTACAAGCGCGTTGGCGCATTTGCATTGTCACCGTGGTGTCCCAAGCAAGCGGCACGTGCCGACGCACGGGTCGCGCACCACGCTGCAGCTGGCATGCAAAACTGCGCCTCAGGCGTTCCGAGGAGCAACAGGGCGAGGAAATCCGAACGCGATCCGAGTGGCTAGAGAATCCAAACGCGATCCGAATGTCAAGCGCATCGTGTGAACGTTCTCATGATACAGCCACGCCGCACGTACCGGTTGACATGGGAAACCTTGGGCGATTCGCCTCCCTCCTGGAAAGTGACGCTGTACCAACAACCTATCGTTGTGAACGCTCTCATCGTGCAGCCACGCCGCACGTGCCGGTTGTATCCCCCGCGGTGCGCCAGTGAAGCAAACGTGCTCGGCCCGTTCATCGAGGCGCCCCTCAGGGTGTATGCTGCCGGTCGCCGCCCGTGGGACTCCGGGGCGATTTCCGATCCCAGTCTGGAAACTGTCGTAGGTTGATCGCCCCACCATTCCCCGGGCGGCTCTTTGCCATGCCCACCGCCCCTCCCGCGCCCCCCGCACGCTTCCATACCGAGCGCGTCGAGCGCGAGGACCTCGTCATGTTCATCAACGCCTGCTTCGCGTGCACCGGGCAGGCGGAGTTCTATGGCACCTCCGGAGGCCAGGCCGTCTCCATCGAGTTCCTCCACGAGTACATCCTCGGCAATTACCGCCGCCTCTACGCGCGCACGCTCGCCGCCGGCATCAACCACTTCAACCAGGCGCGCATCGCCGTGAACCTCCTCGCGACCGGCGCCGAGACGCCCGCCCCCGACCGGCGCGAGGAGGGCTCGCTCATCGCGGCGGCCCTCCGGGAGCTCCCGCCGCAGCGCGCGCTCCGGGCGCTGCGCGAGCTCCGGGAGCGCCGCGTGAACAACCGCCGCGCGCGCGCCGTCATCCGCGGCTACCTCGCCGGCCGGCCGGACCCGGCGTTCGACGCCGTCAAGTACCGCGCCCACGTCCGCGCGCTCGCGGTGCACGCCCACCTCCAGCTCGCCGGCGAGATCGGACCCTTCCTGTTCGAGCCCAGGCGCCGCGCGCCGTTCGAGACGCCGCTCCTCGAGCGCGCGCGGCAGGCGCGTTATGCGAAGGAGGCGATCTTCGACCTGCCGCTGACCGTCGCCGAGGGGCTCGCCGCCGCCCGCGGCGTCTCTCGCGACGAGCTCCTCCGCCGCGCCGCGCCGCGCATGACCGAGGGCGAGCGCCTCCGGCTCCAGCGCGCCGCCGGGCGCGAGGACGTCGACCTCGCCGTCGACCTCGGCCGCGCTCCCCTCACGCGCGTCGCCCTCTACGCGCTCTCGCTGCCCGAGGAGGCGCGGCGGGAGCGCCGCGACGAGCTCCACGCGGCGCTCGATCGCGCCGCCGCCCGCGCGCTCAGGAAGAGCCCGGCCGCGCTCGGGCGCGTCGCCGCCGTGCTCGACCGGAGCTACTCGGCGTCCGGATCGAGCGAGAAGCGCCGCCGCCCGCTCGCCGTCGCGCTCGGCGTGAGCTACCTGCTCCGCGCCGCCGCCCGCGAGTACCGCGCCTTCTGGACCGCGCCCACGCCCGACGAGATCCTCGTCGGCGCGCGCGGCCAGACCGATCTCGCGACGCCGCTGCTCGACGCGCTCGCCTGGCGACCCGACGTCGTGGTCATCCTCTCCGACGGCTTCGAGAACGACCCGCCCGGCGCCGCCGCCGAGGTCGCAAGGTGCTTCCGGGCGCGGCTCGATCCGGGGCAACGCACGTCGATCGTCCACATCAACCCCGTGTTCGACAGCGAGCGCTACGCGCCCCGCGCGCTCGGCCCGTCGATCCCGACGGTCGGCCTGCGCGACGCCGAGGACCTGCCGACGGTCCTCGGTTTCGCCCGCTTTGCCGAGGGCACGGCGCCGCTCGCGGAGCTCGAGCGCTACCTCGCGCAGCGCGCGGCCGCGCTGCTCTCGCGGCACGCCAGGATACCGGGCGCCGCAGAGCCAGCCGCGGAGGCGGGGCCGGCAGACGCCGTGGCGCTGGCGGACGCCGTGGAGCCGGCAGACGCCGTGGCGCTGGCGGACGCCGTGGAGCCGGCAGGCGCCGCCGAGCTCGCAGAAGAGGCGCCCGCCGCGGCGCTCGAGGTGCCCTGATGGCCAAGGCGCCGGCCCTGCTCCGGTCGCTCTCGCTCCGGGGCCTCTCCGCGACGCACGCGCAGGTCTTCGCGGGCGTGCGCCTGGTCCCGCTCCTCCGGGACGCGCCGCGGGACGACCTGCGGATCGCCGGCCGCAGACACGAGGACGCCTGGTCGATCGTCGATCTCGGCGACGGCACGGCCTACTGCTCCTACGTGCCGCACGCGCTCGTGATCGGGTGGACCGACGACGGCTCGCCTGTCGCGTCCTACGGCGCGGCGCTCGCGGGGCCGGGCGCCCGAAACCCGCTCAGCAAGTGGGGTTGCGGCGTCCAGCTGCTCCACCGCATGGCCCGGCGCGAGGCCCGCGGCGAGGACCCGGCCGAGCGGAACCGCCTGCGCCTCTTGCCGCTGCACCTCGCGATGGAGGGCTTCCTCGCGCTGCACTTCAACGCCCCCGAGATCGCCTGGTCCGAGTACTCGCGGCGGGCGATCTCCCGCGGTCTCGACCCGCGCACCGAGGTGTCGCTCTCCGGCCGCGCGATCCCGAGCCTGGAGGACGCGCTGCGCGTCTTCGAGATCCACGAGGGCCAGTGCGGCGTCCTGCTCTTCGTCGGCGAGCTGCTCGCGTCGGTGTTCGTGGTGTCGCACCCCGACGACTACCGCGCGCTGCACCGCACGCTGATCGAGGACTTCTACGAGCAAACGCTGCTCTACGCGGCCCGCCACAACGGCGACAGCCAGGCGTTCGAGCACACCTTCGACGCCGCGCGGATCGGCTCGCTCGACGACCTGCGGGCCGCGCTCGGCCGGGCGCGGGCGGAGGCCGGCGCGCTGCACGTGGACACGGCCGCGGGGCTCCTCGGCCGGCCGATCGCGGCGGAGCGCGTGTACCGGGCGGGGCCCTTCTCGCTGCAGCGGTTCATGACGGAGCTCGATCCGGCGCTGGACAACCACATCGGCGAGGCGATCGTGCGCGAGGACGGCACGCTGGAGTACGCGAAGACGTACCGGCTCGCGGCGGGGCAGGTGAGGCGCGCCCGGCTCCTCCAGCAGCTCGCGGCGCACGGGTGGAACCTGGACGCCACCGCGGCTGCGCTCCGGACCACGCGCGACCAGCTGATCCGGCGGATCGACGGCGAGGGGTTCGGCTACCTCATCGCGGAGCACGTGCTCAAGGCGGCGCTGAAGCGGACGAGGTGAGCCCGCAGCGTCGAGGGGGAACATCGGCGTGCTTCGCGACCTCCGTTGCAAAGGTCTGCCTCCGCGGCCGATGATGCGCGCCGAGGAGGAGCCTCTCGATGACGATCACCATTACCGCCTTTGAACGCTCACCCGATGGCGGCAAGGGACTGGCGCGTGATACGCGCGTTCGCTGGGCGCTCGAGGAAGTGGGCCAACCCTACCAGGTTCGCCTCGTTTCGTTTCGCGCCATGAAGGAGCCCGCGCACCTGGCGCTTCATCCTTTCGGCCAGATCCCGACCTATGAGGAGGGCGATCTCGCGCTGTTCGAGACAGGGGCGATCGTGCTTCACATCGCCGAGCGACGTGCGGGCCTCCTGCCGGACGACGCCAATGCTCGGGCGCGCGCGATCTCATGGATGTTTGCCGCGCTCAACACGGTAGAGCCGCCGATCCTCGAGCTCGTCATCGCCAAGGTCCTGGAGGGCGACAAGCCCTGGACGGCGGAGCGTCTGCCTCTGGTCGAGGCTCGCATCCGCGCTCGGCTCGGCCAGCTCTCCGCTCGCCTGGGCGATGCCGACTGGCTCGACGGTGCGTTCAGCGCCGGCGACTTGATGATGGTGTCGGTGCTGCTCAGGCTGAGAGCATCGGGCATCCTGGACGAATACCCGAACCTGGCCGCTTATGTCGCCCGCGGCGAAGCGCGGCCCGCCTACAAGCGAGCCTTCGACGCTCAACTGGCGGTGAACACCGGCAAGCCATCGACCGGCTGAGCTCTAGGCGCGCGCGCTCACGAGCCAGCAGGCCGCGGTGAAGCGGGCCGCGCCATCGCGGACGTAGGCGTCGAAGGCAGGGCGAACCGCTTCGGCCGTCCGGGCGCGCGTCGGCTCGTCCGCGTCCCGCAGCGCCTGACCCACCTGTCCCAGCCGGGTGGCGTAGGCGAGCAGGTCCTTCTCCGCGACGCTGCTCGGCGCGTCGATCGGGCGAATGTCGACGTCGCTCCAGCCGCTCGCGTCCAGGATCCGCTGCACGCGCTCTCTGTCCGCGAAGGCGAACGGGCCGGGGGCGTCGGGGGGCGGGACGCGCAAATCGGGCAGGAGCGGGGCCGCGGCGCGCGCGGCCTCGGTCATGAACGGGTTCTCGTCCGCGCTGCGCCAGGCCATGAACGAGAGCTTCGCCCTGCGCCGGGCGGCGCGCCGGATGTTGGCGAACGCCGCCGTGGGATCGTCGAAGAACATCACGCCGAAGCGCGAGATCACCGCGTCGAACGTGTCCTGCTCGAAGCCGTGGGTCTGCGCGTCGGCCTGGAGGAAGGCGGCGGAGGCCAGGCCCTCGGCGGCGGCGCGCGCCCTGGCGGCCGCCACGAGCGGCCCGGAGATATCCACGCCGAGGCAGAGGCCCGCTGGCCCGAGGCGACGCGCCATCGAGAGGGCCGTGGCGCCCGCGCCGCAGCCGATGTCGAGGACGCGCCCGCCCTCGCCGGGGAAGCCCGCTTCGATGAGCGGCGCCACGAGCGGCGCCAGCATGCCATCGAGCATTTCCTGCATTTCCACCCAGGTGTGCCCGGCGGACTCGTTCCACAGCGCGGCCTGGTCGCGATTCGGCGGATGGGCTTCGGACATCGGGGGCTCCTTCTTCGGTTTGATGTCGGAAATCATGCGGCGTAGTCTGCAAGTTCAAGTCAACTTGAGGTCAAGCATGAAACAGCTGGACATCGCGGAGGTGGCCCGGCGCTCCGGCGTGCCCGCCTCGACCCTGCGGTTTTACCAGGAGAAGGGGCTGATCGCGTCCACCGGCCGGCGGGGCTTGCGGCGGCTGTTCGACCCCGGGGTGGTGGAGCGCCTGGCGCTGATCGCGCTCGGCCAGGTGGCGGGGTTTTCGCTGGACGAGATCGCCCGGATGTTCTCGCCCGACGGCCGGCCGCGCATCGAGCGAGAGCGGCTGACGGCCAAGGCCGAGGAGCTGGACCGGACCATCCAGCGGCTGGTCGCCCTGCGCGACGGCCTGCGCCACGCGGCGGCGTGCTCCGCGCCGAGCCACATGGAGTGTCCGCGCTTTCGCAGCATCGTCCGGCTCGCCGGCGCCGGCCGTCTCGAGCCGCTTGTACAGAAGGCTCCCCGGCGGCGGTGGCCCACCTGAGTCCGGGCGGATGCCGCCGGCGCGCCGGTCAGAAGCTCGCGCAATCCAGCGCCATCTGGTCGGCGTAGTCGAGCGCGATCGCGCGGACCTCGGCGCAGAAGCCCGCGTGAACACCAAGAGCCCCCGCCGGATGACACCAGCGCGGCGCACGGTCGCGACGCAACCGCAGAGGGCTGCAATCACGCCCAGCCCGCTGGCGCGACGGATCTCACGATCCAACGTTCAGGCTGGCTCTCGACTCAGCATCTGTCCTGTCATGCCTGCCACGACTTCGGCGCATGGGGCATGTCTCCTGAGGTCATCAGGGTGGAGCACGGCCCTCTACGGTGCTTCACAACACGCCACAGCCCCCTGAAGCACGTCTGCGATCGTAGGACCGTGGTCACGGCGGCGTGACCGTGCTGCCCCTGAGCTTCGCCCGTATTCGCTGCGGGATGTGTGTTCCGCGTCACCTTGTCGCTGTTCACTGAATGACGAGGACAAACACGCTCCCCTCGTCTCCGCGGCGCGGCGCGACAAGCACCCCACACCACATCCACCCACGTGCGCGGAATCTTCAAGAAGCTCCGTCCCTTGTGCCGCTGCGCTGTGGTAGCCTGGTGGTCGCTTCCACGAAGTCTTCGGTCAAGGGCGGGAATGGGTTTCACTTGGCATCCTGAGCATCATGCTCTCCAGAGGGTATGGTGACGACGTCGGCCAACCTCGATAGCCGCGAGCGTGTCCGACGCAACATGGCGCGGTTTCATGCCGCGGCTGTTCACGCCTGCTGACACGCAGGCGCAATGGGGGGCGCCCCAGAACGCACCTGCCGCAGTCGAGATTCCCTCACAGTTGGTGCCGACATCAATGAAGGGGCGTATGAGCGACGAGCGCAAGCACCATTGCATCCATGAGGTTTTTGAGATCCAGGTGGAGCGCACACCTGACGCCGTAGCTGTGGTCTTCGGGAATGAATGCGTCACGTACCGTCACCTGGATCGCAAGGCCAATCAACTCGCGCGGTACTTGCAGAGCCTGGGTGTCGGCGCGGACGTCCCGGTCGCTGTCTACCTCGAGCGATCCATCGACATGATCGTGGCGCTCCTCGGTGTGCTCAAGGCCGGGGGCGCCTATGTCCCGCTGGACCCGAGCCACCCGAAGCACCGCCTCTCCTTCCTGTTGGAGGACACGGGGGCGTCGATCGTCCTGACCCAAGAGCGCCTCCTCCAAGGGAGCGTCGGCCGCCTGCCAGGCCGCCTCGTCCGTTTGGACACAGGGTGGGAGGCAATCGCACAGGAGAGCGCCGAGAGACCACGGATCGACGTCTCGCCGGGCGACCTCGCCTATGTGATGTACACGTCGGGATCGACGGGTCAGCCGAAGGGCGTCATGGTCCTGCATCAAGGGGTCGTCCGGCTCTGCCGAGGTGCCGACTATGTGACGCTCACCGCGGAGGACGTGTTCCTCGCGCTCGCTCCCCTCTCGTTCGACGCTTCGACCTTTGAAATCTGGGGTTGCCTCTTGAACGGCGGGCGGCTCGTCGTCATGCCTCCTCACCAGCCCTCCCTCGAGGAGCTGGGGCAGGCGCTTCGGCGCCATGGCGTGACGACCCTATGGCTGACCGCCGGCCTGTTCCATCTGATGGTCGACGAGCGGCTCGAGGACCTCCGCGGCCTGCGCCAGCTGCTCGCTGGCGGCGATGTGCTCTCCGTGCCCCACGTCCGACGCGCCGCCGAGGCGCTCGATGGGTGCCGGATCATCAACGGCTATGGCCCGACAGAGAACACGACCTTCACGTGCTGCTATACGATCGGCGACCTCGCGGGCGTGAGGGACTCCGTCCCTATCGGCTATCCGATCGCCGGCACGCAGGTCTATCTGCTGGACGAGCGCCTCGCTCCGGTCCCGGAAGGATCGCCTGGAGAGCTCTACGCTGGCGGGGCGGGCGTCGCGCGAGGATACCTGAACAGGCCGGACCTGACCGAGTCGCGTTTCATCCCGAGCCCGTTCAGCGATGATCCGGGCGCCATGCTCTACAGGACGGGCGATCTGGCGCGCCGCCGGGAGGACGGCGCCATCGAGTTCCTCGGCCGAATCGATCAGCAGGTGAAGATCCGCGGCTACCGGATCGAGCCCGGCGAGGTCGAGGCGGTCCTCCGGCGGCACCCCGCCGTCAAAGAAGCCGTCGTCATCGCCCGCGAGGACGGGCCCGACCAGAGGCGCCTCGTCGCGTACGTCGTCGAGAACCTGCACCACGAGACATGGAAGGACGATGAGCCCCGCGGCCTGGACGGCGAGGTTGTGTCGCAATGGCAGGCGCTCTACGAGGACACATATACAGGCGACCACGAGCCGCGGGATCCGGCGTTCGATACCGTCGGCTGGAACAGCAGCTACACGGGCCTGCCGATAGCCGAGGAACAGATGAGGGAGTTCGTCGACGGGACGGTGTCTCGGATCCTCGCAACGAAGCCCTCGCGCGTGCTCGAGATCGGCTGCGGGACGGGCCTGCTCCTCTTGCGGCTCGCTCCCGCGTGCGCCAGTTACACAGGCACCGACTTCTCCCGGAGCGTGCTCTCCCGCCTCCGCGAGCGGCTCAACGCGGGAGGCGGGGCGCCCTCGCTTCCCCACGTGACTCTCGATCACAGAGCCGCCGATGATTTCTCCGGCATCGAGCCGGCGTCGATGGACACTGTTATCCTGAACTCGGTCTCTCAGTATTTCCCGAGCATCGACTATTTCATGCGCGTCATCGAGGGGGCCGTCGCGGCTGTGGCGCCGGGCGGCCGCGTCTTCATCGGCGACGTGCGGAGCCTCCCGCTCCTCTCTGCCTATCATGCGTCCGTGCAGCTCCACCAGGCGCCCGACGCGCTCTCCCGCAAAGACCTCGCCGAGCGCGTGCGGTCGCGCGCGGAGCGGGAAGAGGAGCTGCTCGTCAGCCCCGAGCTCTTCGACGCCATCCAGGCGAGGCTCCCGCAGGTGAGCGGCGTGCGCATCCTGAATAAACGCGGGCGCCACCACAATGAAATAACGATGTTCCGCTACGATGTCATCATCGAGGTGGGGAGCGCGCCGAACCCCCTCTCGGACGTGACGTGGATGGACGCGTCGGAGCGGGGGCTGTCGCTGCCGGAGATGCGCCAGGCGCTGGGCGGCGGTGCGCCGGATACGGTGGGCTTTCGCCGGCTGCAAAATCAGCGCGTCGCGGCGGCGATGAAGACGGCGGAATGGCTCGCGAGCGCCGGCGATGGCAGCGTCGAGACGGCCGGAGAGCACCGCCTCGCTCTCAAGAGCCAGCAGGCCTGCGGCGTGGATCCTGAAGAGGTATGGGAGCTCGCGGCAGAGCTCGGTTACGACGTCCATACGCTCCGAACGACGCCCGGCGCGCCCGGTCTCATCGACGTCGTGTTCCGGCGCACGGGCGCCGCGGCGACGCGCTCGGCGAGCCCGCGGGCCAGGAGCGAGCCGCCGCGTCCTTCGAGGCATTGGCGAACCTACGGCAACAGTCCGCTCCGGGGGATGATCGCCGGCAAGCTCGTCGCGCGGCTCCGCGACTTCCTGCAGCAGAAGCTGCCCGACTTCATGGTACCTTCCGATTTCGTCCTCATGGACGCGCTCCCGCTCACGGCGAACGGAAAGGTCGATCGCCGCGCGCTGCCCCCTCCGAACCGGAGCTCGTCCGCGCTCGCACAGAGCTTCATCGCGCCACGCACGCCCGTGGAAGAGGTGTTGAGCGGCATTTTCGCCGAGGTCTTCGGGCTCACGCGCGTGGGTATTCACGACGACTTTTTCGAGCTCGGCGGCCACTCGCTCCTGGCGGTTCAGATCATCTCCCGCGTGCGCGCCGCGCTTCGGGTGGATCTGCCGCTCCGCTCCTTGCTCGACGAGCCGACCGTCGCCCGGTTCGCCAAGCGCGTGGAGGCGCGCGCCGCCGGCGAGAGCAGGTCAAATCCTCCCCCGGTCACGATCGCGTCGCGGGCGGAGGACCTTCCGCTCTCCTTCCCCCAGCAGCAGATGTGGCTCCTGGCCGAGCTCGAGCCGAACGCGCCCGTCTATAATGACCCGTTCACCCTCCGAATGCCCGGCCATGTCGACACGTCCGCCCTGTCCTCGAGCCTCCGCGAGATAGTCCGGCGCCACGAGGCGTGGCGGACCACGTATGTGCTCAAGGAAGGACGGCCCGTTCAGGTCATTCACGACGAGTTGGCGTTCACCCTCTCCCAGATCGACCTCCGGAGCCTCCCCGAGGGCGAGCAGGAGGCCAAGGCGCGGACGCTCGCGACCGAGGAGCTCAGGCGTCCGTTCGATCTCGCGAAGGGGCCGCTGATCCGCGCGACCCTGATGCGCCTGGGAGAGGCTGACCACAGGCTCTACCTGGCGCTGCACCATATCCTCTATGACGGCGTCTCGCTCTATAACGCATTCTTGGCGGAGCTCCAGGTGCTCTATGCCGCGTTCACCGCAGGCGCGGTCTCACCGCTCCCTCCGCTCCCACTGCAATACGCCGACTTCGCCGCCTGGCAGCGGCAATGGCTGCGCGGGGAGGGGCTCGTTCGCCAGGCGGAATACTGGAGGCAAAAGCTGGCGGGCGTCGCCAAGCTCAGCCTCCCCTCCGATCGGCCGCGCCCCGCGATCGGCACGTTCCGAGGCGCGCGCCATTACTTCTCGCTGTCAAAGGAGCTGACCGAGGCGCTGAAGGCCCTCGCGCGCCGCGCGGGCGCGACGCTCTTCATGACGCTCCTCGCGGCCTACAAGGCCCTCCTCTTCCGCTATACAGGGCAGGAAGACATCCCCGTCGCGACGGTCGTCTCGGATCATGGCCGGCCGGATCTTTGCTCGCTGATCGGATGCTTCGTCAACACGCTCGTCTTGCGCACCAGCGTCTCCGGCGGCTCGACGTTCCGGGGACTCCTCGACCAGGTGCGCGAGGTGACGCTCGAGGCGTACGCCAACCAGGAGTTGCCGTTCGAGGAGCTCGTGAGGGAGCTCTCGCCGGAGCGGAGCCTCGGGCAGAACCCCCTCTTCCAGGTCATGTTCCTCCTTGATCCTCCCATGCCCGCCATGGCCTCGGGGTGGACGATGACACGCATGGATATCGATAACGGGACGTCGCGCTGCGATCTATCCATCGAGCTCGACGAGCGGCCGGAGGGCCTCGTCGGGCTCCTTGAATACAGCACCGATCTCTTCGACGCCGATACGATCGCGAGGATGGCGGACCATTATCGGATCCTCCTGGAGGGGATCACCGCCGCCCCTGAACGGAAGATAGAGCAGCTGCCGATCTTGACGGAGGTCGAGCGGAGGGACCTCCTCGCGGGGCCCATCGCTTCGCCGGATCTCGCGGCAGGGCCGTGCATCCATCGCCTCTTCGAGGCGCACGCGGAGCGCTCGCCCGGCGCCGTCGTGCTCCGCTGGGACGGCGCGGAGATGACCTATGACGAGCTGAACCGGCGCGCGAACAGGCTCGCGCGCCGCCTCCGAGCGCTCGGCGTGGGGCCGGAGGTCTTCGTCGCGCTGTGCCTGGAGCGCTCGCTCGATATGGTCGTCGCTCTCCTCGGCGTCCTCAAGGCAGGCGGCGCCTATGTGCCGCTCGACCCGGCGTATCCGCCGGATCGCCTCGCGTTCATGCTCGACGACGCGAAGGTGCCCGTCCTGATAACGCAGGAGGCGCTCCTCGGCTCGCTCCCGCCACACGGCGCTCGCGCGTTGTGCATGGACGCCGGCTGGGACGCCGCGCCGGAGGTCGACGAAGAGAACCTCGAAGGCGGCGCGTCTGCCTTCGATGCGGCCTACGTGATCTACACGTCGGGCTCGACCGGGAAGCCCAAGGGCGTCGTCGTCAGTCACGCAAACGTGACGCGGTTGTTCAGCGCGACGCGGTCGTGGTTCCGCTTCGACGAGCGCGACGTCTGGACGCTCTTCCACTCCTATGCCTTCGACTTCTCGGTATGGGAGATATGGGGCGCGCTCCTCCACGGCGGGCGCCTCGTGGTCGTCCCGTTCTGCGTGAGCCGCTCGCCCGAGGCGTTCTACGAGCTCCTCGCCGCGGAGGGCGTGACCGTGCTCAACCAGACGCCATCCGCGTTCCGCCAGCTCTTCCTGGCGGAGGAGGCGTCCTGCGGCGCCCGAGAGCTCGCTCTCCGCCTGGTCATCTTCGGCGGAGAGGCCCTCGAGCTCCAGAGCCTCCGGCCCTGGTTCGACCGGCACGGCGACTCGCGGCCGGCGCTCGTCAATATGTACGGCATCACGGAGACGACGGTGCACGTCACCTACCGCCCGCTGTCTCTGGCCGATCTCGAACATCTCGGGAGCGTGATCGGCGCTCCGATCCCGGACTTGTCGATCTATCTCCTCGACGCGGCCATGCAGCCTGTGCCTGTCGGCGTCCCGGGTGAGATGTACGTCGGAGGCGCCGGCGTCTCGCGCGGCTATCTCAACCGGCCGGAGCTCACCCGTGAGCGGTTCATCGTTGATCCGTTCCGTCCGGGCACCTCCGCTCGCCTCTACAAAACAGGCGACCTCGCGCGCCGGAGGCCCAACGGCGAACTCGAATACCTCGGCCGCATCGACCATCAGGTGAAGATCAGGGGCTTTCGCATCGAGCTCGGCGAGATCGAGGCCGCCCTCGCGCAGCACCCCTCCGTGCGCGAGGTCGTCGTCATCGCGCTGGGCGACACCCACGGTGATAAGAGCCTCGTCGCTTATGTCGTGGACCATCGCAGCTCCGGCCCTCACGCGCCGAGCTCTGAGGGGACGCTTCGGCGCGGACTCCCCGCGGAGCTGCGCGGCTTCCTGAAGAGCCGCCTCCCGGATTACATGGTGCCGTCGAGCTTCGTCTTGCTCGATGCGATGCCCGTCACGTCGAACGGCAAGGTCGATCGACGCGCGCTCCCCGCGCCTGACAGGACGAGGTCCGACCTCGATCCTGGCTTCGTCGCGCCCCGCACGCCCATGGAAGCGGCGCTCGCGGCGCTGTGGGCCGACGCGCTCGGGCTCCGGGCCGTCGGCGCTTCGGATAACTTCTTCGAGCTCGGCGGGCACTCTATCCTTGCCACCCGGATCCTTTCGAGGGTGCGGGATCGGTTCGAGGTGAACCTCCCGCTCCGGGCCCTGTTCGAGGCGCCGACGATCGCCGAAATGGCCAAGATCATCGAGGCGCGCCGCGGCGAGGAGGCGGGCCGGGGGGCCGCGCCCGTGGTGCCGGTCCCGCGTGGTCGGAGCTTCCCGCTGTCCTCCGCGCAGCGAAGGCTCTGGTTCCTCGCGAGGCTCGATCCAAGCTCGCCCGTTTATAACGAGCCTGCCACGCTCCACATCCAAGGTGCGCTCGACGTGGAGGCGCTCGAGCGAAGCCTGAACGAGATCATCCGACGCCACGAGGCGTGGAGGACGACCTTCGGCGTCGAGGGCGGCGAGCCGGTGCAGATCATCCACCCGGAGGCGGCAATCGAGCTCCCGGTGATGGACGTTGCCGGCCTCACTCCGGACGAACGAGAGGCCGAGGCGCGGAGGATCGCCCTTCGAGATGCCCTGCGCCCCTTTGATTTCACTACCGGCCCCATGGTGCGCGGCGTGCTCGTCAAGATGAGCGATGACGAGCACCGGCTCTACCTCACGCTACATCATATCGTCGCGGACGCGGTCTCCGTGTACAGCGTGTTCCTCCCCGAGCTCTCGGCGCTCTACTCGGCGTTCTCGACCGGGAGGCTCCCCACGCTGCCCGCCCCCCCCGTGCAGGTTGCCGACTACGCCGTGTGGGAGCGGCAATGGCTGCGCGGAAGCGGGCTTGAAGCGCAGCTCGCGTGGTGGAAGCGGGAGCTCGGCGGCGAGCTCCCCGTGCTCGAGCTGCCCACGGATCGGCCGCGGCAGAAGGTCCAGTCGTCGCGTGGATCGAGGCACCTCATCGCCATTTCGAGCGATCGCACCCGCGCGCTCAAGGCGCTCGGGCAGCGCGAGGGCGCCACGCTCTTCATGACGCTGCTCGCGGCGTTCAACATCCTCCTCTGCCGCACCTCGGGGCAAGAGGACATCATCGTGGGCACCGTGACGGCGAGCCGCAGCCGGCCGGAGATCGAAAACCTGATAGGCTTTTTCCTCAACACCATCGTCTTGCGCACGAACCTGCGCGGCGACCCGACCTTCCGCGAGCTCCTCGCGCGCGTGGCGGACGCGAGCCTCAGCGCGTATTCGAACCAGGACGTGCCGTTCGAGCGCCTGGTCGAGGAGCTCCAGCCGTCGCGGGCGCCCGGGCAGAACCCCCTCTTCCAGGTGGCTTTCATCCTGGAGCCGCCCATGCCGACGCTCGCGACGGGCTGGAGCGTCAGCCAGCTCGAGGTGGACACGCTCACGGCCAAGTTCGAGCTGACGCTCGAGCTCGACGAACGACCCGAGGGCCTCATCGGCCGCTTCGAGTACCGCACGGACCTGTTCGACGCCTCGACGATCGCTCGCATGGCCGACCATTTCGACGTCTTGCTCGAGGGCATCGTCGCCGACCCGGATCGGCGCCTGTCCGAGCTGCCGATCATGACCGAGGCGGAGATCCGGCAGCAGGTATCGTGGAACGAGACGCGCGCGGACTACTCGCGCGAGGTCTGCATTCATCGTATGTTCGAGATCCAGGCGGCGCGCTCTCCGGACGCTATCGCGGTCGTGTCGTATAGCTCGCGATCGCCGAAGGCGACGCTCACCTACGGCGAGCTGAACCGCCGCGCCAACCAGCTCGCCCACCACCTGCGAAGCCTGGGCGTCGGCCCCGAGGTGACGGTCGCGGTATGCGCCGAGCGATCCCCCGAGCTCATCGTCGGGCTCCTCGGGATCCTGAAGGCGGGCGGCGCGTGCGTGCCGCTGGATCCGTCGTTCCCCAGGGAGCGGACGGCCTTCACGCTGGAGGACGTGAGCGCCAGGGTGGTGCTCACGCAGAGGCGCCTGGCCGGGGCCCTCCGCGAGCACGCGGCGAACATCGTCTGCCTGGACGAAGACTGGGCGGAGTTCGAGCCTCATAGCGTGGAGGACCCGCCGGGCGACACCGCGCCTGACGCGCTCGCTTACGTCATCTACACCTCCGGCTCGACGGGTCGGCCGAAGGGCGTCGAGCTGGCTCATCGCGGCCTCATCAGCTTCGTCACCTGGTACCGGCGGACGTTCGCCCTCTCGGGCTCCGACCGAGGCACGCAGATCGCGGGGCCCGCGTTCGACGTCTCGATAGGGGATATATGGCCCATCCTCGCGGCGGGCGCGAGCCTTCATATCCCCGACGAGCACACGCGCATCGCGCCGTCCGCGCTCCGCGACTGGATCGTGGCGAGCTCGATCACCGTCGCCTTCCTGCCCACGCCGCTCGCCGAGAGCGTCCTCCCGCTCGAATGGCCGGCGGGCGGCGCGCTCCGCGCGATGGTCACCGCCGGCGACAGGCTGCACGACCATCCTTCGCCGTCGCTGCCCTTCGCGTTCATCAACGCGTACGGACCGACGGAGAGCACCGTATACACCACGACGGCGCTCGTCCCTCCGAAGAAGCACGCGGACGAGCTGCCGGCGCCGCCGATCGGGAGGCCCATCGATAACACGCGTGTCTTCCTGCTCGATGGCCGGCGGCGCCCGGTGCCGGTCGGCGTCCCCGGCGAGCTCTATATCGCCGGCGACGGGCTCGCCCGCGGGTATCATAACCGCCCCGACCTCACCGCCGAGCGCTTCATCGAGGGCCCTCCATGGATTGAACCGCGCGGCCGCCTGTACAAAACGGGCGACCTCGCGCGGTACCTGCCCGACGGGAGCATCGAGTTCCTCGGCCGCGCCGACTTTCAGGTCAAGATTCGAGGATTCCGCGTCGAGCTCGGGGAGATCGAGGCTCTCCTCCGGCAGCACCGCGCGGTGAAGGAGGCCGTCGTCACGGTCCGCGAGGATACGCCGCGCGAGAAGCGCCTCGTCGCGTATCTCGTCCTCGCCGACGGCGAGGGCGATGACGCCCCGCGAAGGCTCAAAGACCACCTCAAGGAGTACCTGCCCGAGCACATGATACCGGCGGCCTTCGTCCGGATGAGCGCGCTGCCCATCAACCCGAGCGGCAAGATCGATCGCCGCGCGCTGCCTCCTCCGGATCCCGACGAGCCGCGCGCGGCGGCGGACGGCGCTGAACCGGCGACCGAGATGGAGCGGCTCGTCGCGTCGATATGGCGCGACGTCCTCCGCCTCGACGAGGTCGGCCTCCACGCCAATTTCTTCGATCTCGGAGGCCACTCTCTGCGGCTAGCGCAGGTCCACGACAGGCTCGCGACCTCGCTCGAGCGAGATATTCCAATGGTCGATCTCTTCACCTACCCCACCGTGAGCGCTCTATCGAGGCACCTGACTCAAACCTCGTGCGAGGCACATTGTTTCACGACGCTCCGCGAGCGGGTCATGCAGCAAAAGGCTGCGGCGAAGCGGCTCCGGCGACCCCTGCGCAAGGAGGCAAAGGATCATGAGTAGAGACGTTGATCAGAGCCCAATGAATGACGGTATCGCCATCATCGGAATGTCCGGTCGATTCCCCGGCGCGAAAGACGTCGATGAGCTCTGGAGGAACGTGCGGGACGGGGTGGAGTCCATCTCGTTCTTTTCGGACGAGGAGCTCCTCGCGGCGGGGGTCGATGCCGCCTCGCTACGCGATCCGGGCTATGTGAAAGCGAAGGGGGTCCTCCCGGACATCGAGCTCTTCGACGCGGCTCTCTTCGGGGTGAGCCCGACGGAGGCGCAGATGATGGACCCGCAGCACCGCCTGTTCCTGGAGCACGCCTTCGAGGCGATGGAGAGCGCGGGCTACTCCGCGGAGAGGTACGGCGGCGCGACGGCCGTCTACGCCGGGTGCGGAGGGAGCAGCACGTACTTCCTCAAGAACATTCATGAGAACGAGGAAATTCGCGGGCGCGTGACGGAATACCAGCTCTTCCTCGCGAACGGCGGCGATTTCCTCGCGACCCGGGTCTCGTACAAACTGGGCCTCCGTGGGCCGAGCGTCGCGGTCCAGACCGCGTGCTCGACGTCCCTGGTCGCCGTCTGCATGGCCTGCCACGGCCTCTTGACCTATCAATGCGATATGGCGCTCGCCGGAGGAGCCGCGGTGAGCGTCCCGCAGCGATCGGGGTATCTCTATCAGGAGGGGATGATCCTGTCCCCCGACGGGCACTGCCGCGCGTTCGACGCCAGAGCGCGCGGCACGGTGGGCGGGAGCGGCGTGGGGGTCGTCGTGTTGAAGCGGCTCTCGGACGCGATCGACGCCGGCGATCACATCCACGCCGTGATCAAGGGTTCGGCCATCAACAACGATGGATCCTCGAAGGTAGGCTACACGGCGCCGAGCGTGGAGGGCCAGGCCGAGGCCATCGCGCAGGCGATCGAGGCAGCGGAGGTCTCCCCGGAGACCATCGGCTACGTGGAGGCGCACGGCACGGGGACGGCCCTCGGGGACCCGATTGAAATTGCGGCGCTCACGAGGGCGTTCCGCGCGGGCACCCAGCGGAAGGGGTTCTGCGCCGTTGGCTCCTTGAAGCCGAACGTCGGACATTTGGACGCGGCGGCCGGAGTAGCGGGCCTCATCAAGGCGATACAGGCGCTCAAGCACAAGGAGCTCCCGCCGATGCTTCATTTCGAGTCACCGAACCCGGCGATCGACTTCGCGGCCAGCCCGTTCTATGTCAACGCGAAGCTCTCGAGCTGGAGGGCCGGGCCGGCGCCGCGCAGGGCGGGCGTGAGCTCGTTCGGCATGGGCGGCACCAACGCGCACGTCGTCCTCGAGGAGGCCCCTCCCGCGGAGCCGTCGGGCGTGTCCAGGCCCTGGAAGCTGCTCCCGTTATCGGCGATGACGGCCGACGCGCTCGAGAAGATGACGGCGAACCTCGGCGAGCGCCTGAAGCAGGATCCAGCTCCCGATCTGGCCGACGCCGCCTATACGCTCGCGGTCGGCCGGAGGGCGTACGCGCACAGGAGGGTTATTCTGTGCGAGGAGGCGGGCGACGCGGCGCTCTCCCTATCCACGCTGGATCCGGCCCGTGTCTTCTCGTGCCGGGAGGCGGCTTCGGCGCGGCCGGTCGTCTTCATGTTCCCTGGGCAGGGCGCGCAGCACGTGAGCATGGCCGCGGAGCTCTACCGCGGCGAGGGCGCGTTCCGCGAGCAGCTCGATCGATGCGCAGACATCCTCGCCCCAGCGCTCGGCCTCGATCTGCGGAGCGTGCTCTATCCCAGCGAAGCGCAGGCGGAGAGCGCGGCGAGGAGGCTCGATCAGACCGCCATCACCCAGCCCGCGCTCGTGGCGATCGAGATCGCCCTGGCCCGGCTCTGGATGAGCTGGGGGGTGCGCCCCCAGGCGATGATCGGCCATAGCATCGGTGAATACGCGGCGGCGTGCGTCGCCGGCGTGCTCACCCTGGAGGACGCCCTGTCGCTCGCCGCCGCGCGAGGACGCATGATGCAGGAGCTGCCCCCTGGCGCCATGATCGCGGTCGCGCTGCCGGAGGCCGAGGCGCTGGCGCTCGCGACGGACGGTGTGTCCCTCGCGGCGTCGAACGGCCCCTCTCTCTCCGTCCTCTCGGGGCCCCTGGGCGCCGTGGCGGAGCTCGAGAGGAGGCTCTCCGAGCGAGGCGTGGGCGCGCGGCGCCTGCGCACCTCCCACGCGTTTCACTCGTCGATGATGGATCCTGTCCTCGCGCCCTTTCTTGAACAGGTGAAGCGGCGGAGGCTCTCGGCGCCCGCGATCCCCTATCTCTCCAGCGTCACGGGCGCGTGGATCACCGCGGGAGAGGCGACGGATCCGGGCTACTGGGCAAGACACCTCCGCCACACGGTGCGCTTCGCCGACGGGCTGTCGCGGCTCTTCAGCGACCCCACGCGGGCGCTGCTCGAGGTGGGTCCGGGCGCCACGTTGAGCAACCTCGCGAGGCGCCATCCAGGCGCGCCCCCGGGGCAGATCGTCCAGAGCTCGCTCAGCTCGTCGAGCGCCTCCACGCAGGGCTCGGCGTGCACCATGGAGGCGCTTGGAGCGCTGTGGGTCCAGGGGGTCCTCGTGGATTGGGAGGGTGTTTACCGCGGCGAGCGGCGCCGTCGAGTGCCATTGCCGACCTATGCTTTCGAGCGGCAGCGCTACTGGATTGACCCTCCGGCGCAGCGGCGCGGCAGCGGCGCGGCTGCCGCGCCGCTCGCGCGGCCGACGATCGATATGGACGTGGAGGCCACCGCGATCGATCGGCTGGAGGCCTTCCTGGAGCAGGACGCGAAGCCGGAGGCGCTGCCGGCAGGGCTACGAGACCTGGCGCACAGGATATGCGCCAGCCATATCTGTGCCTTCCTCCGCGCAGGCGGCGTCGATACGAGCCGCGGCAGCAAGCACGACGGGCGGGATCTGTTGACCCGTCTCAGGATCACGCCGCAGTATGAGAAATTCTTCGCGTTCTTCGTGAAGACGCTGGCGGACGACGGGATCGTCGGCGTGAACGGCGACACGATCACGTTCCTGGCGAGCGAGCGCGACGTGCCGGCCCCGGCCGCGCTGACGGAGGAGCTCTGCCGTTTGTACCCCGATTTCCGGGGCGATTTCGGGCTCCTTGATTACTGCGTCGGCAGCTACGGGCGCGCCCTGTCGGGCGACATGAATCCCATCGAGGTGCTCCACCCCGATGGGGGCGCCGATCTCCTCGCGCCGATGATCAAGAATGGGCTCCGGTTCTCGCGCGCGCCCATGTACCAGGCTCTGACGAGGGAGGTGCTCGCCCACGTCCTGGAGAGGGCGGGCGGCCGCAGGCTGAAGATCCTCGAGCTAGGAGGCGGCGCCGGGCACCTGACCTGGCCGCTCATCCCCTGCCTGCGGGGGCGCGACATCGAATACACGTTCACTGACATCGGGAACTACTTCGTCGTCAACGCGAGGCGCCGGGCGGTCGAGCTGGGGATCGACTTCATGCGCTTCGGCGTCCTCGACATCTCGGCCGACGCGGCGATGCAGGGGTACGAGCAGGGCAGCTACGATATCGTGCTGGCGTTCAACGTCGTCCACGCGACGAGGAGGCTCGACGAGTCGGTCGGGCATATCAAGGAGCTGCTCGCGCCCGGCGGTATAGCGCTCCTCCTCGAAGCCTCGCACCTCGAGCGGTGGCATACGATGATATGGGGGCTCGAGGAGGGGCTCTGGTATTTCGCCGATGAGGACATCAGGCCACACTCCCCGATGCTGAACGGGGCGGGGTGGGAAGGCGTCCTTCGGCGGCAGGGCTTCCGGGGCGTCCACGCCTTTCCCAGGAGCGGCGAGAGGAGGAGCGCCTCGGATTATTCGTTGATCGTCGCGCAGAAGCCCGCGGAGGCGGCGCTCGCGAGCGCGCCGGCGGAGGCGCGAGGGGAGACCCCGAGCGGCCGAGACGGCCAGGGCGGCGCGGGGGCCCTCGTCGCTCGGCGCTCGCTGAAGACGGCGTACGTCGCGCCCCGGACCGAGATGGAGCGCACGATCGCCGAGGTCTGGCAGCATACGCTGGGCATCGATCGCGCAGGCGTTCACGATAACTTCTTCGAGCTCGGCGGCGACTCGCTCATCGCGGTCCAGCTCATCTCGAAGCTGCGCCAATCTCTCCAGAAGCCGCTCGACCAACACAGCTTGCTGAAGTCGCCCACCATCGCGTCGCTCTCCGCGTCGCTCGAGGACGCGAGCACGTCGCCCGGGCCGACCTTCCGCGCAGCGCGCGAGCTCCCCAGGAACCTCGTCGAGCTCCGGCGCGGCGGCACGAAGCCCCCGCTCTTCCTCGTGCACCCCGCCGGCGGGCACGTCTATATCTATCGTGAGCTGGCTCAGCTCCTCCCGCCGGATCAGCCTGTCTACGCCGTTCAGGCGTCCGGCCTCGACGGGGCGTCGGTCCCCCTCTTCAGCGTGGAGGAGATGGCGGCGCGCTATGTCGACGCGGTCCGCGCGCTCGACCCCGAGGGGCCGTATTATCTGGGTGGCTCGTCGTTCGGCGGCATCGTGGCGTTCGAAATGGCCCAGGTGCTCCGCGGCCTGGGCCGCGATGTGGCGCTCCTCGCTCTCCTCGACGCGGGCGGGCCGGGCCACTTGCCATCCCCGGATATGGAGGAGGATGAGGTGGCCATCCTATCCTACTTCCTTGGCGCAGGTGCGAAGCTCACGGTCTCGCCGGACGACCTGAGGCGGCTCGATCCGGACGAGCGCATGCGTTACTTCCTCGAGCATGGCCGTCAGGCTGTCCGATTGCCGTCGGACTTCGGCGTCGACGAGCTTCGACCGTTCTTGGACCTCTTCAAGATGAACGTGAAGGCGCTGAGGGCCTACGCTCCGAGGCCGTATCCTGGGCGCATCACCTTTTTCCGTGCTCGCGAGCGCGACTCGGTGACCCCCAACACCCCGGAGCTCGCGTGGATCGATCTCACCTCGGGGGGGGTCGACATCCACGATGCGGAAGGAAACCACATCACCATGCATTTCGCGCCGCACGTCGCACCCCTCGCCGAGCGTCTCACGGCGTGCCTCGATCAGGCATCCCAGATGTGATGACGCCGGCGATGTTCACCGCGGAAGCCTGTTGGCTCCCCGGTCGGGGAGCCGAGGACGCCGACGATCCACCTCCGGCGCACAAAATCGTCACTGCTGCGGACCTCTGTTGACAGTGGCGTCGTGTTGCGCCTACTAGTCGATGTCGAACTCTAGCCGTGATCTGCGGATGCACAGTCGACTGTCGTTCTGTGCCGGTGAGGACAAGTGGACTCGAAGCAATTCATCACTACCGGTATTCAGCTTGCGTCCGCGCTCGCAGAGCTCCACGAGAGAAACATCATTCACCAGAACATCTGCCCGCAGAACATCGTCGGAGGCGGCGAGGGCGGAGCGGTGAAGCTGCGGGAGCCGACGTTTGACGCGCGCCGCAAGGGTCTTCGAGGCCGAAGCGACGAGCTCAGCGTCTCTGCCGAGATGTTCCCGTACATGGCGCCCGAGCAGACGGGGCGCATGAACCGGCCGGTCGACCACCGCGCGGACCTCTACTCCCTCGGCGTCACCTTCTACGAGATGCTGTCCGGCGAGCTTCCGTTGGTCGCCATGGACGTCCTCGAGTGGGTTCATTGCCACGTCGCCAGGGCTCCGCGCCCCCTCACCGAGGCGGCCCCGGGCGTGCCGCCGGTGATCGCCGCCATCGTGATGAAGCTCCTGGCCAAGGAGGCGGACGATCGCTACCAGAGCGCGCGGGGGCTCGCGCTCGATCTCGAGCACTGTCTGGCCGAGCTCGAGGCCAAGGCGACCATCGAGCCCTTTCGCCTCGGGGCGAAGGATGTGTGGGACGAGCTGCGCTTCCCGGCGAAGCTGTATGGCAGAGAGGCGGACTGTGCGCGACTTCTGGCGGCCTTCGAGCGAGTGGTCGCGGACGGCGTGGCCGCGCTCGCGCTCGTCTCCGGGTACTCGGGGATCGGGAAATCGTCGCTGGTTCACGAGGTTCACCGGCCTATCGTCCGCGAGCGGGGCTTCTTCCTCCAGGGCAAGTTCGACCAGTACAAGCGGGACGTCCCCTATTTCACGATCAGCCAGGCGTTCCGGGAGCTGACCCGTCAGATTCTGAGCGCGAACGAGGCGCAGCTCGGCGCGTGGAAGCGGCAGCTCCTCGATGCGCTCGGCGCGAACGCAAAGCTGATCGTCGATATCATCCCGCAGGTGGAGCTCCTCATCGGCAAGCAGCCCGACGTCGCGCCGCTGCCGAGCACGGAGGCGCAGAACCGCTTCCATGCAGTGTTCCGGAGCTTCATCGGCGTCTTCGCCCAGCGCGAGCACCCGCTGGCGCTCTTCCTCGATGATCTTCAATGGGCGGACTTCGCGAGCCTCAAGCTCCTCGAGCACGTCATCACTCACCCTGAGACGCGGCATCTCCTTGTTATCGTCGCGTACCGCGATAACGAGGTCGGCCCGTCGCATGCCCTGACGACGACGGTGGACGCGATCCGGAGCGCGAAGGCACGCGTCACCGAGTTCTCGCTCGGACCCCTGTCGCTCGCGAGCTTGACCGAGTTTGTCGCCGACACCTTCCGCTGTTCTCCTGCCCGCGCCGCGCAGCTCGCGGAGCTCCTGAACCGGAAGACCGCCGGCAATCCGTTCTTCGCGACCCAGTTTCTGGGCGAGCTCTACCGCGAGGGGCTCGTCGGCTTCCGGGGCCCGGTGGTCGGGTGGATCTGGGATGTCGACGCGATCAGCGCGAAGAACTACACGGAGAACGTCGTCGAGCTCCTCGTGGGCAAGCTCTTGCGCCTGCCCGAGCAGACGCAGGCCTCGATGAAGCTCGCGGCGTGCATCGGCAACGAGCTCAGCGACGACGTCCTCGCGATGATCTGCGGCAAGTCGCTGGAGGAGACGCGCGCCGACCTCGAGCCCGCCGTCAGCGAAGGGTTCCTGCTGAGCAGGCGGGACGGCTACAAGTTCCTTCATGACCGCGTTCAACAGGCCGCTTATACGCTCATCCCCGAGGAGACGCGCGGCGAGGTGCACCTCAAGATCGGGCGGCTGCTCCTCGAGAGGGCAAAGAAGGAGGAGCTCGCGGAGAAGATCTTCGATATTGTCAACCAGATAAACCTCGGCGCCTCGCTCATCGGCGGCGTCGAGGAGAAGACCCGCTTCGCTGAGCTCAATCTGATGGCGGGAAAGAGGGCCAAGGCGTCCTCGGCGTACCGCTCGGCAGTGAATTACCTGTCCGCCGCGTCCTCGCTCCTCTCGGAGGAGAGCTGGGACACCCACTACGCGCTCACGCGCGAGCTCCACACGGAGCTCGCGGAGTGCTTGTTCCTGAGCGGCAACCTGGACGATGCGGAGCGGGAGTGCGCAAACGTCGATCGTGCCCGGACCAAGCTCGACAAGGCGACCTTCTATCGGCTTCGAATGCAGATCTGCCTCGCGCGGGGGGAGAACGACAAAGGCATCGCCCTCTGTATCGAGTGTGTGGGGCTCTTTGGCGTCGAGCTCCGCACGAAGCCTGAGAAGGAGGTGGTGCTCGCAGAGCTTCAGAAGGTGCGCGACCTCGTCAAGGGCCGCCGTATCGAGGATCTGCTCGATCTGCCCGTGATGACGGATCCGGAGATGGCCTCCACGATGAGCACGCTGGCGTGGATCTACCCTTCGGCGTTCTACGTCGATCCGAGCTTCACGGATCTCGTGGTGGGCACGATGGTGAGGCTCAGCGTGCTGCACGGCAACGCTCCGGCGTCGACCATGGGGTACGCGTCGTTCGGGGCGGCGCTCTGCGCAAAGTTCGCCGCGTACCAGGAGGGCTACGAGTTCGGCAAGCTCGCGTGCGACCTCACGGAGAGGCACGGGTTCATCGCGTTCAAGCCGGAGGTCTTCCAGACGCACGCCTGTCTGATCTGCATCTGGACCCAGCACGTGCGTATGCAGGTCGAATACGCTCATATCGGCTTCGTGACGGGCCGCGAGCTCGGGAACTCGGCGTACGCCTGCTTCAACCTCCTGCAATACGTCTTTGGAATGCTCGTCCGCGGAGACTCGCTGGAGTCCGTGCACGCCGCGGCCGTGAGCAGCGCCGACTTCATCATCAACGCGAAGATGACCTTCGCGGCCGACGTCATGATAAGCGTCCAGCGCTTGACGCTGGCCATGCGCGGGCTGACGGACCGCCTCGGGACGTTCAGCGGCGGCGATTTCGTCGAGGCAGATTATGAGAAGCACCTCGCCACCGAGAACATCCCGCTCGTCCATTTCTTCTACCAGGTGAACAAGCTCCAGGCGCGGTTCATCGCGGGCGAATACGAGGAGGCGGAGGCCGCGGGCGAGGCGGCGAAGGGGCTCCTCTGGACGGCCACCGCGGAGACCATCCTGGTCCACGAGTATTATTACTATGCGGCCCTCTGCGCGGCGGCCCGCTACAAACACGCCACGATCGAGAAGCAGAAGGAGCTCCGCGAGCGCCTCGCCGCGAGCGAGGCGAGGCTGCGTGTGTGGGCCGAGAGCTGCCCCGCGAACTTCCTCGGCACGCACGCCCTGGTCTCCGCGGAGATCGCGCGTATCGAGGGCAGAGACGGAGACGCGGCGAAGCTCTATGACAAGTCCATCCGCGCCTTCCGCGAGGGCGGCTTTGTGCAGAACGAAGGCGTGAGCTCCGAGCTCGCGGCGCGGCACTATATCGACCGAGAATTCGATCTTCTCCCGTCCATGTACCTCGCGGGGGCCGAGGCCTGCTTCACGCGCTGGGGCGCCCAAGGCAAGGTGCTTCAGCTCGGCCGGATGTACGCCCCGCACTTCGCGCATAAGGACGCGCCGATCTCCCCGGCGGCCCATGGCAGCGCGGACACGAGCTCGGAGCAGCTCGACACGCTCGCGGCGGTGAAGGTATCCCAGGCGCTCTCGAGCGAAATGGGGCCCGACAAGCTCCTGGCGACGCTCATGCACATCGTCATCGAGCACGCAGGCGCGCAGAAGGCGTGCCTGTTCACGCCCGAGGGAGAGGGCTTCGCGCTCGTGGCAGAGGCCCGCGTGGATCATCGTGAGACCAACGTCCGGGTGGTCGGGCGCGAGGAGGACGCGAGCGTCAGCGTGTCCGAATTCCCGGCGTCGGTGCTCAACTACGTGAAGCGCAGCCGGGAGAAGGTCACCCTGGACGACGCAGCGGAGCACAGCGCGTTCTCGTCCGATGAGTACATCGTCCGCGCGAGGCCGCGCTCGCTGCTCTGCATGCCGATCTTCCGGCGGGGCGCGCTGGCCGGCCTCCTCTACCTGGAGAACAGGCTCGCCGCGGGGGTGTTCACGCCTCGACGGCTCGTGTTGCTCGAGTTCATGGCGTCGGTGTCGATCGAGAACGCGACGCTACACGTGGAGTTCGCCCAGGAGAACGCAGATCGAAAGCTGGCCCAGGCGACGCTGCGGCAAAGCGAGGATCGCCTTCGGAGGCTGGTCGAGACGGCGAGCGTCATCCCCTGGGAGGCCGATCGCACGACCGCACGGTTCACCTACGTCGGCCCGCAGGTCGTGAAGATGTTCGGGTACCCACAGGACACGTGGTATGACGCCGGCTTCCTGGGCGAGCACGTACATCCGGAGGATCGCGAGCGGGTCCTTCCCCGCTTCCTCCAGACGGACGCGGTCGGCGCTGACGACGATTTCGAGTTCCGCTTGCGAGCGGCGGACGGGCGGGTCGTATGGCTGCACAACGTCGTGAGCTCGACGGCGGGCGAGGATGGCAAGATGGCGCTCGGCGGCTTCCTCTTCGACGTCACGGACCGCAAAGAGACCGAGGCGACGCTGGCGGAGAAGCTGGCCATCATCCAGGACCAGCAGGCCGCCATTCAGCAACTGTCGACGCCTATCATCGAGGTATGGGAGGGCGTGCTGTCGATGCCTGTATTCGGCTCGATCGACACGCGCCGCGCCGAGCAGATGATGGATGTCCTCCTCAACGCCGTCGTCCGCACGTCCTGCCGCTATGTCATCATCGATCTGACCGGCGTCGATAAGGTCGACGCGAGCACGGCCGACCATCTCATCAGGCTCATCCGCGCGGTGCAGCTCGTCGGATCGAAGGGCATCTTGGTGGGGATCCGGCCCGAGGTGGCGCGCACCGTCGTGTCCATCGGCGTCGATCTATCGTCGTTCATCACGCTGGGGAACCTGCGTGAGGGGCTGCTCTTCTGCATGAGGCATCACGGGCTCGCGGTCGGGCGGAGCCCGTCCGCGTCCTCTGCTGGGCAGCACTCGAATCGAGGGTGACCTCGCGGCGACACGAAGAGGCACATCGGACATCGACGTTACCTCGTAGAGCGTCGTCCGCTCGCGGGGAGCACGCGCGATCACGGGGATCCAGCCGGCGGTCGCGCACACGATGACCTCGCTCGGCATCGATCTTTCGAGCATGGTCACAATGCGCACCCCGAAGGACGCGATACGCCTCTTCTCGACGACCGGCCCAGCCCGCAGCTCGGCGGGCGCGTCACATCGGCTCTTGAAGGTCCTTGTAGCTCGGCAGCGCGCCGAAGTTGAACCCGATGCCGAAGTTGTAGACGACCCCCGGCCCCTCGAGGCTCTTCATCATCGTGAGCTCCGGGTGGATAGCGAAGCTCTCGGAGGTCCGGAACTGGAACCCGAGGCTGCCTCGGAGGAGGAGGCCATCCGCGGTCGAGGCGGCCTCGTTGTCGTCCGTGATGTCACCCGAGGCGAGGCCGTAGGTGACGCCGGGGGTCAGCACGATCGAGAACCAGTCCGCGGGGTTCACGCCGAGCATCACCGGCGCGTGAAGGTAGACGATGTGTACCGATGCGTCGTTGGACGAGAGGTAGAAGTACTGCACCCCCGGATCGACGGCGAGATCGAAGACGCCGCGAACCGGGTTCACCTTGAGATCGACGCCGAACGAGCTGAGGTTATGAACGTGGGCCCCGAGGTCGAGGATGTCCGTCAAGCCGGCCCGGAGCTGATAGGAGGGCAGCGTCGGCAGGAACCCGCTGATCGTCCTCGTCCTCGGCTCCGCCTGTCCGGTGTCCGGATTCTCCACGAGCTCGGCGGTCTCGCCGATGTAGCCGAAGCTTTCGAGCGACACCGAATGCGCGATCTTGCCGGGCGCCACGGTCCGCGGGGTTCCGTAGGAGTTCGGGTTGGGGCAGCCCGAGAGCAGAGCGCCGAAGAGCAGGACGGCCGGAAGCGCAAGGAGACGAGCAGATGGCTTTCGCATAGCCGACCATCCTATCCATTCCACACTTGCAATGTCCAGGCGCCTCGCGGAGAGAGCAGCATTACCGCGGCATGGCCTCACGCGTGGTTCACGCAGGCCGGGGCCGCCCGCTCGACGCTGTTGGGAGTGTCCTCGTGCAGCGTGGGAGCGCTGTTGTCTCGTCGCACAACGGTCGTGATGGGTCGATTCGCCACTCCCATGTCGGGCTCGGGCCATGGAGCGTATACGCCGGCGGCATCCCGCTCCTTCCTTCGCCCGGCATCGAGACAGGGCTCGAGCTTTTCTCGCGACAAACGGATTGGAAACTCCTGGATAGGGCAGAATTCGACCGCCAAGAACGCCGAAATCTTGTCATCTTCTTGGCGTCCTTGGCGCGCTTGGCGGTTTGTTTCTCCGTGGATCGATGTGATCGGCGCCCAAGCCGTCGCTCACCCGATATTGCGCGACGCCGAGGCGGGCGGCCGCAACGTCGACGCCGGGTGCTTTACCACCACGACGGCGTGACCCTGCGGTACCTCGAAGCTGGCAGAGGCAGGCCCCTGGTCATGTTCCCGGGATGGTCACGGACGGCGATCGTGGTGGCGCAGCAAGTCGAGGCATTCTCGCGTCACCACCACGCCATCGCGCTGGAGTTGCGAGGGCACGGAGGCTCGGACAACCCGTGGTACGGCTACCGGGCAGGGGCCTCACCGAGCAGGCGGGCAGGCATGTCGGACATGGGCGGGGGCCTCGCCGAGCAGGCGGGCAGGCATGTCGGACATGGGCAGGGGCCTCGCCGAGCAGGCGGGCAGGCATGTCGGACATGGGCGGGGGCCTTGCCGAGCAGGCCGGCAGGCATGTCGGACATGGGCGGGGGCCTCGCCGAGCAGCCGGGCAGGCATGTCGGACATGGGCAGGGGCCTCGCCGAGCAGGCGGGCAGGCATGTCGGACATGGGCGGGGGCCTCGCCGCCGGCCGCACGGAGACGTGGATCACCGATCGGACGGCTACACCTCGAGCGACCAGAGCCCTCGCGCTACGTGAGCGCAGGGCGGGCGTCGTGGGGGCCCGCCTCGCCGGCAGGCGCCGGCTGGCTGCGCTCCAGCGCCTCGATGCGCCCGAGGAACGCGCGCCCTTTGACCGGATCCGTCATGTACACGAACGCCGCGAGCCCCTTGAGCTGCGCGAGCGTCTCGCCCTTGCCTGGCCTCCCGAGCTCCCGGTTGCGGATCGCCGCGCGCAGCGCGCGCACCCGCTCGCGCGGGACGCGCGCCGCAGGCGCCGCCTCGCCCGCCTGGTTGACGACGAGGCCTGTCACCTTCTGCCGGCTGCCCTTGCGCATCACGACGGTCTTGCTCGGATGCAGCCGGAAGCCCTCCGAGCTCAGGATCTCCCGGAGCCCGCGGAGCAGCGCGCCCACCGGCGCGCACGGCCGCGCGGCGCCGGCGAGGGCGGGCGCCTCGGGCGCGCGGAAGGAGAACGTGAGATCGTCGGCATACCGCGTGTAACGAAGCCCCAGCTTGCGCGCGAGGCCGGACGCGCGCCGATCGAGCCGCAGGCAGATCGCGTTCGTGATCGCCGGGGAGGTGGGCGCGCCCTGCGGGAGCACGCGCGGGCCCGTGGCCACATAGAGCGTCTGCCCCCGGAACTGCACGACGTCCCGCGGCGCCTCGGTCGAGAGGAGCGCCACGAGCGTCGCGGGACCCTCGGCCACGCCCGCCTTGCGGAGCAGGCCGCGCACGCGCCGCCACGTGATCGTCGGGAAGAAGTCCTTGATATCCACCTTGACGATCGTGTCGGCGCCGGCGTGCGCGGCGGCGTTCGTGACGATGGATCGGCTCGCCAGGAAGCCGTGCGCTGCGGCGTGGACCGGCAGCTTCTCGAACAGGTTGCGGAGCGCCCAGCGCTGCGCGCGCTTGAGATCCCGCTTGGGCGAGGAGATGGTGCGCGCGCTGCCGTCGCGCTTCGGGATGTGCCACCGCCGGTAATGGGTGCCCGTGTCGACCTCGCGGTGATACGCGAGCCAGCGGAGCCGCGGGATCGACAGCCCCAGCGCTGTCGCGAGCTCGGCCGCGCCCGGCAGGTCGGGGAGGCCGTGCGCCCGCGCGCGCTCGCTCAGCCCAGGCACGTCGAGCCTGTCCGGCCCGACGCGGTCGCTCCAGTGCACGCCCGCGCCGAGGTGGTTGACGTGCGTGGCGACGTAGGCCTCCCAGGCGAGGCGGCGCAGCGAGCGGCGCTCCCTGGCCTCGACCTTCTTGCGCTCCTTCCACTGCGCGCGCTCCCGGTCGGACATCGCCTTGGGATCGCCGGTCGCCAGGGCGCCCTTCGCCGTGAGCTCCGCGCTCACCCACGCGTCGATCCCGCCCGCCTCGTCGATCGCCTTCCAGCGGGCGACGCGCTCCTCGTGGGCGAGCCGGCGCGCTTCAACGCCGCCGGCGACGTTGAAGCGCGCCGCCGCGCCGCCGGGGGCAGGCGGCGTCGTGATGGGGAGAACGACGGGGGCTCGGGCTTGAACGGTCGCGTCGATCTTCGCGGTCATGTCTCGGTGGGAGCGTGGTGGTGAGTCACGATGGGAGCGATTCGGTCCTGAGGACGCCGGACCGTCGATCGCTGTCTCATGTCGCCAAGAGAGGTTCCAAGCGCATCACCTTCATCGCTTGGTGCACGGTAGCCTCACCGGTTCTCTTCGGCTAGACGAGCCCTACGGCGTCGGGAGAAACGGCGTTTGCGAGGTTGTCTCAGCTCTCCCGACGCCGTAGGGCTCGTCTAGCCGAAGAGAACCAAGAACAGGCTACCTTGCGGAGAGTGACTGGCGGTTCCTCCAGAGCGGCGCGACGCCGCTCCTACGCTCGAGGCGTGGAGGCTGGTGCGTTCAGAACCTCTCCTGGCAACACGAACAGTCTCTTTTTCTTGCCCTCCTTCCCATTCTCATGCTGACGACGCGTCGGCGTCCACGAACCCAGAGGACGTCAACGCATCCAGTCTCTTGAAATACGCGTCGCGCGCTTCGCCGTCCGTGTCAAACCAAATGCGCTGGTGTCGAGGCGCTTCGGCGCGCGCCCCCCACGACAGGTGTACTACGCGCTCGTCCAGGGAGACACGGTAGACGACCTCCGCGCCCGAGGCCTCGCGGCGCACGTACGTGCGCGTCTCCGCGCGGATGAGCGACCGCCCCTCGGCCGTCTGGCGCAAGGCGTCCCGCTCGGCGCGCTCGCGGGCGTAGGCGACGCGGAGCGCGATCATGTGCTCGCACGGCCCTTCGCGGAGGCCGCTCCGGCGGAACGTGGGGCAGCTGCACCACGCGTCGGAGACGCGGCCCTCGAGATCCATCGTGAACCGCGGCGCGAAGTCGCGGTGCGCCTCCCGGTCCGCGACCTCCCCGTGGATCTCGGTGCCCTCGCCGGCGATCTCATGCACCTTGGTCGGCCTCACCGCGCCGGGCGCGCCGAGCAGGCGGTGGGCCGCGGCCTCGCGGGGCGAGCTGTAGCGGATGTCGCGCTCGTCCACCGGATCGGCGAACAGCTCGCGCGGGCGGTAGACGCGGCGCGCGACGTCGTAGAGCACCCGGCCGCGCAGGCACTCGAGCTGGAGCGCCGCGCGGGCGTCCTCGGCGCCTCCGCCGGCCGCGAGCGACGCGAGCGGGAGCGGCCCCCGCTCGCGGAGGAGGGCGAGCTGCCTGCCCGCGAGCGCGTCGAGCGCCGCGCGCGCCTTGTCGCCGCCTTTCCCCTCGCGAGGCATCAGGGCGTCGAACGAGGCGGCGCTGGCCCAGCTGCTGTCGGTCCAGCCCGTGAGCGCGATCGTCAGCGTCGCGCGGCCCAGATCGAGCACCCAGAAGACGGGCAGCCCGGGGCCCCGGAGCTCGGCGCGCACGCGCTGCACGTGCGGCAGGAGCCGCGACAGCGCGAGCAGCCGCTGCCGGCCGAAGGTCCGGACCACGCGCGGCGGACCCTCGTACGGAGGGCCGTGGCCCTCGATCAAGATCTCCCAGGGCTCCAGGATGAGGCGCGGCGGCTTGCCGGGGACGAGCTCGAAGCGCAGGCCGCGGGGCGGCTTCTTCGCCTTGCGGGTGCGGAGCACGAACAGCGCGTTGTAGAGATCGATCGGCGCGAGCTCGCAGGAGACGGCGGGGAGCGTCGCCGCCGATTGCACCTGCAGGAAGCCGCGGAGCCAGGTCGTCGGGACCTCCAGCGAGCGCTCGATCGGCGTGGCGCCCGCCGCGGCGTCTCCGCGCGAAGCGCCCGCGTCGAGCTCCACCTTTGCATAGGCGCGGAGGCGATCGATCTGCTCGACGATGCGCGGCGAGAGATCGACGAAGGCGGTGCCGTGGGCCGCCTCGCGGCCCTCGAAGAGGTCGCTGGAGAAGGCGAGCCGGGCGTAGGCGCTCTCGTCGCGCGAGAAGACCTCGATCGAGACCTCGTCCGGGTGCACCGTGAGCACGGGATCGAGCGCGCCGGACGCCCTCGGCTTCGCCGCGGAGCCGTCGCCCTGGCCCGCCGCGTCGTCGGGGAAGGCGCCCTCCAGGAACGCCTTCTGCGCCTCCCAGATGGCCGCCGTCGCCTTCTTGCCCTGCTTCATCAGGTAGGCGAGGTACGCGGTCCGATCCCGGCCCTTGTACCGGAGATCGCTCTCCAGGATGGTCGCCAGCGCGGCCATCGCGTCGCGGAAGAGCGCCGCGTCGCGGACGGTGCCGCGCACGCCGACCGGGCCGCGGGCGCCGTCGAGCGAGAGGCGCACGCTCGAGTGGAGCGGGGAGGCGGCGAGCTCGCTCGGCGCGGCGTACCGGAGGAGGATCGGGCGGGCGAGTGCGGCCGTCATGCGTTGACTCCTTCGGGGGTCTCGGGCTCTCTGGAGGAGCGCGCGGACGCGAGCCGCGCCGCGCGAGGATCCGCCGCCTTGCGCTTCGCGCGGCGGTACGCTCGGTACGCGGCCTTGCGGACGGCGATGTCGGCCTTCTCCTTGGCCTTCTCCTTGCCGAACGCGAGCGCGGCCAGCGCCTCGAGCGCGCGCTCGCCGCCGGCGCGGCCGAGCGCCGCGATCGCGTCGAGGCGCGCGGAGGCGTCGCCGCCGCTTCCCTGCGCGAGCGAGATCAGCGGGGCGAGCGCGGCGACGTCGCGGCGCGCGAGCATCGCCGGCAGCGCGAGGCGCCGGCCCGGCTCGGTCGCGGCGAGCGCCGAGAGCGCCTCGGGCGAGGCGACGCGCGCGGTCGGCCCGAAGGCGACAGGGTCGAACGGCCTCACCGCCGCAGCGATCGCGGCCGAGCCGTCCGGCGCGAGCGCGGCGAGCGCGGCGGACGCCGAGGCCCGGACGCCGGCGTCCATGTCCTTCAGGGCCGCCGTGAGCGCCTCCACGGCGCCCGCGGGCGGCGCGGCGCCTGCGGACCTTGCGGACCTCGCGGCCGACTCGAGCGCGCCGAGGGCGCGCGCGGCCTCGCGGCGGACCTCGCCGGGAGCGCTGTCGTTCGAGAGGAGCGCGCGCAGCGCGGGCGCCATCGCGGTCGCGCCGGCGCGCCCCGCGGCCCAGAGGAGCTCGCGCCACGCCGCGGCCTCGGCGCTGCGCTCGTCGCCGTGCGCGGACGACCAGCGCTCCGCGGTGCGCTGCGCCGCCGCGGCGAGCGCGCCCGCGAGGGCCCCGCGATCGCCGGCCACGGTGCCGGCGGCGATGAGCCGCGCGGCCTCCTGCCGCGCCGGGGCGCGGTCGTCCTCGAGCATGCGCTGGAGCGCGGCCACCGGCAGCGCGCCGCGGCGGAGCAGGCCCATGGCGAGGCGCTGCCGCAGGTTCCCGTCCTTGAGCGCCGCGAGCCGGGGCAAGAGCTCGGCCGGGTCGGCCTCCGCGGCGAGGTAGCTCGCCGCGGGGCCCGCGATGTCGTCGTGCTGGCTCCCGACCGCGAGGAGCTCGACGCGCGTCCGCTCGCCAGGGAAGAGCTTCTCCAGCGCCTTGCGCGCGTTCTTGCGGACCTCGCTGTTCCGCGCGTCGAGCGCGCGGGCGAGCGCTGGCTCGGCCGCGCCGTCGCCGAGCAGGCCGAGCTCGTTCACCGCGACGACGCGGAGCCTGTCGGGCGTGTCGCCGGCGCGCACCAGCTCCTCGAGCAGCACCCGGGCGCGCTCGCCGCCGAGCCAGCGCACGCCCTTCGCCGCCGACTCGCGGAGATCGACGGAGTCCGCGTTGAGCGCCTGCTCGACGCGCTCCGAGGCGCGCTTGCGGAGCTCGGCGCTCCCCAGCTTCGGGGCGATGCGGCCGAGCGCCTCCGTGGCGGCGGCCTGCATGCTCGGCTCGATGGGCGCCTCCTTGGTGCCGCCGGCGGCCACCGCCTCGAGCTCCTCCAGCGCGCGGGCGTCGCCGAGCGTGCCGAGCGCGAGCAGCGCGCGCTCGCGCTCCCCGGGCTCGCCCGCGCGCACGACGAGGAGGAGCGGCCGGAGCGCTGACGCGAGGCCCCGCTCGGCCACCCCCTCCGCGGCGGGTAGCACGAGCTCGCGCGCGCCGGCGCGCAGCACGGCCTCGAGCGGCCCGGAGGGCGCGCCCTTGTCCTTGACGCGCTTCGCGTACGACGTCACGGCCGCGACGCGCGTGGGGAGGTCGCGATCCGCGAAGAGCGCGACCAGGAGGTCGTTCTGCGCGGCGTCGTCGCCGAGATCGAGCTCGCGCGCCGCGGCGAGGCGGAGCGCCGGGTCCTTCGCGCGCGTGGCGGCGGCGAGGAACGCGAGCGCGAGCCCCGTCTCGCGCTTCTCGCGCTCGCGCCCCTTGTCGACGATCTCGAGGCACGCCTTGAGCGCGGCGCTCCGGACCTCGGCCGCCTCGTCGTCGAAGCGCGCCGCGAGCGGGCCGGTGGCCGCGGGGTTCCGCGTGCTCCCGAGCGCGCCGGCCAGCGCGGCGCGGTCCGCCGGCGTGGCGGCCTCATCCATGCGCGCCGCGAGCGCCTGCACCGCCGCGTCGCTGGCGAGCGCGACGAGCGCCTTGCGCGCGCGCGCCGCGGACGCGGTCGCGCTCTCGCGCAGGAACGCCGAGAGCACGTCGACCGCGCGATCGTCGCGGCTGCGGGCGAGGAGCTCCGCGGCGCGCAGGCGCAGGTCGTCGTGATCGCTCTCCATCGCGCGGCACAGGGCGGGCACGATGCGCGGATCGCTCGACGACGCGAGGCGCTCGAGCACGCCGAGGCGCAGGTCGGCGTGCTCGCTGCCGAGCGCCGCGAGGAGCGGATCGAGGCTGCCCTTCGGCGAGAGCCGCTCCAGGAGCTCGAAGGCGTAGCGGCGCACGTCGGGCAGCGCGGAGCTCAGCGCGCGCACGATCTCGGGGCGGGCGTCGCCGCCCCGCGCGGCGATCTCGTCGAGCGCGGTCCGCGCCACGTCGGCCGACGCCGACACGAGCCCGAGCGCGAGCGGCTCGCTCGCCCCCGCAGGGAAGAGCGCCTTGAGCCCGGCGAACGCCGCCTTGCGCACGAGGTGGTGCGGGTCGTCGAGCGCCCGGACGAGCGGCGGGACCGCCGCCGTGCTGCTGACGTGCCCCTTGGCGCAGACGTCGACGATGCGGTCGATGGCGTCGCGGCGCGTGCGGTGCGCCTCGTCGTCGCCCGCCGAGACCTGCCGGAGGAGGCCCATGTACGCGCCGAACGCGAGCCAGCGCAGCCGCCGCTGCTCGCCCTCCGGGACCGCGTCGCCGGCCGGCTTGTCGCTCTGCTTCTGCTCGGGCTGCGCGAAGAGGCGGCGGAGCCACCCCTTCGCGGGCTTCGTGTCGCTCTCCTCCGCGGCGCGCGGGGTCGTGTCCGCCACGACGTGGGCGCCCGCGGGGCGCAGCGCGGCCACGCGCTTCGCCTCGCGGAAGTAGTCGACCGGCTTGCGCCGGATGCGGAGCACCTGCGCGGCCGCGTAGCGCTGCTGCGGGTCGTCGCTGGCGAGCGCCTCGGCGAGGCCGACGAGGATGCGCCCGCGCGCGACCTCGGGCGGCCAGTCCTTCATGCCGGCGGGCTTCTCGCCGTCGGCCGCGCGGCCCTGCTCCGCCGTGTCGGGGCGCGGGGGCATCAGCGCCTCGATGAGGTGGGCGAGGTACGCCTCCGGATCGGTGCGGAGCTCCAGCGCGCGCGCCGCGGCGAAGCGCACGTCGGAGCGCTGCGACGAGAGCGCGCTCGTCAGGAGGTCCGGCGGGTCGCCGCGGCGAAACGCCCTGAGGTCGCGCGCGAGCACGATCGCGAAGACGATCTCCTGGACCTCGCGCGAGCTGTCCTCGAGGCCCTGCAGCATGCCGCCGTAGCCCTCGGGCCCGAGCGCCGCGAACGACATGATCGTCGCGACGCGGATGGGCGGGTGCTCGTGGCGCAGCGTGCCCGTGAGCACCGGCAGCGCCCGCACGTCGCCGAGCCGCGCGAGCCCGTCGGCGGCCCACGACCGCACCGCGACGTCGGCGTGGCCCATGGCGTCGAGCAGGTAGCCCTCCTCGCCGCGGCGGGCGGCCATCGCGAGCCCGCGCGCGGCCTGCTCGCGCACGTCGGGGTACTCGTCCTTGAGGAGCTCGGTGGCGAAGTACTTGACGAGGCGCGGCGAGCCGAGCGTCGCCAGCGCGGTCGCGGCGCGGGCGCGCAGCGGGCCGAGGACCTGGATCGGCAGCTGCGCGGAGGGGACCGCGTACGCGGATCCCCGACCCGCGTTTAAGAGCGACTGATCGGCGAGGAGCGCCCGCATCGGGTTGATCAGCTGCTCGTCGCGCCGGACGGCGCAGAGCTCGGCCGCGCGCACGCGGAGGTCGAGGTGGCTCGACTGGAGGCCGACGTGGAGCGGCCCCGCCTCGCCCGGCAGCAGCTTGTCGAGCGCCTCGATCGCGGCGATGCGCGGCCCCGCGTGCTCGTCCTCGAGCAGCTTGCTCAGGGCGCTGCGCGCGGCCTCGCCCACCGGCACGCGCGTGGCGAGCAGCCGGAGCAGGGCGTTGCGCGCGTCGTCGCCCGCCGGCATGTGCGCGGCCCCGCGCGCGCCGCTCTCCCGGACCGAGGGGTGGATCGACGCCATGGCGGCGAGGTGCGGCTCCGCTGCCTCCTTGCCGCGCAGCTTGACGACGGCGTCGTACGCGGCCTGGGCCACGCCCGCGTCGCGGTCGCCGATGGCCGCGTGCAGCCGCTCCGCGGCCCACGGCTGCTCGCCGTGCGCCTTGAGCTCCTCGACGGCGCGCAGGCGCAGGTCGGGGAAGCGCGCGAGCTGCGCGCGGTCGAGCGCCGTCTGCGGATCCGAGGTGTGCCACGACCAGAGCGTCCGGAACGCCTCGCGGCGGACCTTGGGCGACTCGTCCTCGATCGCGTCGGCGAGCAGCGCCTCGGCCTCGGGCGGCCTCGGCCCCTTGCCCTCGCCGGCGAGCGCCACGAGCCGGTCGAGCCCGCGGACGCGGATGTCCTCCTGCGACGAGCGCAGCGACGCCTCGGCCACGACGAGCGGGGCCGATGACTCCAGCCGCGCGTAGGCGTCGAGCGCCGCGGCGCGCACCGCGCCGTCCGCGTCGTCGAGCATCCAGATGAGCCGCTTCTCGGCGCGGGTGTCCCGGAGCTCGGCGAGCGCGGTCGCCGCCTGCCTTCGCAGCGACGGGTCCTGCTCGCGCGTGAGCTGCAGCAGCGCGCCGAGGGCGCGCGTGTCGCCGAGCTGCGCGAGGCCGCGCGCGCCCCGCACCGCCGTGTCCGGCGTGCGGCAGGCCATCGCGGTGAGCAGCGGCTCGAGGTCGGCCTCGGCGGGCTCGGCCCCCGGGCTGCCCACGCCGGGGATCCGGGCGCGCGCCGCCTTGATGGCCGCCTCGTCCGCGGCCTTCGCGCCGTCCTTCGCCCCATCCTTCGCGTTCGCCGCGGGCTTCTCCGCGCCGCCGGCGCCGGCGCGCCGCAGGACCTCGGCCGCGCGCCGCGCGATGTCGATCGCCGCGCGGCCTAGATCCTCGTCGCGCGCCTCGAGCGCGTGGGCGAGCGCGCGCCGCTCGATCACCTTCGCCGCGAACGCGATGCGGCGCACCTCGGCGTCCTCGTCGTCGAGCGCGCGCGCCGCGATCGGCGCGAACTCCGGCGCCGAGAGCCAGCCGGCGAGCGCGGCCCGGATGAGCGCCTCGACCCGGAGGTCGGCCGGGCCGCGCTCGAAGGCGGCGCGGAGCGGCTGCGGGCCGTCCGGGTGGATCTTCTGGAGCTGGTCGAGCGCCGTGAGCCGCACCGACGCGTCGCGGCCGGCGAGCTTCTCGGCGATGAGCCCCGGGATGAGCGGCGAGGTGCCGTAGAGCCTCCCGAGCTCGAGGAGCGCCCGGCGCTGGACGTCCGCGGCGCGGGCGCCGAGCGCTGCCCGGAGCGGAGCGAGCGGCGTGTCGCGCTCGATCGCGCGGAGCGCCTCGAGCGCGGCCATGCGGACGTTCGGGCTCTCGTCGTCGAGCGCCTCGCGCAGCTTCGCGCGCGCGCCGCGGCGCCCTTTCTCCCCGAGCTCGCGGGCGGCGAGCGCGCGCACCTCGGCGTCGCGGTCCGATCGGAGCACGGGGAGCGCGGCCTCGAGCGCCTCGGGCTCGTCGAGCGAGGCGAGCGTCTTGACGGCGCTCTCGCGGGCCGGTCGCGCGCCCGAGAGCGCCTGGGCGAGGACATCGAACCCGTGCGCGAGCTCTGCGGTGCCGTCCGCGGGCGCGCCGGCGGCGTCGATCGGGAAGCGCCATACCGTGCGCCGGTCCCCTGCGGCGAAGACGGCGCCGAGCCCGTCCTTCGCGTCCGCCCCGCCGCGGGCGGCCTGCCCGCGGGCGCCTTTGCGCGCGGCGGCGGCCGGCGCGAGCGCGAGCGCGTGGAGCGGCAGCGCGCTCGTCTCCAGCGTGCGCGGCTTGCGCTTGTCCTCGAGCCGGTGGATGCGGATCGCGCCGTCCGCGCCTGCGGACAGCAGGCGGTCGCCGCTCTCCTTGCCGTCCTCCTGCGGCGGCGGGGTGGGCAGGCACAGGAGCGCGCGGACGCCGCCCGCGTGGCCGCTCCCGTCCGCGCCGCGCACCTCGCACTCGACGTCGCCGACGAGGTACCAGAGGCGCACGGTGCCGTCGTCGCCGCCCGAGGCCAGCCGCCCGTCGCGCGGCGTGAACGCGAGCGCCGTGACCGGCCCGTCGTGGCCCGGCATGGCGCGGACCGCGCCCGTCGACAGCGTGACCACGCGGACGACGCCGTCGTCGCCTGCCGCCGCGCAGAGCTCGCCGGCAGGATCGAAGGCGACGGCGCGGAGCGGCGCCGCCGAGAGCGCGAACGACGAGCTCTCGACCGCGGCGCCGGGCTGCGGGGCAGGGGATCCGGCGGCCTCGCCGACGCGGAACACCCGCAGCGCGCCGTCGACCCCCACGGTCGCGAGGCGCGCGCCGCCGGGCGCCGCGGCGATCGCCGTGGCGCCGCCCGGGTGCGCGTCGATCGCCCGCCCGTCGGCGCCGCCGCCCGTGACGAGGCGCAGCGCGCCGTCGGAGCACGCCGCCGCGAGCAGGTCGCCCGCGAACGCGAGGCCCAGCACGTGCGCGGGCACGTCGATCGAGCGAACCGGCTTGTTCGCCACGTGATCGAACAGCGTCACCTGGCTCGCCCCGGCGGGCGATCGCGTGGTCTGCGTCTCGCGCGTCTCGCGCGTCTCGCGCGTCCCGCCCGCCTCGCTCGGCGCCGGCGCGCGCACGCCGCCGACCGCGAGGAGCCGCGGGCCGATCGCGAGCGCGCGGACCTTCTCGTAATGGCCGATCGCGTGGCTCATGCGCTCTCCTGTCCGACGCTGGGGAGCGCCCGGCCATCGCCGGCCGCTTGTCCGGCGCTCGGGAGCGCCCGGCCATCGCCGGCCGCTTCGAGGCCTTCGATCTCGAGCCCCGGGTGCGCGTGCTTGAGCCGCAGGAGCGCCGCCAGGCAGGCCTGCCACTCGCCCTTCGCGATCGACCCGGTGAACTCGGCGATGACGGGGGCGACGAGCGCCGCGAACGCCGCGTCCTCGACCGCGAGATCGCGCACGACCTCGATCACCTGCCGCTTGGCCTCGCTCGCCGAGAGGCGCCTGCGCGAGCCCGCGTCGTCGCCCGGCTCCGGCGACCTCCCTGCGGGGATCCCGGACAGCACGTACCGCAGGAAGCGCCGGAGCGCCTCGACGTCGGCGAACCGCCCCGCGTCCTCGGGCAGCTCCGCCGCGGGGCGGGCGTCGTCTCCCCGCGCCCCGCGCGGCCGCCAGCCCGGCGGCAGATCGCGCGGCCGGTGCTTCTCCCAGAGCATCCGCACGGCGAAGAGGCGCACCTCGCGGTCGGCGCTCTGCATCAGCCAGCCGAGGCGCTCGGGGCCGCCGAGCCGCGCGTAGTGCTTCAGGATGAGCGACAGGCCGAGCTCGCGCGCGCTCTTCTTCAGGCTCTCCGTGAGCGCGAAGACCTGCGCCGGATCGAGCTCCTCCGGCGTGAGCGCGATCGCCGGATCGGCCGACGGATCGCCGACCTTGCGGAGCGCGTCGAAGGCGATGTTGCGCACCTCCTTCGCGTCGCTGTGCGCGAGCTCGTAGACGCGGGTCTGGTAGCCCCACGCCCGGAGCTCGGCGCGCGTGATGAGCGCGGCGAAGCGCCGGACGTCGTCCCGCTTGTCGGAGAGCGCGGGCCAGATCCGCTCGGCGGTGAACGCGCCCCGCTTGAGCGCCGGCTTCAGCTCGAGCTCCTTGGCCTCGCTCTGCTCGGGCCCGAGGACGGGGTGGTGGCAGCGCAGGTACGTCTGCGCGAACGCGCGCATCGGCTCGGGCTCCTTCTCGCCGAGCGCGAGCGCGAACAGCCTCGCGGTGCCCGCCTCGCGGTCGCCGCGGCCGCTCGCGTCCTGCCCCGCGTCGAAGTCCTGCGGCTTCATGTGCGACAGGAGGTAGCGGCGCGCGAAGCCGTTCAGCGTCGGATCGGCGCGCCGCGCGAGCGCGAGCAGCCAGGGCAGCGTGAGCTGCCGCGGCGACACGATCTTCGGGTTGCCGAGCACCTCCAGCGCGACCGCGCGCGTCTCGGCGCTGAAGACGAGCCCCTTCAGGCGCTCGACGCCCTCGGCGGTCAGGTCGGGCAGGGCGTCGGCCTTCTGGAGCCATGTCGCGACCGTGGACCCGATGCGCTTGCGCGTGAGCGCGCCGAGCAGCCACGGCGTCCCGATCGCCGCGATCGGGTACTTGCCGAGCGCGTCGAGCGCGGACCTCGTCGCCTGGTAGTCGTCCTCGTGGCGCGGGTCGTCGAGCACGCGCACCCAGAAGCCCGCCCCGGGCTCGCCGGGCCGGTACTTGGCCTTGAAGTACGCGGCGGCCCACTTCTTCTGCTCGGACTCCCCGTAGAGCATGTCGACGAGGAAGCCCTCGGGCAGCTCGGCGCGGTCGAAGCTCTCGCTCAGGGCCTTGCCGGCCCACGCCTCGGTCTCGCTGTGCGTGAGCAGCCGCCCCAGGAACGCGTGGCCGAGCGCGCGCGGGCTCTTGCCCTGGAGCGCCGACGCCGCGAAGGCGCGCGTGTCCTTGTGCTCGGAGTCGAGCAGCGCGGCGAGGCGCTCCGGGTCGAGGTCCGTCGCGTGCGCGCGGGCGTACTCGATCGCGAACGTGCGCGCCTTCGCGCTCGGGGAGCCGAGCAGCGCGAGCGCCGCGTCGTGCAGCCCGAGGCCCCGCAGCTTGCTCTGGTGGAGCTCCGGCGAGCCGAGCAGCGTCTCGATCAGGAACTCGTGCGCGCTCGCCAGCGGCCGGTACGCGAGGCGGGCCAGCCACGCGGGCGTGACGCTCCGCAGGGTGTCGGCGAAGTCCTTCTTGAGCCCCTGGATCGCGAACTTGGCCGGCGGATCGGACTGGCAGGTCGAGAGCAGGAGCATCAGCGGATCGGGCGATCGCTTCCACGCCTCGTCGAAGGCGCGGTGCTTCACCATGTCGTTCGGCGGGACGTTGCCGTGGAACGAGCGCCCGTCGTACTTGCCCGTGCCGTGCGCCCAGACGTGGTTCGCGACCCAGAGGTCGCCGAAGCTCGTGCCCGGCGCGTAGTGGCGGAGGACCTCGACCGCGAACTGCGGGTAGAGCTCCGGCGTGCTCCGGCCGAGCTCGCGCAGGAAGCGCCACGCGCGGCGGCGCATGTAGATCAACGTCCCCTTGGAGACCTCGCGCCGCCGGGTGCGGGAGAGCTCGACGTCGAAGCGGAAGGCGAGCGCGCCGAAGAGCTCCGCGTCGAGCCGCGCCTCGGCCAGCTTGTAGATGCGCTTGAGCCCGCCCCACGCGCCGAAGACCAGCGGCGCGCTCGTGGCGATGTCGCGCAGCGCGCCGCGCCCTGCGTCCGTGCCCTCCTCGTAGATGCGCACGAGCAGGTCCGCGAGCTCGAGCCGCGGCGGCGGCGCGGCGTCGACCTGGGCGAGGAAGCGCTTCCACGCGTCGGTCGACTGCTCTCGCCGCTGCTCGGGGGAGCGCATGCCCTGCGCGCGCGAGAGCGCCTGCAGGAACGCCGTGAAGGTGAGCGCCCCCTCGCGCGGCGGCGCGTCCGGTTTGGGATCCGGCTGGCCGAGGTACGCCTCGACGACCTCGGCCAGGGTGGGCGAGCCGCTCGTGGCGAGCTGCTTGACGTTCGCGATGTCGATCGGGTTCGGTGAGCTCGTCAAGGCGCCCTCCCCTTGCGGGATGGCCTGGGAGAATCGCGAGCCCCGTGGTGCAGGTCAAGCCAGAGTCGATCTGACGTTGACGGAAGCGTCATCGCCTCCGCGTGGTGTGCGCCTGTGGGTGGGGCGTGTTCGCGGATGCCGGGGTGCCCCGCGGGGCCCGGAGCCGCCCGGCGCATCGCCTCGAGGCGCGCGCCGGGCGCGCAGCTCAGGCCGCGCAGCTCACGCCGCGCGCATCCGCGCGACTCACGCCGCGCGCATCCGCGCGACTCACGCCGCGCGCATCCGCGCGACCCGCTCCTCGACGTGCGGGTCGCCGCCCGCGTCGATGCCCGCGAGGAGCTCCTTCAGCGAGCGCCCGCGGTGGGCGAGGTGCGCCTCGAGGTGCGGCGAGAGCGCCTTCCAGCGCCGCGCCCACCCCGCCTCGGCGCTCATCGCGCCGTGGTGCGGCCGATCGACGAGCAGGGCGCCGAGCCGGAGGCCGAGCTCGGGATCGTCGAGCTCCTCGAGCTGTCGCTTCAGGAGGGCGAGCGCTCCGGCGGCCGGAGAGGTCGCTGGCGGGGCCTTCCAGGTGTCGCGCACGGCGCGCGCGAACGCCGCTGCGTCGAGCTCCGAGAGCAGCTCGATCGCGCGCACGAGCGGCAGGCGATCGCGCGCGCTCGGCGCGACCACGCGGGCCAGGAGCGCGTCCAGCGCGGCGGACAGCGCCCCGTCGGTCGCGGGATCGAGCCCGCCGAGCGACTCGAGCGCGCGGCGGGCGCGTCGGACGGCGCGCCCGAGCACCCAGCTCCGCCGGCCGCGCGCGGCCGAGACCGCGGCGAGCGCGTGGACGGCGGCCTTGCGCCGCGCCTCGGTGGCCTCGCCGGGCTGGACGCGCGGCGGCAGATCGAGCTTCGGCGGCGGGGGCGCGGCCGCTCCGGCGGTGGCAGCGGGGGCGCCGCCGGCGGGCGCGCCGCCCCCGGCGGCGGCCACTTCCTGGTAGCCCTCCCTGAGCTTCTCCGCGACCTTCTTGTCGCACTCGCGCTGCGCGGCCTCCGCCGTGGGGAACGCCTTCTCCTTGCGTTGCCCGGCGGTCCCCAGCCGCCCGTAGACGACGATGAACGTCGTGTCGTCCACGTCGGCCATCCAGAACTTGGCGCTCGTCCCCTGCACGAACTCGAACCGGCGCATGCGGGCGACGATATCACGCCGCGCCGGCGGCGCGCCTCACGACGGCAGCGGCGAGGCCGGCTGGCGGACCAGCACGAACGGCGCGACAACGAGCGACAGGAAGCGCAGATCGTGCTGCTGCGGCCAGCGCACGAGATCGGCGGCCGTCGGCTTGGTCAGCTTGCCGGCCGCGATCCAGGCCTCCACCGCGGCCGTGTCGTTCGCGGCCATGGCCTCGCCCACGTCCAGGAGATCGAGATCGGCGGCGACGACGATGACCGCATCGCGCACTGTGTGGGCGCGGAGATCGGTCCAGAAGACCTCCCCGAGCGTCTTGGCGAGCTGTTCGCGCATGGGGGCAGCATAGATCCCGGGCAGCGGCCGCCAAGCCGGCGATCCGCTGCCCGGGCGAGGGAGGGCGGCGGCTGCCGGCCGCGGCGCTCCGGGCAGGCGGCGCGGCCGGAGGCTCCGATCGAGCCCTACCAGCCCATGTTATGGTGAACCCAGCAGTCGATCTGCTCCCAGCCGACCCGCGCCTTGCGATGGCCGTTCAGGATGTGGCCCGTGTCGGGGACGATCGCGGTCGTGACGAACTCGGCGCTGGCATAGAGCGCCGCGTCGGAGTCCGCGTACGACGCCGGCTGCAGCGCGTCCGTCTCCCCGAACTGGATCAGCACCGGGCTCGTCACCTCGTCGATGCCGGCGAGCGTGGGGTCCTCGGAGACGGCGAGGAGGCTCAGGAACTGCCCGCGCGTGAACGTGTCGGCAATGGTGGTATTGTCAAAATCGATGAGCGCCGGGTTCGCGTTCGTGGTGTCGTAGAAGATGGCGGTGCGCATCTCCGGCGGGATCGCGATATAGGGCGTCTGCAGCAGCGCGGAGATCGCCTCCGACGGGACCGGGATCGGGTGCGGCGTGAAGGCCAGGCCGGTGTTCACGAGGACGTCCGCGTCATTGTAGGTGCTCTGAACGAACGTGTTGATGATGGCGCCGTTCGAGTGGCCGACGAGCGCGACGCGCGTGAAAGGCGTTTTGTAGACGCCGCCCGGCGTGCGCATCTCGGTGATGATCTGATGGACGCTGTCGGCGGTCTCGGCCAGGTCGACGAAGTCGCCGTCGGGCCGGCTGCTCTCTCCGGCCCCGAGCATGTCGAGCGCCAGGACGGCGTATCCCTCCTTCGCCATGTGCTGGGCATAGGAGTAATCGTGTCCGCCGAACGACGGGAGATCCCAGTACTCGTGCGTGTAGGTCAGGCCGTGGACGAGCACCTGGAGGGGGCGGTACTTGGCGTGACCCTGATAGTAGAGGTAGCCGACGACGTCGTAGGTGTTGCCGTCGGAGAGGGTCACCGGGAACACGAGGCGCTCCACCTTGGTGGGCTGCCTCGACGACGACGCCTCGGCATTGCCCGAAGAGAGCCCGGCGACCGCGAGCGCCGCCGAGAAGAGTGCCGTGCTGAGTGCGCGATAGTACAAGTTCATGAATTGACCCTCATGGTTGCGGCAGGTGATTGGAGGTGAGGCAACGTCTATCGCGGTGCGATATCCCGTGGTCTCTCAGCTCCAGCGCCGCCACGCCGTGTTCGCAAACATTGGACCAGAAAGCACCTCTGTCAACAGGATAGCGCACGATCTCCGCCCGCGCCGCCGCTCGGCAGCATTTCGGAGCGTTGTTGGTCTCCGGCGCGACGCCCGCGGGCTCGCCGGACCCTCGCGGTCCGTCGTGAAGAATGGACGCTGCACGGGTCTTTGCGCGATACCGCAATGATTTGCACGGGTGGGTGGGTGACGCCGGCTGCCGGTGCCGGCACATGTGCCAGGGAAGGCCTCATCATGACGGCTTCTGTGCTGGCGAACAAATCTCCCCAGGCTTTACGGCTCCTGCCGGACGTCATGGCCAGAAGACGCCATCGCGGCCCGGACATCGTTTGATGAACTGGTGTGCGATTTTTGTGGCTCCGCTGCATTGTGCTCACGGGTCCACGGGTGACGGATCCCCCGCGGACGATTCCCGGCGATCCTCGGCCCTCGGCGCGGCGCGGCGCGGGCGCGCAGCCGCGGCGCTCCTGGTGAGCGCTGCCCGCGGCGCGGTGACGTCAATGCCGCTCAGAAGGCCGCTTCGGCGCCGATGCTCGGTAGGGTATGATGATGGGTCCGAGCGTCTCCGGCTCGCATCCGCGCAGGAGCGAGCGCTCGTCAAGCAAAACCTACCGGCGCGCCTGGCGGGCCGAGCGGCGCGCGCCTCGCCGAGGTCGCGCTGGACGCCTGCGCCGTCCCTGCCGTAGATAGCTGGCAGCGCTGACGTGGGCTCGAACAGGAAGCGACAACAGAAGTCCTCGGGGTTGCGCGTGCTCGTCGCGCTCCTCGTGACCGGGCTCAGCGCGGTGGGGGTCAAGTGTGGCCTCGAGCGCGGGCTCGACGGGCTCGGCCTCGACCTCGGCGGTGGCCGCACCTCCAGGCCATCGCCGACGCCCGGCCGATCCGGCAGCGCCTCGCCGCCGAAGGCCGCTCCGCCGAAGGGGTCGCCGCCGAAGGACGCGCCGTCCTCGCGCCCGCCCGCGCCGAGCCCCCACCTCGAGCTCGGCGTCCCGGCCCGCACGGGAGCGCGCGCCGCGCGGGCCGACGCGTCCGACGATCACCTGATGATCAAGCCCCAGTACGCCCTCTCGTACAACCGCTCCAGGAACGTGGCGAACTGGGTCAGCTGGATGCTCGACGCCGCCTCGTTCGGGGACGCGCCCCGCTATCGGGGCAAGTTCCTGGCCGACACCGCGCTGCCGGACGGCTGGTACCGCGTGCAGCACGACGACTACACAGGCTCCGGCTTCGATCGAGGCCACATGGTCCGCTCCGAGGAGCGGACGCGGACCCCCGACGACAACAAGGCGACGTTCCTCCTCACGAACATCCTGCCGCAGCGGCACGAGCTCAACGCCGGTCCGTGGCTGAGGCTCGAGGAGGCGTGCCAGGGGCTCGCGCAGAAGGAGCGCCGGGTGCTGTTCCTGATCGCCGGCGGCCTCTACGACGAGCGCGAGCGCCCGGCCGCCACCATCGGCAAGGACGTCGCCGTGCCCGACGCGTTCTTCAAGGTCGCCGTGGTCCTCGAGCCGGGGCAGGGGCCCGACGACATCGGCCCGGCGACGCGGGTCATCGCGGTGGTGATGCCGAACGAGACGGGCATCCTCGATCAGGGCTGGGGGCAGTACCGGACGACGGTGGACGAGATCGAGCGGCGCGCGGGCTACGACCTCATGACCGCCCTCCCCGAGGCCGTGCAGCGGACGCTGGAGGCGCGCGTCGACGACGGGCCCGCCGGCGGCCGCTGAGCGGCGCGCTCAGGTCTCGACGACCTTCGTCACGAGGCCGAGCCACGCGCCCGACGGATGGCGGCCGACGACGTAGACGTCGATCGCGACGTGCCCGACGCGGTAGACCCGGACGTCGGTGAGGTGGCGCTCGAGCAGGTCCATGAGCCGCCGGTATCGCCCCGCCTCGGCCAGCGCCGCGTCGCCGGCGTCCTCCGGCACGTCGATCACCGGCGCGAAGAGGTCGCTCGCCGTCGTGACCTCGACCGGCGTCGCCGCGCCGAGGCCCTCGGCCGCGAGCAGCGCGGCCGGCGAGGACGCGTCCCCGCGCGCGCGGAACGGGCGCAGCTCGTGATCGGACTCGCTGGGGAACAGCAGGCCCTGCGCGGCCTCCGCGAGGGATGCGAGGAGCTCTTCGGGCGAGATGGATGAGGCCTGCATGTGGATCTCCGGGCGGCTGCTCGGCGAGGGCGGGCTCGCCGTGGGGTGATCATTCCACCGAGAAGCCAGCGGAGAATCCGCTTGCTCCCTGGGCTTTGGCGATGGTACCGGGACCGCGCCCGCCCTGCGGATCCGATCCACCCTTCCGCTTTCCTTCGCCGCGTTGCATGCTCGGGCGAGACCCGAGCAAGGAACAAGGATTCAAGGTGCCATGTCCAAGATGAAGCTCAAGCCCGGCGTGATCACTGGCTCCGCTCTTCAGGAGCTGTTCGAGTACATGAAGAGCGTCGAGTGTGCCCTGCCGGCCGTGAACGTGATCGGCTCGCACAGCACGACGGCCGCGCTCCAGGCGGCTCGGGAGGCCAAGTGCCCCATCATCATCCAGTTCTCGAACGGCGGCGCCCACTTCTTCGGCGGCAAGTTCCTGGACAACAAGGGTGAGAAGGCCGCCATCGCCGGCGCCGTCGCGGGCGCGCACTACGTGCGGAACCTGGCCGAGGCCTACGGCGTGCCGGTCATCCTGCACACCGATCACGCCGCGAAGAAGCTCCTGCCGTGGATCGACGGCCTGCTGGAGCACGGCAAGAAGTTCTTCGAGAAGAACGGAGAGCCCCTGTTCTCCTCTCACATGCTCGATCTGTCCGAGGAGCCGCTCCACGAGAACCTCGAGATCTGCCAGAAGTACCTGCGGCAGATGGCGGCGCTCAACATGACGCTCGAGATCGAGCTCGGCGTCACGGGCGGCGAGGAGGACGGCGTCGACAACAGCGGCATCGACAACGCCAAGCTGTACACCCAGCCCGCGGAGGTGCTCGCCGCGTACGACGCGCTGAAGCCGATCGGCAACTTCACGGTCGCCGCGTCGTTCGGCAACACGCACGGCGTCTACAAGCCGGGCAACGTGCAGCTCCGGCCGCCCATCCTGAAGAACTCCCAGGACGCGATCCAGAAGGAGCGCAAGACGGGCGCGAAGCCGGTCGACTTCGTGTTCCACGGCGGCTCCGGCTCGTCGCGCGAGGAGATCCGCGAGGCGGTGTCCTACGGCGTCATCAAGATGAACATCGACACGGACACGCAGTGGGCCTTCACGCAGCCCATCAAGAAGTACATGGACGACAAGGGCGCCTACCTGAAGTCGCAGCTCGGCAACCCCGAGGGCGAGGACAAGCCCAACAAGAAGTACATCGACCCGCGCGGCTGGCTCCACCTCGGCGAGAAGGGCGTTGCGGCGCGCCTCGTCGATGCGTGCAAGGACCTGAACTCGTTCGACAAGTTCGAGTTCTGATCCGCGGCGAAAGCGAAGGCCCCGCTCGCGCGGGGCCGGAGCGACGCCTGTCGAACCTCGCCGCCGCGACACCGTGGCGCGTCGATCGACCCACGGGCTGGCTGCTCACGAGGGCGACGGGTGCGCCGCGGTCAGCGAGCGCGCCGGCGCCGCCACAGCAGGGCGGCGGCGAGGCAGCCGGGAGAGCGGCAGGCCGAAGAGGCCGAGGACGGTGAGCTCGATCCCGAGCACGGGCAGGAAAGCGGGCCCCGAGAGCCCCGCGGCGAGGAGCTGGACGAGGGCTAGCGGCGCCGCCACCGCCAGGAGCGCTGTCGGGTAGGCGACGCCGTGCAGCAGCGCGAGCAGCACGCCGACGATCCCCACGGTCAGGCCGCCGTCGACGCTGGGGGTCATGTCCAGCGCGCCCGGCGCGCGCAGCGCGGCGCGGATCCACAGCAGGGAGCCAGTCCCCAGGAGGACCAGCGCGATCGGCAGGTTGGCCGAGGAGCGGGTCGTCATCTTCGGTATCTGGAAAGCCATGGTTCCGGCGCTGGCAGCACGCGATGTGCCATCACGGCTCCCGGGCGGCGACGGGCCGGCCGGCGCGCTGCGCGATGCAGGGAGTGCGGGGCGGCGCACGCCTTGCGCGCCACGATCCATCGGTCGCGTCAGGGCGAGGGCGGGCCGGGCTCCTCGCCGGCGCCGGGCTCGCCCGCGTCAGGGCGCTCGTGCGTTCGTGGTGGACGCGCTGGCTCGACGGGCGCGAGCCGGATGCCCAGGTTCATGAGCTTCACACAGTCCTGCTCGCACGTGGGCCGCCCGCCGGGGAGAAGCGAGCAGTGTGCGACCTCGACGGGCTCCTCGGAGCGGCCGTCGACGACAAGCCGACACCGCACGGGAGCCCCGGTCCGTGGACAGACCAGGGTGGCCTCCGAGGTGTGGTAATGCCGCCGGGCGAGGAGGCGTCTCGCCCCGACGATCAACGCCACGACGGCGCCCGCAGCCGCCAGCAGCACGACGAGCCAGTCTGCCATCGCGACCCCCTGTGAAGAGCGCTGCGGCGCCCACCGCAGCACAGACGACGCAGCAAGGGGTGCGCCAGGCGCTGCGCCGAGGCGTGGGCCCAGCCGGCGCGGCAGGGCCCACGCCTCGTTTCATCGCAGACGCATTCGGCGCGCCTCTCGGCGCAGGGCGTGCGCCCAGGAACCCGGGGTGCGGAGCAGCAGCCCGCTCCGCCGCTGAGAGATGAGGTGCGGAGCGGTGAAGAAGCATGGGAGTCGACGGCAACAGGCGCGATCCAGGTGCGGTCCTGGCGGCTCGCCATGGCGGCGCCGCGGGTCGATGTCTTCCGGCTCGATGATTGCAAACCGCCTTTCATCGGCAGATGGCCGCGGGAGGAGGTTGCCATGGCCTGTCATCTGGAGGAATCGGACAAGCTGGTGTGGATCGAGGTCGAGGGGGGTGGCACCGAGCCACGGACGGTGCGCTGCCCGCGGCGGGCGGTGACGGTGGACGCGCGGGAGTGCTTCGCTTGCCCGCGCTACGCGACGCTCGCGATCCATCCGAGCGGGAAGAAGGTCTATCTCGTCTGCGAGCCGTTCGACGACGCGCCCGTCGACGGAGCATAGCGGCGCGAGCGCTGGGAGGCGGGCGGACGGGGCGCGGCGCGCCTTGAACGCCGGCCGGGGACGTGCGAAAGCCTGGAGAGCCACGACGGCGTCCGGAGAGCGTCTCGATGACCCCTCGCCCCAAGCCCACCCGCTCGGCCTGTTTCCAACCGGACAACTACGTCGATCTGGCGCTGTTCACGAACCGGGAGGAGCTCCTCAGCGACTTGGTGGAGAGGCTGAAGAGTGTCCTGGGGCCTGGGGGGCCGGGGCAGGCGAGGATCCTGGTTCGTGGGCATCGCGGGGTCGGAAAATCGATCCTGACCCGCAAGGCGCTCGACACAGTCATCTCGTCGCCCGGAGCGTTCCGGGTCATCGTGGACGGCGCCCAGACAGGACACGGTCCTGACGCCGTTCTCAAGCGCATCGCAGCCGACCTCGGCCGCGAGGCCACGGAAAACGCGAACGATCCGGCGCTGCAGAAGGGCGCGGAGCTGCTCCAGCGCTTCGCCGCGCTCACGAAGGTCAGCGTCAAGGAGGTTCGGCAGTGGTCGCGCAACCTCCAGCTCGGCGTTGCGGTGAAGTCCAAGCTCGTCGAGAGCGTGCAGGTCGAGTTTGGCATCAGCGGCGCCGCCAGCCGGGTCCGGTCCGTCGAGGAGTCGTACGAGCGCGCGATCGACGCGGATTTCCTCAGGGAGAAGGTGCAGGACTTCCTCAGCGATTGCCGCGCCGCCGGGGAGCACGTGGTCCTCTTCGTCGACAACCTCGATCAGGTCGGCTACGCCGAGATCGAGGAGGACGTGCGTCGGGTCACCGACCTGGCGAAGGCGATCCTCGGCTTCCGGGACTGCGTGGTCGTCGCGAACCTCCGGACCGAGTTCGTATCTGCGGATCTGCGCAAGCTGTACTCGAACGAGGTCGTCGTGAAAGGTCTGGAGCCCGAGGAACTCCTCCGGATCGCGAAGACACGGATGGGCACGGCAGGCCCGGACAAGCGCCTGGCCCTCAAGGAAGCCGGCTTCGAGAAGCTGGCAGCGAAGCTCGCCTCGTGGACGACCAACGCCTGGGGGTATCTCTCGTGGCTCGCCGATCTCGACTACGAGCGCATCGACTTCGCGCCCGACGACGGGGATCGCCTGCGCGAGGCCTTGCTCCGGATCGCGGAGAATCGCTTCGCTGGGCTGCGCGGCGAGGAAATCCGCCGGGTCGCGGCGGCGTTCAAGCACGCCCCGCACCAGTTCCTCACAGGCGTCGAGCTCGACACGCATGGTGTGACGCAGGAGCTCCGCGAGCGCGCGCTCCGCTATGGCGCCCTGGTTCCCGACTGGCTGCTCAGCCCTGATCGTTACATGCTCTCGCCCGGGCTCCACTTTCTCTGCGAGCACGCCGCCGGTCAGGTTCCCTGAGGAGACCGCGTGCGCCTGTTCGCCGGCGATCACTTCCCGCGCCTTGCCGTCCAGAGCGGTGATCTGCCGCGACCGTGGGTGATGCCGCTCGGGCTTCCGCGCGCGCACCGCGATCGCCTCGCGCTGCTGCTCGCGCAGGCGCTCCGCGCGCTCGAGCCGGATCTGAGACTGGTCCAGCTCCGCTGGGCGGAGCGGCACGCATTGCTTGCCGGCAGGATCATGCTCCCGAGCTCGGTGCTCGTGTGGTGGCGCATCGATGCGGTGCCGGTAGTGGACCCGCAGGCGGTTGTCATCGATGGCAGCAAGATGACCCCAGGGCTCGCGCTGTACGACTTCGATCAGGAGGTCAGCCTGCCAGCGGAGGCGTGGCTCGGGCCGCTGAAGATCGGGGTACTCCATCGCATCCAGGATCGGCTGCTCGACGAGCGGCCGGTGAGGACGTACGAGGAGATCGCGGATGCGGTCCGGGAGCTTTCGGCAAAGCTGATCAGTCCGATCGACCTCGTCGATGCGACCGAGGCCATGGTCGAGGTCGAGGCGCAGGGCGAGGGGCTTGACGCGGCGAAGGCGGAGGCGATCGGACGCATCGTCGCCGCGCGATTCGCGGGTGGGCCAGCGGACACCGCCCTGCGCGTCCTCGTTGCGGTCGGCAGGGGCAAGACGCTCGGCGCTGAGGGACGCGAGGCGCTGCGCAAGGCGGGGTTCGCGGACACGGGAGGGGTGCTGCCAATTCTCGACCTGCTGCGCGACGAGGAGGTCCTCCGGCGGACGCTGCTGCAAGTCGCCGCGCTGCGGCGGCTCGAGGGATCGATCGCGGAGCTGGCCCCCGGGCTGTTTCCCGAAGCGGAGGGGCGGGCGGCGCCGACACAGGCTGGCAGGGACATTGTGTCTACCCAGGTGCCGAGCCTCATCGAGGCGCGCTCGCCCAGCTTGCCCGAGCCCCAGAGCATGGCTGTCCGCATGGCGCTGAAGCTTATCGAGGATGGTGACGCCGAGTCGGGCGCTCGGCTCTTGCTCCGAGCTCGCCAGCAACGCGACGACAGCGCCTGGTCGAACGATGATCTGCAGGTCGCGGGGCTGACGCTGTATGGGGTGGCGGCGGACGAGGACGAGCGGCGCGGGGAGAACAGGGATGCCGCGACCATCGAGCGGATCTCGGCGCTCTATGAGACGGCGGGCGATTGGCTGGAGCGCTCCGGCGCTATGCCCAAGATGGGCGTAACGGCTCTCTTCAGCGCGGGGCTCGCCTGCGCGACGCTCCATCGGTGGGATGGCGCCTCGGCGCTGTTCGAGCGCGGACGCAGGCTTGCGGCGGCTGCCGGAGATTGGGAGGGCCTCGCCGTCTGTATGAGCCGCTTGTCCCACCTGAAGCTCTGGGCGGGGCGCGCGCAGGAGGCGATCGAGGACGCGGAAGAGTCCGTGCGGCTCTTCCACCGCCTCGACCTGCGGAGCGAGGAAGGTTTCGCGTTGAGGGCGCTCGGAGATGCCAGGATCCAGATCCATGAGCTCGAACAAGCACGGGCTGCATATGAGCGGGCGCTCGCCGCTGTCAACGACGCCGGGGACGCGATCGGGCGCGCTGTCACGCTCCTCTCCCGTGGGCGATTGTTGCAGCTCGACGGCAACGTCAAGAATGCTCGTCAGGATTTCGAGGAAGCCCTCTCGCTCGCCAGAGAGCATAAGAGCCGGTTCTACGAGGCCGTTGCGCATGAAGCGCTCGGGGAGCTTTCGCTGCGCCGGAGCGAGCCGCGCCGGGCTCGGGAAGCTTACGAAGAGGCCGCCCCGATCTATCACTCCCTCGCCGACCGAGCCGGGGAGGCGAGGGCAATCGAGGGACTCGGCGATGCGTGCGCATCGATGAATGACGTAGCGCTTGCGCGAGACGCTTACCAGGCAGCGCTGGAGCTTGCGCGGGAGCTGAGAAATCCTTCATGGGAAGCGGCCCTGCTCGTCAAATGCGCAGGGGTGCGCCGTCAGGGCGGCGATCATGAGGGCGCTTTGCGAGAGTACGAAGAAGCAGCGCGTCTCTACGAGCAAACAGGAGATCGCTGTGCCTCGGGACGCGCGCTGATGGAGCTCGGTAATATCAAGGTCGATTCCAGGGATTGGCCCAGTGTCATCGCCTGGTATGAGCTGGCCGTCTCCCGCTTCCGGGAGGCCGGCGATCGCGCTGGTTTGAGCAACGCGCTCCATTTGCTCGGTATGGCGTTGTTTCTCGCGGATCAGACGGAGCAATCGCGGAAGGCGCTCCTTGAGGCCGTCGATGTCGCGCATGCCGATGGCAACGAGCAACTCGTAGTTAAGGCGAACAGTCTTCTCGACCACATGGCCAAGGACGCCGGGACACGACCCGATCTCGCCCGGAGCTGACCCTGCAGCAGCCCGAGCTTCTGTCGCGTTGGGGCTTCGCGGCGATTGAAGAGCAGCGTGAGGGCTGGACGCGGGCCGCTCACTCCTACCCGCCGGCTCAGCGGAGCCTCGCCCCTGGCCTCGGCCGTGGGCGCCTCAGATCGCGCAGCTTCTCCAGCTCGAAGAACCCCGCGAACGCCACGCCGAGCAGCGGGTACGGGAACAGGATCGCCATCGTGAGCAGCACGCCGAGGTGGAAGAGCCAGGAGGCGCTGCAGAAGACGAGCGCGACGCGCCGGCTGAACAGGGCGAGCGGCGCGCCGAGCTCCATCGCCAGGCTGGCGAGCGCGAGGGGCGGGAACAGGAACCGGTAGCGGACGAGCGCGCCGCCGAGCGGGGAGTGCGTGTCGCCGAGCGCGATCTTCCGGACGTTGTCGTAAGCGATGTAGTTGCGGAGGATGTCGCTCGTCGCCCACTCGAGGCCGCTGTTCCGGAGCTTCGTGATCCCGGCGATGAAATACGACATCACCGTGATCGCGCAGAGCAGCCGGATCGGCCAGCCATAGCGGCCGTCCGGCGCCGGCGCGGGGGTGCCGGCGCGGCGCGCCGCGCGCGCGTCGAGCGAGTGCGCGTCCGCCGCGGCCCCGAGGCCGAGCGCGATGACGTGGAGCGCGAGGAGGTTCTCGGTGTGGAACACCATGCCCCAGGAGTTCCGGTAGCTCAGCACCCAGAGCAGGAGCGCGCCGAAGACCGGCCCGGCGACGCGGAACCGGTAGCCCGCCACGAACGCCGCGCCGGCGGCGATCGCCGCGCCAAGGAGGCTGCGCACCGCCCAGAGGGGGAGCGGCGCGGACAGCACCGAGACCACGCCGACGGGCCTGAAGCTCTCCGCAGGCAGGTGGCCCACCCGCTGGAAGTGCACCGCGCGGACGCAGAGGTACACGAGGGCGAAGCCGCCGACCAGGAGCCGCAAGAGCGCGAGCCGCTCGGCGGGCGCCTCCGCGAAGAAGGCGCGGTCGAACCGCGCAAAGAGCCGCCTCATCGCGCGCCCACCTTGCACGTCGCGTGGAGCTTCGAGTCGACAGGGGCCTCCTGCCCCTCGAAGAACGCGACGGCATCGAAGGTGTCGGTCCGGATCTCGACCGCGACGAGATCCGCGTAGCCGTCCTGCGCCGCGACGCGCGACGCGATGCCGCGGCAGAGCGCGCGGGCCGCGCGGGCGCCCTGCCGGATGCTCTGCGCCAGCGTGGCCTTGGCCTGCAGCACCTCCTCGCTGCCCACGAGGCGCGGCGGGATCGGCCGCCGCCCGCCCCGGGAATCCACGCCCACGGCGCGCTCCACGGCGGTCTGTGCGTCGTGGCGGCCCCACGAGAACATCGGGTAGGTCGACAGCGGAAAGCTGTCCACCGGAGGGCGGCGGAACAGCGGGGCGAGCATGAGGAGCAGAAACGCGGCGGTCACGCCGTACGCGTACGCCCGGCGCTCGCTGAGGCGAGCGGCCCCGCGCGGGCTCGGTCCACCGCCGGCGCCGGCGCTCACGGCGCCGCCCTGCGGGCTCGGTCCACCGCCGGCGCCGGCGCTCACGGCGCCGCCCTGCGGGCTCGATCGACCGCCGGCGTCGGCGCTCACGACGGCCGCTCCGTCGCCGCCTGCGCTCACAGAGGCCCCGCCGCCGGCGCGCTTCGCCCAGGCACGAGCCCGAGCACGCGGCCCCCGTGGCCGAGCGCGGCCCAGGCGTGCTGCACGTAATCGATGCGGATCCGGGGAGACGCCATGCTCTCGCTGAAGCCCCCCTCGATGATCACGTCGCGGCTGCACGCGAAGCAGGTCGCAGGCGACCACTGCTGCCGCACGAGGAACTCGAGCACCCGTCGCATCGACGCCCGGTCCCGCGCGAGGTCCTCGCCGCGCGCCTCCTTGACCGCCATCGCCGCGGCCAGCGCCTCGCCGAACCCCGCCGTCGCCGTGTTGTGCGGCGGCAGCACGTTGCCGAACCCGTACCCGCCCACGAGATCGGGCGTCACCCCGCTGTCCTCGTCGAGCACGAGCCGCGACTTGAACGCCACGTAATCGAGGCAGAACCGCTCGTAGTCGTCGCGGCGGTGGTGCCCGAGCGCCGCGCGCGCCGCGAGGCAGTGCCAGTTCTCCTCCATGTACACGAAATCACTGGCGAAATGATCCCAGTAGCGGTTCGCGTAGTAGTCCATGGCGCGATCGACGGCCGCGCGCACGGCGGCCGCGGGCGGGAGCTCGGGGCTCGGCTCGCGGGCGGCGAGCGCCTCGAGCAGCGTCAGCGCGAGCACCGACTGGCCGCCCTCGTAGAGCTGCGTCGGGCCGAGGACGGGCGCGACGCGCGCGAGGTCGAGCTGCGGCGCGAACCCGCCGTCGTCCCGCTGCGTCGCGAGCACCATGCGGGCGAGCCGCCCGATGAGCGCGTCGTGTGCGCGCGCGTTGTGGATGCCGTCGCGGCACGTGAGGAACGTGACGAGGGTCAGCGCCGTGGGGTTGAGGCCCGCGATCGTCCCGGGGCTGTCCGCGGGGTAAAAGAGCGCGCCGACGGAGTTGCCTTCGCCGGCCCTGCGCTCGAGCTTCGCGAGCAGCCCGAGCGAGCGCTGCACCACCTTCCCGAGCTCCGGCGTCGCTGTCGGGTCCTCGGCGCCGACCCCGAGCTCGCACAGGGCGAGCGTCGTGCCGGCCTGCCGCGCGATCGAGAACCCGTCGAACGAGGCGCGCCCGGTGAACGGGTCGACGATGTAGCGGAACATGCCGTCCTTCCGCTGCGCCCCGAGGATGTAGCGCTGGGCAGCGGCCGCCGCCTGCTGCGCGGTCGCCTCGGTGAGCGGGACCGACGGCTCTCCGAGCCGCGACAGGAGGTGGAGCGCGCCCTCGTCGTCGACGGCGTAGCTGAGCGTCTCGATCCGCACGAGGCCGTCCCGCGGCGCGGCGCCGCCGGCGCCGTGGCCGCCGGGCGGCTCGGGCTCGCCGAGGGCGCGGCGCAGGACCGCGAGATCCACGCCGAAGCGGAAGTCGGGGACGCCGGCCAGCGGCGCGTTCGTGTTGAACGCGTCGAGCGCGATGAGCTGCCACGGCATGAGGCACCGCTCCGCGAGGCAGAGGCCGTCGAGCCCCGGGCGCAGCGACAGCCCGTCGAGGCCCGGCCCGGGGGAGGCGAGCGGCTGCGCGGCGGAGACCACGTCGATCTTGAGCGGACCGCGCAGGGCCTCGGCCAGCGCGCCGCGCAGCGCCGCCGCGGCGTCCTCGCCGGGGGCGGGCTGGAGGCAGCGGGTCGCGACGGCGGCGCGCTCGGGGTCGCGGCCGGAGGCGAGGTGGGTGACGACGAGGGTGGGGCGGCCGGGCTCCGGGGGCGCGGCGCACGCGGCCGGCGCCGTGGTCATGAGCGAGGGCGCCTTGGCCGGCGGCGGAGGGAGCGCGTCGAAGGAAGCGAGCGCCTCGCGCAGCGCCGCCCCGGTGCGCGACGGCGCGCCGCCCGGCACGGGCACGACGTCGGCCTTGGCGACCCGGTGACGGAAGAGCAGCGAGAGCGCGGCCAGGACCATCAGCGCGGCGAGCGCGGCGAGCGCGGGCCGGCGCTTCGGGCGCAGCAGGCGGAGGCCTCCGGTCGAGGCGACGCCCCAGCACGCGAACGGCAGCGTGAGGAGCGCGACGACCGCCCAGACCGCGAGCAGCGCCGCCGCGATGCCGGTGCCGAGGCCGCGGTTCAGCGAGGCGACGTAGACGGCGGAGGACAGGAGCTCGAAGCTCAGGAAGGCGAGGTAACCGAGCGAGCAGAAGGACGCCGCCCGGAAGGCGCGCGGCGCGAGCGGGTGGGGGAGGAGCGAGAGGACGGCGGTCGCGGCGTGGAGCAGGGCGAGCGCGGCGGTGACCACGGCGAAGAGCGTCCACGGCCGGAAGGGGAGGGAGAGCGCGGCCCAGGCGAAGACGGGGGCGTGCAGGGCGCTGAGCAGCCCGACGGCCCAGCGGCGCGTGGGCGGGCGCGGGGAGGCAGCGCCGCGGCTGGCGAGCGTGGGGGATTCGGGGATCGGGGGGGCGCTGTCCTCGAGCGGCTCCGAGGGCGCGGGGGGATCGGTGTCGGGCGCCTGCATGGTGCGGCGACGCTTAACACGGCGCCTGGCGCGCACGATCGCCGCCGTCGCTCGAGGGCGGCGCGAGGGGCGGGCGACCTCAAGGCGCTCGACGCCGGCGCCCTTGGCCTGGAGCGACAGGGGCGCGACACGACGTCGTCCGACTCAATCGGTGGCACAGCGGATGAGGCCGCCGGCATCCGCGCAGATCGCGGACATCTCTGTTCCCCCGTTCCTGCAGGAGAGCCAAGCGACGTCGGCGAGGTGGTGGAGGCCGAACGCCCTGCCCGTGCCGGCGTCGATGATCGGCGACCCGCTCGATCCCCCTTCGCTGTCGCACGAGTAGCCGATCTGCGATCCAGAAACCGTACCGGAGTAGGTCTGATCGATCGCGTCGATCTGGCAGCGGAGGGTATGTGCGTCATCCCTCCAGAAGCCGATCTCTTTCGGGCGCCCACCCGGGTGCTGAATGAAGTTGATGGGGTTGCCGACGCTGGGTGCCTTCGTTGTCGGTATGAGCACGCCCCAGGTCGTCTGAGGGTTGCCCGGCAGCCTTATCAGCGTGTAGTCGAGGCCGCCTCTGGAACGGGTGCGGGTCCGGCTGTTCGTCTTGAGGAGGGAGCCGCCCATGACGCTCTCGCCTGCCGCCACCGTCGGGCCTCCGCAGGCCGTGTTCTGGTAACCAAAGCGGGTCTCGAGCGTGGTTGCCTCGTCCTGGGTGCTGATGCAATGATTGTTGGTGATGAGCGTGGTGTTGCGGTCGTCCCCGGTTGCGACCAGCCACCCCGTGCACAGGTACATGCCGGTGCCGCGGGCGAAGAGCAGCCGCGCCACTGGCCTCTGCTGGAGGTCGAGCTCCGGGTGACACGCGATGTTCTCGCGACCCTCCGTGGCGCACACGATGTCCGGCGTGCCTCCGCCGGGCCTCCTCGCGAGGGATGCGCTGCCCGGCGTCGCGTCGCCCGATGTCAAAGAAGCCGGAGCGAGCGCGATCGTCCCGTGGCCGATGTCCGCGATCGAGAACCCGTGGCCACCGCCGCTGGTGCTGTGCAGCTCGACGATCGCCGTCTCGCCGTCGACGGCGAACGCCCAGACGTCGCCGTCCCCGTTCGGGCCGCGGTCTTCGTACCGAAACGACTGCGTGCCGTCGGGGCTCGAGACGGTGACGTAATCACCCTTCGCGAGCGAGAAATCGTTGAAGTGCACGCGCACGAACGTGGCGCCCGGCGAGGTGATCGCCTGTTTCCAGCCACCCGCGTACGGGTGGGACGTCTCGGCCGCGTACGCGATGACGTCACCCGCCCGGAGCGGACCGGGCGCTGTCTCGAGCTCGTCCGGGTCGTCGGCTCCGCCTGCGCCGGGAGCGTCCACGTTCCCGGCACACCCCGTGAGCGCGAGGAGCGACCCAGCGACCAGCATCTTTCTGTTCATTACAACCCCCCTTCGTCCCGGCTCGCCGCATGGAAGCGGCGCAAGCGGACGAACCGCATAGGATAAGAGAGGTTGGCGAGACTGGCAAACACGCCTGCTCGCCGACCGCCGGGGGCGTCGGGGCGCGGCTGTGGCGCTAGGCCTCGAAGATCTCGCGCACGCGGCCGAGCTCTGCCGGCTCCACGAGCACTTCGAGCCTATCCCCGACCTCGAGGATCGTCTGGCCCCGGGGCACGACCGTCCCGCCCTCCCGGTGAACGGCGCGAATGAGCACGCCGGCAGGCAGGCCGAGCTCGGCGATGCGCTTGCCGACGACGGCGGCCCCGGGCACGAGCTCGAACGTGCGGGTCCTCGGCTCTGTGCCGGCGAGGGTGTGGGTCGTCGGATCGTAATGCGCCGCGAGCTCGTTCACCACGGTCTCCGGCGAGAGGGGCGTGTTGGTCGTGTAACCGGCGCGAGCGAGCAAGTGCGTCGCCACGGGCATCGTCAGCGCAACGAACGCGATGATGACGATGGCCCGGGTGGTGACGGCCGGATCGTAGAAATGAAGGGCGGAGGCCGAGATGATGCACGTCATCCCCAACACCGAGGCCTTCGATGTCACCTGGAGGCGCGTGAACAGGTCCGGCATGCGCAGGATGCCCACGGCCGCGAGCAGCATGAAGACGCATCCGATGACGAGGAGCGCGCCCTCGACGAACTCGAGGATCACGACGTCTCCCCCTGTCGCTCGAGGTAGTACGCGAACGCGATGGTGCCGAGGAAGAAGATGAGCGACAGCACCATCACCGCATCGAGGAGGACGCCGTGGTCGGTCACCATCGCGTAGAGGGCGATGCCCCCGCTGCCCACCGTCGCCATGAGGTCCATGGCGACAACGCGGTCGGGGAGGCTCGGCCCGATCAGGAGGCGGATGAACGCGACGACGAACGCCACCGTGACGACGGCGATCGCGACGAGCAAGAGCGGGGTCACCGGAAGAGCTCCTTCACGCGGCGCTCGAGGTCGCTCTTGATGGTCGCGCGCAGCGCGTCGGCGCTGTCCACGAACATCGCATGGACGAAGAGGACCGTGCGGTCGCCCGAGACGTCGAGGCCAAAGGTGCCGGGCGTCAGGGCGAGGAGGATCGTCAGCACGGTGATCTCGAGATCGGTCGTCAGATCCAGGGGGACCGCGACGATGCCGGGGCGGCTCTTTCGCCTGATCGAAATGACGTCGCGGGCGACCCTGAGGTTCGCCCGCACCATCTCTCTCGCATAAAAGAGCATGAACGACAGCACCCCTGGCAGCTTCTCGAAATAGGTCGTGGGGCCGATCAGGCGCCGGAGCCAGAGGAGCAAGAGGTACCCGAGGAGGAAGCCGAAGACGAGGCCCCCCGCGGTGGCGCGGCCGGTCAGGCCCACCCAGACGATCGCCAGGAACAGATTGAGAACGAGGGCTCTCATGGGCGACCCTCCCCCAGCACGGCGCGCACGTAGTCGGTCGGATCGGCGAGCTGCGCGGCGGCCCGCCGGACGACGGCGAGGAGCGGCTCGGGCGCCATCCCGAGCGTGACGCCCAGCGCGGTCAAGAGGACGACCGGCAGGTACAGGAGCGCGCTACGCCGCGCCCCGCTGTCGCGCGGGGCGAGATCGGCCCCGGCGGGCGCGGGCTTCCAGAAGGCCTCGTTCCATATCTTCGTCATCGAAATGAGGGTGACGAGGCCGACGGCGAGGCTCGTGGCGACGACGGCCGCGGCCCCTCGCGAGCCGACCTCGAGCCCCGATCGCACCAAGATGAGCTTGGCCCAGAACCCCGACAACGGCGGCATGCCGGCGAGGGAGAGGGCCGTGACGAGGAAGCAGGCGGAGAGCCCGGGGCTCCGCGCGAGGAGCCCGCCCTGAAGGTCGAGGCGGGCGTCTTTCCCCCCGGATTGCATGATCCCGCTGATGAGGAAGAGGTTCGACTTGATGATGGCGTGGTGCAGGACGAAGAAGATCGCCCCCGAGAGGGACGACAGCGTGAACAGGCCGAGGCCCATGACCATGTAGCCGACCTGGCTCACGCTGTGGAACGCGAGGATCCGCCGGACCTCCCGGTGGGACACCGCGCCGAGCACGCCGACGGCCATGGTGAAGGCCGCGATCCCGAGGAGGAGCGCGTGCGTGGTCTCCCCGTCGCTCACGAAAAGGAGGGTGAAGCTGCGCACGAGGGCGTAGACACCCACCTTCGTCAAGAGCCCCGCGAACAGCGCGGTGACCGTCACGGGGGGCGTGTGATACGAGTCCGGCAGCCAGAAGAAGAGGGGGAAGACAGCGGCCTTGATGCCGAACGCGACGAGGAAGATCATCGCGAGGGTGAACCGGATCGGCGGCGCGAGGCTCGGCAGCTTGAGGGAGAGATCGGCCATGTTGAGGGCGTGCACGGATCCGTAGAGGATGCCGAGGCCGGTGAGGAACAGGGCGCTCGAGATCAGGTTCATCGCGACGTACTTGATCGCGCCCTGCATCTGCGGCCGCTCGTTGCCGAGCACCAGGAGGACGAACGACGCGATCAGCGTCACCTCGAACCAGACGTAAAGATTGAAGAGGTCGCCTGTGACGAAGACCCCGTTCGTCCCCATGAGGAGCGCGTGCATGAGCGGGTAGAACCCGTGCTCCCGCCGTTCGCCGTCGATGTCCGACAGGGAGTAGATCGACGTGACGACCGCGATGATGCCCGAGAGCAGGACCATCAGCGCCGAGAAGAGGTCGACCACGAAGGTGATGCCGTACGGCGCGGGCCAGCCTCCGAGCTGGGTCGATTGAATGCCTCCCCGGTGCACGGCGCGGAGCAAGGCGACACCGACGGCGAGCTGAAGGACGCTCCCGACGAGCCCGAGCGCGCGCTGCCTCCCCGCGCGCCGGAAGGAGAGGAGCGAGAGGGCCGCCGTGGTCAGGGGGACGAGGACGGGCAGGACGAGGAGCACCTTCATGGGCGGGTCGATTCGAGAGAGTCGATATCGTCGCTGCCCATGGTCCGATGAACGCGGTGAAGGAGGACGACGGTGAACGCGACGACAGCGAAGCTGATGACGATTGCCGTCAGGATCAGCGCCTGGGCCACGGGATCGGCCGGCGGCGCGTGGAAGGCCCCTTCCCCCTTGGGAATCAGCGGGGGACGGCCGCGGACGACGCCGGCTGCCGTGAGGATGAGGAGGTTCGTGCCGTGACCGAGCAGCACGAGGCCGAAGGCGAGCTTCACGATGCTGCGCCGGAGCATGAGAAACAGCCCCGACGCATAGAGCCCGCCGACGACGATCGCGAGGAGGACCGTCATGAGCTCATCTCCGCGGCCATGAGGAGGATCATGAGCACCATGCCCATCACGGCGGCATACACGCCGACGTCGAACAGGACCGGCGTCCCCACCGCGACGTCGCCGAGCCCCGGCACGGGGACGGTCGCCCACACGCCTTGCAGGAAGGAGCCGCCGGCGACGAGCCCGACGACGCCCGAGAGCACGATCGTCGAGAGACCGAGCCCCATGAGCGTCTGGGGCGCGACGCGGAGCAGCTGCCGCGTCGAGGGGACGTCGTACGCGAGGATGTGGAGCGAGAACGCCGATGCAATGAGGAGCCCGCCGAGGAACCCGCCCCCTGGCTCGTCGTGGCCGCGGAGGAGCGCGTAGATCGAGACGATGATCAGGAGCACCATCAAGACCGGCGTGGCGGCGCGCAGGATGACGGAGGGCATGGCTCAGGCCCCCTTCCGCGTGCGGGTCGCGAGCAGCGCATAGACCCCGATCCCGGCCACGCAGAGGACCGTGGACTCGCTCAGCGTGTCCATCGCCCGGAAATCGACGAGGATCACGTTGACGATGTCCCGCCCGTGGGCCTCCGGGTATCCCTTCGCCACGAAGAACTCGCGCAGGATCGGCTCGGGGGAGAGCGTCGACGACATGAGGATCAACAGGGTCACCGTGACCCCGAAGATCGCGGAGACGATCGCGTCCGGGATCCACACGCGCGCGGAAGATCGGGGCACGAAGCGCGGCAGGTGGTGCAGGACGAGGACGAAGATGACGACCGTCAGCACCTCGACCATGATCTGCGTGAGCGCGAGATCGAGCGCGCTGAAGATCACGTAGACGAGCATGACGCAGAGGCCGATCGCGCCGAGCGCGGCGACGACGGCGAGGCGCGATTGCGTGCGCGTCGCCATGGCCGCGGACGCGAGGATCACGCCCGCGAGCACGAGCTCCGGGAGCGCCACCGTGAGCGACGGGATCGTGAAAGGGAGGCTCCGGAGCAGGGGCGTCCCGACGAGCACGACCGTCGTCAGGACCGTGACGAGCAGATAACGGCGCAGATGCCCCGTCTGGAGCCGCCCGGTCAGCCACTCCGCGAACCGGAGGAGCCCCTCGAAGGCAGCGTCGTACACGCGCGCAGGGCCCCAGGCTCCAAGGCGCGCGGCGGCGTCGAAGAGGCGCCCTTCGCGGCCGGAGAGGACGCGGAAGAGCCCGAGGCCGGCGACGAGGGTCGCGGCGCTGAGCCCGAGCACGGGGGTCAGGCCGTGCCACAGGTGCAATTCGAGCGGCGCAGGCCGGCCGAGGATCGCGGTCGCCGCCGCGCTCGGGAGGTCGCCGAGGAGCCGCGGCGCCACCCCGAAGACGAGGCTCGCCGCCGCGAGCGTGGCAGGCCCGAGCCACAAGGACGGCGGCGCTTCGTGGGGGAGCGTGGGCGCCGCCGGGGAGCCGCCGAAGAAGGGACGATAAGCGACGACCAGGCTCACCACGACCAGGAGGGCGCTCGATACGACCGCGGCCCCGGTGAGGGCCGCCGTCAGCGAGGGCGGCGCGAGGACGGCCTCGTAGAAGAGCTCTTTCGACAGGAAACCGAGGAGGGGCGGCGCCCCCGCGCTCGAGATCGCCGCCAGCACGGCCGCCGTCGCGGTGATCGGCATCCGCCGCGCGAGGCCCCGCAAACGGGTGACGTCGCGGGTCCCGGTCTCGTGGTCCAGGGTCCCCGCGGTCATGAAGAGCGCGCCCTTGTACAGCGAATGCGCGACCAGATAGACAACCGCCGCGGAGACGGCCGCCCGGGTCCCGATGCCGAGGAGCATCGTGAGGAGGCCGAGCACGCTCACCGTCGAATAGGCGAGGATCCGCTTGAGATCCTCCTGCGTGACCGAGAGCGCCGCGCCCACCACCATCGTGGCGGCGCCGAAGCCCGTCACGACGAGGTACCATTCGCGCGTCGCGCCCAGCGTGGGATGCAGGCGCGCGAGCAGATAGACGCCGGCCTTCACCATCGTGGCAGAATGCAGGTAGGCGCTGACCGGCGTGGGCGCCTCCATCGCCCGAGGGAGCCAGAAATGAAAGGGCACCTGCGCTGATTTCGTGAACGCTCCCGCGAGCACGAGGAGCAGGATCGGCAGGTAGAGGGGGCTTTCGCGGACGACATCCCCCGAGAACCGCGAGATCTGCGTCTCTCCCGTGACCACGACGAGGAGGACGAGGCCCGCGAGCATGGCGAGCCCGCCGCCGCCCGTCACGAGGAGCGCCGTCAAGGCGGCTTTGCGCGCCTCCGGCCGCTCGTGGTCCCACCCGATGAGGAGATACGAGCTCACGCTCGTGAGCTCCCAGCACACGAAGAGGAGAATGACGTCGTCGGCGAGCACGAGGCCCGCCATGGACCCCGTGAACAGGAGCAGATAGGCGTAAAACCGCCCGAGCCGCGGGTGCGAATGCAGGTATCCGCTCGCGTACACGAAGATCAGCGCCCCGATGCCGCAGATGAGCCCGAGGAACACGAGCGAGAGCCCATCCAGCCTCACCGCGAGCTCCACGCCGAGCGACGGGATCCACGGGAGCGACGCGTGACGGGCCTGGGCGACGAACCCCGTCGCGAACACGAGCACCTGGAGCGGGAGCGCCGCGAAGAGCCAGCCGGCCGGGCGCCCGAGCCCGCGGTAGAGGGCCGGCGCCAGCAGCGCTCCGACGAACACGCTCAGGACAGCCCACAGCATCGCGGCAGGTTCCCCTTCGATGCCGGCGAGGGTCCGAGGCGTTCGAGCCTGCGGCCTACCGGGCGGGCTCGACGCGCTGCAGCGCGCCCCTCTGCCGCTCCGCCGCCGTCGAGCGCAGCGCGGGCCGGCGCGCGCCCTGGCGAGGCTCGCCGGCCGCGGCGGGCCTGCCCGCCGTGCCAGAGGTCTCCGACGGCGGCGGCGGGTGCGACCGGGCGAGCGTGCCGTGCCGAACAGCCCGCCTCGCTGCGGCGGCGCGCTCGATGGCTACCCAGGCCGCCGCGCTCGACGAAGCGCACCTGCCGAATCCGGACGGCCCGATCGTCGCGGTAAGGACGCCGCGCGGAAGGCGCGCGGCGCGAGCGGGTAGGGGAGGAGCGAGAGGACGGCGTGGCGGCGTGGAGGTGCGTGAGCGCGGCGGTGACCACGGCGGAGAGCGTCCACGGCCGGAAGGGGAGGGAAAGCGCGGCCCAGGCGAAGACGGGGGCGTGCAGGGCGCTGAGCACGCCGACGGCCCAGCGGCGGGCCGGCGGGGGCGGGGAGGCGGCGCGGGCGGCGCGCGCGGGGGGCTTCCGCGGTCGGGAGAGCGCTGTCCTGGAGCGGAGCCGGGGGCGCGGGGGCATCGGTATCGGGCGCCTGCATGGTGCGGCGATGCTCATCACGACGCCTGGGGCGCACGATCGCTGCCGTCGCCCGACTGCGGCGCCAGGGGCGGGTGGCCTGGCAGCGCGCGGCTGCGGGCGCTGGAGTTGGCGGCGGGTCAGGCTTCGGACGCTCGCGGCGGGCTCGACCGCGATGTGGGCGGTCCCGTGTGGAGTCCCTGGGGGTCTGGTGGGGTTGAGGAGCGGTGCGACCTGCCGTCACGGGCGCTCGGATCGTGGCGGAGCCCGCTCCAGACTGTACTCGAGACCCTCCGGGACTGTGCTCGAGACCCCTCCGGACTGTACTCGAGACCCCCGGGGACTGTGCTCGAGACCCCTCCGGACTGTGCTCGAGACCCCCCGGGACTGTGCTCGAGACCCCTCCGGACTGTGCTCGAGACCCCCCGGGACTGTGCTCGAGACCCCCCGGGACTGTGCCCTCCTTTGAACGACCGGGACCTGGTGGTGGCCGGATCCGGCCACGGGGCTGGACTGGCTGGATTTGGGTCCTACCCCTCCGGCGTGTCCGACGGGTCCTTCAGGAAGGAGAACAAGTCCAGCTGGACCGGACCGCGGGGCGGATCGGGCGGCGGAGGGGGAGCAGCCTGCACCGGGGGCGATGCCGGAGGTGGCTCCGGAGCGCGGTGCGGACGCTTCAACCCGGGCGTCGGCTCCGTCACGAGGCGCAACCAGCCCCGGCCCGACGGCAGCTTGCGCGCTGGCGCGGAGGGCTCGCGATGAGTGAGCGCCTGCGCCAGCGGGGCCTCGCCTGCCGGCTCGGTCATGAGCGCCTCCAGGAGCTCGTCCACGGACCACACGTGGTCGGTCAGCCCGGCCTGCATCGCCGGAGTCACGCGCAGCGTCTTGACCACCCAGCACAGGTTGTACGCGACGTAGTGCAGCGACGCCGCGGCGCGGTGGTTCTCCAGCTTCCTGGAGAACGCGTAGCAGAGCCTCCTCATGCGGCCGTTCTGGTGCCGGTGGGTGGCGTTCTGCCGCTCGACGTACGCGGTCGACGCCTTCTTCGCATCCGGAGCACCATAGACGGTGTGCTTCGTGATGAAGGGGTCCCGGGGCGGCTCATACCGATGGTCCGGACCGCGGTAGGAGCCAGAGCGGTAGTTCTTAACAGTCTGCATGAAGTCAACGCTCGTCCCGAATTCCTTGCCTACAGCGCTGATGTACGGGGCGAATCCGTCGCTCGTGATCTGCGGCATCACCAGCAGTCTGGAGCGGACATCAGCCATGAAGGCGTCTGTCGTCTCCTGGTCTCTGCGACCGACGCGCCACGCGATGACCAGCCGAGACAGCGTGTCCATCGCAACGAAGGTGTACGCCTCGCCGACGCCGTCTGCGTCCTTCTCGGTCACGCGCGCGGGCTTCTTCTGCACGTACCCGAAGATCTCGTCGACCTGGATCAGCGGCGTGCGCAGGTCGCGCACCAGCCGGTCATGCAGGCGCTCAGCGCCGCGCCCGAAGGCCAGCGAGAGCCGCCCCACGGTCTCCCTGTTGACCTCGGTCATGCGCTCGACGGCGCGCTCGCTGTTGCCGTCCAGGAGCGCCGCGAGCACACGCAGGCGCTTCTCCGCCGGGAGCACGTTCGCCACGGGACCCTTGCCTTTCCCCGGCGGAGGGCCCACGATCCGGTCTGCCAGGACGTCGGACGGGTCGCACCGCTCGGCTTCTGCCGCCCTGCCTTCGGGTTCCAGCCGGAGGCGGGGCGTTTTCGTCTAAGGTCCTCTGATTATACGACTTTTCAGCGGGGAAACCGCTCGGAACCGCGCGGGAGAGATGCCGGCGGGACGGGGTATGTCACAGCCGACGGGCGCCGTTGCGGGGGCGACCGTGGACGATGAAGTTGCCTTCGGACGAAGGTGGATCGCCGAGTGCGGCGCCCTCAGCGGGATGACTCTGGAGCGGTCGCTCTCCGATGACACGCGCGCGACAGATGACCCAATTTTCCAATACTTCAGAATGGATATTCTGACGGCTTCTACGGCACTATGCAGCACTAACTGCCAGTTGCCGCTGTTTGCATTGCTCGGTAGATTCAAGCAAGCAATGACTCTGCTCATCGAAGCGCGAGAGCGCGCGGACGACTATTATGGAGGGTGGTAGCTACTGCGAAGACGCATGATCAAGCGCTTGCGCCAAGTAGTCTTTGATGGACTCCCTGGCGTTCTCTGCGGAAGCCTCAAGGAGAGAGGCTATGTCGTCGCCATTTAGGCGTTTTACGCATCGGAACTTCTTCTCGGTGTTGATTCGCGTTTGACCGTTGTGCGCGCAGATGTTCAAGAATCCGGCCCAGCGCCCAACATGCTCGCCGACTGCAATGGTGCTGGTGTGTCCGGGCACAAGAGGGTGTTTGAATGTAACCATGATTGACGGCTCGACCCCGTACGCGATACTGTCCTTCCCCGCGGCCTGAATGGGTTCCTCGCGCGTGGTGGTCAGATTAGGGGATAGATTGCTTTCCTTTAGGGAAAGGACAATGCTGTCGACTACAGGGCGCACGTGCTTGGTCACCAGTTCTTTCAGTGCCGCCTTCTTCGCGACCACGTCGTCGTTCCGGCTCTTCGCGTCCGCGCGCTTCTTGGACTCCGCCTCCTGCGTGTCTGCGGCTGCTTTGGCGATTCGCCCAAGGACGCTTTCAAGCGACTTCTTATCGTCTTCCTTTTTCAATGGGAAACTCCGCGTCGTCAGCATCTTGACGAGCGGCGCGGGACGGGGCAGTATACCCCGCGTACGGTGAGAGCCGTTCCCGGTCCGCCCGATGGATCGGTCTAGAAAGGCCGGGGCTGCAACCCTGGCCTTTCGTTTATGGAACGTGGCTCGGCCTGCAGTCAAGCCGGTCTCGCTGCGAAAATCACGCGGTTTTACACGTGTGAAATGGGGGAGAGCCGCCCGCGGCCGATTATCGGCGCCGTCTGAGCTTCCGAGCGAGGCGAGCCCGCGCGAGCCGCAGGCGGCTGCCCGCCGTGCCGAGCGGGATGCGGAGGATGCTGGCGATCTCGGTGCCGCCGTGCCCGAGAGCGGCGAGGACCAGTACCTCGCGAGCCCAGAGCGGCATCCCCGCGATCGCCATGAGCGCCGAACCGGCGTCGATGCGCTCGCCGACGTGTCCGGGGTCGACGCGCTCCTCGCCCGTGGCGGCCCACGGATCGAAGACGGGCACCTCACGACGTCGGAACGCGCGCTCGTGGTAGTGCGTGCAGTGGAACCGGCACACCCCGAACAGCCAGCGCTTCAGCGCGTCCAGAGGCTCGCGCGTTCGGTCGGGCCTGTAGCGCCCGGCTTGGGAGCTCATCCACGCCCCGAGCACCACGTCCTGAACCACGTCGTCGAGGTCGACGGCTCGCACACCGAGACCGCGCAAGGCGCTGCGGATGAGCGGCTCCTGCGCGGCGATCTCGGTGATGGTCAGGACGCGAGCGGGGCCAGCGTGCGGGCCCCACGGGCTCATGGGGCACCCCGACCGCACGTCGGGCAGCGGTCGGCCGCGATGGGCCGACCGAGCAAGCGCTCCACGGTGGTTCCAGCCGCACGTGCGGCGCGCATGGCGGTACCGGGCGACCCGGCGTACTTGCCCGACGCGATCGCGCGGAGCGTGCGGGAGCGCATGCCCATCACCTCGGCCAAGCAGGCCCAGGTGCCGTACAGCGCGCGCAGGTTGCGGAGGGCGGCGCGGAGCCGCATGCGCTCGACGTCGGAGAGGGAACGGGTGACGCAGAGGCGTCGGCGGCGCGCAGGCGCACCTTCGCCTTCTTGCTCGCCCGAAGGCGAACGGACTACGGTCAGCATGTCGGACCTCGTGGTTCGGGGTTCGGCCACGCTGCCCGGTGCGCGCCAACGCACGCGGGCAGCACTTCCTTGCGCCGAAACTAGCGCACGAGATCGTCAGACTGGCCGGATCCAGCCAGTTTCAGTCAAAACCGGCCACTACCCGGGACCTTGGTAGACTGGTCATCTGGCTGGACGTCGTTGACGAGCGGGCGCTGCTTCGATGGGGCCGCCAAGTCCGACGTCGGGCTCGGAGGGACGGTGGGCACGCGGGCTCTGCAGCTCGCGCTAAATTCGCGCGGAATCGCATGGATGAGACGGGCGGCCCGGAGCAAGTGCAACTATAGTACTAGGCTGATATATGTCCTGTATGGACCGCGGAAAACAGGGTGCATCCCCCGTGCGCACTTACGTTGGTCTACAAATCGCATAAATCTCGGCACATGGGCACCACAATATCCAAGCTGATTGCCGGTTCACTGCTCTCGTTCTCGTGTTTTTCGTGTGCCGTGGCGACTGAGGACCAAGGCAACGAGAGCGACACAGCCTGTTTCCGGACTAACCAACGTGCCCAAGAAGATAAGCTATCCGATTGCTGTTCGTCGTTATACCGTGGACGGCGAGCCAGATCGCGAGATCGTCCTCGTCATCGGGAAGCCGATCCCTCCAAAGCCCCCGGCCGACGAATGGTCTTGCCCGCTCTTAATCTCAGGGCTTTCTGACAAGGAGTTCTTTCATTACGTTCCAGGGATCGATGCGATTCAAGCGCTTCAGTTGGCAATGAAGCGAGCTCGGCATGAGCTGGACGCGTCCAAGTTGCCGATCAAGTGGCTCGGAGAGATAGGGGACATCGGGCTGCCACGCAGCATCGACCCGGCTTACGGGCTGCTTCGATTCCAGCGTCTTATGGAGGGCATCTACGACATGGCCGTGGATATGGTCGGCCAGATTGCGCTCGATCTCGACACTGCGCGCAAGGCAAAGGAGGCCCACAAGACGATCCGCAAGAAGAGAACTTGAATCGAAGCGGCGCCGAGGTCGGTAGGAGACACCCACGAAGAGCCCGCCCGCCTGACCCACCGGGCCACCACTGCACGCGCAGCGCTCGCCGCGCCAAGGGTCCCTCCGGGCTCAGCTCGCGAGCACCGAAACGAGCGAGCATGACAGGTTGTGTCCCAAGCTGGCCTATCGGCCCCCGCTCCCTGGCCATTGCCGCCCCCTGCTGGCCCCCTAGACGTGCCCGCCGAGGAGCCCCCATGACCTGCCGGAAACGCCCATCTCGCGGCCGTTCCGCGGCTCCCCCGGGCATCACATCAGGCGAGCTCAAGAGGGGAGCAGTCCTATTAAGGCGATCATCCGTCCCACGCGGGCTCCCTGCCCCTGCGTGTGCGTCGACCCACCAGACCCGCGTGACGCTGCTCGCCGGCCCGGCTTTCGCTGGCGGGCGCGCGTGCTCGATCGCACGGAGGGCTCGCTCGCTGCGCACGCGAAATCCAGCTATTCAGGAAACCGAAGCGTCTCGATGGTGATGCCGCCCTCCCCGATGATCTCTTCGCCAGACCAATCCCAGCTCACGCCGCCCTTGCCTGGCGGCCCCAGCTTGTAGGTGACGTCCTCGAGCGTGAGCTGGTCCTCGTCGATGTAGGCGATGAAGATGGACAGGGGCGGAGGGCGCTCGGGGTGCTGTACGCCCCTCGAGTCCATTCGTCCGTTGTGGCAGTGTGCGCAACGGACGCATGGCGCGTGGCGTGGATCTCGCCATGCGTGGTTTGAGCGTGGGGATCACGGAGCGCGGGGGGTGGCCGTATGAACAGAAACATCGCTACCGTAGGCGCCATTTTGGCCGTGGTCGTAGCGGGTTGTGGAGGAGCAGACGAAACAGGCGAAATAGGAGCCCCCTACAGCACCGACGAGGCGGGCAGCGCCCCTCAACTCTTCACGGTTCAATTGGACCGAGCGACGACTGTAGAGAACGTGATCCCGCAGATCCTGGCCGCCGGCCACGAGCAGCTAGCCGCCGCGTGCGAGGCCAAGCCCGCCGCTTCGGTGCGAATCCTCAACCCGCTCGCCTCGGAAGAATACGCCGACGTGTCTTGCGCCTCGGTGCTCGGGGACGACAGCACGACGGCGGAGGCCCGTACCGCGCTGGTCGCCGACGAGATCGACGGGCCGATCGGGGAGGCTCAGCAGAGAATCGGTCCCATCAGCACGCTGGCATGTGGCATCGCCGGCATTGGAACCACACTCTTCACGCGTTACGCTCTGTGTCCCCGAGGGAGAACGGAACGAGCCCGGAGGAATTGCGAGGATGTGGGCATTTGGGGTACCATCGCCATTGGCGTCCTTTGCATGGTGCCGTTTTGATGGGTGCGCATCGATGGATGCCTACAAGCCGTTGCGAGTGTTCGGTATCATCGTTTGCATGGTGCTAATCGTCCTGCCCGCTTGGCTTTGTTTCCGTGGTCCGCATCCTCAGATGAGCAAATCGATTGATGTGATGTTCGCTCTCCTCCCGGTCGTGATTGTCGTCTTCGGCCAGCTCTGCATCGCCGAGGGCCGCGCCCGCGAGCGAGCCGTTCGCGAGCGGCGCGCACGGCCGGATGAGTAGCGACACGAGGCTCCCTGAGCGATATGCTGATTGCGCCGCTCCTATTCAGGGAGCCGCAGCGTCTCGACCCGGGTGCCGTCCTCCCCTCGGATCTCTTCGCCAGACCAATCCCAGCTCACGCCGCCCTTGCCCGGCGGTCCGAGATCGTAGGTGACGCCCTCCAGCGTGAGCTGGTTCTCGTCGAGGTAGGCGATGCCGATCGAGTCGCCGCCGCGCCCCGGGCCGCCGTAGCCGCCGTCGCCTCCTCGGCCTCCCTCGCCGCCGCCACACGACCAGGTGCCGTCCCCCACGGCCCCGCCCGGTGCGCCTCGGCCGCCGTCGCCGCCTTCCTCCGGCTCCCCGCCGTCCCCACCCGACCCGGCGTCGAGCGTCTTGAGCAGGCTGTCGCGCACCGTCAGCTTGGCGTGAAGCACGGCGATCCCGATGCTGGGCTGGCCGTTCCTGCCGCCTCGGCCGCCTCCACCGCCGCAGCCCCCTGCGCCGCCTCGACCGCTGCAGCCCCCTGTGCCGCCCGAGCCGCCGCCAGCGCCTCCCTTGGAGGCCACGCCGCACACGGCGAGGCCGCCGCAACGCCCGCCTCCCCGCCGCCGCGTTGGCCCGGCTCCATCGCACCGTCAACCGCGGCGGCGGCCTGCCCAGGGTGTCGCGGTGGGTCGTGGCCGTGGCACGCGGGCGACGTCGTGCAACCCCGGGGCGCAAGGCCGCAAGGCCGTCCGTGCGCTCTGACGCGACGTGGACGGGCTTCCGGTGCCGGCAGGTTGACGAGCACGCGAGCCGCGCAGGCAGCTGCGCACTGGAGTACGCTCTGGACGGTGCGACCCCTGGTCCGTGTGGTGTTCTCGTCTAGATTCCGTTTGACGCCGATCCTGTGATCAGAAGAATGGCCCGCGTCGCCACGTTGCTCGCATATTTCGGAAGACAGGGAAGAAGACGATGAGCACGACAGGCCGGCAGGTCTACTCGGCGACAGGGATCGCTCTCGTCCTCAGTGTCGTCCCGATGCAGGCAGACGCATCCGAGGTGAGCGCCGGAATTAACTTCGGGTGGCTCCAGGCTGGCACCGCGACGCGCCTCGCGGTGAGCCCGCATGCGGGAATATCGTGGCGCATCAAGGGCGATCTCTTGTTTAGTCTTCGCGACCTGTTCAGTGTCGTGCCCCCAATCCAGATAGGTGGAGCTGGTGTCTACAACAGCACCATCGTTGCCCTCGGATATAGTTGGGAGAATGGCGACTTGAGTGCGGGGCCATCGGTCGCGGTCTACTTCATGCCGGCTTGCGGACGTACAATGTGTGGGCGCGTTGCCGGGATGGCGGCAGGCGCCCATGCGCAAACCAACGCGTACGTTGCCGGACCGCTCGGCGTGTCGGTGAGCGCGAACGTGGATTGGGTCGGCGGGAGCAGTCTTGTGCTTCCAGGTTATGTGTCGGTGCTTGTTGTCGCCGGTCCCGTGCTTCGATGGAGTGTAAAATGAACACAAATAGAATTCTGCTGCCAATTGTGGCCGTCCTCATCTGCGTGCTAGCGGCGTGCAACTGGACGGTAGGAGACTGCTATCCCCGCGAGGAGTGGGAGAGGGGTGCGGGTGCAGGTGGACCAGTCGGGCCGTCTGTTCCCGTCATCACCTCCGTCGCATCGGGTGACTTCGGGGATGCGCCGCCGAGCGGATCGCAGTACGGTAGCGAGCGCAAGCTCCAGTGCAACAAAACGGACGACGAAGACGACGAGGAGAGCCCGAGCGACAGCTCGGAGAGGCCGACAGATAGCCCGGAGAGCCCGCCAGATCCGTGCCCCGGAGTCGGCGACATAGCCGGAGACGGCGCGACCTTCTTTAGCTGTAGCGAAGCGTGCAGCTCGAAGTGCCCGCCACCTGGGATGGCCCCATGGGTATACGTAGATTTTAAGCCGTCGGAGTTCAAGTTTGTCACCATTGTCGAGGACGATGGCGAGGGCAAGGGCGGAGGGTGGCAAGAGGCCAGGGCGAAGCTGAACTTCAAGAGACTGACGAGCCCGCGCAAGATCGAGAGCTGGAGCTGCCCTCTCACCATCCAAATGCCGCTCCGGACCGAGTTGATGGGGCCAATCGATGCAAGCCGCGCAGCCAGCCTCAGCGAGGAGATCGCAGAGGACGTCGCAAACCGCATGGACTACTACCTGCCGCAGGCGGCCTTCTGCGATAGATTGATCGACGAGATGCTGGCGACGTTCAAATCCAAATATCCGCGGCTCGGTGCCAGGGTGACGAAATAATGGTGATAACTCGCTCGGAGCTGCTCGGCGTCGTTTACTGTTTCTACCCGCGGGGCGTGCAAAATTTTGCACGTATCCACGTACCGCCCAACGAGCCCTTCTACGACGACACGGAGGAGCACTGCCGCCTGGTGGAAGCCGCAAGCCGCGGGCGAGCGGAGTACCCAACGTGGAAAGCGATGATCCGCCGCCTGGGGGATCGATATGGCCTTCAAAACGAGTCGCTCCACCTGTTGTCCGGGGGGGCCGACCCGGCGTACTCGGCCCGCGTTTGGCTCACCGACCAAACGGCGCTCAGCTTCCATGTGTCCTTGCTCGGGCCGTACTATGGGATCCACCTGCCCGGCATCCCCGAGGAGAGGCCGGTAGCGCGCGAGATCGCTCGGGAAATCGAGGACACCTATCCCGGCTACCGACCGATCCCGTCGGAGCTCGGGAACCAGGTGGTACCGGATGTGGCGATGGACGGGGCGTCTATGGGCAAGGCGACGATCAACATATGCCTCTTCTCGGTCGCATGGACTTTCGTAGATCCGGTGTAGCCCTTTCCCCTAGGCGTCCGCCGTCGACCTGGCCGAGCTCGTGCCGCGCCGCTGGCGAGGAGCTCGAGGCGAGCGCGGCGGCTTCGCCCCGCGGCGGCGCGGGCGCGGATGTCGAGGCGCACGTCGCCGAGCTCGGGGGCTATGGCCGTCGAACTGGTCGATCTCGGCCACGTCGCGGCGGACGCCGGCAACCTCGAGACCGCGCGAACGTACACGGCGCCCGAGCAGATAGCGGGGCCGCGGCGTCGAGGAGCACCGCGGCGGGGTCCGCACCTTCCGGCGGACTGAAGGGAGCGGTTTATGAGGGGATCGGCTGCCCGATGAAAAGAAGAGCGTGGTCTCCCGGGTGCGGCGCGGTGGCCGTCTCCTTTAGCTCGGATCCCTGGGATTGGGCGTGGGTCAGCGTGGCCGTGTTCGTTCTCGTCGGCATGGGCGCCGCGGTCGTCCTCGGCATCCGGCGCCGTCGCTGACGTGGTAGGGCAGCTGTACCCCGTAAGGCGGCGCCGCTCGCTTGGGGAGGCGCCTGGCGGGGGAGCGGCCGCGGGGTCGAGGTGGATGCCGGCGAGCTCGGCAACGTCGATGTCCACCTGGTCGAGGGCGGCGCGCCGCGGTTGACCTGGTCGTAAACCGCATGGACTATCGTAGCCGTCATGGAGGTCCGTGCCATCGTCCTCCCGGGACGTGTTGCGACTATTCGGGAAACCGAAGCGTCTGGTGAGCCTCGCCGCTCTCTCCCACCGTCGTGCTGCCATCGTGGTTCCAGCTGGTGCCGCCCTTGCCCGGCTGTCCGGTCTCGATGGTCACGCCCTCCAGCGTGAGCTGATCCTCGTCGAGGTAGGCGATGCCGATCGAGTCGCCGCCGCGCCCCGGGCCGCCGTAGCCGCCTTCGCCGCCTTCGCCGCCTTCGCCGCCGAAACAGGCGGCGAGTTCATTCCCGAGCGTTCCGCCCGGTGCGCCTCGACCGCCTCGGCCGCCGTCCTGGGGTGGCCCGCCATCGCCGCCTTTGCCGCCAAAGTCCGCCGTGATCTTGGTGTCGCTCACGGTCACCCGGGCGTGGAGCGCGAGGACGCCGATGGACGGCTGACCGTTCCCTCCCCCGCGGCCTCCTCGGCCCCCGCAACCGCCGGCCCCTCCCGAGCCTCCTGCTGGGCCTCCCTTGGAGGCCGCGCCGCACCGGGCGAGCCCGCCCCGACGACCGCCGCCCCCGCCGCCGCCCTGGCCCGGCGTGCCCCACGTCCCCTCGCCCCCCGTGTCGCCTTCCCATCCTGTCTCGGTGAGGCGCCCGATGCCCTTGCCCGGTGCGCCCTGTGTTCCCGGAGCCCCCGGGCCCCCCTGGGATCCGGGATAGCAACTGCTGACGTTGTCCTGCTCTGCGGTACCACCGCGTCCCGAGGGCGGAGCATCGGCGGGCTCCCCGTCGGCTCCATCCTCGGCGCTGTCGGGCAGCCCGTCCCCTCCCTTGCCGCCGACGCTCGTGAGCCCGCTCTCGCACTGGTTCACGGGCGCAGGCCCGCCGGCGACGACGGCCGCCGAGCATGCGTCCCCACCGAACATGCCATCCGGCCCGTCCGGTTGCTTGGTCGGCCACCTCTCGCCGTGTCTGTTTCCACCCCCTCCGTTGGCGGAGATCTCGCTCCGCAGGATCTCCACCGCGGTGTTGGACTGAGCGAGCACACCGACCGGGCCCCAGCTCGGGACGTGGAGATCGGCGAGCGTCGAGACCCCGTCCGCGGCCCCCGTGTCCCCGGGGGCCGAGGGCTCGACGATCACCATGGGACCGAAGACCCGCTCGGGATTGAACAGGGTGAACGGGCGCAGGGGGTCGCGCTCCCATTTCCGGCAGTGGAAGCCCCCGAGGAGATCCACGCCGGAGGGCACCCTGATCTGCTCCACGACGAATCCATCGTTGCAAAGGAACACGCGTCCTCGTCCAGCGCGCGCGAGCTCGACGGCGTGCTCGACGGTGAACACCGGCTTCGCCTTCGTGCCAGGGTTCCTGTCGTCGCCAAAACCGTAGGCTCCGGCGACGAACACGCCGCAGCCGTCGTCGAGGACACCGGCGGCGACGTGCTCGACGCAGACCGACTCCGGGGGCGGCTCGTCCTCGCACGAGGTGCCTTCACAAGGCGTGACGCCAGGGTCGTTCACGCCGGGAGCGGTTCCGCAGCCGGCCGCCCACGGCGACAACAGAAGGACGAAGGTAGCAGCGGTGCTCTTTCTCATGAACGTCTCCTGAGGGGGGACGCCAGCACAGGGCGGTTCATTGAGGCGGCTCCGGGTCTGGCGCATCGAACCGGTACCAGAACGCCGCGGTCCCGCTTCGCCCCTGGCCGAGCTCACTTTCCGGGATTGCACTGCCGCCGCGCCCACCGGTGCCGGCTTGTCCGGGCGAGACCGTCGACGTCTCCAGGATGGCCACGGAGGCGCCCATGGAGCCGATGCCGAGCGAGTGGCCCCCGAGCCCGCCGCCGGCATCGCCCCCGCGACCGCCGTCGCCGCCGCTTCCACCGCGGCACGCGTTCCAGGTCCGGTTCAAAGGGTGCTTCCCACCGAGGCCGCCGGAAACGCCAGAGCCTCCCCACTGGCCCGTTCCGCCGACCCCGCCATCGCCGCCCTTGGCCCCGCAGACCTTGCTGTCCTTGACCGTGAGCTCGCTCCTCTGGAGTGCCACGATCCCGATGCTCGCGCCGCCGTAGTCGCCCCCCTGGCCCCCTTTGCCCCCGCAGCCGCCACTGCCCCCCGATCCGCCGGCCGCACCGGCCTGGGCGCGACCTGCCGGACACGCCACCGTGGCGTCGCGCCCTTTGCCGCCGCCACCTCCGCCACCACCCTGGCCGACGCGGCCCTTCTCCCCGTCTTTACCGCGGACGCCGACCCATCCGTCGATGCCAAGGAGGCCGGCGCCCGCCGCTCCAGCAGCGCGCTCTGCATCGTCGCCGCGTCCTCCGTCCTCTCCCGGCTTGCACGGCATGCTGGACGTGCCGGAGCCGCCCAAGCCCTGCTCGTCCGAATTCCTGACCGGTTCCGGCAGTCCTGAGGTCCCGTCGCCGCCCATCTCGGGGCCTCCATCTCCCCCCTCGCCACCCCTCGACTCGATGCCGTCGTCGCATACGGTCACGACCGGAAGGGCGCCCGGCGCCACGTTCGCGGTGCAGGCGTCCGCGCCGTCGTTCCCAACCACGCCGGCATTCGCACGGAAGCTCGGCGCGTCCTCGCCCGGCTCTCCATCCTTGCCGTCGCCTGCGAGGATCACACTCGACTGCACGATCGCCCTGGCCCCATGCTCCAGGATCATCGCGATCGACGACTTGTGGTCGCTCGCGGAGGCGTCGGCCGCCTCGACGCGCACGCCGAAGATCACCGACGTCGCATCCTCCTCCGCGATGACCGCACCGTCGTCCCCCCCGAGGACCCGCACCGGGATCCCCACGGGCGGCGCGATGACGGTCAACGCGTGCTGCTCGTCGAGCGGCCCTCCATAGGACCAGTCGCCGCCGGCACACAGACGGCCGCCCCAGACGTCGACCCCCTGGGGGAGCGAGATGGCCTCCTCGAACAACCCGCCGCACGCGTACACGCGCCGGGTCGGCACCTGGCCGTCGCGTCGAACGTGCGCGGCGAGCCCGATCGCGTGCTGCAACGTCCTCACCGGCGCGGCCTTCATTCCGGGGCTGCTGTCGTCTCCCTCCTCGCTGACGAACACGCCGCACATGTCGAGCGCCGTCGCCGTCTTCGGATCCCCATCACAAGGAGACGGCTCCGGCGGCGGAACCTCGCACCAGTAGCTGTCCGCACAGCTGTCGGAGTAGCACCCCGTATTCCCGGCGGCGCCTGCCAGACCGAACGCGACGGACGCCAGCGAACGGAGGACCTCTCGACTGCGACCCATCGATCTAGAACGCATGACCTCGCCTCCCCCTCACCACGCTCCCCCGACGAGCACACCCGCTCGTTCGCTCGTCGTCACCGGCACGATGCGAAGGCCAGCGGCTTTGGACCCACCACCGAAGAAGGCAACCTCCGTGAAGAACGAGGCCGCCGTCGCCACGCCGAACACGGCGCTCGTCGCCAGCGACACCTTGCCGAGGGTCGCGAACAGATCGCGCTGGTTCACCTGGTCACGAATGCCGGCGCACGCCGCGGGCGGCGTCGCTTCCCGGCACGTATGTGACGTCCACCCCTGTGCGCGAAGCGTGACGTCTCGCTCGCGCAGATCGCCGTGGACGACGTGAGCGCGCAGGAGAAAGACCGCGCCGGCCGCCGCTGTTGCCGTCGTCACGACGATGCCGCCTATCCGCGCCGTCCCCGGCCAGGAAGCCCATGGGCTGGGAGGCCGTGCCTGCGCAGCTGCCGGAGAGCTCATGGCTCCCGGCGTTTCGCTCGATGAACCCGGCGCGTCCTCTCTGGCGCTGCTCACCGACGCGCGCGGACAATGAAGCGAGATCTCGTGCTCCGCCTTCGCCACGGTGCGCAAGGTGTGGAACGCATCTTCGCGGCCCGGTGCTCGGGCTCGCACCGTGTGCAGGCCGGGCTCGACGAACAGCGTGTAGACGCGTGCGATGCGGCCGATGGATTTGGTGTCGATGATCACCTCGGCGTCCGGCGGGTCGACGGAGAGACGGAGCTTCGCGACGTGCGGTGTTGCCTTGCGCTGCCCTTCCTCGAATCGCTTCTGCAGCGCAGCCGGCAGCGCCTCGCGCTGCTCAAGGCTCCAGGCCAGGTGTTCGGCCGCATCGCGGTATTTGCCCAAAGCGAGCTCGCAGAGGCCGAGCTCCCCGGCAATCTCCGCGCGCTCACGCTCCGTGGTGGACTCCGGGTCTGCGGCGTCGAATGCCGCCTTGTAGGCGGCGTGTGCCTCGGTCCATTGCCCCGTCGCGCGCGCCCTCTGGCCACGGCGAACATGGTCCTTCACCGTCGAGTGCTCTCTCGACCTTGTCGTCGATGAGCCGCCCTGGGCGCGCGCTGCGCTCGTAAGGCATGTCGATGCCCCGACCGCAAGGAGAATCGAGAGGAACTGTGGAGCGCAACGCATGTCATGACGGTAGTTGCGTCAACTGCTCGGCGTCAATGGCGTGTGAAATCGCCATGCGCTCGCCTTTGTCATGAGAAATTTCAGCGCGATCCAGCAATGCTTCCATCTCTCGTCGGCGCCGAATGCTGTGCGAGTGCGCAGATGGCGCATGGGGACACATTGTCCTACCAAAATGGACCGGGCCGTTCACTTTTCTGACCCCGGGAGGTCCGCTCAGACGTGCTACCGGCATGGGCAAGCCAGCGGGCATCTTCAGCAGCTTCGAGCTCTTCCGGCGCCTGGCGAGGCGCTTCGGGGTCCCGGCGCGCGATGCCGAGGACGTCGCGCAGGACTCGCTGCTGCGGGGGCTGGACGCGGACGGACGGATCGAGGCAGGCGGGGACCCGGCGCCTTACCGCGTCACGATCGCGGCCAACCAGGCGCGTGACCACGTTCGAAGCGCGCGCCGCCGGCGAGAGGTGCTGACGCCGTCGGGCGACCCCGAGCTCCGCGACGAGCACGCCACGCCGGAAGAATTGCTCATGTGGCGCCAGCGGGAAGCCGTGCTGCGCGAACTCATCGCCGGTGTCGACCCGAAGTACCGCGACGTGTTGATCAAGCATGATCTCGAGGAGATCCCGCTGCCCCAGATCGCCGCGGAGCTGGGGCTTCACCCTGACGCCGTGAAGACGCAGCACCGTCGAGCCCGCGAGCAGCTGGAGGAGGCGGCGGAACGCTGGAGGGCGAAGCGACGCTCGCGCGGATTGGACGAGGCCGCGTGCGTCGTTCCGTTCGGGCTCGATCCCCGCCAGGGGTGGATCGGCTCCCTGCTCCGCTGGAGTTGGAGGTTTCTGTTGCAGGGTGCGACCGTCGTGCTCATGGGCGCCATCGTCACTGCCGTGACCTCCTCGTCCAGGCTGCAGTCGTGGGTCCGGTCGGCTCTCGATGGCCGTTGGACCGAGCTGACGGGCCAGGCAGCTGCGCCGCTGCCCGCGGAGCGCCGCGCCGGGCCGGCCGGGACGTCATCCGCATCGGCCGCAGAGCAGGCCCCTGCGCTCCCGGCGGAGAGCCGCGCCGGACAGGCCGGCGCAGAAGCGAGCACGGCGCCCGCTCCGTCGGTGGCGACTGGTCCTCGCGCCTCGTCCTCGACGATGCCCGCGCAGCCGGCGATCAGCGCGCGCGAGACGAGCCTGATCCACCAAGCCCGGAAGGCCATCGAGGCCCGCAGCCCAGAGGCGGACCTCGAGGCGCACCGGTTGCTCGAGGCCCATGCGGAGGAGTTCCCGCGAGGTCGGCTCGCCGCTGAGCGCGAAGAGATGCTCAGGCAGCTTCGCTGAAGCATCGACTCGCCATCAACAGCTAAGCAGGCGGGGATGACGGTGCTGTCTTCGGACAGCACAAGGCCGAGCTCCGCCTTGCGTCGGACACGAACGCTCACGTCTAGGAGGCGAAAGATCATGGAGGACATGCTGGGTGCGATGTGGCTAATCTCGCCGCTCGGGCTCGCGATGATAGCCTGCGTCGCGATCGGTTTCGCCGTCACGGCGCGCGAAGCGCTGGGACGCGAACGCGGGCTTCGCGAGGCGCGCGAGCACGCGCACGAGGACGAGGAGTCCGCCCTCACCGATGCGAAGGAGAAGGCAGCGAAAGAGCGGGACCGATGCCGGCGCCTTCTGGACTGTCATGTCGACGCGGCGCTCGCGGCGATGGCCGACGGCCGGGCGCGCCCGATCCCGTGGCCAGGAAGGGTCCTCGAATCGTTTTGCGCGACGATGCCTTCGTGGAGGCGAAAGCTGGCCGAGAGCACGGGGCTGGAACCACGGGAGGTGGAGCGGCTGCTGAGGAGCGACCTCCCTATGACGCCCGGCCTCGCGCGGCAGCTGGAAGCTTTCACCGGCGCTCCGGCTCGGTACTGGGAGCGTCTGTGGCGGCTGCACGACGACTACCGGACGGACGCAGAGGAGACCGTGGTGATCCAGGTCGGCGAGCCCGTCACCAGGCGCGAGAGCGCGGCGCGCCCCGCGTCGTCACCGGCGCCGAGCTCCGTGCCGCCGACTCCGCGCGCGATACCTCCTCGCGCGCTCGACGTTCCTCCGCCCGTGGTGCCGTCTCCCGAGCTTACGGCCAAGAGCCCGCGGGCGAAGCTCCCGCCGCCTCCACAGCCGCGGCTTCGGTCGCCGCTGCCTGTCCGCGCCGCCACGGGGGCAGAGCTCGCCCGTCGCGCTGGGACCCTGACGAGCTTCCCGCTACAGCGTGACGAAGGCGGGCGGGGTGCCGCGAACGCTCCCGATTGGGAGGACGTAGAGCGCTCGCCGCTGAACATTACCCTTCCGGGAATAGGGAGCCATGGGTGAGCGCGGCCGTGGATAGCCGCTCAACGCTTCCGCTGGCATGGGTGGAGCTATCATCATAAGGCGATATTGCCCAAGGGGGGTAAAGCCATGGATCGTCCGAATGACGGCAAGCGCGCTGCTGCGTACGCGCGCTTGTTCTGCCCGATGTTGGTTCGTGCCGTGCTGCGCTGGTTGGAGAGGCTGGGAGTCCCACGGTGCCATCGTGGCGACGTCGCGGGCCAAGTCTGGGTCAACGTCTGCGAGAGCTGGCACAGGTTCGATCCGAAGCTCGGCCGGCCCGAGCGCTGGGTGAACGCGATCACCGTACACGTTGCCTCGCACTACCACGAGCGTGCGCGACACTGCAGAGAGGAGCTGGTTGATTTGATCGAGGTGTTCGATCCAGCGCCGGATGCTGCTGCTGTGATGGAGTCCGACAACACCAGGGCCAGCACCATGGACGCGATGAATGAGCTCGAGCCGGAACTGCGATTCGTTCTCGTGGCACACGACCTGGACGGCGTTTCGATGGCCCAGATAGCCCAAGACGCTGGGTTGCCTCTCTCCACGCTTTACAAGCGGCGCACGAGGGCCATCGGCGCGCTGCGCGACATCATTATGCTTCGGGAAGCCAGCGATATCTCCACGCAGGGAGTGGGGTTGCAATGAGCGTCAAGGGCCTGGTTGTCCACTTCCGGCGCGACTTGGATGACCATGAGGCGGAGCGAACGATCGAAGCTCTTATGATGGTCAAAGGCGTCATCAAGGTGTCGCCTATCGGAGCCGGTTACGAGGAGGATCTGAACCGGGAGCGGGTCAGGCGAGAGCTGCTCGACAAGACGCGCGCGCTTCTGGGCGAGGAATAGGCGCCGGCGCAGTTACTGGTCGGCGGCGCCGTCGTCCTCCTCGTCGTCTCCCGCGTCATCCTCGTCTTCTGCGTCGTCCTCGTCCTCGTCCTCGGCCTCGGCCTCCGCATCCTCGGGCTCGGCCTCCGCATCCTCGGGCTCGGCCTCCTTCTTCCGTCGCTTGAGCGCCGTCAGCCCGAGCGTGATCTGCTCGCGCGTATTGAAGATGCCGCGGAACGTCGTGGCCCAGTCGTTGTACCACAGGCGGAGCGACTGGAGCGCGGCGAGCTGCGCCTCCTTGGCCTTCGCGATCTCCGCCGGGCTCACCGCGGGCGCGGTCCTGTCGGGAGTCCGGTGCTCCTCCGCGGCGGCGATCAGCCGGCGCATCGACTCGATCTTCTTCGGCGTGAGCCCGCGCTCGCCGAGCGTCCGGTAGAGCTCCCGCGCGCCGGGCTCGGCGCTCGACGCGAGCTCGTCGACGCGGTTCAGGAACGTCTTCACCGAGTCCACAACCGCGGGGCTGAGCGGCTGCTGCGAGAGGTTCTTGAAGAACGCGGCGGTGAACCGGGCGGCGTTCTCGCGCGGGATCACCCGGGGGATGATCATCCGCATCCGCGGGAACCAGAGGTTCTCGAAGTCGTCGATCTCCTGGAGCAAGCGCATCCGCTCCACGGAGCCGCCGGCCGTGACCTCGCGTTGATCGCCCTCAGCCAGCCAGTGCTCGAAGCGGCGGTTCTTGCCGGAAGCCGTGGTGTACAGCTCCCAGCCGAGATCGTGCTCCTTCTGCGTGTATCCGTGGCGCCTCGCACGCTCGAGGTACCGGGGGATGTTGAAGAGCAAGGTGTGGACGCGGGCGAGGAAGGCCGTCGTCTCGGCGTCGAGCTCCGTCGGACTGGCGTCGTCCAGCGCTTTGTCGAGCGGCGCGAGCGCCTCGGCCTCGGTGCGCTCGGCCTTCGTTTCCTTCGGGGCTTTCGGGGACTTCGATGTCTTGGGTTTGCTCATGAGATCCTCCAGTGTGGGAGGCTATACCGGCGAGCGGGCTCATGTCGACACCGGCGCGTTCCTCGGCGTCGTTGTCGATGGCAACAACGGCGCAAACGTCGCTGACCCGTGCGGGGGCGATCTATACCGCCCGAACGCCCTCGTCTTCGGACCCGGCGACAGACTCTATGTCACGGGCTTCCGAGCGAACGAGAACGACACCGACAAGATCCCGATGCTCGAGATCGTGGACGGCACGGGTGTCCTCGTCGACCAGATCGATCTCTACCGGATCGGGCAGCCCGGCGTGGTCGCCCACGAGCTGCCGCGGCGGCCAACGGCGACGCGCGCGGGCGCCGGGTCATCGGAGGTTGTATGGCCACGCCTCCTCCGAACGCACGGCGCACGGCGCCGGCCGAGCTCTGCCGCGTCGCTGCGGCGCTGCTCCTCGCCGCGTCGCTGCTCTCGGCGGGCTGCAGCCGGCTGTCCGCCCGGTCGCCCCCCGCGCGCCGGGTGGAGCCGCAGGTCCGCGCCGTCCTGCAGGCCCACATCGCCGCCGCGCATCCGGCGCCTCCGCGCGAGCGAAAAGTCCCGCTGCTGCTCGTCGCCGACGCCGCGGGGAGCGCGCCCGCGCCCGAGAAGGGCCCGCAGGGAGCGGCGGCGCCGCCGGCCGAGGTCGCCGTGTCGGCGGCCGTGCCGTTCGCGCCGGGCGCGCTGCGCGACGTAGAGCTCCTCCGCCTGCACGACGACCGCGGCGCGGCGGTCCCGCTCCGCGCGAAGCCGCTCGCGGTCTGGCCCCAGGACCGCTCGATCCGCAGCGCGCTCGTCGCTTTCCGCGCCGCGCCCCCGACAGGAGGGCGGGCGATCTACACCCTCGACTACGGCGCCCCTCCGCCGGGAGCTCCCCCGCAGCGCGCCGGCGCGCCGGCCACCCAGGCCGCAGAGACCGCGCAGGGCGCCGTGCTCGACGAGGCGCTCCTGCCGAACCCGGACGGGCCGATCGCGGCGGTGCTGCCGCCGTCGTGGTACGCGGCGAGCCTGGTGTCCGGGCCGCAGCTGCCGGCGATGGACGATCGCCGCTTCCCCGGGTTCGAGACCGGCATCGAGGGCGCGCTCGCCCGCATGACGCCCGCCTACGACGCGTACGGCGTCACCTGCTCGGCCCCGTACCGCACGTACTACGACGGCCCGCACGCGCTCTACCAGCGCTTCCTCCGCAACGGCGACGCCGCGCGCTACCGGCGCGCGCGCGCCGAGGCCGTCTGGTACCGGCAGCACGAGCTCAGGTTCTCGCCCGATCGCCGCCTCGCGGTCCACGTCTGCGAGCGGGAGGACTGGACCCCGGCGGCGCCCCTCTCCTGGCAAGTCCTCCGGCGCATGCTCGGCCAGGGCATGGTCGACGACTACCTGCTCACCGGCGATCCGGCGGCCAGGGAGGCCGTCCTCGCCATGGGCGAGGCCCTCCGGCAGAACCAGGCCGCGCTCACGGGCGGAAGGGAAGACGTGCTGCGCGTGACCGAGCGCAACATGGCCTGGGTGATGATGACCCTGTCGAGCTACTACGCGCTCGACCCGCGGCCGGAGCTCCTGTCGGCGCTGCGCGGGCTCGCGGATCGCACCGTCGCGTGGCAGCAGCAGGGCGCGTCGGGCGCGTTCGAGCACGACCTGACCCGCGCCGACCCGTCGGAGTGCGAGCGCGGCCCGCGCGGCGGCTCCCCGTTCATGACCGCGCTGCTCGTCGACGCGCTCATGGACTACCACGCGCTCACCGGCGACCCGCGGGTCCGCGACGTGGTCGCGCGCGCGGCAGATTGGCTCGCCGAGCGCGCCATCACCTCGGACAGGCGCGCGTTCCGGTACCTGTGGGGCTGCGAGACCGACGCGTACGACGACAGCGGGACCGCCGACCTCAACCTGCTCATCGTGCCCGTGTTCGGCGCCGCCTACGCGCTGACGCGCGATCCGCGGTGGATCGAGGTCGGCGACGCGCTGGCCGACGTCGGCGTGAAGGAGATGCTGGTGAAGGAGCCCAAGCACTGGAACCAGGCCATGCGCGCGTTCGGGCGCTACCTGGGGTACCGGGCGGCGCTCCCCGGCGCGGCGAGCGAATGGCAGCTGTCTGGCGGTCCCTAGAGCGACGGTCACCCGCTTCGGATACGGGCCCACCTCGACGTTTTCGGTGCTCAGCGCACCGGAGTGCGCTTGCGCGCCGAAAACGCCGATCTGGGCCCGTCTCCTGTGCGGGTGACCGTCGCTCTAATGGCCGTTTCTGCGTCCGGGCGCGGGGCCGTTGCGGGCGTGCGTGCCGTTGACGTGCAGGCCCGCCCTGCCGTCGCCGGCTTGCTGGAGCGCATAGCCGATGCCGCTCTGGAGCGTCCCCTTGGTCACCACGGCGCCGAGATCGACGCCCAGATCGATGAGCGTCTGCGCCAGCTCCGCGCGGATGCCGGTGATCACCGTCTTCGATCCGAGCAGCCGCAGCGCCGTCGCCGTGCTCATCAGCGTGCTCGCGACCGCCGAGTCGAGCACCGTCACCCCGGTGACGTCGATGATGACGACCTTCGCCCGGTTCGCCTGGACGCCGTTCAGCGCCACCTCGAGCGCCTGCTGCGCTCGCGTGGAGTCGATCGTCCCGATGAGCGGCATCACCATGATGTGATCGGTGATCGGGATGAGCGGCGTCGAGAGCTCCGCGAGCCGGGCGCTCTGCGCCTCGATGACCTCCGCCTGGAGCGCCGCGCGCTCCTCCTCGGCCCGGGCGCGCTCCCCCTCGGCCCGGGCGCGCTCGACGAGCTCCAGCTGCAGGCGCTCGTTCGTCTGGCGGAGCTCCTCCGTCTGGCACGCGACCTCGGTCTCCAGGCGCTCGTTCGAGCGGCGGAGCTCGGACGTCATCTCCGCCAGGTGCCCATAAAGCAGGGCGTTCTTCACGGCCACCGCCGCCTGGGAGGCCAGGAGCCCGAGCGTCTCCAGCTGCGCCGCGAGCAGCGGCTCCGGCGCCGCGTCGCCCTCGATGTAGAGGACGCCGATCAGCTCTCCCTGGCACATCATGGCCAGGCAGAGGATCGACCTCGGCCCCTTCTCCGCGAGGTACCGCGCGTCCGCCGGGCGGGCGTCGCGGCTCGTGTCCCAGACGAAGATCGATTGCCGGGCCCTCGCGACCTCCTCCACGAGCGACACAGCGAGATCGACCCCCGGGCCCACCGGCGTCGAGAGCCCGAGCACCACCGTGTCCGGATCGCTCGTGATCGACGCCTCGATCACCAGCCCGGACTCGCGCGAGAGGACGAGGACGCACTTCCGCGCGCCGGCGTGCTCCAGCGTGAGCCGCATCAGCCGGTCGAGCACGTCGTCGAGGACGATCTCGCCCGAGACCGCCTGCGCCGCGCGGATGACCGTCGCCATCTGCGCCTGCGCCTGCGTGAGCCCCGCGAGCGCGCTCTCCAGCGCGACCGTGCGCTCTCCCACGCGCCTCTCCAGCTCCTGCGTGAGCCGCTGCAGGGCCGCCTCCGCCGCGATCCGCTCGTCCACCTGCGCGGCCAGGTGCATCGTCAGCCTCCTGAGCTTCGTGTGCACCCGGACGCGCGCGAGCAGCTCCTCGTCCAGGAACGGCTTGGCGAGGTAATCGACGGCCCCGAGGTTCAGGCCCTTCACCCGGTCCGCGGACAGGTCCGTGCTCGCCGTCATGAAGATGACGGGGATCGCCGCCGTGGCCGGGTCGCCCTTCAGCTGGCGGCACGTCTCGAATCCATCCATCCCATCCATCTTCACGTCGAGCAGGATGAGATCCGGCATCCCCTCCCTCGCGAGCCGGAGGGCGCGCGCGCCGTCCACCGCCACCGCGACCTCGAAGCCTGAGCCCGTCAGGGTATCGGACAAGAGACCGAGGTTCCTCGGGTTGTCGTCCACGATGAGTATCGTCCCGGCTTCACTGGCATCCATCCTTCTACCCTCCAGGAACAGGAAGCGCGCGCTCCCATCGCCGCAACCAAGGCGCGCGCCGTCCAAGCGACGTCAATCGCGTAGGTGCATCTTGATGAAATCTTCAACGGCTTCCATCTTGAAATCCTGCATCAGGCGGCGCAGGTGCCTGCAAAACGGCGCGAGCTTCGGATCGGCGCGATCGAGCCTGTCGAGGTGCTTCTGGAGCTGGTGGAAGAGCCCCCTGTGCGCGAGATCGAAGAGATTTCGCAGATCCTCGGCGGCGGGGGCGGTCACCGGGAGATCTGCGCCGCCGGCGAGCTCGGGTGAGCTCGGGTCGCGGTGGGCGCCGGCGGGCGCCTCGCCCATCGCGCCGGGATCGCCCTGCTGCTCGTAGATCCACGAGACCCCGAGGTGCCGCTGGATCTTGTCGAAGAGCTCCTCCAGCTGCAGCGGCTTCGGGAGGAAATCGTCGGCGCCCGCGGCCAGGCTCTTGTCCTGATCGGACAGGAAGACGCTCGCGGACGACGCGAAGATCTTCAATCCTGCTCGATCCGGCGCCTTCCGGAGCAGCCGGATCATCTCCCAGCCGTCGAGCTCCGGCATCGCGAGGTCCGTGACCACCAGGTCGAACTCGCGCTCGGACGCCGCCGCGAGGCCCTCCTTGCCGTCCGTGGCCTCGGACGTCTCGAACCCGACGGACTGCAGCATCTTCACGAGCACCGCGCGGTTCTCGGGCTTGTCGTCGACCACGAGGACCTGCCGCCGCCTGCCCTCGTAATCGACGATCGCCGACGCGGGCCGGAGCGCCGTGGGCTGGGTTCGCCGGGGCGACTCGGCCAGGATCACGTCCATCCAGAACACGCTCCCCTTGCCGGGCTCGCTCCTCACCTCGATGGAGCTGCCGAGCAGCTTCATGATCCGCTGGCTGATCGCGAGCCCGAGCCCCGTCCCGTCGACGCGGCGCTTGCCGTCGCTGGCTTGCTTGAACGGCAGGAAGATCTGGTCGAGCTGATCCGGGCTGATGCCCGTCCCTGTGTCCTCGATCTCGAAGCGCACCCGGTGCGTCCTGAGCGGCGCGCTCTGGATCGCGGCGGAGTCCGGCGCGGAGGCGTGCGGCGGGCGCGGCCCGTCGCCCAGCCGCTTGATCGTGAAGGAGACGCGGCCCTTCTCGGTGAACTTCACGGCGTTGCCGAGCAGGTTGATCAGCACCTGCCGCAGCCGCCGCTCGTCGGCGACCACGTCGGTTGGGAGCTCGGGATCGGGCGTATACACGAGCGCGATGCCCTTCTCCTCGGCGCGGATGCGGCAGATCTCGGCCGTCGATCGCAGGAACGAGGGCAGGTGGAAATCGTTCGCGTGGGCCTCCATCGCCTGCGCCTCGATCTTCGCCAGATCGAGGACGTCGTTGATCAGCGTGAGCAGGTGGGCGCCGGAGCGATGGATGATGTCGATGCCGCGCAGGTCCTGCTCGCCCAGCCCCCGCGAGCGCCGGAGGATCTGCGCGTAGCCGAGGATGCCGTTGAGCGGCGTCCTGAGCTCGTGGCTCATGTTGGCGAGGAAGTCGCTCTTCGCCTTGTTGGCGGAGTCCGCGGCGATCTTCGCCTCCTTCAGCTCGGCCGTGCGCTGCTCGACGCGGTGCTCGAGCTCCTCGAACGACCCCTGGATCTGGCGCGCCATCTGGTTGAACGCCTCCGCCAGGGTGCCCATCTCGTCGTGGGATCGCACCTCGACCGCTGTGTCGAGCCTCCCGCTCGCCAGCTGCGACGCCGCCTGGGCGAGGCGGGTGATCGGCCTCGTCAGGACCTGCGCCATCAGGACGGCGGCCGCCGTGACGATCGCGGCGATCAGCGAGGCGAGCAGCAGCGCGTCGCGCGTCGTCTTTTCCTCGATGGGCTCGAGGAACGCCGCCTCCGGCCGCACGAACGCCACGGTCCACGGCGGCTTCTTCATGCCGTCGAAGGCGCTCACGCGCGCGAGGGCCACCGCGCTCATGGGGGCGTCCCTCGCGGCCATGCGGGCCCGCAGGAAGCGGCTCGCCGCCGAGGTCGGGTCCTGCTCGGTCTCGAACCGGCGCAGCCCCTCGTCGAAGGCCTGCACGTCGGTCGACAGCTCCGCGGCCGGCTTGTCCGGCAGCCGCCGCTCCGCCTTGAGCCGGCCTTCGAGGTCCGGGGCCAGCGGCACGAGCGACTTGAACACGAGCTCCGGCGAGCGGCCGTGCGCCAGTCGGACGTGGTGCTCGTCGAGGAGGATCGCGAACGCGTCCGACGCCTTCAGGAGCTGCGTCTGGGAGAGGATGATCCGCTGGACGGCGGACAGGTTGTAGGTGCACCGGAGCACGCCGATCGTCTTCTTCTTGTTCAGCGCGTCGCGGACTGGGCTGCTGAAGACGAGCTGGGGCACCTCGCCGGCGAACACGACCGACGACGCGTAGGGCAGGCCCGTCTCCATCGCGCGGACGAAGTAGTCCCTCCTGGATTCGTCCCTCTCCGCGGGCGTCTGCACCGTGTCGAGGACGTTGTGCCCGCGCTCGTCGAGCAGCGCATAGGAGAGGATGTTGATCGTGTCCTTCCGGATGAGCCCGTGCAGCGTCCTCGACGCGAACGCATGCGCCTCGCTCCCGCTCCGCCGGTCCTCGTCGTCGAGGCTCAGGTAGCTGGTCAGGCCGGGCAGGCGGGCCTCGACGCGGACCGCGTCCAGGTTGCTCTCGACGAAATCGTCGACGCTCGTCGCGGCCTGCGACGCGGCCGCGGCGAGCGCCTGGTTGGCGCTCTCGGTCAGCACCGTCTCGTTGGTCCGCTTGTTCAGGAGCGTGAGGATCGAGAGCGGCGCGAGCGCGACCGTCAAGAGCGCCACGATCAGCTTCATGCGGAGGGTGATGAGCGGGGCCTGCTGCTGCATTGCGCGACTCATGGCGTTCGTCGAACCTCCGTGGCGATGCTGTCCAGGTGCTCCGCGGGCCGCGGCGATCACTCCCGGTTCGTGGCGGGCGGCAGGAACGACGAATCGAAGATGTTGTCGAGATCCGGGCGGCGCCCCAGCTGCCCGTCCTGGACAAGGAAATCGATGTGCTTGTTGACGAGGGGGGCCAGCGACGTGGGGTCGTTGTTCGGGGCGAACCTTCGTCGGACCTCCTCCAGCGAGAAGAGCTCGTATCCGTCCGTGCTGATGTCCGAGGCCGGGATCTTGAGCGCCTTCGCGATGATCTCGTTGCCCTCCTGCGGGTGGGCCTTCCAGAACTCGACGGCCTGGAACCAGGCCCGGATGAAGGCGCGGACATCGTCGGGCCTGTCGCGCAGCACCGTGCTGCGGAAGAGCGTGAAGTCGGCGAACAGCCCGGGCGTCTCCTTGCTCGAGAAGATCGCCTTGGCGCCGGACTTCGCCGCCTGCGTGACATAGGGCTCCCAGGTGTGCCCGGCCTGGATCGTATTGTTCGCCAGGAACGGAGCGACGTCCGTCTCGCTCACGTTGACCAGCGTCACGTCGTCGATGGCGAGCCCGTTCCTCTCCAGCATCTCGCTGACGAGCATCTCGCCCATGGCGCCGGTCTTGGCCGCGATCTTCTTCCCCTTGAGATCGGAGATCGTCTGGATCTCCGGCCGCGCCATGATGACGTCGGCGCCCGCCGTCTGGCCGGAGTAGAGGACGACCCGCGCATCGGGCTCCCTCGCGAGGATGCGCACGACGACCTCCATGGTCCACGGCAAGCCGTCGACCTTGCCCGCCGTGAAATCGGAGATCATGCCGTAGAGATCCGGGTTGAAGACGAGATCCACGTCGACGCCCTGCTGGTCGAAGAAGCCCTTCTCCTCGGCGATCGACAGCGGGAAGTACCCGAGCCAGTAGCCGTGGCTGAAGCGGAGCGGCGGCCGCGCCTCCTTGCCCCGATCGCCGGGCGAGGGATCCGGCTGGCACGCCGAGGCGAGGACGGACAGCGCGGTGACCGTGAGCCAGCCGAGGGTGCGTCGCACAGCCGATGTCTTCATGGTCGGGGCTCCTTCCCGGGGCGTGCAGGGCGCGTGTCGAACGGGCGCGCGACGGGCTCCCGCCGCGCGCCGTGATCCCGGCGCCGAGACGACGGCCCGACTGCGAGGCCCCCCTGCATGTTGCGCAGCCTACCATGAACCGCCGCAGCGCCGCGATGTCCGGCGACCGGATCACGGCGATCCCGGGGCTGTCTCGAGGAGCGCCGACGCCGTCTGCCCGACAGGACTGCCTCGCACCGTCGCGGCCCCTCGGTAGGTTGCTCGGCGCAGGTGTGCCGAAGGGATCGATTGCTGAAGCAAAACCATTGCGATATTGCAATGCGAGCCGGCCACGACTACCTTTCAATAACCTTCGCGACTTATCGTCTGCTTGCCATTCGAAATCATGTGAGGAGAACCCCACTCATCGGAGGTGACTCATGGCCTCGTACTTTGTCGTGCGCGACGTCCTCTCCCGTCTCGTCGCGGCGTCGGCGCTGCTCGTGGGCCTCGCGGCCGGCCGATCCGCCGAGGCGGCGTCGTCTTTCACCCTCTTCGAGAGCGGCCATGTGCGTCCGCTCGCGCTCTCGCCCGACGGAAAGCTGCTATTCGCCGTGAACACACCCGACAACCACCTCGAGGTGTATCGGGTCAAGGATCAGGGTATCGAGCACCGCGCCTCCATCCCCGTCGGCCTCGAGCCGGTGGCGGTGGCGGCGCGGAGCGATACCGAGGTCTGGGTCGTCAACCACCTGTCGGACAGCGTGAGCGTCGTCGAGCTGTCCCAGGGGGCGAGCTCGGGCCGGGTCGTGCGGACGCTGCTCGTGGGCGACGAGCCGCGGGACATCGTGTTCGCAGGCCCAGGAAAGCGCCGCGCGTTCATCACGACGGCGCATCGCGGACAGAACATCCCGTTCGACCCCCAGCTCACGACCCCCGGCGTGGGCCGGGCGGACGTATGGGTCTTCGACGCCAATCACCTCGGCACGACGCTCGCCGGCACGCCGCTCACGATCGTCACGCTGTTCAGCGATACCCCGCGGGCGCTGGCGGTGACGCCGGACGGCAGCAAGGTGTATGCGGCGGCCTTCCACTCCGGGAACCGCACCACCTCGCTCCACGAGGGCCTGATCCCGAACGGCGGAGAGGCGGCGGGGGGCGTGCCGGGGCCGGCCACCAACGCGGAGGGGATCCCGCACCCGGAGACGGGGCTCATCCTCAAGTTCAATGGTGTCCACTGGGTCGATGAGCTGAACCGCGTCTGGGACAGCTCCGTCCGGCTCTCGCTGCCCGACAAGGACGTGTTCGTCATCGACGCGAACGCGAGCCCGCCGAGGCAGCTGCCCGGCGCGGCGGGGTTCTACACCGGCGTCGGCACCATCCTCTACAACATGGTGGTCAACCCGGTCAGCGGGAAGGTGTACGTGTCGAACACCGAGGCGGGGAACGAGAAGCGCTTCGAGGGGCCCGGGATCTTCGCCGGCCACACGATACGAGGCCACCTGCACGAGAGCAGGATCACCGTCCTCGGCCCGGCGGGCAGCGTCACGCCGAGGCACCTCAACAAACACATCGATTACGATGCTTGCTGCGCCCCGGTGCCGAACGCCGAGAACCAGAAGAGCCTCGCGCTCCCGCAGCAGATGGCCGTCACGGGCGACGGCAAGACGCTGTACGTGGCGACGATCGGGTCGTCCAAGATCGGGGTGTTCAGCACCGCCGCCCTGGAGAACAACACCTTCACGCCGAGCACCTCCAAGCAGATCCCGGTGCCCGGCGGCGGCCCGACGGGGCTCCTGCTCGACGAGGCGCGGCGGCGCCTGTACACGATCACGCGGTTCGACAACGCGATCTCGATCCTCAGCACGACGACCAGGGCCGAGATCGCGCACGTGCCGATGCACAACCCGGAGCCGCCGAGCGTGGTCGCCGGCCGCCGGTTCCTCTACGACGCGTCGTTCGCGTCGAGCCACGGCGACTCGTCGTGCGCGAGCTGCCATGTCTACGGTGACTTCGACAGCCTGGCGTGGGACCTCGGGAATCCGGACGAGGTGGTCCTGGACATCCCGGGGCCGTTCGAGTCACACCCGCTGGACTTCGGGATACCCGACACCCACCACCCGATGAAGGGGCCGATGACGACGCAGAGCCTCCGCGGCATGGCGAACCACGGGCCGATGCACTGGCGCGGCGATCGCACCGGGGGCCGCGACGAGCCGAGCGCGCATCCGGACAGCGGGACGTTCGACGAGGTGGCGGCGTTCCTTGAGTTCCAGGCCGGGTTCACGGATCTCGTGGGGAGGAGCGAGTTCATCCCCGAGGCCGACATGCAGGCGTTCGCCGATTTCATCCTGCAGGTCACGTATCCGCCCAACCCGATCCGGGCGCTGGACAACTCGCTCACGCCGGCGCAGCAGGCCGGGCGCAGCTTCTTCTTCAACAACGTGTCCGATTTCAGCGAGGAGGGCACCTGTGTCTCGTGCCATGTGCTCGACCGCCACGCGAACGAGGAGTTCGGCGTCGATGCGCCGGGCTTCTTCGGGGGGGATGGCCGGTACACGTTCGACCTGGAGACCGAGGCCTTCAAGTCGCCGCACTTCCGCAATCTGTACCAGAAGGTCGGCATGTTCGGGATGGCGAACAACGATCTCTTCCCGGGCAGCGACGCGTTCCTGGGCGACCAGGTCCGCGGGTTCGGCTTCAACAACGAAGGGGGCGTCCCGACGCTCTTCCGCTTCGTGAGCTCGGCGACCCCCGACATGGGGTTCAACCAGTCGCCGCTCACCCCGGGCGGGTTCCCGCCGGGGCCGGAGGGCGACGTGATGCGGCGCCAGGTGGAGCAGTTCCTGCTCGCGTTCGACAGCAACCTGGCGCCGATCGTCGGGCAGCAGGTGACGCTCACCCGGAACAATGCCGCCGTGGTCGGGCCGAGGATCGATCTGCTCCGCGCGCGGGCCGATGCAGGGGAGTGCGATCTCGTGGTCAAGGGATCGGACGACCACGAGACGGCGGGGTTCCTCTACGTCGGCGCGGGCCTGTTCGTCGGCGACCGGATCTGCGACGCGCCGATCCGCGACGCGGCGCTGCGGCACCGGGCCTCTCGCAACCGGGGCGAGCTGACGTACACGTGCGCGCCGCCTGGCTCGGGGGAGCGGATCGGGCTGGATCGCGACGGCGACGGATTCCGCGACGGCGACGAGGAAGACGAGGGCAGCGACCCGGCAGACCCGTCGAGCACGCCCTGAGCGTCGCGCCACGCCCATCGCTCGCGCGACTGCCATCATGATGGAGGCGCTGCTCGTCCCTTGGCGCGGCCTGGCGACGAGCAGCGCGAGGGCGGCGCTACCCCGCCGGCCGGAGCCGGAACGCGCCGCAGTCGGGGTGCTCGATGCGCCCGGCGAAGAGCGAGCCGTCGAACGCGAGGTCACCCTTCATGCCCACGGTGACGTAGTTGGGCGGGCGCTCGAGCCAGGCGCCGGGCGAGAACGATGCGGTCCGCGTCTCGGCGTCGTAGCGGCCGCTCATGAGGTATTTGCCGGCGGCGCCGGACTCGGCATGATGAAAGCCGAACACGGCCTTGATCCTGTCGCCCTTGACCTCCAGGATCCGGAACGTCATCTCGGTCGTGCCCTGCGGGCAGTCGTAATCGCCGATCCAGGTCCGCGTCCGCTCGAACGGGTTGTCACCGGGGAATTCGTCCGGCACCCAGCCGTCGGCCGCCGTCATCGCCGGCGCCGGGGGCGGATCCTGGAGGACGATGTAGATCGTCTCGGCGGCGGGCGGCGGCTCCGGCGCGCGCGGCTCGGCCAGCGTCGGCGCGGGGCCGCACCCGGCCAGCAGGAGGGCCGCGCATGCGGCGCAGCGCAGGGCCGAGCGCCGTCGGGGAGCGGGGGCGTTCGCGGTACCCATGCGCGGGAGAGTACCACGGGGAGGGCGCGAGGCGCGCGCTTCAGCGACGGCAGCCGATGCGCTCGGTCGCCACGACGACGTCGTCGTACAGGATGGTGTGTGCGTCGGAGACGGTCATGCCGAGCTCTTCCATCTCCGCCCGCCGGCGAGCGTTGGAGTCGCGCTCGTAATAGGCGTCGAGCATGAAGCTCTTGAAGCGCACGTCATCGCTCGATCGGAAGTCGAAGCCACCGAACGGCTCGGGGGGCGTGCACGCGCTGAAGTCGCACCCTCCCGTGTGGAACTGGTCGCGGAGCCAGGTGCCGTCGGGGTAACCGGGGCGGTAGTCGCCGATCGGCACGCCGTCGATCCAGAACGCCAGCGCGCCGTCGCTCTGGCCGATCGTGTTGGCGCGCGCGTGCATCTCGACGCAGAACCAGCGGTCCCGCGGGAAAGGCGCCTGCCCCGGCGGCTGGAAGCCGTTTCCGTAGTGGTACGTCGTGCCTTGATCGCCCGCGCAGCCGGGCGTCGCTGTCCCGTCGTTGCAGCGACCGGAGCGCATCTTGTACCAGTAGACGTAGAAGTTGAAGACGTCGTCTGTGTTCGTGTCGAAGTCGAACCAGAAGCCCCCGTCTCCGGGCGGCACCGTGTTCGCGAGGCCGCTGCTGTCCCAGCTCTCGGTGCCAGCCGCCATGCGCACCCAGTGGTGCGGGTTCGGGGCGAGCTCGGGGAAGCGCACGTGGAAGCGCCAGTAGATCTCGTCGACGCGCTCGTGGGTGACCCACGTGGACGAAGAGATGTACGTCTCCTCCGCCAGATCGGCGGTCGTCACGGTCGAGCGCAGGTAGCCCTGCCCGGCGTGGGCGGTCGCCGCGTCGGCCTCGATGTGCAGATAGCGCGTGTCGGCGGTGGGCCCGTCCCAGCGCCCCCAGCCCTGCTCGAAGTCGTCGTGGAAGAGCACGGCGGGGTCCTCAGCGATCCCCTCGTCGTCCGGGTAGCGCTCGCTCAGCGTGCCGGACGGCGACGTGTCGCCGCCGCCCCCGCCGCCATCGTTCGTTCCGCCGCCCCCTCCGCCATGGCTCGTCCCGCCGCCGCCGCCGCCGGCGTGCGGCGAGGGCGCGTCCAGCCCTGAGCCGCCGTCGCCGCCGGAGCCCGACGTGGAGTCGCAGGCGGCGAGGAACATCGCGATCATCAGGGGAAATTGCAGATGGTTCTTCATCCTTCCACGCTATCCGCAGCTCCGCCGCCTGCGCGAGCGCCCGAGGAAAAAATGCGGAATACCCGGTGGCGGGCGGTGTAGGTTCTCTGTCCGGCGAGCCGCGCTCAGGATCAGGCTGCCCTCACCGCGATCGGAGAAACTCCGGATCTTGCAGGCCTGTGTTCGCATTGAAAGCGCTTGACAGAACGATGGCGGGTTGGTTGACCTTCCGCCAGGAATCGCGACCCTGAAGCCAGCGCCAGCCGGACTGTCGGACTGAAAGCGACCGTTCAGGCCGGCGCCGCGACGACATGCTCCGTCTCCGCGACGGCGAAGAGCCGTGATTGAAGCGAGGTGCGTCGATGCCCGTGCCTGGACCGCTCGATCGAATTCCGCTCCTCGCCCGTCGTGGCGCTCTTCATCGAGTCGCTGAACCGGACGATCGAACTCCACACGATGCGCGTCAGGGTGGCCGTCCGCAGCGGTATTCCAGGGGTCCTGTGGGCGGCGCTCTTCGCGGTCGCGATCCTGAACCTGATGGCCGTCGGTTATCACGCCGGTCTGGTCAAGACGCGCCGGTCCCCTGCGGTCGCGACGCTGGTCATGAGCCTCTCGGTCGTCATGCTGTTGACCGCCGACCTCGACCGCCCGCAGGAGGGGGCTCTGCAGGTGAGCCAGCAGGCGATGATCGATCTGCGGCGCACGATGGGTAATTGAACATCCTTCGTGCGTCTGGCGGATGTCCGAGGATCTGAACGGCTCGTCCCGCGCTGCCGCGGGATGAACACCGAGGGAGGGACGGAAGAGGGAGATGGTCACAGTCGACGGATCATCCACGGTCACGGGGGAGTGGGCGATGCCGCACCTCTCCGCGGAGGAGCATGCGGCTCGTGGCAAGGCGGAGCGCGCGGAGATCCCACGTGCCGCGCACGCGACTTGGGAGGCGCTGCCCTACCGGCCCGATCCGATCGCGCTTCTGGAAGAGCAAGCGAAGACCCGCGTGCCAGAGCTCGTGCCGATCCGCTACGGCCGGATGCTGGTCTCCCCGTTCACGTTCTACCGGGGTGCAGCGTGCGTGATGGCCTCCGATCTGGCCGCGACGACGCGCTCGGGCCTGAGGGTGCAGCTCTGCGGCGACGCGCACCTCTCGAACTTCGGGGTGTTCGGATCCCCCGAGCGCCGCATGGTATTCGACATCAACGACTTCGACGAGACGCTTCCGGGACCGTGGGACTGGGACGTGAAGCGGCTGGCCGCCAGCATGGAGCTGGCCGGGCGCGACAACGGCTTCTCGAAATCGGCGCGGTCCGACATCGTCCTGACGACCGTTCGCGCGTACCGTGAGGCGATGCGGAGCTTCGCGGCGCTCCGCAACCTGGACGTCTGGTACGCGAGCCTCGACATCCAGCAGATCCTGGACCGCTTCCGCTCGCAGGTGGGTCGCGATCGTCTGAACGTCACCGAGCGCAACGTCGCCAAGGCCCGGACGAAGGACAGCCTTCAGGCCTACGAGAAGCTGACCCGCGAGGTGGCGGCCGGCGGCGAATCATCAGCGATCCTCCCCTGATCGTCCCGATGGAAGATCTCGTGAAGGGCCTGGACCGCGAGCAGCTCGAGCAGCAGGTGCGCGAGATCCTGCGCGGCTATCGCAGCACCCTTCAGGCCGATCGGCGGCACGTGCTGGAGGGGTACAACTTCGCGGACATGGCCCACAAGGTCGTCGGGGTCGGGAGCGTCGGCTTGCGCGCCTGGATCATCCTGCTGTTCGGCCGTGACGACCAGGACCCGCTCTTCCTGCAGGCGAAGGAGGCGCAAGCGTCGGTCCTCGAGCGGTTCCTTGGCAAGAGCGCGTACCCCAACAGCGGCCAGCGCGTCGTGGCGGGCCAGCGGCTGATGCAGGCCGCGAGCGACATCTTCCTCGGCTGGCAGCGCGTGCAGGGCGCCGACGGGATCGAGCGCGACTTCTACGTGCGCCAGCTGCGCGACTGGAAGTTCTCGGTGGACATCGCCGCGCTGGATCGGGTCCTGCTGACGACGTACGGCGGCCTCTGCGGCTGGACCCTGGCGCGCGCGCACGCGCGCTCGGGGGATCGGATCGCGATAGCGGCGTACCTCGGGAAGGCAGACACCTTCGATAAGGCGATCGCCGCGTTCGCGATCGCCTACGGCGATCAGACGGAGCGCGACCACCAGGCGCTGGCGACCGCGGTGAGGAGCGGGCGCATCCAGGCCGAGAGCGGGCTCTGAGCGGCGACGACGCGGACGAGCGGGAGCGAGACAGCGCGCGAAGGATTGCGGATTGGGAGAGACGGAGCCTTGCAGGAGGTCAGTCAGGCCGGAGGTCTAGAACAGCCTGACGTCAGTGACGGAGGATAGTCCTCCATCACCACACTTCAACCCGGAGCGGGACATTCCATGCATTCGTGACAAGGAGCTGGTATCCCGCCCACTGGCGGGCGACAGACGCGCTCGTCCCCGGCGGCGTGCAGAGCTGCTCCGAGGGCGCGTTCCAAACCTTGAGCGACACGCATCCCCAGTCCGTCCCGGATTCATTCGTGATCTTCACATTGGTCCATCCCCACCAGCTCCATGTCGGGAAAGTCGCCTGTTGGCCTGGGTACAATGTGAGATTTGAGAGTTCCAGCGCAGTCTCTTCGGTGGACTCTTCGGCGTCATATTCGCCGTTGATCGTCTCGTTGTCCGCCTCCTCAGGGGCAGCAACGCAAGCGGTGAGCGCGAGCGCGGTGAGAAGAGATGAGATGAGAATGTATTTGTGAATCATGGCGTTCCTCCGGTTTGCGTGGATGGTGTTAAGCGGATTTGTCGAATGGTTGTGCGCCTTTACCGCGGAGAGGGGCAGCTCGATGGGCCAGCCGTGCTCGCCGGTTCATCGTGCCGCTATCCGTCGGCGGCGGTGGCTCGGCGGTGCGAGCCACTGCTCGTGGCATGTTCCTTCACGAACGTTCCAACTCGCTACCTGGCCCCATCACCTTGGCGAGGGGTGAGCGGTGAACCGTGGCCGTGGACGAGCGCGCTCGTCGCGAATCCCGCGTGAGCGATGCGTCTAAATCGCTAGCAGACGTGGCAGCAGGAGTAGTACCCCCCAATGCAGCAGCACATCGGGCACTGGCTTTGGCGTTGGGCCTCACGGCCCAGCTCAGAGGTGGCGTCTGCAAAATCGATTCGGGCCACCACGACGCCGAGGTCATGCGACGCCAATACGGCGTTGACCACACCGACGATCGAGGGCCGTACCCTCTGGAGCACCTTCAGGTTGGCCTCTTCCACCGATGTCAGCTCTCTCTTCACTCCCGACTGCACAGGCTTCTCGTTCATGATGGTCTCCTTGGCAAAACAATCACCACGTCATGGCGGAAAAGTAAGCGCCCAGGAAGGTGGCATCAGTCCACTTCGCCGCGCTTACCCGTCCCCAACGAGTTGAGCCTCAGCTGCGGGGCGTGCCGGAGAGCAAGACGTGCGTGCTCCCGTCACCGCATTGCGGATGAACTCGACTCTACATGGTTTCTACGCCGCCGGTGGAGCGCGGTGACATGATGCTCGTGCATTTGTCGTTTGTGGTCTTCGGGATCGCAGAGCTCGCGATCCGGCCCCATCAAGGCCGCAGGAAGGCAGGAACCACGAGCACCCCGAGTGCGGTGAACACCGCAATCGGCGCGACGTGACTGGCGAGGACGTGCAGCGGTGCTGAGGCGGGGCAGTGGATGACGAGGGCGAGGCCCGCCCACGCGCCGCTCGCGGCCCCCACGGCGGCGCCGCGTAGCCTTGCGGATACGGGGACGGCATGACGCAGCGCCCAGGAGAGCGCTGCTAGGGCGACGGTGCCGATGATCGCGGCGAGGACCATGCACGGCAGCCCGAAGGGATGCAGCCGCGCAGACGCAAGAATGTCCTCGTGATTGGCGGACTCCAGCGGAAAGAAGAGGGAGATCACGAGGAACGCGGGCGCTATCACAAGGCTCGTGGCGCCGAGCAGTCGCGCCGCTGATCCGAAGCCGGCCGGGCCGGGCCGGACCGCGACTGCGGTGGTGCCGATGGTGAGGAGTCCGAGCAGGGCGAGCTCGAGCACCAGCTGCTCGTCTGGAAGAGAGGGTAGGTCGCCGCGAAGCAGCGGCCGGCCGAACAGCGCGTGGCGCCCGAGCAGCGTGATGGCGACGGCGCACGGAAGCGCGCAGGCGACCAGCGCCAGGCGATGTCGGAGCGGCCATTGTGGCGCCGGCGTCTCCGCGATCGCCGTGGCCAGGCGGGCGTGGAGCTCATCCGGCGGACCCGGCGCCGATTCGAAGCGACGGGGGATCTCGTGTGCAAAATCCTTCTCGATCATGGCTTGCCTTCGTCCCACCCTGCGTGGCGTAGCGCAGTTCTGATCTGCTCGTAGGCGCGATGGGCGCGCTGCTTGACGACATCGCCGGTCGTGCCGAGTACGCTCGCCGCCTCGGCGACGCTGAGCCCCTCTTCCCGCAGGAGGACGTAGGCGCTCCGGTTCTTCTCGGACATTCGCCCGATCTCGCGATCGACGACAAGCAGCATGTGGCGCGTGCATACGTCGTCCTCCGGCGAGCCGTCGCGGCTCGGCAACGAGCGGCACGTGATGGGCCCGCCATCGGCGTCGTGCAGGTCCTCACGACGTCGCTGGCGGTGACGGACGCGATCCAGATGCGCGGAGCGCGCGATCGCGAATGCCCAGTGGAGGGCCGGCGCGCCAGGTATGTAGGAGGCGCGTGCGCGGTGGAGCCGGAGGAACGCGTCCTGGAAGAGATCGTCCGCGTCGCTGCGATTTCGTGCGAGGCGCAAACAGAAACAGTGCAGGCGCGGCGCAAGCGCCTCGTACAGCTCGCCGAAGGCGGTCGCCTCACCCGCCGCGTAACGCTGCATGACGCCGTTGAGCCGCGCGGCAGCGCGGACCAGCGACGGTTCAGTCGCGGTAACCGTGCGAGGGTCGGCAGGACAAATGGGGAGCGGGCGCTCAACCAGCTCTGCGCCGCCCATGGTCACGTTGGAGGTCATGTCCTCTCCCGACGGGTGTACGCCGCGTCCGTGCGCCGGTGACATTTTCTGCGACCTCGACGCTACGACGTCGTGCTGCGGCGACCCGGCGCAGGTCGGGAGACCGCGACGAGAAGGCCGCGCCCGCAAGCGCGGGGCCGAGCGTCTCAGCGATGGTTCCTAAGGTGCAGCCGGACGTGCGTGCCGATTATCCCGGTAAACGACCGTTCTGTCCTTCGCCTGCTCCCAGCCGCCCCAGGGGAAACCGGACGCCGACGGCGTGGTCGTGCTGCGGTGAGTCGGTCGTGTGAGTCATGGGTCTGCGTCGTGGCAGTCGGCTAGCGTTGCCACTCGATCTCGGTGACCGGAATGCCGTGATCGCTTCGCCGTGAGGGCCCGCGTCCCGGGTTGACCGCACGGCGTTCATCCTGGAGGTGGTCGTTGAAGATGCGGGTGTTGCGCACGGTGGCGATGCGATCGGGATTGCGATGGAAGAACTCCTGGCTGACGAATATGTGATCGAGGAGCTCGTAGCGGCCGTTGAAGATATGAGTGTAGCTGACGTCGCGATAGCTCTCCTGCTCCTCGAGATCGTGAACGCTGTAAAGAAGGCGGTCCCACTCGACCTTCTTGTCCTCGAGGCGCGCGAAGCGGAAGGGCTCCTCGCCGGCGATGATCTGGGTCGTGACAGCCGAGAGGTCGTCGTTGAGGTCGCCGAACAAGATCACCGGCTTCTGGTTGTCCTGGGTGGCGTCCACGATCAGCTTTCGGAGCGCGATGGATTCCGCGGCACGAACGATGAGGGAGCGAGCGCTGCCCGCGGCGGTCACGATCGGGTTCTTCTCGTCGCCCATCTCGCGCTCGAGGAGCAGCGGGCGCTTCGATTTCAGGTGGGCGACGAAGACCGTGGCCGTGACGTCGTCCCGTAGCCGGACGTCGGCCTGGATCACAGGGCGCTGAAAGCGGGTGACGGGAAGGCGTTTGAGGTCGGTGGCCGCCTCTCCGCTCTGAATCTCGATTCCCTTGACCTCGTCGGGGAACTCGACGACGGTTCTCGCGGCGATGATCGGATATTTGGAGATCAGCCCCACGAAGGGGCCCGCTGCTTCCTTTCGATCGTTTGCGTCGCTCGTGATGTTCTTTCCGTCTTTGATGTCGGGGGCATAGGTGTGGTCAAACCCGGCGAGCGTCGTGACCTTGTTGAGCGCCGTGGCGCTGAAGAGCTCTTGAAGCCCCGCCAGGCTGACGTTGCCCTCCTTGAGGACGCGGGCGATCCATTCGACCTTGTCCTCGTATACTCCGGTCGAATACGGTTTGTCGTTCGGGCGTCCAGCGAAGAACACGCCGGGGTGCAGGAGATTCAGGGTGTTGAACGTCGCGATGGCGAAACTCTTGGCCATGGGGCCCTCCCTCGAAGGTGACGATTTCCTGGTGCAATGGTACAGCGCGACGGCATCGACTGGGCGAGTGGTGCAATCGAGCTCCATCCTGCCCACGGCAAGCGTGGGGAGCGCGCGCACTCCCGATGAGTGTACGCCGCTTCTCGGCGCCGGTGACATTTTCCTCTGCGAGCCCCTGGCGATCACGCCACGCCGCGGATCGACCCGGGTTGGTGACCCGGCCCGGATTGGACGCCCGATCGAGGCCGGGGTGGCCCGCGTCCGGCGAGGCGCGACGCACGCGCCTCCGCGGCTGGACCATTCCTGGTCGATCGACGACCCGATGCAGCGCACGCCCGTGGACGACGAGCAACCCGCACGGCTGCCGCTCGGAATGCCGCCCCTGGCATATTGACCGCGTCTGCCCGACTGGGTACGACTGGTTCGTGCCGGGTGAACCTGATCAACGAACGCTATCCGCCACGGGCGGACAGCGGTATCTGGACAAATCAGGCAACGGCAGCTTTTTGTTTCTGGTCGCGGACAGCCATCGGCCGCTCGCGTCGTCGGCGCGCATCGCCCTCGACGACGTCGAGGAGGTCGTTATCGGCCGCGGCAATGCCCGGAGGCTGGAGGTCGCGGACAGCGGCACACGCCGGCGCGTCGAGATCCAGCTCGACGACCCCTGGCTCTCGTCGAGGCATGCGCGGATCATGCGGGTCCTCGGCCGGTGGTGCTTCGAGGATTGCGGCTCCAAGAACGGCAGCATCCTCAATGGGGCGCCGCGGAAGCACGCCGAGCTCGGGGAGGGCGACGTGCTCGAGCTGGGCCGCACGTTCTTCCTCTACCGCTCGGCGATTCCCCGCGGCGCCGAGCAGGTCACCCTGCTGGAAGCGTCGAGCCTCGCCGCGCACGTCCCTGGGCTGCTCTCCCTCGTCCCGTCGCAGCTCGAGATGTTCGAGCAGCTCAGGGTGGTGGCGGCCTCCACCATCCCCGTGCTGATCCAGGGCGAAACGGGCACAGGCAAGGAGGTCGTGGCGCGCGCGATCCATTCGCTCTCGGGCAGGCCGGGCGCGTTCGTGGCGATCAACTGCGGTGCGCTGCCGCGGGATCTGGTCGAAGGCGAGCTCTTTGGGCACAGGAAGGGCGCCTTCTCCGGGGCCACCGAGGATCGCCCCGGGCTCGTGCGCAGCGCCGATCGCGGGACGCTCTTCCTCGACGAGATCGGCGACCTGCCCCTGTCCGCCCAGGTGGCCTTGCTCCGCGTGCTCCAGGAGCGCGAGGTGCGCCCCGTGGGCGGCACGCGCTCGATCTCCGTGGACCTCCGCGTCGTGGCGGCCACACACCGGCCGATCGAGCGCATGGCGACGTCGGGCGACTTCCGCTCCGACCTGCTCGCGCGGCTCTCCGGCCACGCCGTCGAGCTCTCGCCGCTCCGGGCTCGCCGGGAGGACCTCGGCCTCATCCTCGGCGCGATCCTGCGGCGCGTCGACGGAGAGCGCGCCGAGCACGTCCAGCTGCACCCTCGCGCGGCGCGCGCCCTCGTCACGTACGGCTGGCCGCTCAACGTGCGCGAGCTCGAGCAGTGCATCACGACCGCGGTGGTGCTGGCGCAGCGGGGTACCATCGAGCTCGATCACCTGAACAGCGCGCTGAGGCGCAGCGCCGCCGACGCCACGGAGCAGGGAGACGATCCTACCCGGCCCGAGGAGCTCAAGGCGCTCCTGCGCGCGCACAGCGGCAACATCGCCGGCGTGGCGCGCGCCATGGGCAAAGCCAGGATGCAGATCCATCGCTGGTTGAAGCGCTACGAGATCGACCCGGATGACTTCCGCCACTGAGGTGCTGCGCCGCGGCCGTGGGATGAGGCGGGCATGACGCCGGACACGGTCGTCGCGGCTCGCTACCGCGTCCTGCGTCGCCTGGCCGCGGGCGCGATGGGCGCTGTCTACGAGGTGATCGACCTCCAGACGGAGCGCCGACGGGCGCTCAAGGTGATGCACGCTCATACGGTCGAGCGCGCCGACCTGAGGGAGCGATTCGCGCTGGAGGCCCGCGTGTCCGGCCAGGTCGACAGCCCCGCGCTCGTCGACGTCGTCGACGCGGGCGTCGATGACGCAACGGGGACTCCGTTCCTCGTGATGGAGCTGCTCCGGGGCGAGACCTTGAGCGAGCGGCTCGCGCGCGTGGGCGGCCACGCGCCGGAGGAGGTGCTCGTCTATCTCGGTCAAGCCGCGCCGGCCATCGACAAGATGCACCAGCTCGGCATCGTCCACCGCGACCTGAAGCCGAGCAACCTGTTCCTGGAGCAGCGAGAGCACGACGCCCCGCGCATCAAGATCCTCGATTTCGGCGTGGCGAAGGTGCTGCACGAGGGCGCGACCCGCGGCTCGACCGGCGCGGCCGGGACGCCGATCTACATGGCGCCGGAGCAGTTCCAGAGCGGCAGGATCACACCTTCCGCCGATATCTACGCGCTCGGGTTGATCGCGTACTCGCTCCTCGTCGGCAGACCCTACTGGGAAGAAGAAGTCGGCATCGGCGAAAGCCCCGTCGCGTTCGCGCTCGTCGCGCTGCAGGGCCCCAAGGAGCCTGCGTGCGAGCGCGCCGCGCGGTACGGCGTGACGTTGCCGCCCGCGTTCGACGCCTGGTTCACACGCGCGACGGCGCTCGCGCCGGGCCAGCGCTTCCCGACCGCGGGCGCCGCCGTGGGGGCGCTCGCGCGAGCGCTCGGCGTGCCAGGCTACGAGCTGCCAGCACAGCAGCCCGCCGGGGCCGAAGCGCGTGAGGGGACGCCGCCCGTCGACGAGCAATCGACGTGGACCGACACGTTCCAGTCCGACGGGCACCTGGGCGGAAGCGAGGGAGTGGGACGCACGGACTCGGTGGCCGGCGCAGGGGGGCCCGGCCCCGCGCCGCCTCGCTCCGAGTCCGAGAGCGACGCAACGGAGCCGAGCTCCCCTCGGCAGCCGCAGGCCATCGTGCATCGGTCGCGCCGGTGGCGCTGGATCGCGGCCTCGAGCGTCACGCTGGCCGCCCTGGGTCTGGGCACCGTCCGGTGGGCGTTCCCTCACCGGCCAGCGCCTGCTCCTCCACCCACGGTCATGCGATCTCCGCTGGAGCCCGACAACACCGTCCTCGCTTGCCCGATCCTGGAGGCCTCCGGGGTCGAGGAGCCGGCCGGATGGCTGGGAGCGGCCGCCGCGGCGACGGTGTGCGAGCGGGCTCGGGTCCTCCTCGGAGGCCGCGCGGCGCGCACGCTGGTCCCTGCGGAGCTGCTCTCGCTCCCACGGCCGCACGCGGACACGGTTCCTATCGATCCCTATGCCGGGCCGGAGGCTCGCGCGCAATCGCTGGACGCGGCGCGCAGGAGGGGAGCGGCCTATGTGGACGGGGCGATCGTCCTCGACCCGTCCCGCGCCTTTCAGCTCACGGTCACGCTGCGAGCCGCCGACGGCAGGGAGCTCGCGTCCTCGGTCGGCAGGGCGCGCGCGCTTTATGAAGCCGTGAGGAACGCCATGGATCCCTGGGTCGATGCAGGGGTGTTGCCAAAGGCCCCGAGTCTCGACGACGCCGTGGCCGATTTCTCGAGGGCGCGCACGGTCGACGGGGCGCTGGATCTGCTCGACCTGACGCTGGCCATGACCCACAACGCCGGCGGGCTCCGACAGGAGTGCGCCCGGTTCGAGGCGCGCGGCGGCGGCCTCGCGGAGATGGGACCAGGCGAGCGCTTCCGCTGCGCCTACACGCTCGGCGAGCCCGCTCCCGTGGTCACGCTCCCGCCGGTCGGCGCCAATGCCTCACCGGGTGAGCTCGCCGCGCGCGCCCGCGTCGATCTCATGATGCGGCGTGCTGTCGATCCGATGGCCGTGGCGGAGCTCCAGCGCCTTTATGATCGCGAGGCGTCGGCCTGGGGACGCTCGACCCTCGCAGCGACGATATCCTGCCTGCTGCCGTCGCCCGATGAGGAGCGCGCCACGGAGAGGACGACGCTCGCCAAGGACATGGCGTTCAGCGCGGTGCAGGCCGAGCCGAAGAACCCGATCGGGGAGTGGTGCGCGCCCTGGGTGCAGCTGGCGACGGTGACCCACGGGACCCCGAGCGCGGCGAGCGCGTTGCAGGGCATGCGGGCCTGGATGCCCTGGGAGGCGTATGGGTGGCTGTTCGAGGACTCCGACCCTGGAGCGGCAGAGGCTCCCCATCAGCATGCTCGTACGCGCGCCCTCGGGTTCGCGCGGCGTGCCTATGTCCTCTCGCCCCTGGACATGAACGTGGCCGACACGCTGGTCGATCGGCTCCTCCAGGATGGAGCGCGCCAGGAGGCGCGCGGGATAGCGCTCGCGGTGAGCCAGGGAAGCCAGGTGCTGCACAAGGTCGGCAGCGAGCTCCTCCTCATCCGCGTCGAGGCGAGCGAGGCCGGCATCGGCGCCGCCCTCGAGCGGGCGAGGCGCGCGATGGCCATTTCCCCCGGTGATTCCGGGTTCGTTCGCGTGCAGCGCCTCCAGATCGCCTGGCGCGCGCTGGAGCTCGCGCTCGTCCTTGGGCGCGAGCGCGAGACGGCCGACCTCATCGTCGCCCGCTTCCTCGACCCGGAGCCACCCCTCCTCGAGGGCACCCATATCAGCGTCCCGCTGCGCATGGGAGCCGTCTGCGCCCGTGCCAGTCGGGCGGTGTCGCGGCGTTGCTTCGAGCGGCTTCGCAAGCTCCGGGTCAGGTTCCCGGAAGGCGAGCTGCCGAACACCGAGAGCTTCATCACGGGAGCCGAGCGTTATGCCAGCGGAGACCAGCGGGGCGCCGCGCTGGCGTGGCGCCCGCTGCTGCAGGAGCCTGAGCCGTTCGTCGAGGTGCTCGGCGACGCCATGGTCGCGACCTATGAGCGCGAGGGGGAGCACGAGCTCGTCGACCGGCTGGAGCGGGCGAGCCGCGACGACAGCGAGGCCCTGAACGGCGCGAGCCTGAAGACGGTGCGCGAGGCGGAGCGCGCGGCGAGGCGCGGGGACAGGCAGAGGGCCCTCGGGCTGGCCCAGCAGGTGATCAAGGCGTGGTCGGCGGTGGACGCCCCTGTCCCGGCGGTCGAATCGATGAGGCGGCTCGCGGCGAGGCTACTTGAGTGAACGGTCGATCAACCAGGGTTTGAACGAAGAGCACCCGGAGTCGCTCCTGAGATCGCATGGATGGTTCAAATAGACCGTGACGGGGTATTTCCACTGCGCGCCCGCCTCATCGCATGGGGTGTAGATGGATCGCCTGGCACCGGCAGACCGAACGCAAGCGCCCGGATTCCCGTTGAAAGGAGAGCATGGCTTCGGTTCATGGACGAAGCACTGCGCTGCCGCATCGGACGCAGGGAGGGCGCAGAGCCTGTCGGCGAGGTTCGCCATGCCTTGATTCCAGTCCTCGCCATAACACGCGTACTGCTTGTCGAAGAGCACCCCGTCGGGCCGAGCCCCCCCGGGGTTCGAATCGAAGATGTTCCCGTAGAACCCGCCCTCGCGGTATCTGAACAGCTCCACCTCCTTCGCCGGATACCTCACCCCATCGGAGCTCGCGAACTTCACGTCGACCGCAAAATTTCGCTCCGACAGCATCACGCTGAAGTACCCAACCTGTTCGGGGGTGGAGCTCGCCTCGTCGACAATGCCTGTGCCAGCAGGGCCATTCGCGGGGCACGTGAAGTCAACCGTGTCGCCAGGACCGTCGAGCGCATCGCTCTTGATGTGCTTGATGTACCTGCTCCGAGGATCTCCCGCGTCGTAGTCCACGTGGTTGCATCCATGTATACCCGCGCATACACGCACGAACACCGGAGATGAGCGGGCGTGGGCCGAGTCGAGCTTGAGCCTGACCGTCCTCGGTCCACTATCGCCTGACCTCTGCGCCAGGCATTGCCCGACGTAACGCGCCGTCCACCCGCAGTCGCTCGTCGCCCGACGCGGTCCGCCGGGAGGGTTGCAAGCGGCGAAGCTCTCGATCTGCGTGGCCTCGCCTGTGCTGGTGTTCCTCTCTCGAGACCTTGTCTCGGCGGGGACCTTGTCATGGAGCGCGACGAGATCCCCTGGGCCGCGCATGGATACCACGACCACCTTGTTGAGCGCGTTCACCCGGGCGAGCACGCCTGCGGAGACCGCTTGCAGGCATTCCGGGGACGGAAGGTTGTTGAACCAGTCCCCCAAGGGTCCCCCGCCGGCGCATGCCCCGATCTGCCCATTCCACTCGTAGCGCTTGTTCCCCACGCGGGCCGACACCTTCTGGCCTTCATTCAGCGCAAAAGATACGATGTAGTGCATCAGCTGAACGGCGCGAGGCTCGAGCGTCGGGTCCTGCGTGCTGAAAGGCTTGACATCGTCGAGCTTCAGGCTGTTCAGCTTGCTCACCTTGAGGCGCTCGAGCAATTCACTGTTCGCGCGGAGCGCCTCCACGCTGATGCCGTTCTTGGGCATGCCGTTGTGAGGCAGCTGTCCCGGGGGAGCGACCGGCTCTGCTGGCCCAGCCGATTGCGCCGGCGTCACAGGCCCGCCGGGAGTCGTCACGATGACGCACCCGCCGCACCCCAGGAAAGAACCCACGCCGATGCAGGCTAGCGCCATGTACAAACGGCCTATGGCCACAGGTATTCTCCTTCTCCTGAACTCGAATCGCGAGGTGAGCGCCCCTCGTGAGCGCGCATCCTGACACGGACGCGCAGCGGTTGGCCAGCTGGCCGCATCGATGCTGAATGGCTATTGCCGCCGCCGAGGCATCTTTCGTGCCACGGTGTACGCTGCGCGCCGTTGCTCACCAGCGTGGCTGGATGCCTGCTTCTGACCGCGAGCGGCACGTTCGCCGTCCCATCGAGGCAGCGCAGAGCGCCGACGCGGCGAGCCCGGCGCCCGCGATAAAACGGGGTGTTACGCCGGTGATACACCGTGTTGCGCTGCGGAAAAACGCGGCGCGCACGTGTCCCCGTAACAGGTCGGGCGCCCCGCTGTTGCACCGCGCGGCGCGGAGCCAGGGGGCGTCACAGGAGGGCGACAGTACCGATGCGCCGGGCCGGCGGTCGGTTTCGGCGTGAAGCCATGAACGATGCGCCGCCATGGAACGGCATGTCCAGCCCTTCGGCATCACCGGTCGAGGCGCGGGCGTCGGTATTGGGCACGCGCTTGAAGGGCCAGCTCTGGCCACACGCGATCGTCCGTCCGGTTGGCACCGGAGCTGCAATGCCGGCAAGCGTCTCCCCGACCGGGCGGTCAGGCGCCCGGATAGCCATCAATCGGCCCGGGATCCGCGGCCAGGGGCAGGGGATACGTCCAGCTCTGCGTGAGGATTGCAGACGTCTGGAGCTTCTCGTCACGCGCGGGAGCCTTTCGCGCCGCGCGCACCAACGACCAGCGACGGAGAATTCCATGAAGAATCGATCGATAGGCGCGGCGTTGACCTGCGCCCTGCTGCTGACCGCCTGCGGCACCGAGCCGGAAGAGCCGGAGCTCGCCGCATCGAACAGCGACTCGCTCATCGTGGCGCCCTCCAGGCGGGCGCCCAAGGTCGAACAACTGCACCTGCGGCTCACGTCGGATGGCGTCGGGGTGCTCTCGCTCGAGCTCGCACCGGGCGACCGTAAGCGTGTGATCGAAGAGAACAAAGGCGCGGCGTTCCAGATGAGCCTCGATGCGCGCGAGAAGGCGGTCACCTTCAACGACTCGGGAACCAAGCCGGATCTCAAGGCGGGAGACGGCTTGTTCTCCGCCTCGATCCCCATCGACCTGGAACGGCTGAGCCAGATCAACAGCGAGATCTCGAAGCTCAAGACCCGCACGCTCCAGACGTTCGATCCGGGGTCGCGTATCGCTTCCAAGGCCATCGAGATCTCGCAAACGAACGCGATCGACATCGAGGCGCTGAAAAAGGGAGCGACCATCCGTTTGCCCAACCTCGCGGAGCTCGGCCCCTTGCGCACGCTCGGCGGCGCGACCACTGCCGCCATCAACCCGCAGAAATCGCTGTTGATCCGTTCACTGCCGGTGATCGAGGACCCGGCGCGCACCATGAACCCGTGCGACTCGAGCGCCGCGAACGCCCCGCTCAAGAAGTGGACCTTCGGCTACCTGATGGAACAGATGGCCATCGGGTCCGGGCTCACCGCGAGCCAGTTCGTCGAGCAGTGGCTGGCTTCCTGGCGCACCCAGCAGATCGTCAACGCGAGCTCGGGCAGCCTGGTCCTCGATGCTACGAGCGCGGCCGCCGCGGCGAACGTGGACAGCATGATCATCAACCCCTGGCGCCAGAGGAGCGGCGGGGGCGCGTTGAACCTCAGCATCGCGCCATTCCGGCTGCAGGCCATCCTGTACCGCCCCGACCTCGCGCAGAGCTCGCCCTACCTCGGCGGGGCTGCCGGCAACAACGGAGGCGAGCTCCGCTTCGTGTTCGGGCTGATGGAGGTTCGCGACGGCAATCGGGACGGCGACGCCAGGGACGGCGTGGACACCTGCCAGCCGATCGAGGCCGCGGCGATCTTCGAGTACGGAGTGCCCATCACGAGTTGCGTCGACATCAAGGATTGGGCGAACAAGTGGGTCAACCTGAGCGCCTTGCTCCCCGGTGACCCCGCCTACGGCACGGCGCTCGAGGCGTTGACCGAGCAGGTCGTGAGGAACGGCGCCGCGCCGGGCAACCCCAACCAGAACGCGCTCAACCAGCTGCGCACGAACGAGATCGATCTCACGGGGATCTGGCAGATGCGCGAGTTCGTGATCCGCCCCGGGAGCGGACCTCTGCAACAGACCACCACCAAGAACAACCCCCGCGAGCACCAGGCGAGCTTCACGTCGGTTCCGGGCACGACCCCGGCGCCGATCGATCTGAATGGCAGCGACGCGCTGCTCACGGAGATCCTGGCCTCCATGAACCCCGGCTACACGATGCCCGAAGCCCCCGGGGGCGTGCCCTTCATGGGCGGCGCGTCGACCTACAACGCCGGGACCTTCTGGGATCACCCGGACCTGGAGACGCCGGCGGAGCTCGAAGCGCGCTTTCGGTTCTCGTCCAACACGTGCAGCGGCTGCCACACGGGCGAGACGGACACGCTCTTCTACCACATCCGCCCCGCGGGGCCCGGCGGCGTCCCCAGCATCTCGGCCTTCCTGCAAGGTCCGCTGACGGTGACGGACAACCGTGGGCTCAGCCATTCGTTCGCGGAGATGGACAACCGCAAGCAGGCCCTCGCGAGCCTCGCGAACCAGTCGTGCTCGTTCCGCCTTGGAATCCCACCCTTCCAGGTGTTGCGGCTGCCGCTGCTGAGCGTCCACTGAATCGCGATGAGCGCGGGGCCCGCGGCGACCGAACGCGCCGCCCGGGCCCCGCGCCAGCCGGGCAGGTGGAGCCGGCCGGCGCCGCTTGACGGGCGGCGACGCTCGTCTATATTGAGCCCCGCTGCTGCGGTGTGCGCTTCCCTCGTGCGCGCACCGGGTCCAGATCGGGGGAGAGTGAGCCGCGGCCCCGTCGCGTGAACGCGTCGGCCGCGTGCGTCTTCGTGGATTGGACAGCAGCATGGTTGGCAAATTGCATCTCGATGCGGTGGTGCGTCGCCTGGATGGCGCGACGGCCCGCATCGACAATCCGTTCGGTATTCCGATCACCCTCGTGGCGAGGGAAGATGTCGTCGTCGAGGCCGACGGCATCGAGGAGCTCCTCCGGTTCGCCTCGCTTGAAGGCACGCTCCGCGATCTTCGGACATGGGAAAAGGCCGGCAGGATTGCCCCGTTCTGGGGCGGAACAGCCGGCGAGATCCGCTCCATCGTGCTCACGCCCGACTTTCACAAGGGCGCGGGCATCCCCGTGGGCACCGTCGTGGATGCCCGCGGGTTCGTGGTGCCGCAGGCCGTGGGCAACGATGTCTGTTGCGGCATGCGCCTGCTCGCGACGGACGTGGATCGGGACGAGCTCGCGCCGCACGTCGGCGCCCTGAAGCAGCGGCTCCGCGCGATCTTCTTCCAGGGGCAGCGCGATATCCCCATGTCGCCGCGGCAGCGCGCGGCCATGCTCCGTGACGGCCTGTCCGGGCTGCACGAGACGGCGGCGGACAACGCCCGCACCGGCCTGTGGGCGCATTACGATCCTCGCGCGCAGCGCGCGGATCTCGATCGCGTGCACTTCCACGGCGGGCTCCCCGCGCGCGGGACGTTCGCGTTCGACGCGTACATCCAGGCGTCGGGCCGGGCGGACGGGCGTGACATCCAGATCGGCACGGTCGGCGGCGGCAACCATTTCGTCGAGATACAGGCCGTCGACGAGCTGGTCGACGGCGCGACGGCGCGCTCGTTCGGGTTGACGAAGAACGCCGTCACGATCATGGCCCATGCGGGCTCCGTCGGGCTCGGACACGCGGTCGGCGGCTATTTCAACGAGCGCGCCCGCGCGCTGTACCCCGCGGGGGTGCCCCATCCGGCGCACGGCTTCTATGTGCTGCCGGCGGTGGGCCCCCACGCCCACGAGGCCTCCGTCTACCTCGATGCGATGCGGAACGCCGCGAACTTCGCGTTCGCGAACCGCCTCTTCCTGGGCCTCATGGTGGTGCGCGCGATGCGGGAGGTCCTTGGCCGCGAGGTCGCGAGCACGCTCGTGTACGATGCGCCGCACAACCTCATCTGGGAGCCCGAAGGGGCCGAGCCGCGCTACCTGCACCGCAAGGGCGCGACGCCGGCCGGGGGGCCGGATGGCGAGGGCGGAGCGTTCTCGTACACCGGTGACCCGGTGATCATCCCCGGCTCGATGGGCGACTCGAGCTGGGTGCTCGCTGGCGCAGGGCACGCGGCGCTGCTCGCGAGCGCGTGCCACGGCGCGGGCCGGAGCCTCACGCGCGGCCGCTCCGCGCACGCGGACGAGGACGTCTACCGGCGCGCGGTCGAGAAGCTGCATGTCGTGACGCCGCTCGACCCCGACGCGCCCCAGGTGCGGCGGCGGCGCGACATCCTCGCGAAGTACCACCAGCGGATGAAGGAGGAGGCGCCCTATGCCTACAAACCCATCACGCCGGTTGTGCGCTCCGTCGAGGAGGCGGGGATCGCGCGGCGCGTGGCGCGGTTGTGGCCGCTCGTCACGGTGAAGGGATAGGGAACACGATCCGAGCGTGCTCCGCAGGCCGGGGCACGCGCCGGATGTCTTCACGCATCGAAGAGACTGCTCCCGCCGATTGCGATCATGGATCGCACCCGCGCGGCGAGGTCGTCGGGGGAGGCGAACGCGGGCTGCGCTCGGTAGAGCTCGAGCGAGCGGCGCGCGGCGCGGATCTCGCCGAGGGCCTGCAGCGCCTCGAGAGAGGTCCGCTCCGTCGGCTTCGCGTGAACCAGGCCGCGCGGGTTCAGACGCCCGAGCGCCACGTTGTGGTTCACCTGGAACGCACAGCGACACGGATTCGCTGGATTCGCGACACCGCAGTGCTTCGACACGAACGCGTCGAGCGCCGCGCGCGCGCGGGAGAGTCGTTTGCGGAAGGCAGCTTCCGTGATGCCGAGCGCGTAGGCCGCGTCGGCCGACTCGAGCTCGCAGATGCCGCCGAGCACGTAGGCGATGCGCAGCGGCCTGTCGAGCGCCTGGAGCATCGCCTGAGTGCAACAGAGGAAGACCTCTTCCTCGAGCAGACGCGCCTCGGCGCTCTCGAGGACCTCCGCGCCGATGGCGTTCGGCGCCTTGGCGAGATCCTCGTCGACGAGCTGCTCGAAGGTCAGGCGGCGGTACGTCGCGCGTGCGCGGAGGAGGTGTCGGCACGCGACGCGATACGCCCACGTCGAGATCGAGCTCTCGCCTCGGAACGTGGAGAGCTTCGTCACGATGAGGATGAGGATTTCCTGCGTCGCGTCGCGCGCGTTCTCGGGGTGGCCGAGGAACCTGCGCGCGAGGCGGAACAGCGGATCCTGCAGTCCTCGCACGAGCGCTTCGAGCGCCTCTCGGTCGCCCGCGCAGGCGCGGATCGCCAGCACGTCGAGACCCGCCTCGCTCATGACGCTACCGGTTGCGCGCGCGTCGGCGGAGCGAGGGTATCGAGCCAGCCTGCAAGCGCGTCGGCGATCTCCATGGGCGAGTCCTCCTGAGGATAGTGCAGACCGCGCACCGTGACCTCCCGCTGGTTCGGGAACCGGCGACAGATTTCGCGGAGCTCACCCGTGAGGATGCGGCCCGGCTCCGCGTTCACGAACAGCTTGGGCACGCTCGATGCCGTGAGCCACGCGACGTAGGCGTCGGCGAGCGCGCAGATCGCCTTCGGCTCTCCGTCGAAGGGCAGCAGTCGCGGCCACGAGAGCGTCGGCCGCCGCCCCTCGCCCGGCACGAGGAACGGACGACGGTACTCGGCGCGCTCTTCGTCGGAGAGCGGACGCAGCATGCTGCCCTCGGAGATCATCCGCTCCAGGAAGACATTCTGCTCGAGGACGAGCATCTCGCCCGCGTCGGAGCGGATCGCCTCGAAGAACTCCCTCGCCGGTGCGGGCCATTTCCCGAGCGGCATCGATCCGACGATCGCCTCCATGTACGCGACGCCGCGCACGCGATCCGGATGCCGCCGAGCCCAGTCGAAGCCGAGCGCCGAGCCCCAGTCGTGTACGACGAGCACGACGGGCTCCTCAGGCACGACCGCGTCGAACCAGGCGTCGAGGAACCTCGCATGTGTGGCGTACCCGTAGGCTTCCCTGCCCATCTCCGGCAGCTTGGCCGAGTCGCCCATGCCGATGAGGTCCGGCGCGAGGCAGCGATGCCGCGCCGAGGTTGGTCCAACGATGTTCCGCCACAGGTACGACGACGTCGGGTTCCCGTGGAGGAACACCACCGGCGCGCCCATCCCCTGGTCGATATAGGCCATCTCGTGGCCCTCGATGCAAACTCTCTTCTTCGAGCTCGTACCCATGGGATCCCGTCCTTCCCGGCCGTACGCACGCGGCGTCCGACCTTTCTCTCGGGTTCGAGACGGGGAGCCCTGTCCGTGTGACCGGAAATCGACCTCGGGAGCCCGACGGGGCCGAGCCGCGCTACCTGCACCGCAAGGGCGCGACGCCCGCCGGGGAGCCCGAGGGCGAGGGCGGAGCGTTCTCGTACACCGGTGACCCGGTGATCGTCCCCGGCTCGATGGGCGACTCGTGCCGGGTGCTCGCGGGTGCAATCGAGTTTCCGCCACGCGAGGTGGTGGGGTTCTTTGGCAACGACCTCGATCGTCCCACGAAACATAAGCAAAGCCGATGCCGGAGCTGGGATAGGCGCGGGGCGCCTTTCACCTGACCTTCGCCCCGGGCGGGGCGGACTGATCTGCTGGCCAGATGACATTTGGCCGCGTCTCCGCAGGAGGCAGCGTGTCCCGTGGGGACGCGACGGCATCAACCGCCCTGAGCCCCACGCTCCTCCCCGAGGACGATCCGGGGTCGACAGAGCTCGCGACGCGCGAGCTGCCCGGGCAAGTGCATGTGTCCCGGCGAGACGCGCGAGCGTCTCTTCAAGACGCCGGCGGCTCCGGACGCGCACTCGGGTTCGCCGAATGCGCCAGCCCGGGTGCCAGAGGACCGCCATGAATTTTCGTCCGAGCCGGGGGGAGTGCGTGTACCCTGGCCTACGTCTTCATGCTCCATGACCTGCTCCCTGAGCTGATCACGAGTCTCATGGGGGCCGGCTGCTTCGAGGACGCCGCGACCACGGTGCTGAAGGACATGCTCACCGGCGTCGAAGCGGCGCTGGCCGCGAGCCCGCTCATGGGGCAGGGGCGCGTGCTCCGCGGGGTCGTGCACCTTCGCCCCGAGGGCGGCTATCAGCGCCTCTTCGGCCTGGAGCACCGGAGCGGAGCGCGCGTCGAGGGCACCGGGTATCTCACGTCGGGCAGCGTCTGGCGCTGGCTCGTCGAGCACCGCTGCTCGGTCTCCATCGACGTCCAGCTCGGCGTGCTGCGCCCCTGGCTGGCGGACGGCGCGCCCGCGCACGTCGAGCGGCGCGAGGGGGCCGGCCTGCCCGGCAGCGAGACGCGCGAGCGGATGCTCGGGCGCGACGCCACGCACGTCCACGTGGTGCCGCTGCGCGCGCCGGGCGGCGCGGTCGAGGGGATGATCGCGCTGGAGGTCAGCTGCAAGCAGGCGATCGGAGGGGAGCTCGTCTGGCGCGGGTGCTACGAGCTCCTCGAGCTCCTCGCCAGCGCCGCGGCGCCCTACCTGCGCGCGCTGCCGCCTCGGCCCGCCACCCCGGCGCGCGCGGACGAGTTCCTGCCGGTCGTCGGCCCCACCACCGCGAGCCTCATCGACCTGCTCCGCGTCTTCGCGCGGCAGGAGGAGACCATCCTCATCAGCGGTCCGACCGGCGCCGGCAAGTCCCGGCTGGCCCGCTGGTGCCACGAGCAGTCGGCGCGCCGCGGGCAGCGGTTCGAGACGCTCGACCTGCTCAGCGTGCCCGAGGACCTGCAGATGGCCGAGCTCTTCGGCTGGAAGCGCGGCGCGTTCACCGGCGCGATCCGCGACAACCCGGGCGCGATCGCGCGCGCCGCGCAGGGGACGCTCTTCATCGACGAGGTGGACAAGCTGTCGCTGAAGGCCCAGGCGGGCCTGCTCCACGTGCTCGAGGAGCGGCGCTACCGGCCGCTCGGCGACGAGGGGAGCGAGCGCCGCGCGGACGTGCGCTTCCTCATCGGCACCAACACCGACCTGCGCGTGGCCGCGCGCGCGGGCCGTTTCCGCGAGGATCTCTACTACCGGATCAACGTGCTGCCCGTGCGGCTCCCGCCCCTGACCGAGCGGCTCGACGAGGTGCCGCTCTGGGCCGACTACATGCTGAGCCGGCGCCACCGCGAAGGGGGCGGCCAGGGCGTCGCGCGCATCGGGCCTGAGGCGGTGAAGCTCTTGCTCGACGTCCCCTGGCCAGGCAACTTGCGGCAGCTCGACAACATCGTGCGCCGCGCCTACGCGCTCGCGCTGGCCGAGCGGGGCGGCCCGGGCGGCGAGCTGGTGCTCCAGCGGGGCCACGTGGAGCGCGCGCTCGCGTACGAGGGCGCGCCGGACGAGGGCGCGCTGCTCACGCAGCTCTGGCGCGCGGCGCACGCCTTCGTGCAGGAGGCGGAGCGGCGCGCGCGCGAAGGCACGCCGCTGTCGCTCGAGCTCGTCGAGGTGTTTCGAGGGCTCGTGCTGGGCGCGGCGGTGCGGCGGACGGGGAGCCGCGAGGAGGCCTTCACCCTGTTCGGCCAGCAGCAGCTCATCAAGAACCGCAATCATCACCGAGCGCTGCGGCGGGAGCTCGACAGGGTCCGGGAGCTCGCCGACAAGCTGGGATACGAGATCGATCCCGATCTCGCCGCGCTGCTCAACGAGGAGGTCGAAACGCCGGCGGAGGGGCGCTGACCCACGCGCCGCCGCGCTGGACGGGAGGGGAGGAAAGGCCAGCGCGCCGAGCTCGACGCTCCTTGACACCCGAGGAGGCGCGGCGGTTTCATCGATGTGAGGCGTTGGCGGATGCGCTGCGCGCCGTGTCGCGTCGCGCGGGAATCGCGGACGACAAACCACGGAAGGGGCGGGCATGCATCCAAGCAAGTCGTTGCTCGCGGGCGGAGCTGCATTCGCCGATCGGTACGAGCTCCTGTCGGAGCTCGGGGTGGGCGGCTTCGGCGCGGTGTACAAGGCGCGTCAGCTCACCACGGGGCAGGAGGTGGCGCTCAAGATCATGCGGCTGCCCGAGCAGGACGGAGCAGCCCAGATCGAGCGGCGGATCGCGCGGTTCATCCGCGAGATGCGGCTCTGCGCGCAGCTCCACCACCCCAACATCGTCCAGCTCGTCGACTTCGGGCAGGTCGGGGAGCAGCTGCTCTACACGGTGTTCTCCTTCGTGCCGGGAGACACGCTGGCGGACGTGCTCGCCCGGGAGGGCGCGCTCGCGCCGCGGGAGGCGCGGCACCTGATGCTGCAGGTGCTCGACGCGCTCGCGTGCGCCCACGCGAAAGGCGTCATCCACCGCGATCTCAAGCCGCGCAATATCATGGTGCTCTCCTCGGGCGCGCGCCGCAACGCGGTGGTGCTCGACTTCGGCATCGGCGCGCTCGTCGGCTCCGATGCCGAGCAGATGGTCCAGCTGACCGGCACGGGCGAGGCGCTGGGCACGGTGGGTTATGCCGCGCCCGAGCAGCTCCGCGGCCTGGACCCGACGCCTCGCATGGACCTGTTCTCGTGGGGGCTCGTGTTCCTGGAGTGCCTGACTGGAAAGCCCGTGTTCACCGGGAATTCACCGGCCGACATCCTGTACGCGCAGTTCAGCCCGGACCCCGTGCCGATCCCGCCTGCCCTCGCTGGGCACTGGCTGGGCGGGCTGCTCCGCCACGTGACCGACAAGAACGTGGACGCGCGCGACGCGCGCGCCTCGGCGCTCGTCCCCGCGCTCGAAGCCTGCGAGCTCGACGATCTGTCGCGGGAGATGATGGTCGGCGGCGGCGCGCCCCTCCGTGGCAGCCTCCACGGGGGCCCGCGGCGGGCGCACGCCCTCTTCGAGGCCACCGTCGTGGCCCGGTCCAGCTCTCCGCCCAGGCCCGCGCCCGACGGGGAGCGGCGGCAGCTCACGGCGGTGTGCTGCACGATCGGGGTGCTCGTCGACGCGCCCCAGGCGCTCGACGTGGAGCGAGCCGACGAGCTGCTGCGCGCGCAGCTCGCGCGCTGCGCCGAGATCGCGTGCCGCTACCGGGGGCACGTGGCCGCCACGCTCGGCGATCAGATGCTGATCTATTTCGGCTACCCGCGGGCCGAGGAGGACGACGCGCGGCGCGCCGCCCGGGCGGCGCTGGAGATCGCGGCCGAGGCGCAGGCCGAGCGCGCGCGGCTCGCCGAGCGGGGCGTGCGGCTCGACGCGCGGCTCGGGGTTCACACGGGCGTCCTCGTCGCCCGGGATCTCCGCGACGTCGGGCTCAACGTGGGCGCGACGCCGAGCACGGCCGCGCGCGTCGCGGCGCTCGCGCCGTCAGGCGCCGTGGCCGTCTCAGCAGAGGCCCATCGGCTGCTGCGGAGCGCCTTCGCGTTCGACGGCGAGGGGCCGCGCCGCGCAGGCGGGGCCGGCGCGCCCCGCGAGCTGTTCCTGCTGCGATCGGAGCGAGGCGCTCGGCCGACGCCGGACGAAGAGGGCCGCGGGGCGCCCCTCCTCGGCAGGGAGCAGGAGATGGCGATCCTGCTCGAGCGCTGGCGCCGGACGCGCGCAGGCGCCGGGCAATGCACCCTGATCACGGGGGAGCCCGGCATCGGCAAGAGCCGCCTGGCGCGCGAGCTGCGCGCCAGGCTGGCGAACGATCCCCACACCTTCCTGGAGCTCCGCTGCGCGCCGGACACGCAGAACAGCGTGCTCTTCCCCGTCGTCGAGATGCTCGGGCGCGCGCTGGGCCTCGATCAGGAGCCCTCGCCCGAGGGCCGGATCGCGCGGCTCGAAGCGCTCCTGTCGGGCCACGGCTTCACGCTGGCAGACGCGATGCCGCTCTTCCTGCCGCTCTTCTCCCTGCCCATGGCGCCGCCCTACGCCCCGCTCGACGTCTCTCCCCAGCGGCTGAAGGAGCTGACCCTGAACGCCGTGTTGCTGCTGCTCTTCGGTATGTCCGAGGAGCGCCCGCTGATGCTGGTGGCAGAGGACTTGCATTGGTCCGATACAACGACCCTCGAGCAACTCACGCATCTCGTCCACGAGGCTCCTTCAGCACCGGTGTCAGTGTTCATGACCGCACGACCTGAATTTTCAGTGCGCCAGGCGAAGCCTGGGCGAGGAGGAAGCGATGACGTAGCGAACCAGAGCGGAAACCTCGCGGTGGAACCCAGCGGGTTCGAACCCCGCCCGGCCAAGGTGGGCCACCAGCCGGAAGTGAGTCTTGCGTGGTGCACGGGCGACCGTGGCTGCGAAGCGTAGACAGCGAGCGTGCAGGCCGTGCGATTGAGCCTCGAAATTATGGTTGTTGCGGGAGCCGACGCGGTTGAAAACGTGGAAGGCAACATCGCTGCGCCCAAGGATGGGCACTGCCCTGATGGTCCGGTGCAGCGGTCCCGCCGAGGTCGGAGAGCAGGGCATGCACGGGAGGGTTCCCCAGGAACCTGGGAGATCCCGACACCTCCACGGTACGTGGAACCGCCGAGCAGAGCGCAAGCGAGCGGAGCGGGGGCGTCGGGAAGTCGGAGTGCCGCAGTACGAGCAGTGACGCGGGGGAACCGGCCCGAGGGACCCCGCCGAGCAAAGGGCGGCACCAGGTCACGGACCCGTTCGAGGGAAAGATGACGAAGACACCGAGCTCCGCCACCATCTCCACGAAACTCGAACGGATAGCATCGCGGGCGCGGGAGGCGCCCGGCATGGCGTTCACAACACTCGCCCATCACGTCGATCTCGCCTGGCTTCAGGAGGCGTACCGGCGCACGCGCAAGGACGGCGCGACGGGCGTGGACCGGCAGACCGCGAAGCAGTACGCGGCGAACCTGGAGGACAACCTCCGGTCGCTGCTTGATCGCGCGAAGTCGGGCACGTACCGCGCGCCGCCCGTGCGGCGGGTCCACATCCCGAAGGGGAGCGATGGGACGGAGACCCGGCCCATCGGCATTCCAACCTTCGAGGATAAGGTCCTGCAACGCGCGGTGGCGATGATGCTGGAGGCTGTCTACGAGCAAGACTTCATCGACGGCTCGTACGGCTTCCGGCCTGGTCGCTCCGCGCATCAAGCGCTGCAAGCTCTCTGGCTCCAGACGACGCGGCTTGCGGGCGGGTGGATCCTCGACGTCGACGTGCGCAAGTTCTTCGACACGCTGGATCACAGACGCCTCCGGGAGATCCTGCGCCGCAGGGTGCTCGACGGGGTGCTGCTGCGCCTCGTTGACAAGTGGCTCGCTGCGGGTGTGTTCGAGGCCGGGGGCATCATGTACCCGGACGCGGGCAGCCCGCAGGGCGGGGTAGTGTCGCCGATCTTGGCGAACATCTACCTGCACGAAGTGCTCGACGTGTGGTTTGACCGAGAGGTCAAGCCGCGTCTGTCGGGTCGAGCGCACGTCGTCCGTTACGCGGACGACGCTGTGCTCCTCTTCGAGCACGAGCAGGACGCGCGCCGGGTGATGGCCGTGCTGCCGAAGCGATTCGGCAAGTACGGCCTGACGCTGCATCCGGAGAAGACGCGGCTGGTCGAGTTCCGGCGGCCTGATCGACGCGCGCCGCTCGTGAGCGGTGGCGCACCGCTCCGGCCAGGGACCTTCGATCTGCTCGGCTTCACCCACTACTGGGGCAAGTCACGCGCCGGGAAGTGGATCGTACGTCGATCGACCGCCAAGGACCGCTTTCGACGAGCGCTCCGACGGGTTGCCGACTGGTGCCGCAAGCACCGGCACGATGACCTACGAGCGCAACAGCAAGCCCTCGTGCAGAAGCTCATGGGGCACTACGGGTACTTCGGGATCACCGGGAACGTGGAGGCCCTTCGACGCTTTCTGCACGAGGTCACCCGCGCGTGGCGCAAGTGGCTTGATCGCCGCTCGCAACGCGCCCGCGTGAACTGGGACCGGATGCACGCGCTGCTGGAGCGGTACCCGCTCCAGCAGCCGCGTATTGCGCGCCCATACACGCCGCGAGCAGCGAATCCATGATCTGAAGAGCCGGATGCGGGAATTCTGCACGTCCGGATCCGTGGGGGGCCGGGGAGGGCGTCCTTCAGGGCGCTCTCCTCGGCCTACCCGACCCCCCGTTCTCGACCTCCGGCGTTCAACAGGTCCCCTTGGCCCGCCTGGAGCGTGCGCAGGTGGCGGAGATGGTCACGGCGCTCCTCGGCGGAAAGTCGCTGCCCTCCGAGGTGATCGATCAGGTCGTGACCCGAACGGACGGGGTGCCGCTGTTCGTGGAGGAGCTGACCGAGATGCTCGTCGAGTCGGGCGTGCTGATCGAGCGGGACGAAGGGTACCAGCTGGCGCGCCCGCTCGCGCGGGAGGAGATCCCGAGCACGCTGCGAAATCTCCTGATGGCGCGCCTGGACCGGCTGGGTCGCGCCAAGAAGACCGCGCAGCTCGCCGCGGCGTTGGGGCGGGAGTTCAGCGTGGAGGTGCTGTCGGCGATAAGCCCGTTCGACGCCGCCGCGCTGCAGGAGCACCTGGATCAGCTGGTCGACGTCGGGCTCCTGATACGCAGGCGCCGGATGAAGGCCTCGGGGTGGGCCTTCAAGCATGCCCTCGTCCGGGACGCGGCGTACGAGTCGCTGCCGCGGGAGATGCGGAGGGAGGTCCACGCGCGGATCGCGGGGGTGCTCGAGTCGAGCCATCCCCAGTGGGCGACCGACCATCCGGAGCTGGTCGCTCATCACTACACCGAGGCCGAGCTCGTCGAGCAAGCGATCCCGTACTGGAGCCAAGCAGGGCAGAAGGCCCTCCAGCAATCCGCCAGCCTGGAGCCGATCCGGCATTTCGAGCGCGCGCTCGAGCTGCTCGCGACCCAGCCGGACACGCCGGCCCGCGCCGCCAAGGAGCTCGGACTGCGGCTCTCCTTGTCGGTGGCCCTCATGGGGGCCCATGGCTACGGCGCGCCGGCGGTGGGCGCGGCGTACGAGAGGGCGCGTGAGCTGTGCGACGAGCTCGGCGACTCCAGGCAAAACTTCCCGGTCATCTGGGGGCTCAGCGCGTTCAACTGCGTACGGGCGCAGCTCGAGACAGCTGTCCAGCTCTCGGTGCGCGCCCTGAGCGTCGCCGAGAAGGAGCGTGATCCGGCGCTCCTCGTGCCCGCCCACCTGCTGCACGGAGGAAATCACATGTGGCGGGGCGAGCTCCAGACCGCGCAGGAGCACCTGGAGCGAGCCATGTCGTTCTACGACGCCGCTGCGCACGGCCCCCTGACGGCCATCTACTCCTATGATCCCGGGACGGCGAGCATGGCGTACCTGGCCATGACCCTCTGGTTTCTTGGCTATCCGGATCAGGCGATCCAGAAGGCGCGCACCGCGGTCGCCCAGACCAAAGCGCGGGGGCACGTGCACAGCTATGTACATAGCCTGTTTCGCGCCCTCCAGATCGCCGCGCTGCGCGGTGAAGGCGGCGCGGTGCTCGAGGAGATCCCGTCGCTCCTCGCGATCACCGAGGACAAAGGGTTTCCTCTGTGGCACGCCGCGAGCATCTTCCTCCGAGGCCGGGCCCTCTGCCTGGAGGGGCAGGCGGCCCGCGGCGTCGAGGACATCCGCGCTGGGCTCCAGAGGATACGGGATACGGGCGAGCGCTGCGGCTACCCCGAGTTCTCGGTAGGGCTGGCCGAGGCGCTCGGGGAGCTCGGCCAGGTTGAAGAAGCGCTGGCGACCGTCGACGACGCCCTCGATCAAGCGGTCAAGACCCAGAGCCTCCTCTACGAAGCCGAGCTTCATCGCCTCCGTGGCGACCTGATCCTGCGCGCGGACCCGACCGCGGCGGGCGCGGACCGGGCCGAGGAGTCCCTGCTCAAGGCCGTCGAGAGCGCTCGCCGCCATCACTCCAGATCGCTGGAGCTGCGCGCCGCGCTCAGCCTGGCGCGCCTCTGGCATCGTCAGGGGAGAGGCGCCGCCGCTCGACAGCTGTTGGTCGGACCTTACAGCTGGTTCACGGAGGGGTTCGACACCTCGCACCTGAGGTCGGCCAAGGCGATGCTCGACGAGCTCTCCGGAGAGCTCGTCTCTCCGATGGAATGATTCTGACAGGATGGAGGTCTATCGTGAGCGATTCGAATCATGGTGATGCCAGGCGCGAAGAGATGGTGGCCGGCGCTGGCAAGAAGCCGAAAGGGCTGCTCTCCCTGATGTACTGGGTGAAGAACGACGCCAGGATACGCGCGCGTTTCCACGAAGACATGCTGGCCACGATGGAGAGCCAGTTCGGTATCCCGAGGGGGAGCGCCGTGGCCACCGAGGTGGTGAAGGTCGCCAAGGTGAGCACGAGCCCCGCGGATTACGAGCGCGCGCTCAAGGCGCTCTGCCAGAAGCTCCTGGTCGAGGAGCTCGTATCGCCGACCCCGCCGATCTGGTGACCCTCGCCGCAGCGTGCGTCTCTCGAGCGCCGTGACACCTGACCATGGGACGGATTCGGAGCCAATATGTGGTCCAGTCATGACATCAGCGAGCTGGTCGCGCCGAGGATCCCCAGCGCGTGTGTCGACCACGCCGTGAAGTCCAGCATCGGCGCGCTCACGGCGCGGCTCCCCGACCTGTTCTCTTCGTACTACATCGAGTGCCGCCTCCCGGCGGGGCAGGAACAGGTCGATTTCCTGGCCTGCGTGGCCCCTTCCCGCGACGACGACGCCCTGCGGAGCATCCGCGCCGCGGCCGACCAGCCGCCGGACGAGCTCACGCGCGACCCGGCCTGGCAGTTCACCTGGGACGTCATCCGCCGCTGGTCGACGCTCGCCCACGGAGGGCCCAGCAGGATGCCCTTCCTGTGGCTCGAGTTCGACCACGTGAATACGCGCCCGGCGGCGCGGCAGTCCCCGTCGCTCTGCGTCTGCGTCGACCCTGGGTACCTGACCACGGAGAGCTCTTCGGCTGCCTGGGACCCTCAGGATTCCTACGAGAGCTGCCTGGATCTCCTGGCGCCTGCGCTCCCCCGAGCCTTCGAGGGGGTGCTGTCCGCGAGCAACCGGAGCGTGATGAAGGCTTGCTTCAGGGGCCTCCCGCTCTCTGGTCGCATCATCCACGTATCGTTCATGCTGGCCAGAGAGCCGGCGACGATCAAGCTCTACGGCGCCGTCCCCAGGGCGCAGCTGGTGGGTTATTTGAAGGATCTCGGCTGGCCCGGTCCGCTCGACTCGCTGGAGCAGCTCGTGAGCACCTTCTCGACCCAGGAGACGGCGGACGACACCGTCTACTTCGATCTCGCGCTCGACCACGCGCTCCTGCCCTACGTCGCTGTCGCCTTCTCGCAGCTTCAGCTGGACCACCCGGCGCGCCTGGACCCCGAGCGGCGCGCGCTGCTGGAGCTGCTCGAGGAGCACGGGCTCTGTGCCCCCGACAAGCGGCGCGCGCTGCAGGCCTGGCCGGGGAGCGCCCGCGAGTCGAGCCCTTCGGTCTCGACCGAGGCCCGTATTCATCGCTGGCTCGACGTCAAGATCACGCTTCATGCGGGGCAAGGCCTCGGCGCCAAGGGGTATCTTGGCTTCGCGCCGGTTCTTTCGGTGTTCTGACGATAGACGCAGAGACAGAGGTTTTACATGCGCACGATCGCGATCGTAGGTGCACTGTTCACCCTGCTCGCCGGGAGCGCGTGCCTGACGGCGAGCGGACGTGGGGGCAGCCTCACCCCCGGCGTCAAGGGCCCCGGGGCGGCCGTGGGAGAAGCACCAGGGTTCCCCTTCGTGAGCGGCTACGAGCTCATCAACCTGCCCGCCACATGGTACTGCGTCTCGCCGTGGAGCGAGGATCCCGGCCAGGAGCGTCGAGGAATGGAGCTCTTCGCCTGGCGCCTGTTCATCGCGCTCAACTGGCCTGGACGGGTCCCCTATCCCGGCGGCTGGACGGCCGAGCGCGAGCTCAACCGGCTGAACGCTCGGGGCGTCTATCCCCGCTGGAATAGCTGGTACACGCCAGAGCAGATTTACAGGAGTCTGAACGATGATCCCGACGACGACTCGCCGGAGCTGGACGACCCGCTGGGATGGAGTTGCCATGGCGATTGCCTGACGGACTCGCTCCGGCGGGGCGCGGGCGAGGCCTCCGAGCCGCACCGGGTCGTGTACGATCAGAACGGGCAAACGGTGCTCTACGAAGTCAGGCTGGACGACAGGTGGCACGAGACGCTCATGAATGCGGTGGAGGCCGAGGCGTCTGCTCAGCCTACGGCGAATGCCGCTTATATCGACTTCAGGACGGGCCAGTGCAAGGCCCGGGGCCCAGACTCCGGAGCGGATACCTTCGACTTCGTCGGCACGATGGCGATCAAGCTCGCCTGGAAGCGGCTGTCCGACGCGGAGAGCAAGAGCGGTCGGTTCCTCCAGAGGCTCGCCTCGCCGCGGCCGTCGGGCCCGGGAGCCGGGGACGGCAAGATCCGCCTGGGCCTGATCGGCTTTCACATCATGCAAAAATCCAAGCCCTACGGGGACTGGATCTGGTCCACGTTCGAGCATGTGGACAACCTGACGCCTGCCGAGGCGCCCAGCGGGCCCTCGTTCAACGATCCCAGGTGTGACGCGTCGACGTGCCGTCCCAACACGAGCAAGCAGGTGCATGTGAACGGCTCCACGGTGTGCAGAACGCAGATCACGCGGGTCGACCCCATCCCGCCGGAAGTGCAGAAGCTCAACGCGCAGGCGCGCGATTGGTTGAAGTCGAACGATACCGTGCTCCAGCATTACCAGCTCATCGGCGTGCAGTACAAGCCGCACAGCGGGTCGAAGCCCGAGCCGGCGACGCTGAGGAATTCGGTGATCGAGACCTATATCGTGGGATCGAGCGCGCCGGGCGGGGCCGCCTCGCGAGGGCCGTGCGACATCGCGCCTGTGGCGAGGCGGTCGAGCTGCCTGGGCTGCCATCGTGCGGTGAAGGCGCAAGACTTCAGTTTTGTGCCCACCCTATCGCTATGCAATTGCGAGGACAAAGAGAAGCGGTGGATAGGCGACAGGTATTGCGAGCTGCTCGGCGTCAGCAGCAAGTGCGGAGCCGAGGAGCCAGCGAGGCTGACAGGGGGGCGCTGAGCTGCGGGAGGAGCGCGCACGCCAGCGCCGCCCTCACCCCCCGAGGATCAGGGCTCGCAGCGCCTCGGCCTCCCGCTGCGCCCGCGCCGTGATCGGCATGAGCCCCTCGGCTACCTGCGCGTCATGTTCACCGTGGACGATATCGACACGACGCCGCCGCGCCCTCCGCGAGCCGAACCGGATCAAGGCCCGACCTCATCCACGCAGATGTAGGCGTCCCCGTCATCGTTCAGGTTGCACGTGTTGAGGACGTACTCCTGACACAGGTCGATGTCGGGAATGCCACCGCTATAGCCGATCCAATGAAGGGTGTAGCAGATCTCGACCGTTGTGTCGTCGACGAGCGTCCAGGAGTCGAGGAGGGCGATGAAGAGATCGCCCTCGATCGACGGGGCGATGACGCCGTGCGCGGTTCCGTCCTCTTCCAGGACGCCCCCGCCGCCGACGCTCACGGTCGAACCAGGGACCGGGTGGGAGTTTACCCTTGCGAAGGGCTGGCCCTCCGCCTTCGACGCCAGCGCGAACAGGTTGGAAGCAGCGAACACACCAGCAATGACCAACGACTTGAGATTCATCGTTCGATCCTTTCGTGATTGAAGATCAGGCCATGCGCGCGCAGGGTATTCCTCTGACCACACGGCGTCTTTCGACGCCTGCGGTCTGAACGAGGCGTTCAATGCGAACCGCCTCCCCGCACGCGGATCTTCGCAGTTGCCGCGCTCGTCCCGGCGCGCCCATCGGAGACGCGCAGCGTCACCAGCCGAGCCCCAGGATTCGAATACGTCCACGTGGGCGAGATTCCCGAGGCATCGCCGAACACCCCGTCGCCGTCCAGATCCCAGCTGTAGGTGAGCGCGTCGCCGTCGGCATCGAAGGATCGCCCCGCCGAGAAGTTGACGGTCAACGGAGCAAGGCCCGAGGTCGGGCTGGCGTCGAGGGCCGCGACAGGCGGTGTATTCGCTGGTGCCTCGGAGACGGCTACGGTCGCGGTCGCAATGGCGACCCCGACCCTTCCGTCCGTGACCCGAACGCTCGCGATGTGGGTGCCGGCGACCGAATACGTCCACGAGGCTGTGATGCCCGTCGCGTCGTCGAATTGGCCGTCGCCGTCGAGATCCCACGCGTAGCTCAGGGAATCGGAGTCCGGATCGCTCGAGCCCGCCGCCGAGAACGAGACGGTGAGCGGAACCTGCCCCGAGCTTGGCGTCGCCGTCGCGACCGCGACGGGCCGACCATCGAACGTCGCGGCGAGGGTGCCCACAGCGGAGGCCGTGATCGTGTGTAACCGCGCGCCGCGGTCGGACCACGACTCGAAGTCGTACGTCGCTCCGCCGAAGGATTGCGGCGTCGGCGCTGCGATCGTCGTCATGGAGTCTTCGATGAACGTTCGCGTGAAGGGCGCGTTCTTCTGCGCGCTGCCGACGACGAGGGCGAACCCCGGAGGTTGGGTGTCGAAGAAGAGATCGATCGTGCGCGGGTAAAGCGACAGCGTCTCCGAATCGCTCAGGCCGAGCGCATCCCTCACCGTGAGGGTGAGGTCGAGGTGCGACGGATATTCATGATCGGGCGTCACGAAGCTCCCCGAGGGAACACCGACGAACTCCTGGAGCCGATGCGTGTGGCAGTCGGTCGGCTGGTCCGGCGAGCAGTGACGGAGGTCGAGCACCCACCGCATCGACGACGTCGGGAACGGGTCTTGTTGGGGATCCGTCCCCTGCCCGGAGAAGTTGATGGTGTCACCCACGCCCCACGTCGTCCCCACGGCCGGCGTGATGATCGTCGCCGACGGCGCGTCGTTGGCGACCGCGATCGTGACCGAATTCGTCGCCGTGCCGCCGCGGCCATCCGACACGCCGAGCGTGGCGACGTATGTGCCCGGCGTGCTGTACGTGAACGATGCCATCGACGTGAACGCATCGTCCAGCTGACCATCCCCGTCGAGATCCCAACTATACGAGAGGGTATCGCCATCGGGGTCGAAAGAGCTGCGCCCGTCGAAGGTGACGGCGAGCGGCGCGCTCCCCCGCGTCGGCGTGGCTTGCGCAACGGCAGTCGGCGGAGCGTTGCCGGCGCCAGCGAAGACGATCCGTCGGATGGTGCCGCCGTTGTGGTCGACGGTGAAGATGTCGCCACCGGGACCGCGCACGAGGGCGACGGCTGGTTCGTCCTTCGCGAAAAGGGAGATATTCGAAGGCGACGGAAGGCCATCGGTACCCGGGAGCATCACCCATACGCATGCGCGGGCAAAGTCGGCGAAGAACAGCCCACCCTGATAGCTGACCGGGTAGTTCCCTCCCGCGTAGAACGCGAGCCCGGTGATGGCGGAGGTTGACCCGGGAGTCTCCGGGCAGCTCTCGAGCGGAACGCCGTGCTGATACGTGAAGTGCGGAGGCGTCACCGCGCCCGTGGTACTGTAGAGGTTCTCGCAGATCGGCAGGTCCGCGCTATCGTAGCTCGGGTTGCGACCCGTGCCCTCGTAGCACGGCCAGCCGAAGTTCCGGATCGGGAACGCAGTGGGATCGGGGACGCGATTGATCTCCTCCCAAGTCTCCCAGCCGACGTCGCCGATCCAGAGCTCAGACGTGTCAGGCCTCGTCGTGACTCGAAACGGATTGCGCAGCCCATAGGCCACGATCCGATCGTCACGCGCATCGCCTCCGAGGAGCGGATTCCCCGGGAGCGGCTCGCCGCTGAGCGGATCGATCCGTAGGATGGCGCCGTCGAACGTCACCGGGTCGGAGGCGGACGTGGTCTGCAGATCCTGGCTTCGGAGCGCCCCACCCTCGAGAGGGGGATCGTTGCAGGGATTGAGGGGCGTCGGGCTCTTCGGATCTCCGCCGGCTTGTCCGTAGTCCGTAAAGTTGAAGCTCGCTCCATCGCCCGCGCTGACGTAGAGCGCGCCGTCCGCGCCGAATTCGAGTGAGCCGATCGAATGCGAGGGGAACTGTTGGCACCAATTTCCGCGGAGGAGATCCCTCGTCTCTAGCACCGTGTTGTCCGTGCCGACCGTGATCCGGACGAGCGCCCCGTTCGCCATGCATCCGTCGTTCGTCGCGCCGGGCGGATCGGGACACGTGTCTCCGTAGGGAACGATGTCGGTCGCGTAGAGCAGGTAGAGATAGGGCTGGGTCGGAAAGCTCGGGTGCAGCGCCATTCCGAGGAGGCCGCGATCCCAGTAGTCGTAGACCTGGGTGGACAGATCGATGAGCAGCGTCGGGCTCGTATCCGTGAGCGAATCGAAGACCTTGACCCTGCCGCTCTTCTCGGAAACGAAGACGCGCCCGTCGGGAGAGAACCGCACCATCGTGGGCAATTCGAGTCCCGAGAGCACGGTCTGGAACGAGAATCCGTTCGGCACCGACGTCGCCTTCAACTGGATCGACTGGACCGGGTCGGGGCGCGCGTCGCCGTCCGCGCAGGCCGCGAACATGGTCGCCAGGAGAATCGGAACATGGGCACAAACCGCAAGAGGACGTATCGAGTTGGGAATCATGGATTCTCTGATGCCAATGCGGCTCGCGCCGCTCGCTGCGTGCACGCGAGCCTCACATCGACGGAATCGACCGTCGGCCCAATAATCCCGCGTTTCGGGTGAAGCGGCCGCGAGCGCGCACGAAGGCGGGCGTGGAGGACTTGCGTCCAACCTGGGAACGCTTCAGGGGCCAGGACTCACTTATGCCCCGAGCGGTCGAGCACGAGCTTCATCCGCCCCTTGCAAGCTGTGCACTCGAGGACATCGATCGCAATGTGCGGCGCAAGAGCTCGGCGCGGTTTGTCGACCACTCGATAGCCGCCACGCTTGCGTATCGGAGCGGCGTCATCGTCCGCCTTCGTAGGCTCTTCTGGCTTCGCAGGGCGCGGTCCGATGCGCTTGCGCGCCAAGAGCCGCACCAGGCCGTCCTGCTGCGGCTCGACGCGCTCCTTTGCGATCGGGGGTCGCAGCACGTAACGCAGCAGCGCCTCCCGTCATGGCCGGGCACGAGGAGAGCATCGCCATTCCGGTTGGCGCCTTCGCTGACCCAAGCTTTCCTGCGCCGACATTCTCGGTCTACGAGGAGCGAATGCACAGCTGGGTGACCATGCCGCGAGACATCGAGCACATGCGATAACGCTTGGCCGGATGTTCGTCACCGGTACGGGTTGCCCTGGGCAACTCCCACGCGCGGCTCAATCCCTTGCGGGACAAGGCCATCACGCCGCCCCGCGCGACCCCTCGCCGAAGAGCATCGCCCGCAGCGCCTCGGCCTCCCGCTGCGCCCGCGCGGCGATCGGCAAGAGTCCCACGAGGCACTCGACCGGCACCTCCCGCACCAGGATCACCCCGTTCTGGCTGCGGAAGACGCGCACGCTGCGCGCCCGGAGCCTCGCGGGGCTGATCTCGAGCATCACGTCGACCTTCGCGCGCTTGCCCACCGCGCTGCCCAGCGCGTCGGTGCAGTGGACGTGCGTGCGCGCCGTCGGCCGGATCCCCTCGCGCGCGATGCCGCTCACGGCGTCCACGCTCGTGCCGTGCCAGATCGACGCGTCGCCGTGGACCTCCTCCCACGACGCCTCGAGGCCCGCGAGCGTCACCGGCATCCCGTCGCGCGAGTGCCCTTGCGAGGCGCGAATCCGGTCGCCGCGGATCTCGAGGCGGTTCTTCGTGTTGTTCTCCACCACCTCGTCGAGCACCGACCGGGAGATCCGGAGCGCCTTGAGGACATCGTCCACGGCCACCCAGCCGGCGTCGTCCATGGCGACGCCCTGCGCGGGCGCCGCGTGGCGGAGCAGCCAGGAGAGCTTCTTGCTCATGTCGGTCAAGCGATCGCGGCCCATCTCAAGCTCCATTCTCGTCTCGTGAACCGGAGCCGCGGCCCGCGATCCGCGCGGGCAGGCAGAGGCCTCCGGAAGGTCCCTGGACGGGACCGGGACCGAAACCGTGAAGGGAATCGGCGAGAGAAAGAATAGACGCCCGGCTATCATCCGGAAGAAGTATTTCTGGAGTCGCTATCGCGTTTCGCGATAGCTTCCCGCCATGCTCAACCTCGACTGGCTCGGCGCCTTCGTGGTCTTCACCGAGCACCTCAACTTCACGCGCGCGGCGCGGGCGCTCCACGTCTCGCAGCCGGCGCTCCACGCCCAGATCGGCAAGCTGGGCGAGGCGCTCGGCGTCACGCTCTACCAGCGGCGCGGGCAGCGGCTGGAGCTCACGGCCGACGGCAAGCGCGTCGCGGCGTTCGGGCGCGAGGTCGGCGAGCGGACGCGCTCGTTCCTCGACGTGCTCCGCCACGGCGAGAGCCGGGAGCCGGTGGTGCTCTGCGCCGGGGAGGGCTCGTACCTCTACCTGCTCGGCGAGGGGATCCGCGCCTTCACCGCGCGCGCCGCGGCCCCGCTCCGGCTGCTCACGCGCGACCGCGAGGGCACGCTCGAGGCCGTCGCGGCGGGCGAGGCCCACCTCGGCGTCGCGCCGCTCGAGGGGGCGCCGGACGGGCTCGCCGCGGATCGCCTCACCGAGGTGGCGCAGGTCCTCGTCGTCCCCGAAGGCCACGCGCTCGCCCGGAAGCGCCAGGTCCGGCTGCGCGACCTCGAGGGGGCGCGGCTCGTCGTCCCCGGCCCGTCGCGGCCCCACCGGGCCCTGCTCGCTCAGGCGCTGCTCTCGGCAGGTGTCCGCTGGGAGCCGGCGGTCGAGGCGAACGGCTGGGAGCTGATGGTCCACTTCGTCCAGCTCGGCGTCGGCATCGCGGTGGTCAACGCCTGCTGCCGCCTCCCCCGGGGCCTCGTCGCGCGCCCGCTGCCCGAGCTGCCGCGCAAGGTCTTCCATCTCGTCCGCAGGCGCGGCGGCGAGCTCCAGGGCGCTGCCGCGGAGCTCCGGGACGCGCTGCTCACGAACGCCTCGGCGTGGCAGGGAAACCATGCGTCGGGCGCACCGGTCATACCGGGCTCTTCGGACGTGTCCGGCGCGCCGCATGCCGCCCCGACGGGGCCCGCGCGCCGGCGCTGAGCCTCAGCACCGCTTTTCCTGCGGCCCGCCGGTCTCCTTCCCCGGTCCTCGTTTCCTGGCTCAGGCCGCCTTTCTCGACTTCTGCTTGCTCTGCTTCGCCTTCTTGCCGCCGATGTCGTCCGGGCGGCTCACCAGCTTCGAGAAGTAGCTCGGCTCGCCGCTCGCCTTGGCCTCCTGGTACACGAAGGCCAGGTTCGACGCCTCGAACTTGTCGAAGAAATCATCCCACGAGATCTCCTCCAGGGTGTCTTCCCCGCTGTACCCTGGGAAATCGATCCGGAGGACGCCGGGCTCCCCCTCTTTCTCGGTCCGCGCCACCGTCGACGGGTGGCCGCCGCGCGCCTCGACCCACGCGCGGATCTCGTCGTGGTCGATGGTCATATGGGACGCGTGCTCGCCCTCGGCGCCCCTCGGGCGGGCCTGCTTCCCGCGAGGACGCTGCTCGGCGCCGCCGGGCTCCTCGTCGAGATCGATTTGGACCTCCACCTCGACGTCGAGCTCGGCCTTCTCGCGCTTCTCTTTCGTGCTCCTGGCGCTGCTCGCCTTCTCCGTGCTGCCCTTTGCCGCGCGCGACGCCGGCTTGCCCTTCTGGACCATGTCGTCCGGGCGGCTCACCAGCTTGGAGAAGTTGCTCGGCTGCCCGTCCGCTGTCTTCTCCTGGTACACGAAGGCGAGGTTCGACGCCTCGAACTTGTCGAAGAAGTCCTCCCACGAGATCTCCTCCAGGGTGTCTTCCCCGCTGTACCCGGGGAAATCGATGCGGAGGATGCCAGGCTCACCGCCCTCCTCGGTGCTCTTCACCGTCGCCGGGCGGCCTCCGCGCGATTCGGCCCACTGGCGGATCTCGTCATGAGCGATGGTCGTCTTTGATGAGCTGGCCGACATGATCTTCCCTCCTGTGTTCGTGCATTCGATGGCGCGCAGAACGGCAATCTGCGTGCCAGAGGCCGATGAGAAGATCCGCGCAGGGGATGACCGACCTCGGCCATACGGTGGCTCCCTGGAGCGAGCGTGGCGCGCCGCCGATCCCTCCCGCCGCGAGCCGTGCCGTCGCGCAGCCGACGCGCCGCGATCACCGGCCGAGACCGTGGTGAAAGGAGGGGAGCTCTGCAGTGGCCGAGGATGGGCTCGGCGATGCAATCTGCCCCGCCTGCGGCGAAATACTGCCGGTCGGCGCAGGTCCTCGCTCGAAATCGAGGGCGTTGTCCTGGCTCGGATTGAAGCAGACAGGCAGGCAGACTGCCCGGTAGACAGGCTGCTTGACGGCTGACAGACAGACTGCCTGGCTGACTGAAACAGCCCGACGGGGGGCGCACGGCACCCTCGCGGAGGCACACGCGTACGCTGCGACGGCGTCTCTCTCGGTGGCGCGCTCGCCACGGAACCAGGCGTCCCCATTGTAGCTCGCGCTCGACGCAGCCCACGTGGGCTGGGCCAACCCGGGTGGGCGGCGGCCGAGAGATCGAGGGAGCGCATGTCGACGCGGGTGAGCCGGTCGTGCTACCTAGAATCGAGCGCCGCGAGGCGCGCTGCCGAGGCCGAGGACGTGACCGCCGCGCACCATCTGCTCCTCCGGGTCGCTGTGATCGCCGTTGCCACGGCGACCGCCGCGACGGCGGGCGCGCGCCCGCCCCGCCCGGCGCCGACGGCCTCGCTGGCCCACCCGCCGCGCCCCGCGCCGCCACCCTCGCCGGGGCGCCCGCCGCGCCCCGCGCCGCCCCACTCGCCGGGGCGCCCGCCGCGCCCTGCGCCGGCCGCCCCGCAGGCCCTGTTGCCTGCGCCGGCCACCCCGCAGGCGCCCCCGGCTTCGCCTGCCCCGCCGGCCCTGCCTGCGCCGGCTTCCCCCGAGCCCGCTGCCTGGCGCGCGCTCGTCGTGGGCGGCGGCCCGAGGCCGCCCATGAACCAGGTGGCCATCGAAGGCCACATCCGGTACTTCCAGTCGTTGCTTCCGGCCACGGCGGAGCGGCGCGTCCTCTTCGCCGACGGGCGCCGCGGCACGCGGAGCGTGCAGTTCCTCGACGGCGAGCAGACGCGCTACCGCGCGCCCAGGCTGCCGCGTATCGACGGGGCGACAACCCGCCCCGGGTTCGACGCGATCTGGCGCAGGTTCGTCCACGCGCGCCCCGCCGACCCGTTGCTGCTCTATTTCGCCGGCCACGGGAGCCCGGATCCAGGGCACGACCTCGACAACAACGTGTTCGACCTCTGGGGCGGCGGAGCGCTGTCCGTGCGCGACCTCGCTGCCCGCATGAAGGAGCTGCCCGCCGGCACCCCCGTCGTCCTCGTCATGGCCCAGTGCTACTCCGGCTCTTTCGCGAACCTCCTCTTCGAGGGCGGCCGACCCGACGGCGAGCTGGTCGAGCGCGACATCGTCGGGTTCTTCGCGGCGACCCGGGACCGCCCCGCGTCGGGCTGCACACCCGAGATCGACGAGGCGGACTACACCGATTTCAGCAGCTTCTTCTTCGCCGCCCTCTCGGGCGTCGATCGCCTCGGGAAGCGCGTCGACGGCGCCGATTACGACCGGAACCAGCTCGTGGGGATGAACGAGGCGTTCGCGTACGCCCTCCTCCACCAGGAGACGGGCGATGTGCCGGTCGCGACGTCCGATGTGTTCCTGCGCCGCTACGTCAACAAGCCCGATCACGAGACCATGGCGACCCCCTATTCCAGGGTCCTCTCGTGGTCGACCCCGGCGGAGCGGGCCGCCCTCGAGGGGCTCTCGGACGCGCTGGGCCTCCATGGGGAGCACCGGCTCCGGGCCGCCTACCATCGCGAGTTCGGGCCCGGGGTGGGCAGGAGAGACGTCGAGGACGTGGACTCGGCCCACCGCCTGCGGTTCATCCGGCTCGCCGAGAGCGTGGTGCTCGCGCGGACGCTGCGGCAGAGCGGCAACCGCGCGCGGATCGAGCGCTTCGAGCGGCTGCGCGCCGCCGAGGCGCGCAATCCGCTCGTCGAGGTCAGGGCGGCGAGCCAGGCGCGACAGGACAGCCGGCGGCGCGCAGCCCGGTGATCCAGGGCTGGCCTCGCCCGCCTGCCCAGGTGCTATCGAACCACCGGACAGCCGCGCTCGCCGTGGGGCGCGTGTGCGCGTGTCACGGCCCGCGTTTCTCGTCCCGCAGCATCGCGATCAGATCGGTCGAGCCGGGGTCGATTCCCATCTGTGTGAGCAGGGTGGTCACCTGACCGCGGTGATGGGTCTGATGATTGAAGAGGTGCCCGACGGACCACCAGAGCGGAGAGGTGTAGACCGTCCCGCTCCGCGTGTACGTCAGGTCGCCCGCGAGCGCCCGCTCGTCGATCTCGTGCACCCAGGCGAGGATGTCCGCGTCCGTCGTGGCGCGCTCGCGGGAGAGATCGCCGAAGTCCGCATAGAGCTCCTGCGAGAGCGCGGTGATCTCGATGGCCTTCCCGCTCGGATCGCGGGAGACGAACCGCTCCGCGTCGCCGGTGAAGCGCCCCATCCACGTGCGGTCGGCGAGCAGGATATGGTTCAACGTGCCGTGGATCGACCGGAAGAAGGCCCCGCGATCGCGCTTGCGCTCCACGTCGTCGAGCTTGCCGACCAGCGCAAAGAGCTTGTCGTTCATCCACAGGTTGTAGCGAGCCAAGGCGCGGTACTGGTCGATCCAGCTCATGAGCGACTCCTCGTTGTTCGAGAGCCGGCGAACGCTACCACGCCCGCCCGCGACGGTGAAACCTGGACAGCGGCGTCGCTGTCGCCCGCGGCGTCACGGCCGGCGCGCACCCCCGGACCGCGCGCCTCGGGCGCATCGCCGCCATCGCGCGCAGCCGTCGAGATCGCGCTTGCTCGGTCCGTTATGGCGGACTATTGTCCTCGATAACAGACGTGGTGCTCGGGGAGACATTCCATTCGGAGCCGTCTTTCGCCGATCTCCACCTCCTCTCACAAGGAGCCATGATGGTCAGCCTTTCGCTCGATTCAGCTGTCCTGGCCGAGACCTACGATCGCGTCAGCGATCGGCAGTTCAACCACGGGAAGCTGCTCATCGAAGATCTCCAGGTTTCCCCGGGCGAGCGCGTCCTCGACGTCGGGTGTGGGACGGGCCGGCTCGGGGCCTATGTCGCCGATCAGGTCGGCCCCTCCGGCGCGGTGGCCGGCGTCGATCCGCTGCCGCTCCGGGTCGAGCTGGCGAACGGGAAGCGCCGGCCGAACTTCCGCGCCAGCGTCGGCCAGGCCGAAGATCTCTCGCAGTTCGCAGCGGGGAGCTTCGATGTCGTGTTCCTGAACAGCGTGCTCCACTGGCTGCCCGAGAAGCTCGGCCCGCTGCGCGAGGCGCGCCGGGTGCTCAGGCGGGGAGGGCGCCTCGGCATCAGCTCGGCCGCCAGGGAGCGCCCGCACGAGTTCGAGCGGGTGATCGAGGGGGTGCTGTCGTCTCTCGGCCTGACCGGCACCGTGGAGACGCTCGGCAGCACGACCTACAAGGTGACCTCGGACGACCTGACGAGCACCCTCCTGCTCGCCGGCTTCGAGGATCCGAGGCTCCAGATCCGGTCCTTCACCGATCATTTCGCGGACACGGACGACGTGGTCGCGTTCTACCTGGCCAGCTCGTTTGGCAACTTCCTGTCCGACCTCGATCCAGCGGGAGCCGCGCGGGTCAAGGCAGCGCTCGCGGCCGAGCTCGAGCGCCGCCGCGCGCCGGAGGGGATCCGGCTGGAACGTCATCTGATCTTCGCCGTGGCGCGCGCCGACGGCTGACCGGCCGCACCCGGTGCTCGGCCACAGCTGAGCGCGCTCAGGCCTCGGTCTATCGTCCTGGATCGGTCAGCGGCAATCGCCGGAGCCTGACGCGGGTAAGGTCCGCTGTCGCCGCCGCGCCCGCAAGGAGCTCTGAGCCACACACCGCGAGCACATCCAGGATCATCCTGGCACATGCCTCTCCGTTCAGTCGTTCTACCCGCAGCCTCAACACAGAAGGGGCGTTCGCGTCAGCAAGTGCGAGCAGTGTGTGAAAATCTGCATCGAGCGTCACGACCACCTGCTTCGATTGCCGGGCCTGTTCGAGGATCTCCTCATCGAGCGCGGCCCACATCCCGATCTCGGCTACATGGATCGCGTCGACGCCGGCCGCGCGTAACCGCTCTGCCGCCGAGCGCGAAGCCCTTGATCCAGGAGCAATCGAAAGGTCGGCGTCATGCGCTCCGGGGCAGGTCGATGACCTCATCCCCGATCATGGCGGCGGCGAAGGCCAGGGCCTGCCGGATGTCCTCGTCGTCCAGCTCCGGGTAGTCGCGTCGCAGCTCTTCGCGGTCCGGATAGGTCGCCAGCACTTCCAGCACCCGCTTCACCGTCAGGCGAAGGTCCCTGATGCACGGCTGCCCGTTCATTCGGCCAGGGTGCGCGGTGATCCGGTCAAAATTTCGCATGGTCCGAGGATCTCCCGCGAGAGGATACACCGGCCGGGACGCGCCGTCCTCGCCTGACCCGGCGGGGGCTGGCAAGCTCGGCAACCAGCGGCCAGGGGCGACGGGCGGGCCGGCGCGAGCTTTCCAGAACCCCCGCCGAGGTGGCGCGCGTCGGTTGCCTGGCCGCGCGCGTCTGCGAGGATACGGCGCCGGCAGGGGTGGGGGAGCCCGGTGAGCGCCCGCGCGCGCTCGACGACGACCGAGGAGCGCTGAGCCTGCCGCTCGGAGGGCAGGTGAGCGAACGACTCGACGTAGAGGTGCTGAGCCGCCGCGAGGAGCTCGAGGCGCTGCGGGAGCCGTGGAGCGCGCTGTGGCAGCGCTGCCCGGCGGCGACGGCGTTCCAGCGGCCGGAGTGGCTGATCCCGTGGTGCCGCGCGCTCGGGCCCGAGGAGGTGCTCGCCCTGGTCTTCCGGTCGGACGAGGGGCTCGTCGGCCTCGCGCCCCTCGCGGTTCACCGCATCGGCGACGAGCGCGTCGTCGCGCTGCTCGGCGCCGGGACCTCCGATTACAACGATGTCCTGGCCGCGTCCGGGTACGAGCGCGCGGTCGCGGACGCGGCGCTCGCTTGCCTCGAAGAGCGCGCCGACGCGTGGGACGTCGCCGATCTCCACGACCTGCGCGCGTCGTCGCCGCTGCTCCTGGCCGAGGCGCCTCCCGGCTGGTCGGACGAGGTCGAGAAGCACGAGGCGTGTCCGGCGGTGACGATCCCCGAGGGCGCCGGGCCGGACGAGCTGTTCCCGCCGGGGATGCGCGCGCGCGTCGCCCGCGCGCGGAAGCGGCTCGCGCGGGCCGGGGACCTGCGCCTCGACGTGGCCGACGCGGCGAGCGTGGACGAGCTGCTCGAGGCGCTGTTCGCCAACCACAAGGCGCGCTGGCGCTCGCGCGGCGAGGGGGGCGTGCTCGACGAGGCGCTCCGGCCGTTCCACCGCGAGGCCGCGCGCGCGCTGTGCGCGCGGGGCGCGCTGCGGCTCTTCGGCCTGCGGCTCGACGGGCGGATCATCGCGTCGCTCTACGGGTTCGCCGAGCGCGGCGGGCTCGCGTCGTACATCACCGGCTTCGATCCGGAGCTCGCGTGGTACAGCCCGGGGCTCGTGATGCTCGCCAGCGCGATCGAGCACGCGGCGCGCGAGGGCGCGCGGACCGTGGACTTCCTCCGCGGCCGCGAGCCGTACAAGTACGACTGGGGCGCCGTCGACCGCTGGACGTTCCGCCGGCGGCTGCGGCGCCGGGGCGCGCGCAGGCCCTGGCGGGAGGTCGGAGAGGGTGACGGCGAGGGCGCGGTGCAGGCCGTGATGTCCGGCGAGGCGTCGCCGGAGGTCGGCCTGGTGCGGCTGCTCGACGCCGCGGGGAACCTCGAGGCCGCCGCGGGCGCGATCGACGCCGCGCGGCTGGCGGCAGGGGAGGGCGAGCGGGCGGCGCGCCTCGAGGCGCTGCGCCGCTGCCTGGACGAGCGGCGCGCCGGGTGCGCGACCGTGGCGGCGATGCTGGGCGCGCACCGGGGCGCGCGCGTCGCCGGGGAGGACGCGCGGGGAGCCTGTCGCTCCACCGCGCGGCTGTTCGACGAGCTCTGCGAGCGCTCGGAGGAGGCGAGCGTCGCTGCGTATTCGCTCGGCGATCCGGAGCTCCTCGAGCGGGCGACGCGGGAGGTGGTCGAGCTCCTCGAGCGGTGGGGCGCGATCGGCGAGGACCGCACGATCCTGCAGATCGGCTGCGGGATCGGCCGCTTCGAGGCGGCGCTCGCGCCGAGGGTGCGCGAGGCGTGGGGGCTCGACGTCTCGCCGCGCATGATCGAGGCCGCGCGCCGCCGCTGCGCGGGGCGCTCGAACGTCGTGCTCGCGGTCTCGTCGGGCGTCGATCTGGGCGACGCGCCGTCGGCCCGCTTCGATCTCGTGTACGCGATCGACTCGTTCCCGTACATCGTCGCCGCGGGCGCGGAGGTCGTGGATCGGCTCGTCGCGGAGGCGCGCCGGGCGCTGCGTCCGGGCGGGGAGCTCGTCGTCCTTGGCTACTCGTACCGCGGCGACCCCGCGCGCGACGCGGCCGACGTCGCGCGGCTCGCGGCCCGCCACGGGTTCGACGTCCTCGCGAGCGGCGAGCTGGCGTTCTCGCTGTGGGACGCGCGGGCGTACCGGCTGCGGAAGATCGAGCACCGGTGAGGGGCGCTCGAACCGCGACGTCATGAGGGAGATCGGCACGAGAGAGAGCGACGCGACGCCGATCGTGGAGGAGGCCTGTTGGAATCCTGCCGTCCTGGAGGTTCAGCGAGGAAGAAGCGCTCGCCTGCACACGTAGCAATCGACACAAGGTGCTTGCCATGAAGACATCGATCCACGGTGCGTTCGCTCTCCTCGTGTGTTGCATGACCCTGCCCGCCTGTGCCGCCGTCGAGCTCAACCCGGGCGCCGAGCGGGTCATCGTCACCAAGCAGCCGGCCCCGCAGGGGTGCCGGTTCCTGGGGACGGTGATCGGGGAGCAGGGCGGCTCCGTGTCTGGAGCGTTCACCAGCAACGCGAACCTGCAGGAGGGCGCGGTCAACGACATGAAGAACAAGGCCCATGGCCTGGGCGGCAACTACGTGGTCCTGGAGAACACGAACGCCGGGACCACCATCTCCGGCGACCGAGGCAACATCTCCGGCCAGCAGACCGACGTCACCCACATGGGCAACGCGTACAGCTGCCCGCCGCAGCTCGTCGGTCTGTAAGACGCCCCGATCCCGCGAGGTCGCTGCAGCGATGGTCCGCGGCGCGAGGCTCCCGGAGGCGCCGCCGGCGGGAGCCTCGTTTCCTCTGGCCGCGCGGCCCGTCCGGCCGCGCCGGGGAGGCGCGCTCGACCGGGAGAGCCCACTCGAAACGGTCCGACCGCAACGCGGCGGGCCGGAGCTCATCCAATGTCGACGAAGGGCCGGTGGAGCGTCGCCTCGGCGGGGTGCCCGCCGGTCGAACGTGCGGCCTGCGCCAGCCGTCGGGATGGCTCCACGGTCGGGCGCGGCCGCCGCCGCGCCCCGATCCGCGCCGAGGGGGCCTGCCGCAGGGGGAGATGAAGAGATGGAGATGTCGTTGTCCAGGCGTACGGCCGCAGAGTTTCTCGGAACGTTCTGGCTCGTGCTCGGCGGCTGCGGGAGCGCCGTGCTCTCGGCCGCGTATCCCAGGCTGGGGATCGGCTTCCTGGGCGTGGCGATCGCGTTCGGGCTCTCCTTCCTGACGATGGCCTACGCGGTGGGCCACATCTCGGGCGCGCACTTCAACCCCGCCGTCACGATCGGCCTGATCGCCGGCGGGCGCTTTCCCGCGCGAGACCTCCTGCCGTACGTCCTCGCCCAGATCGCCGGCGCCATCGTCGCCGCCGGGATCCTCTATGCGATCGCCAGCGGCGCCGCCGGGTTCACCGTGCACGCAGGGTTCGCGTCGAACGGCTATGGCGGGCGCTCGCCCGGCGGATACTCGCTCTTCGCGAGCCTCCTGGCCGAGATCGTCCTCACGTTCGGCTTCGTGACGGTGGTCCTCGGCGCGACCGAGCACGGCGCGCCGCGCGGGTTCGCGCCGATCGCCATCGGGCTCGCGCTCACGGTGGTTCACCTCATCGGGATCCCGGTCACGAACACGTCGGTCAACCCGGCGCGCTCCACCGGTCCTGCCCTGTTCGTCGGCGGAGGGGCGCTGTCTCAGCTGTGGCTGTTCTGGCTCGCCCCGCTCGCCGGCGGCGTGCTCGCGGGCGTCCTCTATCCGGTGCTCGTGGGCCCGAGGCCGAGCCGGGTCGTCGTCACGTCGCCGCCGGTCATCTGAGGCGACCGAGGGAGGGGAGGAGGCCGACGGCGGGGATCAGGCCGGCCCTGCGCCCGGCTCGCCGGCCTCGGCCTGCTGATCCCCGGCGGCGGCCAGCGCGTCCTTCGGCGAGATCCGCTCGACGAGCAGCGCCGCTCCCGCGCCCAGGAACGTCACCCCGATCTGCAGCACGTACAGCCAGAACACCGCGGCGGATCCGGGGCCGACCACGTCGCGCGGGGCGATGTACATCGACAGCCCGGCGTAGACCGAGATCTGGAACGCGCCGAAGAACCCGGGCGCGTTGGGCACGAGCACCCCGAGCGCGAGCACGCCCATCACCACGCACGCCTGGCCGAAGGTGAGCCCGGCGACGCCCGCGCCCCGGCACACCATCCAGATGCCGGCCGCATTGACGGCCCAGTACACCACCGTGACCGCCAGGAACGGGCCGGTGTAGCGGAAGCGGGGCAGGAAGCGCAGGCCGTCGGCCACGTGCTCCACGCGGTCGGCCAGCCAGACGCCGAGCCGCGGCGAGACAAGCCCGACGACCCGCTCGGTGGTGCGGCGGGCCCAGGCGCGCCGCCAGTAGAACACCCCCATGGTCACGAAGCCGGCGAAGAAGACGGCGAGCGCGGTGTACGCGGCGCCGGGGACCACCGCCGCCGAGACCTGCAGCTCGCCGATGCGGTCCGGCAGGGGGTCGAGGGGCCTCGCGATCTGCAGCGCGGTGAAGAGCAGCGCGCTCAGGTAGAGGCCGTCGAGCACCCGCTCGGCGCCCACGCTGCCCGTGGCCGCCCAGCCCGAGATGCCGCCCTGCTGGCGGATGAGCGCGGGGCGCACCAGCTCGCCCATGCGGAAGGGCAGGAGCAGGAGCGCGCCGTAGCCGATGAACGAGACGGTGAGCACCCGCCGCATCGACACCGGGCGCAGCGGCCGGAGCAGCCAGTACCAGCGCATCGCGCGCAGGGTCAGCACGAGCAGCCACACCGCGCCGTAGGCCACGGGGACCCACGCGGGCACGCGCGCGAGGTGCTCGGCCGCCGGCACGACAGGCAGGGTGCCGGCGCGCATCAGCCAGACGAAGCAGCCCGCGACGACGAGCGATCCGAGGAGCCCCAGCGCGCGGCGCCGGGCGAGGTTGCCGGCTGCCGGTGCGGCGCGCGGGGCGCGCGCGTCGCCCTCGTGGACCGGGGCCGGCTCAGCCATCGGCGCCGCTGCCCGCGCGGTCCGCGTCGGCCCGGGCCGGGGCGCCGCGGTCCTCGCGCGCGCCGCCGTCCTCCCCGGGCCGCGGGCGCCGCACGAGGAACATCGGCCGGTGCTTCACCTCGTCATAGATCACCGCCACGTAGAGCGCGATGACCCCGACGCTGGTGAGCAGGAGCCCGCCGAGGATGAGCTGGAGCAGGATCACCGTGGTGAACCCGCTGAGCGCCTCGCCGTCCAGGTAGCGCCACAGGGTCTGCGCGCCGAGCCCGGCCGCGAACACAAGGGTGCCGAAGCCCATGGCCGTGACCATCTTCAGCGGCAGCGCCGAGAAGGCGATGAGGTTGCGGATGGAGTAGCGGATGAGGCCGACCACCGACCATTTGGTGGTGCCGTGCAGGCGCTCGGCCACGGTGAAGGGGATCTCGGTGGTCCGGAAGCCCACCCAGGTCACGAGGCCCCGGAAGAAGCGGTTGCGCTCCGCGCATTGCATGAGCGCGTCGACCACCTGGCGGTCGATCAGCTTGAAATCGGAGGCGCCCCGGAAGTCGCCCCGCGCCGCGCCGGCCATGAGCGCGTTGAACACCCAGGTCATCATCCGGTAGACGAGGCTCTCGCGCGCCCGCGTCTCCTTGACGGCGCTCACCACGTCGTAGCCCTCGGCCCAGAGCTCGACCATGCGCGCGATGAGCGAGGGCGGGTGCTGCAGGTCGGCGTCCATGAAGATGAGCGCGCGGCCCCGGGCCTCGCTCAGGCCGGCGGCCATCGCCGCCTCCTTGCCGAAGTTGCGCGCGAGCGGCACCGGGCGCACCCGCGGATCCGCCGCGGCCGCGGCCAGGAGCCGCTCCAGGGTGCGGTCGCGGGAGCCGTCGTCCACGCAGACGAGCTCGTAGCTCCGGCCGATCTTGTCGAGGTGCGCACGCACCACCTCGAGGCTGTGCTCGATGGCCGGCTCCTCGTTGTAGACGGGGATGACGACCGAGATGTCCACGCTCACCGCCGCGCCCTCCGCCGGCTAGCCCGGCCGCCGCGCGACGACCTTCATGCCGTGGCCGCGATCGGCGAGGCGGCCGGCGAAGTACACAGCCGCCAGCACCGAGTTCACCAGCGGACCCTGCCGCATCTCCGCCGAGCGGAAATTCTCCCAGAGCAGCGGGTCGGGATCGATCGCCAGCACCTCGTAGCCGGTGTCCTCGAGCAGCGCGCGCATGGCCCGCTCGGTGAAGAAAAAGAAATGCTCGGCGTGGTAGATCTTGAGCACCGCGTCCTTGTAGCGGCCGCCGCTCAGCTGGTAGCTGAGGTCGGCCACCTTGTAGAAAGGCGAGCGGAGCGTGGGCGTGCGCAGGAAGAGGGTCCCGCCTGGCCGGAGCATCTCGCGCATCGCCCGGAGCGGCGACACCACGTCGTCGAAATGCTCGATGACGTCCATCATCGTGATGGCGTCGAGCGAGCCGCGCAGCCTGTCGAGGAGCGACTCCACCGGCCCGCACAGCGCCCGGTCCTCGCCGAGCAGCGCCGCGGCCTTCCGGCAGGCGTCCTCGGAGATGTCGCAGCCGAGCGCGTCGTAGCCCGCCTCGCGGAGCTGGGCCGCGAACTGGCCGGTGGAGCAGCCCACGTCGAGCACCCGGCCCGACGGGGCGTAGCGCTTCAGCACGCCGACGCGCTCCTGGTTCTCCTTGCGGTACGCCTCGGCGCGCCGCGCGTCCTCCTCGCCGCCCATCCGCTCGTGGTACTCGGAGCGGTAGAACGCCGCGATCTTCTCGCGCGGCGCCGGCAGCCGGAAGCGCAGGCCCGAGGCGGGGCACTCGAAGATGCGCGCCTCGCTGGTGCGCACGCCCCACGACGACTCCACGCCCTCCTCGGCCTGCACGTCGAGGAAGACACGCGCCCGCACGCCCGAGAAGGAGGGAATGGGGCAGGTGGGCGCCTCCACGGACCCAGAGGATCCGAAGGAACGGCGGCTTCGGAGCAGCTCCGCGATCACGGCCGGAACTTGGCCGAACCCGCCGCGCGCTGTCAAGACATCACGCACGCCTCGTGTCACCTGTGCTAGGGCTCGCGCCGCGAGATGGGGACCAAGATGGGGACCGGGCCCGGTGCACCCGAGGCCGACATGGCCGGGGATGACGAGACCACCGCCGGCGCAGACGGCGGGGAGAGCTCCGGCGCGGAGGGCGCAGACGGCGGGGAGAGCTCCCCGCGCGCCGCGGGGCCCGAGGCCGCCGCGCCGGCGGCCGGGCCGGCGCGGCCGTCGCCGCGGCAGAGGCTCGCGCCGCTCCTCCCCGAGCTGCCGGCCGCGCTCATCGCGCTCGTCATCTCCGTCTGCTTCGGGCTGAGCTACGGCGTCAATTACGGCGCCAGCAACCAGACGGCGTACATGCTGGGCGCCCTCCGGCTGCTCGATCCCAGCGTGCTCACGAAGGACTGGTACGCGACCGGCCCGGCCAACTACCACCCGGCCTTCTCCTACGTGGGCTGGCTGCTGCTCGCCATCGACCGCGGCGGCGCGGCGGTGGGCTGGGGCCTCGTGGTCACCGCGACGCTCGGCGCCATGTGCGTGTACTGGCTCGCGGCCGAGCTGCTGAAGGACCGGCGCCTCGCGCTGGCCACCTTCCTGCTGGTGATGGCGATCGCCTTCGTCACCCGCACCGACAGCGTTGCGTCCAGCTACATCTTCGATTTCATCCTGCAGCCCTCCACCCTGGGCAGCCTCTTCCTGCTCGCGGCGCTGCCTCCCCTCGTGGCCGGTCGCACCCTGCTCTCGGGCGTGTTCCTCGGTCTGAGCGGGCTGTTCCACGCCAATTATCTCGTCCTCGGGATCGGCACCTTCGGCCTCGCCCAGCTCCTGCTCGGCTGGAGGGACGGCTGGAAGGATCTGGCGCGGCGCATCGCCATGCAGGTCGGGCCGGCCATCGCGGTGTTCCTGCTCCTCTCCCCGCTCATCCTCCGCTCGGTGCGCTCGCCGGACGCGGCGTTCGCGCAGGAGATCCTCTTCAACATCCGCTCGCCGCACCACTACGCGCCCAGGACTTACAAGGGTAACTTCTTCCCGGTGGCGGCGTGGCAGATGTTCGGCCTCGGCGCCGGCGCGTGGCTCTTGCGCGGCCGGGAGGGGCGCGGGCGCCGCCTCGGCGCGGTGGTGCTCGCGATGGCGATCGTCATCTGGACCGGGACGCTGCTCACCACCTGGGTGCAGATCCCGCGCGTCGCGCAGCTCTTCGTGTGGCGCTTCGCGCCGTTCCTCGACCTCCTCATGCAGCTGCTCGCCTGCGCGGCCTCGGCGAGCATCGCGGCCCGCCCCTCCCTCTTCCGGCGCATCCCGTCCGCGGGCCTCGCGCTGACGCTGGGCGGCTTCGTCGCCCTGGCCATGCTCGACAAGGAGGGGGATCTGGCGCCGCCGCTCCTGCTGGCCCTCGCGCCCGGCGCCGCGGGCGCCCTCGTCGGCGCGGCGGCGTCGCTGCTCGAGCGCCGGGGCGTCGGTCTCGCCCCGGCGCGCGCATTTCTGTTGCGCTTCGGCGCTTATGCGATCGTCGCCTACGCGGCGTTCGCCTGCCTCCGCTTCGGCGTGCCCAAGGTGAGGGGCTACGAGGAGCGGTCCAACGTGATCAAGGGCATGCGCGGGCCCGAGGCCGATATGTACGCCTGGATCCGCGCCAACACCCCGAAGGACGCGGTGTTCCTCACGCCGCCTCAGCTGGAGCGCTTCCGGCTCCTCGGCGAGCGCGCCATCGTGGTCGACTGGAAGGGCAGCGCCTACGTGCCCAGCGAGCTGGTGGAATGGTACCGGCGGCTGGAGGACGTCTCCGGGCGCAAGGGCTTCCGGCGCTCGGACGACCTGGCCGACGGCTACGGGGATCTCGACGCCGCCCGGCTCGACCCGCTGCAGAAGAAATACAAGTTCGATTACGTGGTGGTGGGCCGCGGCCGGCAGAGGGATCTGCCCGGGAAGATCGTCTATCAGAATTCGCGCTTCGTGATCCTCGCCCTCGCCGGCTGAGACGTGATCGGGACTTGATCGGAACTTGAAGCTCGCCGCGGGTCGCGTAGCGTCCGGGCTATGCGCCGAGCCGGTCCCACGCGAGCTTGACCGTGAGCGTCAGGCCGAGCGCGACGACGAACCACCGCACCTTCCTTGGCTCGATGCGGCGGGCGACCACGGCGCCGGCGAGCGAGCCGACCACCGCCGCCGCCATCATGATCGGCGTGGCGACCGCGTCGACCGCGCCCGCGAACAGGAACGCGAGCGCCGCCACGCCGTTGATCAGGCTCGCGAGCACCGTCTTGATCCCGTTCAGCCGGTGGATGTCCACGTCGCCCGCGAACGAGGAGAGCAGCGCCAGCATCATGATGCCGATGCCCGCGCCGAAGTAGCCGCCGTAGACGCTCACGAGGAACTGGAGCAGGAACACGACCCACGGCCGGGAGGGCAGCGCGAAGCGCTCCGCGCCGGGGTCCGCGCCGTCCTTCGCGGAGGGCTTCGCCGGGCGCAGGTTCTGCCAGAGCAGGAGCAGCGTCGCGATGAGCACGAGCCCCGGCACCGCGGCGTCGAACACGCGCTGCGGGGTCACGAGCAGGAGCGCCGAGCCCACGACGCCGCCGAGCAGCGACGGCAGGAACAGGACGCCGAGGACCCGGTAGTCCCGGGCGAGCTCGCGGCGGTACGCCCACGCCGACGCGAGCGACGCCGGCGTGAGCGCCACGGCGTTCGTCGCGTTCGCGGCGAGCGGGGGCAGCCCCGCCGCGATCGCAGCGGGGAACGACACAAGCGTGCCGCCCCCGGCCACCGCGTTGATGGCGCCGGCCACGGCGGCGCCGCCGGCGAGGAGTGCCGCTCTTGTCAGATCCACGGCGCGAGATCGCCCGAGCCCCGCCGGCCTGTCAACCGCCGCGCCGCCGCCCGCGCGCCGCCGGCCGCGCCGCGCTTGAGCGGGCGGGCGCGGCGCCCCTAGGATGGCATCGCGGCCGACACCGGCGGTCGCTCCTCCTCGAAGAGCCGAGCGACATGCCGCGATCCTTCCCGCACCTCCCCGCCGCGCTGCTCTTCGCCATGGCCTGTGGCGCGCTCGCTCCAGCGGCCGCCGGCGAGGGGCAGCCCGAGCGCGCGCGCGTCTGGGTGGCCGACGACGGCACGCGCGTCCGCCGGGAGGACGTCGGCCTGCCGCTCTCGCGCGGCGAAGGAAACGCGGTCTTCCGGCCCGGCGAGCCCATCCGGCTCGGCGCGCTCCGCGCGGAGGTCGTCGCCTTCCAGGTCGTCGTCGAGGCCGGCGCCGAGCCCGTGCGCGGCGTCACGGTCGAGCTCTCCGCGCTCGGCCCCGCGGCCGGCCCTGGCGCGCCGGCCAAGGCGCCGCCGGCGCCGCAGCAGCCCGCGCACGGGCAGGGAACGGCGCCTGGACAGGCCGCGGGCGCGGCGCCCGCGGGGGCGATCTCGATCCGCCGGTTCGTCGAGCACTACGTCGAGATCACCCAGCGCTCGCGCAACGAGCAGCGCCCCCGGGAGTCGCTCGGGTGGAGCCCCGCGGCGCGGCCGCCCGACGACCTGCACCTCGGGTTCCTCCCCGACGCGCTCATCCCGGTCGAGCTCGCGCCCCCCTGGGCGCCGTACCCGCTCGAGGTCGGCGCGCGCGAGACCCGGGCGGTCTGGATCGATCTCCACGTCCCGGAGGGCGCCATCCCCGGCGCGTACGAGGGGAGGGTGGTGGTCGGATCGGCGTCGCACGGCGAGCTCGCGTCGCTCGATCTGAGGCTCGACGTCGCCCCCGCGACGCTGCCGTACGGCGCGGTCGACTTCATCGCGTTCTACGACGTCGACGAGGTCGCCGCGCGGGTCGGCGACGGGCCCGCCGTGGAGCAGCAGCTCTGGCAGCTGCTCCACGAGCACCACGTCGACGGCTTCGCGTCGGTCCGGAGCCCCGCCGAGGTCGAGCGGCTGCGCGCGGCGATCGACGGCTCGCTCTTCACGGAGGCCCACGGCTACCGGGGGCCGGGCGCGGGCGTGCCGCCCGCGGCGGTGGCGCTCGGCGCCTATGGCGGCTTCGGCGATCCCGGGGAAGCGGCCCTCCGCCGCGTCGAGGCGGTCGCGGATCTCCTCCCGCCGGCGGTGGACGACGTGATGCTCTACGCGATCGACGAGCAGTGCGAGAGCCCCCGCGGGCCCGGCTGGCGCCGGCTGATCCGCGGCTCGCGCCTGTCGTCGCGCGTCCTCGTGGGGCACTCGTGCGGCGAGGTCCCTCCGGTGGAGCAGGACGTCGACCTCGTGCTCACGCCGGCGAACCGCTTCGACTCCGCGTGGGCGCGGGCAGCGCGCGAGGCGGGCAAGCGGCTCTGGGTGTACAACGGCGCGCTGCCGCGGACCGGCACGTTCATGATCGACGCGCCGCTCACCGGGCTCATGGCCGACGGCTGGATCGCGGCCTCCCACGAGGTGGACCGCTGGTTCCTGTGGGAGACGGCGTTCTGGCACGACGGCAACCGCGGCGGCCGAGGGCCCATCGACCCGTTCACGGTCGCCGAGAACTTCCACAACCGCGACGGCGACGCGTGCCTCGGCGACGGCATGCTGCTCTATCCCGGGACGCAGCGGGGCGCGTTCTCCTCCCGATCCGTCGGCTTTCCCGGCGTGCTCCCCTCGATGCGCCTGAAGAGCCTTCGCCGCGGGATCCAGGACGCCGGCTACATCGCGCTCGCGAGGTCGGCGTCGCCCGGCGCGGTGGACGCGATCGTCAAGGAGGTGATCCCGGCCGCGCTCGACGAGGCGCTCGACAGCGCCCCCGCCGCGTGGAGCGCCGACGGCGCCCCCTTCTTCAGGGCGCGCTCCGCGCTGCGCGCCCTGATCCCGGCCGGCGCCTCGCTCGACGCCGCCGGCGTCCGCCGCGCGCGCGCCGAGGCGGCGGCGGCGCGCCGCGCGCTCGTCCCGCTCCCCCGCGCGGGCGGCGAGGCAGACGGCGCGGGACAGGCCAGCCCCTGGCCTCTCGGCCGGTGGAGCACGACGGCGCGGCTCATCGCCGCGGCCGCGCTGGGCGCCGCCGTGCTCGCGCTGGCCATCGGGCTCTACCGCCGTGGGAAGCCAGGGCGGGGGGCCGAGGGGCGCTGACCGGCGTACGCCTCACTCGCCTGCCTGGCGGCGGAGCCCGTATCCCACGGATCTGCACCCGCTCTAGCGGGGCGCATCTTCGTGCGCTACGGGCTCATCCGCGTCGTTCGGCTCGCTGCGGCGTACTTTCGTACGCCTCACTCGCCTGCCTGGCGGCTGAGCCCGTATCCCACGGATCTGCGCCCCGCTAGGATTGTGAAGAGGGTTATCGCCGGCGGGCCGAGCGGCGTTTGGGGCTCGTCGAACTCAGGATGACTGCTGGATGATGAGCTGCTGCGTCGCCCTGCGCTCGCCCACGACGGCGACCACCGTCTCGGAGGCGAGCCCCGCCGCGCCCTGCGACGTGCGGCGGATCGTGCCGAGCAGCGCGAACCAGCCGATCTGGCTGCTCGAAAGGGCGCGCTCGCTGATTCCGTCCACGCGGGCCAGCGTCTTGCGCGCGATCCGGAACACGCTGCGATCGACCCCCTCGATCAGGTCGAGCGTGGCGCTGAGCCGCTCCTGCGTCTCGACGCGCACGTCCTCGAGGAAGCCGAACCCCGCGCGCACGACCTCCTCGACGACGCCGAGGCTGCCGTCAACCCAGGTGTAGATCAGGCCCTCTTGCGGAATGCTGAGCCTCGCGCGATCGGAACCATTGCTGCCGGACGCGGCCTGGCCGGAGATGCTCTCGTTCATCTCGAACCCCCTTCCTCAAAATGGCTCGCAGGCCATTCGCCTGCTGCCAACCCATTATCAACAACCGAGTTCTCGGATGGGTTATCACAGGGCAACAATGGCGTGAACTCTTTCTTTGTCATCTGGTCATCACGATCGCGCCCTCTGGCGCTCTGGTTGGTTGCGTCCGTTGCGTCCGTTGCGTCCATTGCCTCTTGCGTCCGTTCCCGGGGCCAGACGTGCCGCGCGGCGTGAGGCCGCGGCGACGCCCTTCCAGGCGTGCTGCCGAATCCGCTCTGCCTCGGTAAATTCGCTGAAAACACGCGATAAACGGCCAGCGCGTCGGAGACGTAAGCTGGCGGCCACCGGAAGATCCTTGGTCCTTGGCAGGCGCGCCGCGGCTGGGTACGGTCCCGCGGTGCCCACGAGGCCCGCGAAGATCGAGCGATTTCTGAGGGGAACCACCTTGTCCACGCTGCTTGCCGCCTCCTGCGTCTCCGGCGCACCGCACGGCGAGGCGCCCTCCGCGCCGCCACCTGCCGAGCTCCTGGCCTTCGATTTGCGAGAAGGCCTGATAGACAACCACTTCTTCCGTCGTGGTCATATCGCCGCCCATCTCTTGACGACCTCGGGTGGTTCGCCGCGGCTCATCGTCGCTTTTCCGGCGGGCAACATGGGAATCGCTGTGTGGTTCGATTCTCTGCCCGCGCCGGTCGATCTCTCGGTGGAGGGGGACCTCTCTGGCGTCGAGCGCGTCGAGCGCGTCGAGCGCATGGATCGCGCGGAGCGGCCCGGCGTCATGCGCGGCGTGTCGGCGCTCCTCGCGAGCGCGGCGCCGGCGCTGCGTGTCCATCGGGTGATCCTCGGGAGCGTCCGTACGCTCCGCGACGTGGGGCGCGACGCCGAGGTTCCGGCCTGGCTACGGAACGATGTCGAGGCGTTCGCGTCGCCGCGGGGGGCGGCGATCGCCGTGCGGCGCACCACGCTGGACGGCGAGCACCACCTCGAATTGCTCATCGAGCCGCAGGACGGCACGACGGCCGCGCTCGGGGACGACGGCCGGATCGAGCTGGCGGCGGGGCCGAGCGGCCTCCGTGTCCGGGTGACGGCGCTCTCGGACGAGGCGCCGCTCACGCCGGTGCCCCTCGAGGAGCTCGTGACGGAGCGCGCCAGCGACGATCTGCGCCACCGCCAGGCGCTCGGCTTCCTCGCGTACCGGGAGAAGCTGCTGGCCGGGTCCTGGCGTTTCCTCACGTACTTCGGCCGGGACACGTTGCTCGCGGTGAGGATGCTCCTGCCCGTCCTCGAGCCGGCGGTGGCCGAGGCGGGCATCGGCTCGGTCCTCGACCGGCTGAGCCTGGCCGGCGAGGTCGCGCACGAGGAGGCGATCGGCGAGTACGCCGCGCTCATGCACCTCGATTCGCGCATCCCCGGGGCGCTGCGTGAGCCCATCTACGATTACAAGATGATCGACGGCGACTTCCTCCTCGCGCCGGTCGCCGCCGAGTACCTCCTCGGCACCGCGGCCGGCCGGGAGCGCGCGGCGGAGTTCCTGTCGCGCAGGACGCCGCGGGGCGACACGTACGCGGAGGCGCTCGCGCGGAACGTGTCGCTCGTGCTCCACCTCGCCGCCCCGTTCGCCGAGACAGGGGATCCGATGAAGTTGGTCGGGCTCAAGGCGGGCACGAAGGTCGGCGAGTGGCGTGACAGCGAGCAGGGCCTCGCGGGCGGCCGGATCCCCTACGACGTGAACGCCGCGCTGGTTCCGGCCGCGCTCCGCGCGTCGGCGCGGCTGCTCGCGAGCCCGCTGCTCGGCGCGGACGCGGAGCGCGCCGGCCGGGCGGAGCGGCTCGCGCGCGCCTGGAAGGACGCCGGCGTGTTCTTCCATGTGGAGCTGCCGGAGGACGAGGCCAGGCGCCGCGTGTCGTCCTATGCGGAGTCGCTGGGCCTGGACGCGGCGCCGGCGCTCGCGTCGCTCTCGGGGCCGCTCTCGTTTCCTGCCGTCGCGCTCGACAGCGAGGGGAAGCCGATCCCCATCATGCACTCCGACGACAGCTTCGTCATGCTGTTCACGGACCCGCCGCCCGCTGCGCTGGAGGAGATCGCGGGCCGCCTGATCCGCCCGTTCCCGGCCGGCCTGCGGACGCCGGTGGGGATCCTCGTCGCGAACCCCGCGTTCGCGCAGGATCCGGCGCTCTGGAGGGAGTTCACGGCGGCCCACTACCACGGGACGGTCACCTGGTCGTGGCAGCAGGCGATGCTCGCCGCGGGCCTCGAGCGGCAGCTCGGCCGCGGCGATCTGCCGGCCCGCGCGCGGGGCGCGCTGGAGCGGGCGCGGAGCGCGCTCTGGGAGGTCATCGCGGCGACGCGCGAGGCGAGCACGCGGGAGCTCTGGAGCTGGGCCTTCGAGGGCGGCTGTTACAAGCTGGTGCCCTTCGGCGCGGAGCGATTGCACCACGACGAGTCGAACGCGGTGCAGCTCTGGAGCACCGTGTACCTCGCGGTACGCCCCTGAGCCGAGCGGCGCCTCGCCCTCAGGCCTTCGCGCCGGCGATCAAGTCCATCAGCGATCGCCGCTCCCCGCCTCGATCGGCCCCATCAATCCCCCCCAGGTCGACGTCCGGCCGGATCCCCGTCCCGTGGATCGGCTCTCCGCCAGGCAGGACCATCTTCGCAGCGGGCGCGAGCACCGGCGCGCGATCCTCCGGATCCGCCGCGACCTTCAGCGCCGTCCCCTTTCCGTACGTGCGCTCGCCCGCCACGACCGCCCTCCCGTGCCACTGGAGGCAGCCGGCGAAGAGCTCCGCCGCCGACGCCGTCCCGCCATTCACCAGGATCCACAGCGGCACACGGCACGGATCGCGGTGGCTCGACCGGTACGCGATCTCGTCGCCGTCCGCGTCGATCGCCCTCCCGAGGACGCTCCCCGGCTCCAGGAAGTCGCCCGCGAGCTCGAGAAAGGCCGTCAGCTCCCCACCGGGGTTGTCCCGCAGATCCAGCACGAGCGTCTCCAGCCCTTCGGCCTCGAGCGCCTTTACCGCCGTGTGGACCCGGGCGGGCACGTCCAGCGAGAAGGTGCGGATCTTCACGTACCCGACCCCCGGCTCGAGCTGGACGCTCTCGACGGGCGACGCGCCGCCGCACGGGTGGAGCGACGCGACCAGCGCGTCCAGATCGGCCAGCATCGGGGCGCCGGCGGGCCGCGCGCCCCCGGCGGTGCCCGCGTTGTACGTGATGAAGACGTTGGTCACGCTCGGCAACACCTGGACGCCGATGAAGCAGTTGTAATTGTTGCCGGCCCTCGGAGAGAGCAGCGACGTGGCGGGGGCATAGTTGACGAAGACCCGCACGTTGCCGAACGTGTACTGGCCTGTTCCCATGAAGGTCCAGTGCAGCGTTCCCAGCCAGTCGCCCATCGTGAGGATCGCGCGCGCCAGGAGGCTCAGCGCAGGCCCCATCGAGAACCACACGTTGAACGAGAACGGGAACTTCACCGCGTTCGGGTCGAAATTGGGGAACGGGAACGGGCCGAGCGCAGGCGACATGCACACGTCGGGGAAGCCGGCGCTCATGCCTGTACACTTGTTGTTCGCAGGGAGCATCGCGCCGGCCTCCTATCCCAAGAGGATCTGCTTGCCGTTCACCGTGACCGTCTCCTCGGTCAGGATCGTCGCGTTCTTCGCCTTCGTGAACGCCGTCTTCTCCACGACCGTGTGCGACTCGCTCGCTTGAACGCTCAGCAGCGCGCTCACCCGCTGGACCATCGAGGTGAACCTCTGGACCACCGCGTCGGCCACCATCCGGATCTTGCCCGCCTGCACCTCGAGCTCCGGCCCCCGGATCGCGACGCCCTTGTCCCCGGACAGCGAGAGCTCTCCGTCCCTCGCGTGCACCGCCACGTCCCCCTGGAGCGACAGCACCGTCCGACCCGCGCCGTGGAGCACGCCGATGGCGTAGTAGCGCTCCTCCCTGCCGATGACGAGCAGCGTGTCGCCCACGGCGGGCTCGTAGGGCAGCGCGAGCGCCATCTCGACGGCGACCGGCTGGCCGCCCGGCAGCTCCACCGCGATCGCGCCCCCCTCCGCCGCCGTGACCCGGCCCGGGCCCAGGTACTCCCTCGGGAGCGCCGCGGCGCCCGCCTGCCCGGCGCCGTCGGCCGCCGCGGCCCCGTCCCGCGGGAGGCCTATCCGCAGCACGTCCGCGCCGCGCGGGCCGTGCGCGCCGTACGCCCGAGGCGCGTTCTCCTCGCCGGCCGGCGCATCCACCCGCACGGCCGCCGCGCGATCGCTCTCCTTCATGGCTCCCATCGACATCGCTCCTCCTTCATTGCGAGCGCCGCTCGGGCGGCATCCATGCTTCGGCCTCCAGGCGATCCACGTCCGTGCGCCTCGCCGTGGCGAGGTTGGCGTCGAGATAACGTGTCTTCTCGTCGCGGACGTGGTGCAGGTTCGCCCAGTGCAGGTCCGCGCCGGTGAAGTCGGCGCCCGAGATGTCCGCGTGCGAGAGATCGGCGTGGTGCGCCTTGACCCCCACGAACAGCGCCTCGGTCGCGCGGACCTCGTGCATCACCGTCTCCCGGATGTCGGCCCCCGCGAGGTTCGCCCCCGAGAGATCGGCCTTCACGAAGATCGCATTGCGGAGCATCGCCTGCGTCAACCCGGCGCCGGCGAGCACGCCCTCGCCGAAGAAGGCGGCCTTCGCCATCGCGCCCGCCAGCGAGGCCTGCCGCAGGTTCGCCCCCTTGAAGTTCGCGTTCGCCAGGATGGCGCCGTCGAGCCGCGTCCGCTCCAGGTTGCACGAGGTGAAGTCGCAGTTCGACAGGTTGCACCCCGAGAGGTCCATCCCCGAGAGGTTCCCGAGCGCGAAGAAGCACCGCGAGATGGTCAGCCCGGAGAGCGACACCCGCGTCAGGTCCACGCCGGAGAAGTCCACGCAGTCGAAGATCGCCTTCTCGAAGGTGATGCCCTCCACGACCGCGGTCCGCAGCGTGGTCTGCGACACGAGCGCGCGCGTCAGGTTCGCGCCCGTCAGGTTGGCGCCCTCCAGCACGCAGCGCACGAGCCGCGACCCGGACAGGTTCGCGCCCGAGAGATCGGCCTCCTTGAAGACCACCATCTCGAGGTCCTTGCCCGAGAGATCCGCGCCCGGCAGCCGCGCCCGGTAGAGCATGCACGACCTCACCGTCGCGCCCCGGAAGTCCGCGCCGGTGAGGTCGCAGCTCGCGAGCACCGTCTGGTCGAGCGTCGCGCCCCGGAAGCTCGCGCCCCGGAGGTCCGTGCCCTGGAGCGACGACAGCGTGAGGTTCGCGTTCTCGAAGCTCACCCCGGAGAAGTCCATCCCCTCCAGCGCCGCGCCCGCGAGGTCCGCCCCGGAGAGGTCGAGCCGGCCGAGGCGCGCGCCGTCGAACACCGCCTTCGTGAGCTTCTTCGGGAGCACGGCCTCCCGGAGATCCGCCTTCAGGAACACCACCGTGTCGAGCTCTGCGCCCGACATATCGGCCCGCGTCAGGTTCGCCTCGGCGAACGACGAGCCCTCGATCCGCGCCTGCGACAGCGAGGCGCCCGAGAGATCCGCCCGCGTGAACGACGACTGCGAGACGGTCGCGCCGTCGAGCGCCGCGCCCGACAGGTCGGCCAGGTCGAGCCGCGTGCCCCTCAGGGTCGCCCCGGACAGCTCCGCCCCCGCGAGCTTCGACTCCGCCAGGTTCGCCTCCTGGAGCCGCGCGCCGCGCAGGTTCGCCCCGGTCAGCTGCCCGCGGACCAGGCTCGCCCCCGTGAGGTTCGCGCCGGCGAGGTTCGCGCCCGAGAGGTCGCTCTGGGCGACGGCCGCTCCCTGGAGATCGGCGCCCGACAGGTCCGCGCCGCGGAGCGCGCACCAGGCCATCTTGATGCCGCGGAGATCGGCCCCCGAGAGGTCCGCGCCCTCCAGCTGCACCCGCCCGAGCTTCACGCCGCGCAGCCGCGCCTTGCGGAGATCGGCCCCCCGCAGGTCCATGTCGCCGAGCGTCCTGCCCTCGAGCGCCTCGCCCGCCTGGAGCAGCGCCCTCAGCTCGTCCGGGGTCATCGATCTCGCTCCAGCGTCGACTTCTTCAGGTTCGCCCCCCTGAAATCACAGCCGGATCCCGAGGTCTCGTAGAATTTTGCATCGTAGAGGTTCGCGTCGACGAACTTCGCCTCCGGGACCCGCGCCTTGAGCAGGTCCGCCTCGAAGAGGTTCGCCCGCGTGAAGTCGGCGCGCGTGAGGTTTGCCCTGTCGAACCGGGCGCCCCGCACGTTGGCCCCGAAGAAGATCGCGCCGTCGGCCGTCGCCTCGCTGAAGAGGGCGCCCGTCAGGACGGCGAGGCTGAGATCTGCGCCGGTGAGGGTCGCGGCCATCCACACGCTCCCGTCGCCCCGCGCGCCCGTGAAGATCGCGCCGGTCAGGTCGGACCCGGAGAAGCTCGATCCGGTGAGGGTGGCGCCCGCGAACGTGGCGGAGGCGCCCTTGACCTTCGACACGAAACACCGCGTGAGCGAGGCCTGCGACAGGTCCGCGCGCTCGATCACGGTGTCCTCCAGGAAGGCCACCGCCCACGCCGCCCCGCGCGCGACGGCCCCCGTCATGTCCGCCCTCGAGAAGACGAGCTGCGACCCTTGCGTGCCCGAGAGATCGGCCTCCATGAGCCGCGCGCCGTCGAACGTGGTGCCCTCCAGCGTGGCGCCGCGGAAGACGGCGCGCTCCGCCCAGGCGCTCTGGAGGGTGGCGAGGCTCAGGTCCGCGCCCGTGAAATCCGCCTCCCTCACGTCGGCGTCGAACAGCACGGCGTGCTTGAGGATGGCGCGCGTGAGCCTGGCGCCCCGGAGGTCGGCGCCCGTGAGGATGGCGCCCGTGAGGTTCGCGCCGGTCAGGTCGCGGCCGCTCAGGTCCTGCTCGCTGAGGTCCTGGTCGCGGAGGTCGCTCCCGGGCCCGATCTGCCCGGGCGGCTGAGGCGGGGCCGTGGAGAGGCCCATCGACGCGAGCTTCGGATCGCCGGCGAGCTTGTCCCACGCCGCGAGCGCCGGGACCTGCGTCCCGCGCGCGGCCGCGAGCTCCTTCGCCTCCTCCACCGCCCGCGCGACGCGCCGGAAGGCCGTCCGGAGCGCCGCGTCCATCAGCATGGGCGACGCGGCGGAGCTCATCGGCGGCAGCGCCTGCGAGGCCTTCGGCAGGTTGCGCAGCGCCTCCGCGATGACGCTGCCGAGGACCTTCCCCCCCGGCAACGCGACGCCCGCGAGCCCCGCCATCGCCCGGCCGATCCTCTCCTGCTGCGGCTTCGCGACGTCGCCGAGCCGCGCCTTGAGCAGCGCCGACAGCGGGTCGAGCCCCGCCGCGCCGCCGCCGGGCGGCGCCGCGCCGTCGCCCTTCTTTTGCAGCGCCTGAAGCGCCCCCCATTCCTCCTTGAGCTCCGGCGCGAGCTGCTCCTCGATCTCGAGCGGGTCGGCCTCGAAGCGCGCGAGGATCTCCCGGTAATGCTCCTCGGGCAGCGCCGGCCCGTCGAGCGGCTCGGAGGCGACAAGCGTGGTGACGCGCGAGAGGTCGTCGTCGGTCACCTCCGTGAGGCCGCGCCACGTGAGGAACAGGGCCCCCTCGTCCAGGTTGGCGAGCAGCGTGTCGAGGTGCATCGGCACCTCCCGGAACCCGCGCTCCGCGTCGTTCGCGAAGACGCGGATCCGGAGGCCCGGCAGCCGCGACCGGAAGACCTCCGCGTCCGGGTGGAGGTTCTGGAACAGGAGCTCCTCGTCGCCGCGCAGGTACGGGAGCCACTGGTCGGGCCGGGCCGAGTTGAAGTACGTCCAGTCGAAGTCGTCGGCGTAGTACGGCGCTCGCTTCTCGCGGTACGCCTTGCCGTAGTTCTTCCCGACCCGGGCGCGCCGATCGGGCCTGTTCGGCGACAGCGGCCCGAACCCCGCGGGCGCCGGCCGATCCGAGCGCGACAGCAGCAGATCGTCCGCGCCCTCGACGTTGGGCAGCTCGCGCGTCCCGTGGCCCCTGCCCACCGGGTTGAGCGGGTGCCCCGGCCCTCCGAAGCTGCGTCGATCGCCGAGGGGCATCCGGTCGAACGGCACGGGATCGCTCATGGCGGGCCCGAGCAGGCCATCCATCCACACGCGCTCGCCGACAACGCGCAGGATCTTCGACCAGGACCCGACGCCGAACCGCACAGGACACTCGGTCATGCGCGCCTTGCCCGGCGTGTGGCACGTGCCGATCAGGAGCACGTCGGCGTGGGGCTTGAAGTCCACCAGATCGCTCGGGTAGAGGCACTCGCCGGTCTGCTCGTGATCGTCGTCGTGGAACACGTCGCCGCGCAGCGTCTCCTGCGCGAGCGCCGGGTGGCCCTCGGGCAGGGAGAGCGGCGCTCCGGGCTCGAGGATGAACTTCGCCCGGACGATCAGGGTCATCTCCGGCTGGGGCGGCCTCCGCGAGGTGACCTTGCTGCCGAAGAGGAACGGGGTGAGATTCTTGTTCGCCATCCGTGAGGGTCGCCGCGCTTGCGCGTCACGTCATGAGGTGGACTGCCGCGATGTTCGTGCGGACGGGCGCGACCTTGCCCCGGTCCAGGGTGACCTTTAACTTCTCCGTCCCCATCGAGAGCGTGGGCCCGATGCTGGCATCGAGCGACGCGGCGACGGTGACGGACGCCTCCAGGCCGATCGTGGCGCTGGCCGAGATGCCGCCTGTGAAGCTCACCTCCGCGCCGAGCGTCGCCTCGATCATCGCCCCCAGGACGACCTCGTTGACCATGCCGAGGTTGATCGTCGTCTCGATCCCGTCGACGACGGTCTTGCTGTTGCCCTGCGTGTAGGAGTCCGCGTCGCCGTACTTATCGTCCTCGGTGTCGGCGTGGGTCTCGGAGATGATCTTGTTCGCCTTCGTATAGCTCTTGATGGTGTCGGCCTCGGTGTGGTCATCGATGGTCCCGGTGACCGTGGTCGAGGTCGTGATCGACCCCGCCTTCATCGTCGACTTCGACGGTCCCTTGACGGTCGTCTCGTCGGTCATCGACGTGGCGTGGGTCTTCGACACCATCGTGTCCGCCCAGGTCTCGTTGGAGATCGAGGGCACCCGCAGCTTCGCCGAGCCGGTATAGGACGAGATGCTCTTGGCCCACGTCCTGTCGACGATCGTGGGGTTCTCCCCGAGGACGCCCGACGGAGGGAGGCCCCAGGGCGCCGTGAGCGCGTCCAGGTCGCGCGGCGGGCTGTCGTGTCCGGTGACGCTCTCCAGCTTGCTGCCGTAATGGAACTCGAATGCATCGCCGTGGTAGGTGGTGTGCACCTCGCCCTTCACGGTCTTCTCGCGCAGGCGCTTCTCGCCGCGGGGGCCCTGGATGAAGTCGAACTCGCCCGACCCGTGGAAGGTGATGCTCTTCTCGTTGATCTGCCCGTCCTCCGCCTTCCAGCCGCTCTCGAACTCGCGGCGCCCGAGGACGGTCATCTTGTAGGTGCCCCCGATGACCTCGACCTTGTCGCCCCGCGTGGTGATGACCCGGTTGCCGTCGGTGTGATCTCGCCAGGAGTACTCGTCGCCCTCGGCCGCGCCGATGCGCAGGTACGACGACATGCCGTCGCCGAAATCAGGCACATGGAGGATACCGTACTTGCCATCGCCGGCCATGGGAGCTCCGTATCCGGTGGCGCGTGGAGCGTGGTGCTCGCGCCCTCAAACGAAGAGGTTGAACGCAGAGACGATCTTGTTCGCGAGCGCGATCTCCGTCTTGCTCATGTGGAGCTCCACGCCCGCCGGGCTGATCTCGAGCGTGGGGCCGGCGGAGACGTCGATGCTCCCGGTCAAGCTGAAATCCGCCTTGAGCCCGACGGTCACGTCGACGATGCCGCCGGCCGTGAAGGTCACCTCCGCGCCGAGCGTCGCCTCGATCATCCCCCCGAGGACGACCTCGTTGACCATGCCGAGGTTGATCGTCGTCTCGATCCCATCGACGACGGTCTTGCTGTTGCCCTGCGTGTAGGAGTCCGCGTCGCCGTACATCTTGTCCTCGGTGTCGGCGTGGGTCTCGGAGATGATCTTGCTCGCCTTCGTGTAGCTCTTGATGGTGTCGGCCTCGGTGTGGTCATCCATGGTCCCGTCGACCTTGGTGGAGGACGTGATCGACGCGGCGTGCATTGTGGATTTCGACTCCCCCTTGACGGTCGTCTCGTCGGTCATCGAGGTGGCGTTCGTCTTCGTCACCATCACTTCCGCCCAGGTCTCGTCCGTGATCGACGGCACCGGCAGCTTCTCCGAGCCGGTATAGGACGAGATGCTCTTGGCCCACGTCCTGTCGACGATCGTGGGGTTCTCCGTCGGGATCGCCTGGGGCGAGGGCGGGTTCTTGTCATCGATGAAATCATCGGTGACATTCAGCGTGGGGAACGTGTCCGTGCCGGTCTGGCTCTCCTTGATCTTCCCGAAGTAATAGTCGTAGACGTCGCCGTGGTAGACGGTGTGCACCTCGCCCTTGATGGTCGTCTCGACCACCTTCCACGTCCCGCCGTAGTTCTGCACCCACTCGATCGTGGTGCCGCCGCCGAAGGTCTCGCTGACCTCGGTGACGTGCCCTCCCGACACGTCCCAGCCCGCCTGGTGCTCCCCGCGACCGAGGATGAGCAGGCGGTAGTTCCCTCCGATCACCTCGACCTTGTCGCCCTTGGTGGTCGAGATGCGGTTGCCGTCGGTGTGATCGCGCCAGCCGCCCTTCGTGTGCAGCTTCGCGGTCTCGGCCTTCCGCTCGCCCACGGGCACGAAATCGGGCGAGCCGTCCCGCTTGCGGTCGTCGTCGGTGAACGTCTGAATCCGCTCGGCGAGATCGTCCCCCGCGCTCTCGCCGAGGGGCGCTGCGGCCCCGAGGCGGAGGTAGGACGGTTCCCCGCCGTTCAGATCCGGTACTTCGAGGAGCGCGAACTTGCCTCCGGACACTGGAGCCTCCGAGCGTGATGGACGACGCATGGCGTCGCCGTGTCGCGGACCGCACAATCCTATGTCAGGGTGCGCCGCCCGTCCAGAGCGACGGTCACCCGCTTCGGATACGGGCCCACCTCGGCGTTTTCGGTGCTCAGCGCACTGGAGTGCGCTTCCGCGCCGAAAACGCCGATCTGGGCCCGTCTCCTGTGCGGGTGACCGCCGCTCTGCTGCGGCTCTGGATGGGGCAGAGGGGGGCGGAAATCGCCGTAGAGCACGGGGCCGCGTGGCTCATGAGGCCTCGGCGGGGCGCTGCGCTGCCGACTCGGGGGCTTGGTGCGCGATGGCCCAGACGAACTCCGGGAGGAGCGCGAGGGAGTGCGGGTCCTGCGTGACGCCGATGAGGCCGCTGATGAACTCCATGGGGTGCTCGCGCCTGCTCCTGTCGATGAAGCGCAGCTGGGCGCTGGTCAGGCCGGGCGGCAGCTCGGAGAGCCCTGGTCCCTGCGGGTTCCCGAGGCCCCCGAGCGCGTCGCTCCGGGCCTCCGCCGTCCGCCATCGCTCATGCCATGTCTCGATATAGGGGTTCGGGGCGAAGTAGTCGTTGGGCCAGGCGCGCAGGTAGGGAAACAGCACGTGGATCCACCCGGTCAGCTCGTCGGCCGAGCTCTCGTACCTGAAGAACGCGCGCCAGAACATCGTGTCGGCGCGCCCCTCCGCCGAGGCGGCGATCTGGTCGAGCACAGGCAGGAGCGCGCGGGTCCAGCGATCTTGCCCGACGGAGCCGAGCATCGCCACGCGCTGGCGCACCCAGCGCCAGTCGTCGGACGTGCCGAGCAGGTACACGCGCGGGATCCCGCGCTGCGGGAACTCCATGTCGCCCGGGAACGGCGGCTCCCACGCGTAGTGCGGCGCGAGCGGGGTCGCGACCGTGAGCTCCGACGACACCCGCTCGACAGGCCCCGTGGTGGAGAAATTGGATGTCACGAGGTCCCGCAGCGAGCCGACGCGCGCCGAAATCTGCCTGGAAAAGTCCGGAAACAAAGCCGGCCACGGGTTCACCTCGCCGAGGGTGAAGTCCGGGCGATCGACGACGAGCGCGAACTCGTGATCGTCGGGGAGGAAGCGGCGTCGATGCTCGTCGTTCGCGGCGAGGTGGAAGGTGAAGCCGCGCGCCAGGCAGAGCCAGACCACGTCGGGCGAGAGCACGAGGGGATAGCGCTGGGTGAAGGCGGTATAGGCGGCCTGGACGAGCGGGTGGAGGTCCGTGCGCCCCACGAGGGGCAGGCGGTGGCGGTAGGAGGCCTCGATCTGGGAGACGAGCAGGCTCTGCACCGCAGCTTCGCTATCGAATCCCGGCAACGGCGCCGTCGCGGGCTCGACGTCGGCAACGGCGATCGTCGTGACGTTCATGAAACCTCGTCCTCCCCGGGCTGCGCGGCGCGCTCGTGATCCTTCGCTGTCCTTCGTACACGAGCGTGCGGCGCGCGACAACGGGCCGCGTGCAGGCGCCCATAGCGGCGTCGCTGCATGGGACGGAGCGCGCCCGGGCGCGGCGCGCTCCTGCTGTCCGGCGTGAGCGCCTGGGCCTGGCAAGGTGCTTGTTCCGAGGCATCGATTGTCGATGGGTCGTGATCGGTCGTGCTCCGGGTCCGCTGGGAAGCGTGTGCGGTCGTTGTTCCGGAGCGCTGAGAAGCGCTCTGGACCTTTCTCGGATCCTCCCCACGGCGCGCGCAGCCAGGTCGACGGCGCTGTCGCCCGGCGCCGGCGTTGCAGCCGAGCGGGTTGTCGTCGGAAGTGAGAGGTTTTTCTGGATCCGCGCTTCTCTTCGTCGGAAGCGAGAGATTTTTCTCTGGATCTTGGCTTGTTTTGGCCGTAATCGAGAGCTTGTTCTCTGGATCCGCGCTGTTGTTTGCCGGATTTGAAAGATTTTTCTCTGGATCCGGGCCGATTTTAGCCGGATCCCAGAGATTTTTCTCTGAACCCGGGCTGATTTTAGCCGGAATCGAGCACGATGTCGGCGCGCCGTTCACCCCGCGCCGGCCTCGCCATGTGCGCGCGATGCCGCTGGAACGTGATTTTTTGCGGCCAGCAGATGGCCGAGGGCTGCGCCGTGCCGGTGTTGCATGTCCATGGTGAATGGTGCACGACTAGGCGCTCGTGCAGCCGCGGCGAAATGCCCTGAAGGAGGAGCGCAGCAGATGAACTCACGCCAGGCGAGTCCCCTCGGGGCGAGCGTATCGGCCAGCCCGAAGCTGGCGCTGCGGATCGACTTTCTCAAGAAGGTCTACGGGCTCTTCACGGCGAGCCTGGTCGTCTCCTCCCTGGGCGCCATGTGCGCGCTGTACATCGGGGCGCCGGACGTGGAGGAGGGGGCTCTGGGGCGCGCGATGCCGCCGGTCGTCGAGCTGTTCGCGCAACACCCGATCCTCTCGATGGGCGTCGTGTTCGGCGTGATGTTCGGCGCGCGCGCGGTGCGCAAGATCCCCGGCGTCAACGTCCTCGCGCTCTTCGGGATGGCGGCCGTCCTGGGGGTCACCACGGCGCCTGCGCTCTACATGGCCCAGGCGGCGGCGGGCCTCGGCGGCACGCTGTCGTCGGCCCCGGTGCGGGACACCTTCATCCTGACCGTCCTCACGTTCGGGAGCCTCACGCTGGGTGTCTTCCTCTCGAGGGAGGACCTGTCGTTCATGGCCAGCGGGCTGGTGATGGGCGCCATGGTCGTCCTCGGCGCGATGCTGCTGAACGCCCTGCTCGGGAGCACGCTCCTCGGCCTCGCGATCGCCAGCGTGTCCGTCCTCGTGTTCGGGGGATACGTCCTCTACAACACGTCGCGCCTGCTCCACTCGAACGACGAGGACCCCGTCGGCGGCGCGCTCGACCTCTACCTCAACTTCATCAACCTCTTCTCGTCGATTCTGCAGATCCTCTCGGGCCGCGGTTGACGGGTTGAACCGGCCGCGTCCACGGCGCCCGCGCTCCCGCGCCTGACCGCCCTCGGGTCTCTTGCCCGGGGCGGACGGCCGGAGGGCGGCTTGACGCGCGATTTGGGCCGAGTAAGAACGCGCTGACCATGAGCCTGCAGCTCCTCGTCGCCGCGTTTGCCCTCTCCCTGTCATCCCTCGCCTGCAGCAAGCCTGCCGAGGAGGCGCCGGTGGTGGCGGCCGCCGAGCTCGCCGCGCCGGCGAACGTCAAGCGCATCGACATCGCGGTGAACGACAGCGGCTTCTCCCCGTCGACGATCGAGCTGAAGAAGGGAGAGCCCGTGGTGCTGCGCTTCACGCGGACGACGAAGAGCGAGTGTCTGAAGGCGATCGCGATTCCCGATCTGAAGATCGAGAAGGACCTGCCGCTGAACACGCAGGTCGAGGTGGCCGTCACCCCGCAGAAGGAGGGGAAGATGGTGCTTCAGTGCTGGATGGCGATGGTCAAGGCGACCCTCAACGTGGTCGGCTCGTGACGCGGCCGCGCCCGTCGCGAGGCGCGCGCGCTGTCAGAGCATGAGCCAGAGCTCGGCGTCGTAGCGCTTCGCGCCGCCGCCCGCGTCCTGCGCCGCGCGGCGCCTCCCGGAGGCGGGCTCCCCCGCGCTGCCCGGCGCGTCGTCCCGGCGCGCCCCGTCGCCTCGAACGGGCGCACCGGCGTGGGCCACGTCGATCCCGGCCGCGGCGCAGCGGGCGACGGCGAAGCGGAGCATCTCGCGCACGTCGCCCGAGCCGAGCATGCCGCGCGTCCGGTGGCGCGCGATCGCGGCCGCGCGCTCGATGCACTCGGCGCAGGGGGCCACCTCCGATCGGAACCTGAAGAGCAGCGTCCCCTCGGGCCATCCGAGCGCCGACGCCTCGATGCTCACCACGACGAACTCGCCGTCGCGGACCACCCGGGTCCGGGCCGCGCCCGCGCTGTCCTCAGCGGCGCCGTGCGATTCGCCTCTCAGGAGGAACCAGTAACGATCCATGAGGCGCTCGACGTCGTCCGGCTCACCGTGAGCGATGATGTCTGTCATCCGTGACCTCCGATGAGGCAATGTGAGGCCCGCTCCTCGGAACTTCGATGCCAGGGAGAGACAGGAAATGTCCGCCCAGAAGGACAATGTCCGGGCGATCGCGACGCGATGCGTCTCGATGGGGATGTGGTGCGGATTACCGTTGTGGCGGTGGTTTTCGCTTCCCTTTGGGGGCGCCGTGGGTAAGCTCTGCGCCCCCCAACGTGCCCGGCGGGAAGCCGCCCCGGTTCTTCGCTCCGAACCGGCTCGTGACGAGGCGCACCGAGGGGATCGCTCTCGCGGCGCGCCGCGCGGAGCCAGTCCCAGCCACCCCGGACGGAGCGAGCAAGGCAATCCCATCATGAATCAGCATCCCGGCATCATCGGCAAGAAGATCGGCATGACGCAGATCTTCAACGAGAAGGGCGAGGTCCTGCGCTGCACGGTCGTGCAGGCGGGCTGCGTCGTCATCGGCAAGCGCACGCTCGAGAAGGACGGCTACAGCGCCCTCATCCTCGGCCTGGGCGAGCGGGCGGAGAAGCACACGACGAAGCCGGTCGCCGGCGCGTACAAGAAGTCGGGGCAGACGCCGAAGCGGATCGTGCGCGAGCTGCGCTGCAGCCCGGAGCACGCGGCGAAGTACGAGCTCGGCAGCACGCTCAAGGTCGACGAGATCTTCGAGGTGGGCCAGCGGGTGGACGCGCAGGGCCGCTCGCGCGGCCGCGGCTTCAGCGGCGTCATCCGCCGGTGGAGCTTCGCCGGCGCGGTCAACTCGCACGGTACGCACGAGTACTTCCGCCACGGCGGGTCGATCGGTACGAACATGACCCCCGGCCGCACGCTGCCCGGCCTGAAGATGCCCGGCCACTACGGCGACGAGACGGTGAGCGCGCTCAACCTCAAGATCGCGAAGCTCCTCCCCGAGGACAACCTGATCCTCATCGAGGGTCCGGTCCCCGGCCCGAAGAACCAGCTGGTGACGATCCGCGGCGCCGTGAAGAAGCGCGGCGGCAAGGGGATCGTGCCGGTGCAGCAGCCGACCAAGAAGAAGGGCGGCTGATCCCGGCCGACGGCGGGGGCGCTCCCGTGAGCGAGCGCCCCGCCGGTCGTGCCTGCCAGGGGTCCCTCCGTGTCGCAGAAGCCGAAGAACCCGTACAAGCGGCCTGACGCCTTCACGAAGGCGGCGAAGGCGCAGGGCTATCCTGCGCGAAGCGTCTTCAAGCTCGAGGAGATCGATCGCCGGGTGCGGCTGCTCCGCCCTGGCCAGCGGGTGCTCGACCTGGGCGCAGCGCCCGGCTCGTGGTCGATGTACGCGGCGCAGCGGATCGGCGCGGGGGGCAAGCTGCTCGCGGTCGATCTGTCGCCGATCACGGCGGCGTTCGGCCCGCAGGCGACGGTGGTGCAGGGGGACGCGCTGTCGCTGACGAACGAGGCGCTCGCGCAGTTCGCGCCGTACGACGTGGTGCTGTCGGACATGGCGCCCGCGACGAGCGGCAGCAAGATCGCCGACCAGGCCCGGAGCTACGAGCTGTTCATGCGCGCCGTGGCCGTGGCCGAGGCGCTGCTCGCGCCGGGTGGGGCGTTCGTCGGGAAGATCTTCATGAGCGAGGACTTCGTGAAGGCCCGGGACGCGCTGAGGAACCTCTGCGAGGAGGTCCGGAGCATCCGGCCCGAGGGGACGCGGGCGAACAGCGTGGAGATCTTCCTGGTGGGGCTGCGAAGGAAGGCGGCGGGGAAGACGGGGTAGGGGAGCGGGGCGCGAGGGCGTCTCCGGGCGGGCGGAAGCGGAAAGGGGATGGCGCCGGGCGGCCCGGTCCCCGGAGATGGGCGGAGCAGAGGAGAGGTCTTGCTGGACTGCCCGGCCCCCGGAGAGGGTGTTCGTGGGGCGGCGCGGGGGCCCCACCGAACTCGCCCAATTGACGTTCTACCTCCGGCGCGCTGCGCACGCCGGAGATAGAACGTCAATTGGGCTCAAACAGCGGTCCGTCCCCCGCGCCGCCCCACGAACACCCTCTCCGGGGGCCTACCGCTCTCTCAATTTATCAGCGTCCGGACGGCGGTCCGTCTCCCGCGCTGCCCGTGAATACCCTCGGCGCGAGCCTACGCCTGCCGATGGATCGACCGTTTCCCGATGAGAGGCGCTGCGGGGCGTAAAATGCGTTGCCGTCATGCTAGCGCGCGGCTTCGCTTCCTCAGAAGGCGCGCATAGCTCTTCCGCATCTCCTCGGGCATCGGCGAACGTCGCAGCAAAGCCAGCGCTTCGCTCGTGCAGCCGAGCATCGCGTCGATGACCGTCGAGGCCTCGGCGCGTGGGAGGCGCATGTGCTGCTCGGCGAGGTCGAGCCAGTGGTGGCGACGCAGATCCCTGTTGCGGATGCCGAGGGGCAGCGACAGCGTCTTGTCCCCATAGACCCAGGTGCATATCAGGTCATAGGCCGGTGCCAGCCGATAGATGCCATCCGCTCCGCGCAGAAGAGACAGGTTCTTGAGATGCATGTCGCCGTTCCCGATCCAGTAGGCGACGAGCATGTGCCGGTAGAGCCGGCGCAGCTCGACCTCGGGCTCACCGCAATACCGCGCCACGATGCCCGCACACTCCGCCGCGGTACCCTTGTCGCGCTCGTGGGCCGGTCGGCCAGCGAGCTGACAGAAGTCCTCCTGGTGAAGCTTGCGTGCCTTCTTGCGGCCGGTGCGGTCGTAGCGCTTGATGACGTAGGCCAGGCTCCCGTCCGCGAGGTGGAACAGGCCGAGGCGCGGCACCCGCACGCCGGTGAGGGCGGCGATCCGCATGCTCACGTGCTCGTTCTCGGGGACATGGGAGAACCGCTCGAGCTGCGGCTTGAGGATGTAACGGCTGCTCTTGTCGGCGACCTCCAGGCAGCTCCTGTCCTCCGACAGCTGCATGAGCGCTTTTCGTTGCATGCCGGAGATCGACATCTTGCCGATCTCGGGTTGGATCCGGGCTGGCAGATGGAGGAGATCCAGATTGATCCGCGGGGCCTCCTCGACGCCGAACAGCTGGCGCAGGCAGGCGCGGTGGTAGCGCCCTCCGGAGTCGTCGGGAGGGCGCTCGTCCAGGCAGATCAGGCAGGCGCTCATGCGGCTACGCGGCCACCGAGAGCTTCTCCGGCACGATCTCCACGGCGCCGGCACAATCGGCGCACGTGGCGAGCATCAGGCCGAAGGCGTCGGTGCGGTCGAGGCCGAGCTTGCGGCAGGTCTGGTCGAGGAGCCAGCCCTCGGGGAGAAGGTTCTCGAAGAATGGGTGAAGGCCGCGGCTCTCGTAGGGCTCGGGGCGGAGCGGGAGGGTTGGGGAGAGGGGGACGGCGTCGGGACGGGCGAGGTAGGAGCGGTCGTAGATGAAGCGGGAGCCGCCGGGGATCTCCTCGATGACGCCGGCACGTGTGCCATCGAGCGAGACGACTCCACGGCGCGGGCGACCGACCTGAAGCAGGGCGCGGTAGATGCGCAGATCCTCCAGGGCGGCGGAGGCCGCCGCGCGAACCTTGGCGCTCTTAGCGCGTGCAGCGATGCGGGCGATGCGGCCCTCGTCGCGGAGCGCTTTTGCGGCGAGGAGGCGGGTGGAGCCGCGCTTGGCGTGCCGGGCAAGATGTACGAGGACGGGGCGCCATTCTGGCTCGGAGTGGCCCGTGTCACGGAGATACGCGGCGGCGTGAACGCGAACGGCTTCGTCGTTCGAAGCAGCGGCGAGCTGGCGAATATGCTGGATCGCTTCGGTTCGATTTTCGCCCTCGCGAGATGCGAGCCTTCGACACGCCCTCAGCCGAAGATCGTCACGGAGCTCGCCCTCAAGGAGACGCCAAAGCCCAGCCCGTGCCTCTGGCAGATTGCGCGCGCGCTGGAGCAGCTCAAAGAATGCATCGCCGCTGTAGTGGTCTGTCCCCTCATGAACGAGCAGGACTAGCGCGTCGACACCAAGCTGGCGTACTGAAGGGACGTCGAGCAAGGCTTCCGCTGCGAGATGGCGGATCCGGGCGAATAACGAGTCCGAGAACGCCATCTCGCGCAGCGCTTCTATGCCACGCGGGTCGTTGCGGCCGGCCATCCACTGCGCGATAACTATCCTTGGGCAGAGCCTATTAACCTTGGTGATGTCATCCTGCGCGTGCGACAAGGCTCGCTGCACCCCGGTGTGCTCGCGGGCCAATTTCTCTAGCATGACAGCGTCAACGCCGGTGAATAACGATTCGTCTCCCTTGGTGAAGATCGCTTTCGTCCAGATCGAGAGGGCTTCCTCATCATGCCAATGCAAAGCGAGTTCCCGGGCGATTCCCTCCCTATCCCTCACATGAATGTGTTTCATGTATAACAAAGAGCGCACTTGCTCGCGAAGAGACGGTTCTTCCGCAGCTTTCAGCAAGAGTTCGACGTCCACGCCCGACAGTGGCACATGCGCGGAGCGGATCGCGCCTACCACGATGCTTACCGCTTCGCTTCGCCACTCGGGGATACGTAGCAGTGCGAGCGCCGCAGAGTAGCGCAAGCGTGGATCCTCGCGGCCACGCATGACAGCGGCGACGGAGCTTGCAGCCCAGGTCATGCCGCTGTCGAGGAGCGCGATCGACGCTCTTGTCTTCGCCGGTTCCTTGAGCTTCTCTACGACGTCATGCAGTGAGGATGCTTCGGCTGCTGTCCATTCTCCCAGGCGCCCTGCTTCCATGACTCCATTGATGAGGCGGAACTCGGATTTTTGATTAAAGGCGAGCTCTGTCAATCGGGTGACGCGTTCTTGTTTTGCGCTAACTGCAAATGCGCATTCGCTTAGTACGAAAAGAGTTTTGTTTTGCTTGTGTTGAGACTTTGCTTCGAGTGCTGCGGCGACGATGCGCGCGGCGTCCGGCCATTCCGGTCCGCGTAGCCGGAGCGCTGCGGGCAGCTTGTCCATTGAGAACCAGGGTGCAAAGTGATATCCGAGAATACAATCCGTGAGCTTGCGCGCGAAGGAACGAACAGGTTCCTGATCGAGCAGCCGGATCTCGGCCAGGCATCGGACCGCGAACGATACGAAGCTATATACTGGATGATCCTCGAAGGGATCCACGTCCTCGAGCACGGACTGCAGCAGCTCGATCACCTGCTGCGGGCGCTCCTCCTCGATCATCCCGCAGAGCAGGGTTAGCGTCTCCTCCCACGCCTGGTCCTGCCAGTTCTTCCTGAATACTGCCTTGATCTCGTCGAGCCCCCACTCATGGCTCCGGAAGCGCGCATGGATCTCCGCTGCGGCGAGGTACTCCAGGAACGTCTTGTGCACGAACCCGAATGTCTGCCCGCCGATCAAGGCGAGGATGTAGTTCCTCTCCCGCAGATGCTGAATGAGATGCTCAGCCGTGGCCTGCGCCTCCTCGGCCCTGATCCCGTACGCCTCGGCGCAGAAGGACGCCGCGAAGGCGCTCAGGTCCCGCTGCCGGACGGCGTTACCGCTGCCGCCTGCGAGCTCGGTCATCATCAGGAAGGCGAGCCTCCGCAAGAATCGCTTCTTGCTGGCCAGATCGAACTGGATCGCGCCGGCTGAGGCCAGGGGCTTGTTCGCTTCCCATTGCTCTGCCATGAGGTCCACGGCGCGCTCGTAGAGCCGGTGCCGCTGCCGGGGCAGCTCCGCGCCGCGGTTGAGCAGCGCAATCAGCGTGAGCAGCAGAGGGTTGCTGCACAGCTCGCGAACGGGCCTGCTCTCCTTGAGGGTCTGACGAAGGCGCTCAAGCCGTCGCGCCGCGGCCTCCGGCGCACCGGGGAAGGCGAGCCGGTGCCAGCGCTCCAGGAAGGCATCGATCTGCCGCTCATCAAACTCCTGGAGCGTGTAGGTCGCGAGCCCGGCTTGCTGGAAGAGCGGCTGCGCCAGGCGAGCGCCGACGATCCGGCTCGTCACGACGCCGCGCCCCGCGTAGCGGTCGCGCACGCCTACGATCATGGCGGCGTAATCCCGCCGGGCGTGCGGGTCTGCCACCTCGTCGAGCCCGTCGATCAGCCAGAGGAGCCGTCCCGCTTCGGCGAGGCGGCGCAACGGCTCTCCACGGAGCGAGAGGTTGCGCTCCCGGTGGATCTCGTCGAGGTAGTCGAAGAAGTCGCACGACCGGCCCGCCTGTCGGCACTGACGATAGTGGAGATCGAACCGCCGGAGCTCGATACGCACCGGCACGAGGTCGGCGGGCAGGTCGCCGTGTGACTCGCCTGGCGTGCAGAGCTTGAGGACGAGCCAGCGGGTGAGGGCGCTCTTGCCTGCCCCGGGGGCGCCTAGAATCAGAACCCAGGGCTCTCCCAGCGAGGTGAGGACGCGATCGATTGGCTGCGGTGGACCGACGATGGCCGTGCGATTCCGCGCATCGTCCGCGCTGGTTCGTTGCGGGAGCCTGCCGAGCCGCTCGTCGTCGTCGAGATCGCCGCCGAGGTCGCGCGGCAGATCCAGACGGGGCGGTTCGCGGCGCGCGGTCTGCGGCAGAAAGACGTGCAGCAGGTCGAGCCCTGCCGGGATGTCCGCGTCCTCGCCCATCGTCGCCAGGTCGAACAACGTCTCCCGTCGGTAGAAGTCTGCCCAGTGACGCCGGTACGCATCGACCATCTGCGCGAGCTCGGCGAGCGGGGACGCAACGGCTTCAGCGTTGCTGGAGAAGGTACCCTCGACCCGCTCGAACCCCACCCGCTTCTCGATCCGCCACGCGCGTCCTTCCGGATCGGATCTCAGGCACCCAATCCACCGCTTCTGGTCCGGGACATAGGCCCGCGTGCCGTACGCCAGCCGATCCGGGTAGATCTGCACGATCTGATACTGATTCGGCACCTCCGGCGGCCGCTCCGGCACCTTCACGCCCGCGCTGCCGATCCCGAGGACCGGCACGTCGTTGTCGAGCCACCCCAGCTGCTCCTCGTGGAGGTGCCCGTGCACCACGAGGTTCAGGTAGGGCCGGAGCATTCCCTTCAGGTCCTTCGCATCCTGCTTCGCGGCTTCGACCTCGCCCGGGTGAAGCGGATCGTGATGGATCGCCGCGATCCTGAGGAACCCCTGCTCCTTGTATGGCCGCAGCTTGCCCGCGAAGAACCGGAGCTGCTGTTCGCCGACGAAGCCGTAGTGGTCCTCGGGCCGATGGCTCTCGGCGATCGCCGAGTTCACGCCGGCGACCACCACCCGGAGGTCGGGGTACTCGAACAGGGTCCACGGCTCCGCCTCGGTGAACTGGATCCCCGTCTGCCCCTCGTAGAAGCGGGCGAAGAACTCCGCGTAGGGGCGCAGCTTCGGCCAGTACGGTAGCGCCGGCCGCTCCTCGTTGCCCTCGCGCTCCGCGAAGTACGCCTGGCAGAGCTTCCAGTTGACGTCGTGGTTTCCGGGCACGACGACCACTCGGCGCGGCGCCAGCTCCGTGACTTCAGTCAGCCCGTGAGCGAATGAGAGAAGCTGATCGAACTGCGACTTCATGCCGTACTCGGTGAGGTCGCCGGTGAGGAGAACGAGGTCCGGACGCGTCCCGTCCTCCTCGCGCAGCCGATCGAGGTCGTCGCGGAGGCGTTGGAGGAGGCTGCCCGGCGAGCTCGGCCCTTCGAAGCGATGATGCGGGCCGAACTGCAGATCCGACAGGTGCAGCAGGGTGACAGGCTTCCGATGGACCACGCTCCGCTAGCCTCCAGGCCGCGAGCGTACCACGACTCTTCTCGCTCGCCTGACAGACGGGCGAGCCCTACCTCGGCGCGTGGCGGGTCACGCGCGCAGCAGCCCGCCAGCGCGGGCCAACCGCCGACATCCCATCAGAACGCGTTGTGCCCCGTGATCGCGTTGCCGAGGATCAGGCAATGCACCTCGTCGGTGCCCTCGTACGTGTACACGCTCTCCAGGTTGAGCATGTGACGGATGACGGGGTAATCGAGCAGGATGCCGTTCGCGCCGAGCACGCTCCGCGCTGTCCGGGCGATCTTGAGCGCCCAGCCGACGTTGTTCCGCTTGCACAGCGAGACCTGCACCGGGCTGATGCCGGTCGTGTCCTTCAGCCGGCCGAAGTGCAGTGCCATCAGCTGCCCCTTCGCGATCTCCGTCGCCATCTCGACGAGCTCCGACTGGATGAGCTGCCGTGACGCGATCGGCTGGCCGAACTGGGTGCGCTCGCGCGCATAGGAGACCGCCGTCTCGTAGCAGGCACGCGCGGCGCCCAGCGCGCCCCACGCGATACCGAAGCGCGCCTGGGTCAGGCAGCCGAGCGGGCCCTTCAGGCCGACCACGCCAGGGAGCACGTTCTCCTCCGGTACGCGCACCTCGTTCAGGACGATCTCGCCTGTCGGGCTGGCGCGCAGGCTCATCTTGCCGTGGATGAGCGGCGTCTCCAGGCCCTTCATCCCGCGCTCCACCACGAAGCCGCGGATGGACTCGGCCCCTCCGTCGTCGACCTTGGCCCACACCACGCAGAGGTCCGCGATGGGCGCGCTCGTGATCCACATCTTCGTGCCCGTCAGCACGTACGAGCTGCCGTCCTTCCGGGCGCGGGTCTTCATCGAGCTCGGATCCGACCCGCTGTCGGGCTCCGTCAGGCCGAAGCAGCCGATCAGCTCGGCGGCGGCCATCTTCGGCAGCCAGCGCTGCTTCTGCGCCTCGGAGCCATACTTCCAGATCGGATACATCGCCAGCGAGCCCTGGACGCTCACGAAGCTGCGCAGGCCGCTGTCGCCATACTCGAGCTCCTGCAGCGCGAGGCCGTATGCGACCGAGTTCATGCCGGCGCAGCCGTAGCCGGTCAGCGAGCCGCCGAGCAGGCCGAGCGCGGCGATCTGGGGGATCAGGTCGGTGGCGAACTCCTCGCGCGCGAACAGGTCCGCGGCGCGCGGGAGGTACCGCTCGCGCACGAAGCGACGGACGGCATCACGGATCATGCGCTCTTCCTCGGAGAGCAGCGGATCGATCGCCATGAGCTGATCGAGCGAGAGGGGCTCCTGGGTGGCCATGGAGCGAGCGTGTAGCGTGCCTTCGCGCGGCGCGGAAGGGGCAGCGCCGGCGGGCCGGCGGCTCAGGGGCGGATGGAGACGAGCGTGCCCTTCCGTAGCGAGAGCGCGCCGTGCCATTCGGCCGGCACCTCGGGGGTCGTCCACTCGAACAGCCAGGCGGCGTCGAGCGGAGAGAGGTTCACGCAACCGTGGCTGCGCGGGGTGCCGAAATCGTCGTGCCAGTAGGCCGCGTGGAACGCGAAGCCCTCCGTGAAGTACTGGACGAAAGGCACGTCGCGGAAGTCGAACGGATCCTCTTCTTCCTCGTCGCCGTCCATCGTGACCGTGACGTGCTTCGTGTGGATGCGGAACAGCCCCTGGATGGTCGAGCGCGTCGTCTTGGGGTCGCCGAGGCCGTCCGCCCCCGTCGAGACAAGGGTCACGTAGACCGGGCGAGCGCCCTCGTAGGCGACGAGGCTCTGCTTGTCGATCGAGACGTCGATCCACTTCCGCCCGCGCACCGCCCACGCGGGCGTCCTGGGGAGCGGGTCGACGCGCACGACCTCGTCGGCGCGGACGAGCGAGCCGTCCCGCGCCTCGAGGTAGTCGATGCCGCCGACGCGCCGCGATGCGCCGGACAGGGGGATCGCCTCGCGGAAGCGGAGCGGGGCGCGGGTGACGCCGCCGCGCTCGCCCGGGACGAGGCGCGCGGCGTGGCGGCGCCTGGCGAAGGCGACGGGCAAGGTGACGCCCTCCGGGAGCGCCAGGCCGGCGAAGGCGCTCGGCCGGATGACGCGGGTGCGGTCGAGCGGCAAGACGGTGAGGTCGGTCGTCAGGCCGAAGCGGCGCCCGTCGTGGTCGAAGGTCGAGAGCAGGGCGAAGCCGGAGCGCGTCCGGGCGCGGCCAAGGACGAGCGCGCCGGGCGAGCGGCGATCGCCGGCGAGCCCGGGCGCCGGCCGCCCATAGAGCAGGACCGAGGGGGTCGCGTCCGGAGGCGGAGGCGCGACGAAGTCCGGCGCGCGCGCGGCGGTCGCGGCGCGGAGCAGGTGCGCGGCGAGGTCGGGCTCGGCGCCGCGCTGCTCGTCCTCGTCGGGCAGGCGCGCATAGAGCAGCGGGGTGGGGGAGCGAGACATCACGTACGTGTAGGGCAGGCCGCCGAGCAGGGTTGTCGCGTCGCCGGCCCGCGCTGCGGCAGGTGCGTTTGCGCCGGCCTGTGTTGCGGCAGATGTGTTTGCGCCGGCCTGCGTTGCGGCAGGTGTGTTTGCGCCGGCCTGCGTTGCGGCAGGTGCGGTCTCGCCCGGCTGCGTTGCGGCAAGTGCGGTCTCACCCGTCTGCGCAGCGGCAAGTGCGGTCTCGCCCGGCTGCGCAGCGGCAAGTGCGGTCTCGCCCGGCTGCGTTGCGGCAAGTGCGGTCTCACCCGTCTGCGCAGCGGCAAGTGCGGTCTCACCCGTCTCCGCCGCGGCAACTGGGGTCTCGCCCGGCTGTGTTGTGGCAGGCGCGGCCTCGCCACCAACGACCGGCAAGGCGGGCGAAGCGAACCGGCGGACCGGGCGGCGAGACGATGCCTCGACCGCGAGGTCGTGAATGTTGAGCGTCGCACTGGCGCCGATGCAGACGTAGCCGTTCGGCTCGATGCGGTACCAGCCCTCGGCGCACGATGTCCTGCCGGACGGCTGCGGCCTGCGCGCGACCACGGCGCCGGCGCGCAGGTACCCGATCCGCCGGCTGGTCCAGCGCGGCTCGGCGAAGACCCAGGTCTCCCTGGCGATGCTCGCGAGCTCGTGGACCTCCTCCTCGGCCGCCGTCGGCGAGGTGGCCGGGGGAGGATCGATCTCGGGCAGCTTGTCGGATCCGTCATCGACGAGCTCCGGCGGCAGCGCCGGCAACGCGAGCGGGTCACCGCCCGGCGCCGCCGCGAGAGCGCCCGGCGCCATCGCGAGAGCGCCCGGCGCCATCGCGGCCTCCGCGCTGGGCGGCGCGGCGTCCTCCACGGTGGCGGCGGAGGGCGCCGGGGCAGCGACGGCGGGCGCGGTCGCGGCGAGCGGCGCGGTGACGGCGGCGGCGGGCGCAGGGGCCGGGGACGTCGCGGCTGGCTCGGAGGCAGGGCGCGGGCAGCTCACGCTGAGCGTCGCGAGCGTTATGGCCGGCAGGAGGAGGACGCCTCTCACGCGCATGGAGCGCGCGTATCAGCAGGCGCCGACGAGGGCCAAGTTCAAGGGGGCTCAGCAGCGTGGGAGGGCACGGGAGCGAGCGGCTCGCCGGCAGGAGGCGCCAGGAGGCCCGGCAGGTCCGGCGGGCGCCTTGGCGCGAGGTGCGCGGGCCGGACCCGCGCCCGCCGGCTTCACCAGCGCGGCGCGCGGCCGCCTCGCCGGGCCGCCGGCTGGAGCGGCGTCACGGCGTGGGGAGATCGCGCGCGCACGTCGCTGTGACGTAGTAGCGCCGCGAGGTGCCCGCGTAGGAGACCTGATAGTCCGTCGTCTGCTTGAAGGCAGCAGCCAGGAAGCTGCCGCCGTGCATGAAGCGCGTGCTCGAGCTGTTGTCGAGCCGCGAGCAGTCGTTGCAGGGCGTCAGCAGCGAATAGTTGTCCGAGCCGTCGCGGGTGGCCTTGTACGCGTTGCCGGCCAGATCGAGGTGACCCCACCGCCCGGCGCCATGGGGGAACTTGCCGACGTCCGTGAGGTCCGTCTGCGAGCAGGGATAGAGCGACGGATACCCCGTGACGCAGTCGCCCGCCACCGAGCCGTCGCCCTGGCAGCACCAGGACGCGTCCTGAAGCGTGATATCGTAGACGCTCGAGCCGCCCCACGGATAGAGGCGCTGCTCGTTGCCGCCCGCAGAGGCGTAGTTGACCTCCGCCTGGGTCGGCAGCCGGCCGCCGTCCCACGCGCAGAACGCGAACAGCTCGTACCACGTCGCGCAGACGATCGGCTTCTTCTCCTTACCTGCCGGCGTGTCGCTCCAGGACGGCCATCCATAGGGATCGCAGATGAGCGCCGTCTTGAGCGCGCTCGTGTTGGCCGTGAGGTAAGTATTCCACGACGGGTCCCAGCCGCTGTTCGCGATCTTCGGGTGTGCGCCCGCGCCGGCGGCCGGCGGGTTGGCCTGGGTCGGGCCGCCGGTCTGCTCGAGGTACTGGCGGAACCGCCCCACCGTGACCGAGTACTTGTCGAGGTAGAAGCTGCTGACCGTCGCCGGCAGGCCCGCATTGTTCAGCCGGTTGAACGTGCCGCCCGGGACCGGGAGGGTAGAGCAGCAGTTATCGCCCCCCTCGACGCCGCAATTGGCACCTGCGCCCGGGGTGCTGCTGTTGCAGCTGATCGGCAGGCCAGGCACGCCGCCCCCGCCTCCACCCCCCGCGCCTCCGGCGCCGCCCGCGCCCCCGGCGCCGCCCGCACCGCCCGCGCCCCCGGCGCCGCCCGCGCTGCTGGAGCTCGCCGTCGTGGAGGAGGTCGTCGAGGAGCTGGAGCTCGCCGTCGTGGAGGAGGTCGTCGAGGAGCTGGAGCTCGCTGTCGTGGAGGAGGTCGTCGAGGAGCTGGAGCTCGCCGTCGTGGAGGAGGTCGTCGAGGAGCTGGAGCTGCTCGACGTCGCCGTCGTGCCCCCCGTCGCGCTGTCGTAGCAGACGCGGAGAGACGGCCGCCTATCCAGCGAGGCCTCGCTCGTTCTGATGTGGGTGCGACTCGTGGTTTGCTCGAAGAGCACGCCGTGGTTCTGGACGGCGCCGCTCACCCAGCTCTGCACAAGCTCGGTGAGGCTGAGCGTGTGGTAAGAGTAGTTGTATCCGGCGTCCGCCGTGAGGTATCCCAGGACCGTCGGATCCCAGGCGGCCGAGTGCGAGTTCCACGTCACCGTGTTCTCGTCCCAGGCCGTCGTGATCCGGTGCGCCCGCATCACACCCGGGGGGGGCGCGGCACCTATGTTGAGGGAGAGATCCGCTGAGACGATGGTGGCGTTGGCAGGGATCGACGAGAGATCGAACGCGATCAGCGCGCGCATCTGGGAACCGGAGCTCTCGCCGGCGTACATGTCGGCCCCGGTGGGCGTATAGTTGGGATAGGTCGAATTGAGGAGGGCATCCTTGACCACGCCCGTCGTCCCGGTGCGCTGGAGAGTCACACAGACCGTCACGGCCTGCTGCGCCTCACCGAGCAGCTCGCCACCTTCGTCTTGTACGCCAACGCACCCGGCGAGCGCCGCGCCGGAGGCGGCGGCAAGAGAGGCCAGGAGCAGATGCCGAGACCCTCGCACGATCGTTCGATTCCTCATGATGCTCTCCGATCCGCATCGCCGGGCCAGCTCCGCCCGCGAGGCTGCATGTGATGCCGTCGCGCAGGAACGCCAGAGAGCGCCCCCGCCAAAACCACCATCTGGATGCGCGCCGTAAAGCATCACCTTCATCAGGTCAGCCGTCGGATCGTTCTGGCGTCAAACAGCGCGCGAGGAAAACGATACCGTTTTACGGCTTCTCTTTGAATACGTCAATTGGGAAGCGAGGCTTGTTGTCAAAAATCTGATAATGTTGCTTGTGATGTCAGGACAAAAATAATCATTATTGCTCAAGTCGATGGTGATTGTCGAGCGCCGTGAAGCGCATTTGTGATGCCGCTCACGTTCTACGTTCTGCGCGCTTCTACGCGGCACGCGGCACGCGCGGCTTCTGCGCGGCACGCGCGGCTTCTGCGCGGCACGCGCGGCTTCTGCGCGGCGCGCGCGGGCTGAGTGACCTGTTCAGCTTGCCGAGGCGCGTGAGTCGATGGCGGATTCTGCCGTTCAGGCGAGCGTGAGGCAGCGGCGATGGGGCAGAAATGCCTACTTTTGTCTACCCGGCCGCCCTTTGGCTTACCCGCTGCCTTTTCCTGGCATGGGCTCGTGACCGGCAGCCCTGGAGAGCCCTTCTTCGACCTCGGTGACGATCATCGTCGCGAGCAGATCGAGCAACGCGCGGCCTTCGTCCTCGGATGCCTCGCGCGGAGAGCCGGTATAGGCGGCGTCCATGCCGAGGGCGCGGAAGCTCTTCACCCCTGCTTGAATTCCCTCCGACAGGCTCAGCGCGAGATCGGGCAGCACATGGGCGATGTCTCTCCGGACGAGCGCGGAGGCCGCGGCGAGGACGAGCGAGGTCTCGTAACGGCCCGCGTGGCAGGCGCCGCTCCGGAACTCCGCGGAGAGCGTCCGTGCCCAGCGGCGCGCGAGCGGGCACGCGACGGAAGCGCGGCCCAGGGGCAGGTCGCTGGCGGCGGCGCGCACGGCGCGGTCGTGCTCCGGCTCGAGGTGGTTGTTGATGAAGCAGACATGGGCCAGGCCGGCCGACAGGTAGGCCTCGGCGACGGCGCGCAGAAAGGCGGTGAGCGCGGGCGCCGGGATCGATATCGCGCCCGCGAAGCCCGCCGCGAAGTCGGTCACGCCATAACCGACGGGCGGGGCGACGAGCGCGGCGACGCCTCGCTCCCACAGCCGGCGGCCGGCCTGCTCGGCCGCGGCCTCGCCGATGAGCGTGTCCGTACCGAGCGGAAGGTGCGGGCCGTGCGGCTCGACCGAGCCGACCGGCACGAGCGCGACGCACGGCGCGCCGGCCGAGAGGAGCGCGGCGAGCTCCTCGGTCGTGAGCTCCGCGAGGCGCGGCGCGGCCTGCATGGGCTACAGGCCCGCCGGGTTCTCGCCGGCGACCTCGCGCTGCCGGAGCGCCTTGCGATCGGCCTTGCCGCGATCGTTCCTCGGGATGTCATCGACGAAGGCGACCCAGCGCGGGTACTTGTGCTTGCTCAGCCGGTCCTTCACGAAGGCCTTGAGCTCCTGGGCGAGCTCGGCCCTCCCCTCGTCGGTGGCGACGCGGCCGCGCGCGTCGTCGCGGACCACGATGAACGCCTTCGGCTTGACGAGGCCCGCCTCCTCGGCGCCGATCACGGCGGCGAGGCTGACGGCCGGGTGCTCGGTCAGGCACTCCTCCACCTCGACCGGCGCGACCCAGACGCCGCCCACCTTGAGCAGCTCGTCGGCGCGCCCGCTGAACCAGAGGTAACCCTCGGCATCCATGCGGAAGAGATCCCCGGTGCGGCACCAGTGGCCGTGGAAGGTGCCCCAGCTCTTCTCGCGATCCTGGAAGTAGCCGAGCGCGACCGAGTCGCCCTTCACCCACATGACGCCGGTCTCGCCGGGCGGGAGCTCGGGCGCGCCCGGCCCGGCCGCGTCCGAGGAGAGGATCTTGATCGTGTACCCCTCCACGACGCGGCCGAGCGACCCCGGGCGCACATCGCCGGGGCGGTTCGTGCAGTAGATGTGGAACATCTCCGCGGAGCCGATGCCGTCATAGACGTCGGCGTGGAACCGCCCGCGGAAGCGCTCGAGGAGCGCCGGCGGCAGCGCCTCGCCCGCGGACAGGTGGAAGCGGACGCTGGAGAGATCGAGGCGCGGCTCGCCGCGCGCCGCGAGGGCGTCGTCGTGATCGAGCAGCTTGCCCATCATGGTCGGGACGTTGGTGACGACCGTCGGGCGATAGCGCTCGATGTACCGCGCGAGCGACTCCGGCGTGGGCCGCTCGACGAAGAGGCCGGACGTCGCGCCGACGGCGAAGGGGAACATCAGGTTGGTGCCCGTGGCGTAGCCGAAGAAGAGGCGCGGCACCGAGACGGTGATGTCGTCCTTGCGGTAGCCAGCGGTCGCCTTGGCGTAGCGCTCGGTGTTGAAGGCGAAGTCGCGGTGCGTGTGCATGGCCGCCTTGCTCCTGCCGGTGGAGCCGGACGTGAACAGCCAGATGGCGACGTCGTCGCGCCGGGTTGGGCGGGGGCCCGCCGGGGCGCGCTTCGCCGCGAGCGCCGCGCGCCCCTGCGCGAGGGCGCCGCGGAGCGAGGTGCCCCGAAGCGCCGCGAGGACCGGCGAGACAGGGAGATCGGCCTCGAGATCGCCGCCGGTCGGGACCTCGGGCACCAGCACGACGGTGCGGACGTTCGTGGCCGCGAGCGCGCCTTGAAGCGCGAGCGCCTCGGCCACGCGCGGGATCGTGACGACCGCGGCGGCGCGCGTGTACTCGACGAGGTGCGCGAGGTCGGGCGCGGGCGCCTCGGGGTTGCCCATCGCCACGACCGCGCCGTGGCTCAGCGCCGCGAAGAAGGACCAGACGAACGCGGGCGAGTCGTGCAGGACGATGAGCACCCGCTGCTCGAGCGCGACGTCTTCGACGGCGAGGTGCGCCTGGAGCATCTGGACCTTCTTGGCGACGTCGGCGTAGGTGTGCCGCTGATCGCCGAAGAGCAGCGCGACCTTGTCGCCGAGCCCCTCGCGCAGCCGATCGAACAGCAAGTAGTCGGCGAGGTTGAACTCGTCAGGGAACGTCGGTGCGGTCATCGTCACGCCTCCTCTCGCCTCCATCGCGGCGCCGTGAGCCGCCGCTTTCCGCCCTCCGTGGTCGCGACCCCCGGCTCGTCGAGGCCTTCGCGATCCCAGAGCTGACACGTCACGGGTCGGTGGCGCTGATCGAGCGCCTCGCAGTAATTGGAATAGATGCAGCGCCGGACCTCGCCGCTGCGGCCGAGCCGCACCTTCAGGAACCAGTCGGGATCCGCGAGCGTCTGCCGTGCCGCCCCGATGAGATCGGCCTCGTCGCGCGCGAGGATCGCCTCGGCCTGGGCGAACGTGCAGATCCCCCCCGCCACGACGACCGGCGTGCCGAGGCCGGACGCGCGCAGGGCGCGCCGGATCTGCGCCTGCTTCGGCACCTGCCGCCCGAACGGCCCCGCCGCGTCCGAGAGCGCGGTGGGCATGCACTCGTACCCGCTCGGGCCGGTGTAGGGGTACGCGGCCTCGCCGACCTTGGGCTGCTTCGCGTCCTCGAACTTGCCGCCGGTCGACAGCGAGAGGAAATCCATGCCGGCGCGCGCGAACGCGAGCGCGAAGAACGCCGCGTCGTCGACCCGGCTGCCCCCCGCGATGACGTCGTCACAGAGGAAGCGGCAGCCCACCGTGAAGCGAGAGGAGACGGCGGCGCGCACCGCCGCGTAGACCTCGAGCGGGAGGCGCGCGCGGCGCTCGCGATCGCCGCCGTAGCCGTCCGAGCGGGTGTTCAGCGCGGACAGGAACGAGGCCATGGTGTAGGCGTGCGCATAGTGGAGCTCGACGCCGTCGAAGCCCGCCTCGCGCGCCCTCACGGCGGCCGCGGCGAACAGGCCAGGGAGCGTCCGCGGCAGGTCGCGGATGTGCGGGAGCGCGACGTCGGTGACGCGCTCCCGCTCGCCGAAGCGCAGCGCCTCGAGCTCGCGAGGCGCGAGGACGGCCTCGAGCCGAGCGTCGTCGAGCGCGAGCAGCCGCTCGCGCACCTCGAGCTCCGGCGCGTCCCGGAGCGGCGGCTCCTCGAGCGCCTCGGACAGGGCGCGGCGGTGCGCGCCGGTGATCTCCAGGAACTCCCGCAGGAACCTGTCCTTCGGCGGGCGCCTGCGGATGCGGAGGAAGTCGATGAGCTGCAGGAACACGCGCGTCCGGCCGGCGCTCCGCGCGCGGACCGTCCGGACGAGCTCCCGGAGCCCAGGGACGAACCGATCGTGTCCGACGCGGAGCAGCGGGCCGCTCGGCACGTCGCGGATCCCGGTCGCCTCGACAACGAGGGCGCCGGGCTGGCCGTCGGCGAAGCGGCCGTACCAGTCGAGCACGTCCTGCGTGACGACGCCCTCCTCCGTCGCGCGCCATGGAACCATCGCGGGCACCCACGAGCGCTCGGCGAGCTCGAGGCCCGAGGCGAGGCGGAGCGGCGAGAAGAGGCGCGCGCGCGCCGCCTCGCCCGCGGCCGGAGGCTCCTCGCGGGGGAGCGCGTGGCGGATCCGCTCCGGCGGCTTCCACATGGCTACCGCGCCCCGTCGCGAGCGCGCTCGTCGGCCGCGGGCTCGGCGGCGGCGCGCTCGAGGATGCCCTTCGCGATGATGAGCTTCTGGATCTCCGTCGTCCCCTCGTAGATGCGCAGCGGCCTGATCTCGCGGTACAGCCGCTCGACCTCGGTCCCCTCGATGACCCCCATGCCGCCGTGGAGCTGGACCGCGCGGTCGATGATCCGCTGCGCCGCCTCGGTGGCGAACATCTTCGCCATGGCCGCCTCGGTCGAGACGCGGGCCGCCGCCGTGTCGCGCTTGTGGGCCGCGCGGGCGACGAGCAGGCGGGCCGCGTCGAGCTCGGTCGCCATCTCGGCGAGGTAGGCGCGCACCATCTGCTGCTCGGACAGGGGCGCCCCGAACTGCCTCCTCCGCGTGACGTGCGCGATCGCCTCGCGGAGCGCGCGCGCCGCCATCCCGTTCGCCGCCGCGCCGACCGAGATCCGGAAGGCGTCGAGCGTCTGCATCGCGAGCTTGAAGCCGCCGCCCACCTCGCCGAGCCGCGCGCTGTCCGGCACGCGGCAGCCCTCGAACCGGAGCCGGCCGATCGGGTGCGGGACCGACATCGGGAGCGGCTCCGAGGCGACGCCCTTCGCGCCGCTGTCGACGAGGAACGCCGTGATCGCGGCGCGCCCGCCGCCGCGCTCGCCCGCCGCGCCGCCGTCGCGCGGCGGCGCGCCCGTGCGGGCGAAGACGACGAGATGGTGCGCGAGCGGCACGTTCGAGATCAGCACCTTCTCGCCGTCGAGGACCCATCCGTCGCCCTCGCGGCGGGCCTCGGTCCTCAGCGAGGCGACGTCGCTGCCCGCCTCGGGCTCGGTCAGCGCGAAGGCCCCGATGCGCCGCCCCGAGAGCACGTCGGGCAGGATCGCGCGGCGCTGCGCGTCGCTGCCGGCCAGCACGATCGGGTACGAGCCGAGCCCTTGCACCGCGAAGATCGCGTCGGCGAGCGGGGCGATCTGGCCGAGCGCCTCGCGGATGAGGACGAGCGAGCGCACGTCGATGGCGATCGCGTCCGCAGGGAGGCCGCCGCCGCTCGGCGCGCCGCCGAGCGCCTCGGGGACGAGGTGCGCGTAGAGCCCTAGCGGCTCGCCCATGCAGCGCGCCACGGCGGCGGCGTCGTGCGCTTCGGCGAGCCGCGCGAGCGGCGCGAGCGCCTCGGGCGTCAACCGCGCGGCGAGCGCGGCGTGGCGCTCCTCGAAGAAGACGGGGAGATCGGCCGAGGAGAGCGCGAGCCTGCTCATACGCGGGGCGTCTCCAGGCCGGTGGACCGCGGGGTGGGGGGCGCGTCGGCGTCGCCGGGCGCGGCCGGCGCGTCGCCGAGATCGGCGCCCTCGAAGCGCGGCGGCCGCTTCGCCCTGTTCGCCTCGTGGGCCTCGCGGAAGTCGGGGTGGGCCATGCAGATGGCCTGCGCCTGCGCCTCGGCCTCGATCGCGGCGGCGAGGGGCATCGTGCGCTCGCTCTCGAGCATCTGCTTGGTGATGGAGTGCGCGAACGCCGGCCCGCGCGCGAGGCGCTCGGCCCAGCCGCGCGCCACGCCCAGCGCGTCGCTGTCGGCGACGACGCGGTTCACGAGGCCGATGCGGAGCGCCTCGTCGGCGCCGATGAGATCGCCGAAGAAGAGCAGCTCGGCGGCGCGCCCCTGGCCGACGATGCGCGGCAGGAGGTACGAGGCGCCCATGTCGGCGCCGGACAGGCCGACCTTGGGGAAGATGAACCCGAAGCGGGCGCTCGCCGCGGCGATGCGCAGGTCGCACGCGGCGGCGATCACCGCGCCCGCGCCGACGGCGACCCCGTTGACGGCGGCGATGACCGGGCGCCGGAGCTCGCAGATGCTCTGGATCAGCGCGCCGGTCGCGCGGGTGAACTCGAGCAGCCCCCGCGCGTCGCGCGCGAACAGCTCGGCGATGATCCCCTCGACGTCGCCGCCCGAGCAGAAGCCGCGCCCCGCTCCGGTGAGCACGACCGCGCGCGCGGCCGAGCGCTCGAGCGATCGGAACGTCGCCGTGAGCTCGCCGTAGACCTCGAAGGTGAGGGCGTTCAGGCGGTCGGGGCGGCTCAGCGTGATCTCCGCGACGCCGCGGCTGATCTCGAGCTGGAAGGAGCGGGGTGTGAGGGTCATGGGGATCTCCTGGGTCCGGTGCGCGTCGGAGGCGAGCCTCGCGCGATCAGGGCTTCGTCCGCGTGCGCCGCGGGGGGCTGCGCGCGCTCCGCTCGGCGTGAGCGCGGGCGCTGCCGGGGCGCGACGGGACGGGCATGTCCGGCTCGCGGAGCGTGGTGCGCAGCTTGTCGAGCAGCCGCGTCAGCGTGGAGAGCTCGGCCGGGCTCAGCCCGGAGAACACCTTCGCCACGCGCGCGGCGTGCCGCCGCTCGGCGTCGCGGAACGCGCGCTGCCCCTTGGCGGTCAGGTGCACCCGCCACGCGCGGCGGTCGCTCGGGTCGGCGCGCCGCTCGACCATGCCGTCGCGCGCCGCGCGATCGACGAGCCCGGTGAGGTTGCCCGCCGTGACGAGCATGCTGCGGGAGAGCGACGCGAGCGTCTGCCCGTCGCTGCGCACGAGGTTCGCCAGGAGGTCGAAGCGCGGGAGGGTCATCTCGTGCTCCAGGTCCTCGCGGATGGCCGCGAGCGCGCGCTTGTGGACGGCGAGGATGCGCACCCAGGCGCGCACGGCCGCCTGGTCGCCGCGCGCGCTCTCCGGCGGGGGGACCACGGCGAGCGGCCGCCTCGCCGGCGCCCCGCGCCTCACGGGCCGCCCTCGCCGCGCGCGCTCGCTCCGGGCAGCGCCGCCGCGGCCGCGTCCATCTCCACGGCCGCGCCCTGGGCCGCGGCCTCGCCGCGCGCGTCGAGCGCCGCGACGGCCTCGATCTCCACGAGCGCGCGCCGCTCGACGAGCCCCGCGACGCCGACGAGGGCCATCGCCGGGAAGTGCTTGCCGAACCGCGCCCGCCACGCGGCGCCGATCGCGCGGAGCGAGCCCCTGTACGCCTCGAGATCGGTCACGTAGACGGTCATGCGCGCGACGTCGCCCGGCTCCCCGCCGGCGGCCGCGACGACCGCGAGCACGTTGTCGAGCGCCTGGGCGAACTGCTCGGCCAGATCGTCGCTCCGGAGCTGCCCGGACGCGGGGTCCCACCCGATCTGCCCCGCGATGTGCAGCGTCCTGCCGCGCGTCACGACGCCGTTGGCGTAGCCTCGCGGCGCAGGCCACCCGGCCGGCTGCACGATCTCGAGATCGCCGTTCACCGCATCACCTGCCCCCCGTCGACCGGGATCGCCTGGCCATGGATGCTGCGCGCCTCGTCGCTGCAGAGCATCGCCACGACGAGCGCGACCTCGGCGGGCTCGACCATCCGGCCCTGAGGCGACATCGACTCGAGCGACCGCCGCGCCGCGTCCTCGCCCCGCCCGGTCTTCTCGGCGATGCGGGAGATCGCCTCGTCCGCCATCCTCGTGTTGACCCACCCGGGGCAGACGCAGTTGATGGTCACCGGCGTCCGGGCGATCTCCAGCGCGATGGCGCGGGTCATGCCGACCATGGCGTGCTTCGACGCGCAGTACGCGGTCGAGTAGGCGCACCCGACGAGCCCGGCCGTCGAGGCGACGTTGACGACGCGCCCGAACCCGCGCGCGATCATCTTCGGGATCAGGGCGCGGCAGAGCGCGAAGGCGCCGGTCACGTTGACCGCGAGCATGCGGTCCCAGAGCTCGTCGCTGGTCCTGTCGAACGGCGCGCTCTCGGCGACGCCCGCGTTGTTGACGAGCACGTCGATGTGCCCGAGCTGGCCTTCGAGCGCGGCGATCGCCGGCGGCGCGCCCTCGCGATCGCCGACGTCGAGCCGGACGGCGACGCCCCCGATGGCCGCGGCCGTCTCCTCGATCTCGGCCAGCGTGCGGCCCGCGACGGCGACGCGCGCGCCGCCCTGCGCCAGCCGCTCGGCGATCGCCCTGCCGATGCCGCGACCCCCACCCGTGACGAGCGCGATCCTGCCTTCCAGGGACATCCGGAGCACCTAAATCATATATATATGAAGCACAAGGCGAAGTCACCCTCGTCGGCGCTCGCAGCGCCGCCCGCCCGCTGAGGTCGGAGTCGGCCATCTCGCGACGGAACGCGCGGATCGGCCTCGCTCTCTTCGCTCTCTTCGCTCTCCTCGCTCTCCTCGCTCGTCTGGCGCTTGGTCGCTCGCCGCGCTTGCCGCGCACGGCGTCCGCCGAGCGTCGCCTGGAACGTAGCGGGCGGAGGGCATGGAGTACGGCCAGAGCGGGCGCGCCGTGGGCTCTGGCTCGCGCGCGTCCGTGACGGAGCTGCATGCGCGCCCGTGATGAAGGCGAGCGCGTTCGCGACGAAGCGCCGCGCGCGCCGCGGTGGTCTGCCTGCTTCAGCGCGAGCTCGAACCGTCGATCTCGACGAATGCATGCGCCACCATGCCCTCATGCGCCCCTCCCTCGCTGCGGCGACGGCCGCGGCATCGTCGCTCGTCGCGGCGCTCGGCTGCGGCGATGCGCGCCCGAGCGTCTCGTCGATCTGGGTCTCGCCTGCGCGGCACGGCGAGCTCCGAGGAGAGCGGTTCTTCGACGCGCCGTGGCCGAGCGATCTGCGCCGCGAGGGCGGCCTGGTCCGGCTCGACGGCTACAACAACCCGCGGCGCCTCAGGATCCTCGACGAGTACATCCACGAGATGGACTCGGTCCTCGACGGCTTCTCTCCGGCCGCGGCGGGGTTCCTGCGGTTCGCCGGGCCGATCGACGTCTCCTCGCTCCCGTCGACGCCCGCGCTCGCCATGAGCCCCCTCGGGACGGTGCAGCTCATCGACGTGGATCCGGGCTCGCCGGAGCGCGGAGCGCGGCGGCCGATCTCGATCTATTTCCGGCGTGAGGCCGGCGTTTACTGGCCCGCGAACACCCTCGCCTTCATGCCCGTGATGGGCTTCCCGCTCCGGCCGCGGACCCGGTACGCGCTCGTCGTCACGGACGCGGTGCGCGGCGAGGGCGGCGGCGCGGTGGAGGCGAGCCCGGAGCTGCGCGACGCGCTCGGGATCGGCCAGGCCGGCGTCACGTCCGACGCCGTCAGGGAGGCGCTGGCGCCGGCGGTGGACGAGATCGAGGCCGCGGGCGTCGACCGGGAGCGCATCGTTCACCTCACGGTGTTCACCACGTCCGATCCCACCGCGGAGCTCTTCGCGCTGCGCGACCACCTGCTCGCGAACGTCCCGCCGCCGGAGGCGCGGCCCGCGCTCTGGCGGCGCCTCAGCCACAAGGCGACGTGCGACGAGTACGCCGGCGTGTACGGCCCGTCTCCGAACTACCAGATCGGCCGGGCGCCGTACCTGAGCCACGAGGACGGCGGCGGCTTCGGGAGCAAGGCCGGGGAGCCGGTGATCGCGAGCTACTTCGACCTGCGCTTCTCGCTCACGGTCCCCGCCGCGAGCCGCTGCCCCATGCCGGAGGCCGGCTACCCCGTCGTGCTCTTCGCTCACGGCACCGGCGGCGACTACCGCTCCTACGTCCGCCGCGGCACCGGCCAGGAGCTCGCGGAGCGGTGCCTCGCGGTCATGGGCGTGGACCAGATCTTCCACGGCGCGCGCCCGGAGGCGCCGCTGGATCCGTCGCAGGCCGGGCTCCTTTACTACAACGTGCAGAACGTGGCCGCGGCGCGGACGAACGCGCGGCAGTCGGCGCTCGACGAGGTGCAGCGGGCGCGCCTCTTCACCGAGTCGCGGATGGCGGTGCCCGCCGCCGTGTCCAGCACGGGGGAGCAGATCCGGTTCGACCCGTCGAAGATCCTGTTCTTCGGGCACTCCCAGGGCGGGCTCAACGGGCCGCTCTACCTCGCGGCGGACGACTCGGCGCGGGGCGGTGTGCTCTCCGGGGCATCGGCCGTCATGTCGGTCACCCTGCTCGAGAAGACGAACCCGCCGCCGAGCATCGCGGCGCTCGTCAAGTCGGTCTTCCTCGGGCTGATGGGCGAGGAGGAGGGCGAGGTGAACGAATTCCACCCCGCGATCTCGCTCGCGCAGTCGATCGTCGACGTTGTCGATCCGATCCACTACGCTGCGCGCCTGTTCGTCGCGCCCCGCGACGGCTTCGCGCCGAAGAGCATCTACATGACCGAGGGCATCAACCCGGATGGCACCGGCGACACGTTCGCGCCGCCTCGCGGCATCGAGATGCACGCGCTGGCGATGGGCTTGCCGCTGCAGCTGCCTGCGCAGCGTCCGATCCCGGAGTACGGCTTCGGCGGCCCAGAGCCCGTCGAGGTGCCGCCCGGAGGGCTCGCCGGCAACCTCGCCGACGGCCGCGCGTCGGGGTTGCTCGCGCAGTGGCCGGTCCCCGAGGGGAGCGACGGCCACTTCGTGATCTTCGACGTGCCAGCGGCGGCCGCGCAGGCCCACGGCTTCCTCCAGAGCCTCGCGGACGCGCCCCGCGGGCGGGTGCCGGCTCCATGAGCGCGGCTCTCGTGCTCGCGTCGCGCGTCGCCGCGCTGCTCGCGCGCTCCGGCGTGGAGGCGCGGCCCCCGGCCGCGGGGGCGGGCGCGTGGTCCCTCACGCTGGCCGAGCCGCCTGATCTCGCGGCGCTCTACGCGGCGGCGGACGGCATCGCGCTCCCGGACGGGACGCTCATCCTGCCGCGCGGCGACGTCGCGCGGGCGACGGCGTGGCTCGCGGAGGAGCGCTCGCTCGACTGGGCGCACGACCTCCTGGTCATCGGGGAGCGGGAGGATCTCGTCATCGTGCTCGACCTCGACGTCGCGGGCGCGCGGGCCGGGGGCGGCGTGCTCGAGGCGCCGACCGACGGGCTCGCGTCGTTCCAGCGCGTCGCCCGCTCGGTGGTCGGCTACCTGGAGCGGCGCCTCGGCGTCGCAGGGGCCGAGGCCGCGGCGCCCGAGGTGCGGGCGCGCGAGGCCGCGGCGCGCCGCGACCTCCCGGCGCTCGTCGAGGCGCTCTCGGAGGAGATGTACCCGGGCGCGGAGCGGCATGTCGCGCACGCGGCGCTCACGCTGGGCGCGCTCCTGTCGGAGCGCGGGGACGAGGCGGCGCTGGACGCCTTCGCGCGCTCGGTCGAGGCGCGGGTCGCGGCGGCGCCGCGCGGCGCCGCGGGGCCCGAGCGGCTCGCGGCGTGGCGCGCGTGCGAGATCGCGGCGCGAGAGGCGGGGGCGGAGGCGATCGCCGCGGCGTGCGCGGCGCGGGCGAGCGGCGGGGGGTAGGGGGCTGGCCTCGAAGCGCCTCGGCAGACGGCGCTTCGTCGCTCAGCGGACCGAGCTCACCTGGCGCCCCGCTCCCGGAGCCTCGCGCGCCACGCGCGCACCACGGTCGTCTGATCCCCCTTGCGCAGCATGAACTCCGTCAGCCACGCGACGTCGAGCCCGGGCAGGAGCCGGCTCTGCCCGGCCTCCGCGTAGCCGTCCGGGCCGAGGAGGTGGATGGAGAGCTTCCCCTTCTTCAGGAACCAGACCTCGGGCACGCCGAGCCCCGCATAGACGGAGAGCTTGTTGATCGTCCCGCTCTTCTCGATGATCTCGATCGCGAGCTCCGGGATCTCCCCGTCCTCGACCGTCCCGAGCACGTAGCACTCGTCCGGCTCCACCCCCCGCTCCGCGAGCCTCTTGCGGACGGTCATGCTGCCGTACCCGCTGAGCGGCAGCTCTGCCTCTTCGGCATAGGCCTCGACGAGGCGGGCAAGGATCGTCTTCCGCCCCTCGTGGGGTCCGCCCGGGCTCATCAGCTCCAGCACTCCCTCGCAGTACGTCACCCGCACGCCCGCCCGGTCGCCGAGGACCGTCAGGAGGGCCTCGTACTCTTCCCATGAGACGTCATGAACGACGAAGAGCTGGTCTTCCGAGCCGTCCGCCGCGACAGCGTCGGCGCGTTCGGCAGGGGGGGCGAGGAGGGGTGCAGCGGCGGCCATGACAGCGTGCTCCTCCGGGGAGTATCACCCCCGCGCCGCGCGCTGGCAACCGCCGATCCGAGCGCCCGCGCGCCGCTGCCCCGCTCGACGGCCCTGACGCGCGCCACGGACTCGCCGGACGCTGCCAGGGGCGGGCCCGGCGGCGCTCGGGAGCCGCGTCGTCAGAACACGCGCCCCAGCCCGTCGAGCGCCGCGACGCGGTAGGCCTCGGCCATGGTGGGGTAGTTGAACGTCGTGTTCACGAAGTACCGGATCGTGTTGTGCGGCGCAGGCTGCGACATGATCGCCTGCCCGATGTGGATGATCTCCGCGGCGTTCTCGCCGAAGCAGTGGATCCCGAGCAGCGCGAGCGTCTCGCGGTGGAAGATCAGCTTCAGCATCCCGACCTGCTGGCCTGTGATCTGGGCGCGCGCGAGCGTCTTGAACGTCGACTTCCCCACCTCGTAGGGCACCTTCTCCGCCGTGAGCTCCCGCTCGCTCTTGCCCAGCGACGAGATCTCGGGCGTCGTGTAGATGCCCGTGGGGATGTCCCGGACCAGCTTGTCGTCGGCGTCGCCGCAGAGGTGGCTGGCCGCGTACCGGCCCTGGTCGTAGCTCGCGCTCGCGAGCGCCGGGAAGCCGACAACGTCGCCGACCGCGTAGATGTGCGGCTGGCTCGTCTGGAACGTCTCGCTCACCTCGATCTGACCGCGCTTGTTCGGCGTGATCCCGACGCTCTCCAGGCCGAGATCGGCCGTGTTGCCCGACCTCCCGTTGGCCCAGAGGAAGACCTCGCTCCGGAGCTTCTTCCCGCTCTTCAGGGAGAGCACGACGCCCTCCTTCGTGGCCTCGACCGCCTCGTGCTCCTCGCCGTTCAGGACGCGGATCCCCTTGTCGCAGAAGTGGTACCCGAGCGCGTCGGTGATCTCGTCGTCGAGGAACTCCAGGAGATGGGCGCGCGTGTTCACGAGGTTCACGGCGACCTGCATGTTGCGCAGCATCGACGCGTACTCGCAGCCGATGACGCCCGCCCCGAAGATCGTGATGCTCCGGGGGGTGTGATCCATGCGCAGCAGCGTGTCGCTGTCGAAGATGCGGGGGTGGCTGAAGTCGATGTCGGCCGGCCGGTACGGCCGCGAGCCGGTCGCGATGATGAAGCTGTCGGCCGTGTAACGCCGGCGCTGGCCCCCGTCGCCCTCCACCTCGATCGTGCGCGGATCGACGAAGCTGGCCTGCCCCGGAATGAGCTGGACGCCGTTCCGGTCGTAGAAGCTCTCCCGCAGATCGACCTGCTCGTCGATGACGCGGTTCGCTGTCGCGAGGAGCTCGGCGAACGGGTACTCCGGAACCACATCCATCCGCTTGTAGATGGGGCTCTGGTTGATCAGGTTCATGTGGTAGATCGCGCGGCGCAGCGCCTTGCTGGGGATCGTCCCCCAGTGGGTGCAGCCCCCGCCGACCCGCGTGTAGCGCTCGATCGCCGCGACCGACTTGCCGTGCTTCGCGGCCGTCATGGCGGCGCCTTCGCCGCCCGGCCCCGTGCCGATGATGATGAGATCGAAGTGCGGGGTGGTCGCCATCGAGTTCCTTGCCTCCGGCGCGTCGCGCGCGCGTGCGCCGGGGAAGGCTACTCGAACTGGAGCGGCTCGTCGTCGTCCCCGACGCCGAGCATCTCGAGGATCTGCCGCACCTCCATGGCGGACTCGACCTCGGGGCCCGCGTCCAGGAAGCCCTGGAGGTGCTTCCGCGCGAGCGCGCGGTTGCCGCGGGCCGCGTACGCGAGCCCCATCGCGTGCATCGCCTCGCCGTCCTTCGGGAACCGGCGGAGCGCCTCCTTCGCCTGCGCGATCGCGCCGTCTGTGTCGCCGAGGCGACGGAGCGCGTGCGACAGCGCCACCCGCGCTCCGAGGAAGCTCGGCGCGAGCCGCACGGCGGCGCGGTACGCGTCGCGCGCCGGATCGAGCTGGCCGAGCTCGTAGAGCGCGTGCCCGAGCAGGTTGTATGCGTACGGGTTCGACGGGGAGGCCTTGATCACGTCGCGCAGCGCGACGAGCGCCTCCTGGACTTGCTCCTCTTGCAGGAGCTCGGCCGCCTCCTCGACGGCCTCCCAGTGGGCGGCGTCGATCGATTCGTCCACCACGGCTCTGAGCACCATGGCGCGCAGTCTAGCCAGAATCGGCGCGCCGTCCTGGGCTCCTTCGTGGTACCGGCCGGGCGGTGAGGCGCCCGCCGCGGATCCGGCTGCTCTTGTGGCACGCGAGCGCCGCGATCCCGGTGCTCGGCGTCGCCGCGGCGTTCTACGGGCCCGCGCTCGCCAGGACGGGCGGCGTCTGGCCGGCGCCCCTCGACGACGTCTACATCCACTTCGGGTTCGCCCGCGCCGCGGCCCTTGGCCACCCGTTCTCGTGGATCCCGGGCAACGGCTACTCGTCGGGCGGGACCAGCCTGGCGTACCCCCTCGCCCTCGCGCCCGGGTACCTGCTCGGGTTTCGCGGCGCGTGGCTCGGCCTCTTCGCCGCGCTCCTCGCGTGCGCCGCGCTGCTCGATCTCTGCCGGTCGCTCCGGCGGCTCCTCGAGCCGCGCGCCGGGCCCGGCGCCGCCTCCTCCCGCTGGGTCGCCTGGATCGCGCCGCTCTTCGTCGTGGCCGTGCCGCTGCTCGACTGGAGCTGGTTCTCCGGGATGGAGGTCGCGCTGCTCGGCGCGGTGATGGGCCGGGCGCTCGTCGCGGTGCGGCGCGCCGAGCTCGCCCCGCCGGCGCAGCGCCCGGCCGAGCAGCTCCGGGCAGGGCTCCTCGCCGCGCTGCTCGTCGCGACGCGGCCCGAGGCCGTCGCGCTCGCGGCGCCGCTCGCGGTCGCCGTGGCCCACGCGGCGGGCTCGCTGGGCGCGGCGGCGTCGCTCGCGCGCGCGTCCCTGCCGACCGCGCTGCTCCTCGGCGCGCAGGCCGCCGCGAACCGCGCGCTCACGGGGGAGTGGAGCGCCGCGGGGGCGGTGCGCAAGCTCATCCTCTCGAACCCGTACCCGGCGTCGCTCGAGAAGGCGGTGGAGGTGATCAAGAACCTCGCTGCGCTGCGGGTACAGGCGCTCGAGAGCGCGCTCGGCGGCCCGTCCTACGCCTATGTCTTGCCGCTGCTCGGCGCGATCGCGGCGCTCGACCGGCGCGCGCGGCGCCTCGCCGTGCCGCTCTTGATTGGCGCCTACGGCTCGCTGCTCCTCGTCTCGCTCAACGCGACGGCGCGCTACCAGAACCTCCGCTACGCCGCCCCGGCGCTCGCGATGCTGCTCGTCGCGGCGGCCCTCGGGGCCGAGGCGCTCGCGCGGCGGGGGCGGCTCGCGGCCGGCGTCGCCGCGGCGCTCGCGCTCGCGGCCCTCGCGGCGCCCTCCCCGTGGTTCGGGCGGCAGATCGACCACTTCGCCCGCTCCTCGGCCAACATCGTCGGGCAGCAGGTCGAGGTCGCGCGGCGCCTCGCCGCGCGCGCGCCGCGGCCGCGGCGGGTGCTGCTCGGCGACGCGGGCGCGATCCCGTACCTGTCGGGGATCCCGGCCATCGACGGGCTCGGGCTCGGCGGGTACCGGGGGATGCCGTTCGCACGGGCCTCGGTGCACGGGGTGCCGGCCGTTGTCGAGCTCATCGAGCGGCTCGACGCCGCCGAGCGGCCTGACGTCTTTGCCCTGTACCCCTCGTGGTGGGGCGGGCTCGCGGACGTCTTCGGCCGGCGCGTCGACGCGGTGAAGATCGAGGACAACGTGATGTGCGCCGCGGACGAGAAGGTGATCTACGAGGCGGACTGGTCGGCGCTCGCCCCGCCGGGGGAGCGCCGCGACGGGGCCATGGACGAGGTCGACATCGCCGACCTGATCGACGAGCGGGCGCACGGCTACGCGTTCCCGTCGCCGCGCGGCGGCTGGGTCGTCGGCGCCGTGCTGCGGGGCGGGAGCGACGGCGGCGGTGCGCCGCGGTTCGACGCCGGCAGGATTATCCCCGAGGGGCGCGAGCAGTCGTTCGCGATCGGAGCGGCCGCCGCGTTCGCCCGCGGGCCCGCCGTGCTCGCGCTGCGCACCGACGGGGGCGGCCCGATCGCGATCGGCGTGGCGGTCGAGCGCGCCGCGGACGAGGCGCGCGTCGAGGTGCCAGAGCGCCCTCTGGACCGCTGGTCCGAGATCCGGGTGCCGCTGCGCGACGTCGCGCCGGGGGACCTGGTCCGGATCCGCGCGCTCCGGGGGGCGTTCCGCAGCTTCCATGTCTGGCTGCTGCGGCCGTGACCGGCCTCCCTGCCGCCCGCGCGGCGTCCTCGTGGCGCGCGCCCGCGACACAGCGCGTCGCGAGCCACGAGGACGTCGCGCGACGGATCCATGGTAAGAGCCACCACGTGGCGAGGTGGTTCCGTGCGTCGGCCTTCGCGGCGACAGCTGGCAGGGAGGTGGCCTCGTTCGCGAGGCAGGCGGTCCTCCTGCCGTACGACACCCTCGCGCCGGTGATCCCTGACGGGGCGCGCGACGGCGACGAGGTGGTGGTCATCCTTCACGGGCTCTTCGCCTCCGCCGGCGTCCTCCGGCCGTTGCGCACGGCGATCGAGCGCCACGGCGCCCTGTCGCGCGCCTCGCGGGCGCGTGGTCGGACGGACCCGGCGCGCGCCGAGCCGTCGTGGTCTGTCCACACGGCGACGATGTCCTACGCGCCGGGGCCCGGCGTCGAGGCGCTGTCGGCGCGCCTCGCGGCGCTCGTCGCGGCGCTGCCGGACGGCGTGCGCTTGCACCTCGTCGGCCACAGCATGGGCGGGATCGTGTGCCGCTTCTTCGCGCAGGAGGTCGGCGATCCGCGCATCGTGCAGACGATCTCCATGGCGAGCCCGTTCGGCGGCATCCCGCGCGTGGCGCTGCTCGGCTTCGGCGGCGCGCGCGATCTCGACGCGTCGAGCCCGGTCCTCCGGCGCGTCCTCCTCGGGACGGCGCGCTCGAGCATCCCGCACCTGTCGATCGTCGCGGGGGCCGACACGCTGGTCCGCTCGCCCATCGCGCACGCGCTGCCGGGCGGCGAGGTGCGGGTGATGGAGGGGCGGGGGCACAACACGCTCCTCTTCGATCCCGAGGTGGCCGCGCTCGTGGCGCGGCACATCGTCGAGCGGCGCGGCCCCGCGCGCTGACCTATCGCCGCTCGGCGCTTCGTGCTAGCTCGCTCGCGTGCGCTCGCCCATCGCCTGCCTCGCCGCCGTCGGGGCCTTGCTCGCCCCGCTCGCCTGGTCCTCGCCTTCGCGCGCGGACGCCTCCGCGTGGACCTTCGTGGGCGCCGGCGCGGTCGGCTGGAAGCAGGGGGAAAGCGATCTCGTCTTCGACGGCGCGCTGTCGTGCGACGTCGGCGTCGGGACCACGCCCGACGCGCCCGTCATCGTCGGCGGCCTGATGCGCGCGACGCCGATCCTCGACAGCGGCATCGATCTCGCGCTGCTGGCCCGGGTCGCGACGCGCGGCTTCCAGGCTGGCCAGCTGGGCCTTGCCCTCGACGCGGGCGGCTACCGCCGCTTTTGGGGCGCGGGTTCCACGGGCTTTGCCGGCGCGCTCACGCTTGGGGCGCCGCTCGGCATCAGCCTCTCGCTCCAGGGGAGCTACGGGACAGACAATGCGATGGCGTTCGCCGCCATTGCGGGCATCGACCTGCTGCGTCTCACCGTCTACCGGCAGTCGCTCCTGCCGCTGTGGCCGAACCCGTTCCCCGCGCAGCAGAGCCGAGACGTCGCTTCGCGCTGACGAAGGCGGTGAGCGCTCCCCCGCGTTGAGATCGCCTTCCCGGGCGCCCGAGTCGCCCGTTTCAAGTCTTGAAGCGGGCGACTCGGTCGCCGAGTCGGCCATCTCAAGCCATGATCCGCCCCGCTGGCCCGCCGAGTCGGCCATCTCAAGGCTCGATCCGCCCCGCTGGCCCGCCGAGTCGGCCATCTCAAGGCTTGAAAGGGCCGACTCGGCGACCGAGTCGCCCGTTGCAACGCTTGCATCAAGCGTTGCAGCGCGCCGCAGGGCTCACCTGTCCAGCGACGAGCTCCCTCGCCGGGGGCCGGGCAGCTCGGCACACCCTCCCCCAAGCCACCCCACGCTCCGCTCAGCCGCCGCCCCGCTCGGCTCGGAACCGCCTCGTCCGCTTCAGGGCGTGAACCCGGCGAGCCCCGCCACGAGCCGATCGAGATCCGCGCGGCTATGCCGCTCGGTCACGGCGACCAGCAGCTCATCCCGCCGCCGCGCGTCGATCCGCCCGAGATCGAGCCCCGCGATGATCCCCTGCTCCGCCAGCGCCCGCGTGAGCCTCCCCGCGTCCCCGCCGCGGACCTTCACGACGAACTCGTGGAACGTCGGCGCCGACATCGGCAGCGAGTACCCGTCGAGCCGCGCGATCTCCCGCTTCAGGTGCTCGGCCTTCGAGAGGCACTGCTTCGCCGCGTCCACGAACCCGCGCTTGCCGAGCATGCACATCCGCATCGTGACCGCCGTCGCGCAGAGGCCGCTGTTCGTGCAGATGTTGCTCGTCGCCCGCTCGCGGCGGATGTGCTGCTCGCGCGTCGCGAGCGTCAGCACGTACCCGCGGGTCCCGTGCTTGTCGACCGTCTCGCCGACAAGCCGGCCGGGCACCTGCTGGAGGTACTTGCGGTCGTTCCGGCACGCGAACAGCCCGACGTTGGGGCCGCCGTACTGCGGCGGCAGCCCGAGCGGCTGGCCCTCCGCCACCGCGATGTCGGCGCCGAGCGCGCCCGGCGACTCGAGCAGCGCGAGCGCGTACGGGTCGAGGGTGACCGTGATCAGCAGCGCGCCCTTCTGGTGGCACACCTCGGCCACCTTCCGGATGTCGCCAACGACGCCGAAGAAATTCGGATAGCCGACCACCACGCAGGCGGTCGTCTCGTCGATCGCCCGCGTCAGCGCCTCGACGTCCGCCGTGCCGTCGCGGCCCACGTCGACGCCGACCAGCGACGCCTTGCCGGTCCCGATGCCGTGCACGTACGTCTCGACCGTGCCGACATAGTCGGGGTGCACGCCCCCGGACAGCACCGTGCGCTCCCGCCCCGTCAGCCGGCGGGCCATCAGCACGGCCTCCGCGAGCGCGCTCGCGCCGTCGTACATCGACGCGTTGGCGATCGGCAGCCCGAGGATCTCGCTCACGATCGTCTGGAACTCGAAGATCACCTGGAGCGTGCCCTGGGAGACCTCGGGCTGGTACGGCGTGTACGCGGTGTAGAACTCGCTGCGGAGCAGCAGCTGATCGGCGGCCGGCGGGAAATGGTGCTCGTAGGCGCCGGCCCCAAGGAACGAGAGCATACGGCCGGCGCGGTTCTTCTGGGCGAGCTCCTCGAGGTGCCGCATGAGCGAGGCCTCGTCGAGCGAAGGCTCCATCGAGAGCGGGCGCGTGAGGCGCGCCTCCTTCGGGATCGCGCTGTAGAGCTCCTCGAGCGACGACAGGCCGACGGCCTGCAGCATCTCGCTGATTTCCTCGGGCGTGTGGGGCAGGTAGCGCATGGTCTTGTGCAGCGGAAAGCAGGAAGGGTGATGCAGAATGCGGAGGGGCGCGGCGCTCAGTGCGCCGCGGTCTTCAGGAGCTCGCTGTACGCGTCGGGATCCATGAGCGTGCCGAGCTCGCCCTCGTCCGAGGGCACGACCTCGATCATCCACGCCGTGCCGTAGCAGTCGTCGTTGACCAGCTCGGGGCGGTTCTCGAGATCCCCGTTGACGCGCTGGACCTTGCCGCTCACCGGCGCGAACAGATCGCTCAGCGTCTTGACGCTCTCGATCGTGCCGAACGCCGTGCCCGCGGTGATCGTGTCGCCCGGCTTCACGTCGAGGTTGACCAGCGTGATGTCGCCGAGCTGCTCGACCGCGAAGGCGGTGATCCCGATCACGATGTGATCGTTCTCCTGCTTGGCCCACTCGTGGTCCTTCGTGTACCGCCGGTCCGTTCGGACATTGTCGCTCGCCATGTGACTTCTTCTCCCTTTGCCAACCTGGATCTCTGGTCGCCGCGCACGGTCGCTCGGATCAGCCCGCCGCGGCGCGCCTCGGCGCGGGTCAGGCCCGCTTGTAGAACGGGGTCTTGACCACGACCGCCTCGACCGAGCGCCCGCGGCAGTCCACCTGGAAGGCGGTCCCGATCGCCGCCATCGGCGCCGGCAGGTAGCCGAGCCCGATGTTCTTGCCGACGGTCGGCCCCGGGCTGCCGCTCGTGCAGACGCCGACCTTCGCGCCGCTCACGTCGAGCAGCGGGTAGCCGTGGCGCGCGATGCCGCGGCCCGTCATCTCGAAGCCGACCAGCTTGCGCGCGGGGCCCTCGTCCTTGATGCGCTGGAGCGCGGCGCGACCCACGAAATCGCCCTTGTCGAGCTTCACCACCCAGCCGAGGCCCGCCTCGATGGGGTTCGTCGTCTCGTCGATGTCGTTGCCGTACAGCGACAGGCGCGCCTCCAGGCGCAGCGTGTCGCGCGCGCCGAGGCCCGTCGCCTCGAGGCCGAGCGGCCCGCCGAGCTCGACGAGCGCGCGCCAGAGCCGCTGCGCGTCGGACGGCGAGCAGAAGATCTCGATGCCGTCCTCGCCGGTGTAGCCGGTGCGGGCCACGGTGCAGCGCACGTTGGCGAGGGTCGCGTCGCGGAAGTGGAACGGCGCGAGCTCGCGCAGCGCAGGGCCGTCGCCGCCCGCGAGCGCGACGATGTCGAGCGCCTTCGGCCCCTGGAGCGCCATCATCGCCGTGCGATCCGACGCGTCCTCGAAGCTGCAGTGGCCCTGCGCCGCGCCCCGGATGTGGGCGGAGATCTTGTCGCGGTTCGACGCGTTGCAGACGATGAGCCACTGCCGCGCGTCGATCCGGTACACGATGAGGTCGTCGAGGATCGTTCCGGCCTCGTTGCACGCGCACGTGTAGAGCGCGTGTCCGTCCTCCAGCTTCTTCACGTCGTTCGTGACGAGGTAGTCGACCACCTGTCCGGAGTGCTCGCCGCTCAGGATGATCTCGCCCATGTGCGAGACGTCGAACAGCCCGGCGGCGGAGCGCACCGCCTTGTGCTCTTCGGTGACGCCTTTGTACTGGACCGGCATCTCCCAGCCGGCGAACGGGACCATGCGGCCGCCGAGCTTGATGTGCTCGTCGTAGAGCGGCGTCCTTCGGAGCGGAGCGGTGGGGAGCGGCTTGGTCGACACGGCCGCGATCTACTTCGAAAGGTCGTAGATGTCGACTGGCGCAGCGGGCCCCGCGGCGCGGGAGGTCGAGGCCGCCGCCGCTGTGCTCACTCGAGGTGGGTGGGATCGATCACCTTGCCGTCCGGCGTGAGCCCGCTGCGGCGCCAGCGCTCCTCGACCGACAGGCCCTGCTCCGCAGGCGACCGGGTCTCGTCGCGGACGACGAGCTCCGAGGTGTGCGCGCGCGAGACGACCTCGATCCGGATCATCCGCTGCGGCGCGCTCTTCACGGTGGCGCGCGAGAAGATCGTCTTCGCAGGGCCGGTCTCGACGTTTCCGGCGAGGACGCGCGTGCGCACGTAGTTCGCCACCCGCTCGGCTGGGATTTCCCCGACGGCGAAGACGGCATCGGAGAAGCGCGCGCTCACCTTCATGCGGCGCGGGATGGGCAGGCCGAACGCCTGCTCGGCCCCCTCGGCGAGCTCGCCCGGCAGCGCCTGGTCGACCGGCGGCTTCGGGGCCGCGGCCTCGCTCGCCTGCGGCGCCGGCGCCGGCGCGCCGGCATCGCTGCGGCAGGCGGGCGCGGCCGAAGCGCACGCGACGAGCGCGGCGAGCGCGCCGGCGGCGCGCGACAGGCCGGCTCGTGTCATTCGATGAGGGTGGCCCACGAGTCGATCTTAACGACCTTGCGCGGCCGCTGCAGCGTCCTCGTGCTCGTTCGCGTCGCGCCCCCCTGGGCGTCCGCGTCGCCCGCGGCGCCGGTGTGGAACACGAGCTGGTACTCGGGCGGGGTGGACTGCCGGACGATCGTCTGCGGGCCGAAGTACGGATCGGTGTAGTTCTCCGTCTCCGTGCAGGTCGGCTTCTGGGTCACGGCCACGCCGAAGACGATCGTGCCCGGCGACTGCAGCTCGAAGTGCTCGGGAGGCGCGAGCGGATCGACGACGAGGCAAGCGTTCGGGTACGCGGCCGGCGTCCCCGCCGCGCCGAGCAGGTAGTCGACGCCCCAGATGGCGCCGCGCCCGTCCGCGCACGCGTAGGTCCCGGGCGCGACGGGCGTGAACGTCGCGAAGTACGCGCAGCCGTTGAAGAGGGAGATGGGCCCGGTCACGCGCTGGCCGCCCGTGAAGGGGACGACCCAGTTCTCGCTGAAGCGGAGGCTGGTGTTGTGCGGTCGCTCGGTGATCGACCAGACCCGCGTCTCGATGGCGCCGCTCGCCGTGAACGCCTCCTGATCGCCGGTGGAGAACAGGATGACCTTGTTGCCGAGCGGATCGGTGCTCACGATCGGCGTCGTCTGGATCGGCTGGCTGCTCGCCGCGCTGTCGGTCGGGAACGAGTACGCGTCCCAGGCGAGGTCCACGGTCCAGTTCTCCGGGTTGGTGCTCGTCAGGCTGACGCGCCAGAGCGTCCCGTCGGCGTCGCCGACGTAGATGCGCTCGGCGACCTCGCCGACGCCCGCCGGGAACGGCACGGGGACGCCGGTGATCGGCGAGTCGAAGTCGACCTGCGTGGTCCGCGAGCCGATCCCCGCCGGGGCCTCGTCGACGCGGCCCCGGAATGTGCGGATGATCTCGCCCGTGTCGAGCCGGACGATCGTGAGCGAGCGCGACGGGCCGACGGGGCCGCCGGTGCCCGCGCTGCCCCAGCACCGGACCGAGTCGCGGACCGCCAGGGTGCCCGTCGGATAGAAGAGCGGGTGCGTCGTGTTCTGCCGGTTGCACGCGGGCTGGCTCGTGTCGAGCGGGGCGGAGCCACCGGGCAGGATGGCGACCGCGATCTCCTTGATCTGAGCGCCGTCCTGCATCTCCACCATGCCGATCGCCGGCGTCGGCGTCGCGTCGCCGAACAGCGGGGTACCGCTATCGTCCGTGGAGAGCTGCCAGAGGAACTTCGGCGCCTTCGGGTTCGTCACGTCGAGCGCGTAGTAGAAGCTGCCGCCCGCGCCGCCGCTGGCGACGAGCACCGTGTTCCAGGTCGCGTTGGCGCTGCTCACCTGCGCCGACGTGCGCTCGAAGACGACGTTCTTCACGACGGGCGCGCCGTCGAGCAGCAGCGATTGCTGGTTGAACGTCGCGAGCAGCCGGGGGAGCACGTGGGGCGGCAGGAACGACCAGAGCTCGTTGTTCTCGACCTTGTCCACCTTGAGGTCGTCCGACGTGGTCGCTGCGGTCACCTGGAAGGCGTGCAGCTGCCCGTCGGTCGTCGCCGTGTAGAGCACGAGCGGCCGGGTCTTCTGAGCGGGGCTCTCCGCGAAGGCCCGGTAGGACTCGTCGGGGATGTAGTCGTTCGGCGGCCCCACGACGACCGGCGTGGAGTGATAGATGCTGCCGAGCTCGTTCCCGTCGCGGGAGGCGACGCCCGAGGGCATCGGCTCGCCGACCTCCCACTCGATGAGGCGCCGGGCGCAGTCCCCGGCGTTGGTCGCCTGCAGCCCGCCCGAGCACTGCGGCGGGACTGCGGCGCTGGGATCGAGGTCGAGCGCGCGGGACGCGCTGGAGAGATCGGTCGCGAAGGTCGACCCCGGCGCGAGCGCGCCGCCGTTGGTCATCGTGCCCCTGTAGCTGCCCAGCCCGTCCGTGGCGACGTTGTCGGGGCGGATGCTCCGGCTCGACCAGATGCGCTGCGCGGTGGTGTCGAGGTCGCCGATCACGGTGAAGAACCGCCGCGGCTCCCCGGTGTTCGAGTTGACGTTGGCCGCGAAGTCGTCGCCCTTGCCGGGGTCGATGTCCTTCAGCTGCGTCGTCATGACGCCGCTCACGGACTCGCAGACGAAGCGCTTGCGCTCGAGGTTGCCGCTCCAGAGCGAGCCGTCCGGCGGCGGGCTGAACGAGGAGGCGAACTGGTAGGCGACCCCCGCGTCGGGGTTGCTGCTGTGCATGGCCGTGGTCGCGTTGGCGAAGACGGGGAGGGTGCGGCTCGTCGAGTTCGCGGCGATCTGCGCGAAGATCCGCGACATCACCGCGGAGAGCTCGTTGGCGTCGTTCGGGAAGTAGCCGCGGTCGGTCCCGCCCTCGATGGCGATGCGCGAGAGCGTGCAGCACGCCTTGAGCGCGCCGGACGCGCCGTCGCAGCGCCCTCCCGCCAGGAAATCGGACGAGGAGATCGTCGAGCAGTCGGTGCCCGCCTCGGTGGAGAGGCCGAACCCGACGGTATAGGTCGGCACGCGCCGGTTCGGGTTGACGTGCGTGTTGAGCGAGTGCGCGATGACCTGCGGCTCCTCGTAGGGACAGCCGGTCCCTTCGGGGCCGGGGCCGGCGCCCTGGGTGCAGGTCGGGCGCAGGTCGAGGTTCGGCTCGCCGTCGGAGATGAGCACGATCGAGGTCTTGCGGCAGCCGCCGCTGATGAACGGATCGTCGCGCGGCCCGAGCGGCCGGCTCTTCCAGGTCGAGGCCTCGTTCAGGATGTAGTCGCGCGCGTCGGACAGCATCCCGGCGAGCGGCGTCGCGCCGTAGGGGCGCGCCGCGATGAGCGCGTTCTGGATGCTCTCGTTCACGCTGCGGATCTCGGTGGTGTCCGCCGTGTAGGTCGGGAAGGGGATGAGCGGCCCTTCCCAGAGCGGCGCGGACGGGTTCCTGGCGCCGACCTCCATGTCCGCGGCAGCGCAGGCGGGCGGGTTGCCCCGCGCCGGGTATCCCGCGCCGCTCTCGAACCCGAGGAAGTAGCTCCACATCCCCTCGATGCCGCCCACCGGATCGGGAGCGCCGGAGAGGAGCCCGGTGCTCGCGTCTGGGAGCGTGTCGAACGTCATGAGCGAGAACCGGATCCGATCCTGATAGACGTCGAGCAGGCCGGCGTTGAGCTGCGTGAACGGCGTCGTACAAGGAGCGGCCGCGTTGTCCCAGCGATGCTCTCCCACCAGATCGTAGGTCGCCCCCGGGCCCTTCGTGCAGTGGCCCGAGATCATGCGGTGGAACGGGATGTAGTAGTTCCTGTCGTAGGGCGGCTCTCCCCCGAGGCTGAACTCGTTGACGAACGCGGCGCTCGTGCGCGGCTGCGCGACGCAGCTGAAGTTCTGGATCGGGCCCGTAAGCGACTCGACGAGCTTCGTCCAGCGGCTCTTCAGGGCCTCGGAGGCGGGGGGAGTGCCTGGGTTGCAGTCCGGCTCCCCGCCCGCCACCGTCTTCTCCATCGAGCCCGACGTGTCGACGAGCAAGAGCACGTTGGGCAGCGGCGGCTCCACATCCATCGCCTGCGCGCGTGCGCGCCCCGCGATGAGGCCGAGCGTCGCCGCGGAGCTCATGGTGACAAGGACCTTCGTCAGGTTTCGCATCGTGCGCTCCGGTTCGTCACTTCGAGCAAAGGATATCGGCAACGACAGACATGGATTCCTGGCTGCCCGCCGTCGCGATGGCGGAGCCGCCGGGCCAGGCGATGAGACGCGCGCTCATGGTGACCGTGCAGTAATCGACGCTCACCGGGTTCGGGCCGCCCATGTCGCTGCCGGCGCGGTTCCCTATCGCAGGCCTTATCTTATCAGTGATCTCCACCTTGGCGATCCACTGGACGGCGGCGCGACCAAGGCTCCCGGGCGTCTCCGGCGGGCCGGCCGTGGGCGCCTCCAGGAGCGGCTCTGCCGCGCCGAACGTGTGCGGCAGGAGCGGCCAGCACTCGTTGGTGGCGACCGAGCAGGTCGTCGATCGGGGGATCATCTCCAGGCCTCCCTTCTGCTCGATCTCGGCGATCGCGAGCTGCATCGCGTACTCGGTGAGATAGTGGGTCTGCGTCATCCGGCGCTCGTGGCCGCTGGCGATGGTCGACAGCGTGGCCGCGTGGGCCGCGAACAGGCCGATGGCGGTGAGCATCGTGATGACCAGCACGACGATGAAGACGGCGGCGCCCCGCTCGCGGGAGCGCCGGCGGGACCGGGCGATGCTTGCGTTCACCATTGGACGTAGGCCTGGTTGGGGAGCGCGATGTCGGCGTAGAGCGTGCGCATCCGGGCATAGACCGGCGGCGATCCCGAGGGTGCCGTGTTCCCATAGGTGTTGGCGCTGGCGACGATGCCGGGGATCAGGAACCGGAGCCTGCGGCCATCCGGGCCCACGGGGATGGGGAGGCCGACGTCGCGATCGGGCGCCCGGGTGCGGGTCGAGAGCCGGATCTGGACCGACCGCACGCGCTGCGGCCTGGCGTCTGTATTTGACGGATCGTTCGCGGCGGCGGTTCTGTACACGGCATCGTTGTCGATCGCGGTGATCGGATACCGTGTGATCTGCGGATTGGTCACTCCGGGCACGGTGCCCTCCGTTGCTGTGGAGATCCCGAACTTCAGATCGACGGCGTACTCCGCGATGAGCTCGAGCGTGCCCGGGAGCTCCAAATCGTTCTCGTCGAGCTCGACCCGCACGAGCTCGGTGCGGCCGTTGTCGCCGGTGAGCGACGGCGTGACGGGCGCCACGAGAGGGTCGTAGGCCGTCCCCTTGTTGACGAGGCTCCGGATGTCGTAGCGGACGCGGGAGACGACGTTCACCCATCCTCCGTCGCCGGTGGAGCCGCCGGGGGTCACGCCGCAATCCGCGAGCCCGACCAGCGTCGGCAGGCCGGGATCAGCCTTCAGCGTGATGCGGATCTGGACGGGCGGATCGCCGGCCACGTTGACCTGGTCGATGACGCCATACAGGAACTTCTCCTGACCGCGGACCATGATGCGGAGGAAGCGCTGAGGAGCGAAGATCTGGGTCAGGCTCTGCCCGCCGCCCCGCGCGCGCTCCAGCGTGCGCTGCACGGCGGCGCTGCTCGGGTTGAGCTCGACGACCCAGGCGCCCGTCTCATCGCTGATCTTCCTGAACTCGAACAGCTCGGTGCTGTTCAAGCTGCCGCCGATGATGATGGAGTCGGGGTGCAGCCCGTTGGCGATGCTCTGGCTGAGCTCCGTCCCGTGGAGGAACTCCGACCCTTGACGCAAGATCGAGATCCCGGCGAGGCGCCTCAGGCCGATCGGCGAGGCCGGGACCTGACAGACCTCCGGGTCCTGGAGGATGTTGGGCGACGAGAGGTAGCCCGCGCGCTGCAGGTCCGCGGTGAGCCGGTTCATCCCGATCGTCGCCGCGAGGTGCGAGGCGGAGGCCCTCGCCTCGTTCTGGAAGAAGCGCGTCGCGTTCTTCGAGAGCAGGAAGGCCGCCAGCGACACGACGAGGCCGGCCGCCATCGCCACGAGCAGCTCCACGAGCGTGAAGCCTCGCTGTCCTGAGGCCCGCGCGCGCGCGGGGCGGGGGGTGCGTCGGCTCGTCGTCATCGCCTGTCCTCGCTCGTGTTCCGGAGCACGCCGGTCGTCAGGTAGACCGCGCCGAAGCGCCCCGGGTTCGTGTCGACGGTGAGCGGGGCGATCCCGCAGTTGATCGGGTCCCCGTTGCGCTCCCAGATGACGCGGATCTCGGCGCGGATGAGGCTTTCCCAGATCCGCGTGCCTGACGCGGGATCGGTGAACTGGCGGAAGCGGACGTGCGTGCAGAATGCGGACGCCAACGTGTCGCCCGTGTAGATGTCGGCCCCGAGCACGTCGGCGCTCGGCGACCCGAGCGCGGTGATCTCCGTGGGGGTCGACCTCGCGGGGAACGGGGCGGTGGTGCTGACCGCGAGCCAGTCGGTGTCGCTGTTGATGTCGGGGACCCGCATGGGATCGTTCCACTGGAGCGCGTCCACCCGCAGCCGCTCTGCCCAGGTCATGGCGATGCTGTTGGCGATCGCGAGGTTGCGCGCGTTGGTGTTGCTGATGAGCGTCGCCTTCTGCAGCGCGAGCACGCCGGTGGCGCCGATCGCGAGCACGCCGAGCGCCGCCATGACCTCGATGAGCGTGTAGCCGCGGCTCGCCGCCCTCCTCGCACGCGCCGCGCTCACAGCCCGAGCCTCGCGACGCCGTTCGGCGGGACGAAGACCGAGCGCAGGAGGCCGGTCCTCGTGTTGGTCACGTTGACCCGGAGCGCGCCGAGCAGCGGCGCGAACCCCGTGCTGGGGTCGTAGCGGACGAACGTCCGCCCGCGCGGCGTGAAGCAGACGTCGGCGTCGGCGCGCGCCGTGCCGGTGGGATCGAGCAGCTGCATCGACGCCAGCTCGACGCCCTCGGTGTGGAACGTCGTGACCGGCTCGGTCTCGGCCGCGTTCATCCAGTCGACGACGCTGAGGCAGCTCTTCGCGATCATCGGGCCGGCGGGGGTGCTATCGACCTGCGCCTGCCGTACCTGGAACTCGCCTGTCGAGGCGGTCCACCGCACGAGGACCGCCGTCCCGCGCCCGATCGCCTGGTAGCGCGCGAGCCGGTAGATGCCGCTGATCTCCATCGCCGTGCGGTTCACGCGGCGATCGCGCATGCCGCTCACGAAGCTCGGCGACGCCGCGGCGGCCAGGATGCCGATGAGGACCACCACCGCGAGCAGCTCCGGCAGGGTGAAGCCGCGCGCGCCACGGCGGCGCAGCGCGCGCTGCCCCGGAGAGCAAGCCCGCGGTCGATCGGAATCACGAGGAGGACGTCGCGAACAGGAGGTAGGGCGCACCAAAGCCTCGGCAAAGGCAAGCCGCATGCCCTCGACGGGATGCGCTAAGCCATTGAATTTCATTGTGAATCTCTCAAAGCGATTCGCCGCGGGCGCTAACGATTGCGGCGCTATGAAAAAAGGTGCAAGGCGAACGGGCCATGCGATTCCCGCCTGAAAGGTGTTCACCGAGAGGCCCATTGGACCACAGCGCGTCAGCTCCGACTCGCGCGAGCCGCGCGACGCGCGCGTGCTCCGGGAGGCCGTTGCGCTCCCCGGCGTGGAGCAGCGCGCTGCTCGCCAGCGCGCTCGTTGCCGCGCTGTCTTCGGGCTGCAGCAAGAAGGAAGAGCCCCTCGGCGCGCCGCCGCCGCCCCCGCCGGCCGCGAAGCCGGCCGCCTGCGCCGGCGGCGGCGGGACGATCGGCGACGCGGCGAGCGCGCCGTTCTTCCCGCGCACGACGGGCGGGTTCTGCCTCGACCCGAACGGCGGGGAGAAGACGTTCGGCGAATCGGCGCCCCTGCCGCTCGACAGCATCTGCGACATGTTCGACGGGGAGTGCGAGATCTACAAGGGATTCGGCGTGCGGCGGGTCGTCGAGGCGCGGTACGTGAGCGGCGAGGGCGGCTCCGCGACCGTCGACGTCCACCTCTCGAAATTCGGATCCACGGAGGGCGCTTACGGGATGTTCACGAAGCGCACCGTGGGCGACGGCGACCCCGCCGACGAGGCGACGCCGCGCCCGATCGAGGGGGGCGGCGCGGCCGCGATGGGGGTCGGGAACGCGTACCTCTGGCGCGGGCAGTACCTCGCCGAGATCACCTACAACGACGAGGCGCTGGCCGAGGCGGCGCTCAAGTCGTCGAGCGAGAAGGTCCTGCCTGGGCTCGTGAAGGAGATGGGCGCGAAGCTGCCCGGCGAGCCGTCGCTGCCGCCCGCCGCGGCGGCGCTGCCCAGGGACAACATGATCCCGCTCGGGATCCGCTACGAGACCAAGGACGTGCTCGGGGTGGATGGCGCTGGGCCCGGCGCGTTCGGCTACTACAAGGAGGTCGACAAGCGCTACCGGGTGGTCGCGGTCGTGCGCGGCGACGTCGACCAGGCCAAGGACGTGGTGTCGACGCTGGCGAAGCTGCCGGGCGCGGCCAGGGAGAAGGGCATCGGCGACGGCTCGGTGCGCCTCATGAGCAAGGACGGCGAGGGCTCCGCGACCGAGTGGGTGTTCGCGCGCGCCGACAAGACCGTCTACGGCATCGGCGACGAGGCCCGCGTGCTCCGCAACGGCATGACGGCCGACGAGCACGCCAAGCTGACGCTGACCAAGGAAGAGAAGACGGCGAGGCTGAAGAAGCTCGTCACCGCGCCCGCGCGCTGACCGCAGCGGGAGCGGTCGAGCCGCCCGGGGCTCGCGACGCTGCGGCGCCGCGCGCCGCGGCCCGGGCGGCGCCGTGCGCTCACTGCGTGCGGAGGATGACGTGGTAGCCGAAGGCCGTCTCGACGAGGTCGCTCACCTCGCCGACCTTGATCTTCTCGAGGCCCGCCTGGAACTCCGGGACCATCGCGCCCTTCGGGAACTTGCCGAGGTCGCCGCCGCGCTTGTCCGCGCCCGGCTCGTCCGAGTACTCCTTCACGATGTCCGCGAACTTGCTCGGATCGGCCTTGGCCTTCGTCATGGCCTCGGTCGCGCGGGCCTTGGCTTCGTCCTTGGTGCGCTCGATGGTCGGGGGCGCTCGGCGGCTCCCCTTGTACATGACGAGCAGGTGCTTCGCGCCGAACATCTCCCTCGGCGCCTGCGCCGCCTGCGCAGGGCGGGGCGTGGGAGCGGGCGGCGGAGCGGCGGCGGTGGCGTGCTCGTGCTCGTCGGGCTCCGGGGCGACGGGGGCCGCGAGCCGGGCGAGCGGCGTCGTGTTGAACATGCCGAAGAAGCCGAGGAGGCCGATCAGCACGAGCGCGCTCAGCACGGCGTGCGGCGCCCACCAGTACGGATCTTCCGGCTCCGAGCCGTCGTCCTCTGCGTCGTCGTCGTCGTGCGCGTGGCCGTGGCCACGGCCGCGGGCCGCGGTGGCCTTCGCCTCTTCCTCCTCGCCGTCGTCGTTGCCTTCGTCGGCCGACCCGGCCTCGTCGTCGAGGTCCTCGTCGTCCTTGGCCCTGTCCTTCTCGCTCGTCTTGCTCATAAAGCTTCCCTGATCCGGGCCCCGGCCCTTAGCACGCGACCACGCCGGCCGTCAGCCGATCTCCGCCCACGCGCTCGTGAGCACCGGATCGGGGCGTTCCTTGACAGAGGTGACCACCGCGACCTTGCCGCCGGCCAGCGCCCAGCCCCGCGTGATGAGGGTGTCGCCCGGCCACACCGGCTTGCGGAACTGCGCGCCGTACGCCCGCAGCCGGCTCGCGTCGCCGCCCGCCGCCTTCTGGATGATCGCGCGCGCCGCGAAGCCGTACGTGCAGAGGCCGTGCAGGATGGGGCCTTGCGTGAAGCTCGCCTTCGCCGCGACCTCCGGATCGGCGTGCAGCGGGTTGTCGTCGCCCGAGAGCCGGTACAGCAGCGCCTGCTCGGGCGTCGTCGCCTGCTCGACGACCCAGTCCGGCTCGCGGTCCTTCGGCACGGGGGCCTCCGACTCGGCGTGCGGCGGGCGCGGCCCGCCGAAGCCGCCGACGCCGCGCACGATGATCGACCACACCGTGTCGAAGAGCGGCTCGCCGTCGAGCGTCGTCTTCGTCTCGACGATCACCTGCGCGAACTTCTTGAGGTCGTAGATGCCCGTCAGCGTGGCGGTCGTGAACAGCGTCCCGCTCGTCGGGAGGGAGCGGTGCACCCGGAGCGTCTGCCCTCCGTGGACGATGAGCGCCAGCTCGGCCCCGGCCGCCTCGAGCGCCTCGAACACCGTCCCCTGGGAAGGGATCACGCCGAACGTCGGGTAGACCTTCATGCCGCCCGGCGTGCCCTCGTACAGGTACTCGAGCTCCTCGCGCTTGGCGCCGATCCCGAGCGCGTAGGTGGCCAGGGTCTTCCAGTTGAAGGTGAACGCGCTGGGCTGGGTCGTGTAGCCGACCTTCGAGAGATTCAGCGGCATCGGGGGCTCCTCGCAGGATGGAAACGGCCGGGCAGGCGTACCGACCTGGCGATGTCGCGTCAACTGCCGCCCGCCGAGCGGAGCGCGGCGTCACAGCGTGCGGCGCTGCCGGCGGCGCCCGGCGCGGCGTCAGAGCGCGAGGCGGTACGCGATCAGGACGCCGATGTTGAACATGTCGACGCGCTGGGAGAGCGAGGCGAGATCGCCGGTCGGGGAGACCTTGCGCTTCTCGGGGAGGAACCAGCTCGAGTAGCGGATGTGGCTCCCGACGCTCCAGTTGTCGGCGAAGGCCCAATCGCCGCCGAACGCGAGGCCGGCTGCGACGCCTTCGGTGCCGATCGTCGCCGCCCTGGGCCCGACATACGCCGTGTCCGAGTAGGGATTGCGATCGGCCTCGACCGACCACGAGTCGTTGACAACGACGCCGCCGATCGTCACGCCGGCCCACCACTCCGAGCTGTGGATGCGGAGGGCGTAATAGCGAAACAGCCCATCGAGCATGAAGTAGCTGCGCGCGTGATCGCGCTCGAGGCCGCGCGCGCCGCGCGCGGCGTCGGAGGTCAGCGTCGCTGCCCAGAAGATGCCTGCGCCGAAGCCGATGTCGCGCCAGCGGTAGAGGTTGTGGATGCCGAGGGAGACGCTCGTCTCGCCCTGCTCGCAGGCGCCCGGAGACACCGAGACGGGGCAGACGTCGGCGCCAGGGAGCGTCATCACGCCGCTGCTCACCTCCACCATGGTGTAGGGGAAACCGCGCTCGCGCGCGGCGACCGCGCGGCGGGCGGCCCTGCTCTCGTCGGCGCGGCCGGGGGCGGAGAGCAGGAGCGCGACGAGCGCGGCTGCGCATGCGGCGCCGCGCGAGCGCACGCTCGTCGCTCGCGCGCTGTCACGCCCCGCCGTTGCTGCCCGGCCGACCTGCCCGGCGCGGGCGTCGGAGGGCGCTTGCGACGTCGGGTACCGGCCGCCTGGACTCACGTTCTCTGGATTATAGCCATGGACCCGTCGACGAGGGGAGCGGCGAGGCGGCGTCCGTGGGCAGCGGCGGCGGCGAGGGAGGCAGGACCGGCGCTGGCGCGGCGCTGGCCGGCGGCGAGGCAGCGCCGGTGCTGTCGGGCGAACCCGCGCCTCCCGGCGTCGGGGACGGGGCCGGCGCGCCCCGGGGGACGGGCGCCGGCGGCTGCCCCTGAGGAGCGCCGCGGCCCTCGGCCGGCGCGGGGCGGCGCGGCGCAGGCCTGCGGTCGGCGCCTGCGGCCTGTGTCCCCGAGCTCTGTGGAGCGACCTGAGGGGGCGGCGCCGGGGCGGCGCCCGGCGGGCCCCCGGAGAGCTCGGCGACGAGGTGCTGGGCGGTGGTGAGCGCCGGCTGCAGCTCGAGCGCGAGCTTCGCGAGCTGGATGGCGCCGGCCTTGTCGCCGGCGTATTTCCGCCCGAGGGCGTCGGCGACGATGCGCTCGGACGACTCGCGGCGGAGCTCGGCGAGGCGCGCGTCTCCTGGCCACCGCGCGAGCGCCTGCGAGACGATCTCCTTGACGTTCTCGCGGGGCGGGGTGTCCCAGGCGTGCCTGCCCATGCAGTCGCGCGCGCGCTCGATGTGCCCTTCGATGGTGTCGCGCGCGGACGGCCCCCCGAAGGCGCCGAGGTGCCGCCCGCCGAGGAACACGACGAACCCCACCGCGCTGGCGCACGCGAGGAGGGCGGTCGCGCGCGCGATCATCGCCCGACGGGGGAGCGGCCGCGCGGCGGACTCGACGCCTTGCATGGTCGACGGGACCGGCGCAGCGTCGCGCATGGGATCGATGCCGAGGCCGATCGCCGTGCGCGCGGGCTCGTCCGCCGCGCCGCCGTGGCGAGCGGGGCTCCACGATGCGCGCGCTCCGGCGTCGAGCCGCTCCGCCGGTTCGGCCAGCGCGCCGCCGAACCGCGCGCCGCTCGAGGGCCGCTCGGCCTGGGACGAGGCTGCGAGCGGCGTTGTCCACGAGGGCGCCGAGCTGAACGAGCTGGACGAAGCGCGCTCGGCGCCGCTGGAGGAGGAGGAGCGCTCCTCCTCGCGGCGATGCGACGCGGGGTCGCTGTAGCGCGCAGCATCGCCGCCCGGGAGGCGGGGCTCGAGGTCGCCGATGTGGGCGCTCTCGAGCGTCGGCGCGGCGATGCCGCCGATCTGGGCGGCGAGCGCGGGGGAGAGATCGAGCGATTTGGTGCGCGACTTCGAGGCCAGCTTCATGACCGCGCTGGCGCGCAGGAGCCCGGGCTGGGCGGCGATCTCCTCGGGGTCGAGCCCGCTCGCCCGGACGGCGAGGGCGAGGTCGCGGCCGAGGGCGCGCGCGTCGGAGGCCCGGTCCGAGGGCTTCTTGGCGAGGTTCTGCATCACGATCCGCGCGATGGGCTCGGGCACGTAGCTGGAGCGCGCGATGCTGCGCAGGTCCGCCGGCGGGGCGTGCGTGTGCTGGACGAGGAGCGCGACCGGCGAGTCGCCCTCGAACGGGGCGCGCCCCGCGAGGCACTGGTACAGCATCGTCGCGATGGAGTAGACGTCCGCCGGCGGACCGACCCGCTGCCCTTCGGCGCCTTCGGGCGAGATGTACTTGGCGGTGCCGAAGATGAGCCCCGCCTGGGTGGTCATCGCCTTGTCGGCCCAGTCGAGGCGGGCGATGCCGAAGTCGAGCACCTTCACGTAATCCGGGTCCTCGCTGCGGCGGACGAGCATGATGTTCTCGGGCTTGAGATCCCGGTGGACGATGCCCTGCGCGTGCGCCTCGCCGACCGCGTCGCACACCTGGAGGGCGATGTGGAGCGCCCTCGGGAGCGGCAGCGCCTCGCTCTCGCCGCCTGCCCCTGCCGCGGCGAGCGCGGAGAGCAGCGAGATGCCGTCGAGGTGCTCCATGACGAGGTAGAGCTCGCCGCCGATCCGGGGGTCGGCGGTCGGGGGCACGCTCCCGGTCATGAGGACCTGGACGACGTTCGGGTGGACCAGCCGGCTCGAGATCTTGGCCTCGCGGTGGAAGCGGCTCACGAGCTCTGCGTTGCTGCTGAGCTCGCGGTGGAGGATCTTCACGGCCACGTCGCGCTCGATCCCGGCCTGGAAAGCGCGGTAGACGCGGCCCATCGAGCCGATGCCGATGAGGTGGCGGGTCTGGATCTGCCCGCCGAGCGTGATGCCCACGTACGGGTCGCGCTCCGCGGCGCCGAACGTGGGGCTCTTGCGCGAGCTCGCGAGCGGGGTGCCGTCGCGCGGGCAATAGAGGACGCCCGCGTCGTAGCGCTCGCCGCACGAGGGGCAGCTCTTCGCGGGGGACGGCTCCATCGACGGCGCTGATCCTAGCACCGCTCCCGCCATAAATTCTCGGACGGAGCGGCGTTTCGGCGCGCCGCGGCGCCCGAGGACGCTCGGACGTGGACCGACCGGCGCCTTGCGACTACGGTCGCGGCGTGAGCGGTTCCAAGGCGAGTGCAGCACGGGCGCGCAACGGCAGAGGGCGCGGCAACGCGGGTGCCGCCCCTGCGCCCGCCGCGCGCCAGGCCGCCCCCTCGCCGGCCCGGGAGGTCGCCTCGCCGGCCCGGGAGATCGCCTCGCCGGCGGCCGACGCAGGGCCGCGCGAGGGCGAGTACGTCGTCACGCTTCCCACGTTCGAGGGGCCGCTCGACCTGCTGCTTCACCTCATCCAGCAGCACGAGCTCGACATCCTCGACATCCCCGTGAGCTTCGTCACGGAAAAATACCTCGAGTACCTGAAGCTCATGCGGTCGCTGTCGATCGACCTCGCGAGCGAGTACCTCGTGATGGCGGCGACGCTGACGCACATCAAGTCGAAGATGCTGCTGCCGAGCGTGCCTGCGGGGCAGGACGACGACGGGATGCCGGGCGAGGAGGAAGATCCGCGGGCGGAGCTCGTCCGGCGGCTCCTTGAGTACCAGAAGTACAAGGTCGCCGCAGCCGACCTGGCCGAGCGCGGGACGCTCGGGCGCGACGTGTTCACGCGCGGCATGAGCGAGAGCGAGGTGCCCAAGGGCCCGGCTCCGTTCGCGCAGACGGCGATCTTCAGCCTGCTGGACGCCTTCGAGCGGGTGCTGAAGCGGACGAACGTCCAGATTGATCATGAGGTCGTCTTCGATCGCATCAGCATCACGGATCGCATCGTCGAGCTCACGGAGAAGCTCTCGGCGCGGCGCGCCATGCGGTTCGAGGATCTGCTGCTCGACAGCGTCTCGAAAGGGGGCGTGATCCCGCGCTTCGAGGTCGTGATCACGTTCCTGGCCGTGCTCGAGATGTGCAAGCTGAGGCTCATCCGGGTCCACCAGACGGACCCGCTGGCGCCCATTCACATCCAGCTCGCGGTCGCCGATGGCGCGCCGGTGGTGTTTGACGGCTCCGAGGACGGCGTGCCGATGGCATTTGACGGCTCCGAGGACGGCGCGCCGGCGGCGGAGCGGATCGAGACGGCGGGGAGCGAGGAGGCAGGAGCGCCGCCTGCTGCCGCCGAGGGCGAGATCGCGGAGGCCGTCGAGGTGGGGCGAAGCGAGCCGGCCGGGCCGGAGCTCGTCGAGCCGGCCGAGCCGACGAACGGAGCGCCGTCGGGAGCGGAGCCCGCGGGGGCGCCGAGCGTCGCACCGGAGAGCCTGGAGCCGGTCGAGCCCGTGGAGCAGGTGGAGGACGTCAGCGCCGAGGCGGCAGAACCGGAGCCCGCGGAGGCAGCGGAGGAGTCGAGCCGCGAGCCGGCATGGTCGGAGCTGGCCGAGCCTGTGGAGCCGCTGGAGGACGTCAGCGCCGAGGCGGCAGAACCGGAGCCCGCGGAGGCAGCGGAGGAGTCGAGCAACGAACCGGCGTGGTCGGAGCTGGCCGAGCCTGTGGAGCTTGTGGAGCCGCTGGAGGACGTCAGCGCCGAGGCGGCAGAACCGGAGCCCGCGGAGGCGGCGGACGAATCGAGCAGCGAACCGGCGTGGTCGGATCTGGCCGAGCCAGCTGAGGAGCTGGCCGAACCAGCTGAGGAATCGAGCGGTGAAGCATCGGCGACGGACCTTCCCGTGGCCGCGGAGGAGACGAGTCGTGCGGACGCCGTCCCAGCGGGCGAGCCTGCGATGGAAGCGGTGGAAGGTGATGCCGACCCGGCTCCGGGAGAGGCGGAGCGCGATGCTGCCGTGGACCCGAACGCGCACTCGGCCGCAGAGGACTTCGCAGCGCCGCCGGCAGAGGTGGATGAGGTAGACGCAGGGAGTGGCCGTGACGGTGGCTGATGCCGCGGCGAAGCGGCGGCGCATAGCAAAGACGACGACAGGACAGGGCGCATCGGCGCGGCTGAGGGCGGCGGCGCACGCATGGCTCGGCGGAACGAAGCGACCGAGGGGCGGGAAGAAGGAGCCGCGTGCGCCGAAGACGACAGGGCAGGGCACGCCGGCGAGGGCGAGCGCGCAGGCCACGCCGGCGCGGCTGAGGGCAGCGGCGCACGCGTGGCTCGGCGGAACGAAGCGACCGAGGGGCGGGAAGAAGGAGCCGCGCGTATCGAGAGGGACGCGGCAAGATCCGGTCGCTCGCTTCCGCGCTGGCGCATGGGACCAGCTCGGTCATCCGGCGCGCCGCGCTGACGTTCCTGTCCGGAGCGCGACCACGGCGCCCGGGCTCTCTGCCGTCGCGCGCAAGCACCTGAAGGGAGTGCTGGAAGCGCTCATCTTCGTGGCGGAGCGACCGGTGCCGGCCCGGGAGCTCGCGCGTTCGGCGAATGCAGAGCACCGCGTCGTGCGAGAGTTGCTGGCCGAGCTCGTCGCGGAGTACGACGGGCGAGGGTTTCGCCTGGACGAGGTCGCCGGAGGGTATGTCTTTCGCACGAGCGCCGCATTTGCGCCCTTCGTTCGCGAGGTGACAGAGCAGAAGCCGGTCAAGATGTCTCGCGCCCAGACCGAGACGCTCGCGATCGTCGCGTACCGGCAACCGATCACGCGGCCCGAGATCGACGAGATCCGCGGCGTGGACTCCGGCGCGGCGCTCAAGTCGCTCCTGGAGCGTGATCTCGTGAGGATCCTGGGCAAGAAGGACGAGCCTGGGCGCCCGATGCTGTACGGCACGACGGCGCAGTTCCTCGAGTTCTTCGGCCTGAAGGCGCTCGGCGAGCTGCCCACCCTGCGCGAGTTCACTGAGCTGACCGACGAGTCGCGCCGCGCCTATGAGCGCGAGCTCGGCGAAGAGCCGCCCGAGACGGGGGTGGTGACGTCGGGACAGGAGAGCTTCGCCGGCGCGGAGGGATCGATCCGGACGAGCGTCGCCGCCAGTGCGGGGGAAAACCTATCGGAAGACGTCGGCGCGTCGTCTGCTGCGCCGCGGGAGGGAGAGGTCGCGATGGAAGCAAGGGAAGACGAAATGCCTGAAGAGATCTCTGTCGTGGGAGCGGACGCAGCGCTTGGTGAGGCTGCTGAGAAGGACGCTTTCCAGCACGCCAACGATGTCGCGGATGAACAGCGCGACGAGGATGAAGACGACGAAGACGAGGAGGAGGACGACGAAGACGAGGAGGGCGACGAAGACGACGAAGACGAGGAGGAGGGCGACGAAGACGAGGAGGAGGGCGACGAAGACGAGGAGGAGGACGACGAGGACGAAGACGAGGAAGACGAAGATGACGAGGAGGAAGAGGACGACGAGGACGAAGACGAGGAAGACGAAGATGATGAAGACGAGGACGACGAAGATGACGAGGACGATGACTGAACGTTCATCCTCGTCTGCGCGTCCAGCGCGTCGCCCCGCCGCTCACGGCGGTGGAGCATCCGTCGGATCGGGATAGGCCTCGGCCAGCTTCGTTGCGGCGCTCCTCAGCTCGGGGTGGGCGAGGAGCTTGCGGAAGAGCCGCCAGAGCTCGGGATCGGCGAGCATCTGGAGCGGCGAGGCGGCGACCTGTTTCCTCTTCTTGCGGGGGATCGCCTCCGGACCTTTCCGTCGCAGATCCTCCATCATCCCCACGAAGCGCTTCGTGGGGAAGAGATCTCCGTGCTCCCACGCGAGCACGGTCTCCTGCTCGATGCCCAGCGCTCCGGCGAGCTCGCGGGCCGTGCAGCCGAGCTCCTGCCGGAGCTTCTTGATGTCCTCGGGGGCCATGCGGGGCGAGGGTAGCGGCCTCGAAAAAAGAAAGCGACGTCGAGCAACCGGCCGCGAGCTCCCGCCGAACTCCGCGTCATGACCCATCGTTGCCCGATTCACCCCTCGTGGACCTCCCGCGCGTTACGCTCACTGCCGCTTGCGCTCGCGCCGCTCGTGGCCTCACCCCTGTCCTGCGCGCCGGAGCTCGTCGTCCCCCCGCAACTCGATGAGGGCGGTGACGAAGAGGACGCCGACGTCGCTGGCCCCGCAGACGCCGGCCCCGAGCTCCAGATCGAGCCCACCGCGCCGCTGGACGCCGCGCCTCCGGTGCTGCGGGCGCGCGTGCTCCTCCCCGGCGCCGCTCTCGAGAGCGTCGATCCCGCCCGTGCGCTGGTCGTCCGCGGCAAGCTCAGCGCGGCGCATCTCCGGCAGATTGAGCGAGGCGAGCTGTCGACGGCGCTGTCGGAGCGCGTCGTCCCCTCGATCGCCTGGCTGAACGGGACGCCCCCTGGCGACCTCTCGCTGACCGTGGCGCCGCTCGCCCCGCTCGCGCCCGGGGAGACCTACGCCATCGCGAGCGGCAGCCCTGTGTTCTCGCACCATATCCAGATCGCCACCGAGGGCTCGCCGCCCGTGCTCTCACGGCTCTGGCCGCCGCCCGACGCCGGCGCGACCCTCGGCCTGGGGGTGTGGTGCGGCGACGCGCCCCTCCCGGAGGTGGTCGCCGCGGCGACACTCGCGCCAGGCGGACCGACGGGCGAGCTGCGCCGCGGCGCCGTCGACGACATCGGCGCGCGCTGCCTGCGCTTCGAAGGGGAGCCAACCGCCACGGCGCCGCCCGACACCGACGGCCTGCGCCTCGTGGGGCCTCCGGTCGCGCTCCCGGGAGAGCCGGCGGCTGTGAGCCTCGATCCGCGTCCATTTGTGCTGGAATCGGATCCGCTTCCAGCCATCGCGACGGTGTGCGCGCCGGACGAGCTCGCGCTCGGGCCGGGCTGTGCTCAGATCGCCGACGATCGGATCCTCGTTCGTTCGGCGGATGCGCCGCTGCTCTGGGCGATCGCGGGCGCGGGGCTCGACGAAGTCCTCGCGGTGCGGCCGGGCGAGCCGTTCGTCCTCGCTCCACTGCCGCCCTTGAGCCCCGTCGAGCTCGCCATTGCGACCGTCGACAACGCCGGGGTCGTGGAGCGCCGGACGTTCTCTGCCATGACGCTCGCCCCCATGCCCCATGTGATCATCAACGAGGTGCTGGCAAACCCCGTCGGGCCGGAGCCAGGACAGGAGTGGGTCGAGCTCTACAATGACGGTGACGTCCCTGCTGAGCTCACAGGGGTTGTACTCGCCGATGTGGGTGGTGAGACCGAATTGCCCCCTATTTCCCTCATGCCCGGCGCGTACGCTCTGGTCGTCAACGAGGACTACGTTTCTGATGATGAGCTCGATCCTCCGTCTGCTCCCGAGACGCTTCTTCTCCGCGTGCCAAAACTTGGCAACCACGGGCTGTCGAACTCGGGAGAACCGCTCAAATTGAAGGATCAAGGAGGTGCTGTCTTGTCCAGGTCGCCCGCCGCGCCCACGCCAAAGCCGGGAATGAGCCTGGCCCGCGTCGCTCCGCACGCTCCAGACGGCTCGGCTGGCTCCTTCGCGACCAGCTGGCCGACGCCCGGTCGCGTGAACATAATGAACAAGGAGATCCCCTGAAGGATGGGGAGTTTGCCTCCGCGCGGGGCGAACTCGCCCCGGGGCCGAGAAAATTCGAGCAAAGCGGGTGACGGACCCGTCTATGAGAGCTAGGTTTCAATCGAGTAGACAGACGGGTGGGGGGGCCGCCACCTGAGGAGACGCTGCCGCGCTGTGAACGCGAGCTGTGCGGCAGGTGCCTTTCGCGTGGAGTTCGGCGATGGCTGGTGTTCGTGAAAAGCTGTTGACGGCATCGGACCTCGCAGCCTTGTGCGAGGTCGACTTGAAGACAATCCATAACTGGGTAGATCGAGGGAGGATTGCCCATTTCCGTACGCCGGGGAGACACTTGCGCTTCAAGGCTGCGGACGTGGCCGAGTTCCTCCGGGCATGGGGCTATTCGGTGCCCCGGGAGCTCGCCAAGGCGACCTCCAAGTCGATGATGGCCATCGGCACCAAGGATACGATGGCCCACGTGGCGCGAGCCCTCGGGGAAGGCGTGCCCATCCGGCACGCGAGCCACCCGTATGACGCGCTGATCTTCGCGGGGGCGGACCCCGCGGACGTGTACATCGTCGACGTGCGGGCGGTGTCCAGCGACGTGGACGTCCCCTCCCTCTTCGAGGCGCTCCATCGAGCGAACTCGCAGGGGACGTTCGTCGCTTTGTCGGATGAGCCGATCAGCCTGCCGTCGTTCGTCGGCCGGATCGGCCGAAGCGACGCGCAGCAGCTGAAGGGCTTCCTCATGCCCGACGCGGCCGCGCAGACGGCGGCGCCGCTCCAGGCGGCGAGCGGTCCGGCGTCGGAAGAGCCGCCGCGGAGCCTCGCCGCAGGCGGGTCTTCACGCTGAGCCAGGGCCCCGGCCGTCCTACGCCCGGCAGAAGAGGCTGGGCTAGGACGGCCGGTCGCGCCCGAGGAGACTCCGCCAGGAGCCGCAGCACGGCCGTAGCAGTGCAGAGCGAGCCGCTGAGGTCAGAACCCCCTCCCGCAGCACAACCCGGGGCCGGTTGATGGGTCGCTCGCAACCCCGCTGCAGAGTCCGCGTCGGCGTCTCCTGGAGGAAGACGCGCTCGAGGAGCATGGCTCCTCGGGCGGAGGCGCTTCAGCTTCCAGCGATGGTCATGGAGGAGACCCGGAACGTCGGCGAGCACGTCGACGTCCGGAGATCGAGGTCGTCCCCGACGGCGTCGATCCGCTGCAAGAGCTCGTCGAGGTTCAGCGAGATGGTCACCTCGCTCACGGGGTAAGCGAGCTCTCCGTTCTCGATCCAGAAGCCGGACGCACCCCGGGAGAAGTCGCCGGTCACGGCGTTGAAGCCGAAGCCCATCATCTCGGTGACGTACAGCCCGCGCGGCGTGGAACGCACGATCTCCGCCGCTGGCGTGGAGGTGGGCTGGAGGAGGAAGTTCGACGTGGACGGCCCGACGCCGCCGCCAGCGCCGCGCGAGGCGCTGGCGGTCGGCGGGCGCTTGAGCTTCCGGCCGCTGTAGCTGTCGCAGAGGTAAGTCTTCAGGACGCCTTGCTCGACCACGACGTTGCGCCGGGCGAGGAGGCCCTCGCCGTCGAACGGGCGCGAACCGGGCGCGCGCGGGATCAGCGGATCGTCGACGATCGTGATGAGATCGCTGGCGATGCGCGTCTCCTCGCGGCCGACGAGGTAGCTCGACTTGCGCCAGATCGAGCTGCCCATGATGCAGGAGCCGAGCAACCCGAGCATCGACCGGGCGACGTCCGGGTCGAAGACGACGGGCGCCTCACAGGTCGGCACCTTGCGGGCGCCGAGCTTGCGCAGCGTCCGGCGCGCCGCCTCGCGGCCCACGGCGTCCGGGGCGTCCAGGTCGGCGAGGTGGCGCCGGCCGGTGAAGTAGAAGCCGCGGCGCTTCTTGTCGCCGCTGTCGTCGGCGACCGGGGAGACAACGAGCTGCGCGTACGAGCCGGCGAAGCCGCCGCGGAACCCGCCGGACAGGACGAGGGCGAAGGCGCCCGCGCTCCGCGAGAACGTCGCGCCCTCGCTGTTCGTGATGCGCGGGTCGGCGTCGCGCGCGGCCTGCTCGCCTCGGCGCGCGATGTCGATCGCCTGCGCGGCCGTGACCTCCCCGCCGGAGGGATCGTAGAGATCGAGCGCGGGGAAGGGCCCCTTGGCGATGAGCTCCGGATCGGCGGGGCCGGCGAACGCGTCCTCCTGGGAGATGTCGGCGAGCTCCAGCGCGTCCGCCACGAAGCGATCGATGCCGCGGGGCGTGAGGTCGGACGTCGAGGTCAGCGCGACGCGCTGCTTCTTGATGATCCTCATGCCGAGGCCCTTGTGGACGGCCTCCTCGACGAGCTCGGGCTCGCCGAGGCGCACCTTGGTGGTGAGCTCGGAGCCGGAGCGGGCGATCGCCTCCGCGACGTCGGCGCCGCCCTTCCTGGCGCGCGTCACGACCTGCTCGGCGAGCTCCATGAGTTCCTCGACCTGCTGCTCCACGCGGGCTCGTTCGGACATGGGGCGACAGGGTGGTGGAGCGGGCTGGCTCCGTCAACGCGGTGACGCGGTCGCCTCCCGGGGCGCTCCCCCCCCCCCGCGCGCGGGATCCCCGCGCGCGGGGAGGCGTCTCAGCCCGGCCGGTTGGAGCGCCCGCCGCTACCGACGCCGAGCCGCCGCTGAGGGCGTGCCGAGGCGGGCCGGGGCGGAACGACCTCAGGCGCCGGCTCGCTCGGGGCGGCGCGGGGGCGCGCGCCGGGGGAGGGCTCGGCCTTCGGCCCGCCGCCCGTGGGCTCGCGCCGGAGGAGGGCGCTCACGGTGACCGCGAAGCCGGCGGCCAGCATGGTGTACATCCAGAGGAGCGCATAGCCGAGCGGGCCGCCGGCGACCGGGTGGACGCCGAAGTCGCCCTCGACCTGCCGGTAGGTGCCGTCGAGCGCGAGCCGCCGGGACAGGGCTATGACGGCAAGCAGGGCGATCGACAGCGGCGCGCCGGCGAGGACGGCGAGCGCGCGGACCGCGCGCTGGGCGGTCCACCTGCCGCCAGCGCTCCCGGCGAAGCGATGCGCGGCGGCGAAGCCGGCGGGCACCGAGGCGGCATTGACGAGGACGAGCACGAGGTCGACGGCGGACGGGATGCGGCGCGTGTCGACGAGGTACGCGAAGCTCCAGTCAGGGGCGAACACGAGGAAGTACGCGCAGACCGGCGCGAAGACGAAGCAAGCGAACAGGGAGACGAGCGCGAGCGGCCGAGCGCGCGCGCCCGTCGCTAGCCGAGGCTCCGCCGCGCGCAGCGCGCCCAGGCGGTGAGGGGCTGCAGCGCTGAACCAGGCGAGCAGCGCGCCGAGAGCAAAGCCGACGAGGGGAGCGACGAAGGCGGGCACGCGGCGCCGAAAGTAGTCCTGTCGCCCCCTCCTGAGCAAAGTGCCTGGACCTTTTCCTGACCAGGACGGCTCGAGCGGCCCACGCCAGGGCTCTTCCGGGCGCGGCTGGGCAGGCGGGGCGGAACGTTTGCCCTGGGGACGCCGCCGCGCTAAGCGGCTGCGCACATGGAGCCGCGCCTCGTCCGGGAGATGCTTGAGCGCGTTCGGACCGGCGAGCTTGCCGTCGAGGAGGCGCTCGATGCCCTCCGGGGGCTGCCTTTCCGGGACCTGGGCGTCGCGACCGTCGATCACCACCGCGCGCTCAGGCAGGGCGTCCCCGAGGTGATCTTCGGCGAAGGGAAGACACCCGAGCAGATCGCCCTGATCGCCGGGGAGATCTCGGGGGCAGGCCAGAACGTGCTCGTGACCCGGGTCGACGCCGCGAAGGGCGCGGCGGTCTCTGCGCTCGTGCCCGCGTTCCGTTATGTGCCCCTCGCGCGGACCGGCAGCATCGAGGTCGCGCCGCCGCCGAAGCGCGCCGCCGGGACGGTCGCCGTCGTGACGGCGGGCACGAGCGATCTCCCGGTCGCCGAGGAGGCCATCGAGACGCTGCGCGCCGTGGGCCTCGAGGCGAAGCGGCTGTACGACGTGGGGGTCGCGGGGCTGCACCGCTTCCTCCATCGCGTCGAGGAGCTGCGCAAGGCGTCGGCGGTGATCGTTGTCGCGGGCATGGAAGGCGCGCTGCCGAGCGTGGTCGGCGGGCTCGTGGCGGCGCCGGTCATCGCGGTGCCGACGTCGGTCGGCTACGGCGCTGCCCTGGGCGGCTTCACCGCGCTCTTCGGCATGCTCACGTCGTGTGCCTCCGGCGTCGCCGTGGTCAACATCGACAGCGGCTTCGGCGCGGCGATGGTGGTGCATCGCATGTTGCCGAAGGAGTAGCGCGGAACGAGCGCGACCGCGGGAGCGCCGCGCCGCGAAGGCGCCCGGGGAACGGAGAAGGCGAGAGATGGGACACGGGCACGATCACGACCACGCGCACGGGGATGTGCACGGAGGCCATCACCACGACGAGCACGCGCACGGAGACGAGCACGCGCACGGAGGCCATCACCACGACGAGCACGCGCACGGAGACGAGCACGCGCACGGAGGCCATCACCACCACCACGCGCACGGAGACGAGCACGACCACGGGCACGCGCACGGAGGGCACGACCATCCGCGCGCGCCGCTCCTCGAGGAGGGCGCGGGCGCGGGCAAGGTCCTGTTCTTCGACGCGTTCAGCGGGATCGCGGGCGACATGACCATCGCCGCGCTGCTCGATCTCGGGGTGCCCCTCCTCGTCATCGAGCGCGCCGTCGCCGCGCTGCCGCTCGATGGGTTCCACCTGCACCGTGGGCACGCCCATCGGAGCGGCATCGTGGCGACCTCGTTCGACGTGCACGTCGAGGCGCAGCAGCCGGAGCGCACCTACGGATCCATCGACGCCATGCTCGCCGCCGCGCCGCTCGATCCACCCGTCGCCGCGCTGGCACGCCGGATCTTCCGGCGCCTCGGCGAGGCGGAGGCCGCCGTGCACCGCATCCGCCTCGAGGACGTGCACTTCCACGAGGTCGGCGCCGTCGACGCGATCGTCGACATCGTGGGCTCCGCCGCGGCGATCGTGCACATCGGGGCGGAGGTCGTCGGATCGCCGCTGCCCATGGGGCGCGGGTTCGTGAAGGCGCGGCACGGGATCCTCCCGCTGCCGCCGCCCGCGGCGGTCGCGTGCCTCCGCGGCGTCCCGACCTACGGCGTCGAGCTCGACGCCGAGCTGGTCACGCCCACCGGCGCGGCCATCATCGCCACGCTGGCGACCCGGTTCGAGCGCTGGCCGACGTTCGCCCCCGATCGGATCGGCTTCGGCGCCGGTCAGCGCGAGCTGCCGGACCGCCCCAACCTGCTGCGGGTCGTGCTCGGGACGCGCACGGGCGGCGAGGAGAGCGTCGGCAGCGCGTCGCACGTGCTCGTCGAGGCGAACGTCGACGATCTGACGGGCGAGGTGGCAGGGCACGCGATCGAGGCGCTGTTCGCGGCGGGCGCGCTCGACGCCTGGGCGGTGCCGATCACCATGAAGAAAGGGCGCCCCGCCCTGACGATCGCCGCGCTCGCGGCCGCCCCCCAGGCCGACGCCGTCGCGACGGCGCTGCTCCGCGAGACGACCAGCATCGGGCTACGGAAGATCCCTGTCGCGCGCACCGAGCGGCCGCGGCGGATCACCACCGTGCAGACGGCGTACGGAGCCATCCGGGTGAAGATCAGCGAGGGGCCGTTCGGGCCGCCGCAGATCAAGCCGGAGTTCGACGATTGCGCCGCGGCGGCGAGGACACACGGCGTGCCGGTGCGCGAGGTCGTCTCGGCGGCGCTGTCGGCCGCCAAGGGGTAACGCCGCGCCGCGCAGGTGCCGCCGCGAGGCGCCGTGCTCGCCGAGCGGCGCAGCGTGCGGCAGCGGTCAGTCGGGGCGCTGGATCGGGAGCGCCTCGGCCTCCCACGAGAGGAAGCCGCCCTCGAGGAACGCGACGGGCACGCCCTCCTCGGCGAGCTTCGCGGCGACGTCCTTCGACTTGTCGCCGGAGCGGCAGTAGAGCACCGGCGCGCCGGCCAGCATGTGGAGCTCGGCGAGCCGGCCCTCGATCTCCTCGATCGGGATGTGCACAGCGCCCGGGATGTGGGCGCGGCCGTAGGCGGGGGTCTCGCGCGTGTCCACGGGGACCACCTGGCCCTCCCGGATCAGCTGCGCCAGCTCGGCCGCCCGGATGGCGCCCTCGGCGCGCGGGAGGAAGGGATCGAGCAGCTCGCGGAGCTGCTTGCGGTTGAGGACGCCCTGCTCGGCGGCCACCGGGCGGCCTCGATGAAAGACCATGAACGTCGGGACGGCCTGGATGCGCAGCGTGGTGGCGATGCGCTTCGACCGGTCGATGTCGACCTTGACCACCTTGGCCTTGCCCTCGAGCTCGCGCGCGATGGCGTCGACCTCGGGCGCGACCGTCTTGCACGGCCCGCACCAGGTGGCGGTGAAATCGATGAGCACGGGCAACTCGCTGCGGAGCACCTCGCGCTCGAACTCCTGCTCGTTGATCTCGGGAACGGCCATGGCGGGCGAATTCATAGCGGGCCTTTCCTGCGAGATCGAGCGGCGCGAGGGCTCCGCCGCCGAGATCGCGGAGATGAAGGGGATTTTGCGCAATTTCGGCGCGCGAGAGCGCTGCACGGCCGGCGGCTGGCGCGCGGACGTACGGCCCCCGCGCCGTCAGCGCGGGACGCGCGCGCGGACGGTGCGTGCATCGATGGAGTCGCGCAGCGCGTCGGCGATGAGGTAAGAGCCGCCGACCGTCGCCAGGAGCAGCACGCCGGGGAAGACGAGCAGCCGGATCTCGCTCGGGTGCCGCGCCGCCTGGCCCAGCGTCTCCCCCCACGAGGCCACGCGCGCGGGCGCCCCCATCCCGAGGAACGAGATCGCCGCCTCGAGCAGGACCACGGACGCCACGCCGAGCACCGAGCTCACGATCACGGGGCCGAGCGCGTTCGGGAGAATGTGGCGGTAGAAGACGCGCAGCCGGGTGCTGCCGAGCGCGCGCGCGGCCATCACGTACTCCTCGCTCGACGCGCGCAGCACCTCGGCGCGCACGAGGCGCGCGATCTCCGCCCAGCGGACGAAGGCGACCGCGAGCACCAGCGACAGCGCGGAGGGCTCGCGCTCGATCGCCCGCACGATGGCCACGACGAGGATCGCCGGGAAGGTGTCGACCGTCTCGACGAGGCGGACGAGGCCGTCGTTCCAGACGCCGCGCAGCGTGCCCGCGAGTCCGCCGAGCACGACGCCGAGGAACATGCCCACGAGCACCGCGCTGAGCGAGAGGCCGAGCGCCGTGCGCGCGCCGTAGATCAGCCGCGCGGCGAGATCGCGGCTCTCGAAGTCCGTGCCGAGCGGGTGGTCGAGGGACGGCGACGCGTTCGGGCCGGCGTCGGTGCGCTGCTCCGGGCCGTAGCGGATGGGCGGCCAGATCGCGAAGCCCTCGAAGCGCACCCTGAGCTCGGCCTCGGTGAGCGAATCGAGCGTGGCGCCCTCGGTGACCGCGGGCAGGATCTCCGCGCCTTCCGGCCCGAAGCAGGCGATGGGCGCAGGGGCGGCGAGGAGCTCGGCGAAGATGGCGAGCAGGGCGAGGACGCCGAGCAGCACGGCGCCGATGGCGACGCGCTTGCTGCCGACCATCCGGCGGAGGAACGCCGTCGCGTGGGTCACGCCTCGCTCCTCCGCGAGAGCACCGCCGGGCCGAGCCGCGGATCGACGAGCACATAGGCGAGGTCGGTCGCGATCACGCCGAGCGCGGCGATCGCCGCGGCGCCGATCGAGATGGCCATGAGCCAGCTCACGTCGCGCGCCTGCACGGCGAGGAGCGTGAGCTCGCCGAGCCCGTGGAGCTCGAAGACGCGCTCGACGACGAACGCGCCGCCGAGCGCCATCGGCGGCTCGAGCATGGCGAGCGTCACGACCGGGAGCACGGCGTTGCGGAGCCCGTGGACGGCGATGGCGCGCGCGGTGCCGGCGCCGCGCGCCCGCGCGGCCCGGACGAAGTCCTGCGCGAGGACCGCGACGAGCGCGGCGCGCTGCTGCCGCGTCGGCGCGGCGACGAGCGAGAGCGCGATGAGGCACGTCGGCAGGAGCAGGGATCGCGCGCCGCCCGAGAGGAGCACGGCGGCCACGGCCACGACGGCGGTCGGGAGGACGGCGGCGGTGAGCACGGCGGCCGCGATCGCCGAGTCGCTCCGCCGGCCCTGCGAGGCCGCGCTGAGCGCGCCGAGCGGGATCGCCACGGCGTAGGCCAGCGCGATCGCCCCGAAGACGAGCGCGAGGGTGACGGGCGCGCGCCGCGCGAGCTCGTCGAGCACCGGCTCGCCGGTCGCCGCGACGCCGAGCCGGTGGGTGACCGCGCCGAGCGCCCACTTGCCGTAGCGGGTCTCGAGCACGGTCGCCGCGAGCTGCGCCGGGCCGGTGAACACCTCGAAGTCGCTGCGGTACACGTTCCAGAACGACCTCCACCGCGTGACGCACGCGCGGGCCTCCGCGAGGTCGTCGCCCGGGGCGATCCGGTCGTCGATCTCCGCGATGTGGGCCGCGACGTCGACGAGGGCGCGCGCCTGCTCGAGCGACTCGGCGTCGCGCGGCGGCTGCAGCGCGGCGATCACCGCCTGCAGGGCGAACGTGTCGAGCTCCAGCAGCTCGGCGGCGCGCGACGCGGAGCCGTAGCGGACCAGGCGCCGCACGGCGCTCCGCACCGACGCGCTCCGGAACTCGATGCCGCGGTCGTCCCAGAAGCGCGTCCAGAACGCGACAGCGTGCGCCGGGTCCGCGGCGTCGTCGGCCCGCGGCAGGCCCATCCGCGCCGCGACGGGCGCGAGCGCGAGCGCGACGCGGGTGCGCGGCTCGGGCGCGAGCGCGTCGAGCGGCAGGATGTGCGGCAGCGCGGCGCCGCCGAGGCGACGCAGCTCGTCGGCGGCGGCCGCGGCGTCGTCGCCGCCGGCCGCGATGGCCTGCGCGGCCGCGAGGGCGCGCAGGCGCACGTCGCGCGGCTCCAGGTTGATGAAGCGCGGCAGGTCGAGGAAGCGCTCCCGGCGGAGCCGCGCGAGCTCCGCGCTGGAGAGCGAGCTGGCGAGGAGCGGGTCGTCCGTCGGATCCGGGACGAAGGAGAGCACGAAGAAGGTCAGCAGCGAGACGCCGACGAGGGTCGGCAGCGTCCAGAGGAGCCTGCGGAGCGCGTGGCGGAGCATCTCTCTCGGCCGGGAGTCAGCGCAGGATGGCGTCGAGCAGGTCGATGCGCATCCCGAATTTGTAGGGGGAGGCCTTTACCACCTCCATCTTCTGGCCAGAGATCGTCTCGTCGTTGCCCTCGAGGTAACCGCCGGCGTTGATGCCGATGACCTTGCCCTGGCCGTTGAAGATGGGGCTCCCGTTCATGCCGCTCGTGCTGCGGGCGTCGTGCTGGATCAGCCATGCCTCCGCCGCGGGCGCGGGCCGGCCGTTCGCGCCCGTGATCCGGCCGATGTTGGCGGCGAGGAACGTGGCGACGGGGTTCGCGGTGTCCGTGAGCCGCTCCGGGAAGCCGATCAGGTACACGTCGTCGCCGGCGCCCGCCGCGGCGAGCTCTTCCCGCGTCGCGAGCTCGAGCACGGCGGCCGCGCGCCCCGCGATCGTCACGGTGCCGATGTCCGGGGTGAGCTGATCCGCGCTGTCGCGGTACTGCGGGTGCGTCCGCATGCCGGTCACGGCGAAGTTTATCTGGCCCCGGCCCTCGTTCTCGAGCGCCACGATCGCGCCGCCGCGGCGCTTGGCCGCGGTGATGCAGTGGGCGTTCGTCACGAGGACGGAGGGCCGCACCGCGAACGCCGTGCAGAACCCCTCGCGCCCGGCGGCGAGCATGAAGATCCCCTTCCTCGAGCGGTCGTGGAGGTTGCGCCCGAAGTTGGCGTTCGAGGGGTGGAGCGTCCCGAGGCGGCGCTCGATCTCCTTGCGCCGGGGGTCCTCCGGCGAGAGGCCCGCGAGCTCCTCCCGCAGCTGGCTGATCTCGTCGTGGGAGGAGCGGTTGTAGACGATGAGCGCGGCGAGGCTGGCGAGCGCGATCACGAGGAGCGCGGCCAGGATGTAGGTCGTGCGCCGCTGGCCTGCCGTCGCGGCGTGCACCTCCTTGTGGAGCATGGCGTTGATCTCGACGGTGCCGCGGGGCTTCGCGCGCCCCGTGGCGGCCGCGACGGCGGAGGAGATCATCATGGCGATCGTCCGCTCGCCGACCCGCCGCGCGCCGGCCGGCGGCGCGGCCGGGACGTGTCCATGGGGGGCGGCAGCGGGCGCGGGGTACGCAGCGGGCGCGGGGTACGCAGCGGGCGCGGGGTACGCGGCGGGCGCGGGGTACGCGGCGGGCGCGGGGTACGCGGCGGGCGCGGGGTAGCCCGCTGTCGGCACGGGGTACGCAGCGGGCGCGGGATGGCCCGTCACCGGCGCAGGGTAAGCCGCGGCGGGAGAGAGGTGAGGCGCCACGGCGTGCGCCGGCGGCGGACCCGACGTGCGGCGCTCGATGAGCTCCAGCCGCACCCGCGGGCCCTTGGCGCCGAACGTGATCTCGTCGCCCGACGCGATCGGGTGCCGCTTGATCCGCTGCCCGCCCGCGTAGGTCCCGTTGCGGCTGTCGAGGTCGTAGAGCACCCAGCCCGTCGCCTCGAGGCGCGCCTCGGCGTGGTGGCTGCTCGCGTCGCGATCGTGGTTCGGGTCGAAGACGACGTCGTTGTCCGGCGCTCGACCGAAGCGCACCGCGCGCCGGTCGTGGAGCTCCACAGACCCGGCGTTGCGCCCGAAGGTGTGCACGACACGCAGCATCACGGCGCGGGGACCCCCTTCAGCAGATCGATCCGCATCCCGATGCGGAACGGCGAGCTCTGCGTCACCGTCGCCTTCCGGCCGTCGATCGTGACGTCGTCCTCGTCGTCGATGTGCGCCGCGTGGATGCCGATGACGTGCCCGTACTGGTTGAAGATGGGGCTCCCGCTGTTGCCCCCGCGCGTGACCGCGTCGTGCTGGATCAGGACGGCGCGGTCCGGCGTCGTCGCCTCCTCGTCGATGCCGGTCACGCGCCCGATGCGGCCCTGCAGGAACGTCGCCGAGGGGCTCAGCGGGTCCATCAGGCGACCAGGGAAGCCGATGACGTAGGCGTCGTCGCCCGGCCCGATGGCCCGCAGCTCGGCGTCGTTCGCGAGCTTCACCGTGTGCGTCGCCTTGCCGGTTATCCGGAGCAGGGCGACGTCCGGCGAGCCGGCGCCCGCCTGCCCCGGCTTGTACGCCGGGTGGGCCGACATCGCGACGATGGGGAAGCGGATCTTCCCCATCGAGTCGTTCTGCGTGACGATCGAGGTGCCGCCGCGGGCGCGGCAGTCGCGGACGCAGTGAGCGTTCGTCGCGAGCAGATCGGGCGCGATGGCGAACGCCGAGCAGCAACCGCCGATGCGGTTGTCCACCTTGTAGCCCATCACGTAGAGCGCCAGCCTGTTCTGCTCGAAGATGGCGCGCCCCGAGAGTACCTGCTCCGGGATCGCGCCCGACGGGCGCGCCGCGGGCGCGATCCCGAGGCCGACCTCGCGCGCCAGCGCGTCGGCCGCCCGGCGCGACCGGTACGTGACCACGGACGCCACCGCCACGGCGACGAGCGCCGCGGCGACGCCTAGCCCGAGGAGCAGGTTGTGGCGCGACACCTTGCGCCTCGCGTCGTCCGCCTTGGCGCGCACGAGCGCGAGCGCCTTCTCCTCGCGCCGCATCGCCTGCACGACGGCATCCTTGACGATGCGCTGCGCGGTCTCGACGTCGACGCGGCCGTCCGCGTCGGGGCGCCCGGGGGGCCACTCTTCCTGCGGGGCGGCCGGCGTCTGCCGGCCGCGCTTGTCGTTGCTGCGCAGCATCGCGGTGGAGGGCGCGCGCACGTGCGCCGCGCGCACCCTAACGAAGCAGGTAGTAGCCGGCGATGGTAACGCACGCGACGGCGCTCACGATCATCAAGATCACCAGCCACTGCGGCGCGCCGTCGGTCGGGATCATGATCGGCTCGTCGCCCTGGACGGGCGCGCGGGCGTTGCGCTCGTCCAGCGCGTCGTCGGCCGGCAGCGGCGAGGCGACCTGGTCGTAGTCGTCCCCGTCGTCGTCCATGTCGCTGTCGGCGCTGCTGCTGAGCCACGACTTCGGCGAGGGGGGGCGCTGCGAGATCTTCTTCTCGTCGAGCTCCTTCACCTTGCGCGCCGGCTCGGACGCGGCGGCGTTCTGCGCCAGGAGGTGCTCGGGCAGCGCGTACTTCTGGTAGCGGAGATCCTCGATGTCCTCGAGCTCCGGCGGGGCGAGCCCGTCGCCGTCGAACTTCGCGACCACCACCGTGATGTTGTCGTGCCCGCCGGCCTGGTTGGCCCGATCCGTCAGCACCTTGCAGGCCTCGATCGGATCGTCGACGGTCCGCAGCACTTCGCGGATCTCCTCGTTCCGCACCATGCCCGAGAGCCCGTCGGAACAGAGCATCAGCGTGTCGCCCCGCTTGAGCTCCACGAAGGTGAGGTCGACCTGCACCGAGTCCGCGGTGCCGAGCGCCTGGAGGATGATGTTGTTGTGCTCGAAGGTCTCGGCCTCCTCCTCGGTGAGCTGGCCCGCCTCGATGAGCTGGTTCACGAGCGACTGGTCGCGCGTCACCTGCACGAGCCGATCGCCGCGGAGGACGTACGCGCGGCTGTCGCCGACCTGCCCGAGGAACAGGTGATCGTCCATGAGCGCGGCGATGGTCGAGGTGGTCCCCATCCCTCGCCGGGTCCGATCGAGCTTCGCCTCGCTGAAGATCCGGAGGCCCGCCGCCTCGATCGACTGCACCAGCCGCGCCGCGAGCTCGTCGTGGTTCTCCGGGGGACCGGCGGCGCTCATCCGCTGGTAGATGATGTCAACCGCGAGCTGGCTCGCGACCTCGCCGGCCGCGGCGCCGCCCATGCCGTCGCACACGCCGAGCAGCGCGCCCCGCTCGCCGACGACCTGGTAGCGGTCCATCTCCATCAGGCCGCGGCTCGCGTTCGTGAGATCCGCGACGATGAAGTTGTCCTCGTTGTGCTCGCGGACCTGGCCCACGTCGGTGCGGCCGAACAGCCGCAGCACGACCTCGGGGCGGCGCGGCTCGTCGGGCGGTGTCGCCGCGCCGTCCATGCCGTCCGGGCGCTGCCCGCCCTCGTCCGGCTCGCCGGCTCCCGGCGCCTCGCCCGCGAAGCGCCCGGCCGCGCCGCCGCCATGGGCGGCCTCCGCGGCGGGGGTCTCGTCGAACGCGCCGTCGTACGACGCAGCCGCGAGCGAGGCGTGCGCTTGAGCGGCTGCCGGCGGCGCGTCGGGGGTCACTGCGTCTCCGAGGTCGTCCGACCGTGTCGTGCTTCCATCCGCGTCTTCCTCGCGCGACCCGCCCGCGGTGAGCCGCACCCGCGGCGGTGGAGGGAGCTTCCGCCCGACCTTCTCCGGGCTCGATGCGCTGGGCGCCTTCACGGGCTTCACGGCGATGCCAGCCTTCTGCGCGGCGTTCGCGGCCGGACGCGTCTTGGGCGGCGGGGGCTTCCAGTTCACGGGCTTGCCTGCTTCCACAGACCCCGCCTTGCCGGGCTCGAGCGACGCGGCGCCGTGCGGGGAGTCATGAAGCGCCTTGCCGGCGTGGCTGCTCGAGTCGGTTCCTGCCGACGCCGCGCCGGGGAGCCCCTCGACTTCCAGCGCCTCGGTCGGCGTTTCGCGGACGGTCTGGTCGCTCATCGGGTGAGATCCACGCGGAACAGGTGCTGCCCGATGCGCACGAAGTCGCGATCGAGGAGGCTGACGTCCTCGCGGATGGCGACGTAGGTCCCGTTCGACGAGTCCAGGTCGCTGAGCGTGAACTCCCCCGTGGCCGGGTTCCTCCGGATGGCGGCGTGGCGTCGCGAGAGGAACGGATCGGCCGTGAATACGATGTCTCCCGTCTCCCGTCCGATCACCGTCTCATCCCGGTAGAGGTGGTACACGTCCCGCATCACGCCCTCCACCGTCCGCTGGCAGAGTCTCGCCCGGCGGTGGATGGCGGGCGAGCCAAACAGCAACGTTCCATGCTGGATGGCATGGCCGAGGCCTCGCTCGCCGTCGTTCACGGTCTGAAACTGTAACACCTCGAGGCCCAGGAGGAGCAAGTCGCCATCTCGGAGGGCGTGCGTCTTCCGGATGCGAAGGTAGATGCGGTTGACGCTGCCCAGGTCACGGAGAACCCAGGACCCTTCCTGCGGAATGATCCGCGCGTGCCGGGGCGAGACGTACTGGTCGTCCTCCAGGAGGATCTCCCCCTCGGTGCGGCCGATGTCGATCTGCGGGCCGGCGAGGGGGAAGCTCTTTCCCTCGGTCCCGTCTTCGACGATCACGATGAGCTTGCCCTCGGGCGCTCGGGTCGGCTGGGTGTCAGCCCGGGTCGGCTGGGTGTCAGCCGGAACCCACGCCGGCGGGCGAGCCGAGAGGGACGCGCGCAGCGGAGCGAGCGGCTGCTGGGAGGGCGGAGGCGCGCTGCCCGTCTCGGTCGAGAGCGACCCGGCGGGCTCGGCAGCACGTGGGGGCCGCTGCGGGTCGCGCCGGGCGTCCGGGGCGAGCGCGGGCGCTGGCTGCGGGCGGTCGGTGGCGGGTCTGGCGGGGCGCTCGGAGGCGGGCCGCTCGCCCTCGAGGGGCGCGCCGCAGTACTTGCAGAACCGCGTGCCCGCCAGGCACTGACCGCGACAGCGCGCGCACTCGACCGGCGGGACGGGCGCCCGCTGCGAGGACGCGATGTCGACGACCGGCGAGCCGACGATCTTGTCGGCGCTGCTCCCGCTGGCCGCGGGCGGGGGCAGCCGCGCCGGGGGCAGGGCGACCGGTGGCAGCGGGGGCGGAGGCGGCCTGGCCGGCGCGCCGCCCCGTTGCTGCGCGTCTCCGGCGCCGGAGCGCTCGTCGCGGGCCGCCTGCGGCGCAGCCTCCGCCGGAGGTGCGTGCCGGGGCGCGGCGTGCGTGACGTGCGTGACGTCGTCGAGACCTCGCGCGGTCGTCCCGATCTCCTCGTGCGGCGGGGGCGCCATGTACGGCGCGCCAGGGGAGAGCGCGGCGCCTGGCTCGCCGCGCTCTCCCCTGGCGCGCTTCGACACCTGGCTCACCGGCTGTGGAGCGCCCGCCGCCGCTCCGCCATCTTTCCTGTTCAGCGGCGCGCCGCACGTCACGCAGAAGCGGTAGCCCGGAGGGTTCTCCCCGCTGCAGTTCGGGCAGGAGAGCCCCAGGATCGCGTCGGTGATCGAGGGCGTCGCGGGAGGCGCGGGCGCGTCGCCCCGCTCGGTGACCTTCGGCGCTTGCAGGGCTGGCACCATCTGGATCGCGCTGTCCAGCGCGCCGGCAGCCGGCGTCGCGGCGCCCTCGCGCGCCGGGCGCGATGCGCCCTCCGCGCGGCCGTGCGCCGCCGGCATGGCCGGTTCCGTCCTCGCCGAGCTGAGCGGGCTGAAGGAGAACACGGGCGCCTCCGGGCGAAGGCGCCCCGGCGCGCCGCGAGGCCCCGGCGGCCTGGCGGCCGCGCGGGCGTCGTTCGCGGGCGGCGGCGTCTCGGCCTGTGCAGGCGCGGGCAGGGCCGGGAGCGACACCTGCGGCAAGCCGCTCGGCGGCGTCGGCGGGACGACCCGCGCCTCTCGAGCCTTCAGCCGCCGACCGCAATCCTGACAGAACGTCAGATCGCCAGCGTTGTCGCGACCGCACACATCGCAGATCACGCTGCCGAGGGGACCGCGGAGCGACGGTCGAGTCAAGTAGCCGGTGCGTTCTCTCGAGCGGACAGGGGAACCGCTCAGCGCCGGCCGACCTCGGTCCGCACCTCGAGGAGGAGCTCGAAGCCGACGAATTGCGCGATGGCGGTGGCCCGCTCGTAGTTGGCCGTATCCCTCCAGCCAGCGAGCAGCACCGGCCGGTACACGCAGCTGACGCCGAGCACCGCGCGGCGCGAGACCTCCAGCTCGACCCCGACGCCGCCGAAGATGAGCGCGCCGCCCGTCTCGACGCCCCACTCGTTCCCGTAGGCGACGCCGCCGATCCCGGCGGAAAAGTACGGAGCCGCCCGGTAGCCGATGTCCGGCAGGTACCTCATCTCGGCCCGCAGCTGCTGGAAGATTCCAAGCCGGTAGAGGTTGCTCGAGTCCATTTTGGTGAACTGGTACGCGCCGCCGAAGTACCAGGGGCCCGGCGATCGGTATCCGCCGCGGATCGCGAGCCCGCCTCCGCTGCCCAGGATGCACGCGTAGAGGGGCCCCGAGCGCGGGCAGGCAGCGCCCGGATCGAGGCTCATCTCCGCCACGAGGGCGACGCCGTACTGCACGTACTCGACGTGCAGCGGCGGCGGTCGGGAGGCGAGCTCGACGCGCGGCTTGACGGCGAGCGATGGCTCCTGCTCGGCGGCGGCCTCGTCCCCCGCCGCGTGGAGCAGCGCGCTCCCGGCGGGCGCGGCGCGGCCGTCTTCGGCCCCTTCGCCCGGGCCTCCTCCCGTCCGGCCGCCGGCGGGAGCGCCCGGCGCGGCGCCGTGGAGGGCGCCCTCGGCCTGGAGGTGCGGAGGCGCGGCCCGCGCTGTCAAGGACAGCAGGGCGCCGGCCGCGATGATCGCGGCCGAGAGCGCGCCGGGCGGAGATCGCAAACGCACGAGTTGTTTGAGATACGCGAGAGATCTGCCGCCGGCAACGCTCCTCCGCCGCGCGGGCGCTGGGGGCGCGCCCGCGCCGACCTCCGACGTGGGGGCGCGCGTGGCCGCCTGGGGCAGCTCCGCGCCCCGCGGCGTCCCCGCCGCGCCCCCAGGAAAAGACGCGACGGAGGGGGGAGACGAGCGGTCTCTTGAAGCTCGACACCATACGCCGCTTGACGGCAGCTGCGAGGGTCGCCTAAACGAAGCCACCTTCATGGAGATTCACCTCGACAAGCGTGCCGTAAAGCAGATCCGCCTCTCTGCGGCGGATGCCGTTGAGGAAGGCGACACCGAAGCGCTGCGCGAGGACGTCCTCGAGGCGTTCTCGGAGGAGCAGGTCGAAGAGATCGAGCGTCGTCTGGACAGCGGTGATTTTTTTGAGTTCTTGACCGACGTGCTCGACGAGTGGGGGGGCGACGACGTGGACGAGCTCTTCGAGCTCCTCGAGACCCAGCTCGGCGACATCGGCATCGATCTGAAGTACGAGCCGCGCGAGGACGACGACGACCTCGATGAGGCCGACGACGAGGACCTCGCCGACGACGAGGACGAAGACGGCGACGACGACGACGACGCCGAGCTGGAGCCCGCGGACGACGAGGACGACTGAGCGCGGTCGGCGCGCCGCCGCGGCGACCGCGCCGCGCGGCGTCCCCGCGTCAAGGGTCCTTCCGTTCGTCGAGCTCGCGGAGGATGTAGTCCGCGCACGGGCGGGGCGCCGCCGGGAGCGACGGACATATAGCGTGCGCGCAGCGCGCGTAGCGCGATTCTGGGAGCTCCCGGGCGATTCGGGCTGCGGTGGCGCACGCCTCCTTGCTCCGGCCATCCTCGCGCCACAGCTTCGCCTCGGCCCAGAGCGCGTCGTCGCGCAGGATGGACGCGGGGTGGTCCGTATAGAGCTTGTGCAGCTCGCGGCGCGCGGCCGCGCGATCGCCGAGCGCGTCGCGGTAGAGGCGCGCGATCTCGAGCTGCGCGTCGTCGAACTTCCCGCGATCGTAGCTGCCGGTGACGGCCGGCTCGCGCGCGGAGAGCATCTCCCTCAGGTAGCCGATGGCCTCCTCGGGGCGCCCGAGCGACGCGGCGAGCTCCGCCGCGTGGAACAGGGCGTCGTCCGTCAAGCTGCCGACGGGGTACGGGTGCGCGCGCGCGGCGGCGACGAGCGCGCGCAGCGCGGCCTCGCGATCGCCGCTCCGCTCCAGGAGGAGCGCGGTGTGGTAGGCGACGTCCTGATCGAGCTCCGTCCCGCGGAGCGCTGGGCCGCGCTGCCGCAGCCACGCGAGCGCGCCCGCCGCGCCGGCGCGCTCCTCTTCGCGCCGGATGAGCCGCTTCAGCGCGTTGCGCGCGAGCCCGTGCGACGGGTGGCGCAGCGTCGCCGTCAGCAGCATCGCGTAGCCCGCGTCCGCGTCGCCGTGCTCGATCGCGAGATCGGCGAGCTCGAACTCCGCGCGCTCCGAGCGCGGCCCGCGCGGCGAGTCGGCGAGCAGCCGCTCGTACGACGCGCGCGCCTCGCCCCAGGACTCCTCGCGCTCGAACGAGCGCGCCTGCATGAGGCGCGCCTCGTCGCGGTCCTTCACGCGCAGCGCCTGCGACGCGGCGTCGTCGAACGAGCGGGCCGCCTCGCGGTAGCGCCCCGCGTGGTAGGCGCGCTCGCCGGCGGTCATCGCGGCGAGGTAGGCGTCGCCGCGCGCCGGCGCGCACCCAGGGCCGAGCAGCGCGGCGATCGCGAGGGCGAGCGCCGGCGCGGGGGCGTTCGTGCGGCGGCCGCTCATGCGCGCGCGCCCTCGGCGCCGCGATCGCGCGGCTGCGCCAGCACCTCGGCGAGCGCCTCGGCGAGGGCGCTCGCCGCGGGCGCGACCTGCTCCGGCGCGAGATCGAGGTGGGTCACGGCGCGGACGGCGCTCCGGCCCGTCGCCCCCACGAGCACGCCGCGCCGCCGCGCGGCCTCGACGAGCCGCTCGGCCGGGATGCCGGGCGTCTCGATGTAGAGGATGTTCGTCTCGGGCTCCTCGATCGTCGCGGGCGCCACAGCGTGGCGCGCCGCCGCGCGCATCGCCCGCGCGATGGCGCGCGCGGCCTCGTGGTCCTCGGCGATGCGGCCCTGGTGGTGCGCGAGCGCGTACAGGGCGGCGGCCGCGAGCACGCCGGCCTGCCGCATGCCGCCGCCGAGCATCTTCCGGAAGCGCAGCGCGGCGCGGACCACGTCGGCGCTGCCGCACAGCGCGGAGCCGACGGGCGCGCCGAGGCCCTTCGAGAAGCAGACGCTCACCGTGTCGAACGGCGCGGCGAGCTCGGCGGGCGTCCGGCCGGCGGCGACCGCCGCGTTCCAGAGGCGCGCCCCGTCGAGGTGCAGCGCGAGCCCGTGCGCGCGCGCGACCGACGCGATGGCGAGCGCGTCCTCCTGCGGAAAGACCCGGCCGCCCGCGCGGTTGTGGGTGTTCTCGATCGCGACGAGGCGCGTGCGCGGGAGGTAGTACTGCGGCGGCTTGATCGCGTCCTCGACGTCGGCCGCCGTGAACAGGCCGCCGCGCCCGGCGAAGACGAACTGCACGCCGCTCCAGGCGGGGGCGGCGCCGCTCTCGTAGAACGCGCAGTGCGCGCCCTCGCCCGCGATCACCTCGTCGCCGCGCTGGGTGTGGCAGAGGAGCGCGATCTGGTTGCCCATCGTCCCGCTCGGCACGAACAGGGCGGCCTCCTTGCCCGTGAGCTCCGCGACGCGCTCCTCGAGCGCCCGCACGGTGGGGTCCTCCCGGTACACGTCGTCGCCGACCTCGGCCGCGGCCATGGCGGCGCGCATGGCCGCGGTCGGTCGGGTCACGGTGTCGGAGCGGAGATCGATCGTCGCTTGCATCCTGGAACCTCGGCTGTCGGCGTCGGCCGACGTTGTAGCACCGCGTGGCGCCGCGCCCGCTACGCGGCGCCGCGCCCCCTACGCGGGGCTCGCCGCAGCGAGCCGCGGGAACCGCTCGGCCATCCGCCACGCGATCCGCGTCGCCATCGCCATGATCGGCACCTGGGAGTTCACGCCGATGCTCGTGGGGAGGATCGAGCCGTCGGCGACGAAGAGCCCCGGCAGCGCGAAGCACTCGCCGCTCTGATCGACGATCCCGCGCCGCGGATCGTTCGCCACCCGCGCGCTCCCGAGCGGGTGGAACGCCATGCACTCGATGCGGCGCGCGTCGATCGGAGCGCGCTCTGCCGCGCGCGCGGCGTCCATCGACGTGACCGGCGGCGCGCCGAGCAGCGCGGTGTAGACCTCGCGCGCGCCGGCGGCGAGCGCCATCTCGCTGAGGATCGTGATGGACCGGCGGAGCCGCGCGAGGTCCCGCGGCGCCATCGCGTAGGAGACGAGCGGCTCCCGGCCCGGGCCGGGGCGGACGCGGCCGCCGCCCTCGTCGTGGATCATGGCGCCGAAGACGGCGCAGCGCGACAGCGCGGAGGCCCGCCGCCGCAGCGCGGGCCCGACGCCTGGCAGGCCCGCCGCGAGCACGTTCACCGCCGAGTAGACGCCGACGAGCTTGATCCCCTCGGCGTCGAAGTGGTCGGAGTAGACGCTCTGGAGCGCGCCGTCCCAGCCGTTCAGCGCGTCGTCGAACCGCGCGACCACGCGCACCGCCGGGTGCAGCGTCACGCCGTCGCCGAGCCCGGAGCTCGCCCCGAACGCGCCCGTCGCGCGGAGGAGCAGCGGCGTGTGCAGCGTGCCGCACGCGGCGACCACGGCCTTCGCGCGCACCCGGAAGCGGCGCGGCGGGGCCCCGGGCTCGCCGCCGAGCAGCCTCCCCTCGACGCCGACGGCGCGCCCGCGCTTCACGGCGATCCGCTCGACCAGCGCGTCGGCGACCACGCGCGCGCCTCGCGCGGTCGCCGACGGCAGGTAGGCGACGTCGACCGAGCGCTTCGCCCCGGCGGGGCAGGTGAAGTTGCACCGGCCGTTGCCCTCGCACGCGCCGCCGGTGTTGCGGCGGAGCGGGCGCATCGGGATGCCGAGCCGCCTCGCGCCCTCGACGAGCCGCGCCGTCGAGGCGGACCGCAGCGCCTCGGGGACCTCGCGGACCTCCAGCCGCTGCTCGACGCTCTCGTACGCCGCCTCGAGGGCGCGCTCCGAGAGCTCGTCGAGGCCGAGGTCGCGCGTCCATCGCGCGTGGACGCTGCCCGGGATGCGGAAGCAGACCCCGCCGGTCACCACCGACGATCCGCCGACGGCGCGCCCCAGGGTGAGCGAGATCATCGGCGTCTGGCCGACGCCGAGCGCGGTGAACAGGCCGGCCTCGCGGAACAGCCGCCGCACCGACTCGCTGGGCTTCCAGCGCTGGTAGTCGTCAGGGCGAACGTGGGGGCCCTCCTCCAGCACGATCACGCGCCGCCCCGCCTCGGCGAGCAGCGCCGCGACGACCGCGCCGCCGGCGCCGGAGCCGACCACGACGACGTCGCACGGCTCGTCGAACCCCGCCGGCAGGTCGCGCCCGCTGACGATCGGCTCGCTCGACGCGATGCCGCCGTTCACGCGCGGCCCCCGGCGCCGAGCCCGGGCAGCCTGCGCCGCGCCGCGGTGCTCTCGCGGTCGAAGCCCGTCAGCGCGAGCTCCGCGCCCTCCTCGAAGGCGGCCATGCACATCGGCACCTTGAAGGCGAGGAGCAGCATCGCGAGGAGCCCGGAGCGGCTCGACTCGAGCGCCTCCAGGTACGCGAGCCGCCGGTCGAGCGAGAGCCGGCTCATCCGGCCGAAGGCGCCGATCACGAAGGGCGGCAAGAGCTCGAGGCAGACGGCCAGCAGCCCGAAAGCGCGCCGGGTCTCGGGGGTGCCCTGCTCGAGCGAGAGATCCAGCGCAGCGACCGCGCGCTCGCACACCTCGGCGCCCGGCGGGGCGAGCTCCCCGCGCTCGTCCTCGTCGCAGAGCATCGCCTCGGCGGCGGCCCACGCGACGCGTCGCGCCCACGGCGAGAGCCCGCGCCCGCCGCGCTCCCACAGCTCGACCCCTCGCGCGGCGCGCTCGGGCGCGCTCCTTCCCCCGTCCTCGTGCATGGCCGCGAGAGCCTAGCCCGGATCGACGCAGCGCCGAGGCCCAAGGCGGCGCGCGGCGTGGTCGGGTGATCCCGGGCGCTTGGCTCGGCCACGCGGATGGGGTGTTCGCGTGGCATTGCAGAACAACATCCTGACGGTCCGCTGAAGGCGCGCGCCGTGTCGCGTCGAGCGCGGCGCCGCGGCGCGTAGATCGCTCTTCGCGGACGCGCGTGGGCTGGCTGTCCGCCGCGGATCCGGTTCTGGTATTGAGCAGTGCGGCCGGGGGAGCACGGAGGAACGATGGCGGAGCGATCGCTGCAGCACCGGGATCCCGAGAGCAAGGACGACGAGACGCTGAGGAGAGAGGCGCGCGTGCACCTCGCGAGCGAGCCGGCGCTGCAGCTCGTGGCCGAGCTGATCGCGCGGCTGCGCGAGCTCGATCTGCCGTGGTGGACGCCGGTCAAGCTGCGCGAGCAGTTCGGCGCGGTCGAGCGGATGGGCTGGTTCCGCGAGCGGAGCGACGTGCGCCAGCAGATCTCGACGTCCCTCACCGGCCTCTCGCCCAAGGCCGCCCGCCGCAAGACGCCCGATTTCCAGGGCGCGCTCATCGACTCCGTCATCGACGAGGGCGACATCACCCCGCGCGCGTTCGAGGACGCGTTCGATCCGCGCGATCTCGCTGTGTACGGCCCGGCCGGCGGCTACTGGCAGTTCTTCCGGGACTCGGTGCCGTGGGATCAGGACACGCCGCAGCTCCAGGAGATCGTCGCGTGGCTGCTCAAGGCGCTGCTCGCGGATCGCAGCCCGTTCGAGGGCATCGGCAGGACGCCGATCCTGACGCCGTGGGACGTGCGCACGGCGATCGACGGTCGGCTGTGGCAGACCCGCATCCCGCTCGAGATCCGCGTCGCCATCGACAACGCGCGGCTCAAGCAGGAGCGCGAGCGCCCGGGCGTGCCGTTCCACGCCGACGGTGAGCTCGCGATCGCCGGGCCGGACGTCATCGCCGCGAACATCCCGCCGCGCGACATCCTCCCCGTGGTGCAGCTCGCGCAGAAGGCGATGCGCTTCGATGGGCCGCGGGCCGCCACGCCGAAGGCGGCGGCGCCGGTGGAGCTCTCGTCCGGCCGCGGCGGCGCGCCCGCTGCCGCGCCGCCGGGCGGCGCGGCGTCCGCATCGGCGCCGGGGGCCTCCGCTCCCGTCCCATCCAACGGCGGTCCCGTGTCGAAGCCGGCGGTGTCGGCGTCCGGCGGGCCCGTGTCGGCGCCGGCCCCCGTGTCGTCCGGCGGCGGGCCCGTGTCGGCGCCTGCCTCCGGCTCGCCCGGCGGCGCGCCCGACGCGGGTCAGGCCGGCAAGGCCGCGAGCGCCGCGCCCTCCGGGGCGTCCGGCTCGCCGCCGGGAGGCCTCGCGGCGTCGGTGAGCAGCCCGCCGGCCGGCTCCCCCGCGGGGCCGAAGGCCGGCGGCAGCGTCACGCCGCCGAGCGCGATCGCCGCGAGGCCGCCCGCCGCTGCGGGCGCCGCCGCGGCGTCGGTGTCGCTGCAGGGGGGTGAGCCGTCGCGCAGCAGGCTCCCGAGCGACCCTGGCACCTCGTCGGCCCGCGCATCGACGCCGCCCCCTCCGGCGGTGCGCGCGTCGACGCCGCCCGCGCCCCCGGCGGTGCGCGCATCGACGCCGCCCGCGCCCCCGGCGCCGCGCGCATCGACGCCGCCTGCGCCGGGCGCCTCGCCGGCCGGGGCCAAGGTCGAGTCGCTCGACGACCTCGAAGAAGAGGAAGACGACGACGGCGGAGAAGGCGGCGCACCCGAGAGCGAGCGCACGAATCCGTGGGCGACCTCGGGCGACGGGAAATCCAAGGACGACCTCGACGACATCGGCGACGTCGAGTCGGTGAAGTAGGGCCGCCGGAGCGCGAAGCGCCGTCCGCGAGTGGATGGCGCGCCGCTCCGCACCCGCTGGGCGCGCCGTCCGCACCCGCTGGGCGCGCCGCTCCGCACCCGCTGGGCGCGCCGCTCCGTCATGGGGCCGCGCTCCCCGCGGCGATCTTCATGCTTCTTCACACACGGTCCTGAACATCCTTCACACGCGCTGCGCAGCTTCGAGGTGTCCCGGAGCCGCGCGTCTGCGGCTCCGGTCGTTGCTGCCCGGGGCGGCGCCCGCGTTCGGACGAGCCGAAGCCGCGCGCACATGCCCCGTGCACGGATCGACGGCGGAGACGCTCACGGAGGGTACTCATCATGTTCGGATTCGTGGTTGGAACGGCCTGTCTGATAGGCCTCTTCATGACGCTGAAGCGCGGCTACAGGGGTGATTGCGGTGCGCCCTGGGGCGCTGGATCGCGCTTCTTCGGGCGGCGCGGCTTCGGGGGGCACGGCTTCCGCCGTCGCTTCTTCCTGTCCTTCCTCTTCGATCGGCTCGGCACCACGCCGACGCAGGAGAAGGTCATCGTCGCGGCCATCGACGAGCTCCGCTCCGCCGCAGAGGCCCAGCGGAGCGAGATCCGCGGCACGCGCGCGGACGTCGCTGCGGCGATGCGGAGCCCGAGCTTCGACGAGACGCGCCTCGGCGAGCTCTTCGCGCGCCATGACACGGCCATCGAGTCGCTGCGCAAGGCCGCGGTCGGCGCGCTCGCGAAGGTCCACGCCGTGCTCGAGGACCGCCAGCGCGAGCAGCTCGCCGATCTCATCGAGATCGGGCCGGCCGCGTTCCGCGACATGTGGTCCGGCAGGCCCGGGTGGCGCGGCGACGATCCCTACAGGACCCACGGCCGGTGGGCGTGAAGGAGACGATGATGCGACGCCAGATCACCATCGCGCTGCTCGCGCTCGGCACCGTCGCCGGCTTTGCCTCCGGCTTCTCCTCGCTGCGCTGCCGGGCGGAGGCCCGCCGCGACGCCTTCCAGCGCCACGTCGCGTCCATCTGCGTGGACGCCGCGCGGGAGGCCGAGCGCTCCTGCCCGTCCTGCCCGCGGAGCGCCCCGCGCGCGGCCCACGCGCCCGCGGCGGCCGACCCCGACACCGGCGCGGGTCCCTGAGCTATACAAGGGGTGAGCGGCGGCCGGTCGCCGCCGCACCTGCCCCACGGGTCCTTCCATGGCGCTGCGGCTCCTGCTCATCGACGACGACACACGGCTCCACGCCTTGCTCGCGAGCTACCTCGAGCAGAACGGGTTCGCGGTGACCGTCGCGTGCGACGGCGCGCGCGGCCTGGCGGCGCTCGCCGCGGGCACCTTCGACGCCGTCCTGCTCGACGTGATGATGCCGGGCATGGACGGCATCGAGGTCGTCCGCCGCATCCGGCAGAAGAGCTCGATGCCGATCCTCATGCTCACCGCCCGCGGCGACGAGGCCGATCGCGTGGTCGGCCTCGAGATCGGCGCCGACGACTACATCGCGAAGCCGTTCAGCCCGCGCGAGCTGCTCGCGCGCCTCCGCGCGGTGCTCCGGCGGGCCACGCCCGACGCCGCCGGCGAGCGGATCGTGGCCGGCGACATCGCCATCGACGTGCCCGGCCGCGTCGTCACCGTGTCGGGCAAGCCCGCCGATCTCACCGGCATCGAGTTCGACATCCTCGTGGCCCTCGCGCGGCGCGCCGGCCGCGTCGTCGCCCGCGAGGCGCTCCTCGAGGAGGCCGGCCGCGGCGACGTCAACGTCGGGGGGCGGACGGTCGACGTGCACATCTCGCACCTGCGGCAGAAGCTGTCCGACGACCCGAGGTCGCCGAGGCTCATCAAGACGGTGCGCGGCGTCGGCTACGTGCTCGCCAAGGACCGCGTGTGAGGAGGCGGTACCGATCCTGGCTCTACGAGAACGGGCGCAAGGTCTCGATCGGCCGCTTCCTGAGCGCGCGGCTGCACCGCCGGCTCTTCATGTGGTTCGGCGCCACCATCCTGATCACCGCGCTCGCCGCGGTCGCCACGATGGGGGCCATCGATCGCGTCGGCAACTCCGGCTGGCGACGCGAGCACGCCCGCGCCCAGTCGTTCGTGGCCCACGAGTTCGAGCGGGTATGGGCCGATCCCGCGGCCCGCGACGCCCTCGCCCGCGGGTTCGCCGAGGATCTCGAGATCGACCTGGAGCTCATCGACGCGACAGGGCGGCGGCTCGCGAGGTACGGCCAGCCCTGCCGGGCGCAGACCCTGGTCTCCCCGGTCCGTGACGAAGCGGGGCCGCTCGGCTCCGTGCTCCTCTGCCCCGCGCGCGGCCGCTCCGGCGGGTCGCTCCGGTTCGCCCTGCCGCTGCTCGCCGTGGCCATCGTCATGTGGGGGGCCTCCGGCCTCATCGCGCGCCGCCTCGCCCGCCCGCTCGTCGATCTTGCCCACGTCGCCCACGAGATCGGCGCCGGCAAGCTGTCGAGCCGGGTCCGGCTCGACTGCCACGGGCAGCAGGGCGAGGTCGGGATCGTCGCCGAGGCGGTCAACGACATGGCCGCGCGCATCGAGCGCCAGCTCGCCGACCAGAGAGAGCTCCTCGCCGCCGTGTCGCACGAGCTCCGTACGCCGCTCGCCCGCATCCGCCTGCTGACGGAGATGGCCCGCGAGGGCAACGGACCGAGCGCCTGCGTGCTCGACGACCTCGACCGCGAGGTCATGGAGATCGACGCGCTCGTCGGCGACCTCCTGGCCAGCTCGCGCCTCGATTTCGCGGCCCTCACCGTGACCCGCCTCGACCCGGCCGAGGCCGGGATCCGCGCCCTGGAGCGCGCCGGGCTGGATCCGACGCTGCTGGAGGTCGTCGAGGGGACGCCGGCGTTCCAGGCGGACGCGACGCTGCTGGCGCGCGCCCTCGCCAACTTGCTGGAGAACGCGCGCGCGCACGCCGGCGGGGCCGAGCGGTTGAGGGTCCGTCCCGGCGGCCAGCGCAGCGTCGTCTTCGAGGTCGAGGACCGCGGGCCCGGGTTCGCGGAGGGGGAGGAGACGCGCATCTTCGAGCCGTTCTTCCGGAGCGAGCGGGCGGCGGGCGGCGAGAGCGGCGCCGAGCGCGGCTCGCTCGGCCTCGGCCTGGCGCTGTGCAAGCGCATCGCGGAGGCGCACGGGGGCCGCGCGTTCGCCGAGCGCCGCGAGGGCGGCGGGGCGCGCGTCGGCATCGAGCTCGCGCTGCGTCCGCCGACCAGCGCCGCGCGCCCACAGCGACGCGACAGGGAAGCAACCGGAGCAGGCGCAGGCGGAGCAAACGTGGCAGACCGAGCAGACACAGACGCCCGCCCTCGCCGCGCGTAGCGTTCCCGCTTGACCGCGCGATGGGGCGGGTGCAACGCTCCCCGTGCTCGCGACCATGCGAATCCTTCTCTGCGAAGATCAGGACGCGATCCGGCGCATGATCGAGGCGCTGGTCGGAGCGAGTGGTCACGAGGTGATCGGCGTGGGCACCGGCCGCGAGGCGGTGGAGCGCGCCCTGACCGAGCCCTTCGACGTGCTGCTGCTCGACCTGATGCTGCCCGGGAGCATGGATGGCTTCGAGGTCTGCGAGCGCCTCCGCGCGCACCCGGGCACCTCCAGCCTCCCCATCATCGTGATCAGCGCCCTCGACGATCACGAGGCGCGCGCCCGCGCCTTGAAGCTCGGCGCGACCGCCTACTACGCCAAGCCGTTCCGGCCCCTCGAGCTCCTGGAGCACATCGGCGGGCTCAAGGCCGCGCGGCGCGCCTGAAGCGGCGGCCCCGCCTCGACGGGAGCCGTCCGTCCGGCTCGACGCGCGACGCGCGACGTAACGGAGCGCTGGAAGATGGCGCCCGTTTTGACTACACCCGGCCGTCATGGACACTCGGTGGCGCTGGGTCATGGCTTCGACGCTCGCGGCGGTCGCCCTCTCGGGGCTCGCGGGCTGCGAGGGGGAAAAGAGCAAGGCGCAGGTCGCCGCCGACGCTGGCGCGCTCGACGCCGGCCCGGCGCTGCCCGTCGTCGGCGGCAAGCTCGGCGCGGAGCTCGCGGAGGCGGCGTCGGGCAGCACCGAGAAGCAGGGGCCAGCGGCGGGCGGCCCGGCGGATGGACCGCCGGAGAGCGGCGTGTTCTCGGCGTCCGACGCGGCCGCCGCGCTCCCGAAGGACGTGCCTTACAAGATCGAGGTCATCAGCGACGGCAGCGAGCCGCGGACCAGGCTCGCCGCGAAGCCCGACCCGAAATCCGAGCAGAAGCTCGACATCACGCTCGGGCTGCGCCTCGGCGGGCCGCAGGGGCTGCCGAACCTGGAGCTCGGCGTGAGCTTCAAGGCGGAGAAGCCGGCGGACGCGCCCAAGGAGGGCGCGGCCGCGCCCGCGGCGAGCGCGGCTCCGACGAAGGTGATCGCGAAGATCGCGTCGGCGACGCTCGCCTCGATGTCGGTCGGCGGCCCGCCGAAGCAGCTCGCGGACGCGCTCGCGAGGCTGAAGGGGAGCGCGCTGCGGTACGAGCTCTCGCCGGCGAACGTGGTCGGCAACCTCCAGTTCGAGCTCTCCAAGGACGCGGATCCAGGGCTCCAGCCGCTGATCGGCGCGCTCGGGGAGGCCATCGCGCTCCTCACGCCGCCGCTCCCGGACAAGCCCGTCGGCGCAGGCGCCTACTGGATGGTCACCGATCGCGTGGTGGCGTCGGGCGCGCAGCTGCCGGTGCTGCGGTACCGGGTCTTCAAGATCGAGAAGGTGGAGGCAGGCGCCGTCTCGCTCAGCGTGGACACGCGCCAGTACGCGGAAGGGGCCGACCTCAAGCTGCCGGGCCCGAACGGGGAGATCACGATGACCATCGACCGGCTCGACTCCTCGGGCAAGGGCACGCTCACCTGGTCGCCGTCGAGCTTTGCGCCAGGCGTGGCCGACGCCTCGCAGCGGCTCCAGGCATTGCTTGTGCCGCCCGGCGCCAGCGCCCAGCAGGCCGCTCAGCGCAGCGTGGCCCAGGTGGAGCTCTCCGCGAAGTTCGCACCGCCGGCAGCGCCGTAGCGCCGGTCCGCTGGGCGAGGGCGGCAGCTCTCGCCAGCGCCACGTCCTGCCGCCCGGGGCACACGGAGCGGCTCTCGTGCATCGGGCGGTGTGAGCGCATCGCCCTGGCGGCTGTGCACTAAGGTGCGGGCGTTCGCGCCTGCATCTCCCGCCGCGCAGCCGTGCCGCCTTCCAGGACGCAGGTGTGCGTCCCGGTCGCTGCCCGCGAGCCATGGAAACCATGGCAGCCACGGCCAATCCTGGAGCGGCGCCGCTGTGCAGGGGGGGTTGGCTAATCCCGTGCATGAGCGCCCGTGCGGGGAGGCGTGACGGCTGTCCGACCCGGCTGCCAGAGGCGGGTGAGCAGACCGAGCCACGGTGCAGACGCATGACGTACGGGTGCGAGCGGAACATGCGCGGGTGCAGCCTCGAGGCCTACATCGAGGAGCCGGGCCTCACGGAAGGGCAGCGCCGGCGGCTGCGGCTGTTCCAGACGGTGGAGGAGGCCGTGAGCCGTCGCGTGGAGCGGCTGTGCACGTCCAGCGAGATCGAGGTGACGGACGCGGCGATCCTCGTCGTGTCCCCGGCCGCGCGCCGGGCGTTGTTCCGGATCGACGCGCGGGGCAGCGCGGAGGCGCCGGGCGCGAGCGTCATCGTCGACCATCGAGCGCGGCTCCACGAGTTCCTGCACGCCGTGCTGCCGCCCACGGACGAGGCGCCGTTCGATCCGTACGTCGACCTGCTCGCGCCGTCTCCGCCCCAGTGCGTCCGCGTGCTCATCGTGGACGAGGACTCGCTCACGGTCCTGAATTACGGCGCGTTCGTCGTGGTGAACCTCGACCGCAGGGAGATGCCGAAGGCCTAGCTCCCGTATCGGAGATCAGAAGCGCACGGTGAGGCGGAACGGATCGAGGGCGGCGCGCGGCGGGGGCTGCTTGCGCGGGGCGCCGGCGGGATCGCGGTCGAAGATCATCACGAGCACGCCGACGCCCGCCGCGAGGAGGCCGGCGCCCACGACGATGTCGCCCGCGAGCGCCTGGGCGCGCGCGGCGTCGGCGGCGTCCCCGTCCCGCGTCGGCGCGTCCGACGCGCTCGCGACCCCGAGCAGCCCGATGGCCGCGCCGGCCGCCGCGGTGGTCAGGCCGCCGGCGAGCAGCACGATCGGCACCACGTGGCTCTGCGCAGCGTCGGGCGCGGAGCTCGGCGGGGCGCCGCGCAGGACCGGTCTGATCGGAGCGACGCTCGCCGGAGCGCTCGTCGAGGACACCCGCGGCCCGGCGGGCGCTGCCGGCGGGACGACCTCGCGCTCGAGGCTCAGCACGACGACGGCCCGGCTCCCCGGCGCCGCCGCGACGCTCCGCTCCGCCTCGCGGTAGCCCGGCGCGCTCGCGGTCACCGTGTGATCCCCCGGGTTGACCGGGCGCGGGCGATCGAGCGCCGCCGCGGGCACCACGACGCCGTCGATCTTCACCTCGAGGCCGGCGGCGTCGCCGGGGGAGAGCCGCAGCTCGAGCGCCGCGACCTTGCGCTCGAGCTCCTGGATCGCCTGCCGCGCGAGCTTCTCGTACCCCTTCGTCGCCTGCGCGGAAGGCTCGACGAGGAACGCGCGGAAGTTCTCGAGCGCCTCGACGAGCTGCCCCGTCTGCTGCTGGGCCACCCCGAGGCTGTAGAGGGTGATCGGCGCGCGCTTGATCGCGAGCGAGCGCTCGTACCGCTCCCGCGCCTGCTCCCAGCGGCCCTGCCTGGCGAGCTCGGAGGCCTCGATGAAGATCTCGCGCGCGACGGCGACGTCGGCCGCGCTCTGCGCCGCGGCGGGCGCGGGCGCGGCGAGCATCGCGGCCGCGACGAGGAGCGCCACGACGCCCGAGAGCGCACGCGTCCGCCGCGGCGTCACGGCCTGAACCGCTCCCCCTCGGGCACCAGCGAGGGCCCGTCGAGCCCGGACCACAAGATCAGCTCGGTCCCCGTCCACACGCCCACGCCGAAGGTGTGCTGCTTGCTCGCGGCCGACATGCTCGCTCCCCACGCTGCCATCATCGGATCGTACAGCTTCCCGTCTCGCCTGAACGTCAGGCCGCTCCGCCCGCCGGCGATGAGGGCGTGCGCGCCGGTCCACCCGGTCCAGCCGGTGCGCCGCTCGGCGCGGCTGCGATCCGAGGGGGCGCCCTTGTCGTCGATCCCGCGCCACGCGTCGGCCGCCGGATCGTAGATCGCGCCGCTCTTGCGGGCGTTGCCGTCCTGGTCCTGCCCGCCCCAGACGAGGAGCCGATCGCCCATCCAGACCGCGAACGCATCGGTCCTCGGGCTCGGCGCGTCGGCGCTCGGCAGCGACCGCCACACGTCGGTCGTGGGGTTGTAGGCGTACCCCTCGTTCGTTGTCGCGTCGCCGGCTCGCCCGCCGAAGACGTAGAGCTCCGTGCCCGACCAGGCCCACGCGACGCCCTCGCGCGCGGGGGCCGCGCCGGCGCTGGAGGCCGGCGTCCATGCGTCGGCGACCGGGTTGTAGAGCCCGCCGCCGGCGACGGGGGCGCCGCCCGCGGAGCCTCCCCAGATCAGGAGGCGCGTGCCGGTCCACACGCCGATCGGCATCCGCCGCGCCGCGGGGGCGTTCGTGGTGCTCATCGCGCGCCATGTCCGCGCCGCTGGGTCGTACACGCCGCCGGTGGACAGGCCGAACAAGCTCGTGAACGAGCCGCCGCCCCAGACGAGCACCCGGGAGCCCGTCCACGCCGCGGCCGCGAGCACGCGCGGCGAGGGGGCGCCCTCGTTGCCCAGCGTCGACCACGTGTCGCGCGCCGGATCGTAGAGCGCCCCGTCGCCCACGTCCCCGGCCGACGTGCGGCCGCCCCACAGGAAGAGCGCGCTCCCGATCCAGGTCGCCGCGGCCATCTGCCGCGGCGCGGGCGCGCCGAGCCTCGTCATCGGGGCCCACTCGGGCGTGCACTTGCCGGTGCGGCACTCGCGCCCGCTCAGGCAGGCGTTCCCGCACGCGCCGCAGTGCTCGGCCGAGCCCAGGCTGACGCACGTGCCATCGCAGGCCACGAGGCCGCCTCCGCACGGCGCGATGCAGGCGCCGCCGGAGCAGATGTCGCCCCCGCTGCAGTCCGCGCTGGTGCAGCACTGGCGGCACGCGACGAGGCTGCAGCACTGCTCTCCGTCGGCGCAGCCCGTGCTCTTGCACCTCGCGCCGCCGTCTTCGCACACGTCGGCGGTGCAGCCGTCGCCGTCCGAGCAGTCCTCGTCCGAGCAGCAGGCGCGGCAGGCCGCGCCGCAGTCGTGCGGCGTGAGCGCCCCGCACGCGCACGCGCCGGAGGCGCACACCGCGCCCGGCTTGCAGGCGGTGGCGCACGCGCCGCAGTGCCGCGGGTCCCTCGTGAGGTCGGACTCGCAGCCCGGGGCGACCGGGTCGCAGTCGGCGAAGCCCTCGTCGCACACCAGCTCGCCTCGGTCGCAGCGCTGGTGCGGCCCCGCGGCGACGCCGCACGCGCCGCAGTGGAACGGGCTGACCTGCGTGTCGACGCACGAGGAGTCGCACGCGGCGAGGCCCGGGGCGCAGCCGGCGGCGCACGCCGCGCCGTCGCAGTAGGCCTTGTCCGGCGCGCACCGCACGTCGCACGCTCCGCAGGTCGTCGGGTCGATGCCGATCGCCTCGCAGCCAGGCGCGCCGTCGCAGTCGAGGCGCCCGCTCGCGCAGGCGCAGCCGCTGCGGCCATCGCAGATCATGCCGGCCGCGCACGCATCCCCGCAGCTCCGGCAGTCCGCCTCTGTCCCGAGCGTGGCCTCGCAGCCGTCGTCGGGCGAGCCGTTGCAGTCGGCGTATCCCGGAGCGCACCCGCACACGCCGGCCTGACACGCCATGTTCGGCCCGCAGGTGACGCCGCAGGCGCCGCAGTTCGCGGGATCCGAGGAGCCGTCGATCTCGCACCCCGTGTCGTGGAGGTTGTCGCAGTCGAGGAGCGGCGGCGCGCAGGCGCACTGCCCCGCGGCGCAGATGGCGCCCGAGGGGCAACGGAGCGAGCAACCGCCGCAGCGCTCGGGATCGCTCGTGAGATCGACCTCGCAGCCGTTGGTGACGACGTTCCCGTCGCAGTTGTCGAAGCCGAAGACGCACTCGGACGAGCAGTGGCCGCCCACGCAGAGGGTGTTCGGGCACGCCGCGCCGCACGCGCCGCAGTGCGAGGGATCGTTCAGCACGCTGGTGCACGACCCGCCGCAGCACGACTCCCCGTCGCCGCACGCGTTGCCGCAGGCGCCGCAGTGCTCCCGGTCCGTGTCCAGCGCGACGCACGTACCGCCGCAGCAGGCGCCGTCCGGGCAGTCGGGCGCGCAGCCGCCGCCCGTCGAGGTCGCGTCCTGCCCGCCCTCGGAGGGTTTGTCGGAGAGGGCGCTCTCCGCGAGCAGCGAGCAGGCGCCGGTGAGCACGGCCAGCGCGAGCAGCAGCGGCCAGCGCGCGCCGGCCGTGGACCTTCCATGTCGCGCCTCGCGCGCGGGGCTTTCCTGGGAAGACATCGCGACGCTAGAAGTTCGGCCGGGAAGGGACCGGCAAGGCGGCGCCAGAGGTCTTCGCGCCCGCCCGCGAGGGCGCGGTCCGTCGGGAGCCGGCGCTCCGGGGAGCCGGCGCGGGCTCCCGCGCGTGGGCGCTCGCGGTGGGGCCCTCCGCCGGTCCGAGGCGGGGCGCGCCGGCCGAGGGCTGCGGCTCGGCCGTGCGCGCCGGCTCGGGGCGGCTCTCGGGCGCGGGGCCCTGTGCTGTCGATGGTGCGGCGGCGGCCTGCGACGCGGCGGTCGGCGCCGCAGGCGCGGGCTCGGCGCTGCCGTCCCGCGCGTTCATGGCGCGCAGGGAGAACAGCGCGGCGCCGAGGATCAAGAGCGTCGCCAGCCCCGCCGCCGCGACGATGGCGACGCGCCGCCGGTCCCCGCTCGGGCGAGCGGCCTCGTGGTGCACAGGGTGTACAGCGACCTCCAGGTGGTCCTCGCTGCTCCTCTGCGCCCGCACCGCCGACGCCGGCCGCTCGGAGAGGCGCCGCTGCTGCGCACGCACCGCAGGCCGCTCGGAGAGGGGCCGCTGCTCGCCGTCGCTCAGCCAGTGCATGGCGAGCGAGGTCCCTGTCACGTCCTCCACGACGCCGTTCTCGGTCGCCCACCGCGCGAGCGCAACGCCCATCTCGCGCATGGTCCGCCACCTGTTGAAGCGCTCCTTCCCGAGGCCGCGCGCGATGATGGCCCACAGCGCCTCGTCGCCCACGCCGAGCGCGGTGATCGGCGTCGGATCCTTGACGAGGATCGCCGCGACGAGGTCGTGGTAGTTGCCGCCCTGGAACGGCTTCTGGCCGGTGATCGTCTCGTAGAGCACCACGGCGAACGCCCAGACGTCGGTCTGCCCGTCGACGTCGGTGATGCCGCGCGCCTGCTCGGGCGACATGTAATCGGGGCTGCCGAGCACCGTGCCCGCCTTGGTCATCTCGCCGCTCGCCGTCTCGCTCCACACCTTGGCGATGCCGAAGTCGACGATCTTCGGGGTGATATCGCCGCGATCGTTCTTCACGAGGAAGATGTTCTCGGGCTTGAGATCGCGGTGGACGATCCTCCGGTCGTGCGCCGCGGCGACGGCGCTCGCGATGGGCAGGAGGATGCGGAGCGCCCCCGTGGGCGAGAAGCGCTTCTTGCGCTCGATCGCCTCGACCAGCTGCTCCCCCCGGAGCACCTCCATCACGATGTACGGATCGCGGTGATCGGACTCCCCGAAGTCGATCACGCGGACGATCGAGGGGTGATCGATCCGCGCGGCGGCGCGCGCCTCCTGGTGGAGGCGCACCGTCGCCTCGGTCGAGTTGACCTCGCGCCGGATGAACTTGATGGCGACGTCGATGTTGAGGACGTCGTTGTGGGCCAGCCACACCATCCCCATGCCGCCCTCGCCGAGGACGTAGCGCAGGCGGTATTTGCCGCCGATCACGTCGCCCTCGCGGTAGATGCGCCGCGCCGCCCGTCCCGGAGCGGGCGACGGCGTGCTGGCCTCCGGGGGCGGTGTCACGAGGGACGGATCGATCAGCTCCGGATCGAGCGAGCCCGGAGCGCTGCCGCGCGGGAACGCCGCAGAAGCCGCGAACGAGCGGCTCGCGCTCTCGGGCCGCGGGGTCGAGTCCGTCGACGAGGCGGGCGCGGAGATGGTGCGCGGCGGCATGGAGCGATCGCAGTCTAACTTTGCTGGCCTCCCACAGCCATGGTCTCGCGCACCCGTCTGTCGTTGCCTGCCCGCGCGCCGCTGCCTGCCCGCGCGTCGGCGCGCCGGCGGCGCAGGGTCAGCGCGTGATCCGTGCATGATCAGCGTACGATTCCGCAGGGATGCGCGCGCTCGCCGCGGGTGCACACATCGTGCGACGCGCGCCGGGCGCGGGCGGGGCGATGGCCGGACTTGTGCTCCACGAGGATCTTCACCCGCGGGCCGATGCGCACGGTGAGCGGGCCCGCGTGCTCGTGCACGTCGCCGTCACAGACGTAGTGGACCACGCCCGACCTGGCCTCGAGCACCGCGCGCTGGGCGATCTTCTCGAACGTGTGCGCCTCGCCCATCGGCCGCGCTCGCCAGATGTCGGGCAGCTTCCTGACGAAGCCGAGCGCGGAGGTGTGGATGCCCAGCATGTGGAAGCTCTCCGGGCGCTCGTCGTGGCGGTGGAACGGGCGGAACCCGAGGCCGATCTGGTCCACCGTGCCGGCGGCGACGGCGAGGTAGTCGCGGTCCGGGAACGCCGAGCCGTCCTCGAAGTGGACGCGGCCCTGCCAGCGCGCGGCGACCTGGGTGCCCGTGTTGAGGAGCACCGCGGCGCTCGCGCGGGCGAGGACCTTCGCGGCCCAGAGCGCGCTCCGCTCCTCGCTGCGGTTGTACTCGGCGATGAAGCCGTGGACGCAGCCGGTGCCGAAGATGAAGCCGTAGTGGGCGCCGATCTGCATCACGTGGCGCTCGACCCAGCGCAGCGGGTCCCGGCCGCGGTCGGTGTAGCGGGCGATGAGCCCCGCGAGCAGGCCGTCGGGGCGCCCGCGGGGGACGCCCACGGCGTTGGCCACGGTGTTCATCGTCCCGCCGCGCAGGAAGGCGATCGGCGGCAGCGGCTCGTTCTCGTAGACGTCGAGGAAGCCGGTGATGGTGACGTGGTTCGTGCCGTCGCCCCCGGAGATGCCGAGCACGTCGATGGAGAGCTTCCTGAAGTCCTCCGCGATGCGGGCGAGGTCCTCGCGGGAGCGCGCGGCGCGGACGACGCCGTGATCGCCGAGCGCGCGCGCGAGCCGGACCGCCGCGCGGGGATCGCTCAGGTTCTGGCGCGAGCGGGGGTTGATGATGACGCCGATGCCGCCCATCTAGCGCCGGCCTCGCGGCGACTTCCACCGCGGGTTGAGGTGGATCCGCACCACGTCCGCCATCAGGCCGATGTGGGCGCAGTGATCGGGCTTGTCGTCGCCGGTGTACCCGCGGACGTGGAAATCGCCGCGGTCGAAGCGCAGGATCATGTCGAGGCCGAGCACGTCGGCGCGGGAGGAGCCCCTCGGCTTGCCCCGCAGCTGCTGCACGATGAAGTTCGCCGTCTCCGCCGTCGACGCGTAGCCGGGCGGCAGGATGGAGGAGTGGCTCATGAACATGAACGCCTCGCCCGCCGCGGCGCGCCTCGCGAACGCGATGAACGGCTCGATCTGCGCGACCTTGAGCTTGTGCTGCTGCTCGTCCGCGTACCCGGCGTGGAGCGAGTCGAGCAGCACGAGGGCGTCGACCCGCTTGCCGGCCGGCTGCCGCAGGATCTGCTCGATCGCGCCGTAGCCGGCGCTCCACGACGACAGGCCGAGCTTGCGGATGTAGGCCTTCTTCTTGCCGGTCTTCTTCGCGACGGCGCGCTCGATGCTGTCGAGCAGGTTCTCGAAGACGTACGGCGCCGAGAACGCGCTCGAGTACGCGCCGGAGCCGATGCCGAGATCGATGCCGACGAGGACGGCGCCCTCGGCGGTCTTCACGAACTCCTTCCGGAGCGCCTCGTGGCCGTGGAAGTGGATGATGACGTCGAAGCCGCCGCGCTTCGTGACCCCGCCCCGGTGGGGCATGATCATCTGCCCGATCGAGGGCGCGCGGGACCACGGGTCGTAGACGCCCCAGCCCGGATCGGGCGTCATGCACGGGTTGATGTCCCCGCGGCGCTTCTTCGAGGGGGCGGCGCGGCTGCTCGTCGCCCCGGGCCTGTCGCGCCGCGCCGCGCTGCGCTGGCCGGCGTCCGAGGCCGCGCCGCCTGCGCCACCCGCACCGTCCGCGCCGCCCGCCGGCGCACCGGCGCCGGCTGCCCCGTCCGTCGGGGGCGCGCCGCCCGCCGCCGGAGGGCTGTCGGCCAGCGGCGCTACGGCCAGCGGCGCATCGGCCTGCAGCGCGGCGGTGTGCGTCGCGGGCGGAGCGTCGTCGGCCTGCGGCGCCGCGGCCTTCGGAGCGGCCGTGTCCTGCGCCGCTGCAGGGGGCGCGGCGAGCCACCAGGTGGCGGCGAGCAGCGAGAGGAGCGCCCATCGCCCGGACGGCCGGCGAGCCTGCAGGGGGTGTCTCATGTCGGGAGCGCCTCCATTCCATGGAACGGCGTGCGGATCGAGCGCTCGGTGCAGGGCCGCCGCCGCTGTGTGTTCGCGGCGACACCCCGCGGGAGTTCTGTGGCCGTCAGGGGGCAGGCGCGCCCCCCGCGCCGGCCGGCGTCACGCTGCCGGCGTCACCCTGGCGGCGGCTTCCCCTGGGTGAGGGCGGCGCCCGCGTCGGCGGCGGCGAGGATGCGCTCCTCGGCCTGGGAGGCGAGCTTCTCGACCGCCGCCGCGGCGTCGGTGGGGGGCAGCGAGCGCAGGAACTGGATGAACTCGAGCTCGAGGCCGGGCTTCACGCCGCTCAGGACGAGCACGATGGGGATGGCCGGCTTCTCGACCTCGGCGAGCTCCGTGGTGCGGCCGCGCCAGCGGCCCGCGCCGAGGGCGAGGCGGAAGGCCCACTGCGCGCCGAGGCCGATGAGGAGGCCCGCCATGACGCCGGCGACGAACAGGTCGGCGTCCCGCGGGGCGAGGAGGGCCGCGGAGAACCCGCCGATGGCCGCGCCGATCACGAGGCCGGGCTCGCCGCTGTTGTGCGCCGCGGCGGTCTTCAGGATCTCCGCGGCCTGCATGCCCGGGCGCCCGCTGCGGACCGCGTCGCGCAGCGGGAGCAGCGTCGCGAGGCGGCGCATCGAGGCGGCCCGCACGCCCAGGTAGCTGATGAAGAGGGCGCAGACCGTCAGCCCGACGCCGACGCTCACGGCCACGCGCCGCGAGAAGACGCCCTGGGGCAGCGGCTCGCGGACCATCGCGGTGAGCGCGCGCTCCCTGTCGCGCTCCGCGCTCGCCTTGAACGCGGCCTCGGCGTCCTTCGTGGCCTGCGCGACCTTGTCGGCCGGGATGTCGCCGAGGAGCGAGAGCAGCTGCTTCGCCGCCTCGAACTGCTCGGCCTCCGCGGCGCCTGGCGGCGTGATCGCGGCCGCCTTGACGATGGCCTCCCAGGCGGGGATGGCGCTCACCCGAGCCCCGAGGAGCGCCTCGGTCGCCTCGCGGCAGCCCGCCAGGGTCTTGGCCTGCTTGTAGAGCGGCTGGGCCGAGGCCCACGCGCCCTGCTTGTCCGGCTCCTTGGGCTTCGGCGGCGGCGGCGCGTTGCGCGGCGCCCGCCCCTTCGTGGTCGTCGCCGGCGGCGGCGGCGGAGCGGGGGGCGCCTGGCCCGGGTCGGGCATGCGCGCCGATTTCGCGGCCGCCTTGAACAGGTCGATCTCGACGATCAGCTTCTCGCCGGCGAGGGCGCACGCCCGCGCGGGCGCGACGCGGGCCTCGGACTCCTCGGCCTGGCGCCGCGCGCCCGGGTCGGGGACGAGCCTGCCCTCGACGGTGACGAGCCGCAGGACCGCCACGGCGATGCACAGGACGAGGATGGCCGAGGCGATGAAGGTGGCGCGGACCTCCTCGCGCCGGGTGTACTCGTTCACGCTGGCTCCCTCGGAAAGACCGGAGATGGGCAAGGCGCCGGCCGTGTCGGCGCGAGGTCGGCGCGCGCGAGCGCTGCCGCACGGCCGGAGCGGCACGAAGCGCCACGATCGGCGTCGCCGCCGTGACGGCAGGGGGACACCGAGGGAGCGTGAGCCCGTCGCATGCAGTTCACCGTTTAAACCAGATGCCGGACCGATACCACAGCGTCGCTCGCGATGGAGTCCGCTGCGTCCTCGCCGCCTCGCGGCGTCGCGGCCTCACGGCGTCGTGCTTGCTTCCGCCGTCGGGCACGGCGGTCGGGCGTCCCGGAACTTGCTCCGTCCCGGGGCGCATCGTGTAAGGGTGCGGAGAAGGCGTGGAGGCTGCCGTTACATCCCACAAGCCCGTCGAGCCCGCGGTCCCGGCGCGCGCCGCGCTGCCCGAGCAGGGAGCGGAGCCGCCGAGGCGTGGCGCCTCCTCGGAGGCGCCCGGCGAGGCCGCGTCGTCCGGCGTGGCGGCGGCGCCCGACGCCGCGGCGGGAGGGGCGGGCCGCGGCCTGTGGATCTCGTCGACCTACTTTGCCGAGGGCCTTCCCTACGCGATCGCGCACAAGGTGGCGGGGGAGTTCTTCACGGCGGCGGGGGCGAGCCTGGAGATCATCGGGCTGACGTCGCTCTACGGGCTCCCGTGGAACCTCAAGTTCCTCTGGAGCCCGCTGGTCGACCTCCACGGCAGCCCGCGGCGCTGGCTCGTCGGGGCCGAGATCGCGCTCGTCGCGATCGTCCTCGGGCTCGCCGCGGCGGCGCACAGCGGCGCGATCTGGCTCGTGGCGGCGCTGTTCGGGGCGGTCGCCGTCGCCGCGGCGACGCACGACATCGCGGTCGACGGCTTCTACCTGCAGGCGCTCGACAAGGACGCGCAGGCGGCGTTCTCCGGGCTGCGGGTCGGCGCGTACCGGCTCGCGCTGCTCGCTGGCGCGCTCCTGGTGGCGTTCGCGGGCTGGGCGTCCTTTGGCGCTGCGTTCGGCGTCGCGGCAGGCGGGCTCGCGCTGCTCGCGATCGCGCACGCCGCGGGGCTGCCGCGCCCGGCCGCGACGCCCGGAGCCGGCGCCGCGCCCGGAGCCGGCGCCGCGCCAGCAGCGACCGGGCTGCGGCGCTACATCGAGCCGTTCCATGCGTACCTCCGGCAGCCGAAGATCGCGTCGAGCCTGGCGTTCATCCTCTGCTACCGGGCAGGCGACGCGCTCATGTTCGCGATGTCGTCGCCGCTGCTGAAGAGCCTCGGCCTCGACACGGCGGCGCGCGGCAACGTGGGCGGGGTCGGGACGGTCGCCTCGATCGCCGGCTCGATCCTCGGCGGGGTGATCATCAAGCGGTGGGGGCTCGCGCGGACCATCTTCCCGATCGCGCTCGTGCAGAGCTCGGCGATCCTGCTGTACGTGGCGCTCGCGTGGGCGCGGCCGGCGCTCCCGTGGGTCGTCGCGCTCGTCACGCTCGAGCAGCTCGCCGCCGGCATCGGGACGGCGGTGCTCGCGGTGTTCCTCATGCGGCGCTGCGTGGACGGCTACAAGTCGTCGCACTTCGCGATCGGGTCGGCGCTCATGTCGGTCTCCGCGACGTTCGCCGGCAGCCTGAGCGGTTACCTGGCCGCCAGCGTGGGGTTCACCGCGTTCTTCGCGATCGCGTTCGCGGCGTCGATCCCGGGGGTCGTCCTGTCGCGCCTGGTGCCGCGAGACTAGTTACCGCGGGTCGGAACCCCCTCAGGGATCTGCCTCGCGAGCGGGGAGAGAGTTCAACGCAAAGGCGCCAGGGCGCAAAGACGCAAAAATGCACATTTGTTTTTTTGCGCCTTCGCGCCTTTGCGCCTTTGCGTTGAACTCTCTGTCCGGATCCCTGTCCGGACCTCCGGCGGGTGGAACCAGGTAGATCGGACTCGTCCGCGCGATCCCGATGCAAGAGCCCACGTCCGCCCTCTCCGAGCCGAAGGCGCGCGCCGACCGCGCGCTGAGCCTGGTCTCCCTCGGCCTCCTGGCGCTCCAGGCCGCGCTCGACGCGCCCGCGTTCCCGCGCGCGACGCTCGCCGTCGCCGCGGCCGCGGTCCTCGTAGCGCTGCTCGCGGCCCGCGTGGCGCAGGGGCCGGCGCGCGCCGTCGCGGCGCTCGCGGCGTGCATCGTTGTGGCGATGCGCCTCGGCGTCGTCTGGCAGCTCGCCATGGTCCTTGCGCTCGCGGCCTACGGCGGCCTCTCGCGGCTCGCGCCCGCGCTGCGTCCGCCCGAGGGCTGGCGCGCGGCCGGCGGGCTCCCGAAGCGCTGGACGGCGCTCGTCGGCGGCGTCACGCCGGTCGCGCTCGTCGGGTGGCTCGCGTTCGCCCGGCCCGACCTCCGCGACATCACCGGCTCGGAGCTGCTCCAGGTGTCGACGCCGGTGCTCATCGCGGGAGGCGCGGTCTTCGCCGTGCTGAACGCCACGCTGGAGGAGGTGATCTGGCGCGGCGTGCTCCAGCCCAGCCTCGCGGCGGCGTGGGGCGCGCGCGTCGCGGTGGTCCTGCAGGCCGCCTCGTTCGGCGCGCAGCACGCGCACGGGTTCCCGCGGGGGCTGCTCGGCGTCTTCCTGGCGGGCAGCTGGGCCGTGATGCTGGGCCTCCTGCGGCAGCGCTCCCGCGGGCTCCTCGCGCCCGTGCTCGCGCACATCGTCGCGGACGCGACGATCGCCGCCCTGGTGATCGGCATGCTCCGCTGAGCGCGTCAGGGCCGGAGGCCGAGCAGCTCGAACGCGCCCAGCAGCGCCGAGCGCGCCCACGCCCCCCGGCCGCTCGACGTGCGCCGCGAGGCGGGCAGCTCCCAGAGCCGCTCGAAGTGCGCCGCGAACGCGGCCACGAAGGCCGGATCGCGGGTCTCGAGGTCGGTCTCGAGCCAGGCGCGCGAGAACGAGTTGGGCGTGAAGTTGGCCTGGCCGCCCACGAGCATCGGCCGAGCGCCCAGCCGCGCCGCGGTCTTGAGGTGCATCATCGCCCCGCCGCGCGAGTCGTGCACCCGCAGCGCGAAGCGGTCGGGCCACCGCGCCTCGGCCTCGATCGCGCGGGTGATCCCGTGGTGGTTGACCAGGCTGCGGATGAGCCACGCGGCCGCGGGGGGCAGCGGGAGCGCGTCGATGGAGTCGATCAGCACGCGCACCCGGGCGCCGCGCGCCGCCGCGCGCTCGAGCGCATCGAGCACCGGCAGGTCCGAGAGGTACGTCGTCGCGACGAGGAGCTCGTCGCCCGCCGCCGCGCCGTCGAACAGCTCCGCGAGGCGCGCGCGGATCGCCTCGTGCTCGACGAGCGCGCACGTCTCGTCGCCCGCGACGGTGAGCGCGCCGGGCGGGGGGAGGGGGACGCGCAGGCCGCCGGCGTACCCTGGCACCGGCGCGAGCGTTGGCGTCGGGGAGGCGCCCTCCGTCCCGAGAGCGTCGGGCCCGCGCGCGGCGTGCGAGGCGCGCGCGGCGCCTGCGACGAGCGCGTGGAGCGCGGCGCGGCCCTCGTCGCCGATCGCCTGCGGGAGGGTGAGCGCCTCGTCGATCGCCGCCATCGCGACGCGCCAGAGCCGGCGGGCCACGGCGCCCGTGAGCCAGAACAGGTTCTCGTGCCAGTCGAACGCCGCGTCGATGAAGTTGTGCGACGTGATCGCGCCGGCGCGCCCGCCGTCGATCACCAGGTTCTTCCGGTGGTCCTCGACGTTGTGCAGCACCTGCCAGCGGTTCTGGTGCTCGACCCAGTCCTCGATCGGTACGCGCATGCGCGCGTGGTCGAGGTGGAAGTTCATCCGGGGCAGGAGCCGGCGGCGCCGGTCGAACCGCGCGCCGAACAGGCAGGCGTTCAGCACGAGGACGCCCGCGTCCGCGAGGCGCCTCCGCACCAGCGCGCCGCGGCGGCGCGTCAGGGCGGGGTTCGCGGGCGTGTTGCTGTCCAGGATCACCACGACGGTCGCGTCGGGCCGCGCGCGCTTCTTGGCGATCAGCCAGTCGGCGACCGTGTCGGCGTAGGGGAACGCGCCCGGGCGCGGCAGCAGCGTCGTCTGGTCGCCGTTCGCCGCGAAGAGGTACATCTGCAGGACGACGCTCTGCTCGGCGGCCTCGATGAGGTCGCGGCACGCGGAGAGGATGCCGTGGCTGTCGCCGATGTACGCGAGCCCGGAGCTCACGCGGCGTCCGTGCGCAGCGCGCGGCGCAGCGCCCAGCAGAGGGGCCGCGCTCCCGTGAGCCCGCGGCCCTCCAGCTTGCGCGTGAAGCTCTCGGTGCCCCAGCGATCGGACTGCGTCGGGGCGCGCGCGCCGAGCCGCCGCCGCTGCGATGCGTCGAGGCCCAGCTCGCTCCCGGCCGAGGCCACGAGGCGGCGCCAGGCGTCGCCGACCACGCCGTCGACGTACACGAGGAAGGGCAGCGCGAGGGCCGTCTGGATCGCGGCGATCCAGCGCGGACAGCGCTCGTTCAGGTGCAGGAGCACGCGCTCGTCGACGGCGACGTGCGGCGCCTCCTCGCGCGCGTGCAGCGCCATGATCTCGGCGACGAGCGCCGCGCTCTGGTCGGGCCGGGCCTCGATCGCCCGCGGCACGAAGAGCGTGATCTCCTCGAAGTACCACGCGAGCAGGAAGAACGTGCCGGCCGGGGCCAGGCGCAGCGCCGCGTCGTCGCCGCGGCCCCAGCGCAGGAAGCGCGGCGGCGCCGCGTCGGTCGGGTAGAGATCGGGCCGGAGCCTGTGAAGGAGCCGGCGGAACATCTCCGCGTGCGTGCGCTCCTCGGCGACGAAGCGGGCGATGACGGGCGCGGACAGGTACGGCGCGCGGTGGGCCGACCGCTCGAGGTACCGGATCACGTAGCCCTCGAAGTGGATGAACAGCTCGCACGTGAAGCACGCGAACAGCCGGTTGATCGCGACGCGCTGGCGCTCCGTGAGGCCGAGGCCCGCGACGTCCATGTAGTGCGCCTCGGGGATCACCAGCGCATCGGCCGGGATCGGGCGCGTCCAGTCGATGCGGTCCCAGCGCCGGCGCACCGCCGCGTGGAGCCGGTCCTCGCGCGCGGCGGCCTCTTGGTCGTGGGGCGGCGTGCGAGGGTTGCCTTCGTGGCCGTGGAGCGCGGGATCGGCGGAGAGCTGGAGGCTCACGATGGGACCGTCCTCTCGATCGACGCGACCGCGCGCTCGTCTGCTGCCACGGGCGCCGGGCCGGCCGCGGGCGCCGGCGGCGACCACGCGGGCAGCTCGCACAGCCCGCCGCCGAGGAACAGGTGGTGCCACAGCTGCGTGGTGACCACGGCGGTGTAGCTCCCGTCGGCGACGATCCGCCGCGGGGCGAGCGCGGGAAGGAGCCGCTGGAAGCGCTGCTCGCGCGCGACCTTCGCGGGCGAGAAATAGCCCGTCTTTCGCAGCGACTCGGGGCTCACGAGCTGCGCGATCCAGCGGGGCTGGGGCCCGAGCGCGCAGAGCGCGTGGGCCTTGAACATCCCCTTGGGCGGGTCGGCGACGTCGCGCGGGAGCACCCGCCGCGCCACCTCGCGCAGGAGCCACTTCTCCCGCAGCCCGCGGAGCTTGTACAGGGGCGAGAGGCCGCTGGAGAGCTCGACGAAGGCCTCGTCGAGGAACGGGTAGCGGTGCTCCACGCCCGAGCGCATCGCCGCGCGGTCGCCCTTGCCCACCAGCAGGTGTCCGGCCAGCATCAGCTTGTACTCCACGTAGAGCGACCGATTCAGCGGATCCCAGCGGCGCATCCGCGCTGGTGCGATGTCGAGCTCGGAGAACGGATCGTGGCCCGCGACGCGCTCGGCCATCGTATCCGAATAGAAAAGCCAGCGCGCGCGGGAGAGCGGCTCGTACAGGTCGAGGAGGCTCGGGCGAACGTCGCCGAAATGGTCCTGGAACGTGGGCGCGGGTGTGCCGGGCGCCGCGAGCTCGGCCAGCGTTTTTCGGATCGCGCGCGGCAAGGCTGCGTGGACGCGCGCGAGGCGCTCCATGGCGCGGTGGGTCTTGTGCCAGACGTAGCCGCCCATCGCCTCGTCCGCGCCCTCGCCGGTGAGCACGACCTTGAACCCCCGGCGCGCGGCGCGCTCCGCCAGCAGGAGCACGCACCCGTCGGCCGTGTCCATCACGGGGCCCTCGGCGGCCTCCACAACACGCGGGAGGGTCTCGAGGATCTCCGCTGGCGAGGGCACCAGGGTCTCGAGCCGCGCGCCCAGGCGCGCCGCGCTGCGGGTCGCGCGGCGTCGCTCGTCGGGCCCGGCGCCGTCGAAGCCCACGGTGAACGACGCGATGGGCGCGTCGCCGCGGGCCTCCCGGGCGAGGCCGAGCACCAGCGTCGAGTCGAGCCCGCCGCTCAGGTATGTCGCCACCGGGCCGTCGGAGGCGAGGCGTCGCTGCACGGCGTCGCGCAGGCAGGCGCGCGTCTCCTCGATCAGCGCGTCGAGCGAGGCGACGCGCCGCTCCTCGCCCTGGGCCGGGAAATCCAGGTCCCAGTAGCGCCGCTGCTCCACCGCGCCGCCCTGCGCGCGGAGGTAGTGCCCGGGCCAGATCGAGCGCACGCCGCGGAAGCACGTCCGCTGCGTGCCCGCGGCGAACAGCGAGAAGACGTGGTCGATCCCCGCCGGATCGGCCTCGGGGCGCACGAGCCCGCTCGCCAGGATCGCCTTGATCTCCGAGGCCCAGAGGAGCCAGCCGTCCGCCACCGCGTAGTGGAGCGGGCAGATCCCGATCCGGTCGCGGCCGAGCAGCAGCGTGCGCGCCTCGCGATCCCAGAGCGCCACGGCGAACTGGCCTCGCGCGCGGGAGAATGCGCCCTCGCCCGCGTCGAGGTAGAGCCCGGGCCACAGCTCGGTGTCGCACCGCGTGCGCTGCGCGTGCCCGTGCGCGGCGAGCTCGCGGCGCAGCTCGGCGTGGTTGAACAGCTCGCCGTTGTACGAGACCCACACGCGGCCGCTCGCGTCGGCCATCGGCTGGCGGCCGCCCGCGACGTCGACGATGGCGAGGCGCCGCGTGGCCATGGCGATCCCTGGCGCTGAAAAGGAGGCGCCGTCGTCCGGGCCGCGGTGCCGCACGCTCGCCGCCATGCGGTCGAGGCGCGCCGGATCGAACGTGCGTCGCCCGGCGAGATCCAGCGCTCCGACGATGCCGCACATGATCGATCGCTACCTCCCCGTGTCCCCGAGCAGATGTCGCCGGAGCCAGCGCCAGCCGAGCCGTGGGCCGAGGCGCACCGCGACGGCGCGCACGAGCGGCCGGCTCGCGCGCGCGTACGCCGCGTACCCGCGCCAGATCCGCAGCGTTGCGCGCTCGATCGCGAGCGCGTCGCCGGGCGCCGCGCAGGCGTCCATGAACCGGGTGATGGCCTCGATCGACCACGCGGTGTGGCCCGACGCGGCGTTGTCGATGGTGTTGTGCAGGTCGAAGAAGTACGGGTCGATCCGGTGGCGCCGCAGGATCGAGGCCGCCATCGCGTACCCCTGGCCGATGCCGGCCATCTCGATGGCCAGGTTGAGGCCGAGCAGCTCGGGCCAGAGATCCATGGACCCTTGCGCGAACGCGAGCCAGAGCACGGGCATCGAGAACGCCTGCGGGAGGAAGTCGGCCCGTTCGATGAACGCGCGCGCGTCGCACGGCGGCAGCGTCACGCCCTGCTCCGCGAGCGCCCTGCGCAGCACGTTGCCGTGGTGCTGGGCGGGCACGCCCGCGCCGAGCTCGTCGCGGTAGATCCGGAGCAGGAGCGCCGCGACCGGCGTGCGGAACGCGCCGGGGGCGGTCGCGCCCTGGAGCCAGGCGCCGTCGATCACGGCCGCCGGCGCGAGCTGGGTGAGCAGCCAGACGACCTCGTCGCGCGTGAGCTCTCGCGCGATGCCCGCGTCGTCGGTGGGCTGCGTGTGGCCGCGCGCGGGGCGTGGGGCCGCATGCGGTCCCGCCGTGGACTGCGCGTGGGCGTGCCCTTCCTCGAAGATCTGCTCGCGCAGCCGCGCGTCGACCCAGCGCGAGAGCCCCGCGGCGGACCAGGGCCAGCGCCCATCCGCGGCGAGCCGGGCGGGGGACACCTCGCCGTGCACCTCTCGCAGCACCGCCTCGACGTGCGCCTGCGCGAGCTCGCCCGCGTCGCGGTCCACGTCCCCGGGCCCGCGGGCGCAGAGCAGCCGGTGGTACAGCTCCGGCAGCGGGAGCCCTGCGCGTACCTGCGCGCGAGGGGTGGATCCTCGACCATTCCCGTCGATCGAGGCCCCGTCGTGGTCGTGAGCGACGCGCGGCGAGCCGGCGCGCTCGTCCGCGCCGCGCGTCGCGCGGACGGGGGCCGGAGGCTCCGGCGCCTCGATCAGCGCGCGGATCCAGGCGCGCATCACGTCGACCTCGGCGTCGGTGAACACGCCGAACATCGGGCCGCCGAACTGCACAGAGCGGGTGACGAGCGGGCTCTCGTCGGGCCTCCCCGGCACGATCCATGGCGAGCGCGCGAGGCGCAGGAGGATGCCGCGCGCGTCGAGGCGCGCCGGATCGAGCGCGCCGTCCAGCGCCTGTCCGTCGAGCCGGACGCGGCCGTGAAATCCGAACGCGTGGCGCGCCTTCGCCTCGACGAGCGCCAGCATCGCCTCCCACGCGGACGGCGCGGCGGCGGGCCGGAGCGACGCGAGCCACGCGCGCCGCGCGGCCCAGAGCGACCACGCGCCGCGCCACACGCGCGACCAGTCCGGCGCCCCGCCAGCGGCGTGCGCCTCGAGGCACCGTCGCGCGAGATCGCGGGCCCGGCGGGCCGCCTCCGCGCCCTCCGCGTGCTCGGCGAAATACAGGCCGTCGCAGCGCGCGCGCGACGCGGCTCGGCGCACCGCGGCGGGCGGGCCCAGCACCGTGGCCGCCGCGTGGTGGCCCAGCGCCTCGGGCAGCCTCGCGGCCCCGAGCTGCGCAGTGCGGAGCCCCGGGATCGCGAGCGCGAAGTCCGCGTCGGCGAGGCAGACCGAGCGCTCGAATGCGGGGCTCGCGAGATCGGGCAGCGCGAGCCCCGCGGCGGCCAGCGCGGCGCCGTACAGGGCGCCGTGGTGCCGCGCCGGGTCGCCCTCACCGCACTCCAGATAGAACGCGTCGAGGCACGCCGCGCCGAGCGCGCTGTCCGCGTGGCGCACGCGCACCGCCGCGGCGAGCCAGCACCCGTCGAGCAGCGCGGTCGGCGCGTAGCCGAGCAGGACCCGCGCCGGGTCGGCGTCCTCGTCGCCTGGCGCGCCGCATCGCTCGTCCTCGTCGCGGAGCGCGGTCAGGGCCGCAAAGAACGCCTCGATGCCGTCGGGGGCCGCGGCTTCCGGCGCGGGCTCGCCCGCGAGATCCTCGGGGGCCGGCTCGCCGGCCCGCAGCCTGCGGTAGATCGTGCGCGGCGACGCGTCCGAGGCGCGCGACCGAGGGCTCGCCGCGCGGTCCGATGCCGGGGCAGGAAGGGCGTTCATACGACCGGACGACGCAGGCTGCCGGCGCCTACCCCCATCCGAACGACGTTATGCGTGCGCGCGACCGGCGTCCACACGGGGCACGGATCTCACGCGAGCCGCTGCAGGAGCCCCGCGAGCCCGAGCGCCACCAGCGTCCACCCGAGGCCGCGCACAAGGCGCCCGTGCCATGCGCCGAGCCGCTCGCGGTAGCGCGCCAGCAAGCGCCCGAGCGTCGCGAACCAGCTCACAACGCCCATGGCGGCGCCCACCGCGAGCGCGGCCGCGTGGGCCGGCGCGACCGCGGGCGCGAGGGCAGGGTACGCGCGGAGCACGGCGCACGACGCGATCCACGACGCCAGAAACGACGGGTTGAGCGCGACGAGGACGAACCCGGTCAGGAGCGCCGATGTCGCTCGCCCCGAGGACGGCGCCTCGGCGGCGCGCCGCGGCGCGAGCGCCAGGGCGAGGCCCATCGCCACGACGAGCGCCGCGCCGCCCGTCCGCAGGGCGCGATCGATCGCGGGGTGCGCCTCGAGGACCCACCCGAGCCCGCGCGCTGCGGCGAGCGCCCAGAGCCCCTCGGCAAAGGCCCCTCCGATGGCGAGCATCAAGGCGCGCCGGGGCTGCCCCGCGAGCGCGCCGCGGCCACCAGCAAGACGGCCAGCGGCCCCGCCGCCGGGATCGATCCGAGATAACCGAGCAGGAACCCCACGACGAGCGCGAGCGCCATGGTTCATCCGAAGCGAGGGGTGCGGCGGTGAGCTGCAAAGGATCGCCCGCGGCGCGCCGCGGGCGATGGGCGCGGGGGCGAGACGCGGTCGTCAGGCGGTTTCAACCCGGTCGTCGCCTTAACGCAGCGCCAGCGTGAACGCGAGCCCGAGGCTCACGCGCAGATCGTGGACCGCCTGCACATCCAGGGCGGGCGGCAGCAGCCGGTACTCGCCCTCGAGCACCGCGGCGATGGGTTGATCGTCGATCGCGGCAAGGATCCTCTCGGCGTGCGCGGCCGAGCGCACAAGGACACGCCAGCGCCCTTCGCTCGTCCAGTGCGGGACGACGTCGCCTCGACCATCGAAGACCGTCAGCCCGTCGCCGCTCTGGAGGCGCAGCCGCAGCGAGCCCGCGGTCATGGGTGCGATCCGGTGGACCACCCTGGGCTCACCGAGCGTGCGGCGCGCGGGCGCGGCCCGGGGAGAGGTGGACTCGGCGTAGTAAGCGTCGACGTCGTAACGGACCCCGAGCCCGATCTCGAAGCTGCGGCCCGCCTCGCCCGTGCGCCACGGATCGAGGATCGCCGTGGCGCGCGCCACGCCGAGCCGGACCATCGGCGCCGGCGCTCCGTCGCCCCGGCGCTGCGGGATCGAGGGGATGCTCACCCGGCCCACCTCGGCTTCCACGCCGATGTCGAAGGGGAACGGGACCGCGATCGGCGGCGACATCGGCAAGACCACCCGCGGCGACTCGTCGTGCCGCAGGAACGATGCGCCGTACAGCGCCGCGTCGAGCGCGGGCACGCCGTCGAGCGCGGGCACGCCGTCGAGCGCCTGCCCCGTCGGAGACACCCGGCCGGCGAGGACGCGGTGATCCGACTGCCAGATCACGCGGCCCGGCCCGGAGCCCGTGACGCTGCGCGCGCGGTAGGACAGGCCCGCGTCGATCTCGGGCTCGATCTCGATCGCCCCGCCCGCGCCCCGGTGCAGCGCGGACGCGACGCCGAGCCACACCCGGCTCGCCGGGTCGAAGCGCACGCGGAAGCGCCGGCCCTCCTCGGAAACAGCGGTATCGCCGCCGCCGGCGCCCTCCTGCGCCGGCTCGGCGCGGCCGGCGCCCTCCTGCGCAGGCTCAGCGCGGCCGGCGCGCGGGGAGAGCGCCGCGGCCGCCGCCATGACGAGCAGCGCGGCGAAGCGGCGCCGAGCCGTCACGGGTCCTCGAAGACGGGCATCGGCTCGAACACCCGTGGGGGAGCCCAGAACGACACTCGCAGGCCCGCGGCGGCCTTGATCTCCACGTCGCGAACATCGCTGTCGAGGTCGTTGCGGCTCACCCCCATCGCGGCGAGCCGCAGCGAGATGGGCTGATCGTTGATCGCGAGGAGGATGCCCTCGTAGGCGACCGTGGCCTCGATGCGGTTCATCGCCGCTCCCCTCCCGCTCCCGGCCGCGATGCTCGGGCGCCGGTAGGTGAACGCGGTCGAGAGCGCGTGGAGGCCGCCCTCGCCGAGGCTGAAGCGCGATTTGATGGCGCCCGTCGGGCCGACGTAAAGAGCGCCGGTGTCCAGGCCGTCGTCGATCTCCGATCGGTGCTCCCAGTACTCCCCCAGATCGGCGCCCGCCTCGAACCGGACATGGCTGTACATGTCGTTCGACTGCCACGGATTCCACGTGAGATGGACCTCGCCGAACTCCACGTCGAGCGTGTCGCGGCGCGCGGGAGGGCGGTCGTTCACCGACACCACCCGGAAGCCCCAGCCCATCCGCGGCGAGATCGGGTAAAGCCGCGGCTTACCGACGAAGGTGCTGAGCCAGTGGGCCGGCCGCCGGTGCAGGTGCTGGTAATCGTAGCTGAGGAGCACCCCGGAGAGCTCGAGATCGTCGAACGTGGCCGATCCCTCGAGGATGCGCAGGTCATGGCGGGCGCGGGAGCGCGTCGAGAGCACGCTCACGTGGATGCCGGCCTCTGCCCTCCCGCGGCCCAGGGGGAAGCTCGCGGGCACGGGGAGCCCGTTGTTTCCATGGAACGTGGGCAGCCAGGACGCGCCCAGGTAAAGCCGGTTCAGGAGATCGAACTTGACCTGAAATGCCTTGCCGTCGGCCGAGCGCGCGTAGCCCGGCGGCGCCTCGGCGATGGCGGCGACGAGGCGGGCGCCGCGCGCGGTCAGGGCCCGGTAGGCCGAGGCGTCTTCAACCACGTTGCACGGCTGCACCTTGTCGAGCGCGCCGCCGTCGTAGGCCAGGTGATCGGGCGCGACGAGGCAGCGCTCGCCCTCCGGGCCTGGCTCGCATTGAACGCGCACCGCGCCGCCGTTTGGCGATTGGATGCAGCGAACCGGCTTGTCCCAGGAGAGCTGCGGCGGCTCGCCGGGGCGAGCAGGCGCGGACCAGAGCATCGCCGCCGATAAGGGGGCGAGCAACGCGTGAATCCGAGGCAGACGTCGTCTCAAAGCACCCTCACGAGGCAAAGGAGCTACAACGCGGCAAAGCCGCCCGCGCTGTACGCGAGCGATTCACCAGGCGCATTGCGGGCGCCGGCGGCGATCAAGCACGCGTTGTGCCCTGCGACACGCTGCCGGAGCGCGCGCCGCGCTTCCGAAAATTCCGAGAATTCCGAACGCTCCGACTTCTTCGCGGGGGCGAGGTGCGAAGCGGTCAGCGCGGCGACCGCTGCACGGAGAGCAATGCATTACCCAGGCGCGCAGGGTTCTTCACGGCAAGCTGCGGGCGCTTCGCCGTCGGCGGTCGCGGCGGGGCCGTCGTGTACGCCCTGCTCGACGCGGCGCGAGCGCGAGGGCGAGGCCCATCGCCACGACGAGCGCCGCGCCGCCCGTTCGTAGGGTGCGATCGATCGCGGGGTGCGCCTCGAGGACCCACCCGAGCCCGCGCGCCGCGGCGAGCGCCGAGAGCCCCTCCGCGAGGGCTCCTCCGATGGCGGGCAGCAAGACGCGCCGGGGCTGCCCCGCGAGCGCCGCGGCCACCAGCAGCACGGCCAGCGGACCCGCCGCCGGGATCGATCCGAAATAACCGAGCAGGAGCCCCACGACCAGCGCGATCGCCATGGTTCATCCAGGCGAGGCGAACGCCGCCGGGCACGTGGAGCGCGAACCCCTCCTCATGCCGGTGGAGCACCCATCCGTGCGGCCCCACCTCCGGCGGGAGCTCGGAGCAAGCCCGAGCTCCTTCGAGCTGTCAAGCGCACCGGCGGTTCGGCAACCCAGACGCCTGGACGATGGCAGAGGCTGTGCTTCGATGCGGCGGGTCGCGAGGTGGCGGTCGCTGGCTGCGGCACCGGGCGGTCCGCCAGCTCAGACGTCCCCGGGTGCTGCAGGTTGAGGCGCTGAGGAACGTGATAGAAGTGCCTTGATGAGCGCATCGAGCCGTCGATCCGGGGCGGAGGAAGCCTCTCCGGAGGTTGTGCAGGCGGTGAGCACGAGCGAAGCCGCCGGGGAGATCGCGGCCGCAGGGGTGACCCTGGACGAGATCGTCGAGGGGACGGCGGCGGCGCTCCCGGAGCGGGACGCGCCGGCGATCGCCGCCGTGCCGACGTGCACGGCGCGCGTCGTATCGATCGAGGGCAAGACGCGGAGCGCCGTGATCCTCGCCCGCGGTGCAAAGGGGCCTGTCTCCGCCGAGATCGCGCCCGAGGTCGATCTCGAGGTGATCGAGGATGCCCGCGCGAACGGCGACGCCGTGCTCGTCGAGATCCGCGCGGGGGAGCAGCCGCAGGTCATCGCGGCGCTCAGGACGCGGCGGCCGCGTGAGCTCCGCCTTCACGCCGAGAAGATCTCTATCGAGGGAATGAAGGAGGTGCTGCTCCGCTCGGGCTTCGGCGCGCTCCGGATCCAGGAGAGCGGCGACATCGAGGTGATCGGCGGCAGAATCAACGCCGTGTCCCGGGGGCTCTTCCGTCTCGTGGGGCGGCTCGTGCGGTTGAACTAGAATCCGTCTCGTTCTGGACAAGCGCGCTCTCCCTCCGAGCACGCCCCGCCGCCCTGGGGGCGTCCCGCGGCTTCCGCCTGCGAGGCCCACCGGAGCGCCTCGGGCAGGACATCCGCGGCGGCGGCGAGCGCGTCGTCGCCGCCGATGCGCGCGATGAGGCGCGCGAGGTGGCCCACGCCGCCCCAGCGGCCCAGCGTCCACTTGAGCGTGTCCCCGCTTCCCGTGTTCCCGAGGCTGGTGGCGAACAGCCACGCGGCGTCTTCGAGCGACAGCCAGGGAGCGCAGTCCACAAGCCCTCCCAGCGCGTCCGGATCCGAGTCCTCGCGGTACGCCGCGACAGCGCGCGCGGCGAGGGACGGCCGCGACGCCTCTGGCGCGACGCGGCAGAGCGAGGTGAACGCTGCGATGCGGGCGTACTGCGACGTCTCGTCGCTCTCGTTCTCTGCGATCGAGAGCGCCGCCTCGAAGCCCAGCACCTGGATCGCCGCCGACGGCTGCTCGCGGACGAGCACCACCGGGACCCACTCCGGCTTGACGGTCGACACCATGCGGCGAGCGGCGTCGACGAGCGGGCCGCCGCCCGCGAGCGCGGCGGCCCGTAAGAGCGGCCGAGCGCTGTCGATGCCCTCGAAGCAGAGCCGCTCGATCGCCTCGAGGGCACGTGCAGGCTCACCGAGCGCCGCGAACCGCGCCGAAAGCGCCGGGCCCATGAAGTGCGACGCCTCGTCGAGCAACCTCACGAGCTCTGGCAAATCGAGATACGGTGCCAGCGCCTCGGCATATCCTTCGTAGTCGAGCCTCTCGCCTTCCACGTCGAGAAGATCGACGACCGCCTCGAACGATACCGAGATAGCGACGGCGCGTTCTTCAGGGGGCAAGCGCGGCAGGAGGGGTGCCAGCGCATTCGCCCGCGACCGCGGCGGCAGCGACATGGCCGCATGAAAGAGGGTGAGCGCGTGCTCACGGCGGAGCCCTCGCGCCCTCCCCGCGCAGCCGAGCGTGGATCCAGGGTTCGGGTTCGACCTCGCGCGCTCGATGACCTGCTGGAGGAGCACATCGGCCTCGGAAGCGGGCAGGAAGGCGGCGGCAGTGAGCCACACGTCGAAGTACCGGTCCGGCCCTTTCTCCCCGCGCCATGTCGCCGCGACCGCCCAGCGCGCGAAGGTCGCTGCGTCGTCGCCCGATGCGGCGCGTGCTGCTGTGAGAAGCGCCTGCGTGTCTTCCCATGCATCGCCGCGCCACGCCGCACCGGTCCGCCGCACGACGTCAAGCGCGCGCGCCGCGAGGCGCTCACGCAGCAGAGGAGAGGCATGCTCCGCGAGCCCGAAGAACGCGACGGCGAGCGCCCGCGCCGTGCCCTCCCATGGGGCTTCGATCGGGTGGCCGTCCCAGCACTCGTCTCTCTTTCTCCATGCGTCGTGCAGGGTCGCCAACGCACCTTGCGAGAGCGCCACGCGGACGAGTCGAGATATCGCGTCTGGCGACGCGCTGCCTGCGCCCGGGTCTTCGACGTGCGCGGCGAGCTTCTGCCGGACCCATCGCAAGTCCTCTCGGCGCGCGGCGAGGTCCTCGCGTGAGCATGGCCATGCCCAGCGCGGGTCGCAGAGCGCGAGGAGCTCGGCATCGGACGCTTTGGACGCGAGCAGATGCGCTCCGGCGTAACGGCGGAGATAGGCGCCGGCGCGGAGCTCCTGAGCGCTGCCGCTGGCGCGTGCGAGCACGATCTGTCGCGCCGCCGCTGCGAACCGTCGCTCGCAGGAGGCGGTTCGCTGCCCGTCGGCGGCTTCCCATGCGGCGCGCAGCGCCTCGTGACGAAAGCGAAGCGCGTCGCCCTCGCAGCGCTCAATCAGGGGATCGATGATCTCACCGTGGGCGTCGAGCCAGGCCGTGACATCGGTCTCCTCGACATCGAGGAGCTGCGCTGCGTCGGAGGTGCCGAGCGGCGCGAAGGCGTGAGCCAGGATCGACAGCAGGGCTTCGAGGCGGGAGGCGCTGCGCGCGCGCAGCGATGCGAGGAGTTCCTCGACATACGCGCGCGGTCCAGGGCCGTCGAGCGCTGCCCAGGCGAGCCGATCGCGCAGAGCCGGGGCAATTTCATGCAATCTGAATCCCTCTACGGCAATGTAGGCTACATTGTCATGACGAAAAGCCAGCCGCTCCGCCCACTGTTCGGCCATCTCTCGCGTGCCTGAGACCCCAACCAGCACGTGCACCGAAGGCCCCGGCTCGCCGAGGACGGAAGCGTCGGGATCGTCTGGCCAGTCGACACACGTGTCGAGCCCGAGCAGGGCGATGATGACGGGCGGTTTGCCATTCTCGGCATCCCAGCTAGCGATCCGGTTCAGGCGGCGTGCGCAGAGCTCGTCCACGTCATCGGTGAATGGTGCATCACCGGGCCACAGGCTGGCCGCGAGCTGCGCCAATACCTCCTGCTCGAACATCGTGCCAAAGACTCGTCCAGCCCGGACCACTACCTTCCGCGTGTCGGGCTCCGTAATGGACCTGAGAAACCGAGCAATGGTCGTAGTCTTCCCGGCGCCGGTAGGCCCGAACACGACACACGCCGCGGGAGAGCCCATTTTACACCATGCTCGAAGCGCTTCGAATGCTCCGTGCTGGCTCTGTCCAAAGAAAACTTCCTCCATCGCGCGCTCCTAGTTGCGAACACTATCTTTTCTTTCGGCGCCCTTGACGTCTTGGTCTATAGTGGCCGAATTGGCCGCGCTCCCCCTCTTCGCCGACGACCGCGTGGCCAATCCCGAGATCGGCGAACATTTGTTGGCAGAGGTCGCAAGGGTTGACGCGGTCGCCGTCTTTGTCCTGAAACGTTTCGATCGAGATGTTCGGGTTGTCAAACCGGGCTTTTAGCCTCCGGGTTGCCTCCGCTTGTCTTTCGTCTCTGGACATCGGGATGAACGGGTTCTTCTTCGTTCCCCGCTTCGCAGCGGCACCCTGTTCTTTGTCGATTTCATCGAGGATGTCGTTCTTCATGCGCTGTATCGCTTGCGTTTCAGCGCAATGCTTGCGGTGGTAGTCATGCGGGATGTGCCCCCCTTGGTTCGGGGTCTTGTTCGCGCCCTCCGTGACGTTGTACCCCTCGTACAGCACCGTCGCCGGCCGGGTGCTGTTGTCGACGATGCGCGAGTAGACGAGCCCGAGCAGGTCCCCGTAGTCGAGCGGGTTGTTCCTGGCGTAGGCGAACGTGTTGAGCCCGCCGAGCGGCCCCGCCGGATCAGGCGAGATGTACCGCCCCAGCGCCGGATCGTAGTACCGGTAGCGGTTGTAGTGGAGCCCGGTCTCCGCGTCGGCGTAGTGCCCCAGGAACCGCAGCGGCGTCGCCGCCCGCGCGCCGTCGCGCACCGCGGCGTCGCCCCACGCGGTCCTGGCGATCTCGGCGAGGACCTGGCCGTCGCCGCCGATGAGCCGCTCCGGGAAGCCGGCCAGGTCGTTGACGTAGTAGATCCACGCCCCCTCACGAGTCTCGCCGTCGCGCCGCACGATCTCCCGGTGCGCCAGCGGCTCGCCGCCGTCGTCGAAGCAGTACCGCCGCTCGAACCTCACCCCCTCGGCCTCGGTGATCTCGTGCAGCAGCGTGCTCCCGTGCCAGTAGAACCGCGTGCGCCGGAGCAGCGCCCACCGTCCATCCGCCCTTCGCCGGTAGACCTCCTTCTTGAGCCGCCGCGCGAACGCATCGTAGGTGCATTTGACCTTGCTCCCGTCGGGCAGGACCACCTCGGACAGCGTGCCCGCCTCCGCCCACTCGTAGGACGTGACGCGCTCGCCCGTCTCGGTCCGCGTGCGCCGCTCGGCGAGCCTGCCGAACTCGTCCCAGACGAGCGCCGTCGCGCCGTCGCGCACGAGCAGGCCGCCCGGGCCGTACGCGCGGCCCGCGCCGGTTCCGCTCGCGTCGTGGACGTTGCCCGCTGGGTCGTAGGCAAAGAGCTCGCCGCGTGCGCCCTCCGGCACGGCGGCGAGGAGCTGCCCGATCGCGTCGTGCTGGTAGCGGGTCCACCCGTACTGCGCGTCCCACATGCCCACGAGCTCGGACGAGGGGTTGTACTCCATGCGCTGATCGACGGTCGCCGCCGGCTCCCGCGCGCCCACCCATTCAGGCTCCCCCGGCCGCAACGGCCGCTCGAGCGCGGGCGAGGTGACGCACCGCTCGATCATCCTGCCGGCGACATCGTACCGCAGCAGCATGCGCCCGCCGCCTGACAGCGCGCGCTCGATCTCGCGCCCCGCGAGGTCGAGCCGCACCTGCATCTCCTCGGCCCCGTCGAGCCGCAGCGAGAAGCTGCGCCCCGCGTAGTCGCGGCGCCATTCCGCGGTGTGGCCGAGCGACGTCCGGAGGCGCACGGGAAGGCCGATGGCGTCGCGCTCGACGTGGACATCGAACACCTCGCCGTCGACGATCTGCCGCTCCTCGATGATCGCTCCCGCGGCGTCGCGCACGAATTCCACCCTCCCGGACGGCGTCTCGGCGGCCAGCACGTCGTCCCGGAAGTCGTGCTCGAACGTCTCCTCGGTCCCGTCGGCGCGCGTCCGGTTCACGACGCGCCCAAGGACGTCGCGTTCCAGGAAAATCTCGTGGCCGCCCGCGAACGCCACGCGCACGACGCGGCCGGCGAGGTCGTGGTCGTAGCTGATCTCGCGCCCGTCGAAGGTGCGCTCGCGCTCCTTCAAGCCGGTCGGCCCCAGCTCGAACGAATAGGTCTCGCCGCGCGCGTTGACGATGCGGACGAGCCGCTCCTTGCGGTCGTAGCGCAGGCGGACGGTGCTCCCATCGGGTAGCCGCGCCTCGGCGAGCGAGCCGGTGCCTCCCCGGACGAGGACCGTTCGCCGGCCGCTGGGGTCAATCTCCTCGATCACGTTGCCCAGCCCGTCCCGCTCGAACCGCCACACGAGCCCCCCCGGCTCCTCCACCGAGAGGAGCAGCCCATTGGTGCTGTGGCGGTAGCGGGTGACCGCGCCGGTCTCGTCGCGGAACGAGGTGCAGCGCCCCAGCTCGTCGAAGGTCGCTTGCCAGAGCACCACGCCGCGCTCGTCCGAGGCCTCGACGGCGTTGCCGTGGTCGTCGTAGCGGTAACGCCGGCCCCGCCCGTTCGGGGCGATCGTCTCGATGGGAAGCCCGCGCGTGTCGTAGCGCACCTCGAACAGCGCGCCCGTGGGATCCTTGATGAGGATCGCGTCCTTCAGATACTCGACGACCGTCTCGTTGCCGTCGGGATCGACGATCCGTGTGATGTCGCCATTCGGCAGGCGCTCGATGCACGTCTGCTGGCCGAGCGCATCGACGATGCGCGTCTCGTTGCCGAACAGGTCGCGTTCCCAGCGCGTGGTCGCGCCCATCGGGTCGGTGTACGAGGTCAGGTGCCCGCGTCGATCGTAGGTCCGGGCGAAGACGCGCCCGCTCATCACGGCCTTGTCGGCCTTGCCGTGCTCGTTGCCGACGTACCGGAACGTACACGCCGCATCGGCGACCTGGCTGAAGCCGTGAGGGCCGTACTCGACCTTGACGTGGTGGATGCCCTTGGCCTTGGTGCTCCGGTCCGCGAGGAGCTCGGGCAGATCGTCCGCGAGGCACGGGTCGGCGCCGCTCTCGGGCTCGCCCCACGACTCGATACCGCGACCCTCGTTGTCGTAGCGGAAGAAGAAGATCATGCCCGTCGGCAAGCGGTAGGAGACGAGCCGATGGTCGTCGTCGTAGGTGTACGCCGTCGCGTGGCCGTCCGCGTCGGTGACCTTCGCGAGGTTCCCCGCGGGGTCGTGCTCGTACGTCGCGAAGCGCACGACCCGTCCGGAGGCGCACACGACCTCGAGCGCGGCGATGCGCCCCTCGCGTGTCGTCACCACACGGATCGTGCGGCCCACGCAGTCGACGATGCGCGACAGCGATGCCCCGCTGTAGTGGAGCGTGATCCGGTTGCCGGCGCGATCCTCGACGGCCGCGAGGCGGAAGCGCCGGCGCGCCGGGTCGTCGAGGTCCGGCGCGAAGATCCGCCGCGTGCCGTCGGGCACGTCGAGCGCGAACCCTTCCTCGTGCCGGTGGAGCACCCATCCGTGCGGCCCCATCACCCCCGTGTCCCGCTCGACGACCCCGAAGGGCACGTCCAGACCGTCTTCGGTCCAGACGATCGCGCCGCCGCCGCGGCGCAGCTCCACCTCCCACGCGAACGTGTGCGTCCAGCCGTGGCCGAGGCCGATGTCTCGCTCGCGGCTCGTCGTGGAATAGGAACGCGCGATCTCGAGCGGCAGCGGCCCGCTCAGCTCGAGGTCGACGATGGGCGCGGTGAACACGCGGCCCGTGATCACGTCGATGGGGTCGCCGTGCGACGCCGCGCCGCTGTTCTTGCCGCCGTGGTGCTGCGGGCACCCGCCGCCATCCTTCCCCGGCGAGCCGCAAGCGCCCTTGCCGCCGCCGCCGGCGCCGCTGCCGCCGTTGCTCCCATCGGAGCCTTGGCCGTTCTTCGACCCGTTGCCGCCGCCCGCCCCGCTCCCGCCGCCAGCGCCCCCGCCGCCCATCACGAAGACGCCGGGGTTCATGCCGGGAATTGCAGGGATGTTGGGTACGGGGGCCGTGCGCGCCATGGGAGCACCTCCGGCGGGGATTCGAGCACGCTGTGGCTCCCGCGGATAGACACGCCCTCCGGGTCCGCCTCGGTGTCAACCGAGTCTCGCCCGCGTCCACAACCGGGATCGTGTCCACGGTTGCGTGCACGGGAGGCGAAGCTCGGTCGGCACCGATGCCCGCACCATCCGGACGCGCCCCCGGCTATCCGGACATGCCTCGCCGCCATCCGGACACGCCACCCGGCCATCCGGACACGCCGCCCGTCATCCGGACGTGCCTCGCCGCCATCCGGACACGCCGCCCGGCCATCCGGACACGCCCTCCGCCATCCGGACGCGCCCACCGCCATCCTGACACCGCAGCTCTACCCCACCGCACCGGATGTCCCCGGCCCGCATCCGGATCAGCCCCTTTCGTACTGGACATCTCCGCGAGCGAGCTCATCCTTGCTGCTTCGCGCCGCGCCGGAGAGGCGCGGGACGCAGGAGGAGGGAACAAGCAATCGCCATGGCAAAGCAGGGAAAGGACTACGATCGCTGGGTCAAGGCCGCCGCCGAGACGGGGCGGACCGACAACCCGCTGAAGGTGCCGTATGACGTCGCCGTGCGCGAGGCGGTCGCCGCCGCGGCGTTCGTGGAGAAGTACTGGGAGCCCGACGGCGATCGCCCCGGCCTCAAGCGGGTCAAGAACCGCCTGCCCGCGTCGACCAGCGAGGAGCTGCTCTCCATCGTTCACGCCGTGCAGGAGGCGCAGACGCGGCTGCTTCTCATCGTCGATCCCGCGGTCACCGATGTCGGAGAACGCGCCCGGTTCGTCGTCGATGAGCTCGAGTCGGCGCTCGAGTTCCTGCTGGACGACGACGTCGACGAGCCCGCCGACGCGCAGCTCGCGCGAATCAAGGAGTTCCACGCGCAGGACGGCCAGCGCTCGAGCGCCCTGTCCCAGGCGCTCCGCGATTACGCGGGGCTCGCGGAGGCGCTCAAGGACCGCTTGGTCGAGGCGGACGAGGAGTTCGACGTGCGCCTCATCGCCGAGGCCAGAAAGCTCGCGGAGGATCTGCAACGGCGAACGATGGAGACGGTCCCCGAAGGCGTTGCCACGGCCGCCGCGACGACGATCCGCAACCAGGTGCTGCACCTCATGGTGGACCGCGTTGCCGCCATCCGGAAGACTGCAGCGCACGTCTTCCGGCGCCACCCCGAGATCGTCCGTGAGGTCACGAGCGCCTACCAGCGGCGTCGGCGCGTGGCGGCGCGGCGCGAGAAGGCCCGCAAGGCCGCGGAAAGCAAGCCGGTCGAAGCAAAGCCGGGGGCGGTGCCTCCGCCCGCAACGCCCGCGACCCCGGCCGGCGCTCAGCCAGCGTAAGCCCGGCCATCCCCCGTCCGCGCCGCGCTTTCTTTCCGCATCTGCGGTGCGTCGGTCCTCCGTGACAACTTGACAACCACACCCGTTGGCCGGGCGCGGCTCCGTATCCATGCTCCCGCCCGCTTGCGCTCCGCCCGCGACCGGCGCAACCCTCGGGCTCATGCAGACCCGCGCGCGTCACCCGCCGCTCCCGCGCTCCACCGGGCCGATCCTGGCCGCCGTGGCCGCGGCCCTCTCTCTGTCCGGGCCGAAGCCCGCACCAGCAGCTCCGCCCGAGGCCACGTCCTCACCGCCGAAGGCTGCGCCAGCCGCAGCTCCGAAGGCTGCGCCAGCCGCGGCTCCGAAGGCCGCGCCAGCCGCGGCTCCGAAGGCCGCGCCAGCCGCGGCTCCGAAGGCCGCACCGGCCGCGGCCCCGGCGCCCGCGTCAACCGCCGCCCCGGCGTCCGCACCCACCGCGCCTCAGTCCGCGGCCTCGCAGGCGCCGAAGCTCGACATCCCGTTCACCAAGTACACCCTCAAGAACGGCCTCACCGTGATCCTCCACGAGGACCACGCGCTGCCGATGGTCGCCCTGAACCTCATGGTCAAGGTCGGCTCGCGGTTCGAGGAGCCGGGGCGCACCGGCTTCGCGCACCTGTTCGAGCACCTCATGTTCATGGGCACCCACCGCGTCCCCACGAAGCAGTTCGACGCGTGGATGGAGGCCGAGGGCGGCTGGAACAACGCGTGGACCAGCGAGGACCGGACCGACTACCACGAGGTGGCGCCGGCCCACACGCTGCCGCTCCTGCTCTGGCTCGAGGCCGATCGGTTCTCGTCGCTCGCGGACAGCATGGACCTCCCGAAGCTCAACGCGCAGCGCGACGTCGTGCGGAACGAGCGCCGCCAGACGAGCGAGAACGAGCCCTACGGCAAGGTCGATCTCCTCATGCCCTCGCTGATGTACCCGGAGGGACACCCCTACCACCACCCCGTGATCGGCTCGCACGAGGACCTCCAGGCCGCGACCGTCGACGACGTCACGACGTTCTTCCGGCGGTGGTACGTGCCGAACAACGTCTCCCTCGTCGTGGCCGGCGACTTCGACGCGCAGAAGACGCGCGATCTCATCGAGCGGTTCTTCGGCGGCATCCCGGAGCGGCCCGTCCCCGCGGCGACGACGCCCGCGCCGGTGAAGCTGAGCGGCGTCGTGCGGAAGACGATCGAGGACAACGTGAACCTCCCCAAGGTGGTCATGGCCTGGCACAGCCCCCCGCAGTACGCGCCGGGCGACGCCGATCTCGACCTCCTCGCCACGGCGCTCGAGCAGGGGAAGGCGAGCCGCCTCTACAAGGCCCTCGTCTACGACAAGCAGCTCGCCCAGGAGGTGAGCGCCGTGCAGCACTCCGGCGATCTCGGCTCGACGTTCACCGTCGAGGCGATCGCGCGGCCAGGCGTGCCGCTCGAGAAGGTCGAGGCCGCCATCGACGCGGAGCTCGCCAAGGTGCGGGACGCGAAGCTGAGCCGCGAGGAGCTCGACCGGGCCAAGAACCAGTACGAGACCGCCTTCGTGACGGCGCTCGAGTCGGTCGCCGGCCGGGCCTCGATGCTCAACCGGTACGAGACGTCGAAGGGCCAGCCCGGGTTCGTGGAGCAGGATCTGAAGCGCTACCGCGACGCGACCGCGGAGTCGCTGCAGGCGTACGCGAAGAGCACCCTGGATCCCGAGGCCCGGGTGATCCTGCGGGTCGTGCCGAAGGGCAGCGAAGAGGCGAAGAAGGCGGTGACGAAATGAGAGCGACACACGCAGGCGCGATGATCGCGCTGGTCGCCGCGGTCCTCGGCTGCGAGCCGAGGACGCCGGCGCAGTCCGCTGCCCGGGCGGAGGCGCCGCGTCCGAGCGCCCCGCCGGCGGCCGCGAAGCCCGCGGACCCGCTCGGCCCCAAGCCGGAGCTGCCGAAGCCGCAGCCGTTCACGCCGCCGGCGCCGGTGGTGCTCGACGGTCCGAACGGCTCGAAGGTGTGGCTGCTCGAGCGCCACACGCTGCCGATCGTGTCCGTGGCCATCTCCGTCGCGTCGGGCGCGGCGGACGATCCGAAGGGCGCGGCGGGGCTCGCGCACATCACCGCGGACATGCTCGACGAGGGCGCGGGGACGCGGAGCGCGGTGGAGCTGTCCAGCGCGATCAACGACCTCGGCGCGACGCTCTCGGTCGGGGCGCGCGCCGACGGCAGCGTCGCGACGCTCTCCGTGCTGAAGAAGAACTTCGACAAGGCGTTCTCGCTGCTCGCCGACGTGGTCGCGCGCCCGCGGTTCGAGGCGAAGGAGTGGAAGCGCGTCAGCGAGCTCTGGCAGAACGACCTGAGGAAGCGCGGCGACGACGCGACGCGGGTCTCGGGGCTGGTCTCGATGGCCGCGCTCCACGGGCCGGGCACGCCGTACGGGCACCCCGTCGACGGCCTGGTCGCGGACGCGAAGTCGATCGGCCTCCCGGCCGTGAAGGCGTTCTACAAGGCGGCGTGGCGCCCGGACCGCGCGGTGATCACCGTGGTCGGCGACATCACCCGGGACGAGCTGCAGCAGGCGCTCTCGCGCGATCTCGGGGCGTGGTCGGCGAAGGGCGCCACGGCGGGCGCCGCGCCGGCCGCGAAGGGCGCCACGGCGGGCGCCGCGCCGGCCACGAAGGGCGCCACGGCGAGCGCCGCGCCGGCAGCGCAGGGCGCGGCGGCCGCCGCGCCGGCCTGGAAGCCGCCGCGGCTTGTGCTCGTGGACCGCCCGGGGGCGCCGCAGTCGGTGATCGCGGCCGTGCGGGAGGGGGTCGCCGCGAGCGATCCTCGGCGGCCGCTGCTCCAGCTCGTCAACTCCGCGCTCGGCGGCTCGTTCACGTCGCGCTTGAACCAGAACCTGCGCGAGGATCACGGCTGGTCCTACGGCGCCGGCTCGGCGTTCACAGAGACGAGGCTGCCGGGCGCGTTCGTGGCGCGGGCCTCGGTCGTCACCGAGGCGACCGGACCCGCCCTGAAGGAGATGCTCGCCGAGCTCGCCAAGATGGCCGACTCCGGGCTGACCCGTGACGAGCTGGCGAAGGTGCAGGCGCAGGACCGCGCGGATCTCGTCTCCGCCTACGAGACCGTGAACCGCACCGCGCAGCGCCTCGGGACGCTGGCGCGGCTCGAGCTGCCGGAGACGTTCGACGGCGACGCGAGCAAGGCGCGGCAGGGCGCGACGCTGGCGACCCTTGCGGAGCTCGCGAGGGCCGTGGATCCGAAGGGGGCGACCGTCGTGGTCGTGGGACCGCGGCAGGAGATCCTGCCGCAGCTCCAGGCGATCGGCCTCGGTGAACCGGAGGCGTGGGACGTCGAGGGGCAGCCGATCCAGCCGAAGAAATAGCCCCGGGCGGCGCGCGTCCTCGCCGGGCGCTCCTCCCGCCGCGCGGGCAGCGGGAGGAGCGTCAGGATCGCGCCGTCAGGGCGCGGTCGGCTTGAAGTCGATCGGGTTGCTGGGCGCGCCCTCGTGCAGGACGCCGTCGCCGAACCAGTAGACGAAGCGGGGCTCCGGCGCCCCGTCGAGGTGGGCCTCCAGCCGGACGACGGCGCCCGGGGTGGTGGCAAACGTCATCGCGTCGATGTCCGAGCCGGTCTCGGCGTGGAAATACGCGACGCCGATGTCCACGAGGCGCGTCTCGTCCGTCTTTTCGATCTCGATCCCCGCGAGGTCGATGAGCTCGGACGACGTGTCGACCGAGGCATAGAGATCGAAGCTGCAGACGACCTTGGAGGTGTTGGTGTCGCAGGTCGTCCAGAGCGTCCACGTCCCGCCCGCCGTGTACTCGACGAAGATGCCGACGCCCTCGCCCGGCTCGGTGCTCAGGGTGGCGTCCGTGTCGACGGCGACGCGCCGCACGTCGTCCGCGGGCGGCGGGGGAACGCTGCCGTCGTCGCCGTCGTCCCAGTCATCGTGGACGTGATGGCCATCGTGGTCGCCGTCCTCGTCGACGATGATGCAACCGGCCGAGGCGAGGGGCGCGGCGACGAGAAGGAACGACCACAGCCCCAGTGAACGACGCTTCACAAAGTCAGCGGAAAGAGTCATCGGATCTTCTCCTGCTCGTGGACGTCGCAAGACGTGGACCAAGCGCTACCTCGACCGCGGGCGACCGGACGCCGGCGCCGTCTTCCCCGGAGCCGGGCCCGACGGGAGGTGGAACCTGGGGCGCGGCGGCGACGACGGCGCGCTCGGGAGCGCGCGCGGCTTCGCGGGCTGCGGCGCCGGCGTCGCCTGCGGCAGCGGCCGCGGTGCCGTGGCCGACGGCGATCGGTGCGGGAGGTCGCGCGTGGCGGCCGGCGTGCCGACGGGGCGCGGCGCCGGGGAGGCCGGCGTCTCCGGGGCCGGGAGGGGCGACGCCGGCGTGACCGCCGGCCGCGAGGGCCGGTGGGATGGGCTCGCGCCGGCGCGGTGCGCGCCCGCGTCGGACACGCCCCGCGCCGGGAGGCCCGGCCTGGCGACCGGGGCCGGAGCGTCGCCGTCGCGCGTGCCCCGCGGGTGGAGCGGCGTGCGCAGCGCGGGCGCCGCGCGACGGTCGTCGCCCGCGGGCGACGCCGGACGGCGCGCCGGCGGGGCCGCGAGGCGTGCGCTCGGCGTCGTGCTCCTGCGGGCGTAAGCGAGGGCGCGAGGATCCGGCCTGTCGCGGTGCCTCGGCGCGGCCGAGGAGGGGACGCCGGCCTCCGCGAGCGACGGCGAGGCCGGCCGGTAGCCGCCAGGACGGATGCCGTGGGACGGGCTCGAGCGGCCCGCGCCCCCGTCGCCGCCCGGGCGGACGTCGGCGCGCCCGGGCCTGCCCGCGGTGGGCCGCGCCGGCCTGTAGGTGTGCGAGTGCGCGGCGATGCGCCGGACGACCTCGCGATCGCGGATGACGTGCGTGTGGACGTGGCGGTGGAAGACGTGCGTCGTCGGGCAGAAGACGTACGCGGCAGGGGGGACGGTCCACAGCGAGACCGCGACGCCGCTGCTCCAGGTGTAGGTCGGCGGCATCGGGGCCCAGCCGACGTAGCCGGCGTCACCGACGCGCCAGACGACCCACGCCGGGGCGTACGTGCGTCCCGGGATCCAGGCCCAGCCGTGGGAGGAGATCCAGACCCAGCGGCCATAGTGGAAGGGGATGTGGCCCCACGTGTAGTCGCTGACCCAGAGCCACTCGCCGTCGTCGGTCAGCGCCCAGTGGCCCGCTGTCTGGTAGGGCGCGAAATCGGGGCCGACCACGACAGCGGAGGGCACCCAGACCGTGCCGTAGCTCGGGTCGTCGACCCAGGTGCCGTACGCGGCGAGCGGCTGCTGGAACTCGACGAGGGCGCTCGGGTCGGTGTCTTCGTACTCGTCCGCCTCGATCTGCGCCTGCGCGCTCACGCGGACATCGACCTGGACCGGCGCGGCCTCGGCGGGCTGGGCGGCGGCGCTCGCGGGCGCGGCGATGAGCGCGGCGAGCAGCGGCAGGGCGCCGCCGAGCCGGCGGAGCCGGGCCCCGGGGATGCCCGGCGCCGCGGGGGCAGGGCGCGAGGGGGAAGAGGACAGCGGGAGAGGCATCGGCAGCATGATGGGTCCTTCTGGAAGGGGGTGCCAGGGAGAGGTCGGGCTGGCCTCGGGCGCCCTCGGATCTCTTCAGACGTCCCTGCGCGCTCGACGTTGCACATTGCAGGCCACGTTCCGGAGCGCCGCGCTGGCCCGACCGAGGTTGAGGCACGGGCACCCGACCGAGGTTGAGGCACGGGCACCCGACCGAGGTTGAGGCACGGGCACCCGACCGAGGTTGAGGCGTCGGCGCTCCTCAATCGAGGTCGCTGTCGTCGAGTGCCGGCGTCTCGTCCCCCGGGGGCGGCGCTCTCCCGGGCAGCGCCGGCGGCTTCGGAAGGAGCGACAGCCGCGCGTGCGCGTCGGCCAGCTTGCGGTCGGCCTCGCGCAGGCGCCGGTTCAGCACCCGGATCACGGCGTCCGCGATCTCGGCCGTCTCCCGCACCGCCTCGTGGAAATCCTCGGCGGAGACCCGGAGCAGCTCCGCGTCCTCGGTCACCACCGCGGTCGAGGCCCTCGGCTCGCTGTCGAAGAGCGACATCTCGCCGAACACGTCGTTCGCGCCGAGGCGCGCGATCTCGCGGCCGTCCAGGGTGAGGCTCACCTCGCCCGAGATGATCGAGTAGAGCGCGCCCCCCGGCTCGCCCTGGCGGAAGATGACGTCGCCCCGGACCAGCGACACCACGAGCGAGCCGCGCGCCAGCGCCACCAGATCGTCGCCGGCCACGCGGGAGAAGAGCGGAACGCGCTGCAGGAACAGGACCTTCTCGATCGTCGTGTACATCTCGTCCTCGGGGTCGATGCCGGTGCCGCCGGTGACCGCCCAGTATCGTGCGTAACGGGCCACCGCGGGATCCTCGTCGGCCCTCAGAGCGTCCAGGCGCTCGCGGGCGCCCGGCGGCGACGTGACGGCGACCGCGATGGCGGCCGCCTCGCGGACCAGCGGGTCCGGATCGTAGGTCGCGGCGAGCGCGTCCCCGGCGGCGCCGGAGATGGAGTACCGGGCGACGGCATCGAGCGCGAGCGCGGCGCTGTAGGGGTCGCCGCGCACGATCTCGTGGCGGATCCAGGAGATGACGCCGGCCTCCGGCGGCACCGGCCTCCGGGGGAACGCGGCCGACAGCTCGAGCAGCCGCTCGACGAGGGAGACGAGGCGCTCGCGCAGCGGGCGGTCGAGGAGCGACTCCAGCACCTCGAACGCGTTGGCCCGCAGCGCGGGATCCGGGCCGAAGACGTGGGTGCGCACGAGCGCGACGACCTCGCGCGGGTACGCGAGCTCGCACAGCCGGAGCACGCGGATGAGCCCCTTCCGCAGCCGGCGGAGCAGGTGCTGATCGAGCAGCGCGCCGACGACGCGGGGGCGCACCGCGATGTACGCCTCGCGCGTGCGGACGTGCTCCACCGTCTCGTCGTCGATGCAGGCGCGGATCGCGCGGAGAGGCGCCGGCGGCGCGCGCAGCGCGAGGCGCAGGCGCGACGCCGACGCGAGCACCTTCTGGCGGAGGGCCTCGTTCGGGTCGTCGATCCGGGCGAGCAGCACGTCGAGCGCGTCGTGGCTGCAGAGCCGCGCGAGCACCCGCGGGATCGCGAGCCGCACGGCCCGCGGGGTGCCGTCGTCGCCGAGGCGCGCCGCGAGCTCCGGGATGGCGTCGTCGCCGAGCGCCTCGATGGCCCGGCCCGCGGCCGGCGCGAGGGCGCGCTCGGCGAGCGCGTCCGCGAGCAGGGGGAGCAGGCGCGGGTCGGCGACGCTCGACGACGAGCGCACGGCCGCGCGCCGCACCGCGGGGTCGGGATCGCCGATGAGCCGCGCGAGCGCGCGCTGGAGCGACGCGTGGCCGACCAGGCCGAGGATCCGGGCCGCTGCGACGCGATCGCGGGGCGACGGGCTGTCGAGCAGCGCGCGCAGCCGCGGCGCGCCCTCGAGCATGCCGTCGAGGCCGCAGTAGCGCAGGAGCGCGGCGATCGCGGCGGCCCGGAGCTCCTCGCCGCCGGCCGCGTCCGCGGCGTCGCTCTCCCGCGCGAGCGCGAGCAGCTCGTCGTGCGCGTCCTCCCGCAGCAGCGCCGCGAGCGCGGCGACGGCGGCGACGCGGACGTCGGTGTTCCGGTCGTGGATCGCCGCGCGCGCGATGCTGGCGCCCTCCTCGTGCTCGAGCTCGGCCGCGAGGCGCACCGCGAGCGCGCGCACCCTGGCCGAGCCGTGGCGCGCGAGCGCGGGCACGGCCTCGCGCACGAGGGGCGGGTCGAGCTGCTGGAGCTGCTCGACCGCGAAGAGCACCTGCATCATGGCGCGGCTGTAGAGCGCCTCCTTGAGGATCGCGCGCGTCTGGGGGCCGTACACGACGCTGTCCGGCTCGATCTGGCGGCGCATCAAGGTCCGGCGCATGGCGTCGAAGTAGCCGCGCCGCACGAGCGGGAGGAGGGCGATGGCGGCGGCGCAGAGCGGGAGGGAGTAGACGCCGATCCACGCGGCCTCCTCGACGAGCGCGGGGCCCGTCGCGGCGGTGGGCGCCACGGCGAGCAGGATCAGCGCGCCGAGCCCGTAGCCGAGGGGCTTGGCGATCGTGGAGACGAGCGTCCGCACCCGCTCCCGCAGCGCCGGCTGGAACGGGAAGAACAAGAGCTGCATCGTCGCGTCGTAGATCGTGAGCTGCAGCGCGTTGTCGCTCAGCTTGAGGATCGCGCCCCAGGCGAGCGACGGCGCCGCGAGCAGCGCGACGGTGCTGGCGGTGAACGCGGCCGGCATGGCGAGCAGCCCGCCGAGCACGCCGTGGCGCCGGAGGACCAGGGGGGTCGCGACGAGCTGCACGAGGAGGCCGACCACGCCGACGGCGCCGTAGAGGAACCCCATGAACCGGGTGAGGTCGTCGACGTGGGGGTAGGCCGTGAGGGCGATCGCCTTGAACTGGTAGTCGCCGATCGTGAGGACCGTGAAGAGGAGGAAGGTCAGGAGCGCGACGGTGAGGGCGTAGCGCGATCGCCACACTTCCAGGCGCGGAAGGCGGGCCTGGATGAGCGCTTCGTCGCCGGACGGGGGCCGCCCGAGCGGGTGGCGCCGCGCCAGCGCGCTGGTGAGCGCGGCCATGGCGAGGAGCGCCGCGATGAGCACGAACAGGAGGTTCTCGGTGCCGATCCACCGGACGACGCCGCCCGTCGCGAAGCCGCAGGCGACGGTGCCGACGACGCGCCCGCTGCCGATCAGGCCGAAGAGGCGCTTGGCGCTGCGCGGGTCGTGCAGGTCCTGGGCGACGGCCCAGACGAGGACGGCGGTGAAGTTCGCGATGATCTCGGACCAGATGTAGAAGACGAGGATCGCGGCGCGCACCTCCTGGCCGATGAGGACGCGCAGCAGCGCGAACGTGACGGCGCCGAAGAGGGCGAAGGCGACGCACAGCTGGGCGCGCGGCAGGCGGCGGGCGACGCGGTCGTACGCGAGCGCGGCGACGGCGGAGGCGACGCCGTACACGATCCACATCGGCGCGATCCAGGTGACGGGGAACCTGGTGAGGAAGAGCGCGTCGCGCGCGGAGCGGCCGACGACGAAGAGGAGGGCGGCGAGGAAGAGCAGGCAGAAGAGCAGCGCGGTCCGGTGCAGCTCGACGCGGGTGAGCGGGACGCCGAGGACGGCGGTGTCGCCGTCGGGGGCGGCGCCGCTCGGCGGCAGCCGGCTGGGCCGGGTCGAGGTCGGGCGCACCGACGGGGTGGCCCCGGACGCGAGGGACGCGGGCGCGCCTTCCGGGCGCGCGCCGGGCTGGCCGGGCTGCCCAGCGCGCGCCGGCTCCGGCGCCGTGGCGCGCTCCTTCGCGCTCGGCCCTGCCATCGAGCCCGGCTCCGGGGGAGCGGCGTCGGTCGAGTCCACCAGCTTCAAGCTAGCCGAGCTCCCTCGAACGGCGCGTGTTTCGGGCCACGCAGCGCGCACGTCGGCCCATGGCGCCGCGCGGCGGTACGCTCACCCTGCTGCTCCGCGGCGTCGATGCCAACTTGTCAGGAACGGACGGCGAACATGGCCAGCTCGTCATGCAGCGCGCCTCCGAGCCTCCGAGGTGGGGCGTCGAGGACGCCTCCAAGGACGCCTCCGACGGGACCGCAGGGGCCTCCGAGGGCGCGTTCGACGCGGTCTCCGGCGTGGGCGCACGACCGTTTTCCCCGCCGTTCGAAGGGCTGTGCGAGGCATTTGCGGCGTGGTACGAGCTGTGCTGAAAGGACGCGCCCATGGAGACGACAAGGTATCTCGTGCGGCCCCGGCCGCGAGGGCGGCGGCACCTCCCCCGGCTGTGCGCGGTGGCCCTCGCGGCGGCGGCGCTCGCCGGAGGCGCGCGACAGGCCGGCGCGACGGTGACCATCAGCACCGACGTGAAGCGCACCGAGCTGCAGCGGCCGGACGCGCAGTACCCGCTCTGGATCAGCCGCGAGGACTGCCTGACGAACAACGATCTCGAGTTCACGCTCACGCTGAGCGGCTTCTCGACCAGCGATACGCTCGCCGTCTGGGTCAGCGAGTCGCTGGACTGCCTTGCGTACTCGAACCGCGACACCGGCACGCGGTGCAAGCAGGTGTCGGCCCAGTCCAACCTGGATGACACGATGGTCGTCAAGGTGTCGGCGAAGGCGATCGCCGAGGCCCTCGGCGCGGAGGGGTGCGACAGCACGAGGGCCAGCACCGGCGCGGTCCCCCTGAACATCTATTTTCTGCGGCTCGAATCCTCGGACCAGGACAATCCGGATTCCGCCAAGTGGGATACCACCAAGATGGACCTCCAGGGCCCGAAGCCGCCGACCGGCGTGGTGGCGCACCCCGGAGATGGTCGTCTCCTCGTCGACTACACGCAGAACGAGGACGAGGACGTGCAGGGCTACTACCTCTATTGCGATGATGGGGGGCAATCCGCTGCTGCGTCGAGCGGGGCAGGGGCAGCCGGGGGCGGCGACGGTGCAGGGGGATCCGGCAGCGGCGGCGGAGCCGCTGGAGGAGGCGACGGGGCAGGGGCAGCCGGCGGCGGCGCAACGAGCGGCGGCGCAACGAGCGGCGGCGGCGCAACGAGCGGCGGCGGCGCTGGGTGCCAGTCGTCGCTCCTGGTTTCGGGGGAGATCCCGGACTCCAAGTACCAGTGCGGCAGCGTGGGGAGGGCCAGCCGCGGCGAGGCCACGAAGGGCGTCGTCAACGGCAAGTCGTATGTCGTCGGCGTCGCGGCCTATGACCAGGTCGGCAATGCCGGGCCGCTGTCGGCGCTCTCCTGTGCGACCGCGACCGACGTCGACGGGTTCTTCGAGCAGTACCGAGATGCCGGCGGGCAAGCCGGCGGGGGCTTTTGCAGCATCGGAGGGCCGGTGGGGGCGGGCCGGTGGGCCGCCGCGCCGCTCGCCGCCGTCGCGGCCGGCGCGGCGCTCGGGTTGTGGCGCAGGAGCCGTCGTCGTCGACGCCACGCACACGCGCACGCGCGTTCCTTCACGCAGGAGAGCGAATGATCTGTCATCTCCGTCATCAGCTGGTCGCCGGCCTCGCCGGCGGCGCGGCGCTCCTCGCCGCCTCCGTGGCCGGCGCGCAAACGAGCCACGGGGTGGGCGACTGGCGGCAGCACGATCGGTCGAGGATCCAGCGGGAGGAGCGCTATGCGTCTCCTCAGAGCTTCGCGTTCGAGCTCCGCTTCGCCCCGTACTCTCCCCAGGTCGACGAGGAGTTCTCCGGCGCGGGCCCCTACGGGAAGACCTTCGGCGACGGCCAGAATTTCTATTTCGGGGTCGAGGTCGACTGGCTGCCGCTCCGGATCCCGTACGTCGGCGCGATCGGCCCAGGGCTCGGCTGGGGGTACACGTCGGCGTCGGCGAAGGCCTTCGTGGCGGGCAGCGACGCCAGGGCCGAGGCAGAGGAGACCTCGCTCACCATCATGCCGATGCACCTGTCGGCCGTCCTCCGCGCCGACGAGCTGATGCGCAAGACGGGCGTCCCGATCGTGCCTTACGCGAAGGTGGGCCTGGGGATGGGGTTATGGACCACGACGTCGGGCCCCGGCACGCCGAAGCCCGATGGCGTCCGGGGCGAGGGCATCACGTGGGGCACGCACCTCGCGTTCGGCGGGATGCTCGCGCTCAACTGGCTGGACCTCCGCTCGGCCTCCCAGCTCGATGAGACGACGGGCATCAACCACACGTACCTGTTCGGCGAGTGGATGTTCGCGAACCTCGACGGGCTGGGCTCGCGCCCGCAGATGCACGTCGGCACCTCGACGTGGGTCCTGGGGCTGGCCTTCGACATGTGAGGCGCGGCGCCGCGCGCCGCGCGACGCGCGCGCGGCGCCGGTACGCGCTTCACGGCGCGCTGCCGTCGAGCGGCGCGCCGCCGTCGTCTTCCTCGATCACCGTCGTTCCCCGCGGCCGGGCGGTCGTCGGTCGGCGCGGGGGGCTGTCGCTCGCGAAGGCCTGGACGGTCTCCTTGGACGGGGCCCCGAAGATGGGCACGACGAGCTCGCGCGCGGCGCCCTCGCGCTCGTACGCGATCTTGAGCTCGCTGGCGCTGGCCAGGGCGCGATAGGCCGCGAACAGGTCGTCCGGGCGCTCCAGGGTCGAGCCGTTGACCTGGGTGACGACGTCGCCGGTCTTGAGGTCGATGCTGCTCCAGTCCGCGGGCAGCGCGAGGATCTTCCAGCCGATGAACGCGCCCGCCCGGACGACCTCCTCGACCGGCACGCGCCGCAGGATCCAGGGCGGCCCCTGCATCAGCACCCGGTCGACGTCGGCGCGGGCGAGCTGCCCGGCGGGCACCGCCTGCTTGTGCGGCGCCGCGCTCTGCGCGCGCGGCGCCGGAGCCGCTGCCGGGGCGGCCGTCTGCGGCCCGCCGCACCCTGCGAGGATGGGCAAGGAGAGGCATGCGCCGAGCAGGAGTCTTACGGGCGTCGACATCGGCGGGACTATGCGCAGCGGACCCGAGGAGGCCAAGTTCGATGCGGGGCGGGTGCGTGCCGGGTGCGATGGGGACGCGCGCGGCGGTCCAGCTGAGCCGCGGGGCCGGGGCCATGGGGCTCAGCTGGACCGCCGGGCTCGCGAGGGGGCGAGGATCGTCGGAGAGGGTCGGGGAGGCGGGATTTGAACCCGCGACAACGAGCACCCAAAGCTCGTGCACTACCGGACTGTGCGACTCCCCGGGCAGAGCGCGTCCGCGAGCGGGACCATAGACGAGGCGCCCTGCCGGGGCAAGACAGGTCGCATCGGTGATCGAGCACGTCGAGCGCGCCGCGCGCCCGGCGTCGGCCGATCGAGCGCCCGGCGTCGGCCGATCGAGCGCCCGGCGTCGGCGAGGCGCCGACCGCGCGACGCCTGCGTGGCTTTTCGGGTGCGTCGCCGCGTGAAAGGCGCTGAAATGAGAGCGCAGTATGAGCGGGACGGTAGCGTCGCTGTCGGTCCATCACCTCGCCGTGGTCGTGGGCGACCTGGCGCGGGCCGAGGCGTTCTACGCGGGCGTCCTCGGATTGCCGGTGGTGCGGCGCTGGACGGACGACGCCGGAGCGCCGCGGTCGGTGTGGCTCGATCTCGGGGGCGGCGCCTTTCTGGCCGTGGAGCGGGCGGGGGCCGCCGGGCCGACGCGCGCCGATGAGGCTCCAGGCTGGCACTGCGTCGCCCTCGGGATCGCGCCGTCCGAGCGGGAGGCGTGGCGTCGCCGGCTGGCCGCGGGGGGCGTGGTCGTCGAGCGGGAGAGCGCCTACACGATGTACGCGCGCGATCCCGACGGAAACCTGGTGGCGCTCAGCCACTACCCGCACCCGCAGGCGGGGCCGGGCTGATGGCGCGGACCGTGTGCAGCGCGCGTGGAGCGCCGTGGTGGGATGATGGAAGGTCGGGCAGCGCGACAGAGAGCTGGAAGCTGCTCGAGGGCCTGCGCGTCGAAGAGGAACGAACGAGCCGGAGGGTTTCGAGATGCCGCGTTCAACGTCCGATTCCATGTCGCCTGATGCTCCCGTGTCGCTCGTGCTCCCCTGCGGGGCGATCGGGCTCGTGGGGGGCTGGCTCACGGCCGACGTTCTCGAGATGGATGAGCTCGTGCCCCGCTTCCTGCTCGCGGGCGTGACCCCGATCGTCGCGGCGCTGCTGGGTCACTACCTGACGCCGCGGATCGGAGGCGTCCGGGGCGATGGCGCGATGGCGCTGGGCGCGGGCGAGGCGCCGGTGGACGGCGCGCTGTGGGTGGACGCGCCGGGGAAGTGGACCCGGCGAGGGCCGTTCATGGCGGGCATGCTGGCGCTGTGGGCCATCGTGGTGGCCGGCGTCGTGAACGGGATGACCATCGGGCTCGTGGCGGGGCCGGCGGGGATGATCATCGGGGCGGCGTTCGGCGCCGTGTTCGCGCTGCCGTTCGTTCCGGCGCTCGCGGTGGTGCTGAGCGCGGCGAACCGCGTCGGGCGGGCGCGCGCCGGATCGATCGTGGCGCTCTCGGATAGGCGGGCGGTGTGGGCGGCGACGGCGGCGGTGACCGCGGTGGCGCTGCAGCTGGGGTCGGGGCTGCCCGGGGCGGCGGCGCCCGACCTCGAACGCCTCGTGGCGGCGATGGGGTTCGCCGTGGTGGCGGGGCTGTGCATGGTCGACGCGGTGGCGATGGCGAGGGTGCTGAAGCTGCCGCGGGAGCGGAGCGGGGCGGGGGACGAGGTCGCGGAGCGGATCGCAGCCGAGATCGAGGCGGGGGCGACGGAGGCGGGAGAGGACGGCGGAGCGGGGAGCGCTGCGCGGGCCGGGGGGAAGGGGATGGGGGAGAGGATCGATCTCGGCCTCGGGGACGAGGTGCAGGTCGAGGTGGTGAAGCCGACCCATGCCTACCGGGGGGCGCAGCAGATCGCCCGGGTGGTGCGGGGGGACCGCGAGCGCGCCGTGGCGGCGCTGCGGGCAGGGCTGATGCGGGGCGCGACCGCGCTGGCGATCGGGGCGGCGCTCTGGGGCGAGGTGTGGAGGTGATCGAGGCGCGCGGAGGGCGGCGGTCGGTGGGAGAGCGCGCGGGCTGGCGGCCGGCGGAGGAGCGTCGGCCGCTGAGGCGCGGCGGAAGAGCGGGCTGGACGAGGGCGTGGCTGGGGATCTGGCTTGATGCGTGAGGCGAGGTGTGCCAGGGTCCGGCGCCCGTAGCGGCTGTTGCCCCTGCCCCCGTAGCTCAGTGGATAGAGCAGCGGTTTCCTAAACCGAAGGTCGCAAGTTCAATTCTTGCCGGGGGTGCCAAGGGTTTCGCGGGGTTACACCTGCCAGGAAACCCCTGGCAAGCCTCCTTGCCAAAAGTTTGCCAAATCTCGTGCGAGAGCCGGAGGCGACGGGCGTAGTTGCCGTCCTCCCTCAGCTCGCGCGAGTTGGTGACCGAAGGGCGGGCCGCAGCGGGCTGGTGGGGCTCGAGCAGACGAACGGGCGCATCCCGGTGAGCGGCGGTGCCAGGCACCGGGTGCGTTCCAGCAACCGCTGCGCCCCGGCAGCCGCTCGCCCAGCTCATCGCGCGATGTTCTCCGTGCCGACGCTGCCGTTGCACTGCATCACCGCGGCAGGAACTGGTGTCCGCTCGTCGAGGTAAGATAGACGCGGATATAGCGCTCGGTCGTCTGCACATCGGCGTGCCCGAGCCACACGCTGACCTGCTTCAGGGAGGCGCCCTTCGCGTGCACGGCGCTGGCCCAGGCCCGCCGCAGATCGTGCATGGAGAACTTGGGCAGGCTGGCCGCCTTCCGGACGCGCTGGATCTCTTTCCAGACCGTCTTATCGTCGGTCGCCAAGCCCTTCCTGCTGGCCACGAACGCCTTCACCGCGGCCGCGGTCCGCTCCGAGATGGGGATCTCCCGGTAACGGTAGCCTTTCGTCGTCCAGTTCCGCTTCGGCGTGATGGTCAGGACGCCGCGGGCCTGGTCAACGTCGGCCGCGTCCAGGTGGCGGGCTTCGTCGATCCGGATCGCGCTGCCGGCCGTAAGGCGGAAAAGCGCAGCGTAGGCCGGCGTCGAGACCTTGGCGGCCGTGTCCAGGAAGAGGTCCACATGCTCTGGTGAGAGCGTGACCGCGTTGGGCTTCGGGCGCGGCTCGCGCAGCTTCAGGTTCCGGAAGACCCGAGCCCCGAATGGGTCCTCGGCGATCAGCCCCTCGCGCTCGGCGAAGGCGAACATCCGGCGCACCGCGGTGACGTCCCGGTTCACCGTCGCCGCACCCGCACCCGCCTCTGTACGACTGCGGGTGTACGTCGACATCAGCTTGAACGCGACCTCGTCGGCGCGGCGGACCTTCTGGCCCTCGGCCCACTCGACGAAGTGGAGGATCCGTCGCGCGTAGCTGTCCGCCGTCTTCTTCGTATGCCTGGGCGGCTGGCAGTACTCCGCGAAGCGCAGCGCCAGCTCGGTCAAGAGCGGCCGCGGAGGCGTCGGAGCTCCTTCCTCAGCTCCGCTGCGTTCTGCGGCAAGCCCTTGATGTCGGGGCCGGGCGGCGAGGTCGTCGAGGCGGCGCTGGGCTTCGGCACGGTCGGCGGTGCCGAGGGAGACCTCGCGACCATCGAGCCAGCCGGTCCAGAGCTTCGTCTTGCCCCGGCGCCGGAGGAGATGCGGCTGGCCGAGCGTGTACTTTCGTTTCGGCATGGATTGGTCCGTTCCGAGCCCTCGATGCGCGAGGTCTCGAGCAGGTGCGTCACGCTCTCGGCGTTGACGCGGAGCTGTCGCTTGATCCGGTAGGCGACGAGCTCACCGCACTTGATGAGGCGGCGAACCGTCCGGGTGGACACGCCGAGAACAGCGGCCACCTCTGCAACCGGAAGAAGATGCGGGAGACCGACGCTGTGGGCGCGGGCCCTTCTACTTTTGTTATCCCGCGCTGCGGCAGACGCTTGCTTCTCAGGCGCGATCACGACGAGCTGCGGCGTGCTCTCCTCGACGAGGGCGTGCCCGTTCATCTCGCTCACCGTTCTCGCGATGGAGTGCCGTGCGACTCGTCGGCAACCAGAACGCGCTGCTGAACGAGGGCGTCGCGCACTCGGCGGGCCATCGGACCATGCGCCTCTAAGGCGATGGCGACGTTCTTCATGACGCCTTTGTCAGCGTCGAAGTAGAACCCGCACTCCACGCACGTCTTGCCTCTCGTCTCAGCGGGGCACGGGCCGATCGTCGTGCTCGACCCCGCCGCGAAGAACGCCTTGTCCGAGGGAGACATGTCGACGACGACCGCCGTTGCGTAACCCGTTGCCCGTGCGGCCTCGATGCTCTCAGGCCGCTCCGCCGACGCGAGCATCGAGCTTGAACACCAGGCCTCGTGCAGCACCTCGTGCCAGGAGTGCGCGGGCACATTTACGATGCTGCCGCGGTCGCGCCAGCGCCCCACAGCGCCGGTTAGCATCCGGTCTCCCACAGCGCGGTCGGCGTCTCCTCTGAGGTGAAGCAGAAGATTGCGACCGCCCAGTGCACCGTCTTGAGGGACGCGCCCGTTAAAGGCGCCGTCGATGAGATGGACCTCATCGATGATGACCTGATCGGCCATTACGCTGTACGCAGCGGTGTCAATCCCCGCGGCGGTGGCGGGCTGCGCTCGAGCTGGCTCTGGTGGGGGTGTCGGATCAGCGGTCGCATGCTGCGTCGATGAGCGTCGGGTGCGGATCGGGCGAGGTCGCGGGACTGGCTTCGGTTCGGGACGGAATCGACATGCCTGATCGCTTCGTGCGCGAACGCGCTCTTCGCGGGCCCTCTCGGCGCGCTTCGCAGCCCACCTCCGCCGCCTCTCTGCGAGCTGTTCAGGGCTCACGCGGTAGTGGTGGCGGCTGAACTGCGCGATCGTACGCTGAGCGAGCCGAGCCGACGCGACGGGAACGTGCTCCTGCCAGTCATCCTCGGTCCAATCGGCGGGGTCGGAGATGCAGTGGTAGTCCCCGTCGATCAGCCGCCATGTCTTGCCGTCCGAGTCGTGGTGGCACTCAGGGATGTCGACGGCGTTCTCCACGAGATCAGCGGCTTCGAGGGAGACTCGTTCACCTTGTTTTTCCATTCGATCACCAAGGCGCGCAGCGTAGTGCGTCACAGTTCGTCCACAACTACAATTCCGGCTCAAGTCGACGTTGTGCGTCTTCTCGTCTCAACCCTGAACCTCATCTCGCCGAAAGTCTTCCGAAGTCCACCCGAACAATTACCTCGACATGAAGAACCCGGAGCGAGCCTCGGGCTGGAGTCACCGCCTCGGAGGGCTCACGGGACCGCTCCCGTGCGAAAACCCCTTGATTCATAGACTTTCGTTGAGGCCGACGCCGATTCTGAGCCGAGCAAACGGAAAAGCCCCCCCTCCGACCCCTCCTTGCCCGGCCTATCCACTCACCGCCCACACCTCCCCCCGCCCGCTCCCAGCCATCCCCACCCACTCACCAACCAGCACCACCCCACCCGTTCACCGGGACTTTTAGATCTTTGCTCGTCTCAGAATTGGTGGTGCTCTTCACGGAAGTCTTGAAGACAAGCGGTTTGCGCTCATGGGACGGGAGAACAGGATCGGCGGAGCGACCGTGATCAGATCTCGCTGGGCAGCGGGTAGAGCAGCGGCTCGCCGGGGGCTGCCAGCCAGAGGTCGTCCCGGAGGGTGAACTCGTCGGAGCGCGTGCCCTGCACGGCACCCCGGCTGAAGCGGAGCCAAGTGCCGCTCGCCGTGAGGAAGAGCTTGACCTGTCGCGACGTGTTGGTCCCGGTGAAGCGCTGGAAGTACATGTCATGGTGGAACGAGAGCGTGCGTTTCCTCTTGGCGTAGAACCGTCGCAAGATGAAGAACGCGGTCTTGCGCAGGTCCTCTAGGCGCAGCGTCCCGCCCTGCGCGGTCGCCCGAAGCTTATCCGGCTCCGAGGCCGCCGCCCTCGTGTACGCGGTGCGGATGGCGTCGTCGATCTCCCGCCAGACGCGCTCCGGCACGCCGCCAAGGGAGCGGTAGTGCGACGCGATGAACTTCTTCGTCTGCCGCAGCGCCCGGGACACGTTGTTCTCGATGTCCTCGCTCACGTGCGCCCGCGAGGTGATCCAGTGGGCCATGAGCCGCTCGACTTCCTCACGCGGTCGCAGGTCAGCGAGCGCGCGGACGAGTTCGCGGGTCCACCGGCTCCGGCTGCCGTATGACGGAGATCCAATCGTGGCGATCTTGGAAAGGTACGGCGGTAGCTCGTCGAGCACCGCGGCCCATGGATCGTCCGACGGGAGCTTCTCGCGCGTCACGTGGCGCAGCTCCTCCTCGTGGAGCCATCCGTTGATCTTTTCCGCCTTCGCCGCCGTCCATTCTCCCTCGAGCTCGAGCTCGCGGAAGACGCGCGCCCTGGCCTGCTCGAACGCACGGAAGTCGGCGCCGCGCCCGTACGCAAGGAAAGTATCGAGCTGCTCGTCAATCGGCCGCGGATCAGCCCAGAGCTTGTTCCCGCGGCCGAACGGGAGACGGAGCGGCTGCGCGGGCACCTCGACGAGCTCGGTGACGATGAGCCGCCCGTCCTGCGTCTTGTCCTGCTTGCGGAGGAGCCCGAGAATCGTGAAGGAGGCGCGGACGACCAGCGCCGCGTCCTTGTACTTCCAGCCCTCGGGGACGCGGACGTAGATGTGGGCGCCGCGCGAGGGGCCGCTCTGGACAACGAGCGCGCCCGGCAGTGCCTTTCTGGCGCGCTTGAAGGTCTCCTCGAAGTGAAGTTCCTGCACCGCGTTGTGCCTGTCGATGTCGACGCCGACGAAGCTCCACTCATGCATCGGCGAGAAGGGCGCGACCCAGTACCGGCCGTTGAGGTGGGCGCGCACCTCAGCGGCCGAGAGACGCACACCCGCGATCCTCGTCCAGCCCTCTCGGGCAAGCGACTTGCGCCCCATCCCCGTGTGATGGCCGAGGACTTGGAGCAACTCCTCTTCGGCACCTGCCCTCGGTTGAGGATGTCTGGGCAGAGAGCGCGCCTGCCTGTTCAAGAGCTTCGCGACCGCGCGGATCGTATGCCAGAGCCCGTGCCGGCCGCCCTCGTGAACAACAACACGTGCGCCACGCAGCACTCCTACAGGGCGCCAGGCCCCCTGTTCGTCCAGAAGTCCCGCGGCCTCCACCAGGTAAAGGGCTGCCTCGCCGCGGAGGATGATAACATCTGGGATGGCGCCCCCGACCGCATGCTCGAGGAAGCGGTGGGCACATGCCGCCACTTCGTGAGCCGCGGGCTGCGCTCCGAGGCCGCAGGCGGCAAGGCTGTCGGCGATGCACTCGTCGACCCCGAGGCCGAGCGCCTCCCGCATGGCCTCCAGCTCACGAAGGATGGAGGGTGGCACGACGCCGGCCACCTGGGTACTCCGCGGTGCTGCGATCGAGAGCATCACGACGCGCACTTGGTTCGACCACCTCGGCGCGAAGACGCCGAGCCGTCGCTCAGCGCGCTCGCATCGGCCGCACTCGTCCCACTCGTTCAGCACCTTCAGAGATCGGCCCACGTCTCCCCCTGGTGCAGCTTGGTGAACAGCGGGACCGGATGAGGCAGGAGGACCGGCGGATCGAGGGCGGCGTTCTCCATCGTGGCCGTGACGACCTGCATCGCCGCCTGGGCGGTCTCGGGCGGCGCGGCGACGATCACTTCATCGTGGACTTGGACCAGCACCGCCGCGCCGAGCGGCGCGAGCTTCACATCGAGCTGGCGCAGCACGCGTCGGAAGATCGTGGCCGCGAGCGCCTGGATGCCGGTGTTGATGGCCTCCCTCGCGCTTCTTGGTCTCCGCCTCCACCCCCCCGCGCTTGTAGCGGTGCGGGTCGCCCGGAAGCTGGCCGTGACGGTGCCGCAGTAGCGAATGAGCTCGGGGAAGCCGAGGACGACCGCGTCGAAGCACGCCGCAGCTTCATCGTTCGTGAGATCGGCTTGGTCGCAGACGAAGCCCTTCTTCTGCTGGCCGTAGCCGATGGCGTAGAGCGCCTTTTTCACGCGGTCCCGGAGCTCCGGCGTCGGTATGCCGAAGAGCAGCTGCGCATTCGCGGCGTGCATGTCCCGCTGCTGCGCGGACGCAAGCAGGGCAGGATCGCCCGAGATCGCGGCGAGCAGCCGGCCCTCGAACGAGTCGTAGTCGACCGAGAACAAGGTGTAGTCCGGCGGCCCGTGGAGCGCAGAGCGGATAAGCTGGCCCTCGATGCCACGCGCCGGAATATTCTGCAGGGCGTAGCCGCGGTAGCCAAAGCGGCCGGTCACCTGCGGCACGAGGCGCCCTCGCAACCGCCCTCCTGATGTCTCCAGCCTCTTGATCCACTCGAGGGCACTCGCGTCGATGCTGCGCGCCCGCTGGATTGCACGAGCGGCGGGCAGCCCAGCGAGGACAAAGCGCCTGAGGTGCTGCTCTGGATGCGCATCTGCCACGTAGCGCCAGCTCACCAGGTTCGCCGAGAGACGCATGATCTCGTTCACGAGGTACCACGTCGACTGGTGGTACGGATCGACGTGAGGCAGTTGCTGCCGCAGGATCTTCTCGTGGAAGCGCAGGCGGCGGACGAGCTTTTTCTCGACCGCCTGCCACGAGCGATATCCTCGCGGCACCTCCACCCAGGCGCCCCGCCGCTCGATCCTGGCGAGCACCGGGACCATCAGCGCGACGTCATCTTCAAGCACGGCGAGGAGTCCCTCTCGGGCGAGCAGCTGCGTGAGCTCCACGTCGACCCTAGGAAGCAGACCGATCGCGTCGTGAAGGCGCTCCGGAGAGGGCTCCTCGCGCTCAAGGTCCATTAGCCACGCCTTGATGTCGTCCGGGTAGCCGAGCGCCGCCGAGGAGGTGTTGTAAAGATCCGGCGGGTCGTCAGGGTTGAGGACGAAGGCCGCCATCGCAGGGTCGACCACCGATCGCGGCAGCGGTAGCGCCCGATCGACCATCCATGCGCAGAGGTCGAGCCCGTGAGGGACGAACCAGCGATCCGGATCGTCGCGGTGCAGATCGCGAAGATGCCCCTCGATGTAGTCGCCGAACGTGAAGAACGACTGCCGGCGCGCGATCGCGTGCAGCATGAGGAGGCTTCCATCGCGGCCGAAGGTGGGGAGCAGGTACGTCGTTGAAGGGGCTCGCCTCGTGGAACTCACCCAGTCCGTGAGGCGGGAGATCGTCGGCGTGTCCTCCAGGATTCCACCGCGAAGCTCATCTGCCCGGCGCTTCACGTCTTGCGCGTTGGCGTGCAGCTTCTCCTCGAGCCACGGAGCGAGACGGAGTTCGCCAAGCGGCTTCTCGCCCAGCACGAGATGCTGTAGCTGCGGCTCGTACTTCCGCGCATCGCGAGTCAAGCCCTTGTCACCGGGCTCGGCGCCGACGATCGCTCGAAGTTCAGGCTGGGCGAATGGCTCGACTCTACGAGCAAGGGCGGATTCCCTGGACCATCGCCTTCCGGTGCCGACGTCGAGCATCTGGTCGACGCTGTGGTCCAGCGGAAGCAGCTGGTGCAGGCGCTCGTCGACCCCCGCAGTAACGACGCTGATCGAGCCGGGGATGTACTCCCTCAGCGACGCGAGCGCAGGGTGATGGGTGCGGATGACGGCCGCCGCTCCATATTGGACAAGAAGGCGCTGCTCTTCGCGGTCGAGATCGGCGACATCGACGCCGTCGCAGGGAGGGGCGCACGGGGCCACGATCCAGAGGACGTGCCGGCCGCTCCGTTGAACTGCTTCGTCGAGCAGCACCCACGTCCGCATGGCGTCGGCTTCCGTCTCGAAGATCCAGCGCAGGATCGCCGAGACGTCGACGACGACATGGTCCGCGAGGCTGCCCGGGCCATGGGCGGCAAGACGCTGGACGTTGGGGAGGAGCGGCATGTCGACCGGATCGCTGGCCGGGGATCCGGGCGACTTGATGGACCTGTTTGTGCTAAGGTCCTCACCGCCCGCGCTTCTGAACGCGCGAGCCGCCCGCCCCGGTCGGTGGCCGCCGACGCGGGGCGGTTTCCGTTCTACCAGACGACGACCGTCACCGTCGCGCCTCCCCGCGCCCACGGGTGAGCGTCAGGACAAGCGGCTCCGGGTGGGCGACGGGAGGACCGGGCATGCCGAGCGGACGTGCAGGGCGCGGAGGCGGAGGGGCCTCTATCGTTCCGGTCCATCGAGCTCGCGGACCACGTTCACCTCGCGCCTGAGCGTGTACGGCAGAAGGCGTCGGGCCCCGTCGGCTGGATCTGGATCGGCCCGGGTCAGCTCACCGTCGCGTTCGATCCAGGTTGTGTCCAGGACCTCACCGACCAGCTCCCAGACCTGGCAGTAATCGTCGCGGCTCCCGATCCGTAGCCGCTTCTCCACGTCGATCTATCGGTGCCCCAAGCCGAGCTCCGGTACGGCCCGGACCAAGCGGAGCCTTCCGAGAACCGCGGGCGCATCGGGGCAGCACGAGGATCCGGGCCACGGCAAGGAAGGGTAGCCATACAGCCTGCGGGCACGTCAACCCGAGCTCACCCGGCGACACGCCACGCCCGGGGGACAGCGCTCCGTTCCCGGCGCCGGTGCCAGCTGCGACGTGGCGATCTGGAGCCCCCGATCCTGCTCTCGGGATTCAGCCCCCGACGGTCCTGCCATCTACCGAGCCACTTCTGTAAGTGGATGAAATGTATGATTTTTACGCCGAAGAACCGCATCCGGCCATCGAGCGTCTGGTGAGCACTTCCGTGCGCCGGCCCCATGGTGGCACCGGGGATCAGCAGTTCTTCTTGCCGTTCGCCAACCGTCAAAACGCTACCACGAGCGGTTTCCTCTCGGCTCCACCGCCCCGCTCCTCGTGTCGAACCTCGCTGCGCTGACGGGAGGTGGATTGCTGTAAAGGCAGGCAACTACTACGAAAAATCCTGACGGCGATCTCGCACCTCGGCCGACGGACCTTCGTCTATGTCCGACGTGCTCGCCTTCGCCGCTGGGTGGGCCGCTCTGAAGGACCTTGGAGGGCACCCATGTCGACCCGTCCAGCGTCCCGTCCTCTTCCTGGGGGGCCGAGCCCGACGTCAAGTCGATATCAGCAAGATACGGCAATGACGCGACGGACGTTGTGCTGCAGACGACCACCAACTCGGCCGAGGATGTCGAGCTCATCAACACCAGGTGGACACGACCGCGGTGGTAGGGCTTTCCATATCGTTTGATTTGTGGTTGACTATCTAGCCACCTACCAGTTCGCGAAGGAGGACATCATGACGGACATCAAGATGCATACGACGACCACGATGCCGCCGAGCCAGCCCACGAGGGACAATGACGCGCTGACGAGGGCCGCCCAGCTGACTCTCGGGGACAACGACGCGCTGACGAGAGCCGCCCAGTTGACGCTCACGGACAACGACGCGCTGACGAGAGCCGCCCAGCTGACTCTCGGGGACGACGCCCTCAGCGAGGGGGCGCGGCGGATGAACGAACTCGGGGGCGGCTCGCTCAGGGCCGGCCTCGAGCGATGCCATCCCGCCTCGCTGCATGGCATGGCCGACTGCGTGAGCGCCGCCACTCCTCCGGGCGCGCTGCCGCTGGTCGTCCCCGCTTCTTCCGCGTCCGACGAGGCGCTCGAGATCTTGAAAAGGTGCGCCGACGCCGCCGAGAAGGTCCACGGAACGGGCAAGTACGCCCGGGCGTCATGACCGCGCGCCGGCAGGCTCCTGACGCGCTTCTCGCATGAGCCGGACGCCACCGCCCGGGGGCGCCGCAAAGTCAAGCCACGCACCGTGATGCCTCACGCCCTGACCCGGAACATCCCAAGCGGGTACAGTGGCATCGTTACAGCCAGGATGTCGAGGCCTTGCTCCTCAGCAAGAGGCGGACACGACCGCGTGCACGCTCGGCGGGCTGGAAGAGCACCGTCTCCCGCGGCTGCGTCAACGTGATGGCCCCTCCTCGGCCGGACTGGATCGTGCACGAGCGCTCGCCGGGGAGATCGTGCGCGGTGCCGCGATCGGATCGATGCGCTCCGCCCGCGGATCGAGGCGGCCTTGAAGTTCCCGGAGGTACGCGAGCGATGCCGCAGGCTGAAGGATAACATCCGTCGTAGTCTCAATTCCCGACTGCTCTCGGGAATAAGAGAGATGAGGAGGATCCCCATGATCATCATCGTCTCTCCGATCCGGTTCTTCTTTGGCCTCTGCTCCTTGTGCGTCGCCGCCTTCGGTCTCGGCGTGGGCGTAGGAAGCGGAACCACCGCCACGGACAAGCCGGAAGACGCGGCGAGTTAGTCGTACAACAACATCAAAGAGCTGGACATATGGAGATGAGCGCTGCGGCGCTCGACGAGGGATCCTCCCTCGTTTTAGCCTCCAGCCCGTCCGAACGTCGCGTAGGGGATCCAGGGCTAAAGGAACCGGCGTGGGCCCGCTCCGCGGCATCACGCCGCGCGTCGCATCCGCCGGGTCGGCATGTCCCTTGTGCCGGAGATGGGGACCTGCGACTTGTCGGGCCGGCCCCGTACCCTGCGTCGGACTCGGCTGTCAGGCTGTGCGTCCTCGTGTATCGCCATGCGCTTCGACTGCCGGCGACGAACGGCATCGGGCAGGCAGGCGTGCCCGGCCAGGTTCTCGCCGAGCTCCTCGATCCGCCTGCAAATGGCGAACGTCGAGGAGCCGATCTCGCCGGAGATCTCCTCGAGATCGAACCCGGCGGCGTGCAGCTCGAGCATTCACCGGTCGTCCGCGGGGAGGTCCGCAAGCCAGGCGGTGAAATTGATCGCGGACAAGATCCGCCGTGTGGGGTTGCTGCTGGTCGCCTCGGCGAGGCCGAAGCCGACCGGCGCCTCGTCCTCGTCGGGGCCACGGTGCTCGTCCTCGTCGGGGCCACGGTGCTCGTCCTCGTCGGGGCCACGGTGCTCGTCCTCGTTGGGGCCACGGTGCTCGTCCTCGTTGTCGAAATCGCCGAAGCGCAGCACCTCGATACGCCCCTCCATGAAGTTGCACGGGTCGAAGACATCGCACTTCCTCTGGTATCCGTTGCAGGGAACGTAGTACCGGCTCGCGTCCGTCGCCCGCGGGCCGCAGGAGTGGACCAAGATCGCGTCGTCGAGCAGCTCGCCGCGCTCGGCGTAGCGCTCGTACATGGCCCAGATCTGCGCGATCGCGTCTTGCGGTCGGTCCTCACGAACATGCTCCGGAAGGAGTCGGGCGACGGGGTTGAAGATGTCGCGCTTGATCTTGTCCTCGAAGCTGCGGCGCAGATCCGTCGGGATACTCAACCTCACGATGTCCTCCATGCAGCGCGCACACGGAGGCCCATGGCCCTACGTGACGCGCAGAAAAGCGCGCCACGCAGGCGCGATAGACGTTGCTGAACTACATCTTGAAGATCACCGACGGCTCCTCGGTCAGGCTGCTCGTTGCGTGGATTTCTCCATGTTTTATCCTCGCTGAGAGCCACGGTTTGCGGGAGAGGAGGCGTGATCCGCGTGGGTGCTGGCGCCGAAGCCGCCGTTGAACTTGTGGGCACAAAGTCCAGAAGATGAACTACAGGCTCGGAACGGCTTTGCGCGGCACCGCTTCATCCATGCCCGTCCTCGGGCTCCAGCAGCTCCCAGAACCTCGCTGCGTCTTCCTCGGGATCTCCCTCCTCGTCCTGCTCGCTGCACAGGCGCAGGTACTCCTTCTCGGCGATGTCGAGCACCCGCTCGCGCGCTAGCCGCGCGCCACGCGGCGCGATGCCGGCCGCGCGGACCATGTTCTCGACGGCGTCCGCCGCGGCGGCGATCAGCGGCAGGCTGTCCGCGTCGTCGATCCCGATGGCGATTGCCCGCGCGAGCATGACCTTCACCACCTCGCGCCCCGTCTGCTCCACGATCGTCGCACGCTCCCGAAGATCGTCGGCCGAGCCGGCGACGCTCCGTCCACGCGGGGTCGGTTCGTCACCGTCAAGCGGCGGCAGCTCCGCTGCCGGGACGAGCACCCGGATCGAGCGGGCCACGCCGGGCTCTCGCGCGATCAGCCCCCGCTGGTCCAGGGCGAGGATCATCCGGTGCACGGACGGCGGGCTCACCTTGAAGTAGTCCTGCATCTCCGCCTCGGAGGGCGCGTGCCCGTGGACGGCCGTGTAGGCACGCAGGAAGGCCAAGTAGCGTCCTTGCGTCTCGGTGAAGCGCGGCTTCTGCATGACGGCGGTCGGGATTTCAGTACAGCTCCAAGAACCGATCGGTCCCAAGGTGGACCACGAACCGGCTGAGCAGGTCCTGAAGCGATCCGCCCGAGAGCGGCAGGAAGCCGCCGTCGCCGCGGTAGGTCATGCGGTGGACCATGTACAGGCCGGGATCGGAACCGTCTACCGGCCGGGGTCGGAACCATCCCGCACGAGCTTCATGACGGGGGTGTACCTCGTCGGGCACGTGCTCGGGACATCGAGCCCGAGCAGCATCCGGCCGGTGCCGAGCTCCCGCGCCAGCGCCGTGATGTCCTCCACCCCGCCGCCCACCGGCTCGCTGATCACGATCTCGCCCTGCGGGACGAGCTTCAGGTCGGTGTGACGCGGGCGCGAAATCGCCATGCGGCGAAGCGAGCCCCGTTCTCGCGCCGACGTCAACCACGTCCGCCCCTTCTCCTCGATCTCCTCGGCGTCGGCTACTCGGCTCGGTCCGATCGACCGGCTGCGTGTCCAGCGGCCCTCCCGGCGGCTGGGCCGCTGCGCCTCCCGCGGCGTGGGGATGGAAGCCCGCCGCGCCGCCTGCTATCGCTGGCCCGATGGCGAAGAAGAAGCCTGCGTGGCTCTCGATTCTGCCGGGCAATCTGGATCCGTCGCGCTTCACGCTCGACCAGCTTCGGAACGTGAAGGCGGCTCACGCCTTCCTCACCGAGAGGATCGAGGGTCCGCCTGGTTTCGCCGAGTACATGCGTGCGTACCGCTTTCTCCTTTTCTTCGGCATCGCGTGCGTCGCGGAGAACAAGTACCCGGCGCTGACCCGCTGCTGGAAGGACTTGGAGAGGCTCTTCATGAGCGACCCGGCCTTCGAGGACGGCGTCTTCGTCCAGAGCTGGGCGCTGATGGACTTCCCCTTCGGCCCCGAGCGCCAGACTGCGCTCGACTACTTCGAGGAGTTCCTCGAGGGGACCGAGGCGGGGCCGGGGTTTTTGCGCTTCATCGACGAGGCGCGCAAGAGCCGTCTCGGCCTCTACCAGGACGCCGGACGGACGAAGACCGTCGCGAACTTCCGCGAGCTGATCTCGGGCCGGACCATGTCGGTGTTCCCGTCGGTAGATGCCTACGGCAAGGGCGAGATCCTCCTGACGCGCGCCATCCGCCACGGCGAACAGGCCGTTCTCTGGGGCGACCCGAAGGGCTTTCCCAAGGAGATGAAGAGCCAGATCGAGAACATGGTGCGCGACAAGCTCTTCTACTTCATCGAGGAGACGACGCCCGAGGCCCAGTTCGAGGCGTTCATGAAGCTCGCCGGTCCGTACTGGATGTCGTGCGTCACGAAGAACGACGCGATCCCCATCCTCGAACCGGACCACTACCGAACGTACCTCGACCGCCGCGCGTAGCTTGCTCCCAGAAACCGCCGGGAGACGTCACGTCGGACCACCTCTGCGCTCGAGCCGCTGCTCGTGCCTTGCCCTGCACCTACGTCCCGCAGCATCTCTTGAACTTCCGCCCGCTGCCACAGGGGCAGGGATCTTGCCGTCCGATCGACGCCGCGCGTGCGCCGGGCTTGCGCCCTGCCTGCTCCGCCTTCAGCAGCGGATCGAGCACCAGCCACGTGTTGGCCGGAGTCCACGGCTGGTGGAGCGCCTCAGCGAGCTCGCCGGGCAGGTAGAACTGCTCCGGCGCGCCACGAGCCGTGGCTGCGATGAGGTGCAGCGATACCAGCAGCTTCTTCCCGTCCGTGATCCCATCGGTCCAGGACATCAGCGGCAGCGTGCGGACGAGCTCTTCCTGGATTGAATCGTCCAGCCGCTCGGCACCCGGATCGAAGTAGCTCTCGCCGATTCGGCGGACCACCGCCTCGAGCTCCTCGGCGGGCGCTTCAAGGAGCTGGGCGGTGACCTCGCAGCAGAGCTGCACATCGCGGCCCATCACCTCCCGGATCCGCTTGGCCTGCGGCGTACGGGCGGTGCTGGGGGCCGCGTGAAGCGCCTTCACGATCTCGGCGCGGGTGCTCTTCGTCCGGGTTCCGATCGCGAGGAGCGCGAACAGCGTGTCGAGCAGCTCGAAGAAGCTCACGTCCTCCGCGAGCGCCCGCTTGTAGTCGGGCAGCATGAGCTTGCCGAGGCGCGCCGCCGCCCACGCGCCCTTGAGGATGAACGTGACGACGCCCGTCCCGGTCAGGGGATAGCTGAACGCGGCCCGCGCTCCCTTGTACTGATCGGTGAGCGACACGTACTGCTCCCGGTCGGCGGTGATCGCGCCCAGGAGGGCCATGTGCCCCGCGGCGTGCAGGAGGTTCCAGTACGCGTGCAGAACCTCCTCGTCCTGGGCCCGGCGGCTGCGACGCGTCCGGAGCATGGGCCCCTGCAGCGAGAGCTCCCGCCCCATGGCCAGGTAGAGGTCGAGGAACACCGGGCCGAGGAGCGGCTCCCAGGCCGCGACGGTGAGGAAGTCCTCCCGGCTCACCGAGTCGGACGCGACGAGGAGTCGCCGCAGCAGGCGCGTGTGCCCTCGCTCTCCGCCGAGCTGCTTCGCGAGGTCCATCCTCTCCCGGAGCCGGGCGACCTTCCGGGAGATCGCATCGAGCTCGCCGCGCTTCACGAGCGGAAGATCCCCGGCCCGCATGCCCCGACCGAGGCACGTGACGAAGTGACCGCTGCGCGTGACGACCAGGAACGGGCCCTGCACGGGATCGTCGAGCGAGATCGCCACCCGCTCTACGCGCTCCGGCAGCGTCGCGGCGTCGAGGACAGCGCGGAGCAGCTCCGGGTCGCGGTAGAGCTCGAGCGCGAGATCCACCTCGCTGCGGGGCAGGCGATCGAGGCGTGAGAGGAAGTGCTCCGCGTGTTGCACGCCGGCCTGGGTATCCGCGCGGACAGAGAGCGACAAGTCCGCCCCACGTCCTCCGACCTGCACGCTCGAGGACCAGCCGCTGGCTGCTGACGTGGAGCCGGACGCGCAGCTCGCTACGCCGCTCACGCCCGACTTCCTGAGGCGGGCGCCCGAGCAGATGACGACGAGCACGCCGCCCGTCGGAAGCTGGTCGAGGTAGTCCATGGGCCGGTGCTCCGTGAAGTCCGCCCAGAACTTCGCCTCGACGAGCACGCGGAGGCCGCGCACTTCCCTCGATCACCGCGCAGCTCGGATCAGCCAAGGAGATGGGTGCGGCCCGTTTCTTCTAGCCCGAGCACGCTGAAGGACGGCGTTGTTCTCTCCCCCCGCAGTGGGGTACACGCCGAGCCGTCAGCGGCCGTACCGCCGCCAGCCGCGGCGTCGCCTTCTCCTCGGCATGTCCGCGCGTTGCGCCACTTCTGGTAGATGTCCCCAGGTCTTGCCCTGATCGATGTTCCGGATGCTCTTCGCGTCCACCTCGAAGTCGAGCGCAATGATCCTCGGGCTCACGCCCTGGTCGAGGAGCGTGCAGATCCTCCGGACCTGCTCCTCGTTGAGCTGAGCCCGCGGGTTGTTGACCCCGGAGGCACCTCGCGGCGGGGAGGATGGCGGGAGCGCGGCACGATCGATCTGCTCGATCCGCGACGCGTCTGCGTCGTGCGGCTTGGGCTTCGTGCCCTCGTACAAGTGCCGCGGGTTGACGCACGACTTCTTGCCGCATGAGTGCAGGACCATCCCGGCGGGAGGGCGGCCGTGCTCGATCTCGAACATGTGCCGGTGGGCCACGACGAGGCGACTTCCGAGCCGGAAGACGTCGTAGCCGCGGTCGTTCACCGCGCCAGCCAGTACCAGCACTCGTCGTCGCCGCTACTGCTCGCCGATGGTGCCCTCTCAGTTCCTGTGATGTCAACCCGAGTGGGCGTACGTCTTCTGCCCGCCCTGTCAGGACGGCATGGAGACGGAGCTCGCGAAGAAGATCGGCGCCGCCGCCCGCACAGCGCGCAAGGCGCGCGGGTGGAGTCAGGCCGATGCAGCCGAGCGCATCGGGATCAGCTTGGAATTCTACGCGCGCATCGAGCGCGGCCAGACGATGCCGAGCACCCCGACCTTGGTCGCGATGGGTCAGGCGCTCGACGTCTCCTTGGACATCCTCACGGGGCGCGTTCGCGGACAGGAACGGGCGGCACGACCCCGGCCGGTCGTGGAAGAGTCGCCCGAGCTGCGGCGGCTGCTGCGCCGGCTCCGACAGGCCAGGCCGAAGACCATCCGACTGCTGAACCTCATCGCCGCCGCGCTCGAGCGGTCACGTTGATCTTCGCCTGAGGTTGTGTCTCGGGCGCGAAGCCCTTGGCTTGAGCCAGGCCGAGCTTGGCGGAGAAGCTCGGCATCGGTGCGACCCACGTTGCTCCCGCGCCGGTCGGTGCGGCCACGCCGGTTAGCGACGCGCGAGGGCACGAGCGCGATGGTCATCGACGACGCGCAAGACGGCTTCGAGGCCGGTCCGACGCGGGGCCAGCGGCTGCTCGATGAAGGTGCCCGACTCGTTCGACATGCCTCCGCGTTGATCGCGACGGGGGTGGACACCGCGACCGTCGCCGAGGATCACTGCGCCGATGGTCGACGTCCCGCCCCTTCGCACCGATCGTGCGCTCCCCTGCACGGTGACCGGCGAGCCCTGCTAGCCGGCGCGGCTCTACTACGAGATCCCGAGCAAGCGCTTCGTCACCCGCATCCTCGCGCAGCTCGGCTGCATGGAGGAGGAGGTGGAGGGGGACCGCTGGGTCTGGCTCTACACGGCGGAAGCCGAGCAACTGACCTTCCGCCTGCCGCACGCCGAGCTCCCGGCCGAGGTCCACCCCATCGTGATCGGCGCCCTCCGGTTCCCGAAGCAGGGCGGCATGACGCTGGAGGTCCGCTCGTTCGAGCGCGCCATCGCGGCCGCACGCTTCTTCGGCCCCATCCTCGGCACCCGCGTCGTGCTTCGCCGCGCCCGCGTGCTCAACCGCTTCTTCGATGCGGCGGAGATCATGGCGGCTGGCCCCGAGAGCGTCGACCGGCACCTCGATCGGAACGTCACCATGATCGATCCGCGCAAGACGGAGGAGCGCATGGAGCAGTACCTCGCGGGCGCCAAGACGCCGGCCGAGGCGCGGCGTGCGCTCGACTGCTTCCACGAGGATCGCCGACGAGAGCGGCACGACGTACCGCTCGTCGAGGACTTCCCGCTCGCGCCCGAAGAAGAGACCCCGGACTTCATGCACCTTGCGTCAACCCTGCAGGTGCGGAGCATCCGCGCCTACGAGCACTGGAATGGCAACACGCACCTGACGCTCACCGAGATCATCCACAAGCTCGTCGAGCAGGGCGTCGAGCAGGGCGCGTTCGTCGACCCGGGCTGAGGAGCGCCATGGCGCGCCTCTTGCCGCTCGGTCGCCGCGGCCTGGGATCGCGACCCTACCGTCGTCGGCCTTTCGGTCGCCGGTTGCGCGACCGAAGTCGGCGGACCGGAACCTCATCTCCGGTCTGGCATGGGCATGCGGAGGTCGTGGTTACAATGCCATTCTCACGGCGCGACTACGGAGGCTCCCATTCCGAGGGCCCGCCCGTGCGGTCAAGCACCTTGCGCATCTTGGCGAGGAGCACATCGACGGCCTCCAGATCGCGAATTGGCTTGTCCTCGGAGGCCCTCGTGCTCCTCACCACATGTCGGTAGTCGATGAGCTTGTAGACGCAGTCGAGCGCGCCGCGTGGAACGCGCTTGAGGGCCTGCTCGAAGAGTGTGCTTGCAGACGGCACGGCGAGCGCAACGTCGAAGAGCGAGAGGAGCGCGAAGCAACCGACAACTTGATTTTTCACGAGGTGATCGTCGTCCCAGAGCCAGCACTCGATCGGCTCGTTCACAGGTGAATCGTCGGCGGCCATCCGCACCAGCACGCCGTAGGCGGGCCGATAGCGCAGGGCTCCGAGCGCCATCGCCGTATAGGCCCGCTCGCTCGGACTGGCGGAGCTGAGCGCTTGAATCAGCCCTGGACCCGCGACCTCGCCGATGTCGTCGACGAGGCGCGCGACGTCGAACGCATCACGCGCTGGCACCACATCGGAGAGCCGCCGCGCGATCGTGCGTCGAAGCTGGGTCGGGAGGCGCCCGCCGGCGACCTCGGCGCATCGGGCAGCGAGCAGCGTGGCCACCGGCGGCTCACCCCGATCCGCTTCGAGGAGCTCCCGAATGAACGCGGCCGCGTCCACCTCCGGTATGCCCGCTGCGTGAACGATGGTCTCATGAAACCACGGATTGTTTCGCGTCTCGATGAGGAAGTCGAGCGCGCCGATCCTGACGTGATCGAGCGCGTTCAAGTACGCTTGGTAGGAGAGGTCCGCGAACGAAAAGAACCCGGGGCGTGGCTCGAGCAGCAATCCCTGGTGCCGGCGGATCTCTTCGATGACGCGCTCGACCATCCCGTCGATGTCCTGCGCGAGCTCTCCGAGCTCGCGGGCGTCGCTGGCCGCTTCGCGCTCGAGCAAGCCGCCCTGGGGATCGCGATCGCTGTCGCCGTGTTCATCCTCATCCATGTCTTCTTCGTCGTCTTCTTCGTCCGCCCTGCGGAGGACGAGGCGCGGTCCCTCGACCCAGCGAGCGCCGTTCAACTGCTGTCGCAGGAGCGCGGCCAGCGGCTCCATGGGGAGCTCGACAAGCTGGTCGCAGTGCATGCGCCAGGCGATGGATCCGAAGAGGAGCCGCCGGTCGCGCAGATCGAGCGACTTCAGGATCGCGTCGGGTGGGAGCTCTTCGCCGGCGTAGCGCTCGAGCAGCGCGTCGATGGTGGACGCGATCAAGGACGTGCGGCGCCCCGGATCCCGTCGCGCCAAGAAGTGATGCGCCGCGACCACGCGGGAGCCGGGCTGCGGCAAGAGGGTCGCCGTCACGAATCCGCGCAGCTCCACGCGTGTATAGCCCGGGATCCCCGTGCGACGCGGGCGCGTCGTGACGACCATCGGATTTCCCGGATTGGCCTCGGCGAACGCCTCGACCGACTCGGAGAGCCTCCTCGCGCCGGATCTCGCCTCATCGAGCCCGTCAACGAGCACGAGAGCGCGGCGTTCCTCGAGCGCACGGCGAAGGAGCACGACCCCGCCGATCGGCGAGAGCTTCGCGATGGTGTGTTCGCTCAAGCGTGGGTCGTCGAGGAGCGATACGGGGACGACGAACGGCACGAGCGTCCGCGTGCCCGGACGGTGGTCTGCTGCGGCCCGCGCGGCGAGCCGCGCGATGAGCGCCGTCTTTCCCGAGCCTCGCCCGCCGACGACGAGCACGCGCTCGTGGCGGGCGAGGAGCTCGGGCACGGTGCATCTCGACGGCGCATCGACCCGGCGCGGCAAGACCTCCATGTCCACCGGGCGCTGCTCGTTCCGGATCAGGACGCGAACATTGGTCTGGCTGTGCTCCCTCCAGACCGAGTCCACGTGGTCCCGCTCCACGGACAAGAGGACCCCTGCCGGATCGTCCGGCGCGCCCGCGGTCGCGTCGGTCCACAACCATCTGCGCAGGTTGTCGTCATCCATGGCGTGACAATGCTTGGGTGCGGGCACCATGCAGGGGGTAAAAAATTCGCGGTCTCAGCCCCGGGCGGCGGCTTGGGCGTGATGTTGCTTCGCCACTCGAGGGCGGCACAAGGGGTGCCGGTGCGCGACCTGTCGGCCGCCGGCTCGAAGCGGGGCAGCGCATCGACGGCGCCGCCCAGGGAGGAGAAGGTGTAGTCGTTCGGGTTGCCAAGGATGTACTCCGCGATCTTCGGCACCCGCGCCTTGTTCAGCGCCCGCTCCGCCCGAAGCTCAAGCGGCATCTTCGCGATGGGCGCCAAGAGCCGGGGCAGCTCGCGCAGCTTGACCAGCACGACGTAGTACTCGTGCCTGGCCTGGACGCCGCGGATGGCAGGCAGCACCCAGTGGTCGGACGGCTGATCGTTCGTGGGGAGCCCGGCCGACTGCGGCGCCTCGGTGGCGCCGGCCGCCACGGGCAGTGCGCGTCTCGCGATGCCGGTCGCCTTCTTCGACGGCTTCTTCATCGCGTGCCTCTCGTTGTTGTCTTTGTCGCGCCAGCTGGCGGGCCCGAGCTTCCTCGAGCCCACCAGGAGCGCGGATCAGTGGAGCGCCAGCCGTTGATGGCGGTGCTCGACGGCCTCACGCCACGACCCGACGAACCCGCGGCCCTTGCAGAGGGCGTGGATCAGGAGCACGGACATGCTTACGCGCGGGCTGAACCAGACAACATGCCCGTCGTCGTCCGCCTGCCAGAGTCTTCCGCCGTGCTCGAGGGCGCACATCACGGACATGGGCGCCGTCGACGTGTCGAGCTCGATACCCCAGGCTCCCCCGATCATCGCGTTCCCCGCGGGCGGGCAGGACGCGCCCGTTCTGCCGCAGCGTCCTCGAGCGATTTGAGCTCGACCGACGCCATGGTGATGTACCAGTGCGTGCGGCAGCCCTGGCAGAGCCGATCGGTGTCGTAGGCCCAGAGCGGGCGCAGGTTCTTCCGGAACTTCCGCATCTGCTCTTTCTTGATGCACGAGACCGGCCCGGTGCACCGGAGCGCCTCGGACTTGTTCGTGCTGTCGGCGAGCTGCCGCACCCGCTCCGCCAAGGTGGCGAGCGCCTTCGCTCGGGCTCTCGGCGTCATCGCGCACCTCCCGAGGCCCGCTCGTCGGTTCGGTTGGCCGGGGTGTTCGCCCTGAGCCACTTCACCCGCGGGCCGCAGCCGGCGATGCCGCGCAGGGGCTCCTCCGGCCGCGGCAGGTTGTGCCAGTGCGCTCCTTGCGCGAGCGCGTCGGCGTACAACGTACCGGCGAGGATCACGAGCTGGGGCGGCAGCTGGAACGATGGCAGGAGCTGACCGACCGTGCGCACGCCCCAGTCCTCTCGCTCGCGCTTGTTGTACAGGCGCAGGCTCCGGTCGTACGGGCGGAGCACCGCCTTCGGTGCGACCGCGCCGTAGAACGCCGACACGATGAGCACTGCGTCGCAGGTCCTCTCGGCGTAGTCGTACGCGGCTCGGAAGAGCGCCGACGTGTAGAGCTCGCGCGCCGGCGCCGGGTGCTTCTGCTTCGAGGCCGAGCAGCCCACGAGCGCGACGCGCGGGGCGCCCGGCTTCTTCTCCGTAAACATGGACCTCTCCCATCGCGCCGCGGAGCGGCGCGTGTGGAAGCGCGCCCGAGGGAAGCTCCCCCAGGTGCGCCACGTTGATGCTTCAGAAGAGCGCCGGCCCCGCTCCACGCCGAGGGAGAGCCTCGACGGTGAGCAGGTGCCGATCGGCAACTTCTTCTTCGGCTACGTTGACAAACCCGGGCGGTGCTGTAGCCCTCCGTCTCCTTGCGGCGGACGATGACGCGTTCACCCGCTGCCGTGATGAGGTGCACCGCGCCGCCCGGCGTCGTCTCAATGCGGATGACGCGCAGCACCTTCATCGCGACTCCCTCGACGAAGAGCGCCGGCCGCTTTGCTTCTGCTCGCGCAGGCGCCGGCCGACCATCTTCGCGACCGCCTCGGCGCCCGCGTTATCGATGGCCTGAATGAGCAGGTCCTTCTCCGCTCCGGTGACGGAGATGCCGAGGAACAGCACCCCGTCCATCCGTCGAGCCTCTCGGATGAGGTTCACCACGACGACGTCACCGCGCACGTGCGCCAGGTTGACGAAGACCGTCCCATCCGATCCCACGGCGAACGGCGCCTGTGCGACTTTCCGGTTCACGAGGACGGTCCCGCGCCCGTGATCCGGGCCTTCTGCGAAACGGCCTGCGCGATCGACAGGACGAAGTCCACGACGTCGTGGATCTGGGGGAAGGGCGGCGGGCCGATCTCCTGGAACGGCTCCGGGATGTCGAGCACGCGCCCGTCTGGGCAGCCGAGCATCAGCGCGTCGATCCAGTGATCTGTCTCGGCGACCGGCACCACCCAGTAGCCGACGAGGCCGAGGTCAGCGAGCAGGTCCTGGTAGGACTTCATCATCGCGATCGCGAACTGGTGGTAGTAGCCCCACCGCGGGTCCGCGGCCGTGCATGCCCGAAGGAGCCTCCGGGTGAGGCGACGGCGGACGCGATCCAGGACCGGTGGGGTCGCGGTCTTCTTCTTCGCGAGTCTCAGCCTTCAATTCTCCAACGAAGACGACGGCGCGCAGGAGTGCCTGCACGCCGCCCTCGCGTTCTTGTTGCTCACCAAGGAAGGCGAGCTGCGCTGCTGTCGCGGTTCGGTGCCTTCCGGACGCCGACAGGCTCGGCGCATCAGGCCGGGGGCGTGGCCGCGGTTCCCCGAGGGGGGAGCAGTACTGCATGCACAGCCTCGGCGACGTGCCGGGCGTGAACGCCGTCGCTGCCATCGAGGTCCGCGATGGTGCGCGCGACCCGGAGCACGCGGCTGTAGCCCGCCGCGGAGAGGCCCAACCGCTCGGCTGCTTCTGCGAGGAGACGTGCCCCGGCCGCGTCCGGCATCGCGACCTGCTCGAGCTCCCTGGGGGAGAGCTGGGCGTTGCTCCGGCCTGTCGCGCCCGTTCGTGCTCGCTCCTCCTGCGCAGAGCGGGCCACGAGGACGCGCTTCTGCACCTCGCACGAGGGCTCGTTCCTCGATCTGCTCTGGAGCGCGGCAACGTCGACCGGTGGGAGCGCCACCTGGACATCGAAGTGGTCGAAGAGCGGATCGCTCAGCCTCGCCCGGTAGGCGCGCAGGCGCTCCGGGGAGCAGACGCAGCGCCGCGCGTAGTCCCCCCCGAAACCGCAGGGGCACGGGTTGATGGCGGCAACGATGAGCGCCTGCGCCGGGAAGGTCGCGCGCGTGCGCCCCCGGGCGAGGATGACGCGGCCCTCGGCCAGCGGCTGCCGCAGGGTCTCCAGGACGCTGCTACGGAACTCGAGCAGCTCATCGAGGAAGAGCACCCCATGGTGGGCCAGGGAGACCTCGCCGGGCCGCACCGGCTCACCGCCACCCACGAGGCCAGCTCCGCTCACCGTGTGATGGGGCGCGCGGAAGGGACGCGCCCCTATCAAGCCGACTTCCGGCATGAGCAGCCCGGCAACGGAGTAGACGGAGGTGACCTCGATCGCCTCGCCGAGCGAGAGCGGTGGCAAGATCCCTGACATCCGCCGCGCGAGCGTTGTCTTCCCGGCTCCAGGCGAGCCCATCAGCAGGAGGTGATGTCCACCCGCCGCGGCGATCTCCACCGCCCGCCGCGCGGCATGCATCCCTCGAAGGTCGCCGAGATCCGGCGCTGCAGCCGGCGGCACGATCGGGAAGGGCGGTGGCTCCCCCGCGCTCTCCAGCGGGGCGCCTTCGCGGATGTAGCGCGCGAGCTCGTCCAGGTTGTTGGCCACGAGCAGTTGGATCCCGGGCACGCTCGCGGCCTCCCGGGCGTTCGCCCTGGGGACGATCGCCCGGGTGATGCCGTGGGTGATGGCCCCGCGCAGGCTCGGGAGCACGCCGCGCACGGACCGGATCGCGCCGCCGAACGAGAGCTCGCCGAGGATGACCGTGTCCTTCAACGGTGCGGCGGAGATCTGCCCCAGGGCCGCGAGGATGGTGAGGGCCATCGGCACGTCGAACATTCCGCACCTCGCGACTTCCTCCGGCACAACACGGACGGAGACCTCGTGCTGGTGGAGCTCTACGTTGAGCTGCTGCAGGGCGGCGCGCACCCGGATACGGGTCTCCCTCTGGCGCGCTTCGCTGAGGCCGATGATCTCGAAGGAGCCTGGCGTTTCTGTGATCGTTGTCCTGATGTGAACGATGTGCGCGTCGAGACCGCTCAGCGACACCGAAAGCGCGTCGGCACGCGGCGCGTTCTTGGAATGCTTCATATTACGACTCCGAAAAAGCCAGCGCGGCGCACGGAACGTCCCGCACACTGCCTGGGGCTGCTGCTCTGGTTGTGGTTTACGGGCGAGTGCTCCGCGTACCCTTGAGCGCCTGTGCGGCGATCTCTCCGAGGAGGAGCCCAGCGACGCGCTCCACTACGACGACGGCCAGATTGCCTCCGAGGTGGCTGCCCCACGCAGGCCGGCGACGGCCATGGCGGCGCCCTTCTTCGTCGCGCCCATGGTGAGCACGCGGATGATGTACGGGACAGCTGCGTCGGGGCTCTGAGGGACCGAAAGTGGACACGTTGGACATGAGGCTCCTGTGCGTCCGAGCGGGCGCGGTGAGACAAGAACGGGGATGGATGAAGGGCAGACGCGGGCCATGGATCAGCCCGTGAAGCGACCGGATTCAGCTCATGCAAGCGAGGATCACCTGCGCGATCATCGTCAAAACGGCCGCCGTGATGCGTAGCGCCTTGATGAAGAACTTGGTGTTGTTCATGCGTGTAGTGCCTCCGCGAAGGAGCTCTCCTTCACAGTTCTTATTCCTGCACTTCGCGGCGTATTGCCTCACGGTGACGAGAGGCGCGACGGTCGCGCCCTTCACATGACGGCAATGCGAACTGGTGCAGAGCGAGCTACCAGGGCAGGGGACCCGTCACTCTTCCTGTTGGCTCGCGAGGCGCCCGTGTGGTCGGTTCGGCCAGGAGCGGCGAACGCATGCACGGCGACAATTCACGCGGGACGCGCGCCGGGCAAAGTGCCGGCGCGATGAGCGCCGCGGATCTATCCTGTCACCGTCGTGATCTGTCTGAGTCGTGAAAGTCTCTTCCGTGCGGACGTCGCCGCGTTGGAGCGGCTCGCCAGGTGGCTCGGTGTGCCGGAGCCACGGCGCTGGCGCACGGAGCGCGAGCGCAAGGCGAAGATCGTCGAGTCGATCGAGCGGCACGAGAAGCGGCTCGCGAAGGTGGACGGGGCCGGGCCACGGGGCACGGGACGCAGCCGGTAGCTCCTCCAGCCTGACGACGTGCGCCCAGCCGGTCCGGTCGTGGTATCGCGCTCCTGTGCTGCGAGCCGCCGCTCGTCGTACATGAAGCTGAGGTGCCGAGGACAGCGCGTCATCTCGAGCGCCTCCCTGTCACTCATGGCGGTTTGTGCGCACTGCGCGCGGCCGATCCCGAAGAGGATCAGCCTGCCTCATAGTTTTGAGCTCGTGGTGCGACATGACGACGAGCCCGAGCCCTCATCCGACGCGCCGCACCCAGCGCTGGTCTGCCTCCGACACCATGCCCCGTGGCACGGCTGCCCGCTGCAGCACGCGTAGCACGCTCGCCGGGTTGCACCCGCAGAGCCCCGAGGCCCACGCGGGATTCGCCTCGACGACGCCCCAACCTCGCCCCGCCATCCGCCCGATGTCCACGACCGCCGCGGGCGGTAGCTCCACGTCGGCGTCGGCGAGCAGCGCGTCGACCGACGCAGATGCTGCCTCGACCTCCGCTGGATCCGCTTCCCAGTCGCCCGCCGCGCTGCGGGCGATCTCCCCGCCCCGGATATAGGGCGAGAGCACCGCCACCTCGCGCTCCACCACGAAGAATCGGAACTCCACCTCGAACACCACCGGCTCGCTCACGAGAACAGGCAGATCCAGCGGCAGCCGCGGGTCCGGGTCCAGGGCGGCGCCGTCCGCGTACACGCGCGCGGGGAAGATCTTCTCGTCGGTCGGCTTGATGAACACACGATCGTGGAGGGCCAGGGCATCCTCGAGGGTTGTGAGCCTCACGTCGCGAAGGCGATGGCGCTTCGGCAGCCGCGGCAGCCAGTCAGCGGTCGGTTCGAGCAGCGCGAGCCCGAGATCGTCCAGGATCGCGTCGGCGAGGATCGTCTCGCCGTAGAACACCGGGTCGCGCGCCGCGAGGCCCTCGGGGCAGCGGAACGAGTGGAGGCGCTCGACGTCCCAGCCGGCGGCGAGCGCCGCGGCGAACAGGGCGTTCGAGTCTGGGCTGTAGCGGCGGGAGAGGACGAGCGTCGGCACGTGCTCGGATGTACCACGGTGCCCGTCACCGCCGGAGCCGGATGTCTGGACTGTGGCCCTATCTGAGGGGCTGGGAATTCGACCGGCGGAGGTGCTTGGGAGGCATCCACCACCCCGAGCCGGCCGGCATCGACACGGCGCAGATCGTCGAGGGTGCGTCCGACGGTTCAGCGTCCCTCTCGAACTTCTGGGCAAAGTGTCCAGACGTTCGCGGCACGGTCTGCTGAGCTCACTCAGGAGCGCACCTCGCTCCGGCCTACATGCAGGCAGCACGGTCCGTGGACGACGTCTGGGTGAACATCCATCTCGGCGATCGAGTATCGCAACGTCGAGACGGTTCACCGCGCGGGCGTACCTCGCCTGGCGAAGTGCGCGTAGTAGCGCTGGTACATGTCTTGCTACCTCGAGTACTCCGCCGGGTCCCCGCGGAGCCGCTCCTTCCAGGCCGAATCGATCGCCGACCGCATCTCGCCGGAACCCAGGCCGTAGCGCCGGAAGATCTCCTCGGCCGTGGCGTGGGACAGGACCAGCTCCGCGCAGAGCGCCGCATACTGGGCGAGCGGCAGGATCGTTTCCAGCGACTCGGGGAGGGGCACTGTACTTCCGTCGCCGGCCGTGCTCGAGGGCATGGAAAGCGGCGATGCCGCGGAGCTCTGGGAGGCAGCTCCGGTTGCAAGGGCCGACGTGGACGCGGCTTGCGTCAGCAGCTCACGGGGAATCGCGAGGTTCAGCGACGTCTCCCGGATGTCTGCTGCGGCTGGCGGAGAGGGCTTCGATGCTGCCAGAGCTCCGGCACGCCTCGCGGGGTCCGCTGCCGCGAAGGGGATCACCGGGCCGCGAGGGGGAGCCTGCAACGGTGACGTCTCTGCGACCTCCCAGGGGGCTCGCGACTGCTGCGGCCGGGCTGTCGATGTGGACGGCACGGGAGCCCCCGATGCTCCGGCCGTGAACGGGAGAGCGGCGCCGCGGGGAATGTCAGAGAGCGGTGCGGTTTCCGCGATTACAGGAGGCGGGCGCTTCACCACCTTCGCCGCACCGGATTGAGGGAACGGCAGCTCCGGCCCTCGCGGAATGTCGGGCAAGGGGGCTGTACCGGTCAGCGACTCCGCAGCGCGAGGAGGCTTTCGCTCGGCCGCCACGGTCGCGAACTCGCCTTCCACGGGCACGAAGGGGACCACTGCGTCTCGGGGGACATCCAGCATAACCTGCCCGAGCATCCGCCGCGTACGCCAGGGGCTGCGCGCGCGTCCGACAGGCGCAGCACACGAGAGCGCCTATCGGCTGGCGATCAAGGCAACGAGGCATTCGCTGCTGGCCACATGGCGGAAGATCGCCCTCTTTCGGCGAAACAACTGCCAAAACGGAACTCATCGATTGGTGGGCAACGCTCGCTAAGCCGGCTTGAACTCGATGTACAGCAAGATATCGTGTACCTTCGTGGAGTCGAGCGCAGAGACATCGCCCGGCGCAGGTGCATCGGGCGCAAGATCGCCCGATGCCCTGACCGATAGACGGTGCGTTGCGACCGGACTGCCAGCGAGCGCTGCGCCCAGCGCCCTCGCGAACATGCCCCCAAACCTCTCCTCACGCGTGAAGTCCGTCTGCTCCGCGCCGTTGACGGCGATGCGCAGCCCCGTCGCGGTTTGATCCCGCGGCGTGCGCAGGATCAGCGACGCGCCCGTAATCTGCAGGCTGCGCCCCTGCAGGAAGAGCGGGAAATGCCGTGGGGTGATCTCGATCCGCACCTCGGTGTCCGCCGGGCTATGAAGCAGCCGCGCGAACACGCTCGAGAAGTCCTGCCTCAGGCTGAAGGTTCGGGCGAGCGGCGTGTTCGAGAGAACGCTCGCGATCGTCCCCTCGGCGGCGCCGTTGACCGCCTCCACCTCGTCCCGGAACGCGCCGTCGAACTCCGCCGTGTAGGCGATGTGCACGATCGCGTCCGTGATCGTCTGGTAGTCGAATGGGCGGAAGTTGGCCGGCAAGGTGAGCCTCCAGGAGCTGATCGCCCCTGAGCCCTCGAACGGCATGTATCGCTCGTCGCGGAAGCCGAACTCGAGCACCCCGGCGTCGTTCTGCGCCGTCGACGTGGCGACCGTGGTGCTGCGCCGGAGCGGCACATCGAACAGCTCCTCCTCGCCCAGCGCGGGCTGCCGGCGGACCTTCGAGCCGGTCAGCGTCAGCGTCGCGCCCACGTTGGTGAACGGTCCGGTGACGCACGGGATGGTGAGCCGCACCGACCTGATGCGGCGGCGGTACTGGCCCGGATAGAAGAGATCGAAGGCGAGCTCGGGGATCGAGAAGTCGGTGGTCCCGGTCTCCTTGAGCCGCATCAGCGCCGCCGGATCGAGCTGGGCGAGCGAGAACGGCTGATCGATCTCGAGCGCCCTCAGGTTGGTCTCGATGAAGCGCCGCTCCATCGCCAGGAGATCGATCATCAGCCGCTCGCCCGCGAGCAGCCCGGCGCGCGAGACCTCCCAGTAGCTCGGAGAGAGGAGCGGAGTCGCCTCGTCGCTGCGCTCGAACCGATAGGCCTGCTCCGCGAGCCGCGCCATCGCCAGCGCGCCGCCGTAGGCGTCGCGGTAGAGCCGCTGCAGCGTGGTGGCGAGGTGGTTGAACAGGCCGAGGTTCGTGAAGCGCTCGTTGTGGAATTCGAAGATCTCCTCGGCCTGCTTGATGCTCTCCGCGTGCAGGTCGATCGAGCGGCGCGCGATCTCCTTGCGCAGCTCCGCGCCGGTGATCTGCTTCTCGACCTGCCGGAGCTCGTGCTCGGCCAGCTCCACCTGGTGCTCCCACCCCTCGCGGCGGCGTTCGAAGCCCGCCTCGAGCCCCGCCGAGGCGGACACCTGCTCGCTGAGCGTCGCCGCAGCGCGCGTCAGCGACGCGAACGCGTTCGCCGAGTTGCCGAGCTCGACGCCGCCATACTTCATGGCAAAGGGCGATCCGAGCTGCGGAACGAGGTACAGAACCCCGGCCAGCATCTGCTGCAAGGCGCCGATGCCCGACGCGATGGTGGCGGCGTGGCGCGCCCCCTGCTGCGTTCGTTCCCACGCGCTGAGATCGCCGTCGAGCAGCCCCTGGTAGTAGTCGCGCCGGTACTCGATCGCCGCCTTCTGCCGGCGCAGCTGCTCGATGGCCTCGTCCGCGACCTTCAGGTCGAGCTCGCGCAGCTTGGTCGTCATCTCCAGGAGGTTCTGCTGGTGCACGACGCGCAGCCGGCTCAGCTCCTCGTTGTCGCGCCGCTCCAGCGCCGCGTAGAGCGCCGCGCCGAACGCCTGCACCGTGGCCGTGGCCTGCTTCGCCTTCTCGATGAGGTAGGCGAAGCGGTAGGGCGGCAGGCTGCCCGTCGTGGCGTTGAGCACGTCCTCCAGGGACAGCCCGGCCGCCCGGGCGCGGACCAGGAGCCGCGGATCGATCTCCGGCGCGAACAGGGCCGGCAGGCGCTTCACGCCGGCGATGTCCATGCAATTACGGATCTTGAAGAGACGATCTTCGACGCGCGCCCAGTACGCGCTCAGGTCCTTGTTCTCCGGGACGCAGAACACGGGGCTGACCTGCCGGATCACGGCGATGCCGAACCGCCAGAAACGATCGAACCAGCTCCTGTCCACGCTGCCGAAATCGGCGGCGGGGACGTCCTTCCCCCCGGAGGCGGTCCACAGGCCGATGCCCGTCCTGGCCCGATCGAGCGGGCGGGCGATGAGCCCTCTCGTGATCCTGTCGTCCTGAGGCGCCATGCCGGGGGTCCTGACGGTCGCAGAGACCTCCGCGGCGTCGAGCTCGATGAGCCCCGCCTGGGCCAGGTCCCTCTCGGTGGCCAGGAGCGCGCTGCCGGGCCGCGAGTCGACCTGCTCGTCCACGTCGATGAGGCTCCACTCCACCGCGCGCCGCTCGGGCACCATCACCTTGGCCGGCGGCGCGTTCGCCCCGAGCCGGCCGCCCCGCGCGGCGAGCCGCGCCGTCTCGAGCACGAACGTCGCCCGCTGCATCTTCGGCAGGCCGTGAGGGCTCAGCGCGACCTCCGGCCGCCCGACGCGCCACTGCTCGAGCTCGATCAGCACGTCCTCGCCCGCGCCGAGGTGAGGCGCGATGGCCTCGTAGGTCTTCGGCGCGATGTTGCCGTCGCCGCAGGACCCGAGCTTGTCCGGGCGCGGCCCGAGGATATCCGACGCCATGACGTAAAGCATCACGGCCTCGTGGATCGACTCCGTGGTGAACTGGGTGAACAGGCTGTCGCCCCAGTCGAGCAGGTTGTCGATGTACTTCATCACGATCGCCTTCTGGTAGGCGCTGAGGCGCAGCCGCGCGATGGCGTGCGGGTTGAAAGGGTCCCTCTTGTACGCCTCGAGCGCGGCCCCATCGGTCAGCGTCTTCCGCAGCTTCGGGGCGTCGAGGCCGCGGAACTCGATGTAGCGCCACACCCGGTCGCGCTGCCGGAACGCCCTCTCCGCGGCGCTCAGCTCGGGCGGGACGGCGATCGTCTCCGTGGCGGTCGGGTCGAAGATGAAATGGTACCAGCGCTGCGCCGCCGCGTAGCGGCCCTGGACGTTCAGGTGATTCGCGATCAGGGCCGGGATATGGAAGAACATCTCGCGGAAATAGACGCCGAGCGACCCAGTGAAGTCGATCTCGCCCTTCGTGGTGCGGTCGATGAGGTAGTCGACGACGGTGAAAGGCAGGCCCGGCTCGCCCAGCGCTTTCTGCGTCTCGACGTCGAGCAGGCCGTCGACGCCGCGCGTGAAGAGCGCCCGCGAGAGGTGGTCCGCGAGGCGGGTGCCCAGCCGCTTGGCGAGGTAAAAGATCGGCGAGCGGGCCTGCGACGAGGGCGATTTCGGGCGACACTGCAGGTAGATGAGGTCCTGTCCGCTCGTGAGGATCGCGTCCGAGACCGAGCCGTTCACGATGGTCAGATCGTCGCCGAACTTCAGCTCGCCGAGGTCGACGTCGTGCACGCTGTCGAAGAAATGATCGAGCGTCCACTCCGCGATGATCCGGCCTTGCAAATAGCTCCCGTTCGCCGCGTTGCGGGACACCGTGGTCTGGGCGTAGGGATCGATCAAGAACGACGCGGGCAAGCCGAAGAAGAGGTGCGGCCGAGTGCGATCGGGGTTGTCCAACGACCGAGTGTTCTTGATCGACAGGACGCTGCCCACGTGCGGCGGCCGCATGTTCCAGGGGCTCATCGGCACGATGACGTTCTCGGCGAAATCGATCTTCGCTCGGGTGCCGAAGCCGATGCACGTGACCACGAGCTCGCCGTCCTCTTTGATTTCCGGGTAGCAGCGGTCCCAGACGTAGCCGCGCAGCGTGTAGCCGGCCAGCGGCTCGTCGTCGTGCGCGTAGAGATCGTAACGCGGCACCTTCCGGAAATGGGCGGACTCGCCGTAATCGGCCAGCGGATCGGCGGCGACGCCGTTCGGCGCGCTGACCCAGCTGCTCCGGTACGGCGCGCTCGCGCCGGCCAGGCGGACGGCCTGCGGCGGAGACCAGGTACCGTCGAGCTTCAGCGACGTGTAGCGCAGGCTGAACGTGTGCTGGTAGCCGGTGAACCGCGAGCCGCCCCCGGACACGTTGTGCTTGGCCTGGGTCGAGATCTCGATCCAGAACACGATCAGGCGACCCTGGTACACGACCGGGGAGACGGTGCGCACCGGGATCTGCACGTCGATCTTGCGCCAGGGGGACCACGAGGCGGCGCGATCGCTCTCGGTCTCACCGTAGTGGACGTTCTCCGCGGTGCGGTAGTAGTAGACCGGCGGATCGCTCTGGGTCACGCCGAACATGTGCAGGATATCGGTGCGGTCCTCCGGGTTCTTGTCGTGGTAGACACCGGCGATCTTGAGCCTGGCGATCTCCTCGAACCCGGCGAGGTAACGGGTGTACGCGTCGAGCACCGTCTGCTCGTTGATGTCCTGCTGCAGCAGGGTCTGCTCGAGCTCCTGGAACAGCGGGCTCTTGTCGTCGCGCAGGTCCGGCTCGATGTAGTTCTCCGGGTACAGGAACACCTTCCGGTTCGCCTCCCACACCCGGTAGTTCTTCCGCCACGCCCACTCGTCCGCCGGGATGGCGGCGGGCGGGACGTGAACATGGGCCGGGTCCTCCGGCGCGCGGCGATCCTGCTCGAGGTTGATCAAGATCCGGTGGACGTAGAGCTGGAGGCTCGAGATCCCGGCGACGACGCGCGAGGTGCGAGCGCAGCCCTCGAGCTGCACGTCGACCAGGAAGTGCTGATAGAGCTCGTCCTTCGCCTCGAACTCAGGGTGGATCGAGCGAATGAGGTAATCGACGAGCGCGTCGCGCTGCAGGGAGCGGATCTTGTCCTCGGAGGGCGCGATCTTCTCGTCGAACTCGGCCTCGTCCGGGTAGTTGGTGCGGAACGTGGCGACGAGGCCGTCCGCCGCGCGGGAGAGATCGTCATACCCGTCGGCCAGGATCAGCCCCAGCGTCTCGCCGTCGAGGCCGAGCGTCTGGGCGAGCGCGGCGGCCTTCGCCAGCGCGGTGAGCGCCTCCAGCGCGGTGCTGGGCAGCGTCACGTGCTGCAGCAGCGTGATGAGCAACGGGCGCTGGATCCGGAGCGCGTCGGCGGCGATCCACGGATCGGCGGCGAACTTGGTCACCGGATCGAAGACGGCGATGGCCCCGCGCATGGCGTCGGCGTTGGACGCCACGGGCTCGGCGCTGAAGGGCGAGAGGGCCGAGACATCGACGAGCGTGCGGTACGCAAGGAGCGCCCTGATGGAGGCCGGCGTCAGCGCCTTGAAGTCGGCGATGGCGAACTTGTCGGGAAAAGCCTGCATGTAAGAGAGCACGCCGGCGTCGAACGCGGCGTGCTTGAACAGCATGGCGAGCGGGGCGAGATCCGCGACGATCGCCTCCAGCGCGTCGGTCGGCCCGCCGTGGAGGGCCTGCACGACCCCGGGCGCCGACAAATCGGCCCCGATCATGGCGCACATGACAGGCAGCCTGTCCACCGGCAGACCGAGGTGGGCGGCGAGCTTGACGAACAGGATCCCGCGGGCATGAAACGGATCGAGCGCGCTCCTCGCGGCCGCCGCGGTGAGGCCGATGCCCGGCGGGATGGTGAGGGGCCCATGCGAGCTGAAGTCGTCCGAGAGGCGCAGCAACCCGGTCTCGGGCACGAGCGTGAACGCCGCCGCGTTCGCCGCGACGATGGCGCGGGACTGATCCTCCGTCACGGAGGGCAGGAACGCGAACACCGTATCGGCGAACTGGGTGAGCCGCTCGCGCATCGCCTCGCCGGCGATTGTGGCGGCGACCCCCTCCGCACTCGGATAGCGGCTCTCGTCCTCGACCCGGCCGCGCGTGACGAAGCCGAGATCGTCCAGGGAGAGGCCGCTCGACTTCCAGAGATCGTGCGCCTCGATCAGCGCCCTCACGTGCGCGAGCGTCTGAACCGGCCCGCCGATCCCGGCGAACGCGATCAGCTGAAAGAGCTGCGCGACGCTCACCTTCAGCGCGTGCAGGAGCCGGGCGTGCCGGTAGAGCAACGCGAGGTTCTCCTGGGTGAGGAAGAAGCCGCGCGCCGCCTCCGGCGCGTCGGGGCCGAGGTCCGCGCCGAGCGGCGCGGCGAGCTCGCGGATCAGCGCGGCGAGCTGCTCGGCGTCGACCTGCAGCCCCGCCATCAGGCGCGGCAGCGTGGCGTCGTTGCCGGGGGGCGGCGCGGCGTCGCGGAAAGCGGAGTGGATGAACGCCACGGCCGGCTTCGGCAGCGGCCCGTCGGCGAGCGTGAACGGCTTCGCGTTGAACAGCCGATCGAACAGCCCGGGCTTGCCCTCGCCGGGCGCGACGTTCGGAATGAGGCTGAAGAGCGTGACGGCCTGCTCCACCTTCAGGTGCAACCGCGCGGCGATCTCCTTGATCGCCGCGAGCGCCGCGAGCGCCGCCTCGTCGAGCGCCGCGGCCAGCCCGGCGGTCATGACGCTGTCGAGCGCGAGGTCCACCTCGGCGAGCGTCCACGGGAGATGGCGGGCGAGGCGCACGAACCGGTGCATCCGGTCCAGGGCCCCGGGGGTGAGGTCGTGCACGCGCTCGACATCGTTCTGCACGCTGTCGGCGCTGCGCTTCGCTTGGACAAAGCGCGGCCGCTCCGCCCCGCGCGCCGTGACGAAGCGGCACGCGCCCAGGATCTCGAGCTCGTCCCGGCGGATGCCGCTGTGCTTCAAGAGCACCTTCGTCTCGATCGGATCGATCTTGCCGGACTGCAACAGCGTGAAATCTGCGCCGTAGATGTGCTCGAGGAAAGAGATCTGCGGCTTCGCGATGAGGATGGTGTCCCGCTGCGGCATCGACAGGCCGAGCGCGGCGGCGGCGCGGACCCCCGCGGGCGAGCCCATCGCGGCGGCGACGTCGGCCCGTGACACGGAGAAATGGTGGAGGTACTGCTCGATGCGGGCGAAGGGCAGGAGGAACGGCTGCCGGAACGAGTCGACCGCGCTGGGCAGGGTGTCGCGGTACACGGCGGTCCTCACCGCGACGCGATCGCTCAGCGCGCCGGCGAAGCCCTGCCGCTGGGCGATGTAGTTCTCGAGGATCTCGTTGATGATGTCGAGCGTGGGGACCTGCGTGTGCGTGTTCTCGCAGGTCAGCGGCAGCGTCCAGAGATCCGGCCGGCGGCTCTTCAGAGCGAGGACATGGGAGGCGCGCGCGCCCGTGAAAAAATGCTTCGTGACGTGCTCCTCGATGAACTCCATCAAATCGACGAAGTACGCCGCCGAGCTCAGGATCGACTGGCAGTGCGCGCAGTCGCAGTAGTCCTGCGAGCCGAACAGCTCGTTGAAGCCGTCGAGCTTGCGCAGGTAGTCGAGGGACGACGGGCCGATGTTGCCGACCGCCATGGAATCGAACCCGCCCTTCAGGATGTCGATGACGGCGCCCATCTGGGCGACGGCGGTCCCCGCCACCTCCCGCGCCCTCCTGTGGATGCTGGATGCGCTGTCCCTGTCGAGGCCGGTCTTCTGGGCGAAGGTGTCGAGATCGACGCGGGCGACGGCGGTCGCCGAGCTGTAGCCGGCGCGGAGCAGCGCATCGATCTTCCCGATGTCGCCGGCAAGCGCGTAGGCGCGCTGATAGGCCTTGAGCTCCGAGACGACGAACGGCCGGTCCGCCTCGTTGATGCCCGTGAAATTCAGCGCCTTGAGATCATCGCTGTCCGGCGTCAGATCCAGCGCGAGGAGCTCGACATCCCAGTTATGCTGCTGGAGCCGGTCGAGCGTCTCGAGGCGGAGGCAGATCGCTTGGAACTTCTGTGCGACGGAGAGCCCCTCGCGGTCGACGATCTCGGCGAGTCTGAGGCCCGGGTGCAGCCGCACGAGAGCGCGCATGTTGGCGTGGGCGGCGCGGAGCGTCTCCCGCTGCTGCTGGGTGAACCCCGTGGTGTCGAGCGCGTCGAAGTCGACCGTCGTGATCTTCGTGTTGCGCTGGAACAGCGGCTGCACCCCGCTGAGCGCCTGGCTGTACAGCGTGACGTCGCGCGGCATGATGCGGCTCATCACCGTCTCGGTGGGATAGAGCTCCGCCAGGCGGCGGTGCAGCTCCTCGGCGTAGGCGTGGGCGTCGAGCCCGTCCGGAGGCTCGGCCCCGCTGCTCGTGATCGCGCCCTCCCACGCCGCGACGTCGAGTCGCAAGAGGTGCTCCGGCCGCGTCACGTTGCCGACGCTGATGGCGGCCTGCGCGAGCCCGGGATGGCCGCCTGCCAGGTTCGCGACGCTGGCGATGGCCCCGAGGCGCCGGGCCTCGGTCTCGGTGAGCGCCTGCTCCTGGACGAGGCGCTGGAGCCGCCCGTCGTCGAGCTGGGTGACGTTGTGGACCTGATTCAGCAGCGCGTCCGTCTTGCCCGCGGAGAGCTGCGCCGCGTCGGCGAGCACCATCACGCCGGCCTTCTCCACGGAGCGGCGGAAGAGCGGGTGCTCCTTCAGCGCCACGTCGCTGGACACGCCGCCCGCGAACGCGTCCACGTGGGCGAGGGACGAGAGCTTCCCGGCGAGCTCGGCCCGCAGCGCCGCTTCGACCTGCCGGTCGTCCAGCAGATCCGCGAGCACCGCCTTGACAGGCCGATCCCGGTTGGCGCCGGCGGCGAGGTCGACGGCGCGCACGAGGGCGCGCAACCCGCTGGAGGCGTCCGCGAACGCCACCTCCGTCGCCACATGCCGCTCCTCGGCGACATCCTGCAGGAGCTCCCCGTGCAGCGCCGGATTGAGCGCCGCGACGTCGCTGAGCGTCTTGCCCGACAGTTTGCCGAGCGCGATGAGATTCTCACGGCTGATGGACATAAGATATTCCTCGTCGTTGCGACGCAGCGGGGTGGTTCAGTACCCAGCTTGACGTTGATGTCAGCTGCTGAGCGGGGAGCGACCGTGCCTGCCGCTGCCCGCTCGCGAATCCTGAGAGATTGAACTCGTCGAACTGTACTTCACCGGTAGCCGAATCGACAGTGACCGTCAGCGACGCATTTAAGACGGATCCTGGCGAATCAACCAGCTTGTACTCGTAGACGACGCGCACCGGCGTTCGATATCCACGCGAGCTAACACCTGCACCAACTGGCACCGCAGGTCCGCCAGCTTCGGCTTGGGGCCACCTCCCTCGCGAGAAACCTGTTTGCGATCTCGATCGCGTCGTCCTTCGCCATGGTCGTTCAGCGCTCCTACCGAGCTTCGGCGGGGATGATCAGGTATTTATCATGAATCCATGTGCTTCCAGAGCTCCCGCGACGCGTCCTTCGACAATGACCGTTCAGACGATCCAGGCGTTTCTGGCAGGGCAACCCCGCAAGCGATGCGACTAAAATCTTATCTTCCATCCACTAAGCTTGAGCCCCTTGTCTCGCAAGCGACGTACGCTGGTAAGTTTGCGATCCATTTCAAGGATCAATCGACCGTTTTCAATGAACGTCTGCTCACAGTCGAGCTCTGGGGGCGGCTCCGGCACCAGCCAGAGCTCCGTCCCATAGCCGAAATCGATCTCGACAATCTCTCCTCCACCTCCTGGCGGAATTGCGTCGAAGTCGACGGTACGGCCCGCGTTCCGCAAGGCATGGATCCGATCCTCCGTCCCGTATGCGAGGGCGCGAAGGCGCCGGGCGAGGAATTTGAAGCCGCTGCTCATCGCCCAGCGCCCTCCGGCTGCGCCGCCTGCGACGGGCTGTTGTTGCGCAAGCCGAAGTATGCGGCGACGCCCCCTGCCCCCATAAAGGCGATGCTCCCCCGCTCCCGCCAGCTAAGACTGGCGAACGCCTCCGCCCACGCGAACGGTATCGCGTGGATGCGCCCCGCCGCACCATGGCCGATGGCATAGGCGAAGAGTTCCTCGATATACGCCAGCGGCGCACCGATCTGCAGCGGACCGACCCGGGCGTAGGTAGCGCGCACATACCAACCGAAGTTCTTGGCCACCCAGGCATGGAATCCTTCATGAGCGGCGGTGTCGCGGAAGGCCCAGGTGCCAGGTGTGTCGTTGTTGGTGATGGTTGCGTTGAATCGCGGCCACCACTTCGAACCGATATTCTGTGACATGTCGATCTTCGTCTCTCCACCCTTGTCCAGGAACCAGGCAACCCATTCCGAAGCTTTACGCCGCGCTGCTGTGGAGCCCGTCGACGTGGCGCGTAGGATACGCGCTCCAGCCTGCTGCCAGAACTCGCGCGTGAAAAGACTCGCCCCAGCGCTGGCGAGTCTGCGCATCGCCTGCCCGGTCGCCCGCATCGCGCCCTTGAGCGACGCCTTCAGCGCCGCCAGCTCCCCCAGGGTGAGCACCGTGAGGACAACATCGAACGCCGTGAGCGCCAGGAACAATCCCTGCGCCCACGCGCCGCCGTTGATGCTGCCGAACGCCCCCGGGATCCCGCCGGACGCCGCGCCCTCGCGCCCGTCGTCGCCGAACTCGAGGTGCCAGTACCCCGCGTAGCGGGTCAGCCGATCCATCGCGCTCTCGGGCTGACCACGCCCCTGCCCGCCCTGGCCGCTCCCGCCCTGCGCGCCGGCCGCTTGTCCCCCCTGCTGGCCGCCGGCCTGTTGCGTCTGCCCGCCCTCGCCTCCGCTCTGCGCCGCACCCGTGCCGTCCGCCGAGACGCCGCCGCTGCTCTGGCCCGGCGCCCCCCGGGTCGCTCCATTGGGGTCGACGCCCCCCGGCGCGCCAAGGGGCGCGCCGGCGCCGGTCTCGCCGCCGGGCACGCCGCCGACCGTCCCGCCCTGCACCCCTCCGTCGACCCCGCCGGGCACGCCGCCCGGCGCCCCTCCAGGCTGCTGGCCCGTGCCGCCCGGCGCCCCTCCGGGAGAGCCGCGCCGGCCGGCTCCTCCCGCGCCGCCATCACGCGAGCCGCCCGCCCCGGCGCCTTGACCTCGTCCCGCGCCGCTCGATCCATCGCCCAGGCCCATCCCCGCGCCCGCGCCTGCACCCGCCCCGCGGCTCTGCGTGCCCGCCCCCGCTTGTCCGGTCCCCCCGCCGCCCGCGCCGCGGCCCGAGACGCCCGCGCCGTGGCCGATTCCACCGCGCCCGGTCGATCCCTGCGCCGCCGTGCTCCCCTGACCGCTGCCGTCACCCGCGTGCACGCCGGCGCCGCCGGTGTCCGTGGCATCGCCCCGACCGCTGGAATCGCCAGGCGCGTTGCCCGCGCCCGTACCCGCTCCGCCGGCGCCGTCCTCGCCGTGCTCGCCGCCCCCGGGCTGGCCTGAGCCGCCCGCCCCGGTCGCCGTGCCGGTCTGCCCGCCGCTGCCGCCCCGGCCAGGCTGCCCCGGCCCCCCCGCGCCGCCCGCCCCGTCCGGCGTCGGCGGTGCCTGAAGCGGGCGTAGGGCCTCGTCAATGCTGTTGAAGATCTCCGCCCTTTCCCGGGCGGATCGCTCATTGAGCCCTCGATCCAGCCCTTCCTGATAGCGCGGATCGTAGATCCAGATCTCCACCTGCCCCGTCGCCCCTCGCGCGGCTGCGCGGAACGTGGACTCCGACTCGTGCACGGTGACGCCGCCGCCCTGCTGGTCAGACGAGAACAGCCCCGTCAAGCGCCTGCCAGAATCGACCTGCGCGCGATGGCCCTCCGGCATCGCCGCAACGAATTGCTCGTAGGTGACGTAACGCGTGCGCAGCCGCTGCCCGGGCCGCTGAGGATCGAGCCCCTCCGGATCGATGAGGTTGACCGGGTTGTTGAGCACGTATTGATAGAGATTGAGCCCACCCCCGGCCCCGATCGGATCCGGCGTCAGCCACCGGCAAAGCCATGGAGCGTAGTAGCGGAATCCGAAATAATAGAAGCCGGTCAGGTCGTCGCGCTCCTTGCCGCTGAACCGGTAGTCCCGCCACGAGGCCGCGCGCAGATCGTCGCCCGCCACGAACGCGGTGCCGCCGAACGGGAAATACTCCTCGTAGGCGATGACGCCGCCCTGCGCGTCGAGATCGAGCCGGGCGGAGCCGAGATGGTTCGCGACCTGATACACCCAGCGCGGCACGTCGATGTCGTCCGTCTCCCGCCCGGCGCTGTCCGCCGTCCAGCGGTGCAGCGACGCGACCGCCCCGGATCCGTCGCTCAGCAGCGAGGTGACGCGCTCGAGCGACCGCGCTCCGCCGCGGGAGATGCGCTTGATCTCACAGCCGTCGAGGTAGAGCTTCTCGGTGACCTCGACGCCGCCGGCGACGAGGCGCTCTGTCACCTTGCGCACGCGCTGCCCCTCGGCGTCGTAGACGTAATGGTCCGCGTCGTCCGGCCCGCCCTCCGCCGAGCGATCGATGAGCACCGCGCGGGTGAGCATGCCTCGGAAGTCCCAGGTCATCGAGGCGAGGTGCGGCAACGACGTGCAATGGCCCGCGGCGTCGAACCGGGCTTCGGGGTCGGACACGGCGCCGCCGCCCGGGGTGTGCAGCGGCACCGAGCGGTTCGAGCCCGCCGCGATCCACATCTCCGTCGTCCAGGTCTGCAGGGAGACGTGACGCATCCGCAGCAGGTTGCCGGAGAGATCGTACTCGTAGTGCCGGGTATAACGGTCGACCGCGCCGCCGTCGTTGAGCGAGACGGCGCGGCTGCCGCGGAACGTGTCCGCCGCGCCGGCGCGGTAATCGTGCTCGATCAGCGCGCGATGAACACGGCCGGTGGCGTGCTGGAGCTGGTAGAACGCGTCGTAGGTGAACTCCTGCTCGCTCGTCACCGTGAGGTTGCGCACCGGCGCGCCGAGCGCGCCCGACTCCTGCGCCGCGTCGCGCGTCAGGACGATGTTGCCTGTGGGGTCGTAGGTGTAGGCGAGATCCTGCAGCGTCGCCGCGTCGGCGAGGCGCGTCGCGCGCACCCGCGCCGTGCGGAAGGTGAGCGGATCGTGGGAGTGGACGATCTCGACCCCGTTGCCGAGGCGCACGCGTTCTCGCTGGCCGCGGGCGTTGTAGCGGGCCTCGTCGAACACGATCCGATCCGTCACCCGCCCGTCGGCGGTGGAGACGCGCAGCTCCGCCGCGCCGCCGCCCTTCAGGTGGCGGTAGCGCCGCGTGACGCCGTCCGGCGTTTGCTGGGAGCTCACCCGTCCGAGCGCATCGTACCGTGTCCGCGTCACCCAGCGCTCCGGCATCAGCGTCACGGCGGCGGGCGTGGACCAGTCCACCTCGGCCTTGTACTCCTCCCGCATCCGCTGCTCGACAGCGAGCGGCTGGCCGAGCGGGCTCGCTGCCAGCAGGGTGCGCACGCCGGCGGTGTCCCGCTGGACCGCGAGGCGGCCGCGCAGGTTGCGCGCCGCCGCGTCCGGGACGCTCGCGTCCTCGCCGTAAACGCACTGCTGGACGATGTGGTCCAGGCCGGGCAGACCGCCGGCGCGCACGGCGAGCACCCGATCGAGGCGATCGTACGTGCGATGCTCGTGCGCGCCGCGCGCGTCCCACGTGTGGATCGGCCGGTCGTAGATATCGAGTAGCACGCGGCGTTCGCCCGCGTCCGCGCTGCGAGTGAGCAGCGCGCGGCCCTGCATGTCGAGGCGGTACTCGAACGCCGCGATGCCGCGCGGATCGACGATGCCGACCGCATTCCCGGCGGCGTCGAGCAGCGTCTCGGTCTCGCGCGCCTGCGCGCCGCCCGTCGACCGCACGCTCTGGCGGACGGTGAGGCCGCGCGGGTCGAGGTGGTCGACGGACGGCGTGTCGTGGTGCTCGAGCGCCTTCAGCAGCGCGCGCTTCTCCGGCGCGCTGGGCGCCAGCGGATTGCGCATGAGATGGTACGCGGAGCCGCTCACGCAATCGTTGGCATCGAAGGTGCGCACCTCCCACGCGGCGTATTCGGTGCGCGTCAACGTGCCGTTCGGCAAGTCCGTGCGCACGGCGCGGCCGAGCGCGTCGGTCTGCGTGACGGAGGAGACGCCGAACGCCATGAGCTCCGCGTCCCCCTCGTAACGCCAGGACGCGGTGAAGAACGGCTCGAGCTGGCGTACCGGCAGCTGCCGCTCGTCGTAGACCACATGGCCCGAGGCGAGCCACGGCTCTGTCGCGTTGGCGACGACCGGCCGGCCGTCCGGCCCCACGACCACCTCCCCTTCGGCTCCCCGCTGGATCGTGGGACCGGACTCCACCCTCACCTTGGACTGGAGCGGCCGGCCGAAGCCGTCCATGTGCGTCACCGTGACGTGCACGTCGCTCGTCCCGCTCGGCGCACCCGTGCCGTCGTGGGCGAGGGACTCGCGCGCCAGCGTCACGACCTGGACCGGCGCGCCGTCGCGCCGGAACGCTTCGAGGTCATAGTAGACGGCCTGCGCGACGCCCCCCACGTGCGCCGCCGGATCCGCGATGACGGGGGCGAGCGTCGGCGGCGCGGGCTGGACGAAGCCGGAGAGCGGCTCCTGCCCATAGGCCTGCTCGACGCCGGCCTCGTCGAGGACCGTGCCTCTCATGCTGGAGGCGGAGACGACGCCGAGCGGATCATAGGCGACCTCTGCGATGTTACCGTTGGGATCGACGATGCGATAGGGCGCGAGCGCGCAAGGGTCGATCTCCGCCCGGATGACGTTGGCGAGCGGATCGTGCGCCTCGACCAGGAACATCCGGGTCGCGTCGCGGACCAGCGTGCTCGCCGCGCCGTCGGGCCGCACGAGGCCGGTGAGATGATGGAAGTCTGCGGCGCTCGCGTAGCGGCTGACCGCGCTGGGCCGGAAGAAATGGCCGTCGCGCAGCACATAGCCGCCCTCGCCCGCCAGCAGGGTGCCGTCCACCCGCGCGCCGTACACGGCCGCGGCGAGCTCGGGCGTGAAGCACGCCTCGGCGCTCGAGTGCGGGAGGGTGACCGCGCCGACCTGACCCAGCGGCAGCGCGCCCGTCAGGTCGTCGTTCCAGTAGAATGACTGCTCCCACGAGATGAGCCGCGAAGCGGGCGCGGCGAGCCCCGCGAGCGACTCGTGAAACGCGCGCGGCGCGGCGAGCGCTTGCGCGATCTGGGCTTTGGCCTCCGCGAAGGGGAGGACCGCCGCGCCGAGGCCAGGCAGGCTCACCTCGAGCACCTGCTCCTCGACCGGCAGGCCGAGCTCATAGCGGCTGTCCGTCTCCAGGTTGGCGAGGCGCGTGCGGCGGGCGGTGACGATCGGCTTCGCCTGCTGCGGCGACGCGGGCGCGCCGGCCGGCGATGGTCGGCGGGCGTAGTGAACCGCGGCGGTCAGCGTGTCATTGCCGAAGCCGTCCGTCTCAAGCACCAGGGTACGGCTGACGCGCGGGTCGCTCGCGTCTTGCTCGTAGACCGCACGCAGCGTCTCGGACTCCTCGATCGCGACGACGGCCGGCTGGCCCTCGCCGCGCGTCGGCTGCAGGCGGAGCGCCCGGTAAGCGAGCAGGGTCACCTCGAGCGGGGTCTCTGCGAGCACGCCGTCGGCGTTGACCGAGAACACCTCGCGCCGGATGAGCCGCCCCGCGGCGGCGCGCAGCGCGTCGGCGTGCTCCTCGGGCGCGAGCAGGCTCGCCCGCTCGACCGTCACGGCGGGCGGCGCGCGCAGCCCGAGATCGCCCCCCCAGGCGTCGGTCAGGCTGTGCTCGACGAGGCCGCCCGTGAAATAGAAGCTCCGCACGCAGCACGCCTGCCCGCGCGGCGCGGTGGCCCCGTCGCCGTCCTCGTGCAGCGGCGCGTCGAACCGATCGACCCGGCCGAAGCCGCGGAACTCCCGCTCCGCGCCGTCGTAGACACCGTCGTAGTACCGAAATCGCTGCACGAGGCGCGAGCCGGTGATCCGGTCGATCTCCTCGCGCGCGGCGGCGACGGTAACGTGGGTCGGCAGGCGGGTGCGCCATGGCGCGCCTTCGCGCCGTGCCTGCAGGTAGTGCTGCGCCGAGCTCTCGTAGGAGAACCGGATTTCCCGGCCCAGGCCGTCCTCCACGGCGACCAGCAGGTGGGGCCGCGGCGGCCCCGCGAGCGGCAGGAACTGGAGCGGCGCCGCGCCGCCTGCTGGCAGCGCGGTCGACCAGACGAGGCACGGCGTCCCGTCGCCCAGGAAGTCGAGCACGCGCAAGGAGGCGTTCTTGTCGATGACGGGAAGATCGGCGAAGCGCGCGCCCTGCACCCAGGCGTTGCCTTCGGCGTTGATGAAGGCACGGATCTCCTGCGCGCCCACATAGAGGAGGTCTGCCGAGCCGTCACCGTCGAGATCGGCGATCAGGATGCGGCCTGGATCGAACGCGGCGTCCGCCCCGAAATCCGGCGGACTGTCCATGACCACGGGCGCGCCGAAGCGGCCGTGGCCGAGGTTGGGCCAGTACTCGACGCGCCCGCCCTGGATGCGTACCTGGTCGGCGAGGCCATCGCCGGTCATATCGGCGAAGAAGAAGCCGAGCTGCGTGTCGTCGGCCACCGGCAGGCCGCCCTCTCCGGCTGGACCGCCGGTGACCTCGACGGGGGCATCGAACCCTTGCTTGCCCCTCGCAGGGTACCAGACGACTCGACCGTGGCCGGCGACCACGAGGTCGGCCCTCCCGTCGCCATCGAGGTCGAGCCACTGCGCCCTGCCGCCGGCCGCCTCCTGGTGCGGCAGGCTGGCGAGCGCCCGATAACCGTTCCAGCTCCCGCTCTCGCGGTCGTATTCGAAGTACCCCGCGCCGCGCCCATGCAGCACGGCGACATCCATGTTGCCGTCGCCGTCGAAGTCGTTCAGCGCCACGTCGGCGAGGCGGTATCTGGGCTGCGCCATGACGAGGCGCTGCGGCCCGAACCGGCCGCCGCCCTCGTTCGGCTTGTAGTACCAGCCGTCACGCAGCTCGGCGAGGATGCCGGGCAACCCCTCTCCGCAGAGATCGAGCCAGCGGTAGGCAGCCCCGGCGAGACCGGTGGGCACGTTCTCGACCGTCTCTTGCGGCGCCGCTCGGAAGCCTCGTTCCGGCTCGGGGCGCGCATACGCAAAGCGCAGCGCAGGCGTCGCGCGGCGCGACAGCGCCCCGGTCGAGAGGTGCCTGCGCAGCCCCTCGTAGCGCGCGGCCGAGAGCGTCGCGCCCTCGGGCCGGAGGTCGTGCTCTAGCGCGTGAATGCCGACGAGCGCCGGCTCGGCGCCGAGCCCCGGGAGCCGGTGAAACATGAGGATGCGGCGGCACAGCCGGAAGGTGCGCACCTCGAAGCCGGCACGGTAAGTGGAATAAGGGTCCGGTCGCGCCGGCCAGGCCCGGTCGGGGGCCGGCGCGGGCAGGTCGGCGCTCGAGTGATCGCCGTAGTCGAGCACGACCTCGAAGTGCCACTCCGTATCCGGCGCGACCGCCCCGTCCGCGCTCACGGGCTTCGAGTTGCCGTAGCGGATCGACTTCAGGTAGCGCTGGGCGGGGGCCTCGCCGGGCTTGAAGCGCGAGCGTTCGGCCGCCGAGGCGAGGTCGACGCCCTCCCGGGTCTCCTTGAGGTAAGTAAAGAGCATCGCATTGCCGCGCGCGTCCACCTGGATCTCCGGCAACCAGGAGAAAACACGGCCCTCGTCGGCCGGATCGGCCACCCGGCTCGTGCCGTCGGGGTTGGCTCCGTAAATGGTCAACGTGTTCGCGGCGTCTCGCGTGCGCCAGTGGACGCGCCCCGTCGCCTTCTCGACCCACTGCTCCACGCGGATGCGCGAGGCATCGACGCGGGCGCGGAACCGGCGCACCAGAAAGCCGCCTTGATCGATCGCCACCGGTCGCCACCCCCCTGCGTCCTCGATCTCCTGCGGCAAGAGCTCCATGCCGGCGAAGCTGTAGCGGTCGGAGCCGTCATAGCGGGGCAGGCCCCTGCGGGTGTCGACGGCGACGGAGAGCACGCCCTCGAGCGCCCAGCCGGCGCCGAAGGGCGAATTGGCGCCGCTCGAGGTATAGGCGAGCGCGAGCGCGGGGCCGAACCCGTCGCGGCCAGGGGAGAGCTTGAGCGGGACGCCGACCGAGACCGAGCCGGTGAGCGGGTTGACCTCTGCCGCGCAGTCAAGCCCGGCCTTGAGCGGATCGCGGCTGGAAAAACTGATCGACATGAGATCTGCGCCCTCCCTTCTCGATTACTTCACATCCTGCGTGACCAGGTTTCCCTCAAACCGCGGGATGCCGCCGAGCTGCTTATCGCAGCCGGTCGAGATCTCCTCTGCGTGATGAGCCGCGGCTTAGCGAGCGTGGTGATCCATCGAGACCGCCGTCCAACCGATCGCGTCGGAGCGCCCCGATCAGAGAATCAGACACGCTCAGGCGCGTCAACTTGGATCCGTCCTAGGCAATCCCGTGCTCCATCCGTCGAAACCTGGGTCGACTGATTTCGCGACCTTACGATGCCGCCGTCGAGGCGATGGAGACGGTGGACCCTCCCCGGGGTTGCCTAGGAGCCTGTAAAGCGGAAGGGCTCATTGCTCTTTCTGTCCGCGCCGGAGGTCCGGTTGGGCCGATGAGACCACGCCCGACCATCGAGCGACGGTATCGAAAGGGCCCCGTGGCCAGCGCCCCCCCGCGTCCGCCGCACACGTCCCCCCGCCAGCGCGCGCAGCTGACCCAGATTTTCCTCGGCGAGACCAGCGGGGAGCCGCCCGCGCTCCCGCGGCTCTGCCGCCGCCGCCACCGGCGCGCCGCCTACAAGGGCGGCAACCCCATTTCCCCAGAACGTCTCGCCAAAAACGCTCGCCGCGCGGAGGACGCGGCGCTCCTCGATGCCGAGCGCCTCGAGCCGCGCCTGCACCATCGCGAGCGCCGTCTCGGGCAGGCGTTCGCTCCTGCCCTCGGCCACCGCGCGGATCTGCTCCTCCAGCACGAACGCGTTGCCCTCGGCGCGCGCGAGGAGCTTTTCGACCGGCTCGGCGCCGAGGTTGTCGCCGAGCACCTCCCGCACGAGCCGCTCGCTCGCGCGCCGGGGCAGCGGCGCGAGGCGGATCCGGAGGCCCTTGCGCTCGTTCCAGAGCGCCGGGAAGAGCTCGCGGACCTCCGGGCGGGCGAGCACCAGCACGAAGAAAGGCATGTCCCTCGCGTCTTGGAGCGCGGCGTCGATCAGGGTCACCGTGGGCAGGTCACCCCAGTGCAGATCCTCCAGCACCAGGAGCACCGGCTGCCGTTGGCACTCGGCTCGGATGAAGTCCTCGAACGCCTCGCGGAGTCGGTCGCCCATCAGCACCGGACTCTGCCGCGCCGCCTGGAGCTGCACATCGCCCCTGTCGGGGAACGTCGCCCCTACGAGCTCGCCGAGGAACGCCGCGACGTGCGGACCCTTGTTCCCTAACGATCCGCTGAGCCGTAACCGCCCGACCGTCGCCGTGGGTCGGAGCCCTCACGCCTCGCGCTGGCGTCGATGAAGCTGGGCGCGGGGCGGCGTCGGCCTTGGCCGCGGATCGGGCGAGCAGGCAAGAGGCGATGCCAAAGCGGGAGCGGGGACCCTGTTTTCGGCGCAGCGGCCGCTGCGTGCAGGGCGTCCGCGTCGTTCAGGTCGGATCGGCGCCGGCGGTGGTGGAGGCCCCGCGCGGCCGTCTCGCCCATGCATCGGGCCGCGGCTTGTCGCGCCGTTCGCGGCGCCAGCCCGTCTGCAGCTTGCCAATCACACCCGTCGCCCGGCGAACGCGCCAACATTTCTCTATACTTGCAGAGGAACCGGCTAATATGCCGTTCCGGAGGCAAACGAAATGGCAAACGGGAGAATCTGTTGGTTCTCTCCTGATGTGATACCTGAATAAAACGTCGAGAGCGGTGGAGCAGCACCGCGAGGTGGGCTTCACCTCGTGCAGTATCGTGAGCGTAATTGAGCGCTGGAGTGAGTGGGCATCCTTAAGGAGCAATGTGGAGCTAAAAGGAGAACGGCGGAAGTCTCCGTCCATCCTCCTGCGCCTTGCGCCCCGATTCAGGCAGCAGCCTGCAACTCGGTCATTGCGGCGGCTTGGCAATTTTCCATGTAGCCCGAGAACCACTGCGCCAGCTCCTCGATGAGCTGCACACCACCGATGTCACCCCGCACGAACCGGCACAGGATCTCGTGCTGCTCCGCCACGCCCTCGTGGCCGAGCGCGAGTAGCCGCTCCTCGAGCCCCTTTGCGGTGCCCTCGGGGAAGCCACAGACGATGTACAGCCGCCGGTAGAGACCGAATCGACCGTATACCTTGACGACGGCTTCGGCCTGGATCTTGTTGATGTCGAGCACGAGCTGGGCGATGCGATGCAGAATGTTCATGGTCGTCCTCCTTCACGCTTCTTATCCCCGCGCGTGCTCCGAACTTGCGTTGGTGCCTGATGTGAGGCTTGCGCTCACAGGTTGGGCATCCCGCCGAGCGCGCCCGATAGCCACAGCCGCGAGAGAGCCATCCCCCTCTCCGTGCACCTGGCGAGCGCGTCGCTGTACCCGACCCGATCCACCGCCGTCGCGCCACCCTTGTTCCGATGCACGATGAAGAGGCGCACTCGGTCATCCCCGAGTTCGAGCGCGTCGAGCACCTCCGGCCGCTGCGTGACCATGAGCACCTGCGGCCGTCCGGGCTCGTTCAGCAAGATATGCTGCACCCGTTCCGCAACCCGGAGCGCCAGACGCGGGCTCAGCGCGTGGTCTGTGTTCTCAAGGGCCAGGATGGGTGGTCCTTCGGGGAGCAGCAGCAACATGAGCGTGTAGAGGATGAGCCTCGTGCCGTCGTCAGCGGCGCCGGTAGAAATCCATCGCGCATCGCGGCGCAGATGACGGTCGGCGAAGCTGATGCCCTCGTCCGACACATCCTCGGCCCACGCCGCGAGCCTGCGCACGTCGTCGACGATCCGTCGCCAGAGGACACGCTCTCGTTGCAGCTCGGGGGCGCACTCGAACAACACGCCTTTCATCGACTCAGGGGAGGATCCGTGCGGGCTGTAGATGGCGAACAAATCCAAGGCACGAAGCAGTGCGCTGAGCGGCCCCTCGCCATGGGTCGCGCACACCAACGGAGCGATCCCGCGGTCATGCTTCGGCTTGATTGGGACCGCATTCCAGGTCTCTCGATCCAGCACCAAGCGCCCCACGTTGCGCTCTCGGGCGGCAAGTTCCTCGCCGTTCTCCATGAATCGCTCGCGGACGAAGTTCCATGACCACGACCAAGTCTTGGGTTCCTGGAGCCTGGCTTCGTAGCGCGCCCGCTCGGCCCACGCCTCGATGATCACCTTCGTCTGCCGGCGCTCTGACGTCCTGAGGAGGGGGCGTTGCTGGGTCCGCGTGACCCGCAGCCCGCGTGCGTTCAAGGCGTCCGGGTCCACCTGACCCTGCGCTGCCGCACCGAGCAGCGCGATTCCCTCGAGCAGGTTGGTCTTCCCGGCGCCGTTTGGCCCGATGAACACGTTGAACTTCCCGAGCTCCAACGTGACGTCCACGATGGTCTTGAAGCCCCGGATTCGGACTCTCTGGAGCATGATCTCTCCTCAGTTGCTGATGGGAAAGCGCGGCCCGCGCCGCGCGACGGGAGCGGCGGCCGTCGCGGGGAACTCCAGCGGGGTGCGGCCCACCCGGCTGGAGCCCGCTCGCGCGAGGCGATGACCGCGGGCGGATCTCGGGGGCGGGGAGACAGCCCGCCAGCGAGCGCTGCGGGCTGTCCACCTGCTCTTGGCCGTCGCTGCTGAGGGCTCAGATCCCCGCGGCTTCGACCCGATGGCGTCCCTCAGGCTCGTGCCCAGCCGCCTCGACGCCGGCGCGCACGGCAGCGGCCAGCGTTCCGTTCGCGAGTAGCGCCTCACGAACTCGATCGCGCCCGTGGCCGATGTGCTCGCCGCGGAAGGCCAGGTGCGCGCCGTTCTTCTGGATCACCCCGGTCGTGAGGCCGTGGTCGACGAGGTCGCCGGCGGCGTCGATCCCCTTGCCCCAGCGGATGTCGAACTCCGCCTCCTTGAAGGGCGGCGCCAGCTTGTTCTTGACGATCTTCGCCTGTGTGCGGGCCCCGACCGTGTCGTCGCCCGCCTTCACGGTCCCGATCCGGCGCACGTCGAGGCGCATGCTCGCGTAGAACTTGAGCGCGTTGCCGCCCGTGGTCGTCTCGGGGCTCCCGAAGACGACGCCGATCTTGTGGCGGAGCTGGTTGATGAAGATCAGGGTGGTCTCGGTGCGGTGCGCGATGCCCGTGAGCTTGCGGAGGGCCTGGCTCATCAGCCGCGCCTGCAGCCCGAGGTGCTGGTCGCCCATGTCCCCCTCGAGCTCGGCCTTCGGCGTGAGCGCGGCGACCGAGTCGATGACGATGATGTCGACGGCCGAGGAGCGGGTCAGCATCTCGGCGATCTCGAGCGCCTGCTCGCCGCTGTCCGGCTGGGAGACGAGGAGCCGGTCGGTATCGACGCCGATCGCACGCGCGTAGGTGACGTCGAACGCGTGCTCGGCGTCGATGAACGCCGCGACACCACCCGTCCGCTGGGCCTCGCGCATCGCGTGCAGCGTCAGGGTGGTCTTGCCGGACGACTCCGGGCCGTAGATCTCGACGACGCGGCCGCGCGGGTACCCGCCAACGCCGAGGGCGGCGTCGAGCGCGAGTGAGCCAGTGCGGATGACCCGGATCTCGGGGACGTTGTCACCACTTCCGAGGGACATGAGAGCTCCCTTTCCGAATTGCTTCTCGATGGCGCCGACCACGGACTGGACGGCGCGGGCCTTGCTGACATGAGCGTTCATGGGGATGGTCCTTTGCTGAAGAGGGGTTGCCGAGACAGGAGAGCGCCGCGCAGCAGGCGAGGCCTGCGCAGGCGGGCGCCCTTGCGTGAGCGGTCGTCAGGGGAGGCCGCGCTCCGCAGCGTCGAGCAGGTTGTAGATGGTCTCCGTCGCCTTCTCGATGCGGCGGCGCGCCTCGTGTCGGGAGAGAACGCGCTCCTGGACGGGGCGCGTGGCATCTTCGGCCGCGCTGAGCCCCTGGTCCACTTGCTCCCGAAGCGCAGTGATCCACCTGCGCATGTAGCTGGCGTCGTCGAATCGGATGGCGTCGTTCGGTGGCGATCGCTCGGTACGGCCGTCCCATGTGTCGTCGTCCGCCGGGTACTGGCGAATCTCTGTCATGGTGGATTGCCTCCACAAGAGAGGGCACGGTGCGCGTCGTGATAGCGGGGCGGAGGAAGCTACCCGCCGCGCTCCAGCTGCGCGTGCACGGTGATTTCGCGCAGCACCTCGCCGGGCGTCCGTCCCTCGTTGTGTGCGATGGCCTTGATGACCTTCTCCAGCGGCTGCGAGCACAGACGTGGTCCCCGCACGATGTGGGGCTGGATGCGGATCGGCGGGGCGCGTGGATCCGGCCAGCTGGGCGGCAACCAGGCGTAGGGGATGTCCCTGAGCCAGTCGCGCTCTTCCGAGAGCACCGACTGGTAGCCCTTCGACTCCATGTAGGTCTCGATGTCGTGGGGGGATACGCACGGTGTGACTGGCTTGCCGGGGAACGTGGCACTCATGCAGTGCTTGGGATCCCCGAGGTTCATCGGCCCCCCTTTCGCTTACGCATGCGCGCAAGCAGCTTGCGAGCCCGGCGGAGCCGGCTGACAGCGGTTCCGCGGTGCAGGTGCAGCACGCTCGCGATCTCGGTGCCCTCATGACCCAGAGCCGCCAGGGCGAGCACCTCGCGCGCCCAGAGCGGCATCTGCCAGAGCGCGAGAAGCGCCTCCATCTCGGCGCGCGCCTGGAGTTGCGCCTCGAGATTCAGACCCACGACGTGGCGCAGAGGACCGAGCGGCTCGTGGTGCAGGACCTCATGACGCACGTACGCGCTCTCGAGGTAGTGCGTCGCCTGCCGCCACGCGACACCACGGAGCCACCGGCGAAGCACCTGCCGAGCGTTTGCAGCCGGGTCGGGACGATACCGGCCGGCCTCGATGGCCTTCCAGGCGCCCAGCACGACCGCCTGCGCGACGTCGGCGCTGTCGCGCGCGGGGACGCCGCAGGCGATGAGCGTGGCCACGATGAAGGGCCGCTCCGCCATGACCGCCGCGATGCTCGGTCGTGCCGGGGGATGTAGCGCGGCGGGGGCGCGGTGGGCCCCGTTCCGCCCGCGGCTCACCTACCCCTCTCGGAGTCGCAGTCGGCCATCCCGGGCGCGCTCAACCGGCCGGGTACCGGGACGCTGGCCTCCTGGGCCGCCCGCCTGGCCATGGCTGGCGACGAGCGACGCGGGTCGGCGGCGGTGTGCCGGACGCCTCGGACGCGAGCGCCGATGACTCCGGACGGGCAGGAGCGTGAGCCGTACAGCCCCGACAGGTTGCGGAACGGGGCATGGAGCCGTCTCGGTTCGGCATCGGTCAGGAATGGCGGATGGGAACGAGGGCGCCGATGCGAAGGCGCACGGCTCCCTTGGCCCGCGGAGGGCGGGCGGATTACGATGAGCATGTCGGGACCTCGGACGCTGAGGTTTCGGCCACGCAGCCCGGGCGATTGCAGTCGCCGCGGGCTGCACTACTTCAGAGTGCGATGAGCGCGCTGCTGTGTCAGGGGAAGAGTTGGCAGCACGCGAGAGCTTGCAGGTGCGGTAGGAATGCAGCTTCGGGACCCGCCCGAAGCTGCGTAGTCTTAATCCTCTTCTGGTAGCATGATGGTGATCACGGGCTCGGCGTTGTCGCCGGGACCGCAGACCGCCTTGAGCTGCACCGGCGAGGGCTTCGTGGAGTCGGTGACCACGTACAGCGAGAAGATGATCTCGTTCGCTTCCGGTGCGCGCTGAGCCGCCGCGCGGAACATCCAGAGCACATCCCACAATCGGCCGTGCTCGTCGTTGCGGGCCCGCAGCGCTGCCGGAGTCAGCATGATGTAGCGGCTCCAAACGGAGTGCGTCACGGCGACGGGAAGCTTGACCCCCATCTCCCGCGCCGTTGACGTCACGTCCATCAGGGTGCCATCCGCGATGGCCTGGGCGCGCGTGTACGCCTCGATGACCTCGAATTCGAGCTCGTCGTCGTCCGGCATGTTGTTTTTCTCCGGTCGGGATTACGTGGCGCCGGCCAGGAGAGAGACGCTTTCACCCTTCGCGAGCTCAGCGCCACCGAGGCGCACGTAATGCGCGGCCTTGGCCCGGAGCGGTGAGGTTTCGGCCACCTCGCACTCGATGGCCACCGTCCAGAGCCGCACCCCGAGCGCCAGGCCCTCGCGGAGAGCCGCTTCCTGAGCCGCCTGGTCCCCGTCCACGCCGTCGGTGACGAGGATGATGTCGGCGCCCTGATGGCCCCGGTGGGCGAGTTGCCGGACCTGCTGCACGGCCATGCCGAGCGCGAGGCCGATGGCTGTTCCCCCACCGAGGAAGTGGCGCACCATCCGCAGCACGGCCTCCGTATCGCGGGGCGCGATGGCCTGCACCACGGTGGAGGTCGAGTAGTGGACCACGGCGACCGGCCGCTTCTCATCGAAGGCGACGCGGCAGAGCGCGACGGTCGCGGCTTTCGCCCACTCGTTGCGCGCCGCGTGCATGCTCCCGGACTCGTCGAGCGCGATCACGAGCGGCCCCTTCGACTTCATCGCCTCGCCACGCACGGCGTACTGGGCTGCCCGCCGGGAGGCGATCCGCTCCAGGACGACCGTCTCCAGGACGGGCTCCATGAGCAGCACCTGCTCGGCCGGCAGCAGACGGGACACGTCGTTGCCCTGCTCGACCGAGTAGACCTCCGCGGGCACGCCGTGGACCCGGCTGGCCCGGGCCCCTCGCAGCGCCGCGTACATGCGCCCAGCGAGGCGAGCGATGCGCTCGACCTGGTGGAGGTCCCCGTGGGCAAGAACGACGTCGCGGGTGTGGGTCCACGCCGCGCTGACGTCCCAGCCGAACCCCCCGGCAAGATGCTCGGCGCGCCGGGCCTGCGCATCGAAGGCTGCCCACGTCTCCCGGGCGATGCCGCGCAGCTCGAAGGGCGACGCCCTTGGGGGCAGGGCCGGGAGGCAGCCCCACAGCCGCTCGAAGGCGTACGCCGCCGCGACGTCATCGGACGCGAGCAGCGCGGCGTGCTCCACCGGCGCGGTGTCCTGCACCGCCTCGGCGAACGAGCCTGCGAGCGGCTCGCTGCCTGCCCCGACGATCGCGTTCCAGATGTCCCCGGCCGCAGCGGCATCCTGGTCCGCTGCGACCGCCACGGCGCGGTGTGCGCGCCGAGCCTGGAGGAAGGTCCCCATCGCGACCTCCTACAGGGCGTAGCGCTTCGCCAGGTCGGCCTTGAGCGCGTCATGGACCTTCTTCAGCTCGTCCAGCTTCGGCTGGATGCGCGCCTGCGCCCGGCGGGACACGCCCTCCTTGAGCTGCTCCTGCACGCGCTTGGCCGCGTCCGTGATGTCGGCGGCGAGCTTGGGGAGCGCCTCCAGGTAGGCCGCCGCCTCCGTGGGCCGGTGGGCGTACGCGCGCAGGGCTTCGTCGACAACGGTGATCGCCTTCGCCACCGCGCTCCGGTCCACCGTGTCGAGCACGGCGACGACGCGAGCGCGATCGTCGGGCTTCTGCCAGAGGCCGTACCGGAGCACAGCGAGGTGATCGAGCTCGACCTCGGCGCAGTCGTCGAGCCAGGCGGCGGCCCGGAGCACGCGGGTGAGTGCGATCCAGCGCCGGTCGGAGACGACGATCCCGTTGACCTTGAGCTCGTTCCGGATCCGGAGGAGCTCCTGCACGATGCGCTCGGGCAGCGTCACCCGGCCGACGTCCGCCCGCGCCGCATCCCATTCGATGAGCTTGATCTGGGCCGAGGCCGTGTAGGCCGGCGGCGTCGCGACGAGCTGCATCCAGGTCGCGTCCGCCTGCACGTACTCGACCAGATCGCGCAGCAGAAAGCGGTCGTACACCGCCGCCAGGTTCTCCTCCTCGGGCAGCTCATTGGAGGCCCCGACCAGCATCCGCAGCGGGATCGGCCTGCCCTTGTAGAGCCGCTCGTTCATCGCTGACAGGAAGGCGTTGAGCACCGAGTCGGACCCCTTGAACACTTCATCGAGGAAGGCGCACTCGACCCCGGCGAGCCGGCCGTCGAGGTTGCGCTCCCACTGATCGTTCTTCAGGGCGCTGAGCTTCACCGGTCCGAAATACTCGTCCTCGGTCCCGAACTTGGTCACCAGCGTCTGGAACTTCCGCGCGTCCGGGAAGCACGACAGGAATCCGAAGAACAAGGCACTCTTCGCCGTACCCGGCGGGCCCACGAGCAGTGCGTGGTTGCCCGAGAGGGCAGCGAGCAGGATGCACTCGACCGCGTTCTCGCGCTCCCGGAAAGTGGCAAGCAAGCTGTCGCGCACGGTCCGGAACCTGTGCCGCACAGAGGTCATATCAACCGAGTTGTTGGTCGTGGACTTCATCATCACCTCATGTGTCTGCGCAGCGGGCATGCTGCGCCGGTGCCTCGCCGCGGTGTCACCCACGGCGAGGCGTCTCCCCGTCGGCAATCCCGGCCTTCTCAGTCGTTGACCACGGGGATGGTGAACGACACGCCATCTCCGCCATCGAGCCGGAGCTGGAAGCTGTGCTGGAGCTCTTTGACTCGCGCCGTGATCCGGTCAGCGACACCAGCGAGGACGCCGCGGTAGAGCTCGGCCTTGGCCGTGAGCTCCTTGCAGAGCTCGACCCGCCGCGTGAGCGCGTTCTGACGCATGCCCTCGGACGCCGCCTTGTCGAGGTCGGCGATGAGCTCCGCGACGTCCGCCTCCAGCGCGCCCTGTGCTGCCGCCCTGGCGACCGCGACGTTGTCGGGCGCGTCGTGCATCTCGATCCGGATCGGCTTCACGCCGAGCTGCTCGAGCCCCGGCCGGAGCCGGAGCCAGGCACCGCAGGTGGACGGCGGCAGCAGGTAGAACCCGCCTCGGTCCCGCAGTGGCACGCCGGAGAGCGCCTTGGCCGTTGCGACCATGGCGAAGGAGATGTCCCGCGTCTCCGCGTGCATGACGAGGTGGTTTCCGTGGGCGGCCATGGCCTCGGCGTGTGCGAGGGCCTCGGCGATCGAGGGCGCACCATCGGGCGGCAGGCCCACGATGGTGCCCGTGTGCCGGTCGACCCGGCTGCGAGCGCCGCAGACGTACTCGTCGCCAGCCTCGCCCTCGCGGGTCTTCTGCACGTAGACGCCGACCGCGGCGCTCGTGTCCCCCTTGGGCCGCGCGAAGGGTCGAACGAAGATGCCGGCCGGGCGCTTCACCTCGGCCGCGGCGCGCGAGAGCGCGGTGGCCGGATCCATGTCCGGGATGAGGTGTCCGAGCCCCTCGGTCGCAAAGACGCGGCGAGCTGCCTCGCGCGTCACATCGATCCGGTCGGTGTTCCAGGAGATGAGATCGCCGAGGTGGCGACCTCCCGCGGCGGCGAGCCGCCGCTGGGCGCGCTCGAGCGTCGCCGGTGCGCTGTTCATGGCGTAGACTCCTTGTCGTAGAGAGCGTGTGTTGAAGAGGGGAGCGGGCGCTGTGCGGATCGAACCGCACGCTGCCCAGAGCAGCGGTCCACCAGAGGGCGAGGGACTGCGGGGATTGCTAAGCCGAGAACGCAGCTTCAGTGAGCGCCTCGGCGAGCCATCCCGCGCTGCGAGGGGCAGCTGGCGCTACATTCGCGGGGTTCGGGCGTGGGGCGTCTTGGCTGTAACGTCCCGGGGAAGCTGAAGCCGGAGCTGGCCGGTGCTTCCTGATAACAGGAGCTGGGATGTTGACGTGGAGGACGTGGTCGGACTCGCTGGCTGGCACCGCCTGCGAGTAGAGACTCAGCCCGCCGCGCCCCTGACGCCAGCGGAAGTGGAGCCCAGCTCGATCGACCCAGCTCACCAGATCAGGGAACTGCCTCGGAAGCACCGCTGCAATCTCAACCAGCTTCTTGCGGGGCAGATGTACCTCGAAGACATGGCTCACCAGGCTGATGTGCTGGATGGTCACATCCGCGAGCAGGTCGCCGAGGACGACGCCCACATCCAAGAGCGCCGCGCTTTCCCGCCAGACTGCCATCGTGGCGAGCCGCTGGGCTGCCGCCAAGACGGCGTCGCGACGGGCAGCCTGATGACGCAGCGTACGGGCTTCAGCTCGGTGCTGGAGGAGCGCGCGAACCCGGGGAGCCGCTGCTTCATCGAGCTGGCGGGCCAGCGCCCGGAGCTCGCTGTCGTCGACGCCGAGCAGCACCGCGAGCTCCTCGTCGTGCTCGGCGACGTAATCCCCGATGTTGTGCGACCCGGGCTCGTGTGCGCGAAGAACGCGCTCCAGCCCTGCGAGGCCGCTACGCCGCCCGGCCATGGACGATCATGCCCTCGTCGGGGTTCGTGGGCTCCGGAAGATCCAGATCCGGCGAGGGGACCGGCAGTTGGTCGAGCCGCTTCTTCGCCTTCACCAGGTCGCGGGCGAACTCGTGATCGGGGCTGTTGCCGAGCGCGGCGCGGCGCAGCCGCCGGGCGACGGCGAACGGATTCATGCTGCGCGGCACGCGCAGGGAGGCGGTGCCGAGCGACAAGAGCAGACGGCGCTCGGCCAGGGTCGAGGGGCGGAGTGTACGACCGTTGACGCGCATGAGATGTTCCTTTCTTCGAAAACGGAAAGGCGCCCGGAGCACGAGAGCTCGTGCCGGCGGGCGTCCTGAGGAATGTGACCTTGTAATGTGGTGAACCGTCAGCGCGGCTGTAGACCAGCGCGGCTCGACAATGCAGCCGGTACCTTCTGTCGGCAGTCTTCTTACTGAATGATGCAGAGGTCGAGCATGGAGCTGAATCCTCCGCCGCGACCTCCAATGATGATGTGGTCGACCAGAGGAATGCTCACGAGGTCAGCAGCCCTTTTCATCGCCATCGTGAGCGCGATGTCCTCCGAGCTGGGCATCGGATCCCCGGACGGGTGGTTGTGCACGAGGACGAACGCGCTGGCGCCGGCACGGATAACCGGCCGCACTGCATCGGCGACGGTGAGCGCGGCGCTGTGCCTCCCGCCCCGTGCCAGCTCGAGCTCGGCCATGAACTCGTTCCGGCCGTTGAGCGCGATGCCGAGCATCACCTCGTAGACGAGCCCGCCCAGCCGGTCGGCGTAGATGCGGGCAATGTCCGCCGAGCAGGAGAACTTGTGCTTCGGCAGCGAGGGGTAGCCGCTACGGACGAGCTGCTGCAACGCCAGGACGGCGCTGCGCTGGACACCCGTGAGCCCGAGCCGCTCTAGCTCGTGCTCGCTCAGGTCTCTCCAGCCGCCTGCCGCGCGGGCGAGCCGGTCCGCGATGCGCCGGCTGCGCAGCACGGTGCGGAGCAGCTCGTCCTCAGGCGCGGCCAGGGCGCCCCCGAGCTGCACGCCTGGGCGCTGAGCCCCGAGGTCGGCCTCACCGCGGCCAGCCGGCATGGCCGTCGCGCCAGTAGGACTCGTCGTCCTCGTCGAACAGGGAGCGCTGGCCGTACGGCGAACCGTAGCGCGGTGTGCTGGGTGGCACGGACGGGCCCATGTGGATGCGTGGCGCCGGGCTCTGTCGTGCGGCGAGCATGAAGATCGGCCGGTTCCGGTCGACGATCAGGAGGCCGGTAAACGCTGCGCCGTCGGCGCTGAAGAGCTCGACACCTGGAGGCGGGGTTGCCGTCTCGCGGATCCAGTCGAGCATGCTCGCAGCCGTTGGCACGCGCCGGGGCAGACCCTGGCGGAGCAGCTCCAGCAGGGCCTCACAGATGAGCTCGCTCACCGCGACGGCCAGATCGCCTCCGACACGGCCGCGACCAGGAGGCCGGCGACCGCAGCGGCGGCACCCTTCTTCACGGCCTCGTTCGTGAACACACGAAGGACGTAGGAGGAGACAGCGGACGTGGTGTTCTCGTTGTTCTGGGACATGGGGATCTCTCATGAGCGCCGATGACGGCGCGGTTCGAGTTGGACGGGAATGGAAACGGGCGATCCGTAATGAAGGGGCGCGGTGGACAGGGCCTCACGAGAAATCAACCCACGCAGGCCAGGATCACCTGGGCGGTCATCGCGAGGACCGCAGCAGTGATGCGCAGTGCTTTGACAAGGAATTTGTGGTTCTTCATGGCAGCTTCCGATAGATGGGACCTCCCAAGTTCTTATCCCATGCGGAATTGGGTTATTGCGTCGTCGCTCGTTTTCTCTGCCGCGGGTGCAGCCCAGCGCACGCGCACCCGTCCTGTGCTTCCTCCTGCTACACGCATCTCTTGACGCTGCTTGCGTGAGTGCGCTCTACTCCGCTGCCGGGGTGGCATGGCATCACCACAGAGCATCGCTGGCTGGATCGACATCTCCCCCGCGGCGCTGCGCAAGCTGCGTGCCGAGCTGGAGCTGCGTGACAAGAGCGTGCTCGACGAAATGGGTGTCGGCGCGATCCATACGGGTTACGCCGACCTCTTCTTTCCGGGCACCTCCGTACTGCACACCCGGGCGCGCTACCTGCTCTTCGTTCCGTGGATCTACCTGGGGCTCGCGGGCAACCCGCGGGCTCGGGCCGAACGCGTGCGCGAGCTCAAGGAGAAGACGGAGCAGTGGCTGACCGGGCGCCTGCGCACCCACACCGAGGAGAACGACGAGGGTATCATCGGCGGAAGGGTCTACCCGGCACCGCCGGCCCAGCCGCCTGATTTCGTCTACTGGTCGGCGCTGCGCGAGTATCGCCTCTACGAGGGGATCCCGCGAGCACAGCTCCTCGCTCGATGGGATCGAGCGCGGGTCATTCAGCGCAAGGACGTGCACACGCGCGAGGACCGCGTCGATCAGCAGCCGCTCGGCCTGTTCGACGTGCCTCCCTTGCCTGCATGGTGGATGCAGGAGGACGCCGACGTCTCCTTCCAGCTCGCGCCCCACGAGGCGGAGTTCCTCCGGGATCGCCTCGCCCAGCGCCGCCCTCCCTGCCTCCTCGGCGTGGCCGCAGCCCTGCTCGGCAAGCGTCTCCGGCCGACCGCCAAGACCGTCTGGGGAGACCCTTTCATGCGCCGGGCAGCCGAGGTGTTCGAGCGCGATCACAGCGGCCCCGACCTCCATCCCGCGTCGGCCGTGGCGGCCCTCCAGCGGGCGGACGGCGCCTCGGCCCTCGCCGAGCTGGTGCGGGCGATCTACGCCGCGCTCGTCGAGGCGCTGCGGGAGCAGGATCTACGGGCCGCGGGCCGCCTGCCTCTCCCCGATGACCATGCCTACTACCGGGAATACCTGCGGAGCTACTGGGAGGAGGACGAAGGTGAGACGGTACGCCGCGCGTGCGAGCTGCCGCTGCAGGGGCTCATGGCCGATATTCATCTTCCGGGGCGGCTTCCGGAGCTTCTGGCCCACGTGCAGGCGCGTGTGAGCACCATCCGGCGCGCCTCGGACGTCCACACAAAGCTCCTCGACAATACCACCCTGGAGCTGTTCACCGGCCTGGAGTGGGACCGCAAGCGCACGCGAGCGAGGCTCCCCCGGCGTGACGGCCGCGGGCGTCGCGAGGGCTTCGGGCAGGGTACGGTCCGGGTGGCGGACATCAACTACCGCTGGCCTATGGTCTCCAGGATGCTCCGCGACATCCAGGAGGGCTTGCCCGATGTCTGATCAAGAGCAGCAGCGCGTTCGCTCCATGGGGGGCCTCGCGCTCCTCGACTGGCTCCGCCCACCTCCCGGCTTCGTCACCGATGCCGCGCTCGGTACGACCTACTCGCTCGACCTCGTGACCTGCGCCGCGGCGCTGGTCAGCCTCGACGGGACCGCGCGGGATAACGCGGATTTCGGGCTCACCGCAGCCCTGCGCGCCATGCAGCGCCTCGCGGAGAGGGTCTTCGTCGTGGCGCAGCAGGGATGCGTCCACGCGCCGGAACGAACGAAGGAAGCCCTCCTGCCGATGCTGGACCGCTTCGTGCGCATGGCGCACCGTCCGCTCAATGAAGGCGCCTTCCACCCGAAGGTCTGGCTGGTTCGGCAGATCCGCGCGCGACACCCCGGCGCGGCGCAGCAGGAGGACGGAGTCCGCTACGTGCTCATTGTGGGCTCACGCAACCTAACCCGCGATCTGTCGTGGGATCTCGGCGTCGCGCTGCAGGGATATGTACGGGGGCCGCGCGAAGCCAACCTGCGCGGCGTTGGCGATTTCGTCCGGTTCGCGTGCCGCCTCGCGGACCTCGCGCCCTTTGCCGACCGCTTCGCGGACGTGGATCAGGTCGAATGGGAGCACCCGGAAAAGGTCCGCTTCATGCGGTTCGGATTCCACGGCGAGGAGCGCACCGGTGCCTGGGACGGGACCATCTTGCCTGAGTTGCTGGAGAGCGCGCAGGGCGTGCTCTGGATCTCGCCGTTCCTGGACGTCAAGGGGGCGGAGGCAGCGGCGAAGCTCTCCGAGAACGCCGAGGACCGACGCCTCGTGGCCGGCACCGCGGATCTCAACTGCGTCGCACAGAAGACCTCGAGCCGGAGGTACCTGGAGCGCCTTGACCTGCGCTCGCTGCCATCGGCGTCCGAGGAGCCGTCGCGCCGCGCGGCGCCGGACGAAGCTGATGCGGACGGCTCCTCGACGGAGAACCCCGAGCTGCTCGAGGACGCGCGCGGGCTGCACGCCAAGGCGATCGCGGTCTGGAAGTCTCGGACGAGCTCGGTCCTGATCGGCAGCGCCAACCTCACGGGCCGCGGGTGGCTCGGCGCCAATGTCGAGGCCTGGTTGCTGCTCGAGGGGCGCGTGGACCTCGCCGACGCGCTCTGGGCCTGGTCGGAGCAGGTCGCGGCCGAGTACCACCTGCCGGAGCGCAGCCACAGCCCGGAGCAGGACGAGGAGGCGCTCGACCGATGGCATCACTGGATCGCTGCGCGCTCCTTCACGCTGCGGGAGGGCACACCGTCCGAAGGCGCGGAGCTCTCCGCGGACACCCCGCCTCTTCTGGCGGACGCGCGCGATGTCGAGCTCCGCGTGGGCCGCCTGGCGCGCCCGGCGGACCTCTGGGCCTGGTCTCCGGGCGCGACGTCGATGACGCTCGCCGGCTGTGAGCTCGCGCAGCGAAGCACCCTGCTCCTCTTCGTCCTCCGCACCGGCGGCGGCGTTGACGCGCAGGAGCGCGCCTGGCTCCAGCACGTGCGCATCGAGCCAGCCCTGGATCCGGATGCCCGCGATCGCGCCCTCCTCCGGAGCGCGCTGCCGCCGGAGCAGTTCCTCGAGTACCTGCGCGGGCTCCTCGACGACGATCTACCGGACGGCATGGACGGCGAAGAGCGCAGCGCATCGGCGCGCTTGGCGCACCAGGATCATGCCGGTGGCGATCGGGCGGCGGGCGTGGGCGTCGAGGTCCTGTTGCGGGCGCTGGCGAGAGCACCCGATCCTCGCGCCAAGGTGGCGGAGATCGGCCGCGCGCTCGCCGCGTACCTGTCCGCGGCCGACGCTGAGGAACCCCGGCTCGCCGAGCTGCAGGCGCTCTGGCATGCGATCGAGGAGGTCTACTCGTGAAGCTCGGCGCCACGTGCAAGCGGTTCCAGAAGGCGACGGTCGCCGCGGCCGTCCAGGCGCTCAGGGATCCGGCGGGATCGCGCCGCTTCCTGGTGGCTGATGAGGTTGGCCTCGGAAAGACGCTGGTCGCCCGCGGGGTCATCGAGGAGCTCATGCGCCGCCCCGCGTCGCCTCCGCGCATTTTCTATGTCTGCTCCAGCCTGGGCATCGCCCACCAGAACACCGCGCGTTTGCTCGAGGTATTGCCCGAGCAGGACCGGGAGGCAGCCCGGGTTCAGGTGGATCGCCTCGGCCTCGTCCCGAGCCAGCCGCGCCCGGGGCCGGCCCCGTTCCATCTTTACTCGCTCACGCCGGACACATCGATCAGGACCACGGGCCGCGGTCGCGCGGAAGAACGTGTGCTGATCGGCCGAGCGCTCCAGCAGATCTGCGGGCTGCGTGAGTCCGAGTGGCTCCGTAGTGCTCTGCAGGGAGCGGTCGGGCAGCGCTGGAGAAGCCTGTGGGACAGCAATCCCTGGCCCGACGACGCCGAGGCGTACCTAGAGCCGTTCAAGCGACGTTTGCGCCGCGAGCTCGGGCTGAAGGAGCACGCATGGACCTCGACGCTGGCGGACGCGGTCAGGCAGCGGCTCCGAGACGGTGACGACGCGTCTCTCACCGACACGCTGGGGCGGCTGCGGCGGGCCATGACCCTCGCGGTCATTGATGTCGTTGCGCCGGATCTGGTAATCTTCGACGAGTTCCAGCGCTTCTTCGAGATGCTCGTCGACGACGAGGAGGGCGGGGACGGCCACGAGGACGAGGGCGAACGGGATCACGAGGAGGAGGCTCACCACGTCCTGCGTGCCATGCTCGCGCCGGAGGGCGCTGGCGGCCACACGCAGGACCGGCGCCCGGCGGTCCTCCTGCTCTCGGCGACGCCCTACCGGCTGTTTGCGCGCTTCCGCGAGGGCGGGCAGCACCACGACGAGCTCTTCCAGCTCCTCCGCTTCCTCTTCGCCGACACCGCTGGCCAGCACCTCGCCGAGCTGAAGCGCGATTTCGATGCCTACCGGGACGCCTTGATCCGCGACGCCTCCGGATCGGCGCGGGCCCTGGAGGCCAAGCGGCGCATCGAGCAGCGGCTCCGCCGCGTGATGGCGCGCACCGAGCGCGAACTCCTCGCGCCGCCCGCGCAGGACCGACGCAGCAGGACGCGCAGCACGGCAGAGGCGCCGGTCACGGCGCAGGACCTCGTCGTCTTCAGGCATTTCCTGGAGAGCGTCCGCGACGACGATCGCTACGCCGTCGAGGCGTTCTGGTCTTCGATCCCGTACCCGCTCCAGATGATGGGAAACGACTACGTCGCCAGCAAGCATGCCGACTCGAGCCGCGCCGGCGGTCTCGCGAAGACGGCCCGCCTCGTTCCCGCTCGCCTCGGCGATTACACCCATGAGGCCTGGGCCCATCCCAGGCTCCGCGGCCTGCTCCAGCGGCTGCCCGCGGATCTGCTCAAGCTCCCCTGGCTGCCGCCGTCCCGACCGTGGTGGCCGCTCGCCGGGCCGTTCGCCGACTTCCCGAGCGCCACGAAGGCCCTGGTATTCTCGAGGTTCCGCGCCATTCCTCGCGCGCTCGCGACGCTGCTCAGCTACGAGGCCGAGCGGCGCGCGTTCGGCGGGGCGGCAGGGCGGAGGCGTTACGGTTACTTCCGGACCCGCTCGGTCAGGGCCGGCCGGCGCCCTCGCGGGAAGCGTCGCCTGCGCCCGCTGCCCGCCGAGGCCTTCACCTTCGGCACATCGTCCGGGCACAACCGCAGGCTGCTGCTGATGTTCCTGCCGCTCCCGGCGCTCGCCGCGATCGGCGATCCGCTGGCCATGTACGGGATCGCGAGCGGCACGCTCGACCACGCCGCCGCACGAGAGCAGGTGCGCGCCCGGCTGGTCGAGCAGCTCGGCGAGGACCGCTCGCGAACGCGGCGGGATCCGCTCGGGTGGGCGCTCGCGCTGGAGCGGCGGAACCCCGCCGGCTGGAGCGCGCTGCGCAAGGGAGCAGCGGCCTGGGTCGCGAGGGAAGGCAAAGAGCACGGGCGCGCATCCAGATCCTTGCGGCAGGCGCTCGACGCGGCGGCGCCGGCCGGATCGCCCTCCTCGGGTGATCTGGAGGATCTCGCCGATCTGGCGCTCACGGGGCCCGGCGTGGCGCTGTACCGCGCCGTACGGAGGGTGTTCGGTGGCGCGAAGAACGAGGGGGAGCGCATCGATGCGGTGTGTCGCATCAGCCTGGGGCCCCTGCGCACGTACCTCGACGGACCCGAGTGGCATCTCGTGCTGAAGCAGGGGGGCGGGCGGCGGTCGCACGCTGACGCCGTGCGCGCGGCGGTCTGGGGCGGCAACCTCGAGGCGGTCCTGGATGAGTACCTGATCACCCTCCAGGGCGTCGATGCGGTCGAGGTGCACCAGGAGGGTGAGGCCGAAGCGCTGGAGAAGCTCGGCGAGGTGCTCGGCGTCCACCACGGTGCACGACTACAGGTACACACGCTGCTGCGTGGCAAGGCGATGCGGCTCCGCTGCCATGCCGTGCTGCCGTTCGGTCTCGGCGCTGGAGCGCTCGAGGAGCAGCAGGCGATGCGCGGCGACCGGGTGCGCGACGCCTTCAACTCGCCGTTCCGGCCGATGGCGCTCGTCACCACGTCCATCGGCCAGGAGGGCCTCGATTTCCACCGCTACTGTCGGCACGTGGTCCACTGGGACCTGCCCAGCAACCCGGTGGACCTGGAGCAGCGCGAGGGGCGGGTGGATCGCCACGGGGGTCTGGCCGTGCGGCGGGCGCTGGCTGGACGCATCGTGGATCTGCCGCACGACCGCAGCCCCTGGCGCAGCCTGGCGGCGCGACTTCGCGCTGAGGAGTCGGCCGGCGGGCTGGTGCCGTGGTGGCAGGTGGAGGGCGCGGAGATCTTGCGCTCGGCGGTCATGCCGAGCTTCTCGGAGCAGGCGGGGAGGCTCTCTGCGCTGGAGGCCGATCTGGCGCTGTATCGCTATGCCCTGGGGCAGCCGGATCAAGAGGCGCTGGTCCGCGCGCTCGCGCGCCGGTTGGACAGGGTAGGGGAGGAGGACCGAGCGAAGCTCCGCCTCTGGCTGCGGGAGGTTGCCATCGATCTTTGCCCATTACCGCCGGAGGAGCGCGACGCGGGATGAGCGTCATCCCTGCGGGGGCGGAGCGCTCTCTCCCCGCTGGCTACTCAAGCCGCGCTGGTGTCCGCGAGGAGCGACAATGCGGCGTCGATGTCGGAGAGCGAAGCCTCCCCGGTTGTCCGTTTGCGGAGCAGCCGCAGGTTCAGAGCGAGCAACTCGCTGACCTCTGGCGAGGGCGAAGGCAGCCCCTTCAGTTCGTAAAGCTTGCGGGACAAACGCGAGGGCGGGTGCAGCGCGACCAGCGCCTGAAGCGCCGCGGATGCTGTCTCCGCATCGCTGACCTGGATCGCAGCCTTTAGCCGGCGCAGCAGTACCACTGCCAGCGCCTCGTGCATCGCGGCGAGGAGCTTGGGCCGCGATGCGGCCTCTCCCGTCGCTGGGTCCGGCTGACGCGCGCTGTCACGCATCAACTTGTAGATGGCCGCCCACGCCTTCTGCTGCACCAGCACCTCCATCACACGGGGTCCGTGCTGCTCCCACAATGTCCGGCTCGACAGCACCGTTGCCAGCCACCTCATCAGCTCGTCCATTGCGTCATGCGCCATCGGGCGCTGTGCGATCCTGTCCAGGGCCAGGCTCACCAGATCGGCCGGCGGCTCGCCCTGCCTGGCGAGCCAGCGCGCGAGCGCCAGGAACTCCCGTCCGTCCGCAACGACCCGCGCCCGCCGGCGTACCGCCGACGCGATGCTGGCAGGCAGATCCACCTCGTCGGGCCAGCGGCACCAGCGCTCGCCGGGCTCCTCCGCTCGCGCTTCTGCGATCGCGACGAGCGTCGCCTCGTCCAGCAGCCAGGGCGCCTGCGCATGCACCCTCGCTGCCGGCAGCACCGGTAAACCCCGACTGCGAGCGGCGAGCTCCTGCTTCAGATCCTCGGTGAGCAGAAGATCAGGCGCGAGCTGCGCACGCTGGAGCGACACGAGGATTGGAGCCTCCGGCAGCTCGTACCCCAACACGTTCTCGCCGGCCCCCTCGCGCTCCCAGCGCAGCGGCGCCTGCGCCCAGCCGTGGAGCCGCGCGTCGGCGGCGGCCCCGCCGAGGCGTCGGTACGCCGCAATGGCGTCCGCAATAGACGTCTCGCGGTATGGCCGCAAGAGCACCTCCGGCGCTGGCAGCCGATCCGGCGGCAGCGGGTCAACAGCAGCCGCCATCTCGCTCAGCTTCGATGCCGGCAACTCGCGCAAAAGGTTCGGATTCTCGAGGACCATGGCCAGTAGCCGAGCAGCGCGCGCGGGGGTGATCGGGAACGACACGCGCCGCGCGAACTGCATTGGCACGTCGTTGAAGAGAGTCGGGGCCTTCCCCATGTAGCTGAAGAGGCGTTCTTCGAAGGCCTCGTCCGCGCCCTCAGGCAGTGGCGCCCACAGCAGGACCCAGCCGACCAGTTCCCCGGCCTGCATCCACTGGAACCCGCCGTCGGTAAGGCTCCGGCAGGCTATCACCAGCCTGCCCTCCTCGGCCGGATCGACATCCAGCACGCCAGGATCGGAAAAGCAGCGGTCCAGGTACCGGAATGCGCGCTCCCAGGCATCGGGCTCGCCGCGCTGGAACGCCGCGTACACCGACTGGACCAGCCAGGGCGCAACCACCGGTCCGTCGAGCGACGCCCACGCGATTTCGTCGAGCAACTCCGCCGCCAGCGCCCGGTCCTCCCGCGTGTGGCCCTTGAAGACCCCCTCGAACTCGAACCCATGAGACGGACCCACGAGCTCCGTCACCAGGTGGCTCCAGCGCACGCCCCTGCGGGCGGCCGCCAGGAACTGTGCTACATACCACGCCCTCGCCCGGATCCGTTCCGCTGCATCGCCAGGCCAGTGCAGTGCCAGGGTCAGCAGGTAGCGCCCCTCGCTCGGACCCAGTCTCAACTCTAGATTCAGCTTGTCCGAGATCTCGAACGGCACCTCGGCCGGCAGCGCGTCCTCTGGGCTCAAGATCTCGAGCATCTGGCGCGACTCGAGCCATGCCACCACGCTCGCGCGCCCCCGGAGCGTCCGCACGGCCTGCGGCGGGCCAGCGTCCACGGGTACGAGCGGCAGCTGCGCGTCGCGCTCCTCCGCCTTGCCCTCCTCCACGCCAGCAGCGTCTCGACGTGTGCCGTCGTGGAATGCCGGACCTTCCCCGATCTTCGTCAGTACGTCGAGCGAGGTGAGCTCTCTGTCTCCGCTTGCCGCGGCGGCGCGCAGCGCCTCGCGGCAAGCCATGTCGTCGCGCCGGTGCGGAAACAGCCACGCCGCGATGTCGCAATCCTCCCGTCGCTCGAGCACACCGTGGAAGAACGGGCTCATCCCTCGGAGGTGCCTGGCGATATCCCACCAGCACGCAGCATCCACCCTGGTCCGCAGCCGCTCCGCAATATCCTCGAGCGCTTCCGGATCGAGTCGGGCCGGCCACCCTTCCAGGCTCGCCGCGAACCATCCAAGCTGGGAGCCCTGGGGAAGCTGCGCGAACAGCGCCTCCACGATGGGCGCGGATCGCGGCGGCTTGCGTGCAATCCACTCCATCAGGAAATCCAGAGTCAACGCCTGGATGTGCTGGTAGAGAAATTCGTGATCGTCCTTGGTTAGCTTCTGCTGTTGAAAAATGTGCAACGCGACCTTGAGCACGTCCCCCTTCGAGACGCGCAGGAGCATCGCGAGTTCCGTCTTTTGCATGACGAACCACCATTCGCCGCGGACCGCCGCCGTGAGGCAGCGCAAACCCCTGCTGCATCGTGCCGGTGACGGCGCGACGCGAACCACAACCCCCCGCGGTAAATGAGGCGGCGGCTACAACAAGGGCTTCTGTTGTCCGACCCCCCTCGGAGAGGGTCGCCACCGGCACCGTCTAGGGGGGGAGGGATGGCTCCTCCTGCAAGTCAACCCCTGGCGCAGGCCTGAGCTTGGAGCAGTCGCCCCGCTCCTGTCAAGGCCTCGCGAACCTCCCGCGTCCTCCCGTGTGCGGCACCGTCCGGGTTGCCTCTCCCCTCGGATCCGGCGACAGTCACCGCCGTTGATGCCCACCTTGGCAAACCTCCTCGAGACCCCCTCCGTTCGATCGCCCGCCTGAAGGCCGCCGGCCTCCGTCATCGACACCTCACCGAGCCGGACTTCGCCCGCTGGCAGCGCTTCCGCCGCAAGCTCGGCAGGCGCGCGTTCATCGAGCTCCTTCACGAGAACCTTGCCACGGCTTTTCCCGGTTCCCCTCTACCTCAGCCGCTGGCTCCTCGAGCCCTTCGAGGGCCTCACCGAGCCCTAGGCCGAGCGCATGCTCGCCGACATCTGTACTGGACTTTTGTCCCGTTGACGTTGGAACACCCCTGACAGACATTCCAGGACCCCTCGTCGCCAACAGAGGCTCGTCTCCCCTCCGTCGCGGCGTGGATCAGGAGGTCCTGCGCGCGGTATGTTCGTCCGGCGCAACGGCGAGGCAGGTGCGGGTGACGCGAGCGACGACGGCAAGCAGTAGGCGTGGGTTGATCCAGAACCCCATCCTCAACTCTCCCTTCCACGAGCCCACGCGGCACTTCGCGTTCACCGCGGAGGGCATCACCGACACGGTCATCGAAGGCCGCCGCCCGAGCAGCTACTTCATCCCCATCCCCCAGCCGAAGAAGAGCACCCAGCTCACCATCGGCGAGGTCCTCCAGGAGCGGCGCGAGGAGATCGCCCTCGTCAACGGCCTGCGCGACCGCGTGTCCCGGTGGCGCCAGGGCGGCTACATGCACGTCGAGCGCCGCACGCGGCACCTGCTCGAGCACTGGCGGCGCGAGGAGCGCGAGCAGAAGCTCTTCTTCTGCCAGCTCGAGGCTGTCGAGACGGCCATCTACCTGCTGGAGGCGGCCGGTCCCCTGAAGGATCGCTTCGGCGAGGACATCCTCGGGCGCGCCCAGACGGCCCACAACCCGCTCCTCTTCCGGCTCGCCTTCAAGATGGCCACCGGCAGCGGCAAGACCGTGGTCATGGCCATGCTCATCGCGTGGCAGGGCCTCAACAAGCTGGCGAACCCCGAGGACAGGCGCTTCTCGACGAACTTCCTGGTCGTCACCCCCGGCATCACCATCCGCGACCGCCTGCGCGTGCTCCTGCCCGAGGACCCGGGCAACTACTACCGGGCGCTCGATCTCGTCCCGGCCGACCTGCGCGAGCAGCTAGGGCAGCTCCGGATCGTCGTGACGAACTACCACGCCTTCCAGCTCCGCGAGAAGCTCGAGGCGCCCAAGCTCACGAAGGAGATCCTGCAGAAGGCCGGCGTCCCCAGTCCGTTCCAGGAGACGCCCGCCGAGATGGTGCGCAGGGTCTGCGGCGGGCTCGATCCGCGCCACGACGTCATCGTCCTCAACGACGAGGCGCACCACTGCTACCGCGGTAAGCCGAACGACGAAAAGATCACCGGCGACGAGCGCAAGGAAGTCGAGGCGCGCGAGGAAGAAGCGCGCATCTGGATCACCGGGCTCGAGCACGTCCACCGCCACTTCGGCCGCAAGGACGCCGCGCGCGCGCCCGAGGGAGGCCGGGGCAAGCAGCGCGTCCCAGCCGTCTTCGACCTCTCGGCCACGCCCTTCTTCCTGCGCGGCTCGGGCTACCAGGAGGGCACGCTCTTTCCGTGGGTGGTCTCGGACTTCGCGCTCGTCGACGCGATCGAGGCCGGCGTGGTGAAGGTGCCGCGCGTGCCTGTCTCGGACAACTCGCTGAAGAGCGAGCAGCCGATCTACCGCGAGCTCTGGCCGCACGTGCGCGACGCGCTGCCGAAGAAGCGCGCGGGCAAGGACGCCGACGGCCGCGACCCGGTGCTCCCCAAGGAGCTCGAGGGCGCGCTCGAGAGCCTCTACTCGAACTACGAGGCCCTCTTCCGCCGCTGGGAGAAGACGCGCGGGCCGCACAGCGCCTCGACGCCGCCGGTGTTCATCGTGGTCTGCAACAACACGGCCGTGTCGCAGCTCGTCTACCAGTACATCGCCGGCTTCGAGAAACCCGGCCCCGAGGACAGCAAGATCCCCGTCCCTGGGCGGTTCGCGCTCTTCAGCAACGTCAAGGAGGGAAGGTGGCTCCCGCGGCCCAACACCATCCTGGTCGACAGCGCGGAGCTCGAGGCGGGCGGGGCGATGAGCGACGAGTTCAAGCGCATCGCGGCCAAGGAGATCGAGGACTTCAAGCGCGAGCACCGGCGCATGCACCCCGGGCGCGACGCGGAGGCGCTCACGGACGGCGATCTCCTGCGCGAGGTGATGAACACCGTCGGCAAGCCCGGCAAGCTCGGCGAGGGCGTGCGCTGCGTGGTGTCGGTCTCGATGCTGACCGAGGGGTGGGACACCAACACGGTGACGCACATCCTCGGGGTCCGGGCGTTCACGACGCAGCTCCTCTGCGAGCAGGTGATCGGCCGGGGCCTGCGGCGGATGAGCTACCAGCCGGACAAGGACGGGATGTTCACGCCGGAGTACGCCGAGGTCTACGGCGTGCCGTTCCGGTTCATCCCGATGACGGACGGGACGACGCCGTTGCCGGAGGACAAACCGCGGACGCACGTACGCGCGCTGCGGGAGCGCGCCTCGCGGCGGGTGCAGTTCCCGCGGGTGATCGGCTACCGGTTCGAGCTCCCGACGGAGCGGCTCGAGGCGAGGTTCGGTCCCGAGGCGCGGCTCGTGCTCACGACGCGGGACACGCCGACGCAGACGGAGATGTCGTCGATCATGGGCGAGCGGGTGATCCACTCGCTCGATCACCTGCGCGCGCACCGCGAGCAGGAGGTCGCGTTCTGGCTGGGCCGGCACGTCCTGCAGCGTTATTTCCGGGAGAACGACGGCTCGCTGCAGAGCTGGCTCTTCCCGCAGGTGCTCGCGATCGCGAAGCGCTGGCTCGCGGAGTGCGTGGCGCTGAGCGACGACACGTTCCCGCAGCTCCTCTTGCTCTCGCAGTACGGGAGCAACGCGGCGGACAAGATCTACCGGTCGATCGTGACCGCGCACGACGGCGAGGCGCACGTCTTGCCGGTCTTCCATCCGGACGCGGCCGTGGGCACGACGGACGGGGTGGACTTCGTCACGGCGCGGCCGACGTACCTCACGCGCGAGGACAAGTGCCACATCTCCCACGTCGTCGCGGACACAGAGAGCTGGGAGCAGAAGGTGGCTCAGGCGCTCGAGGACATGGACGAGGTCGAGTCGTACGCGAAGAACCATAACCTCGGCTTCACGATCCCGTACACGATCGATGGGATCGAGCGGCGGTATCACCCCGATTTCATCGCCGAGGTGCGGCACGAGGCGCTCGGGCCGCTGCACCTGGTCCTGGAGGTGACGGGGCAGCGGGAGCAGGACAAGGCCGCCAAGGTGGAGACGGCCCAGAAGCTCTGGGTTCCCGCGGTGAACAACGACAAGGGGCACGGATTGTGGGCGTTCGTCGAGGTCACGGACCCGTGGAACGCGAAGGACGTCATTCGAAGGGCGCTCGGGCGCCTGGCGACGGCAGGAAAGAGCTGATCATGGCGGGACGCAAGAAGAGCGGCAGCACGACCTCCACGACCGAGACGCCGATCGACGCGCTCGTGCACAAGGACACGCGCAAGAACATCCCGACCCGCGAGATGGGCGAGCTCGTGGCGGACGAGGAGGAGACGCCGCAAGAGATGCTCTATCCGCGGGATCCGACGCTGGATCCGCAGCTCGTCTGGAAGGGGAAGGACGAGCAGGATCGGAAAGACCTCGCGGTGCCGGTGGTGCCGATCTACATCCAGGAGAAGATCAATCCGAAGGCGCTCATCGAGGATCTGCGGGCGCGGCAGGCGGGGAAGAGGCCGCAGCTTGGGCTGTTCGAGGCGTTCGAGCAGAAGCGCGATTTCGAGGAACAGATCGAGTTTTACCAGCACGACGAGCGCTGGACGAACCGGATGATCCTCGGCGATTCGCTGGTCGTGATGTCCTCGCTCGCGCAAAAGGAGGGGCTCAAGGGCAAGGTTCAAATGATATATTTGACCCGCCCTATGGCATCGAGTTTGGCTCGAATTGGCAGGTATCAACACGCAAGCGTGACGTAAAGGACGGGAAGTCAGATGATCTCGTTCGTCAACCAGAGCAGATTAAGGCTTTCCGAGACACATGGGAACTGGGAATTCATTCCTATTTGTCCTACATGCGGGACAGGCTTTATGCCGCGCACGAGCTCCTCACCAACAGCGGAAGCATATTCGTCCAGATAAGTACCGAGAATCTTGACTACATGGCGCTGCTGCTCGACGAGATATTCGGCCATGACAATCGCGTCGAGCTGATCTCATTCCGCAAAAAGACCATGCCGCTTGGCGGCTCCTTGCTTGAGGGTAATTGCGACTACCTGCTCTGGTACGCCAAAAGCAAGTCGGAAGTAAAATACCGGGCACTCTACCAGGAAAGCGTCATCGAAGGCGACTCGCACTGGAACTATGTGGAATTGGCAGGTGGCGAACGCGTGCAGATGAGCGCGGATCAGATCGCAAATCACGGCAAGCTGCCTACGGGTTCGAGCGTATACCAGCTTATTGGGATGTATCCGACAGGCACGTTTGCCACGGGCATCTATGATTTCGAGCATGAGGGCGTGCTGTACAAGCTCCCGAATGGGAAGTGCTGGAAGACGCCCATCGTAGGCATGCAACGCCTTGCGGTGGCGAACCGCCTCCAGCCCTATGCGTCGGGCGCGACACTGCGATACGTGCTCAAGCATTCGGATTACCCGGTTACCCCGCTGCAGAATGTATGGCAAGATACCTCTGCGCCTTCAGACAAAGTCTACGTCGTACAGACATCCAACCTAGTCGTGCAGCGTTGCATGCTCATGACGACGGATCCAGGGGATCTAGTGCTAGATCCGACCTGCGGTTCGGGCACAACGGCCGCCGTCGCAGAGCAGTGGGGGCGGCGATGGATCACGACAGATACCAGCCGCATTTCTCTCGCCGTCGCACGCACGCGACTAATGGTCAGCAAATATCATTATTATCTTCTGGTGGATTCGCCTGAAGGCATCCGCAAGACCTGCGAGATCAGTGGATCCGCCACGACCCTTGAAGGGCACGGCGACATCCGGCAAGGATTTGTATACCAGAAGGTTCCCCATGTCACCCTGAAGTCAATTGCAAACAATGACGAAGTCGACACTATACATGCCCGCTTCGGGGCACAGCTCGCTCCTCTGCGCACCAAGCTGAATAAGCTCCTCAAGAAGAAGTGGGAGGAGTGGGAGATCCACCGCGATGCCGACGCCTCCTGGCCCGCCGAGGCCAAGGCCGCGCACGCCGAATGGTGGCAGCTCCGCCGCGCCCGCCAGAAGGAGATCGACGCCTCCATCGCTCGCCGCGCCGAGAGCGAGATCCTCTATGATCAGCCCTACGAGGACCCCAAGCGCATCCGCGTCTCCGGGCCCTTCACCGTCGAGAGCCTCTCCCCCCACCGCATGCTCGACGCGAGCATCCCGGTCCCCAAGTCGCAGACCGCCGGCGCCAATGCGAGCACCTTCATCACCACCATCCTCGACAACCTCAAGAAGGCCGGCGTCCAGAACACCGTCAAGAACGAGCGCCTCCTCTTCGACCGCCTGAACCCCTTCCCCGGCAAGTGGATCCAGGCCGAAGGCGAGTTCACCCACAAGTCCGGCGCCATCCGCCGCGCCGCCATCTCCATCGGCCCCGAGCACGGTACGGTCAGCCCCGAGCAGGTCCGTGGCGCCGCCAAGGAGGCCCTCAAGCACTCGACCTCGCCGTCGTCTGCGGCTTCGCCTTCGATGCCCTCGCCTACGAGGCCGCCAGGGAGTTCTCCCCGAAGAACGGAAGCAACCCGCCTCCCTCGCCGAAGGGCAGCCCCGCGCAGAAGTCGATCACGGTCCTGCTCTCCCGCATGAACCCCGACCTCGCCATGGGGGAAGAGCTCCTCAAGAAGACCGGCGCAGGCAACCTGTTCATGGTCTTCGGCGAGCCAGATATCTCGCTCCAGAAGACGAAGGACGGCAAGCTCGTCGCCGAGATCAAGGGCCTCGACGTCTACGACCCCACGACCGGCGAGATCCGCAGCCACACGACCGCCGATATCGCCTGCTGGTTCATCGACACGGAGTACAGCGGCGATAGCTTCTTCGTGCGACACGCTTATTTCACCGGCGCCAACGACCCTTACGAGAAGCTCAAGCGCGCGCTCAAGGCCGAGATCGACGAGGACACCTGGGCCTCGCTCTACACCACGAAGAGCCGGCCCTTCGATCCGCCCTCCTCCGGGCTCATCGGGGTCAAGGTCATCAACCATTACGGTGACGAGGTCCTCAGGGTCTACGAGGCGCGATGAGCCCTGCTGCGGAGAGGACGCTCGCCGCATGGAGCGCGGAGGCGCTGCGGATGCTCGCCCGCGTCGCGCGGGCGCGCGGGCTCGATGGGCTCCGCCGTATCAATGCACTGAACAAGCTGCTCAACGTCATCGGCGGCCCGGACGAGGTCGAGGAGGCTCTCGCCGAGGTGGGCGCGGCGCCGAGCGACGTCGAGATTGATTCGCTTATCAAGCAGGCGCTCGAGCTCTTGAAGGAGTACCCCAGGCTCAAGGCGCGGGCGCAGGCCGGCAAGTTGCGGCTCGCGCCGCCCCTCGTCGGGCCGGTCGCAGTGGACCCACCAGCGCCCCCGCCGGTGGAGGCGTCCCCTCCGCTCTTCTTCCCGCCTGGCACGCGTCCGGTCCCGTACCCGCAGGCGCAAGCCCTCTCCCTCCTCGCGGACCCGCTGTTCGTCCGCGAGGTGACTCTTCCGCGAGGCCCGACGCCGCGGGACCTCAGCTCGCCTGATGCCACCGCGCAGATTCACAAGCGGCAGGAGGCCTCGATCGCCTCCTTCTTCGCCCCCTCGCCCGCCTCGGACCGCAAGCCGGAGGCGAGCGCGTGGACGGCGTCGCTCGAGCTCGACGACGACCTGTACGTCGTGACAACCGCTCTCGTCGGGCTCCCGCAGTTCGTCAAGACGCTCGATCTCGTAACCGGGGAGCGTAGGGTCACGGTGCTCGCGTCGAACCTGCGCAGCGGCACGTGTCGCACGCGGGTCCGCCCTTCGACCGAGAAGTACGCGTGGTCTGCGGGCGCGTTCGACGAGGACCTGGGCGAGGAGCTCAAGGCCCTCGAGCTGCCCGGTCTCCAGGCCAGCCGTGCGAGCGCATTCCGCCTCGACGCCGCCGGGGCAGGCCAGCTCCTCGTGGGCGCCGTGCTCTCGCCCGGTCGCTCCTATCGGCTCGTGATCCCGCCCGAGCTCCCGGTCGAGGGGTTCGCCGCCGTGGACGTCCCTGCCACGCCCGCACCGTGGCAGCGCGTCGAGATCACGCTGCCAACGCCGGTGCCCACCGAGCTCGCGGCGCGGCTCGTGCGCATGGGCCTCGCGGTGGCCCAGACGGCGCTCGACGTGAGCTTCGCCGGCATCGCCGCGCGGGAGTACCGCCTCGGACGAGGCGGCGAGCGCTACGCCTGCTTTCGCCCCGAGGACGCGCCGATCGTGCGTGTGGCCGGCGTCGAAACGAAGGAGCCGGGTGCGCTTGTGCTCTTTCTGGCCGGGCCCCACGGGCAGACGCGTTTCCCCCTGCCACCGGGCAACGACCACCTGGTCGAGCTCGGGCCGCTCGTCCCCGGCCGTTACGCGCTGGATGTGCTTAGCCTCGACAAGACGCGCGAGCCGGAGCGGCTCTTCTTCGAGGTGGACGAGCAGGCAGGTCGCACCCCGGGGATCGCCGGCGCGAGGGTTTCCTTGGAGCTCGACGGCGAGTCGATAGCCGTCGAAGGCGCGGTGAGCCTGGATCTCGATCTCGGCCACCTCGATGCGTCACGCCTGCGCATTCATGCCCCGCCGCTCTGGCGCATCGGCGCACGCTGGGAAGGCGCGCGCTCGAGGATTTTGCCGCCGCTCTTCGCCAATAGGCGCGGCGAGGTGCCCGCCGAGGACCTGCTCGCCGCGATCCAGGCGGAACGCGAGACGGAGCGCATTGGGGATCTGCATCTCGATTTCGGCGACCTGGGGGCCGTCACCCTGCGACATACGCAGCGTCTCTCCCCGGAACATCTCCGGGAAAAACTCCGCGCGCTCCTAGCGGAGCGGGGCTCGGCCGTCGCGGAGGAGCCCGATCTCTCCCTTCTCCGGACGATCTGGATCGACCCCGTGTGCTCCGTCCTCGGCTATCAGGTGCGCGAGATCGCGCCCATGCTGGACGACGCAGGCGGAGCCCGCGGCTTTGCGATCTTCGCACTGGAGGCGACGGTTCGGGAGGACGAACGCATCACCGTGGAGCGGCCCGCCGCCCTGATTCTCGGGCGGCGCGGGGTCGATCTGGTTTCGACGGCCAGGGATACGGCGCGCGACCTCGCCTCCAGGCTGGGCAGGCGCGACGGGTTCGTGCGGGCCATCCTGACCGACGGCCTTTCGTGGGCGCTCTGGGAGCGAGGTCGGGCCTTCGCGGCGGCGCCGCTCGCGCTCCGGGACGCGGTCGAGGACGGCACCGGCGCGCTCTTCGAGGCGTTCCTTTCGCGATTCCACGCCTGAGTTCATGGATATGACGATGCGCTTCGAGGTCCTCACACCCGATTCGTACGCAAGACGGGTCGCCGACCGCTACGGCGGCCATCCCGACCGCGGGACCGAGGTCATCGCGGAGGTGACCCGCGCGGAGCTCTTCGCGCTCGGACAGACGCTGCGCTGGGTGCTCGTGCAGCGGGTCGAGAAGCTGCTCTCGCTCTTCGGCGTCACAGCGGAACGAATCGGGGAGATCGTACGCACGCTCGAAGCGATCGGTGACCTCAGCGCCGGTCCTGGCGGAGAGGTGGCCTGCGCGCCGCTTCGGGGCGTGCGCGTGAGCGCAGGGCGCTGGCTCCTCGTGGGGACGCTGCCCTCGAGCGAGATGAGCACGCTCGGGCACATGGCAGGGCTTCCCCGACGGCTCTCTGTCTCCGAAGATCAAGCCGTGCAAGCGTGGGTCGAAGAGCGTAGCGGGCGCGTGAGCGACGTCGCTCGCTGGGCGGGGCTTGATCGCTCGGCGCCCCATGATCGCTGGCTGGGCGAGCTCGCGGCGCGGCTCGACGCGGCTTCGCGCTTCGAGGACCGGGCGAGCGCCCTCTCCTGGGACGACCTCGGGATCTATAAGCCCAAGGGGGAGGACGCCTCCCGGGCGGCGCGGTGGGAGAGGGTGCCGCTCGGCGACGAGCCCGCGCTCGTCCGCGCGCGCCAGACAGGCGGATGGTCCGCGTACGCATGGGCGCGCACCTCCGGAGACAAAAGAGCCTTCGTCCCCCTCACGGGCGACGAGGCCAGGCGCACGATGTTCGCCGTCGACGCGGCCGCAGGCCTACCAGTGCGCTTCGACGTGACGCGGACGGATGGCGGGCAGGAGATCGCGCTGCCGGTGCTCCTTCCAGCCGCCGAGTACCGCCTTCTCGCCGCGGTGGGCGAGATGCTCGACGAACCGCGGCGCGTTCTGCTGGACGAAGGTGCGTTCGAGCAAGCCGCGGTGCTCCTCCGGGAGCGGCTCGGTGCCGCCGTCGAGGAGGCGCGGAGGGAGCCGTGAGAGATCGGCGAGAGCTCAACATCAAGCCGAGCTGCGCCCACGAGATCCAGGCCTTCCCGTCCGAGCAGGCCGCGGTGCTCTGGGAAAAGCTCGCCAGGCTCGTCGACGATCCGATCCCCGACGGGAAGCTGAAGAAGAAGCTCAAAGGCAAAGGCAGCCTCTGTCGCCTGCGCGTTGGGGACTACCGCGTCTTCTACAGCTTCGGCGATACGTGGATCCGCCTCATTGCCATCCGCCGGCGCGATTCGAGCACGTACGGCAACAAGACGGCTGCGATCGGCGCCGAGGCCCCGGGGGCTCTCCCGCCGCGCGGGGAGGAGCAAGAGGCGGAGGTCCTGGACACTCCCTCGGAGAGGCCCCCTCTCGCCTTCTCTGCCGACGCGCCCGCGCCCGCGCCAAGCAAGAAGTTACCTTTTCCGATCACGCCTGCATGGCTTGCCTCCCTGCACATCCCGCAAAGGCACTACCCGCCCCTGCTCCTCTGCACCAACGAGGACGAGCTGCTCGCGGCGGACGTACCGCGGTACGTGATCGAGTGCGTGGTCGACAACCTCTTCCCCAGGCCGCTCCGCGAGGTCGTGCAGCAGCCCGACCTCGCGGTCCACGACCCGCACGACCTCTTGCGCTTCAAGGAGGGCACCCTTTTCTCGTTCCTGCTCCGGCTCGACCCGGACCAGGAAAAGCTCACGACCTGGGCCTTGAAAGGGCCCACGATGGTGCGGGGCGGCGCGGGAACGGGCAAGAGCACCGTGGCCCTTTACCGCGTGCGGGCCGTGCTCAGGCAACCGCATGCGACCGGGAAGGAGACCGCGCTCTTCACCACGTACACGCGCGCCTTGCAGAGCGCGAGCCGCCAGCTCCTCGAGCAGATCCTCACGCCGGCCGAGATGGAGCGCGTGCGCATTGCCACATGCGACGAGCTGGCCCGCGAGATCGTGTCCCGGCGGCGCCGTATCGAGCGCATCGAGACGGACCCCCTCTCCGTCCTCGCCGCCGTGCGCGAAAATTTCCTGCCCGCAGGGCCCACGATGTTCGAGCGCAAGCTCCGCGCTCGGGCCCTCGCCAGGATCTCCGATCGATATCTGCTCGACGAGATGACGTGGATCATCGAAGGGCGCGAGCTCCGCACGCTGGAGGAGTACGAGGCGGCGCCTCGGCCCGGGCGCGGCGTGGCGCTGGGAGCGAAGATGCGCGCCGCCGTGTGGGAGCTTTACGAAGCCTTCCGGGCGAGACTTCAGGCCTCGGGCGCCGAGACATTCGGCGCGCTACGCCGTGAGGCGGCCGAGATGGCCCGCACCTGTGACGACGAGCAACGCTTCGAACACGTGCTCGTCGATGAGGCCCAGGACCTGCCACCCGTGGCGCTGAGCCTGCTCGCACACCTCGCCAAGAGCCCCGAAGGTCTGTTCTTCGCAGCGGACTCCAAGCAGTCGATCTACTCGCGCGGCGCAGGCTGGAGCAGCGCGGATCCGCGGCTCATGTTCAAGGGGCGGACAGCCATTCTCCAGCGCAACTATCGCTCGACCGTCGAGATCGACACGGCGGCGTTTGCGCTCCTCGAGCCGGAGCCCGACGAGGAGCTTCCCGCGTCGACGAGCCCTCACGAGGGCCCCATGCCCGTGCTGCTCCGCGGCGCGCCTCCCGCGCGCGAGGCCCACTGGGCGGCGCATTTCATCCGGCAGATGGCCCGTCACCTGCGCATCCAGATGCACGCGGCGGCGGTGCTCGTCCCGGACAGGGCGACCGGCGAGGCGATGGCCATGGGGCTCAGGGCCGCGGGTCTCGCCGCGCGCTTCTTCGAGGGGCGCGACCTCGATCTCGGGGCGCCGGAGATCAAGGTTCTTACTTTCCATTCGTCGAAGGGGCTCGAGTTCCCGATCGTCGTGGTCTCTGGCCTGCGCCCGGGCAGCTACCCGATCGCCGCCGACTACGAGGAGCCTTCCGCGTTCGAGGAGGCCATGCGGCACCACCGCCGGCTCCTCTACGTCGCGTGCACCCGTGCCATGCGCGGCCTGATGCTGATCGAGCGCGAAGGCTGCGAGGACATCGCCGTCACCCGCCTCGGGGGCGAGCGGTGGAGCGTCGAGGAGGCGTCGTGACCGTTTTCCGGATGAACAAGTATGCAGAGGAGGACGGTGGCCTCTGCAACGTCGAGGACGCGGAGTTCCTCCATCGCAAGCTCAAGCCCGGCGACGTCTTCGATTTCGCGGGGGTCCGCTCCATCACGCCGGCCTTCCTTAATGCGCTGTTCGCCGGAATGAAGCCCGAGTCGCTGGTCGAGTCGTTCCAGGGCGTCGAGGGCCCCGTCGCGAACGCGCTCGGCGAATGGCTGGACAGGGTGGGCGACGCCGAGCCCTCCGGGGCGCGCAAGACGAGGCAAAAGCCAGCTCCACCCCAGGAGCCTCCCCAGCCTGCGGCTCCGCTCGCTGTCTTTGAGCGCGCCGACGACGACGAGAAATACACCCCGACCCGCCTCGCGCACCGCCTCCGCGGTCAACTTCGACGTTATATCGAGAGCGCCTATCCCCTGAGCGACGCCACGCTCATCAAGGCGCGCCGCGTGCTGCTCGATGAAACGGATCACGGCACGCTCCTCTCGCAGGAGCCCTTCGTCGAGACCACGCCGCGCTACCACGTCTTCCGCGGCACGTACGACGATTTCGGCCTACCCCCAGAGATCGCCGGGCTGCTCGATCGGCTGACGCGAACGAGGACCGACTACGATCCCGAGAGGAGCCTGCTTTTCCCCGAGATCTACAAGCACCAGGAGCAGGCCTTCCGCGCCTTTCTGGTCGACGGCAAGGATCTCGTGGTCGCGACGGGCACGGGGTCGGGCAAGACCGAATGTTTCCTCGTTCCCCTGCTCGCGCGCCTCTACGAGGAGGCGACCGCGCGCCCCGAGAGCTTCGCGACGCGGGCCGTGCGGGGCCTGATCCTCTACCCGATGAACGCGCTCGTGAACGACCAGATCTCGCGCCTGCGCCTGCTCCTCGGGAGTACGGCGGTGATGCACCAGTTCCGCGAGCTCGGGCCGGGCCGCCGCCACCCCCTGTTTGGCATGTACACCGGACGCACGCCTTATCCAGGACCGCGCAATCCCGGCAAGGATGGGGCGAGCGTCGAGCCGCTCCTCAAGAAATACCTCGAGATGCCAGCGGATCTGGCCCTCGAGCTGAAGAAGCTTGGCCGCTTTCCGGCCAAGGATCTGCGTGCATTCCTTGCCGCCGAGCGCGCCGAGAAGGCGACCTACAAGACCGGAAAGAAGAAGGGCCAGCCCTACACGAAGCACAACTGGCCCGAGCGGCTGCAGACCGGGCGCGATGATCGCGAGCTGCTCACCCGGCACGAGATGGTGCACGATCCCGAGACGGGGCGCGGCGGGGCGCCCGATGTGCTCGTCACCAACTACTCGATGCTCGAGTACATGCTCATGCGTCCCTTCGAGCGGCCCATCTTCGACGAGACGCGGCGCTGGCTGGAGCAGCCTGGCGCGAGCCTCCTGCTGGTCCTCGACGAGGCGCACATGTACCGGGGCGCCAAGGGCGCCGAGGTGGCCTTTTTGCTCCGGCGGCTCTTCGCGCGCCTGGGCGTCATCGACAAACCGGAGAAGGTCCGCGTCATCTGCACCAGCGCCTCGCTCGGTGGCGGGGACGCGCAGGAGACGGCGCGCCGGTTCGCCGCGGATCTCACGGGAAAGCCGCCCGAGCATTTCGAGGTCGTCTTCGGCGTGCGCGAGCAGCCCTCGCCGGCCGCGCCAGGGGATCCTGCGCTCGCCGAGGTCCTCGCGCGCGTGCATCTGCCGGCCCTGCAAGGCGATGCTGGCCCCGACGCGCTCGTCGACGCGGTGGAGCCGATCCTCCGGCATCTCGGCGATGCGCAATCGCGGCCTTCGTCTGCCGAGATCCCCGCACGCCTGGTCCGCGCCCTCGAGGGGCGCCCGTGGTTGAACCAGGCGCTCGCGTTGACCTCGGAGCGGGCGAGGCCGCTCGGCGAGCTCTCGAGCGCGCTCTTTCCGGAGAGCCCTGTCGCGCGGAAGGCCACCGAGGTGCTCCTCTCGCTCGGGACGCTGGCGCGGCGCTCGCCCACGGAGGCGAGCCTCTTGCCGACGCGCATTCACATGATGTTTCGCGGCCTCGCGGGTATCTACGCCTGCATCGACCCGCGCTGCTGCGGGCGGCAGGAGCGCCCAGGCGAAGAGGCGCCGCTCGGCAAGCTCTTCGCGACCCCGCGAACCCAGTGCGACGCCTGCGGCGCCCGCGTCTTCGAGCTCGCCTCGTGCCGCACCTGCGGCGGAGCGTACCTGCTCGCCCGGGTGCCGAAGGGCCAGGCTGCCTCCGCCCGGTTCCTCTGGGGCGAGCTCGATGGCGAGCTGGAGACCATCGAGATCCTCCCCACCCGCCCCCGGAACGAGGAGGGCGTGGAGGAGGCCGCGATCCAGCTCGCCACGGGCCACATCGTCCCGGCGAGCGACGCCAATGACCCCCGCGTGCGGCGCATCTGGCTCCCTCGCGACAGGGAGACCGGGCGCCGCAAGCCGGAGTTCACGCGTTGCCCGCTCTGCCAGCCCCCTGGACTGCCCCTCACCGTGCTGCGCAGGGCCTTCATCACGGACCTGCGCACCCGCGGCGAGCAGCCGTTTACCGCGCTCATCGAGGCACAATTTGCCGAGCAGCCGCCGCAGAAGCGCGACCCCCACCTGCCCAACGAGGGACGCAAGGTGCTGGTTTTCAGCGACGGACGCCAGCGGGCCGCGCGCCTCGCGCCCGCGCTCGAGATGAGCCACTCGCGCGACGCTTTCCGTCAGGTGCTCCTGCTCGCGGCGCGCGAGCTCGAGACGATCGGGAGATCGCCGCGCATCGGCAGCATGTTTCCCGCGCTGCTCCGCGTCTGCACGCGACGGGGGATCGATCTGTTCCCGGCCGCGGACGAGGGCGAGTTCCACGCCTACCTCGCGCAGGCGCGGTCGTTGCCGCTCGAGACGCTCCTCGAGCACGCGGCCCAGAACATCATCCAGGCCACGCTCTCGTATGCGAAGAGCCTCTTCGCCGAGCTCACCGACAGGTACTTCTCGCTCCAGGCCATGGGGCTCGCGACGGTCGAGGAGGAGCCCGCCCTGGGCTACCTCTTCAATGACTTCCCGGAAGTGGGCCTGTCCGCCGGGGAGGTCCGGGGCCTCTTTCGTGCCTGGCTCCGCGCCCAGCTCGAGCGCAAATGCTTTTTGCCGCCGGGGGCCAGCTTGAGCCAGCTCGGAGAGCCCTGGGAGCGGCCCGAGGGCATCCGGCTCGACGCGAAGAATGACCTCATCCCCATCCGCTTCGGCGAGTGGATGCACGCCACCGTGGGCGAGGAGAACGCGAAGAAGGTGGCCGCGTGGTTCGTCTCGCTTGTCAGGAGCAAGGGATTCCTCGTCCTGATGAACGACGCTTATTACCTCCAGCCCAACCTGCTCGTCCTGCGCCCCCGCACCGACGAGCGCTGGTCGCGCTGCACGAGCTGCAGCCGGCTCGACGTGCACGAGATCCGCGGCCGCTGCACCGACTGCCTCGGCCGGATGGCGGTCGAGGATGACGCGCTGTACCTCGACGCGCGGTACGGGTTTTACCGGGACCAGGTGCACCGCGCCCTGCAGGGCGACTCCCGCGAGCCCTTCGGGCTGACGACCGAGGAGCACTCGGCCCAGCTCTCCAATCTGAACGATGATGATGCGTTCTCCACCACGGAGAAGTACGAGCTGCGCTTCCAGGACGTACGGGTCGAGGGCGAGCCTCCGATCGACGTCCTGAGCTGCACGACGACGATGGAAGTCGGCATCGACATCGGCGCCCTCACCGGCGTCGCGCTGCGGAACGTGCCGCCGCACGTCGCCAACTACCAGCAGCGGGCCGGGCGGGCCGGGCGGCGCGGCCGCACGATCGCCTCCGTGATCACCTATGCCCACGGCGGCTCGCACGACGCCTGGTATTACGAGCATCCGGAGCGCATTATCTCCGGCGAGGTCCGTCCTCCGGTCGTCTACATCGAGAACCAGAAGGTGCTCGAGCGGCATGTGCATGCGTTCCTCGTACAGGCCTTCTTCCACGAGACGGTCGCCGCGACCGGCCCATCCTATCAGCTCTTCGCGTCCCTCGGGACGGTCCGCGATTTCCTCACCTCGGGCGAGGCTTGCTCGCTCGAGCGCCTCGTCGCCTGGCTGCATGGCAATCGCGCCCGGCTCCTCGCTGATCTGCGCGCGTGGATCCCATCGTATAGCCATGGGTTCGGGAAGAAGACGCACGCGGAGGGCGTGATCGACGGCGCGATCGAGCGGCTGGTGCAGAGGCTAGAGCATGATCTGCCGGTCGACCTGGCGTGCGCGGAGGGGCTCGACGACGCGCAGCGCGCCGGCCTCGAGATGCAGCTCGATGAGCACCTTTTGCAGACGCTCATCGACCGCGCCATCCTGCCCCGGTACGCGTTCCCGACGGACACCGTCTCGTTCTGGGTACCGGAGCGGCGGCGCCCCGGCGCGAAGACCTACAAGCGCCGCTTCGATTACAGTCCGCAGCGCGATCTCCAGATCGCGCTCTCCGAGTATGCACCGGGACGAACCCTCACGATTGACAAGTTCCGGTTCGAGTCGGCCGCGCTCTACTCCCCCTATCCACCCGGGGTACGCGACGTCCTCGCCCGGGTGAACGCGTACAGCGCCTGCAAGTCGTGCGGGTACATGACGCTGGACGCTGCGGCGCGCACGCTCCCAGCTTGCCCGGTGTGCCGCGAGCCCCAGCTCGCGACGCTCGATTTTATCCGGCCCGAGGGCTTCGCGCCCGACGTGAACAAGGAGCGCGATATCGATCGCGGCGGGGCGATCAGCTACGCGGGGATGTCGACGCCCGCGAAGCTCGAGGTGCAGACCGTCAGGCGATGGGACGAGGTGCGCTTTGACGGACGGATCAGGCTCCTCGCGCAGCCCGAGACGATGGTCGTGGTGAACAAGGGCGTCGGGGACCGTGGCTTTCACGTGTGCCCCGCGTGCGGGTCGGCGGAGCCGGTCTTCGGTCCGGGGTTCACGACGCCTCGCCTGGTGGGCAAGGATGGCCGCGCCAAGGTGCACACGCACCCCATCGAGGAGGGCGGCCAGTGCACGGGGACCGTCGCCGGACCGTTCTACATGGGCCACCAGTTCCCGACGGATGTGCTCCTCCTGCGGCTCACGCTCGCCTCACCCATGAAATGCGCCGTCGATGCGCCGCGCTCGGGCCGCGCGGGGCGGATGGCGTTGACCTCGCTGGTCGAGGCCCTTTGCCTCGCGGCGTCGCGCATCCTGCAGATCGACGAGGGCGAGCTCGCCGGCAACTGGAACCCCGTTCCCGGCGACGTCACGCGCGAGGCGGACCTCTACCTCTACGATCTGCTCCCCGGCGGCGCCGGCTACACCCATCAGGTCCGCAGAAATCTCGGGGCCATTCTCGAGGAGGCGAGGCAACTTCTCGGCGGCTGCGATTGCACCTCGTCGTGCCACCGCTGCCTTCGTCATTACAATAACCAGACCGTGCACGGTTCGCTCGATCGCAGGCTGGGCATCGCGCTGCTCGAGTATCTGCTCGAGGGCGCCGTGCCCTCCGTGTCCCCCGAAGAGGCGCTTTCCGCGCTCCTTCCGCTCACCGAGCTGCTCTCGCTGCGTGGCGTACGGTTCGAGCTGGGGGCCTCCACGATGGCGCCGGTGCCCCTCCGACTCGACCTGGCCGGAGGCGAGCTCTGGGTCGACGTCCACCACCCGCTCGTCGACGCCGACGTCGTCGGGGCGCGAGCGATCGAGGAAGCACAGGCCACCATGACGCCGGTTGTGGCCCTCGATACGCACACTCTGCTCCACGATCTGCCGCGCGCCTGCAAGCTCCTCGGCGTGGAGGAAGGGTGACTATGGAGGCGCCGGCGTTCTATCGCCTGACGGGCCCGACGGAGTGGGCGGGCCCGCCGGAGACATTCAGCTATTCGAGCTTGAAGCGGATGGGGGCGTGCCTGCGGCAGTGGCAGCTTGCGAGCTCGAGATACGACAACCTGGCGCGCTGCCCGGAGCGGCCGAGCGAGCCCGCCGAGCTCGGGGTCATCGTGCACGAGATGCTGAGCCGCCTGTTCCGCACGATGGCCCTCGCCGGCTACCCAGAGCTCGGAACAGAGGCCTTCCGGGTGGCCATCGCGCAGTTCGATATCCTCGGCACGGCGCGCAGGCTGATCGAGGGGGTCGAGGATCGCGCAGCGGGCAACCCCCGCGCGCTCGGTTTCCGGTTCCAGGCAACCGCGCGGGACGTCTACAACAGGGTCTCCCAGGCCTTCCGGCAGGAGTACACGAGCATCTCCGCGCAGGCCGCGAGGCTCGCGCCGCTCCCCCAGCAGCGCGAGGCGGCCATCCGGCAAGCCGGATCTCGCCTCCAGCTTCTGGAGGCGCAGGGCTTCTTGTCCGAGGAGGAGATCCGCCACCCGAGGCTCCCGATCCGGGGTTTCATCGATCTGGTCGTGCGGCGCGAAGGTCGGACCGTGATCCTCGACTTCAAGACCGGAGCCTCGCAGCCCGAGTACCGCGAGCAATTGCTCCTCTACGCGCTGATGTGGTGGCGGAGCACGGGCGATCTGGCCGCGGGCATCGAGCTCCGCTACGGCGCGCGTGTCGAGGCATGGCCGGTCACGGAAGCAGAGCTCGTCCGCGTGGAGGAAGAGCTCGAGGAGAAGCTCCGCCGGTGCCAGGAGGGCCTCTCGCGAAAGCCGGCGGGAGCGAGCCTCGGGCCTCACTGTGCGGGTTGCGGCGTGCGGCAGTTCTGTGATGACTACTGGCAGTGGAGCGGAGGGTCCGGTGAGGACCAGCGCCAGAGCGAATGGATCGACCTGGAGGTGGTCATCCAGAACATGGTGAGCCGTACGGGATTCATCGCGCGCGACCGCGCCGGCCGGGAGCTCACCGTCGTCTGCGATGCAGACGTGTTGCCCGTGCAGGGGTCCCTGGCGACGGGCCGGCGGCTCCGCCTCGTCAACGCCAGGCGCGAAGAGGGCACCTCCGCGCTCCGTATCACGAGGACCACGGAGGTATTTGGCGGCGATGCGCTGCAAAGCTCTGCTTCAACACCCACACCCGCGAAAGGGGCGAAGGAGTAACCATGGCTCTGTTGTCGACGCTCCTCGGAAACCGCGTGAATCTGGACCGGCCAACCCTCGGGTGCACGGGCAGCAGGTGGCGCGAATCGGCGAGACCTCGTCGGTCGCCGGGGCGTAGGTCAGCGCCGCCGCCGAGAAGTGCCCGGCCGCCGTCGCCCTCGCCGACGATCGCCCGATCGGTGGCCCCAAGGGCCCAGGAGCGCCAAGACTTCGCGGGATTGTCACGGACCAGCAGTCGCCGGTCACCCCCGTGCCGGATATCTGGCACGTCTCGGCAGAGGCGAGGCAGTGCCCGGGCGCCCGCCGGGGACGCAGCCCACATGCGCGACCCGGCGGAACGTCCTGTTTAGCAACTCGGTTTCCAGGTAAGCGGGGGGAGGGAGCGCAGGTGACACGCATGGACAACGACCGATTTACCGAGGCCATCGCTCGCGTGGTCGCGGCTGCGGCTCGCGTGGCGGCGCAGCGGAAGGAGGCGGCGGGTCGGATCCACGCCGTCGCCCGCCTCGGTGAGCGCGCGATCGATCCGCAGCGGTGGATCGATGCGCTGCAAGAGGCCGTCCAGCGGGCGGAAAGGACCGGCCTCGTGCCCTCGCTCTTCGACGTCATGGGTCTGTATGGCAGCGAGCGGCACCACAACCGCGCGCTCGCATGGTTGGTCTCCGTCGATGCTGACCACGGCGCAGGCAGGGCGGTGCTGCTCGCGATCGCGCGCGGGCTGGGGTGTAAGGAACTCGAAGCAGATCTGGCCGACTTCAAGAGCCAGATCACGGTGCGCAGCGAGATGCGGTGGCCGGAAGGCGCGGGATCGTCGCGCGTGCCGGACTTGCTCGTCCTTTCCCCGCGGGCGCTCCTCTTGATCGAGAACAAGGTGTCCAGCGGCGAGGGCTCCAGGCAGTACGAGGAGTACCACGATGCCTTGCAGCGCCTGGCCAAGACGCGTGGCGCTGTCGAAGCGTGCTCGTTCTTGGCTGCGCCCCATGATCGTGAAGTTCCACCGAACTGGACGGGGATGGTAGTGCACCGCGATCTCGCGCGGTGGGTGTCCTCGGCGGCCCAAGCCGAGGGCATGACTGCGTGGGGACGGGCGCTGTGCCTGCTCGTCGCGGAGGAGATCCATCGGAGCGGGCGCGCCAATCATCTGCGCGCGGCGAAGGCGCTGCTCGCTCGCGTTGGCGGAGGCGGCCGATTCCGAAGCCGCGACGCGCGCGAGGCTCAGGAGATTCTTGAAGGGCTCGGCGAGGCCGAAGCTCCATGGAGGGGCTAATGGGGAAGAAGCTTGTATGGAACGAGGCACTCGCGGCCTACGACCGCGATCTCGACGTGCTTGAGGCGACGCGGCACGATTACGTCCAGTTTCTCAAGCAGACACTGGCGGACGTTGCCGAGCGGGTGAAGGCGCTCTCCAGCGGCGCGTTCGAGCTCACGATCTGGGCGGACAAGGAGCTAGACTCACTGGTTGAGCCGATCGCCGAGTGGAGGCCGAAAGATCTCGGTGAGCTCGGGGGGCTCGTCGTGCAGGTGTATCCGGGAGCGAGCCGCGGTGTGCCCGGCTCCTGTTGCGTGTGGCTCTGGCTCGATGCCGGCGCGACGATTCCTCGCGAACTCGGCGCCCTCTCTCTCCTCGACCCGCTGCGCGACGCTGCCGCGAGCCTGCCGGGCGAGGTGTACGATCCGGCGAAAGTTCGGATGTCCTCTGAGCCGGACGTTGTTTACCTGCGCTTCGTCCCGGTAGAGCTCGGCGCGACGGATCTCGTCCATCGCCTCGTGGCGAACGTCGTCACCTACTGCCAGGCGGCCCAGCGCATGACGGACGATATTGCTCTCGTGCGTCGCTCCACCGACCCGTACCGATGGGCGCGGGCGCGGTTGCTTGAGGTGCGGGCAACGCGGCGGGATGAGCTCGAAGTGAAGGGGAAGTGGGAATGGGACCCGAAGGAGCAAAAGCTCGAGGAGTGGGAGGATGGCCGTTACCTGTGCGTCAAGCGTAAGAATGAGGAGACGGACGATCTCTGGGTGACCGCGATGCCCAACGGTGACGTGGTATTCGCAGCGTACGGACCGACCACCAGCGACGAGGCGCGCTGGCAGGCGCTGTGCTCTCTCGCTCGTGGCAGCGCGCGGACATTCAACGACGGCCCGGGCGCGACCCTCCTGGAAGCCAGCGCGGTGCAGGAGATGGCCGCGGCGGGGAAGACGCAGGAGTTCTGCGACCTGGTGGCGCAGGTGTTCAAGACGTTTCTTGCCGGGTGAGCTGCCTCCAGAACGTACGACATTCACGGCCGGGAGCACGGATCGCGCGTGTCCTGCCCGCGGACGAGCCATCCGTACCGCTCCGTGCGGTTTGCACGGCATGGCGATGTCGGCGAGGTGAGTGACGCTCCTTCCACGGCCGCCTCCTTATCTTGCGCCCTGCCCATCGGCCCGATGCTCGCCGATCACCTCGATCGTGCCCACGATCGCGTCGTTGAACCCCTCCAGATCCTCGGCCGAGTCCAGTACTCCGCGTGGACGCGCGACCCGGCGATGTGCACATCGTAGTTCGCCAGGAAGTCCCTGCGCACGGCGAATCGCGTCACGTAGCCGACCTTGCCCTCGACGGTGTTCCACCGGCTCGCGATCTGCGTGGCGTACTCCTCGTTGCAGACCGGGTAGAAGATGGGCTGCTCGGGCAGGCGCGGCGGGAAGCGGCGGCAGCCGGACGCCGCGATGAGGTCGAACTCGGCCTGGCTGACCGGGCGGTAGAGCGTCGTCGTGGAGCCGGTGGGCGCCATGGCCGGCAGCGTACGGCTTCCCTGGGTGCGCGGGAGACATATTCTCACGGTCGGCCCGTGATGTTCCCGCCCCAGCGTATTGTCTCCTTACTCCCCAGCTCGACGGAGATCTGCTTCGCCCTCGGCCTCGGTGACCGCGTGGTCGGCGTCAGCCACGAGTGGGACTTCCCGCCCGAGGTGTCGGGCCGGCCGGTGCTCACGAGCCCGAGGGTCAACCCGCAGGCGACGTCCGCCGAGATCGATCGGCGGGTGCGCGCCCTGGTCGCGGACGGGCTCAGCGTCTACCACGTCGACGAGGAGCGCCTGCGCGAGCTCCGGCCGGATCTCATCATCACGCAGAACTTGTGCGAGGTCTGCGCGGTTTCCTTCGCCGACGTGCGCGCGGTCGGGTTGACGTCGCCGATGGCAACGCCTTCTTTAACCGGCCAGGCCTCGGCTCGTGGACAGCACCGAGATCGCAGCGACGGCGATCTATCCGGAGCGCTTCGCCGACCGATTCGACATCGTCCCCGCCGTCCTGGTGCGATGGCCGGCGCCGTCTTACTTTGAAGGCCCGCCATGAACATGCCGGCTGCAGGCGTCTCCCTGGGGCTCCTTGTGATCCGTACCTCCGATGTCGCGCGGACGCTCTCATCCTACTGCGCCCTGGGTCTCGACTTCGTCGAGGAGAAGCACGGCAGCGGACCGACGCACTTCTCCTGCAACCTGGGTGGGATGATCCTGGAGATCTACCCGGGTCAACCTGGCTCGGCGCCGGAGCGCATGCAGGTGGGCGCCACCCTGCTCGGCTTCCGCGTGGCATCGATCGATCATGTCTTGTCGGCTCTGGCTCGATGGTCGACGCCGGTGCTCTCCGGTCCGACGAGGGACATCTGGGGCCGCCGCGTCTTGGTCGAGGATCCGGACGGGCGCGCGATCGAGCTCCGCGAGGTGCCGTAGTCGCGCCCTCACCGCCTGACGCCTGCAGCGATGCGCTCGAGCGGGCACGTCGTCACGACGTCGGCCGCCAAGCCGGCGCAGATCGCGAACCCGTTGGGATCGGCATTGTGGGAAGATCGCCTCTTTGTTGACCTGGCTCAGGCGAACCACCACGATTGGCGTCGTGCACATCGTGGTCTGCGGCCGGAAGCCGTCTCGATGAGTCGCCGCCCGTCCTGGGCCTGCCCGGCATACGAACGGCACGGCGACGCCATTTGCCCCGAGTGCCTTCGTCTCTACGGAGATCGCTGTCAGCTCCCGGAAGCGCGGGCCCCCCTGCCGCCTCGCATGAGCTTCGGGCAGGGCTGGTTCTCGGTCGGCGCGACCCACTGGTTCGAGGCGAGCGACGCCACCTTGTTCCCGTCGCGGGACGGCCAGCGACTTCTCGCGCAGGCTGCATGCGGGGGCATCTGCGACGTGACGATCGCGTGGGCTCCTCGCCCTGGCGACGAATGCCGGAAGTGCCTGCATGCGCTGCGCAAGCTCAGGCGTCAGATGTCGGGCTAGCGAGCCGGCCCAAGCCGCCCGCTCGGACCGCGTGTGCCATGCTCCCGCCCATGGCGCGGAAGGACACGTCGTCGATGACCCTGCGCGAGCGGCTCGCTCACGTGCCGCAGACGGGCCGCCTGGTCTGGATCGGCGTCCGCCCCGCGCACGGCGCGCCGATGATCGTGCTCCCCGAAGTCGAGCTCATCGAAGGGCGCGGCGTCGCGGGCGATCGCGCGGCCAGCTCGGGCGGGGTGGGCGGCAAGCGGCAGGTCACGCTGGTCCAGCACGAGCACCTGCCAGTCGTCGCGTCGCTCGTCAGGCGCGACGCGGTCACGCCCGAGCTCGTCCGGCGGAACCTCGTGCTCGCGGGGATCAACCTCTTTGCGTTGAAGGGGCTCCGCTTCGCGATTGGCGATGAGGTGGTCCTCGAGGGAACCGGGCCGTGCGAGCCGTGCTCGAAGATGGATGAGGCGCTCGGCGAGGGCGGGTTCCAGGCGATGCGCGGGCACGGCGGGATCACGGCGCGCGTGCTGCGCGGGGGGCGAGCGCGGGTGGGGGATGCGGTGCAGGTGGTCGCGGAGGACGAGGTGGCCTGATCGGCGCCCTGCCCATGCGGCGATCCGCCGCTGGCCACCGACGCCCGGGCGCTTCTCGCCCGGGCGTCCGCGTTGTGCTTATTCCACCGGACGCGCGAGCGCGTGCAGATCATCGGCCGGGCCCGCGAAGGCGTCGAGATCGACCGGGCCGTCGATGCCGTCGACGTGACCGCCGTCGTGGAACTGCCAGAAGAGCCACGCGCGCCCTTCGGGCCAGCGCGGCGTGAAGAAGAGCTCGCGGAGGAAGAGGGCGCGGCCCTCGGCGAGGGCGCCATACCGCGCGTGGAACTCCTCGGTCATGTAGAGGATCGCGGCTTTCCGCAGTGGGGCTCGACGACACGGAGGAAGTCGTCGAGCTCGGCCTTCAGCCGATCCGGCGCCGGGCGCGCAGCGCAGTTGCCGCCCATCTCGAGGTCGATCACGGGCGGCAGCGCGGAGGGATCCCGGGGGACGTAGGCGACGAAGTTCGCGGCCTGATCGCGGCCCGGGCGGCAGAAGGTGAAGAAGTGATAGGCGCCCCGCAGCAGGCCGGCGCGCCCCGTCCCGCGCCAGTTCTCCGCGAAGCGAGGGTCGACGAAATCGCCGCCCTCGGTAGCCTTGAGGAAGGCGAAGGCGGCGCCCGCGGCGCGCACGCGGGGCTAGTCGATGGGGCCTTGATGGTGCGAGACGTCGACGCTCACGGGGTGATCGCGGCGCACCCACCACAGCAGGTCGAAGCGCCACCAGAAGAAGGGGGCGGCGACCAGCGCGGCGAGGACGAGCGCGGTCCGGAGGCGACGGCTCATCCCTCGATGCTCTCGTGCTACCTGCCCAAAGTCGAGGTGGACTTCGGGCGCCGCTACGCGTGAGCGGCGCTCGCGCAGGTCCGCGATCTCAGGATGGGCGCCGGCGTGCCGCGGGCGCGCCGCTGACGCGGGGGTTCAGCGCTTGCGCACGACAATGAGCTCGAAGGGGCCGGGCAGGATCTCGGGGGGCTCGAAGCCGATCTCCACGAGCGCGTCGAGGTAGAACGAGGCCTCGCGCAGGCGGCTCACGCAGCCGTCGATGCCGATCAGGAAGTAGGACCAGAAAAACTGCGCGGCGAGGCACCTGGGGGTTCGGAGCTCTTCGCAGATCAGGAGCAGGCCGCCCGGCGGGAGCGCTTCGTGGGCGCGGGAGGCGACCTACGGTGACACGCCCACGTGGGGACCTCGTGGCCCGCGCGGCGAGCACGGATCGGGCAATTCGACGCGGTCGGGTGAAGACGGCGCTGACGGCGCAGGCTTGCCTGCCATGGCCCAGAACAGTTGGAGCGCGGCTTCCTGCACGTCCTCCGACCAGTCCGTCTTCCGGATCTCTTGTTCAACCCGCTCCCGCAGACGATGCACCACGTAGCGACCGAGTATCACGCCGAACTCTTTCTGCGCGGCGGCGGGGAGGAGGTTCAGCGGTCCGGTGTGCGTGTCTTCACTGGAGCGTGGTGCCTCTGGCCGCTGCTGCGCCGCCTGCTGTCGCGCGGGAGGTCGCAGGGGCGGCTCGGTGCTCTGCGCAGCCCGGCCCTTGTTGCTCACCGGCGTCGCCCGGTTGGCAGCATGCGTCGACGGATCGACGCCCCAGGCGCGCAAGTGGTCGGCATGGGTGAACGTGCCGTCAATCATCGGCCGGCACCGCAGCGCCATCTCGCTGGTCGTTTGCGAGATATCCTGAATGCTGGGCGGCACGGGCTTCCCGCGGTATATCTCGGCGAGAAGCTCGCAGCCGTTCTCCATGCACGCGACGCAGTCCCTCAAATGCTCGCACAGCTCCTTGAATCCTGGTTCGTCGAGCGGCTCGGTGAGGGGCAACTTGATGGAGCTGCTCGCGGCCGGCGCATACTGGGTCAGGCTCGGCGAACGCTTCAAGATCTCGTCGAAAAAGGCGAGGTTTGTACGCTGTATTCCTTCCATGACCTCTCGCACGAACGCGGCCTCTGCGTCGCGGAAGAACGCCGAGGGCACACCTCGCGCCTCGAGATGGTGAAGAAACGTGTACTGGCCGGCGGTGATGGCGTAGCCGCGGTGCTCGACGAACCGATCGATCGCGTCGCAGATGGCAGCGCTCGATGGGTTGTTGGAACGCTTCGTCGCGCACTCGTTGTACACGTGCTCGAGAGCTGGCTCGATCTTGCACAGGTACCTACCTGCGAGATCGAACACCTCGAAGGCGCGCAGCACGTCCCCGTGCTCTCGGGCGAGCGCACTGTTCGGGGGCAAAATGGGTTGTAACTCCTTCACGAAGTTCGGGAAGGTCACCGGCCGTCGAGGAGTGCCCCGGCGCTGCCCGTGATGCGGACGAGAGAGCCGGGCCATCGCCCTCGCCATGTCCGCGAGAGGCTCGACGAGCGCCTCGCCCTCGCGAAGCTCCTCGAGCCCCAGCCCGGGGATCTTCAGTGCATCGTCGGCGATCAGGATCTTCTGAAGCCCGATCACGGCCTCGACGGCGCCCGTGATGTCCGCATGCGGTCGATGCTGCTCCGGTACCGCCGCCCGGCGATGCGTCGCGAGGGCTGCCTCGAGAGCCTTCAGCAACGCGCTGGTACGGACGATCAGCTCCTGAGAGAGGCTGCCGGGCGGCGTGTTGCGCAGGGCGCGCTCAACGAGCGCGATCTGCTCCAGGGTGTCTTCGACGGCGACGTTCCATCGAGCGCGATCGACGCCTTGCCGCGTCTGCTCCGGCTCTTCGTGCACGTCCTCGTCGACGCCTCGCTTCGCCTCGCGTAGCAGCGCGGAGGCGCGAGCTCCTTGCCTCACTTGTGCGACGACTCGACGACGGGTCTGCTCGTCGAGCTGGAGAAGGCGGGCAACGTCGGCGCGCGAGACGCGCGCCCCGCGCGTGAGCACCTCCTCCTTGATGTCCGCGCCGACGGCGTCGGCGAGCGCGTCGAGCTGCGCGGCGAAGCGACCGTCCCTGCGGATCGTCTTCTCGTCGACCTTGTACTGCGCCGCGAGCTGCTGCGCGGTCGTCGACTTCTGGGCACTCTGGCCAGAAGTCAGGTCGCTGCGGGAACCCTGATGCTTCATGTCGTTGTACAGCTTCCCCCGCAGAAAGGCGTACGCCGCCGGCGTGAGGTTTCGCCGCCCGAGCTGGTGCTCCGCGACCCACAGGATCGCTGCATGGCGGTCCGCGAGCTTGATGAACTTGATCGTGTACGGCACGCCGTGGCGGCGGCAGATGCGGCAGCGGTTGTGCCCATCGAGCAGGACCTTCCTGCTCCCGTCATCCCATACGGTGAGCGGCTCGCGGCAGCCCTCGGCCAGGATGCTGCGCTCGAGCTGAGCGAGCTCCTCCGGCGAGAGGCTCGGGATCAGTGCGGCGATCTCCTTGTCGATGATGAAGTCCGCGCCCTGGCGGCGCCGCGTGCCGCGAGCAACCCGCTTCTCCGTGGGGTGACGTCTTCGAGCCGACTTCTTCATCGAGGGTTCCTTCTGCTGCCGTGGTCCGGCCGCTACGAGGCGCGGGTCGCCGGAAGGGTCTCGGCCGCTGCGCCGTGCGCCATTCTTTACGCCCCAAGGATGGGTCGCGCCCGCTTCCTGCTCCGGGCGCTGCTGGTGCTTTTGTTGCGCCTGGTGGCGGCGCCGCTGGTATCCGTGCTGTTGCTCCTGAGCGGAAGGCTCGTTGGGCGCACGTGGAAGTGGAAGCCGATCCATCAGGAGCGGCAAGTGCCGCCGGGGCCGTTCTTGTAGGCCCGCCGCACCAACACGGACGCAGCACCCCTGCATCTGACGCGACGCATCGCTCGCGCCGCACCACCCCGACCCGACGCCACCGGGTGATCCGGCCGCGATCGCGCCCGCCGCGATCGCGCCCTTCACTGCGTCCGGGGTACGAGGCCTCCGCACCGTCCCGTATGGTCGACGTCAGGCGCCCGAGGCGGCCGCAGGACGTACTCCCTTGTGGGTTGAGCTGGGCTCGCCTGGTGGGTTGGTTCCCAGCCCCCGGTGCGAGGACGGACGTCGCTGGCCCAGCGACGACGAGGCGATCGAGGCGTCTCACGCGACCACCCCCAGGGCCACCGGAAGCCGTACACCTTGCAGGCTGGCCGCGCGATCCGGCGCGTGCACCACCGGGCGTACCCCGCTCGGGATTCGAACCCGCGTAGGCACCCACTACCGAGCCCGTCAGCAGGTGCAGAAATGCGATCTGGCTCACGTCGATGGTAGGTGCCGAGCTGCCAGCCCGTGCCAAATCTTTGCCAAATCTCGCGTCCACACCCGTCCCCTGCAGTCCCGTCCTGTCCACCTTCAAGGCCGCGAAATAGCTAAGAAAACGGCTCGATCCCGCAGCGGCGCCGATCGCCCGGCAGCGGTTTCCTAAACCGAAGGTCGCAAGTTCAATTCTTGCCGGGGGTGCTAGGTAAATCTAGGTCATTCCGCAGGGTTAGCCCCCATCGGCTACCGGACGGGACGCGACAGAACGGGACGCTACGACCCACCCGGCGTGGCAACGGTGAGGCAACGGGATCGGGGCACGGCCACGGCTAGCCCGAGCGAGCCCTCTCGGCGTGGACGAGCTGCTGGAGCTTCTCGCAGCAGTGCGAGTAGAAGAAACGCCCCTCCTCCGCGGGGTCCGGCTCGGCCATCGTCGAGCCGCCATGCTCGGGGCACCGGATGTGCGCGTAGTCCTTCTTCACGAGCTCCGCTGGCCCTGTGGAGTAGCCATGTGATTCAACTTTCGAATCAAATCGTCCAGGTCCATACAAAAGTCTACTGCACACGCGACCAGTGTCCAGGCTGCCCGGCTGAGCGCGTGTTAGGATCGCCAGGATGTCCGAGCCCTCGCCCAAGGACTCGTCGAAGTCCCCGACGTTCAAGTCCCTCCTGGTCGACGATTACGAGAGGGTTACCGACGCCAGGCTTCAGGAGACGTGCAGCGGGTTCGGCGCCCGCGTGTGCCCCAAGGTCGGACTGAAAGAGGTCCTGCCCATCGAGGGCAGCGGCCTGCCCTCCGAGCACTTCCGGTAGTCGTCCCGTGGGATGAACCCTTCGACCCTTTCCTCTTCGTGTCCTGGTCCGACCACAAGCGGCGGTTCCCCTTGTGGTTGACAACTGAAGTCCAAATGGAGATCCAAGCGCTCAGGGAGGCGGGGAAGTGCATCCAAAGCGCCCCATCATTCATCATTGGAGCCGACGACAAGGACAACTGTCACGCCTTGGCATGGATGAAGATCACTCCAGAAACCGGCGTCTATGCGACCACGGGAATGCGCAATCAGCTATTCCCGGTCGCGCCGGGAGATGCGCTCCAGCAGATCGTCGTATTCGACCTGCATCATGAGCTGCGACGAACCCTCTCAGGTGAAGCTCAGCCCCTTCCCTGGGAGCAGATCACCCTCAGGATCAAGGCGCACCAGGAGAGATACAGGTTGCTGCGAGGGTGCACGGTATCGGGTTAGCCGCCCCTTGTTCATCGCCTTCCCCTTGCCAGCATCTGGCCGAGGAGCTGCCGCCCTCGTCAAAGCCGAGATGCCGCGGTCGGGACCGGGACGCCGAGGCGGCTGGCGAGCTCGGTCGGCCCGAGGCCGATGCCCGCTAGTGCCGCCCCTCAGTTTTGACGATCCGTTTCGCCCGGCTCGTGCGTCTAGGCGGGCGTGAGCGACGAACGAAAGCAGCCGAGGCCCAGGTTCAAGGGGCTCCAGCTCCGCCAGGAGGAGCAGCGGGCATTGCGCCAACGCGAGCGGGAAGGCCCCCTGGGCATGCTCGTCGCACGGCGGATCGACTACGAGTACGTGCGTCGGGGAACGGCCAACATCTTCTGCATCGTGGAGCCGAAGACCGGGCGCCATCTCACCCACGCGACGGAGGACCGGACGCGTCCGTCCTTCGCCCTCGCTGCCGAGCGTATTGCCCGTGCCTACCCGCGGGCGTGTCGGATTCATCTGGTCCTGGACAACCTCAACACTCACACCCCTGCATCGCTCATCAAGGCCTTCGGGGCCGAGCCGGGCCACGCGCTTGCCTCCCGTTTCGAATTCCACCATACGCCGAAGCACGCGAGCTGGCTGAACGCTGCGGAGATCGAGGCCAGCCTCGTGTCCGGGGAGTGCCTCGGCCGCAACCGCATCCCAACGCTCGCGGCGCTCCGGGCTCGCGTGCGGAGGTGGAACGCAGCTGCGGACCGAGCTCGCCGCAAGATCAACTGGAAGTTCACCGTCCGCGAGGCCGAGCGAGTCTTCGGGTCCGACCGGTTCAACAGAATCGTGTCAGAGCACTAGAGGACCGATCAGTTTGATTTTGTGGTAATCCCGAGCGCTTCGATGGAAGGCTCGACGGTTTCGGCGGGCCATGATCTCGTCCGCGCCTGGAGGTGCACGGATGGAACGATGGTTGCCGCCGGTGGAGCTGTCGCGGCAGGAACAGGCGCTCATGAAACGGTTGACCCGGGTGCGAGCCCTGTTCGGCTTTCTCAGGCTGCACCGGCACGAGCTATTCGACGAGACGTTCCAGGAGCAGTTGGAGAGCATGTACCGGACCACGGGAGCAGGTGAGCCGCCGCATCCGCCGGCGCTGATGTGCATGGTCACGCTGCTCCAAGGCTACGTCGGCGCATCGGATGCCGAGGCGGTGGAGCTGTCGATCGTCGACCTTCGCTGGCAGATGGTGCTCGGCTGCCTGGGGGCGGCCACGCCCGCGTTCGCGCAGGGCGCGCTGCAGGCGTTCCGAGAGCGGATGGTCGAGCATGAGATGGACCGGGTGCTGCTGGAGCGGACCGTGGCGCTCGTTCGGTCGGGCGCGATGACGGCGAGCGAGAAGCGGGCGGTGTCCAAAGCGCTGCGCGTGGCCATCGATAGCCGCCCTTTAGCGGGAGCCGGGCGGGTTGAGGACACGATCAACCTGCTCGGCCATGCAGCACGCAGCATCGTCCGCGTCGTGTCGAAGATCACGGAGCGCCCGCCCGAGGAGATCTGTCGCAAGGCGGGCATCCCGCTGCTTCTGGCTCCCAGCATCAAGGCCGGGCTCGATCTCGATTGGAGCGACCCGAGACAGAAGGCGGCGGCGATTCAGATCCTGGAGCGGCAGGTCTCGTCCCTGCAGCAGTGGGTGGACCGCCATCTGGACGACGTTGTCGAGCAGCCGCTCCGCTTCTATCTGGATGCGGTCACACAGGTTCGGGACCAAGACCTGGAAACGGCTGAGGATGGGACCGTTCGCATCCGTCAAGGTGTTGCAGCTGACCGCCGTGTCTCCATTGAGGACGCCGAGATGCGCCACGGAAGAAAGAGCCGCTCGAAGAGGTTCGATGGCTACAAGGAACATATCGCACGCGACCTGGACCTTCCCGTCATCGTCGCCTGTGCGGTCACGCCAGCGAATCGCCCCGAAGAAGAGGGGGCCGCACCGATCGCCAAGGACATCCAACGTCAGCGGCTGCGCCTCGGCGAGCTCCATATCGATCGCGCCTATGTGAACAGTCCCGTCGTTGACGACGTGATCCGCGACGGTGGCCAGGTGTTCTCGAAGCCTTGGGGACAGCGTGCTCGCAGACCCAACCTGTTCAGCAAGCGCGACTTCAAGATCGACCTGCGCACCAAGACGATCACCTGTCCGGCGGGACAGGTCGAGGTATTCGAGCCGGGCGACACGGTCGAGTTTGATCCTGAGGAGTGCGGCGCGTGCCCCCTCCGAGCTAGGTGCACCCAAGCCGCCTCGGGACGGGGGCGGACCGTGTCCATCGCGGAGGACGAGGCTCTGCAGCGCAAATTCCGGAAGCTGCAGCAGACGGGGGCAGGTCGCGCCGTGCTCCGCCAGCGGGTGGCTGTGGAGCATGCGCTCGCCCACATCGCGGCACGGAAGGGCCACACTGCACGCTACATCGGCGCCAGGAGAAATCTGTTCGACCTCCGGCGCGCAGCAGCGATCCAGAATCTCGAGGCGGCCCAACGCCTGATGCAGCAGGCAGCGTAACCTGCCGTAATTTAATCGTTTTCAATGTGTTCGCCGCTCTAGCTCGACGGCTCGGAGCGGTCCGTCATGGCGGTGGGGCAAAGTCTCTGTATACCAGCCCAACTCCCCAAAGTCTTCATCGAGATGGATACTTTGCCTGTCCGGGTACCAAAGTCTGCGTCGAGAAGTCGCGCGGCAGACCCCCCAGAGCCCCGCGAAAATATGATGCTCGCCGGGTTTGCAGACTTTGGGATCGGATAAATCGACAGGGGGGGTATCCGAAATGGACTGGATGGGATTGGAATCAAGGGCTATGCACTCGACGGCACCCAAAAGAAGAAAGCACATGCCCAATGAAACGCCGAAGACGTACACCTGCTCGATCACCGCCACCATCGAGACCTACAGAGTCAACAAGGACGGCGTGGAAACCGATAACGATTCCACGGGATGGCTCGCCCGCCTGGAGTTCGACTCCGAACTCGGGGACGGCGATCCCGAGATCATCTCGCCTCGCAGGCAGCGCAGGAGCTTTGCTACGGAGGAGGAGGCGTTTGAGGAGGCCGAGTCGTTGCTGACCCGCAGGCTCTTCCCTGTGCCGGTGTAGCCCCCGTCGTCAGACTGTAAGCGGCGATCGACACCCGTGGTCACGCCGACCGCACCGAACCCTGGCGGCGCGCCCATGGGAACCGTCAATGTGCTCAATCGCCAGCGTACTCGGTGCAATAGTCATGGCGACCGGGCCCTGCGTCGACACACCCCAGCAGACAGACTTTCTCGGAAATGACCTTACAGCCGCTGGTCGTTTTCTGCTGCCAGGTCAGAACGTTGCCGACACAATAGTACCCGGATCCATGGTCGCATAGGGCTTGTGCCGTCTCTTTGAAAATCTCTAGGTCGTCGCTCTCGTTGGTGTCATCCACAGGCGCACCAATACATGCTGCGAATGCGAGAATGGTACCAAGGCTCAGCGCAACGATGGACGTCAGCCTCATAGATTTCTCCTGGTGATCGTGGAGAGCGTCGCTCCCGTTGCTCACGTTAAGCCGCAAGCAGGCGTGAGCAATCAGGGGAGTCCGGGCCCGTGCTCGATCAGGGCGTCAGCCCGCAGCTCCCTGCCCCCCGCTCGCCTTCTTCTTCTCATCGACGAGCTTCTGGATCCCTTCGTCGATGAGCTCCTCCATCCTCTGGGAGAACGTGAACCCGAAAGCGTAGTGCATCAGCTTCGGGAAGCCGGTATCCCCCGGCTCCCCTCCCTCCCAAGAGACGCGAACCCCGGAAGCTTCGAGCGCATACCGGATGGCATGGAGGGCGTTGAGCAAGGCTGAAATGCCATCGATCCCGAGACCTCGATCCGACCGACGCTCGGGGATGCCGTCGATGGTGAACGGGCACGCCCATTGACCCGGCTGAACCTCCAGAGGTTGGCCGATCGCTACCATCACCGAACGACCGGGGTCGTCAACGACGGTGAGGCGACGTTCGGCGATGGGGTTGTCTATGGGAACCATGGGACGTAGCCTGCCGCTCGTTCCCGGGATCGGTCAAGTGGTAGCCGTCTACTATTCCCCGAAATGCCAGTTGCACCAGTTGATGCAGGCGATCATGCCACCCTTTGCAGCCAACCAGCAGGTCGCTCTCATGCGTGGATCAGGTAGCCCCCCGGCAAAACTGCTCCATCGCGAGCTGACCGTTCCTACAGGCGGCAACGCACTCACTATAGGAGTCAGGCAGTTCGACCTCGCTGCTGGCCGCTTCAGATCCGTCCACCTCTGGCGATGCTCCACATCCCATCGTCGCCGCCATCCCCGCAACTCCCAGCAGACCCAGCACCCACAGCAGCCGTCTCATGTGCTTCCCCCGAGGAGCACGTGGAGCCCGGCCCCTGGCCACGTCAATGACGAGCCTGCCAGGCTGTTCGACGCCCTTCTTCGCGTCTCTTCAGCGTAAAATCCTGACGTAGGAAATCCGTAATTGCTTGTTTGTTCTATTTCGTGCGTCATACTTCCAGACGTGCGATGGCTTGTGCAGTTTGCAGACATGAGGCTCGTGCGGAGATCGAGCGAATCCTCCGAACAAACGAGCTCTCCTCCCGGCGCACTGCTCGGAAGTACGGCATTTCCGACCACAGGCTCGTGTGGAACCACAAGAAGTATTGCATGTCCACGGCCAAGGTCGTTCGATCTCGCAGTACGAGGGTGAGGCGGGCGATGCTCCGGTCACGCGAGCTTCGAAGCGGGCCCCCTCACCACCAAGCAGATCGATCTCTCCGGCAAATCGGCCAAGGAGCGCCTCGAAACCGTGGTGGATCTCACCGTGGGGTTGTTCAACACAGGGCCGGAATTCAGCCATCTTGAGGCCCTGAAGCAGGCCAAGGCGCTGATCCTCGACATCGATTCGATCGAGAAGGTCGAGCAACCCGCAACCCTCTGTGCCAACGTCGGTTGAGACAGGCTCCCCCTAGAAATCTGTGGTGAGAGGGCGGAGAATGGACCTGACTCGTGCCGAAGCCTTCCCATCTCCGATCCGTCGATCCTACCCCCGCCCCAGCGGCGCAGGGCGCTGCTCCCCGCCCGAGTGGCGTCGCCGTCGAGACCATGCCGAAGGCGGGCAAGAGGCGGAAGTTCTCGGCGGCGGAGAAGCTGCGCATCGTGCGCGAGGCGGCCGCGTGCACCCAGCGCGGGGACATCGAGGCGCTCCTGCGCCGTGAGGGCATCTACAGCTCCCTCCTGACGGCGTGGCGCAAGCAACTCGCCCTCCACGGCAGCGAGGCCCTCTCGGGGCGCAAGCCCGGCCGCAAGCCGAAGCAGGACGCGAAGGACCGGCGCATCGCCGAGCTCGAGAAGCGCTCGGCGCGGCTCGAGGAGAAGCTCGCGCTCGCTGAGAAGCTCATCGATCTTCAAAAAAAAGTCTCTTCCATTCTGGGCATCAACCTCACGAACGACGAAGAGCGCTGATGGACATCATCGAAGAGCTCGATGACCCGCACGTCTCCATCGCCCAGGCGTGTGCGGCACTCGGCGTCAGCCGCGCCACGCTCTACCGGCAGACCCAGCCCGCGAAGCTGCCCGCGCTGACCGGGCCCGCTCCGAGCCCACGCCGGCTCAGCGACCCCGAGCGGCAAGCCGTGCTCGACGTGCTGCACAGCGACGAGTTCGTCGACCAGCCCCCGCCGGAGGTCTACGCGACGCTGCTGTCGCGCGGCGTCTACCTCGCCTCCATCCGCACGATGTACCGCCTGCTCGCGGCGTCCCGCGAGAGCGGCGAGCGACGCGCGCAGCGTGGGCCGATGAAGCATGTCAAGCCGACCCTCACCGCCACGGCCCCCAACCAGATCTGGACGTGGGATATAACCAAGCTGCGCGGGCCGCTGCCCGGGGTCTTCTACTGCCTGTACGTCGTCCTCGACCTGTTCAGTCGCATGACCGTCGGCTGGCTGCTCGCTGAGCGCGAGAGCGCGGAGCTCGCCGAGCACCTCTTCGCAGAGACTGTCGCCCGCCACGGCGTCGAGCCCGGCTCGCTCACCGTGCACGCCGACCGCGGCTCCGCGATGAGGTCGGAGGGGCTCGCTCAGCTCCTCGGCTCGCTCGGCGTCGTTCGTAGCTTCAGCCGGCCTCACGTCAGCGATGACAACGCCTTCTCCGAGTCGCAGTTCAAGACGCTTAAATACCAGCCCGACTATCCGGACCGCTTTGCCTCGCTGGCTCATGCACGAGCGTGGTGCCAGGAGTTCTTCAGCTGGTATAACGACCTTCATCAGCATTCTGGCCTTGCGCTCTTCACACCTGCTGATGTATTCTACGGCCGCGTCGATGATATCGCGGCTCGGCGCCAGGTCGCCCTCGACACGGCCTACGCCGCGCATCCTGAACGCTTCCCGAACGGCCCGCCCGTCGTGCGCAGGCCGCCCGCTTCGGTAGCCATCAACCCGCTGTCCATCGACGACGACGCCTGCGCGGCCGCGGCGCCGCCGCACACGGGCACGACCAGCGACGCGCCCACCGCCGTGCCGCGGCCGCCCCGATCTCGACCGGTTGGGGCCCAGAGCCGGAACGCGCCCCTCGTCGCGATCCCCTCATAGGATTCTCGTCCGGCCTGTCTCAAACCCGTTGGCATTCTCCGCAACCCAAAACGGTCCTGACATCTCGGCCCTGACCGCGTCGATCCTCGACAAGCTCGACAATCTTCAGGGGTTGGCGTCCCAGACCGACGCCGAGCCGACTCCACTTCCTTCAGAGAACGCCGCCCCGCGGTTCATTGAGGTCCTTGGCCTATGTCCTTTATGCATTACCCCAGGGGCACGAGCTCCCTGGCCGACGGCGCGGGCCGGCAGCAGGCGATGCCTGCCCTCGCGGCTGACCGGTCCCTTCGAGTCACGGTCCAGCAGCCGACCGCATCCCGTCAGCCGCGAGCTGACGGTCCTCGTACGCGGCGACTGGACCACGCTCCGGATGATCGCGGCCGAGCACGGCGTGACGGCAATTCCCGGAACGATCACCATCGCTCTGACGGCGGCCTACTGAGCCATGCTTGGAAGCTCCGTCGCACGACCGATTGCAGACCCCCTCGAGGTATACCGGAGCCAGGGAGAGACTCATTTCCTGATGGATCGCGTTCGCACAGCAGCACGGCGAACAATGGTCGATCGAACGGTGCCTTTGAGCTATCTGACCGGAAGCCGGGCATCCGCCGCGTCGATCGCGCGGCGCTCGTAACCGCCCACCCATCGTCATGGCACGGCTCCCGCCGGGGTCGATGATGACGATGCTGATGGCGGAGCCGTAACCGACCGACGATCGCCGTGGGCGCGATCGCTTGCCGCTCTCGCCGGGGCTGACGATGAGGCAGGACGCATCCTGGAGTCAGCTCGCGGCCCGCGCGGGTCTGGGATGATGCGCTGCGACGCGATGGGCCTTGTCCGGCGCGCCTTGCGGTCGGAGGAACTCGGGCACACGCGCGCCCCGTCTGCGCCCGCGGCCGGCGGCACGGCGACACCCCACCAGGCCGCGGCGGGCCGACCGAGGCACCGCAACGGGCTCGGCCGTGCGTCGGTCGCCCGCGCTTGCCTGAAGCTCGCGTGCTGGTGCGCTCTTTGCTGAAAGCTGGCTCTCCCGGAGGACATGTCATGACCGATCGCAAAGACCCCGCGAAGCCGTCGTCCAGTGATCCGGCGCCGACCGAAAAGGGCGCGGGCAGCGCGAAACAATCGATGGGCGGCCCGTCGGCGAAGCCGCGGGCGGCACGGACGAAACGCAGCCTTCTCGAGCGCGCGGCGACCGCGCTCGGCAGCGGGACGAGCAGCGATGACGCAGCTGTCCGCAACGCCGCAGCAGCCGACCGCCTCGACGCGAAGGTCGACGCCACGGAAGCGCTCGTCGCTGCGATCCCCGAGAACGTGAACAAGAGCGCCGAGTACGCGCTACGCGGCAAAATGCCACAGCCGCCGCAGGGTGCCACGGCGAAGCCCGAGAACCTCGACGCGACCGCGAGCACGATCACCGAGAGCAACGAGTCCGAGAAGAACGGCGCCAAGGCGACGCCGGGCGAAAACCCGAACCAGGGACCTCTGCAGAAGCATCGGGTCGACTCGCTCGGTCGGGCGCTGACGACGAACCAAGGCGTGCCCGTCGGCGACAACCAGAACTCGCTGCGCGCAGGGCTGCGCGGCCCGACGCTGCTCGAGGACTTCATCCTGCGCGAGAAGATCACTCACTTCGATCACGAGCGCATCCCCGAGCGCGTCGTGCACGCGCGCGGCTCGGGCGCGCACGGCTACTTCGAGTGCACCGAGGACATCACCTCGCTCACCAAGGCCGCGCCGTTCGCCAAGGTCGGCAAGCGGACGCCGGTCTTCGTGCGCTTCTCGACCGTGGCGGGCGAGCGCGGGAGCGCCGACACGGTGCGCGACGTGCGCGGCTTCGCCGTGAAGTTCTACACAGAAGAGGGCAACTGGGATCTCGTCGGCAACAACATCCCCGTCTTCTTCATCCAGGACGCGATGAAGTTCCCGGACGTTGTGCACGCCGTCAAACCCGAGCCGCACCACCAGATGCCGCAGGCGTCGAGCGCGCACGACACCTTCTGGGACTTCATCTCGCTCATGCCCGAGTCGATGCACATGGTCCTGTGGCAGATGAGCGACAGGGCGATCCCGCGCAGCTTCCGGACGATGCAGGGCTTCGGCGTGCACACCTTCCGGCTCGTCAACGCGGCCGGCGAGGCGACGCTCGTGAAGTTCCACTGGACACCCTTGCTCGGCACGCACTCGCTCGACTGGGACGAGGCGGTGAAGATCGCGGGCGCCGATCCCGACTTCCACCGTCGCGATCTCTGGGAGGCCATCGAGGGCGGCGCGTTCCCCGAGTACCTCCTGCAGATCCAGACGTTCACGGAGGCGGAGGCCGAGCGGTGGAGCTTCGACGTGCTCGACGCGACCAAGATCGTGCCGGAGGAGCTCGCGCCCCTGCGCACCGTCGGCCGGCTCGTCCTGAACCGCAACCCCGACAACTTCTTCGCCGAGACGGAGCAGGTCGCGTTCTGCACGCAGCACATCGTGCCCGGCATCGACTTCACGAACGACCCGCTGCTCCAGGGGCGCAACTTCTCGTACCTCGACACGCAGCTCACGCGCCTCGGCGGGCCGAACTTCCACGAGATCCCGATCAACGCGCCGGTCGCCGAGGTGCACAACAACCAGCGCGACGGGTTCCACCGCCAGGCGATCAACCGCGGTCGCGTGAACTATGAGCCCAACTCGCTCGCCGGCGGCTGCCCCTTCCAGGCCGGCGCGCGCGGCTTCGCCACGGTCGCCGAGCGGCTCCTGGCGCAGCAGGCCGCCACCGAGCCGAGCAAGCTGCGCGCGAAGCCCGAGAAGTTCGCGGACCATTACACGCAGGCGCGCCTCTTCTGGGCGAGCCAGACGCCCGTCGAGCGCGCGCACATCGCGCGCGCTTTCCGCTTCGAGCTGACGCGCGTGCAGACGCAGGCCATCCGCGAGCGCATGGTCCGGATGCTGCGGAACGTGGACGAGGGGCTGGCCGCGCGCGTCGCGGCCGACCTCGGCATGCCGCTCCCCGAGCCGCTCTCGATGGTGGCGCCGCCCGTCAAGAACCCCGAGGTCGCGGCGTCGCCGGCCCTGTCGCTGTTCGCCCGGCCCGGCGATGGCCGCATCCTCGGCCGCCGCGTCGCGCTCCTCGTCGCCGACGGCGTGAGCGGGGCGGCGGCGAGCGCGCTCTACGACGCGCTGTTGCTGGCGGGCGCGGTGCCCCGCTACGTCGGCGCGCGCCTCGGGGTGGTGCGCACCGCCGAGGGCGACGAGCTGCCGGTCGAGGTCACGATCGAGGCGGCCCCGAGCGTCCTCTTCGACGCCGCGGCGCTGCCGCCCGGCGGGGGCGCCGCGGCGCTGGCGCGCGACGGGCTCGCTGTCGAGTTCGTCCAGCTCCAGTACCGCCACTGCAAGCCCCTGCTCGTGCCGGCGTCGGCCGCGCCGCTCGCCGAGGCCGCGGGTGTGAGGGCCGCGGCGGCCGGCGCGGACGCCGATCCGGGCCTCCTCGTCCTGCCGGACGACGCGGTGGCCACGGCGGCGCCGGCGTTCATCAAGGCGATCGCCATGCACCGCGCGTGGCAACGCCAGACCGAGCCGCCGGCGGTCTGACCCGACCTGCCCCGCCAGCGGGTACCGGTCAAATTTGAACAGGGAGCCGGGGAGGCGGGGAGAAAAACTTAGTAAATCTCCCCGTCTCCCTGTGATCTTTCTCGGGCAAAGTTGACCATTCCCCGCCCGCGGGGCGGCGCGCCTCAGCGCGCGACGGGCATCGGGGAGGGATTCAATTCAACCGGCAGGGGCCAACGAGCTCCGGGCTCAGCGCTCCTCGACCACGACGTCGACGTCGCCCTCGACCCGCAGCACGTCGACCTCTACCGCGTCGCCCCGCTTTCTCCGGAACTCCAGATCGACGCGGCCGTCCGCCACGGCCAGCCCGCGCACCGTGGCGCGGCGAACGAGCCGGGGCAGGACCGGACGAACGACGCGCAGGCGCCGCTCGAAGCCCTCGGGCTCGAGCCCGAGGAGCGAGGCGAGCATGTACGGCACGGCCCCGGCGGCCCACGCCTGCGGGTGGCAGGCGACGGGGTAGCGGACCGGAGCGCCGTGCTCGCCGCGCGGGAAGCCGCAGAAGAGCTCCGGCAGCCGGTACATTCGATAATGCATGGCGGCCCTCACGATGCCGCCGAACACGGTGCGCGCCTCGCTGTCGAGGCCGTAGCGGCGCAGCCCGGCGACGATCAGCGCGTTGTCGTGGGGCCACACGGTCCCGCGGTGATACGACATCGGATTGTAGGCCTTCTCGTCCGCCGCGAGCGTGCGGATGCCCCAGCCCGAATACATGCTCTCCGACAGCAGACGCTCCGCGCATGTCCGCGCCCTGGACGGGTCGGCGATGCCCGCCCACAGCGCGTGTCCGGCGTTGGACGAGCACACAGCCGCGCAGCGGCCGCCGTCCACGAGCGCCAGCGCGTACACCCCTCGCTCCGGGAGCCAGAAATCCCGTTCAAAGCGCTCCTTCAGGTCCGCGGCCTCGCGCCGGAGCCGCGCGGCCGTCTCCGCCTCGCCCGCGCGCTCGAACAGATCGGCAAGCCCCGACTTGGCGAGGTACACGTACGCCTGCACCTCGACGAGCGCGATCGGCGGCTCCGCGATCTGCCCCTCTTCATTGACGATCGCGTCGCCGGAGTCCTTCCATCCCTGGTTGACGAGGCCCGATTTGGAGGTCGAGTCATAAGCCAGGTAGCCGTTGATCTCCGGGTGAGCCTCGGGGCTCGACAGCCACCCGAGCGCCGCGTCGACGTTCTCCCTGAGCTCGTGGAAGACGTCGAGTCGACCTGTCCACGCCGCGTGCCGCGCCACGAGGATCAGGAACAGGGCGGTCGTGTCGACGCTCCCGTAATACGGTGTCTCGGGGATCTCGCCGACCCGCGCGAGCTCGCCTACCCGGAGCTCGTGCAGGATCTTGCCCGGCTGCTCGTCGCGCCACGGATCCCGCTCGCGCGCCTGGAACCGCGCGAGCAGCCGCAGCGTATCGACGGCGACGGTCCGCTGGTAAGGCAGCACCTCGAGCGCCGTGATCAGGCTGTCGCGGCCGAAGAGGGCCGTGTACCACGGCACGCCGGCGGCGAAGAACGTGTCGTGATCGAGCGAGGTCCGCAGGAGGAGCAGGTCGGAGAACGACCGCGCGAGGACGCGATTGACGAGCAGGCTGTCGGTCTCGACATGGGCCCTCTCCTGCGCCTGCGCGGCGAGATGCTCCTCTCCCCGCTGCTTCGCCGCGGCGACGTCCGCCCCCGAGCACGAGGGCGCGGGCGCGTGCTGATGGGCCCGCGCCGCGCCGGAGGACTCCGAGAGCGAGATCACGAGGGAGATCGGCTGGCTGTGCCCGGGCGGCAGCCGGACGCGGAAGAGCGCGGAGGTGCCGTCGATCGCGTCCGGCCGGCAGCCCCAGCGGATGGTCACGGCGCGCTGCAGGCCGTCGGCGCCGTCGTACGAGAAGCGCAGCTCCTCGTCGTTCGCCGTGGGGGCGTGGTGCTTCCCCAGCGCCTCGGGCATGAGGCCGCGGACCGCGTAAACGTCCTCGAACTCGGCGCGGAAGGTCAGCTTCACCTCGATGTCGACCGCCGAGCGAGCATAGTTGTGAACCGTGATGTTCTCGTAGACCTCGGTCGCGTCGCCGTCGATGACCCGCTCCCACCGGAGGCCGACGTCGTGCTCGGACATGATGTGCCCTTCGCGCATCAGGAGCCGGGGGTTCGCGAGCCGGAAGACGCCTGCATGGTCTGCCTCCGCGGTCGAGGCGAGCACCTCCGGCCGGGCGTCGTCGAGCTCGACTGTATAGCCGTTCAGGAACCGGCAATCATGGTAGTAGAGGCCAAAGCCGTGCTCGCCCTGCAGGGGGATCGAGCCGCCCTGCTCGGTGACCAGGAAGACGCCGCCCTGCTTCAGGACGATCGCATCCGCGATGCTCTGCGCCATCGAGGAGGTGCCCTGGGTGAGCACCTTCTTCCTGCGCTCCTGCCGTTCGCTCGGCGAACGCGCGCCCGTCCCGGCGTCCGACCGCGGCCGGCGTTCGCTCCCCGGTTCAGCACGGCGAGTCGACTCATGAGCTCCCATCCCAGCCCCCTTTTGCGATGGCTTGCAATTCCGTTGCAATTGCTTGCGATTGTCGTAAATCGTCGAATCGAGTCGTCTTGGCGCTGGGCCTGTGGTGCGGCCCTTCGGCGCAGGCGCTCGGGGTCGGGCGCATGCAGGCGCGCGCTCGAGAGGGGGTGACATCATGAGGAAAGACCAGGGCGAATCGGGCAGTGCTCGGCGGGCGAGGCGGCGGCGGGCGCCGCGCCTGCCCGGGGCCGGCGCGCTTCGCGCCGCGCTCCGGCGCGGCCGATCGAGCGATCTCGCCCGGCGCCGTCTCATCGCCGTCGCGTCCCTCGCGGGCGGCGCCAGCATGGCGGTGGTCTCGCTGTTTCAGCTCGGGATCATCGAGCACCTGCCCGATCCCCCGCTCCCAGGGTTCGACTCGGACAAGGTGACGAGCTCCGATATCGCGTTCGGGCTCACGCTGCCGGACGCGCCGCTCTCGCTCACCAGCTTCGCCTCCAACCTGGCGCTGGCCGGCTGGGGAGGCGCAGAGCGCGCCAGGGACACGCCCGGGATCCCCGTCGCCGTGGCGGCCAAGGCGGCCGTCGAAGCGGCCGTGTCCGGGTGGCTCTTCGTCCAGATGCGGAGACGGGAGAGGGCCTGGTGCGCGTACTGCCTCGTCGCCCTGACGGCCAACATGGTCGTCTTCGCGCTCTCGCTCCCGGAGGGGTGGAGGGCGCTGAGGAACGCCCGAGCGCGGTCGTGACAGGGCCGCGCAGGCCGGCCCGGCCGCCGGCGCCCGGCGCGCAGGCGTTCTTCGACCCGCGCGCGGACCCGCGCGCGCCCGAGGCCCCGCCATCATCGCGGCGCCGGCGCTCGCGCGCCACGGCGCCGCGCGAGCCGCCCGAGCAGCCCCACCGCCGCGAGCGCCGCGGCCGCGACGCCCGCGGCCGGGAGCCACCGCTCGCGGCGCCGCGCCCGCCGCCGCTCGGCCGCGAGCCGGCGGCCGCCGGCCCAGAGGAGCGCCGCGCCCGCCGGCGCCGCGGCGAGCGCCGCCACCGTCGTCCGCGGCGTCACGTAGACGTCCGCGGGCCCGGGCAGGTAGGCGCGCTCGGGGTAGTCGCCCGCCGGCCCCTCGGGGCCGTGCAGCGCCGCCATGCGCACGACCTGGGCGACGTGCAGCGCCTGCCTGTCGGTCGTCTGCTTGATCTGCTCGCGGCAGCTGAAGCCGTCGGCCACGATCAGCGCGTCCGTCGGCGCCGACCGGACCGCGGGCAGGAGCACGCGCTCGCCGCACCGGATCGAGACGTCGTACTTGGCGCCCTCCTCGAAGCCGAACGCGCCTGCCATGCCGCAACAGCCGGAGTCCAGGAGCTCGACGTCGAGGCCCATGCCGTGGAGCACGTCGCGCTCGGCGTCCATCTCCAGGATCGCCTTGTGATGGCAGTGGCCGTGCACCACCGCGCGCCGATCGAGGCGCGGAAGCCCGCGCCCGCCGGGCGACGGACGGCCTGGATCGCCCCCCGCCGCCCCCTTCAGGAAGTCGCCGAACATGTGCGTCTGCTGCCGGAGCTTCGTCGCCAGCGGGTTGTCGGGGAAGAGCCCGTGGAGCTCGTCGCGGAAGACCGAGACGCAGCTCGGCTCGAGGCCGACCACCGGCACGCCCCGCTCGATCGGGTCGCGCAGCGCGCTCATCACGTCCCGCAGCAGGCGCTTGGCCGTCGTCAGGAAGCCGAAGTCGTAGAGGGGCCGACCGCAGCAGAGCTTCTGCTCCGGGACGATCACCTCGTAGCCCGCCCACTCGAGCACCTCGGTCGCGGCGATCGCCGTCTCCGGGAAGAAGTGGTCGTTGAACGTGTCCGGCCAGAGCACGACCTGCGGTCCGCCGGCGTTGCGCCGCGGCCGCCCCTGGAACCATTGTCTGAACGACGTCCGCGCGAACGGCGGGATGCTCCGCTCGGGCGCGATGCCCGCGATCTTCTTCGCCACCGCCGCGAGCGCGGGCGTCTGCGTCACGAGGTTCGCGAGCCCCGGCACGAGCTGCCCGAGGCGGGCCCACCAGTGGATGAGCCCCATCGTGTAGGCGGCGCGCGGCCGCAGCCGCCGCGCGTAGTAATGGGACAGGAACTCCGCCTTGTAGGTGGCCATGTCGACGTGGACCGGGCACTCGCCCTTGCACCCCTTGCAGGCGAGGCACAGGTCGAGCGACTCGCGCACCTCGTGATCGCGGAAGCCCTGGAGCTCGCTCCCCTCCAGCATCTCGAAGAGCAGGCGCGCCCGCCCGCGCGTCGTGTGCTCCTCCTCGTGCGTCACCATGTAGCTCGGGCACATCGTGCCGCCGTCGTGGCGCCGGCACTTGCCCACGCCCACGCAGCGCAGGGTCGCGCGCGTGAAGTCGCCGTCGTCGTCCGGGAAACGGAAGTGCGTCTCCACGGCGGCGGGGCGGAAGTCGGCGCCGAGGCGGAGGTTCTCGTCGACGCGGTAGGGGTCGACGACCTTGCCGGGGTTCATGCGGAATGAAGGGTCCCACGCCGCCTTGAAGCGGCGGAACGCCTCGATGAGCTCCTCGCCGTACATCTTCGGCAGGAACTGCGCGCGCGCCTGGCCGTCGCCGTGCTCCCCGGAGAACGAGCCGCCGTAGCGGACCACGAGATCGGTCGCCTCGTCGAGGAAGCGGGTCCAGTTGCGGATGCCCTCGGGCGTCGTCACGTCGAAGTCGACGCGGCAGTGCACGCAGGCCTGCCCGAAGTGGCCGTAGAGCGCGGGCTGGTAGCCGTGGCGATCGAACAGCGCGCGCAGGTCGCGGAGGTACCCGCCCAGGTTGTCCGGGTGCACGGCCGAGTCCTCCCAGCCGGGCCACGTGTCGGGCTCGCCCGGGACGCGCGCCGTCGCGCCGAGGCCGGATTTGCGCACCTCCCAGAGCGCCTGCTCCTGGTCGGGGTCGTCGTACAGCTTCATCGACGGCGGGTTCGCCCCGCGCCCGAGGGCCTGCATGGCGTCGCGCGCCCGCGCGTCGGCCTCGTCCCGGGTGTCGCCCCCGAACTCGGCCAGCAGGAAGCCGCGGCCCTCCGGGAGGTAGCGCAGGTAGCGCTCGTGCAGCCCCTTCTTGCGCATGTCCTCGATGAGCCGGTGGTCGATCCCCTCGAGGGCGATCGGCCCGCAGCGCATCACCTCGGGGACATGGTCGCCGCTGGAGAACACGTCCGGGTAGCCGATCACGAGGAGCGACCGGAACCTGGGCCAGCCCACGAGGCGCAGGGTGGCCTCGAGCACCGTGACGCACGTCCCCTCCGTGCCGACCAGGGCGCGCGCCACGTGGAAGCCGTTCTCCGGCAAGAGCTCGTCGAGGTTGTAGCCCGACACGCGGCGCGGGATCCGCGGGTAGCGGGCGCGGATGAGATCGGCGTACCGGTCGCGGATGGCGCGCAGCTCGGCATAGATGCTCCCGCGCCGCCCGCCCGCGCGGACGATGGCCTCGATCTCTTCCTCGCTCGTCGGCCCCACCCGCAGCCGCAGGCCGTCGTACGTCAGCACCTCGAGCTCGTGCACGTTGTCGGCGGTGCGCCCGCCGAGCACCGAGTGCACGCCGCACGAGTTGTTGCCGATCATCCCGCCGAGCGTGCAGTACTCGTGGGTCGACGGATCCGGCGCGAAGGTCAGGTCGAACTCGTTCGCGGCGTTGCGCAGGGTGTCGAGCACCGTGCCCGGCAGCACCCTGGCGCGCTTGTGCATGGGGTCGAGCTCGAGGACTGCGCGCATGTACTTCGAGAAGTCGAGCACGACCGCGACGTTGCACGTCTGCCCGGCGAGGCTCGTGCCGCCCCCGCGCGCGAGGATGGGCGCGCTGTGCCGGCGGCACGCGGCGACGGCGGCGATCACGTCGTCCTTGTGGCGCGGCACGACGACGCCGATGGGCAGCTGCCGGTAGTTCGACCCGTCGGTCGCGTAGAGCGCCCGGTCTCCCGCGGTGAAGCGCACCTCCCCCTCGACCGTACGTGAGAGCTCGTCCGCGAGCGCCTCCACCTCGGGGCCGGCCGCGGGCGCGAGCCGCACGCGCCGCTCGCCGGGGAAGCGGATCACGCCGCGATCGATCTCGCGCTGGACGGCCTCGGCCGGCCTGCCCTCCGCCGGCGCCTTCTCTCGCTCCTGCTCCTGCTGCTGTTCGACGTGCTGCATGATCTCTCCTCACACCGCGAAGCGCTCGGCGTCGGCGCGCCGGAGCGAGATCCCCATGCCGGGGCGATCGAGGTCCGGGGCGAGCGCGCCGCCCGCGGGCGCCGCCGCGCCCTCGAAGAGCATCCGCTCGATGCGGACGTGATCGTGAAAGAACTCGATGTGCGCGAGCCGCTGCACCGCGCACGCGGGGTGCAGGTGCAGCGAGGGCGCGCAGTGGCACGACAGGTCGAGCGATCGCGCCTCGCACAGCGCCGCGGCGGCGAGGAAGCCGGTGATCCCGCAGCGGCTCGCGTCCGCCTGCAGGACGTCGACGGCGCCGGCGTCCAGCATGCGGCGGAAATAGACGAGGTCGTAGCCGTACTCGCCCGCCGCGATGTCCATGCCGGCGGGCGCCCGGTCGCGAAGGAGCCGCAGCCCGTCGAGATCGTCCGAGGTCACGGGCTCCTCGAACCAGCGCACGCCCTCGCCAGCGAACCGCTCGGCGAACGCGAGCGCCTGCTTGCGGGAGTAGGCGCCGTTGGCGTCGACGAACAGCGCGGCGTCCTGGCCGATGGCGCGGCGCGCGGCGCGAACGCGCGCGAGATCCGCGTCGGGAGCGCGCCCCACCTTCATCTTCACGCGCGGGATCCCCGCGGAGACCCAGCCGCCGAGCTGCTCAGCGAGCTCGGCCTCCGTGTACGAGGTGAACCCGCCGCTGCCGTAGATGGGCGCGCGGTCGCGCACCATGCCGAGCAGCGCCGCGAGCGGGAGCGCGAGCAGGCGGGCCTTCAGGTCCCACAGCGCCGCGTCGACGGCGGCGATGGCCATCTGCGCGATCCCCGGCCGGCCGAGGTTGCGGACGCTGCTCACCATCGCGGCCCACGCGCCGGGGACCGCCATCGCGTCGCGCCCGCGCACGACGCCGGCCAGCCGGTCGGCCACGAGCCGCGCCGTCGCGACGTCGGCGTACGTGTAGCCGAGCCCTCGCTCTCCCCCGGCCGACGCGTGCACGACGACCAGCGTCGTCTCGCGCCACGCGAGCGTGCCGTCCGACTCCGGACGGTCGGTCGGGACGGTGTACGCGGCCACCTCGATCTGCTCGATCGGCACCGACGCGCGCTGCTCCTCGTCGGCCATCGTCAGCCCCGGTGCGGGATCCAGCTCTCGATCATGTCGCGGTACGCCTGGCGGACGATCCCGCGGCCGCCCGGGTCGCCCCGGAGCAGCGCCGACGTGAGCATCGCGGCCTGCTTCACGGTGATGTGCGGCGGCAGCGGCGGGACCTCCGGGTCGGTGATCGCCTCCACGACCACCGGCCGGTCGACCCGGAAGGCCTCGTCCCAGGTGCGCGCGACCTGGTCCGGGCGGTCGATCCGCACGCCGCGGAGCCCGAGCGCCTCGGCGTAGGCCGCGTACGGGAAGTCCGGCAGCGTCTGGGACGCCTCCAGCTTGGGGTCGCCGCTCATGGCGCGCAGCTCCCAGGTGACCTGGTTCAGGTCGCGGTTGTTGAGCACCAGCACGACGAGGCGCGGGTCCTTCCACTCGCGCCAGTACTTCGCGACGGTGATGAGCGTGTTGATGCCGTTCATCTGCATCGCGCCGTCGCCGACCATCGCGACGACCGGGCGGTCGGGGAAGGCGAACTTCGCCGCGACCGCGTACGGCATCGCGGGTCCCATCGTCGCCAGCGTGCCCGAGAGCGAGGCCATCATCCCCGCCCGGACCTTGATGTCGCGCGCGTACCAGTTCGCCGAGGAGCCGGAGTCGGCGGTCAGGATGCAGTCGTCGGGCAGCCGCGGCGACAGCTCCCAGTAGACGCGCTGCGGGTTCAGCGGATTGGCGTCGTTCATCGCCCGCGCCTCGAGCACCTTCCACCAGTCGGCGACGCTCTCCTCGAGCTTGCGCCGCCACGAGCGGTCGGTCTTGAGCTTGAGGTAGGGGATGAGCGCCCGCAGCGTCTCGGCGCAGTCGCCGATCAGGTTGACCTCCATCGGGTAGCGCAGGCCGAGCATCCGGCCGTCGATGTCGATCTGGACGCCGCGCGCCTTCCCCTCCTCCGGCAGGAACTCCGGGTACGGGAAGTTCGAGCCGACCATGAAGAGCGCGTCGCAGTTGGCCATCATCTCCCAGCTCGGCTTGGTGCCGAGCAGGCCGATCGCGCCGGTGACCCAGGGCAGGTCGTCGGGGAGCGCCGCCTTGCCGAGCAGCGCCTTCGCGACGCCGCACCCGAGGATTTCGGCGGCGCGCATGACCTCCGGCGCGGCCCGGAGCGCGCCCTGGCCGATCAGCATCGCGACCCGCTTGCCGGCGTTGAGCACGTCGGCCGCGCGCCGCAGGTCCTCCTCCTGCGGCACGACGCGCGGCGAGGCGTAGCCGATGCCGGAGTGCACCGTCCCGTGCGCGTGCGGAGGCTGCTCGACGGCGTCGAGCTCCTGGACGTCCTTCGGGACGATGACGCAGGTGACGGTGCGCTCCGCCCTGGCGATGCGCATCGCGCGGTCGATGAGGTGGCGGATCTGCGCGGGAGAGGACGCCATCTGCACGTACTCGTGCGCGACGTCCTTGAAGAGCGTCACGAGGTCGACCTCCTGCTGGTAGTGCCCGCCGAGCGCGGCGCGGTCCTGCTGGCCGACGATGGCCACGACCGGCTGATGGTCGAGCTTCGCGTCGTAGAGCCCGTTCAGGAGGTGGATCGCGCCGGGCCCCGAGGTCGCCAGGCACACGCCGACCTCGCCCGCGAACTTCGCGTGGGCGCACGCCATGAACGCGGCCATCTCCTCGTGCCGCACCTGGATGAACCGGAGGTCCGGAACGCGGTGGAACGCCCCGACGATCCCGTTGATGCCGTCGCCCGGATAGGCATAGACGCGCCGGACGCCCCACGCGACGAGGCGTCTCAGCAGGAACTCGCCGACGGTCTGGGCCATGATTCCCTCACTGCGAGCTCGTACGTGAGCTCGACCCAGCGCGGTGTGCGACAAACGTGCCGCCTCGCCGCGCCGCACGCTGCGTGCCGCGGCTGCGCGTGCGAGCGTGCGCTATGCGCGCGGGCGCGGGCAGGGCGCGGGCAGGCAGGGCGGCGCTTTGCTTACGTGAGGACTTACGTGAGGAGGCGCCGCCATGGGCTCGCGCGCCGCGCGGCGGCCCTGCGCGCGCCGAACCCGACCACGGCCGCCGCGCACAGCGCGAAGGCGCCGAGCGACCCGCGATGCAGGTCGAGCCAGAGCTCCGGGCTCGAGGGCTTCGAGCGCCGGTCGAACGGGCCGTGGGCGCCGAAATCGCCCTGCACGGGGGCCCACAGGTCGTCGGGGCGATCGGGATCGGCGGGCTCGTCGGTCAGCTGCCGCGTGTACCCGACCCGGGCGAGCCATCGATCGAGCAGCCCGGGGATCACGCGGTTTCCCCAGATCGCCTTGACCGTCGGGAGGCCGACCATGACGTCGCGGCGGTCGTGGTGCGCGGCCCAGTAGAGCGCGTCGGCGGCCACCTCGGGCTGAAAGATCGGTGGGACGGGCTGTGGCTTGTAGGGGAGGCGCGACTTCGACCAGAGGAACTGCGGCGTGTTCATCGCCGGCAGGTGCACCATGCTCACGCGCACGCGGCTCTTGTCGTGGAACAGCTCGCTGCGCAGCGACTCGGTGAAGCCCACGATCGCGTGCTTGGACGCGCAGTAGGCCGACTGGAGCGGGATGCTCCGGTGAGCGAGCGCGGAGCTCGCCTGGACGATCGCCCCGTGATCGCGGGGGAGCATCCGCGAGAGCGCCGCGAGCGTCCCGTGCACATAGCCGAGGTAGTTGACCTTCATGACGCGCTCGTACTCCTCCGGTCGCGTCTCCTTCACCGGCGAGAAGACCGACGTCATCGCGACGTTGATCCAGGCGTCGATCGGGCCGAAGCGCTCCTCGACGGCCGCGGCCGCGGCCTCGACCTGCGCGAAATCGGCGACGTCGGTCGGCAGGACGAGCGCGCTCGCCCCGGCGTCCTCTGCCTCGCGCCGCGCCCCCTCGAGCCCGTCGAGCCCGCGCGCGACGAGGCCGATGCGCGCGCCTTCGCGCGCGAACCGCCTCACCGTGGCGCGCCCGACGCCCGCCGACGCCCCCGTGATCACCACGACCTCTGGCCGCCTGCCTCCGTCCATTCCCATCGTGCTCTCACCTCGCCCGCGGCGTCAGGCAACGTGAATGCCACCCGGCGAGTCAGCGACCGCGAGGGGAGCTCACGGCCCGCAGAGCTCCGGGTTCGGCGGCGGCGGCGCCGGGTACGCGTCCGTCGCCGTCTTTGCGAACTGGCACGCGAGATCGTCCGGCTGGCACCCCGCCTGGGAGATGCACGCGCCGCTCTCGTCCGTCCCCTGGCACAGGCACTCCTCATCTCCCGGGTCGCAGATCTCGACGAGCTCCATCATCCCTTCGTCCTCGTGGTTCAGCTTGTGGCAGTGCAGCACGAACTGTCCCGTGAACCTCCGGGGGTTCATGATCACGTCGCGCGGCCCGTCTTCGGCCTGGACCCACATCGTGTCCCGCCAGTGGGCGAAGTTGGGCTCCTTGTTCGATTTGTTGGGGCACACGAGGAACGGGTTGATGTGGATATGGAACGGGTGCCCGTCGAACGCGCGGATCTCCCACCGCTCCGAGCTCCCGGCGGTCATGACGCGATCGCTCCGGTAGCCGCGGGCGCGCCGCTCGTCGAACTTGCGGCAGCTGATGTTCGGATCCGGGCAGATGCACACAGGGGCGTCCGGATCGACCTCGTGCGGGTGCTCTCCCGGGTCACATGACATGAGCGCCACATCGCTGCTGAGATCGGGCGGCTTGCTCCCCGGCGTGGGCACGAGGAGCACCACCTTCTGGTGCACGGTCTCGACCGAATCGCAGCTCACCTCCATCTGCTCGCCGTCGACCGTGCCGGTCCACGAGGTGGGCGGCGCGAGCGCGGCCACGTCCGCCTCCGCGGGCAGGTTCACCTCGGTGGGCTCGCCCGCGCCCGGGTCCACGTCGACGATCGCGATCACGCTCCCCAGGAGGTCGTTCGGCCGGCGCCCGACGAGGCAGAGCGTCTGCTTGCCTTCAGGCATCTTCACCATCACGTCGGCGCGGTACCCGGGGGAGACCCACACCGTGTCGCTCCTGTAGAACTGCGGGAGCGTCAGCCCGTCGCGCGCGATCTGCGTCGTCTCGATGGGGGTCCTGGGAAGGGGGTCGAAATCGGAGCACGAAGCGTCCTTCGCGACGTGGAGCTTCATCCCCATCTCGTCCGGGCTGCCCGCGTAGACCATGCGCCAGCGCTCCACCTGCCCGGGGGGCGTCGTGAGCCGCGGCCTGAGCTTGCCGTTGATCAGCGTGGCCCGGAGCGACTCGACAGCGAGGAAGTCGGTCACCGACAGGTTGTCCTCGGTGCACTCCTCTCCCTCCTTCAGGGGCACCGTGTTCTCGTGATCGATGGGCACCTGCGTCATGACCATCACCCGCTCTCTGGCCTTGGCGATGCCGGGCAGCTCGTCGAGCGCGCCCTCGATGAGGAGCGCACCGGCGGCCCCATCCATGACCTGGATCGCCGTCGAGCCGTGGATGTGAGGGTGGTACCAGTCCGTGCCCTCGTGGTGGATCCCGTCCTCGTCCAGGTCCCAGCGGTACCGGGCGCTCTCTCCCGGCCCCACCTCGTGCAGCACGTGGTCGCCGAAATACCTCCCTTCGGGCGCGCAGCCGTCCCCCTCGCACGGGTCCGCGGGATCGTCCGTCGCGAAGTTGGGCTGCACGTGCAGGCCGTGGCCGTGCAAGTTCGTCAGGTTGAAGTCGTGGCACGACCTGCTGCCATGGCCCATCATGCTCGCGATCTCGCGGAAGTCGCTCTTCGTGAAGTCGTTATGCAGGGTCACGTGGACCTTGCGATCCTCGCCCTTCGGAATGCGGATCGTGGGGCCGCTCGTCATTCCGTTGTACGCGCGGAGACAGAACCGGCGCCCGTCGATCTCGACCTCGCTCGGGCCGAAACGCAGCTCGTACGCTCCATCCGCGCCCGGCTGGAGCTCGGGCGGGTCCTCGTACGTGGACGTCGTCTGCGGCGTCGTGCTCGTCGTGCTCGTCTCCTCGCCTCCGCCGCAGCCTGCGAGCGCCGCGAGGGAGAGGGCCAGCGCCGCGAGCGAGCCTGTGCGCGTGAGCGCGTGCGAATCGTCTCGTGCCATCGACTTGTCTCCTCCTTTCGCGACACTATCGAGCGGCGCCGCATGTGGATGGCCGAAGACGGTCACCCCTGGCTAGAATGCGGACAGTGGCAGGGTGTATGGACCTCGAAGAGCTTCGCGCCTTCCTCGCCGTGGTCGAGGCCGGCTCCTTCCTGGGCGCGGCCCGCGCGCTCGGCTCGTCGCGCACGACGCTCCGGCGTCAGGTCGCGTCGCTGGAGGCGCGCGCCGGCGTCCTCCTGCTCGAGAGCGTGCGGAACGGCGTCGTGCCGACCGAGGCCGGGCAGGTGCTCGCCCGGAAGGGGCGCGGCATGGTGCAGGAGGCCGCCGCGCTCCTCGCCTCGATCCGGGAGGTGGGCGACGCGCCCTCGGGCACCCTGCGGGTCATCCTGCCCGTGGGGCTGCCGCCGCACATGATGACGCCGCTCTTCGCCGCCGTTCGCAGCGCGTATCCGAGGCTCCACGTCCACTGCCGCTTCAGCAACGATCCCCTGGGGGAGGCGCTTACGGACATCGACATCGCTGTCCACTTCGGCGAGGACGCGCCGAGCGGACACTGGATATCGCACGTCGTCCTGCGCGTCCGCGAGTGGCTCATCGCCAGCCGCGCGTACCTGGAGAAGCGCGGCACGCCACGGACGATCGACGATCTGAAGCACCATGAGCTGTTCGCGTGGCAGGCCCCGGGCGAGGACGCGCGCACCTGGCGGACATGGCGGGGCGCGCCCTTCACCGTCCAGCCGGCCCTCATCGCGACGGACATCCACTTCATCCGGCACTGCTGCATCTCCGGCCTGGGCATCGGCCTCGTCCCCGACGCGCTCGTGCCCGACCCCGACGTGGGGCCGGACGTGCTCGTGCCCGTGCTGCCCGACGTGGTCGGGCAGGAGCGGCCTGTGCGGCTCAGCGTCCCGGGGGCGCTGTCGGAGATACCGAAGATCAAGGTGTTCATCGGGCACGTGCGCGCGTCGCTCGGGAAGCTGTAGCGGGGCGTGGAGCCGCAGGCGGCCGCCGCGGGCATCCCCGTCACGACGGCGATGCGCCCGAGATCGCCGGTGCTGGCCCGCCCGCGCGCGTCATTCTTTGGGCGACAAGAAGAAGACTCCGAGGGCGGCGCTGATCAGACCTTGAATCGGAGTCATGTAGACATTGGATTGAAGAAGCATGTCGACGGCCTCGGCGGCATTTCCCTTGTGAGGGGCGCCGATGGGCAGGAGCAGCACGATCGCCAGATAGAACGCCGAGGCTCCCAGCGTGAGGTGGAAGAAGAATTTCGACACCCGCCGACGCTGTGCCTCTTGTCTGGCAGCGGCGACGAGCTCGCAGTTCACGAGCACGCCCATCACCAGGATCAACGTCGGCGTCGTCGCTGGCAACATCCACTGCCAGACGCTCTTCTGCAAGTCCTCTCCCTTCGCGGTCATGAAGACATTGCCGAAGCTCGTCTGCGCTATCACGACGATCAATATGGCAGCGAAGAACCCCATCCAAAGTAGCGCCAAGGCGCGCTGGCAGTCGAGGAGTGGCTTTGTGTCCATGCTGTGCCTCGCTATGGCGTGATGCTGATCTGTGCTGCTGAGAGGTGCTCGGAGGCGCTGACTCCGCTCTGGACCAACGTCGCGTCCGCGCCCTTCTCTGGGCGCTCGAATACATATGCAAGCGCGCGAACGGCGTATTGGCGGGATGGCAGCGTATCCGGGATGCCGAGAGGAATGGAGGGCGACGTGTCTCCCGCTTCCGGCGCAGCGAACGTCTCAAGGGTGTCGACTCGGTCGCTGTCCTTGATGGATCCGCTCGTGCACGTGAATATGAATATTCGGTACCGGGTGCTGTCGTTGATGAACGTTCGCCTCAGTCGGTGTACGACGATGTCCCAGATGGCGTCTGGAGTGGTGTCGAAGTCGGTCGAGAATCGTCGCTCCGGCTCCGGGTACAGCGGCTTGTTGTTCGCTCCGATCTTCTCTGGCGGCGTGATGATGGCGAATCCATCCAGAAGGCCGAACCAGTAGGTTCGCGTGTACCCGGCGCGAGCAAGCCTGTCGGCGATCCTCTCCGAGGCCAGCTTCAACGACTGAGCCGGGGCATCGGATGTCCTCAAGGTGGCCCTCGATGATGCCTTGGGTAAAGGATATTTCATCCTCGGCAGGTCGCTCGCGCGGTGCCACCGGATGTAGCCGCGATATCGGTCCGGTGGTAGCGCGTAATCTCCAACTCGAGCGGCTACGCAGGCGTCAAATTGTGGATCGATGTCTGAGTGGAATTCTGTTTTTCCTGAGCTCTCCAAGCTCAGCTCGAACATGCCGCTTCCGCTGCCGGCGGGAGCGCAATCTTCGGTCGCCGCTGCCAGCCCGATGCCAGCCGACCGCTGGCTATCCGAGATGGCGATCCCTGAAATTCCGAGCGGCCCGCTGAACGACGTGTCCATTGCCTGGGACATGGCCCCGGACGGACCCGTCGGGAGGCCGCAGCTGGTGCTGAGCGAGGTCAGCGCGAGCGCGGCCAGAATTGGGCTTCTTTTATGTCTCAGGTGAGGACTCATGTGGTAGATCACCTCAGGCTGAACACGTCAGGGCCAGGAGTCGTATTCCTGCGGACCGGCGGGCGCCAGGCCGGCCGCGCCGCTCACTGAATGGAAGGCCCGTTCAGCTCCTTTTGCAGGTTGCCGATGTCGCGGAGCAACTCGAGGCGCTTCTTTTCCTTCTCCAGCGCGTCGATCCCGGCATTGTCGACCGCGTCCTTGCGCGTCTTCGCGGCGTCGATCGCCCTCGTCACGCTCCCGCCGAACGACTCCACTGCAGCCGCGTCCACCGGTGAGCTCGACGATGACATGCTGAGCAGGGCGCCCGACGACGGTGCGAGCTTGACCGAGTACGACATCGCAACCTCGCCCGCTTCCCCGTCCAGATCGCCTGGCAGCGCCGCGATCGCGCCGTACTGCGCGATGTTCAAGGTCGAGTGAAGCCTCTCTTCCTTGCCCACGGTCAGCCACGCGAGCGCCTGAGCGGGGACACGATAGACGATGCCGGAAGGGGAGGTTCGTGAAGCTGCCGTCCTCCGCGAGGCGTTCGCCAGAGACAGGTCGCTGATCTTCAGATGGACGGAGACCTCTTTACCAGCCGCCGGCGGCGAAGTGAGCTGAAGCGCGACATCCATGACGCAGCGCGCCTTGTCCGCCTTGTCGTCCCACAGCCCGGCGGTGGAGTCGAGCGAGAACAGCGGGAATGACTCTCCGAACGACACCTCCGTCCCGGTGAGCGCCGAGGGCGCCATATCGCATGTGACGGTCGACTGCTTGACCGTTTGCTTCCCGGTGAATTCTGCGAGCAGCAGCTTCTCTTGCGCCCGCAGCTCGTTGAGCAGGAACTCCAGCGCGTCCTTCGGACTGCCGTTCGTCTGGCCCTGGCCTTTCACGATCGCGAAGCGGGCCTCCCGCAGTCGCTTGATGTCGTCTGCGGTTCTCTCGCACCGGCCTGCGTCGTCGGCAGCCTTGCCCCCGAACAGCACGGCCTTGGACGCGATGTCGACAGCTCCGCCGATCACCTTCAGAGACACGTCCAGGGCTTTGTTGGTAGATTCCAGGCTGCTCGACGCAAGGAAGCCCTGCTCGGACAGCTCGATGCCGCGCTTGCTCGCCGTCATGAAGTGCTCATTCAGCTCGATGGCATAGATCTGCTCTGGGTCGACCTCCTGCCTGACGGTGAGCGCAGGGGCCCCGAGCTCTATCAGGATGTTGTTGCTGCCAGCGGTCGGAGGTGGCGCCCCGGTCACCGATGCAATGATGGCGTCGGCCTCCTTGTCGAATTCCTCGGGCGATGGTTTGGGCTCGGGCGCCGGTGCTGCGGCCGGCTTCTTCCCGGGTTGGGCGGGCGGCGCCTGTTGAGCCTCCGGGTGCTTACGGCCCCAGCGCGCTTGCAGCTCCTTCGCCAGCTCCTTCCTCGCGCAGCTCGGGGACGCTTCCGTCTCCGTCCTCGTCACGGGGATCGTGACGGTGATGATCGTTCGCGGCAGCGCGTACAGGACCGAGGGCGCGCCGAGCTGCCCTGAAGTGGGGGTCACGTGGTGGACCCTGTAGCCGTGGGTGCAGCCTGCGATGGTGTGTATGCACGCGAGCGCGGCGGCGTACCTCGCCATGGCGCCGATTCGATTCATGTTGGTCTCTCTCTTTGCTGGTCAGGTCTAGTCGTAGTTGATCTTTCGAAGGATCCAGAGCTCATGGATCAGCCGTGTGTCGAGAGCAGGGTATGGCAGCCACCAGGAGCCCGCGTCTGCGAACCTTGCGCCGCGCGAGTCCTTGACCCGCAGCGCGCGCTTCGTATCGTCGTAACCGACGGCTACGACCGCGTGACCGTCACTCGAAGGCTCTCGTGGGGGCGGACCATGGACAGGATTGCTGCTCGAGAGGGCCTTGTAAGCGGAGGTCATCCATAACCCGACGAGGATCGGGAACCCCGATGCGATCGCGATGCGGCATTGCTCGACCACCGCATGGCCTTCGAGCACCTCGTACTGGATCCGTCGCGCCTCGGGATCCCACCCGACGAGCCTCTGCCGCTCCGCATCCTTGAACGCGGTGTCGGTGGGAGGTGTCTTCGCCCCGGCCTCGTCGTACGCGGGGGCGTGATAGCGCGCCTTGGAAATGCCCGTAGTCGCCGCGGTTTGAAGGGCGGTCCGGAAGTCGAGCATGCCGGGGCGCGTGGGGTCGGCCCGCGCGACGTAATAGTGGAAGAGCGGTGAGAGCGTCGCCGACGGTGGGCGGCGCTGATCGAGGATCTCCATGGCGGTCACCAGCGCAATGGAGACGCAGCAGGGGATCTCGCCCTGGTCACGAGGGCGGAACGGGTGGGCCAGCTCGCTCCTCGGTGGAATACGCGCTGCCTGCGGCGGCGCGCGGAACGGTATGTCACGACCATCGAACGTCGAGGGCCTCCAGCCTGATTCGCTCATGGTTCAGATCTCATCTCCATGGCCTGAGCCATCCCAGGGGGGCGCGCCGGTCGTCAACGTGGGGCGAACGAACCGAGCAAGCAGGACCCGTACCTGCAACCGCGAAGCCGCGCGGTGCCTGCGCGCGCCCGATGCCGCGGCGCGGTACGTCCCTGCACACGGCGCCGAGCGTGGGTCGACGGATGAACGCAAGCACGGACGACCCGCGCCGCGGGCGCTCCACTCTGACGCGTCGGCCGGCGGCTGACGCGTCGGTGACGCGCCATCGGCGCCGCGCCCTGTGTTGTGCTGCACCCCCGAGGGTCGCCGTCAGCCTCCGCGTGCTTCTCGGTCACAGCGTGTCTTCGTCCCACCCGGCGCTGCGTAGGGCAGCTCTGATCTGCTCGTAGGCGCGATGGGCGCGTTGCTTGACGACGTCACCCGTCGTGCCGAGCACGCTCGCCGCCTCGGCGACGGTGAGTCCCTCCTCCCGCAAGAGGACGTAGGCGCTCCGGGTCTTCTCGGACATCCGAGCGATCTCGCGATCGATCACCAGCGCCATGTCGCGCGTGCACGCGTCGTCCTCCGGCGAGCCGTCGCGGCTCGGCAAGGAGCGGAGCGTGGTGGGTCCGCTGTCGGGGCCCTGCAAGTCCTCTCGACGTCTCTGGCGGTGACGGGCGCGGTCCTGGTGCGCGGAGCGCGCGATCGCGAGGGCCCAGTGGAGAGCCGGCCCGCCGGGAATGTAAGAGGCGCGCGCGCGGTGGAGCCGGAGGAACGCGTCCTGGAAGAGATCGTCCGCGTCGCTGCGGCTCCGCGCGAGGCGCAAGCAGAAGCGGTGCAGGCGTGGGGCGAGGGTCCGGTAGAGCTCGCCGAAGGCGCTCGCCTCGCCCGCCGCGTAACGCTGCATGATGCCGTCGAGCGGCGTGGTAGTGCAAACGATCGATGGCTCGGTCGCGGTGACGGCGCAGCGGTCGACAGACGAGAGGGGGAGCCCGGCCCCACCTATGGTCAAGTTGGCGTTCATTTCCCTCCCGACGGGTGTGCGCCGCTGCCGCGCGCTGGCGACATTTCGCGCGCGGCGGCCCGCCGTCCGTGCCGCGATCGTCGAGCATCCGGCGACGAGCGCGGCGCGGACGGCGGGTGGGGAGCGACGACTAACTGCCGTCCTTGCCTCCGTCGCCTTGGCCACCCGCGCCGCCTCCGCCCGTGGTCGAGCCGCCCGCGCCTCCCGCCCCCTGGGCGCTCGAGCCGCCCGCGCCTCCCGCCCCCTGGGCGCTCGAGCTTCCCGCGCCTCCTGCCCCTTCGGCGCTCGAGCTCGATGCTTGAGACGAGGACGACGCTGCGCGGCTCGCGCCGCACTGCTGGTTCTCGCCGCTCCCGTCTAGGAACGTCGGTGTGCGCTCTTCGCAAATGCTGTTCGCGAACTCGATGGCCTGTCGCGCCGCCGGGCGAGCGTCGGCCGCTGTCCGGAAGTAGCAGGCATCCGCGTCGAAGTTGAGCCCGCGGCAGCCGCACTCGTTGTCCACCGAATAGAAGTCGTTCTTCACGCAGCAGGCGCAAAATGGCGTGTTCTGGTAGGCGGGGTCCTGGCAGACGTCTTTCAGGACCAACTCAGTCTCCTTCTTGGCATCGTCGCAGCCGCTCGGCTGGTCGCACGCAGAGGTCACGGCGGCGATTCCGGCGGACGTGGCGAGGGCCGCCACGAGCCGCAGTGCGAAGCGTGTCATGAAGTGCTCCTCCGGTGCTACAGGTTGAATGTCTTGTCGAAATTGACGAGCCCGACCGCCAATCCGACGTAGGGATGGATCGAGTTGTCGAGCGAGGTGGTCGCGGCGCCGCCCATGCCCATCAGGGTGAGGAGCCCGATGTCGCCGGTCCCGAGGGTGACGCCCAGGTATGCGCCGAATACCGGAGAGATCGTGGCATTGGCTTCGCAGGGGAGCTTCTTCTCGAAGTCGCCGTTCTCGGCCCGGCAGCCGTTTCGTCTGCTCGCGTCCAGGTCCTTGGAGACCAGCATCGAGAGGAGCCCGAGCTCGGCCGAAATGCGGGCGTGGTCGTCGAACGGGACCCGGATCCCGGCCGCGGGGATCGCGGCCGATACGAGTCCGTGGCTGGTCTGCCCTTCGTGGTACGCCCCGAGCGACACCGTGGCGAGCGAGCCGCTCGCCACGAAGACCCCGGCGTACAGGCAGGGGTGAAACGCGGCGCCGCCTCCGCACATGGCATCTGTGCTCGCGGTGACCGTTTTGTCTACTACCGCCTTTCCCGCGAGTGCAGCGTCCTTTTCGCGAGATTCCTCTTCGTTCGTCGCCGGTGTGTCGGCGAGGACCTTGGATTGCTGGTCGAGCTCCGCTTTCGTCTCCTTTGCTTCCTTGAGCTGCCCCGCCTCGGTTTCACGTATGGCCTGTGCAGATTTGTTCCGTATGTCTCGCGACAGAAGCTCAATTTTGGACGGCTGGGTCGGCGGCGGGGTGGAGCCCGGCGGCGGGGTGGAGCCCGGCGGCGGGGTGGAGCCCGGCGGCGGGGTGGTGCCCGGCTGCGGGGTGGTGCCCGGCTGCGCCAGCGATGGCCGAGCTGAAGCAAGTGCTGCCAGCGCCACGAAGGCGATGGCGCATCGAGGATGTCTGAACATGGTCCACTCCGAGTTGTAGCCGTCGAGTTCTCGTGGATTGGCCGAGGGGGCCGTTATGCGCCGTGCGGGAAACCGGTGGCGTGTTCTCGCTCTGATCCGAATCAAGGTTCGTTCCTCGCGCAGCGTTGCAGCTCGCCTGGGCTCAACGCGATCAGACGCAGCCCGCTGTCGCTCAGCGGTCCGGCGCTCGTCGTCTTGCAGCGGCAAGGGACGTGCCTCGTTGCTTCGGGGCGAAATCGCTTCCCCGCGTCGAGCAGGCGCCGGGAAGCGCTTACCGGTCAGCCGCTGCGCGGATCGTCGGTGACGCGTCGGCCCGGAGCTGACGCGTCAGCGGTACGGTAGCCGGCAGATCACCGAGACTGCTGGCCTCTGTGCGCGCCGACGCGTCACCGACGCGTCGGCCGGCAACCGACGCGTCGGTGACGCGCCGTTGCGCCGCCGCCCTCGGTCACGTGGCGCGCCGCCCCTGCGCTGTGCGCTCACTCTACCCGGCCTGTTCCGTTCGTCCGCTGTTGCGGACGGGCGGCGAACCGCCCTACACTCCGCGGTTGGCTCGATGGTGCATCGCACGGCCCCTGATCCCGAGACCGATCCCGCGCGCACCGTCGCTGTCGCCGCGGCTGCGCTCGACACCTGGCGTGGATCGCAAGCCGTCGACGAAGGGCTCGTCCAGCCGGTCCTGGTCCCGGCGCTGACGATCGCCTACCATCCGCTGATCGAGCGTATCGGCGCCTACGCGGTGCTGCACGAGCTCGCCGCGGGCGAGCCGGTGCTGCTCTCGCGCGTCAGCCCCGCGTTCTCCTCGCGGAGCCAGCCGGACGCCGAGCCGCTCGCTGACCGGAACCTGAGCCGCGGCCCGCTCCTCCTGACGGCGAACGGGAGCGGCGTGCGGCTCGAGCGCGGCGACTGCCGCACGCACGTCGCGGTCGGGGGCGAGCCGCTGCGCGGCGCGATCGAGCTCTCCGCCCACGACCTCCAGCGCGGCGTCGTGCTGGAGCTCGCTGGCAGGGTCGTCCTCCTCTTGCACCTCACCCGGGCCGCGATCGCGACCGGTACCATGTTCGTCACCCTGGGCGACGATCCGGTGCGCGCCGATCTCCTCGGCGAGAGCGCCGCCATGCAGCGGCTGCGCCAGGACATCCGTCGCGTCTCCGATCTCGACGTCCCGGTGCTCATCCGCGGGGAGACCGGGACCGGGAAGGAGCTCGTCGCCCGCGCCATCCACGGCGCGAGCCTGCGCCGCGCCGGGCCCTTCGTCGCCGTGAACCTCGCCGCCATCCCCGGCACGCTCGCTGTCTCGGAGCTCTTCGGCGCCGACCGCGGCGCGTTCACCGGGGCCGTGCGGCGTCACGCCGGCTTCTTCGCTCAGGCGCACGGCGGGACGCTGTTCCTCGACGAGGTCGGTGAGGCGCCTCAGGAGATCCAGGTCGCGCTGCTCCGCGCGCTGGAGACAGGCGAGATCCAGCCGGTGGGGGCGCAGCGACCGCAGAAGATCGACGCGCGCCTGCTCGCCGCCACGGACGCCGATCTCGACACCAAGATCACCGAGGGCAGCTTCCGCGCGCCGCTGCTCCACCGCCTGGCCGCCTACGAACTCTGGGTGCCTGCCCTGCGCGAGCGCCGTGACGATATCGGATCTCTCCTGCTGCACTTCTGCGAGCAGGAGCTCGCACACCTCGGCGAGGCGCACCGCCTCCGCTCGGCTCCGGAGCAGGGGGAGCTCTGGCTCCCCGCCTCGCTGGTCGCCCGCCTGGTCAACTACGATTGGCCGGGGAACGTCCGGCAGCTCCGCAATGTCGCGCGGCAGCTCGTCATCGGCAATCGCGGCCGGAGCCGGGTCGAGTTCGTTCCCAGCGTGGCGAGGCTCCTGCACGGTATGCACGCGAGCCCGGCCGTCGGAGCCGCGTCTGGAACGAGCCCGCCGGCCGGGGTAGCCGCGTCCGGAACGAGCCCGCCGGCCGGGGTAGCCGCGCCGGTCTCCAGCCCCCCGGAGGGCGATCCTGCTGCTCCGGCCCAGCCGAGGCTCGCCGCGGGAAGCAGCGCGCCCCCGGCGCCCGCGCCGCGCGACGCCTCGTCGCCGCTCGACGCAGCGCACCCCGAAGGGCGCCGCAAGCCGGCCGAGCTGAGCGAGGACGAGGTCTCGGAGGCCCTGCGCGCGAGCCGCTGGGACCTCGCCGCTGCAGCCAGCCTGCTCCGCATCTCGCGCGCGTCGCTGTACGCCGTCATCCAGGGCAACGCGCGCTTCCGCACGGCCGGGTCCCTGTCGGCCGAGGACATCTCCCGCGCCCACGCGACGTGCTCCGGCGACGTGGACCGGATGGTGGAATGGCTCGAGGTCTCCGAGAGAGGCCTGCGGAGGCGCCTGCGCGAGCTCGGACTGGAAGAGCACCCCGCCCGTGGTCCCGGCGACGACCCAAGGAAATCGAAATAACGGCGCCACGGCGCAAGGATCCTCGCCGGAGTCTCCCTTCGCGATTCCGATCACGAGTGAAATTTGTGACCATCATGCCCGTCGTGGCCGTTCGACCCCACCTCCAGGAATCGGGCCCGCGCCTCTCGCAGAGCGACCCATCCCGGCGATGACACCGGCAGAGCTGATTCACTATCTGGAGGAGTGCCGCGCGCTCGCAGCCGCGGAGATCCGGCGCATCATCCCGGCGGACCGGCGCTCCGGCGGGGCGCTGTACGAGCTGATGCTCGACTACCCCCTCCGGGAAGCCAAAGGGCTCAGGCCGGCGCTCTGCATCGCGACGTGCCGCGCGCTCGGCGGCAAGCTGGAGGCGGTCGTGCGCTCGGCCGCCGTGCTCGAGCTCTACCACAACGCCTTCCTCATCCACGACGACATCGAGGACGAGTCGCTGATGCGCCGCGGGGGCATGACGCTTCACCGCGCCCACGGCGTGCCCGTCGCGGTGAACGTGGGCGACGCCATGCTGGCGCTCTCGCTCCAGCCGCTCCTCGACAACGTCGGCGTCATCGGGCTGGGCCCCTCGCTGCGCATCCTCCAGGCGGTGGCGAGGATGACGCGCGAGTCGGTGGAGGGGCAGGCCCTCGAGCTCGACTGGGTGCGCCGCGAGGTCTGGGACCTCTCGGACGACGATTACATCCACATGGTGGAGCAGAAGACCTGCTGGTACAGCTTTATCACGCCCGTCGTGCTCGGCGCGATCGCGGCGCGCCTCGATCCCGAGCGCACCGAGCGGATCGCCGAGTTCGCGCGCAGGCTGGGCGTCGCGTTCCAGATCCAGGACGACGTCCTGAACCTGGCCGGCGACGTGGGCGAGTACGGCAAGGAGATCGGCGGCGACCTCTGGGAAGGCAAGCGGACGCTGATGCTGCTCCACATGATGCGCCACGCGACGCCGGAGGAGCGCGCCGAGGCGGCGCGGATCCTGTCGCTGGCCCGCCCGCGCGGCGTGGAGGGGGAGCCGGCGGTGCCTCCGGCGATCGACGCGACCCTCGCGCGGCTGGTCGATCGAGGAGAGCTGACCCCGACCGGGCGCGATCAGGTGCGCGCCGCGCTGGAAGAGGCGCACCGCGGGGGCGATACCGTGAAGACCACCGAGCAGGTACGCTTTCTGCAGGAGCTGATCGCTCGATACGACAGCATCGAGCACGCGCGGGCGGTGGCGCGCGCCTGGGTGGAAGAGGCCCAGCGCGCGCTCGACGACTGCAAAGGATGGCTGCTGCCGTCTGCGCACCGCGATCTCCTGGAGGCTCTGGTCTCGTATGTGCTCGATCGCGTCAGGTGAGTGATGGAAGAGATCTTTCGGATGTTCGCGGAGGCCTATCGCGCCAGCGTGGCGCAGCCGTTCCTGGGATCGCCGTTTGCGGGAGCACCGCTCTCGGGAGGGCCGCTTCCAGGAGCGCCGTCTGCGGGAGGGCCGCTGCCGGGAGTACCGTTTGCGGGAGGGCCGCTGCCGGGAGTACCGTTTGCGGGAGGGCCGCTTCCTGGAGCGCTATTTCCGGGAGGACCGATTCCGGGAGCTCCCCGCGGCGCCACGCCGCCGGGGTCGTCGGGCGGTGAGTCTGCCGTGGGCCCCGAGGTGGCGCAGGACGCCGGCGCGCCGTCGCCGGGCGCCGCCGGCAGTCCATGGTGGGTCGCGCCCGCGCCGGGATTGCCACCTTTGCCCTCGATGTTCGATTGGATCCGCATCCAGGCGCTCATCTATGAAGAGATGCGGCGCATCCAGGATCTCCTTATCGAGCGCCTCGTCGCGCCGGCCATGCGCGCCTCCGCGCGAGGGCCGGACAGCGCCGGCGGGGCCGCGCCGCCCGAGGGGGCCACGGCCGATCCGCGCGAGGGCGAGATCGTCGATGTCTTGCGCCGGGCGCAGCTCCTCCTGCTCCGGCACCCGGTCGCGGCGCAGGCCGCCTTTTCTGCCCTCATCGCCGAGGGGAGGCGGTTCGCGGCGACCCCCGAGGGCGCCGCGTGGACGGCGGCGCTCGCGTCCTCGGATCTGCTCCGCCACGGCCGGCGCGTGTGGGACGCGGTGTCGCTCAACCTGCTGGAAGAAGATCCAGAGACCATCGTCCCCTCGGCGTACCTGGAGGCGCTGCTCCGCGCCGCGAAGTCGGCCGATCTCGACGGCCTGCTGAGCGCGCTGCGGGACGCACCCGGGGAGGGCGGCCGTGCCCCTGCTCGATAGCGTCCGCGACGAGTTCGCGAACCGCAATGTGCTCCTGCACCTCGTGCTGGGCGCCATCTCGGTGGGCCGCAGGCTCGACGCGTTCCTTCCCGGGACGCCGCCGCCGCCCGAGCCGCCCGCGGACGCGCGTGAGGCGCCCGCGGATTCACCCGAGCCGCCCGCGGACGCGCGTGAGGCGCCCGCGGATTCACCCGAGCCGCCCATGGACGCGCGTGAGGCGCCCACGGACGCGCCCGAGCCGCCCACGGACGCGCCCGAGGCGCGCGGCCTGCCGCCGTCGGACGGCGCCCAGCGTGTCACGTCGGCGCGCGACCGCCGCGGCGCTGGCGATCAGCTCCTCTACCTGGTGCTCGGCGCGATCTCCCTCCGCCGCGCGCTGATGGCCGAGATCGAGCCGCTGCGCGCCGCGCACGCCGAGGCCGCGCGGCGCGACGCCGCGGGAGCGCAGGAGCCCGCGGTCCAGGCGGCGAAGCTCCGGGATCTGCTCCGGTGATCTCCGCGCCGCCCTTCCCCGCGCCGTCGCCCGAGATCACGGCCGCGCTGCCCGGGATCGACTACTTCCGGCGCTCGCCATCGCGGCTCACCGGCAGAGCGGATCACAAGGAGTGGCAGCACTTCCTTGTCCACACCGAGGCGGCTCACCTGCTCGTGAACTTCAACCTCATCGACGATCGCTGGGCCCGCGACGCGAGGCGCGCCGAAACAGCGCGGCTCATCGTGCTCGCGCGCGTCGGGGCCGGCTGGGACGGCGACATGGACCGCTTCGAGGGGGCCGAGGTCGACGTGATCCCTGGCGGCATGAGCGCGCGCTTCGGCCGCAACGCGATGGGCTTCGAGCGCGGGCGGTACCTGCTCTCGATAGCGCTGCGCGGCCGCCCGATCGCGGCCGAGCTCGAGCTCGTGCCGACGACCTTCCCCGCGCTCTCGTCGAATCAGCCGCTCTCGCGGGATCGATACCTCTCATGGGCGTTCGTGCCCCGCCTCGTGGCGCGCGGCACCCTCTCGGTCGGCGGCCGCGCCGAGCGTATCGAGTCCGCGCCCGCGTACCACGATCACAACTGGGGCCATTTCCTCTGGGGCGACGATTTCTCGTGGGAGTGGGGCTCGGCGCTGCCGTGGGACGCTGGCAACGAGTGGAGCCTCGTCCACGTGCGGATGGCGGACCGCGGCCGCTCGGTGGCGCGTTATCAGGGGCTGTTCCTCTGGCGGGGCGCGCACCCGTTCAGGATCTTCCGCGACGACGAGATGAGCGTGACGCACGACGGCTGCTTCGATCTCACGAGGCCGCTCAAGATCCCGCGCGTCATGGCGATGCTGTCGCCCGGCACGGCGAGCGACGTGCCGCGGCGGATGGAGGTGCGCGCGCGCGGCGATGGCGACGACCTGCGGGTGCGCTTCGAGTCGGAGGACGTCGCTCAGGTGGTGATGCCGAGCGAGCACGACCTGGAAGGGGTGATCACGCTCAACGAGGTGAGCGGGCGGGTCACCGTGGAGGGCCGCGTCCGCGGCGCGCGCGTCGAGATGGAGGGCCCCGGTGTCTTCGAGTTCATCCGCGACTAGGGGCTCCGTGGCGGCGCTGCTCGACGAGTCGCTCGCGACGCTCGCCAGGGAACTGCCAGAGGCGCACGCCCGGATGTGCGCGCGGCTCGCCGGGAGGACGGTGCGGATCGAGGTGGACGGGGAGATCTTCGCGGCGGTCTTCGAGGGCGCGGCGGCGCGCGTGCGGCGGCTGGGCGCCGAGGACGACGCGGGCGCGGACGCGTCGATCACGGCGAGCCGGCGGGCCATCCGGGACGTGCTCGAGGCGCGGCGGTCGCTCGCGGACGCGGTGCTCGCCGACGAGGTGGAGGCGGTGGCGCCGATCGACAGCCTGGTGGAGGTCCTCTCCGGGCTGTCGACGTACGTGCACGGCGCTGTGCGGTGTCCGTCGTTCCCGCGGCTACTGGAGCGGTTTCAGGCGCTGCTCGCGGGCGACGAAGAGGCGTGAGGTTCGGGGAGAGAGGAGGGTGACGTGGCAAGAGAGGGACGAAAACCCAAGGTGGCCATCTTCGGGGCCAGCATCGCCGGGCTCACCGCTGCGCACGAGCTCATCGTCCGCGGGTTCGATGTCGAGGTGATCGAGATGGCGAGGGCGCTCGACCGGGAAGGCAAGGAGCGTGGGCCGGAGCTCGGTGGCGGGGTGCGGACGCAGTATGTGATGGCCGACCTGTTCTCTGATCCGGACTCCTGGGAGCCGTCGATCCGCACCTCGACCGCGACCGTGCCGCCCTCCGCCCTGGGCTGGCCGGCGAAAGGCGACGCTCGGCTGTCCTACGAGATCACGATCGTCTACGACGCGAAGATGGAGGGTAAGGCGGGTGAGGGCTTGCGGCTCACCCCCGAGCAGCAGAAGGATGTGGAGATGCTCGCGGATGCCATTCGGTCGAGCTGCCCTTCCAGGAAGAACGACGCCGAGACCAGGGCAAACCGGGCCTGGTACCGCCTGTGCGTCACCGGGTGCCATGAATCTCCGGCGCCTGGCGACGATGAGGGAGCCGCGGAGCTGCGAATACGCGTGGCGCGGATGATGAGTCAGATCGAGGCTGACCTGACGCTGGCCATCGGGCGCAAGTCGAAGGCCGAGGATGCCCCGAATACGGCGCTCTGCGCCGAAGATGCCACGGATGAGGAGCGCGGGGCCGAGTGGGTCCATCCTGCGACCGGTATCAACGTGCTCCGGTGCATCGAGGTGGGGGCGAGCGGAAAACCGGCGGTGCGCCTGAAATTCGAGAGAGCCTTTCCCCTGCCGATCGGCTTCGACTCGCGCATCAAGGACGGGATGCTGCGGTTGACCGAGGACGGCGAGCGGAGCATCGAGGTGGTCGGGCGCATCCTCGATCGCGTCACCGTCAATTATACGCGGTCCCCGTGGGTCATCATCCGCATCAAGGCCTCCGTGGCCAAGGTCGAGGTCAATACGATGAGGAAGGCCGAGCTGGGCGCGCGCCTCATCGAGGACCGTCTTCGCGCGAGGGCCCGTAGGGTGAGCACCGAGCCCCATCGGGAGCTGCTCATCCTGCGCAGCACCGAACGGGACAGCGCGGAACAACCGGAATCCACCACGCCGCTTGGGAACAGCGCGGAACGACCGGAGTCCACGACGCCACCTGGCGGCGGTGCGGCGGCGCGTCCCCTAGGCACATCGGACATGGACTTCACCGTCTCCGTCGACGTTGAATCCACGTTGCCCATGGACATTCAGTTTCACTCTAAACGCCGAACGCTGACATCGGACGGCGTGGAAAAGATCGATGCGCTGACCGCTGCTTACCGGATCATGACGGCAAATCACAGATGGCCGCGCTGGTTCAGGTGGTCCATCGATCCGTCCGACAAGACGAATGTCACCTTGCTCGCTGCTTTTCAGGAGTGGCTTCGATGGAGCCGGACGGAGAAGGGCGAGGGCCTGCCAACGCCGTCAAAGGTTTCGTCGACGCCAACAGGGGGGGGCTCGACCGGTGGCGAGCCGGGTACCGTATCTGACAGGGAGACGTGCTCGTTGCACCTCCTACCAACGCTCTTGCCTGGCGAGCACCGCCCCTTCGTGGTCGCTCCATACGACCGGCACATCGCCGACACGCTCCGTAGAATTGGCCTCGCGTCTTCGAAGGCGCCGGGCACGTCCGACGCCGGGGTGGTCTTCGACAACCTGAATCCGCTCCTCGGCCGTGGCGCGTCGGACTGGGGCGGGAGCGCCGCGCGACGGGACGTCCAGACGATCGACCTCCGGACGCCCGCCGCCTTCTTCGCACGCCTGCGCGACGACTCCGGCGGCTTCGCGCAGCTCGTCCTCAGGCTGCTGCGGTATGCGACGACCTGCCCGGCGCGCCGGGAGGAGGAGCTCTCGTCCCTGTCGTTCTGGGAGTACCTCGAGGGGCGGGACAATCGGCTCCGTATCCCGCGATACCGTTACTCGGACGCGTTTCGAGAAGACCTCTCCTTGCTCTGTCGGATCGTGACCGGGATGAGCGCCGATGACGGAGATGCCCGCACGTGCGCGAACATCTTCCTGCAGGTCCTCACGACATCCATCCGCCCGACGCCGGAGCCGTACCGGGCGTTCAACGCACCGACGACCGAGGCCTGGCTCGAGCCATGGGGACGTTATCTGCGGCGGATGGGCGTCAGATTCACCCAGGGGAGGCTCGTGCGCCTCGAACCAGAAGGAGACGAGGTGATCGCGTACTACGAGGACATCGAGCCCGACGGCGTGAGCACCGGAGGGCACGTGCGTTGCGAAGCCGATTATTATGTCCTCGCGACCGGCGTTCGGACGGCGCGCCAGCTCACCTGGAAGCTCGACGGCGGGGTCCCCGAGCAGCTCTCGACGTGGCTCGACGCAGACGCCGATACCGCGCTGCCAGGTGGGCGCCTCAAGCCGCTCGCGGGCATCCAGTATTTCTTCGTCACCGATGAGCGCGCGAAGATCGAGCCCGTGTACTTCTGTGTCCGTGGCTTCGGCTGGTGCCTCACCGCCGTGACCAGCGACAAGCTATGGGACACACCGCCGCGCGTGGCGCGCGAGGGGTTCACCGGCATGGTGAGCGTCGATATCCTCGCTTGGGACACGCCAGCGGGCAGCGGCCGGCTCGCCGACCGCACCGCCTGGCACTGCACGCGCCGCGAGCTGGCGGAGGAGGTCTGGCGCCGCATCGCGCCTCACATCCGTGCCAGGCTCCCGGAGGGGGCCCCTGCGCACCGGCCCCGCTGGTACCATATCGACGATAGCCTCATTTACCATGGCGACGAGCCGAGGCCCGCTGGCAAGACGAAGGCTCGGCGCAGCGCGGGGTCGGAGCCCAGCGAACCTATCGAGGACTGCGATGCCCTGTACGCCATGCCGCAGAAGGGCGATTGGAAGAAACGCCCGGGCGCGCTGTCGCCGGGCCGCGCCGGCCACGACGCCCCGCTGCGGCGCAAGCTCGTGTTCGCTGGCGCCTACATGCAGACGGCCACCCGGACCGCGACGCCGGAGGCAGCCAACGAGTCGGCGCGGCGCGCCGTGAACGCGATCTTGCGAGACCACCTTGCCGGTTCACGAGCCGCGCCGCTGCAGCCCGCGTGCGGGAAAGACACGGTGTTCGACGAGATGTGGGCGATCTCCGGGGGGAGCTGGCATGTCGAGAAGCGTTTGCCACGAAGCGACGCGCTCGAAGCCGAATCCCTGTGCAAGACCTGGGATCCTGAAGATCATGAGATCCCGGAGCTGGCGCAGCTGAAGCGCTACGACGCATGGTGCTTCGAGCGCAGGCTCGCGACCCCCTGGGATCTCGTCGGCGTCGAGGCCCTGCCCATGCTCATGTCGTGGATGTCGGGGCTCGCGCAGCCGGGCGGCTGGGCGAGACCCGACGGCGGGCGGAGCGCGCCCGCCGAGCAGGCGGCGCCGTGGGCCGGGGACGCGATCATCCGGCTGATCATGAGCATCCGCGAAGTCATCGAAGCGCGCTTGAAAAACGAGGCGGTGCCCCCCGCGGGCCCGAGCGCTTGACCTCCGCGGCGAAGAGGCTTCCATGACGAATATGGCGAATTCCCTCACTGAAGAGAAAGAGAACGAAGAGAAGGAGGGAGACAAAGAGAGAGAGGGGGCTGGGCGAGGGGATCGCGGCGGCCGGCACGTGACCATCTACGGAGCTGGGATCGCCGGGCTCACCGTCGCGCACGAGCTCGCCGAGCGTGGCTTCTCGGTCCGCGTGGTGGAGTGCGAGAAGGCCTACGACAGGCGTGGCCAGCTGCACATGGCCGTCGGGGGGGTCGCGCGCACCCATTATGCGGCCGCGCGGTGCGACGATGCCAGTGAGCGGCAGCCGATCTGGTGCCAGAGCGACCTCCGGCCAGCGGATGCGCGCCTCGATCCGTCCCGCAACCACCTCGTGACGCTCGAGATCCGGTTCGCCAAAGGCGACCCCTGGCTCTCCGAGATGGAGCGAGGCAAGCTGATGCGACAGCTAGACTGGTGCCTCTCTACCCTTCAGGAGGCGCGGAAGGTAGAGATAGAGGGCTATGATGATTCCGATAGCCGGGGTGGATCGACGGAGCTCGCGCAAAGCAGGGCAGAGGCCGTCCGGGACATCGTTCGGGAGGTCGTTCGATTTCACCCGGCCATGGCGCGCCTCATCAGTCTGGAGATCGATATCGTCCCGCCGAGCAGACCGACGAGCGTGGACGAAACATGCAACTCTGTGCAGGGTACAACGTGTCACGACAAATTAGGTGAGAGAGCAGGCGAAGAGGAGATCGTCGTGGTGCTGCTCCCCGATGGGAATGGCATAAAAAACGAAGAGCAGATCGTTGAGTGGTTGAAGCCGATCGTCGAGGCTCGGCGGGCGGACCACCCGCTCGAGCTCGTGGCCACAGCAGATCGTGATGGACCAGGGCATACGCACGCGCGAGCGCTCGCCGAGCGCCACCTGCGTGCCGCCAAGGCAGGCCTTTGGAAGCTCGTCAAATCCCGCTTCGGCGAGTCCCCGGATCTGATTCTCCGTGTCATGGGCGAGGTCAGGCTGGTGCCAGGGAGCGCGGCGGTGAGCGTCACGCTACGTGATCCACGCCGAGCCGCGTCGGTGACGGACAGGAGTAACCGAGAAGCCCAGCGTCGGCGCCCTCAGAGCGTGGGGGCACGGATGCGCGTCTCGTTCGGGCCGAATGCCGAGCGTGCGTTGAAACCGGGGTCCTCCCCCGAGGACATCAAGGCGGCGCAACGGTCGCTGGCGAAAGAGGCGAACACGCGCAAGATCCAGTTGAGAGCGTCGCTGGCGATGCATCAATTCCAGGCCAATGTCGAAGGGAATAAGGAAAAGGTCCTGCGTGTGCATGCGAGCGCATGGCGCCCGGTGGCCGTGCAGTTCGAGGTCGGGACCGAAGTGCTCCCGCCCGATCAGGTCGATGCCTTGAAGAAGGCGCTCGATGGGTTCCTCGCCCACACGGACGACAAGGAGATCCACCGGATCATCATTACAGGCTACGTCGATGCCGAGCGGCGTCCGGCGTCGCGCGAGGACGCTGCCGGTGATGTACGCCCGGCCGACAGATCCGAGGCAACGGAGCTCGCTGTAGCCCGTGCGTCCGTCGTCGGGCAGCTCGTCAAGGAATGGTTGACGGCCGCCTTCAACGGATCCCGCAGTGGATACCGAAACCAGTTCCAGTTCGAGCTGCGCACTGGACGTCCGGGCGAGCTCGCGGCCTCCGTGCTCGATGGGCTCATCGAGCACAACCGCGTTGCCGTGGTCGACGTGCGCCGCGTCATGCTTCCCGGAGAGCACGGCTTCCGGTTCTTCCCCTCTTATTACAATCACGTGTTTGACACGATGCGCCGGATCCCGATCCTCGATGCGGATGGAGAGGAGACCGGCCGTACGGTGTACGACAACGTGATACCGACGCCCAACCAGGGCGTCGCCCAGACCGGGCTCAGCCCGCTCATCCTCCCTCGCTCGCCCCCGGAGTCCGCCTACGAGCGGAAAGAACGCCTCTCGGTGCTGCGCGACCTGGGCTACACGCCGCTGGACATCCTGCAGTTCATGCTGAGGACGCTTAGATATATGAGCACCAGCTCGAAGCGGCGCGCCGCCGAGCTGGAGATGGTCTCCTGGTGGGAGTACCTACAGGGGTACGATCCCAGGACAAACACGTATCGGTACAGGTACAGCGAGCGGTTCACGCGGGACATCACGACGCAGTCGCGGACCCTCGCCTCGTTCGACGCGGTGTGGGGGGACGCGAGGACGTGCGGCAACACCTGGGTCCAGCTCTTCTACAACTGGCTGCAGCCGGCCGCGAAGGTCGACGGCACGCTCAACGGCCCCACGAGCGAGGCGTGGCTGGACCCGTGGAGGCACTACCTCACGACGCGGCTCGGCGTGAAGTTCGTGCAGGGGACGCTGGTCCGTGTCGAGCTGAAGGAGGAGAACGGGCAGGAGACGATCCTCCCTCACGTGTGGCTGCCTGATAAGGCCCACGACGAGCGCGGCCCGGGGCCCGAACCCGATCCGTCCGACTACTACGTCATCGCGACCGATCCCCAGACGGCGGAGGAGGTGACGCGGGATCTCTATAACGCGTCCGAGGGCCGCGGCCGCATCGGCGTCCCGCTCGGGCTGGATGGGTTCACGACGCGGGTGCGCCCGGAGCCGCCCGAGGAGGGGCCCGGGAAGGCACGGAGCCCGTCCGGAAAATTCGGTCTCCAGCTCTGGGACAGGTTCCAGACCATGTCCGGCATCCAGTTCTTCTTCAAGAAGGAAGACTTCAAGCTCAACGACGGCTATGTCTTCTTCAACAAGGCCGCATGGGCCCTGACCTCGATCAACAGCGCGCAGTTCTGGACCCGACGCCCGACGGAGAAGCGCGACGGCTTCACTTCGCTCATCAGCGTCGACCTCTGCGACTGGGATGCGAAGGCCGATGGCGGCCGCGTGGTCGGCAAGTCGATGTGGGAGTGCACGGCGAACGAGATCGCCGAAGAGGTCTGGCGCCAGATCACGAAGGAGATCCGGCTCGCAGCCCCGCCCAGCCACACAGGGAGCCCGTTCGCGGGCGTCCCGCCGCGCCCCACCTGGTTCCACATCGACCGGAACATCGAGTTCGGGAAGGAGCCGCCCGACTTCGAGCGCCCGGTCCGCAACCGCACACCGTACCTGGTTCCCATCAAGGCCGATTGGCGCAACCGGCCGGGCGCCCAGCCGTGGGACCCGAGCCCGGTCGCCTTCAACCTCCCGCCCGATTACCCCGAGGAGAAGCGGCGCGAGGGCGAGTGGCAGGCGAGGCACGGCGGCTACCTCGTTCACTGGGACAAGCTCGTCTTCGCCGGCGTCTACCTCAAGACCTTCACGCGCATGACGACCATGGAGGCCGCGAACGAGTCCGGCCGGCACGCCGCGAACGCGATCCTCGATCACTGGCTCGCCACGCGCCCTGGCAGGTGGTCGCCGCGGCACCGGGAGGCCGTGAGGGCGCGCGCGGACGAAGACGAGGAGGAGCGCATCGAGGAGGCGCGCCACATGCGCTCGAGCGTCTTCTACACGGCGACGCCGGGCGGCGACTACTGCAAGATCTGGAACCCGGAGCGCTGGGAGATGCCCGATTTCATGCTGGCCAAGCAGGCCGACGAGCGGAACTTCGACCTGGGCCTGCCGCACCCATGGGACATCTGTGGCCTGGAGACGATCCCGTCGCTCCTCTCCCACACGATCAACGCCAAGATCTCCGGCGCCGCGCCGAACAAGCTCGGCGCCTCCCTCCCGGACTCGTTCGAGGCGGCGTTCGAGACCCTGCTGCGCTCCATCTACCCCGAGGGCGGGTGGGACTCGATGCTCGACGTCCTCCGCAGGTACCGCCGCGAGATCGATGAGCAGATGCGCAACGCGGCCCAGGCCGCGCGCGGCGAGCCGCTCCCGTGATCTGCGCGCCGCTACCCGCGCGTGAGCACCAGCCCGGGCGTCATCGCCGCGACGAGCGATCGCGGCTTCTTGACGCCCTGCTCCGCCATCCACGCCTCGGCCCGGCGCACCAGCCCCGCCCCCTCCGCGCCGCCGCGGAGCTCGCCGAGGGCGTAGCGCGCCGCCTCCCGGTAGAGCGCCATCTCGTGCCGATCGAACCCCTCGATCGCCCGCGCGAGCTCCCGCTGCGCCGCGAACCCCTCGCCGCCGAGGCGCGCGAGCCCCGCGCGCACCAGGCTGGCCAGCGGCGCCGCGCACCCGGCCGGATCCCGGGCGATGGCCTCCGCCTGCCCCCGCGCGTCCTCGAGGAGCGCCCTCCTCGTCCAGCCCCGGCCGACGCCTGCCGGCGGCGCGCAGCGGTCGTTGGGCAGGGCAGCGGCCGCGGCCAGGGCGGCCCGGGCGCGCGCGTGCCGGATGAAGAGCCCGGTGATCCGCAACGGCAGGAGGAACGCCGCCTTGATCGCCGGCCACTGCGCCTCCACCGCCGCCCACGCCGGCCAGGGATCGCCCTGGTAAGCCCCCGCGTAGACGGCGGCGACGAGGTCCGCGTACTGCTGCCGCCGGTACGCGTTCACGGGCCACCGCGGGGCCCGCGTCGACTGCGCCGCGAGCGCCTGCGAGGCCCGCTCGCGCGCCTCTCCGATCCTGTCGTCGGCGAGCCAGACGAGCGCCGGCTCGTTGATGTACGCCTCGCAGCTCGCGTGGATGTCCCCCCGCAGCGCCGCGTCCTTCTGGAGCTCCGCGAGCCGCCCGCGCAGCCTCGTGAGATCGCCGAGCATGGCGAGCGTCTGGTGGAAGAACACCGCCACGGTGACGCGCTCCCACGCCGAACCCGGGCACCGCTCGCGGAACACCTCGTCCGCCCGCGCGCACGCCTCGGCCGTCTCGCGCCACCGCCCGCTCGTGTAGCCGACGTTCGCGAGCGCGAGGTGCTGCCACGCCCGGTCGTACGGATCGCCCGTGCGCTGCGCCAGGTGCTCGACCTTCGCGAGCAGCTTCCGGACGTTGGCGTCGAAGAAGCGCCCGCCGACGTGCGCCTCCATGGACGCCTCGTAGGCGAGCGCCCTGCAGAGCTCCGAGGCGTTGCCCGACGCGACCGCCCGGCGCAGGTGCATCAGCCGGAACAGATCCGAGAGCGTGTAGTTCACGATCGCCCAGCTCGTCGTGGCGCTCCAGAGCACGTCCATCCGGTGCTGCTCGTCGGGCGGCGCCGGAGTGAACACCTTGCGCTCGACCTCCACGGGGCGCGCCAGGAACGCGATCCGCCGGAGCATCGCCGTTCCGACGGTGCCGAGCGCCGAGCCCGGCACGGGGATGCCGAGCTCCTCGAGCACCGCGCGCATCTCGCCCCACCCCTGCTCGAAGCGGCCGCTCTTGATGTACTGCTCGGCCGCGCGCCGCTTCAGATCGCTGACGCGGCGGCTCGCGCCGGCGCCGGTGAGCGCGGCCGCGGCCTCGAGGTAGCGCTCCGCGGCCTCGGGCGCGCGGCCGCGGTTCGCGAGGACCTCGCCCAGCCGCTCGAGCAGCCCCGGGCGCTCGGCGCTGTCGCCGAGGAGGGCGAGGCTCTTCTCGTACAGGGCGGCGGCGTTGTCGAAGGCGAGCGCGGCGGCGGCGCGATCCGCGGCGCGGATCGCGTGCTGCCCGGCGCGAGCGCGATCGCCCGCGCCTTCCCAGTGGAGCAGCAACGCGTCGAAGTCGGTGGAGGCGCGCGCCGTGAGCGCCTCCGCGATGCCGCGGTGCCTCGCCCGGCGCTCGCCGTCCGCCATCGCGCCGACGAGGACCTCGCGGATCCGGTCGTGGTACGCGGCGATGGCGATCGCGCCGCCAGCAGCGACCTCGCGCAGCAGGTTCGCGTCGCGGAGCTGGACCACGAGCGGCCGCGCCCGCTCGCCGAGCCCCGCGGCGTCGAGCGCGACGCTGCGCTCCACGGGGCCGCCGGCGACCGCCGCGACCTCCAGCAGGGCCCGCTGCTCGGGCGGGAGCGACCGGATCCGCGCCAGCACGACCTGCGCGGCGTCGAGGTGCTCCGGCAGCGCCTCGGCGCCGCCGCGCGCACGTCCGGCAGCGCGCGCGTCGAGGTAGCGGGCCATCTCGCCGGCGATGAACGGGTTGCCCTCCGCGTGGGCGACGATGGCCTGGAGCTGCCGCTGCATCGCGGGCCCCTGGTCGCCGAGGAAGCCGCGCGCGAGCTCGGCGACCTCCTCGGCCCCGAGCGCGCCGAGCGCGATCGTGACGACCCGAGACGGCCCGGCGTCGCGCGCGACGCTCGAGAGGTGCCGCAGGAGGGGGCTCGTCTCGCGCTCGTCGGTCCGGTACGTAAGGAGGAGGAGGAACGGCGGCGCCGGGGCGCGCAAGAGCTCGTCGAGGAGCGGCGCAGAGTCGACGTCGCCCCACTGCACGTCGTCGAGCCACAGGATGAGATCGCGGCGCTCCGCGACGCGGGCGACGAGCTCGCGCAGCGCCGTGGCGCCCTGCGCCCGGAGCTCGATGGCCTCGGGCAGCGCCGCGGGGACCGCCGCGCCGCGGAACGCGGGGAACTTCGCCAGCACGGGGAAGAGGCGGAGGAGCGCGTGGGCGTTCGGCGGGAGCAGCTCCTCGACCTCGGCCGGGGGCAGGGTGTCGAGGAAGCGGGCGATCGCGTCGATCGCCGCGTCGAGCGCCTTGTACGGCACGCTCTCCTGCGGATGGCAGCGCCCCTCGAGGATCAGCGGGGCGCCGGCGAGGCGCTGGCTCGCGAGGAACTCCCGCGCGAGCGTGGATTTCCCCATCCCCGAAGGCCCGTGGATGTGCACAGTGACCTGCCGCCGCAGCTCGGCGACCTCGTCGACGGTGTCCTGGAGCGCCGCGATCTCGTCCGCGCGGCCGACGAACGGGCGGCGCCGCCCTGCGGCCGGTGCGCCGACGAGCGCGCTCGTGGCCGCGGTGGCGTCGCCCCCTCGCGTCAGCCGGGCGATGCACTGCTCGGCGGTGGGACGCCGCTCGGGCGAGCGCGAGAGGAGATCCATCGCGAGCTCCGCGAGGTCTCCCGGCGCGTCCGGCGCGATCGCGCGCGCGGGCCGCGGGGTCAGGTGGACCTTGTTGTGGAGGAGCGTCGCCACCTCGCCGGAGAACGGGAGCGCGCCGGTGAGCGCCTCGTAGAGGATGACCCCCACCGCGTAGAGATCCGCGGCGCGCGTGACGGTCTCCCTGAGCGCCTGCTCGGGCGCCATGTACGCTGGAGTCCCGGCGATCCTCTGCGCGCCGCCGTCCGCCTCCGCCGCGCGCAGCTCCGTGACAAGGCCGAAGTCGAAGAGGACCACGCGATCGCCCGGCGTCACGAGCACGTTGGCCGGCTTCACGTCACGGTGGACGCGGCCCGACTCGTGCAGCGCGTGCAGCGCCTCCACCAGCCCGGCCAGGGCGCGCCGCAGCCGCGACCACGACGCGGCTGTCGTGGCGGCCGGCGCCGCGGCGGCGAGCGCGCGCAGCGCCGGTTGAACGCGGTGAAGCGGCGGGGCGCCGGCGGCGAGCGCCTGCTCGGCCATCGCATGGCGGGCCCAGCCCACGGGCGCCGTGCCGCTCTCGACGACCTCGCCGAGCGTGCTGCCGAGGAGGGCGGAGTCGGCCGCGGCGGCGCCGCCGGAGAGGGCGAGATCCCGCCGGAGCCAGCTCGACAGATCCTGCCCGTCGACGAGCTCCATCGTGAAGAAGCAGAGGTCCTCACCGACGAAGAGCTCGTGGAGCTCGACGAGGTTCGGGTGCGTGACGCCGGCCCGGGACCGGAACTCCGCTTTCAGCTGGAGGAGCTCCCTGGGGCCGAGGCGGCGCATGGTCTTGAGCGCGACCTCGGTGTCGAGCTCGCGGTCGTACACGCGGTACACCGTGCCCATCGCGCCGTGGCCGAGCTCGGCGCGCACGTCGAACCTCGCTGTCCCTGCGAACGATGGGGACAGGCTCATTGGGTCTCCTCGTCAGGCGCGATGGGCGCCGCAGTCCAGTGCGGGCCAGGGGCGATGCGACCGGGCCGCGAGCCCTGTTTCGAAGTCACTATATCGGGTAGGACGCTCGGCGGTCAACGCCTACCCTGCGCCGGAGCGGCGCGCCGCCGCGAGGCGCCGCCGGTTCGGGTGATGGGCGCGAGTCAGGGAGGAGATCCGCCGTGAACAACGAGATTCGACTCTACCTCATGCACCAGCTGGCGCTCTCCCTGCACTGGTGGAACGCGGTCGTGTTTCAGCCGGCGATCTACCGGAAGAAGCTCGGCCTCTACGTGCCGGCGACGCTCGGCGCGCCGCCTTCGCCCGGCGTGCCGACGGGGGGCGGGCAGCGGCTCACGCTCGATCACGCCGAGCCCGAGCTGCTCCCAGCCGAGCCGGACGACTACGAGGGCGTGCGGGAGTTCGACGCGCACTCGGCGGACTATGACGCTCTGGTCCGTCCCTTTTCGGATCCGATCGTCGCCGAGGTGATCGAGCTCCTCCGGCCGCACCTGGCGCGGAACGCGAGGATCCTGGACCCGTCCGCCGGGCCGGGGAGCGCGGCAATCCAGCTCTCGCGGCTGGTCCCGGAGGGGGAGGTGATCGCCGCCGATCTCTCGCGAGGCATGGTGGAGACGGCCCACCGCAACGCGCGGGCGGCGGGGTGCCGGAACATGGCCTTCTTCCAGGCCGACGTGGCGCGGCCGCCGGCCGCGTTCGAGGGCTATTTCGACGCGATCTTCTGCTGCCTGTCGTTTCACCATTACCCGGACGGCGCGGCCGCCGCGCGGGCGTTCCGGACGGTGCTGGCGCCGCACGGGAAGGCGTTCATCGCCGATCCCGGGCCCGCGTGGTTCATCGAGCTGGCGCGGACGATCTCGGTGCTCGCGGACCCGGGGTTCGTCCAGCACCGGACGGGGGAGGAGTTCCAGCGGATGTTCACCGAAGCGGGGTTCTCGTCGGTGTACTGGGTCGAGGCGCTGCCAGGGATCGGGGTGACGATCGCGTCGGTCTGACGGGCTGACGCGTCGGTGACGCGCCGGAGGGACCGTCGAAGGCGCGATGGTCTCCCGCCGCGGGTCGTGCTGCGATGGGATCGAGCTGGCCGTCCATCGAGCGACAGCCGAGAGAGTGCCATGGCGAGACACCACCGGAAGATCGCGATCTCGTGCGCGGCCGCTGCGATGGCGGTGATCAGCTTCGCGGGAACGGCGCGCGCGCAGATCGCCGACGCGGTCTACGAGGACGTGAGGGACATCATCGAGGATCTGATCCAGCGGGAGGTCGCCGAGGCGGTCGCCCCGAACCTGGTGTGCCAGACGGCGCGCCTGGCGAGCGTGGATCAGCGCCTCGAAGAATACGCAGGGATCCTCGACAAGCTCGAAGACGCGGCGGCGGGCCCCGAGAAGGACGCGCTCGAGAAGCGGCGCGACGCGCTGAAGCCCATCCTGCGGAGCGGGTTCCCGATCCTCACCTATTTCCCTCTCACGCTCCAGCGGGTTTTCCGGCGGCAGTTCAGCGCGATCCGGACGAGCGTCACGGACGAGGTCGCGGGCTTCGCGGGGCACATGGTCTATGTCGGGCTGACGTCGAACGAGGGCCAGATAAAGAAGCCGCAGGGGACGCAGAGCATCGAGCTCCTCCACAAGTTCGCGAGCGCCGACGACGCCCGTGCCGAGCGCGCGGCGGCCAGCAAGCTGACGTGGACGAGGCTCGACCCGCGGTCGTTGAACACCTGTGTCTCCGTGCTCAAGGAGGAGCTCGCGTCGGGCGTTACCGACGCCGGCGCGCCATCGCCGCTCGAGAAGGACTGCGGCGCGAGCGCCGCGTCAGGGACCAGCTACGCGTGCGAGCTCGCGTTCGCCGTCCGCGCCATTCTCCAGAGGAAAGACGCCCTGGCGGAGGAGCACTTCATCAGGGCAGCCGCGGTCGTGGTCGGGGCGACCGCGGCGAAGGCCCTCGAGGTGACGGACGACGCCGCGAGGAGAGCACTCCTGGACGAGGCGGTCCTGGTCACGCGAGACGTCCTGCGCGGCGGCAAGACGCTCGACGAGATCATCCCTGTCCTCTTGTCTGCCGTGCCCGCCGCGTCCGCCGCGCCTGCCGCCGGGGAGGCAGACGCCGCCGCTCGGGCCCGGGAGCTGCGCTCCAGGTTGAGCAACCTCGATCGCCTCCGGGTCCAGTGGAACATCGGCACCCGGGGCGGCGCGAGCAACCTGGAGCTCGTGAGCTTCGTGAACGTCATCGGCGGCGCCGGCGGCGCGCTCCGCGATCTCTGTGACAGGGACCTGATCGGCCAGGTCTGCGCTCAGATCGAGCGACAGTCCTCGGCGCTGACGAAGATCGGCGACCTCCAGGCGGACCTCTGGCCGGCGATCCGGCTCGCCAGCCAGGGCGAGTACGGGGAGGCAGCGAGCCGCGCGATCAGGACGTTCTTCTCCTCGCGGCCCGGAGGCGAGGGGGATCAGGTCGAGATCTACCGGCGCTTCGCCGAGGCGGTCCTCGTCTACGTGCTCGCGACGGCCAACGACAAGGTACCTTCGGACGCCGACCGGGCCGCGTTCCGGGAGGCGTCCGTCGAGGTGCTCCGGGAGCTGGGCACGGGGGGCGGCATGGATCGCCCGTGGGGTCACGCCTTCTACAGGCCGGACATGGGGCTGCGCGTGTCGTGGAGCCCGAGCTACATCGACGGCGAGGGTGGATCGCCGAGGATCGTGCCGTCCGCGAACACCATCAACCTGCGCGGCGTCGTACGTTATACGGACGCCTATTATCTCGCCCTCCAACCCTCCTTCATCGACCTCCTCGCCCCGCTGAGCGAGCTCGCGCTCAGGCGCTCGGAGGCGGTCGAGTACGAGGATTCGGGCCGCGTCCTCCTGAACGCCGTGACCCCTCGGATCGAGGTGATGGTCGGCGTGCCCGCCCTCTCGAAGCACCTCGTCGTCTCCGGCGGCGCTTCCCTGCGCCTGGCGGCGCCCTTCAAGAAGAAGGATCAGGAGGGGTGCGACGGCACCTGCTATCGCTACAAGTTCCTCTGGAACAGGAAGGCCGATGTCGTCTCGGACCCGGCTGGGCTCGGGTTCATCGAGTTCGGCTTCGGGGTCAAGTACCTGCTCTGAAACGTCCCCTCGGATTTTTCGGCAAAATCCACAGGGAGGCAGGGAGGCGAGGAGAAAAATCCCAGATCTCCCCATCTCCCCGGCTCCCTGCTCCATCTTGCGCCGAAGATGCCGGGGCGCGGAGGGACTGAAACTGTATACTTGACAGTTGTAGTGTCTCGATTCAGGGTGCTCCTCGTGATGACGTACAAGCTCGACGAGCTCGCGGGCGAGGCGGGGGTGGCGCCGCGCACGGTGCGGTATTACGTGCAGCGCGGGCTCCTTCCGGCGCCGGAGTTCCGCGGGAAGGACACTTCCTACGGGCGAGAGCACCTCGCGCGGCTCCGCGCCATCAAGGTCCTCCAGCAGGCGCACCTGCCGCTCGAGGAGATCCAGGCGCGCCTCGCGGGCGCGGGCCTCGACGAGATCGAGCGCATCGCCGCGGGGGCGCCGCCGCGCGATCCGGAGGTGCGCTGCGCCGCCCCGGAGGAGGTCGCCGCGGCTCCGCCCGTCGGCTCCGGCGCGCCGCGCGGCGAGCGCTGGGAGCGGGTCGAGATCGCCGACGGGGTGGAGCTCCACGTGCGGACCGACGCCCCGGAGCGCTCGCGGCGCATCGCCCTCGATATCGAGTCTCGCTACACAACCCTTGCCCCGAAAGGCTCGCGATGAACCCCTCCCACGATCCTTCGCACCCGTCGCCGATGTCGTGCCTTCGCTCCTCCGAGGGCCACCCGGTCCCGCTGCTCGGCGTCTCCCTCTCGGGCGAGGTCCTCGGCGGCGCGGCGCGGCTCGTCGTGCGGCAGCGCTACCGGAACGAGGAGCGCCGGCCGATCGAGGCGATCTACACCTTCCCGCTCCCGGGCGAGGCGAGCATCGCGGGCTTCGCCATGGAGTGCGCCGGCCGCAGGCTCGAGGGGGAGGTCAAGGAGCGCGAAGAGGCGTTCAAGGCCTACGACGAGGCGATCGCCACAGGCCACGGCGCGGCGCTGCTCGACGAGGAGCGGCGCAACGTGTTCACGGCGAGCGTCGGCAACCTCCTTCCCGGGGAGGAGACGGTCGTCGAGGTCGCGTTCGTGCAGGCGCTCACGGCCGACGAGGGGGCGCTGCGGCTCATGATCCCGACCCTCGTCGCGCCCCGCTACATGCCGGGCGCGACCGGGGGCGACCGGACCGCGCACGGCGTCCACGCGCCCACGGGCGACGTGCCCGACGCCGACCGCATCTCCCCCGAGATCGCGCGCGTCGACTACGGGATCACCGTGGATATCGTCTTCGACCTCGGGCGCGACGTCGCGATCGAGAGCCCCTCGCACGCGCTCTCGGTGCGCCGCGAAGAGGGGTATCGCCAGCGGGTCTCGCTCCGGAACGACAAGGCCGCGCTCGATCGGGACATCGTGCTGCTCGCGGCGGGCGCGCCGGGCGTGCAGGCAGGTGTGGTGTGCGACAGGACCCCTGGCCAGGAGGGGACCTTTGCCCTCACCGTGGTGCCGGACCTCTTCGACACGCATGCACACGCGAAGCGGGCGTCCTCCCGGCGCGACGTCGTGTTCGTCGTCGACGTGTCGGGATCCATGCAGGGCGAGTCGATCGACCAGGCGAAGCGCGCGCTCCGGCTTTGCCTCCGCCACCTCGCCGAGGGGGATCGGTTCGGGGTGATCGCGTTTTCCAGCGGTTTCCGGGCGCTCGAGCCGTCGCTCGCCCCGTTCACACAGGCGACGCTCAAGGCCGCGGACGCGTTCGTCGAGGGCCTCCGCGCGGACGGCGGGACGGAGATGCTGGAGCCGCTGCTCGCGGCCATGGGCATGCTCGGGGAGGCGGAGCGAGATCGCGTGGTCGTGCTGCTCACGGACGGCCAGGTGGGCAACGAGGCGCAGATCGTCGAGCGCGTCGTCGAGCGGGGCAAGGGGGTGCGGATCTACACGTTCGGCATCGGCACGAACGTGAGCGACGTGCTGGTGAACGATCTCGCGCGCCGGACGGAGGGCGCCGCGGAGTTCATCCACCCGGGCGAGCGCATCGACGAGAAGGTCACGGCCCAGTTCGCGCGGGCGACGGCGGTCCGGGTCACCGGGCTCGAGGCGCGCTTCGAGGGGATCGACGTCGGCGAGCTCGCGCCGGCCGAGCGCCCCGCGCTCGTCGACGGGGAGCCGTGGGTGCTCTACGGCCGCTACGGGCAGCCGGAGATGGGGCGCCTCTCGCTGCGCGGGACCCTGCGCGGGGAGCGCTTCCACCTCGACGTGCCGGTCGAGCTCGCGGCGGAGGCGTCGCGGCCCGGCCTCGAGGCGCTGTGGGCGGGCGCGCGGGTGCGCGAGCTCGAGGAGTCGGAGCGCGCGCTGTCCGGCAAGCGCGCCGAGGCGATGCGGAAGCGCATCGTGGACCTCGCGGTCCGGCACCGTGTGGCGTCGAAGCACGCGTCGTTCGTCGTGATCGAGCGGCGGACGGGCGACCGGCGGGCTCACGGGCAGCCCGAGGCGCGGCCCGTGCCGGTGAGCGCGCCGGCGGGGTGGGGGATGTCGAGCCACCGCGGCCCGGCGGCGCCGGCCGCCGTGTACGCCGCGATGCCGCTGGGCGGGGGTGGCCCGATGATCGGCGGTCCGGTCGTCATGAGGGCCAGGGCCTCCGCGGCCGCTCCCGGGGCGCCCCCTCCCGCGGCGCCCGCCGCCCCGCCCAGGTCGGCGCCGGCCGCGCGCGGCCTGCTGGCGCGCGCCAAGCAGCTCTTCCAGCCGACCGAGGGGGCCGCGGCCGCGCGCGGCTCGGCGGACCGGGCGGCGAGCTGGGCCGCGCCCCCGGCCGCCGCCGCGCCGGGCGGCCCCCCGCACCACGTGCCCCCGCCGGCCCCGGCCGCCGCGCCGACGTCGCACCACGTGCCCCCGCCGGCCCCGGCCGTCGCGCCGGCGCCGAGCGCCGTTCCTGGTGGGGTCCCGTCCCAGGGCGACGGCCTGGGGCGCCTCTTCGAGGAGCAGCTCGCGTCAGGGCTCTGGGAGCGCGGCGACTCGACCGATCTCGGCCGGCTCTCCAGCACGGCCCTGTGCCTCGCGGCGTGCCATGACGAGGGCGTCGACTCGGCCCACCCCATCTACGGCGCCCAGGTCGCCAAGGCGATCGAGTCGCTCTGCGCGCTGGCCGGGGCGCTCCTCCAGCGCGGCGGCGCCGACGGGGAGGCAGCCGCAGCGCTGGCGGCGGCCTACCTCGCCGCGAGCGGTCGGCGGCTGCGCGCGCAGGTCCGCGACGCCGTGGCGGCCGCCGCGCCGGAGGCGGTGCGCGCGCTGCTGGGCGAGCTCGGGGACGCTGCGGCGCTCAGGAAGAGGGTCGGCGCGCTGCGCGGCGCATGACGGGCTCACCGCGGCCGGATGGCCGCGGCAGCCCTCGCGTCGCTCTCACGGATACGTGTCGTCCCCACCCTTCGTGCCAGCTCCCGGGCGGGCTGCGCCCGCCGGTGCTGCGCCAGCCGGTGCTGCGCCAGCCGGCGCTGCGCCAGCCGGTGCTGCGCCAGCCGGTGCTGCGCCAGCCGGCGCTGCGCCAGCCGGTGCCGCACCCGTCGGTGCCGCGCCAGCAGGGCGAACGGGGCCCTCCGGGAGCTGCGCTGTCCCCTCGATCACGATCTCCACGCGCGGCTCCGGCGGTTGCGCCGGGGCGCCTCCGCCCGCGTCGGCAGGCGGCAGATCGGCGAAGCTCGCCAGGCTGAGCCGCGCCAGGGGCACGCCGGCCTCCTTGGGCTGCGCCAGGAAGAGCAGCACGGCGCGCGCCTGGGCGACCGTCACGTCCCAGCCGTTGCGCCAGGCCACGCCCGGCGCGCCGCTCGCCGTGTGGCCGACGACCTGGTAGCCGAGGCCCTTGAGCGGCTCGTTGGCGCGGATGATCGCGGCGATGTCCCGCAGCACCTTCTCCCCCGCCGGGGAGAGCGCGTCGCGGTTCCCCTTGAACAGGACCCGGCTCGGGATCGAGATGACCACGCGGCCGTCGCGCGGCGCGACCGTGACCTCTCCCGCGGCGACCGGCAGGAACGCCCTCAGGACGTCGCTGTCGCGCTCCGACGCCGGGCGGGCCCCGGCCGGCTCGCCGCGCGACGGCGTCGCGCCCAGGCCGACGTCGAGGCCCGAGATCGGATCGTTCGCCCAGCGCGGCTCGGCCGCCGCTTCGCCGCGCGGGCCCTGCTCCTCCAGCTGGCGGACCCGCGCCTGGCTGGCCACGAGCTCGCGCTGGAGGCGCTCGGACCGGTCGAGCTGAGCTTGCCATTCGAACTCGGTGTAGCCGCACCCGGCGAGGAGCGCTGACGCGAGCAGCGCGGCCAGGCCGCGCCCGGCGAGAGCGGCCCGGACAGCGCGGGGAGGGGAGACCTCGGCGCGCCCCTTCGCGCTCACCTCTGCGACACCCGAAACAGGCAATTGCACTTGGCAGGCTCCTTCTCGCCGGATCATCCGGATCCATCCTCCTCGCGCCAGTGCGCTGAGCGGGCGGGAGCCTATCCGAGCGGCCGTGATCCCACAAGGCGCGGGCGGCGCTCAATCCACGTTCGGGCCAGGCTCGGGCCGCGTCTGGGCCAGGTTCGGGGCGCCCCCGAGCGCGGGATGCGCGCGTCGCGCGCCATCTGTCGACGCGCGCGGCCCCACGTCGCGGCCGGGCCGGGGCGCGCGCCCCGGCCCCGGAGACCTCGGCAGCGGACCGGGCCGAGGGACCGATCCGGTCCGGGATCGATCCGCCTGCGCGCGGTCCCGCGCTCGCTGGCCGTGCGGGTGAGCCTGCCTACGACAGGCGCTCGTGGCCGGCGCCGTTCGGCAGCGAGGCCTGGTGCACTTTCCTGCGTTGCTCGAGCTCGGCAGAGATGAGCCGCACGAGCTCCGTCGAGAGGACGATCGCCTCCCGGGGACCATATCCATGCTTGCTCAGCTCCCGCGCGACCGACTTGGCCAGGATCTTCATGGCCGAGTCGATCTCTCCCGGCGTCTTCGATGTCGACGTCGAGAAGAGGCTCGCGGTCATCTGGGTATCGGCGCCTCGCCCCTGGCCGTCCTCGGGCGTTCGGCGCAGCGTCGGCTCGAGCTCCGGAGGCGCCGCGCTCCGGAGCGATGGCCGATCGATCGCGTTGCTTTCGTGGTTTTCGGCCGATGCGGGCGTCGTCGTGCTCGTCGTGCAGTCCGTATGCAGCGATGTCATGTTGTGCGCGCTCACGGTGGATCCCCGTCGTCGTTGAACCGGTTTTCTCGCCTTCGTCCTTCGTTTCCGCGCGTGAGAGGCGCTATTCATGGCGAGCTCACGCCGCTCGTCGCAGCGGCAGGCATCGGTGGAGTTACGTCGCGAGACGAAGTTGACGGTAAAAGCAGGAATGGCACCTGCGGGGACCGTGTGGAGGCGGACCACATTGGCCCCTGACCCCACGATAGCAGGGCTCCGATGAAAGGCATCGATCCATCGGTTGTTCGCGCGGGAACACCCATGTTCGCGAGCGCCGCCGGCGACGCGCGGCGCCTCCCGCCGCCCACGCTGCTCAGGAATCCTCATGTGGTCTGGCGAAGCCTCGTGCCGCCGCGAGCGATCTGGGCCGCTCGACACACCGGGGCTGGCGCACGATGACCGCGCGTTCAGCGCCTGATATGGAAAACGCGGTTCGACGCCGAGGGGGCGATCGCGCGAGACTGCGACTCTGAACGTGCGCGCCAATGCTCGCCCGCTGGGGGCGCCGTCCGCGCTGCGCTGCGAGCGCGAGAGATGGCTTGCCCGGGGCAGACCCGGGTGCGTCTGGCGCGCTCGCAGCGCGGGGCGCGGCGCGCCGCCGCCCGCGCTGCGCTCCGACGGGGAGCGCGGACGCACGCGTCCACGGATGAGGAACAATCGACGTTGGGCACGGATGGCGAGTCTGGTGTTCGCTGGTTGGACACAGCTTGTTAGGAATCGCGCGCCTTCCATTGACGATGTGTGTTTCCTGCGGTACTCGATGGAATCGTTGGCGGCATGACGCTGCGGCGCCATGGGCGTCCGGATGGAATTCCGGGCTTTGTAGAGCCGACGGCGCGGTAGCGCGGTAGATCGACGCGACGTCCTTGCTTCCGTGTGCCGCTCCATGGCGCCGTTCGCTGCGGCTCGGCCGACGCCGGACGTTCCGAGTTCATCATGTGTAGGGGGGAAGTATGGCCACACTGTGCAGGCCGGAGGTCGCGGTTCCGGAGTTCATCATCACGCGGGAAGATACGCTGAAGCTGGCGGAGCGGCTGCACGCGAGAAACCCGCAGCTGAAGCTCGTGCTGCGGCTCATCAACGGCACCGGGGTGCAGAAGCGGCACATCGTGCAGCCTCTGGAGCAGGCGCTCGCTCACCCTGGCTTCGAGATCCGAAATAGAATTTACGAACGGGAGGCCAAGCGCCGGGTGCCGCCGGTGATACGGCAGGCGCTGGAGAACGCCGAGCTCACGGCGCGGGACATCGACGCCATCATCTTCGTCTCGTGCACCGGCTTCATGATGCCGTCTATGACGGCCCATCTGATCAACGCCATGGGCTTCCGGCACGACACGCGGCAGATCCCGATGGCGCAGCTCGGCTGCGCGGCCGGGGCGGCGGCCATCAGCCGCGCGCACGACTTCTGCGCGGCTCACCCGCAGGCCAACGCGCTCATCGTGGCCTGCGAGTTCTGCTCCCTCTGTTACCAGCCGACGGACGATGACGTCGGATCGCTCCTGTCCGACGGCCTCTTCGGGGACGCGGTGGGCGCGGTCGTCGTCCGGGGCAGCGGAGGCACCGGCATCCGGCTGGAGCGGAACGAGGCTTATCTCATCCCGGACACCGAGGAGTGGATCTCGTACGCCGTCAAGGACACCGGGTTTCACTTCCGGCTCGACAAGCGGGTGCCCGGGACTATGAAGCCCCTCGCCCCCGTGATGCGCCGGCTCGTCGCGAGCCACGGCTGGGACGTGGGCAACCTCGACTTCTACATCGTCCACGCGGGCGGTCCGCGCATCCTCAACGATCTGTGCAAGTACCTGGAGGTGCCCCAGGAGGCGTTCCGGTACAGCAGGGCCACGCTGACGGAGTACGGCAACATCGCGAGCGCGGTGGTGCTCGACTCTCTAGGACGCCTGTTCGCGGACAGGCCGATGCCCGACGGCGCGCGCGGCGTGATCGCGGGGTTCGGCCCGGGGATCACGGCGGAGATGGCCGTCGGTTCCTGGGTGAACGATCACGGCCAGAGCAGGGGCGGAGGGCGTTCGTCCGTCGCCGCGTGACAGCGGCCCTGTCGCTCCTGCCGTGTAAATCGTGTGAGAAGAGGAAGGGAAGGCTGATGACCAACGCATCGCTGAAGACTCCGTCGCTGAGGTTCACGCTCGGAGGCGACCGTCCCGTCTGCCGCATGGGCTATGGCGCCATGTACCTGACCGGGCCGGGCTACTGGGGGCCGCCGGCCGACCCGGACGCGGCCGTCCGGCTCCTGCGGCGCGCCGTCGACCTCGGGGTCAACTTCATCGACACCGCCGACGCCTACGGCCCGGACACCAACGAGCAGATCATCCGCCGCGCCCTCCATCCGTACCCGGCGGGGCTCGTGATCACCACCAAGGGCGGGCTGCTGCGCTCCGGACCGGAGGACTGGACGGTGCAGGGGCGCCCGTACATCGTCCCGTGCGGGCGTCCGGCGTACCTCCGCCAGCAGGTGGAGATGAGCTTGCGCAACCTCGGGCTCGAGCGCATCGAGCTCTATCAGCTCCACCGCATCGACCCGGCCGTACCGCTGGCCGATCAGCTCGGCGAGCTCGCGCGGCTCCGGGAGCAGGGCAAGATCCACCATATCGGGCTCTCCGGGCAGCCCGAGGTCACCGTGGAGCAGCTCGCCAAGGCGCGCGAGATCACCGAGATCGCCGCCGTGGAGAACCTGTACAACGTCGCGGACCGCTCCGGGGAGAAGGCCCTTCGGTACGCCGAGCAGCACGGCATGGCGTTCATCCCGTGGTTCCCCATGGGGCACGGCGACCTCGCCAAGCCCGGCAGCGTCCTCTCCGGGCTCGCCAAGGAGCGCGGCGCGACGCCCGCCCAGCTGGCCCTCGCCTGGCTGCTGCACAGGTCGCCGTCCATCCTCGCCATCCCCGGCACCTCGTCCATCAAGCACCTGGAAGAGAACTGTCGCGCCGCGGACATGAAGCTCGACGAGAGCGAGCTGGCCGCCATCGAGGACGCCGCCGCCGCCGCGAAGACGTGGCGTCCATCGACGTCGGAATCGGGGTCCGCCCACACGGAGGAGACGCCATGAGCACCCAGCAGCAAACGAGCGCCGCCCATCCGAACGTCCAGAAGCTGCGCACCCTCTACGCCGATCTGTCGCGCATCGGGGAGTTCGTCGCCGACGACATGGTCCTGCACACCGCGCACCGGGAGCTCTGCCGCGACAGGGCCGCCGGCCGCGTCGTCGGCAGGGCGGCCGCCGCCACCCACGAGCGCGAGCTGATCCGCATGACCGGCGGCACCCTGCAGATGGATGTGCAGCACATCTTCGCCAACGATCACTTCGGCGCCGCCTTCGGCTTGCTGCGGGCTCACCTCGGCGGCGCGAGCCTCGCGATGCCGTTCTGCGGGGTCTGGCGCTTCCGCGGGGGCCTGATCACGGAGCACTGGGAGAACGCGTACGACGTGGCCTCCGTGATGGCGTTCCTCGGCGACGAGAGCGGCGCCCCGCCCGCCTGAGGCGCGGCGCCCCGCCCGCCTGAGGCGCCGAGGGGCCGCGCCGCGAGGGCCTTGCCCCCTCCTTTGTCGCTCCCGCCGTCCTCCCGGATCTGCTACTGCTGCCCGCCGCGCCGGTGCCCTCCCGGGACCGGCGAGCTCCCCCGAGAGCGCGCTCGCCGCACGTCAGCCATGGCTCAAGGTTACCTCTTCCTGATCATCGCCCTCGTCTTCAACGCGACAGCGAACATCCTGATGAAGCTGGCGTCGCGGCGCGTCCCCTCGATGGAGGGGCTGTCCCTCGTCGAGAAGGCCCTCGCGCTCGTCACGAACTACCACCTCGTGCTGGGGCTCGTGCTCTTCGCGTCGAACATCCTGTTCTACGTCCTGGCGCTCAAGCGCATCAACCTGTCGATCGCCTATCCGATCATGTCGTCGGGCGGCTTCCTGCTCATCTCGGTCTTCTCGGTGTACTTCCTGCGCGAGACGCTGACGGCGCTGCAGATCGGCGGCATCGTCCTGATCGCGGCGGGGATCGCGCTGCTCGCGTACAACATCGCCTAGGCCTCCGGCCGGCCTCCGCGGCGCGACGCCGGACCGCCGGACCGGCCTGCCTCTCCGCCCTCCCTCGGCGTGGGGCCGTGGTACGGTGGCGCGCGCCTCGCGCCCGAACGCCCTCATCCCGGAGACCGCCGCCATGCGCAGCCGAACGCTCCCGCGTGCCTTGCTCGCCGTGCTCCTCGCGGCGCCCCTCGCGACTGCGTGCCACGGCGCCCGCCAGGACGCCGCGCACCCCTCGCCCGGCCGGGCCGGCGCCGCCTGCGGGCGCGGCGATCCGATGACGCGGACCGAGCTCTTCTTCGGCCTGGATCGGTTCGAGCTGCCCCCCGTGACGCAGGCGGAGTGGCAGCAGTTCGTCGACACGGCGGTCACCCCGCGCTTCAAGGACGGGCTGACCCAGTTCGATGTCGACGGCCAGTACCTCGCGAAGACGGGGAAGCTGATCCGCGAGGACAGCCGGCTGATCATGCTCCTCCACGACGGCGGCCAGGTCGCCTCGGACGCCATCGACGCGATCCGCAAGGAATACAAGGTTCGCTTCAACCAGGAGTCCGTGCTGCGTATCGACGAGCCCGTCTGCGTCGGCTTCTGACGCCTGTAACCGCCGCTGAAGGTGGAGCTCCGCCCGCCGCGGGGACTGCGCATGTCCCGCGCGTGTCTGTTCGGAACAGCGCCTGTTCTCCCTCCTCGGCGGGCCCCTGATCGCGAAGATTCTTGACCCGCGGGGGGCTGGGAGACAAAGTTTTATTACAACTGCCAGGCTTCGGTCGGCGCATGGCCGCGCATTGCGTTGCGCGCATCCGTCGGCGTGCTCGTGCCTGGCGTTCATAACGACAAGCGTTCGACGTGAGCGCTCCTGCTCGGCTCCAACGGGAGCAAGGAGATCCCCGTGCTGATGAGGCTTCCCTGGCGGCCCGGATGGGCCATGACGATGGTGGCTGTCGTTGGGTGCTCGGGCTCCGAAGCGCCTCCTCAGGAGGAGGAGAACGTAGTGGAGAGCCAAGATGAGGTGCGCTCCGACTTCCATGCACCCGCGTCTGGAAGGACGGTGTTCGCGGACGTCGTGGCCATCGATCAGATGTTCGTCTACGACCGCCTCGGCGCGTTCAACCCTGGAGGCATGGTGTACGCGCTCCGCCGGGACGTGGTGGCCGCCGACCCGTCGAAGGCCATCGGGCCGGGCAACGCGACGCTGCGGCCCGGCAAGCGCCCGAGGCCCCTCGTCCTGCGGGTCAACGCCGGAGACAGGCTCTCCATCAAGTTCACCAACTGGCTCACGCCCGCGACAGGCGCGCTGCCGAGCACCTCGACGTCGACCCGCGACGCCTCGATCCAGGTGGTCGGGCTCCAGATCCGGAGCATCGACGCGCTCGCCGCCGACGTCGGGAAGAACGAGAGCTCGCTGGCCGCGCCGGGCGAGACGCGCACGTACGAGCTCTTCGCCGGCCGCGAGGGCACGTTCCTCATGCACAGCGGGGGCGCCACGGTCGGCTCGGAGCCCGGGCCGGGGCGGCGGATCTCGCAGACGCTGTACGGCGCTGTCACGGTCGAGCCGCCGGGCGCGATCGCGTACCGCTCGCAGGTGACGGCCGCCGAGCTCTCGGCCGCCTCCCTGCGCCCGTCGAACCCGGACGGCACCCCGCGCATCGACTACGACGCGGTCGACGCGTCCGGTCAGCCGATCCTGAAGATGATCGACGACGCCGGCGAGATCGTGCACGGCGACGTCAACGCCATCATCGCGGGCTTCGACGAGACGGAGGTCGGCTCCCCGGCCTCCGAGAACATGGGCTATTTCCGCGAGTTCACGGTGCTCTTCCACGACATCCTGAGCGTCGTCCAGCCCATCGCGGAGTACCAGGCGGACCCGCGCTACAACGGCGTGCGCACCGGCTTCGGCATCAACTACGGCGCCGCCAGCCTGGGCAGCGCGGTCTTCGCCAACAAGCAGAGGATCGGCCCGAGCAAGCGCTGCGAGGAGTGCAAGTTCGAGGAGTTCTTCCTGAGCTCGTGGGTCAACGGGGATCCGGCGCTGAACATCGATCGGGACGACGCCGGCAACGCGACAGAGGCCCTCTATCCGGACGACCCCTCCAACGTGTCGCACGGTTACCTCGGGGATCCCGTCCGCATCCGGAACCTGCACGCCGGCCCCAGCGAGACGCACGTCTTCCACGTCCACGGCCACCAGTGGCTGCGGTCGCCGGGCAACGACAAGAGCGCGTACATCGACTCGCAGACCATCGGCCCGCGGGCCGCCTACACGTATGACATCACCTATGGCGGAGGCGGCAACCGCAACCTCTCCGTGGGAGACGCCATCTACCACTGCCACCTGTATGCCCATTTCGCGCAGGGCATGTGGGGGCTCTGGCGCACACACGACGTCTTCGAGGCGGGCACGCCGGACCGCTCGCTCCCGGACGGCGAGCTCGCGGCGGGGACGCCCACGCCCGCGGTCGTGCCGATCCCCGGCGTCGCGCTGGCGCCGATGCCGACCTACGCGCGGACGTCGGTCAGGATGGCCGACGGGAAGACCGAGGAGCGCGACCCCATGCCGGGTTATCCGTTCTACGTCGCCGCGGTCGCCGGGCACCGGCCGTCGCAGCCGCCCCGCGACATGGAGAACGACGGCGGGCTCCCGCGCCACTACATCGCGAACGTCCCGCCGGGGGGCGCGGCGGTCGGCGGCCGCGGCCTCTTCGACGTGCAGCTCTCCAAGGCCGACGTGCAGCTCTTGCCGAAGGACGGCACCCCGTCGGAGGTGGCGGCCGCCAACTTCCACGCGGGCGCGTTCCCGGGCGCCGTGCGCGCGCCGGAGCGCTACGGCTTCCCCGTCAAGGGCTACCCGGCCTTCACGGCGGAGGGCGAGCCGGCGCTCTTCCTCGTGAACGGCCAGCCGCCGGCCGCAGGCGCCCCCTTCGCGGACCCGTGCCCGCCAGGCGCGCCGGTGCGCACCTACCGCGCGGCCTACGTCCAGACCAACGCCCCGGTGAACCGGGCCGGCTGGCACGACGCGCAGGCGCGCATGATCGTCCTCGAGAAGGACGTCGAGGCGACCCTCGACGGCACGAAGGCGCCGGAGCCGCTGTTCATCCGCGCGCAATCCGGCGAGTGCGTCGTGTTCCACGCGACGAACCTCATCCCGGCGGCGCTCGCGGCGGACGACTTCCAGGTCTTCACGCCCACCGACGTCATCGGCCAGCACATCCACCTCGTGAAGTTCGACGTCACCGCCTCGGACGGCGGTGCGAACGGCTTCAACTACGAGGACGGGTCCCTGGCGATGGAGGAGGTGGCGGCGCGCATCCAGGCGGCCAACGCGCTCGGCGGGGCCCTCGCCGCCGACGTCAGGGGTCGCGAGTCCGGGGCGCGCGTCCGGCTCGATGACCCGACGCTCCACCCGCGCATGACCACCCCGTCGTTCGGGGCGCAGACAACGATACAGCGCTGGTGGGCCGATTCGATCCTGAGCGAGGCCGGCCAGGACCGCGCGCTGAACACGGCCTTCACGCACGATCACTTCGCCGCCTCGTCGCACCAGCAGCACGGGCTCTACGGCGGCCTCGTCGTCGAGCCGGCCGGCTCGATCTGGCGCGATCCGGAGACCGGAGCGGTCTTCGGCGATCGCAGCGACGGCGGGCCGACGAGCTACCGCGCCGACATCCTGTTTCCCCCGGGCGACCACCGCAGCCCGTTCCGCGAGTTCAACCTGAGCATCGCCGATTACGGCCCCATCTACGACGAGTGCGGCCGGCCGGTGAACCCGTCGTCGCAGGCGCCGGCGCCGCTGCCGCTGGCCATCACCCATGGGCCCTCCACCCCCGACGCGATCTCGTGGCGTGACTCGGGCGTCGGGCTCATCAACTACCGGAACGAGCCGATCCCGCTCCGGATCGCCGAGCGCAACTGCAGCACGCGCGCGGTCGTCCAGAAGAGCGGCGACGCCGGCGACATGCACAACGTCTTCAGCTCGCGTGTCCACGGCGATCCGGCGACACCGCTGCTCCGCGCGTACGAGGGCGATCGCACCCTGATCCGCCTCACCCAGGGCGCGCAGGCGGAGCAGCACGTGTTCACCGTGCACGGGAAGAAGTGGCTGAACGAGGCGACCGATCCCGACAGCGGCTACGCCAACGGGCAGCCCATCGGCGTCTCGGAGCAGGCGGATCTCGCGCTCGACGGGGCGCCCCTCTTCCGGAAGAACGCGGCGGGCGGCGCGGACTACCTCTATGCGGGCGCGCCGACGGACGATCTCTGGGAGGGGCGGTGGGGCATCCTGCGCGTCCACGGCGAGCGGCAGGCGGATCTCTTGCCGCTCTCGGGCGCGTCGCTGCCGAGCGGCAGGCGCCGGGAGGTCGAGGTGTGCCCGCCAGAGGCCCAGAAGAGGGCGTATACAGTCCACGCGATCACCGCGAGGGGCAACCTGCCGGGCGATCGCCTCACGTACAACGCGACGTACGGGCTCAACGATCCCGACGCCATCCTGTTCGTCCTCGAGGAGGATCTGGCCGCCCTGCGCTCGGGCGCGCGCCCGCCCGAGCCGCTCGTCCTGCGCGCGGCGGCCGGCGAGTGCGTCGAGGTCACGCTCGTCAACGACCTGCCCGAGGATCTGCCGAAGTCGCCTCAGTGGAACTACAACGCTCCCATCGTCGACGGGTTCAACGTCAACCAGGTGAGGCCGTCGAACCGCGTCTCGCTGCACGCGCAGCTCGTGGGGTATGACGTCACGGCGAGCGACGGCGCGAACGTGGGCGAAAACCCCGATCAGACGGTCGAGCGCGGGAAGCAGCGGACGTACACCTGGTACGCCGGCGACATCTCCGTGACGACCCGGGGCGACGTCCGCTGGCAGCCCGTCGAGCTCGGCGCCGTGAACCTCAAGGACATGGCGGACGTGGTGAACCACCCGATGCACGGCGGGATCGGCGCGCTGATCGTCGAGCCGGAGGGCGCCGTCTGGTACCCGAGCCGGGACTCGCGCGCGGCGGCCCAGGTGAAGTACCGGGACGAGAACGGCTCCGAGATCTGGTTCCGCGAGTTCGTGCTCCTCTACCAGGACGAGGTGCCCTTGCAGTCGGATCAGGCGGCGTTCCGCTGCCTCAACCCGGCCCTGGCCTGCGGCGATGTCCTCGCGAACGTCCTGGGCCCGCCCGATCCCGACTTCACTGGCCACAAGGCGTTCAACTACCGCGCCGAGCCCATCTGGGCGCGGCTCGGCGTGGGGCCCGACGCGCATCTCGGCACCATGCCGGGCCTCGACGTCAGCGGCGTCTTCAGCTCGGCGGGGCGCGGCGATCCCGCGACGCCGATCTTCACGGCGGGGCGCTATGACCGCGTGCGCTTCCGCGTGCTGCAGGCCTCGGGGCACCGGCGCCAGCACTCGTTCGGGCTCTCGAACACGGAGTGGGCGTACAACCCGTGGGCGCAAGGCTCGGGATCCCGGTACCAGGGCCGGAACAGCAAGAGCTTCGCCGTGAGCGCGCATGGCGGCATCGGCCCCATGACCGCGTGGAACGTGACTCCCTACTTCAGGTCGGGCGGCATGTTCGAGGTCCCCGGCGATCGCCTCTACCTGGACCAGTCGAACGCCATGCTCACCGGCGGGCTCTGGGGCATCTGGCGGGTCACGCCGTGAGCGGGAGGAGGGGCGCTGTGATGCGAAGGATCTCGATGGGCGGGACCTCGATGGGCTCGCGCGGACTCTGGCTCTCGCTGGCCTGGCTCGGCGCCTCGACGGCGCTCGGCTGCGGCAGGAGAGAGGCGCTCCCCGCCTCGCAGGACCCGGGGGCCGAGCCGCCGGCGCAGCCGGCGCAGCTCGCGCAGCCGGCGCAGCCCGAGGAGCCGGCGGCTCCCCTGCAGGAGAGCCGGGTCGAGCGCGATGGGCTCTCCATCGCGTTCGCCCTGCGGCCGCTGGACCGCGACCAGCAGGGCGGGGAGAGCGGCCTCGGCGCGGCGCCGGCCGCGGCGGTGGCGGGCTCCGACGTCGTGGCCGAGTTCACCATCACCGACGCGTCCACCGGCGCGCCGGTCCGTGGCCTCACGCCGCTCGGCTGGATGTCGCGCCGCGCCGGGGCGGACGGCGCCGCCGCGGCGAGCTTCTCCGGCGGGGCGCCCGAGGCGAGCCTCGCCAGCGGCGCGCCAGCGGCGAGCCTCGCCAGCGGCGCGCCCGAGGCGAGCCTCGCCAGCGGCGTGTCCGCGGCGAGCCTCGCCAGCGGCGCGGTCGACGCCGCGCCGGACGAGGCGGCGTGCCGGGGGAAGATCAGGAGCTTCATGGCGGGCCTCCTGTCCGTGCGCCCCGAGGTCGACATGAACGCCTACCTCCTCTGGACGCTGAACCAGGACAACACCCTCTCGGCCATCAACCCGCAGGTCGCCCTGGCCAGGACGCAGCTCCGGAGCGTGGTCAGCCTCGCGGGCCCCGGCGTCTCGTTCGTCCTGCACCCCGACCGGGAGAGCCTCTACGTCACGCTCCGGGGCGGGCGGGGCCTCGCCGTGGTGGACACGCGGCGGGGGCTCGTCCGGACGAACGTCCCCGTCGGCCAGGATCCGTCGCGCGTCGTGATCGCGCCCGACGGGCGCACGGTCTGGGTGGGCAACGACGGCGACGGGACGGTGAGCGTGATCGACGCCCGCTCGACGGACGTCCTGAAGACGCTCCCGGTGGGCCCGGGCCACCACGAGATCGCCTTCACCGGCGGCGGCCGCGCCGCGTGGATCACGAGCCAGCAGGGCGATTCGGTGGCGGTGGTGGACGGCGAGACGCTCGAGCCGCTCGGCGAGATCGCGGTGGGCGAGGGCGTCGTCTCCATCGCGGCGAGCGATGAAGCGGGCGTTGTCCACGCGGCGAACGCCGCGCGCGGCGAGGTCGTCGTCCTCGACGCCGCGCGGCGCGTCGTGGCCGGGCGCGTCGCCCTGAAGCCCGGGCTCGGCGCGCTCCAGTTCGATCCGCGCGGGCGGTTCTCGTTCGCGCTGAACCCGACAGCGAACGAGGTCGCCGTCCTCGACGGCGCGACGGGCGCGGTGGCGCACACGCTCACCGGGCTGGCCGCGCCGGACGCGGTCACCTTCACAGGGGCCTTCGCCTACATCCGCAACCGGGGCGCCGCGCGGGTCTCGCTCGTCGACCGGGCGGCCCTCGGCGGCGCGGCGGCCCCGCCCCTCGTCAACATCGCGGTCGGCCAGGGCCCGCCTCTGGCCGCCCCGGCGCGGCCAGGGCCCGCCGCGCTCGCCACGCCCATCGCCCCTCTGCCCGAGGGCAACGGCGCCCTCGTCGCGAGCCCGGCCGACAAGGCGCTCTACGTCTACGTGGAGGGCATGATGGCCCCGATCGGCACCTTGCCGAGCTACGGCCGCGAGCCGCGATCGCTCCTCGTCGAGGACAGGTCGCTCAAGGAGGTGCGTCCGGGCGTGTACGCGACCACGGTGCGCCTCGGCGAGGGGGGGCGCTACGACGTCGAGCTCCTCCTCGACCGCCCGCGGACGGGGGTGTGCCTCGAGGCCACCGTGGCGCCCGCGCGCTGCGCCCCGGGCGACGGCGAGGCCGACGGGTCCGGCTGCGGGGGCGATCCCGTGAAGGACATCGCGATCGCGCCGCTCTTCGAGCCCGACCTGCGGCTCGCGGCGGGCGAGCCCGCGACGCTCCGCTTCCGCGCGACCGCCGGCGAGGGGGGCCCTCCGCTCGACGCGGAAGACATCGAGGTGATGGTCGTCCGGTTCCCGACCGGGTACCGCTTCCGCGGCGCGCCGCAGGCCGAGGGGGACGGCACGTTCTCCGTCGCGTTCACGCCGCCCGCGCCGGGCCAGTACCGCTTCCTCGCCGCCGTTCCGGGGCGCGGGGCGCCTGTCGGCGCGCTCCCGTCCGTCCCGCTGCGGGTCTCCCCGCGCGGCGCCGGCGCGCACGTCGGAGGTGCGCGATGAGGCCCGGGGCGGCCCTCGCCGCGGTGGCCCTCGCGCTCGCGATCTCCTCGTCCGCGCGCTTCACGCCCGCGGAGGACAAGGCGCCGCGCGTGGAGCGCATGAAGATCGGCGGCGTCTCCAGGGAGGACGACGCCGCCGCGGAGCGGTACTTCACCAACACCGAGCTCGTCGACCAGCACGGCCGCGCGCACCGCTTCTATGCCGGGCTGCTGCGGGGCCGGAAGGTGCTCATCAACTTCGCCTTCACCTCGTGCAAGGGCGCCTGCCCCACGATGACGGCGAACCTCGCGCGCGTGCAGGCGCTGCTGCGGGCGCGCGGGCAGGCGGTGACGATTCTGACGATCTCGGTCGACCCGGAGAACGACACGCCGGCCGCGCTGAAGGAGTACGCCGCGAAGTTCAAGGCGGGCGAGGGCTGGTACTTCCTGACCGGCACGCCCGAGAACGTCGCCACGGTGCTGAAGCGCCTCGGCGGCCAGGTGCGGCGGCCCGACGAGCACACGATGACGCTGCTCGTCGGCGACACGTCGACCGGCATGTGGCTGAAGGCGTTTGCCACCGAGGAGCCCGAGGCGCTCGCGCGCGCCCTCCAGCACCTCAACGACCCACGGTGAGGCCAACATGCGTTTCCTGTCTCTCGGTGCATTGAAAGCGCTGGTCCTGGCCGGCGCGCTCGCCGCGGCCTCGTGCGGCCGCGGGAGCGCGCCTCCTGGCGAGCACGCCGCCCCCGCTCCCGCGGGGCCGCCTGGGCTCCCTCCGGACGTCGCTGCGGCCGCGGGGCCGCCTGGGCTCTCCCCGGACGGCGCGTCGGAGGTGCGCGCCTCGCCGGCGACGGGCGTCGAGGTCCTGGACGAGGAGCTCGTGGATCAGGACGGCCGGCCCGTCCGTCTCCGCGAGCTCGCGAAGGACCGGGTGCTCGTCGTCAATTTCATCTTCACGACCTGCACGACGATCTGCTCGCCGATGACGGCCATCTTCGGCCGGCTCCAGGCCCAGCTCGGCGACGCGCTGGACCGGGACGTGCGGCTCGTCTCGATCTCGCTGGACCCCGCCACGGACACGCCGGAGCGGCTGAACGCCTACGCCGAGAAGTTCGGCCGGCGGAAGGGTTGGTCCTTCCTGACGGGGCGGCGCGAGCGCGTGAACCGCGTGCTGGACGCGCTCGGGGGGCGGGCGCCGATCAAGGAGCGGCACGCGCCGATCACGCTCATCGGGCGCGAGGCGGAGGGCCGCTGGACGCGGGTCGAGGGCATCGCGCCGCCGGGGCGCCTCGCGGACGAGGTCCGGGCCTTCCTGTCGCCGCGAGGGCCTGTGGCGCGGAGCGCGGGCGGTGGATAGGCCGAGGGCCCGTCGGCCGAGGGCCCGTCGTCCTGGCAGGGCGCGGCTCGGCCTCCTGGCAGCGGTGCCGGCGCTGGGGCTCTGCGCGGTCGCGGCGTGGGCGCTCGGCCGGGATGACGGCGCGCCCCGGGCGCATGCGGCTGCGGCGGGCGAGATGGGGTCGTGCGAGGAGCTCTCGCCGGCCGCCCGGCGCGGCAAGCAAATCTACCAGCGCGGCGCGACCGAGGACGGCCGGCCCATCGAGGGCGCGATCGTCGGCGGCGCCGCGGCGCTCTCCGGCCGCGAGGCCGCCTGCGCGGGCTGCCACGGCCCCAGCGGGCAGGGGACGACCGAGGGCGGCGTCACGGCGCCGCCGCTCGCGGCCGAGCGGCGCCTTGCGTCGAGCGGCGAGCGGGGTGGGGGAGCTGGGCAGGGGAGGCGGCCAGACGAGGGCGCGATGAGCGCCGCCGCGCTGGTGACGGCCATCCGGGAGGGGCGAGGGCCCGCGGGGCAGTGGCTGAGCCCGGTGATGCCGCGGTACCGCCTGGAAGAGGCGGATCTATCGGATCTTGTTGAATATCTGGGCTGCGTCGGCCGCGATCTGGATCCTGGCGTCACGGCGGGCTCGGTGGCGCTGGGCGCCGCGCTGCCGCTGACCGGGCCGGATGCGCCGGTCGGCGCGGCTGCGCGCGACGTGCTGATGGCGGCGTTCGCCGACGTGAACGCGCAGGGCGGCATCTACCGGCGGCGGATCGAGCTGCGCGTGGAGGACAGCGCCGGGCCGTCAGGCGAGGCCGGGGCGACGGCGCGCCTGCTGGACCGGGGCGTGCTGGCGCTGGTGGGTAGCGCCTTCGACGGGGATCCGGCGCTGCGGGCGCGCCTCTCGGAGGAGCGGGCGGCGCTCGTGGGGCCCTTGGCGCTGGCGGGCGCACCCGGGTTGCCCGGCGGCGCGGCCGCACCCGGGTTGGCCGACGGCGCCCCGGCGGCGGCCGCACCCGGGTTGGCCAGCGGCGCCCCGGCGGCGGCCGCACCCGGGTTGGCCGGCGACGCCCCTCGCCGCGCGCGGGATGTCGCCGGAGGGGGCGCGGCCGGGGCCGACGACCTCGTGTTCCAGGTGCTGCCGGGGCCCGACGTGCTGGCCCGCGTGGCGGTCAAGCACCTCGCCGGCGCTCCTGCGAACGCGGCGTCGCTCGCGCTCGTCGTGCACACGCGCGACCGCGCCGGCGAGGCCTGGGCGTCGGGCGCGCGCGCGGAGGCGGCTCACCGCGATCTTCCTGCGCCGCCGGCGCTCTCCTTCGAGCCAGGCCGCCTCTCGCCGCGCGACGTGGCCGGCGCGGTGCGGGCGCACGGGGCGCGGGCCGTTCTCTTCTGGGGCCCCGGCGCGGACCTCGCGAGCGCCCGGGCGGCGCTGGACGACGTCGGATCGGCCGCGCCGATCTACGCCTCGCTCGGATCACTCGCAGGGAGCGCCGGGGCGCCGTCCCGCGGGCTCGCCGGCCGCGTGCTGTTCCTGTACCCAGGCTCCCTGGGTGAGCGGGAGCGGGCATCGGAGGACGCGCTGCATGCGTTCCTGCGCCGGGCGGGCGTCGCGCCGGGGCCGCTCTGGGTCCAGGCGAGCGCGTACGTCGCGGCGCAGATCGCGATCGAGGCGCTGAAGCGCGCCGGCGCCCATGCGACGCGGGAGGGGCTGATCGCGGCGCTCGAGCAGCTGCGCGACTTCGACGCAGGCCCGGCCCCGCCCGTGACCTTCGCCCGGAACCGCCGGACCGGGGTGCTCGGAGCGAGCGTCTTCCGGATGGATCCGGCGTCCGACGCTCCTGCTCCTGTGCGCGCGTCGGTGTGGATCGAGGTGGTTCCGTAGAACGGATCGAGCTCGACCTGGGTGTTCCACGAGGACGAATTGCCGGGGGAGAACCGTCGCGATCCACCGGTTCCACCGCTGCTGCCATCTGCCTCGCGGCGCCCTCGTCGCCAGGTCGCGGGGCCGCGGTCCGTCACCGCTGCCGCTCCTCCTCGTCCTCGTCGTCGTCGAACAGCGCGCCTACCTTCAGGACGATCGCATCGAAGGGCTCGGGCCTGACCCGATCCTCCCGCTCGGCCGCCAGCACCAGCAGATATCCCTCGGTCGTCCACCGGTAGACCATGAGCGTCTCCGTCTCGGGGTCGACGATCCAGTAGTGGGGCACCTTGCAGCGCTGGTAGGTCCGGAGCTTCTTGAACAGATCGTTGCGGCTGTTCGACGGCGATAGCACCTCACACACCCAGTCCGGCCGCACCCGGATGGGCACCTCCCTAGTACTACAGTTGTACTTACGGCGGCCGAGCGCCACGGCGCCGGTAGTGACAGCGGCGCGCCAGCGCCTGATGATGCCGCCGCCACCAGGACCAGCGCAGGACCGCGTCGGGGTCAACCGGCGCGGTCCACTGCAGCGCCCAGAGCAGACGGCGCACCTCGGGGACGGTCAGCGGGATGAGCGCGGCAGACTGGCCCCGCGCGGCCGATTTTTTTCCCCGCGGGCGCCTCGGAAGCAGCCCGCTGGACCGTCAGGAATGCGTGCGCAAAGAGCGCGAGGGTGATGTGACGGTACCAGCCCGTGAAGCTGCGGACCTCGTAGTGATCGAGGCCGACCTCGCCCTTCGCGCTCTCGAAGCACTCTTCGATCGACCAGCGGCTTCCCGCGGCACGGACCACTTCAGCTGATGGGGTAGTTTTCGCGGCGAAGACCGCGTAGTACGCGACGTCAGTCGGGTCAGCAAGGCTGCGGCGGAACAGGATGCCGCGTTGCCAGCGACGCGACTTCGCTTCGGGAAAGCGGGCGAAAGCCCAGTCATAGGTCCGTGGTCCCTTGGCCCCGTCGCCCGCGCTGAGGCGGTGCCAGGCATCCGCAGGCACCTGCTGCAGAAGCTCGCTCACGGGGATCTGGCGCCATTCGTTCCAGATCCGATGCTGGCTCGAGACGGCAAGCACGTACGGCTGTTCTCGTTCCTCTAGCCAGCGCCGCACCTTGCTGTCATCACCATAGACCTCGTCGCCCACAACCCAGGCGGCAGGCACGCCTGCTTCCAAGGCCCGCTGCAGCATGTGCAACGCCAGCTGCGGCTTGGTCGCAAACGTCACGTCCTCGGGCACACCTGCGCGCTTACAGCGCGCACGGTCCTCGGTCCAGGACGCCGGCAGGTACAGGGCCCGATCGAGGAAGGTACGTCCGCGTGGCGTAGCGTAGGAGAGAAAGACCCCCACCTGAGAGTTCTCGATCCGACCGGCCGTGCCGCTGTACTGCCGCTGCACTCCGGCGGACTGCGTGCCCTTTTTCAAAAATCCCGTCTCGTCGATCGCCAGCACGCCCGTTGGATGGCCGAGATGCTCGACGACGTAGGCGCGGAGATCATCGCGCACGGCATCCGGATCCCAGCGCGCACGACCGAGCAAATGCTGCAGCGCGTACGGGGTCGGGTCGCCGACTGCCTCGGCGAGCTGCCAGCTGTTCTTCCGTTCGATCGGGCTGAGCAGCCCCTTGAGGTAGGCAGCGACGTGGGAACGAACCTCGGCGCGTGCGAAGTGGTTACCCACGCGCTCGACGAACCCCGTCCAGGCGCCTGCCCAGACTGCACTGAGCGCTGCTGGTTCGTGCAGGAGAGCGCCGTCCGACCGAGCCGGGCGTCGAGGTGTCCGTGGTGCGGCGGTGACCATGCACAAGACCCGCCGACCCGAAGGCCTGCGGCGCCAGGACGGGGCCGGCTGCCTCGCCGAAGTGCAACTGTAGTACTAGGCAGCTCCGGCAAGCGCTCGCGCAGCCACCCTGTCACATCGGGACGGTAGACCTCGTGGGTTTCCAGCTCGACCTCGACCTCGGTCGCGAACCACCAGCCACCGGGCCAGCGTCCGCCGGGCCGTCGATCATACGGTCCGCTGATCCGGCTCCCGATCCGTAGCTGGGCGCGCCCGTGCGGGCCGCTCGGCATGGCCTTGCGAACGAGCTCGCCACCGATGACCTCGTGGAAGCGCTCGCGCTCGGGGATGGCCAGGAGATCGTCCGCGGTGGCGAGGCGGCGGGCGGAAGCGGCTCCGGACATGCGCGCAGGATAGCGCCGGCGGCTGTCGAGGGCACCACCGGCGTCGCTGACCCATCACCGCGACCGACCAGAAGGAGAGGGAGCACGGCCTCGATGCGCTCGCCCGGGGAAGCTCGCGTGCGGTCCGATCGAGCGCATCGCCTTGTTCAGCCTCATTCGCGGGTCTCGCGTTTCGCGTACCTGCTGACAGCCAGCTGATGGGCCTCGGCCAGCAGCGGCCGCACCGCCTCGAAGGTTGCCTCGCTGGGGTTGAGCACGCAGACCCAGGACTGCGGTGCATACACGGGGTGCGGCAGCAGTCGATCCAGGGCGGCGAAGTCGTGGCCGGTCTCCACGGCTCTGCCGACAGGAGGAGGAGACGGTTGGGGGCCAAACAAGGAGCGGTACGTCTCCTTGCTGACGCCGATGTTCAGCCGGAAGACTCCCGCGCGATTGAGCTGGGAGGCGCAGTCGAAATCGCCATAGTCTTTGGTGACGATCGTCGCGAACGGGAACCGGCGAGCAGGCGGGAGCTGGCGTCCGGGGTCGTAGCTGAAGAAGGTGTCGCCCCAGGCGAGCTCGGGAGACCCGGCCTCGCGGGAGGCGACGACCACATCGACGCCATCCAATGTGTCGGTGATGTACCGGGTGATCGAGGCTTCGTTCATCGGAGTCTCCACGGGAGTGTCTGCCAGCAGGTGTGTGGGTCGAGGCCGCGCGCCAGGCGCCGCGCGTCGGGCGAAGCCCGTCGTGGATTCGTCTAGCGGACTTGACCCCTTGATTCAACTTCAACGTGGCCGTCCTCCGTACCGGCGTCAGGCGCGTAGCTCACTCCCTGTGAACTCGGCGTTCTTGGCGGTTCCTCTCTCTCCGCCATGAACCTCCCGCAGCAGCGCTGGACACGCCATCCGCGCCCGCTCACTCATAGCCAGCCGCAATGATATTGTTTTGGAGCGCGTCCTCCGTGGCATCGTTCGGGTAGCCGGCGGCGATCGCGCCCTCGTAGAACGTACCCGCGCTGTCGTTCGCGCCGCCGTCGGGCTTGCAGCAATCACCACCACTGCCGAGCACGATGGCGCCTTGCTTCTTCATCGGGCTATAGTTGGGCGGCAGCGAGCCCTCGTAAAGCTTGGTCAGAGCGCCCGACTGGGCGTTGCCGCCCTTCAGCGCGAAGCGCGTGGTCCCGTCGTTCTTCAGGATCGCGGTGACGTACTTGTGCGGAAGCGCCTTTTGATTCGGGTTCCAGCTGCTGCTGCCGCCCGGAAACAGACCCCACTCCAGATCGGCCTGCACCCACGGACCGGTGCCGGAGCAGCCTCCGAACCAACACTGCTTGCTGAAGTTGATGGCGTCCATGGCGCCAGCTCTGTCGGCCTTGCGGGTGGTCTCGCTGTTGCCGTAGTCGAAGCAGCACCCGCCGTTGACGTGGATGCCGCTCGTCACCATGTACAGGCCTTCCGGCGCGCTTCCCGTCGGAACGCCGGTGGTGTGGCCGTCGCGCCAGTAGCTGTTGCCGGGGTTGATGTAAAGCGAGTAGACCTTGCTCCCGCTCACCTGCAGCGACTCCGTGGTGGCCTTCGCTGGGCTGCTCCTCGGTGAGCCGGGCACCACGTCCGAGCCCTGGTACCAGAGGTCGTTCCCGTGTCCGGATTGGTCGTAGAGCACCGTGATCACGCACGAGGTCCCGGCGCAGAACGCGTCCTGTGGTGCGGAATCGGCGGGGCCCCCGGCTTTGAGCACGGAGATGTCCCTGGTCGTGTTGTCCGAGGCACGCCGGACCTGGTAGAGCTTCCCGGCGTAGGCGCCGAACAGGGCGCGCACCGTGCTATGGGCGGCAACACACGGCGTGCCGCCGCTCTCGTAAAGATCGCACGGCCCGGTCGATGCGTTCGCGTCACCGGAACCGCCCCCGCCACCAGCTCCCCCGCTTGCCGCGCCGCCCCCACCACCCGCTCCCCCGCTTGTTGCGCCGCCGCCGTCTCCCGCTCCCCCGCTTGTTGCGCCGCCGCCATCCCCCGCTCCCCCGGTTGCTGCGCCGCCGCCGTTACCACCAGCGCCTCCTCCAGCAGTTGCTCCGCCAGCGTCTCCGGTCGCCGTGGGCTTCTCGGCTCCGGGGTTGTCAGCGGTGCAGCTCAAGCCTTGTGCGGCCAATACGAACGTGAGCATCAGCGTCTTTTTCATCTTTTCTCCTGATCGGGCGCTATTGCCGAGTGAATGCGGCTCGCAAAGCCAAGTGGCCACCTGACTTGGCCACTGTGCCACGGGCCCGTGGCGCCCGTAGCGACGCCAGTTTGCCTCGAGCGAACGAAGACAGTAGTCCCAGTGGCATCTCTCCTCGATTCGGGTCGCTGGTCGAGCCGGATGGGAACTGAGATCGCCGAAGCAGAAGGATGCCCCTACAGGTCAATGTGAACGTTCACATTCCGGATGTCAATTCCAATCGACCGGCCTGCCGCTGTCGTCGAGCCCGGGGGAGGACGAGGCTGGCGGGTCTCCTTCGGAGCACCGCGTCGAGCGAGGGATCGTCCGGAGCGCGGCGTCAGGAGGGATCGGCACAGGATCGCGATCTTCGCCGGCCCGCTGGTCTACCAGGCCTCCAACGGCGTCTGGCTGACCGACCATGTGTCGCCTGCCTTGCGCATCGTGCTGGCCCGGCCAGGGTCCCGCCCGGCAAGCGGGAAGGCCGCACCTTCCCATGTCGAGATTCCGACATACCCATCGTGCTTCACGTCCTGCAAATATTCAATCGCTCGATGTCCTCCAGGATGAAGGCGAACAACGCCGTTCCGGTCTTGGTCCGGACGTCGCGCTCAACGTTCCTCCTGCTGCGTGCATGGGGCGACCAGCGGTCGACTGGAACGTCGACAGCCCCGATGGCCTCATGGGGTCGGTCACCATCTGCTCATGGCCGACGGATACGAGGCACCGCCGCGAGCGCCCGGCGGCCGTCTCCTGCTTGCCTTCGCCGCTCCCGCTCGGTAGCGTCGGTCCCGGGTAGACCTCTTGCCGGCCCCGATCGTCGTCGATATCGTGTCGGGCCCTGCCGTACAAGGCGAGCTCCCGGCGCTCCTCGTCGAGGCGTGCTCCCGCGCCGCCGGCGGCGGCGGGTGCGCGCTCGGCGATCCGAAGCGCGGCGGGACCCCGCTCCGGGCGCTCGCCGTCGTCTGGCTGGACGGCCCGGACTACCGCCGCCTGCGGGTCGACGTCGCCTCCCTCGGCGCGCCCGAGGGCACGCTGTCGTCGCGCGAGCTCGAGTTCCGCGAGGAGGATCCGCTGCCCGACCGCTACCGCACCGCGGGGCTCCTCGTCGCGGCCCTGGCGTCGGAGCGCGCCGGCGCCGCGGCGCCGCCCGAGCCGACCGCCGCCGAGCCGACCGCCGCCGAGCCGACCGCCGCCGAGCCGGCCGCGCACGTACCGCCGCCGCGCCCGCTTGGCTGGTTCCTCGCCGCCGGCGGGCTCGTCGGCAACGGCCTCGATGTCGGCCCCGCGCGCGCCGCCGGCCCCGCCCGCGCCGGCGGCTGGGTCATGGCCACGGCGCTCGACCGGCGCTCGGGCTTCTTCGGGACCCTCTCGGTCTCCTATGCCGCGGCCCTGCGCGAGCCGGCCCCGGGTGTGTCCGTCCAGTGGCTCACGCTCGGGGGCGGCGGCGGCATCGCCGCGCCCATCGCGCCGCTCGACGCGCTCGTCCGGGCGAGGATCGAGGCCGCCGCCGACTGGGTGTTGGCCTCCCCGCGCGACCCGAAGAAGCCGGAAGAGACAGGGCACGGGTGGGCCTTCGGGACGCGCACGGCGATCGACCTCGTATGGCCGGCCGAGGGCAGCGTGGCCCTCCTCGGGAGCGCCGAGGCGTTCGTGCGGATCCACCAGACCGACCTCCACCTCCCCCCGAAGCCCGAGGCCGTGCTGCCGAAGGGCGGCGTCACGGGGATGCTGGGGGTGCAGCTGCGCCTGCGCTGACTCCGCGTGTCAGAAACACCGCCAGAAACACCGGTCGATGAGGAGCGGCGGCCGGGAACAGCAGCGATTTTCGTAGCTTCCGCCTGTTTCGCCGCCGAGGACGGCTCCGGTGTGGCCGAGCGGGGCGCCCTCAGCCGCCGCGTCGCCCGCGGTGAAGGGCCCGCGGCATCACCGGTCCCACCCTACAGCCACGCCGCACGCGCTGGTTGACATAGAACACCTCATGCGACCAGGCAGGCCTTCCACGCCTGAAACGCCTTCGATTTCCGCGACGTAGCACCAAGTGGAAGGCGTCCTGACGTAGAGCTGTACCCTGCTGAGCGTTCACCGCGCGGCGGTTCGACGCGAGCCGCGAGGGAGGTCGCCGTCACTCCCAGCCGGACACGCCGTTCGTGTCGCGCAGGATGGCGTGGACGGCGCGCACCTGACCGCCGGACATCTTGATCATATGCATGTCCAGATGCCCGTCCGTCATGAAGTCGAAGATGGTGAGACCGATGGCGATGCCGCGCACCTCGTCGGCCAGGATGACGCGCGGGATGAAGGTGCCGCCGGACCCAGGATCGCCGGCGCTGCAGGATGCTCCGGTGCGGCAAGAGAAGTTGCCGCCCCCGTTCTCCAAGCGCTTGCAGGCTCCCGTGACGTCGCAGACGCCGGAGGGGAACGCGCGGAAGTACTTGTCGATCCAGCTCGTCAGCTCCTCCCGGGTGGCCCGCTCGGCCTCCGGGACCTCGTCGTGCCAACCGATCTCGTCCGAGATGGCGATGATCGCGGCGGGATTCGAGGCGACCGCGAACGATGCCGTGTAGTCGCCCGGGCGGACGACGATCGTCTCGATCTCCGTCAGCTCCGAGCCTTCCACCTTGATGCGGAGGGCGACGGGAAGATCCCTGCTGCCTTCCGGGATCACCGCCTGAGCGCCGGCGCTGCACGCCTCGGTGTCCAGGGCGCGCTGCGAATACTTCACCTCGCCAGCGTCCCTCCAGAAGTCCGTCGTGCCGATCTCGGCCTGCTTGCCGTTCTCGGTGAACTTCACGCCTTCTGCCAGGGGTAGGCTGGAAGGATCTCCGGCGGCGAGGGCGGCGAAGTAGTCGTCCAGGAGGCCATCCAAGAGCTCGCGCGTGCAGGCGCCACCCGGAGCGCCGCCCGCCCCCGTCGCTCCGCCGGTGGCTGCTCCGGAGCCACCGCCGCTGGAGGTGCCGCCGCTCGGCCCCGCGCCGCCGGCCGACGTCGCGCCGCCGCTGGCGCCGCTCGATGAGGCGCTGCTGGCCTCTTGCGGCGTGCCGCCGGCGCCTCCCGCGGAGCTCTGGCTGCCCGAGCCCACCGTGCCGCCTGAGGCTCCACCACCTCCGGTGCCGCCCGTGGCGTCACCGTTTTCGCCAGGGCCGCAAGCGGCCAGCGTCAGGGCCAGGGCGACCCCGAGAGAGAGGAACGAGCTAGGGTTCATGCGATACCTCTGCGCTGGATCAAAGCTCGCCGCTGAGCGTCGGCGCTGTCCAGTCGATGTGGTCCAGGTGGTTGGGCTTGTTGGGGAGGTCCGTGGCGAAATTGCCCGTCGCCGCAGCGTTGTTGCCCTTCAGGAACTTGTCGATCATGGCGTTGAGGGATGCAGTGTACTGCGAGCGCCAGCTGCAGTGGCTCCCACCTGCGCCCGTGTACGCGATGTGGTCTCCGACGCCGAGCGCCTCGAAGATCATCTTGCCGACGTTGGCGGTGACCCACGCCGAGTTCCGATCGAGCCCGTTGTACATGGTGCTCGGATTGTCCACGATGTAGAGGCCGCGTGGAGCGACGAGGCCCATCATCTCGTGCATGTCGACGGGCAGCTTGTTCGTGTTGTCGGCCCCAGCGTTGTTGCCCGTGGTGAACTGACCGAGCGCCACCTCCGAGAGCCAGCGGACGTAGCTGATGCCATGATAGGGCCATTCGGAGCCGCTGTAGCTATCGAGCACCTCGACGAGGCGCAGGCCTATCGTGCCCCCGAGACCCGACTCCACCGGGATGGTCAAGGCGATGCGGTTGTCGAGCACGCCGGCGACGAAGGCACCCTTGCCCCAGCGTGAGCAACCCGTCACACCCACCCGGCGCGGATCGATGACGCCGGGGTTCTGCTCCAGGACGTCGAGGACGCGACTGATCTGCCAGGCCTGTGCCGTGAGGTAACCCGCGGGATGGTCCGAACCGTACACGCTGTAGAACGGCCCGTTCTTCGCGCCGCTGGTGCCTTGCGACTCGACCGCGGTGAAGGTGATCGTCGCGACGCCGCTCGGAACTGGCATGCCGCTCAGGCCGCCGTAGCCGATGATCGCCGGGGCGGGCGCGGTCGCCCCGTTCATGTTCACGGTGAGGTTGAACGAGGCGCTGCCGCTGCCATCCTTGACCTCGACCGTGATCCTGCTGTTGCTCACGGTCCCGGACACGGATCCCTTTGCCGGGACGGGCTTGTCGCCGTAGATGAACTTGTAGGCTTGCTGGAGGATCTCTTCGCGCCGGCAGGCCCACTCGCTCTTGCTGGCGATGCGGTTGCCGTCCATCTTCTTGAAGGGGTCCGGCAGCTTCGAGTTCGCCGTGAGCGAAGCGACGCTCGGCATCGGTCCGACGGTGCACCCGGCTCCAGGGTTTTCCACCTCGCCCCACTCGGCGCTCACGGCGTTGCCGCCGTCGCCACTGCCCCCGGCACCACCGGTTCCCGGCGCTCCGCCCGTTCCGGCCGGGCCCCCGCCACCGGTGCTGGCTTCGCCCGTCGTCACGTCGCCGCCCGTCCCGGTCGGGGTACCGCCCGAAGAAGAGGACGGTCCACCAGTGCCCGTCGGCGTCCCTCCGGTGCCGGTGCCGGTGCCGGTGCCGCCCCCCGTGCCGACTGCAGAGCTTCCTCCTGGACCGATAGGATCCGATTCGCCTCCGGTGGCGCAGGCGGCAAGCATCCAAGGCAGCGCTGCGAACAAGGCCAAGGAGATCGTGGGACGTGCAGTGCGTAGACGCATGTTGAGCGCTCCTCGTGAGGGGGTCGTGAAGCAGGCTCCCGCCGGGGTCGGGCGATGGGATGGCGGACGAGGGCCCGACCCGCGAGTGCCGCCGAAGTTATTCCCCACTTTGCCGGTCATCTTCAAGCTGATTTTGTGCTACTTTTCGTAACAATCGCGCGCTGCACGTGCCGCTCAGGTGGACTGTTCTCGGGCACGATGAAAGAATACTTTGACTTCTACGCGAAGGTATTAAGATGCACGAACGAGTTCTCGCAGACGTTCGGCGAATGGGCGCTTACGAGATCCGCGGAGGAAGAAGGGGGGTGTGAATGACCTCGCAGGGGGGCGAGGCTCGCCCAGGGCGCCGAAGCGGCAACTCCGCGCCCTGAGGTACATCTCGCTCCCGAGCGGGCCGTGGCCGAACACGTGACCGGGAGCTGCGGTGACACTTCCTTGAGCCACGGGCCCCTGCTCCGGGAGGGCTGGAAACAGGGACCGGATTCTCGTCGACGCGACACGCTCGCTGCGGACTCTCGAAGGAGGGAGGGGGGCGCGCGGCGTTGCACGTGATCTGAGCCAGCTCACCCGGGCTCCCGGTAACCACACGACAGCATGGTCTCGTGATCGCTCGCGAGCGTGAGCGCCTCGATGCGCCGGTTGGCCGCCGGCGTCTACGTGCACAAGACATTGTGGCTATTGCCGGCACGGCGCGGGTCCTCCGGCGCCGTCGTGGCGGTCACCATGAAGACGTCGACGAACGGCAGCGGCTCCGTCTCCGCACCCGGTCCAGCAGAGGCAACGGAGGCGTCGACATCTCTCTCCGGAGCCTTGCCGGACTCCTGCCGGGCGGAACCAGAGGGGCGGTGCGGCGGGATCGGGGTGGAGAGGGGGCGCCGCGGCGGGCATCCAGGGCGATCCTTCGCCGGCCAGCCTGCTTTCCGGCGGATCGGCTACTGAAGGAGCATGGGAACCGCCGAGCCCCACCCCCCAAGCCGCCGGCTCAGGCTCGTCTCCTCCCAGGGCGCCGGGGGGCAGGGCGCCGGGGGCCAGCCCTCGCCCGCGACCGCCAGCGACGAGGAGATCCTGCTCGCCTTCCAGCGGGGCGAACGAGGGATCGGCCTGCGCCTCTACGAGCACCTGCTGCCGGTCGTCGACCGGACCCTCTACCGCATCCTGGGTTGCCGCGAGCAGGACCACGCCGACCTCGTGCAGGGCGCGTTCGAGCAGATCGTGAGCACACTTACCAAACGCCGGTTCGCGGGCGAGTGCAGCCTGGCGGGCTGGGCGTCGGTCATCGCCTGCCATGTCGGCCTGAGCGCGCTGCGCGCCCGCCGGCGCGAACGCAAGGTCATCGATCGCACGCCGGGGTCGCCGGAGCCCGGCGCCGACCCCGAGCCGCCCTCGCAGGGCGCCGACCCCGAGCGAGAGGTGAGCGCGCAGCGCGATCTCGAGGCCCTGCGCCGGCACCTCGCGGCGATGGACGGCGACCGCGCGGCCGCGCTGCTGCTCCACGCCATGGGCTATTCCCTCAAGGAAATCGCTGATTTGACAGGTGTTTCCGTGGCCGCGGCCCAGTCGCGGCTGTCGCGGGGGCGGCGGGAGCTCCAGGCGCGCTTTGAACCCGAGGCGGCGGCGCGACGCGACCCCGCTCGACCCGAGGAGCCACGATGAAGCAGGACGACGTTGACGCCACCCCGAACGAGCGCGCCGCGGCGGCCGGCGTGGACGGCGTGGAGGCCTCGCTGCGGGCGCTTGTCGAGCAGCCGGTGCCGCCGCTGCCCAGGGTCCAGGCGCGGTACCTCCAGCAGCGGATCGCCGGCCGCATCGATCAGCTCGCCGCCGAGGCGGCGGAGCGGCGCGCCCGCGGCGCCCGGCAGAAGCGGGCCGCCCTCGCCGCGGCGGCGCTGGCGGCCGCCCTGACCGCGGCGGCCGCCGGCGTCTTCATCGTGGTCCGGACGCGCGAGGCCCCGCCCGCCGCGGCGCAGGTGACGGCGCTCGAGGGCTCGGTCGAGATCGCGGCCGAGGGCGCCACCCGCTCGCCGCCGTCGCTCTCCCTCGTGCCGCTCGCGAGCGACGAGGAGCTGCGGACCGGCGAGGGCGCGCGGGCGAAGGCGTCGCTCGCGACGGGCGCCACCGTCGAGGTCGGGCCCTCGACCCGCGTGAGGTTCGCGCCGGTGGGCGCCGGGCGCGACCGCGCAGGCGACGTCGTCGCCCTCGAGCAGGGCAGGATCGCCGTCGAGGTGCCGCCGCTGCCGGCGGGCATGAGCCTGTCGGTGCACACGTCGGACGCGGTGGTCACCGTGCACGGGACGCGCTTCTCCGTCGAGCGGCGGCCCGACGCGGCGGGAGAGCCGGCCGAGACGCGCGTGTCGGTCGTGGAAGGGCGGGTCGCCGTGCGCCGCGGCGAGGTCGAGCGCTTCCTGAGCCCGGGCGAGACGTGGTCGTCCCGCGACGAGGAGCGCCGGTCGGACCGGCCCGCCGAGGGACAGCCGGGCGACGCGCCGGCGCCGCCTCCCGATGGGCAGGACAGCGCCGCCGGCGAGGGCGGCAGGGGCGACAAGGCCGGCGAGGGCGGCGCCGGGGAGCCGCGTGCGCCGCGCGACGCGCGCGAGGCCCCGGCGCGCACCTCGCTCACGGCCGAGAACGAGCTGCTCCAGGGCGCGATGGCGGCGCGGCGGCGCGGGCAGCCGAGGCGGGCGATCGAGCGGCTCGATCTCCTCCTCGCCCGCTACCCGGACTCGCCGCTCGCCGAGATCGCCCGCGTGGAGCGCCTGCGCGCCATCGAGATGCTCGGCGACAAGGAACGGACGGCGGCGGAGGCGCGCCGGTACCTCAAGGACTACCCGCAGGGCTTCGGGCGCGAGGAGGCCACGTCCGCCTCCCGCCCCGGCGGCGCTCGCCCCTGAGCGCCAGCGCGCGGGGCCGTCTCGATTTTTTTTGACGAACCCTGCCTGCTCCCGGCGCCTCCGGCGACTTTCACTTCATCGAGGAGATCATCGCGCCGGCGATCGGGTTCGCCGGCTGCGCTCCAGGTCGTGCTTGCTTTCGAATTGGGAGGATCCCGATGCGTTCATTCGCGTTGACAGGGTGGTTCTGTGGTGGGCTGTTGTCGCTCGCGGCCGTCGCCACGGCCTGCACCGGATCGGGCACAGGAAGTGCCAATGGCAATATCATCTCCGGGGGAGGCTCCGGCGAAGACTGCGTCCCGTCGGGCGATGAGGGGAATGCGCCGGCGCCGAGCTTCCCTGGGTCCGGCACGTCGGGCGCCGGCGAGCCCATCACCGCGGACCTCGATCCGCTGTCGTGCGGCGCGAGCGCGCTGGGCGTCCCCGTGGACGACACCGCCCAGGTCGACTGTTATTACACGAACAACAACCCGACGACCCCGATGGCCTTCGTCGAGCGGGTCGTCGAGATCGCCGAGAGCGAGGAGCTCGTGCACGTGCGGCTGACGCTCAACCCCGCGTTCGTCGACAACACGTATGGCGAGACGGCCATCGGGTGGGGCGGCGACGAGGAGCCTGCCGGCCCGCAGCCCGGAGGCCCGCAGCCCGGCGGCCCGAAGCCCGGCGATGGGCCGAAGCCGAAAGGGCACGGGGGCCACACCTTCAAGGATCTCGTGGGCAGCGACAAGGCCCAGTTCCAGCTGACGGACGGGAAGGGAGAGCTCGTGCTCGACTTCTACGTCGACTACCTCTCGGTCGACGAGGCGAGCCCCTCGGGGTATGCGTCGCTCGGCGTGCTCGGCGGAGAGGGCAAGATGCTCCTCGGAGACGCCGGCGCCGTCGTCGCGGCGACCACCTCGCTCGACCGCGATCTCAACGCGTGCGGGTATGGCGCGTACCTCGAAGACTCCCCGGAGACGGACGAGAGCTACACCCCCAATGCGGAGACGCCGAACTGGGATTACCGCGTCGTGTACGACGTGTGGGTGAGCGCCTCGGCGTTCGGCGCGGCGGGCTTCGGCGACGCGACCATCAGCTACGTGCACGCCTCTCCGAGCAAGTACCCGTCGGACACGGTCACGGTGACGCCGGGGCCGTGCCCCACCCCGACGACGTGTGAGGGCGACGACCCGCCTGCCGGCGGCGGGGGCAGCGATGCAGGCGAGGATCCGGGCGGAGACGTGGAATGCAAGGAGTCCGGTGGGGAGTGCGCGGCGAACTCGGACTGCTGCTCGGACGGCGACGTGTGCCTGAGCGGGGTGTGCCAGCAGATAGTGATCCCGCAGTGAGCTGCGGCTCCTAGGCGCACTCGGGGCACGGTTCGAGGTGCTGCGCGGCCTCGCGCAGCGCCTCCGGCATTGGCGCCCCCTCCGCGACGAGCTCGGCGTACCGCGGCGCGTCGTCGCAGGCCAGCTCGTCGGGCTTCGTCGCGACGACGGCCGTGGCCAGATTCCGGATCTCTTCCCCTCGCGCCGCATTCTCCTACCGCCGAACGTTCACGTTTACGTAATCGTGGTCGTGGTCGTGGTCGTGGTCGTCAACGATAGGCCGTGAACGACCACGTGAACGTAAACGTAAACGTAAACGTAAATCGTGGTCGTGGTCGTGGTCGTGGTCGTCAACGATAGGCCGTGAACGACCACGACCACGACCACGTAAACGTTAAACGTTAAACGTTTAACGACCACGTAAACGTAAACGTAAACGTAGGTGACCGATGGGGGTGGAGGGGGGCGGGCTTCGCACCGGCTGGTGCGGGAGGACGAGGACCCGCCCGCCGGTGGCGGGGGGCGGAGAGACAGGCGAGGATCCGGGCGGAGACGGGGATGAAAGGGTCGCCGCCCGCGGATCGCGGAAGGCGCTACTTGCCCAGCAGGGCGTTCATCACCCGGTTGTAGGTCTCCTTCTTCCCGTACTGGTCGTTGAAGAGCAGCGACTGCGAGCTTTGCCCGTTGCACAGCGCCCCGCTCCAGCTGTTGAGCCACGACCTGCCGTCGTTGATGCCCCAGAAGGTGATGCCCGTGCACTTGGGCAGCTTGAAGCAGGCCTCGACGATGTCGTGGTAGTACGCGAGCTGCTCCTCCGCCGTGACCACGCCGCCGCAGCGGTTGATGTCCATCTCGGAGATCAGCACCTCCAGGCCCAGGTCGGTGAAGCGCTTCATGTTCGCCGCCACGTCCGCTCCAGTGGCCTCGTTGTTCGGCGGCCCGATGTGCATCTGGAACCCGACGCCGTCGATCGGGACCCCCCGATCGACCATCCCCTTGACCATGTTGTAGACGAAGTCGACCTTCGCGTTGCGCGCGTCGATGCTGTAGTCGTTGTAATAGAGCTTGGCCTTCGGATCCTGCTCTCTCGCGATCTGGAAGGCGAGGTCGATGTAGTTCTCCCCGATCTGGTTGAGGAACACCGAGGGCCTCATGCGGGGATTGCCGACCCCGGTGTCGCTGTCGGTCTGGACGGCCTCGTTGACGACGTCCCAGGTGTCGACCCGGTCCTTGAAGTGCCCCATGACCTGGGTGATGTGCCTTCGCATGGCCGCCGTTACATTGTCCTTGCCGGTCATGGAGCTCATCCAGCCAGGCAGCTGGTTGTGCCACACCAGGGTGTGGCCCTTGACCTTCATGTTGTTCTGGCGCGCCCAGTTCACGATGTTGTCCGCGGAGCCCCAGCTGAAGTTCCCCGCGCTGGGCTCGAGCGAGTCCCACTTCATCTCGTTCTCCGCCGTCACGTAGCTGTGCTCAGCGGCGGCGACGCGCTTGTAGTCGTTGTTGCCGAGACCACCACCGGAGATGGCCGCTCCGATCAAGATCGGGGGGTTCGCCTTCTCACCGGCCTCCCGCAGCGTGCTGGCGCTCGCCGCAGGGACTCTGGCGCTGGCGCCGCCGCCCGCGCCATCGCTGCCGCCCGCGCCTTCGCCGCCGGCGCCGCTGCTGGCGCTCGTCGCGCCGCCGCTGCCGCTCGTCGCGCCGCTGCTGGCGCTCGTCGCGTCGCCGCCGCTGCCGCTCGTCGCGCCGCTGCTGGCGCTCGTCGCGCCGCCGCTGCCGCTCGTCGCGCCGCTGCTGGCGCTTGTCGTGCCTCCGCCGGTGCCGCCCGTCGCGCCGCCGCTGCCGGTCGTCTCGTCTCCATTGCCGTCACCGCTGTCCGAGCAGCCGGCTGCAACCAGGAATGCCGAGAGGAGAAGTGTAAAGGGTGCTGATCTCATGCTCGCATGCTCCAAAGTAAAATGTATTTACTAACTCACGCGACCTGGTGCCTTGATCATCCGCGGGGCCACGTCGCGCGCGGGCGGCACCCGAGGTGGTGCCGAACCGGCAGTATATCGGCCGCTGTCTCCCAAGCATACAGCTTCACGAGGCGGACCCGAAGGATAAGGGGCTCCGGAAGGGAATTCCAGGGCAGTTCGAGAATTTTGACATGGGGATAATGTGCGCCCGAGACCGAGTCGGTGGGGCGCCCCACACGCGGCTCGCCGTGCTCCTGGGGTGCACCTGCTGCTGGGGCGCACCTGGTCCCCGGAACGAGCAGGAGGTCGCCGCAGACCTCGACGATCGCGCGACGAAACGTCCTTTGGCGCCGGCGTTCAGAGGCAGCGGGGAGAGGGGAAAGTGATCTTCACATTCCGGATCTCCTGGCGCGCGGTGGCGTCTCCCGTGCCGGCGGCGAAGCCATAAAAGAACTTCGACCCGACGGGGAAGCCGGGGATGGCGAACCCCTGGAACTGGAGCTTGCCGTCGATGTTCAGGTTCACCTTGCCCTTGTCGAGCTCGATCTGCGCTTTATGGAACGCGCCGTCGCCGAGCGCGACGCCGCTTGTCCCCTGGCCCAGCGAGCCGAGGACGCCCCCGTCGCAAGGCTTTGTGAGATCGTCCACGCCCACGTGGTTCTTGTTGGAGTCTGTGCAACCGAGGTTGTGGTAGGTGTCGATCTCGACGCCGAAGCCGGCGAGCCCGGCCATACCGAGGCCGCCGCCGCCGTCGCCCACGGCCGTCTCTCCTGTCGTCTGGAGCATGAAGCCCATCCCGTCGCCGCCGCCGAGGCGGAACTCGAACGTTGCCGTGAAAACATCGGCGGCGATGGGATTCCGGTAGATGATGGTGCCAGCCTGCCCGTGTCTGGCCTCGGTGAGCACGCCAGCCAGCCTGTCGGCATCCCAGAAGGCGTCTCCATTGAAGGACCACCCCTTTGGCGGTGAGGCCATGTCCGCGGCGAGGCTCACGCCGCAGGCGGTTCCAGCGGGGCATGTGTCCTCGTCGGTCTGCCCATCGCAATCGTTGTCGACGAGGTCGCACCCGTCCTCGTGCGCCGGCACGCCCTCGCCGGTGCACGGACCCCAGGCATTGCCGGAGCAGACCTGAACGCCAGCCTTGCACGCCCCGACGCCCTGGGTGCCCGGAGGGCCCGAGTAACAGCTCCGTTTTTCCCCCTCCGCGCAGACGCAGCCTTCATCGACGATCCGATCACAGTCGTTGTCGAGGCCGTCGCACACCTCCGGCGCCGGGACACACCCGGGGCCTGGCTCGTCGGGGCCTGGCTCGTCGGGGCCTGGCTCGTCGGGGCCTGGCTCCACGGGGCCTGGCTCCTCCGGGCCTGCTCCGTCGGTGCCTGGCTCCAGGAGGAGTTCGCTCCGACCGCCGCACACGGATACGGCGGCGGCGAGCGCCGGGAGCAGGAAGAGGGCCTTTGCGCGCGCTCGGCGGCCTGCGCCTGACGCCGCGTGTGAAGAGCGGAGTGGCTGTGAAGATTGCATGGACTCGATCCTCGGCGCGACCACGGATCGCGCGGAGGACACAGAACACCCTCGCGCCAGCACGCCTGCACCGCAGCGTACCAGATCGAGGCGAGCGCACCTCCAGGAATCCGGCGGGTGAAGGTCGGGATCCTGCCGAGCTCGGCGCGGCCGCGCCCTCTCGGGGCGTTCGACCGGCGTGCGTCTCGACGAGCGGCGCCGGTCCATGGCATGGATGGGCCTCATGGCCGAGCGCTCCCTCTCGATCCCGATCGTCGGCAGCAGCCCTGTCTCGGGCGTGATCCACGCCCCGAGGACGCGAGCGAAGCGCTCCGGCCTGGCCGTCGTCCTCGGCCATGGCGCCGGCAACGACATGAACGCGCCCCTCGTCGTCGACGTCGCCGGGCGACTGGCGGCGCGAGGGCACACCGTTCTCCGCTTCAATTTCGTCTACAAGGAGCTCGGCCGGAAGGCGCCCGATCGGCAGCCGCTCCTCGAGAAGGCGTTCGAGGCGGCGATCGGGAGGGTGCTCGAGGACCGGCCGGAGCGCCTCGTGATCGGCGGCAAATCGATGGGCGGGCGGATCGCGTCGCTCCTCGCGGCCCGCGGCGTCCGCGCGGACGGGCTGCTGTTCCTCGGCTATCCGCTCCACCCCGCGGGCAAGCGCTCGCCGCTCCGGGACGCGCACCTGCCCGCGATCCCCGCGCCGCTCCTGTTCCTCCAGGGCACGCGCGACCCGCTGTGTGATCTCACGCTCCTCCGGCCCGTCCTGAAGCGCCTCGGGGAGCGGGCCAGCCTGCATGTGATCGAGGGCGGCGACCACTCGCTCGATCTCCTCAAGTCCGCGGGGCGGACCAGGGAGAGCGTTCTCGAGGAGATCGACCTCGCGATCGACGGTTGGCTGAAGGCGCGGGTCCTCGCCCCGCGCCCGAAGGCGCCGTGACGGCGAGCGCCCCCGGCCTGCCGGAATGATGGAGGCGCCAAGGCGCCAGGCACAGAATCTTCTCTTGGCGTCCTCGGCGCCTTGGCGGCCCCAGATTCTGCGCTTCTCTGGTGTCAACCAGGTTGTCGCTCCAGGGGCGTCCGGCCCGAAGGGGCCGGACGGTGATATGGCGATATCTCCGCCGATCCTGCGACATCGTCTCATCGGATTCGGGCCTGGAGCGCTCGGCGCGCGCCATCGTACGATGCTCTCCGGCCGAACGCAGACCTCCCGCTGCGGGCCAGGAGAGCGCGACCATGCTCGAACAACTCGACCCTCTGTCCCGAGCTGCCCCACCCTCGGCGCGCAAGCCATCGCCGCGCGCCCGCGGCTATCCGGTGGTGGGGCTCCTCCCGGCGCTGGCGCGCGACGCGCCGAGCCTCCTCCGTCAGCTCGCGCGGCGGCACCCGGGTGAGCTCATCGAGCTCGACCTCGGGCTCACCCGGGCCTACCTGGTGACGCACCCCGAGCAGGCCCAGTACGTTCTCAACGACAACTGGCGCAACTTCACCAAGGAAGGCGGGATGTGGAAGCCGATCGGGCGGCTCCTTGGCAACGGCCTCGTGACGGCCGGGGGCGACGAGTGGCTCCGGAACCGCCGGCGCATGCAGCCGCTCTTCTCGTCGCGGCAGCTCGCGGGCCTGGTCGATCTCATGTTCGATGTCGTCGAGAGCGACCTGCCGCGGCTCGAGGAGCGGGCTCGCGCCGGCGCCGTCGTCGACATGGACAGGGAGATGATGCAGCTCACCCAGCGCGTCATCCTGGCGACGATGTTCGGCGTCAGCGTCGGCCCCCGTGAGGCCGACAGCCTCGGCGAGGCGATCCTCGTCGCGTTCCAGGCGCTGAACGCGAGGATGTTCCTTTACTTCATGCCCGATCGCCTGCTCCCGGGCGAGCGCGCGCTCAGGGACGCGATCGTCAGGATCGACGAGGCGATCCTGCGCCTCGTCCGGGAGCGCCGCAGGAGCAAGGAGGAGCGGGACGACCTCCTCTCGCTGCTCCTGCGCGCGCGGGACGAGTCCGGCTCCGGCATGGACGACCGCCAGCTCCGGGACGAGCTCGTCACCATGTTCATCGCCGGCAACGAGACGACGGCGATCACGATGACCTGGCTCTTCTACCTGCTCGACAGGAACCCCGTCGTCGAGCGCAAGCTGCGCGCGGAGATCGAGGAGGTCGTCGGCGACCGGCGGCCGACGGCCGCCGACCTGTCGAGGATGGAGTACACGAAGATGGTGATCCAGGAGGCGATGCGCATGTATCCGCCTTCCTGGCTCCTGCCGCGCACGGTGAAGGAGGACGACCAGATCTGCGGCTATCCCGTGCGCGCCGGCGCGACCCTCATCGTCAGCCAGTACGTCATGCACCACGACCCGGCGTTCTGGGAGGCCCCCGCGGAGTTCGACCCCGAGCGCTTCACGCCGGAGCGCTCCGCCTCCCGCCCGCGCTACGCGTACATGCCGTTCGGCGGCGGCCCGCGTCAGTGCATCGGCAACCTGTTCTCGATCATGGAGGCGCAGATCCTGATCGCCGCCCTGCTCAGGCGGCTCCGCATGCGCCTCGTGCCCGGTCACCCGGTGTCGCCGCAGGCGCTGACCACCCTCCGGCCGCGCCATGGGCTCAAGATGACGCTCCACGCCGTGTGATCGGGCCGAGCGCGACGAGCGGCGGGCTCGATGAGCCGATGCGCCGCCGCCGTCGTCGCGCTCGCCGCGGGGCATCAATTGATGATGGCCGGGTCCTCGATCGTGAAGCACTCGACGGACGACGCCGCGTACTTGATCGCGTTGTACCAGAACTGCGAGATCTGGAAGACCTGCGCCGCGGATCTCTCGTAGCAGGGGCTGTTCGGGTCCGTGTACATCTGCGGATTGAGGCACGCGGCCGTCCCGCGCCACTGACCCGAGTAGGTCACCCACTCGTCGCCGAAGGCGACGACATGGCCCTTGCCGATCTCCTCGTGCACCGCGAAATTGTTCCTGCCGTCGGTGCTATCGACGGTCGCGGTCGTCGACTTGATCGAGCGCGCGATGTAGGCGCCCACGCTCTGGATGTTCCTGCCGATCGGCGTGTCCTGGTTCCAGGTGCCCACGGCCACGGGGAGGTCGCCGCCGAGCGGCAGCGAGCCGCCCCAGCAGTTGCAGTTCGCGCAGCCGTTCCGCGCAGGGTCAATCAGGCCATCGGAGTTGAACTGGATGTCCGTGAACGAGAGGAGCTGGTTGGTCGCCGTGATGTCGTGGATGGTGCATCCCTGCCCATTGCACTGATAACCGCTCAGCGCGATGAGTCCGCCGCCGTTGTTGACCCAGTCCTTGAGCGCGTTCACCTCGTCCGGCGTGAACTCCCACGGCGCCCCGTCGTCGTTCTGCGCGCCCTTCGTCACCATCCACTGGAGGAGGATCACGTCGTACTTGGCGAGAAACTCCGCCGTGAGCGTCGGCTTCTCCCTGTTGTAGTTGTCGACCTGCGCTGTGCTCTGCGTGTTGAGCCAATCCTGGAGCGCCGTGGTGCTGTCGCTGCTGCACGGGCCCCAGACTCCTTCGCGGCCGATCGAAGCGATGTTGATGCAGGTGCAGTTGCCCGCGTCATCGCAGGTCGTCTCGTGACCGGCGTCGGGCGGCGGGTCGCCGCCCGGACCCGTGCTGTTCAGCCCGATGTCGCCCCCGGGATCCTCGCCGGTGCTGGTGGTGCTGACGCTGCTGACGCTGCTGGCGCCGCCGGAGCCGCCGGCGCCCTGGCCGACCTCGGCGTTCCCCGTGGTGTTGCCGTTGCCGCCCGATGAACAGGCGATGACGGGCAGCCAGAGGGCGGCGAGCACAGCGCAGCAACGCGTCGCGAAATGAAGTCTTGTCATGATCCCTGAGACTATCACTTCCCGCGCCTTGCCGGAGATCCAAAATCATGCGGAGGCGCTCAATCCGAAGCGCTACAGGCTGCTTGATTTCCAGCTCCAGCCACGCGAGGGCCCCGCGCGACAGCTCCGGCCTGAGCGTCGCCCCATGCTCTACCGGCCGGGCAAGCGCAAGCAATGATAGGAGCGTGGCGATCGGCCAGCGCGGTGTCTGGGCGCCGCTATGCGCACGTGTGGCTGCGGGTACGTGTGGTGTGGGCGAAAGAAAGCGGTGCTGGAGGAACGTTCGGGAGTGCGGGTGCCGGAAGCGTGCTACGCGGTTTCGTGAGCTCTCGCAGGGCTTGCGTTTGGCACACAGCGTCAGACGTCGACGCGCCGGGGTTGCCGGGAGAATTGAAACTCTATACGACGGGTGTCGACACCTTGCTGGAGTGTTGAAATTCAATCTGGAGGGTGTCGACAGGTAGTGATCGCGTTTCAGGCAAACGCAACCACTACCTGTCGACGCCCTCCGGGGACCATTGAAATTCAATCTGGAGGGGGCGACACCTGCCGGGGAGAGTTGCAGTTCAACCTGGAACCTGCGGGTATCCACCGCGCTAGATAATTCGGCTGTGACTATGTTCTGCGCCGTCTGCCGAGGCTCCTCAGGCTAGCGCTCGCCCTCTGCTCCTGCCTGCTTCTCCTCCGCGGCGCGCGCCTCGTTCAGCGCGAACAGCCGGTCGATCAGCGCGTCCTCGAACGCGCTCCGCGCCTGCCGCTCCTCCGGCGTCGCTGGCTCCGCGTACGGGGGGACCTCCACGCCGTCGAACCTGTAGGCCGCCAGGACGGCCCGGTCCATCTCCTCGTGGAGGCCGCGCAGCTCGACGATGCTCGGCTCCTTGCACCTCGGGTCCTTGATGAGGTTGTACGTCTCCGTCAGCCCCAGCCGTGACGCCAGCATCCACCGCGCGCGGGCCGCGTAGAGGCGCTCGCCGGCGGCCTCGAGGCGGCCTCCCTCGGCGAGGTGGTCCGGGCGAGGGAAGGGGAACGTCTCCACGCAGTCGGACGGCGCGTACCGGAGGCCCTCTCCCATCGTCGAGGAGAGCAGCCGCGCCCAGGACTCGTGCGCGCGCGACTGGAGCACCGCGAAGCGCGCATAATCGTCGATCGCGAAGACGCACAGCTGGTCCGAGAACGTCCGGCCCGCGGGCTGGAAGGCGAAGCAGAGGTGCTTCGTCACCCGCGCTGCGACGAGGCACCGCTCGAGCGGCGCGATTTTGCGCCGGAGCTCCGGCCGCGTGTTGGCGAACTGCCACCACCGCGCCCGGTGGCCCGCGTCGATCCCGGTGCCCTTCAGGCGATCCCGCGCGGGCTTCACCCTGTTCCGCACGATCGAGAGCAGCGCGGGCCACCGGCCGGCCTCCTCGAGCCCGCGCTCGCCGAAGTCGATCACGTGGCGGTGCGGGCTGTGCGAAGGGGACGAGTTGACCTCCTCGCCGCCGAGGAACGGGCGGAGCACCTCGCCGGCCGCAGGATCGCCCGCGAGGAGCGCGCGCGCCTCGCCGTCGGTCAGGACGAAGCCGTCGCCCCGGAGGAAGCAGCCGATGAAGCACAGATCCCGGCTGGCCTCGAGCGGGCGCGGGTCGGGGCGCTCGGGCATCGCGCGCAGGTGCGAGTTGATGTGGCCCACAGGCACGCCGTCGAGCCGCGGCGGAGGCACGCCGTCGCCCGGCGACATGCCCAGCGCGAGGTGGACGACGGCGACGTGGACCGCGGCGTCTCCTGGCCACGGGACGCTGCGCACGGCGTGGTAGATGAGCGCGCCCCCCGCCTCCACGAGCGGCCTGAGGCCCGACCGCCGGGTGTCGCCCTGAGCTATCGTGTTCGTGGCGATGAGCCCCACCGTCCCGCGGCGCCCGAGCAGCGCGGCCGCGCGGCGGAAGAAGTGGGCGGCCAGATCGGTGTTCTTCGTGGCGCCGTGCAGCTGCTCGAGCCACGCGGCGTAGAGCTCGCCGTGATCCGTCGAGATCCTCTTCCCACCCAGGAACGGCGGGTTCCCGACGAACGCGCAGAGCCGCGCCGGCTGCGGCTCGAGGGCTCCGCCTGGCGCGTCCGGGCGCGGCTCCTGGAACACCTCCGGCAGCTCCAGCGGCCAGTGGAACGCAGGCAGCGGCGGCGGCCCCCCGGGCGTCCCCTCGCGGAGCGCCCGCTGCATCGACAGGAGCTCTTCCGAAGGCGGGCCGCCGCTTCGGAGCCACGCGAGCGCAAGCGCGGCCCGCCGGTCGCGCTCTTTCAGCCGGTCACGGTCCTTCTCGTGCGCGAAGAACGCCCCCACCACGAGGTCGCCGAGAAGCCGCGCCCGGGCGAGCGCCTCGTCCGCCTCCTCGGCGAGCCGCCGCCGGAGCTCGAGCGCCCGCGCTACCGCGGCGTCTATCGCCTCGCAAAACGGTGATGCCGGCGCGGCGGGCTTCCAGTGGAAGCCGCGCAGCTGGGCAAGGTCGAGCCCGACGAGCGAGTCGCCGTGCCGGAGGGCGTGATCGACGAACGTGAACGGCTCGTCCTGCGCGCGCGTCACGAGCCAGAGCGACAGCCTCGCCAGGCTCACCGCGAAGGGGTTCTTGTCGGCGCCGTAAAGGCAGCGCCGCGCGACGAGCCGCCGCGCGTGGCTCAAGGCGCCCTCGCCCGGCAGGGCGAGCCGCGCCGCCGCAGCAGCGTCGCCGCGCGCGGCCTCCCGCGCCCAGGCGGCCATCACCTGGTCGGCCAGGTACCGGCACGCCTCCATGAGGAACGCGCCGGAGCCCATCGCCGGATCGCAGATCGCGAGCCGGAGGAGCGCCTCGGACGCGGGCTCCTCGCCCAGCTGCCGGAGCAGCGGCTCCAGCGTCCTCGCGACGATCGGCGCGGACAGGCTCCTCGGGGTGTAATGCGAGCTCGTCCGCCGCCGCTCGGCGATCGGCTGGAGGAACAGCCGCCCCGCCCCGAGCATGTCGGTGTCTCTCGCGCGGAGCGGTCCGAGCGCCTCGAGGACGCCGGCCGTCGTCTCCGCTGTGACGAGCGCCTCCCCGAGCCTCCCCGCCTCCCGCCGCGAGATGCCTGCCCGCTCCGCGAGCCATGCGGTCCGTCGCGCCGTCGGCTGCGCGAGGGCCTCGGCCGCGCCCACCCAGACCCTGTCGGGCCGGAGGCACACCGTCGGCCCGGCGGCGCGCTCGACCCGGTAGCCCATGAGCGCCTCGTAGAGGCCGCCGAGCTGCTCGACGTCGATCGCCCGGTACGACAGCGGGCGCCCGTCGAGCACGAGGAGCCGCTCGAGAACCGCGTGCACCGTGCCGTCGTCCACCGACGGCGCGCGCGGCGCCGCGGGGGCGTCCGGCGCCGCGTGTTTCGTCGGCCTCGCGCGGTCCGCTGGCGGCCCTGCGCGGTCTGCCAGCTGCGCGCGCTCCGCCGGCCCCGCGTGTTCCAGGAACGGGTATCGTTCGGGGTCGAAGAGCGGCCCTCCCCGCGCCGGCAGGGTCAGCTCGGGGCGGCGGAGCCCGTGGAACATGGCGCGGAACAGCGCGACGAGCCGCGGCCACGCCCCGAAGCGCCGCCGCAGCGCGCCCGGGCGCGCGCCGCGCTCCGCCGCGAGCTGCTGGAACAGCGGGCGCACGCCGAGGTGCGCAGCGTAGTACGGGTCAGAGGCCGGCAGGAGCCCGCGGTCCTCCGCGTGCAGCAGGAAGACGAGCCGGAGGATCGCGGTGAGCAGGCCGCCGTGGAGGTGCTCCGGGCCGCGGGCGAGCGCGTCCTCGAGCGCGCCCGTCCCGTCGCGCTCGGCCGCGTCCTCGAAGCCGCGGAGCAGGACGCCGAGCGCGTCGAAGGCCCGATCCGCGAGCGCGCCCGCGACGTCTGCCTGCTGCGCCCTGCTGTCCCCGGGGACGGGCTGATCCATGCCGAGCGCCCGGAGTGTACGCGAGCGCGGCGTGCTCTGCTGCAGGTTCTAGCTGCGCGGGGCCTTCAGGGCTTGATCTTGGCCGCGAACGCCCGTGTGACCGCCGGCCTCGCCTTGACCGCCTGCTCCCAGCGCGCGAGGTTCGGGTACGGCTCGAGCGCTACCCCCATGCGCGCGGCCCCGGAGATCCACGGAAACGTGGCGATGTCCGCGATCGAGTACTCGTCGGCGAGGTACTCGGACTCGGCGAGACGGCCGTCGAGCACCTTGTAGATGCGGTCCTGCTCGTTCTGATAGCGCTCGATCGCGTAGGGGATCTTCTCGGGCGCGGCGCTGCGAAAATGGCCGAGCTGGCCGAGCATCGGCCCCACCGCGCCCATCTGGAACATCAGCCACTCGATGACGCGCGACCGGGCCGGCTCGCTCGCGGGCAAGAGCTTGCCCGTCTTCTCGGCGAGGTAGATGAGGATCGCGCCCGACTCGAAGACGGTGACTGGCCCGCTCGGAGGGTCGTGATCCCGGAGCGCGGGGATCTTCCCGTTGGGGTTGATGCGCAGGTACTCCGGCGTTTTCTGCGCGCCGGATCCGATGTCGATGGGCTTGATCTGGTAGGCGAGCCCGAGCTCCTCGAGGAGGATGACGGGCTTGTAGCCGTTCGGCGTGGTCCACGTGTACAGGTCGATCATCTGGTGCTCCCTCCCATCGGCGGTGCCCCCGGCACCCGTCCCGGTAGCCGCGGGGATGGTCCTCGGGTGACCCGCGGAGGTCAAGCGAGGGCTGAACCGGGCGGAGCGTCGGAACTGGTCGACCGCGGTCGAGCGGGAGCGCCGGGCATCGCCCGGGGGCCACATGGCGAACGCCGTCACAGCGCGCGCGACCCTAGGCGGTAGAGGCGGGCTGCTCCTACCAGGAGAACCGACCCGCCACTGCCGGCTCCACGCTGACGCCAGACCATGCGAGCGTCTGGATGAAGCGGACGCCGCAGGTCGCCGCGACTGCCACGTGCTGCGTCGATCGGTAGCTCGCCCCGGCCTCCACGGCCGGGAGTATGCTGACTGTGATGAAAGAGGCGGAATTGGCGCTCTTGCTCCTGTCGATGGTAGGCTGCGGCTCTGCCGGAGCGCGAGCTCAGCACGGTCAGCCCGATCTCGCAGCCAGCGCCGAGGTGGTTGGAGAGCTCCAGCTCGAGGAATTGTTGCATCAGCTGGACCTACTCGAGGCCGAGGTCTACGCGCATTCCCCTTCCGAGGCCCCCGGCAACCCGATCGAGCGCTGCGCGGACCACGATCGCGAGGTGATGTCCAGGATGCTGGCGTTCAAGCTCCTGATGGGAAAGCAGCAGAAGAAGGCCGCAGATATCAAGTACTATACCCTGCTGCAGACGGGGAAGCCGGGGGCGCTCTTGCCTGCGATTCAGCTGCGGAGATATTACTTCGAGGGTCTGCTGGAGTGTGTTCTTCGCTTGACTGGCACAGGCCCACGAAAGGCGCGAGAGGAGAGTTACGTCTCGCTGCTGACGCAATCAAATTTCGAAGCCGAAACCAGCCGTGGCATCGTCCTGGTCGATTTCATGACCCACGGGTGCGGCCCTTGTAAAATCATGGCGCCTGAGTTGGAGAAGCTCGCGCGTCATCATCGAGGAGAGCTCCGCGTCGGGAGGTTGACCGTCGACCGGCACCCGGAGCTGAACGAGAGGTTCGATATCGCCACCTTTCCTACCCTGCTTCTTCTCAAGGATGGAAAGGAGGTGGCGCGTCTGGATGATGTTCGCGACTATCCACGGCTGCTGTCATGGGTGCAGAGCGCGCTACCTGGGGAGATCTCGCCCATGAGCGCGAAGTCGGTTCCCGATGGCCAAGCTCCTGATCGCGACACCGAGTAAAGTAGGGCTGCGAGGAGCAGCGACGTGATGCTCCCGCCCTCGGCCGCCTGGCGATGGGAGGTTTTGAGAAGCGCTCCTAATTCGAGCATGGCGGTAGACGTCAGGGCGGAAGAAGGAGCTGGGTGATTGTGCCCCGTCGTCCTTCACCTTGCCCCGGCCAGTGCCCGAATGAAGCCAGCCGCGCCCTCAATGGCGTTCAGCCAGTCAGCTCCCTTGCGGTCCTGCCTGTTCACCGGTCGTGGGAGCCTGCCATCCCCGCACCACGCGGTCGGAGACCGCCTTGGTCCGCTCCGAATGGTCGAGCAACCTGCCTCAGAACGGCGGTTCTCCAGGTGGCCTCTTCGCTGCTTGACGGGCAGAGGTTGGTGTTGGTACGTTCGGCCACAGTATGAACGTGTGTGGACCACTCGACTCGGCGAGAAAGCCGATGAGATATCTGCTGGGCCTCTTGCTCGCTTTGCTCACCTGCAGCTGCTCGATCCTCGATCCCGACGACCGCGACGAGCTGAGACGCCGGATCGCGGCGCTGCCTCCGGCCGAGATGTCGCTCATGAAGAGGACGATCATGAACGTCAAGGCGATAAACTGGCTGAACGGAAAGTATGAAGGCGATCAGGTGGGCAAGCTCCAGTGCCGCTACCAGGCCGGCGGTCAGTGGAGCAAATGGACCGACCAGGAGCCGACCCACACCGTCGCCGACATGCTCGAGTGTCTCATTCGAAGACCTTTTGCCGTGACCTACATCATGTGCAAGGACGAATGGGAATCGCTGGAGCGTCAGCTCAGGAAAACCGACCTCATGAACAGTCTGCCGGTGCCGGGTGGCACGAGCATCGATTGCCGTTACGTGTGGGATTTCCGCTACGAACCGGAGAAGGTGCCTCCTGAGCTGATCGACCCCAACGAGATCTCGGCGGATGATATCATCGATGCCATGATCGCCTTGCCCGCGCCGCCTCCTGGATGGGCCGCGCCTCAGCTCGCCCCGCTCCTCTGCCCGCTCGGCGCCGGACCGGGCTGGGGGTGCCCTCCCAGGCCGACCGACACGGACGGCGAAGAGCCTGCGAACCCGACTGGCGGAGAACCCGGAGACTATTGATGAACCCTTCGGCGGGGGCGACGCCGCCCATCGTACGCCGCTTCCTGCGCGAGGTGGCCATTGGATATGGGCTCTTCTCGACCCGGGATCCCGAAGAATGGAAGCCATATTTCGAGGACCTCGGCAAGCTGTGCGCCGAAGCATGGCGCGACGACCTGCCGGAGGAGGACCGTGCATGGGCGGCTGCGCGGCGCGAGCGATTCAGGAAGTGGGTCGAGGGACCGGGGCCGAACGGCATCGGCCCGCAGGCGACCGCGAGCGCCCTCCAGAGCGACCACAGCGCCGTCCCCGGACGGTTCACTCCACCGTGGCCGATGTTGCTCGACGCCGTCGAGGGCGCGTTCCTCTCGTTCCTCGATGGCTTCGAGGCGGCGCCTGCCGGCGAGAGCGAAGATGCTGCGGCCGAGGCGATGTCGCGCCTTCACCGGACCTATCTGTGGCAGGCCCTCTCGTCCGGCGACACGGCCGAGAAGCACGGGCGCATGGCGCTCCGCGCCTTCCAGAGGGGGTTTGCGCTAGGGCGCGGCGGTAAGCCGGGTTCGATGCAGAGGCCGATCCCCCCGATGCTGGAGCCGCCGTGGTACTGGGGGGCTGGGCTGCCGGAGTACCCCGGACCGACCGCCGCCCGAGAGCGAGCGATCCGCGCCCTGCCTGACGCAAACGATCGGAACGAGTGGGCCTTACGCAAACAGGAGCTGCTCGACATCTACGCCAGCGCATGGCGGGAGGACGTCCCGGACGAGGACCGCGAGTGGGCCCAGGCGTACCGCGATTGCTGCACCGGGCACGTCAACCGCCGCCGCCTGGAGGCAATCGCTCGGAGTGCCTATGAGAGCTACCTCCAGAGCAGCGGTGGGGTGTTCAACGGGGCGCCCGGACGAACGTGGCCGAATCACACCAGTCGGGAATTAGAGCCCTGGCGCGCTTTCGCGGAGCGCGTCGATGACGCACCCGAAGGCGAGAGCGAGCTCGAAACGGCCGAGGCGGCGGCTCGCGAATACTGGGATACCCTCTATCGGAATGCCCCGCCGTGGGACAGCGACCCGGACCGGGCGCACTGGCTCGCGGCGGCCCGCGCGGCCCGCGCCAAGGCGCTGGCCGGCTATGAGCTGCCGGAGCGACGTTGGCTCCGGTGAAGGTCGATGACGCGCCCGAAGGCGAGAGCGAGCTCGGCACGACCGAGGCGGCGGTGCGACGAATGGGACATTCTCTGTGAATTTTCCGCCGTAGGATCGCTGTCCGGCCCAGGCATGCCGCCGCTGAACTCGAATGCCGACGCCGGCGTCGGCGTGACGACGAGGTCACAAGCGAAGAGCTGGCCGACTTCGCCCGGGAAGCGCATCGACACGGTGGATGATGACTACCTGTCGTAATCTCTCAAACAATCAGTGGTTTCACCACTGTCCTCAGGGCACGATTGGCGGTTCAAGGGTGCCGCCCTCATCTTCCGCTCGGCCGCGGATGTACTTGGACGCAAACTGAGCGGCCAGCTCCACAGCGTGGAGTGGATCCGCACCAGCTAGCTGGCGATCGAACGCGACCTCGTCTCCCCACACGATCGTTACACTGATATCCCAAGGTGCGGGATCGTCGGCACCGCGCACCTGCTTGACATCGAACAATCGCACGACGACGTTCTGATGGGCGTCTCCACCGAATTTGTACTTTAACTCGATCGTGATCATCGGCACTTTCTATCGCAGTCGCGGTTGCAAACAGCGAGTTCGTTCGTGCATTCAGACAGGCAATTCTTATCTCCCCTGGGACAATTGTTGCGACAATTCACCCATATCTGGTAACACAGATCCTTGCAGTGCTCCAAGCAGTCATTCTGCGCACCGGTCACCCACCGGCACGGGCCGCACGATTGCACTCCCGAGTCGAGGTGTACCCCGTTGGCATATTCACATCGTTCCTTGGCTTCGTCCAGGCTCGAATGTTGGCCCTGGTAGAGCGTCGTGCAGGTACCTGCCTCCCCCTGTCTCTTGCACTGAGCCGAACCGGACTTCCACGTGACCGTACATTCGGCGACCTGTGAGCCGCCGCATGGGTCCTCGTCGTAGCCGGTATGGTTTTGCGGCTCTAGCGGGACATACCCGAAGCCGCCGACCCCACCCGTGGGGGTGATGATGCTCCCGCCGGCGCCTTCCGTTCCGTCGCCCCGGACGTAGCACTCTCCCAAGTCGAAGTTACACGCCGTAATACCGAGAAATAGAAAGACGATCAACCTCTTCATTTCGACTCTCCCCCGAACCGCCAGATGGGCCCGGCCGTGACCATCAGGACCATGCTGCCGGGAAGGACACGGCTACTCCCGCCGGCCCAGTCCACGTTGACGCTCGTGGACACCCCCAGACGCCCGGCGAAGTACCAGTCGGACTGGGCGCGGCCGCCCGGAGCAATCCCCATCACGCGATCGCAGATCACCGCGCCGCACACCCGCATCAGGTAGATCGACAGAGACGGCCCGAGGCTCACATTGCCGGTCTTCGTGGTGTACCCAAAGGTAACCGCCGTCCGATCGTAGACCCCGACGCCTGCCCCTGGAACGATGCTGAGCGCATTGTGGACTTCGAACCGGAAATCGCTCGTCCTGCGCCACAGCCACCCGACGAAGGGGCTTACGGCGAGCTTGGGCTCGGTCCCGACCTGGATCCCGCCCACGCTCACGCCGCCGCTGAGCTCGAGTGCCAGCGCGGGCGCGGGAGCGACGACGAGGGCACACGCGCAGAGTAGGCGGACCGCGCCCTGGAAGCGCATCGACATGGTGGAGGAGGCGAAGGGAACCGAAATGCTTCGGAGGCGTCAAGTTTCAGCTTCGCGAACTGCCCCCGGTTGGAAGAACCTTACTCCTGCGGGAGTTCGTCCAAAGCGGCTGGGCTTCACCCCCGGCAGGGCACCACCGGCCCCCTCTCGCCGGCGCCAGGAGCGCGTGGGCGGCGTCCCGGCGCCGCGCCGCATCGGACGCCCTACCCTCACTTTCCGTGACAAATCCGCACGAGCCGCCGCAATGCTCTCGGCCGTGAGTCCGCCCATCCCGTCGGTATCCTGCCGCCCCAGGATGGTATAAAGGGGACGCCCCGCTGCCCCGGGTCGGCGGTGCGTCGGGTCCCCTCGTGTGGGCCGAGGAGTTCCATGGGTGCTTCTGGACTGGCCGCTCGCTCCCTGCCGGCGGCGACGCTTATCTCGCTGGCGCTGTGCTCCCTCTCGTCCCAGGTGCACGCGGAAGGCCCGCCGCCTCGCTCGCCGGAGCTCCTGGCGCTATTCCGCGAGGCCGACGAGGCGATCGCTCAGCTCGATGTGGGCGGCGCTCGCGCGATCTGGGGCCGGATCCACTTGCTCGAGCCCTCCAACCCGGCCCTGTGCCAGCTCGGACAGCTCGATCGACGCCTCGAGCGCTGGGAGACGGCCGCCGGGGAGCTCTCCAAGTGCATCGAGCGGATGCCCGCGCCGCAAGACGCCAGGGAGCGCGGGCTCTTCGAGGCGCGCCACGCGGACTTTGCCGCCGTGCGCCAGCACGTCGGCGAACTCGAGCTGAGTCCGCCGCCTGGCGCGGAGCGCGTCCTCGTCGCAGGGAAGGACGTGGACGTGAGACACAAGGTCTACGTGGCACCGGGCGAGCACGAGATCACCGCGATGGGCCCCCAACGATTGTTCGCTCGGGCGCGCGTGAAGATCGAGGCGGGAGAGGCGCTGAAGCTGCCCCTCACCTATGAGGTAGCACCCCCGGCGCCGGCCCCGGAACCAGCACCGGCGCCGAAAGCCCCCCCTGCGCCCGGACCGCACGACGCCCCAGCCGTCAAGGGTCCTGTGCTCGGTAAACCACCCCCTGCGCCCGGACCACCCCCTCCGAGCGCGCGCCAGGCGGGCGCGAACCCGTGGATCGTCGGGACCGGTGCCTTCGTCGCCGCGAGCCTGGTCGGCACCGGGATCGGGCTCCACGTGGCCGCGATCGACGCGAGCCAGGAGGCGACCCGGCCGAAACAAGAAATCGACACGAGTGGGCGCGACCCATCGCCACCCGACCGCGACCCGTCGTCACCCGACGGCGCCGACAACACCTACGAGCAGGCGATCGGCGCCTATGAACGCGCCAACCGGCTCCACACGTGGGGCGCCGCCGTGCTCATCGCCGGGGCAGTGGTCAGCGGCGCGGCGCTGGTGTACGTCGTCCTTCCGCGCAACGCCGAGATCCGGGCCCACGCCAGCGGCGCGGAGGTGCGCTTCGTATGGTAGCCGTCGGCGACACCTGGGAAGGCTACGAGGTCCTGAGCGAGATCGAGCGGGGCGCAGTGGACACGTTCCTCGCGCGGCCGCTCGGAGACACCACCGGCCTCGTCCGCTTGCACATCCGGGAGGGCGCGCGGATCCAACCCGACCTGTTCGCCGCCGAGCTCGAGCGCCTGCAGCGCGTGGCAGCCGAGATCCCCGAGATCGTCCCCGCCTGCTACGGGGGAACCGCCGGCTCCGTCGCCTGGGCGGTGTCGCCCGTCCAAGGAGGCGCCGTCCGGCTCGTCGACGCGATGCGAGGGGTGAACCTCGGGCCGGCGGTCTTCAAGACGCTCATCGACCTCGGAAGCTGCCTCGCGCGCGCCCACGCGCTCTCCGCGATCCATGGCCTGCTGGGTCCGGATCGTGTATTCGTCGTGGGCGAGGGTCGCTACGCCATCACCCATTTCGGCTTCGTCCGCCTCTTTGATCTCGGCGCCGACGACGTGCTCCGCGAGGCGAACTACGCGGCGCCAGAGTTGCTCTCCGGGGGTCGCATAAGCCCCCGCACCGACATTTACGGATTTGGCACCCTCCTCTACGAGCTCGTGTGTCAGCGCGAGTTCTCGGTCGAAGAGGAGATTCTCCCTCTCGCGCCGGAAACCACGGCGACCCGTGGCGCCGCGGCGATCCCGACCGTGCTCCAGTGGACGATACGCCGAGCCCTCGCGGAGAACCCCAAGCGGCGGCAACCGAGCCTCGAGAACATCCTCGCGGTCTTGATGCCCTTCGCCCGCGAATGGGAAGAGCTGGAGGGACCGCCCGAGCTTCCCCATGACAACCCCTTCCTGGACGTGTCCGCCTCCCGGCGCCAGCCGCGCGAGACGGCGATGGACCTCGGGACCGACGACGAAGCGCCGCTCGCCTCCGGCGAACGGGCGGGAGGGATCGGTGCGCCGCCGCCGTCGCTCCCGTCGGTGCCACCGGACACGCTCAAGACCGGGACGATGCCGCAGAACGACGTCGGCACGCCGCACGCGCCTCCTGCCACGCCGCGGTTGCCCGTCGCCGTCGAGGTGCCGGAGCTCGATGCCTTGCCCCCGCCACCGCCCGTCGTGTCTCTCGGTGCGCGCTCGGGCGAGCGAAGACGCCTTCGCAGGCCCCTGCTCGGCTACGCGCTCGCGCTGGCATCCCTGCTGGCAGCCGCTTGGTTCTTCGTCCTGTGGCAGCGCGCGCCTCGGCCCGTGGACCCACGGCCACGGGTCGTCCACGTCGCAACTGCGCAGTCCTCCGCCGCTCCGCCCGCGCCCGTTCCCTCCGGCACCGCCGAGGCGCTCTCGACGCCCGAGCTGCCCAAGAAAGTGCCATCGGAGTGGTCCGACGAGCGCCGCCGCACCGTCTCTGTGCCACGACCGGTCCACGGGTCGTCGACATCGAGGCGGGAGCCGCTCGACCACGCTCGGTTCTATCTGTCTGCAGGGAACACAGCTTACTGAGAGACGGAGCGGAGAGGACCCATGATGCGATGCGGGCTACCGTCTGCACTGATCGCGTTCACGCTCACAGCGTGCCTCGACCTGGACAACTTCTATATCTATCCCCCGAAAAAAGAACAGGAGCCCATGTGGCTCTGGTCCGGCGACCACGAGGACGCCGCCCCGTGTCCAGGGGATCGCAAGATCTGGTGGGAGGGATGGGTGGACGAGGTTTTTCCACCGGAGTGCGGCCCGTGTGCGTGCAGCCCAGCCCGCTGTGCCCCGCCCACGGGCGTGACGAGCCACGCGGCGGCGTGCCCCGGCGAGGGGCTGCCGAGCTCGCTGGAGGCGGACGATGTGCTCGACGCAGCGTGTACCGTTCCCGCGCTTTCCATCCCGGCGAGCTCCTTGGCCTCGGTAACCTACCGTCCGCCCACCCTCGCCCCGTGTACGCCGTCGCCCACGCCCGAGCCGCCGCCCATCGACGGAATCTTCGCGAGGGCGTGTCGGGCGGGCCAAGCGAACGAGACGCCTCCGCCGGGCTGGTCGCTCTGCCGTCCGCCCGAGGACGACGGAACCTGCCGGATCGAGTTCCCGATCCGGCGGGAATTCAGCACGCTGGGGCCGGATGATCGCACCTGTTCTCCGTGCGAGTGCGGCCCGCCGAGCGGGGGCAGCTGCCGCATGACGGTCACGCTGTACGGCGACACGCGCTGCTCCCGCCCGCTCGACAGCGCGGAGCTGTCCGACACCGACGTCCCGCTGTGCCATGACCTCACGGCGCCGGCGGAGCTGACCGCCTTTCGGGTCGACGTGATCCGGCGGGAGGAGGGCGCGTGCACTCCGAAGCGCGCCACGTCGATGGCCTCCGGCACCATCGAGAAAGGCGAGCACCATGTCGCGTGCTGCCGCGACTGACCCTTGCGCCGGGCGGCACACGATCGGAACAGGACCATGACAGCGCATCGTCACGCGCCTCGTTCGAGAGGCGCGACAGCAGGAAAGTGAGCCCATGAGCAGCAAAGCCGCTTTCCCATCGAAGGTCTCGGGATGCTGGAGAGCGCACCCCGGCCGGCTGCTATGTCTCGGCCTCGCGGTGCTCGCGCTCGGATGCAGCGAAGAGCCGGGCCCCGAGGTCACCGGCATATCCCATGTCCTCCTCTTCAACGAGTTCGCGGGGGAGTATCGGTTCACGCTGGACACGGGCAGGGGTGGAACCCAGCCGATCCAGAGCGACGACACATGGTACATGAGCTGCGATGTGAGCATTCCTGATTCTCCGTCGATGTACGTGGCCCGCAAGGACCATGCGGAGGTTGCCCAGCGTGAGCCCGACGCCATCACCATCATGTTTCTCAGGGTATGGCCGGAGTCGTCATCGGAGCGTAGCGTCGCCGCGATGCTCGACGATTATTACTACGTGATGGGCACGTGCCCGGTCACGTTCGAGGCGGCGGACAACGACCCCGCCGCAGGCACCTTCTCGGCAGATGCCTGCGCTGTGGCGACGAAGTTCGGGGACGAGGGCCGTCTCGAATTTGCCGAGTTTCATGTCAAGAACTGCAACACGGAGCCGTCCGAGTGAAGTGCGCCGACGGGCGTCGGGGAGATTCGGGCTTGCGCGCTCACCGGACGCCCCCTCACCGAGAGTAGAACACCGGCCGCTCCGCCCGGAGAGCGGCCCACCGACAGATCAGGAGCACCACGATGCGATCCGTCCTGCCGTTCGCGCTCGCTGGCGTCACCGCCGCAGCGTGCGCCCTCGAGACCCCTTACATCGAGGAGCCAAAGCCCATGTGGCTCTGGACCGGCGACCCGACGGAGGCGCCGCCGTGCCCGGATGGCGCCGAGCCGGCCTGGGATGGATGGCAATACGAGGACCCGTCGCCGGACTGTGGCGAGTGCTCCTGCGCCCCGGCCACGTGCAAGCCCTCGACGGCGTACGAGACCTTCGGCGCAGCGTGCGGCGAGGAGACGGTGCCCACGAACCACGTCGACCTGCCCGAGGGCTGGGACGGTGGGTGTTTCGCCCCGCCGTTCCCCGTCCCGACGCTGTCCTACGCGTCGATCCTCTACCGTCCTCCGGTCGTGGTGCCGTGCGAGCCCTCGCCCACCCCCGAGCCGCCGGCGCTCACCGCCGAGATCGGGAGGGCTTGCCGGGCGGACGCGGCGCTGGCGCCGCCCTCGGGCTTCGTGTCCTGCATGACCTCGACGGTGGATGCCGTCTGCCCCGCCGAGCTCCCCCTTCGACGCGTGTTCACCAAGCACCGCATCGACTACCGCACGTGCTCGCCGTGCGAGTGCGCCCCGCCGAGCGAGCTGGAATGCACCGTGCACATCACGGCCTATGCGGACAGGGCCTGCGAGCAAGCGTTCGACAGCGCAACGCTCTCGTTCACGGACGATCCCGTGTGCCATGACTTCCCGTCGCCGTCCCGACCGAACTTCACGGCGCTGCAAGCCGAGCCCGCGGCCCCCATCGCAGGCGCCTGCGCCCCCGTGCAGCGCCGCTCCGTCGTCGTCGACCAGATCGTACGGAGCCCCCCAAAGTTCCTCTGCTGCGAGCAATAAGGCCCTACCCAGCTCCGGCGCGCTACACCAGGCTGCCGGAGCGCCGAGGAGCGAACCCCTCTCCTCCTGGCTCACGTGGCTCTCTTTATCTTGTGGAGGTCGTTCTGTCGCATCGATAACGAATGATAGCGAAGTTTATTGATCGGGATCGCGCAAGCTGCGGGCAGCTTCTTGCGCGGCTCGCTCCCAATCCGAACCGAACAGACCCTCCATGCACTGGAGCGAGAGCTGGTACAGCTCGGGCGGCCGTTCCCCTCCGGCCAGCGCTGCGGAGCCCATCGTGTGAAGCCGGCGCATCCGCTCGATGTCCTCCAGGGTGATGGTCATGGGGCCTTGAATGCGCCCGTCCACATGCTCCATCATCGCCCACTCGACGGCGCCCATGGTGTTCTCCCACGCGGATGGATCGACCCCCAGATCGGCGTCACCGCGCTTCAGTGCGCCGGCCAGAAGATAGATATAGCCCATGGCGACGACCTGGGCATCGACCGCCCATGCGAGCTCTTCTTCCAGGTCTTCCGCGTCAGTCCGCTCATCGCTGGTCATGGCGTGGACTGTACTCCGGTTCTTAGGGGCTGCCAGCGGGCAGGACCCATCATGGCCCCGCCACGGTTCCAGGTCGCCCTCGCGCTCCAGGACGGCGCGCAGCGCGGCGAGCGCCCTCGCGCGGTGCTTGTAGAGCGTCGACAGGGACATCTTGGCCGCCTCCGCCATGCGCGCCATGGGGATCCCCTCGAGATCGTGCGAGACGAGGACCGCGCCGAGCTTCGGGTCGATCTCTCCCAGCGCCTCGACGACGCGAACCTCGACGCGGCGGCTCGCCATCGCGTCCGCGGCGTCCGGCGCGGGATCGACGGGATCCGGCAGCTCCGCCATCAGCTCCTCCCAGCGGTGCCGCGCGCGTTCGTGGTAGTGAGCCACGACGTGCACCGCGATCCTGTTCAACCAGCGCTCCGCGGTGCCGCGCCTCGGGTCGAACGTGCGCCAGCTCTTCCAGGCCTGCAGCCAGACCTGGCCGGCGACATCACCGCGATCTCGCTCCGGAACCCCGAGGCGCGCGAGGCAGAGCAGCACGTCGCGGCGGGCCCTCTCACCACCGAACAGGCGCGCGGCGGCCGAGGCGCGCGCTTCTTCGAGCTTCGTCCCATCCATCGGATCGGCTCCCATGGCGAAACTCCGGCCTACACGCGAGGCTTGCTGCCCGTGCCGGGCTGGGTGGCCTCAAAGAGCGAGCGCTCGACCTCTGCCCATCCGTCGCCGTCGCCAGGACGAGCGTCTCCACGCAGGACCGGGAAGTCCGTGAGCGTGGAGGCCCGCCCGAGCGCCGGCGTCCCGCCCGGCGTCGGCGCGGCGCCCGGATGCTTGCCGCGCGGCTTCGGTGGTGGAGGCAGACCGCCGAGCTCACGCCGTGCCGTGCTCGCGCCCGGCGGCTCGGAGACGGCGGGGAGCCTGGGCTCCGCGGCGGCGCGCTGGGCGGGCGGAGCCGCGGGCGGCTGCGGTGCGACCGGGCGACTGACCGGCGGAACTCGTGGAGTCGCCGGCTCCGCTACGGCGCGGCCCTCATCGACGAGCTGGAGCACGGGACGCGGCTCGGGAGGCGCCCCCTTGCGCCCGCGCTGCGCGCCGTCGATCAGCATCACGACCGTCTGATCCACCTCCGCGCGGTAGTCGTCGTGCAGCCGCCACAGGTGCTCCCAGTAGCGAGCGGGCGCGCCGGTGAACAGCTCCAGCTTCCGCGCGAGGCCTGGCCTCACCGGCAGCGCGTTCTTCAACAGCCTGTCCACCTCGCCCGGCTGGAGATCGGTGGTCCGGGCCAGATCTCGCTTCCAGTCGGCGTGCCAGGAGCACAAGCCCTCCAGGACCGCCCCGGGCGACGGGACGGCCCGCTCTCGAAACTCCGTCGCTTCGGCGACGATCGCGTCGATGTGGCAGTCGAGCAGGCGCCTGAACCGGCCGATCTCCTCGAGCTCCCAGTCCTTGTTCGCGGCCAGCGTCTTGAGGGCCGCATCGCGCGCTCGTTCCGCGGCCGCGCGGAACCCGCGTTCCTTCCCCAGCGCCTCGCGCGCGGCGAGGGCCAGGCCGAACGCGAAACACGCCACGATCCCCAGCGCTATCGGCGATAAAGACACCATCGCATCGAGTACCCGGTGCATGCTCTGACCTCCAGAAGGCGCGGCGCAGCCCAAGCCGGCAGCCGCGGCGTAGTGCTCTTCGCTATCAGGTCCGGGTGCGGCACCGACGCCGCGCCCGCTACAGAAGTCGGCGCTCGTCTCGCGAGCCCAGGTGAAGCGAATCCGCGCTGATCCCCTCGTTCGACAGGCCCGCCTTGCGAGCCCTGGCCTGCACGATCATGGTGACGCCGCGTTCGGACAGCCGTCCACCGCGCTGGCCCCATCGGTTGATCCCGACGAAGAGCGGCCCGCTGGGCACCAGCGCGCCGGCGTCGATCCACGAGCACACCGCGAGCGGCGTGCTCGTGATCGGATCATGCCCCGGCGCGATGAGGATCCGCCGCGCCGGCACCAGGAGCTCGATCCCTTCGCCGCGGCGGACGACGTCGGCGACGTTCAGCTCGACGAGCTCCGCGGGTCGAAGCCTCGCCGCGAAGCCCACGAGCAGCAGCGCACGATCGCGGAAGGCGGCCAAGTCATCCCCCATGACCGTCACGATCTGCCGCAGCTGAGCCACCGTCAGGCCGGCCGTTCTCTGCGGTTCGTGAGAGCATGTGTCCGCGAGGCGACGCTGCCACGTCATCACGAACGGGTGGCTCGTGGGCGGCGCGTGGCCCTGCAGATCGTGAGCCTTGGCGATCGCGTTGCAAGCGACCTTCAGCGTAGAAGCCGACGGGCGCTCCTCGGCGAGCATGGCGAGATAGAGGACCAGGAGCCGGGGCCGCGCAGGGAGCGCGGGCGAAGGGCGCGCGGCGCAAAAGGCCGCGAACTTCCGCCACTGAGCCGCGTAGAGCCGGCGCGTGTTGTCGGACAGCGCGACATTGTCGAACAGGCTTTGGAGCTCCGTGCTTGTCTTCGCGGCTTCGTCGCGATCCATGGTTGCCAGCCCCCCGTGAGCTGAACACGCCCCTAGACACACTGAGGCGCTGACGCGCCGACCCGTCGCTGCGCTCGGCCTTCGCGGCTCGTCAGGAATGCGTCTGTCGCCTTGCCAGACTGTGCTTCAACATCGGAACCAACGCGAGCAATAACGGAAGTTATAGAGAGAGAGGGGCTGGCACCGGCTACGCGTCCGGCGCGAGCACCGGCGCGTCGCCAACTCCGCGACCTCACAGGAGCCGGCGCTCGTCCCGGGAGCCGACGCGGAGCGAGTCCGCGCTGATGCCCTCGATCGACAGGCCGGCTTTGCTGGCCCTGGTCTGGACGATCAAGCCGACTGCGCGATCGGACAGCCGGCCGCCCAGCTGACCCCATCGGTTGATCCCGACGAACAGCGGTCTGCTCGGCGCGAGCGCGGCAGCGTCGATCCACGACCGCACCGCCGCCGGGGTGCACGTGTGCTGGTGACGCCCAGGAGGGATGATGATCCTCCGCGCTGGCACCAGGAGCTCGATCCCTTCATTGCAGAAGACGATGTCGGTGACATCCAGTCCGACGAGCTCCGAGCGCCGGAGCCTCGCCGCATAGCCGACGAGCACGAGGGCGCGATCGCGCAGGTCGACCAGGTGAGCGCCCATGGCCGCTGTCATCTGCGCGACCTGGGCCGCTGTCAGCTCGACGGCCTTCTGGGGCTCTTGATCGCCTGCTTCGATGAGCCGGCGCCGCCAGGCCACCACGATCGGATGGCTCGTCGGCGGCGCGAAGCCGCGCAGCTCATGCGCCTTGCTGATGGCGGTACAGGCGCCTCTCAGCGTTGAAGCCGACCGGCCGCCCTCGGCGAGCGCGGCGAGATAGGCGACCACGAGGCGCGGCCGTGCCGGAAGCGCGCGAACCGGGCGCGCGCGCGAGGCGCGCGTGACGCACCACCCCACGAAATGGTGCCATTGCGCGCTATAGACCCGACGCGTGTTGTCAGGGAGATCGACTCCGTCGAACACGCTCTGGAGCTCGGTGCCGTTCTTCGCGGCTTCGTCGCAGCCCATGATCACCACCCCGGTGAGACGGACACGGTCCTCGGCGCACGCTCCTGACCCCCGAGGTGGTTCGGAGGTGCCTGCGCCTGTGCCCGGACTATGCATCAATATCGGAAGCAACGCAATCAATAACGGAAGCTATAGCTAACCCCCGTGGATCTCCTGCTGGTCCCGGGGCCGAGCCTTGTCGTGCTCGGCGCCCACCCTTTGCACTTGACAAGCTCACTGGATCGTCGGGGGCCACGAGGTCCGCGAGGGCCTGTCCCTCGATTCGCGGCCAGCAGCCGGCGCAGGCGAGCGCGACGAAGGCGGCGAGGTTGTGGAGCATCTTCTCGTAGCAGGCGGGCTACCGCCCCCTCGCCAGATCGACGGTGCAGGATATGGGAAATGTAGACCGCGGAAGGAATGCACGGCGTCAGCCGAGCCGCTCCCGCTCCCAGCGCTCCTGCTCGGCGATCGACGCTTCGGCGGCGCGCACGCCCGAGATGAAGAGCTCCGCGTCCGCTGGATCGTCCAGGTCCACACCGAGCTGGAGCAGCACGAGGCGGTTGCGCGCCGGGACCGAGCGGAGGATTTCGGCGGCGGAGCGGCGGCGGGGCACGGGCGCGAGCCTATCACGCCCCGCAGTCGTGCTAGGTGCCGCAAGCGCCCGCGCCACCCGCCCGCAGGTGTTGCAAGCCCGGTCGCGCCCCGCTCTCGGGTGCTGCAAGCCCGGTCGCGCCCCGCTCTCAGGTGCTGCAAGCCCGGTCGCGCCCCGCTCGCAGGTGCTGCAAGCCCGGTCGCGACCCGCTCGCAGCACCTGCGAGCCTACCGGCGACCTGCTCTCCGCTGCTGCAAGGAACCGCGGCGCCTCACGCCGGCTTGTCGCCCGAGGCCGCGTCGGCCTCGGCTCCCTCCTCTTCCGGCTCGGTCGCGGCGCTGGCCGCTGACGCCGGCGGGGGATAGCGCTTGAGCAGCTCGAGGAACGGCCTGTGCAGCGCTTCGATCTGCTCGCGCTTCTTCCCCGCGGGCAGGTGCTCGAGGAGCCAGACCATCTCGTCGTGGATGCTGTTGAAGGCGGTCACACAGACCCCCATGGCCTCGCGCAGGCGCATCGACCGCGCTCCCGGCCGGCCCTCCACCGCGCCGCGACCCATCGCCTTCGCCAGCGCGTCGGTCGCCGCCTCGATCCGCTTGATGTGAGGGAGCGCGCCGATCTTCTTGAGATCGGCCTCCATGCGCTTGTTCTTTGCCGCTTCCAGCTGCGAGCGCCCGAAATCGACCTCGGCACCATAGGTCAGGGTGGTCTGCCCGGTGCCGCCACCCTTCAGCATGGCGCGCCGGACCCGCGTCGCGGCCGTGCGCACGGGCGCGTCCTCGTGCTCCTCGGCCGCGGCCACCGTGTAATCGAACGCCCGCTGCGCCGAATCCCATGCCGCGTCGAGCGAGCGGAGCACGTCGTCCGACGCGACCGCCAGCACCTCGTCGAGCCGCGCGATGCTCCACCGCGCGCGCAGCTTCCACGCCACCGGCCGCGGCGCCTCCAAGAGCAGCGGCGCTACCTGATCCGGCGCGTCGTACTTGTCGATCGAGATCTCCTTCCACGCCCCTTCCTCGAGATCACCGAGAAATGCGTGGAACCCCCGGTCGGGGACGTGACTGTACCCATAAGCCGCCATGTCTCTGCGCTCTCCTTTCGCCCTCCCCCGCAAACGCGATTCTATGTTGAGCTCGGCCGGCGAGCGCAAGCGGATCACTCGTCGGGATCGAGCTCCCAGCCGAAGAGCCCCGGCGTGCGCGCGCGGTGCCTGCCGAGCGCGTCGCCGGGGGTCTGCCATCGATCACGGTTCGAGATCCAGCCCACGGCGCAGAGGGTCACGAGGGGGATCGCGACGCGCTCGAGGCCGACTGCGATGCCTCGGGCTCGCCCTGCGCCGGCGCACCCGGCAGCGCCGCGCGGGCGCCGCCTTCGGCATCGAGCGACGCGGCCGCGAAGAGCTCCTCCGGCGAGAGGATCCGGTCGATGTCGAGCAGCAAGAGCAGCCTGTCGCCCACCTTGCCGAGGCCGAGGAGGTGGTCGAGGCGGGCCCGCGTGCCGAACGGCGGCGGCGGCTCGATCGCCGCTGCGTCGAGGTCCACGACGTCGCCCACGGCGTCGATGAAGAGGCCCATCCGGGTGAGCTCGCCGTCGAACTCCGTCTCGACGATGAGGATACAGCTCTGCCGCGTGCTCACCGACGCCGGGAGCCCGAGCCGGACGGCGAGGTCGATGACCGGGATCACCCGCCCCCTCAGGTTGAGCACGCCGAGCACGGCCTGCGGCATCCTCGGCACCCGCGTGATCGCGGTGATCTCGACGATCTCGCGCGCGCGGAGGATGTCCACCGCGAGCTCGTCCCCGCCAACGAAGAACGAGATGTACTGCGACGATCGAGGCTCCGGCGCGGCGCTCACGGGACCTCCGCGCGCCCGGAGGTAGCCCGATCCGCGCCCCGCGACGGAAAGCGCTCGAACTCGGCGTCCTCGTGCAGCGCCGCGGGGGCGCGCGCGGCCCCGTTCGTCCTGGCCCGGGCGAGCGTCGCGAGCACGGCGGCGCCGTTCGAGGCGGCCGGCGAGGCCGGGGCGCCCTCCCGGGAAGGCGGCGCGAGGCGCCGCGCGTCGCCCGCGGCGCGCGGCACGCGGGTGCGCTCGGGGAACGCGAGCTCGTCGCCGACCCGGAAGAAGCGCAGCATGCCCGAGAGCGCGTCGGCCTGCGCCGCGAGCTCCTCGGCCGTGCTGGCGAGCTCCTCGCTGATCGCGGCGTTGCGCTGCGTCACCTCGTCGACGCGGCGCATGGCGCTGTTCACCTGGCCTACCGCGTCGGCCTGGCTCACCGACGCGGTCGCCACCTCCTGCGTGAGCGACGAGGTCCGTCGTATCGCGGGCGCCATCTCCTCGAGCAGCTGCCCCGAGCGATCGGCGACCTGCACGCTCGTCGACGCGCGCGCGCCGATCTCCTTGGCGGCGGCCTGGCTCCGCTCCGCGAGCCGGCGGACCTCGCTCGCGACCACGGCGAAGCCGCGGCCGTGCTCGCCGGCCCGGGCCGCCTCGATCGACGCGTTCAGCGCGAGCAGGTTGGTCTGGTAGGCGATCTCCTGCACGATCGACACCTTCTCGGCGATGTCGCGCATCGCGGCGACGGTGCGCTGGACCGCCTCGAGGCTCTGGTCCGCGGCGGCCGCGGCGCCGTTGGCGAGCTCGCCTGTCTGCTGGCTGCTCTCGGCGTTCTTCTGGATCGAGCCGCTCACCTCCGAGAGGCTCGCCGACGTCTCCTCCACCGCGGCCGCCTGCTCGCTCGTGCCCTGCGACAGGTTCTGCGAGGTGGCCGAGATCTGCGTCGAGGCGGCGGCGAGCGACTCGGCGCCCGTGCGGATCTCCAGGAGGACGGTCGAGAGCTTGTCCGCCATCTCCGCCATCGCCTCCTCCAGCTGCCCGACCTCGTCGCGGCCCGCGGCCACGCCCCGGTGCCGCAGATCACCCTCCGCGATCCGCCTGGCGAGCCCCACGGCCGAGCTCAGCGGCCCCGTGATGCTGCGCGAGACGAGGACGCTGACGACCACGCCGACCGCCAGGGCCGCGAAGGCGATGAGGCCCATCTCCCGCGAGGCGCGCTGCGCGTCGCCGCTGAGCGACGCCTGCAACGCCTCCATGTCCCTCGTGCTCGCCTGGGCGAAGCTCTCGGCCGAGTCCTCGAACCGATCGATCTCGCTCTTGACGCCGGCCATCGCGGTGTTCGCCGCCTGGGCCGTGGGCAGCTGCCCGGCGAGCGCGTCTTGCATCACGCGGCGAAAGCCGACGACGTAGCTCGCCACGTCGCGCCGCATCGCGGAGACCGACTCCCGCTCCCGGGGCAGCGTCACGATGCGCTCGAGCTCGTCCAGCCGCCGCTGGATCTCCGCCTCGGACTCGTTCCATCTCTCCTGATAACCCTGCTGGAGCGGGCGATCGCCCATGCTGAGGAAGCAGTCTTTCTCGTAGCGGCGGAGCTCCATGAGGTCCCGCTCGAGCTGCATCGCGACCGCGAGCTCCCGGACGTCCGACACGAGGATCTCGTGCGTCTGCTGCGCGATGGACGTCAGGCTGAGGTGCCCCGAGATCGCGATGGCGACCATGAGCATCGCCATGAACGTGAGCGAGAGCGTCAGACGCATCGCAATCTTGAGCCGGTTCATCGTGTCCTTCCTTCCGGATCCATCGCCCCTTCCCGCGCCTTCAAGGGCGGCGTTCGCCGCCGTCGATCCAGGGGCGGGAGCTCGCCACCGCCGTCGCGGCCGCGGGAGAGGTCGTTCAGCAGAGCGTCCACATCGAGGATCAGCGCGAGCCTGCCGTCGCCGAGGACCGTGGAGCCCGTGATGCCCCGGGTGCGGCGGAAGAGCCGGCCGAGCGGCTTGATGACGGTCCTGCCCTCGCCGTCGAGCGAGTCGACGACGAGGCCGGCCTGGCCCCCCTCGTGGGCCACCACCACCACGCTCTCGCGGGCCGGCGCAGGCCCGGAGAGGGCGAAGAGGTCGCGGAGCCGCACGCACGGCAGCGCGCGCCCGTGCACGTGGAGGATGCCGCCAGGGCCCGCGGCGGAGGCGCCGCTCGGGAGCCCGACGCAGGAGACGACCGCGCGGAGCGGGATGACATACCGCTCGCCGGCGGCGCTCACCGAGAAGCCCTCGATGGTCGCGAGGGTGAGCGGGAGCCGGAGGATCAACGTGGTGCCGACCCCCGCGGCGCTCTCGATGCCTATCGAGCCCTCCAGCGACTCGACGCGGCGCCGCACCACGTCCATGCCCATCCCCCGGCCGGACAGGTCGGAGACGGTCGTGGCGGTGGAGAAGCCCGGCTCGAACACCATGCCGTAGATCTCGCTGTCGGAGAGCGCAGCGGGGTCCGCGCACCTGCCCTGCGCGCTGGCCCGCGCCGCGATCCGGGCGCGGTCCATCCCCGCGCCGTCGTCGGAGACGCGGAGCGCGATGCCGCCGCCCTCGTGGGTGGCGCGCAGGGTGATGGTCCCGCGCGGGTCCTTGCCGCACGCCTTCCGCACCTCGGGCGGCTCGAGGCCGTGATCGATGCCGTTGCGGATGAGGTGGGTCAGCGCGTCGCGGAGGCGCTCGATCACCGCGGTGTCCACCTCGACCTCGCCGTGCACGACCACGAGGCGCGCGAGCTTGCCGTGCGACCGCGCGAGATCGCGCACCGCGCGCTCGTACTGCCGGAACCAGGGGCCGACAGGCACCATCCGCGCGCGGCGGATCGCCTCCTCGAGCTTGGTGTTCAGCCGATCCAGCTCCTCGAGGCCGTCGCGCAGCGCCGCGCCGACGGCGCCGCCCGCGAGCTGGACCTCGCGCGCGATCCGGTTCCGGGTGATCGCGACCTCGCCGATGAGATCGACCATGCAATCGAGCTTCTCGACCGTGATGCGGACGGTCTTCGCGCCCGAGCCCCGGTCGCCCTCGTCCGCGGCGCTCGAGGTGGCCCCCTTCGACGTCGAGGGGGTCCCCTCTCGCTCGGTGCGCCGGGCGTTCCTGAGCCGCTCGAGCACGCCCGCGGGCAGGGAGGTCGACCCCGGCGGCTCCTCTCCGCCGTCCATCTCCGCGAGCTGGCGGCGCGCCGAGTCGACCGTCTCGAGGAGCAAGGAGACCACCATGCCGGTCACCGGCAGCGTGCCCCGGTGGAGATCCTCGATCACGTCCTCGGCGGCGTGGGTGAGCTCGCTCAGCCCGTGGGCGCCGACGGAGCTCGCATTGCCCTTCATCGTGTGGGCGACGCGGAAGATGCGCTCCAGGAGGTGGCCGGCGTCGGGCCGCCGCTCGAGCTCGAGGAGCGCGCCCTCGAGCTCGTCGAGGTGCTCCGCTGTCTCGGCGGCGAACATCTGCATGAGCGCGGCCCGCTCGGCATCCATCGCGATCACAGGGGCTGGATGGCGGCGCTGCCGTCGTCGGTGCGGAAGATGAGCTTCCGGCCCTGGCTGCCGCCCGTGTCCTGGTGGACGACCCGGATCCCGGCGGCGCGCAGCATCATGAGCCCGACCGCCACGTTCTGGTGCCCGAGGTGAGAGTCCCGCTCCCGGAAGGCGGAGATCATGCAGGCGCCTCCGACGATCCGGGCCTGGAGCGAGCGGGGCGTGGCGCCGAAGGCCGCGAGGCGATCGACGAGCTGCTGAAAGGCGGTATCTCCGAAGCGCCCGAGCGCCAAGCCGAGGTTCGGGCAGCTGGGGAGCACGTAGTGATTCATGCCGCCCACGCCGAGCGCCGGCTCCCAGAGGCAGATCGCGACGCACGAGCCGACGATCGTGGTGATGATCGTCGGCTCGTCCGACGCGAAGATGTTGCCCGGCGTGAGGTAGTGGGCCAGCGGGCCGCGCGGGGGGGGCACGCTCAGCCGCGCTCCTCCCGCGCCGAACCGCTGGGACGGGGGCTTGAGCATCGTCATCGCATCTCCGGGGCGCCGCAGCGCTCCCGCCCCGCGCAGAACGGTCCGGCAGCCAGGGTGCCGAGCGCCTCGAGAAGACCCTTATCGAGCGGCCCGAGCGCGGGTTTCTGCGAGAGCAGGTGGAAGACGGCGATGACGCCGACCACGCGCTCGTCCATCGTGAGCGGGACACAGGCCATGACGTCGCCCTCGCCGCGCGCACAGGGGGCCTGGGGGGCTGCCGCGTCGCTGCCGAGCGCGGCGCCCTGCCGGAAATACGGCTCGATCCGCCGCGCCACGCGGCCCACGACGCCCTCTTCCGGCGCCACCAGGACGGCGGACGACGGATCGACGCCGTAGGCCGCGACGACCCTCGCCGCCCCGCTGCCATCGATCTCGAAGACGGCGATCTCCTCCGAGCCGACGAGGTTCGCGATGATGTCCTGGAGGGCGCGGCACGCCTCCTCACGGGTCCGGAGCGGCAGGAGCCGGCGGCTCGCGACATAGAGGCTCGCGAGCTGCGAGCGCTGCTGTTCCTCTGCTGCGCATCGGCCTTCGGCGTGCGCGAGCGCCGCCTCGGCGCGGGCGGCGCGGGCCTCGAGGCGCCCATGGGCCCTCCGAGCCCGGCCGAGCAGCCGGCCGAGCGCGCGGGCGCGCCGCGCGAGCCTCTTCTTCTGCCCTTCGAGCGCGCTCACGTGCGCTCTCGGCGATCCCTCGCGGCGCACCGCGTGCTCCACCCAGCGCTCAGCTTGTCCATCACGCGACATGTCGGTCTTCACCTCATTCGCCGAGACAGCTCTTGACCTTCTCGAGGAGCTCCAGGGAGTCGATCGGCTTCGTGATGTAGTCCGAGCAGCCACTGCGAAACCCCTCCTCCCTGTGCGAGACCTCGCCTCGGCTCGTGACGAGGACAATCGGCGTCTCCCGCGTCGCCTCCTCCGATCGCAGCCTCCGGCAGGCCTCGAATCCATCCATCGCGGGCATGATCACGTCGAGCAGGATCAGATCAGGCCGCTCGGCGAGCGCCTTGACCACCCCGGCGCTGCCGTCCTTGGCAGTGACCACGTCATAGCTCTTCCGGAGGATCATCTGCTCCATCATCAGGACGGTCTCCGAGTCGTCCACCAGCAGGATCTTCTTTCGAGACACCGCCGCCTCCCCTCGCAGGCAACGAAGACCACTCGAGCGCTCGCCCGTGCGGCTCGAACGCCACCTTTCCCCAAGGGGCGTCGCCTTTCCTGAAGGTACGCTCGGGACACGCCCCAAGTAAACATCAATCGAGGCGAGACCACTTCGGCACACAGCGTCTTTCCTGCTGGGCCCGAGGGTCGGCCCGCCGGACTCAGCCTTCTCGACAGCGCAGGTGCGAGGCCGGACGCCACGGCGAGAGCGCCCGTGTCTGGCGGAGCCCGGCGGGCCTCTGTTCCGGGTTGTGCGTCGCGGCGCGGGAGCTTGGCCGTGCGATCGTCCGGTGGTACCAGGACACGATGGACGTGAGAGCCGGGCCGCCTTCCCATGATCCTGCGCGCACGGCGCTGCTGATCATCGACATGCAGAACGACTTCCTCGCGGAGGGAGGCGCGTTCTCGAAGCGGCACTGCGATCCGCGCCAGCTCGCGCAGGCCGTGGCCTGGCTCGTGCGCGCGGCGCGCGCGCAGGGGCGGGTCGTGGTGTGGGTGACGTCGGTCTACGGCGAGATCGACGCGGCCCCGGACGCGCTCCGCGGGCAGACGCACACCGGCAGCGCGTGCTGCGCCCGCGGCACATGGGGCGCCGAGCTGTTCCCGGCGCTCGTCCCGGCGCGCGCCGAGCGCCCCGCGGGGACCGCGGAATGGCATGTCGAGAAGCGCTGGTATTCGGCGTTCCGCGAGACCGAGCTGCACGCCCGGCTGGAGCAGGCGGGCGTGACCGCCGTGGTCCTGTGCGGCGTCGCGACCAACGTGTGTGTCCTCGCCGCCGCCCGCGACGCGCGCCGGCTCGGCTACGACGTCGACATCCTCGGGGACGCGACCGCGGCGGGCACCGCGGGCAAACACGCCGTGGCGCTGCGCGAGATCGAGGGCCTCGGCGGCCGGCGACGCAGCTGGGCCGACCTCCTCTCCGACGGACCCGGGCCGCTGCACATCGCAGGTATCGGCGCGGGCGAGACGGCGCTGTGGTGCGGCGCCCTCGACGAGCGCCTCGCCGGGGAGGCGGGCGCCTTCGCCGCTGTCGAGCGCGAGGTCGCCTGGACGACGATGCGCCACCGCGGCGGGGAGGTGCCGCGCCTCGTCGCGATCCAGGGCGAGCGCTCGCCCGACGGCGCCATGCCGCTCTATCGCCACCCGGTCGACGAGCAGCCCGATCTCTGCCCCTTCACCCCCGCCGTCGACCGCATCCGCAGGGAGGTCGAGCGCCGCGTCGGGCACCCGCTCAACCATTGCCTGCTCCAGCTCTACCGCACGGGGCGCGACTGGATCAGCGAGCACTCCGACAAGACGCTCGACCTCGTGCGCCCGTCGTTCATCGTCAATGTGTCGCTCGGACGACAGCGCACCATGGTGCTCCGGCCCAAGCGCGCCGAGGACGGGGACGCTCTCCAGAAGGTCCCTTTGCCGCACGGCTCACTGCTCGTCATGGACCTGGAGACGAACGGCCGATTTTATCACGCCATCCGCCAGGAGGGGGACGCGGAGGGCGAGGGCGACGGCCCGACGTCGCCCTCGCGCATCTCGCTCACGTTCCGGCACATCGGCACGTTTCACGATCCGGCGACCGGGGCTGTCTGGGGCGTCGGCGCGCCCACGTCCGATCGCGCCGAGGCCGAGGCGCGCGCCCGAGCCCGATCCGCGGTCCCCGGGCCGGAGCGTGAGGCGGCGGAGCGCGCCGAGGCAGAGCGGATGTTGCAGCTCTTCCGCGCCGAGAACATCGACCCCACCTTCGACGCCGCCGCGTACCGCCCGGGCTTCGAGGCGCTCAATTTTCGCACGCTCCGCGCGTCGCAGGAGCCCGGAGGCGACCGATGAGCGCGCAGCGCGCGGTGTATTTCGTGAACGGCTCGATCTCGAGCTGGCGCGTCCTGATGGCGGTCCACGAGAAGGGCCTCGCCTTCGAGCCACGCCGCCTGCGCGTGATGCGGGAGCCCCGGGAGACGCGCACCCCGGAGTTCCTGGCCCTCAACCCGCGGGGCCAGGCCCCGGTGCTCGTCGAGCCCGACGGCACCGTCATGAACGAGTCGCTGGCGATCCTGACGTACCTCGAGCTGCGGTATCCCGAACCCCCGCTCCTCCCGCCGCTCGCCGAGCCCGGCGCGCTCGCCCGCGCGCTCGCCTTCGCGCAGGAGTCCGAGGCCATGGCGTGCGTCTACGACCCGCTGGAGAGCCTCTTCGAGGCCGGCGCGGCAGCCATCTCGCCGGACCGGCGGGCGGCCATCCTTGGCGCGCTCTCGGGCGTGGAGCGGGAGCTCGCGCTGTGGGAAACGCGGGCTCAGGAGACACGGTTCATCGCGTCGGACGCCTTCACGCTCGCGGACTGCGCGTTCTACCCCGTGCTCGCCTACATGCAGCGGCGCGGGCTGTCGCTCGCCGGCTATCCAGCGCTCGACGCCTACGAGCGCAGCGTGCGGGGTCGCCCCTCGGCGGTGGCCTCGTATCCCGAGGGCTGGTCCCACGACCGGGCGCGCCCCGACCTGTTCGCGCAGGCGCGGGCGCTCGCCGCTGCGACGTAGCGCGGCCGCCCCGCCGGCAGCGGGGTGAAGGCGGCCCGCCCGATGCGTGGACAGGTCGTCGAGCGCGCCGCCCTCGCGCACGGGCTCGAGCTCACGAATCTGTGATTCAAGGTGATTGATCGCGTTCGCCGAAATGGTTTCGGGGACGAACTTCGGCGATCCGCCGCTTCATCTGGGCTGAAGTCGGCCAACGCCACTGAATCTTTCGGAGCTGTCATTCGACCGGGACTCACCGAGCGCGATCGATCGCCGTTCCGTTGCGTGGCGAGCTGAATAGTTGCACTAGCTTGTTCTTGACATGAATGCGCGCTCGGACGTCTTATTTGCGCCGCGATACCAGCTGCCGTTCCGGTGAGCGCAAATTCAACCGACGAGCGTTGATTATGCCCGCTCCAGGAGGTCCATCCATGCGAACGCTCGCCACTCGAACCGCCCGCGTTGCCCTCGGTCTCTGCCTCACAGCCGCTGCCTGCGGGCAGTCCGAAACGGACCTATCCGGGCAAGGAGGCGCGGGCGGCTGGGGCAGCTCGGGCAGCGAGAGTGCGACCAGCAGCGGCGACACGACGTCGAGCTCCAGCTCGAGCGGCGGCACGACGTCCAGCTCCAGCTCCAGCTCGAGCGGCGGCACGACGTCGAGCTCCAGCTCGGGTACGGGTCCCGACGAAACCCCTGTCGAGAACGAGAGCGCCGATTGCGAGGTCGCTTCCCTGCCGGAAGCAAGCGCTCTACCCAAGATCTCCAAGCTGCCAGACCCGTTCACGAAGCTCGATGGAACCAGCGTCTCCACCAAGGCAGAATGGCACTGCCGAAGGCAGGAGATACGCAAGCAAGCCGAGAAATATATCTACGGCGAGAAGCCGACGCCTGACGTGGTGACCGGCACCGTCACCGCGAACAAAGTCACCGTACACGTGGAGGCCCAGGGGAAGGCGATCGACTTCAGCGCCGACATCGTGCTGCCCTCCAAGGGGGAAGCTCCCTTCCCCGCAATCGTCAACGTGGGCGGAAAAGGAGGGTTCGGCGGCATCTCGCTGGGTGAAAGCCGCATGCTGGATCAAGGTGTCGCCGTCATCTACTACAACCACAATGAGATCGGCCGGGAGGGCACCGCGGAGCAATCCAGAGGAAAGCCCAACCCGGGAAAATTCTATGACATCTACGGCGGCAACCACTCCGCGGGCCTCTTGATGGCATGGGCCTGGGGCGCCAGCCGGATCCTCGACGTCATCCAGGCGTCCGGAGGCGATATCATCGATCCGACCGGGATCGGTGTCACGGGATGCTCGCGCAACGGCAAGGGAGCATTTGCCATCGGCGCCTTCGACGATCGGATCGCCTTGACGATCCCCCACGAAACGAGCACCGCCGGAGTCCCGGCCTACCGCATCGCCGACGTGCTGGGCAAGGAGCGGACGGACCACAACTACTTCGGCCTGAACTGGCTCAGCAACAACTTCGAGCCATTTGTCTTCAAGAACAATGTCTCGAACGCCGTCAAGCTCCCGATCGACACGCACGCCCTGATCGCGATGATGGCGCCGCGCGGCCTGCTCGTCCTCGAGAACCCGCACCAGGCTCAGATGGGCGCCCCCGCGGGTCATACAGCCACGGCGGCCGGAGCAGCGGCCTACAAGGCGCTGGGCGTGGAGAAGAACGTCAGCTACCACTCGAAGGTCGCCGAAACGGCGCATTGCTCGTACAAGAACGAATACACCGATCTCCTCGTGAAAAATATTTCAAAATTTCTGAAGCACGAGGGGGAGGCGCCAGGGGAATTCGTCGTGGGCTCGGGCGGCTCGCTCAGCATGGCGGACTGGGTGGACTGGGAAGCTCCAACGCTCGAATGATGGCGCCGTTCGGAGGGCGCGATCGTCCCTGAGCCGAGGTGCGCGTAGAGCGGGGCGCAGGAGCGTGGGATGCGGGCGCAGCCGCCCTGCTTCACGCCGCGCGAGGCGCAGGCTGCGCCGTGGCGGCGCCCCGTGTCTGTAGCTGCATCCGCCGCGCCGTGATCACCGCGGCCACGAGCGCGACGATCGTCGTGACCAGGAGCGGCGCGGCGCCGTCGCCGGACATGTGCGCGCGAGAGACGTTGTCGAAGTGGATGCCCAGGTGCGCCGCCCACGCGACGAGCACGCTGCCGCCGGAGCGGAGGTGCAGCGCCGTCATCAGCACGCTGAGCGACGTGATGAACAGGAGGCTGAGCGGCCACGACCACCACGGGACGCCCGGCAGGCACATGGCGGGCAGGTGCCAGAACGTCCATGCGACGCCGAGCACGAGGCTGGCGCGTACGGGTCCCTGCGCCGGAAGGAGCCGCCGGAGGGCATAGCCGCGCCATCCCAGCTCCTCACCCAGCGGGGCGAGGACGGCGATCCCTCGGTGTTCCGGCGTAACAGGCGTGTACAGGAGCGTCGCCGGCAGGCTCCCGCCGGCGAGCGCCAGCAGCGCGAGGCCGAGGAGGTGCAGCGCCGCCGGCGTGCACAGCGCGAGCGGCGCGTAGCCCCAGCCCGTCGGGGCGCGGTGGGGTGACAGGAGCCCCGAGAGCCCCGCTCGGCCGCCCTCCTTCCAGGCGCACACCACGGCCGCGAGCGAGGGGCCGACGGCGCCGAGCACGAGCGGCGCCATGACGACGCCGGGAGGGATGCCGGCGCCCCATTGCTGGAGCAGCAGAGGCAGCTGGCAGAGCCATGTGATAGCGTAGGCGAGGAGGAAGAACCGAGCCACCGGACGAGGCATGGACCGGCGGGACAGCGGCGCGCGCAGGATGTTCCCCGTGGCCGCGCCCGGGCGGCGATTGGAAGGCGGCCGTCGGCAGCGACCGCCACGGCGGCCGGGGTTGTCCCCGCTCCAGCCATTGCGCGAAGCAGCCGGGTCAAATGATGGAACCGCCAAGTCGTCATAAGACGCCAAGACTTTGTGATTCTCTTGGCGTCCTTGGCGGCTTGGCGGTTCAAAAGGCCCCTGATGGAACCGCCAAGTCGCCATAAGACGCCAAGACTTTGTGATTCTCTTGGCGTCCTTGGCGGCTTGGCGGTTCAAAAGACCCCACCTTTGGCCAAAGTCGTCCACCACCCCCGAAGGCATCCCGCGTGGGGCTCACATCCCGCGCGTGCGTCCAAGCAGCGAGCGCAGGATCTCCTCCGCATGCGTCCACAGCAGCGACCCTCCCGCCTCCGGGAGCACGCGCCGCTCTGCCGCGCGCAGCCGTCCGGCGAGCGACGCACCGAAGTCCGGCGAGTGCACCGTGCTCGTGTCCCGCGCGCCGTACCACAGGTCGACCGGCGCGCGGATGCTCCCTGGGTCGAACGGCCACGGGCTCATCGTCAGCACCGTGTCGCGCGCATAGCCGGCCGGCCCCTGCGAGAACGCCTCATCCATCGCGCGCCGGTAAACGCGCTCGAACACCGGGGCGGTGTACACCGCGCGGTCGACGTCCGCGAGCGTCGGAATGACGAAGCTCCACATCGCCTCGGCACTGAACCCGGCGAAGAACGCCTCCGCGCGCGCAGGGTCGGTCGCCACCAGCTCCACGAGCCGCCGCACGTCCGGCGCCAGCGCATCGGCGAACACCGGATTCGCCAGCTCATCGGTCCCAGCGACCACGGCCACGCCAGCCACGACGCCGGCCGCCGCGCAGGCCAGGGCGAACGGCGCGCCCGCCGAGAACCCGACGGCCGCCAAGCCGGACAGCTGCCGCGCCTCGAGGAAGCGCCGTATGTCCTGCGCCCAGTCGCCGAGCGTGCGGCCCGGGGCCTGGTCCGACGCCCCGAGCCCCGGGCGATCCACGGAGATCAGCCGCACGCCGAGCCCGCCGACGACGTCGCCCCCGAACCCCATCGACCGGCTCGTGGCGCCGCCGGGGCAGAGCAGCACCGGGATGCCGTCCTCCGGTCCCCACTCCGCCCAGCCCAGCCGCCGGCCGTCTGGAAGCGCCGTCTTCCCGAGCCGGACCGGCTCCACCACGCCGTTGAGCATGGCCCCAAGGTAGTTGACATGCTCCGAGGATGCCAGGTGCTCCGTGCGTGTCGGGAAGGCGCCGAGACCGACCGGGGTCAGGACAGTGTACCAGGGAGCACACGTGTACGAGCGGCGCAGTTCCGCGTGGAGATGCCACGGACTCCCGTGGTACGGTGATGTTGCCAGGAGGTGAGTGGGGTGAACCTGTGATCGAGCCCGCGCCGGCCTTCGGCGCGCAAGTGCCCATGGATCAACTGCTCGACGGCGCGCCGGCCGGGGAAGGGGACAGGCCATGATCGCGGTCGCCGAGCCGGGCACGCGCACCCTCAGCGACGACGAGTTCGTCCTGTTCCAGAGGCTCGTCAAGCGCCTCTCGGGCATCTCGCTGGGCCCGCAGAAGAAGCCGCTCCTGCTCTGCCGGCTCGGGCCCCGGCTCCGCGTGCTCGGCCTCCGCAGCTTTGGCGAGTACTACCGCCGGGTGACCGCGGCGGGCGGCGAGGACGAGCTCGTGCACATGCTCGACTGCATCTGCACCAACGAGACCCATTTCTTCCGGGAACGCGAGCAGTTCGCGCTCCTCGAGCGCGAGATCCTCCCGGCGTGGGAGAAGAGCGCGGGGCACGGCGCGCCGGACCGCGGAGCGCCCCGCGCGCGCGTCCGCCGCCCGCTGCGCGCGTGGAGCGCGGCCTGCTCGACCGGGGAAGAGCCCTACTCGATAGCGATGACGCTGCTCGACAGCCTGTCCTCCTCCGACGGCAGCGGCGCCGCGGGACGGGCGCCGCGCTGGGCAGGCGGCGCGCCGGCGGGCGTTCCCGGGATCGGCGTCCTGGCGACGGACCTGTCCGTCCGTGCGCTCGAGCAGGCGCGACGCGCGGTGTGGCCGATCGAGCGGGCCTCGGAGATCCCGGACGAGCGCCTGCGCGCCTACATGCTCCGCGGGACGGGCGCAAGCGCGGGCCTGATGAAGGCCGGGCCGGAGCTACGCCAGATCGTCACCTTCCGGCGCTTCAACCTGCTCGACGCGGCGCCCGAGCGATTCGGCCTGTTCGATCTGATCTTCTGCCGGAACGTCTTCATCTACTTCGACGCCGCGACGAAGGCGGAGATCGTGGCGAAGCTCATCGCCAGCCTCGCGCCCGGAGGGCACCTGTTCCTCGGGCACGCCGAGGGCCTTCACGGGACGGACCCCCGCGTGCGATGCATCGCGCCGTCCGTTTATCAGCTCCAGCCTCTGGCAGGGCTCAAGGGAAGCCGGAACCAGTAGCGCTCCTCCGGGGAGCTGCTCCTGAACAGCAGCTCGTCCGACGGAGCCTCTCTCGATGTGACACGCGACGGCGCTCGGCGGTGCGCGGTGCGTGGTGCGTGGTCACGGATGGATGTTGAGCTTGTAAACGCCGGATTCCTGGAACGCGCCGTCGACCACGATGACGATGGTCTGCCCAGCGTCGAGCGACACCGTGACCTCCGACGTGAACAGGTGCAGCTCCTCCCCGAGCACGTCGTCGCTGCACGCGATCTCCTCGCCATAGCAGTCCCCGTCGAACACGGCGAGCACGGTGTCGTAGTCGGAGCCGACCGTATCGATCGTGTACGTCCCCGCCTCCGGCGCGGTGAACAGATAGACCACCTCAGGCGCGTCGATTCCGCCGCAGCTCGCGTCCACCTCGGCGAGGCTCCCCTTGGTCGTCCCGGTCGCGGTCTGCGAGGCGAGGGGCGTGAGCTCTATGGGCTTATCGCACGTGCCGGTGCCGTCGAACAGGTCCAGGTTGAGCATGTAGGCGCCCTCCGCGCCGTGGCTGTCGACGCTGATCAGGGCGGTCTGGCCGGCGTCCAGCCACACGAGCTTGCTCGAGTCCCTGCTATCGTTGACGCAGGCCATCTCGTCGCCCTCGCACCCGCCGTCGCGCACGGACAGGACCGTATCGATCGCGGAACCCACGGTGTTCATGCGGTAGAAGCCATCTGCGGGCGCGGTGAAGCTGTACGTCGCCTCCCCGCCGGGCACCGAGGCGCAGGAGGGCGCCAGGAGATCGGGATAGCCCTCGGTGTTGCCCGTGACCGACTGCGGGACCACGCCGTCGAGCTCGAAGAGAGGGCACGGCGGCGCCTCCCGCTGGGTGATGTTGAGCGTGTAATCGCCGCTCGTCGACACGCTGTCCACGGAGACGATCACCGTCTGACCGGCGGAGAGGAACAGGCTCGCCCGCGAGTGGGTGACGACCCCCGCGGGGTCCACGTTGTCATTGCACCTGAGCGAGGGGCCAGAGCACGAGCCGTCCAGCACCTCCAGGACGGTATCGAGCGCCGAGCCGTTCGTGTCGAAGACGTAGAGCGCGTCGGCCGGGGCGGTGAAGCGGTACGTCGCCTCGGGGGCCCCGCGAGAGGCGCAGTCCGGCGCGAGGTGATCGGCGAGATCCGCGGTCGTGCCCGTGACCGTCTGCGGCACCGTCGAGCCGAGATCGATCAACGGGCACGGCACCTCGTTGACCTCGAGCCGGTAGTCGCCCGTCGCGCCCGCGGTGTCCACCACGAGGACGACGGTCTCGCCGGCCGCGAGCGAGAGCGTGATGAGCGCCGGCTCGAACAGGCCGTCGACGCACGCGATGAGCTCGCCGTCGCACGAGGCGCGGCGCGCCTCCATGAGGACGGGGAAGCTCGAGCCGGACGCGTCGAACGTGTAGAGGCCCTCGCGCGGCGCCGTGAAGCCGTAGGTCGCCTCGCCCCCGGTCGAGAACGTCGCGCACGCCGAGATCAGGTTGCGGAGGTGCTCGTTGTTCCCGGTCACCGTCTGCGGCAGGGTCCCGCCGATCTGGACGCCCGGGCACGGCGGGGCCTCGAAGAGATCCAGCGTGAAGCTCGCCAGCGGGCCGGCCGGGTCCGCCACGGCGACGAGCACCGTCTGACCGGCCTCGAGCGTCGCGAACGCGTTCGACTCGCCGGCGCCGTAGCGGCAGTTGAGCGAGGGGCCCGTGCACGTGCCGCCGTCGAGGACCTGGACGATCAGGTCCGACGGGGCGTGCGCGCTGAACACGTAGGTGCCGTCCGACGGGGCCGTGAACGAGTACGTGGCGTCCGGGGTCGCGCTGATGTCGCAGGTCGCGGACACCGTGTCCTCGCGCAAGACGGTCGTGCCCGTCACCGTCTGCGGCACGACGGGATCGAGGACGGTCGGCGCGCACTGGACCGGCCCGGGCTCGGCCACGCGGAGCGTGAAGTCGCCCTGCGCGCCGCGCGCGCCGCTCACCACCACGAGGATGCGCTCGCCGTCGGCGAGATCGACGGAGATCTGCGACTGGAGGCTCCCCGCGTTGTCGTTGCAGGCGAGCTCCTCGCACGTGTCGGCCCGCAGAGCGCCGAGCGCCGTGTCGTAGGGAGACTCGAAGGTGTCGAACAGGTAGGTCCCCGCGCGAGGCGCCGTGAACAGGAACGCCTGATCGGCCGCGCCGGGCCCCGAGCAGGTCAGCCAGCGGCCGTCGTCGGCGCCGATCGTCGTGCCGGTCACCCGCTGCGGGACGGCGGAGCCGATGTCCCGGGAGGGCTCCGCGCTGCACGCGCAGGTGCCGCCCTCGCAGGGGCGCCCGGGGTCGCAGGCGCGATCGCACCGGCCGCAGTGCTGCGGATCTGCGGCGAGGTCCACGCAGCTGCCGGCGCAGTCGGTGAGGCCCGGGAGGCAGATCGGCCGGCATGTGGAGCCGGCGCACGCGCGTCCCGGCGGGCACTGCGCGCCGCACTTGCCGCAATGGTCCGGGTCGGTGCGCGTGTCGACGCACTCGTCGCCGCAGCGCTTCACGTAGCGGCCCTCGCGGCACTCGGATGGCCCGCCGCCGTCGCCGCCGCCGCCGCTACCACCGCCGCCGCCGTCACCGCCGGTCCCCAGCGGCTCGCAGGCGCCCTTCACGCACGCCGCCCCGGCCGGACATTCCTGGCCGCACGCGCCGCAGTGCTCCGGATCGGCGTGCAGCGCCACGCAGACGCCGTCGCAGACCGAGTAGGGAGCCTCGCAGCGCGGCGCCAGGGTGTCGTCGCCGCCGCACGCGGACGTCGTCGAGAGGACCGCGGCAGGCAGCCAGAGCGCGGCCATCGACAGCGCCTGTCCGAAGCGAAAACCGTGTCTGTTCATCGGCATCCCCCTGCGGCGCGCGCCGTCGACCCGCGCGAGCCGGCGGAGAATGCGAGCGCCTCTCCGACGTCCGGCTCCCGGGCTCCGCGCTGGTGGTTGATGGCTGACGTGGCCGCTCCGCTCATCCGACCCTGCCATCGAGGCCTCGCCGCGCCGGCCGGCGACGACCCGACGGCAGCTCGGCCGGGTGGGCCGCTGCACGATCGTGCCTCACGTCGCGAAGCGAGGTCAAGGCGCGCGGTCTGGCAGGCTCTTCGGGAGGGCGAGCCCGCGCGCGCCAGGTGGTAGAGAGCGACAACCGCGCCACCCCTTGCTAGAACCGCCCGCATGTCGCGGCCCGCGCGCCCTGAAGTCCTCGCTCCCGCCGGTGATCGCGCTGCCATGGAAGCCGCCGTGCGCGGCGGGGCCGATGCCGTCTACTTCGGCCTCCGGGGGGGCGCCGCTGGAGGCGGCGCGGCGTCGCCCTTCAACGCCCGCGCGCGGGCCGCGAACTTCGACGCGGCGGAGCTCGAGGAGGCGGTGCGCTTCCTCCACGCCCACGGCGTGAAGGGCTACGTCACCCTGAACACGCTGGTGTTCGACGACGAGCTTCCGGCGGTCCGCGGCGCGATCGAGGCGTGCGCCGCGGCCGGCGTCGACGCGGTCATCGTCCAGGACCTCGGGGTGATGCGCCTCGCGCGGGCGCTCGCGCCCGGGCTCCCGATCCACGCCTCCACGCAGATGACCTGCACCGACGCGGCCGGCGTCGAGCTCGCGCGATCGCTCGGCGCCGCGCGCGTCATCCTCGCCCGGGAGCTCTCGCTCGACGACATCGCCGCCATCCGCCGGGCGACCGACGTCGAGCTCGAGGTCTTCGTCCACGGCGCGCTCTGCATCGCCTACTCGGGGCAGTGCCTGACGAGCGAGGCCATCGGCGGCCGCAGCGCCAACCGCGGCGCCTGCGCCCAGGCCTGCCGCCTGCCGTACCGCCTCGTCGTCGACGGCGCGCTGCGCGACCTCGGCGACGCGGCCTACCTCCTGTCGCCGGAGGACCTCGACGCCACCGACGTCATCCCCGACCTCGTCGCGCTCGGCGTCGCCTCGGTGAAGATCGAGGGGCGCCTCAAGGGCCCGGAGTACGTCGGCGCCACCGCGCGGCTCTACCGCGCCGCGATCGACGCGGCGGTCGGCGCGGGAGCGGGCCCCGGGGCCACGGACCGGGAGGCGGCGCTCCAGGCGTTCTCGCGAGGCTCGGGCCCCGGCTTCCTGCGCGGCGTCGACCACCAGCGCCTCGTCGACGGCCGCACCTGCGATCACCGCGGCATCGAGGTCGGCGAGGCGCGCGGCGCCGGGCGCCGGCGCGGCCACGAGGTGGTGGTCGTCCGCGCCGCGCAGCCGCTCGCGCGCGGCGAGGGGATCCTCGTGGAGGGCGGGTTCGCCGGCGAGGGCGAGATCGGCGGCCGCATCTGGGGCCTGTGGGCCGCTGGCCGCGAGGTCGAGCGCGCGCCGGCGGGGGGCGACGTCGAGGTCTGGCTCGGGCCGGACCGGCGGCTGCCGGAGGACGTGCTGAGCGGCGCGCGGGGGCTGCGCGGGCGCCGGGTCTTTCGCACGAGCGACCCCGTCGCCACGCGCGCGGTCCGCGAGGCGCTCGACCGCGCCCCGCGGCGGGTGGCGATCGACGTCCGCCTCGAGGGCCGCCTCGGCGAGCGCCCGCGGCTCTCGGCGGCGACGGAGGGCGGGGCGTCGGCCTCGGTCGAGATCGACACTCCGCTCGGCCGCGCCGATCGATCGCCGCTCGACGAGGCCACGCTGCGGAAGCAGCTGGATCGGCTGGGCGACACGCCGTTCGTCCTGCGCGGCGTCGGGCTGTCGCTCGACGGGCCCGCGCTCGTGCCGCCGTCGGCGCTCAACCGCGCCCGCCGGGCGCTCGTCGCGGCGCTGCTCGAGGCGTCGCACCGCCCCCATCCGTCGGCGCCGCTGGAGGCCGAGGGGCTCGTCGCCGGGATCGCACCGCCGGACGCCCCGCCGCCGGCGCCGGGCCTCTTCGTGCTGTGCCGCAACGTGGCGCAGGCGCGGGCGGCGCTCGACGCCGGCGCGAGCGGCGTCTACCTCGATTTCCTGGAGATGGTCGGCCTCGGCGCCGCGGCGCGCGAGCTGATGGCGGCCGGGGCCTCCGTCGGGGTGGCGCCGCCGCGGATCCGCAAGCCGGGCGAGGAGAAGATCGACAGGTACCTGCTCTCGCTCGGGCCGGCGGCGATCCTGGTCCGCAGCCTCGGCGCGCTGCTCGACGCCACGCCGGGCGTGCCCCGGATCGGCGATTTCTCGCTGAACGTCACGAACAAGCTGGCCGCGCGCGAGGTGCTCTCGCGGGGGCTCGCCGCGTTCACGCCGTCGTTCGATCTCGACGCCGCCCAGCTCGAGTCGCTGCTGGACTCGCCGTTCGGGCCGTTCGCCGAGGTCGTGGTGCACCACCCGATGCCGCTCTTCCACATGGAGCACTGCGTGATCGCGGCGACGCTGTCCGAGGGCAAGGATCACCGCACCTGCGGCCGCCCGTGCGAGCAGCACGCGCTGTCGCTGCGGGACCGGGCGGGCATGGATCACCCGCTGGAGGCGGACGTGGGGTGTCGGAACACGGTGTTCCACGCGGCGCCGCAGAGCGCGGCGCACCTCGTGCCGAGGCTCGCGAAGAGCGGCGTGCGGCGGTTCCGGATCGAGCTGGTGCGGGAGGACGCCGAGGGGGCGCGGCGCGTGGTGGAGGCGTACCGGCGGCTGCTCGCCGGGGAGGTGGCGCCTGCGGAGGTCGCGCGCGGGCTGCGGGCCGAGGGGAGCTACGGGGTGGTGCGGGGGTCGCTGCGCGTGCTGCAGGCGTGACAGGGACGGCCATGGCTCTCGACCTGATCCTCACTTGACCTGATCCTCACATGAGGAGAAGGACACCCCGACCTTGGGACGGCACACCCTGCTCGGTGGCCAGCGGCCATGATCGGAGTGTCATGCGTTGCGCGCTCCTCGTCGGCCAACCCCGCTCGCTTCTCGCTCCGGCATGCGAGTTGCTGAGCTCCGCGGGCATGAAAACATGGGCTATGATGGTGGCGGGGTGTTGGTTGCTCGCTGGCTGCAACGGTGCCGATTTCGACGACAACCGCGCGAAATGGCGCGCCGACCGGCCAGCGGAGTATGTCATCCAGATCTGCGGCACTGGCTTTAACGGTGGCTGTACGCTCGCCGCGGTCTCCGGCGATACCGTGGTCGCCACCGCTCACAGCGGGATCGACGCTCCGCGCGGCGATTGGACGTTCGCTGAGGCGCCCGAGCAAGCAGATCCGGTGGAAGCGCTGTTCGACCGAGCAGAGCGCGAGAGCGATAGCTGCGAGCTCCGCAGCGTCCGCTTCGACGACCGCTACGGCTATGTGGCTGATTACTATTGGGACTGCGGTGAAGAAGGAAGCGGCGAGGAAGTCACATGCTTCCAGCCCGACACGAGCGACGTGACGCGCTGCGCGGAGTGAGCGCACGGCGAACGCCGATCAACAGACCGAGCCGCCCGCGCTGGCGCCGCGCCGTGCGCTCGGCTCTGCGGAGCGGCCTCGGACCTCTCGACTCCATTTTCAACCCAGCAGATAACCCATAGAGTTCCCCTCGGCGAGACGAGGGCGAGGGGCGGCGTGGCCAGGCAGAGCGCCACACCCCGCTGCAACAGCAGCACGGCGTGGGTGTCTTGAGGATGCGCTCGCAGTCTCCCAGGCAGGGGGGGGCGAGATCGGTCCGGATACAGAGGTCCCGGTCCTCATGACGACCCCAGTCCTGGGCAAAGCCAAAGGGGCCCAGAGGCATAATGTGAACGTTCACAATACCGATGTCAATTCGAAACGGCCGTCAGCGACCGTCCTCGCGCCCCGACGGCGGACAGGTCTCCTCCGGAGCGCCGCGTCAAGAGGGGCGGGCATCGGGCTGCGGTCACACAGGCGCTTCAGCGCCGTCGCCGCCGGCGCGCGGCGGGCCGGCGATGATCGCGGTAAGGCGCCCGCGCCTCTTGCCGCGGCGCTCCGGAGGAGCCCCGCCAGCCTCGTGCTCCCTCGGGCTCGGGAACCTTACGGCCCGGTCGATTGGAATTGACGGTGCTCATGTGATCGTTCACATTGTTGGCGAGGGGTATCCTTGTTGCTGTGCCTTGCTCGGGTCGCCACGCGCACCGAGGCATTCGTCTTCTGAACGATTTTTACACCAGCTCCGTTCGCTCGGTCGTCGCGGAAGCGATCGCTGAACGATGGGGATTGGCATCGGGCCGAGGGTGCTCCCAGAGAACACGTCATACCGCGCTCGTTCGGCGGCTGTCGTGAAATCTCGAGTGCTGTTCACCGGAGATGATTCCTTACAAAGATCCGGCGGTGCTGGCGACGCGGCCGGCTGACCACCGTCGGGGGCGGCGTGATCTATGTCGAAGAGCATGAACCCTCAAAACCACGTGTCACGGAGGCTCTTCCTGGCCATCCTGGGCTCGGCGTCCGTGGCCGCCGGCTGCTCCCGCGAGGAGAGCGACGCGGCGCGCGCCTCTCAGAAGCCGGCGTCGGACGCCGACGCCGCGGGGCGGAAGCCGAAGAAGCTGTCCGAGATCGTGGTCGGCTTCTCGCAGACGGGCGCCGAGAGCTCCTGGAGGATCGCGCACAGCAAGTCGATCCAGGAGGAAGCGGAGAAGCGCCACGTGCAGCTCCTCTTCGCAGACGGTCAGAACGTGCACAACAACCAGGTCAACGCCGTCAACGGGTTCATCACCAAGGGCGTCGACGTCATCGTCATCGCGCCGCAAGAATCCGTGGGCTGGAAGCCCACATTGAAGGAGGCCAAGCGCGCCGGGATCCCGGTGGTGCTCACGAGCCGGGGCGTGGACGCCGAGGAAGATCTGTACGAGACGGTGATGGTGGCGGACTTCGTCTGGGAGGGGCGCAGGGCAGGGGAGTGGCTCGCGAAGCAGACGAACGGCAACGCACGGATCATCGAGCTCGTGGGCACGCCGGCGGCGGACGTGGCGGTGATGCGCAAGACCGGCTTCGCCGAGGCCATCGCGAAGCATCCGGACATGAAGATCATCGCGAGCCAGAGCGGTGACTTCACGCGCACCAAGGGAAAAGCCGTGATGGAGACGCTGCTCTCGGCCCACAAGGGCGAGATCAACGCCGTCTACGCGCACAACGACGACATGGCGCTCGGGGCGATCCAGGCGATCCAGGCGGCAGGGTTGAAGCCCGGGCAGGACATCCTGGTGATATCGATCGACGCCGTGAAGCCGGCGTTCGAGGCCATGATGGAGGGGAAGCTGAACGCGACGGTCGAGTGCAACCCCCTGCACGGCCCCCTGCTCTTCGATACGATCGACAAGATCGTGCGCGGTGAGAAGGTGCCGAAGCGCACGATCGTCCCTGGCCAGATCTTCGAACGCGAGCAGGCGGCGGCGGCCATCGCCTCGCGGCCCTACTGAGGAGCGATCGGCGCCGGCGCCCCGCTGGGGCGGCGCGAGCACCATCACGCTCGTGAGCCCGCCCGTCGCGCGGCGCTCACGTACGGAGCAGCAGCCGCATGCCTGGTTCGAAAGCCTTGCTCTCTGTCGAGGGCCTCAGCAAATCCTTCCCCGGAGTTCGCGCTCTGCACGACGTGCACGTCGAGGCGCGCGCCGGCGAGATCCAGGCGTTGATGGGGGAGAACGGAGCCGGCAAGTCGACGCTGATCAAGCTGCTCACCGGCGTCTATTCTCCCGACGCCGGGACCTTGCGCCTCGGCGGTACGGTGATCCGGCCGACCTCTCCCCGCCACGCTGAATCGCTGGGGATCAGCGCGGTGCACCAGGAAATCAGCCTGATCCCGCACCTCTCCATCGCGGACAACATCATGCTGGGCCGGCAGCCTCGGCGCTTCGGCCTGATCGACGGGCGCGCCGTCCGCGCGAAGGCGCGTGAGGCCCTCGCGCGCCTCTCGCTGGATCTCGACGTGTCGCGATCGGTGGCGGCGCTGCCCACCGCGCTGCAGCAGATGGTCGCGATCGCCCGCGCGCTCGCGGTGGACGCGCGGATCCTGATCCTGGATGAGCCCACCTCCAGCCTGGATGAAGCGGAGACGCTGCGGCTCTTCGACGTCATGCGGGGGCTGAAGGCGCAGGGGTTGGCGATCCTCTTCGTGACTCACTTCCTGGATCAGGTCTACGCGGTCAGCGACACGATCACGGTGCTCAGGAATGGCTGCTTGGTGGGGCAGTACGCGAGCAGCGAGCTGCCTCGCCTGGAGCTCGTCCAGGCGATGCTGGGCGTCAAGCTCGGCGCGAAAGACAGGGCCGGGCCAGTCGGCCCTGCCGGTCCGGGAGGGGCGGCGAGCGCCGCGGAGCCGGCGCTCGCCGCGCGCGGCCTCGAGAGAAAGGGGGTCATCGGACCCATCGAGCTCGCGCTGCGGCCCGGCGAGGTGGTGGGGCTGGCGGGGCTGCTCGGCTCTGGTCGAAGCGAGACCGCCAGGATGCTCTTCGGGATCGAGCCCGCCGATCGCGGCGAGCTCGCGGTGAACGGACGCGCGACCGAGATCAAGACGCCACGGCACGCGATCCGGGCCGGCCTCGCGTACTGCCCTGAAGACCGCAAGGTGGATGGCATCATCCCGAACCTCTCCGTGCGAGAGAACCTCCTGCTCGCCTTGCAGGCCTCCCAGGGGGCGCTGCGGGTGCTCCCGCGCCACGAGCGGGAGCGTCTGGTCCAGCACTACATCAAGACCCTGAGCATCAAGACGCCGTCCCCGGAGACGCCCGTCAAGCTGCTCTCGGGCGGCAACCAGCAGAAGGTGCTGCTCGCGCGTTGGATGGCCATGCAGCCGCGGATCCTGCTGCTCGACGAGCCCACGCGCGGCGTGGACATCGGCGCCAAGCTGGAGATCGAGGCGCTGGTGAAGTCGCTCAGCGAGAAGGGGGTCGCCACGGTCTTGATCTCGTCGGAGCTCGAGGAGGTCGCGCGCAACTGCTACAGGGTGGTGGTCCTGAGAGACCGCAAGCAGCAGGGCGAGCTCGTGGGAGAGTCCGTGACGCCTTCGTCCATCATCCAGGCCATCGCCCATCAGAAGGAGGCGCCGCCCGATGCTTGAGAAGATCACGGAAGCGGCGCCCACGAACGCGAACCCCACGGGCATCGCGATCCTCCTCTTCACCGGGTGCGCCGGCGCCCTGCTGCTCATGCGCGGGCGCCGCGAGGCTTGGCCTTTGCTCGGCCTCCTAGCGCTCCTCCTGTTCAATTCGGTCCTGTCCAAGAACTTCTTCTCCATCGTCGAGCGCGACGGGGCCTATTACGGGACGCCCATCAACCTGCTCAACCAGGGCTCGGAGGTGATGCTCCTCGCGATCGGCCTGACCCTGGTGATCGCCGTCAGGGGCATCGACCTGTCGGTCGGCTCGGTCATGGCGTTGTCCGGCGCCACCTGCGTGATCCTGATGAAGGAGGCTCACTGCGGGCCGCTCCTGGCTGCGCTCCTGTCCCTCGCCGTCGCCGGCGCCGTCGGCCTGTTCAACGGCGCGCTGGTGACGGCGCTGAACATCCAGCCCATCATCGTGACCTTGATCAGCATGGTCGGTGTTCGCGGCGTCGCCATGCTCATCACCCGCGCCGAGCCCGTGACGCACACGGATGCGACGTTTGCGTTCATCGGCAACGGTCACGTGGGTGGCTTGCCGTTCTCCATGTTGCTGGTGGCCGCCGTGTTTGTCGTCGCCGCGCTGCTCTGCCGGAGGACGGCGCTCGGTCTGTTCATGGAAGCGATCGGCGACAACGAGCGGGCAAGCCGGCTCGCCGGCGTCGACGACCGCCGCATCAAGCTCTGGTTGTACGGCTTTTCCGGCCTGTGCGCCGGCATCGCCGGGCTCGTGGCCGCCTCGTACATCTCCACGGCCGACCCCGATCGCGTGGGGCGCCTGCGGGAGCTGGACGCCATCTTCGCCGCGGTGATCGGCGGTACGGCGCTCACCGGCGGGCGCTTCTATCTGGGTGGCACCCTGATAGGAGCGTTGCTGATACAAACGCTCTCCACCACGATGTACATCCAGCACGTCCCCTCGGAGATCGAGCCGATGCCCAAGGCCGGCGTGATGCTGCTCAGCTGTCTGCTGGTCTCGGAGGAGTCGCGCCGGCGGCTGCTCGAGCTGCTCGGCCTCAAGCGGGGGCAGTAGGGATGCTCAGCTGGGATCGGCGGGATCTGCCGCTCATGGTGACCGCGGTCCTCCTGATCGCGCTCTACTCGGGGGTGCTGGTCTGTTACGACGCGGCGCGCAGCCTGCGTTTCCTTGTCGACCTGATCAAGGGAAACGCGGCGATGGGCCTCTGCGCGGTGGGTATGACCTTCGTCATCCTGTCGGGGGGCATCGACCTCTCGGTCGGCTCCGTCGTCGCGCTCACGACGGTCCTCGTGGGCACGCTGGTCGCCGGTGGTTGCCACCCGCTGCTGGCGTTCTGTGTCGGCCTCGCCGTGTCAGTCGCGTTCGGCGCGATGACGGGGCACCTGATCCATCGTTTCTCTCTGCCCCCGTTCCTCGTGACGCTCGCGGGCATGTTCTTCGCTCGCGGCGCGGCGTTCCTCGTCAGCATGCAGCCCATCGGCATCGATCACCCTGCGCTGGACTGGATCGTCGATGAGCTCGGCTTCGCGGTGGCGATCCCGGGCCTGGACCGGACCTGGGTCCCGGCGACGGCGCTCCTGTTCTTGATCGTCCTCGTGCTCGGCGTGATCCTTGGCCGTAGCACGAGCTTCGGTCGGAACGTCCTCGCCATCGGCGGGGACAGGCAGGCCGCGCTGCTCATGGGGGTGCCGCTGGGCGCCACGACGGTGTGTCTTTACGCGTTGTGCGGCCTGTGCGCGGGCCTCGGCGGGGTCACGACGGCGCTGATCGACAGCGCCGGAAAGCCGAACATCGGCGCCGGGCTGGAGCTCGAGGCCATCGCCTCGGTGGTGATCGGTGGAACGCTGCTGACCGGGGGGGCTGGCAGCGTCGTCGGCACCGTGATGGGCGTGATGATCACGGGCATCGTGCGGGCGGTGATCAACCTGGATGGACGGCTGCCGTCGCCCTGGCACCACATCAGCATCGGGCTGCTGCTGCTGGTCTTCATCGTCATGCAGCAGGTCCTGATCCGATCGGCCCCCGCAGCCAGGGGGGTGGAGTACGGTCATCATCGATGATGCCGGAGAGCGAGGAGCGATAGAATGAGCGAGACCAAGCGAATTCTGGTCACCGGGGCGGCGGGCAAGGTCGGCCAGACATTCATCCGAAGGTTCCTGTCGAACCCCGCGTTCGAGGGGTGGAAGGTCCGCGCGCTGTGCCACAACCGCATGGTGGAGCGGACGGCGCGCGTGGAGGTGCTGCGTGGGGCCATCGAGGACAGGGCCGTCGTCAACGAGGCGACCGAGGGGGTGAGCCACGTGCTGCACCTGGCGACCAGCAAGGAGACCCCCGAGAGCATCATGGACGTGGCCGTCAAAGGCATGTTCTGGCTGCTGGAGGCCTGCCGTGTCAGCCCCACGTTCGAGCAATTCATCCTGGTCGGGGGCGACGCCGGGATGGGCCACTTCTTTTATCCGCACCCCGTCCCCGTCACGGAGGCGCAGCGGCACAGCGCCTACCCGGGCTGCTACGCGCTGTCCAAGGTGCTCGAGGAGGTCATGCTCGAGCAGTATTACATTCAATATGAGCTCAACGGATGCTGCCTGCGCGCGCCCTGGATCATGGAGAAGGACGACTTCAAGGCGCAGCTATCCTTCGGCGACGACGTGTTCGGAGGGCCGAGGTGGCGCGATCTGGTCGGCGCCGAGGCGGCAGAGGGGTACGTCCGCTCGGGCGCCGTGCCGGTGATGCTCGACCGCCGCGGCGAGCCGGTGAAGCGTAACTTCGTGCATGTGGAGGATCTGGTCACCGCGATCCTCAAGGCCATCAATCATGAGAAGGCTCGCCAGCAGACCTTCAACATTTGCATGGACGAGCCGGTGGACTACGGGGAGCTGGCGCGTTACCTGGAGGCGACGCGGGGCCTGCCGAGCGTGAGGGTGAAGACGCCGTTCCATTCGACGTGGCTGGACAACTCGAAGGCGAAGTTTCTGCTCGGTTGGCGCCCGCAGTACGACTTGGCGCGGCTCACGGACGCCGCCTTCGACTACGTGCGCGCGCCCGATGACCCGCGCGTCACGTGGTACCCCGGTTGATGGGCCCCGCCTCCCCACGGCGGCCCCTTCCCGCGGTGGACGAGCCTGACGATCACGCCGACGCCGAGCTTCTCTGCTAGGGGACGGGCCCGCCTACAAGCACCCTCGCCCGGCGGTTCGGCGTGCGCGCGTAGGCCTCCACGACGGCTCGCCCCACGCTCGCTGCGCGCCCGCGCTTCACCAGGGCCACGATCGCGCCGCCGAAGCCGCCGCCGGTCAGCCGGGCGCCGAAGACGTCCGGCTGCGCCCGCGCGCTCTCCACCAGATCGTCGACCGCCGGCACGGACACCTCGAAATCGTCGCGCATCGACCGGTGGGACGCGTCGAAGAGCTCGCCCAGATGGGCGAGATCTCCCGCGCGGAGCGCGGCCACGGCGGCGAGCACCCGAGCGTTCTCGGTCACGACGTGGCGGGCGCGCCGGTCGAGCGGCGCCGGCAGCGACGCGATGCGCGGCTCCACGGCCGCGTCGACGTCCCGGAGCTGTGGGACGCCGAGCGCCGCGGCCGCGCGCTCGCACTCCGCGCGCCGTGTCTTGTAATCGCCGCTCGCGTGCTGGTGAGCCACCCCGGAGTCGATCACGAGCAGCTCGGCCTCCGCGGGCAGCGGGATGCGCTCGAACGCGAGCGTCCTCGTGTCGATGAAGAGCGCCGTGCTCTCGTCGGCGAGGCTCGCGGCCATCTGATCCATCGTCCCCACCGGCGCGCCCACGAAGTCGTGCTCTGCGGCGTGCGCGATCCGGGCGATCTCCACGTCGTCGATGGAGAGGCCGAGCATCGTCCGCAGGGCGCGGGCGAGCGCCACGAGCAGCGATGCGCTCGACGACAGGCCGCTTCCGAGCGGCACCGTCGACTCGATCCTCGCGTCGAAGCCGGGGATCGATGCGCCCCGGCTGCGGAGGACCGCGGTGATGCCCTGCACGTAGTCGAGCCACAGTCCGCGGCGCGCCTCCTCGCCGGCGCGGAACGAGAGCTGGGCGCCGCCGTCCACGTTCGCCGTCGCGACCTGGATGAGCCGGTCGTCCCGCGGCGCGAGTTCGACGCGCGTCTTCTGCGGGATCGCCGTCGGCAGCACGTAGCCGCCGCTGTAGTCGGTGTGTTCGCCGATCAGGTTCACGCGCCCCGGCGCCTCGCCCAGGACCTTCGCCGGGCGGCCGAAGACGACCTCGAAGCCCTTCCCCTTCACCGTCATTGCAGCGTACCCATGTCGACGGGGCACAGGAAACCCAAATGTTCCGGAGGCGTCAAGCCACAACTGCGGGATCTGCGCCGGGCTGGCAGAGCAGTTTTTACGTCGGTTTTGCGCCGGTTTTACTCCGGTCCGCCCGGTCTCGTGAAGACGCGGTGCGTGCAACCGCGCTCGTCTCTGCGGCGATCGAAGGGGCGGTATTCACTCCGCGGCCCGCGGGAGCCGCCTTGGCTCCAGGGCCTGCGGGCGACGTCAGCCGCCGCAGCGGGGGCGACGACAGGCGGTCCGATCAAAACGCGAGCACCTCGCTCCCTGACGCGAGCTCGCACGCGCCGTCCTGGGGATCACCGCCGGTGCGGAGGATCTCGGACGGCTCCGGCTCGCGGTAGACGCCGGAGAGCGCGATGTCGACCATGCGCAGGATCGCGCGATCGAGCTTGGTCACGTAATAGCAGGGGATCGTCGGCTCCTTGTGCGCCCCGCCGACCCCGGAGTCATCCGTCAAGAAGAGGTATCGGCCGCCCGTGAGCTGCGCGGCGGAGCGCATGCTGAGCTCGGTGAGCTCATCCACGCCGCTCGACGCGACGGGATAGACAGCCACCCCGAGGTCCTTGAGGGCTCGTATCCCGCCTGCCATCGCCGCGGCGTTGTTCTCGTGGTGGGGCGCGTCTGCGACCCAGAAGGCGAGGCGCGCGGTGTCGTCGCCCGTGCGCCAGGAGAGGTCGGCCGTCTTGGAGAGCGCCATGTCCGGCGCCTCCGGGAAATCGCCGCCGCCGTTCGCCCCTTGCTCGGCGAGCTTCTCCTGGAACTCGTCGGGATCGGCGCGAAAGTCGAACCAGCGGACGATGTAATCGTCCTCGGTGTCTCTGTACAGGACGAGCGACCAGCGCTGCTGGGCGTTCGGGTACTTGGCGAAGATGGAGTCGGAGAGCGCGATGAACTCCGTCTGGAGATACGTGATCTCGTCGCCCATGCTGCCGGTCGTGTCGATGATGAGCGATACGTCCAGCGTCTCCTTCTTTCCTGGAGGCGCCGCGAAGAGGTTGTGCGCGGCCTGATGGTCGGCCTCGGTGAACGGCAAGATGCCCGGGAGCTGCTGCGAATAGAGCGTGCTCCGGTACGAGAGGAAGAAGTCGAAGTTGCGGTTGTCGTCCCAGACGCCCGCGGTGAGCGTGCCAGGCGCGATGCTGGCTCCGCCGCCTGCGCCTCCGCCGCCTCCGCCGCCTGCGCCTCCGCCGCCTCCTGTGCCCAGGCTTCCGCCGGGGGAGCCTTCGCTCGGAGGGCCGCTTCCATCCGACACACCTCCCGAAGCGGCTGAGCCGACCGCAGCGCCTGTGCCGAAGCTCGCATCGGGGCCAGCACCGGGGTCAGCGCCCGCTCCCCTCCCCGGGATCTCTCCGTCGCCGCCCTCCGCCGAGCTCGATCCGCCCGAGCACGCTCCCAGCGCGAGAAGGCCTCCCACCATGAAAGCGAAGCGGAAACGGGTATGCATTGGGATCTCCTCGGCCGCCTGGGTCGTCACATGCCGACGTCGGACGCGGCCGGGCATGCCGCGGTGCATGGCGCGTACCGAGTCAGAGTCGTGTGATTTCCGGCACTTACGTGGCTAGACAGGGGGCGTTCTGTGCCAAGGCGCGCCGGAGCGCGACCCCGGCGGCTCGGGCGCGCCTCTCAGGCTCCCCGCAGCGCAGCGATCACGGGCGCGGTGTCGGGCCGCATGCCGCGCCACAGGGTGAAGCACTCGGCGCCCTGCTCGACCACCATGCCGAGGCCGTCGGTGGTCTGACCCACGCCGGCCGCGCGTGCGGCCTGCACGAACGCGGTCGGTTCCTTCTTGTAGGCCATGTCGTAGGCCAGCGAGCCCTCGTTCCACACGTCGGCGGGCAGGGGCGGCACCTCGTTGGCCATGGAGGAGGCGGAGCCGTTGATGATCACGTCGAAGCGCCCGGAGATGTCGGCGAAGCCGCCGCCGGCGAGCTGGATGGCGCCGGCATGCGGGCCGAACTCGGCCGCGAGCTCCACGGCCTTGCTGGCCGTGCGGTTGGCGACGAAGATCTCGGCCGGCTGCTCATCGAAGAGCGGCAACAAGGCGCCGCGAACCGCGCCGCCCGCGCCGAGGAGCAGCACGCGCGCGCCTTCGAGGCAGCGGCCGAGGTTGTGGGTGATGTCGCGCACGATGCCGAAGCCGTCGGTGTTGTCGCCGAGGAGGGTGCCGTCGGCGCGCAACGTGAACATGTTGATCGCTCCGGCGGCACGGCCGCGCGGCGTCAGCTCGTCGGCCAGCGCAAAGGCCTCGATCTTGAAGGGCATCGTGATGTTCATGCCCTTGCCGCCGCTCTTCTGGAACTCGCGCACGGCGGCGGCGAAGCCATCCAGCTCGGCGAGGATCGCGCCGTACACCATGTCCTGCCTGCATTGCTCGGCAAAGGCGGTCTGCAGCGCCGGCGACTTGGTCTGGGAGATGGGATTGCCGATGATGGCGTAGCGGTCGGTCATGGGTGCGTCCAGGCCTCAGCGACGCGGGGCCACGCCCGCGAGCGCCGCAGATCTACGATACTGTCCAGCAGATTGCCAAGAGCGCGCGGCGTCACCACGGCGGCTGAGAGGCAGAGCGCCTTCCACCGCCCTCCTCGGGAAGAGGCGTGGAAGGAGCTCCCATCGCCGCGTCGCGCTCAGTCCTGGTAGCTCTCGGCCTTCGACGCCATCACCAGGTTGAGCGGCGACGACCCCAGGAGGTCGCGCTCGATGGTGTCGCAGATGCGCGTGAGGGGCAGGTCGTTCGGCTCGTGGCCGAACGGGTCGTCGAGCTCCCCGCCGAGCGCCTCGATCATCAGGACGGGATACGCCACCATCATCGTCACGACGGGCGTCAGCGCCCCGAGCGCCTCGACGAGGGCGAGGGGCAGCGTGGCCAGGTAGAGCGCCACGCCCCGCTGTAGCAGCAGGATGTAGCCGAGCGGCGTGGGGGTCTTGAGGATGCGCTCACAGCCTCCCAGGCAGTTGACGAGGACGCTCAGCTGCTCCTCGGCGCACACAGCCATGTTGCGCTCGAGGCTCCCGGCCCGGACGAAGGCCGCGAGGCGCTCGGAGATCTGCTGCGCTGCGCGGAGCGGCGGGTGAGCGTGCTCCGCGAGGGCCTCGATCTGCTCCGCCGGGAGCAGCCGGTCGATCTCCGGGCGCTCGGCCTGCCCGCGCAGCGAGCGCCGCGCGGCGTGGACGAACACCACCACCCAGACGGCGACCTCGCGCGCCGCGCCCGGGTCGACCGCGGCGTGCGCGTTCACGATGCGCGTGATGTTGCGGCTCGAGTTCACGATCGAGCCCCAGAGGGTGCGACCCTCCCAGAAGCGGTTGTAGGCCGTGTTCGTGCGGAACGCGAGGATGAGCGCGATCACCGCGCCGGCGACCTCGTGAATGCCGATCGAGAGCGACACGCGGGGGATGAGCCCGTGCGCCAGCCAGAGCGCCGCGGCGATGACCCCGAAGGCCAGCACGCGTCGCATCACGCCCGGCGACAAGGAGCCCCGCGGCGAGACAAGCATCGGCAGCCAAGCGCGCCTGGTGTAGGGGATCATCGGGACGACCCTCGTTGCGATGCCCTCCCGGAGCACCGGAAGGAGCCATGGACATGAAGAGGCCTCAGCCCCTCATCGAACGTACCAATCCTCGCGCCGCAACGCCGCCGGGAGCGCGCCGGCCGGCGAGCGTGGCGAGCAGGGCGCCCGACCGGCGCGTCCACGCCGGCGCCGCGCAAATCAGGCGATCGGCCTCCGGTGGCGCCTGGCGCGGACGCGCTGGACGCGGGACACTCCGCGTCCGTCCAGGCAGAGCTGACCACGGTGGTCCTGTGCGCCTGGGTCGCCTGGAGCCGTCGATTGAAGTTCGTGTCCCCCATCGTCCTGTTCTGGGCGGCCTCCGTCCTGGCCTGGCTCGTCGTCGTGGCAGCGGCGAGGCGTCGCCGGGGCGGGCTCTACGCGCGGTTCGTCGGCGTGCTGCTCGGCATCCACACGTTGATCTCGTGCGCGCTCTTCCGCCACGTCGGCCCGCTCGCGCCGGGGTTCGCGTACCTCCAGGGCGCTGTGTACCTGCACTTCCTCCTGCTCTCGCGCCCCCGGATGCGGCCGCTCGCCTACCGCGTGCTCGTGAGCATCCCCGCGTCCTACTTCGTGGCGGCGATCTTCCTGTCATTCCCGTGGGCCATCGCGAGCGGGTTCGGGGCCACGCCGTACGGCCTCTGGGTGCCCTTCGCCCTCGCCGTCGTCGGTATCCTCCAGTCGCTCACCGCCCGCCGGGAGGAGATCGAGCTCGTCGTCGACCGCGCCCCCGTCGACGGGCTGCGCCGCCACCCGCTCCCGCGCGAGGGGGCGCCCGGCGCGCGCCGGCCCCTCCGCATCGTCCAGATCACCGATCCGCACCTCGGTCCGTTCATGTCGGTCGCTCGGCTCCGCGGCATCTGCGAGCGCGCCGTGGAGCGCGATCCCGATCTCGTCGTGCTCACCGGCGATTACCTGACCATGGAGTCGCAGGACACCGCGGATCACCTCGCCGAGGCCCTGTCCCCGCTCCGCGCCCTGGAGGGGCGTGTGTTCGCGTGCCACGGCAACCATGATCACGAGTCGCCCCGCCACGTCGCGACCGCGCTCGCGCGCGCGGGGGTGCGCCTGCTCGTGGACGACGCGGCGCTCGTCGAGACCGCCGCCGGGCCGGTCCAGGTCCTCGGGATGGACTTCCATTACCGCGATCGCGCGGAGCGCATGGCGGCGGTCTGCGCCCGTCACCCGCGCATGAAGGGCGCGCTCCGGCTCGTCCTGCTCCACGATCCGGGCGCGTTCCGCCACCTTGGCGAGGGGGAGGGCGATCTCGTGCTCTCGGGCCACACCCACGGCGGGCAGCTCGGCCTTGTCAGCCTCGGAGGCTCCTGGACCGCCCTCCAGCTCTTCGTGAAGATGCCCGATCATGGCCTGTGGGCCCGCGGCCCCGATCGGCTCTACGTCCATCGCGGGACAGGACACTACGGCTTTCCCCTCCGGCTCGGCGTGCCGGCGGAGGAGAGCGTGCTCAAGGTCCACCTCGCCGGCGACGGCGTCTGACGGGCCGGGCGCCGTCGCCTTCCCGCAGCAGTGCTAGACCGAGCGCGCTTCCCCTGCGGGAGCAGCGGTCTCCTCGACCACCGGCATCAGAGGCAAGTCCACGATGAACACCGCGCCCCGACCCTCGCCGGCGCTCTCGGCGTGAACCTCTCCGCCGTGCATCCTCGCCAGATCCTGCACGATCGAGAGCCCCAGCCCAAGTCCGCTGTGCCAGCGGGTGGTCGAGCTGTTTGCCCGGCGAAATTTGTCGAACACGTGGGGAAGAAAATCTGCGCTTATCCCCTCGCCGGTGTCGCTGATGCGGAGCTGGGTCTTTGCTCCCATCTCCTCCAGCGACACAGCCACGCGCCCGCCAGCGGGCGTGAATTTGACGGCGTTGCTCAGCAGATTGCGCACGATCTGCTCCAGGCGACCGCGATCGCCCCAGACCCGGCCGGTCGCTGAGCGGAGCGAAAGCGAAATGCAGACGTCCTTCGCTTCCGAGGCTGGAGTTACAGAGTCGACGACCGCCTGGATGACCTCGGCCATGCTGACCGGCTGCCGCTTCAGGTCCACCTGGCCGCAGAGGATGGCGGAGACGTCGAGCAGGGTCTCGACGAGCTCCAGCTCGGCCATGCCGTTGCGCTCGATGACCTCGAGGCCGCGCTGCACCCTGGCCGCGTCCGACTTGTCCGCGCGGAGAAGAATATGCGCCCAGCCGAGGATAGAAGTCAGCGGCGTTCGCAGCTCATGGCCGAGCGTGCAGAGGAACTCGTCCTTCATCCGGTCGGCGGCCTCGGCCTTGGAACGCGCCGCCTGCTCGCTGGCCAGCAGCCTCTCCCGCTCTTCCTCCGCCCGCTTGCGTTCGGTGATGTCCGTGGAGATAGCGCACACAGCGTAGGGCTTGCCTTCCGCGTCGAACAGGGGGCACTTGACCGAGATATAGGTGTGCATCCCGTCGCCCTGCGGCACCACCTCCTCGGTCTCCAGGGGCTCCTGGGCCTCCAGCACCCGCCTGTCGAACGAGCGGAATGTCTCCGCCTGCTCCCGAGGGAAGAGATCGTGGTCGGTCATGCCGATGATCGACGCGCTCGACGCGCTCGACTCCAGCGTCGCGTGGAACAGCTGCCTGAACCGGCGGTTGCTCAGCAGGTATCGGCCCTGCAGGTCCTTGACGTAGACCATGGCCGCCGAATTGTCGATGATCGCCTGCAGCATGCCCTGGCTTTCGCGCAATGTCTCCTCGGCCCGCTTGCGCTCGCCGTTCTCTTGTTTCAGGAGATCATTGGCCGCGGCGAGCTCGGCCGTGCGCTCCGCCACTCTCCGCTCCAGCTTATCGTGGGCGCAGCGCAGCGCGGCCTGCAATCGCTCGCGCTCCTCGATCTCCCGCCGCAGCTGCACGTTCTGCGCCTCGAGCTCCGCGCGCATCGTATACAATTCCAGGTGTGTCTTGACTCGCACCAGAACCTCGTCGAGCTCCAGAGGCTTGACGACGTAATCGACGCCGCCGGCTTCGAACCCGGCCACCTTGTGGGCCGTCTCTCCCAGGGCGGTCATGAAGATCACCGGAATGCCCTTGGTGCTTTCAGACGCTTTCAGGCGCCGGCACGTCTCGAAGCCGTCCATTCCCGGCATTAATACGTCGAGCAGTATCAAATCGGGAAAGAGGAGCTCGGCCCGCTCCAGCGCATCTTCACCATCTTGAGCGACAGCGACCCGAAAGCCGCGCTCTTCGAGCTGAGCGGCTGTCACGGCCATGCTTTCGGGCACATCGTCGACCATCAGGATGGTATACGACGGGACACCAGGCTCTGAGGTTCTGTTCATCGGAGACGATGGCAACGTAGCGCCTGCGTGAACCGGTCGCGACAACCTTCTAACACGTCCCCTCACTAAAATTTTTCGCCTGGGCGCGCCCGCCATTGCCGTCTTTCGGGCTGCGCGGTCGGGGGAGCTGCCGTGATGCCGTATCGGAGCTGCGCCTGGAGCAGACCGCGGAGCCGCTTGATCTGGAAGCTCCGCGCCACCGCGCGCACCTGCCCGCTCCACGCTCCGAGCTGCGCGTCGGCTTCCTCGAGCCGATCGAGCTCGTTCAGCACCTGGGAGACGAGCCCTCTGTCGGCCAGCTCGACGAGCCGCGCCAGCGCCTGGGCCCGTGGGGCGGGGAGCGTGCAGAGCTCCGCGTCGGTCATCGAGGGCATGGTCACGGCGGCGCCCTGCCCCGCTCGGCGCTGCCACTCGAGCTGGAGCGTGCCTCGGAGCAGCTCCAGGAACGCGCCGGCCTGCACCGGCTTGGGCAGAAAGTCGTCGCATCCCGCGCTCAGGCTCTCGTGCCGCTCGACCTCCGAGGTGCTGGCGGACGAGGCGATGATCGCGGTCCGGGCGAGCTCCGGCCTTTGCCGCAAGCGCCGTGTCGCCTCGTACCCGTCCATGCCCGGCATGGCCAGGTCCATCACGATGACGTCCGGCGTCCGGTCGAGGGCCAGCGCGAGCGCGCGCTCGCCGCCGTCGGCCTCCAGCAGCTCGAAGCCGAGCGGCTCCAGCAAGTCGCGCAGCAGCGCGCGGTTCTCGGCGTCGTCGTCCACCACGAGGATCGTGCGGCGCTCGCCCTCGTACCCGATGATCGCCTCCCACGACAGCCCCGCGCTCCCCTGGGGTGCGGTCGCCTCGAGCAGCCGGAGCGTCCCGGTGAAGATTGTGCCTCGGCCGAGCTGGCTATCGACCTCGATGCTGCCGCCCAGCCGCTCGATGAGCTTCTTCGTGATCGCCAGCCCCAGCCCAGTGCCCTCGGCGTGCCGCTTGTCGTCGCCGACCTGCTCGAAGGCCTCGAAGATGCGCCCGAGGTGCTCGGGGGCGATGCCGGGGCCGGTGTCCTTGATCTGGAAGCGCACCGTGCGCCATCGGTCCTCCGGCGGCTCCTGCACCTCGACGCGCAACGTCACCCCGCCCTGCTCGGTGAACTTGATGGCATTGCCCAGCAGGTTGAGCAGCACCTGCATCAGGCGCTTCTCGTCGGCGCGCACCCCGAGCCGCTCGGGGCCGACACGCTCGTAAGCGAACGAGATACCCTTCTCCACGGCGCGCACCCGGCAGAGGTTGGCCACGGTCCGGAGGAGCGTGGGCAGGTCGACCGCGGTCGGGCGCACGTCCATCTTGCCGGCCTCGATCTTGGCCAGATCGAGCACGTCATTGATGAGCCCGAGCAGGTGCGTGCCGGCGGTGTGGATGATGCGGGCCGCGTCCGCGGCTTTGGCGGGCAGGTCGGGCAGCCGGCCGAGCAGCTGCGCATAGCCGAGGATGCTGTTGAGCGGCGTGCGCAGCTCGTGGCTCATGCTGGAGACGAAATCGCTCTTGGCGCGGTTGGCGTTGTCGGCCGCCTCCTTGGCGGCCACGAGCTCGGCGGTGCGCTGGGCCACCTCGCCTGCGAGCCGCTCGCTGTAGGCGGACAGCTCGGTGTAGAACGTGGCGTTCTCCACGGCCGTCGCCGCCAGCGCGCCGAGGAGCGTGACCAGCTCGACGCGCGCTTCGGGGAAGGCGTCCTCCACGCTCGGGTGCTCGAGGTACATCACCCCGGAGAGGCGCCCCTGGTGCACCAGCGGCACGGCCAGCACGGAGCCGGGGCGGTGGGCGAGCAGGTAAGGGTCCTCGTCGAAGCGGCTGTCGGCCGTGGCCTGCCCGAGCACCACCGGCTCCTGGCCGCGCGCGACGTACTGCACCAATGTGGCCGGCAGGCGCGTCGACCCGGCGACCGGCTCGCTCAGCGAAAGCTCCAGTTGCTGCGGGTTGGCGGAGAGCTGAGCGGCGATGACGAGCTCGCCGCCTTGCATGAGGGCGAGCACCGCGCGCTCGGCGCCGGAGTACTCGGCCAACAGGCGGAGCATGCGGCCGACGAGCGAGCCGAGGTTTCGGTCGCCGGAGAGCGCCTGGGCGGCGCGCAGCGCGGAGGCGATGTCCAGGTATGCGTTGAGCGTGCGGTCGGTGATGGTCGTGCTCGTGGACGACAAGGACGCCCCGTCCTGCGGCTCGGCCGGCGCGCCGGCCGGAAGGGCGGGGCGGCCCGAGGCCGCGATGCAGTCCGGGTAGCGCTGGACGAGCTGCGCGGCGGCCGCGCACGCCCCCCAGCGCAGGTAGGCGTCGTGCGCGGCCGAGAGATAGGCGCGGGCCAACGCGCGGTGCCCACGGGCCAGGCGGTGCTCACCGGCGAGGCGCAGGCCGAGCGCCTCCGCGTTGATCAGGCCGTGGTCGCGGGCCTGCTCGATGGCTCGGTCGTATAGCCGGCCGGCCTCCTCGTGCTCTTCGCGGGCGCGGGCGAGGCCCGCCTCCATGAGCAGGCGCATGGCCTCGAAGGTCTCGGGGCAGCTCTGGGCCCAGAGGGCGAGGCGCGCGCCGTGGAAGGCCAGCCGGTCCGAAAGGAGCGCGCGGTGCTCGGCGGCAGCGGTGGGGAGGGCATGCGCTCCGGCCACGCAGAGCGTGAAGGTGAAGGCGAGGAGAGGGGTACCGCCCCACGATGCCTGCCAGGCCGGCTCGACGGCTAGGACCTCCTCGGCCGCCTGCGCGTCCGCACCGAGATGGAGCCCAGTCCAACCCGCCATCGTGCCGGCCAAGAAAATATTGGGTTTCACGTCTCGCGCGAGCCGCGCGCTCTCGTCGAGCGTTGGCTCGACGGCGTGCACGGCCGGAGCCTGTGAAAGCGCGGCGACCACGCGGGCACCGATGTTCCGAAACTCCGTGGCCACCAGGTCGCGGTAGGCCATGCAGTCGAGGTCGCGCGCGATACGATCGAGGTCGGCCCCGGCGATCAGCTGGAACGTCACCCCTTGGACCTCGTTGAAGGCCGCTAAGACCAGGTCGCGCTCCTCGGCGGTGGCGCGCGCCGCGCGCGCGAACAGCTCCCCCATCTTCGAAGGCGGCGTCCAGTACTCGGAGGCCAGTGCGCCGGCGTGGAGCGCGAAGCCACGCGAGACGTCGTACTGATCGAGGAGCGCCAGCATGGCCTCGTTCAGCCGGCGCCCCAAAGGCACCTTCCCCAGGGCGTACGAAAGGAGCAAGGCCGTGCCCGCACCCCCTCCGAACGAGCTCTTCGTCAGCCCGTGCCGCAGCGTCTCCAGCACGAGCATCGGCCGGCAGCACCAGCTCAGCGAGGGCATCCCGAAGATGGCGCAGGTCCCCAGCACCTCCAGGATCCTGCATCGCAGCGCGTGGGCGCGGTCGGTGCTCGTCGGCAGCGCCTTCCAGTCCGAGAGGGTCATGCGTTCCACGTCGGGTTCGATCTCGGCGATGAGCGCGCCGAGCAGCGCCTGATGCTCCTCCGGGGTCCTCGGCAGCGGGCGTCCGAGCCACGAAAGGGCCGTGAGGCCAAGCTCGATGCCCTGCGCGAAGCGGCCGGCGACCTGGAGATAGCTGATAAAGATGCTGACCACGCGCGCGCGCTCGAGCGGGTCCGGCGCTCGCTCGAGGCAAAGCAGAAAGAGCCGCTCCCCCTCGTCGACCTGCGCCGCGAGCCAGAACGCCTCTGCCATGACCAGGTGCACCTCGAAGGTCGTCTCCGGGGCCTCGATCCACCCCTGCTCGCCCAGCAGCGACGCGGCCGTCCCGAGGAACGCCACAGCCTGCGCGTCGGCCGCGCTGGCCTTGGCCCGCTGCCCCGCGCGCAGGTTCTGCTCGGCGAGATCGCGCCTTTCCTCGGCCTCGGTCAGCCGCTCTGCGGCCCGGTTGCGGTGGTAGAGCGTCGCGAACAGCTCCCCATCGGCGCACGCGAAACCATACCTTGCCCGCAGCGCTCGGCCGATCCCCAGGTGCAGCGACAGCCGCTCCTCTGCCGAGAGCGCCTCGTAGGCGGCCTGCTGCACCCGGTCGTGCACGAAGGCATACCCCTTGTGCTCCCGCTCGCCCTCGTGCACCACAAGCCCCTCGCGCGCCGCCTGCGCCAGCAGGGCGCTGACCGTCTCCGCCTCCTGCCCCAAAAGGTGCGCGAGCAGCTCCCCGTCGAACCGGTCGCCGACGCACGCCGCCGTCTGCAGCGCGCGCTGCAGCTCGGGCGACAGCCGCTCTAGCCTGCGGGTCAGCAGCGAGACGACGTTGTCGGTGATCCCCGCCCGCTCGATCGCCTCTCGCTGCCATTGCCACCGCCCCGTCTCCGCGTCGCGCGAAAGCAGCTTCCGCTCGTGCAAGAGCTGCAGGAACTGCCCGACGAAGAACGGGCTGCCGTCGGTCTTGTCCTTGATCAGCCGCGACAGCTCCTCCACCTCGGCCTCGGGCCGATCGAGCATGTCCGCCACCATCGCGCCGACCGATTCCGCGCCCAATGGCGATAGCGCGATCCGCCCGGTCACGGCGCCCGGGGCCGCGGGCGCCGAAAGCAGCGCGCTGAGCGGGGGCTCTGGGCCCACCGCCTCGTCCCGGTAAGCCCCCACCACCAGCAAGTGCTGGCCCGCAGGCTCCGCCATCAGCTCGCCCAGCAATGCCAGCGACGCCGGATCCGCCCACTGCAGGTCATCGATGAACAGCAGCAGCGGGTGCTCGGCGGTGGCCAACGTCCGTACGAAGCGCAGCACCGTCGTCTGGAAGCGGAGCTTGGCCGCCATCGGCCCCAGCTCGACCAGCGGCTTCGGTTCGCCCAGGATGTGCACCAGCTCGGGCATGAGCTCGACGAGGATCCGGCCGTTCGGCCCCGCTGCTTCTTGAAAGGCCAGCCTCCAGCGCTCGAGCACCTCGGCCGGATCCGCCAGCCGCCGCCGCACCACCGACCGCAGCGCCTGCGCCAGCGCCGCGTACGGCGTGCTGCGCTGTAGCTGGTCGAACTTGCCGGAGGCGAAGATGCCCCGCCGCGCGCGCACCTCGCCCTGCAGCGCCTGCACCAGCGCCGACTTGCCCACGCCCGACGGCCCCGCCACCAGCGAAAGCACCGTCGCGCCGCCGCACGCCTCATCGAACAGCGCCGCGAGCGCAGCGCTCTCGCGCTCCCGACCGAACAGGCGCGAAGGCGCTCGGACCCGATCCTCCCAGTCGCGTTTCGCCAGCGGAAACGGCGCCACCGTCCCCGTCTCGACCCACGCCCGCGCCGCCCGCTCCAGATCCCAGGCCGCGCCGCTGGCGGTCTGGTAGCGGTGCTCGGGGCTCTTGGCCATCAGCTTGAGCACGATCGCGCTCACGGCCTCGGGGATGCTCCGCTCCGGCGCCCGCTCGTGCGGCGGCACGGGCGCCCGGGCGATGTGCGCGTGGATCAGCTCCAGCGGGTCGGTCGCCTCGAAGGGCAGCGCGCCGGTCAGCATCTGGTAGAGCGTGGCGCCCAGCGCATACAGGTCGGCCCGGGCGTCCGGCGCTCGGTTCATTCGGCCCGTCTGCTCGGGCGCCATGTACGCCAGCGTTCCGGAGACCGCCTCCGGCGACCTCTGCGCAGCGAGCTGGGGAGTCCAAAAGGTCGCGAGCCCGAAGTCGATCAGGCAGGCGCGCGTCCGCTCGGCGTCGACCAGGATGTTGTGCGGCTTGATATCGCGGTGGAGGATGCCTCGCCGGTGCACCTCGCCCAGGCTGCGCGCGAGCGCGGCGCAGAGGCGCAGCGTGACCCCGACGGGCAGTGGGCCCTGGTCGAGCACGCGGGCGAGCGAGGGGCCTTCCCAGTGCTCCAGCACGAGCACCGGCTTGCGGTCGAGCTCTTCGAGGCCCAAGGCCCGGATGACCCCGGGGACCTCGAGCGCGCGCAGCACGGCGTGCTCGTGCTTGAGCTGCTCCCGCGCGCGCGGGCTCGGCGGCTCGCCATGCGGCAGCTCGAGCACCACCTTGCCGCCGGTCTTGGCGTGGGTGGCTCGCGCGATGCATATGTCCGCTCCGGAGTGCAGGACCTCGCCGAGAACGTACTCCATAGGGGATATTTCTCGCTCATGAGCTGACGAGCGTCATGCCCCATCGTGTACGAGCTCGGTCGTGCCATCTCTAAACGCTCGTTGGGCTCGCCCGCACAGCAGTCAGGGGAGCTGCCGTGACACGCTCGCGACCTGTGCCCGGAGCAGGGCGCGGAGCCGCTTGATCTGGAAGCTCCGCGCCACCGCGCGCACCTGCTCGATCCACGCTCCGAGCCGCGGATCGGCCTCTTCGAGCCGACCGAGCTCGTTCAGCACCCCGGAGACGTGCCCTTGGTCGGCCAGACCGAGGAGCCGCGAAAGCTCCTCTGCCGATGGGGGGGTGAGCAGGCCGATCTCCGCATCGGTCATGGGGGGAGGGGTCACGGCCGCGCCCGGCCCTGCTTGGCGCTTCCACTCGAGCTGGAGCGTCGCTCGGAGCAGCTCCAAGAGTGCGCCGGCCTGCACCGGCTTGGGCAGAAAGTCGTCGCATCCGGCGCTGAGGCTCGTTTGCCGCTCGGCCTCCGAGATGCTGGCGGACGAGGCGATGATCGCGACTCGGGCGAGCTCGGGCCGTTGCCGCAAGCGCCGTGTCGCCTCGCAGCCGTCCATGCCCGGCATGGCCAGTTCGCTCGACGGCCAGCGCGAGCGCCCGCTCGCCGCTGTCGGCCTCCAGCAGCTCGAAGCCCAGCGGCTCTAGCAAGTCGCGCAAGAGCGCGCGGTTCTCGGCCTTGTCGTCCACCACGAGGATCGTGCGGCGCTCGCCCTCGTACCCGATGATCGCCTCCCACGACAGCCCCGCGCTGGCCTTGGCCGCGGCCACCTCGAGCAGCCGGAGCGTCACCGTGAAGACCGAGCCGTGGCCGAGCTGGCTTTTGACCTCGATGCTGCCGCCCATCCGCTCGACGAGCCTCTTCGTGATCGCCAGCCCGAGGCCCGTGCCCTCGGCGTGCCGCCTTTCGTCACCGACCTGCTCGAAGGCCTCGAAGATGCGCCCCAGGTGCTCGGGGGCGATCCCGGGGCCGGTGTCCTCGACCTGGAAGCGCACCGTGCGCCCTCGCTCTTCCGGCGGCTCCAGCACCTCGACGTGCAACGTCACCACGCCCTGCTCGGTGAACTTAATGGCGTTGCCCAGCAGGTTGAGCAGCACCTGCATGAGGCGTTTCTCGTCGGCGCGCACCACCAGCCGCTCGGGGCCGACACGCTCGTAAGCGAACGAGAGACCCTTCTCCACGGCGCGCACCCGGCAGAGGTTGGCCACGGTCCGGAGGAGCGTGGGCAGGTCGACCGGGGTCGGGTGCAGGTCCATCTTGCCGGCCTCGATCTTGGCCAGATCGAGCACGTCGTTGATGAGCCCGAGCAGGTGCGTGCCGGCGGTGTGGATGATGCGGGCCGAGTCGGCGGCCTTGGCGGGCAGATCGGTCATCCGGCCGAGCAGCTGGGCATAGCCGAGGATGCTGTTGAGCGGGGTGCGCAGCTCGTGGCTCATGCTGGAGACGAAATCGCTCTTGGCGCGGTTGGCGTTGTCGGCCGCCTCCTTGGCGGCCTCAAGCTCGCCGGTGCGCTGCGCCACCTCGCGCTCCAGCCGCTCGTTGTACGCGGACAGCTCGGTGTAGAACGTGGCGTTCTCCACGGCCGTGGCCGCCAGCGCGCCGAGGAGCGTCACCAGCTCGACGCGGGCTTGGGGGAAGGCGTCCTCCACGCTCGGGTGCTCCAGGTACATCACCCCGGAGAGGCGCCCCTGGTGCACAAGCGGCACGGCGAGCACCGAGCCGGGCCGGTGGGCGAGCAGGTAGGGGTCCTCGTCGAAGCGGCTGTCGCACGCCGCCTGCCCGAGCACCACCGGCTCCTTGCTGCGCGCGACGTACTGCACCAGCGTCGCCGGCAGCCGCGTCGAGCCGGCGACGGGCTCGTTGAGCGCCAGCTTGACCTGCCGGGGATTGACGGTGAGCAGCGCGGCGATGACGAGCTCGCCGCCCTGCATGAGGGCGAGCACGGCGCGCTCAGCGCCGGAGTACTCGGCGAGCAGGCGGAGCATGCGGCCGACGAGCGAGCCGAGGTTTCGGTCGCCGGAGAGCGCCTGCGCGGCGCGCAGCGCGGAGGCGATGTCCAGGTACGCGTGGAGCGTGCGGTCGGTGATGATCGTGCTCGTCGGCGCGGACGCCCCCTCCGGGGGCTCGTCCGCCGCGAGCGCCGGGCGGCCCGGAGCCGCGATGCTGTCCGGGTAGCGCCGGGCGAGCCGCGCGGCCGCCGCGCGCGCCCCCCAGCGCAGGTAGGCGTCGTGCGCGGCCGAGAGATAGGCGCGGGCCAGGGCGCGGTGCCCGCGGGCGAGGCGGTGCTCGCCGGCCAAGCGCAAGCCGAGCGCCTCCGTGCTGACCAGATCCTGGTCGCGGGCGTGCTCGATGGCCTGGTCGTACAGCCGCCCGGCCTCCTCGTGCTCTTCCCGGGCGCGAGCGCGGCCCGCCTCCATCAGCAGGCGCGCGGCCTCGAAGCTCTCGGGGCAGCCCTGGGCCCAGAGGGCGAGGCGCGCGCCGTGAAAGGCCAGCCGATCCTCGAGCAGCGCGCGCCGCTCGGCGGTGGCGGTGGGGAGGGCGTGCGCTCCGGCGACGCAGAGCGCGAACGTTAGGGCGATGAGCATGGGCGTGCCCCACGAGACCTGCCACTCCGGCTCGACGGCGAGGACCGCCTCGACCGCCCACGCGTCAGCGCCGAAATGGACCCCGGTCCACCCCGCCATGGCCATCGTGGCGGTCAGGAGCGCCATCGCCTTCGCGTCCCGCGCGGGTCGCGCGATCTCCGCGAGCGTCCGCTCGACGGCGCGCGCGGCCTGGGCCTGCGAGAGCGCGGCGACCGAGCGGGCGATGATGTTCCGGAAGTCCATGGCCATCGGGTCGCGGTAGGCCATGCGGTCGAGGTCGCGCGCGACGCGATCGAGGTCATCTCCGGCGATCAGCTGGAACATCGCCCCCTGGATCTCGCTGAACGCCTCGGCGACGAGGTCGCGCTCCTCGGCGGCGGTGCGCGCCGCGCGCGCGTACAGCTCCCTCATCTTCGGAGGCGGCGTCCAGTACATGGCGGCCACCGTGGCGTTGAAGCGCGCGGTGGCGCGCGCGACGTCGTGCCGATCGATGAGCGCCAGCATGGGCTCGTTCAGCTGGCGCGCCAGAGGCAGCTTCCCCAGGAGGTAGGCCAGGAGCAAGGCCGTGCACACGCAGCCCGCGAACGAGCTCCTCGTCAGCCCGTACCGCAGCGTCTCCAGCACGATCATCGGCCAGCAGCAGCGGCTCAGCGAGGACATCCAGAAGGCGGCGCAGGGCCCCAGCACCTCCAGGAGCCTGCACCGCAGCGCGTGGGCGCGGTCGGCGCTCATCGGCAGCGCCTCCCAGTCCTCGACGGTCATGCGATGCAGGGCGGGCTCGATCTCGGTGATGAGCGCGTCGAACAGCGCCTGCTGCTCCTCCGGGGTCCTCGGCAGCGGCCGCCCGAGCCACGCCATCGCCGAGAGGCCGAGCTCGATGGCCTGCGCGAAGCGGCCGGTGACATGAAGAAACACGATCAAGACGCTGGCCACGCGCGCGCGCTCGAGCGGGTCCCGCGATCGCTCCAGGCAGCGCTGAAAGAGCCGCTCCGCTTCGTCGATCTGCTCCGCGAGCCAGAGGGCCTCGGCCATGACCAGGTGCACCTCGAAGGTCGTCTCCGGGGCCTCGGTCCACCCCTCCTCGCCCAGCAGCGACGCCGCCTTCCCGAGGAACGCCGCGGCTTGGGCGTAGGCCGCGCTGGCCTTGGCTCGCTGCCCCGCGCGCAGGTTCTGCTCCGAAAGATCGCGCTTTTCCTGGGCGTCCGTCAGCCGCTCGGCGGCCCGGTTGCGGTGGTAGAGCGTCGCGAACAGCTCCCCATCGGCGCACGCGACGCCGTGCCGAGCCCGCAGCGCTCGGCCGATCCACAGGTGCAGCGACAGCCGCTGCTCTGCCGTGAGCGCCTCGTAGGCGGCCTGCTGGACCCGGTCGTGCACGAAGGCGTAGGCCTCGCGCCCCCGCTCGGCCTCGTGCACCAAGAGCCCCTCGCGCGCCGCCTCCGCCAAAAGGGCGCTGACCGTCTCCACCTCTTGCCCCGAAAGGTGCGCCAAGAGCTCGGCGTCGAACCGATTGCCGACGCACGCCGCCGTCTGCAGCGCCCGCTGCAGCTCGGGCGACAGCAGCTCTAGCCTGCGGGTCAGCAGCGCGACGACGTTGTCCGTGATCCCCGCCCGCTCGATCGCCTCTCGCTGCCATCGCCACCGCCCCGTCTCCGCGTCGCGCGAAAGCACCTTCCGCTCGTGCAAGAGCTGCAGAGACTGCCCGACGAAGAACGGGCTGCCCTCCGTCTTGTCCTTGACCAGCCGCGAGAGCTCCTCCACCTCGGCCACGGGCCGATCGAGCATGTCCGCCACCATCGCCGCGACCGCCTCCGCGCCGAGCGGCGAAAGCACGATCCGTCCGGTCACGGCGCCCGGGGCCGCGGGGGCCGAGAGCAGCGCGTTCAACGGGTGCTCCGGGCTCACCGCCTCGTCCCGGTAAGCCCCCACCACGAGCAGGTGCTGGCCCGCAGGCTCCTTCAGCAGCCCGCCCAGGAGCGCCAGCGACGCCGCATCCGCCCACTGAAGGTCATCGATGAACAGCACCAGGGGGTGCTCGGCCGTGGCCAGCGTCCGCACGAAGCGCAGCACCGTCGTCTGGAAGCGGAGCTTGGCCTCCATCGGCCCGAGCTCGACCAGCGGCTTCGGCTCGCCCAGGATGTGCGCCAGCTCGGGCATGAGCTCGACGAGGATCTGCCCGTTCGGCCCCGCGGCTTCCTGAAAGGCCTGCCTCCAGCGCTCCAGCACCTCGGCCGGGTCCGCCAGCCGCCGCCGCACCACCGACCGCAGCGCCATCGCCAGCGCCGCGTGCGGCGTGCTGCGCTGCAGCTGGTCGAACTTGCCGGCGGCGAAGATCCCCCGCCGCGCGCGCACCTGGCCCTGCAGCGCCTGCACCAGCGCCGACTTGCCCACGCCCGACGGCCCTGCCACCAGCGCCAGGACCGTCGCGCCGCCGCACGCCTGGTCGAACAGCGCCGCGAGCGCGGCGCCCTCGCGCTCCCGGCCGAACAGGCGCGAGGGCGCTCGGACCCGATCGTCCCAGTCGCGCCTCGCCAGCGGAAACGGCGCCACGGTTCCCGTCTCGACCCAGGCCCGCGCCGCCCGCTCCAGATCCCAGGCCGCGCCGCTCGCCGTCTGGTAGCGGTCCTCGGGGCTCTTGGCCAGCAGCTTGAGCACGATCGCGCTCACGGCCTCGGGGATGTTTCGCTCGGGCGCGCGCTCGTGCGGGGGCACGGGCGTCTGGGCGATGTGCGCGTGGATCAGCTCCAGCGTGTCGGTCGCGTCGAAGGGCAGCGCGCCGGTCAGCAGCTGGTAGAGCGTGGCGCCCAGCGCATACAGGTCCGCCCGGGCGTCCGGCGCTCGGTTCATCCGGCCCGTCTGCTCGGGCGCCATGTACGCAAGCGTTCCGGAGACCGCCTCCGGCGATCTCTGCGCGGCGAGCCGGGGCGCGCAACGGGTCGCGAGCCCGACGTCGATCAAGCAGGCGCGCGTCCGCTCGGCGTCGACCAGGACGTTGTGCGGCTTGATGTCGCGGTGGAGGACGCCGCGCCGGTGCACCTCGCCCAGGCTGCTCGCAAGCGCGGCGCCCAGGCGCAGCGCGCCCCCCACCGGCAGCGGGCCCTGGTCGAGCACGCGCGCCAGCGAGGTATCGCCCCAGGGCTCCAGCACGAGGACAGGCTTCGCGAGCGCGCGCGGACTCGGCGGCTCGCCGCAGAGAGCGTTCTGCATCGCTGGTGCGCAGCTCTTGGACTCGGCCGCTCGAGCGACGCACGTATCCGTCTGCAGGACCTCCCCCGTAACGTGGTCCATGTTTCATTCTCGACGATACGATGGCGCTTGTCACTCGTTATCGTGAATGAGCTCGATCGCACGCGCTGGTTTCTATGGTGCCTCGCGTTGCATTCTCGCCTCCAGCACGCAGCGAGGGATCACGCGGCGTCGTCGAGAGGCTCTATCCGCGTGGCGTCACGGAGCTCCTGGAGGCGCTCGTCGGGCGGCAGCACCGGCCCGACCGCGGCCAGCTTGCCGGCCGCGAAGGCCGTCCCGAGGCGCCGCCGCTGGCACGACGAGGCCCGGCAGGTTGATGTCGGTGCCCCTCGGGCCCTCCGGGCCCAGGCGGTCGACCACCTTGATGTCGACCCGGCTCGCGCCGGGCAGGCGCAGGCAGCGGTCCTCGATGCCGCGCTCGCGGAACAGCGCCTCGAAGGGCGCCGCGTCGTCGCTGCCGAGGAAGCCCGTCGCCGTGACCCGCCCGGCGCGCCCGGAGCGCTCGGCCAGAAACGCGGCGACGTGGATGCCCTTGCCGCCCGCCGTGAAGGTCTGGGCAGCGACGCGGTTCACCGCGCCGGCCGCGAAGCCCGGGCACTCCCGCGTCTGGTCCACGGCCGCGTCGAGCGTCACCGTCACCAGACCGTCGCGACTCGATGTCACCGCGCTCCCGCTCCGAGCCACAGCGCTCCCGCTCCGGGGCGGGAGCGCTCGCCGGCGTGCGCCCCGAGAGGGCTCAGGCCGTCTCGAGGAACTTGCGCACCTGGGACTCGATCGCGCTGCCGGGCACGATGAAGGGCTTGTCCGTGATGTCCACGGAGAAGCTCTGAGCCGAGACGGCATACGTCCCCTTCACGGTCCCCGCCGGCGTCGGCACCGAGAAGTCGCCCTTGCCCTCGTTGCCCGTGAACTTGCCGCCGGCCTTCTCGATCGCCGCCTTGGCCTTCGCGACGATGTCTTGAGAGGAACCGCTGAAGGGGACTGAGAAGCTGTGCTTTGCCATGTCGTCTCCTGGGGTGCTCGGTCGCCATCCTGGTACGGCGCGAGGTGCGGCGGAGGTTAGTGCGGCCTCGCCACGGGTACCAGCGCGAACTTGCCGGGCCTCCCGCGCGCCGCAGATCGCGCGGAATCGCCGCGCGCCGCAGCGCCGCGCGGGATGGCGGGTGATGGCAGGGCTGCGCATCGCTGGCTGGCGAACGTTGACGGGACGGCCGCCGCGACGCCTCGAACCCGCGCGTCCGTAAGGATTGCGCTTGACAAGACGGACAGAATCGCCGCTTTCTATGCGCCGATTGCTCCCAGTCGTGAACCGAGGACTTATGAAGGACCTTTTTCTCAAGCAGTCGATCCTCCGCCGAGCGGGGCGGGTGTCTGCGCTCGCGCTCGCGCTCGGGCTGAGCGCTGGATGCGTTGTCACGCAGGGCCCCGGAGCGGGGGCCGCCCCTCCCGCCGGCGCGAGCCCCGGCGCGGGCGCCGACGCGAGCGCCTCGGGGGGCTCCGAGCCCGCGCGGACCAACCTGCTCAAGGCATCCGACTTCGACGACAACAAGAGCCTGCCCTGGAACACCTCGTTCACCGCGCCTGGCGCGGGCAGCGCCGAGGTGAAGAAGGGGGCCTATTGCGTCACGGTGACGAACAAGGGGTCAAACAACTGGGATGCCCAGTTCCGCCACCGGGAGATGGTGATCCAGAAGGGGCACAGCTACACCATCCAGTACAAGGCGTGGGCGTCCTCGCCCACGAAGGCGCGCCCGAAGGTCGGGATGTCGGGGCCGCCTTACGAGGAGTACTGGTCGGACACCGTGATCCTCGGGACCGAGCCCAAGACCTTCTCCGGCAAGTTCACGATGGGGAAGGCCGATGACGCCACGGCGGAGCTCGCGTTCCACATCGGCGGCGCCATGGCGTCGGCCAAGGAGCCGTTCGAGGTCTGCATCGACGACATCCGCCTGGACGACCCGCAGTTCAAGGCCGCCGCGCCCGTGACCGAGGCGGGGGCGCCGAAGGTCGCCGTGAACCAGGTCGGGTATCTGCCAGGCGCCATCAAGATCGCCAGCGTGAACAGCGCGGCGACAGCGCCGGTCGCGTGGGAGCTGCTCGACGCCTCCGGCAAGCCGGTCGCCCACGGCCAGACCAAGGTCTTCGGAAAGGACGGCGCCTCCGGCGATCACGTCCACCTCGTCGACTTCACGGCCGTCAAGGCGCCGGGCCAGGGCTACGTGCTCAAGGTGGGGGAGGAGAAGAGCTACCCGTTCGACATCGGAACGGGCCTTTACCAGAAGCTCAAGTACGACGCGCTCGCGTATTTCTACCACAACCGGAGCGGCATCGAGATCAAGATGCCGTTCGCCGGCAAGCCCGAGCTGGCGCGCCCGGCGGGGCACCTCCACGACAAGAGCACGCGCTGCCTGAAGGACAGCGGCTGCGACTATGCGCTCGACGCGTCCCGCGGCTGGTACGACGCCGGCGACCACGGCAAGTACGTGGTCAACGGCGGCATCTCGGTGTGGACGCTGCTCAACTGGTACGAGCGCACGAAGAACCTCGGCACCTCGAGCGCCGACTTCGCGGACGGCAAGCTCAACATCCCCGAGGGCAAGAACGGCGTGCCCGACATCCTCGACGAGGCGCGCTGGGAGCTCGAGTTCCTGATGGGCATGCAGGTGCCGGAAGGCAAGCCGCTCGCCGGCATGGTCCACCACAAGATGCATGACGAGTCGTGGACGGGCCTCGGCCTCGCGCCGCACGAGGACAAGCAGGCGCGCTTCCTCCACAAGCCGAGCACCGCGGCGACGCTCAACGTCGCGGCCACGGGGGCGCAGTGCGCGCGCATCTGGAAGACGGTGGACGCGGCGTTCTCGGCGAAGTGCCTGAAGGCCGCCGAGCGCGCCTGGGCGGCGGCGAAGCAGAACCCGGCCCTCTACGCGCCGCCCGGCGGCGACAAGGGCGGCGGGCCCTACGACGACACCGACGTCAAGGACGAGTTCTACTGGGCGGCGGCGGAGCTCTTCGTCACGACGGGGAAGCCGGAGTACAAGAAGTTCCTTCAGGACTCGCCGCTCAACGCGCGGTTCCCGACGGAGGTCGAAGGGGGCGCGGCGTCGATGAACTGGCGGGTCACCGACGGGCTCGGCCAGATCTCGATGGCGATCGTGCCCGGCCACGTGGACGCGGCGTGGCAGAAGGAGATCCGCGGTCGCATCGCGAAGGCGGCCGACCAGTACCTCGCCATCGCCGACAAGGAGGGGTACCGGACGCTCATCGCTCGGACGCATGAAGGCAAGTACGACTGGGGCTCGAACTCGGGCCTGCTGAACAACATGCTCGTTGTGGCGCTCGCCCACGACTTCACCAAGCAGCCGAAGTACCTCGACGGCGTGGTGCTGGGCATGGACTACATCCTCGGGCGCAACCCGCTCGGGCAGTCGTACGTGACCGGCTACGGCGACAAGCCGCTCGAGAACCCGCACCACCGGTTCTGGGCGCACCAGGCGAACAGCAAGTACCCGAAGGCGCCGCCCGGCGCCGTCTCCGGCGGGCCGAACTCCTCGCTCCAGGATCCTTATGCCCAGAGCGCCGGCCTCAAGGGGTGCGTCCCGCAGCGGTGCTTCGTGGACAACATCGAGGCCTGGAGCCTGAACGAGATCACGATCAACTGGAACGCGCCGTTCGCGTGGGTGACCGGCTTCCTCGACGAGAAGGCGAAGCCGTAGCCGCGCTGGCCGAAGGCGGGGTCTTTTGAACCGCCAAGGACGCCAAGGACGCCAAGAAAACATAAAAATCTTGGCGTCTTATGGCGCCTTGGCGGTCTTATCTTCCGGCAGAGTGGGGGAGTGCCCCCACCACCTGACGGCAGGCTCCGCCGGCCGCGGTGCAGCCACCGGCGCGCCGGTGGTACCATCGCCTGGTCCTCGTGGAGCTCCGACCCGACCTCGTCATCGCGGACAAGCTGCACCTGTTGCGGCCCCTCGGGCAGGGCGGGATGGGAGTCGTGTGGGCGGCGCGGCACCTCGCCCTCGACACCGACGTCGCGGTGAAGTTCATCCGCCCCGAGCGGGCGGCGGAGCGTCCTGCCCTCGTCGCGCGCTTCCAGCGCGAGGCCAGGGCCACGGCGCGGATCGCGCACCCGCACGTGGTGCAGGTCATGGACTACGGCGTCGTCGACGGCGCCGTGCCGTACCTCGTGATGGAGCTCCTGCGCGGGTTCTCGCTGGCCGAGCTCCTCGAGCGCGGCGGCCGCCTCAGCTTCGCCACCGCGAGGTCGCTCGTGCGGCAGGTGGGGAGCGCGCTCGAGAGCGCCCACGAGCTCGGCATCGTGCACCGCGACATCAAGCCCCACAACGTCATCATCACGGAGGGGGGCCAGGGATACCCGCTCTTCGTCAAGGTGCTCGACTTCGGCGTCGCGAAGGTCGCGGGCGACGCGGCGGTGCCGGCGGCGGACCCCGCGCTCACCGAGACCGGGATGGTGATCGGATCGGCTCCTTACATGAGCCCCGAGCAGCTCGAGGGGAGCAAGGACGTCGATCTCCGCTCCGATCTCTGGTCGCTCGGCGTCATCCTCTACGAGGTGTTGACCGGCGCGCTGCCGTTCCAGGGCAGCTCGTTCGTCGCCGTCGGCGCGGCCGTCCTGAAGGGGAGGTTCCGCCCCGCCAGCGAGCAGAGGCCAGGCCTGCCGGCGCCGATCGACGACTGGTTCTCCAAGGCGCTCTCCGTCGATCCGACCTGCCGATTCCAGTCGGCGCGCGAGATGGTCGATGCGTTTCCGGGCCTGGAGGCCCGGAGCGCGGAGGTCGACGCGCCCGCTGGCCGCCATCACCCGGCCGCGTTCGCGACGACCGTGGCCGCGCCGGTCGCTCTTCCGGGCGCGGCTGATGATGCCGACGAGCTCGCGAGAGAGCCTGTCACCTCAGGCGCGCTCGCGAGCTCAGGCGCGCTCGCGGGCGATCCTGGGCCGGCGAGCCCTGCCCCTGACTCCGGGGCTGGCCACACCGTGCTCCACCAGCGCGCCGCGGAGCGGCCCGCGGCGCGGGGCCCCTCGGGCGCGCGCGCCACGCGCCTCCGGCGGGCCGCGCCGCTCGCCGCCGCCGCGTGCGCTGCGGGCGCGGGGGTGGTCCTCTTCCTGTTCCTGCGCGAGCCGTCGGCCGGCTCGGGCGGCTGCCCGGACGGCATGGTGCTCATCGAAGGCGCCGAGTTCCAGATGGGCTCCGACGCGGACGCGGAGACGCCCAGCGACGAGACGCCGCGGCACGGCGTGACCGTGAGGCCGTTCTGCCTCGACATCACCGAGGTGACGGTGAAGGCCTACTCGGACTGCGAGGCCTGCGAGCGCCCGCGTCGAACCGTCGAGTCGGAGGGGCTCACGCCCAACGGCCGCTCCTTCTGGAGCCAGTTCTGCAACGGCCCCGAGGCGCTGGACCACCCCATCAACTGCGTCGACTGGTACCAGGCGAAGGCGTATTGCGCCGCCTCCGGCAAGCGGCTGCCCACCGAGGCGGAGTGGGAGCTCGCGGCGCGCGGCAAGGACGCATGGACCTACCCCTGGGGCCACGCGCCTCCCTCGGGCGAACGCCTCAACGCCTGCGGGCCCGAGTGCAGCCGGATGCTGACGGAGCGGCTCGAGAAGGTGGGGAAGGGGCCGTGGCCTCGCATGTACAACGACGGCGACGCGGCCCCGGCGACCGCCCCCGTCGGGCGATCGCCGGCCGGGAGATCGCCTGCCGGCGCCCTGGACCTGGCCGGCAACGTCTGGGAGTGGACCGAGAGCCATTATTGCCCCTACGACAGGGACGATTGCGACGACTCCCGCCGTGTGCTCCGCGGCGGCGGGTGGGACACGGTCGAGAGCCAGTACGTGCGCTCCGCCCACCGCCGCCCGAGCGCTTCCACGGCGCGCGGCTGGAGCATCGGCTTCCGCTGCGCCAAGGCCCCGTAGGTCCGCCCATCCGAGGTCCGGCCAGAGATGGCCAGACTTCGGCGCAGCTTCGCGGCAGCTTCGAGGCGGCGGCCGAGCTGGTCCACGACGCTCACGTGATTGCGCTGCGCGGCCCATCATGGCGGAAGACAAAATGGTTTGGATGGAAAAATGAAAGAATGGAATAAGCATGAAGAACAAACCTGAACGTGAAGTGGCCAGGAGTACAAGAGAGTCGTCGTGGAGCTCGACTCGGTGGACCGAGGAAGCGGCGAGCACTGCTGCGGGAAGTCGGACGAGGAAGCGAACCGCCAAGACACCAAGGGCGCCAAGAAGACCAGCGAAATGGCGGGAAATGCCGGGACGGCACGTTCTCTCTCACCTTGGCGACCTTGGCGACCTTGGCGCCATGGCGGTTTTTCTGCCGATCCGGCGCAACTTCCCGCAGTAGTGTTAGCTGGTGAACGGGAGGTACGGACAGCAAGCGAGAGGATCGTCGCTACGCTCCGAAGGTCCTCGAGTGCCACGGAATGGCTGCTCGGGTGCAGCCGGAAGAGGTGGCCCAGTGGCGCGGAGTACGCATTCCCGATACAGCCGTGCTCGCTTTGTCCCGATTCGCGGATACCTGCCTGCTGCACCCCCCTGCGCCGACCTGGCCCCCTCCCTGGAGCCTATCGAGGGTGAGACCATCGTTCCCTTCCTGCACATTGCCCTACGCTGTTCCGGCACGCGGCGGCCACTCGGTGCTTCTGGCGCACCCTCGGGAAGTTCGGCTCAACGCGAGAGGCCAGACGCGGTTTTCCGCGGAGGGGACTGGATGGTAACGGATCGATCTCGCGCCCGATTCCCTCACGGCATCTGACCGGATGCGCGTCGAGCTACTCGCCCTGCACGCCCTGGCGGAACCGCCATGGCGGCCCTTCTGCGATTGCGAAAGCCGATCGCTCCGGAGAGCGCGGCGCCGCCCGAGATCGCCAAAGTCGTCAGGTGGAGGAGCGACCCGGCGGGACTTCGCCGCGCTACCCGTGGGCGGCCGGTGGCCCGAAGCGTGCACAGCGACAGGATGTCCGTCGGTGACGAAGCCGCAAGGAGGATGTCATGGGACGACAGAAATCGATGGTGGGCGTGTTCTTCCTGATCGTGCTGCTCTTGTCCGTGATCCCCGCGCAAGCCCAGGTGATTAGCCCGCATTCAACCGGCTATAACGTGGGGGGTGATTCCATATTCCTTGGCTGGATCGCAACCACTCCGCGAACCGAATATCCTTTTGATGCTCGCTGGATTCAAAACCACCTGGAAAAGATTTCCCTCCGTGGTACGGCTATATTCAGCAACCAGGTCAAGACGCACGTTGATGGTGGGTATTACTCTTATCCCATGCGGGCCGGTGACGTGCTGGTTATCTCCGCGGTGAACCGCAACACGGAGCAGCTTCACTGGTTCGCCGTGAAGTTTCAGGGCGGAGTGTTCGTGACGCTGGATTCTGCTGGCACGACCACTGTCCTTCAAAACGGCGGACGGCATGAATTCGCGGTCGCGACGCTGGGGAATGCCGTGATCAGTTTGCGTTTCCGAGATCCCGCCAACGCGCCGTCCAATGTGGTCGAGTATTATTATCTGCTTCAGGAATATCGCAGATGAGCTGGCGGAAGAGGGTTGGGAGGGAGGAGGGACCAAGGCATGTCCGTTCCACCCGACCCTATTTCTAGGTTTCGAGATCTGCAAGGAGAGGTGAGGCGCGATGCGCTTGCGACGCTCGGCTGCACCAATCGGCTGTCGTGCCCTCCCTAATCCGCCGCCCGCTTGGCCGGCAGGCCACGAGCTGCCCGTCCGCGTTTTCCGGTCGTACCTCCGCGCCGCGCGCGCGCCGCAGCACGTCAGCCCGAGCCGGTCTGGTCGGATTGGGCCCCGGGCAAAAGCCCGCTCGACGCGAGATCCCAGTAGTCGCTGACCCGCTGCAGCTTGTCGCCCCGGAAGACCAGGATCGATGTGCCCCGCATCCGGAACCGCCTGCCCGTGGCGGACAACCCCGGGAAGTCGCCGGCGTGCGTGCCCGTCGCGATCCACTCGGCGGCGGCCGCCTCCTCCGTAGCGAAGCTGCAGGTCACCTCGATGCGAAGGTCCGGAAACGCTTTCCTGGTGACCCTGGCGAACGCAGCGATCTCCTCCTTGCCGCGGTTCACGTGCTGCGTCGGTACGTCCTCGTAGATGCAATCGTTCGAGAGCAGGGACAGGAGCTCGTCCGGTGATCCTGCGCTCCACGAGTTCGCCCACCTCTCCACCAGCGTGTGAATGCCCTTCATGCTGCCGCTCCTCGGGTTGTACCTGGGGCCCGCGCCGAGGCGCGGCCATTCTCCGGGCGTGAACTTCGCCTCGAGCGCGCGGGTGACCGCCGGCTTCGCCCTGATCGCCTGCTCCCAGCGCGCGAGGTCGGCGTAGCGCTTCAGCGAGACCCCACGCAGCTCGATCGGGTCAGGGCGCCTGCGCCCGGCGGCCGCCAGCGGTGAGCCGGAGGGGCCGCCGCGGCGCGCTCAGACCTCCAGCGCGCTCTCGACGATGCGATGCACGAGGCCGTACTCCTGGGCCTCGCGCGCCGTCATCCACAGGTTGCGCTCGGTCTCCTGCGCGATCTTCGCGGGCGCCTGCCCCGTCGCCTCCGCGAAGATGCGGTTGAGCCGGTCGCGCGCGGCCATGATCTGGGCCGCCTCGATCTCGATGTCCGACGCGGGGCCGCGCACGCCGCCGAGCGGCTGGTGCAGGAGGAAGCGCGTGTTCGGGAGCGCGAACCGGTTCTCCCGCCGCGCGGCGACGAAGATCAGCGCGCCCGCGCTGGCGACCCACCCGGTGCCGATCACCTTGACCTCGGGCCGGATGAAGCGAATCACGTCGTGGATCGTGTCCCCCGACTCCACGTGCCCGCCCGGCGAGTGGATCAGGATCCGGATCGGCTTCTCGCCATCGTCGCTCGCGAGGGCGAGGAGCTGCGCGGTGGTCGCCTGCGCCAGCTCGCTGGTGATCTCCCCGAAGATCAGGACGGTCCGGCTCCTCAGCAGGCTGCTCTGGACCTTCTCGGACAGCGCGCGGGTGTGCGGCTCGTCGTTCGGCGTGGGATCGTTCGGCGTGGAATCGAGGCGCGTCATGGCCCCGAGCTTCCGGCGGCCCTCGCCCGCGCGCCATGACCGCGAGGCGCGGAGTCATGCTCGCGCGTCTCGATCCGCGAGCGAGCGCTGGACGAGCGGCCTCGGCGCGGGCAACCATGGGGCATGGCGGACGAGATGGAGCGGCTGCTTCCCCGCGGCGTGGTGGTCTCCCGGCATCACGGCCATCCCGGCGCGCCCTGGCGCGCGAGCGCGGGCGATCCGCCGAGCCTCCACGTCGTCGTTCAGGGCGCCTTTCGCCTCTCGCAGGACGGCGCGGGCGCGCTGGAGCTCGACGCCGGCGACGTCGTGCTCCTCGGGTTCGGCCCGCGCGGCGCGGGGCCCCGCGAGCAGAGCCTCCGCTGCGTCGCGCCGCCGCCCGGGCGCGCTCCCGCCGACGCGGAGCTGATCTCGGCGACCTACGCCGCCGCGCCCGGCGAGGCGCTCGCCTCGCTCGCGCCCGTGGTCCACCTGCCTGCCGGCGAGGTGCGGCGCGCGCCGGGGCTCTCCGCGGTCGTGGGCCTGCTGCGCGCCGCGCTCGCGGATGCTTCCCCCGGGCAGGCCCAGCTGGCGCGCTCGCTCCTCGAGCCGCTGCTCGCCTACGCGCTGCACTGCCACGAGCATGCGCGCGAAGGTCGCGTGTCGCGCGCGCTCGACCGGCGCGGCGCGCGCGCCTTCGACCGTCGCGTCGCGCGCGTGCTCCGGCTCATGCAGGAGAGGCCGGCCGAGCGCTGGGGGGTCGAGGCGCTCGCGAAGGCGGCGGGCCTCTCCCGCGCCGCGCTGGCGCGGCGGTTCCTCGCCGAGCTGGGGGTCCCGCCGCTCCGCTACCTCGCCGAGCTCCGCATGCAGCGGGCGGCCGAGCTGCTCGCCGAGGGCGACGCCTCCGTCGCCGCCGTGGCGGCCGAGGTCGGGTACGACTCGGAGTTCGCGTTCAGCCGCGCGTTCAAGCGGCACACGGGCGAGGCGCCGGGCGCGTTCCGCCGGCGCAGCCGCTCCGAGGGCGCCGCGTTCCGCCTGCCGCCGGTCCGCGCGGCGGCGTGAGCCAAGACGACGGCTCCCTGGGCTGGGCACCCTTGATCGCGCGTGAACTTCTCCTCTGAAGAGTATCGTCGCTCCGCGATGTCGAGAACGCCGCCTGGGCTCCGACTCGTCTGTGAACGCGCGCCCGATGCGGGGCGCGCACGCTGAAAGGGAGCTGACGATGAAATACGTCCTGATGATGCACGTGCCGACCAGACAGCCCTACGAGTTGATGAGCTGGCCGCCGAAGGACCTGGAGGCGCACCTCGCGTTCCTGAACAGCTTCAACCAGAAGCTCCGCGAGTCGGGCGAGCTCGTGGGGATCGAAGCGCTGACCGCGCCCGACCAGGCCAGGCTCGTGCGCGCCGGCAAGGATGGCAAGCCCATTACCGACGGCGTGTTCCCCGAGGCCAAGGAGTTCCTCGCCGGCTTCTGGATGGTGGACGTCGGGAGCCCCGAGCGCGCCTACGAGCTCGCCGCGCAGGCGTCCGCCGCGCCCGGGCCCGGCGGCGAGCCGCTCAACATGGCAATCGAGGTGCGGCAGGTGATGAGCGGGAGCGAGCTCCCCAAAGAGCTCCTGTGAGCTCACGTGCCGCGAGCACCTCGAACGGCAGCGGCCGCGGTTTCCGCCCACCCCCGAGGCCCACCGCGAGCTGATCGCGCGCTTCGCCAGCAGCGTGGGCTCGGGCGACCTGCGCGGGCTGGTCGACCTGCTTGCTCGAGATCGACGGCGGCGTGGCGCGCGCCATCCGGGCGGTGGCCAATCCCGACAAGCTGCGGTGGCTCAGCGCTGGCCGCGAGCCTTGAGCGGGACGTCCAAGCGCCTTTGTGGATGTCAACAGAGATCGACGACAGTCGAAGGCCGGTCGATTGGAATTGACATCGAGAATGTGAACGCTCACACTTGCATGGAGGGGTATCCTTTTGCTTCGTCGATCGACGGTGTGCCGCCAGGGTTCGTGAGGCGCCTGACGACCGTGACCGTGTGCCCCGTCGTTCGAGCCAATACGGTGTCGCTATGAAAAACAAATTGAGTTGGGCTTTCACCTGCGCTGCGCTGGGCATGATCGTCGGCGCCTGCAGCGGTTCAAATGACGACGGCAACCCTGGTGGGAGCGGCGGAGCCACGGCGGGCGCAGGAGGGAGCGTGAGCGGCTCCGGCGGCGAGCAGGCGAGCACCACCGGAGGGCCTCTGCCCACGGGCCCGAGCAGCTCACAGAGCACCGCCGGAGGGGCTGAGCCTTCCGGCTCGGGCGGCGCGCCTGCGGGCGGCGGGGACATGGCGGGCGGGAACGGAGGCTCGGGCGACGGCAGCGGCGGCGCCTTCACCGGCACGTGCACCGCGTCAAAATCGGCTGGTCGAAACGTGTCGGGGAGCGGCCCTCATAAGGTGGTCGTCGAGACGAATTCAGACCCGGGCATCAACCAGGGCACCATCTTTCGTCCGGCGGATCTCGACGGGAACGCCAAGTATCCGATCTACGTCTGGGGAGAGGGCGCATGTTCGCGAGACGGGCTCGCGACGGAAGCGGCCATGGCCGAGATCGCCTCGCATGGCTACTTCGTGGTGGCGGACGGGACACCAGGGGGCAAGGAGCCCAACCGCGAGCTCGGGGGCGGAGGCGACGTGCTGCTCGCCTACGTCGACTGGGTGATCGCCGAGAACGACAAGCCTTGCAGCGCCTACTACCAGAGGATCGACACCAAGAAGGTCGCCGCGAACGGCTTCTCCTGCGGCGGCTTGATGGCGGCAGGGACCGCCGCAGATCCCAGGATGACGACCTGGGGACACACGAGCAGCGGCTCTTTCTCGGTGAATCAGGCCTTCTACAACTCGATTCACACACCCGTATTGATCGTCACGGGCACCGCGGACAGCCTCGGCGCGAACACGAACGGCGCGAGAGACTTCGAGAACATCGCCGCGCGGGGTGATATCCCTGTCATGATGTTCGCCAAGGTCGGCGCGGACCACGGCGGCGATCTGTGGGCCCGGAACGGCGGCGAGTTCACCCAGGTCAGCCTGGCGTGGCTCAACTGGTGGCTCAAGGGCGACGAATCGGCCACCGGCAAGGGCATGCTCGTCGGCGCGAACTGCCGCTTCTGCAACGACAGGACCTGGAACATCTCCTCTGCCAATCTGCCCTAGAGGGGATCGCCCTCGAGCCGGCGTCCGATGATCCCCGTCGCCGTCACGCTCGCGTGTGGAGCACGCGAGCGGCGCCCAGCGCGATCAGGATCATCGACATGCCGCCCGTCAGGAGGCTGATTCCGACGAGCAAGCCGAGCACCCTCACGGCGGTGGTGACGCCGCCCGTGAGGATCAGAATCCCGAGCGCCAGCGACAGGACAGCGTCGAACACGAGCCACCCCGAGCCGCGCAGCCCGCGGTGCTGATAGGCGCGGATGAGCTTGAGCGCGCCCTCGGCGACGAAGTACGCCGCTGCGATCACCATCAGCGCGAGTTTGCCGGTCATCGGGGAGAGCACAAGGAGAAGCCCGAACGCCACCTGCACGAGGGCGCTCACGAACTCCCCGCCGGCGCCGGCCCAGCCGCGGCTCTGGATGGCGTGACTGCCCTCGACCACGCCAGCGAGCACGATCAACCAGCCGAGGGCGATGGCGGTGGCCCGAGGGGCGACGAAGGGCAGGAGGAACGCGAGCACCCCGAGCACCATCGAGGTCACGCCGATCGCGAGGAACCAACCGCGGTTCTCCCGCACGGTGGCAACGTCGACGGGCGCGAAGCGCAGCGGCTTCGGGGACTCTCCGAGCGGACCGACCATGGGCACCCCTCTGGTTCGTGGAGCATGCGTGTCCCGTCGGTCGCCCGCCGCGCGCGGACGAGGTGGCCGGGACCATGTCCGCTTCGAGCATCGTCCGTGCCAGCGCGCCGGCGGGAACATTGTGCCTGGCGCTCGTGGGAGGCGTCACGGCCGAGGGCGGCCAGGAGCGCACCGCCGGATCAGCGGGCGGTGGCCTTCGCGGCCCTGGCGCTCGGAGTGGTCGCCTGCTGGACCTGGCGTCGCTGGAGCTTCGATCCCTGCTTCGCGCGATTGGCGCTCTTGCGCGTCGACTTGCGCGACGGGCGGTCCTGCGCCGAGTCTTCCAGCGTCGCGGTGGCCTTCCGTGCCCTCCGCATCGTGTTTCGCCGCGCCGTCGAGCCGCCGCCCGCCTTTCGGTCGGTCGCGCTCCGCCCCGGAGCGGCCGTGTCGACCGGAAAGTCACGCCGCGACTTCTCGGGCCGCTCCAGCGCGCTATCGAGGTTCTCCTCGCTGCGCCCCACGCGCCGCCCGATGAAGCTGCCCTCGGGCGACGGATGGCCGAGCCGCGCCGGAGCCGCGGCGCTGCGCTTCGCCGCTCGGGCCGTGCGCTTCGGGCTGCGCGCCGGCGCGCGTGGTGCGGCGCGCGGCGCGCGCTCGAGGGCGCTCTGCACTGCCCGTACGATCCCCGGGACGGCTCTGTCGATCGTCTCGCGCGGCTCGTGGCCTCGCATCTGGTAGACGACGCTGGGGTGCCCGCTCAGGACGACCTTCACGTCGCACGTGACGTCGACGCCGCCCCGTGGCCCGTTCACGTCCGTGAAGCGCACCGTGAGCCGCTCGATGCTGAGCGCGAACCGCCCGAGCTTCGCCCCGAGGCTCTGGCGCACGTGCGCCCTCGTCGCCTCGTCGACGCCGACGCCGAAGGTCCGCACCGCCAACGGAGTCTGCTCGGTCGGTGTGCGCCCGGCGCGCGCCCGGACCGGTCGTGGCACCGTGGAAGGGAACTGCGGACGTCGCCCGGTGGATGGTCGCCCCATGCGCGCTACATCGAGTCCGGCCCCCCGTCGTCAAGCGTCGCGGCCACCGGCGAGATCGTGTTCCTCTCACCTCCACCGCACCTCGGTCGGCTGTCAGTCCCCGCGTGCGCCGCGCCCGCGCCGCGCCCGCGCCGGCCCTCACGAGCAGGGCCGCTGGCCTGGCCGATGTTACCCCTGCAGGTGATGGTGCCCGTCGCCATTGACGACTTCGCCCACGAGATGCGCTTCACCTGCCCACTCTGGCTGACGAGCGCGCCGCGAGACGAGGGCGCTGCGAGCGGACGGAGCGACCCCATCCGCACCCCCGGGTTTACCCCAGGTTGCCCGCCTTCCGGTCACCCATGCGTCCGCCGCTGGCGTCGGAGCCGCTTGCCAGCGCGGAGGACGGCCGCCCTCCAGAGCGGCTGTGCGGTGGGACGGCGACTACGAGGAGATTGACTTTCGAATCGCGTTTGGATTTCCTGGTGCCGCTGCGATCAGAGAGGAATTCATCATGAATGCGCGTTATGCGATCGGGTTCATCTTCATTGGTTTTGGTTGCGCGGGGTCGACGCCGAGCCCCTCGAGCCCGCCGCCGAGCGAGCCGCTGGCGAGCGCCGAAGCTCCCGCGCCCGTCGCGCCCCCGCCGTCGGCACCGGCACCTGTGCAAGCGACGCCCGCGACCGAGCCCGCGGCCACTGCCAGCGTCCCCAAGCTGGCGCCCCCCGAAACGCCGGAGGCCATCAAAGCGCCGAGCACGGCCAATCTCGTACTGAAGGCGAACGCCAAGGGCGCACAGATCTACGTGTGCGGCAAGAAGAAGGAGCCCAAGGCGAAATTCGAATGGACGCTCAAGGCCCCGGACGCGACGCTGTCGGACGAGGCAGGAAAACCTCTGGGCAAGCACTACGGTGGCCCCACGTGGGAAGCGGCGGACGGGAGCAAGGTCGTCGGCGCCATGAAGGCCAAGGTCGACGCTCCCGACGCCACAGCGATCCCCTGGCTGCTCCTGGAAATCAAATCGACCGAGGGGCAAGGCGTGCTCAGCCACGTTGCGTGGATTCAGCGCGTTCAGACCGTGGGCGGCAAGGCGCCGGCGGACGGCTGCGACAAAGCGCACGACGGCGCCGAGGCGCGCGTCGATTACAGCGCGGCCTACTACTTCTACGCGAACCCGTGAGCTCGCTCGATCTCTGAGCCCGCTCGACCCCTGAGCTCGCTGCGATCCTCTCGAACGGCATCTGCTCATCGCCCCTCCGTCCGAGCGGCGCGATCTCTGCCGCGGCGCAGCCGCGGAGGCGATCGTAGGCGCACGCCGACAGGTGTTGGTCCCCGCCTACAGCCTGCGGCCGGCGCCTGGGATCGAGGGCGCGCCTGCGCGACCAGCGGAGCGCAATCTCCCCCTGGCCTGACGCATGCATCGGTCGCGGGTGAGACGCGCGAGCCATCCGCTGGCGGCTTTCGGCCAGCGGCTGCCGAGGGATGCGCGCGGTCGTCTCGAACCAACACGATTGGAGAGGGTTGTCATGCGTAGGATCGACAAGGGGAACTCGTTCGCGCTGTCGCGCCGTGCCTTCATCTCGGCGACAGCGGCCGGCGTGGCCGGGGTCGTCACTGGGATCGAGCATGAAGCCGGAGCGCAGGTGGCGTTCACGCCGCGCGTCTCCGGCCTCACGCTCACGGAGGCGAAGATCGGCCACCTCAAGGACGCCATCCGCCGCGGCGGCTATCAGATGCTGAAGGTGGTCACCGGGTGGGGGCTGCTCGACCGCTCGATCTACGACCCGGCGGCCATCTCGGAGCTCTGCTCGCTGACGCCCATCACCCTCGTCCGGACGAAGACCGGCGACAGGTACCATGTCGATCCGAACGAGGTGGAGGCGGAGATCGCCCCCTGGTACGCGGCGAAGGAGAAGAAGAGGGATCTCATCATCGAGCTGGGCAACGAGCCCAACACGGTGAACGATCCGGACGGCACAGGGGCGTTCTGGGCCGGCCAGAGCCGCGCGTGGAAGGAGAGCTACATCTGGGAGAACCGGTACTATCTCGCGGAGGCCATCGCCCGTTGCCGGAGGCGGTTCCCTCAAGCCAAGATCGTCACCTGCTCGCTCGCCCCGCGCGTCAACCTCGATATCGAGTGGTTCTTGCAGATCTACGCGCAAGGCACGGACAGCCCGCTTCACAACGCGGATTACGTCGCCGTGCACGCGTACAACGGGACGCGCGACGGGGTAGACGAGTCCTGGTATCGTTGCCAAGATCTCCCGTTGGTGCACGGTCTCTACGGCCGTTACGCGCCCACGAAATCATGGATCATGACCGAGGTGGGCCTGCACACGGATGAGACGAGGGCGCGGAAGGGAGAGCGCATGGCGGGGTTCATGCACTATGGCGAGAGCAGCCTTGTCCTTCCGTGGAACGTCTGGGGATTCTGCTATTTCCACCTGAAGCTCGACGGCGACGGCAACCCCTTCCCGGGCGACAGGGCCGCGGCGTATTACGGGGAAGGGGACTCGGCCTATGCGCAGCGGGTCAACGCGGGGAGGTTGCGGCGGACCCCTGTCGGCTGGCTCGACAGCATCGATCCGACGACCGGGGTGGCCTCGGGGTGGGCGGCCGACCCCGACACGCCGGCCAGCGTGGCGGTGCATTTCTATGCGAGCGGACCGGGCATCAACGGCATCCAGTTCGTCGGCGGCACGGGCGCGGACCTGCCGCGGCTGGACGTGAACACCCACCTCAACATGGCGGGGCATCACGGGTTCTCGTTCCGGATTCCGGACGCGTGGCGCAACGGGATCGAGTACCGGCTGCACGCGTATGGCCTCGACGCCACCGGCGACCTCAACGCGGAGCTCTCGGGTTCGCCGAAGGCGTTCCGCCTCTAGAGCGGCGGTCACCCGCTTCGGATACGGGCCCACCTCGACGTTTTCGGTGCTCAGCGCACCGGAGTGCGCTTGCGCGCCGAAAACGCCGATCTGGGCCCGTCTCCTGTGCGGGAGACCGCCGCTCTGCGTGGTGCGGAGGTGGGCGGAAACCGCTGTAAAGGACGCGCTTCACCTGGCGGCTTTCTGGCGGGATTTCTGACACCCGGAGCCAGGCGCGATCACTCCCCTTGTTGTGTGCGCTTGCGGAAGCGCAGCAGCTTACCGCGCGAGACGCCGAGCCGCTCCGCGGCCGACGTCACGTTGCCTCCGGCGGCCGCGAGGGCGGACTCGACCCGCTCCTGCGTGAGCGCGGTCTTCTGGTCGTCCGGCGCCTTTCCGAGCACCTCCTCGACGGCCCACAGCCGCAGCCCGGGCTCGTGATCGAGGCGGCGCATCTCCGCGAGGGCCGCGTCGAGCCCGCGCACGTTGCTCGGCCAGGGATCGAGCAGCAGCCGCTCCATGGCCTCGACCTCGACCGCCTCGGCCGGGAGCGCGACGCCTGCGCGCCGCGCGAGCTCGCACGCCACGCTGAAGAGGTCCTCGCGCCGCTCGCGGAGCGCCGGCACGTGGAGGCGGGCCATCGCGAGCCGCGCGAACAGGTCGTGCCGGAACGCCCCGCGCGCCACCATCTCCTCGAGGTCCCTGTGGGTCGCGGCGACGACGAGCACGTTCACGTGGACCGGCCGCTGCGCCCCGACGGGCAGCACCTCGCGGTTCTCCAGGAGCCGCAGCAGCTTCGCCTGGAGATCGAGATCGAGCTCCCCGATCTCGTCGAGAAACAGCGTCCCGCCGTCGTGGGCCACGACGATCCCGGGCGCGGCGTTGCGCGCGTCCGAGAATGCCCCCGCCACGTGACCGAACATCTGGGACTCGAACACGCCGCGGGCGACGCCGGCCACGTTCACCGCCGCGAACGGCGCCGCGCGCCCGAGCGCCGCCGCCGTGGCGCGCGCGACGAGCTCCTTGCCCACGCCGGTCTCCCCCTCGATGAGCACGTTGCCGGGGCGGCTCCGCGGCAGGCCCGCGAGGGGCTGCGCCACGGCGCGCAGGCCGTACGGCCCGACGAGCCCGCCCACGGGCGGCGCCGGATCGAGCGGGCCGAGGAGCTCCTCGCGGAAGACGAACAGGACGCGCCCGAGCCTCAGCACCGCCCCGTCGTCGAGCGGCGTGAGGTCGCGCGGCGCGAGCCTCGACCCGTTCACCCACGTGCCGTTGCGCGACCCGACGTCCGCGACGCGCAGCGCGCCGCCGGCGCGATCGATCCGCAGGTGTTTGCCTGACACCTCCTCGTCGGCGAGGCCGCGCTCGGCGAGCCAGGTGCGGCCGATGGTGGTCCCCGAGTCGGGCAGCGGGAACGCCATGGGCCGCGGGAACGCGCACACCAGCGCTGGCCGCCGCCGCCCGGCCTCGGGCCGCACCGGGCTCCGGTGCTCGATGGTGCTCGACACGTCCTTGGCCATTCTCCTCGCAGGGTGCCATGCACCTCCGGAGCGTGGAAGCGCCGCGCCGGGGGTCGACGGTGATGTCGCTCGCCCGGAGCGCAGCGCAGCTCCCCACAGCGAATCGCGGCCTCAGCGCACAGCGAATCGCGGCTTCAGCGCACAGCGAATCGCGGCTTCAGCGCCTCAGAGAGGCCGCCCGTCGAACCCGCACATCGGGTCTCCCGGGTTCGCGCATTCCGGCTGTCGGGATCCCACCCCCACCTGCGGTCGTGAACTCGGCGCTGCGGGCCGGGCGAGCGCCTCCCGCAGCTGAGCGAGCGCGCTCTCGTAGGCGCGGATCGCGCCCTCGTCTGCGCCCGGCGTCCTCGCGCGCGCCGCGGCCACCTGGGCCGCCGCCGTGGCCTCGGGCCGCCGCCGTTCGGCGGCCCATGCCGCGAGGTCGGCGTGGCGCCGATCGAGCGCCGCGACCTTCTCGAGCGCGTCGAGCCGTGTCTCCAGCGCATCGAGCGCG
>NZ_CP150312.1:3415000-3992500 GCF_051525235.1 Sorangium sp. So ce124
CGCCGCCCGCCTCGTCTTCGTGTCGACGAACATGGTCTACGGGCTTCCCCAGGCGCTGCCCATCCGGGAAGATCACCCGAAGGAGCCGTTCGGACCTTATGGACGCGGCAAGCTGGAGGCCGAGGGGCTGATCCGGGAGGCTCACGACGCGGGGCGCATCGACGCCGCCGTCATCCGCCCCTGCCTCATCGTGGGGCCGGGGCGCACCGGCGTCCTGACCCGTGTCCTCGAGTGGATCCTGCGCGATCGGCCGGTGGCCCTCATCGGCGGCGGGCGGAACCGGTACCAGATGGTCGCGGTCGAAGACGTCGCGCGGCTCGTCCTCCTGGCCGGCCTCGACCGCGGCTTCGCCGCGTACAACTGCGGGTCGTCCGACGTGCCACCCATGCGCCGCTGGGTCGAGGAGGTCGCGCGCCGCGCGGGCTCCCGATCGCGCGTCGTGAACCTGCCGGGAGCGATCGTGAAGCCCGCGCTCGCCGCCCTCGAAGCGGTGCGCCTCTCGCCGCTCCGCAAGGACCAGTACCTCATCGCCGATCTCGACTACATCGTCGACACCACAGCTGCCCGGGCGCGACTCGGCTGGGTGCCTCAATACAACGACGTCGACGCCGCGCTTCAGACCTTCGCGTGGTACATCGAGCACAGGAACAAGACGGGCGCAGCGCCGGGCGCGTCGTGAGCGCGGACGCCGCAAGGGCGACGCCTGCGCCGGCCCGCTCGCGGACGCTGCGGCTCCTTGTCGCGGCGCTCGGTTATGCGGCGATCGCCGCCCTCGCGTGGCGCAACCTGGACCGCGATCGCGTCATCGAGGGCCTCTCCCGCCTCCGGCCTGTCCACCTGCTGCTCATCGTCGCCGTCTCGCTCGCCCACATCGCGGCGCGGGCGCTCCGTTACCACGCCCTCCTCGTGCGCGAACGGCCGCGGGACTACCGCTGGGTCGACGGCGCGCGGATCTTCCTCGCGGGGCTGAGCGTCGCCGCGGTCACTCCGGCCAGAGCGGGCGATCTCATCAAGGCGGAGCTCGTCCGCCGGCATGGCGTCTCGGGCAGCGCGGGGGTCGGCCTGGTCCTGGTGGAGCGGGCGCTGGACCTCCTCGTCATCGCCGCGTCCATCGCGGTCACGGGCGCGCTCCTGTCCGGGCGCGCGGCGGCCGACGCGTGGCGGGGCGCGAGCCTCGCGCTGCTCGCAGGGCTCGCCGCCGGCGTCGCGGTGATCTCGGTGCGCCGCGCGCGGACGCCGCTGCTCGCGGCCTTCTCGCACCTCGCCGGGCGCGTCATGGGATCGGGCAAGAAGGGCCGCGCGCTGGAGCTCCTGGAGGGGCTGTTCGCCGCGTGGGATCGCAGCTTCGGCTCGCCGGCGCGGCTCGCCGGCTACGCGCTGCTGTCGGCGGTCGCCTGGGCGATCGAGTTCTCGAAGCTGTACCTCGTGATGGTGCTGCTCGGCTTCGAGGCCGAGCTCGGCGTCGTCTTCTTCGTGTACCCGATCTCGATCATCGCCGGGATCCTGACCCTGCTCCCGATCTCCGAGGGGGTGATGGGGCTGACGGGCGTCGCGCTGCTCACGTCGCTCACGGGGATCGACGCCGGCGCCGCGACGGTGGCCGTCGTCGTGGATCGGGCCGCTTCGGTGCTGCCGCCGCTCTGTCTCTGGGGCGCGTGGTCGCTCTTCGGGGCGCCCGGCGCGCAACGCGGCGCGGACGGGCCCGCGCCGGTCGAGCGAGGCTGACGCCCATGGTCAGGGCGCTCCTTGCGCGCGCGCTGCTCCTCGTCCTCGGGCTTGCCCTGCTCGTGCCGGCGCTCTGGCACGTGGCGACGCTCGCGCAGATCTTCGCGGCCCGCATCGACTACCCGATGGATATCGAGTGGATGGAGGGCGGGGCTCTCCTCCACACCCATCGCCTGCTGGCGGGAGAGGCGATCTACGGGCCGCCGTCCCAGGGGTTCCTGCCGTACCCTTACCCGCCGGTCCACTTCACGGCCGTCGGGCTTGCCGCCACGTTCGCCGGGCTCGATTACGCGACGGGCCGCGCCGTTTCCATCGCCGCCTTCGCGCTCGCGTGCGCCGTGCTCTTCGTGGAGGCCATGCGCGCCTCGGGCCGTCGCCGCGGCTTCGGCGTCGCCCTGGGCCTCACCGCGGTCGCGGCGGCCGCGGCCAGCTTTCCCGTGGTGGGCGGCTGGTACGATGTCGTGCGCAACGACTCGCTCGCCATCGCGCTCCCGCTCCTCGGCGCCGCGCTCGTCAGCGGCGAGAACCCTTCTCGCAAGCAGCTGATCGCCTCGGCCGCCGTGTTCACCGCCGCGCTGTTCACGAAGCAGACGGGGATCTTCTTCGCCGCCTGGGTCGGCCTGTTCCTGCTCGTGCGCCGCTTCCCGCGCGCGATCGTGTTCGGCCTGTCGATGGCGGTCCTGTCGGGCGCCCTGCTCGCGGGGCTCCAGATCGCCACGCAGGGCCGCTTCTGGATCTACACGGTCAAGAACCTCTCGCACCATCAGGTGCGCGGGTCACAGGCGCTGGACGGGCTGCGGATCCTCTTCGAGTTCGCGGCGTTCCTCGCGCTCCTCCCGCTGATCGCGATCCTCGCGCGCCGACGTCGCTGGCTGCGGCCCCGCACCGCGCTCTGGATAGGCATGCTCATCGCGGCCTTCCCGGCGGCGATCCTGCCGTACGCGAAGGCTGGCGGCTTCCTGAACAACCTGATCCCGGTGGCGCTCCTGTCCGGCCCGGTGTTCGCGCTGCTCGTGGGGGACGTCCTCCAAGGTCTCTGGTCATCGCCCCGCGCGCGCGCCGCCGCGGAGATCGGCGCCCTCGCGCTGGCCGCCGCCTTCTTCGTCCACCAACGGTACGACAAGGCGCGCTACATCCCCTCCGAGGACCTCTGGAAGAGGGCGATCGAGCTGAACAAGTACGTGGCCTCGCTGGAGGGCGGCGTGCTCATCCCGAGCCACCCGTTCCTCGCCGTCCGCAACGGGCAAACGACACCCCAGTTCCATGACATGCCCTACTGGGATGCCATGGTGGGGCGGATGCCCGGCATCGATCTGCCCGGCTTCCTGAAGCGCACCCAGGCGACGTGGGTGATCCTGTCGGGCCTCGAGGGGCCGTCGATCCGCGGCTGGATCCACCAGCTCTACAAGCCGAACAAGCAGCTTCCCAAGCGGGCGCGCGTCAACCCGTTGATGGGCTACCCCTCGGCGCCGCGGAACCTCTTGCGGCTGCGGGAGCCGGTCAACAAGAAGGAACGGCGCGTGCTCTTCGACTTCGAGGCTGGGCTCGGCGGCTGGACGACGTCGGGGGACGCGTTCACTCCGGGCGTCGTGGGCGCCTCACGGCACAAGCTGCTCACGAGCTTTGCTCCCAAGCTCTACGACGAGGCGGTGGGCCAGGCGATCTCTCCCGTGTTCGTCGTCGACCGCGATCGCCTCGGCTTCTTGATCGGCGGCGGCAAGTCCTCGACGACGCGCGTCGAGCTGCGCGTCGACGGAAAGAAGGTCTTGAGCGAGGTGGGGATCGAGAGCGACATTCTCACCGAGGTGACGTGGGACGTGCGGAGTTTCCGCGGCAAGACGGCGCAGCTCGCGGTGATCGACGAGGAGAAGAAGGGCTGGGGCCACATCGCGATCGACGAGGTCGAGCTCTTCGACGAAGCGGCGCCGGCGCGCTGACGCTGCCGGTGCCTCCACGAACGCTCGGCCCTTCACGCGATCCGGGGCGTCTGATACCATCGCTCCCGACCGCGGCGCCTGCCGCACTGGAGCATGACGTGAACTGTCCGAAATGCACCGCCTCGATGGATGTCGTCACCTTCGGCGGGATCGACGTCGACCGGTGTACGGCGTGCGGCGGGATCTGGTTCGATAGCCGGGAGAAAGAGTCCCTCAAGGCCATGGCGGGCTCCCAGCAGATCGACACCGGCGACCCGTCGGTCGGGCGGAAGAACAACCAGATCCGGCGGGTGCCGTGCCCCCGCTGCACGACGCCGATGGTGCGCATGGTCGACCCGGAGCAGTCGCACATCTGGTACGAGAACTGCAGCGTCTGCGGCGGCGTCTACTTCGATGCCGGCGAGTTCCGCGATTATAAGGAGCACACGCTGAGCGACTTCTTCCGGGACCTGTTCGCGCGCCCGCGCAGCTGACGGCGCGCCGGCGCCGGGAGCTGCGGACACGGGCTCTCCTCCGCCGTACAGCTCAGCCTCGAGCAGCCCGCCCGGCTGCCCCCCCCGGGGGCGCGCTCGATCAGGGGACCTCGGGGGCAGACTCCTCGGCGCCTGAGCCCTCGCGGGGCTCGGGGAATGTCGCCAGGAGCTCGCCGGCGCGGAAGACCCACAGCGTGCCGGGCGTCGCCTTGCGCCAGAGCTCGTCGCGCGTGAGCGGCTCGGTGGCCACGACCGCCATCCGCGCGTCGGGGCCCACGCCGTGGAGGTCGTTGAAATTCACCTTGAGATCCGCGTCCACGAGCGTGGCCTCGCCGAACGGGGCCTGGCGCAGGATGCAGGACAGGTGGTCGCCGCAGCGGGCGAAGAGGTGCTCGCCGTCCGCGAACAGGAAGTTGAAGACGCCGTCGGCGCCGAGCTCGTTCCCGAGCTCGTACAGCGTGCGCCCGAGCTCCCGCCCGTCGGCCGGGTAGCTCGCGCCGTACGCGCTCCGGATCGCCTCGAGGAGGACGCAGAACGCGTGCTCGCTGTCGGTATCGCCGACCGGCGTCTCGACGTGGAGCTTCCGATCCCGGACCGTGGGCAAGGTGCCGTTGTGCGCGAACACGATGTGCCGGCGGTGGAGGACCCGCATGAAAGGGTGCGTGTTCTTCAGGGCCGCTCCCCCGCGCGTCATCTTGCGCACGTGCGCGATGGCGAGGGCCGTGTGGATCGGGTTCTCGCGGATGAACCGCGCGAGCGGGCTCGAGAAGGCCGGGTGAGGCTCGAGGAACGTCCGCGCGAACAGCCCATCGTACAGCGAGACACCCCAGCCGTCCGCGTGCGGCCCCGTCTGCCCGCCGCGGAGCGCGAGCCCCGTGAACGAGAACACGATGTCCGTCGGCACGTTCGACACCATACCAAGGAGCTCACACATGGCGGGCACCCTCCCGTGGCGCGCGCGCGCCATCGACGATCACGAGCCCCGTGACCCCGCCTCCGGCGGAGACGTTGCTGACCTCCGAGGCGGAGAGCCGCACCATGGCGCCCTCCATGCGCGTGACGAAGGTGGGGAGCGGGCCCTCCGCGCCGCGGGCGAAGACGAAGGGGCAAAGGTCGAAATAGACCTGCTCTTCCTCCACGGCGCCGCCGCGGAACGTCGGCATGCGCGCCGTGCGCGGGCGGCGCCGCTCCTGCGCGATCCAGGGCTGATCCGCGGCGGCCCGGACTGCCTCCCTCCACGCCGCCGGCGTCGCCGTCCACCCGAGCAGCACGCCTCTGCCGCCGTACTCGTCGTTCGGCTTGAGCACGAAGCTCTCCTGCTCTCCGAGGAGGAGCTCGACGAGATCCACCTCGCGGCCCCGCCACGCGGCGCGGCCGGCGGTCACCCGGCGCGTCCAGGGGATGTGCTCCGCGATGGCCGCGCGCTGCTCGGGCGAGAACATGCCCGAGAACATGGGGTTGCTCAGCACGGCGAACGCCGCCTTCTTGTTGAGGGGCCTGATCCGGAACGAGTTCGCGACGTACGCGGCGCGGTCGCGGTAGGCGCGGATGAGGGGGTGATCGAGGCCGCGCCGCGCGATGAGCTCCTGCGTGATCACGCGCCTGTAGACGAGATCGATCCGCTCCCCGCGCGCTTCGAGGCGGCGGCCGTCGTACGTGAGCTCGTCCGGATCGACGATCCTTGTCCGGTGCCCCTCGGCCGAGAACAGGTCGGCGAGCACCTCGAGCTCGGCCGAGGTGTCGACCGCGGCCCAGTCGACGATGGCCATCGCGGGCCGGGCCTCGCGCCCGCCCCACGCGGCGTAGCCCTCGCGCAGGGCGCCGAGGAGCGCCCGGTGCGGCGCCGGCGTGCGCAGGCCATGCCCGTCCCGGAGCGGCGCGAGGTGGGGGAGCGCCATCAGCGTCCGCTCGACGAGGAGCTGGTCGGTGAGGCCCGCGGGGGAGTCGGCGTTGTACTCGATGAAGGAGAAGCCGCCGTCGGTGATCAGCATGTCGAGGCGCCCGACCGTGTGGAGCGGCCCCGCGCCCGGCACGATGGCCGCGAGGGCGCGCTCGTCCGCGGAGAGCCCGATCTCCTCGGCCAGGAAGTCGTCCCAGATCGCGCGCTGCGCGACCCTCTCCAGCGCGGAGGCGATCTGCTCGGCCGCGCGGGCGATCGCGGCGAGGTCGTGCTCGGCGATGAGGTACGGCCGCAGGTGGCGGCACAGCGGGCGCGCGCCGTGGACCAGCCCGAGCCTCCGCTGGGCGTCGAGGAACGCCTCGAACCGCGCCGCATCCATCGCCCCCGGCGCGGCGAGCCGGGCGTCGAGCTGCTCCGCGAGGGATCTGGTGGCGTCCTGGCTCATGGCGACCTCATGTCGCGCCCGCGCGCGGGGTCCCCCAGGCGTGCACGGGCGCGCCGGAGTCGACCTCCGCCATGTACCGCTCCAGCATCCTCCTCAGCGCCTCCTCGCGCGACGCGGAGCCCGTCTCCAGCGCCGACAGCGCGCGGAGCTGCCATGTGGCGCCCGTGATGCCTTTGGCGACCCGCGCCTCGAAGATCCGGAGATAATGGCGGGCCTCGTCCCCGTCGACCCCCGCGGTCACGAGTCCCTCCTCGACCCGCGGCAAGAGCGAGAGGAGGAGATCGCGCGCCCGGACGCACCTCGGCGCGGCCCCCGGTACGGCCGGCCAGATGAGCTCGGCGTCGAGGCCGTAGTGCGCCGCATGGTAAAAGTTCCTCACGGCGAGCTCGAACGGGAACGACGGCAGGAGCTCTCCGATGGAGGGCGCGAGGGCGAGGATGCCTCCGAGCAGGAAGCTCCCGTTCGCGAGCATGTCATCGAGCGTGGGCCCGGACGGCAAGGCGCGCAGCTCGATCCGCAGGTGGCCGTCGCCGTCCGGATCGTACACCGGTCGATTCCAGTTCCAGACCGTGCCGTGGTGCAGGCGGAGCTCGTGGAGCTGCGGTATCCCCCCGGCCCGCGCGCAGCCCACGACGTCCTCGTCGCCGCACACGGGGAGGATGGGCTCGTGCAGCGCGACGCTCTCCATGAAGAGCTCCGCCGCGCCGTCGCGCACCCAGCCGGTCCCGAAGCCGATGCGGGCCGGCATCTTCCAGTCCGCGCCGGGCGCCGGCGGGCGATCGTCGCCGGCCTGCTTGAACACCGCCACGCGCGTCTCGTGCCACAGCCGGTGGCCGAGGAAGGTGGGCGAGTTGCACGCGGCCGCGAGCGCGGGCGCGGTCATCATCATCGCGGCGTTGAACAGCCGCGCGAAGGCGTCGGGCGTGGCCCGGAGGTGGATCTGAAAGGCGGTGTTCGCCGCCTCCATCGCGGGGTCGTCCGACGTGAGCTCGAGCGGCTCGGCGCCGTCGATCCGGATATGGAAGGGCGCCTTGCGCAGCCGGCAGAGCCCCGCGGCGAGCGCGCGATACCGGGGCAGGTTGGTGATCGTCGCAGGGCTGAAGTCGCGCCGCTGGAAGGTCGGCAGGATGCTGACCGGGACCACGCGCGCGCCCCGCGCGGCCGCGCGCTCGCGAATCGCCTCGACGGTCGCGCGCATCTGCTCGCGCAGCGCCGAGAGCGGCCTGCCGGCGAGCGGCACCGGCTGCGTGCTGAGCTCGATGTCGAACGCGCCCATCTCCGGCGTGATCATCGGGCTCGCCGCGGCGCGCGCGATCTCCGCGCCGATCGGCACGGGGCGCGCCTCGCGATCGACGAGGAACATCTCGAGCTCGGTGCCGATCGTCGCTTCCCCATGGCCGAACCCCGGCCGCGCGAGCACCATCTCCAGCGCCGCGAGGTTCTGCTGGAGCCGGGTCTTGAAGAGCCGATAATCCACGGTCTTGAAATGGTCTTGCTGGATCTCGATGCCCAAGGGACCTCCCCTGCGATCCCGGCGAGGGCCCGTCCGCCAGCACGGCGAGCGCCGTGGGCTTCAGGAGAGCTCGCAGCCGGGAGCGCGATGTTCCCGCGCCCTACGCGCTGCGCAATGCAAGCGCAGGGCCACGGACGGCGGTCTCGGCATGAAGGAAGCCGGAGACGGCCGCCCGCCGGCGTCGAGCTCGATCGGTGTGGCGTCGATGCAGCCTGTGGCAAAACGCGCCGTGGGCGCTGTGCGAGGGTGTTCCCTGCGTTTCGCGAAGGTGTCGGGCAGGTTTCACCCTGGGCGCCGGCTCATCGGTCGACGTGCGGGACGCGCTCGACCACACATGCGCCCGCCTTGCAGCGAGCGACCGAGTCCTCCTTCGGCGCCATGCACTTGGCGACCGGGCAGCTCGCGGCGGCGCAGCTCGCGGCGCGCCACTTCTGGAGCTCCGCGAGCGCGTCGCGGTGGAACGCCTGGTTGCACGGCGGGCACAGCTGGTCGCAGCACTGCCCGGCCTGCGCGCAGGACACCACGCAGTCGGCGTCGGCCTCGCACCGAGCCTCGGACGCCGCGGCGCGCGGTTCGCCGGCCGCCGGCGGGGGCTGCGCCGCCGGCGAGGTCTCGGCCGCCGGCGGGGCCTGCGACGCGGGTGAGGCCTCGGCCCCCGACGGGACCTGGGCCCCCGACGGGGCCTGCGGCGCGGGTTCCTTGGTACAGCCGGCGAGACAGGCGAGGCCGGCGAGCACGAGCGAGCGAGAGGGCAGCGAGATCGTCATGCCGGCCATGATGGCACGGGGAGAGCCCGCGGCGCGCGGGACGATGGCCGATCCAATCGTTCTTTTGCGATCTTGCGACTTTGCGACCTTGCGTTGAAATCTCTCTCCGGATCCCTGGTCGGACCCCTGCTAGCAGCTAGTAGAACGAGAGCGGCTGCCCCGTGGCCTCCACGACGGCCATCCACAGGTCGTCCGTCGGGTCCACCTGCTTGCGCATGCGGACGGCCAGGGGCATCGGCACGTGCACGAAGCGGCCGTGCCACCGGCCGATCAGCATCTCGGTGTTGCCCGCCATGGCCGCGTGGACCGCGTTTCGGGCCATGTTCCAGCAATACACGCTGTCCGACGGGGACGCGGGGACGCTGCGGATATGATAGCTCGGGTCCAGGTACTTCAGCGTCGCCTCGACGCCGCGCGCCCGGAAGTGCGCGTTGATGCGGTCGCGCAGGAAGAGGCCGATGTCCTTCAGCTTGAGGTTGCCGCTGAGGTCCGTCGCCATGGGCTCCGCGCTGGAGGTGCAGTGTTCTTGCATGGCGCCCTCGGCGACGACGATCACGGCGTTGCCGTGGCGGGCGAGCCGGCGCTCGAGGTGCGCGAGCAGGCCGCAGGGGCCGTCGAGCTCGGCGTGGACCTCGGGGATGAGGACCACGTCCACGTCCGCCGACGCGAGCGCCGCCGCGCAGGCGATGAAGCCCGAGTGCCGGCCCATCAGCTTGACGAGGCCGATGCCGTTCTTCGCCCCCGAGGCCTCCACGTGCGCGCTGCGGATGACGTCCACGGCGGCGGCGAAGGCGCTCTCGAAGCCGAAGCTGCGGTCGATGAACTTGATGTCGTTGTCGATGGTCTTCGGCACGCCGACGACCCCGATCGACAGGCGGCGCTCCTCGATGGCCCGGACGATCGACATCGCGCCGCGGATGGTGCCGTCGCCGCCGACGACGAAGAGGACGTTGATGCCGAGGGCCTCGAGCGTGTCCACCATCTGGTGCGGGTCCTGGTTGCCGCGGGAGGTGCCGAGCACGGTGCCGCCCATGCGGTGGATCTCCTCGACGCTCCGGGGATCCAGGCGCATCGGGGCGTGCCCGAAGCGGGCGACGAGCCCCTCGTAGCCGTAGCGGAAGCCGAAGATCTCCGGCACGCCATAGCTCTGCGCCATCGTGAGCACGAGGCCGCGGATGACGTTGTTGACGCCGGGGCAGAGCCCGCCGCACGTCACGATGCCGGCGCGCACCTCCTTCGGATCCCAGAAGACGCGGTTGCGCGGCCCGGCCAGCTCGAACGCAGGCGGCCGCTCGCCGGAGGCGTCCGCGAGGACGGCGGACAGGCGATCGTTGAACAGCACCTTGTCGGCCTCGCCGACGTACACCGTGGCCTTCTCGCCGAGCTTCTCGGCGACGGGCGAGGGGTGCCGGCAAGGGCCGAGATCCTTGATGGCGAGGTCGGCAGGGGTCACCACGCGCAATGCCTCCAGGTGAGGAGAACAGCGCCCCTCCGGCGAGCACCGCCGCGGGGACGCTTCCATCGTCCGACGGCGCCTGTTTCGACCGCTTTTCAGGAGCGATAAGCTATCGTAACGCCGCGCGGTTCCGTTCCCGCGCGAGGAGCAGCGCGCTACGGGCAGCTCCCGTTCCTCGTGAACCAGGCCGCCCCCCTGTCCAGAAAGACGCGGGTCTTCGGGACGAGCGCGCCGCCGCGGGGCTCGCGCAATCGCCGAGGGGCGCCGTGCCGCCGGGCGACCAGCGACGGGGCGCCGAGCGCTCCGCTGAGGTGCGCGCGTCGGTCGTCCGGTGCTCTGGATCTAGAATTCAGCCATCAGCCCTATCGACGGGTAGACGATGAAGCTGTCGAGATCGAGCGCGACCGTCCGCTGACCGAGCACCGTGAGCTCACCGCTCGAGAAGATCTCCGCCATCGTCAGCTCGAAGCCGAAGAATACGTGTTTATAGCCGAGCGCGACGCCGGCCTGGCCGCCCACGTAGAAGCCGGTGCCGGAGAACGACGCGAGCTCCCGCTCGCCCGGATAGCCGGTGAAGGCGGGCAGGTCCAGGACGAGCGACGTGCCGAAGGTCGTGAACATCAGGCGCGGGCCGCCCCAGACCCGGTACCATGTGCCCGCCTTCCCGATCTGGATGGGCAGGTCGACCTGCCATCGCGTGAAGTCCTCCAGCTCGACGATGCCAAGGATGCTCCCGACAGGGAACTCCATCACGTAGCGCCCGATGCCGGCGCCGGCCGTCAGATCGACGCCGTGCTCGTCGCTCTTCAGGAGCTGGTAGCGGGTGCCCAGGCGGAACGCGCTGCCGGTATAACGGAGGTTGAGCTCCCAGCGGTCGAGCGCGGTGTAGGCGATGCCGATGTGCGGCGTGACCGAGGGCGGGTTCAACGCGAGCGCGCCGCCCGCCTCGAAGAGCGCCTGACGCTCGGCCTCGGACAGCTCCCGTGACTCCGCGACGTCCGCCAGCACGACGCCGGCGTCCACCATCGACGCGAGCGCGCCGGTCGGGATCGAGACGTCGAGCCCGAGCTCGGCCTGGACATGGCCTTTCTTGGCCACATGGGCTGGCTGGAACGTGGAGAGCGCCGGGGCGCAGCCGCAGGTCCACAGGGCGAGCACGGCGAGGGTGCGAGGAAGCATCGGCCGATCACGGTATCATGACCGTTCTCTCGAGGCGCGCGTCGACGAGGGCGCGCCGGCCCGTTGCCGTCGGCGTCGGCCTGACGCACGTGGTGGTAGCGACACCCGACTGAGCCTCGCGTCCGGGCCCTCGAACCCGAGGTGTCCGCTGTCCGGCTTACCGGTCGTCGCGCGGCATGCCGGCTCTCGCAGGCGTCCAGGCGGGTGGGTCGCTCGCAGGAAAGGATTGCTGACAGGCCTCTTCCACGACATCAGCCACGGGCACGGCCGGCGCGACCCGCGCCGCAGCTCGCCCCGCGCGCTGCTCCTTGGCCGGGCGCGCTTCGTCGCCTGGCTCTCCCAAGCCACTCCAGGTCGTCCGCGCCTGCGCGTGTCCCATGGTGCGTCCTCCGCCGGCGGACATTGCGCCTCGCCGCCTCCGTGGCAAGGTCCTGCGCTGCGCTGACGAGGACGACCGAGCAGGTCGCAGCTGGCGGAGGGCCGCGCTCGACGCGACGTGACGGCGCGGCGATCGAGCGGAGGCGCTCGCGGGAGGAGCCCACGATGGACAAGGCGAACCGACCGTTCCGAATCGGGATTTCAGGGTCCTACGGCGGCATGAACCTAGGCGACGAGGCCATCCTCGATGGCATCGTCACGCAGCTCCGGGAGTCGATGCCAGCGGAGATCACCGTGTTCTCGCTGTGCCCGGAGGACACGAAGGCGCGCCACCAGGTGGAGCGCGTCGTCCCCGTTCGTGACCTCACACGAATGGAGTCGACCGCCGAGATCGAGCGCCTCGATCTCTTCGTCCTCGGCGGGGGAGGCATCCTGTACGATCGGGACGCGCCGGTCTATCTGAGAGAGGCGTTCATCGCGGAGGAGCGCGGCGTCCCCGTCGTGATCTACGCCGTGAGCGCCGGGCCGCTGTCGGACCCGGGCGCGAAGCAAGCCGTACGGGCGGCGCTGAACGCCGCGGACATCGTGACCGTACGAGACAAGCAGGGACGTCGCCTGCTCGAGGAGGTGGGGGTGAATCGCGAGATCCGCCTCACGGCCGATCCGGCCCTGCTGCTGCGCGAGGAGGCGCTGCCGATCGAGGCCATCCGGGCCGAGGGGGTCGAGTTCGAGCGGCACCTCGTCGGCTTCTCCGTCAGGGAGCCGGGCCCGGCGGCGCCCGACATCGACCCTGACGAGTACTATGGCCTGCTCGCCAACGCCGCGGACTTCGTCGTCGAGCGCCTCGACGCGGACGTCGTGTTCGTGTCCATGGAACGGACGGACGTGCAGCACAGCCACGCGGTCGTCGCCCACATGAAGAACGCCGAGCGGGCAGAGGTCTTGAGGCGCCGGTACACGCCGCAGCAGATCCTCAGCCTCGTCGGGCACCTCGAGTTCGTGGTGGGCATGCGCCTCCACTTCCTGATCTTCTCGGCGCTCCGCGAGACCCCGTTCGTGGCGCTGCCCTACGCGTCCAAGGTCGCGGGGTTCATCGAGGATCTCGAGATGGAGACCCCGCCCCTCGGGAGCATCAGCTCCGGGCAGCTCATCGCCAGGCTCGATCGCTCGTGGGACACGCGTCACGAGATCCGCGCGAAGATCCGCCGGCTGCTCCCTGGCCTGAAGGCCAGGGCGAGGGAGACCAACCAGCTCGTCACCGAGCTCCTCGCGCGGCGAGCTCCGGCGGCGCAGCCCGTGCGGAAGAGCGCGTGAGCGCGGGGAGCTGGCGATGGACGTGATCCGGACCGACGTCGCCGTCATCGGCGGAGAGCTCGGCGGCTGCGCGGCTGCGCTCGCGGCGGCGCGGACGGGCCGCCGCGTCGTCCTGACGGAGGCGACTCACTGGCTCGGGGGCCAGCTGACGAACCAGGCGGTCCCTCCGGACGAGCACCCGTGGATCGAGGACATCGGGGCGACCCGGAGCTACCGCGCGCTGCGCCAGGGGATCCGCGAGTATTACCGCAGGCATCTGCCGCTCACCGCGTCGGCCAGGGCGCTCCGCGAGCTCAACCCCGGCAACGGCTGGGTCAGCCGCCTGTGCCACGATCCGCGGGTCGCGGTGGCGGTCCTGCACGAGATGACCGCGCCGTACCGGCTCAACGGGCGCCTCCTCGCGCTCCGTGCTCACCGGCCCATCTCGGCGTCGACGCACGGCGATCGAGTGACCGGCGTCGTGGTCCGAGGGCTCGAATCGGGGCGCGATGTCCTCCTCGTGGCCGACCTCTTCATCGATGCCACGCCTCACGGCGAGCTCCTCTCGCTCGCGGGCGTGGAGCACGCGCTCGGGGCGGAGTCGCGCGCGGAGACCGGAGAGCCGCACGCCCCCGAGCGCGCCGATCCGAGGGCCCAGCAGGCGATCACCGTCTGCTTTGCGATCGAGCACCACCCGGGAGAGGACCATACCATCGACAGGCCCTCTCAGTACGAGCGCTGGCGCTCCCTCGAGCCGCCCGGCTGGCCGGGCCGACTGCTGGACTGGACCGCGGTTCGACCCGATACACTCGAGCCTCTGACTCGAGGTCTGTTCGCCGCGGAAGACCGGCATCCCTGGTGGAGCTTCCGGCGGATCCTCGACAGGACGGTCTTCGAAGCGGGGTTCGCGCCGAGCGACATCACCATCGTGAACTGGCCACAGAACGACTATTGGTTCGGGCCCGTCTGCGGCGTCGACGAGGCGCAGGCGGCGCGGCACCTGGAGGAAGCGCGGAACCTCAGCCTGAGCCTTCTGTACTGGATGCAGACCGAAGCGCCTCGTCCAGATGGCGGGGTCGGTTATCCAGGCTTGCGCCTCCGCGGGGACGTGGTTGGCGGCACGGTCGACGGCCTCGCGCCGGCGCCCTACATCCGCGAGTCCCGCCGGATCCGGGCCGAGCTCACGGTGCTCGAGCAGCACATCGCGTATCCGCTCCGGCCCGACGGCCCCGCGACGTTCGAGGAGAGCGTCGGGATCGGGTGTTATCGCATCGATCTGCACCCGCGCGTCGGGGGCGCCGGGTACCTCGATCTCGGCTGCTGGCCGTTCCAGATACCGCTGGGGTCGCTCATCCCGGTGCGGGTGGAGAACCTCTTGCCGGGCGGGAAGAACCTCGGCGTCACGCACATCACGAACGGCGCCTACCGGGTCCACCCCGTGGAGTGGAGCGTCGGCGAGGCGGCAGGGCTGCTCGCGACGTTCTGCCTGGAGCGCCGCGTGCTGCCGCGGCAGGTGCGCGCCCGGCGCTCGCTCCGCGAAGAACTCCAGGCGCTCCTGGTCGGCGAGGGCATCGAGCTGGCCTGGCCGGCGCTGAGGCCGGTATGAGCCAGCGCCGCGCCACGGCTGTGTCGGCGAAGCGACCGCGCTACGACGAACGGGGGAGCTTGACGCGGAACGTGGTGCCCTCCTCCAGCGTGCTCGTGACCTGGATGGAGCCTCCGTGCGCGTCGACGATCGATTTGACGATGAAGAGCCCGAGCCCTTTCGAGCGTTGTACGACCCGCTGGCTCTGCTCGCCCCGGCGGAACGGATCGAAGAGGACGGGCAGCAGCTCGGGCGGGATCGGGGTCCCGCGGTTCATCACCTCGATCACGACGGCATTCTTGTGCCCGCGCAGCTCCACCTGCACCGGCTCCTCCGGCGGGCTGTAGTCGACGGCGTTGCCGATCAGGTTCGACAGGAGCTGCCCCATCCGGCCCGGGTCCCACGTGCCCCGCCCGTCGCCGTGGGCCGTGAAGCGGATGGTGTGCTCCGGGTGGGCGAGCTCGAACTCCTCGGCCACACGCTGGCAAATCGCGCGGAGGTCGACGGGCTCCGGCTCGACCGGAAGACCCCGGTGGGAGCGGATGCGCGTCAGGTCGAGCAGCTCCTCGACCATCCGCACCGCCCTGTCGTTGCTCGCTGCGATACGCTGGGCGAGCCTCGCCACGGCGGTCGTGACGTCCTCGCGCTTGAGCAGGGCAGCGGTGGCGAACCGGATGGCCGAGAGCGGGTTGCGCAGGTCATGCCCGAGGACCGCGATGAGCAGCTCGTGGAGAGCGACGTCACGGCGCAGATCGGCTGAGCTCGCCTGCTCGTATTCGACGGCCGCGGTGATCATCACCTCGTCGAGCGCCGAATGCACGAGCTGGGCCTCCTCGCCGCCAAGCACCACCCCTTCCTGCGCGCACAGGTCCACGATCACGGAGCGAAGGACGCCGAGCTCGCGCAGCTCCTCCGCGAGGGTGTAGCCCTCGGCGATGCGATGCGAGACGTGCACCTTGGCGGCCTCCGAGCTGCCGATCTCCGGGCCGCTGGCTCCGGCCGGCGTGTCCGGCTGCGCGCTCTGCGCGAGTGAGTCGATGAGGTCGTCGAGGAGCTTCGGAGTGTAATCTCTCAAGTCCTCATCGGTGAGCTCGCGGGCTCGGGCGATCTTCGGTGCGCTCCGCACGCGCACCATCCACTGGCTTATGATGTCCTCGCTTCGCTCACGGAGCAGGACCGTGATGCGCGACAAGTTGTGGCTCACCTGCGCTCTCCCCCATCGATGCAGATGCGTCTCGTCATTCGGCGCGCCGCAGTCCGCCATTGTCATGGATCCCGCAACGCCCCTCAGGAGAAGCAGGAACCCGGACCGAGCCAGAGAGCCGAGGTGAGCGAGGACCGGAGGGGCAGCACCGCCGATGGGGCGCCGAACGGTTGAGCGAAGCAGGCCGCCACCGTGGTGGGGGGGCGTTCGTCAACCGAACGACTGGCGCTTCGCCGTCCTCCCTCGCCTGGTGGTGTGCTCGTGCTGTGCGCGTCCCCGAGCCAGTTGCTCCAAGGCAGGAAGATTTCAGGCAAGTAGCCAGAGGGCGCTGCGTCGGTCCTGCCCGCGCGCGCCGCCCTGGCACGCGCCGCGCGCTTGCCCGATACTCCGCGCATGCGCCCCGGGGACCTGCTCGCAGGTCGCTTCGAGCTCGATCGCGTCGCGGGATCCGGGGGAATGGGCGCGGTCTATCGGGCCATCGACCGCGAGACCGGGGAGCCGGTCGCCCTCAAGGTGGGGCTGCACGGGGAACATGCGGAGGTCGAGCAGATCGAGCGGTTCCGCCGGGAGGCGCGGGTCCTCGCGGGGCTCCACCACCCCGCCATCGCGCGGCACGTCGCCCACGGCGTCACCGCCGAGGGCCGGCAGTACCTGGCCATGGAGTGGCTCGACGGCGAGGATCTCGCGGCGCGGCTCCGGCGGGGGCCGCTGGGCCTCGACGAGAGCCTCGCGCTCGTCGCGCGCGCCGCCGAGGCGCTCGGCGCCGTGCACCTGCGCGGGGTGGTCCACCGCGACGTCAAGCCGGCGAACCTCTTCCTGCCGGGTGGCGACGCCGCGGCGGTGAAGATCCTCGACTTCGGGATCGCGCGGGCCTCCGACGTCACGTACACCCTGACCAACCCCGACACCCCCGTCGGGACGCCGGCCTACATGGCGCCGGAGCAGGTCCGCGGAGAGCCCGACATCGACGCGCGCGCCGACCTGTACGCGCTCGGGTGCGTGCTGTTCGAGTGCCTCACCGGGCGGCCGCCGTTCGGGGGGGTGCACGTCGTCGCGCTGCTCACCAAGGTGCTCTTCGAGCAGGCGCCCCGCCTCCGCGAGCTGTGGCCCGGCGCGCCCCCGGCGCTCGACGCGCTGCTCTCGCGCCTCCTGAGCAAGGATCGGCGGCTGCGGCCCGGGGACGCGCTCGCGGTCGCGGCGGAGCTGCGCTCACCCGAGATCCGGGAGGCGGGCGTGGCGCCCCTCTCGCCGTCGGTCGGCCTCACGACGGCCGAGCGGCGGCTGGTCAGCGTGGTGCTGGCGGCGCGGCGGGCCGAGCCGGCGCGGCCGCCGCAGCCGGCGCAGGGCGTGGCCAGCGAGGAGAGCACGGCACCGGCGCGCGGCCTGACCCATCAGCGCCGCTGGCCGCTCGCCCTCCTCCGCGAGGTCCGGAGGACCGCCGACCTGCACGGCGCGCGCGTGGAGCTGCTCCGGGACGGATCGATCGCGGCCCTGCTCACGGGGGCCGAGGCGCCCACGGATCTCGCGGCGAGCGCCGCCCGGTGCGCCCTCTCGCTCAAGGCGCTGCTCCAGGCCTCGGACGTGGCGCTGGCGACGGGCTGGGAGGTCGTGGACGGGACCCAGCCGCTCGGGCCCGTGATCGACCGCGCCGTCGCGAACCTCACGGCCGCGGAGCGGGGCGCGGAGGAGGCGCTCCGGCCGATCGCGATCGACGCGATGACCGCGTCCCTCCTCGGCCCGCGCTTCGAGGTGGCGCACGGCGAGCGCGGGGCGGCGCTGCTCGGCGAGCAGGAGCCGCTGGAGGAGGCGCGCGCGCTGCTCGGCAAGCCGACGCCGTTCGTGGGGCGGAGCAGCGAGCTGCGCTGGCTCGAGCTCCTCTTCGACCAGTGCGCCTCGGAGCCGTGCGCCCAGGCGGCGCTCGTGATCGGCGCGGCCGGCGTGGGCAAATCGCGGCTCCGCATCGAGCTCGCGCGCAGGATGCGCGGCCGCGAGGCGCCGCCGCAGATCTGGACCGCGCAGGGCGACGCGGTGCGGGCCGGGGCCCCGCTCGGGCTGCTCGCCCAGGTGGTGCGGCGCGCGGCTCAGATCGCGGAGGGCGAGCCCCGGGAGCGCGGCCGGGAGAAGCTCGCCGCGCGCGTCGCGCGATCCGTCGACGCGGCGGAGCAGGCGCGGGTGACGGAGTTTCTTGGCGAGGTGATCGGCGCGCCGTTCCCGGACGCGGATCGGCGCGAGCTGCGCGCCGCGCGCCAGAACCCGATGCTCATGGCCGACCAGGTGCGGCGCGCCTGGCTCACCTTCCTGGAGGCGGAGTGCCGCGCCGGGCCGGTGCTCCTCGTGCTCGAGGACCTGCACTGGGGCGACCTGCCGACCGTGCAGCTCGTGGACGCGGCGCTCGGGCAGCTCCGGTCGAGCCCGCTCCTCGTGCTGGGGCTCGGGCGGCCCGACCTGGACGAGGTGTTCCCGGGGCTGTGGGCCGAGCGGGGAGCGACAGCGATGCGGCTCGGGGCGCTGCCGGCCCTCGCCTGCGAGCGGCTGGTGCGCGCGGCGCTTGGGGAGCAGGCGCCCGCGGCGCAGGTGGAGGGGCTCGTCCGGCGCGCGGCGGGGCACCCGTTCCTGCTGGAGGAGATGCTGCGCGTGGCGGCCGAGGGCGCCGAGGGCGCCGAGGGCCGCGACGCGGGCGAGGCGCCCGAGACCGCGCTCGCCATGGTGCAGGCGCGCCTCGAGGGGCTCGATCTGGAGGCGCGCCGGGCGCTGCGCGCCGGGAGCCTGCTGGGCGAGGTGTTCTGGTGGGGCGCGATCGCCCGGCTGCTCGGGGTGGACCGGGACGACGCCGCGCTCGCGGGCCGCCTCCTCGCGCTGGAGCAGCAGGAGTGGATCGCGCGGCGGCCCGCGTCCCGGTTCCCGGGCGAGGTGGAGTACGCGTTCCGGCACGGGCTCGTGCGCGACGCGGCGTACATGATGCTCACCGAGGCGGATCAGCGGCTCGGGCACAGACTCACCTCCGAGTGGCTGGAGCACGCAGGGGAGCGGGACGCGCTGGTCCTGGCCGGGCACTGCGAGCGCGGCGGCGAGCCCGAGCGGGCCGTGCGGTGGCTCTGCGCCGCGGCGGAGGAGGCGCTCCGCGGCAACGACCTCGCGGCCGCGCTCGCGCGCGCGGAGCGGGGCGTGGCCTCCGGGGCCAGCGGGCGAGAGCTCGGCGCGCTGCGCCTGGTCCAGGCCGAGGCGCACCTGTGGCGCGGCGAGCTCTCGGCCACCGAGGCGCGCGCGACGGAGGCGGTCGCGCTGCTCGAGCCGGGGTCGGGCGCATGGTACCGCGCGCTCACCGCGGCCCTGCTCGGCGCCAGCAAGCAGGGCGCCGTCGATCGCGCCGGGGCGTGGGCCGAGAGGCTCGCGGCGACGGCGCCCGCCGAGGAGGCGCTGAGCGTGGTGGTGCTCTGCCTCTCCGGGTGCGCGGCGGAGCTCATGCTTGCCAACCAGCACGCGACCGCCGACGCGCTGCTCGAGCAGTGCCTGCGCCTCGCGGGCGATCCTCCGACGGTCGACGACGAGGCGCTCGGCGGGCTGCACCAGACCGTCGGGTTCCGCGCCGCGCTCGCGGGTGATCACGCCGCCGCGGTGGACGCCTTGGAGGTGGCGGTCGGGGCGTTCGGGCGCGCCGGCGACCGCCGGCAGGCCTGCTCTGTCCAGCTGAACATGGGCTTCATCCTCACGGAGCTCGGCGCGCTCGAGCGCGCCGAGCAGCTGCTGCGCGCGGCCGTCGCCCAGGCGACACAGATGGATCTGCACGAGGTGCTCCCGACCGCGCGGCAGAACCTCGGGAACGTCCTCCTCCAGGCGGGCCAGATCGACGAGGCCCGCGCGCTCCTCGAGCAGGCCATCGACGCGTCGCGCCGGCAGGGCAACCGGCGCATGGAGGGGCTCTCGCGCGCGTACCTCGCCCGGGCGGCGCTCCTCTCGGGCGACCGCGACGCCGCCGCGCGCGAGGCCGGCGCGGCGGCGGCGCTGCTCGACGTGGCGCCGCTCCTGCGCGCGGTGGCGCTGGCCCTCCTCGCGCGCGCCCGGATGGGAGGGGAGCCCGAGGGGGCGGCCGAGGCGCTCCTCGACGCGCAGGAGGCGTTCCGCCTCATCGAGGACGCGGGGATGGCCGAGGAGGGAGAGTCGCTGATCCGCCTGACCTACGCCGAGGCCCTGCGCGCCGCCGGCGAGCGCGAGCGCGCCGCGCAGATGATCGAGGCGGCGCGCTCGCGGCTCCTCGAGCGCGCCGCGAAGATCGGCAGGCCGGCGTTGCGGCAGAGCTTCCTGGAGAGCATCCCCGAGAACGCCCGGGCGCTCGCGCTCGCCGAGGCGTGGGCTCTGGAGCGTCAGGGGGCTGTCGCCTGAGCGCCGCGTCACCCAGGTGCCCTGTGGATCAGCCTCGCTCGAGCGGATCACACCTACCCGCCGCGGGTGTGCATCTCCAGGTGCGCGTCGCGCTTCAGCTGGATGGCCGGGAGCAGCGCGCCGCGTGATCGGTCGGCGAGGCGGGCCTCGGCGCCGCGGTCGGAGCGAGCGCCCCACACGCGGGCGACGAGGGCCTTCATCTCCTCCAGCGAGGCGCCCTGCCGGAGCGGCTCGCGCAGGTTGGTGCCGCGCGGGGCGTAGAGGCACAGATACCACATCCCGTCGGCCGTCAGCCGGCTGCGATTGCAAGCGCCGCAGAACGGCTGCGTGGTCGAGGAGATGATGCCGAACGTCGTCCCATCGGGGAGCGCGAACTGGGCGGCCGGCGCGGCGCCCTCGCTCGGGATCGCCTCCACGCGGCCGTAGCGGCGCGAGAGCGACCTGAGGATCTCGGCGCGCGAGACGACCTTGTCGCACGACCACTGGGTCGCGCCCCCGACGTCCATGTACTCGATGAAGCGGACCTGGGCGGGAATGGTCCTGCCGAACTCGATGAGATCCGCGAGCTCGTCGTCGTTCACGCCGCGGATCACCACGGCGTCGATCTTGGTGTCGGCGAACCCGGCGGCGGGCACGGAGCGCAGGCCATCGAGGACCTGGGCGTGGGTCGTGCGGCGGGTGAGCGCCTTGAAGCGCTCGGGGTGGAGCGTGTCGAGGCTGACGGTGACCCGCTGCAGGCCGGCCGCACGCAGCGCGTGGGCGTGCTCGGCGAGGAGCACGCCGTTCGTCGTCATCGCGATGTCGTGTATCCCGGGCTTGTCGGCGATGAACCGCACGAGCGTCCTGAGATCGCGGCGCAGCAGCGGCTCGCCGCCCGTCAGGCGCACCTTGGCGGCGCCCAGCGCCGCGAAGACGTCGACAAGGAAGCTGATCTCCTCGAACCGGAGGATGTCCTCGTGGGGGAGCCAGGCGTACTGTTCCTCCGGCATGCAATAGGAGCAGCGGAGGTTGCACCGGTCCGTGACCGAGATTCGCAGATCGCCGATCGGCCGGCCGTGCACGTCGACCGTCGACGTCTGGCCCTCCGATCGCCGGGCACCGGCGGCACCTGGGAGCGGCATTGTCGCGAGCATGCCACCTTCCTCCTGCGCCCACCTGGCCGGCTTACACATCAACCGCAGCGCCGAGCATGCAACGCTGATGGTGTTCCAGGCGCGGACCCGCAAGGGACGGCGGCCGCGTTTCCAGCTCATGAAAGGCGAGACTCGATGGAAAGCCATCGCCTCCTGGGCCTGTTCGACTCGATAGTACCGCGATCGACTTGGCCCCCGACGTCGGCCGGTCGCTCGCGATGATCTCCGCGGAGCTCAGCCGCTCGGCGCTCGAGCTCGAGCGTGTCCGCTGCCTCAGCGGGGAGGGGGATGATCGATCGGGCGTCGCGGCGTCGAGCTGCGTGGGATGGTACGTTTCGGCCATGGAAAACACCGTCAACTTGCTCGCCTTCGGAGGCGCGCGCGACATCGTCGGGGCCTCGGAGGTGCGCTTCGAGCTGAGCGGCCCCTGCACGGTGGAGGAGTTCATGGGCGAGGTGTGCCGGCGCTATCCGGCGCTCACGCCGCATCGGCGCTCGATCCGCCTCGCTGTCAATGGGACCTACGCCCATGCGGACGAGAAGATCCGCTGCGGCGACGATGTCGCGCTCATCCCGCCGGTCGCCGGCGGCTAGGCCGGCTCACGGCCCCGCGGCGCGGAAGCGCAGCGGGAGCCGCGCCAGCCGTGCTGCCCGCCAGCGCCCGGCCGTCGACGACGGGCGGGATCGATGCTGTCGCCGCGGCTCGTGTGCGCGCTCGCCGGAGGGAGCCGGGGTCGCGGCGGGAGGTGGCGCCGCCGCTCACTTCACGCAGGTGCGCTTGTCCTGGAAATCACAGCTCGGCACGCCGGCATTCACCACCGTCTGGGTGAAGCCAGGGTAACAGATCGGGTCGCACGTCGCGTAAGCCCCGCTCGGGTACGGCACCGCACCGCACGAGATCCGATCGTAGATCCCGGCGCAGTAGCTCGGCCCGCTCTGCGAGCTGCTCACGTACCAGCCGGGCGGACAGGCGACGGAGGCGTCGCAATGCGCGAAGGACGCCCGCGTGGCCCAGGGGATGAGCTCGCAGCGGTACGCCTCGCCGTTCGCGCAGCCGAGCGCGCTGCCCTGGCTCAGCGAAACGGAGTGCGTGTATTCGCCGCTGACGCACGCCGCGCACTGCCACCCGGTCAGCGCTTGCGCCCCCGCCGCGCTCGGCTCGGCCAGCGCTGCGTCCTCCCCCTCGGCCGTGCCGAGGCAGCCGGCGGCTCCCGTCAGGGCCACGACCAGCCCGAGCCCAGACACCCCCATCGTCCACCGCAAGAAGCTCTCCATGCTCGTCCTCCGATGCGATCCCGCGCCACCAACGACGTGATCCATGGAGAGGACACCGCAAGAGCGTAAGGGACGCAAGGGAAAGCGATATCCACCTGCTGGAGGCGAGCTGGAGACCTTGCGAGATTTCGCTGCGCGTGGTCCTTCGGCGACATCTTCCCTGACGCAGCGGGGGAACCCCGGAGGCGACCGAAGAACTTCCCCTGTCAGGAGGACTCCCATTCACCACTCGAGGGCGAGGCACCCAAGCGGCACGAACTCTGGTCCGACGGGGACGATGCCCCGCTCCTCGCCTCTTCGAAGGCCCCGGTCTCGTAAACGCCCTCGCGCGAGTGCCGCGAGAGACCCCCGAAGAGGGGCGGCTCGCCTTCGGCTTCTACAGCGAAGGCGCGGAGCGTTTGGGCCTCTATAGGCACGCGGTTTACCAGGGGGCTTTGTTGGCAACAGGGGATTCGCCGTTCGTAAGTGCTTCAGCGTGCTCGTTCGTAAGCTCGGCTCCGAGGTGCGTGTCGGGGCCATTGGGGGCATCGAGGACGCATCCGGCGATGGAATAGGAGGCGGCGACAATGATCACTGCGAGTGATTTGTTCATGATGGCTCTCCGTCTTACGTATCGTGCTTCGGCAACAACCATGCCGGCGCGGGTCGACCGGTGATTGTCGCGTCGATCCACGTCGATTTCCGGGAAAATGTGGTCCTGGGGACGAGGGCGTGTGCGTCCGTCAAGCGTTGGATGGAGGCGACGGCCTCCAGCTGGTGGCTCTACCCATCAGCACATTGGATATCCGTTCACGGGTCGGATCGGCAAGCGCAACAATTCGCGCGCTTGCAAGCCCGAGCGGGCCTGTGAGAACACGCTGGGTGGCCCTCCCCGATGCCGTGGACCGCGCGGACCAGTCTCAGCGCGAGCTGGCGTGGCGCCGCACCGCGCCTCTCGGCGCGCCCATGATCGACCTCGGCTCGACGCCGGCTGCCTGGCTCACGCTGACACGGCCTGTCCGGTCAGGGGTTGGGTCGCTTCGGCCCCTGGAAGCACACCACCCTGTCGGTCGCGACGCCATCGCCGTCCGCCGGGTGGCTGCAGGCGACGAGCTCGTCGTGCCCGCACCCGCGCACCTGGAACACGTCGAGATCGTCGAGCGTCTCCCTCGTCTCCGCGTCCTGCTCGGCGCGGTCTGCGTGCCACTTGGCGAGCCGTCCCGGGTCGTTCTTCACCTCGGCCGGCGGGGCCTCCCGCGGCGCGTCGCCGAGCACGACCGTGCTCCACTTGACGTCGTCACGCTCGCGCACCTCGACCCTGTCCTCCGGGCAGCTATACCTCTCCGCGAAGTCTTCGCGGGCGCCTGTCTTGAGGCGCTTGCAGCCGGCGCTGGAGAGCACGACCAAGACGGTCCAGAGGCAGATCGAGAGCACCGCTCGCATTGTCAAATGCTACACGCGCCAGTCTGCCGGCGGCAACTCGATCCACCAGCATGACAGGTGCTCCCATCGGCCGCCGGCTGCGAAGAAGACGCTGTTCAACCACTCTCCATCGAGCAGGGGGAGGTTCGCGAGCATACCGAGCCCGAGTTTCCGGCGACCGCTCGTCATCGCGCGGTGCTTCTGGCGGGACTGTTCCGCGGGGGCGAACCGTCGCGAACCGTCGCCGTCGCCCTCGGGGATGAGGCGGCGGCCCGGGTCGTTCACGAGGCGATCGGTCGGCTGCTCGGCCTGGTGCCAGGCACCGGAGGGGCGAGAAAGGTCGCGCCGACGGTAGCAAGCCGCATTGGCAACGCGCCTGGATAGGACAGGTGCGGAGATCCGCGGAGGCCGAACCGTCTTAACCTTGGCCAGCACTGTCGGAGATGGCGGCCGAGGTGGCACAGGACCGGAGCAGGCGAGAACCAGCGCCAGCAGGCCGAAAGCGAGCCAGACGATGAGAGGATAGCCGGCGCAAAGCCATTCCGACCTGTCAAGAATTTCCAGCCAACGACCAGCAGTCGACGTAACGTACATAAAGTACGATCCACTGCTCCGCCTGCAAAATCCATCAGCTCCAACGAGTTCACTCGGCTGTGTATGTTGTCTACACCACGCTGAGGTCGTGCGACGAGGAGCGCCCCCGGCGCCGGGACCACCGCCGTGTCCACGTGGTTCGAGTCGCGCCAGCGCCTGAACGTCACCCAGGCGAAGAGGACCGAGAACAAGGGGAGCGCGGACGACGACCGGGCGGCCCCGAACATCGGAGAGAGCGCGATCACGGCGAGCACCTGCACGAGATACTCCGGGGCGCGGTGGTAGAGGAGGTTGTCCCGGCTCAGCTCATCGTGGAAACGGAGATTGCGATCCAGGAACTCGTGGTGCACCTGGAAGGCGCCGAACGTGCGGAGCAGCGGCGCGTGCGCGTGCATGTAGCGGTGGAGCAGGCAATGGACGAGATCGCAGAGCCCGGTGGCGAGCACGTAGAGCGCGACGGTCCGGAGGACCAGGCCGGCTGTGTGCCAGAAGGATATGCCGTTCTCAACTATGCATCTCGCTCCCTTCTCCGCCTGCAGGCGGCTCGTTCACGACGTTCTGCGACGATGGCGAGCTTTCATCGCACCACCGTGGCGTGAAGAGTGCGTCCGGCTGAACGGCGTCAACCGCCGGGAGCGGCAGCCTGGGTGCCGCCACGCCCGCGCTCTCGCGGGGCGCGCCGCAAGCGTCCCGGGAGCGGATGGTCGCGCACGAGATGGACCGGGTGCTGCTGGAGCGGGCGGCGGCGCTTGTTCAGCCCGGCGCCATGACGGCGTGCGAGCGGCGCGCGGTGTCCAAAGCGCTGCGCATGGAGCGCCAGCGCTTGCGGTGAAGCTATGTCGACGACGGCCGGCGCATGTCCTCCGGCAAGTTGGCTTGCGGCAGGATGGTTGGTCGAGTACCTTGCGGGCAGCTCAACTCCGATGCTCTCTTCGACGAAGAGGGAAAGCGACGATCCGGAAATGGGAGCTGCCGAAGAGACCGTCTCGATCCGTGAGCCGATGTCGTTCGCGTTCGAGAGCGAGGCCGAAGCGGACGCCACGTGTCTCCTGATCACATGGTTTGCGATCGTCGAATCGGCAGCGCTCGGCGTCCTCCCCGTCCTCCCGGCGCTCGACCTGGCGCGGGAGCGCGACGATCTCGGCTATCTCGAGTCGTTCTTCGCGCACGGTATCCGGCACCTCAAGGACGAGCAAATGCACGCCAACCTCTGGTGCAAGGCGCTCCTCGATTTCAGCCGCGCCTACCCCGACGTGGTTAAGCGCGCGCGCCTGCCGGGCTGGCTGATGAAGATGATGCTCCGCAAGGTCGCCGTCCCGCACGGCGTGCTCGAGTTCGCCGTCGATTGCCTCGCCTTCGAGGTGGTGATGAGCGCCTTCTACAAGGTCGCCGCGCCGCGCCTGTCGTACCCTCCGCTCGAGCCGGTGTTCCGGCGCCTCGCCAGCGACGAGGAGGCGCACACCGCGTACGACCTCGCCTACCTCGAGGGCTTCTTCGCCCGGTCGAGCCGGTCCGCGCACCTGCGCGCGACCGCGCGCTACTGGTGGCACACGGCGGGCGTGCTCGCCACGGTCGTGCCGCTGCTCCGGGCGCTCGATCGCCACAAGCCGCTGCCCCGCGGCTCCTTCCGGAAGGCGCTCGCCGCGCACATCCAGGAGTCGGGGATGCCGGGCTGCCGTCGCCTGATGCCCGCGCTTCTCAGCGGGCAAGCTGCGTAGTCCCATGGGCGAGATCATCCACGATGGGTGGATTCACGGCGCCTCACCGCTGGGCGGCGCCCCGCTGTGTCCCGTGCGGGTGACGACGGCCGACGGGATCCGGGGCGTGGTCCGCCGCGCCCGGCAGGCGCAGGCGGCGTGGGCAGCGCGGCCGATCGCGGAGCGGGCGCGCCTCCTCGCCGAGGCCGGGCGCTGCTTGATGGGGAAGGCCGACGAGATCGCGGCGGAGCTCCATCGCGAGCTGGGCAAGCCGATGGCCGACGCGTACGGGGTCGATCTCGGATCGACCCCCGAGGTCTTTCGCTACTACACGACGCGCGCCGAGGACTTCCTCCCGGCCGAGGACGTCGCGTTCAACCCGGTGATGTTCCCGCGGAAGAAGGCGCGGGTCGAGCGCCTACCGCACGGGGTGGTCGGCCTCATCATGCCGTGGAACTACCCGGTCTCCATCCCGGTGCACAACCTCGTCCCGGCGCTCCTCGCGGGCAACGCCGTTGTGCTCAAGCCGTCCGAGCACGCCGCCCGGACCAGCGCGGCGCTCGTCGGCGCCCTGTCGGACGCGCTGCCCGAGGCGCTGCTCGGCCTCGTGCAGGGCGGCGCCGAGGCCGGCGCGGCGCTCGTCGAGGAGGTCGACCAGATCGTCTTCGTCGGCGGCGTCGTGGGCGGGCGGGCGGTGGCGCGCGCCGCGGCGGAGCGCCTGATCCCGGCGCAGATCGAGCTCGGCGGCAAGGACGCGGCCATCGTGCTCCGCGACGCGGATCTCGATCGGGCAGCGCACGGGATCGCCTGGGCCGGCTTCGTCAACGCCGGGCAGAGCTGCGCGGGGGTCGAGCGCGTCTACGTCGAGTCCGAGGTCTTCGACGTGTTCGTCGGGCGCCTCGTCGCCGTCGCCGAGCGGCTCCGCGTGGGCGACGACGGCACCGCGCCGGGCACGGTCGAGATCGGGCCGATGGCCACGCCGGCGCAGCTCTCGCGCGTCGAGGCGCACGTCAGCCAGGCGGTCGCGGCCGGGGCGCAGGTGCGCTGCGGCGGTGCGCGGCGTGGCAACTGCTACCTTCCGACGGTGCTCACCGGCGTCGACCCGTCGCTCGACCTGCTGCGCGAGGAGACCTTCGGGCCCGTGATCCCCGTCGTCGCCGTTCCGGACGCGGACGCGGCGATCCGCGCGGCCAACGAGAGCGCCTACGGCCTCACGGGGAGCGTGTGGACGCGCGACGTCGCGCGGGGAGCGGCGCTCGCGCGAGAGCTCCGGGTCGGGGTGGCGACGGTCAACAACCACATGTTCACGGCCGCGGCGCCGCAAGCCGTGTGGACCGGGCGCGGGATCTCGGGCTACGGCGTGCAGAACGGCCCGGCGGTCGTGCAGGCGATGACGAGGCCGCGGCTGCTCGCGGTCGACGAGAACACCGCGCCGCGCGAGCTCTGGTGGTTCCCCTACGACCGCGCGTTCTTCGATCTGGCGCGCGGGATGGTGCGCTCGCTGGGCAGAGGATCGAAGCTCGAGCGGCTCTCGTCGGCGGGCCAGATGGTCCGCGGCGCGGCCAGGCGGTGGCTCGCGGCGTCGCGCTCCGGGGAGGAGCGCTCTTGAGCGGAGCGCGAGAGAACGCGGCGCTCGCCTGGAGCGCCTATTTCACCGCCGCGGTGTGGGCATCGCTGGGCGTCCCGGGCGCAGCGCGCTTCGACACCCTGAGGGGGCGCGTCCTCCACCAGGTCGCGCGCTGGGGCGGGAGCATGCTCGGCCTGCGCGGCGACCACAGCGTCACGAGCCTCCTGCTCGCCGCGCGCCACCTCGGCCTCGGCGCGCTGCTCGATGAGATCGCCCCCGAGCAGGTGATCGAGCTCGCCGCGGGGCTGTCGCCGCGCGGGGCGGAGTGGGCAAAGGCTCGTCCGGTCGTGTACATCGAGGTCGACCAGGCCGCCGTGATCGACGCGAAGCGGCGTCTGCTCGAGCCCGCGCAGCCGCGCGGCGAGCTCGTCCTCGTCGCGGCGGATCTGCGCGAGGCCGACCTCGGCGAGGCGCTCGGCGCGGCGCTGCGCGACCGCCGCACGGCGGTCGTCTCCGAGGGGCTGACCGGCTACCTCGACGAGCCCGCGCTGCGCGGGCTGCTGCGGCAGGTGCGCCGCGTGGCGAGCCGCCTGAGCTCGTGCGTGGTGCTCATGGACTTCTACCTGCGCGACGGCGCCGCGGCCACGCCGGCGCGCGACACCGGGGTGCCTGGGGAGGCACGGCTGCGCAAGCGCGCGCTCCGCTCGATGCTGCGCCGGGGACTCGACGACCTCGAGCACCTGCGCGCGCTCGTGTCGTCGGAGGGCTTCGAGCTCCGCGCCGCGCACACGGCGCGCGACCTTGCGGTCCGGGCTGGCATCGCGCCGCCGCTGCTCGACCTGTTCGTCATCGCGGAGCTCGCGCCCGCGCGGAGCGGCGGCGACGCCGTACGGTAGCAGCGGCGGCGACGCCGTACGGGACCATCAACAGCGTCCCGGTCGGCGGAGGCGCCATCCACCAACTCGCCAGCTTCCAGGAGCGCCCCGGGCACATCGCGGTCGACGCGACGCGCGTCCTCTGGACGAACACCATCGGTGGGACGGTCATGGCTGTCCCCAAGACGGGCGGGTCGCCGGCCATCATCGCGTCGGAGCCGGGCACGGCGCCCGATTACGTCGTATCCGACGGGACCAATGCCTATTTCATCATCGCCGATCGCCTGCTCGCGGCGCCGATCGCGGGCCTACCACTACTGTGTCAGCGCGGCGCGGACACGAACCAATGCGCGCTGCGGCGTAACGGCGGGCGGTGGCACGCAGGGCAACGAGGCAGCCACGCGATCAAGGCGCGAGCGATCGCGCGGCGAACGGTCGCGAGCGAGTCGGCGAAGTGACGCTCAGGCCGCGAAGCGGAGCGGGTGGGCGTGACCTTCGGCGTCTGCCGAGGGAAAAAAAGACCGATCACGCTCGGCCACGATGAAGGCGTAACAGCACAGGACGACGGAAACATGGTGGTGCCAGCCTCGGAATCGCCGCCCTTCGAAGTGATCGAGCCCCAGCTCGCCCTTCATCTCTTCGTAGGCCTGCTCAGTTCGGTAGCGCTCCTTGTACTGGCGTACGATCTGCTTCTTGGACATCTCGGTCCCCAGCGTCGTGACCGCGAACTTCGAGGGATCGCTTTCGCCGAACGGCCACTCGATGAGCAGCCACAGCGGTTCGTGCTCCTCGACCGGGATGCCATCGTCCATCGTCATTGGCGAGCCGAACGTGGCGCAAGGCGAACCGCGACGCGAGCTTCTTGCCCGTACCTTCGCGCCATGTGATCCGACGAAACGCCTTTTTGCCAAGCTTGCGCGCGAGCTCGTCGGCTGTCATGGGCGTCTTGTTCCAGCGCCCGCCGGGACCGAGGGCGACGACCATCGTCGTCGAGTCCACACCGACGGGGTAGTCGAAGCCGAGCAGGCGCACGGTGTCGCGAAACTTTGCCGAGCGACCGTAGACGGCGTCCGCAAGCACGAGCTGACCCGGCACGTTGTCGGCCGCAGCGCGCTCGATCGCGTCGAGTGCCAGATCCACCTTGCTCTTGAACTGAATGCCGTCAGGGATCTGCGCTTCGCGCCGGCGACTTGGATCGTTGGCACACTCCCAACGCGGCGATCGGCTCAACGCTCTTGCGTTCCAGATCGCTGAGAAGCCCCAGCGTGTAGCTCGCAAACGCCTCCCGGCGCTTGGGATGACCGAGGACCGTGCCAATGCCGTCAATGTACTGCTGAAGCCGCTCCTCCGCAGCGGCGTCCATGATGTATTCCATAGTCCACCGCGACGCCCGCGGCCTGCATCGTCGTGATGACGCTCGTGATCCTCGGCGGCCTCGGCTTCCCGGTGCACGACGAGCTCCTGCGCCGGGCCAGGCTGCGGCTCCGGGGCGAGCGCCCGCCGCGGCTGTCGCTGCACAGCCGGGTCGTGCTGATCACGACCGCGGTGCTGCTCGCGATCGGGGCCGCGGGCTTCCTGGCGCTCGAGTGGTGCCGGTCGATGGACAGCCTGTCGTGGCCGGTCAAAGTGCTGGCGAGCCTCTTCCAGTCGGCGATGACGCGGACGGAGGGCTTCAACGAGGAGCGCGTGGGTATCGGGTGAGCGCGGCGCCGGTCCGGGTCGCGGCGCGTCCGCCGCGGAGGCGCGGTGAGGCGGCGCCGGCGATGGACGCGCCGCGGGCCCGCCCCGCGGCAGGGCTCCGCGCGAGGGATGTCTCGGTGCGGTCGGGGCCGGGGCGGACGCTCGACAGCCCCTCTCGGCGACCTCTGAAGATCGGCGATGTTCGATTCATGAAACCCGTACGATCGGCAATCGGGACATCGTCGATCACCACCTGATTACGAGTGCTCCCGACGCCTCGTTCGCGGCGGGCTCCGTCGCGGTGTGCGAGCCCGGCGCGGTCGTCGCGGGCCACGCGGGCCACGCGGGCCACGACTGCCGGCCGGGAGCGATCGCCTCATGACGCAGCGCCGCGACCACATGCCCCTCCACGCCGAAAAAAGCCGTACGTCCCGCTTGACCTTCATTCCGCGGTTGTGTGTAATCGGCTGCGCTGCGAATAGCCTTGAATTGTGGACCGTCACCCTGCCACGGCGTCGATGGACTCGCCCATCGAAGCGTGAGTACCAGCGTGATGCAGCATGGTATCCGTGCCGACCGCGCCCCTGAAACGTCGGGGGCGCGCCCGTGTCACCGGCTGCCGCCCTGGAGCTCACTCCGGTGCTCCTGGGACGGTTCTGAACGAGATGCGTGACGCCCTCGCGTCGCTGCTCGGGCTCGCACACGGCGGCTGATGTTCTGCCCCTGAAGAGACTCCTGCCACCACACACGACATGACCTATCACGACTTCAGCTCCGAGGACGCCAGCATTCACCGCTCGTTCGAGCTCCAGGCCGGGCGCACGCCCGGCGTCGTGGCCGCATCCTTCGGCCCTGACCGGCTCACCTATCAGGAGCTGAATCGCCGCGCGAACCAGCTCGCGCACCACCTGAGGAGCCTGGGCGTCGGCCGCGACGTCCTCGTCGCGCTCTGCGCCGAGCGCTCCCTGGAGGCGCTCATCGGGCTGCTCGCGGCGCTCAAGGCCGGCGGCGCCTATGTCCCTGTCGACCCCGCGTACCCGCGGGAGCGGGTCGCCTTCATGCTCGAGGACGCCGGGGCGCCCGTCCTGCTCACCCAGGCGCGGCTGCTCCCGTCGCTGCCGCGCCACGGGGCGCGCGTGGTCCTCCTGGACGGCGATCGCGATCTGACCGCGGGCTTCAGCGGCGAGGACCCGCCGGACACCACGGGCCCCGACGACCTCGCCTACGTCATCTACACGTCGGGCTCGACCGGCAGGCCCAAGGGCACGCTGCTGACGCACCGCGGCCTCACCAACCTCACCCGCGCGCTGGCCGAGCGATTCGACGTGGCGCCGGGCTGCCGCGTGCTCCAGTTCGCGTCCCTCAGCTTCGATGCGTCGGTCTGGGAGATCGCGATGACGCTCGCCCGGGGAGGCACCCTGGTGATGGGGGCGCAGGCCGAGATGATCCCCGGGCCCGCGCTGCTCGATCGGATGCGCGCGGAGGAGGTGTCGATCGCGACCTTCCCCCCCTCCGCGCTCGCCGCCTTCCCCGAGGGCGCGGAGCGCTCGCTGCCCGCGCTCCGGACCCTCATCGTCGCCGGCGAGACCTGCCCGGCCGACCTCGCCGCGCGCTGGGCGCGGGGGCGCAGGTTCATCAACGCCTACGGTCCCACCGAGTTCACCGTGTGCGCCACGATGGCCGACGGGCTCGACCCGGTTCGGGACCCCGGCGAGCCCCTCTCCATCGGCCGGCCGATCAGGAACGCGCGCTGCTACGTGCTCGACCATGCCATGCGCCCGGTCCCGGACGGCGAGGCCGGCGAGCTCTACCTCGGTGGACCCGGGCTGGCCCGGAGCTACCTGGGACGGCCCGAGCTCACGGCGGCGCGGTTCGTCCCCGATCCGTTCAGCTCCACCCCGGAGGCCCGGCTCTACCGCACGGGGGACGTGGTGCGCCGCCTGCCCGGCGGCGATCTCGCCTTCCTCGGGCGCGTCGACCAGCAGGTGAAGATCCGCGGCCACCGCGTCGAGCTCGGCGAGGTCGAGGCCGCGCTTGGGCGCCACCCCGCCGTCCGCGCGGCGGTGGCCGTCGCCAGCGAGGGCCGCCTCGTCGCCTACGTCGTCGCGCGCCCGGACGCGCCGGACGCGCCCCCGGCCGCCCCCCGGGCCGTCGTGCCCGCGCTGCGCAGCTTCCTCCGCGAGAGCCTCCCCGAGGTCATGATCCCGTCGACGTTCGTGCTGCTCGACGCGCTGCCGCTCGGCCCCAGCGGGAAGGTGGACCGCGCGGCCCTGCCGCCGCCGGACGCCGCCCGGCCCGATCGCGGCGACGGCGAGCCCCTCGCGCCGCGCAACCAGATCGAGGCGGCGATCGCCGCGGCGTGGGCCGAGGCGCTCGGGATCGAGCACCTCGGCGTCCACGACGACGTCTTCGACCTCGGGGCGCACTCGCTGCTCGCCGCGCGGGTGCTGTCGCGGCTACGCCGCGCGCTCGGCGTCGAGCTCTCCCTGCAGAGCCTGTGCGACGCCCCCACGGTCGCCGCGCTGGCCGAGCTCGTGGAGTCGCTCCCCCGGCCGAAGCAGCGCCCGGCCGCCGCGGCCATCCGGCCTGCGCCGCGCGACCGGCCCATCCCCCTCTCGCACGGGCAGCGGCAGATCTGGCTCCACGCCTCGCTCCACCCGGGCGCGCTGTTCTACAACGAGCCGTTCTCCCTGCGCCTCCGCGGGCCCCTCGACGTCCCGGTCCTGGGGCGCGCCCTCGACGAGCTCCTCAGGCGCCACGAGATCCTGAGGAGCGTCGTCGCGGTCGTCGGCGGCGAGCCCGTGCAGCAGATCCTGCCCCCGGCGCCGCTCGATCTGCCGGTCGTCGAGCTGACCGCGCTGCCGGCCGAGGCGCGGTGGGGGCGCGCCGTCGCGCTCGCCACAGACGAGGCCCGGCGCCCGTTCGATCTCGCCCGCGGCCCGCTGCTCCGGGCCACGCTGGTCCGGCTCGACGAGGCCGACCACGTGCTGTTCGTGGTGGTGCACCACATCCTGATGGATGGAGTCTCCATCTTCGACGCGCTCCCGAGGGAGCTCCACGCGCTCTACCAGGCGTTCGCCGCGGGCAGGCCGTCGCCGCTGCCCGAGCGCGCGATCCACTACGCCGATTACGCGGTCTGGCAGCGGGAGCAGCAGCTGAGCGGCGCCCTCCAGCCGCAGCTCGATTACTGGAGGCGACAGCTCGCCGACCTGCCCACCCTGGAGCTGCCGACCGACAGGCCGCGCCCGGCCGCCCCGAGCCTCGCGGGGGCCCGCCACTGCGTCGCCCTGTCGCGGGAGCTCACGCTCCGGCTGAAGGCGCTGGCCAGGGAGCAGGGCGTCACGCTCTTCGTGGTCCTGCTCTCGGCCTTCAAGGCGATGCTCTACCGGTACGCGCGGCAGGACGAGGTCGTCGTGGGCACGTCCGCGTCGTGCCGCCACCCGCCGGAGACCGAGGACCTCCTCGGCTTCTTCCTGAACACGCTCGTGCTGCGCACCGACCTGCGCGGCGACCCGACGTTCCGGCAGCTGCTCGGGCGCGTGCGGGCGGTGAGCCAGGCCGCGCTCTCGCACCAGGACGTGCCGTTCGCCAGCGTCGTGCAGGCGCTCCAGCCGAAGCGGGTCCCCGGCCAGAACCCGCTGTTCCAGGTCGCCTTCGTGCTGGAGCCGCCCGTGCCGGCGCTCGATCCGGGCTGGACCCTGAGCCAGCTCGACGTGGACACGGGCGCGTCCAAGTTCGACCTGATGCTGGAGCTCGACGAGCGCGAGGACGGCATCATCGGGCGCATCGAGTACAGCACCGCGCTGTTCGACGCCCGCACCATCGAGCGGATGGCGGGCCACTACGAGGCCCTGCTCGAGGGCGCGTCGCGCGACGTCGATCTGCGCCTCTCGGCGCTGCCGCTGCTCACGCCCGAGGAGCGGAGCGCGCTCCGCGCGTGGGGCACCGCCCCGGCCGGCCCCGGGTCGGACGCGTGCATTCACCGCCTCTTCGAGGCCCAGGTCGAGCGCTCTCCCGAGGCCGTCGCGGTCGTCTTCGACGACGGCGCGGGCAACGTCACGTCGCTCACCTACCGGGAGCTGAACCGGCGGGCCAACCAGCTCGCGCACACCCTGCTCGGCCTCCGCGCGCCGGGGGCGCCGGGGCCCGGGGCCGCGCCCGGCCCCGACGAGGGGGCCCTCGCGCGCACCGACGAGGGCGCCCTCGCGCCCGAAGACCGCGTGGCCGTGTGCATGTACCGGTCGATCGAGATGATCGTCGCGCTCCTCGGCGTGCTGAAGGCGGGCCTCGCCTTCGTGCCCCTGGATCCGACCTACCCCACCGAGCGCCTCGCGTTCATGCTGGAGCAGGCCCGGGTCCGCGTGATGCTCACCCAGGTGCGCGTCGGCGCGGTGCTGCCGGGGTGCCGCGCGCGCGTCCTCTGCCTGGACGCGGATCCCGAGGAGATCGGCCGGGCGCGCGACGACAACCCGACGGAGCTGGCGACGCCGGACCAACTCGCCTATGTCATGTACACGTCGGGCTCCACCGGCCGGCCCAAGGGCGTGGCCGTGCCGCACCGGGGCGTGGCCCGGCTCGTCAAGGGCACGACGTACGCGCGCTTCGCGCCGGACGAGGTCTTCCTGCAGCTCGCGTCGATCTCCTTCGACACGTCGCAGTTCGAGATCTGGGGCGCGCTCCTCAACGGCGGCCGGCTGGTCGTCATGCCCCCCGCGCCCGCGTCGCTCGACGACCTGGATCGCGTGATCCGGCAGCACGGGGTGACCACGGTGTGGCTCACCGCCGGCGTCTTCCACCTCCTCGTGGACGAGCGGATCACGGCGCTGCGCGGCCTGCGCCAGATCGTGGCCGGGGGGGACGTCCTGTCCCCGCAGCACGTCAACCGGGTCCTCGCCGAGCTCCCGGGGTGCCGGATGATCAACGGCTACGGGCCCACGGAGGCCGCGACGTTCGCCTGCTGCGCCGCGGTGGAGCGCCCGGTCGGCCACACGGTGCCCATCGGAAGCCCGATCCCCGGCACGAGGGTGCACGTGCTCGACCGGGATCTCAACGAGGTCCCGGCCGGCGTCCCCGGGGAGCTCTGCATCGGCGGAGAGGGCCTCGCGCGCGGCTACCTCGATCTGCCGGAGCTCACCGCGGAGCGGTTCATCCACGATCCCATCGGCGGCGAGCCGGGAGGGCGGCTGTACCGGACCGGCGATCGCGTCCGCCTGATGCCGGACGGGCAGCTCGAGTTCCTCGGCCGCATGGATCAGCAGGTCAAGGTCCGCGGTTACCGGATCGAGCTCGGCGAGATCGAGGTGGTCCTCGGCGAGCACCCGGCCGTGCGCGAGGTGGTCGTGGTGGCGCAGCCGGCGCGCTCGGGCGACCGGCGCCTCGTGGCGTACGTCGTCCCGCACGGCGGCAGGGCCGCAGCGCCGCCCGCGCAAGCCGGGGCCCGCGCGCGCCCGTTCATGGCGGATCCGACCGGCGGGCTCGAGCGTGCGATCCGCGATCACGCGCAGCGGCGGCTGCCCGACTACATGCACCCCTCGGCCATCGTGCTGCTCGACGCGCTGCCCCTCACGGGCAACGGCAAGGTGGACCGCCGCGCCCTGCCGGCCCCCGTCGAGCTCCGCCCCGAGAGCGCGCCCATGGTGGCGCCGCGGAGCTCGCTCGAGGAGCGGCTCACCGCGATATGGCAGGACGTCCTCGGCATCGAGCGCGTGAGCGTGCAGGACAACTTCTTCGATCTGGGCGGCCACTCGCTGCTCCTGATGCGCCTCCACGAGCGCGTCCGGGAGTCGTTCGGCAGCGATCTCTCCATCGTCGATCTGTTCGCGCGCCCGACGGTCACCGATCTCGCCGCGTTCCTCGCGAGCGGCAGCGGCGGCGGGAGCGACCTCTCGGAGGCCGACGCCCGGGCGCTGAAGCAGCGAGAGATCCTGAAACGAAAGAAGCAGGCAGCCAAGAGCAGACAGAATGGATCCGCTTGATCAACCCGTCCCGGAGGACCAAATCGCGATCATCGGGATGGCCGGCCGCTTCCCGGGCGCGAGGAGCGTCGACGCCTTCTGGCAGAACCTGCGCGATGGGGTCGAGTCGATCGCGGCGCTCTCGGATCAGGATCTCGCCGCGGCGGGCGTGCCCCCGGAGGTGGCCTCGGACCCGAGCTACGTCCGCGCGCGGGCCGTGCTCGACGAGGTGGAGTGGTTCGACGCGGCCTTCTTCGGGATGACCCCGCGAGAGGCCGAGATCCTGGATCCGCAGCACCGCTTCTTCCTGGAGTGCGCGTGGGAGGCGCTCGAGCACGCCGGGTACAACCCCGAGGCGTTCAAGGGGACCATCGGCGTCTACGCGGGCGCGAGCGGCCACGACACGTATTTCCTGAGCAACCTTTACCCGAACCACGAGCTCAGGAAGGCGATGGACTATCAAGTCTACGTCGCCAACGACAAGGACTTCCTGCCCACGCGGACCTCGTACAAGCTGAACCTCCGCGGGCCGAGCGTCGCGGTCCAGACCGCCTGTTCCACCTCGCTCGTGGCCGTCCACATGGCCTGCCAGGCGCTGCTCACCTACCAGTGCGACATGGCGCTGGCCGGCGGCGTGGCCATCAACGTCCCCACGCGGTCGGGTTACCTGTACCGGCACGGCATGATCCTCTCGCCCGACGGGCGCTGCCGCGCGTTCGACGCCGAGGCGCAGGGGACGGTGGTCGGCAACGGCGCGGGCGTCATCGTGCTGCGCCGGCTCGAGGACGCCCTCGACAGCGGCGATCACATCGAGGCGGTGATCCGGGGCTCGGCCGTCAACAACGACGGCTCGGGCAAGATCGGGTTCACCGCGCCGGGCGTGGAGGGGCAGGCGCAGGTCATCGCGCAGGCCCTGGCGATGGCGAACACCGATCCCGAGACGATCAGCTACGTGGAGGCCCACGGCACCGGCACGCGCCTCGGGGATCCCATCGAGGTCGCGGCGCTCACCCGGGCGTTCCGCGCCCGGTCCCGCGGCCAGCGCAAGGGCTGGTGCGCGCTCGGCTCGGTCAAGCCGAACGTCGGGCACCTCGACGTCGCCGCCGGCATCACCGGCGTGATCAAGGTCGTGCAGGCGCTCCGCCACCGGCAGATCCCGGCCAGCCTGCACTTCAAGACGCCGAACCCGGAGATCGACTTCGCGAACAGCCCGTTCTACGTCAACGCGGCGCTCGCGGACTGGGAGCCCGGCGACGGGCCCCGCCGCGCCGGCGTGAGCTCGTTCGGCATCGGCGGCACCAACGCCCACGCCATCCTCGAGGAGGCGCCCCACGCGGCGGCGGCGCCCGGCGGGCGGTCCTGGCAGCTCCTCCTGCTCTCCGCCCGCACGAGGACCGCGCTCGACACGATCACCGAGAACCTCGTCGGGTACCTCAAGGCGCACCCGGACGTCAGCCTGCCGGACGTCGCGTTCACGCTCCAGGTCGGCCGCAAGACGTTCCCGCACCGGCGCATGCTCGTCTGCAACGACGCAGACGAGGCGGTGAACCTGCTGTCGACGCTCGGGGAGCGGCGGGTCCTCGCGCACGTCGAGGAGGCCATCGATCGCCCGGTCGTCCTCATGTTCCCGGGGCAGGGCACGCAGTACGCCGGCATGGCGCGGGAGCTGTACGAGCGGGAGCCCACGTTCTGCGCCGGCGTCGATCTCTGCGCGGCCATGCTCCAGCCCGAGCTCGGGTTCGATCTCCGCGAGGTGATCTACCCGCCCCCGGGGCGGGAGGCGGCGGCCGCGGAGCTGCTCAAGCAGACGCGCTTCGCCCAGCCCGCGCTCTTCGTGATCGAGTACGCGCTCGCCACGCTCTGGATGGAGTGGGGCATCCGGCCCGCGGCGATGATCGGCCACAGCCTCGGCGAGTACGTCGCGGCCTGCCTCGCGGGCGTCTTCTCGCTGGAGGACGCGCTGAAGATCGTCGCCCGGCGGGGCAAGCTGATGCAGGAGATGCCGCCGGGCGCGATGCTCGCGGTCCCGCTGCCCGAGGCCGAGGTGCAGCCGCTGCTCGACGAGGGGGGCGGCGCGCTCTCGCTCGCGGCCGTCAACGGGCCGGCCGCCTGCGTCGTGGCCGGGCCCGAGGACGCCGTCGAGGCGCTCTCCGACCGGCTCTTCGCCGAGCGCGAGCTGGAGTGCACGCGCCTCCAGACGTCGCACGCGTTCCACTCCCGGATGATGGAGCCGATGCTCGCGTCGTTCACCGCGATCGTGGCCCGCGCGCGCCCGAGCGCCCCGAAGATCCCGATCGCGTCGAACGTCACCGGCACCTGGCTGTCCGCGGCCGACGCGCAGGACCCCGGGTACTGGGCGAGGCACGTGCGCGAGCCGGTGCGCTTCATGGCGGGGCTCGGCGAGGTGCTCGCCGATCCGACGCGCGCCCTGCTCGAGGTCGGCCCGGGCCGGGTGCTCGCGACCCTGGCCAAGCAGCACCCCGCGCGGGGCGCCCGCCGGGTGATGCTCTCGTCGATCCGGCACGTCCACCACCGCCAGTCCGACATCGGGTTCCTGCTGGAGACGCTGGGCCAGCTCTGGCTCTCCGGCGTCCGCGTCGACTGGTCGGGCTTCTACACCCACGAGCCCCGCCGGCGCGTGCCCCTGCCGACCTACCCGTTCGAGCGGAAGCGGTACTGGATCGACCCGCCCTCGAGCGCCGCGCGCCGGCCGGCGCGCAGCGCGCCGGAGCCGGCCGGCCTGATCCACCTCCTGGCCTGGAAGCGCTCGGTGCTGTCGGGGTCGATGAAGGCGTCGGCCCGGCCGGCCAGGGCGCAGTGCTGCGTCGTCTTCGCGGACAGCTACGGGCTGGGCGCCCGGATGGAGATGCGGCTCCGCCGGGACGGCTACAAGGTCATCACCGTGCGGCCGGGCGAGGGCTTCGCCGAGACGGGCGAGGGCGAGTTCACCGTCGCCCCCGCGAGCCGCGCGGACCACGCGTCCCTCTTCGGCGCGCTGCGCGCGGCGGGCGTGTCCCCCTCGCGCATCATGTTCCTGTGGGGCGTGACCAAGCCCGCGCGCGCGCCGCTCGACGCCGGCCGCCTCGCGGAGGCCCAGCGGCTCGGGTTCGCCAGCCTCGTCGCGCTGGCCCAGGGGATCGGCGACGCGGGGATTCGCGACGAGGTGCGGCTCGGCGTCGTGACGAGCCACATGCAGAAGGTGACCGACGCGGCCGTGCTCTGCCCCGAGAAGGCCACGCTGCTCGGCCCGTGCGAGGCCATCCCCAGGGCGTACCCGAACGTCTCGTGCATCAGCGTCGACATCGACCTGCCGGAGCCGCGGACGCTGCAGGAGGCGAGGCTCATCGACCAGCTCCTCGCCGAGGTCACGCTGGAGCAGACCGAGCCCGTCATCGCCTACCGGAACGGGGAGCGCTGGGTCCGGATCTTCGAGCCCGCGCGCATGGACCGCGCCGAGGGCCTGCCGCCGCGCCTCCGGGAGGGCGGCGTCTACCTGATCGCCGGCGGGCTCGGGGCCGTCGGCTCCGCCCTCGCGGAGCACCTCGCGAAGGTCGCGCGCGCGAAGCTCGTGCTCGCCGGCCGGACGGCGCTCCCGCCCCGGGAGGCCTGGGACGGCCTCGCCGGCGCGGGCGCCTTCGACGCGCTACGCCGCAAGATCGGCGCGGTGCTCGAGATGGAGCGGCTGGGCGCCGAGGTGCTGCTCGTGACGGCCGACGTCACGCGGCTCGACGACATGCAGCGCGCGGTGGCCGAGGGGCTCCAGCGCTTCGGGCGGATCGACGGCGTGATCCACGCGGCGGGCGCCCGTCGCGCCGTGCCCCTCCAGCGCATGACGCGCGAGGAGGGCGAGGCGCTCCTCGCCCCGAAGCTCGACGGCGCGCTCGTCCTCGACGAGTCGCTCCGGGGCCTCCGGCCCGATTTCGTCGCGCTGTGCGCCGCGCGGACCGCGGGCGCCCGCGGGGCGGGCCTCGCGGGCCAGTGCGCCGCGACCGCCTTCCTCGGCGCCTTCGCGCAGCGGCGGGCCGCCGGTGACGGCCCGCTCACGATCGCGATCGAGTGGGACCCGTGGCAGCGGCAGGACGCCTCGCGCGGCAAGGATCCCGAGCCCGCGGCCGACTCGAGCGAGGGCGGCGCGGCCGCCGCGGAGGAGGGGATCTCGCGCGACGAGGCGCTCGACGCCTGGATGCGCGTCCTTACGAGCCCCACGCCCCACGTCCTGGTCCTGAAGCGGGAAGCGCAGGCTAAGCAGCGCCCCTCGGCCAGCTCGATCGCGCCGCCCTCGCGGGACGTCGAGTCCGAGGGCATCCCGAGATCGGTCCACCCGCGGCCCGACCTCGGCACGGCCTACGTGGCGCCGCGCGATCCGCTGGAGCGCGCCGTCGCCGAGACGTGGGAGAAGCTGTTCGGCATCGAGCGGATCGGCGTCCACGACGACTTCTTCGCGCTCGGCGGCGACTCGCTGCTCGCCGTCCAGCTCATCTCCCGGCTGCGCAGCGTCGTGAACATGGATCTCCCCGGCCACAGCCTGCTCAACGCGCCGACCGTGGCGGCCCTGGCCGAGCTCATCGCGCAGTCCGACTCGCCCTCATCCACCTCGCTGTCGAGGCGCTCTCCCGCGCGCCTCTTGCCCGCGTCGCTCGTGCGGATCAAGCCCGGCACCGGGCGGCCGCTCTTCCTGATGCACCCGGTCGGAGGGCACGTTTACTTCTACCACGATCTCGCCACCTGCCTGGACCCGGCGCAGCCCGTGTACGGGCTGCAGGCGCAGGGCATCGAAGGCAAGGCGCCGCCCTTGACCCGCGTCGAGGAGATGGCCGCGCGCTACCTCGAGGCGGTACGGCGGCACATCCAGCCGGAGGGCCCCTACGTGCTCGGCGGGTCGTCCTTCGGCGGGGTCGTCGCCTTCGAGATGGCGCACCAGCTCATCTCCGGGGGCGAGCGCGTCGCGCTTCTCATGATGATCGACACGCCCGCGCCCTCGGCGGTGTTCCCCGAGGATCTCGACACCCCCGAGCGCCTCGCCTACCTGATCAGCGGCGATGCGAGTCTCCCCGTCCCCGCGGAGGAGATCCGGCACCTCTCCCCGGACGAGCAGCTGCTCCACGTGCTCCAGCGCAAGAAGGGTGTCTCCCGGATGTTCCCGAAGCTGGCGCTCCAGGAGCTCGCCACGTTCCGCAAGATCGTCACCGCCAACCTGCAGGCGATGCTGCGCTATGTCCCCCGCCCCTACCCGGGTGACGTGCTCTTCTTCGAGGCGAGCGAGCGCGACGCCATGACCGTGAACAACCCGGCGCGGGGATGGCTCGATTTGATCCAGGGCCAGCTCACTGTCCACGAGGTCCCTGGCAATCACATCACCATGAATTTGCCGCCGAACGTGCAAGTCATGGCCGATCATCTGCGCGCGGCCCTCGAGGCGGCGGGACATCAGGGCTGATGTTGACGCCCGGCCGGCGGGCTCTTTACCATGGGTGTGGAGCGGCGACGGCGACGCCCCCGCGCGGTCGCGCGGGCTCGAGTTCGGCCAGGGCGCGCGGCGGAGGTGGAGAATGTCGAAGATCACCGCGGAGCAGGCGAGAGAGGAGCACGTCGCGCTCCTCAAGGCGTGGACGAAGGCGGTGGGGGCCGTCAAGGACTACGGCTTCCTCGATCGCCACCTGGCCGAAGGCTGGCGGTACGTCGATTACAACGGAGTGCAGCGCGGCAAGGACGAGTACCTGAAGCTCGTCGACAGCATGTTGACGTACACGCAGGAGCTCCGGCAGTGCGACGTGCGTATCGTCGGCGGGGACGTCGCTATCGTGAGCGGCGTCTACCGCTCGCGCGCCGAGCTCAAGGGCGGTGTCAAGCTCGATAACACCATCGCCTTCACCGCGGTCTGGGAGCTCAAGGGCGGTGAATGGAAAGCCCTCGTGCACCACACGACGAGGATCCCTGACGCGTCGTGATCGACGTCCGCGCCGAGCGGGTCGAAGCGCTCCGGCGGCCGGCGCCTCGCCGGCGAGGCCGGAGGAAACGTTGACAGGGATCCTGCTTCGAGTACCGTACACTCAGGATCGTCCTATCGACGATCACCAGGGTTCTCATGGATCTTCGCCGGTTCCTCACGCACGCGGTGCAGATCGCATCTGCACTGTCGAAACTTCATAAGTCAGGCACGCTTCACCTGGACATCCGCCCCGCGAACCTCTCCGTGCACCCGGAGAGCGGGGAGGTGTCGCTCGACGGTGGGCTGGCCGTGGTGCGCGGCGATCTCGGCCTCTCCGACGAGACGAAGATCAACCCGGAGTCGCTGCCCTACATCGCGCCGGAGCGGACGGGCCGCGTCGACTGGCCGATCGACGAGCGCGCCGATCTCTACTCGCTCGGCGTCACGCTGTACGAGCTGCTCTCCGGCAAGCTGCCGCTCGACGCCGAGGACGCGCCCGCGTGGGCGCACGCCCACATCGCGAGGGCCCCTGTGCCGCTCGCGGAGCTGGTGCATGACGTGCCCCGGATCGTCTCCGAGATCGTGATGAAGCTCCTCGCGAAGTCTCCGGAGGAGCGTTATCAGACCGCCCGCGGGCTCTGGTCGGATCTCCTCATGTGCCAGACCGAGCTGGAGGAGCTCGGGATGATCGACTCGTTCCCGCTCGGGACGGCCGACATCCCGGACCGGCTGCAGCTCCCGACGAAGATCTACGGCAGGAGGCGCGAGCGCGCGATCCTGCTCGATGCGTTCGAGCGTGTGGTCGCCACGGGCACGGCCGAGCTCGTGCTCGTCGCCGGGTACTCGGGCGTCGGGAAGACCTCGCTCGTGAAGGAGGTGCAGGCGCCCATCGTCCGCGAGCGCGGGGCGTTCATCTCCGGGAAGTTCGATCAGCTCCAGCGCGACATCCCCTACCGCACGATCGCCCAGGCGTTCGGGGAGCTCGTCCGGCAGATCCTGACGGAGAGCCCGCAGTCGCTCGCGGGGTGGAAGCACCGGTTGAGCGACGCGCTCGGCGAGGAGGGGCGGGTCATCATCGACATCATCCCGCAGCTCTCGCTGATCCTCGGCGAGCAGCCGCCGGTGCCGCCGCTCGCGCCGAACGAGGCGCGCAGCCGCTTCGTCCGCGTGTTCCATGCGTTCCTCGGCGTGGTCGCGCGCAAGCGGCACCCGCTCGTGCTGTTCGTGGACGACCTGCAGTGGGCAGATCCCGCCAGCCTGCGGCTCATCCGCGACGTCGTCGCGGCGCCCGAGAAGCGGCACCTGCTCGTGATCGGGGCGTACCGCGACAACGAGGTGACCCCGTCGCACCCGCTCATGGAGGTGCTCCGGCAGATCCACGCCACGGGCGCGCGCGTCTCGACGCTCAGCCTCGACCCGCTCCCGCACGAGAACGTCCTCGAGCTCGTCACGGACACCTTCCGCTGCGAGGACGAGCTGGGGGCTCAGCTCACCAGGCTCCTCGTCCAGAGGACGGGCGGCAACCCGTTCTTCGTGGGCCAGTTCCTGACGGAGCTCTATCGCCAGAAGCTGGTCTGGGTCGATCCCGTGAGCGCCGTCTGGTGCTGGAACATCGGGGCCATCGCCGCGCAGAACCTGACCGACAACGTCGTCGACCTGGTGCTGGGCCGCCTCAGGCGGCTGGACGGCGAGACGCAGCGGGTCCTCTCCCTCGCCGCGTGCCTCGGCGCCCGCTTCGACGCCGAGGTCCTCTCGGCCATGTACGGCGAGTCGACCGAGACGACGCACGCCGCCATCTCCCCGGCCATCCGCGAGGGGCTCGTGGCGCGCCGAGGCAGCACGTACAAGTTCCTCCACGACCGCGTGCAGCAGGCCGCGTACCTGCTCATCCGCGAGGGCAACCACGCCTCGACGCACCTGCGCATCGGGCGCCTGCTGCTCGTCCAGACGCCGGAGGAGGCGCTGGAGGACCGGCTGTTCGAGATCACGAACCAGCTGAACATCGGCGCCTCCTTCATCACCGATCCGGGCGAGCGGCGCAGGACGGCCGAGCTGAACCTCCGCGCCGGCAGGAAGGCGAGGGCCTCCGGGGCCTACGGCTCCGCGGTGGCCTACTTCGCCGCGGGCTGCGCGCTGATCGGGGAGGACGACTGGGCGGGAGCCGACGATCTGCTCGCCTTCGCGCTGCACCTCGATCTCGCCGAGAGCGCGTGCGTGAACGGGGAGTTCGATCGGTCCATCGACCTCTGCTCGGTGCTCCTCGAGCGCGCGCGCACGCAGCTCGACAAGGCGGCGGCCTACCGCGTCCTGATGCAGAACCACATGGCCCGGTCCGAGCACGACGCGTGCATCGGCGTCGGGCTGGAGTGCCTCGCGCTGCTCGGCATCAAGCTCGGGAGGCAGCCGGCCGACGAGGAGGTCGTCGCGGAGATCACGGCGCTGCGCGACGCGCTCCGCGATCGCACGGCCGACGAGATCCTCGGCCAGCCGAGGATGACGGCGCCGCCGATGCTCGCGGCGATGGGCGTGATGGCCGTGATGTACGCCTCGACCTTCTACACCGATCCGAACCTCAACGACCTCCTGGTCTGCCAGATGGTCCGGCTCAGCCTGCTCCACGGCAACGCGGAGCCGACCGGCATCGGGTACACGTGCCTCGGCAAGGCGCTCTGCCAGAAGCTCGGCGCGTACCAGGACGGCGACCGGATCGGCAGGGTGGGCTACGAGCTGACCGAGAAGATGAACGCGCTCGTCTACAAGCCCGAGGTGGCCAACCTCTATGGCTGTCTGATCTCGGTCTGGACGCGCCACATCGACACCGGGATCGCCTGCCAGCGCGTGAGCATCCAGGCCGCGAACGAGGTCGGGAACCTGACGTGGGGGAGCTTCAGCAACATCCAGCTCACCCTGAACGTGATCGTGCGGGGCGACCCGATCGAGGAGGCGTACAAGGTCGCGGTGAGCGCGCTCGACTACGCGACGAAGGCGAAGATCACGTTCGCCGCGGACGCCGTGACGAGCATGCTGCGCCTGGTCCAGGCGATGAGGGGCGCCACGCGCCACCTCGGCACGATGAGCGCGGACGACTTCGACGAGCAGGCGTTCGAGGACCGCCTCGAGAAGGAGAGCTTCCCGAGCGTGCGGCTCGTCCATTACGTGATGAAGACCGCGCAGCACCTCCTGGCCTCCAACCCCGACGAGGCGGCCCTGGCCGCGGAGAAGGCGGAGCGCAACATCTCGGGGGGCAACGGGATGTTGTTCTCGGCCGAGTACCACTACTTCGGCGCCCTCGCCCGGGCGGCCCGCTTCTCCGGGGCCCCGGCCGAGGAGCAGGCCGGGCTCCGGCGGTCGCTCGCCGGCCACGAGGAGCAGCTGCGCGTCTGGGCCGAGAGTTGCCCCGACAACTTCGCCGGCAAACACGCGCTCGTAGCGGCGGAGCGCGCGCGCGTCGACGGCAGGCACGACGAGGCCGCGGCGCTCTACGATAAGGCGATCGTGGCCTTCCGCGAGTCCCGGTTCATCCACCAGGAGGCGCTCGCGAGCGAGCTCGCCGCCCGGTTCTACCTGGATCGCGGCTACAGCGGCCTGCCGGGGCTCTACCTGCGGGAGGCGGTGGCGTCGTACTCGCGCTGGGGCGCGAGCGAGAAGGTGAGGCAGCTCGAGCAGCGGCATGCGCTCGTCCTGAACCAGGAGCAGCGCCGCGCGACGAGCAGCGGCGTCATGACGATGGCGGCGGAGGCCATCGACGCGCAGACCGCGGTGAAGGTCTCGCGGTCGCTCTCGAGCGACATGACGCCGAAGGAGATGATGGAGTCGCTCATGCGGCTCGTCGTCGAGCACGAGGGGGCGGAGCGGTGCTGTCTCCTGCTCACCGGGGACGGCCTGCGGCTCGCCGCCGAGGCCGTGGTGGACCGCGACGGCATCAGCATCCGCGTGTACGAGCGGAGCACGGCGCCGCTCGCGACCCGCGTCCCGGCGTCGATCGTCAACTATGTCGAGCGGACGCGGGAGCGGGTGGTGCTCAGCGACGTCGGGGCGAGCGGCGCCTTCGCCGGGGACGAGTACCTCGTGCGCGAGCGGCCGAAGTCGGTGCTGTGCATGCCGCTCATGAAGAACCCCGGCGAGGTGGGCGGCCTCCTCTACCTGGAGAACCGGCTGGTCCACGGCGCGTTCATCCTGCGCCGGCTGCCGCTCCTCGAGTTCCTGGCCGCGCTGTCGCTGCAGAACACCGTGCTCCGCGGCGAGCTGGAGCAGGAGGCGCTGAAGGTCCAGCGGACCGAGGAGGCGCTGCGCCGGAGCGAGAGGGCGCTCCGGGATCTGGCGGAGTCGAGCGACGTCCCCACGTGAGGCGCGGGCCGCGCCGCCGCACCGGCGTGGTGTGGCGGTGCGGCGTTCAGGCGCTCTCAGGCGCTCTCGAGCACGTGGCCCACGCTGTCGAGGAACGGCCTGTCCGACACGGAGAGGTGGAGCTGCACGAACCGCCAGTGATCCCCGTGGCGCTCCACCGTGCAGGTCAGTCGGAGCGCGGGCAGGTCGAAGCGCACGCCGCCCATGGTGGCGTGGATACCGAAGCCGGCCGTCCCGGCGCAGGCGGCCGCTCCCCCGGCCAGCAGACGCACCTGGACATCGCCGGTGATCCTGCACACGAGGTCCTTCAGGATCTCGCTCTGCCGCCGGAACGAGGCCTCGATCTCGGCCCAGCGCGTGAAGTGCAGCTTGTCGTGTGTGCCGTAGAAGATCAGGGCATCGTCACGTACGAACATGTCGCATAACGCGTCCACGTCGCCTCGCTCGAAGGCGCGCGCGAACTCGACGAGCATCTGGCGAACCGAATCTTCTGGACTTGCCGGCTTTCTCCCCGAGGACTCCATGCGCTCCGCTGCTCCCGTACCGATCCGAGCCTGATCTCGGCCGAGCATACAGCACCCCGGAGGCGACGCGCGACGCCCTGCGCGCGAAAGCGCTCGGAGCCCGGGCGGCTGCGCGCGACAAGGGTCGTCGCGGTCACGAACACGTAACACCACACGACCCCGACCAGCGCCAGCCGACCAGGTGCCCCCTCGAACCCCGGAACCCAGCTGACCAGATACCCCACGAGCAGGAACAGCAGCCCCACGCCCTGCAGCTGCGCGATCGACATCCGCTTCAGGAGGGCGCCGACCGAGAGCGAGGGCAGGTACATGCTCAGGAGGTGCACCTGGATCACCCAGCTCGCCTGCTGGACCGAGCGCTGCTCGACGCCGCACATCTGGAGCGGCGTCGGCACCATGAGGAGGCTCATCACCAGGAAGGCGCCCGCGCCCATGGCCACCATGGGCCAGTACAGCGCGCGGGCGCGCGCGTCCGGCGCGGCGGAGGCCTCGGCGGCGCGCGCCTCCTGCGGCCCGTACGCCGCGAACGAGAGCGCCGCCATGAGCTGGAGCGCCGCGAGCATCAGCAGGGCAGCGGGCATGTACCTGGACGTCCGCCCCTCCAGCAGGCCGAAGAGCGAGATGCCGGGGACGATGCCAGCGGCGCTGGCGAGCTGGATCATGGTCAGCAGGCCCGGCGCCCTTGCTGCTCGGCTGCCCCTCGAGGATCGCGAAGCGATACTGCTGCACGAACGCGCCTTGCAGACCGACGCCGCAGACCGCCGCGCAGAACAGCGGGAGATCGGCGCGCTCCACCGCGACCGCCGCGACCGCCGCGTTGGGCCACGGCCGAGCCCCGCTCGGCGGAAAGACAGACGGAAAGTGTTGGAAATGCCGAGCTATCTTCCGGCCCCTTCTCGCTGTCGCAGAAATCCCTGGCGGGACGATTCCGCGGGGGCGAACCGTCGCGATCCGGTGCTTTGCCCCGAATTTCAGGGAGGCGTGACGACGGATCGCTGCCCGTCGGTGGGGTTGGGCCCAACCCGGGCCCAATGAATAGGCGTTTGCGGGACTGCGCCTGAGCAGCAGCGGCGGCGAGGTCCCGGCGCAGTCCCGCAAACGTCGGGTTGGACCGGGCCGGTTCGCGGCCGGGCGAGGCGGTCGCGAGGCCTATGGAGATCCTGCCCGAGAAGGCAGCAGAGGGCGGGCGTGGCGGGGCTCGCACGCGTGGTGCATCCCGCCGCCACGACGTTGGGCGCAGACGTGCCGAGGCAGAGCGCGGCGCCGACGGAGGCCCAGAAGCACGCACGCCGCCGACGTGGACGGCGCAGAAGGCGGATCGATCCCTGACCGCCGCGCAACGGAGGTGGTGTTGTTGCTCCTGCCCAGGCCAGCAATGCTCATGACGTGTCCGGAGGGGCAGCGGAAGAGGCGACGACGCACGACGGCAGCGGGCGGCGAGCCATCGCAGCCTGACCGCAGCGAGGACAGATGGACAGGTCGATCCCCGTGAGCTCGGCGAGCAGCGTGCACCAGTCGACCTTGACGACGTGGCGCGCAGAGGGCTCGTGCTCGTGAGAGCTGGCTTCCCGGTGCTCATCTCCCCCGACAGCGCACTGCCCTGCGTCTCGCGCCGCCAGGATCCTCGTGCGTGCCACCTCGAGCGTGGTGGTGGCGTGACACGCAGCCATCAAGCCGAAGTGTCGGATCTTCACGAAGCGATGAGGCAGCACGTGCAGCAGGAAGCGACGCAGAAACTCCTCTGCGGAGAGCGTCACGGTCTTGTCTCCGCGGGTCCGGAAGCACACGCCGCGCTCATCCATCCACCGCAGCCGGTGATTGGACAGCCCGACACGGTGGGTATAGCGACCGAGGTAAGCAAAGACCTGCTCGGGCCCAGCGAAGGGCGGCTTGGCGTACACCACCCAGGGTTTGCGGTAGAGCGCGCCGAGCAGCGCAGCGAAGGCAGCGGGGTTGGCCAGCGCGGCGGCCTCGCCGGTCAGGTCGAGCTCTCCTTGATCATAGGCCTGCCGGAGCGCGGCGAGCAACTTGCCACGGAAGAGCTTGCCGAGGACCTGCACAGGGAAGAGGTAGCCGCGCCGCCCCTCGATCCAGCGCGAGCCGTCGAGCGAGAGCCCACCGCCCGTGACGATGCAGTGCAGGTGCGGATGGAAGCTGAGATTGCGGCTCCAGGTGTGCAGCACGGCGGTGACACCGATGTCGGCGCCGAGCCGCCTGGGATCGCGGCCGAGCGTGAGCAGGGTCTGCGAGCCGCACTGGAAGAGCAGATCGAAGACCGTCTGCGGGTTGACGAGCGCCAGCGGGCGCAGCTCGGCCGGGAGCGTGAAGACGACGTGGAAGTAGTGCGTCGGCAGGATGCGCTGCTGCCGCTCGGCGATCCACCTGGCCTGGCTGAGGCTCTGGCACTTGGGACAGTGGCGGTTGCGGCAGGAGTTGTACGAGGGCTGCTCGTGGCCGCAGCTCGTGCACACGTCGACATGGCCGCCCAGCACCGCGGTCCTGCACGCAGCGATGTCGCGCAGGACCTTGCGCTGGGCGGTGGAGACGGCGTGGGCGCGCAGGTAGGCCTCGCCGTGGGCGCGGACGATATCCGCGACCTCGAGCCGAGGCCTACCCGTTGCCGTGGGCCGCGGCGCCGGGGGATGCGGGTGCACGCGACCTCAGCCGAGCTTCTTCTTGGCCTCCTGGGTGCCGAGCACCTCGACCGGGCTGCGGGTGCGACCGACGTGAGCCTGGCTGACGCGGACGTAGCGGACGGTGGTGCGGATGGAGCGATGGCCGAGCAGGGCCTGGATGACGCGGATGTCGGTGCCGAGCTCGAGCAGGTGGGTAGCGAAGCTGTGCCGCAGCACGTGCGGGGTGACGCGCTTGTGCAGCTTGCAGCGCCTCGCCGCCTCGCGCAGCGCGTTGCGCACCGCCTCGTGCGAGATGACCGAGCCCTGCTTGCGACCCGGGAACAGCTCCGGTCCAGCGGGTCTCTCCGCCCGCCAGTAGATGCGCAGCGCGGTCAGCACGGGGGCGCTGAGCATCACGTACCGATCACGCCCGTGCTTGCAATTGCGGACGTGGATGAGGTTGCGCTTGCTGTCGATGTCCTCGACCCGCAGCGAGCAGACCTCATCGATTCGCAGACCGGCGCCGTACGCCGTCAGTACGATCGTGCGTTGCTTGACCGAGCCGCTCGCGTTGAGCAGCGCCTCGACCTCGGTGCCGCTGAGGACCGGCGGCAGCTTCTGGGGTACCTTCGGCCAGGGGATCGCGACGGCGACCTCCGGACGCCCGAGCGTGGTGGCGTAGAGGAACTTGATCGCCGCCACGTACTGGTGCTGCGTCGCCTCCGCGATCTTTCGCTGCTCGGCGAGATAGAGCAAAAACGCGCGCACCTCGTCGAGACCCATCTGCTGCGGCGGCCTGCGGTGATAGGCTACGAAGGCCCGTGCGCAGCGGAGGTAATTGTCGCACGTCGACGGCTTGTATCGCCGCAGCTTCAGGTCTTCGGCCATTCGATCGCGGAGCTGTCCCATCGCTGCCCTCCTGGTGGACGCGGCGCCCGGGCAGGGGCGTCGCGAACGGCAGGGTGGGCAGGGAATGAGGCGGCGGGCGGCCAGTCCTGCGCGGCGCCGGGCTCTTTTTTCGCAATAAATACTGGCAAAATCCGCGCTGCGGCAGCAATGCCTGCCGTGACAACCGCAGCGAAGACAAGGATCCGAGCCGCGGCAGGAAACCGCGGCTCGGTATCCGCAATGCTTAACGGAGCAGGGCCCGCAGCAGCTTCTTGAGCCTCACGCCGAGCTCCTGCACCTCGTCCGCATCGCGCTCGCGGTCGCAGCAGTCATCGCGGTCGACCTCAGCAGGCACAGGAGCTGCCGCGAAGCGGCTTGGTCCAACCGGCGAGCCTCGATCCTGGGAAGCTCGCGTCGGCCGACGCGTCGCCTCGGGCCCTCGTGGTTGCCTCGCTCGCCGGCCCCCTGAACCGCGCCGTCGCCCTTGGGGATGAGGAGGCGGCGCGGATCGTTCACGAGGCGATCGGTCGGCTGCTCGGCCTGGTGCCAGCACCGGAGGGGAGAGAAAGGTCGCGCCGACGGTAGCAAGCCGCATTGACGAGGCGCCCGGATAGGACAGGTGCGGAGATCCGCGGAAACCGAAATGTCTTGGCTTTGGCCGGCACTGTCGGAGATGGCGGCCGATGTGGCACAGGACAGCTGTTCGCGCCCGATCGAGTGAACGAGCTGAGCCCTTGGGTCGCCTCGTGTCCGACGCCTGCTCTCCGTGTTCACGGAGACCAAGCCCCGGGCCGACCGAACATTCAGTACGACACGCCATCGAGGACGAACAGGATCCGGAGATCGATTCACGTTGCCGATATCGTGGAGGCTCGGCCAGCGCGAGCGGCGGCGCGTCAGCGCGACAGGTCGAGCTCGAAGAGCGGGAGCAGCCGGCCAGGGATGCTGGCAGAGCCCTTCTCGCCCACGCGCCGCGCGCCGCAGGCCTCGTAGAACCGCCCGGCGTTCGGATCGCCCTGGATCACGAGGACGCGGTACCCGCGTCGCCGCGCTTCGTCGCGCGCGTGCGCCAGGAGCGCGCGGCCATGACCGCGCCCGATCTCCTCCGGCTCGACGAAGAGGTGGCCGAGCTCCACCCGGGTCGAGCTCAGGGCCTCGAGCGTGTAAAACCCGAGCGCCTCGTCTCCGCGCACCAGGACGAAGGTCGGATGCCGCGCCACGTACGCCGGCGAGATCGAGAGCTCCGCGCGGCACGCCTCCATGAACTCGCGCGTGTAGCCCCAGTGCACCTTGGAACGGAGGGCGAGCGCGCCGAGGAGCTCAGCCTCCTCGGGGCGAGCGGCCCGGATCACGGGGACCTCAGGCAGGCGAGCCGACCGGGCGCGCCGGGGACGGCGGCGCGCCGGTCTCCGCCGGGCGGTGTCTGCTGGCGCAAGGGCATGGCTTCGGCATGCATGGCTTCGGCATTCTAGCGACGGGCTCCTGACCTCGCGATGTGCTGCGAGCGGACGAGCTCTCCGCGTGACGGCGTCTGCAACCGGCCCCGTCGAGTGATAAGAGAACGTCATGGGGTTCGATGTGCCTTTGATCCGAGAAGCACGGCCGGAGGACGCGCCGCTGCTCGCGGCAGCCGAGCGCGCGATCGCGAGCGTTCCGGGGAAGCTCGCCTCGATGCCCGACGAAATCGTCGACGACGACCTTCGAAAGAAGATAGTCGAGCTCGACGATCGCTGCGGCGGCATCTATCTCGTCGCCGAACACGCGGGCACGGTCGTCGGGCATGCGTTCTTGGAACCGCTCTCACTTGCCGCGACGTCGCACGTCGTCAGGCTGATGATCGCCGTTCACGAAGGCCATCAACGCCAAGGCGTTGGCAGAGCCCTCATGCACTCGCTCTTGCGCTGGGCGCGGTCAAACCCGCGCGTTGAAAAAGTCGAGCTTCAGGTGCGCTCGTCGAACGAGCCCGCGATCGCGCTTTATCGATCACTCGGGTTCGTCGAAGAGGGGCGTAAGACGAGGCGGCTGAAGATCGGTCCGAACGAGTATCTTGACGACGTTTACATGGCTCTGTGGGTTGGTCCGTAAAGCGCGAACCTTGCGCGCTCTCTAGAACGATACTCTTGCGTTTTGGCTTGTATGGGAAGGTACCGGCCACTGCGAATCGCCAACGTTGACGTTGCGTGGTTCTGAGTGCGGCGATGCAACTACCAGTCTCGCTGCCAAGCAATTCTACGCAGTGCTCGATCGCCAAAATCGATAGGTGATTTTTGTGTCGGCTCCAGGCTGCCAAACCGTTGAGATACGGAGGAAGCGGGTCGCCGATGATGACCTATCCAATAGCTGACCGGTTCCAGTGATACCGATGAGGGGACCGACGACGACCACGACCGGAAGTGGCGTGTGTAACGCGGGGCCAGCTCGGTCGCAGCGTTGGTTCAGTCCTCGTCGGGACACCCGTGCTCAGCCAGCACGTGGGCGGCGATGTCGCGATCGATGACGAATGCGCGGCGCCGCGCACTGACCTTCAGATTAGACCAGTGCGACGACTCCCCGCAGGCTGTGGAGTGAAGGCTGCCTCATCGTCGATGCATGGATAATTTGTTGATACAGCGTCACTTTTCAAGGAGCGCCGTCGTCCTTGGGGATGAGGAGGCGGCGCGGATCGTTCACGAGGCGATCGGTCGGCTGCTCGGCCTGGTGCCAGCACGTGGTCCAAGGCCGGGAACTCCTCGGCGACAACGGGGAGGGTGCAGGGGTCGGCGCCGAAGTGCCCGCGGAGGCGGCCGAGGAAGAACGGCTCCTGCGCGGCCTGGGCCGCCGCCATCGCGCCCATCAGATCCGTGAGGGAAGGCGTGGGGGTTTGGGGCTTGTCGTTATCCATGGTCTTGTCGCCAGCGTGGGGGTGGACAATCTCACACGAATGAGTGAACTCAATGCTCCGTTCCTCGAACGCCGCCGTTCCAGAACGCCCCCTGGCATCGTTCCGGCCATCTTCGCATACTCCGGACGTAATCCTCAGCGTCGCGGCGACGGGGCGGTGTCCCTCCTTACCCGTCGCAGGGCCCGCGCGCGGTGCATTGGGTGCAGCTCTGGCTCGACGACCGCGACGTGCGTTCGCCATGACGGGCTCGGGCCGGGTGCCCACCTACGCCGCGTCGAACCCGAACGCCATCGGTTCCCACGTTGGATCGCGCGCGGGTGCTGCCGTTCGGGGCTGCGAGGGCAAGTTCAGATGATCGAGGATGCGGCGCACCACCGCTGAGTCGGTGATCGTGGAAGCGTGGTCGCGGCACAAAGCGACGTCGATGTCGTCGGCGACGCTGAACCGAGAGAGCCACTCCGCGATCGGGAGGGGCCGCGACGGATCGATGGCGACGTCCAGGATCATGAGCTGTCCACCGACCCGGACCGCGGGCGCGACGTGGTGGGACCACGTCACGGTTCCGGACGGCTCGTTGGTTGTCTGGAAGACCAGCCGCTTGCGCGGCTTTGCCCTGACTCTGGCAAAGTAGGGCGTCGGATAGTCCCATTGGTGGAAGAAGTAGACCGCTGCCTCGGCCCGCTCCTCGCAGCCGTTGTCGGCCGCGAGCCAGGGAATCCGCCGCAGAAACTCGGCTTGCTCCGGCACGGTGAGCAGCCGGCTGTCGCGGATCGCGGCGAACCCGGAGCTCAGCTGCTCCCCGGTCCACGTGGGAACGCAATCGGCTGCCAGGCTTCCGGGCGGGCCCTTGAGCTCGTCGAACGAGCGCGGACCGTCGGGCTGTCGCATGAATCTGATCTCCCTACGTAAGACATGAAGCGCCCCGAGAGGAGCCGTCACGCTCGGAGCATGTCGGGGACCACGGGGTGCGGCGCACCATAGCACCGCTCGCGGTCCCCGCACGGCGGACATCGGCGATTCTCGAGGCTCGGCTGGCTCCTGCGCCGCCGCTCGACGGTTACCGGGTGGATGCCGGCAACCCCGGTCGTCCTTCGCTCGAACCGCATCGGATCGCGCCGTTTTCCTGCTGTGCGCAACCACGCACCGCGACGCGAGGACTTCCCTCTGCAGGGGCGCAGTGCCTCGGTGTACAATGCTCATCATGAAGAGCTTTTCCTGATGAGACACGCTGTGTCTGCCTGTCGCGTGCAGCCCCGAGAACCCGGACTTCGATCCAGCGAGCTCCGACGCCACGAGCACGGGGACGTCCGGCGGGGGCGGCGGCTTGCCCGCTTGCGATGATGGGCAGACCTTCTGCTCCGGATCCTGCGCGGACACGAGCTCCGGCATCGCCCACGCATCGTGAGCGAGCTGATCGAGTCGGCACCACTCATGGCGTGTCTGTCGGATCGCGAGCGGCTTCTCCGCTCGATGCTGCGCCGTGCGACCGGGCAATGTGCTCTTGTCTTTGTTGAGCTCCTCGTGACGGTGAGCGAATGGTCCACGAGGACGCCGTCGCCGAGCTCGACCCAGTTCGGGTGTGCGTAGAAGTCCTGCACCGCGTGAAGCGAACGGGAAAGGGCCAGGCGACACCTCGCCACGCGCGTCCGCGCAGGGCGCGTGTTGGTCGAGGCTCCTTCCGGGCGAGTTTGCGGTGCAGGACCGTGGTTATCGGCTTGGCCTGCCCAGGCCGCACGGCACCACCATCACTGCGTCATGAACCGTCCGCGCGACGCGGGCGAGGTCAGCGCTCTCTCCGCCACGCGGACGGAGCCCACTGCACTGCCACGCGACATTCGCTCGCTGGCCTTGCGGACGCTGGGTAGAAGTTGCGGATGCTGGCGGCGGCCTGCGGCCGCCAGGCCTGATCCGCCGGCGCCCTACCAGCCTGCCAGCCGGGGGACGAGCACCCGGATGCTGACGCCGGCGATGAGCAGGCAGCCGGCCAGAAACAGCATGGGGGCGAGCTGGCTGCCGGTCGCGTCGTAGATGCGCGGCACCACGTTCTGGGCCACGAAGCCGCCGAGGTTGCCCACCGAGTTGATGGCGGCGATGCCAGCGGCGGCGTGCGGGCCCGCGAGGAGCTTCTGGGGCACGCTCCAGAACACCGGCTGGCCGGCGAAGATGGCGGCGGCGGCGACGCACAGCAGGGCGAACTTGGGCGCTGCGCCCGGCACGACCACGCTCAGCACCAGGGTGACGGCGCCCAGCAGCATGGGGCCGGAGATGTGCCAGGCGCTGACGCCGTTGCGGGCGGCATGGCGCGGCACCCACCAGAGCGCCAAGGCGACGAAGACCCAGGGGATGACGTTGATGAAGCCGTTCTGGATGTTCGAGGCGCCGAAGCCCTTCACGAGGGTGGGCAGCCAGTAGCTGAGGCCGTAAGCGCCGAGCGGCAAGCCGACATACAGGCCGGCGAGCGCCATCACTCGTATGTCCAGCAAGGCCCGCCAGGGGGAGCCTTCCGCCTGTTGGCGGGGCTCCGCGGCGAGGGTCCTGGCGAGCCAGGCCTTCTGGTCGGGGGTGAGGAAGCGGGCCTGCTCGGGGTGGCTCGGCAGGCGCCAGAGGACGTAGGGCGCGAGCAGGACGGCGGGAGCGCCGGTGGCCACGAACACCCACTGCCAGCCAGCCAGTCCCAGGAGGCCGTTGAGATCGAGCAGCGCGCCGCCGACGACCGAGCCCACCGCGTTGGCCACGGCGCTGGCCATCATGAAGGCGCCGATCATGCGGGCGCGGTGCGCATGCGGGTACCAGAGGGTCAGGACGTAGAGCACGCCCGGGAAGAAGCCGGCCTCCGTCACGCCCAGCAGGAAGCGCAGGACGAAGAACATGGCCGGGCTCTGGGTGAACCCCAGCGCGATGGTGACGAGGCCCCAGGTGCCCATGATCCGGCTGAACCAGACCCCGGCGCCGACGCGGACGAGGATCAGGTTGGCCGGCGCCTCGAACAGGAAGTAGCCGAGGAAGAACAGCGAGGCGCCGAGGCCGTATGCGGCTTCGGTGAGGCCCAGGGCGCCCACCATCTCCAGCTTGGCATAGGAGACGTTCTGCCGGTCGATGTACGCGATCAGGTACATCAGGCAGAAGAGCGGCATCAGGCCACGGGTGATCCGCTTCAGGGTCGCGGCGCCGATGTCCGGGGTCGCGACGCCCATGTCCGGGGCCGCGGGGCCCATGTCTGGGGCCGCGCCCCCTGCGTGCTGCATGCCATCCTCCAATCCTCTCGATAGGCTAAGAAATCCAAACTCGATCCGAAAGTCAAGCTCCTCTCGTAGCGGCCGTCCAATCGTACAGCCACGCTGCATGCGATGGTTGACATGCGCTTGGCTGTGGGTTGCCGTGTCGCCGCTCCGCGGAGCGGCTACTCCTGCGGAACAGCCATCTAAGCGGATAGGAAACGATAGAGCTCTCGCCCGTGTCAAGCCCCGCGGGAACGGCGCCTGGCGAGCCGTCTATCGCGCATCAAACACCCGCTCGCCCCGTCGCAGGGCCCGCGCGCGGTGCATTGGGTGCAGCTCTGGCTCGACGGACCGCGACGTGCGTTCGCCATGACGGGCTCGGGCCGGGTGCCCACCTACGCCGCGTCGAACCCGAACGCCATCGGTTCCCACGTTGGATCGCGCGCGGGCGCTGCCGTTCGGGGCTGCGAGGGCAAGTTCAGATGATCGAGGATGCGGCGCACCACCGCTGAGTCGGTGATCGTGGAAAGCACGCGCATCCTCCGTTCGCATTTCGGGCAGCGGAGCGCATCGATCCTGCGAACGTAAAGCCGAAAACCGGCCGGAGAGCGGGATCGCGTGCTCGATAGCGACGTGGTCGCCTGTCACGACGACACGCTCGATCAGCAGCCGGACGAGGCGTTGCCGCCCTGCAAAGTCCAGCTTGTCCAGTCCTTCCCGCAACGTCACCGCAAAGGCCGTCAGGTCGTCGGCCAGCTGATTGAGCCGAGTTCGGTCCTGGTCCTGGGCCGCGATCTCCTCGATGCGAACGCGCACCGCGCGCTGCTCGGCATCGAGGCGATCGCGCCGCGCCTTGAGCTCCTCGACGGATATCGCGCCGGCCTGATAGGCGTCGACCAGCCGTTCGACGTGAGTCTGGAGCTTGCGCTCGGCGCTCTCGAGACGGGCACGGTCACGGCGATTCTGGTCCTCTCCTGCGCGGCTCGAACGCCATGCCTCAACCTCTTGCAGCAGCATCTGCGGGGACTGAATCCACGATACCAGCGCGTCCCATACAACCGCATCGAGCTCGTCGCGACGGATGTACTTGGCTTTGCACCGCTTGTCATGGCCGCGCACTTCGGCGAGGCGGCGTCGGCATCCATAATAGAAGTACTCGTAGGGCACGCCGGACCGCGGGGCCTGTCGATGGCCCTCCATGCGCCACCCGCATTCACCGCAGACGACGAGCGACCGGAGAAGGTAGTCGTACTTGAGGTGCCGCGGCGCCTGCCACCGGTGCTTCGCGAGGATCGCGCGGACCTCGGCTTGCTCCTTTTCGTCAACGATCGGAGGGACCGGAATGATGAGCCACTCCTGCTTGGGACGGAAGCGGCTGGAGCTCTTGAGGTGCTTTCGGTAGGAACCCGGCTTTTTCGGTCGTGCCGGTTCGACCGACATCCGACGACCGTAGGTCGCCATGCCAGTATAGGTGGGGTCGGTCAGCACCCCATAGACGCGGCCCTCGGTCCACCGCGCCGCCCTGCGGGGACGTATCCCCTGTGCGTTCAGTCGCCTGGCGACGGCGCGTGAGCTGAGATCCTCCTCGCGCACCCACCGGTACATCGCCCGTACATGCTGGGCTTCGACCTCGTCGATGACGACCGTGCGCCGCAGCCCATCGGCAGAGCGTTCGATGGCATAGCCATAGCGTGCGACAGAGCTGTAAGGGAGCATCTGCCCGGCACGCAGTTTGTGAATACGACCGCGACGCGTGCGTTCCATGATCTTCGCGCGCTCATACTCGGCGATGATGCCCTGCATCTGCACGAGCAGGCGGTCCTCGGCACGCTCGGTCGCGGGGCATTCGACGAAGTGTACGTGGACTCCGCGGTTCGTCAGCTCCTCGACCAGCACAACCTGATGCACGTAATTGCGCGCGAGCCGATCGGGAGCGTGTACGAGCACCACGTCGATCAGCCCATCGGCCGCTGCGTCGCGCAACGCGTCCAATCCCGGCCGATCGAGGCGAGCGCCACTGATGCCGTCATCGATGTACCGTCGCTCTGCCGGCACCGTGAGTCCCATGGCGGTCGCTGCGTTCTCGAGCGCTTCGAGCTGCGACGCCACCGTTTGCTCCTGTTCCTGCCGCGCCGTCGAGACGCGCGCATAGAGGGCGGCTCGTTGGCTCATGGTCTCTCCTTTCGTTGCTGTTGCTTGCGTTGGGTTCGTTGCTCCTCTTGGCGCCGTCGTCCCCGCTCCTGCGCAACCCGATCGGGGGGCTTGCCGCGGCGTCGATCACGAGGCCGACCGCCAGGCTGAGCCGAGATGAACCGTCGGGCTGGGGCCGCGCTCTCCACTCGATCCTCCACGCACGCTGGGTCATGGATCCCCGCCTTCCTTTCGGGGACCCCCTCACGACCCCACTCCGTTGACGGGAGCGACCCATCTGCAGCCTCATTCCCACCCTTCCCGGAATTCCTGCGGATCTTGAAAACACGCCGGTACAGCACCAGCCTCAGCAGGTTTTCATGCTTTGCGTTCGCAGGATGTCGAAGCCGAACGAACGCTTCATGAGCACGGCCCACTCGACGTAGCGCGACGTTGCGAACAACTCCCCTTCGAGCAGCCGCCCCCAGTGCAAGACCGAGATCAGGGTCGGCTCGACTCGCACCGTGGGCTCGGCATGCGCGAGCGACCTCGCTGAGAGCGCCGGCGGAGCGCACGGCGATGCGGGCGCGGGCGCGGCGGGCAGAGGCGCGTGCCCCGCGCACGGCTCAGACTTCGCGGCGCGGGGCCGAATCTCTGAGGGAACCCGACCGAGCCCGTCCGTGCGCCGGCGATGCTCGCGAGCCGCGTGGTCACGCGGGCGATCTCCTCCGCGAAGATGCGCTCCATCGCCGCGAGGACGTCGGACCTTTTGGCCGCAAGCGCACGCAGCTCAAACGGAAGCGACATGACCCACTGCCTGACGGGCACGTTGGGCAAGATACGATCGACGAGCGTCGCCGCCTCATCGCACATCCGGCGCGAGGCGCAGCTGGGGCAGGGGCCGCGGAGCTTGCATGAGAAGGCGGCGACAACGCACTTCGAGAGCGGGGCCGCGTACGTGCGCGCTGCGTGCGCGACGTAGGTCGCGAGGTGCTCCTGAACAAGGCCATACAACACGGTCTGATGCGGTTCGCGAGGCGCGCACGCGTGCGGCGCTGGCCGCAAGGTCCTTGGACGCGCCGACAGCGGCCGAGACTCCGCTTGGGTGAGAATCCCGGCGGCTGCAAGCGAAACACGGGCCGCTCGTGCTCCGCGGGGAATTCAACGGGACGAAAGCCGGCGGGACCTGGCGGCGCCATGGCGGAGAGGTACGGCGCGACCACGACCGCTGCTGCGGCGAGCGGCGGCTCTCAGCCCGGCAAGAGGCGGCTCTCGGATGTCTGATCCCATGATGCGCGACCAGGCACCGCCCAACACAGAATTGGACCTGACGGCGCTTCGCGCCGCAGGTCAATTCAACGTTGGGCTGGCAGAGTGCGGGCACTCAGGCACGATCCCGAAACAGGCGGCAGCGCATCGAGGGGCCCGACAACAGGGCGGCGAGCGAAGGAGAATCCCGCGGCGCTGCGCCGCCAGGCCAGGCGCCGACCCCGATCGGTGATGCCGCGGGCCCTTAACCGCGGGTGACGCGACGGCGGAGGGCGCCCCGTTGGGCCACACCAGAGCCGCCCTCGGCGGCGAAACAGGCGGAAGCCATGAGAATCGCTACTGTTTCCAGCAACCGCTCGCCATCCACCGGTGTTTCTGGCGGGACTCTTCCGCGGGGGCGAACCGGTGCGATCCGTCGGATGGTCCGGGGTTTTGGGAGAGCGAGACGGCGGATCGCACCCCCTCGGGAGGCACGGGCCCAACCCGGGCCCGACCGCCAAGCCCTGGGCCCGCGGAGATCGCGACGGTCGATCCGTCGCCTCGAGCCGCCGTGGTCGCCTCGCTCGCCAGCACCCTGAGCCGCGCCGTCGCCATGGGGGATGAGAAGGCGGCCCGCGTCGTCTACGAGGCGATCGGCCGGCTGCTCGGGCTGCCGGTGGCACCGGAGGCGACAACTTCCCTGACGTATAGGGCTGCCGGCGTACCGAACGTCTTCATCGAGGTCCTAATCCTCGAGGTTCCCGCCCAGCCTCCGCGTGATCTGCGGAGCGCGTCGATTCAAGAGCTCTTGCGCGAGCCGGACGTGGGCGTGCTCATCACGCCTCATATCCTGGCGACGCCAGGCGTGCGGGCGGAGATCAGGCTGGACGCGCCAGGCAGCATGCCATTCCGTTTCACGGCCAAGCCCGACCTCAGGGCCCGCCGGCACCCACTTGAGGGCGCCCGTCAAAACACCAGCACCCCACCCTCGTCGGACTTTGCCCCCGATCCCGGCCGCACCGCGATCTGCACCCCGCCGCCGGAAGGCTGCCTCGCGACGTCGTAACCGGCGTTCGGCGTGAGCTCACCGTGGCTCACGGTAGTAACGTCGGTCACGACGACGCCGACTAACCTATTGAAGTTGCTGGAATGTCATCGCGCGAGCGGGATCGCATACAGGGGGTTCTGTCAACCGAGGCTGGAGGAGCTGAGCGGGTAGGAAGTCCTAAAGCTTTTGTGGATTTCAAGAAAATGCAGATCCTCCAGGCTCGACTGGATCAGTTGACATAAGCCTCTAAGTACGGATCCACTGATCCGCCTACAAAAACCAACAGATCCAACGAGTTCACTCGGCTGCGTAATGTTGTCTACACCACGCTGGCCGGGGGCGCCTCGCTCTCGGGTCGTCGAACGCGGCGTCGCGCGCGCCCCCGCGCGTGACGTGCGGCGTTACGCCGGGTTCGCCAGCGCGAGAGTGGCCCAGGCGGAGGTGACGGCCCCCTTGTCTCGGCAGTGAAAGAACATCTTCTCGGCGGGCCCCGTCTCGAACCAGTAATAGAGCATGGGCTCGCCCTCCCAGCCGTCGGGCTTTTTGCGCGCGCGAAGCCACGATTTTGCCTTCCGGAGGGCGGCCGTGCCCGCTTCGCCCAGGGCTTCGAGCGCGAGCACCGCCGCCGAGGTCTCGAGCACCGTCTCGGCCCAGCTGCCGTCGTGGCCCTGGGTCGCGAGAATGAAGGCGGTCGCCCGCCATAGCTGGGGGCGGTACCTCTCGCCGTGAATGCCCAAGAGCTTAGCGGCGTGCAGCGTCGTCACGAACTTCGAAGAGAACCAGATGCTGCTCCAGTAGCCTTCCGGCTCTTGCAGCCCCGCGACGTACTGCGTGCAGGCGCCGACTTCTTGCGGGTAGCGCTCTGGCGCGACGCGGTGCAAGAGGTGGCCGGCGTGGGCCGACACGTACACGGAGGGCCCGAGCCAGTAGTCGGCGAGCCCCTGCGCGCACCCTTTGATCTCGGCCCGGCGCTCCGACAGGCTGTGAAACGCGCCTTGCGGCCGAGAGTAAAAGAGCTCGACCAGGCGGTCTAGCTTCGGCTGAAGTACGTCGCGGCCCACGCCCGCCGCGAGCAGGCCCTCCAAGACGAGCAGGCTGTCGTCGGCCGTCACGCCGAAGCCAACCTGATACTCCCACAGCGATTCGCGCGCGCTTTGCAGCAGATATTCGGTGAGCGGCCGGCTCGGGTTCGCCTGCAGCAGTAGCCCGTAGTAAGAAATGTTGCACTCGCTCTTGGTCTGAACGAACGCGGGCCGCTCGCCCGCCAGTCGGTAGATGGTCGTCTCGATCAACGTCTGCGAGCGAAACGCCTCGACCTCGGCCGGCACGTCGAGGTACGCCCGCACGCTCTCGGCCGCCCTCTTGCCAGACTGCAAGGCCTGGGTCGTGCCAAAGGGCAGAACGTTGTCTGGCTCGACGAAGACGTAGTCGCCGGCCAAGAAGATGCGTTCGCAGGCGCGGGCCTCCCAGTCGGTCCAATCGGCGTAACTCGCGGGCGAGATGCGAGGGCCTACCGTGGGCCAGCGGTGCACGTCCGCGAAGCGGAGCGTCTTCTCGGAGAGCGCGCCGACCTTCAGCGCGCGGGCGTGCTCGAGCGTCCGGCGGACGATCTCTTCGTGCGGCAGGCCGCTCAGCGCCTCGGACGCTTCGCCCACGTAGTACACGAAGAGGGTGTCGGGCTTGCCGTCTCGCCCCCGATGCTTGATGACGGTGTTGAACGGCAGGTCGGGGGTGACGATGTAGCTGAAGTCGGCGAGGTCGGCGCCCTCGAGGCCGAGCACCACCACGGTGCCTTCGCCGTACCGGAGCGAATCGAGGAAGACCCGGCACCGATCGTTGGTGAGGGTGGTGACGAGCCGCCTCGCCACCGGCGCCGGCGCCGTGCACACCACGGCGCGGGCGGCGAGGGTGTGGGTCTCTTCGCCGCGCCGGAAGACCACCTCGACCGAGCCGCCCTTCTCGGTCAGCGAGAGCACCTCGACGCCGGTCTCGAGCCGGCCCTCGAGCGGCCGCGCCAGCCCCTCGACGAGCGAGCCGTTCGCCGTCTCGTAGTGCCGCGTGGGAAACTTGATGAAGGCGTCGTGCTGCCGCTGCGGCAGGTACTCTCTCATGTCGCCCGGGTGAATGAGGCGAAAGAAGCTGTTGAGGTGCCGGTACGCGCCCGGCAAGAGGGTGCTCGCGTCCTTCTCGGGGTCGGTTTCGAACGCGTCGAGCGTGTCGAGCTCGTGCGGCGCCAGGTCGAGCTGGCGCAGGCACTCTCTCACCGAGGTGCCGTAGTGAACGTTGCCCTGGGCGAAGAGCCCGATGCGCTCGCTCTCGGGGTGCAGCGCGGGCGTCCGCAGGGCGATCGGCGCCGCCGCGGGGTCGTAGGCGAACACCGCGCCGAGGTCGTAGAAGCTCTCGCCCGCCGACTTCGTGTAGACGCGGCCCCCCGGGCGCGGCTCTTTCTCGAGGACGATGATGTTCCGGTCGCGCAGCGCGTGCGCGGCCGCCAGGCCCGCCAGGCCGGCCCCGATGATGGCCACGTCATAGGGGCCCGTGTTCTCGTGTTCGAAGAGTGTCACGTCATTCTCCCGCAAGGTTGGCGCCTACGAGGCGGCGTCGAGCACCACGAGGCTGACGACGGTCAGCAGCCGGCTCCCGAAGAAGGTCACGTCGGGTACCGCCAAGCGCAGCACGCGGTCTCGGTGTTGATCGAGCGGCGCCGCGAGCAGCGCGACGACGCTACCCCGCCAGAGAACGGCGGGCGCGAAGCAGACGAGCAAGAGCCTGCGCTGCTCGGGGCCGGCGAGGGCGCCGGCGAGCGAGAGCCCCGCCGCGGCGGCGAGCCAGAGCAAGGCCGCGGCGAGGCTGCTGCCCCTGCGCCCGAGCAGCGCGGCGAGCGTCTTGAGGCCCGCCCTCCGCTCTTCGGCGGCGTCGACGGCGCTCTCGGAGAGGAACACCGCGTACTCGGACAGCGAGACGAAGAAGAAGGCCGGGCCCCACGCGGCCAGCGCGCGCGCGTCGCCCGAGGTGTGCAGGCCAAGGCCCGCGCCCCAGAGGGCGAAGTAGCTGACCAGGCAGGTCAGAAGGTGCCCCCACCAGTACGCCTTCAAGCGCCTGGCGGCCGCGGTGCCGGGTGACAGGTAATTGTAGGAGTAAAGCACCGTAAGCGCGAGAAACGCGCCGAGCCCGAGGCCGGCCAAGGCGCGCCCCCGGGCCAGCAGCCAGCCGATACCGGCCGCGCTCGCCAAGAGCTCGGCCGCCAGGGCGCGGACGGTGAAGGTGCGGCTCACCGACAGCCAGCGGTAGAGCTCGGGCTTGGCGCTCGCGTCGAGCTCGGCGTCGGTGAGGACGTTGACGTGGGTCATGAACGCGGAGCTCGCGAGCAACGTGAGCAGCGCGACGGCGGCGGCGCCGGCGTCGACGGGCGCGGGCGAGACCAGCATGCCGCCGAAGAGGAGAAGGGTGAGCGGCAGGTTTTTCTTCCAACGCGCCGCGCGCCACAGCCCGAGAAAGGCAGGGGGCGGGCGCGCGGCGCTCGTGGGGCGCGAAACGGTAATGGAAGGCGGCGAATGGAGCGAGGACGTCGGCATGGTGGTCCTGCCAGGCGCGCGCCGGCGGGCTGGGCTTTGTGCAATGGTCGTTCGGAACGCCGACGAGGTCGAGGTCGTCGCACCCGAACGGTCGAAGCCGGTTTTGCTCGCAAGGTCGTTAGGATCCGGTCCAAAATAACCTTTCATTTTCATACTCAACTGGATGCGATCAATCGCGATTGTCGCGCGTGGCCGATATTGTGCAGTACGATGTTGATGCTGCACTTGACGAAACTGAAAAGTCATTTCGGACCGGATCCTTAGTTCATGCGCGAGGCAATCGAGTCGCGTGCCGGGGTCGCGCCCCCGCGACGCCGGTCGAGAGGGCAATGCCCGTGCGCGCGCGGCCGGGGCGCATCGGCGGCTACCCCGTCAGAACGAGGCGCGGCGAGGGCACCCGACTCGCCTGGTCGCGGAGGCGAGCGGCGTCACGCCCGCGCGAGCGCAGAGCACTCGCGCGCGCAGTCGCTCGCGCAGGTGCGCGGCCCGTCGCACTTCGCCGGCCCCGCCGGCCGAGGCCTCAGGCGAACGAGAGGCGGTTCAGCGCGTCGAAGTACCGCCACATGGCGCGCATCATCTTTTCGGCCGCGCCCCAGAATTGGCGCAGCCGCTCGGGGTCTTGAGGCAGGTGGCGGGGCACCTCGTAGATGCCCTGGACGTGCTCGAGCTCGACGACGTCGTGGCACTGCGACCAGCGCATGGCCCCCTCCGACAGCCCGAGCCGCCTCATCACCTGGCTGATATGAACGATGATGTCCGAAGCGATGATCTCGGTGCCGACGTAGGCGCCGAGGCTCTGGTCGACGTCGTCCGAGCCGAGGCACTGCTTCAGCTCTTGAATCAGCCGCTTCTGCGGCTCGCGCATGAACTCCATCGCCGCGCCGTCGGCCCAAGCCTCGAGCCCCTTGACCATGTCGCGGTACAGGTTGGGGTGGCCGTCGTCGGTGAACTTGCCCCGGCCGAGCTCGTCGTGCACCTGGCTCACGAGAATGCTGACCACGGGCTTGTTGCTGTCCCACAGCCGGTGCGCCAGCAGAGTGAGGTAGCGGCCCAGCACCTCGCTGAACTCGAAGCCGAGCTGCAACATAGTGCGCAAGAACCGAGGGTCTTTGGCGTCGGCGCGCTGAAAGAACGGGTGGTGGCGCATCATCAGATGCCCGAGCCGCTGCTCAACCTCACTGACCACGGCGCCCGGCCGCGGCTCGATGTTCGTCGCAATTTCCATGGTTCACTCCGTGACGTTCGAAGCGCGGCGCCGAGGCCGCCCGGCCGGCGCGCGGTGCCCCCGCGCGCCGGGGCGCCCTCGCGCGGGCCGAGCCCACGACGGCGCACCACGGCCGCCGAGCGCGACGGCCTTGTCGCCCCACGAGGCGCTCTCGGCGACCTCGTGCGACGAGCTTGCCTGCCGCGGCCCCGGCGGTCGATTGGTTATTTTCGCCAGACCCTGTGCGCCGGTGCACGGGGGGGGCCGGCCGACGGCGGGGCCGGGTCGTCGGCCCGGGGGGCCAGCCCCGGGGCCTTTCTTCACGCGACCGGGGCCCTCACCCCGCCGGGCACGGGGCGCCCGGCGCGAGGCCGCCCCGGAGATCTCGGCGAGGCGCGACAGCTCGTCCTCCGAGAGCGACTGCCGCGCATCGAGCAGCTCCGCAGGGCCAGCCACGACGAGCGATCCTTCGAGCAGGCTGCTCACGCTGCGGTCGCCCGAACGCACTGCCTTGACCAGCACCCGCCCGTCCTCCGCGCGGAGCTCCAGCTGCACGGATTCCTCGCTCTTCTGTGCATCGTAGTAGAGCGAGACGCCCTCCTGCGTGAACTGCCCCTCGACGCGCGTAGCGTCCGGGTCGGCCGGAGTCAGATCCGCCTGGCCGACGCAAGCCGAGCACAAGCCAACGACCGCGATCAACGCGCTGCCCCAGAGTCGGGACCGTGGCGACGTGGACCGGCTCGGCGCGAACGCTGGAGCTCCGGTGTGCTTCTCGTATTTCCTTGCGTGTACCATCATCGATTTCCTGTCCGATATCTTGGACTCGAATGGCAGCATGGTGGAACGCCCATGGTCACGAGCGCCTCTCGCTTTCGATGGAGGCTTATGCGCGGCGCCTGCCGCGGCTGACATCGCATGCCGCCTTCTTATCGCTCGCTCCCCGAGGACGCCGCCTTTACGTGCAGCAGGACGCGAGCCGAACCCGCGCTCGACCCGGCGCCGCCCCGATCGAGGTGGTCGGCGGATGCCGCACCTGCAGGACCGCGGGCGCACCGTCGACCTGCGCGTGACATCAGGGCCCAGGTGAGCAGCTTCGCGCGCCGCGCGGGAGCTCTGGCCTCGCGCCGCACGGCCTCGCGCCGCAACCTGGGTCGGTTCAAGGATGTCGGGGGCGAATCGCCACGCTACTGTTTCCGGCGACCGTTCGCCCTCGAACGGTTGTTCTGGCGGGACTCTTCCGCGGGGGCGAACCGTCGCGATCCGTCGGATCCACCGGGATTTCGGGGGGGCGTGAGTGCGCCGGGATAAACCGGCACGGAGATGGGTATGCAAGAGACCTACATCAAAGGCGTAGCGAGCCATGATGGCCCCGAGTCATGCGCAGGCATCCGTGAGGAGGTCGGCGAAGCGTTGGCAGGGGTACGCGCAGGCAGGGACACTGAGCCGCGAAATACCCTCGATCGGGGTGCCGACGCTGTTCACGCAAGCGGAAGGCCACACGACCAGGAGCGCCAGCGCGAGCTCCTGGGCGACCCCGCGCGGTCGAAGACCCCGAGCATGTGCGGACTCTCCGTGTGCGAGAACCGGGAGATCCCCTGGCCTCCCGCCCTCGATGGCGAGGTGGGACGCAAAGGAAAGGCCAAGGCCGTGAGCCGATGATGAACGGCCAGGGGAGGTCAGACAGGCCCATAGTACCGACGAAGCTGCCGAACAAGGCCGGGCAACCGGACGCGGAGGCCGTGGAGGGAAGGGGTCTGGCCAAGGGGAACGCGAACCAGCAAAACACGCCCCGGACGCAGCGCCGGACAAGCGTGCCCAGTGCGCTGGATCGCGTACGGGAAGTCGCAAGACGGGACAGGAAAACGAAGTTCACGGCGCTCTTCCACCATCTCACCATCGACCGACTACGAGCCGCATTCATTGCCCTGCAACGGAATGCGGCACCCGGAGTCGACGGGGTGACGTGGGAGCAATACGCGGGCAACCTGGAGGACAACCTCCTGGATCTGCACGCTCGATTGCGCAGTGGGGCGTATCGAGCAAAACCGTCGCGGAGGGTGTACATTCCGAAGGCAGACGGGCGGCAGCGGCCGCTCGGCATAGCCTCGTTGGAGGACAAGATCGTCCAGCGAGCCGTCGTCGAAGTGCTGAATACCATCTACGAAGCGGATTTTCTCGGCTTCTCGTACGGATTTCGGCCGCGGCGCAACCAGCACCATGCGCTGGATGCTCTCGCCGTCGGGATTCGTCGATGTAAGGTGAGCTGGGTGCTCGATGCCGACATCCGTGGTTGTTTCGATGCCATCGATCACGGGTGGATGGTGAAATTCCTCGAGCACCGAATCGCGGACAAGAGGATGCTGCGTCTCCTTCAGAAGTGGTTGAACGCAGGAGTGATAGAGGGTGAGGAGTGGACGAGGGGGGAGGATGGCACTCCGCAAGGAGCAACGGTTTCACCCTTGCTGGCGAACATCTATCTCCACTATGTACTCGACCTATGGGTCCAGCAATGGAGGAATCGGCATGCGCGCGGGAGCGTCATCATCACGCGTTTTGCGGACGACTTCGTCGTTGGATTCCAGTACCGCACGGACGCCGAGCGGTTCCTGCAAGATCTACGCGAGAGATTGCGGAAATTCGCGCTGGAGTTACACCCCGACAAGACCCGCATCCTCGAATTTGGACGCTTCGCGGCGTCCAATCGACAGGAGAAAGGTCAGGGAAAGCCGGAGAGCTTCAACTTCCTGGGTTTCACGCATATTTGCGGAAAGACTTGGATGGGGAAATTTCTCGTCGTACGGCGAACCATGCGGGAGCGGATGCGGAAGAAGCTGCACGAGGTCAAGGCCGAGTTGCAGCGGCGCCGACATCTCCTCATCCCCGAGCAGGGGAAATGGCTGCGAAGTGTAGTGCAAGGACATTTCTTGTATTACGCCGTTCCGTCCAACGGGCAATCGTTGCAGTGGTTCCGTACCCAGGTGACCCGTCACTGGCATCGCGCGCTCCGCCGCCGAAGTCAGCGTGACCGCACCACCTGGGCACGAATGCAGCGACTCGGTCAGCGCTGGATCCCCCCTGTACGCATTCTGCATCCCTGGCCGGACGAGCGCTTCCGCGTCAGAACCCGAGGCAAGAGCCCAGTGCGGTAGTGCCGCTCGCTGGGATCCGCGCGGGGGGCGGCCCGAGCCCACAAGGTGAAGGGCCGTCCCTACCGCAATCGACGGATCGCCCCCCCCGGAGGCATGGGCCCAACCCGGGCCCATGGGCCAAGCCCCGGCTTGGGGGCTCGCCGCGACCAATCCGTCGCCTCGGGCGGCGGTGGTCGCCTCGCTCGCCAGCACCCTGAGCCGCGCCGTCACCCTCGGGGATGAGGTGTGGGCCCGGGTCGTTCACGAGGCGATCGGTCGGCTGCTCGGGCTGCCGGTGGCACCGGAGGGGTGAGCAGGCCTGGGCCGAACGTCGAGCCCGCCGCTCGCGTCGACTCGCTGTCGGAGCCTTGCCGCTCGCCAGGGCTCTGCTGAGATCGCCCGCGCGCAGTGGTTGCGTGCCGAAGCGCCCCGGAGGTCTCCGGCAACGCGTTGTCGGCAAGCAGTAGGCCTGTGCCGGGGGGCAAGCACGAAGGCATGCGCGGGCGATCAACCTTTCGCCGCGATGATGCCTGACGACGCCGCTGGCCCTGACACGCGTCGGTGTCAGGCGGTGGCCTCTGCGAGATCGCGCTCGAACGCCGGCGAGGCTTCCGCCTTCGCTTGCGCCTCCAGCCAGGCGGCTTCGTCGAAGGTTTTATTCGCCATCGCACGCTCAATCGCCTGCGTCTCTCGGAACTCCCGCGCTTCTGCCGCTAGCGTCCACGTTACCTCCAGCGACATCTGCCCGATCTCCTGGCGGATGTCGTGGAGCGGCACACGGAAGAACTCCTTGCGGGGGTTCACCTTGTTCACCTGGTTGCGGACAAAACGCTGATGGATCGCCCGTTCGAGGGCTGGAGCATCCTGGCTAGAGATCATCGCATGCACGTCGAACTCGAACGGCACGCTCGCATCGCCCAGCTCACGGACTCGGTCCAGGGGCTCGAGCCGCCGCGTCATCCCGATCTTGTAGACGTGCTCTCCGAACGAACCGACGTTCGAGATGATGTAGACGTGCCCGGCCTTCGTCTGCTGCGCCATCGAGACGGCGCGCTGGTTTTTCTCCTCCGCCGCGCGGAGCCGCTCGGAGAGTTCGAGGAGCTTCTGCTCGTACTTGGCGCGCTCTTCGCCGTTCGCCTTCTCCACGTCACGACGTGCCTTTTCCATCGCCTTCCTAAGCGTTTCCTCCTCCTTCTCGGCCTCCTTCTTCGCCCTCTCAAACTCGCGCTGGGCTCGCTCTTCCTCCCGGATTCGCTCCTTGATCTGCCGCTGCTCCTCGCGCTCCTTCAGCTTTAGCTCCTGCGCGATCACGGCCCATCGGAGCTCCTCGAGCCGGGCGTCGAGGTACTCGGGCAGGATCCGCGCCTCGCGGAAGGCGCGCCCGTTCTGGTTCACCAGCATGAACGCATCTCGGATCTTTTGCTGCAAGGTCCCAAAGTTGTCGTGCCGAACATCGGCGAGAATCGTGTCGACCTTGCCATTGAACGCATCGAGCACGAAGGCGATGGCCGTCGTGCGCCGGTTCGCCTCCGCGTACTCGCACGTCGCCGCCGCGCCGTGACTGATCATGTCGCGGCACTTGCCGCGCGCCGCCTTGAGGCGCTGTCCTGCCTCGGCGAAACCGAACTCCTCGGCGAGCTCGTCCAGGAGACCCGCCGTCGGCATGACGTAGCGATCGCCGTAGCCCTCGATCACGTTCTTCATCGCCTGCGCGGTCTGCTCCAGGCGCTTCGCTTCCCGTTGTGCGGTAAGCGCAGCGCCGGCGATCTCCTCGGCGCGCCGGTTCGCGTTGTCAACGATACGCGCCGCGTCGGCAGAAGCCTGGCCCAGCGTCGCTTGAACCGAGGCGCGCGCCGCCGCCTGGGCGGCCTGCGCCTCTGCCGCGCCCTGCGCCTTCAGGGCGTCGGCCGCGGCGTGCGCCTGCGCGTGCGTCGCGCGCGCGTCGGCGAGGAGGTGCTCAGCCTCCCGTCGAGCGCCGCTGGCGAGCTCCGCCGCAGCGGCCTCCGCGTGCGCCCTGAGCTGCGCTGCCCACGTCTCGGTTTGCGCCTTCAACGCGTTGGCCGCGGCGAGCGCTTGGGCGTCCGTGGTGCGCGCGTCGGCGAGGAGGCGATCGGCCTCCCGTCGAGCGCCGCTGGCGAGCTCCGCCGCAGTGGCCTCCGCGTGCGCCCTGAGCTGCGCTGCCCACGTCTCGGTCTGCGCCTTCAACGCGTTGGCCGCGGCGAGCGCTTGGGCGTCCGTGGTGCGCGCGTCGGCGAGGAGGCGATCGGCCTCCCGTCGAGCGCCGCTGGCGAGCTCCGCCGCAGCGGCCTCTGCGTGCGCCCTGAGCTGCGCTGCCCACGTCTCGGTTTGCGCTCGTACTCCGGCGGCGGCGGCTTCGGCGTCGACGATCGTCTGATAGCGGCCCAGACGCTGAAGTTGCTCCTGCAGGCTCGCGACGTGCTGGCAAAGACCTCCGTTCGTATCGAGCGCCCGCTTGAGCTCGCTGCTTACCTGCTGGCGTGAGCTCTCCATTTGCCGGAGCGAGTCCTCCGTTTGCCGGAGCGAGCCCTCCGCTTGCCGGAGCGAGCCCTCCGCTTGCCGGAGCGAGACGCTGGTCTTGTGCTCCTTGAACGCGAAGAACGCCGCGATCGCGAGTGAAACCCTATACGTCAGGGAAGATGTCGCCTCCTCAGGCCGGCAGTCCGGCCCGAGGTGCTCGGGAGATCGTGACCAGGGCGAGGTTGGAGAACTCGCTTGAGACCGCCGTATTCGAAGTCTTTTCGAGAGAAGATGGTTCAGCGGATGGTCGGGCCCGGCGCCCTGACCGCCACGCAGCTGGCCAAGCAGATCGGCGTCACGCAGCCGACCCTGTCGAAGTGGCTGCGCGAGGCCCATCGTGCCGCGATGACCACCAAGACCAAGGCGCCGGAGCCACCGGTTCCCAGCGGCCAGCCGAAGACAGCCGAAGACAAGATGCGCCTGGTGCTCGCTGCCGAGCAGCTCGCGCCCGACGAGCGGGGCGCCTTCCTGCGACGCCAGGGCGTGCACGACAGCGAGCTGGAGGTCTGGCGCGCCGCCATGCTCCAGGCGCTCGGCGCTCGCCCTGCGCAGGGCGGCGGGCCCAGGCCCGCCGACCAGCGTCGCATCCGCGAGCTGGAAAAGGAGCTGGGCCGCAAGGACCGCGCCTTGGCCGAGACGGCGGCGCTGTTGGTGCTCGCAAAAAAAGCCGAATCGCTCTGGGGGGACGGGGAAGACGGCACCGACGACAGGAGCGAGAAGTGATCCTCGGCATGGTCAGCGACGCCGTCGCCCAAGGGGCGCCCGAGACCCAGGCCGCCGCGCTGCTCGGGCTCAGCGCTCGCACCCTGCAGCGCTGGCGCGAGCAAGACACCGGTGACGACCGGCGGCTGGGGCCCAAGAGCAGGCCGCGCAACCAGCTCAGCGACCACGAGCGCAAGGTCCTCCTCGCCACGGTCAATGCGCCCCGGTTCCGCGACTTGTCGCCCAGCCAGATCGTGCCGCGCCTGGCCGACGAGGGCCGCTACATCGGCTCTGAGTCGACCGTGTTGCGCATCCTGCGCCATGAGGGGCAACTGACGCACCGCGGCCGTGCCAAGGCACCGGTGCGCACCGAGGTGGAGGAGCACATCGCGACCGGCCCCAACCAGCTGTGGAGCTGGGACATCAGCTACCTCAAGACCACCGTCCGCGGCCGCTTCTACTTCCTGTACCTCATCGTCGACATCTACAGCCGGCGCATCATGGGCTGGGCGGTGCACGAAGAAGAGTCGGGCGAGCACGCGGCCGCGCTCTTCCGTGCCACCTGCGCCGCCAGTCAGCTCGACCCCAAGGGCCTGGTGTTCCGCTCCGACAACGGTGGCCCCATGCGCGGCTCGACCCTGCTCGCCACGCTGGACCAGCTCGGCGTGCGCGCTTCCTTCAGCCGTCCCGGCGTCAGCGCCGACAACGCCTTCTCCGAGGCGCTGTTCCGCACCGTGAAGTACCGGCCGGACTATCCCGCCCCCTTCGACTCGCTCGCGCAGGCGCGCGCCTGGGTCGGCGCCTTCGTGACCTGGTATAACGGCACCCATCGCCACAGCGCGCTGCGCTTCGTCACCCCCGACGACCGCCATCGCGGGCGTGACGCTGCCCTGCTCGCGGCCCGCGCGCGCGTCTACGAGCGAGCCCGGCGGCGCCACCCCGAGCGCTGGTCGGGCGAGACGCGCAACTGGACGCCGGTTGGCGCTGTCCGCCTGGGGCCGCGCAAACCCGACGAGCTCAGGGGACTTTCAAACAAGGAGGCGCTCACAGCGTGAGTGGAGGCCGATGCGACAACTACCTTGACGGTCACCGGAAACCACGAAAAGGACGATGAGAGCGAGCTCCACGATGCTCCTCCTGCGGACGGCAGTACGCCGCGCTTCCAGCGTACGCGACCGTCGTGTCGCGCATCCGGGCACGAATCTGATGGCGGCTCATCTTTGTCGATCGCGGGAGCATCCCTCAACACTCCTCACGACATCAGGGCCATGCCATGTGGCGCCAGCACGCACGACGCCCTACGCCGGCGCCAGCGTGAACCCCCCGCGGCCCGAGTCGGCCAGCATGGCGACGAAGGGCCGTCCTACCGCGACCGTGGCGGGCGCCGGCCGCCATCGTGCTGTCGGCGCCTGCGGCTCATCCGACGCGATGGCCATCACGTGTTGATGGCCCCGCGCGCCGGAGATGTCCATCGCTCTGTGGGGGCTACCCGCGCAGACCGGTGATGGCCATCGCCCTCCTCGACCTCGCCCGCGCAGACCGGTGATGGCCATCAGCCAGCGGGCACGCGACGCCATCAATCAGCCTGAGCGTCAAAAAGCGTGAGGCCAGTGACGCTGGCGTGCGGAGACGGCGCCCTGGCAAGTCGTGCGGGTCTGCGGCGATCGATGGCGCAGAGGCCGCGCCGCCGCGGCAACGCCGGCGAGCGGCGCCTACGCCCAGCGCGGCGTCGCCGAACGCTACCCGTAGTGCAGAGGAGGCTTCGAAGCGCCCACGCGGCCGGCGTGTCCCGCGCCGTCCACGGGCTGGCAGCGAGCCGCGGCAGGGCATCGGTGTTCTCGAGGGTCTGCGTCCAGGACTTCGGAGCGATCTCGAGACCCGATCGCGCGGCCAGTTCGGCAGCAGGCTCAGCACGTCGCGCGAGTAGGCCCAGGGGTCGAGCTGGTGCAAGGCGCGGGAGACGATCAGCGACACGACGGTGGCGTTCCACTCCGCCCCGTCGTCGCTGCCCACAAAATCCAGTCATTTCGACCGAGTGCGAAGACCCGATCACTCTGCCCATGTCGACCTGCGTCGCGAGGTGCACTATCGGTGGCATCCATAATGTGGCGAGCGGGTTCAGGTGGCCTACCGTGAGCACAGTCAAGGCGAACTCGTCGCCGTCTGCGCGCCCCGTGGGGGCATCTCGGTGCCTAGCTTCGCTGGTGGTCCACACCCCGAAGCCACCTATTCGACCCAGATTCCCAAGCGACTCGCGAGGACCCGCTTGCCCTGAGAGCTGACCATGATGTTCAAGTAGTGGAGTCCCCGATAGAGCGTGCTCTCCCAATGGACACACCTGAGGTCGCCGTTCCTCGTCTTCTCTTGTCGGTCCGAGTGATCGCCGTTGTTTTCAACCCTACCAGCCTCGGTACCATGGTTTTCTACACGAAAGTCGATAGCGATCGGGAGGCGGAGCTGGCATGGAATTTGGACGTCGAACATCAATTGCTTTCTTTTCGGCAGCATGCGGGCGGACGGCTGGTACGTCTGAGAGATAGATGCGTCCGAATGCACGTCAACGACACCTATGTTGACTCGAAGCTGCTCCCCGCTCAGACCCACCAAGGTCGGCGCTGCGCTCGCAAGCTTTGTAGTGGCAAGATAGGCCTCCCATTTTAGCAGGTACTTCCGATAATTGACAGGCATGCCATCTGCGCCGAGGTAGTTCGGCAGAACGTAGGGCTCCTCTCGCGTCTCACCGTTCTTAACGACGGTCTTCTTCTCCAGCAGGAGATCGGGCACATCCAGCAGACTCCGCAGCGAGTGCCCAATCATAATCTGGTTTCGCCCCGCGGCGTGCTGTAGCTTCGAGGCGACGTCCACGTGGAACGAGGTTGCCGTAACCTCTTCCATGCCCGGATAGCCATATGGGCCCCACAGCACCTTCTCTTTAGGACCGTAGTCCACACCGACGCGAATGCCGAGTTGATCGTTCGCCATCTCTGGCAACTGAGAATCCACAAGGTGGACGAAAAGCGCGCGCAATGTAGCTGCGCAGTTAAGGGCGTCGATGGCGCCATTCTCAACAGACTGCCCCCTGCTACCAAAGTACGCCATTACCGCATCGCCCATGATCCGATGCACGTGACCATCAAAAGACTTGATGATGTCGATGGCGGCACGGATCACTGCGTTCTTGATTCGAAACACCTTCTCTGGATCGTAGATCAGGCCTAGTCGTGTAGACCCCTCCATGTCCATGAACAGCGTCGTAATTGGCGAATATTCGGTCGTGCGGGGCGCCCTGAGATGCTCGAAGTCAGGGTGATCCCCGATGCTTGGCTCAACGGGGGAGCCCTTGCCGAACAGGGGGCGCAGTGCCTCTTGAATCTCATAATGACGCGCGAGCACACCGAAGCCATCTTTAGATTCGTCGAGAATCACTCCGGGCGCCGACCCGAAGCCATTTCTCGCACGCGCAGTCTTGAGGACCACGTGGCTATCGTTTTCGCCGTAGTAGCGGTCGTAAGCCTTGTTGACGGCCTTCAGGATAGTCATTCCTCACCCATGCCAGAGATGCGTCGAGTTAGCTCCGTCACTCACCTGGTGTATTCGGAGCGCATCGCGCGGGATGTGTTCAAAACATTTGTTGATCAAGCTTTGTGGCTCCGCATTCGATCTCAAGCTATCGCCATGTCGTCATGGGTTTGGGACCGGCTTCATGCTAATGCCGAATTGTGCCTTGCTTGTGTCGACCGCCGCCTTGGCGGAAGCTGATTTTGCGCTCGCCACTGCAAAAAGAAGTGCCACCACGAACGCGGCCAGAAGGGCGACGCGCAACGCGCGCATCGCTCGCTCAACGGATTCATACTTGGCCATCGCGATTTTGGCGAGAGCGTGGTTGTGAAAGGAGTAGTTTTTTGCAATGGATTCCGGCGTGAGTGCGAGTACTGAGCTCGCATAATATTCAGGTTGCATCTTGACGATGTCAGGAAACGAATGAAGCGATTGATTCGCGTTGCTCGTTCTAGGCAACAATGCTGCAACTGTGTGCCACAGCGTCATCGTTACAGAAACTAGGATGGTCCCTGCGGCAATCGCGCCCAGCACAAATGCGCCCCAGGCAGCTGTGTACGCGGTTGAAAGCATGCGTTCCGAAGTTGCGGATACCACGGCTCCTACGAGGGTCATGAATACCAGAATTGCCCCGGCCTTTGCGTCTGCAAACTTGATATATTCAGTGAGATAGGCGTTGGTTTTGCTGGAAAAATCCGCCACGCGTATGTTGTTTTCACTCATAGTTTCTCTGACAGTTCAAGCGCCCTGTGGGAAGATACCTTAGCCGACGGCTACCCCGCCTTGTCGAGGTGACCAGCGCAGGCGTGTGCGGGCTCCACGCCAGACGAAGGCGCGAGCGAGCCCTCGACGATCTTTCGCGCGGGCGTGCCGCGATAGCGCTCGCGTGCCTCATCGCCCCGTCAGATACCGCTATGGCCACCACCCTCTGCGAGGCCAGCGGAGATCCCATCCCGCCTCAGGAGGGGTATGCCTTCCGTTGCCACTACCTCCCGTGCCTCCGGCAGGGAAGGTGCCCGGTCGGCTACGCTCCCGGCGAGCGACTCCTGGGTCGTTCCGTTGCGGCTGTGCGTAGGTGCCCGGAAACCCTGCCTGCCACGAGGGATGCCTGCAGCGAGGCATCACGCCTCCCCGGTGTCGCCCAGCCGCCATCATGCCCCGGTCCGCCAGGTCAGGGTGGACAGTCCGCAGTCATAGTAGGCGAGTTCCATCACGAGGCCGGAGGCAACGGGCATCCGCGGGTGGGCCGGAGAGGAACCTCGGGGGGCATATGCCGGTGGGGAATCTCGGGCGGCAGCCGCTGCGGAGTTTTCACGGGGATCGCGGGTCGGGGCGGCACGATGCCAGGGCGTTGCGGCTGCATCTGCCTACCTCTTGTCCTTGGGCGGGTTCGGGTCGTTGCCGTAGCTGTTCTTCTCGCCGATCGTGCCGTCCTTCCGGTGGATGACGTGCTCGGAATGATTGTCCTGAGCGATTTCCTTACCGCGCTGCACAGCGGTCTCCTTCCGATGATGTCGGCTGACAACCTCACCACCGACCTGGTTGACCCAGCCCTCTCCCTGCGGATTAGGCGTCGTATGAACATTCTTCTTCGCCATATTGATGCCTCCGATTACGTCAACAGTCCGGCAGATCGAGGAGATTGCTACGCGTCGTGCTGTCGCGATCGGTCCGCAGGTACTTGCCCGGCGAACCGTTCTCCAGGCGGACTGCGGTCCGCCCGTCTCCCGGCCAGAGCACGTAGTACATGTGGACCTTGTTCTCGATGTCGGCGATAACGTCCGCCTTTGACCGGGGCAACCACAGCTCTCCTGCGTTGAAGAGTTTCGTAATTTCGCCATCTCTGCTCTTCCCGGTCGCAACGAACCTTCGCGCAGCTATCAAATTTCTCGTCGAAGTGGACGTGTTGCATCGGCGCGGGACGCCTCCAGAAGAGGCTCGTCGCACCCTTTCTTGTCGGTGTCCCGTCATCTCACAGGACCAATCGAGTCGGCGTACCAGAGTCGGAAAGGAAATCGACGCTGGCGTCTCGATTCGCCCAGCGGGCTACGGCGCGGGGCAGATCGAGTAGTAGGCGCAGTTCGGGCACCGGCGCTCGTCGGCGGTCGCCGGGAAGTGGCCTGCCGCGATGTCGCGCATCGCCTCATCGTACGCGGCGAGCGCCTTGGAGCTCGCCGCTGCGCCCGTTGCAGAAATTTTCCCTCGCAGTGGATGCGCTGCATCGGCGCGGGACGCCTCCTCCAGAAGAGGCTCGTCGCCCCCTTCCTTGTCGGTGTCCCGTCGTCTCGCAGGACCAATCGAGCCGACGTGCCAGAGTCGGAAACGAAATCGTCGCTGGCGTCTCGATTCGCCCCGCGGGCTACGGCGCGGGGCAGATCGAGTAGCAGGCGCAGTTCGGGCACCGGCGCTCGTCGGCGGTCGCCGGGAAGTGGCCTGCCGCGATGTCGCGCATCGCCTCATCGTACGCGGCGAGCGCCTTAGCTCGCCACTGCGCCCGGCGCAGAAATTTCTCCTCACGGTGGACGTGTTGCATTGGCGCGGGACGCTTCCAGAAGAGGCTCGTCGCACCCTTCCTTGTCGATGTCCCGTCGTCTCGCAGGACCAATCGAGCCGGCGTGCCAGAGTCGGAAACGAAATCGACGCTGGCGTCTCAATTCGCCCAGCGGGCTACGGCGCGGGTAGGCGCAGTTCGGGCACCGGCGCTCGTCGGCGGTCACCGGGAAGTGGCCTGCCGCGATGTCGCGCATCGCCTCATCGTACGCGGCGAGCGCCTTGGAGCTCGCCGCTGCGCCTGTTGCGAAAATTTCTCCCCGTAGTGGATGCGCTGCATCGGCGCGGGACGCCTCTAGAAGAGGCTCGTCGCCCCCTTCCTTGTCGGTGTCCCGTCGTCTCGCAGGACCAATCGAGCCGACGTGCCAGAGTCGGAAACGAAATCGTCGCTGGCGTCTCGATTCGCCCCGCGGGCTACGGCGCGGGACAGATGAAGTAGTAGGCGCAGTTCGGGCACCGGCGCTCGTCGGCGGTCGCCGGGAAGTGGCCTGCCGCGATGTTGCGCATCGCGTCATCGTACGCGGCGAGCGCCTTGGTGCTCGCCGCTGCGCCCGTTGTCGCCTCGATCGACTCGCCGGTAGACAGGGAGACGATCCGAACCCGCCGGCGTGATGGTGGGCCACCGGCGCCTTCGCCCACCCGCAGCAGCGCATAGACCGGCTTCTCGCCCTCGCGTTTGCTCACGCGGCCGGTGCGGAAGCGCACAACCTCCTCCTCCCCACTCGCGAGTCGCCCAATGTGATCGGGGATGAACACGATCCGTCCATGTTGGAGCTCGACCTGCTGCGAACGCGGCGGAGCGGCGATCCCGCCGCTCAACACCGTTGCCAGCATCTGCGCGACCATTCGCTCTGCCTGCTCGCGGTAGAAGGCCGCGTGAACGTGCGCATCTAGACCGCGCTCCTGCCAGACTTCGGACAGACGCACCAGCGCGCTGGAGAGATCCGTTGGCGCGTCCGTCTCGCCTCGATGCCGCAGCCAGTGGAGCACATCGAACACGCTCTGGTGGAACCGCATGTATGCCGACTTCGTGCGCCCTTCGAGCAAGAGGACGTGACGGTAGAAGTACTCGCGCGGACATGCGATGTAGACTTCGAGGTCTTCGGCGCGGTGGACGATGCGTTCGCCGGCTGGAGGTGCCGGTGGGGCGGGCTGCTCCGCCGTGACTGCGGCGAGGGTCCATGTGGGCGCGCTCGATGCTGGTCGCGACAGATGGGGAGTGATGAGCCCCAGCAGTGACGAGGCGTTGCTCTTCACTTCGCCGTAGCGCTCCGCGCGAGAGAGGCACAAGGTATCTCGCGCACGAGATAGGCCGACGAAGAACAGGCATTCCTCCTCCTCGTCGTGTACGTCGACGATGCCGTGTTCCAACATCCCGTCTGGTGGTGGGCAGGCGGGTGACCTGCGTCGTGCGGGGAACTGTCCCTGTCCGAGGTATGGTAAGTACACCGCGCGGAATTCGAGGCCCTTGCTTGCGTGCACAGTTAAGAGCCGCACAGCATCGAGATGAGCGGCATCCTCGGGGATCTCGCGCAGCGCCTTCTCGTCGCCTAACGTCTCGAGCCGCCGCACGTGCTCAAGGAACGCGCGCTTGGGGTCCTCCGTTGGAAGCCGCTTCCTGCGCCTTGCCTCATAGGCGAACTGCAGCAACTGGTAAATCGCGAGCCCCCGCTGCTGCCCCGTAAGCGAGCCACCATCCAGCGCGGATGCGAGATACCGGCTCCGCACGAACAGGTACTCGGAGAGCAGGCTCCATGGCGTAGTGCCAAAGTGGATGCCGTCGAGGTGGCTCGCCACGAGCGTCAGCTTCCTTCGTCCTTCCTCCGAAAGCCCGACGGCCTGAGCCGCGAGCCGTAGCGCCTCCGGAAACCGGCACTTCTCGTTGCGCGCGAACGCGAGGAGCGCCTGGACGTCGCTCGGTGTGACATCGTACTCGGGGAACCGGCCGACGCGGTGAAGCGCGGCGCCCGAGGGCTCGCATGCGAGCGCGATGACGCAGAGCAGGTCGCGAACCTCCGGCCGCTCGAAGACATTGCCCAGATAAAAGACCGGCACGCCAGCCGTCTCGAGGCGGGCGGCAACGCGTGCGAGTTGCGTGTGCGACCGACACAATACGGCCTGGTCGCGGTACCGGACCCCCGATGCATGCTGGTGTTGGATCTCCGCGGCTATCCCCACGCACTCCGCGTCGAGGTTCGTCGCGATCTCCATGCGAACCGCGCCGCGCGCATCCTCGCGCTTGCAATGCCACGTGCTGAACGCCGCATGCTTGCGAGAAGTACGCATGCGGGGGGCCAGTTCGGATATGGCGGCGACGACGGCCGGCTGCGAGCGGTAGTTTATCTCAAGCGCGAGCGTTGTCGCACCTGGGAGATCGCGCGCGAAGAGCGCCATGTTTGCGGGGGCCGCCCCGCGGAAGCGGTAGATCGCCTGACGGGAGTCGCCGACGACCCAAAGTCCGCGGCCGTCATGGGCAAGCTCGCGCAGTAGGAGGCTGCTAGCGCGGTTAATGTCCTGGTACTCGTCGACGAGCACGTGCTCGTACCGGGCGCGCACGTCGCGCGCGACGTGGGTATGTTCCCGCAGGAGGTCGATGCTCCGGCCAATCAGATCGCCATAGTCCACAGCACCTCGACTCCTGAGATGCTCCTCATAGACCGCGTAGACGTGTGCCACCTCCATCGCCTTCGCCGCCTGTACATGTTCTTCGTCGGTCGTAGCTCGCGCATCCATCCCGCGGGCGAGCTCACCATACGCTTGAGGCCCGACGTGCTCGTCCTTGGCCCGCGAGATCGCACTGAGGATGTCTCGCAGCTGGATCGTCGGTTCGTAGAGGTTCTGGTAATAATCGAGTTTCAGCTCCGGGAGGGCCCCCTCGAGCAGCGCGAGGGCGTCGGTCGGATCCAGCACCGCAAAGTGTGGTGATAGGCCAACGTGCTGCCCATACTTGCGTAGCAGCTCAAGGCCGAAGGCGTGGAACGTCCCCATCCAGATGTCCGGGGCCACCGCCGGCGCGGTTCGCGCGACGCGCTGGCGCATTTCCTCCGCGGCACGGTTCGAGAAAGTCAGGGCAAGGATCGAGGTAGCGGCGCAGCCCGACGCGAGGAGGTGCTCGATGCGCGCGGTGAGAGTGCGGGTTTTCCCGGTGCCGGGACCGGCGTCGACCAACAGCGGTCCACGCTCTGCACAGGCGGCGCGCTTTTGACTTGGGTCCAGGTTGGGGCGCGCCTCGGTCTCCTCCTGTGTCGTTGGACCTAAGCCCTCCGGAATCAGCAATGCCCTCGCCAGGTGATGAAGCACCAGCCCCTCGGGCAGGCCCATTCGCCGCGCGATCACGCGGGCGTCCTCGCCCCCCTTGAACCATCGCCGAAGGAACGGCGCCGGGAGCAGAAACTCACCCGCGAAGACGTTCGCGCGTCGCTCGCGCCGCTCGCGCGGCCCGTAGCCCTCGACGCGATGCACGCCGACGGCCGGAGCGCTCGCACCAGCATCTGCGGCAAGATCGCTCGCATCGCACGCGCCCTGGCGGTCATCGAGCCAAAGGTGCGCGAACTCGTGGGCCTGGTAATAGAGTGCGAGGCCAGGGTCGATGTCGTTGCGGAACCAGATCGCCCCAGTCTCGGTATCGAGCGCGGCATCTCCGCCGTCGAGAAGCGGATCCGAGCTTGGGACGCCGAAGCACGGGACGTCCATCAGCGCGGAGGCCGCGGCGATGAGGGCCGCCGCCGATGGGTTGCCCTCCGCCGCGGTGAGCGCCTTGGCGTGCCACTCGCGAGCCCGTCGGCGGATCTCCCCCCAGCCTCCAGTCACGGCAACGGCTTCCCGCCGGGCGACAACGAGAGCCAGCGGGCGCGGTGTTCGTCGGTGAGAGCCAGGTCTGAGCGGACTGCGCCGAAGAAGTCCTCCCGGTCAGCAATGGCTGGCTTCCCCGCCGCCCGATGGAATGCACCCGCCGCGAACGTTGGCGGCTGCGCGAAGTAAAGCGCGACCGCGTCCGCCGAGCGCGCGAGAGTCACCGCGATGGCTTGGATCAACTCGCGCGGGATCGACGCGTGGTCGAGTAGTCGTCGATTCAGCTTTGCGAGCAGCGTGACGCTCACGCCGAGCTTGGCCGCGAGGTCGGCTGTCGAGATGCCCCGCGCTTTCGCCTCGGCGAGTAGACTTTCGATCGGTGCCCGGGTGACGGCCGCCAAGTCCTTCTCCTGCTCGCCGCGGAGCACGCCTGCGACAACCGTCATACCTCGTTGTACGAACGTCGCGGTGTCGATCGGAGCTGCGCTCGGGTTGGCGGGGAGCCTCGCCGCGAGCCTCCAGCTCGTGACAAAGTCACGGATGGCCTCGGCGTGCTCTGGAAAACGCCGACCCCACTCCCGAGCCGAGTCCAGGTCGGGTTCCTCCACAGCCACGAGATACGTGTCGAGCACGTCCTCGAGCGCCGGTCGCTCATTGGCCTTGCTCATGACTTTCCTCTCCGCCACCGAGCGAGATCCGCCTCGGCCTGGTCCAGCCAGTTCCTGATGGTGCGCGGCGACACCCCGAAGAATCGACTGATGGTCGCCGTCTCAGGGTCGTCGCTCTCGATCGGCATATCGCGCATCGCATGAAGAGCGAACGCCATGCGATGGTCGTCATTCCCGATCGCTTGTAGCCCGTTCTGCGCATCCTTGAAAAAGTGCACGGCATCCTCGGGCCACTGACGTGGGTCGAACGACGCGTTCCGTGAATTCGCCCACTCAGGCTCGGCGTCGTGCTCCGTCTCGGCGTCGTGCTCCGCGCGCCGATGCCGCTCGATCGTGAGGACGCACTGCCTGAACGCAGACGTACCAAGGCGCTTAAGCGCGAGGCCGAAGCGGACCTGGTAGAAATCGCCACGGTCGTCGTCGAGCGCGAAGATGCGCGCCGAGAGCTGCTCGAGCACCGTGCGAATCGCCTCGTCGCGCACGTCCTGCGGCAACGAGCCCAGGGTGCTGAGGAGCACTCCCCTGCAGCGCTCAACGAGCACGTTCGACAGCTTCGTCGCGACCGACCAGTCCCGCACGCGCCGTCGTTCGCGGATCAGGTACACCAGCGTCTCATCGCTTAGGCCGTCGGTCGAAGCGAGCAACTCGTCGGACTCAAGGCCCAGCACGGTCTCGATCTCGCGCTGGACCGCTGGGGAGCGCTGGTACAGCCGTCCCTCGGCGTTGCACCGGGTGAGCGGCCGCACGGCAGGGGCGTCCCCCACATCTGGTTGCTGAAGTTTCGTCAAGGCGGGAAGCCCTCCTAGAGCGGTTCGCGATTGGCTTTGGTACAGACCGCGCCCCTCGGGCGGGGCGTGGCGGATCCCGAGCGCGACGCTTGCGAGGCGTGCGAATCCGCGGCGCACGCCTCCGAGGCGTGCCCCTGCGCTGCGGTCTGGGACGAGGGGGTCGGTCGAGGTAGCCCGCATGGCGGAACCAGCCTTCGGCGTCCTTCGGCGTCACCTGGTGGAGGGCCCTGTCCATCGCGTCGAGCACGCCCACCACGGTCCGCTGCCCAGCGGTGCGGAGGGTCTGCTTGATCTTGCTGCCGCACTCTTCCACCGGCGAGAAATCAGGCGAGTAAGGCGGCAGCGGGTGGTAGTCGGCACCCGTCGCCTCGATGGCCGCGCGGACCTCGGGGTATAGATGTGGCTTGAGTCGATCCACGAGCACGATGTCGCCAGGCCGCAGCACCGGAGCCAGATATTCCTGGGCGTACGTCTCAAATCGAGGACGATTCATGGCGCCTTCGAAGACCACCGGCGCCACCACCCCCTGCAGCCCCAGCCCGAGCACCAGCGTGAGGTTCGGGTCCGCGTTCGCCGGCGCCTTGCCGTAGGCCCGCTGCCCGCTGGGGGCGTAGCCATAGAGCCGGGTCATGCCCAGGTTGGCACCGAACTCGTCGACGAAGATCAAGCGGCGCGCATCTGCGGTCCCCGCCCAATCTTGAAAACTCGCGCGGGCCTGTTGAACGTCCGGGCGGTCTTGCTCGCTGGCACCCAACGTCCTTTTTTTCGGGTGATCCCCATCCGGTGCAGTGTGCGGCTCATCGTCGAGACGCTGACGTGCACATGGTGACGCTGCTCCATCTGCTCGATCAGTTCTGCCAACGTCCGGTCGTTCTTCTCTTCCAGCAGCGCGATCAGTGCCCGCTCGTCTGTGTCGTCGAGCTTCCGTGGCATGCCGCCGCCGTGCGGGCTCGGCGCGAGGTCGCCCGTGGCGCGCAGCTGCGTGAGATAGTTCTGCACCGTGTTCGGGGCGACCTCGAACCGCTCGGCCAGCTCCCGGATACTTCCTTCACGGTTCTGGTAGGCGTCGATGATCCGCTGCCGCAGGTCGATGCTGTACGGGCCCATGCGGTAGGCAACAGCATCAGCGATGCCACCGTCCCGCCCGACCGTGCTCAGCTTGTACCAAGCTCAACCGCAAATCGCTCTAGTTCGTCCGCACTCCCGGCTGATAATCGGGGGAGCGCGAGCGAGTCGGAAGCAAAATCGACGGAGGCCGCAGAAGATCTATCCAGAAATTCCCAGGCGTTACCCGCCAGCCGCGTGCCCACACCCCAGAACGAGTCGGCCGCCTGTGGGAGCGTGCGCGCCGTTCCCTGAGCCGCCGGTAGCCCTAGGTGCTCGAAAACCCGTCGCGCCCTCGTTCTAGCGCGGCGCGTCAGACTCCGCTAGAGCGCCCGGTGCAGGCCGAGCCGCTCGTTGTCCTGAGCTGGAACGGCGAGCTTGGGTCCTGCGAGGCCGACGGCGAGCCCATCATTGCGAGCCAGACGATATGCGTCGTCTTCGACACTTCGGCGAAGGTCGCGCTGTCCCCGATCCCGCTACTCCTTCAGGGGGAAATGAGAACGGGCAAGGGGGCCGTCGCATGGGCGATCCACGAGCAGGGGCCGTGGCGCCCGCAGCAGATGGTGTGCGTCAACAGCGGAGCCTTCCCGCAGAAGCTCATCCGGAACAGGCTCCTCCGGCAGGTTCCCCTAGCCGACCCGCTGACCCACGTCGCCCAGCAGGATCGGGGGGTCGTCCTTCCAACGGCGGGGTCGCGGCACGCGCCCTACGGGAACCTCTCTGGTTGGGAGCCGACACCGGCGAGCGTTTCGCCCAAACCCGTGCCCAGCGCTCAGCCGACCCCATGGGCGCCGACCTCGCAGCGCGCTAGTCGGGGCCCGGCGAGCCCGTCCAGGTGCCGGCGTGAGGAGCGCGCTCGCCTCCGAATCGCACCGGGTCGAAGCAGAGCGCGCCAGGGCCGCCACGCGCCCGCGCACGCGCCGCCCAGGGCTCTTGGGCTCGCGGTCGGGGCTCGAGTTCCCCCGAGAGCGCCGCTGCGCCCTCCGCGCTCTCAAGCGCACGCCCGGCGCACCCCGCACCCGCTCGACGCAGCGCCCGCCACTGCCTCGACCCCGTGCTCCGTGCCGCGTTCCGCGCCCGACGCGAGCGCTCCGTCGCGAACTCGCACCAGTTCCGACCGCTCCGTCGACCCCAGGGATGCAGAACTCGCAGCGCGGATAGGCGCTTTCCCGCCCTGCGCGGGAGAACTTGGGGAACCAATGCGCGATGCCGAACCGTCCCTTTGATCGCAATTGGGGGAGCACGTAACCACCGCCGATTGCGCCTCCTCGGACGGGATGGCCCCAGCGCGGACCCAACCTGCGAGCCCCGGGATCGGAGAGCTCGCGCCGAACGACCCGTCGCCTCGGGCCGGCGTCGTCGCCTCGCTTGCCAGCACCCTGAGCCACGCCGTTACGCACCACACCGCCCCCCTCCCTTGTCGGCGGTTCGGCCCGGTCGTCAGTAGGGTACAGCTATACGTTAGGATGCCTTCGTTGATGCTCCTTGCGGCCCCACTCTCCCGGCGAAGTCCTCCATGGTTACCCGAAGCCCCATGATGTCGCGCAGTGCACCGAGGGCCCTTGTGCGTCGCTTGTAGAGCGTAGAGAGAGGTAGCCCCGCGTCTTCTGCCACCTGGGCCATCGGGATCCCATCCAGATCGTGTGCCACGAGAACAAATCGCAGCTGCGGATCGAGTTCTTTCACCGCGTTGATGGTGCCCGATCTGATGCTGTCGTACTCCATCGCAACCGCGGCATCCGGTGCTGGATCGGCTACATCGATAAGATCGACGAGCTCCTCCCTGCGGTGCTGCATACGCTCGCGATAGTGCGAGACAACATGTACGGTGATCGCGTTCAACCAGCGTTCAGGCCTGCCCCGCTTCGGATCGAACCTGGGCCAGCTCTCCCAGGCGTTGAGCCAGATTTGGCCTGCGACGTCGGCACGATGGCACAGTGGGACCCCCAGCCTCCGCAGCCAGCGCAGCACGGCGCGGACCACGGCCGGGCAAAACAGGCGCGCGTGCGCGGCGGCTCGCTCGTCTTCATTCGACGGACGATCCATGGTTTTACCCTCCCCCTCGGGCAAACGCCCGTAATCTGATGATGCTGCGTGTCCGCACTCGTGCGGCACCGGTTCGCGCTCTTCCCCGTCCACTACCAAAGGAAGACGTTAGCCGTAGCTGCTCAGAGTTCCCGTAGCGCCAGCATGCTCGCCAGCAGGCTCCTGATGGCGTGTAGCTGCGAAGCGCGGCGGCGCTCATCCATGGCTCCCTACGCCCGGAAGTGTCGTGTTCAGCGGAGAGCGCGCTGCGTCCTCCCAGTCGGACGCGTTGGCGGAGCTCGTCCCCGCTTCGTCACGCTGTAGCGGGAAGCTCGTCAGCGTGGCGGCGCGCTGGGCGAGCTCCGCCCCCGCGGCGGTGCGGACAGGGAGCGGCGACCGAAGCCGCGGCAGCGGAGGCGGCGGAAGCTTCGCCCGCGGACTCCTGGCCGCAAGCTCGGGAGACGGCACCACGGGCGGAGGAACGTCGAGCGCGCGGGGCGGTATCGTCGGCGGGGCCGGTGGCGCCGAGCTCGGCTCCGACGACGCCCCGGGAAGCGCCGAGCTCTCAGGCTTGGTGCTGGGCGCACCGATCTGCATGACCACCGTCGTCTCCGCGTCCGTTCGGTGGTCGTCGTGCAGCCGCCACAGGCGCTCCCAGTACCGCGCCGGCGCGCCGGTGAAGGACTCCAGCTGCCGGGCAAGGCCGGGCGTCATGGGGAGGTCGCTCCTCAGCAACCGCTCCACCTCCCTTGGTTCCAACCCCGTGCTGTCGCCCAGCTTTCTCCTCCACGAAGGCGTCGTCGCACAGAACGACTCCAGGACCCTCCCCGGCCGCGGAACGGGGCGCGCTCGGGCGTCTGTCAGCTCTGCAAGCACCGCGTCGACATGACAGTCCAGAAGGCGCCGATATCGGTCCCGCTCCCCCGCGGCCTGCTCCTTCGCATCGGTGAGGGCTGCCTCCTCGTCATCATGCGCGTGCTCGCGCGCCTCGCGAAGCCCGCGCTCGCGTCCCAGCGCTTCGCGCGCGGTGACCGCGAAGCCGATCGCGACGCACGCGATCATCGCGAGCCCGAGCGGCGACACCAGCCACATCGCCCCCAACATGTCTTCCATGAACTTTCGCCTCCTGGACGTGAGCGTTGTTGTCCGAAACAAGGCGGATCTCGGCGTTGCGCTGCGCGAAGGCAGCACCGCTATCCCGCCTGCCTAGCTGTTGATGGATAGCCGACGATTCAGCGAAGCTGCCTGAGCAGCTCTTCGCGCTCTGCGGCGAGCCGCCCTCGCGGGAACTGCCGCGCGTGGGCATCGAGCAGCCGCCGAGCCTCGACGTCGGCCATGACGTCGTTGGCCTCGATGGCCCTCCGCGCCTGGTTGACCAGGCTCCTCTCGACCTCGCCGGCGGTCGGTCGAACGGCACTCGCCGGAGGCGCGGCCCGGTGACTTCTCGTCTTCGCGTTCGAGGGAGCGGGCGTGCCGGTCGCCATCGCTTCGCCGCGCGCGCTTCCGTGTTCCGTCGACGACGAGATTTCGTGCGCGGTCGCCGCGGCGGGCGCCGCTGCGTCGGGGGCCCAATCTCCGCTGGCGGGCCCCGCGGCGCGCTGGGCGCCATCTCGCGCGGGGGGCGCCACGGCGTCCTGCTCCGCGGGCGCGGTAGCAGGGGCGCGGAGCGCCGCCGCCCTCATCCACGGTTCCAGGTCGGGCAAGGGCGGCACGGCGGAGACGAGCGCGCCGGTCATCACGACGAGCGCGGCCTGAACGACGATCCTCATGCCCAGCCGGCGCAGCGAGGCCAGCCACGACGCACGACGGCCGAAGCCCAGTGCAAGCGGCACGCAGATGCTCCCGTCCCTTCCCTGAGAGCGCTCCTGCGCCTGCCACCGTCCCCCATGCACCTCGAGCTCCTTGTGCGCCCGCCGGTGTCGCGTCTTCACCGTGTCCAGCGGGAGCCCCTGCTCGGCGGCGATCTCGGCGAGCGGGACCTCCTCGAGGTCGTGCTTGATCACGAGATCCCGGTACTTGGGCTCGAGTTGGTCGATCAGCTGCCGGGTGAGCTTTTCCCGCTGCCGTCTGCGGAGCAGCTCTTCCGGCGTGGGGAGCTCATCTCGGATCTCGCGCTCATCGAACGACGTGAGCACCTCGCCGCGGCAGCGCGCGTCCCGGACGTGATTGCGCGCCTGGTTGACGGCGATCGTGACGCGGTACGGCCCCGGGTCGCCGCCCGGCTCGATCCGTTGGTCGGCGTCGAGCCCCCGCAGCAGCGCTTCCTGGGCGATATCCTCGGCGTTTCGCGCCGGTACACCGTGGCGCCTGGCCAGGCGCCGGAAGAGCTCGAAGCCGGGGGAGACGGTCGCTGGCTTGGCCACGGTAAGCAGCACACGCGAGGCGGCCCAAAAGGTTCAGAGAAATGAGTCGAGGAGCAACTTCGGTCGGACAATGTGCCGCCATGTAGTTTCTTAGGCTACGCTTGGCCATGTCTGACGGATGGTTGAACGCATTCCCTCATCCGACCGCCAATTCCCACCGAAGCCGCCGAGACGTGGCGGTTTCTGCCGGTTGACGCCTAGCAGCCGGCGTCGGTACCGTCGCGGCATGCGTTGCATTGCGCATTCGCTCTCGCTTTTTCTTGCGCTCGGGGCCGCAACAGGCTTCCCGAACTCGGCCAGCGCGGACGATATCCATCCGAAGGCGGGACCGAGCGACCGAGCGACGGTGAAGGAGCATGTTCGCCGTGGTCAGAAAGCGCGCAAGGCCGGGCTGTGGACCGAGGCAACCGCTGAATACAAGGCAGCTTTGGAGGCCGCGGACGCGGCGACCAGCACCGAGGTGGAGCGCGCGGAGCTCGCCGGCGAGCTCGGCCTTTGCGAGCTCGCGCTGCACAAGTACCGCGACGCGGCCGAGCACCTGGCCAGGAGCCTAGAACAGCGCGAAGCGTTGCCAGAAGCGCTCCAGCAGCGATTCGAGGCAGGGCAGCGCAAGGCAGCGCCGCACGTTGCGCGGCTCGTTCTCGGCGTCGATCCGCCCGACGCCGAGGTGCTCGTCGACGGCAAGCGCATCGGCCGGACCGCGCGGACCTACATGCTGTTCTTCGAGCCAGGCCAACACATGGTGCGGGGCCGTGCACCGGGCTGTAAGGACGCGCTTCATTCCTTGCGCGCCGTGGCAGGCGCGGAGCACGAGTTCACGATGCCGTTGCTGTGTGCGGCGGCGAGCGGCACCAAGGAGGCGAGCAGCGCCAAGGGGACCGCGACCGCGACGCCGACTCCCGTGCGCGCTTTGCCCCCTCCGCGCGCGCAGGCCCCCAGTCCGTGGGCTTCCTGGCCGGGTACGCTGCGTGTCGTGGGAATCTCGCTCGCCACGGGCACCGTATCGGCAGGCGCCATCCTCATGATCAGCGCCAGCAAGCTCGATCAGGACATGAGCGCGCGGCGTGACCAGCTCGAGAGCAACCCGAGATCGAGCTCGTCCATGTGCTGGCAAGCGCCAGATCGCTCGCCATGCGGCGAGCTGCGGCGCCTGCGCGACGCGCGCAACCTGTCCGACCGGGTGGGCATGGCCCTGGTCATCACGGGCGGTGTGATCGGCGCGGCCACCGCCGCGTCCTTCTTCACGGACTTCTCCGTCCTGGGACGCACGCCAGCGCAGGATCAGGTCCAGATATCGCCCGTCGTGACCGGGCACGAGACGGGCGTGAGCATCGAGGGGGTGTGGTGACCATGCCGGGTACCGAGGGGATGCGGCCACGGGAAGACCGAAGAGCGTTGGCCGCCGCCGTTGCTGTCGTGGTCTGTGCGTGGGGAGCGAGCAGCACGCTGCTAGCTTGCACTTCGTACCGTGACGATTGCTGGGAAGTGATGGAGTGCGCCCCTGCGCCTGAGCCGACCTTCTGTGATGGCGACCCAGCGACCACAATAGCGCTCGACGAGTGCGGGGTGTTCGTCAGCGAGCAGGGCGACGACAACAGCGCCGGAACGAAGGACGCTCCGGTGAAGACCCTTCAGCACGCGATCGGGCTCGCCGCGTACGGGCGAGGCCACGGTGAGGCAGCGACCCGGCGCGTGTACGCGTGCGGCGGGTCGTTCGAGGAGAAGATCACGCTTCCCTCGGGGGTCGACCTCTGGGGCGGGCGCCTGTGTGACGGCGGCGATTGGTCGTATGACGGGTCGTTCGGCGGGCCGAATCACCCAACGATCATCGCTCCGCCGGTGGGGATCCCGCTGAGGGTGATCGCGGATGACAAAGAGCACGCGACGTCAACGGTCTTCGGCGTGCGTGTCGAGGCGGCGGATTCGTCCGCGGACGATGGCAAGTCGTCGATCGCCATGATCTTGAGCTCGGGGGCCAGGGCGCTCGTGCAGGACAGCGTGATCGTCGCGGGCAACGGCAAGGATGGGGAGCCGGGGGAGGACGCGCCGAGCTTCCGCGCGAACGTCGGCGTGGTAGGGAACCACGGCGTGGACGCCTGCACCGCGGACTCCCCGACGGGCGCGCTGGAAGTCGTGACCGTGTGCGAGGATGGCATCGAGTCCACTGGAGGCTACGGGGGCGACGGTGGGCTCGAGTCGGGGGGCGATGGCGCTCCGGGGCAGCCGATGCCCGCGGAGAATCCAGATGGCAACGGCCTTGGAGGCACTGGCGCGGGGAGCGCGCGTTGCAGTGATGGCGCAAACGGGATGGGCGGCCTTGACGCCGGTCGCGCGGACGGTGCTGTTGGCGCAGGCTACCTGACCGAAGACGGCTGGATGGGAATCCGCGGTGATGATGGGAAGAAGGGCGGGGTCGGTCAAGGAGGTGGCGGCGGGGGCGGCAGCAGGTCGCGCGGCCCGATGGTGGCGTGTCCAGCTGGCCGCCCGCAGGGCGGTGCGGCTGGCGGTTCAGGCGGCGGCGGCGGCTGCGGTGGCCTTGGCGGCAAAGGCGGTGGTTACGGCGGGTCGAGCATCGGCGTTGTTGCGCTGCAGGGGAGCGCGGTGACGCTCGAGGCGACTCGCGTGATGACGGGCAACGGCGGCAACGGCGGGGTCGGCGGCACGGGCCAACCAGGCGGCGGGGGTTCACCAGGCGGCGACGGTGGACTGGGCGCTCCCGGCAGTCAGATGTGGCGCGCGTGCTCCGGCGGCTTTGGTGGCGACGGCGGTCGCGGGGGCGACGCCGGCGGCGGCCTCGGAGGATCCTCCTACGGCGTCGCTGCTCACAGCGCCTACGTGGGCATCGGGCCGGACGCCACTATACAGCTTGGAAAACCTGGCGATGGCGGTCTCGCAGGCAATGCAGCACCTGATGACGCGGTGGGGCAGGGGCAGGCGGGCGACTCCATGCCTTACCGTCAATTCGACGTGCCCAATCCCGTGCCGCCCCACTGATTGTCCTCTTCGCTACGACACGACATCGAGGCAGAACGATGCGAATTACAAGAGCGATCCATCTGTCCCCCGCGCTGCTGCTCGCGGTGGCCGGCTGCGGCACCGCGCCGGGCCCCAATGAGCCTGGCGGAGCGGCGTGCGACGGCACGTCGCCGTGTCAAGGCGAGCCGCCGCCGGAGTCCTTCTGTCTCGAGCGTCTCGCCGCCGATGTGTGGGAGGATGGATGCGGCGTGTTCGTGGGCGGCGTCTGGGGCAGCGGCGACGATGCGAACCCCGGCACGAAAGACAAGCCGGTGCGCACGCTGCAGCGCGGAGTGGAGCTCGCGCGTACGGGCCGGGGGCGCGTCTTCGCGTGCGCCGACGGCTTCTTCGGGCCTGTGACGCTCCCTTCCGGCGTGGATCTCATCGGGGGGTTCGGCTGCGTGAGCTGGAGGCGCCAGGCTGACACGCGCTCCCTGATTCAGATTTCGGATAAGCCAGATATCGTCCTGACCGTTGTGCCGGCGAGCGATGGCGATAGGGGTGCCGCGGACGGGGTATCGACGATCGTCGACATGGCTTTGAGAGCGTGGGGCCCGATCACGATGCTTGTTCACTCCAACACTGCCGTGGAGCTCATCCGGAGCGAGATCCGCACATACTACGGATACGCAGGCCACGATGGCGAGAAATGGGGCGGGCTAAATCAGGCAGCGGCCGGACCGGATGGTCTGTACGGCGGCGATGCGTGCTCGGCAGACACCGTCCCCGGCGGCCCGGCGGTGATGAATCCGTGCGACGGCGGAATCCCGAGCGCCGGTGGCAAGGGAGGCGACGGGCTCGCCGACGGCGCTGGAGATGGGGAGGACGGCGAGCCCGTAGCCAAGCCGGACCCCGGCCACGATGGGCAAGGAGGACTTGGCAACCGGGCAGACGGTGGTTGCAGCAGCGGCTTCACCGGGAAAAGCGGCATGTGGGGTGCCGTCGGCGCCGCGGGTCAGGGGATCGGGCGCATCACCGAGACAGGATGGGAGGCCGACTGGGCAGGCGACGGCGATAGGGGCATGCCGGGTCAAGGCGGTGGCGGGGGCGGCGGCCGTCGAGGCGGCCTCGCCGCGTGCGGCGTGGCCTCGAAAGGAGGCGCCGGCGGTGGCTCTGGCGGCGCCGGTGGCTGCGGCGGGCGAGGCGGTCGAGGGGGTGAGAACGGCCATCCGACGATCGGGATCGTCGCGCTCCACGCCAACCTGACGGTGCGCGACACCGTGATCGAGACGCTGGCCGCGGGGCCGGGTGGCGACGGCGGGCCACCCGAGCAAGGGGGCAAAGGCGGTCGAGGAGCATCGGGCGGCGCCGTGGGGGACGGCACGTGGTCCTGCCAGGGTGGCAACGGCGGCCGAGGGGGTGAGGGCGGCTACGGCGGCCCCGGGCGTGGCGGCGACTCGATCGGCATCGCCTACCTCGACGAGGACCAGCTTACGCTGGAGGGCGTGACCTACGAGCTGGGACCGCCGGGAAAGGGCGGCGTGAGCTGGGATTGGTCTGGCGAAGAGATCCGGGGGGAGGACGGCACCCGGGTCGAGACGCTGCGTTTCCCTGAATAGGATCACGACACTTCAGGCGAACCCTGTAGTGACAGGGCGCCGACGGTGGCACGCTCGGAGCTCCACGAGGGCGCCCGCGGGCCTGCTGGTGGCGACGTGGACAGCCGCGCGGCGCCCCAGGAGCACGACGCCGAGACCTCGCTCGCGGAGCTCGCCGGCGAGGGTCACGAGCTCAGCGGCCTCCGCCTCGACCCCGCGGCCGGTCCGCAGGCCGTGGCGCCACGCACCCCCAAGCACACCTCTCCGGTTCCGCGACTGTCCGCGCATTGGGGACGGACAACCTGGCGCTCGGGGCGCGATCCAGGGCCGAGCAATGTCCTAGCGCTTTGGTGGGGACGCTTGCTTCTGGAGAACGTGCGGGCGAGCGTGCGAGAGAGAGAAACATCGCGGGGTGGAGGCAATGAGCATGGGCGAAAGATCCAGACCGAGGCGACGGAGGACGATCCTTGCGGTCGCTGTGGCCGCCCTGGCGCTCGGGGCGGCAGGGGCCGGGTGCTTGTGGAAGTTCGGGGACGACACGTTCGGGAGCTTCTGTGCGGCGGCGGTGGGCGGCGAGGAGCACTGCGTGGGCGAGAATCAGGGTCCGGGCGCCGCGTGGGCCCAGGCCGAGACGGACGGCGCTCTGCCCATCGAGCTGTGGGCCACCTGGCCGAACAACAAGACGCCGGAGGAGATCGTCGCAAGCGATTACTCGCTCGGCGTCTGGTTCGGCCACATCGACGAGGCTATCGCGTACGTGCGCGACGACGCGAGGAACGCCGAGTCCCTGCGGGCGACGCTCGCGGGCAAGCTCGCGTGGCTGCTCGACGAGGCGAGGGACCGCCAGAGGGTGCTGCTCGCGGAGGCGCCGGTCGACGCCCCGGGCAACTTCAAGAAAGCAATGATCGACAAGGCCAGCGCCGAGCGGGAGCCGCTCGCCGCCGCGCTCGCGGCCGACAGGCAGGCCATGGCGGCCGTGCAGGCGGTCTTCGACCAGGCCCGGAGCGACGTCGCGCCGCTGCGATCGAAATACGCGGGCGTCGCGGCGCGCTTCGCCGCGTACCGCGCGACCGAGGCGGCGGAGACGGCGGCGTACGCGGAGCTCTCGGCGCAGGCGTCGCGGTCGGACATCGACGGCCTCGACGGCGTGGAGCAGGCGGTGCTCGCGACGGCGCGCGAGGCGAGCCGCTCGCCCGGCGAGCTCACCGCGGAGATCCTGAGGTGGTCGGCGACGCTCCAGGTCTTCGCGGCCTCCTTCGATGAGGCGATGGTGCCGCACAGGGAACTGCTCGCGACGCACGGCGCGGTGCTGCCGGACATGACGTCGGGTGCGCTGCGCTCGCTGAACGCGATGCTGGGTTACGTGAAGGGTCGCGTCGCCCGGAGCGACGCGACCGCGGCGGCGCTGCTCGGCGGCATCGCGCTGCGCCGGGAGGCGCTCCGCGTGCTGCAGATGGACGAGGGGGCGCGCGAGGCCGTCGCAGGGGCGCGGACGCGCAAGGCGTCGGAGGCGTTCGGGGAGCGTGCGCGCGCGCAGATCGCGGCGCTGTCGGCGGCGCCGCCGGTGAGCGAGAAGCTCGGGCTGCCGCTCTTGGCCGAGCGGTGCGGGGAGCTCCTGGCGCTGGCGCAGCTGCGACCGCTCTGCGAGGCGGCGGGGTCGTCCTGGCGCGAGGCCGGGTGCGCGGAGCTTCGAGGAAGGTTCGACGCCGCGGAGGCCGAGCTCAGGACGGGGGTGCCGCAGAAGATCGCGGCGGGCCTCGCGGCGCTGCGGGAGAAGGGCATGGCCGCGGCGGAGCTCGACGCGGCTCAGGCGAGGCTCGACGCGGGGGACGTGAAGGGCGCCGCGATCGCGTATGACGCCGCCGTGCGCGGCGCGGAGGGGACATGAGAGGCTCCAAGGACGTTGCGCTGCGCGGCCGGAGCGCCGCGGTGTTCCAGAGGCTCGTCGCGCTGGTCACGGCGCTGGCGGTGCTGGCGCCGTCGTTCGCGTGGGCCGGTACGCCGTACAGCCTCGACTGGGTCACCACCTCGTTCAACACGAGGTGCTTGACGCCCGAGCTCGACGACCCCGGAGCGCCTTACTTCCACGTGAACCAGACGCCGCTCCCCACCTACGAGGTCCCGGGCGAGTTCGTGTTCAACGCCGACGGCTCGGAGAGCAACCGGATGGAGGCGGCGTTCGATTCGGTGCTGCTCGTGATGGGCATGAACGACTTCCATTTCCACGTCACCAGGAAGGGCGGCGACAACACGTGCGTCGACGCGCGCGAGGTGGTGCACCTCGTCTCGGAACCGCTCGGGCTGAACAAGCCGCTCTTCGACGTCCGGCACCGCGGGGTGGCGTTCTCCGGCGCCACGACCCTCGACCTGAGCCTCGCGGAGATCAACCCGGCGCTGGCGCGCGACATCGAGATCCTGCTGGCCGAGATCGCCAAGGAGCGCGCGGCGCTCGTGGCGAACGCACGGGCGGTGGGCCTGCTGGCGGAGAAGATGGACCTGCTCCAGCAGCTGGACACCGAGCTGAAGGACCTGGTCAGCCGGCCGCTGGACGAGATCTCGCGGACCGACCTCGAGGCGATCCTGGATCGGTACAAGGACGCGGTCGCGCCGGAGACGCGCGCGGCGATGGAGCAGCTCGTCGACGACCTGAAGAAGAGCGTCAGCGATCTCGAGGACGAGGTCGCGCGGCTGATGGACGAGTTCGGCGCGCAGGCGGACGAGGTGGCGGACCTGGCGACGGAAGACGCGCGCGCCGAGGGGTGGGATCCGGACGACCCGCAAACGTACGCGCTCGGGGAGAGCGAGGTGCCGTGGGTCGAGGTGCCGGACGTCGCAGGGGTCGACGGGGCGTTCGAGGAGGGCCGGGATCCCTACGCGGCGTACGCGGACGCGGTGCTCGCGGCGCTGGAGGCGGACGTCAGCGGCCGGGTGGTGGTCCTCCGGGCGGACTTCGTGGCGAACGTGCGGGCGTGGCGGGCCAACAGCGCGGCGCTGGAGATCGCGCTGCGCGACCGGATGGGGGTGTCGCTGGCGGAGACCAACGCGTTCCTGAACGCGCAGAACCGGATCACCGGGTTCGTGCGGCAGTTCATGGATGCGTCGGACTGGTTCGAGGACTCGCCCGTGCCTGCCGACCTGCGGGCGCAAGTGGACAGGGTGCTGAAGCCACGGTTCGATGCGCTCGCGGACCAGATGAGGGACAACCTCAACCTGTGGACGGGGGACGGGCTCGACCTGGAGCAGACGGAGCTCTACCAGACGATCAGCGCGTTCGCGGGGGCGATGTCGACGGTCGCCGAAGGGTTCGAGGCGTACGCGGAGGTGATGCAGACGCTCGTCCACGCCACGACGCGCATTGGGGTCGGGTTCGTGCCGGTGGTCGGGCCGGCGCTGGACCTGTGCGAGGCCGTGACGGGCAAGGCGTGGTGCCTGCCGTCGGGCGAGGAGCTGAGCGACCAGGAGCGGATCTTCTCGGGGATGGGGTTCGGGCTCGGGGCGATAGGGCCGATGTGGCGCGCGGTCAAGATCAGCAGCGGGCTGCGGCCGGCGGCAATCCGGGTCGCCGGGAACATCGCGGACATCGAGGAGGCGTTCGCCAAGATCGTGAAAACGAACCGCGTCCGGGGGTACAAGAACCTCCGCGGGGCGGTCACGAAGCGGAAGAAGGTGGACATCTTCGAGAAGAAGGCGGCCAAGTTCCTGGTGGACGATGGCCGATCGCTTGTCGGGGTCGGCGACGACGCCGTGCGCGACGTGCTGAAGATTCCGAAGGAATCAAGCGCCGGGGGCAGCGAGGGGGCGGCGCCCGACTTCGTGTCAATATCCAGCGGCCACAAATTGATCGTGAGCGAGGCCAAGGGCGGGAAGATCGATGTCGGCAAGGTTCGCGAACAACTCACGAACGCGATGAAGGCGCTGAAGGACAAGGGGCTCGATGGAGACGTGGATCGGGTCGAGCTCATCATGGAGCATGGGGCGGAGTTCAAGGACCCGAACTTCACCGTCAAGGACGGCTACCTGTTCAACTGGAAGAAGGGCGAGACCGTGACGCTGGAAGGCTTCAACATGTTTATCATGGTGATCCGGCTATGAGCGAATCAGAACCTTGCTTCTATGCATGGTGCGACGAGGCAGAACGGATCGAGGCGTTCGCCGCGGCCCTGTCGGCCCTCGTCAGCCCGGGGGCTCTCATCAGCCTGATGATGAGCCACCAGCAAGGGTGCAAGACACGCTCGGTGGACGAAGTGCTCGCGATGATCCGCGCCCACTTTGGAGGAACGAACAACGCTCACCTCCTCTCCGGCGTGAGCCTGAACGATTCCAAGGGCGGCATGCTGTTCGGCCTCAAATGCTACACCGACGAAAGCGAACGTCTCTGTTCTTGGGGCCCGCTCTGCTTGACTGCGGGCGAACGCAAGTGGGATTTTTACCCCGACGAGATTCCCGTGGGCAGGGGCCCCCGCTCCGTGGAGGCCGAGGCCGCGGTCGCCTACCACCTGGTCCAGGGCGACATCGAGGACCTCCTGCTCCGCCTCTGTGCGCCGGACGCGAGCGGGCGCGTGCCGACCGGCGCTTGCACCGACAAGGAAAACTGGATCGCCCCCGTCGACATGTGTGCGACCTACAACGCGAACGCCGCGGAACTCGCGCGCGACCTCGCCCTGTCGTGGGTGAGCCTCCACGACAAGGAGAGCGTCTCGCGCATCGCGGGCACGTCATTGGAGGCGCTTCGCGCGCGGGTAGACGCCGCGCCGCGCGGCGCACACGTGCCCATGAGAGGCACGAGCGAGCTCACGGGCTCGCTCTCGCGCGAGACCGTGCTCAAGGCGCTCGCGACGCCGCCGGCCACGCTACTCGAAGCGCTCGAGGCCGCGGCGTTGCCCGACGACGCGTGGCGCGCGGCCGAGCCGAAGGCGCGCGAGCTCCTGGAGCTACGCTGCCAGCTCGACGATGAAGCCGCCGGGGAGGTCCCACCTGCGTTCTGGGTAGACATCACGACCCGCGAGCACACCCGCTTCCTGGAAGAGCACGCCCCCTTCCACGTCCGCCGCCTCCCGAGCGGCGGCGTGGTGCTGGCCACCCACCCCTACCGCACGCTCTGGCCGCTCTGGGCCGACGCGCTCTTCGTGCTCGGCCTCATGTCCTGACGCAGGCTACCTCACGAGGATGATCGATCGATGAGAGAAGGTCCGTTTTTCTTCGCCTGGTGTGACGAGGCACAGAGGGTCGATGCGTTCGGCGCGGCGCTGTCAGCCCTCATCAAGGAGCCACAGTACAGCATGCGCGCGATCATGGACCATGACACGGAATGCAATACGATCTCCGTGGATGAAGTGGTCGCGATGCTCCGAGCCCACTTCGGACGCACCGACGCGGAGACCTACTTCGTCGCATCGTTGAGCCAGGAGCACTTCGTCCATTGCATCCTTCGCTGTTTCACCGACAAGAGCGAGCGTCTCAAGCCGAAGGGTCCCATCCAGGTGCACCCCCGCCACATCGAGGACTTTCCCCTCACGCGGATGGACCTCGCTTTGGATCGCGGCCCGCGCTCCGTGCAGGCCGAGGCCGTGCTCGCGTGGCACATGGCGCTTGAAAACATCGAGGACGTCCTGCTCCGCCTCTGCGCGCCGGACGCGAGCGGCCGCGTCCCGACCGGTGGCTGCACGACGGCGCGCACCTGGCTCGCGCCGGTCACCCTGTGCGCGACGTACAACGCGGACGCTCGTGACCTCGCGCGCGACCTCGCCCTCTCGTGGATCTGCCTCCACGACAAGGACAGGGTGTCGCGCACCGCTGGCCTGTCGCTGGATGCGCTCCGCGCGCGGGTGGAAGCCGCGCCGCCCGGCGCGTGCGTCGCGCTACGACATGCGGGTGCGCATTCGAGCTCGCTCTCCCGCGAAACCGTCCTCAAGGCGATGGCAATACCGCCCTCCGCCCTGCTCGAAGCGCTCGAAGCCGCGGCGGAGACACCAGACGGCGCGTGGCGCGCCGCGGAGCCGCGCGCGCGCGAGATCTACGAGCGGACGCGGCAGCGCAGGGAGAGCGATGGAGGGGGCGCGGAGACAGGCAGCGGCTCGGCCCTGTCGGAGGTCGAGATCACCCTCGACCACTTCGAGTTCCTTGTCGACCACGCCCGGTTCTACGTCCGGCGCCTCCCGAGCGGCGGCGTGGTGCTGGCGACGCACCCGTACCGCACGCTCTGGCCGCTCTGGTCGGATGCCCTCTTCGCGCTCGGCCTGATGCCCTAACGATCCCGCCCAGCCGCCGCGGCGTGCCCGCCTCGCTCGAGCGCATCGACCTGGTCGTCGAGATCGCCGGCCGGCGCTTCGAGGAGCGATTCGCCTGCCCCTGCGAGCCGAACAGCGAGACGACGGTCTCGTGGGACGGCAAGGACGCCTTCGGGCGCCCCCTCGAAGGAACACCCCGAGCGTCGGCACTAGGACACGCGACGACGTCACGCTGTGGAAGGTCTGGCGCGGGGCGCCGGTATGCTCAGCGCTCGCTCCCAGGGGCTTGGCGGCTGGATGCTGAGCGAGCACCACGCCTACGAGCCCAGCGGGCGGGTGCTTCACCTGGATGACGGGCGGCGTCGCCGCGCCGGTGCGCTCGGCAACGTATTGACCACCGTGGCGGACCACGGTTGCGCAAACTGCGTGCTGAGGGATGGCGAGCGGGCAACGGCGGTGCCGCTCTATGCGCCCTCGGCCGTGGCCGCGGCGACGGACGGCGGCATTTACGTCGCCGATACGTTCCACCACCGGGTGCACCGCGTGGGCACAGACGGTGTGATTGAGGCCCGTGGCCGGCACAGGCAACGAGGGGGATCGCGGCGACGGCGGGCCTGCGGTCGCCGCCAAGCTCGACGTGCCGCGCGGGCTCGCGCTCGGGCCTGATGGCCGCCTGCGCATTGCCGAGCAGGGCGGCAATCGCGTGTGGCGGGGTACACCCGACGGGACGATCGCGACCGTGGCCGGTACAGGCGCGGCCGGGTACAGCGGGGACGGCGGCCCCGCCGCGCTGGCCACATCGACGAGTCCGTCCAGCATCGCGGTAGGGCTCGACGGCAGCGTCTACATCGCCGATAGGGGCAATCACAGCGTCCGTGGTGTGGCGCCCGACGGCATCATTGACACGGTGGCCGGCACGGGGGCGTGGGGCTTCGGAGGCGACGGCGGACCGACCGAACCCGCTCGCCCGGTGCGCGTGGGTCGCGTTCTGCGCGGTGTGCCTACCTTGGGGGCCCCCCTCGGTGTCACCTCCGCGCGCGTCGCTGAGGGGGCGCGCAGAACTACCAAATCGAGCCCTTCATTTTTCCCGTTTTTCGGCCCCTCAGCGACGCTTCCCAGAACACCTAACCCCGCGATACGGCTCGATGTTCTTTCCGAGCGCGTATCCCGGTAGTTCGCGGCGAACTACCGGGAGCGCAGAACTACCGTTTCTGAATAGGCGTTTGCGGGACTGCGCCTGAGCAGCAGCGGCGGCGAGGTCCCGGCGCAGTCCCGCAAACGTCGGGTTGGACCGGGCCGGTTCGCGGCCGGGCGAGGCGGTCGCGAGGCCTATGGAGATCCTGCCCGAGAAGGCAGCAGAGGGCGGGCGTGGCGGGGCTCGCACGCGTGGTGCATCCCGCCGCCACGACGTTGGGCGCAGACGTGCCGAGGCAGAGCGCGGCGCCGACGGAGGCCCAGAAGCACGCACGCCGCCGACGTGGACGGCGCAGAAGGCGGATCGATCCCTGACCGCCGCGCAACGGAGGTGGTGTTGTTGCTCCTGCCCAGGCCAGCAATGCTCATGACGTGTCCGGAGGGGCAGCGGAAGAGGCGACGACGCACGACGGCAGCGGGCGGCGAGCCATCGCAGCCTGACCGCAGCGAGGACAGATGGACAGGTCGATCCCCGTGAGCTCGGCGAGCAGCGTGCACCAGTCGACCTTGACGACGTGGCGCGCAGAGGGCTCGTGCTCGTGAGAGCTGGCTTCCCGGTGCTCATCTCCCCCGACAGCGCACTGCCCTGCGTCTCGCGCCGCCAGGATCCTCGTGCGTGCCACCTCGAGCGTGGTGGTGGCGTGACACGCAGCCATCAAGCCGAAGTGTCGGATCTTCACGAAGCGATGAGGCAGCACGTGCAGCAGGAAGCGACGCAGAAACTCCTCTGCGGAGAGCGTCACGGTCTTGTCTCCGCGGGTCCGGAAGCACACGCCGCGCTCATCCATCCACCGCAGCCGGTGATTGGACAGCCCGACACGGTGGGTATAGCGACCGAGGTAAGCAAAGACCTGCTCGGGCCCAGCGAAGGGCGGCTTGGCGTACACCACCCAGGGTTTGCGGTAGAGCGCGCCGAGCAGCGCAGCGAAGGCAGCGGGGTTGGCCAGCGCGGCGGCCTCGCCGGTCAGGTCGAGCTCTCCTTGATCATAGGCCTGCCGGAGCGCGGCGAGCAACTTGCCACGGAAGAGCTTGCCGAGGACCTGCACAGGGAAGAGGTAGCCGCGCCGCCCCTCGATCCAGCGCGAGCCGTCGAGCGAGAGCCCACCGCCCGTGACGATGCAGTGCAGGTGCGGATGGAAGCTGAGATTGCGGCTCCAGGTGTGCAGCACGGCGGTGACACCGATGTCGGCGCCGAGCCGCCTGGGATCGCGGCCGAGCGTGAGCAGGGTCTGCGAGCCGCACTGGAAGAGCAGATCGAAGACCGTCTGCGGGTTGACGAGCGCCAGCGGGCGCAGCTCAGCCGGGAGCGTGAAGACGACGTGGAAGTAGTGCGTCGGCAGGATGCGCTGCTGCCGCTCGGCGATCCACCTGGCCTGGCTGAGGCTCTGGCACTTGGGACAGTGGCGGTTGCGGCAGGAGTTGTACGAGGGCTGCTCGTGGCCGCAGCTCGTGCACACGTCGACATGGCCGCCCAGCACCGCGGTCCTGCACGCGGCGATGTCGCGTAGGACCTTGCGCTGGGCGGCGGAGACGGCGTGGGCGCGCAGGTAGGCCTCGCCGTGGGCGCGGACGATATCCGCGACCTCGAGACGAGGCCTACCCGTCGCCGCGGGCCGCGGCGCCAGGCGATGCGGGTGCACGCGACCTCAGCCGAGCTTCTTCTTGGCCTCCTGGGTGCCGAGCACCTCGACCGGGCTGCGGGTGCGACCGACGTGAGCCTGGCTGACGCGGACGTAGCGGACGGTGGTGCGGATGGAGCGATGGCCGAGCAGGGCCTGGATGACGCGGATGTCGGTGCCGAGCTCGAGCAGGTGGGTGGCGAAGCTGTGCCGCAGCACGTGCGGGGTGACGCGCTTGTGCAGCTTGCAGCGCCTCGCCGCCTCGCGCAGCGCGTTGCGCACCGCCTCGTGCGAGATGACCGAGCCCTGCTTGCGACCCGGGAACAGCTCCGGTCCAGCGGGTCTCTCCGCCCGCCAGTAGATGCGCAGCGCGGTCAGCACGGGGGCGCTGAGCATCACGTACCGATCACGCCCGAGCTTGCCATTGCGGACGTGGATGAGGTTGCGCTTGCTGTCGACGTCCTCGACCCGCAGCGAGCAGACCTCATCGATCCGCAGACCGGCGCCGTACGCCGTCAGGACGATCGTGCGCTGCTTGACCGAGCCGATCGCGTTGAGCAGCGCCTCGACCTCGGTGCCGCTGAGGACCGGCGGCAGCTTCTGGGGTACCTTCGGCCAGGGGATCGCGACGGCGACCTCCGGACGCCCGAGCGTGGTGGCGTAGAGGAACTTGATCGCCGCCACGTACTGGTGCTGGGTCGCCTCCGCGATCTTTCGCTGCTCGGCGAGGTAGAGCAAAAACGCGCGCACCTCGTCGAGACCCATCTGCTGCGGCGGCTTGCGGTGGTAGGCTACGAAGGCCCGTGCGCAGCGGAGGTAATTGTCGCACGTCGACGGCTTGTATCGCCGCAGCTTCAGGTCTTCGGCCATTCGATCGCGGAGCTGTCCCATCGCTGCCCTCCTGGTGGACGCGGCGCCCGGGCAGGGGCGTCGCGAACGGCAGGGTGGGCAGGGAATGAGGCGGCGGGCGGCCAGTCCTGCGCGGCGCCGGGCTCTTTTTTCGCAATAAATACTGGCAAAATCCGCGCTGCGGCAGCAATGCCTGCCGTGACAACCGCAGCGAAGACAAGGATCCGAGCCGCGGCAGGAAACCGCGGCTCGGTATCCGCAATGCTTAACGGAGCAGGGCCCGCAGCAGCTTCTTGAGCCTCACGCCGAGCTCCTGCACCTCGTCCGCATCGCGCTCGCGGTCGCAGCAGTCATCGCGGTCGACCTCAGCAGGCACAGGAGCTGCCGCGAAGCGGCTTGGTCCAAGTGCCCCTTCCGGCGGCGTCGGTCACGGTTGCGAACGAACCCAACACGGATGGAGGTACATCATGACACGAGCGGCTCTCGCCCGTGTATCGGCACCCCTTGCGCTTCGTCAGGTGGAACACGGCACACGCGTGGTGGAGAGGACATTCCCGGACGTGCCTGCCCGAGGATCGTGCCCCCCGAGGGGGCTTGCCCATCCCGTCACAGCAACGGCGACGCTCGCGATCCCGCTGGAGGGGCTCACACTCACAGCGCCGCAGCCGGAGATGCTCTCGCAGAAAAATGTCGAGTCGGTCACCGGGATCCCGGCACGCGTCTACCTCGACACGATCCGCGGACCGGGTTTCCCGCTCCCGGTCACGAGGCTTGGCAAGCTGCGCCTCGTCCAGCGCGAAGCGTTCGTCGCCTACCTCCAGGCGCTGGCTGGTGACCCAGCATCGCGCTGTGACGCAGAGGTGGATGAGCGCACACGGGTTGCCGCGGTGCTGGCCTCTGTCGGCCTTCAATCTGTCCCATGCCCAAACACCGACCGGGCGAGCGTTCCTCGCGCAGGAACAAGCCGTGCTAGGCTGCCGCCAAAGTAGAGCGGGCCCGCTCGGCGCAGCGAACGCCGGACGGGCCCTTGATCGACCCCCGCATCACCGGAGACCGACCCATGACTGACGTACCCCACCGACGGGCGCGCGCCAAGCGCTCGGCGTCGTCCCCCACCACATCCCTCCCTGCACCGGCGTCGACCGATCGGCGTTTGCGTTCGAGCCGCTCCGCCGGACGTGCCACTCCGGTGGCGGAAGCAGCGGCGGCCGCCGCAGACTCGCCGGGCTCGGCGAGCACGACGGAGCACCCGAAGCTGGCGACTCGCGCACCCGGCAGGCCCGCAGGAGACAAGCGCGCCAACGGCTCCGGGTCCGTCCGGCTGCGCGGGAAGACGTGGACCGCGCGCCTCAGCCTTGGCGAGGCCGGTCGATCCACGTTCAGCTTGCCGACGTGCCGGACCGAGCAGGAAGCCAACGCGCGCCTGGAGGTGCTGTCCGAGCTCGCCGGGCGCCTGCTCGCAGCCGGCCAGATCGTCCTCGGCTTGCCGCTCTTGGAGCGGGCTGCGGCGCGCGAGGGGAACGCGCTCCGCGACGTCCGGCTTGCCATCGAGCAGCTCTGCAGGGGCGAAGCGCGTGCCCGCGCGTCCGGGGAAACAACCTTCGCTGAGTTCGCCGAGTTGGTTGTTTCTGGGAGGCTCGCCGAGCAATACCCACTGCATGTGAAAGCGCTTCGCCATCCGGAGCAATACCGGCATAAGCTCAATCATGTTCTAGGGGTACTCGGCCCCGTTCCACTCTCTCGTTTGACGCTCGATCATGCAGATCGAGCGATCTCCATGCTGCCAGGACATCTTGAGGACTCCTCGCGTCAAGGCATCGCAAAAGTGATTCATCGAATACTCGCGCTCGCGACCTATCCGGCGCGCATCATCGCCAGCAATCCGCTGCCGCGTGGATGGATCCCCAAGGCGGAGGACAACAAGGCCAAAGGCTCCCTCTATCCCGACGAGGATAGGCGCCTCATGGCGGCGCTGGATATTCCGCTGTCCTATCGGATCTATTATGGCTTCCTGATTCGCGAGGGAATGCGGGCAGACGAGGCCGGAAGGCTGGAGCCGTCCGATCTCGATCTCGACCGCGGCGCCGTGGTGCTCGACGAGAACAAGACGGATGACCCACGCGCCTGGGCACTCTCACCCGACGTCGTGCGCGCGCTTCGGACCTATTTCGCTATATGTCCCCCGAAGGAGCGTGTCTTCATTGGGCCGAGCGGGCCCCTGCCGGGGCGCAGTGGGGCGCACAACTTTCGAAATCACCTGCGCCGTGCTGGCATCGATCGGCCCGAGTTGTTCGAGACCACGCAGTCACGGCTGAATATACGCTTGCACGACACCCGTGCGACCTTCATCTCGATCAAGCTCGCGAACGGCCGCACGGAGACGTGGATCTCCGATCGGACCGGGCATAAGTCGAGCCGTCAGATTCACCACTACAAGCGCGCGGCGCGCAAGGTCGCTGAGCTCGGCTTGGGGGACTTCGCTCCTCTGGACGAAGCGATCCCCGAGCTGAACGGCAGGGGCGGCCGTTTAGGTGGAAGTGATCCCATGTCCGCGGGCCCGGAGGCGGGCTCGCCGTCGCCGAGCAGCGGCGCGTCCCTTGTCCGCGCGCTGCACCACCGAACGCCGGGCGCGGTCGATGACCACGCCGGCCAGCCCGCAGCGGGCGCCCCGGTGGCTGCAGGAGGCCCGTTGGGCCCGCGTTGGGCCACGCCGGAGAGTGACTCGGCCGCGAATCAGACAGAAAAGATTGAAATCATTGATATTTCGTCCGCCTCCGCCCCGACGTCTCAGAAATCCTGGCGGGATTTCTGACACGCGGAGCTAGAAGCGGACGTGGAGCGCCGTCATCCCGCGGAGCTTGGTGTTGGGCCCCCATGTCGGCTCCGGGGTCGCGAGCTCGAGCCGCGGAAGCCGGCGCAGCAGCACCGAGAAGGCGATCTCGAGCTCGCTGGTGGCAAAGAAGGACCCGAGGCACGCGTGCGTGCCCCGGGCGAACACCAGGTGCGGGTTGTGCTTCCGCGTGATGTCCAGCTGGTCGGGCTCCGTGAACACCTCGGGATCGCGGTTGACGGCGCTCAGCACGACGGAGAGCCGATCCCCCTTCTGGATCAGCTTGCCCCCGAGCTCGAGATCCGTGAGCGCCCAGCGCTCCACCCCTCGCTGTACAGGCGACGCGTAGCGCAGCAGCTCCTCGACGGCGCTCTGCATCAGCTCCGGGCGGCCTCGGAGCAGCGCCAGCTGATCGGGATGCGAGAGCAAGGTGTACACGCCAGCCGAGAGCATCCGGGCCGTCGTCTCGAAGCCGGCGTAGAGGAGCAAGCTGAGGTTCGACAAGAGCTCCGGAAACGCGAGCCGGTCGCCGTGGTCCTCGGCCGAGAGCAGCGCGGTGATCAGATCGGCGCCCGGGCGCGCCTGCCGCTCGGCGATCCATCGGCTCAGGTACTCTCTCGCGGCGCCATCGGCGGCTTCGCCCTGCTGTCGCACCTCCGGCGGCTGAGCCTGATCGAACTGCAGATGAATTCCGGGCATCCACGCGCGGAGTTGCTCTCGGTCCGATGCCGGCAGGCCCATCAGCTCACAGAGCACGTTCGTCGGCAGGGGATACGCGTAGTCGGCCATGATGTCCATGCGCCCGTCCCCCTCGGCGCGGTCCACGAGCCCATGCGCGACCTGCTCGATCCTCGACCGGAGGCGCTGGATCGCCTCGCGCGTGAGCACCTTGCCGACGAGGGAGCGCACCCGGTCATGCTCGGGTGGATCCAGCTCTATCATGTTGTGGGCCCACGGGCATGATCCGGTGGGGGGGCGCGGGGAAACGGCCGTGACCTTTTCACGTTGTGTGGTCAAGCGCCTGTCGGCCAGGACGAGCTTCGCGTAGGAATATTTCGTGATCCACCATTCCCCTATCGAAGCGACGAAATGAACCGGCGCTTCCGCCCGGAGGCGTGCATAGAGCGGGTAGGGATCCGCCACGAAGGCGGGATCCAGCGCTTCGAAGCCGTCGACTGACCATTCCTTGTACGTGATCGCGGATGTCATCTTCTTCCTCCGCCCTGGAAACGGACGTGCAACGCCGCCATCCCGCGGAGCTTGGTGTTGGGCTCCCATCTCGGCTCCGGGGTCGCGAGCTCGAGCCGCGGCAGCCGGCGCAGCAGCACCGAGAAGGCGATCTCGAGCTCGGTGATGGCGAGGAAGGAGCCGAGACACGCGTGCGTGCCCCGGGCGAACACCAGGTGCGGGTTGTGCTTCCGCGCGATGTCCAGCCGGTCGGGCTCCGCAAACACCTCGGGGTCGCGGTTGGCGGCGCCCAGCACGACGGAGAGCCGCTCCCCCTTCTGGATCAGCTTGCCCCCGAGCTCGAGATCCGTGAGCGCCCAGCGCTCCATCCCTCGCTGTCCAGGCGACGTGTAGCGCAGCAGCTCCTCGACGGCCGTCTGCGTGAGCTCCGGGTGGCCTCGAAGCAGCGCCAGCTGATCGGGATGCGAGAGCAAGGTGTACACACCCGCCGAGATCATCCGGGCCGTCGTCTCGAAGCCGGCGTAGAGGAAGAACGTGAGGTTCGACAAGAGCTCCGGGAGCGCGAGCCGCTCGCCGTGGTCCTCGGCGAAGAGCAGCGCGCTGATCAGATCGGCCCCCGGGCGTACCTGCCGCTCGGAGATCACGCTGCTCAGGTACTCTCGCGCGGCGTCATAGGCCTCTTCGCCCTGCTGCCGCACCTCCGGCGGTTGAGCCTGGTCGAACTTCAGGTGGATCCGGGTCGTCCACGCGCGAAATTGCTCCCGCTCCGATGCCGGCAAGCCCATCAGCTCACAGAGCACGGAGGTCGGCAAGGGATACGCGTAGTCGGCCACGACGTCCATCTGCCCGCCCCCCTCGACGAGGTCCACGAGCTCGTGCGCGATCTCCTCGACCCTCGACCGGAGGCGCTGGATGACCTCGCGCGTGAACCCCTTGCCCACGAGGGCGCGCACCCGGTCATGCTCGGGTGGATCCAGCTCCATCATGTTCGGGGTCCATGGGCAGGATCCGGAGCCGCTGCGCGGGGGGACGGCCATGACCTTTTCGCGTTGTGTCGTCAAGCGCTTGTCGGCCAGGGCGAGCTTCGCGTAGGAATACTTCGTGATCCACCATTCCCCTACCGAGGCGACGAAATGGACCGGCGCTTCCGCCCGGAGGCGCGCATAGAACGGGTAGGGGTCCGCCACGAAGGCGGGATCCAGCGCGTCGAAGCTGTCCGCTGACCATTCCTTGTGCGTGACCGCGGATGTCATCGTCTTGCTCCTGATTCCTCCTGATCCACCGGCGACCGAGCTCCGGAGCCGTTGCGCGCCGGTGGACACGCGCGTTCACCTCGCGAGGAAGTCGTCGAGCGCGCGGTGAAACCGGATGGGCCCGAGCTCGAAGCGGCCGAACGTGACGACCTGGTTCGCGCCGGAGCGCAGCCCGCTCTGGATCGACGTCACCCTCCTGAAGTCTTCGTCCAGTGTCGTCTCGAAGCTCTCTCTGTCTGCTCTTGTATGGCGCACCTCGCGCTCCGTCTGCGGGACGCGGGCGGCGCTCGCCCACGTGCGCCAGAGCGTCCGATCCAGGCTGCTCGGAAACACCGTCTGGAGAATGGTCGGACCTTCTCGCAGCATGAGGACGGTATTTGGAAAGATCAGATAGACGACATTCGCGACGGAGAGGAGATCCCAGCTCGCTGGATCGCGGTCCAGGCACGCGTTGATCCTGTTTCTGGGGACGACCATGCGCTGGTGGGGATAGAAGTCGTCATGCAGGGCGATGTTGTCGTGCAACCAGGGGGCGATCGTCTGCGCGTGCGTCTTCCGGAAGTGATAGACCTCGAATGCCACTTCCATGAGGAGCTTCCAGTTCGCGTTGGGCGAGAAGGTGAGCTGATATGCCGGCTGGAGGCGCGAGAGGTTCCAGCCGGCGAGCTCTTGCGCGAGGGGACCCAGAAACGCGTCCAGATCTGGCCCAGGATCGGTCCACACCATGCCGAACTTCACCCGCACTGGGAACGGGGTGAGCGCGGTATGTTCGCAATGCCCCTCGGCAAAGCCGTAGGCGTGCGGGACGTGCAGCAGCTTGCCATCGAGCCCATAGGTCCATCCGTGGAAAGGGCACGTGAAGGAGCTCCGGGCGACGCCCGTGGGGCCGTCCAGGAGCCGGGCACCTCGGTGGCGACAGACGTTCAAGAACCCCCTGATCTGGCCCTCCTTGTCGACGGAGAGCAGAATCGGCACGCCCAGCTCGTCGTGGGTGACGCAATCGCCCGGCCTTTGCAGGAGCGCCGCGCTCGTCAGGACGATGGGGTAGCGCTGGAACAGCTGTCCTCGCTCCCTCTCGAGCCGCGCCGGTGACGTGTAGATGTCCACCGGCCTCTGGTCCGGCTCCGCGTCCATGTCCGTGGTCCGCCGCTGGATCAGATCGAGCGTGCGCCGTATCAGCGTCACCTGCTCCGCATGCTTCATACAGGCTGGAGAGCGGGCTCAGGCGCTGATACCAGGGATTCCACGATCTCCCGCTGCGTGTCGGTCAGGCAGGCAGGGACGGGTTTCGGTCCTCGGGGCTCCATTCCCGGAACCTTGAGCAAATTCTCGGCTAAGCAAGCTCCGAGAGCTCGACCTGGCGCACCGCCGGGGCCGTCGTCATGGAGGGCTCCTCCCTGCGGCGCGGGCTCATCAGGGCGTCGAGCTGCTCGATGAAGCAGGTGTTCTCCGCCGGCAGGCCGACGGTCACGCGGAAGTATTCGTCGTATCGCTCGTCGCCGAACGGCTCGAAGGCCTTCACCTTCACGCCTCGGGCGAGCAGCGCGTCGTGGATCTTCGCCCCGGACCACGCCCCGCGCGCGCGGCACAGGATGAAGTTGGTCTGTGACGGATAGGCCTCCAGAGCGCGATGAGCTCCGATGGCTGCCATCAGCCTGGCTCGCTCCCTCGCCGTCTGGTGCCGGACGAATCCGAGGTGTCCGCTGTCCTGGAGCGACGCCATCGCGAGCTCCGCTGCCAGCTGCCCGACCCGGTGCGGCGTCATCTTGGCCTCCATCTGCGCCACCACCTTCGCGTTCCCCATGGCGTACCCCACGCGCACCGACGCGAGCCCGTAGGCGAAGGAGAAGCTGCGCAGCACCATCAGGTTGGGATGGCGCAGCACCAGGTCCGCCATCCGGGTGTTCGGGCTCTCCTCGAGGTAGTGCACGTAGGCTTCGTCGATGAAGAAGAGGGATCTCGGGAACCGGGTGAGCAGCGGACCGAGCTCCTGCCTCGTGATGAGGACGTTGCCCGTGGGGTTGTTGGGGTTGCAGAGGTAAACCAGGCCGTCCTGCCGCGAGAGGCGCGACTCGAGCATGTTCATGTCGAGCGCGAAGCCGTTCTCCGGGCAGAGCGGGAGCAGCTCGCATCGCAGCCCCACGCGGACGCCGGAGGCAGGCACCTTGGAGTAGGTGAGCCGCGTGGTGATGATGGGATACGCCGTGCGCTTCAGCAAGAAGCGCAGCGTTCGCATGGCCGAACGCTTGATCTCGCGCTCGATCAGGAACGGGATGCAGGTCTTGAGCAGCGGGCCGCTCCCGTTGGCGACCAGCACGTTCTCCGGCCTGACGCCCGCGTCCGCGGCGAGCGCGCGCCGGAGATCTCCGTTGTCTCCGGCCGGGTAGCTCCGCAGGGAGATGTTGCCGGCGTGTCGCCGCAGGACGTCCGCGCACCGCTCGGAACAGTACGTGCCGTGGTTCAGCGCCATGTCGATGGGCGGCGCGCCGGACCGGCGAACCGGGGCGATGGGTGCGTTGCTCGCTGTCGTTCGAGGCTGCATGGCGCGCTCCTCCCGTGGTGTTCAACCAGCATCAACCAGGCTAGTCGTCCCCAGGATTCAGGAGGCCACCTTCGCTGGCCAGTTGCAAGAAGGAAGAGCGAGAGGCGCGGCCCAAGAGCTTGTGTGTGGAGGCGTGCGACCAGGGTGAGGATGGGCCGCGGTGCGAGCTCGGCTTACGGAGCGGTCGTTGTCCCCCCCCCGCAGGCGCTCGTGGGGCACCTGTCGACGCCTTCGTCGTCCCGTGTGGAGCCCGCGCGCGCCCCCGCGCCGCTCGGCTGGTCTCCTTCACCGCCGCGCACCGCCGCGCGGGCACTCACGGACTGATCGCTGTCCCGACTGTCGCGTTCCCGACTGTCCCTGTCGTCGCCTTGACGCCCGGGTTTTGCCGCACGGCCTTCCAGTGGCAATAGCACAGGTACGGCGGGTTGATGCGACACTCGAACCTGTCGATGCAGTACGGAGAGAGCCCCCAGCAGTCTGACGACAGCGTTCCACCCTCGCACGTGCAGCTTCCGTCTTCGCTGCACCACCAACTGAGCGAACCCGTGCCCCCACCGTTGTTCACGAGCTCCTCTGTCACGGCCGTCGTCTCCTCCGGAGTGGTCGTTTCTTCGGGGGCTACGACGCAGCCGGCCAGGAGGCCGGAGGCAAGCGACAGGACGGCGAGCGCGGCGCGAATGGTATTCTTCATGTGAGCAGCTCCTTGTGAGGGTTCGCTGTTCCCTCAGAGCAAGGCAGGTGCCCGCGCATCAAACCCCCCGCTTCTTCGGGCTATTCCTTGGAGGCGTGCGTGGGCATGTTGAGAGAAACCTCGCTCACTTGCGCGCGTAGTTGAGCGAAACCTCGCTCACGTGCGCGCGTAGTCGCGCATCGCGGGCGCTCCGCCGGTCCCGGGCTGCGGTCGCGAGCTCGGGCCCCGCGGCAGGCCGCGTTGCTTGAAGGACCCGAGCTTCGGGGGGGCCAGCACGAGCGTGCCCGCCTCGTGCCGCACGGGTTCGAGCGTTGGCTCAGGGTCAGTGGGAAGGAGGATGGAATCGACACGAAGCGGACCGCCGCGCCCATCGGGTCGCGGCCTCGCGCGACCGTTCAGCTCGCGCGGAGCGGCGGCGCCTGCAGCGGGGCGCTCTCGCGCTCGAGCGCGAGCGCGGCGCGCAGGACAAGCGCTTCCTCGAAATGGCGCCCCACGATCTGCAGCCCGAGCGGCAGGCCGGCGCTGGTGAGGCCCATCGGCACGCTGATCGCCGGCTGGCGTGTCAGGCTGAAGGGCGCGGCGAAGGAGGGGGGGAGCGCGCCGCCGTCGATCAGGGGCGCGGCCCCGGCCGACGTCGGCGTCACCAGCAGATCGAAGCGGCGGTGGAACGCGGCCATGGTCAGCGCCAGCTCCGCGCGCTGCCGCTCCGCCTCCAGGTACGCCACCGCGCTCAGCGCCTCTCCCTGGGCTGCCGCGCTCTGGACCGCCGGATCGAGCAGCGCGCGCTGCTCCGGTCCGAGCTCCCGCACCGTGTGCGCGGCGCGCGCCGCGAACAGCGTCCGTAGCACGCCCCCCGGGTCAGCGAACGGCGGCGCCACCTCCTCCACCTCGGCGCCGAGCCGCTGGAGGAGCGCGACCGCCGCGTCGAAGCGGGCCCGCGTCTCGCCCGGCAGATCGACGTACCCGAGCGTGGCGCTCACGCCGACCCGCACGCGGCGCAGGAACCTTGCATTGAGCGCGTCGGACGCGCCGCGCGTGTCGGACGCGTCAGGGGCGTCGGAGGCGTCGACCGCGACGAGCGCGCCCAGGTACAGCGCGTCCTCGCGCAGCGACGGGGCCCGGAACGGATCGCGGTCGTCAGGACCGGAGAGGACCGAGAGGAGCAGCGCCGCGTCGCCGACGGTGCGCGCGATCGGCCCCACGTGCGGGGGCACCCCCACCACGCTCGCCGGGTGCGCGGGCACGCGACCGAAGGTCGGCTTGCACCCCACCACCCCGGAGAACGCGCTCGGCACGCGGATCGAGCCGCCGCCGTCCGTTCCGACGGCGAGCGGCCCGAAGCCGGCCGCCACCGCCGTGACGGCGCCGGCGCTGCTGCCGCCCGGCGTGCGCCGCGGGTCCCACGCGTTGCGCGTGATCCCGGTCAGCGGGCTGTCGCCGAGGCCCTTCAGGCCGAACTCGGAGGTCGTCGTCTTCCCGAAGAGCACCGCCCCGTGCTCCCGCAGGCGGGCGACGGCGGGCGCGTCCTCCGTCCAGGGGCCAGCCGCGTCCACGGTGCGCGAGCCCCGCCGGGTCGGCCAGCCGCGCGTGAGCAGGAGGTCCTTCACAGCGACAGGCACCCCGTCCAGGCGCCCCACCGGCTCGCCTCGAGCCCAGCGCGCCTCGGACGCCCGCGCGGCCTCCAGGGCCCGCTCCTCGTCGAGGAGCGCGAACGCGTTTAGCGGGGCTCCGTGGCGCTCCACATGGGCGAGGACGGCGCGGAGCGCCTCGACGGGGGAAGCGCTGCGGGATCGGTAGAGCGCGAGGAGCTCGACGGCGGTGGCTTGCACGAGCGAGGTGGGCGGCATGTGTCCACTATAACGGATGAACTGTCCTTCGCAACGGATATGCGCGTTCGCCTAGGTGTTCCCGCCATGGTCCTTGTCGTGTAGATCTGTCGTGCATCACAGCCGACTGCGACGCCGGGCACAGGATGGCGTTTCCGGCGAGAGGGCGCGGCTGTCGCATTCGTAGTTCGGTGGACGGCCGGCGCCGTGCCCGGCTTGCGTCGGATCGGTCTTTGGCCGCCCCGTCCAAAGCCGGCGTGCACCTTTCGTCATGCACCGGGCTTTCCATCCATGTTCGTGGCGAAGCTGGGTTCGCGCATCCACCCCAGCTTGTGCCGTTGCAGCGCGGCTGAGGCCGAATGCATGGCAGAGCTCGCGATGCTCGTCTCGGCCTTGCCGAGCGGGGCCGCGCGCTTGCCTCGCGTTTCGAATTCCACCACACGCCGAAGCACGCGAGCTGGCTGAACGCCGCCGAGATATGGGTCGACGCGGATGCGGAGAGGTGGTAGGCGTACGAGCCCCAGGAGTGCAACATGGCGCCATCACGTACGCGAAAAGTGAGTCTCTGCGGCAAGGAGCTGCATGGCCTGCAGCACATCTGCGCGTTCTTCGATTCGCGCAAGGAAATGTACGACGTCCTCAATCCATACTTCCAGGAAGGAATCGATATCGGCGACGAGGTGGTGACCATCCTCGAGTCGAGCGTGCATGACGACCATGTGAATCGGATGCAAGAGGGCGGCGTGCCCGTGCAGGACGCGATCCAGCGTGGCCAGCTCAAGGTCGTCCCTTCCGAGCAGACGTACATCCAGGACAACGTGTTCGTCGCGGACCGCATGTACTCGACCGTCGAGGGCGTGCTCAAGGGCGCAGCCGAAGGCGAGTTCAAGTCCGTTCGCACCTGCGGCGACATGGAATGGGCGCTGAAGAACCTGCCGGGCACCGAGGACCTGATGGTCTACGAAGCAAAGCTGAACACGCTGGCGCCCAAGCACGATTGCACGCTTCTTTGCTGCTACGACGTCAATCGCTTCAGCGGCCGGGTGATCGCCGATGTGCTCGCCACGCACTCGCACGTGGTCATCGGCGGCCACGTGCACGAGAATCCGTACTACCTCGACCCGGTGACGTTCCTGAAGAAGCTCGCGCTGCGGCGGGCGCCGGTGGCTCTCGCGAACCAGGGCTGACCCTCACGCCTTCGGCTGGCTCGCGTCCCGCGGCAGGCGCCCGGGGCGCCGGGGCGCTCGGCTTCCGCGCCGGGCCGGCACGACCGCCGCCTCGCTCCGCGTGGTATACCGCCGGGCGTGGGACGCTTCGATCATCTTGCCACCACGCCCGCGCGCGGCGCGGCCGACGTCCTCAAGTGGAAGCTCGGCGCCCGCGAGAAGGCCGTCGCTGACGGGTTCGTCACGCCGCACCGCACCTACGATCGCTCGCTCGTCGACAGCGGCCGCGCCTCGCTCACGTGGATTGGCCACGCGTCGTTCCTGCTCGTGCTGGGCGGCTTGCGCATCCTGATCGATCCCATCCTCGCGACGGGCCTCGGCACCGCGAAGCGGCTCGCCCCGGCGGGCATCCCGCTCGAGGACCTCACCGAGATCGATCTGGTGCTGATCACGCACAACCACCGCGATCACCTAGACACGCCCACGCTGTCGCGCATCCTCGCGGCGCACGCCGTGCACCCGGGCAAGCTCGGCAAGAAGAACGCGCCGCTCCGGCCCCGCTTCGTGGTGCCGCAGGGCAACGGCGCGCTCCTCGCGAAGCTGGGCGCGGGCGCGATCGACGAACTCGCGTGGTGGCAGTCTGTCCACGTCGGCCAGGTCGAGATCACGCTCGTGCCCGCGCGGCACTGGTCGATGCGCATGCCCTGGGACAGGAACGAGGCGCTCTGGGGCGGCTTCGTGATCCGCGGCCCCGAGGGCACCGCATACCACTCGGGCGACACCGGCTTCTTCGACGGCTTCGCCGAGATCGGCGAGCGCAACGGCGGATCCATCGACTGGGCCATGTTGCCCATCGGCGCCTACGCCCCGCGCTGGTTCATGGAGCCGCAGCACATGGGCCCGGAGGAGGCCGTGCAGGCGTCCACGCTGCTCGGCGCGCGCACCTTCGTCGCGATGCACTGGGGCACGTACAAGCTCACCGACGAGCCGATCGGCGAGCCGCCGGTCCTCGCGCGCGAGGCCTTCCTGAAGGGCCGCGGCGACATGGAGCGCCTCTGGATCCTCGACGTCGGCGAGACCCGCAGGCTCTGAGATCACGCGTCTTCCGACGGCGGCGGCAGGCCCGGCAGGCCGTCGATGCTCGTCGTGTTCTTCTGCAGCCGATAGCGCGAGAGGCCCTCAGGCCCCTTGCGCTCCGCCCACTTCGACAGCGTGTCCCGCTCGCCCTCGTAGGCCATGCGCGGCACGGCGTAGCCGCACGACGTGGCGACGCGCTCGAGCTCGACGCGGATCACCGAGCGGACGCCCTGGAACGGCGGGAAGAGGTCCGCCAGCGCGCCGAAGCGCGGGTCGCTGGGGAAGACGGGCTCGCCGCGGCCCTGGAGGCGCAGGATGCGGGGCGGGCCGTCGAACGCGCAGAACATCAGCGTGATGCGGCCGTTGTCGCGCAGGTGCGCGATGGTCTCGACGCCGCTGCCGGTCAGGTCGAGGTAGGCCACGGTCCGCGGGTCGAGCACGCGGAAGGTGTCGTGCCCCTTCGGCGACAGGTTGACGTGCCCGCCGCTGCCCGAGGGGGCGGAGGCCACGAAGAAGAGGCGCTGCTCGGCGAGGAAGCCGATGAGGTCGTCGTCCAGCTCGGAGAAGGTTCGTCCCATGGATCCTCGTGGGCGGCGGGCACGCGCCGGGGCGCTCGAGGGCGCGGTTCTCCACGCGACGGCGCAGCGCCGCCGCGTGGAGAACCGCGCCTCGCGGTGGTGTAGGGGCGGCGCGGCGGTGAGGGGAGGGGGGGAAAGCCGAGGGATCCAGCGCCTGCTGCGGCAGCTCCGTGCACGGGCAAATCTCGATCTGAGCCGAGCTCGGGCCTCGGCGATCTCCCCCAGCGACGCGCCAGAGGCGCCTTCCTGGCGCGGCGCGGATCCGGTAGTCCTCGCCCGGCCTCCGGCTCTCGCATGCCCCCGTCGCCCACGCCTCCCTCCGTCGCCCAGCGCCTCGCGCGCGCCCTCGAGGTGCTCGTGCCGGCGCTCGACATCGTCGAGGCCCGCGTCGACGAGGGCGCGCCGCCGGCCTGGTGCGAGGCGCGGGGCTGGACGGGCTTCCTCCTGTCGCTCTCCGACGCCGAGCTCGCCCGCTGCGAGGCCGAGGGGCTCGCGGCGTGCATCGACGGCCTCGACCGCCCGCCCCCGAGCCTCGTGGCCCTGGCGCGGGCCGCGGACGAGGCCGCGAGGCTGCCGCGGCGGCCGGTCCAGCCGCTCCCGCCAGCGTCGCTGGACGAGCTCCGGGCGGTGCCAGCGCGCAAGCGGCTCCAGCTCGAGGCCCTGCTCGGCGCCGTGGCGCCCATGGCCGCCCGCGCCCGCCGCCTCGTCGACGTGGGCGCGGGGCACGGCCACTTCACCCGCCTGGCCGCCGCGCGCTTCGATCGGGAAGCGATCGGCCTCGAGCGCGAGCCCGACCGCGTGGCCACAGCCTCCGCGCTGGCCGCTGGGGGCCGGGCGCGCTTCGTGGCGTTCGACGCCTTCGAGCAGGCGCTGGCGTTCGCTCCGGACGACCTGGCGGTCGGCCTGCACGCCTGCGGCGAGCTAGGGGACCGCACGGCGAGGGCGGCGGCCGAGGCGCCCTGCGACCTGGCGCTCGTCTCGTGCTGCCTTCAGAAGATCGGCGCGCCGGCCCGCGCCCCGCTCTCGGCCGCGGCCAGGGCGGCGGGGCTCGTCCTGAAGCGCGAGGCGCTGGGGCTCACCAACCTGACGGCGCGCCCGGCGGGGGTCGAGGCCAGCCTGGACGAGGAGCTGGCGGCCCGCGAGCGGCGGCACGCGCTGCTGTCGCTGCTCCGCGGCCGCGGGCTCGACGTCGCGCTGGGTGAGGAGATGCGCGGGATCAACCGGCGGCGCGCGCACGGCGGGCTGCGCGAGCTCGCGGCGCGGGCGCTCGCGCTGCGGGGTCTCGGCCCGGCGACCGAGGCCGAGCTCCGCGAGCGCGAGGTCGCGGCGCGCGCGGCGTTCGGCCAGATGCGCCGGCTCACGCTGCCGCGCGCGCTCCTGGCCCGGCTCACGGAGGTCGCGGTCGCGCTGGATCGCGCGATGGCCCTCGGCGAGCGAGGGCACGAGGTCGAGGCGGCCCTCGTGTTCGAGCCCGAGGTGACGCCGAGGAACGTCGCGATCTTCGCGAGCGCCCGGCCGGGAGGGCTCGGCGGCTGAAGCGGCCTCGCGGCTCACCCGATGCGCGGGAGTGCCGTGGAGCCCCAAGCCCGCCCCCCCGGTCACCAACGTGGTCGTGAACGTGGTCGTGGTCGTGGTCGTCAACGGCTTGTCGTGAACGTGAACGTCCCCGGAAGTCGCCGGGGGCAGCGACACTCGTCGACCAAGGTACCGGCGGAACGTTCACGTCTACGATCGTGTCGTCGACGGCCACGGCCACGGCCACGACCACGACCACGTTCACGACCACGACCACGACCACGACCACGACCACGACCACGACCACGTTCACGGTGGTGACCGCTGGGCCAGCAGCCCTGCGGATCGGGTGCTTCCCTGGCAACAGTGCCGCGCGGCAGACCCTTGATTCCAAGGGTTTCATCGAATGGCACGCACGGTGCACATCACGGCGCCATGCAAAGACGTCAGTTCTTGGGAGGCGCCGCTGCAGCGGTGTCGGCAGCGCTTCTGGCGGGCAGGGCCCGGGCCGCCGCGCCCAGCGTGATCCGCGTCGGGGTGCCCGGTGTCGGCGTGGGCAATCGCCCTGTCACCGGAGGCAGCTTCTTCTCCCTCTTGCACCTCCAGGGGACCCTGGCCGAGGAGTTCAAGAAGGACGGCATCGAGGTAAAGTGGAACTTCTTCCGCGGCGCCGGCCCGGCCGTGAACGAGGCGGTCGCGAACAACCTGCTCGACATCTGGACCCACGGTCACCTGCCTTCCGTGGTCGGCCGGGCGAGCGGCCTCAAGACGCGGCTCCTGGCCAGCGCCAGCCGGCGCGGACACGCCTACCTGGTGGTGCCCGCCGATTCGCCGATCACCGGCGTCAAGGATCTGCGCGGCAAGAAGGTGGCCTTCCAAAAGGGCACGGCCTCGCAGCTGTCCGCGAACCGGATCCTCGAGGGCCACGGGCTGACCGAGAAGGACATCCGGTCCATCAGCATGGATGCCTCCACCGCGAAGGCGGCGATCGCCACGAAGGACATCGACGCGGTGTTCGGCGGCACGGACTACCTCTCGCTGCGCGACCAGGGGATCGGGAAGATCGTCTACACGACCAAGGGGGATTCCCCTACCTACCCGAGCAATTCAGGCATCATCGCGCGGGAGGACTTCATCAACGAGTACCCCGACGTCGTGCAGAAGATCATCACGCTCGCGGTGAAGTCGGCGGCGTGGGTCTCGGACGAGAAGAACCGCACGCAGGCCTTCCAGCTCTGGTCGAAGTCCGGCACGCCCTTCGCGAACTACAAGGAAGCGCAGCAGGGCGAGGACATGAAGCAGAACGCCAGCCCGCTGCTCGACGAGTACGCCATCGCCCGGTACAAGTCGGCGGTCGCCGACTCGAAGAAGTACGGCCTGATCAGGAGCACGTTCGAGGTCGAGCCCTGGACCGATCGGCGCTTCCTCAACCGGGCGCTGAAGGACACCGGACTCGAGCGCTTCTGGGCGGAGTGGGACGCGAACGGCAAGCCGAAGGGCTGACGGCACGCGGGCGCGGGCCGCGACGCGCGGCCTGCGCCGCCAGCGCCGGCGACTCGCTCGATCCCAACTTGCTGCAAGGAATGACCTGATGGAGAAGAGGCGGATTGGCTCGCTCGACGTGTCGGTCGTGGGCCTGGGGTGCAACAATTTCGGCGGTCGAATCGACGAGCAAAGGACGGCGGCGGTCGTCGGCGCGGCGCTCGACGTCGGCATCAACTTCTTCGACACGGCGGACGTCTACGGCGGCACGAAGAGCGAGGAGCTGCTCGGCAAGGCCCTCGGGAGCCGGCGGAGCTCGGTGATCATCGCGACCAAGTTCGGCGTCCCGCTCGACGACAAGCGCAGGGGCGGCGCGCAACCGGCGTACATCCAGCGCGCCGTGGAGGACAGCCTGCGCCGGCTGGGCACCGACTGGATCGACCTGTACCAGCTGCACCGCCCCGATCCCGAGACGCCGATCGAGGACACGCTGGAGGCGCTCGACGCGCTGGTCCGCGCCGGCAAGGTGCGCGAGATCGGCAGCTCCAACTTCTCGGCCGCGCAGATCCGCGTCGCCGAGGAGGCCACCCGCCCGGGGCAAGCGCGCTTCGTGAGCGTCCAGAACGAGTACAGCCTGCTCCAGCGCGAGCCCGAGCGCGAGGTGCTCTCGGACAGCAAGCGCCTCGGGATCGCCTTTCTGCCCTATTTCCCGCTGGCGAGCGGGCTGCTCTCCGGCAAGTACCGGCCCGACGCCCCGGCGCCCGTCGGCGCGCGGCTCTCGTCGCAGGACACGGCGCTCTCCGCGCGCTTCCTGACCGAGCGGAACCGGCAGACCGCCGCGGCGCTCGGCGCCTACGCGGCGTCCCGGGGCCACACGCTGCTGGAGCTGGCCTTCTCGTGGCTCGCCAGCAGGCCTGCGGTGGCCTCCGTGATCGCCGGCGCGACGTCGCCGGAGCAGGTGCGCGCGAACGCCGCCGCCGTGGGCTTCCGGCTGACCGGGGCCGATCTGGAAGAGATCGATCGACTGGCGCCGCTCCCGGCCCGCTGAGCGAAGAGGAATCCATGGCCGTTTCGACATCCACGTTGCGTGTTCAGGCTGCCGTCGAGCAGCTTCAGTCCGGCGGTATGGTGATCCTCGTCGACGACGAGGCGCGCGAGGACGAGGGAGATCTCGTCGTCCTTGCGGAGCACGCGACGCCGGCCACCATCAATTTCATGGCGACCCATGGCCGGGGGCTGATCTGCCTCGCCCTCACCGAGGACCAGGTGGACCGCCTCGCGCTGCCGCTCATGGCGACCCGGCCCGGCGCCCGCCGGTCGACGGCGTTCACGGTGAGCATCGAGGCGCGCGAGGGCGTCACGACCGGCATCAGCGCCCGCGACCGGGCGCGCACGATCGCGGCCGCGATCGCGCGGGACGCGTCGCCGCGAGACGTCGTGTCGCCAGGGCACGTGTTCCCGCTGCGGGCGCGCCGGGACGGGGTGTTCGAGCGCGAGGGGCACACCGAGGGCGCCGTCGACCTGGCGCGGCTCGCCGGGGCGCTGCCGGCCGCCGTGATCTGCGAGATCCTGAATGACGACGGGACGATGGCGCGCCGCCGGGACCTCGCGCGCTTCGCGGCGCGACAGGGGCTGCCGCTCGTCTCCATCGATGACCTCATCCGCTACCGGGTGCGGTCCGAGGACGTCGCCGCGCGCGTCCGGAGCGCCCCGTTCCGGCCTGCAGGAAGCCCGAGCGGCGAGTGGCGGGCGCACACGTACACGCTGCGTCGCGAGAGGCAGCTGCTCCTCCTGACGCACGGCGCGCCGGCGCACGCCGGCGACCCGGCCCTCGTGTACACCCACCGCGCCGCGCTCGTCTCGGACCTCCTCGGCGACGCCCATCTGTTCGACGCCCTGCGAGACATCGAGGCCGCGGGCGCCGGCGCGGTGGTCTATGTGCCCCCGCCGGCCGAGCCGACGGCTGCGGGAGCGGACGTCACGATCGGGCTCGAGCTCGCCGTGGCTGCGCGCGAGCTCGTGGCGCTCGGGGTTCGCCGGGTGACGCTCCTCGACTCGAGGGCGCCCTGGCCCGAGGGGCCAAAGAAGGAGATCGACCTCGAGACGGGCGAGCCCGTGACGCAGGTGGGGGGCCACGGCGCGCTGCTGCCCCGGCGGGGGCGGACGGCGGATGGCCTCTCGGGGTCTCCCGCCCTGCAGAGCTGAGGCGAGCGCGCCGCTGCGACGCGCGTGGAGCGCCGTCGCTCGTCGCCGCCGGTGCAGCTCGTCGGCCTGGCCAGTTCCCCCTGCGGATTCCGGTCATGGCAGCACGTCGCATGCGATCCAACCTAGCCTGGATGTCCCAGCGGTGAGCTAGGCTCTGCCTGACGAACCGCGGCTCGGATCGAGCCATCGGTCGATCTCGATGGGCACGGACAATGAAAGGGCAGAAGCTCATACCGGAGCTCGACGTGGCGGATCTCGGCGCCTCGCTCCGCTTTTACGTTGGCGTCATCGGCTGCACGCTGCGGTACGAGAGGCCGGAGGAGAGATTTGCCTTCATCGACATCGAGGGCGCGCAGCTCATGCTGCAGGAGGCGGCGGGGCCGGGCCGCAGGTTCCGCACCGCACCGCTGGAGCATCCTTACGGGCGCGGTGTCAATTTTCAGATCGAGGTCGCCGACGTCACGCCGCTGTACGAGCGCGTGCGCGCAGGCGGCTTCCAGATCGTGATCCACTTCGAGGATAGATGGTACCGCGACGGCGACACGGAGCTCGGTAACCGCCAGTTCGTCGTCGCCGACCCCGACGGCTATCTCCTGCGGTTCTTCACGGACCTGGGCCAGCGCCCTCTGCGCTCTTGATCGCTCTCCCTGCTCGCAGGTCGCCAGTTCGACTGGCGGAGCTGATTTCGCCTGTCAGAAATCCAGCCAGGGATCTGCGCGAGCGAAGAGAGATTTTGACGCAAAGGCACCAAGGGCGCAAAGACGCAAAAACAAATAATCTGCTCTTTTTGCGCCTTTGCGTCTTTGCGTCTTTGCGTTGAAATCTCTCTCCGTACTGTGACGGGCGAAACCAAGGATAGCTGACGGTGATCTCGGCGAGGCCCTCTCCGCCGGCTGCGTCCTCGCCCGCCGGAGCCAGGCCGAGCCGGAGGAGGTCGCGGTCCCGGGGATCGGCCAGGACGGCGGTCGAGCGCGTCCACCGATCGTCTACGCGCGCTCGAACTCCATCCAGAGGAAGGCTTGATTGCGCGAGAACAGCGACGCGCTCCACGCAAAGCCCCGCTCGCCGATGCGGAGCCCCTGGATGCGTGGGAGCAGCTCCTCGAGGCCGAGGCGCCCCTCCGCCAGCGACAGCGCGGCGCCGACGCAGAAGTGGGCGCCGGCGCCGAAGGTCAGGCCAGCGTTCCGCTTGCGATTCAGGTCGATGCGGTCGGGGTCGTTGATGCGGCGCTCGTCGCGGTTGGCGGAGCCGATCAAGGCGACGGCGATCGAGCCCCGGGGCAGCGGCACGCCGGAGAGCTCCGTGTCGGCGACGGCCAGGCGCGTCGACGCTTGCAGCGGCGGATCGAAGCGCAGGATCTCCTCGACGAACGACCGGATCGCCGTCGGCTCGGCGCGCAGGTGGGCGAGCAGATCCGGGCGTCCGGCGAGGCAGCGGAGCGAAGAGGCGAGCAGGCTCGCCGTCGTGTCGTGGCCGCCCTGGAGGACGATCGCGAGGAAGCTGATGAGCTCCGCCTCGCTGAGCCGCTCGCCATCGACCTCGGCGTCCAGCAGGTCACTCACCAGGTCGTCGCGCCGGCGCCGCCGCCGGTCGGCCACCACGTCCCTCAGGTAGGCCTCGATATCCGCGATGGCGGCGCGGATGTGCGCGTGGTGCTCCGGCGGCGTGGCGGGGTGAATCATGAAGAGGGCCTCCGACCACGAGGCGAAGAGCCGGCGCAGCGACGGCTCCAGGCCGAGCAGCTCGGCGATGGCGACCCCCGGCAGCTCCGTGCTGAAGTGCTCCTGCACCTCGACGGGCCGGCCCGTAACGATGCTGTCGGCGAAGCGCCGGGCGGCGGCCCGGACCAGCGGCTCGACGCGGGGGACGACGCGGCTCGAGAACGCCTTGTTCACCACGGCGCGGAGCGCCGTGTGCGCCGGCGGATCCAGGAGCGCGAGCGAGTCGGCCACGGGGTTGTGCTCGAGCCATGAAGGCCTCGTCGCCTCGCGCAGCCCCGCAGACGAGAACACCGCGCTGTCGCTCAGGACGGCGGCGACATCGTCGTACCGGCTGACCGCCCACATGCCGCCCGGCTCTATCTGGCACACCGGCGCGCTCCGGCGCATCTCCGCGTAAATGGGGTATGGATCGTTCCGCGCCTCGGGCGAGAGGAGATTGTATCGGTTCGACATGCGTGGACTCCGGTGGGTGACGTCTCGTCGCGCCACGGCCCATGCCTTGATCGCGCGGCTGCCTGCTCCGCTGCGTGCCGCCGTCCCGCCACGCCGCGCGCGCCGGGCCGTGTCCGCGCTGCCCTGACGCGGCAGCGCAGCGAGCGAAGGGATGAGGCTCGGGACGACACAATGGCGTCCGCTGCCCGCCTCGAGGATCAGGGCACGGCGACTGAACCTCGGCCCAGGCGGTCCGAGACAGGGCGACAGTAGCCCTGCGCAGGCGCTGGCGCAATCTGTATCGGGTGAATGGGGCGGAGTTTGTCGTGCAGCAAACACTGCGGCTGGGGCAGCGCTGTGATGAACTCCGTGTTTCGATCGGGTGTTCTCCGGGCGCGCGCTCCGGGGCCTTGAGACAGCGGCGAGAGGTGTCTTCGAGTTGTTTCAATTCGTGCGCTGCGAATTCGAATTGGTGAACTATAGACGGATCGCGCCGCTCGATCCGGCTGCCGGCGCTCCTCGCGGCGTGCTCCCGTGATCATGACTCTCACCCCGTGCGTCGAAGCACTCAGGAGCGTAGTGATGTACAGCTGCAACACTCAGGAGCTCTGGTACCCGTTTCGCCCCGAGAACAGCCCGCACGCCTCCGCCGTGCACCGCGGGTCGCTGGACTGGATAAAGAAATTCGATCTGAACAATCGGAGCGGATCGCGGGGCGCCGCGCGGCCCATCGAGTTCGGGCTGCTGGCCGCTCGCGCGTACCCCAGAGCGGAGAGGGAGCGCCTCCAGATCGCGGCTGACTGGCTGAGCTGGCTGTTCCTGATGGACGATGAGTGCGACGAGACAGGCATCGGCAACGACCCCGAGCTGCTGATGCGCATTCACGAGCGGCTGCTCGCCGTCCTTCGAGGCGCGTCGCCGGCCGCGGCCGATCATCGACTCGTGCGCTCGCTGCACGATCTGGCCACGCGGATGATCGAGTGCGAGTCTCCGGCGTGGCTGTCCCGCTTCGCGGGCGCCGTCGAGGAGTACTTCGCGGCGAGCCGCTGGGAGGCGAGGAACCGCCAGCACGGCGTCATCCCGAGCGTGTCTGACTATCAGGCGATGCGAATGCACTCGGGGGCCGTCTTCGCCTGCTTCGAGCTCATCCAGCTCACCGACCGCATCACGCTCCCGGCCGAGGTGCGCCAGCACGCCGGCGTGCAGCGGCTGATGCTGCTGGCGAACAGCGTCATCTGCTGGTGCAATGACATCTTCTCGGTGAACAAGGAGTCGGGGCACCGGGACGTGCACAACCTGGTGATCGTCCTGCAACACGAGCGTCGCCTGAGCAACGACGAGGCCGTGCGCGAGGCGGTGGCCGTGCACGACCAGGCCGTCCGCGCGTTCGTCGAGCAGGCGGCTGCGCTGGAGGGCTCCGGCCCCGAGGCGGACGCGGAGCTGAGCCGCTACGTCGATTGCCTCCGCTGCTGGATGCGCGCCAACCTGGACTGGTCGTCGACGGCCCTGCGCTACCGCCAAGCGCGCGCGGTGAGCGCTGGGATGCTCGCCTCACCCGCCGCGCCGACCTGACCCCCGCCAGGTCGGCGAGCGCCGCGCAAGGCCCTCGGCGACGCCGGAGGCGCCCGGCGAGGGGCCCGGCGAGGACGAGGACCTGACGTCCCCCAACCCGCAACCATGACGTTTTTTACGGAGAGTCACCCATGATGGTAAGAACGCACTGGGACGTGTTGATCGTCGACGACGACCCCGACATGCTGGCAATCTCGCGCCTGGCCCTCAAGCACGTCCGGGTCTACGGCATACCGCTCAAGATTCACGAGTGTACGAACAAGGCCGACGCCATCAGGTTCCTGCAGGCGACCGCCGAGCTCTCGGACCTGTCGGTCGCGATCATCGACGTGGTGATGGAGACCGAGCACGCGGGCCTCGACGTCTGCAAGTTCATCCGCGAGGACCTGAACAACCGCGTCACCCCGATCGTGGTGCGCACGGGCCAGGCGGGCAAGGCGCCCGAGCGCGAGGTGATCGAGCGTTACGACATCTCGACGTACTTGACCAAGGTCGAGGCCACCAACGAGAAGCTGTACGCGACGGTGGTCAACGCCGTGCGCCACCACGAGTACGTGCGCTTCAACGAGGGCTTCTTCGTGTTCATGTCCCAGTTCATCCCGGTGAGCGAGACCCGCGAGAGCATCGTACGCGGCATCCCGGAGGTCGTGAGCGCGGTCCTGCGCCGGCGCGACGGCTCGCCCCTGGAATACTATGCGTGCCACTTCTGCCTCTTGACCGATCGCGACGCGATCGCCGTCGGCAAGTTCGCCGGCCACGAGGACGAGGCGCGCGCCGTGCGCGACCGGCTGTCCAGGGGGCCCTCTCAGGTGATCAACGCCGGCGGCGACCGGTTCACGCGGGCTGGCAACCACGTGCTCATCTCGCACGCCGGGACCGGCAGCACGCCGGCCTTCGACCTGGTCGGCGAGACCAACTACGACCCGATGCCCGACTACACGTTGCGCATGTGGGCCACCTTCGCTCAGTGCATCTGCGACCTGATCGCCGTGGCCGAGAGGCGGCTCGCGGCCGACGCGAGGCGCTGAGCCCCGCGCCGGCGCGCCGGCCGATGAGCCCCGACGGCGGGTTCGTGGGCTCGGTCGGCTCTCGAGGTTGAATCGAGGTTGAAACGAGCCCCCGCGGCCCTTCGCGGAGCGGAAGGATGGCCATGAGCACTGGTTGGAACATCCTTGTCGTCGATGATGAAGAGGACGTGCACACCGTCACGCGGATAGCGCTCAGGCGCAGGCTCTGGCGCCAGAGGCCCTTCCACGTGACGAGCGCGCGGAGCGCCGCGCAGGCGCTCGAGACGCTGCGCTCGCCCGGCTGCCCATCCTTCAATGTGGCCCTGATCGACGTGGTGATGGAGACCCCTACCGCTGGGCTCGAGCTGTGCCGCCACATCCGGGCGAGCTGCCCGAGCTCGCTGCGAATCGTGCTGCGCACGGGCCAGCCCGGCTCGGGTTTCGAAGGTTCGGTGCTCGACGAATACGACATCGACTACTACCTGTCCAAGCCCGAGGTCACGGCCGAGAAGCTCTTCGCCGTGATCCGGGCCTGCCTGCGCAGCTCGCAGGACATCTCCACGTTGATGGCGTTCGGCCGGCAGCTGCGCAACTTCACCCGGGCGCTGCAGAGCGTCACGTCGGTGCGCGACCTGCTCGTGTTCATGGACGAAGCGCTGGGCTTTCTCGAGCGAAGCACGACGCCAGCATCGTGTTCGTACACGACATCCGGGCGGCGGAGCAGCAGGGCGAGGGCACGCCGCTGCGGCACGGCGCCGCGCCGCCCCCGGTGCTCGCCGCGATGGAGGCGTTGTTCGCGCGCGGGGCGCCCTTGTTCACGCTGCAGCGGGGCGACGCGCTCGACCTGCCGCCGAACACCGCGCTGATGGCCTTCAACCTGCCGGCCCAGGACGAGATGCCGGCGGTGGAGGGCGGGCTCTGCATGGCGATGAACGCGGGCGCGCTCTCGCCCGCGGCGTCGATCGACATCGCCAGCGACGCGCGCATCTTCCTCGAGAACTGGGTGATCGCCCACAGCGCCCTGCGGCTGCAGCAGCAGGTGGCCGCCGAGCGGATGCTCCGCGAGAAGATGTACCTGGAGCGGCTCGAGGGCATCGCGCACATGGTCGCGAGCATGTCGCACGAGATCAACACGCCCCTCGGCGTCGCCACCGCCGCCAACTCGATGATCCAGATGCTGGTGAGACAGCTGCGCTCGGCCGAGGGCGCCGAGGCCGAGAGCCTCGACGCAGATCTCAACGAGGCCTGCGCGCTGCTCTCGAAGAACATTCTCCGGGCCCACGACCTCATCAAGAGTTTCAAACAGCTCTCGGTGGGGCAGCTGACCGACCGCCGCGTGCAGGTCGACGTGACCTCCGTCGTGCGCGATTGCATCGACAGCCTGTCGCCCGAGCTCCGGGCCAAGAAGATCGAGGTGACGATCACCGCGACGGCCGGCGAGGAGCTCACCTGGGACGGCTTCCCCGGGCACCTGTCGCAGGTGTTGATCAACCTGTTCCAGAACTCCGTGCGCTACGCCTACCCCGACGTCCAGGGGGGCAAGATCGACGTTCGCGTCGAGCGCGTCGTGGACACCCGGGGGGTCTTCCTGCGGATCGCCGTGCGCGACCATGGGCCTGGCGTGGCTCCGGCGGTGCGCAAGCGGCTCTTTCAGCCCTTCGTCACCACCGGCATCGGCCAGGGGGGCACGGGGCTCGGGCTGGCCATCGTCCACAACATCGTCGTCAACGTGCTGCGGGGGCGCATCGGGCTGGAAGACCCCGAGGGCGGCGGCTCGCGTTTCGTCATCGAGTTGCCCGCGGTGGTCCCGCCGCGCGACGACGAGGCCTCGTCCGAGGCTTGAGCGGCGGGCTCGACTAGGGATAACTGACGGTGATCTCGGCGAGGAACGTCCTGCCGTTCTGCCGGCTCGTGGCCGAGAGGTAGCTCTCCGCGGCCGGGTAGTCGTACCGCGTGTCCATCGCGTTGTAGATGCCGATCACATAGCGGCTGTGGAAGCGCTGGAGCTCCCCGGACACCGTGAGGTCTGCGACGATCGCGCCCGCGGTCTCGTCGGCCGAGCTGCGGGCGATGCGCCGGGGCGCCTCCAGGTTGATCCGGAGCCCGGCGGCGGCGAGCCGCTCCACCACCGGCACGACGCCGCGAAACGACGCCAGGTGCTCCGGCGCGTTGATCAGCCGCTCTCCGCGCCTGAGCTCGCCGCGCTGGTAGCCGTACGTCGCCGCGAGCATCCAGCCTTGCCGCCACTCGCGGCGGAGCTCGACGTCACCCCCCGCCACGAACGCGTCTGGACGGCTGTTCACGTAGCGCACCACGCCGGGCACCCCGGGCCTGTCCTCGGCGGAGATGATCCGGGCCGACAGCTTGCTCGCGTGGACGGCGCCGAGCGCGGTCCAGTCGTCGCCGAGGCGCTGCGAGTACTCGATCTCGGCCGAGGCGATGGACTCCGGCTTGAGCACGAGGCCCCGGGCGGGGTCGACGGCGGGCACCTGCGTCTTGCCGTCGGTGTAGAACTGCTCGGAGATGCTCGGAGCGCGGAAGGCGCGCCCGGCCATGATCTTCAGGACCCCTCCCGGCGCGGGCCGGAGGATGATCGCGGCGCGCGGCACGACGATCGGCGCGAACGTGCTGTAGACGTCGAGGCGCGCGCCCCACGAGAGGCGGACCCACGGGGCGGGCGAGCTGTCGAGGATGAGGTAACCGGCGCCGAAGCGGTACGGCTCGGGCTTCGTGGTCACGCGGCCGTCCCCGAGCACGCTGCCCAGCGTCGCCTCGGGGTGCGCCTGCACCTCGCCGCCGCCGGTGACCCTCAGCCAGGGGAGCGGCGTCCACGCCGCCCTGAGCTCGCCGCCCAGCCAGGTGCCGTGCTGCTGCTCGAAGATCGTCTCCTCCTCGAACGCGTAGACGCCGCGCCAGACGAAGCGGTTCACGTGGGCGCGCGCCATGAGCTGCAGGTCGGGCGCGAGCCGCGGCTCGAAGCGCAGCTCGGCCATCATGTGCGCGTCCTCGTAGCTCGTCCCGAGGTCGTTGAGCCGCGTGCCCACGTAGCCGGTCGGGACGAGCTGCTCGCGCGTGTGGTACATCCACTGCGCCGTGAACGGCCCGTACCAGGCGCGCCCGGACGTGCCGCCGGCCCGGAACGTCTCGGCGCGCTCGGCGATCTGCGCGCGCGGCCCCTCGCCGGGTTCCCGCAGCGACACCGGGACGTCGAACCCGTCGGAGCGCGCCCCGGTGACGCTCGCCCGCACGCCCGCGTCCTTGCGGGCGTTGTAGTGGAACCCGGCGCGCGCGTGGCCCACGCCGTCGTAGTAGGTGCCGGCCGCCACGTGCGCGGCCGTGGGCTCGTCGCGCCCGCGCGGGACGAGGTTGACGATGCCGGAGAGCGCGCCCGTGCCGTAGAGCAGCGAGCCAGGGCCGCGGACGACCTCGATGTGATCCACGTCGTGGAGGTCGTCGCGCGCGTCGGAGCCCACGAACGAGGCGTTCAGCACGTTGTCGTTCGTCGAGTGGCCGTCGGAGAGGACGAGCAGCCGGTTGCCGTAGTCGAGCGGCTCGCCGAGCCCGCGGATCCCGGCCGAGTAGACCACGTGATCGTTCGAGAGGTAGACGCCGCGCGTGCCGCGCAGCGCCTCGGCGATGGTCGGGTACCCGAAGGCGCGCAGCTCCTGCTGGTCGATGACGCTGATGGATGCGGGCGCGTCCTCCAGGCGCTCGAGGACGCGTGAGGCCGACGACACCTCCCGGAGCGGCGCCAGCGTGACGTCGCGCAGCTCCGCCTGCTGGCCGGCCGCCACCTCGATCGTCCGCTCGACGGACGTGAAGCCCCGCAGGCTGACGCGGACGCGGCGCCGGCCCACGGGGACGCCCTGGATCACCGACGGCGTGAAGCCCATGGGGCGGCCGTCGATCTCGACGAGGGCGGCGGGCTCGTCGGCGCGCACGAGGATCGAGCCGGTGAGCGGGCTGAGCGTCGCCGTGATCGGCACCGTCTCGTGCGCGGCGAGCGTCAGCGGCTGCGGCGCCGCCTCGAAGCCCGGGCGCGAGAAATGGAGCACGTGGCGGCCCGGCGGCAGATCGAGATCGCACGGGGCGGTGCAGGCGGGCGGCGCGCCCTCGTGGTCGACGTGCACCGTGGCCTCGCTCGCGCCGCGCACGTCCACCCGCACGGTGCCGACGATGCGGCGGAGCACGATGAGGACCTCCTTGCTCTGCCCGAGCTTCACCGGGACGTCGTCCACGGCCACGGGCTCGTAGCCCGCGAGCTCGACGAGGATCCGGTAGCGCCCCTCGGACATGGCGAGCCGGCGCGGCGCCGTGCCGCGCGCGCCGAGGTCCTTGCGATCGACGTAGATCCTGGCGCCCGGCGGCGACGTGACGATCTGGAGCACGGCCACGCGCGGCGCGATCCGCTGGAGCGCGGCCTGGAGCTCGGCGACGACCTCCGGATCGGTCTCGCCCTCGAGCGCGTCGTCGTAGTACCGGTGCGCGTCGGCGAAGCGGCCCAGCTCCTCGTAGGTGAGCGCGATGTTGAAGACCACGTTGCGGTTCGGCACGAGCCGGTTCGACGCGAGGAAGTGCTCGAGGGCGGCCTGGAACCGCCCCTGCTTGTAGAGATCGCGGCCCAGGTCGAAGTGGAGGTCGGCCTCGTCGGCCTGGCCCTCGCCGTCGGCGCGGGCGGCGGCGGCCTGGAGCAGGGCGCCCGCGAGGAGGGGCACCGCGGCGAGCCTCCACCGGCGAGCGCGCGTGCTCGAGGGCGCTCGACGCATGCCGCTAGCGGTGCTCGCGCAGGCGCGTCGCCTTCGTCGGCGCCGGCTCGCTGCTGGCCGGGTACGGCGACGACGGCGCGAGCACCGCGCGCGGGCGGCCCGCCCTCGCCGAGCCGAGCGGCGTGAGCGCGGCCCCGGCCGTGGCGAACCCGCTCGCCGCGGCGGCCGCCGCGGTCGTGGGCGGCGAGGCGGCCTCGGACGGCGGGAGGGACGAGGGCCCGGGATCCTCGCTCGAGGGCGCAGAAGGCTCGCCCTGCGCCGGCGCGACCTGCGAGGGCGCCTCGCCGGCAGGCGGCGCGCCCGCGGCCGGCGCCGCGCCGCGCCCGAGCCACGCGGTCGCCGCCACGCCCCCGAGGAGCGCGACGAGCGCCGCCGCCGCGATGGGCGCGACCATGCTTCGCCGGCGCCGCTCCTGTGGATCCCCTGCGGCGACGCGCTCGCCCCGCCTGGACGGCGCAGCCGTCGGCGCCAGCGACTCGTCCGGGGGCAACGCGTGCACGGAGGGAGGTCCGGCAGCCGACGTCTGCGCCGGCGGCATCGACGGTGAGGCCGCCGCCGTGAGCGTGAGAGGAGCGACGGACGCCCGCGCGGGCGGCACCGACGGCGAGGCCGTCGCGGTGAGCTTGAGAGGAGCGACGGACACCCGCGCAGGCGGCATCGAGGGCGAGGCCGCCATCGCGGGGGCGGGTGGAGCGACGGACGCCTGCGTGGGCGGCATCGAGGGGGCGCGCTCCTTCGCCTGCTCGCTCAAGCTGTGCCGGGACCCACGCGTGGGGCCGATCGGCCCGGTCAGGGTCTCGGCTTCCTCGTCGATGGCCCGCGGGCGATCCGGCGGAGGCGGCGCGTCGACGGCCTCGTTCCCCATCGCCCTGCGCAGGATGCGCGCCACCGTCTGGCGCGCGGACTCCGACCCGAGCGGCTCGAGCAGCGTGGCGAGCTCGGCGATCGTCTGGGGACGGCGCGCCGGATCCTTCTCGAGGCACATCAGGATGATCCACTCGAGCGCGAGCGGGATCTCCGGCCGGTGGCTGCGCGGCGGCACGGGCACGTCGGTCACGATGCTGACGAACAGCGCCGAGACGGACTCGGTCTCGAACGGCAGCCGCCCTGTCAGGAGCTGATAGAGCGTCATGCCGAGCGCCCAGATGTCGCTGCGGGCGTCCACCGTGCGGGTGCTGCGGATGTGCTCCGGCGACATGTAGCGGGGAGAGCCGAGCACCACGGCGGATGCGGTCAGCTGGGCGTTCAAGCCGAGCACGCCCTCCTCGGACGCCTTCGAGATGCCGAAGTCGAGCACCTTGATCAGGGTCGAGCCGTCCTTGCGGCTCGCGAGGAAGAGGTTGCCCGGCTTGAGGTCGCGGTGGACGATCCCGAGCGAGTGCGCCTCGGCGAGCGCCTCGCAGGCCTCGATCACGTAGCTGACCGCGTGCTCCACGGGCAGCGGGCCCCGCGATTCGAGCAGCGCCTCCAGATCGATGCCATTCAGGTACTCCATCACGAAATAGGGCAGATCGTCGTCGGTCTGCCCCACGTCGATGACGCGGGCGATGTGCTCGCTGGCGATCGCCGCCGCGGCCTGCGCCTCTCGGAAGAAGCGCTCCGTGGCGCCGGGCGTCGTGCGCCCCTCGGGCAGCAGGAACTTCAGCGCGACGCGATGGCGCAGCGAGAGGTGGTGCGCCGCGACGACGATCCCCATGCCGCCGCGGCCGAGCACCCGCTCGACGCGGTACTTGCCGCCGACGACATCCCCGACGCGCGGAATCCTGCGCCATGAAGCCGATTCCGCCGCGTCCGAGCCTGCGTGGGCCATCGGCCGTCAGTATACACCAGCACCTCTGGGACCCGGCAGAATCTCGGCCGCCTGCCGGCGCCGTGTGCGATACGCCCGCTTCCAGCCCCACCCGCTCTGTCGGGCGGCGATCGTGGCGGGGTGTGGCGTCGCGCGCTCTCAGCAGCGGCTGCGCGGCGAGCGGTGGTGGACGGGGGGCGAGGGGCGCGCGAGCCGGCGGGGCCGGCCGACAACCGCCGAGCGGGCTCCGACGTTGCGCACTGCGTGGTGGTTCGTCTTCCGTGGATGACGCGCATTGCTATGCTGGCCACCGATCCCTCAGCGAGGTCTCATCGTGAATGAATTCACTGCGATAGGCGCGATAGGCCCCCTCCTCGGCGGCGTGCTCATCGGCCTGGGCGCGTCTCTCCTCCTGCTCTTCAACGGGAGGGTCGCTGGCATCAGCGGCGTCTTCGGAGGGCTCCTCTTCCGGAAGCCTGGCGATACCGCCTGGCGCGCGGCGTTCGTCGGGGGCCTCCTCCTCGGCGGTCTCGCGCTCGTCGCCGCGCACCCGCGCGCCTTCCCTCCGGCGGGCGGCGGCGGCTCGCTCGGCCTCGTGATCGTCGCCGGCTTGCTCGTCGGGTGCGGCGCGCGGCTCGGCAGCGGGTGCACGAGCGGCCATGGAGTCTGCGGCCTCAGCCGCCTTTCGGTCCGGTCTCTCGTCGCCACGGTGACGTTCATGGCGACCGCGGCCATCACGGTGTACGTCAGCCGGCACCTGCTCGGGGCAGCGCGATGAGGCAGGGCGCGGCCGCATTCCTGGCCGGCTTGCTGTTCGCCGTGGGGCTCGGCGTCTCCGGCATGACGCAGCCGTCCAGGGTCATCGCCTTCCTCGACGTGGCCGGCGACTGGGACCCGAGCCTCGCGTTCGTGATGGCCGGCGCGGTATCCGTCCACTTCCTGGCCTACCGCGTCCTTCGCCGGCGGCGGCGCGGGGGCAGCGCCGATGCGCCCGGCCTTGCCCGCGCGCCGAGGTTTCCCCTCCTGGCCGATCGGGCGGCCGTCCCGACCCGCGCCGACATCGACGCGCGACTCGTCGCCGGTGCCGGGCTCTTCGGTGTCGGCTGGGGTCTCGCCGGGTACTGCCCGGGGCCGGCGCTCGTCTCGCTGGCGACCGGATCGAGCGCCGTCCTCGCGTTCGTCGCGGCGATGGCCGCCGGCATGGCGATCGAGCGTTTCGCCACGGCCAGGGCGAGGGGCGAAACGAGCGAGCAGACGATGGAATGAACGGCAAGTGAAACAACGCGCGTGACGGGCGGAGCGACGCACACCGCGCGGAACGCCGGACGAAACATCGCGTGTCGCGCCGGACGGAACATCGTATGTTGCGCCCGGCGCCGAGCATCACGGGCGTGCCGCGGGCCGATCGGCCTCTGCGGGCCAGAGCAGGCGGCGGGCGTTGTCGCGGTAGATCTTCTGCAGCGCGGGCGCGGGCAACTGGATGCCGTAGATCCTCCAGAACCCCTGGCGGCCGTTCGCTGCCTCGGTGTCGAAGTAGTCGTCCTCGGTCTCGAGGAAGCGCGCGTAGACCTCGTAGCCTGCGGTCTTTGCGCTCTTGAGGTCGGTGCCGAAGAGCACGCGGTCCTGGTAGCGGACGAAGAAGCGGTGTGCCGCGCGCGGCTGCCGGCCCAGCTCGCTGATGCTGGCCGACATGTCGACGTTGAAATTGGGGAAGCGATCGAGCCAGCCCGCGAGCTGCTTCAGGTCTTCGGACGAGCTGCCCATGTGCGCGCCCACGAAGGTGACGTCGGGGTGGCGTTCGAGCACGCGGTTGCGCTCCTCGAAGAGCTGCGCCCGCGTGGGAAAGCGCGTCCGGTCTGCGAACGACCAGCCCGGGAACTCGCGCAGCTCGTGCCAGCGCTCGTTCTTCGCGTCCAGCGGGACGAAGAACGCCGCCGGGTCGGCCACGTGCCAGAGCACGGGCCTGCGGTAGCGCGCGCACGTGCGCCAGACCGGCTCGAGCTCCGGGCTGTCGAGCGCGACGCGCCGGCCCTCGGGCGTGCGCACCGTGAGCCCGAGCTCCTTGAAGATCTTGAGCCCCTTGGCCCCGGCCTCGAAGTCGGTCGCGAGCTGAGCGGCCACGCGCTCGCCCCACCCCGGCGCGCCCACGAGCGTGAGGTCGAGGTTGGCAAAGGTCAGGAAGCGCCCTGGATATGCGCGGTCGAAGCGCTCGAGCTCGCGCACCAGGCGCTTGCCCGAGAAGCCATCGAGGTTGACGATGGTCTCGACGTGAAACGCGTCCATGCGCGCGACCTCGGCCGCCACGTCCACGACCCGGCGCAGGTGCGTGTGGACATCGATGGCGGGCACGGCCAGGTGGGTGATCGCGGTGCGCTCGAGCGCCAGAAGCGGTGTGGGCTGCCAGTCCGCGAGCCGCAGCGCCGCGATGTCGGCGGGCTGCGACGGCGCCGGGCCGTGAGCGCACGCGGCTGGCAGGAGGAGAACGAGGAGGACCGCTGCGATATGCGCGCGGGACATGAGGTGACCTCTGGACGCGAGCATGACCGAGCATAGCGCGCAGGAGGCCGCGCTCGTCGAGGAACGCCTCGGGGCAGATCACCGAATTGGCATGATAGGCTGCGGGGCGCAGGCGGAACGGAAGGAGGCAATGTGCTTCGACTTCACCTGGCTCTTGGTTGCGCGGTTTTCATGGTTGCAGCGTGCGGCAACGATGTGCACGAGGCGGGCGCGCCGGGGGGTGCTGCCGGCAATGGCTCTGGCGCTGCCGGTGCCGGCGGATCCGTCGCGAACAGCGGCGAGGGCGGCCACGGCGGCACCGGCGCCGGCGGCGACCCGGGCGGCACCGGGGGCGGTGTCGGGGGCGGGGGCGGGGATGGTGCGGCCGACCCGTGTGGGGGAGCGTTGCCGATCACGTGTGGCGATCGTTTGAATCACAGCACGACGAGCCAGGGGCGCGCGAATGTGTGGACGGGCTACGGCCGGACCGCTCGTGCCGAGTCCGGGCGTGAGACGGTCTATGCCTTCTCCTCGACGACCGAGTGCATGGTGATCGCAAAGCTCGAGAACCTCGCGACGGATCTGGACCTGCTGCTGCTTTCCGCCTGCGACCCCATCCGGTCGAACGAGATGGCTTCCTCGACCCCGCAGGATCTACAGACCGTCGAGACCGTGAGCTGGACGAGCGCGCCAGGCCAGACATCCTACCTGGTGGTGGACGGCTACGCCGGGGCCGAAGGCAGCTACACCATCTCGATCGACTGCACGTGTCGATGAGTTGACCGCTCGAATCGCGCCGGTTACCAGAGGCCCAGCGCGCGTGTGAAGCGCGTTCGAGCATGTCGCGAACTCGCCTGCCCCTGTCGGTTGGGGCACGGTGCGCTTGTCGTACCATGAAGGCCCCCCTGCCTGCTCCTCACGGCGCTCCTCGCTGGCGCCTGCGGAGGTGCCGAGGAGGCCCGAGAACGACTGCTCACGTGGGCGGGTCCGTGCGATAAGCGAGGCATGCCCGCCGCCCTCGCTGCGCTCGAGTCCGCCCTCGCCACCGGCTCCCTCGAGGCGTGGTTGGCGGAGCTGCGCGACGAGGCGGTTCGATCGCAGATCCGTCGCGCGCTGGACGCCGATCGCAGGCTGTGGACGCAGTACCCCGATTCGCTGGGGAGCTGCCTGTTGGCGCGGACGTTCGGCGTCAAGGCGCTGGCATCGCTACACCAAGCGTGGGCGAAGGAGCTCGCGGCGCGCGGGCGGCCGTGGATTCGCCCGCTGCGCGGACTGCCGATGCACGACGGTCTGCTCGCCGAGCTGTACCCTGACGAGAAGCTGTCGCTCGCCGGGCTGCAGGTGCCGCGCTTCGCGTCGGAGGACGAGGTGGTGCTGACGGCGAGGCGGCTGCACCCGAACGCGCAGCCGCCCGAGGAGCGCCGGCGGGAGCGTCTGCGCTGGCGCTGGACCGAGAGCCGCGCCGTGATCGAGCCGGAGCCGCCGGACGACGCGGCCGCGCCGGCGTATCCGCGGTTCGTGACGGACGGGTGGGGGCCGGCGTATCTGGTCCGGTCGGAAGGCGCGCTGCGGGTGGCATTGCCGTGCCCGGAGGAGGGCAGCGCGCACGCGCAGCTCTCGGCCGACGGCTCGCGCCTGATCGTGTACGGGACGCTCGACGAATACGCCGGAGGATTCGTGTACGTCGTCGATCCCGAGACGCTGGCCGTCGAGCGGCAGCTCGCAACCGATTCGCCGGTCTCCGATGTCACCGATAGCGGCGGGCAGATGGTGGTATCGACGTACCGCAGCGGGACGATCGGGTGGATCGACGGCCGCGCACACGTGCTGCCGATCGGCGGCCATGCGATCTGCCTGTCGCCGAGTGGCAAACACGTGGCCACGGTCGGGGCGGCGCTGCGGATCTGGTCACTGGCGGAGCTCGTGCGTCAGAGGACGCGGCCGCCGCTGCCAGGGTTCCCGCCGCGCTTCGATCCGAGCGGCGAGCGGCTGCTGTGCGACCGGGAGCTGCTCGACGGTCGCACCGGGCGGCGGATCGCGCGGCTCAGTCCAGAGCTGGAACCGTATCTGGAGGGCGGGCCGGCGCAGCCGTGGCTGCACTTCGGGACACGTCACCTGATTTGCACGCACGGCGGATTGCAGCTGTGGGACGCGCGCAGCGGGGAGCCGCTGGTGATGGAGGAGCCGCTCGGCTTTCCGCACTGGTACACGCTGGCGTACGACCGCGAGGGGTCGCGCCTGGCGGCGCTGCGCCAGGAAGAGACGACGGTGGCGCTGCACGAGCTCCCGCACGGGCGTTGCATCCGCACGGTGGCGTTCGAGCTCGCCGGCTGGGCGCTGGGGATGGCCGAGGACGCGAGCCTGCTCGCGGTGCAGCAGGGCGGGCAGATCGAGGTCCGCACCGAAGACGGCGCGATGGTGCGGCGCTGCGGCCGGGCGACGGCATCGGGCCGGCGGCCGCGGTTCTCCGAGCCGGCGCCGCGGTTCTCGCTCGACGGCAGGCGCGTCGCCGCGCGCGTGGGCGCCAAGGAGTGGCGGATCTGGACGCTCGCGAGCGGTGAGGAGGAGCGCGTCGAGGGCAGCCTGGAGGAGGTCGCCGACTTCGCGGCGCCGGAGCCCGCCGATTGGGCGCTGGAAGTCGGCACGATGTCGGTGTTCACCCACGGGCCGAGCGGCACCAAGATCGCGCTGCCAGTGATAGGCGGGTGGGTGTGCAATCCGGCCGATCCGCGGATCGCCGTTTGCGACGAGCTGCTCGTCGAGCTGCGGGCCGGTGGTTCACCAAGTGGACCACAAAGTCGTTGAATCTGCGGCGGGATGTCCGCGGGACAGCTCAAAGTTCGAGGCAAACCTTCCCGAAGCGCCTTTGGAATTCGTAGTATCTGAAGGCGTCGGCGATTCCATGCAGCGGAAATGAGCGGTCGATCGCGGGCTTCAAACGATTGGCCTCTATCGCCCGGATCATGTCCTCCTGGTCTGCCCTGCTGCCAATGGAGATCCCGCTGATGCGAATCTGGTTTGAAAACAGGGTCGGGATCGACACCTCTGCCACAAACCCGGTCAAGAGGCCGATCAAGGCGATGTGCCCGCCTGTCCTGCAGGCTGCGATCGACTGCGCCAGGGTGGCGGGCCCGCCGACCTCGATCACATGATCGACACCGCGTCCGTCGGTCCAGTCCCTGGCCTGCCGACCCCAGTCCGGCATGGCCTTGTGGTTGATGACCGCATCGGCCCCGAGTCGTTTGAGCTTCTCCAGCTTCTCCTCGGACGAAGAGGTCGCGATGACCAGTGCGCCTGCGGCTTTCGCGAACTGCAGCGCGAAGAGCGACACCGCGCCCGTGCCAAGGACCAGCACGGTGTCCCCGGGCCTCACCCGGCCGGCCACCACCAGGCCTCGCCAGGCAGTGACACCCGCGCAGGGGAGCGTCGCCGCTTCGACAGGCGTGTAGCCGGTCGGTGCTTTCGTGAAGGCGTGCGCCGGCATGCACGCATACTCGCGGGCATAGCCGTCCACCATCTCTCCCGGTATGTCCCGCTTGGCCGTCGGCGTCGGTTCGCCTGCCAGCCAGTGCGGATAGAAGGTGCTGACGACCGTTTGCCCGGGATGGAATTCATCGACACCGGCGCCGACCTCGATCACCTCTCCAGCGCCATCGGTCATCGGGATGCGGTCATCGGCGCATGGGATCTTTCCCAGCACCACCATGTGATCATGGAAGTTCAGCGAGCTCGCCCGGACCCTGATCAGCAATTCGCCCGGCCCCGGCTCGGGACGATCTTCTTCGACCAGGTGGAGCTGGTGTAAGCCTCCTGGCGCTCGCAACCGGATCGATCTCACGAAACACCTTTTGCCGAACGGGCGAGCGCCTGCTCGCTCTCCGTCTTGGCTTCGCCGACGTTGGGCTGTCCTTTTCCGGTAGTGATCAAGGCGTACAGGCTGTTGATGTAGGTGCGCCACCCGTCCTTGCAGACCTCGTAGCACTCGTACTCGGGCACCAGCCCAACGTGGGTGAACTTCACTTCGGTCTTGTTGCCTCTCCTGGCGATCTCGAACACCATGTCGGTGCCCTTCCACTCCGTTTCGTCTTTGGTGAAGCTGAAGTGATTGTCGAGAACGGTCCAGACGACCTTCTCGCCCGCGACGAGGCCCTTGACCTCGATATCGCACCGGTGCAGGTTCAGCACGCGGTGCGTGAATCGGGCTCCGATTCTATGGGCTTCGCCTTCGATGCCTTCAGACCACCACGCGCGCACATTGTTGATGGCGGCGAATACCTCGGCTGGCTTCTGGGGGACCGTGAAAGTGGTCGTGTAGTTGCGGTCAGTCATGGCTCTCTCCATGGGTTGGTGGTCAACGAGGTAGGAGAGGTCTCTAGCAGGCAGCCGCGAAAGCGGAGAGTAACAAGTGTGTCGTGAATCCGCGAAGGGTGGAGCCGGCCTCCCGGCATGGCGCAATTGCGGATGGCGTGACAAAGCGGTCGCCGCCCGTCGTCGGCGAGCGATGGCGCGTCGCGGGGGGGGCAACGTGGTGTCGGGAGGGACCGGCCGATGGCGAGGCCGACCGAGGACGTCTCGGCGATTTCGGGGGTCGCGTCGAGCCGGCTCGGTCAGCTATAGATGTCCCGGAGGAGGAGCGCATGGTCGGGATGGGGAGGGAGATCTGCGGCGATCTGGGGATCGCCGAAGAGCGCGAGTGGCTCGTCACCAACGGCATCGGCGGCTATGGCTCCGGGACGGTGGCCGGCTCGCTCACGCGCGGCTACCATGGGCTCCTCGTCGCTGCCCTCCGGCCGCCCGTCGATCGGCGGCTGATGCTGGTCAAGCTCGACGAGACCGTCACGTACGGCGGCGCGGCCTGGGACCTCGCGACCAACCGCTGGGCGAGCGGCGCCGTCGCGCCGAGCGGCTTCGTCAACATCGAGCACTTCGCGCTCGACGGCTCGATCCCTTGCTGGCGCTACGCCTGCGCCGACGCGCTGCTCGAAAAGCGCATCTGGATGGAGCACGGCCAGAACACCACCTACATCGCTTACACCGCGCTCCGGGCCCGCGAGCCGTTGCGCTTCACCGCGCGCGCCATCGCCAACAACCGCGTCTTCCACAACACCGGCACCGTCGCGTGGCCGGCCGGGGTCAGCGCCGCTTCGGGCGGCGTCCGCGTCGTCACGGCCGGCGACGCGCTGCCGCTGTTCCTCAAGCTGGAAGGCGGCGCGGCCACCCCCGCGACGGAGCTCTACCGCGGCTTCGCGCTCCCGTCCGAGACGGCGCGCGGGCTCCTCGATCGCGACGACCACATCCACGTCGCGACCTTCGAGACGACCCTCCTGCCCGGGGAGACGGTGGTGTTCCTCGCCGCCGCCGGAGACGGCACCACCGCTGTCGATCCGGAGGCCCTCGCGCGCCGCCGCGCGCGCGATCGTGCCCTCCTCGCTGCGTGGAGCGGGGCGAGGCCGTCGGGCGCGGCCGCCGCCCCGGAGTGGATCTCACAGCTCGTCCTCGCCGCCGACCAGTTCGTCGTGGACCGCGCGCAGAGCCCCGGTAAGAGCCCCGGCGGCAGCCCCGGTAAGAGCCCCGGCGGCAGCCCCGGCAAGAGCATCATCGCCGGGTATCCCTGGTTCGAGGACTGGGGCCGCGACACGATGATCAGCCTCCCCGGGCTCGCGCTCTCGACAGGACAGGCGAGCATCGCCGCGCCGATCCTCCGCACGTTCGCCGCCTTCGTGGATCAGGGGATGCTGCCCAACCGGTTCCCCGACGCCGCCACGGTCCCTGAATACAACACGATGGACGCCACCCTCTGGTACTTCCAGGCCATCCGCGCCTGTCACGAGGCGACCGGCGACGACGGGCTCCTGCGCGATCTGTTCCCGGTGCTGCGGGACATCGTCGACTGGCATATCAAGGGCACGCGTTATGGGATCCAGGTCGACCCGGGCGATGGTCTGCTCCGCGGCGGGCAGGAAGGCGTCCAGCTCACCTGGATGGACGCCAAGGTCGGTGATCGCGTGATCACGCCGCGCATCGGCAAGCCGGTCGAGATCAACGCCCTCTGGTACAACGCGCTGCGGGCGATGGTCGCCTTCGCCGCCCGCCTCGGCGAGCCCGCCGAGCCCTATCAGGGGATGGCGGCGAGGGCCCTCGCGTCCTTCGAGCGCTTCTGGAACGCCGCCGCGGACTACTGCTACGACGTCCTCGACGGGCCCTCCGGCGCCGAGGCGGCGCTCCGGCCGAACCAGCTCTTCGCCGTGTCGCTCCCCGAGAGCCCGCTCTCCCCCGAGCGACAGCGCGCCGTTGTCGACGCGTGCGCGCGGGCGCTCCTGACCTCGTACGGGCTGCGCTCGCTCGCCCCGTCGGAGCCGGCCTATCAGGGGGTCTGCTTCGGCGATCAGGAGCGCCGCGACGCCGCTTACCACCAGGGCACTGTATGGGCGTGGCTCATCGGCCCGTTCATCGAGGCGCACCTCCGCGTCTACCGCGATCCCGACGCAGCCCGCCGGCTGCTCGCGCCGATGGGCGATCACATCAACGCCGCCGGCCTCGGCTCGATCAGCGAGATCTTCGATGGTGACGCCCCCTTCGTGCCGCGCGGCTGCATCGCCCAGGCGTGGAGCGTCGGCGAGGCGCTCCGCGCCTTCACGCTCCTCGACCAGGCGGCGTCGCCCGTCAAGGCGCCCGCTTGACGCGACGACGCCGGCGCGGGGCTCGACGCCGGTGAGATCCAGATCAGCCGCCCTTGCACACGTCGGCGCAGGTGCCCGTCGCATCAGCACACGCGAAGGACGCGCAGTCCGAATCGGCGGAGCAGGGCGCGCCGGCGGCGCCGAGCGGCGTACACGTGGCGCCATCGCACGCCGCGCCGGCCGCGCAGTCGTCGTCCGACGCGCATGCACCGCCCGCCTGCTCGCGCGCCTGGCACGTCCCGTCCTCGCCGCAGCGAAGCTCGTCCTGGCAGTCGAGGCTTCCCTTGCACGATTCGCCCATGGCGAGCCGTGGCGCGCACGTCCCCGCGTCGGGCGCCGAGGGCTGGTCGCACCGGAGCCCGTCGTCGCAGTCGAACCTCGACGAGCATGGCTCTCCGGCCACCGCCTTCGCTCTGCACGCCGACGTCGACTGTCCGCTCGCGTCGACGGTGTGCAAGCAGCGGTCCCGGGCGCAGTCCCAGTTGTTGCCGCACGTCCCGCCCTCGGGCACGGAGCCGTCCCACGCATCGGGGCAGGACGGCGTGAACTTGGCGTTCACCCCCAAGAGCACGCTCACGATTTGAATTTCGGCGCAGGGGGCCGCGTCCACCTCGGCGAGGCACGCCTCCGCCTTCTCCGGGACGAAGGTGCCCTTCACCTCGCCTCCGTCGCTGACGGCAACGAGGATCGCCTCGAGCTCCGAGGCGCACGCGTCGGCGGAGCTCGCGTCCAGGTCGTGCGCAGCGCGGGTCGCCGCGTCGCAGCACGCGAAGGTGCGGTCGCAGAGGGCCTTCGCATAGCTGGAGAGGAAATCGCTGCCTGCCCGCGCCTCGTCATCCCCGCATCCGGGCACGGCGGACATCGCGACGGGGACGGCCGACAGGAGCGTCGCGAACAAGACAGGTCGCTGTATGCGCATGAGAACCTCCTCGGTTCGATCGTAGATGGATCGCCGGAGCCAAACCACCGTGAGCATCATGACGAGCTTCGGGATCTCCTCGCCGGTGGGGGTCGAGACGGCTGGCCGTTCCACGAGACCGAGCCGAGCCAGCGCCGGGCGAGCTGGGCTGTTGCGCCCCTTCAGTCGTCGTCCGCTCCTCCGTGCCGCTCGCTTCCGCGCGCGGGCGAAAGCCGCCCATCGCGGAGCTCTTCCAGCACCTCCGCGAGGCTCGTCGCGACGTCGGCGAGCGCCGCGTTCACGCGGTCCGCGTGTGTCCTGAAGCTCAGGATGCACATCCGCAGCAGGAACCGCCCCCCGGCCACCACCCCCGTGAGCAGCACCCGCTGCTTCGCGTTCACCCGCGCGAGGAGGCGCCGGTTCAACGCGTCGAGCGCCGGCCCGTCGTCGACGCCGGGCGGGCGCGCCCTGAAGGCGAGGAGCGACAGCTCGGGCTCCGCCACGACCTCGATGTGCGCCATCTGCCGGAGCGCGTCGGCCGCGCCGCGGGCGAGCGTGAGCTTCTCGTCGAGCTCGGCCCGGAAGACGGAGGCCCCATGCATCTTGAGCGGCAGCCACACCCGCATCCCGCGCGCGTCGCGCGACAGCTCGGGGCTGATCGCGCAGAAATCCACGAGGTCGTCCTCTGCCTGCATCGGCGGCATGTACGACGCGGAGAGCGCGTGCGCGCGCCGCAGCGCCTCGCGATCGCGCACCGCGAGGCAGCCCGTCCCGTACGGCAAGAAGAGGCTCTTGTGCGGGTCCAGCGTCACCGAGTCGGCGCGCTCGATCCCCCGCATCGCCGCGCGCCCTCGCTCGGTGAGCGCGAAGAAGCCGCCGTACGCCGCGTCGACGTGCAGCCAGAGGCGCTCGGCCTCGGCGAGATCGGCGAGGGCGGGCAGATCGTCGATCGCGCCGGTGCCCGTCGTGCCCGCCGAGGCGACGAGGAGGAAAGGGGAGAGGCCGCGCGCCCGGTCGCGCGCGACAGCCTCCGCCGCCGCGCCGGGCCGCATGCGGAAGCGCCCGTCCACCGGGATCTCGCGCACGGCCTCCGGCGGAAAGCCGGCGAGGAGCGCGGCCTTCGTCACCGAGTGGTGCGCCTCCTCCGAGGCATAGAGGGTCCCTCGCAGGAAGTCCGGCGGGAGGCGCTCGCGGCGCGCGGTGATCACCGCGACCAGGTTCGCGAGCGAGCCGCCCGTCGTGAGGATCCCCCCCGAACCCTCGGGCAGGCCGAGCATGGCGCAGAACCAGGCGATCACGTTCGCCTCGATCTGCACGAGCAGGGGGGCGGCCTGGAAGACGCCCACATACCTGTTCACCGCGTCCGCGATCAGATCGGCCACGGCCGCGTGAAAGAGCCCGCCGCCCGGGATGTACCCCATGTAACCGGGGGACGCCGTGTTCAGGCTCATCGGGATGAGCTTGCCGAAGAGCTTCCGGAGGAGCTTTTCATAAGGCACGCCGCGCTCCGGCAGCGGCTCGCGGAGCGAGCGCGCGACCCGCTTACCTCCCCGCGTCGCGTGCATCGGCTGCTCCGGCAGGCTCTCGATGTGCTGGACGATGCGGTCCATCGCGAGCTCGACCATCTCGCGCATGGCGTCGCCCGGCAGCTCGAGCGGGTGGGGGCCTGACGGCGGGCGTTTCGGGCGGGCCAACGCGCGGCATCCTACGTCATCGCGCGCTCCACGGCGCGCGGCGTTCCGGGCGAAAAACGTCGCGAAAACGGCCAGAGACGTCCAGCGAGACGGGCCGCCTCGTCACGGGGGCGCCGGCCTGCGATCGACGCCGAGCCGGGTCCTCCGCGAGCTCGCCGGAGCGTCACGCGCGTCCGTACCCTCGCTGTCCGTGCACCACCACGGCGCGCATCTCGCGCTCGGCGTCTTGCTCCTTGATGGTCTCGCGCTTGTCGTGGCTCTTCTTCCCCCGCGCCAGCGCGATCTCGACCTTGGCAAGACCGCTCTTGAAGTAGAGCCGGGTGGCGACGGCGGTCATGCCCTCGCGGGCGATCGAGAGATCGATGCGCTCGATCTCGCGCCGGTGAAGGAGGAGCTTGCGCGCGCCCTTCGGCACGTGGCCGAAGGCGGCGCTGGCCATCGCGGCGATGCTCACGCCGTGCAGGAACACCTCGCCCCGGAGGACCGTGCAGAACGAGTCGGTCAAGTCGGCCTTGCCGGCGCGAAGCATCTTCACCTCGCTCCCCTTGAGGACGATCCCCGCCTCGAACCGGTCTCCGAGGTCGTAATTGAAGCCCGCGCGCTTGTTGCGCGCGATGAGCGTCTCGCCCGGCCTGGCCTTCTCCTTCGGCATCAGGGGATCTTATCCGTCGATCCCCAGCGCGGCGAAGCGCCGGGCGAACGAGAGGCCCGACGGGAGCAGCGGGCGGGCCTCGGCGAAGGCCGCGCGTGCGTCGGCCTCCCGGCCGGCGCGGCGGGCGGCGCGCGCCAGGAAGTAGAGCGCCTCGAGCCGCTCGATCGGGAGCAGGCCGCGCGACCGCGCGAGCGTCTCCTCCCAGCTCGCGCCGCCGGGCGCGTCGATCGCGAGCGCCACGGCGTCCAGCAGGGCCTGCGCGTTCGGCGCCCCCGGGCCGGGCGGGCAGCTCGCGCGGATCCACGCGACCGCCGCCGCGGCCTCGGCGCCCTCGCCGCGCGCGGCGTGGAGCCGGGCGAGCATCAGCGAGAGCTCGACCACCGGGCGCTCCATGAAGCGCTCCTCGAGAGCGCGGCCTCGGCGGGCGAGCTCGAGCGCCTCGTCGTCGCTCCCGTTCCAGAAGAGCTGCTCGGCGAGGTTGCCGGTCGCCGCGCGCTCGGGCCACGGGTTGCCCACCTCGCGCGCCAGATCGACCGCGCGCCGGAGATCGTCGATCGCGCGGTCCAGCGCCTCCATCGCGGTCCACAGGAAGAACCGGTTGCAGTACGCGACGCAGAGGTGGACGCTGTCCTTCGCCCCGGCCGCGAGCGCGATCACCTCGTCGAAGCGGGCCTCGGCCTCCGCGAGCCGACCGGCCACCACCAGCGCGCACGCGAGCAGCAGGAGCGCGACGACGCGCGCCTCGTGATCTCCGTCCGCCTCGGCCATCGCCGCGCCGCGGCCGAGCTGCTCGACCGCCTCGGGCACGCGCGCGTGGCGCCACGCGCAGCGCCCCTCGGCCACGAGGAAGCGGCGCGAGAGCCGGCGGTCGCCGAGGCGCGCGACGATCGGCCGCGCCTCCTCCACGCGCGCCGCCGAGCCGGCGAAGTCGTTGTCCCAATCGAGCGCCGCGGCCTCCTCGAGCAGGGCGTCGCAGAGCAGCGCGTCCGCGCCCGACGCGCGCGCGGAGGCGGCCGCCGCGGTGAGGTCCTCGAGCGCCTCGCGCGTGCGCGACATCCGGTAGCGCGCCGCGCCCCGCAGCGTGAGCGCGCGCGCCCTGGCCAGGCCGTCGGCGCCGCCGAGCGCCTCGCCAGGCACACCTCCCGGAGCCTCGGCCGGCGCGTCGATCACGTCGCCCACGTCGATTACGTCGATCACCTCGATCGCGCGCGTTGCATGGGCGTCGGCGGCCACGTGCTCGTGCGCCGCGAGCGCGGCCTCGGCGAGCCGGATCGACGCCGCCGCGGCCTCCGCGCGCGCGCCCGCCGCCGCGGCGTGGAGGGCGAGGCGCTCGAGCGCGTCCGCGCCCGGATCCCCGGCGTCACGCCACACCTCGAGCGCAGCCTGGTGGACGCGACGGCGGTGCGACGGGTCGAGCATCCCGTACAGCGCGTCGCGGAGCGCGGCGCTCCGGAAGGCGAAGCGATCGGGCGCGCGCTGCTCGAGCAGGCCGTGGTCGCGGAGCGCGCGCAGGCCGGCGCGCGCGTCGACGGGCGTGGTCGCGCCGCCGCCGCGCTCGAGCGCGCCCTGGACGCGCTCGACCTCGGCGGCGCTGAAGGTGACGCCGAGGACCGCGCACAGGCGGGCGCACGCCGAGATCTCCCGCGGCAGGAGGTCGAGCTGGCGCGTGGCGAGCCACTGCCACGCGGGGGAGGGCGGGATGCGGTCGAGCGCCGCGGTGGCGAGGTAGAAGCTGCCCGTCCGCGCGCGCCGGCGCACCATGCCGGCCTCCTTGAGCGCGGCGGCGAGCTCCACGAGCGCCGCGGGGTTGCCGGCGGCCCAGCCGTGCAGCCGCTCGAGCGCGGCCGCGGGCGGGTACTCGGCGGGCGCGAGGAGCGCGGCGGCGAGCCGGACCCCGGCGGCCGCGTCGAGCGGGGCCAGGGTGAGCGCGTCGCTCCGGGCGGCGCGCGCGCCGAACCCCCGGCGCGCGGCGGCGAGCCGCGGATCCGCGGCGACGAGCACCCAGCAGGGCCCGCGCTCGCCGTCCAGGGTGGCGACCTCGAGCGCGTCGAGGAGGCCGTCGGGCGCCCAGTGCGCGTCGTCGAGGACGACCGCGATCGGCCCGCTGCGCGCCCGCGCGCGCAGCGCGGAGGCGAGCGCGCGCGGGCCGTGCTCGTCGCCCGGCGGCGCTCCGGCGAGCGCCTGGCGCAGGAGCTCCTGCATCGGCCGCGCCGGATCCCCCGCCGCGGGCGGCTCCGCGGCGGCGGCGATCACCGCCGCGCCGGGCCAGAGGCGCTGCACCAGCGCGGCCGCCTCCGTGAGGAGGCGGGACTTGCCGAGGCCGCGCTCGCCGAGGAGCGTGAACAGCCCAGGCGCGCCGCGCGCGAAGCAGGCGCCGGCGCTGGCGGCGAGCGCGTCGAGGACGTCGTCTCGGCCGACGAGCGGCGGTCCCGCGCGCTGCCGCAGGAGGTCCGTCTCCGCGCCGGCGCCGGCGCGCGCCGCCGGGAGCGCGCGGGCGGCGGCCTCGGTGAGCACCACGGGATCCGCCGCGCCCTCGGGGATCCAGGTCGCGGGCTGCTCCACCGCCGCGCCGTAGACGGCGGGCGGGCCGTCGCTGCGCGGGCGGCTGCGGAGCGGGGCGAGGTGGACAGCGGCGCGCGCTTCCCCGCCGCGGGTGAGGTCCTCGGCGGCGGCGAGCGCGGCCGCGAGCGGCGCCTCGACGTCGGCGCCCGAGAAGACCGCGACGAAGCGCCGGCCGCGGCGCCGCGCCACGAAGCCCGCGCGCCGCGCGACGGCGGCGCTCACCTGCGCGGCGTTGGCCGTGGTCTCGACGGCGACGAGCGCCATCAGCCGGCGGCCCTCCGCGATGAGCGCCGCGGCCGGCGCCTTTGCTGCGGCCGCAGCGGGCGTCTCGGCCGCAGCGGGCGTCTCGGCCGCCGCGGGCGTCTCGGCCGCCGCGGGCGCGGCGGCGGCCACGGGCAGGGCGCACGGCGCGCGGCGGCGCGCATCGTCCAGCGTGCGCGGGAGCGCGTCGTCCAGCGCGCGCCGGAGGGCGTCGGCGCTCGGCGGGCGCTCGGCCGGGTCCTTGGCCATGCAGGCGAGGATGAGCTCCTGCACCGCGTCGGGGGCGCCTGCCTCCTCCGGCAGGCGCGGCGGGCGCAGGTAGAGGTGGCCGTGCTCGATCGCGCTGCGATCGCCGACGAAGGGCGGCCTCAGCGCGAAGAGCTCGTGGAGGATCACGCCGAACGCATAGAGGTCCGTCCGCACGTCCGCCGCCGCCTCGCCGCGGATCTGCTCGGGCGCCATGTACTCGGGCGTCCCCAGCGCGAAGCCCGCGCCGGTCCGCTCGGCGCCGGCCCACGCCGCGCCGTCGCCCGTCGCGGAGGCGGCGCCGCCGCCGAGCGTGCAAGCCCGCCCGAAGTCGAGCAGCGTCGCGCGCACGGCGGGTCCGGTCGCGTCGATCGCCACGTTGTCGGGCGTGAGATCGCGGTGCACGACGCCGCGCGCGTGGACGGCGCCGAGCGCCTCGAGCACCGCCGCGGCCACAGCGAGCGCGCCGTCGGGGGCGGCCGCCGCGCCTGCGCCCGCGGCGCGGTCCTCGATCCATCGGGCGAGCGTCGGCGCCCGCACCCGCTCCATCGCGAGGTACGGCCGCCCGTCGTCGAGGTGCCCGCGCGCGTGGAGCGCGGGCGCGGGCGGCGCGCCGGCGCGCGACATCGCCGCTGCCTCCCGCGCGAAGCGCGCCCACGCGAGCCCGGTGCTGGCGCGCGCGACCTTGATGGCCGCGGCCGCGCCGTCGTCGCGGCGCGTGGCCTCCCAGACCACCGAGAACCCGCCGCGGCCGAGCTCGCCGCCCACGGCGAAGCCCTCGATGCGCGACGGCGCCCCGGCGCCCGCCTCCGTGACCGCGGGCGCCGTGAAGCCGTCGCGGGGACACGGGCGCGAGGCGGAGACCCGGATGTGGCAACGTGGGCAGCGAGGCAAAGGACCTCTCGGGCGGCGGCGTCCGGTGCGGCGAGGGCGAGGGCGAGGGCGAGGGAATGAGTACGAAAAGCTGAGATCCGGAGCGCGCCCGGCGGCGCTCCGCGCGCCCCGCATGCTACGCTGTATGTCTTGTGAAGTGCGACGCGACCGACCCTGTGCCGCTCACCACGGTCGTGGCGCGGGGATGCTCTTCCGGGGACCGGCGCGTGCTCTCGCCTGGGGATCGCGTCGGCGACTACGTCGTCGCATCGCTGCTCGGCCACGGCGGCGCGGGCGCTGTGTACCGCGTGGTCCCCGCGGAGCGGGGCGGCGCGGCGCGCGCGCTCAAGGTGCTCCACGCCGATCTCGTCTCGAGCCACGAGGCGGCGCTCCGCTTCGCGCGCGAGGTGCGCGCGATCGGCCGCATCCGGCACCCCAACGTCATCGCCGTCCACGAGGTCGGCGAGCTTCCGGACGGGAACCCGTACTTCGCGATGGAGCTGCTCGACGGCGTGGATCTCCGGGCGCACCTCGCGGCGGCCGGGCGCCTGTCGCTCGACGAGACGCTCTCGATCCTCGATCCGCTCGCGGCAGCGCTCTCGGCCGCGCACGCGCAGGCGATCGTGCACCGCGACATCAAGCCCTCGAACGTCTTCCTGGCGGACGAAGGCGGCGCGCGGCGCGTCGTGCTCCTCGACTTCGGCGTGGCCAAGCTGCTCGACGACCCGGGGCCGGCGATCACCGGCTCGCGGCAGATGGTCGGCACGCCGGCGTTCATGGCGCCCGAGCAGATCCGCGGCCTGCCGACGGATCAGCGCACCGACGTCTACGCGCTCGGCGCGCTCCTCTATGCCCTGCTCACCGGCGAGCCGCCCTTCCCGGCGACGTCGGCGCTGCTCCCGCAGCTGCATCTCCACGCCCGCCCGCCGCGCCCGAGCGCGCGCGCGCCGGTCGAGCCTGCGATCGACGAGGTGGTGCTGCGGGCGCTCAGCAAGGACCCGGGGCGGCGCCAGCAGGGCGCGGCGGCGCTGCTCGCCGAGCTCCGGGAGGCGGCGGGCCGCGCTGGCCTCCCGTCCGGCGCCGAGCGGCTCGCGGTCGCCCTCCACGTCGAGGCGCGCGCCGACGCGGCGGCGCTGGAGGACGCGGAGCCGGGTCTGCTCGACGACCTGGAGGCGATCCTGCCCGCCGCCCAGGCGTGGCTCGCCGAGCGCGGCTTCCGCGCCGCGGTCGAGGCCGGCCACGCCGCGCTCTACGTCGTCGATCCGGGCGGGTTCCCCGGCGGCGAGCACGCCGCGCGGCGGTCGGCGATCGACGCGGCGCGCGCGCTCCTCGGCGCGCTTGAGGCGCGGGCCGCGCGCGATCCGCGGGTGCACGTCGCGCTGTGCCTCCACGCCGCCCCGGCGCGCTTCGACGGCGGCGCGCCGGCTGGGGGCCAGCTGCTCGACGTCGCGGCGTGGCTCCCGGAGGGCCTGCCCGCCGGCCTCTTCGCGACGCCGGCGCTGCTCGACCTCGCGACGCCGGCGCTGCTCGACGGGCTCGGGCTCGAGGCGGCGCCGGCCGGGGCCGTGGCGCGGCTCTACGCGCGCGCCCTCCCAGCGATCACCATGCGCCGGTGATCGGGACGTCGCCGGCGAGGCCGAACTGGAGGGCGCGGTCAGCGCCGTCCCAGCCGTTGCCGTTCATGTCGAGGAGCCACATCCCGTTCGCCGGCCGCCAGGCGCCGACGAGGCTCCGTGCGGTGCCGCTCCAGCGCCCGACCACGGGGATATCGCCTGCCTGGCCGAGCAGGATGGGCACCTCGCCGTCGTACCCGTTGCCGTTGAGATCGAGGTGGAACTCTCCGTTCCGGAAGACGCCGACGCGCGTCTTGCCGGTGCCGGTCCAGTCGCCGACGAGGGGCACGTCGCCGCGCAGGCCGAACTGGAGCACGCGGTAGGAGCCGTCCAGCCCATCGCTGCTCAGGTTAAGGAGCCAGTACATCATGCCATCGGGCAGCACGCGGACGACGCCGGGGCGCGTCTTGCCGCTGCCGTCCCAGCTCCCCACGACCGGCGTATCCCCGGGACTGCCCCATTGGAGGACGCGATCGGACGAGTCGTAGCCGTCGCCGTCGAGATCGAGGTACCAGACGCCGGCCCGGAAGACGCCGACGCGCGTCTTGCCGGAGCCGGTCCAGTCGCCGACCACGGGCACGTCGCCGGGCAGCCCGAACTGGATCTGCCGATCGACGCCGGGCGACCACCCATTGCCGTCGAGATCGAGGAACCACATCCCGTCGGCGTCGCGGAACACGCCGGGCTTCGCGTGGCCGTCGCCGGTCCAGTCGCCCACGACAGGCGTTGTGTTGCCGGTGACGGAGAAGCTGATCCCGGCGTCGCCGTCCCACCCGTTGCGGTTGCGATCGAACACGAAGCTGCTCGGCCCACGGAAGACCCCGACGCCGGTCGGAACCCGCGCCACGGGCGGCGAGATCGGGCTGTCGCTGCCGTCCTCGATCTCGCCCTCGAGCGCGCCGTCCGCCTCGCCGAGCGAGCCCTCGATCGCGTCGCCGCCGTCGATCGAAGCTTCTCCGCAGCCCGCCGCGGCGGTGACAGCGGCGATCAGAAGAAGCAGCGTAGTGGACTTTGTCGACATCGAATTCATGGATTTCATCCTCATCTTCAATGGTCCATCGGTCATGGCGCGGATCGCCGGCATGACGACACACGCCTATCTGCGAACAGCGATCGCCCCGCGTCAGCGCGGCCCGAGATCAGCTGTCCCAAATCAGTCGTTCCAATCTCCCGGCCCAGGCCCCCTGCGTCACAGAGCGGCGGTCACCCGCACAGGAGACGGGTCCAGATCGGCGTTTTCGGCGCGCAGGCGTACTCCGGTACGCCGAGCACCGAAAACGTCGAGATGGGCCCGTATCCGAAGCGGGTGCCCGCCGCTCTACCAGGAGCCGGTGAGGGGGACGTCACCGGGGAGGCCGAAATGGAGGGCGCGGTCGGCGCCGTCCCAGCCGTTGCCGTTCATATCGAGAAGCCATGTTCCGGTCTGCGGCCGCCAGGCGCCGACGAGGCTCCGGGCGGTGCCGCTCCAGCGCCCGACCACGGGGATATCGCCTGCCTGGCCGAGGCGGATGGGCACCTCGCCGTCGTATCCGTTGCCGTTGAGATCGAGGTGAAACTCCCCGTTCCGGAAGACGCCGACGCGCGTCTGGCCGGTGCCGGTCCAGTCGCCGACGAGGGGCACGTCGCCGCGCAGGCCGAACTGGAGGACGCGGTAGGCGCCGCCGTCCGTCCCATTGCCGCTCATGTCGAGGTACCAGTACATCAATCCATCGGGCAGCACGCGGACGACGCCGGGGCGCGCCTTCCCGCTGCCGTCCCAGCTCCCCACGACCGGGGTGTCCCCCGGACTGCCCCAGTGGACGACGCGATCGGACGAGTCGTAGCCGTTGCCGTCGAGATCGAAGACCCAGACGCCGGCCCGGAAGACGCCGACGCGCGTCTTGCCGGAGCCGGTCCAGTCGCCGACCACGGGCACGTCGCCGGGCAGCCCGAACTGGATCTGCCGATCGACGCCGGGCGACCAGCCGTTGCCGTCGAGATCGAGGAACCACATCCCGTCGGCGTTCCGGAACACGCCGGGCTTCGAGTGACCGTCGCCGGTCCAGTCGCCCACGACAGGCGTGCTGCCGGTGACGGAGAGCTGGATCGGCGCATCGTCGTCGTAGCCATTGGCGTTGCGATCGAGCGCCCAGGCGCCTGCACGAAAGATCCCGACGCCGGTGGCACCAGGCGTGGTCGGGGCGAGATCGTGGCTCGATCGGTTGTAGACCGTGATGACCTCCGGGTACGTGACGCCGCCGCCCCCGCACTGCCCGAAGATGTCGCCGTCTCTGGAGCAATGCTCGGCGCAGGGGCCGAGGACCTGGAACCCGCACTGCTCGACTGACGTGTGGCAAGTCCGCCCTCGGCCCATCGCCTTTATGCTGCTCGTCGCGCCGATACACGCGAACTTCTTCGGCTCCAGGTCGAAGAGGTTGCCGAAGTACGTGGCCTCTTGAGCGGTGTAGTCCATCCCTTCCTCGGGGGTGAGGGTCATGCGCGGCGCGCGCAGCGAGATGTTGACCGGCTCGCCGAGCTTGTTCGCGTGCGCGAGCAGGCACGCGCTCACCCAGCGCTGCTCTTGGTCGGTGAGCTGCTTGTCACTCCAGGACGGGGCAAGGCCGTGGAGGCCGTTGAACTGAACGAAATCTGTCGGTCGCGGATCCCCTACGACCCGTTGCGGATTCTCTACGACGAGCTTTTGTCCCTGGCTCAGGGCGCACGACATCATGTACGCCATCGCTTTGCGGCGCAGCCCGTTCCCCTCGCCGGTCACCCGCTTGAAGATCCTCTCGGACTTGCTGGCGAGGGAGGCAGCCGCGAGTTCGCGGAGGAAGTTGAGGACGCCGGGGTCCCGCGTGAAATCGGCGTCGATGCCGTTCAACGAGATGACCGTAGGCCCCGGGTCGCCGCCCGGCACCGGCACCGGCTCGGGCTCCGGCGGCTCATCGCCGCTGAGCACGGCTTGCGCCGCTTCGCCGAGCGCGGCGGGGGCGTCGTCCGTCGCCGCGACACAGCCGAGCGCGGCGGGGCTCGATGCGAGGAGTGCGAGGAGCAGGTATCGGGGAGTGCCTTGCGTTGTCATGGTGTCGCGGCTCTTTAATGCAGCGCCCGTGCCGGGCGCGCAGCGCTCGTGCCGGGCGCGCAGCGCTCGTGCCGGGCGCGCAGCGCTCGTGCCGGGCGCGCAGCGCTCGTGCCGGGCGCGCAGCGCTCGTGCCGGGCGCGCAGCGCTCGTGCCGGGCGCGCAGCGCTCGTGCTTGCCCGTGGCGGGCGGCGGATCTCGCGGATCGCCGGCGCTGCCGTCCTCCTTCCGGCGGCGCTTTCCGCGCGGCGCGCCCCTGTCCCCGTAGGCGCGCGCCCACAGGTGTAGGCGCGCGCCTACGCGGCTACTCCTCGCGGGCCGACAGGTCGTGCCGGCGGAGCAGCTCGTAGAGGTGGCTCCTGTCCATGCGCGCCGCGCGCGCGGCCGCCGAGAGGTTGCCGCCGTGCGCGCGGAGCAGCCCCCGGAGGTACGCGCGCTCCCAGCGCGACGTGGCCTTCTCCTTGGCGGCGCGGAACGAGAGCGCCGGGTCGAAGGCGTCCTCGGCCGCGGGCGGCGCGGCGCTGTCCGGCGCGCGCCCATCGTCGTCCGCGCCGTCGCGCCACGGCGCCGCGTCGCCGAGGAGGACCGCGCGCTCCACGGCGGCCCGCAGCTCGCGCACGTTGCCGGGCCAGTCCTGCTGCGCGAGCGCCTGGAGGAGCTCGGCGGGCGGGCTCGGATCGCCGTCCGTGACCAGCTGCTCGTAGAAATGGGCGACGAGCAGCGGGATGTCCTCGATCCGCTCGCGCAGCGGCGGGATGCGGATCCGGACCACGTTGAGGCGGTAGAAGAGATCGGCCCGGAAGCGGCCGCGGTTGACCTCCTTCCGGAGGTCGCGGTGGGTCGCCGCGACGACGCGCATGTCGAGCGGCACCGGATCGAGGCTACCCACGCGCTTGACGACGCGCTCCTCGAGCGCGCGGAGCAGCTTGGGCTGCATGTCGAGCGGCAGCTCGCCGATCTCGTCGAGGAAGACGGTGCCGCCGCGCGCCGCCTCGAAGGCGCCCGGGCGCGACGCGACCGCGCCGGTGAAGGCGCCCTTCACGTGCCCGAAGAGCTCGGCCTCGATGAGGTTCGGCGGGATCGCGGAGCAGTCGACGACGACGAAGGGCCCGCCCGCGCGCGGGCTGCTCTGGTGGATGGCCTCGGCGACGAGGCCCTTGCCGGTGCCGGTCTCGCCCTCGACCAGCACGGTGGAGGCGCTCCCGGCGATCCGGGGCAGGAGAGCGAACAGGCGGCGCATCGCGGCGCTCTGCCCGAGGGCGCGGCCGTAGCGCTCCTCGTGGCTGAGCGGCTGGCGGACCTCCTCGTCGAGGTGCTCGAAGCGCAGCGAGGTCTCGCCGACGCCGAGCACGGTCCCGGCCTTGAGGTAGGCGGAGCGGACGCGGTACCCGGCCATGGTCGTGCCGTTCTTGCTGTCGAGATCGCGGAGCAGGAACCCCTCGGCCGTGGCGGTGATGGCGCAGTGATGGCGGGAGACGGTCGGATCGGTGAGCGTGAGGTGCGTCCCCGGCGCGGAGCCGATCACGAGCTCCGGCTCGTCAGAGTCCCGCGTGAGGCCGCGCTCCGGGCCCTCCAGGACCTTGAGCCGGAAGCGCCTGAACACGAGCTCCGTGGAGCGGGACACGAGCGCGCGGGTCTCGTCGGGCGAGGAGGGCGATGGCTGGCCGTGCGACATCGGGTCGAGGCTACCACGGCGCCGAGCGGCGGCTCTCCGCGGCGGATCCGCCTTGTACGCCGCGACCACCCGCTCGCGGAGATCGTTCGAGATCGGCGCCGCCGTCTCCCGGCCTGGACGAGCGCGAAGGAGAGGAACGAATACCCGTCGGTCAGGGCGCCTCGGAGAGCTGCGGTTTACACCTGCCCTCCGAGCACACCGCCGCCATTTCTTCCGGATACACGGGCGCGGAGCGCAGCAGCGCGGCGGCGCGAGGACGCAATCCCCCGGCGCCGCGCATGCATCCATGTCCGTCGTGGTGCCCTGACAGGCCTCCAGGCACGCCGCGAGCGACTCGAAGCGGTTCTCGTTGCCCTCGCAGCCCCCACCTGTCGACCGATCCGCCAGCCGGAGGGCTCGCTCGCGGTGACTCAGGGAGCGCTCCCGTCTGCTGCTCACTTCCTCGGCGCGACGGCGATGGTGCCCTTGATCATCCCCATGCCGCACTCGAATTTGAGCTCCCCTGCCTTGAGCTCGGGGAGGTCGATGGTCACCGGCTGTCCGGTCGGTAGCTCCTTGCGGATACCGAGGCTCGGGAAGACGACCTCCTTGGTGCAGTCGCCGCTGTCGTGGCGGACGAGCCTGAGCTCCAGCCGCTCCCCCTCGACCGCGGCGATCTTGTCGGGCACGAAGGCGCCGTGGACCATGATCTCGACCACGCGCGGCGCCTTCTGTGGCTCGGCGCTCGCGGGCTGCGAGCAGCCGAGCGCGGAGGCGACCGTGGTGATGCCGAGCGCGATCGAGAAGATTGCGTGTCTGATCTTCATGCGAGGATCTCCTTGAGGTTCTGCGTGGAAGACGCGCGGGCCTCCGCCGCATTACGGTCGAACGCGGATTTCAGCCCGCGCGCCGGAAACGGCGGAGCCGGAGGGGGCGAGAGCCGCTATCTCGCCCGGCTCCAGCGCGATGCGTCGCGCCGCCCAGCTCTCTTCCACGTGCGCGAGCGAGCTCGTCCCCGGGATGGGCAGCAGGAGCAGGTGCACGAGCTCCTGGCCCGACCGGGCGCGGGCGCTTCGGCCGGCCGCGGTTGAAAAAACTTCGGAGCCCCCGAACAGTTTCGGCCCCGGCGGCAGTCTTGGAGAGGAGAGGCCAAAACTGCCATGAAACTTTATGATTTTGCGTTTTCTCCCAACTGTCGCAAGGTCCGTGCCGTCGCCTACGAGCTCGGCGTCTCGTTCGAGCCGGTCCACGTCGACCTCTTTCAACGAGCTTCCCGCGCGCCCGAGTTTCTCGAGCTGAACCCGAACGGGCGCGTCCCGGTGCTGGTGGACGACGACCTGGTGCTCTGGGAGTCGACAGCCATCATGCGCTACCTGGCCGCAAAATGCGGCGGCGGACTGGTGCCGGCCACGGCGCGCGCCCAGGCCGAGCTGGATCGCTGGCTGGCCTGGCAGCTAGCGCACCTGGGACCGGCCATGACAGCGGTCGCGTTCGAGCGCATCGTGAAGCGCCTGACCGGCCAGGGGGCGCCCAACGAGGCGGTCATCGCCACCAGCAGCGCCGACTTCGCGCAGCTCAGCAACGTGCTCGATGCGGCGCTGTCCGGGCGCGACTACCTGGCCGGATCGCTCTCGCTCGCCGACTTCGCGCTCGCGTCGCACTACAGCCTGGCGCCCCTGTGCGGGCTTTCGCTGGCCGGGTTTCCGCGCCTCGAGTCGTGGCTCACGCGCGTGCTCGGCCGCGATAGCATGCGCCGCGCCCTCGCCGACGCCCAGGCCGCCATGATGCCCCATGCCGCCTAGAGACGACGCCACGTTCCTGCGATCGGTCGAGCCCCTGCGCGGCGCGATCCGCCTGCATTGCTACCGCATGCTCGGCTCCGCGCACGACGGCGACGACGTGGTGCAGGAGACCTGGCTGCGCGCCTGGCGCGCCAAGGATTCGTTGGAGGACGAGGCGCTTGTCAAGCCGTGGCTCTTCCGCATCGCGACCAACGTCTGCCTGGACGAGCTGAAGCGCCGGCCGCGGCGCTTGTTTCCGACGGACGCATTCCCCGCGACGGAGGACGCCGAGCCGCCGCTGCCGCGCATCGAAGAGCCCGTCTGGCTGGAGCCCATGCCCGGCGCCTGGCTGGAAGGCGTCGAGGAGCGCGACCCCCAGGCGCGCTACGCGCTCAAGGAGAGCGTCGCCTTGGCCTTCGTGGCGGCCCTACAATGCCTGTCCCCGCTGCAGCGCGCGACGCTGCTGCTCCGCGACGTGGTCGGACTGTCGGCGGCGGAGACGGCGCAAGCGCTCGCCACGAGCGTGGAGGCCGCGAACAGCGCGTTGTTCCGCGCCCGCACCGCGATCGGCAGCAAGCTCGGCGGGGCGGAGCCGGTCGACATCGCGGCGACCACGCAAGTGGATACGCGTCTGCTCGAACAGTACGTGCGCGCCTTCGAGGAGGCGAACCTGGACGCCCTGGTCGCGCTGTTCCACGAAGAGATGCGCACCACCATGCCGCCGGCGCCAACCTGGGTCTCCGGGCGCGCCGCCAACGAGCGCTTCTACCGGCGGATGTTCGGCAGCATCGTCCCTCGGCAATTCCTGCACTTGCGCATCGCCGCGAACGGACAACCGGCGCTGGCCTTCTATCGTCCCCGAGCCGCTGGCGCGCCACACACCCTGTCGGCGATTCAGCTCGTCACCACGCGCGACGGCGCGATCGCGACCGTCGACCATTTCATGCTGCCCGAGGTGTACCCCCTGTTCGGCGTGCCGTCGGAGCTGCCCACCTCATGAGCGAGTCCATTGGGAGGGGCCCGTCGCCACGATCACCCACGAACGCCGGACGATCGCAAAATTCGGCGCGCCGCCGTGTGCCGCGAAGCGCGCGTGCAGCGAGGAAACGAGCGCGCCCCCCGTCCGTCTCCAGCTCCAGCGTATACCAGACATGGGGGCTTGCCGGAAGCCCCCATGCATGCCGCACCATGCTGCACCATGAAGATGCCGAATCATGCCGTGGTGATCGCTGGTGGAGGTCCGACGGGACTCATGTTGGCGGCCGAGCTAGCGCTGGCGCGGATCGACGTGGCCGTCGTCGAGCGGCGCGAAAACCAGGACCTCGCCGGCTCGCGCGCGGGCGGCCTGCACGCGCGCACGATCGAGGTCTTCGATCAGCGTGGCGTCGCGGAGCGCTTCCTCTCACAAGGGCAGGTGATGCAGGTCGCCGGCTTCTCGTTCATCCCTCTCGACATCAGCGACTTCCCCGTTCGTCACCACTACGGGCTCGCGCTCCGCCAGAACCGGATCGAGCGCATCCTGGCCGACTGGGTCTCCGAGCTGCCGGTGAAGCTCTATCGCGGGCGTGACGTGACGGGGTTTGCGCAGGACGACACGGGCGTCGACGTCGAGCTGTCCGACGGCGTGACGCTACGAGCGAAGTATCTCGTCGGGTGCGACGGCGGTCGCAGCCTGGTCCGCAAGAAGGCGGGCATCGACTTCGCCGGATGGGACGCGTCGACGAGCTACCTGATCGCGGAGGTGGACATGGTGGACGAGCCCGCGTGGGGCGTCCGCCGCGGCGAGAAGGGCGTCAACGCGCTGGGCAAGCTGGAGGACGGAAAGCGTGTCGGCGTCGTGCTCGTGGAGCCGCACGTCGGCAAAGCCGACAAGCCGACGCTACAGGACCTGCGCGACGCGCTCGTCGCGGTCTACGGCACCGATTTCGGTGTTCGTAACCCGACCTGGCTATCCCGATTCAGCGACATGGCTCGGCAAGCGGTGTCCTACCGAGACCGGCGTGTCCTCCTGGCGGGCGACGCGGCGCACGTGCACGCGCCGGCAGGTGGACAGGGGCTCAACATCGGCGTCCAGGACGCCGTGAACCTGGGATGGAAGCTCGCCCAGGTGGTGAGCGGCACATCGCCCGACAGCCTGCTCGATACCTATCACGCCGAGCGGCACCCCATCGCTGCCCGCGTGCTGCGCCTGACCATGGCACAAACCGCGCTCGGTCGCGGCGACGATCGAACGGAGGCCCTGCGCGAGACCGTGACCGAGCTGCTCAAGATGGACGAGCCTCGCAAGCGCTACGCCGCGATGATGTCGGGTCTCGACATTCGCTACGACCTCGGTGAAGGACACCCGCTGCTCGGACGTCGCATGCCCGATCTCGACCTGGTCACCGAGGGCGGACCGCTGCGCGTATTCACGCTGCTGCACGAGGCAAGGCCGGTCTTGCTCAACCTCGGTGAGCCGGGGGCCTTCGACATCGGTCCCTGGGCCGCTCGTGTTCGGCTGCTCGAAGCTCGCCCCGCTGGGGTGTGGGAGCTCCCGGTGCTCGGCGCGGTACCTGCGCCGACTGCTGTCTTGATCCGACCGGACGGACACGTCGCGTGGGTCGGAGAGGGGACGGACCACGGCCTTCGCGACGCCCTCACCACCTGGTTCGGACCGCCCACGCAGCGGAGCGCCACCGCGTAGAATGCCCCGGCAGCGAAGCGCACGAACGCGCTCGACGCCGACAGCGAGCTGGTTCAAGAGTCCCACGACGAGGAGCACATGACCATGCAGCCAGCCCGCCGCGGTTGATCACTCCACGACGATGAAGAGTTCGTCTTCCACCAAGGAGACGTCGTCGTGGAAGAACCGTGGGGCGTGGCTGCCGCGATCCGCGGGCGCGCTCAGGGAATCGCTGCCGTCTGCGACGACGTTCGCGGGCGCGACCATGTCGTCGTCCAGGTAGCGCCAGACCGACGCGGTGCGAACGTTCCCGCTCGGCGTCGGCCCGGTGCGGGCGCGAGGTGCGCTTCAGCGATCGGCGAGCGGCAAGGTAAACGAGAAGGTGCTCCCGTCGCCAACCCGGCTCTCCACCCAGATTCGCCCACCGTGCGCCTGGACGATCCCCCGCGCAATGGCCAGACCGAGGCCAGTGCCGCGCTGCCCGTTGTTCGGGCGCGTCCAGTACGGGTCGAAGATGAGTGGGAGGTGTTCGGCCGCGATTCCGACACCGGAATCCCGGACGTGGATCCCCACCTCGCCGTCGAGCGCCTCGGCACGCACGTAGATCGCCCCGCCGTCGGGCGTGAACTTGTGGGCATTCCTGAGCAGGTTGGAGAGGACCTGGACGATCCGGTCGCGATCGGCGAGCACCGGCGGCAGATCCGTCGGAACCTTCACGTGCACCGACAACGAGCGGCCGGTCTCGCCGAAGCGCGCTGTTTCCGTCGCATCCGCCACGAGGTCGGAGACCTCGTGGGGGGCGGGCAGGATCGACAGTCGGCGAGCGTCGATGCTCGCCACGTCGAGCAGGTCGGCGATGAGGCGGTTGCTGTGGCGCGCTGCGCGCTCGATCGTCCGTACGCCGTCCCGCAACTTCTCCTCGTCGACGCGGGACGCCAGCTCCCGCTTCAGCAGGGCCGCCCGGAGCACGATCGCGCTGAGGGGGTTGCGGAGATCGTGGGCCACGATGCCGAGCATCTGCTCGCGCTTCCGGACCGCATCCTGTGCCTCGGCGCGGGCGCGCATCTCCGACTCGAAGAGGGCATTCCGCTCGACCGCCTGAGCGCACTGATCCGCCATCGTGGCGACCAGCTTACGCATCGCCGGATCGAGGCGGCACGAACCCTCGATGATGAACACCAGGCCGCCGAGATCCCGACCGTGGATCCGGAGCGGCAGCGCCACGAGGCGTGGCGAGGCCATGGCGGACATGGTGGGGCGCGGGGCGAAGCGCGTGGCGGCCCCCTCGACCTCGTCGGGGTCCGGCAGGATGACCAGCTCGCCGCGGCACAGGGCCAGGACGACCGGCTGCTCCGGATCGGACGGAATCGACGGGAAGGGCGACGTCCCGTTGTCGCCGGTCGAGGCCACGAGGCGCAGCCCCCCTGGGTCGTCCGTTCGCAGGTAGGCCCGCGCGCCCTGGGCCTGAAGGATCGCGCCGATCGCGCGGATCGCGACGCCGGCGGACTCTCCGGCGCTGCACGTGCGGGCGAGCGCGGCCGTGACGGCCTGCAGGCGGGCGAGCTGCTCGCGCGCCTCCTCTGCCTGGATCCGGCCCGCCTCCTCGGCCTCGCGGCGGCGGCTTTCCCATGACGCCTGCAGCTCGCGCTCGATCGTGTAGGCGATGTGCGCCACCAGCGCGAGCCGCTCGGGGCTGCCGGTCGCGGCGGACGTGCTGACGTCGATCGCGCCGATGATCGTACCGTCGGGCGCGTGGATCGGCGCGCCGGTGCACGTGCAATCGTCGAATGCGCTCGCGAAATGCTCCGGCCCGACGATCGCGACCGGGCGATTGGTTGCAATGGCGGTGCCGGCGCCGTTGGTCCCCATCGTCCGCTCCGACCAGTCGAATCCGGGCAGGAGTCCGAATGTCTCCATCATCGAACGAGACGTGCCGACCGAGTGAAGGACGATGCCGTCCCCATCGACGAGGTAGACGGCCGGCTCCGACGCCCGTAGCAGCGCGGCGGCCCAGTGCAGGTGAGGGATGGCGGCGCGGACCAGGTCGGCGCTTCGTTCCAACCTTCTCGCGAGCTCCTCGTCGTCGATCCGCCGGAAGGGCGGACGAACGGGGTCGACCGCCGCCGCCCGACTGCGTTCCCATGAGTCGAGTACGAGGCGGTGCAGCGGGTCGGCGAGATCCAGCTCGCGGACGAAGTCGTTCCACGTGCGGAACCGTTCATTCGCGACCGTGGCGCCCGGCGTTCCAGCATCCCCCATGGACATCAACCTCGTAACACGAGAGCTGCGCCAAAGCACGAGCCTGCTGACCCGATAGCTCGCCGTTCACGTCACCATGCTGCGGAGCGTGGTCGGCGTCGTGCGGTTGCTTGGCCGCATGGTTGTGTTCTCTCGCATGGCTGCCGGGGCGAGGGCCCTGTACGTCAGGGAAGATGTCGACTCCTCAGCCCGGCAGTCCGGCCTATAGAGCTCGGGAAATCGTGACCAGGGGCGAGGTTGGAGAATTCGCCTGAGACGGGCGTATTCGAAGCTTTTTGAGAGACGATGGTTCAGCGGTCAGCGGATGGCGGGGTTTCTGTCCCGCGGTGCTAGCCGGATCGCCGGAACAAGCTCATCAATCGCTTGAGCAGCCCCGGTTTCGCGGTCGGCGCGGCCGCCACCGGCTCCGCCTGGTCGCGGCGAGCTGACCTTGGCGCCGCGTCGCGGGGCTTTGCCACAGCGGCGTCACGGGGCTTTGCTGCAGCAGGAGGTGCTCCGGGCTCCTCACGGGCGGCCTCTACGCTCTTGTCCGCGGTGCGCTCGGCCGCGCGGCTCGGTGCCTGCTTCCCTGCGTTCTTTTCGGCCCGCGCCTGGACTCTGGCCTTCATTGCCTCCTTGGCGGTGAGCGCGGGCTTCTTCTTCCGCGGGAATGCGGCGCTGGGGGGAGGCACCCACGCGGCGTCCCGGCGCGGCTCGGGAGTCGCCGTCGTCTCCGGCGCCGGAGCCGGCGCCGCGCCGCGCGTCTCGGCGGGCTGCGACTGCCGCGACGACTTGCGGGAAGCGTTGGCCTCTCCGGCGGCGGGCGCGCGCTTCGCGTCGGCGAGCGCGGCGTTGCGCTCCGCCTCGTTCTGCGCGGGATCCGCGTCGGCTGCCGCTCGTTGCTCTCGCGTGGCGGCGCCCGGCGCTGGATGGGCCGCGGGCGCGCGGGTCTGGGCAGCGCCCCCGGCGCCTGTCCGGCCGCGCGGCGTCGCCCCATCCCGCGGTCGCCTGGCCTTGTCCGGCGGGCGCCGCTCGGCCGCGCCGCCGTCGCGCGCCCCGCGCTCGGCCGCGCCGCCGTCGCGTCCTGCGCGCTCCGCCGGCCCGCGCTCGCGCGCTCCACGGTCGTCAGGTCCACGCTCTGCCGGCCGCGCCGAGCGCCGCGGCGGCGGCTCCTGCGCGGGCGCTGGCGTGCGCGGCCGGCGCATGTCGATGACCCGCGGCGGCCGCGATCGAGCGGACGCCGCGGCGGGGGGCGCAGCGGCGGCCGGCACGACCACGGCGTCTGCTGCGCTCGCTGCGCCCGCCGTCGTGGTCGTCGTCGTGCCGCCGGAAGAGGCCTCCACGCCCGCCTCCGCCGCCCCTCCGGCGGCTTCCGTCGCGCGCTCCTCGACGGGCCCCGCGCTCTCCGGTTGCCCCTCCCCGTTTTCCGCTGTGCTTTGCTCGACCATGGGGCTCCTCCATAGCGTTGTCGGGCGCTCCGCGAAACCGGATCTCACCGCCTCGCACGCGTGGGCGGGGCGCGGCCCGCCGCCCACGTGTGCCAAGGACCGCGCGAGCCCATCGAGGGTCACCTGCGCTCGCCTTCGGTGTCCGTGGCTCGACGCGCGCGAACCCGCGGCCGGGCGCCGCGAAGGTGCGTCTACCCGCCGCGGCGCGTCGCCGGCGCGGTGCGAGGCGTTCGCTCCAGGCGCAAGCCGACGCCGGATCAGGTCGGCAGGGCCGCGGCGCGTAGCCTGCGCGATGTGTGTCGTTCGAAGAGCGAAGAGAGGGATGATGCGGCCGCGCCGTGCGGAGCTGTGCGCCGCGCGCCGTCGCCGCAAGCCGGCCCGGGGCGCTCGGCCCCGGCCGGCTTGCCTTGCGGCCCGGCTACTCGCCCAGGTAGGGGACGAGGTTGACGGTCTCGCGGTCGAGCTGGTGAATCCCGAAGCGGCCGGCGGCGAACAGGACCTCTTCGCCGCTGGTCACGAACCTCTCGGGCCAGCCCCAGAGGGGGAAGAACGCCTGTGCCTTCGGCGCCTCGGGCTCCTCGAGCGAGATCGCCAGGGCGCCGCCGGGCACCTCGAAGAGCGCCCGCATGTCGGCCGTATGGCGGAGCGACGCCCACGAGGCGAGTCGGACGGTGGAGAGCACGTCGAACTCGGGGATCGCGGGGTTCTCGTTCTCCGGCTCGGGCGGCGGCGCCTCACCCGCCGGCGAGAGCGTGGTCAGCTTCTGGTTCGGATCCCATCCACCGTACCACCCGTTGCCCGGACGCCAGATCAGGCTGTGGGACAGGACGGGCAGCCCGCGGCCGTCGATGGAGATCGCGTTGACCTGGCGGTCGGGGAACTTCTGGTACTCCTGCAGGTACGCGAGCCCCTCGTGCACCTCGAGCCGCGCGATCGCCGTCTCGATGAACTGCTGGCCCCACACCCTGTCCCTCGCGTAGATCGACGCCCCCTGGATCGCGAGGACCTCGCCGGGCACGTTGATCCCCGGATCGAGCGCGGGCTGCGACGGGTTGGTCAGATCGAGGTGCGTGAGGAAGTACTGCGTGCGCGGGCGCGGATCGTCCGGCGCGAGCCCGCTCATCGAGCGCTTGATGTTGAAGTAGAGCTCCCCGTCGTCGTTGAGGACATTCACGGTCTCGTTGTCGTCCGGCAGCGCGACGGCCGGCGCCACCGTCGGGTGGTCCGGGTCGGAGAGGTCGACCACGTGGACCTCGATCTGTGCCCAGCTGCGGCGCGGGACGTACTCGTAACAATACGTCGACGTGATCCCCACGATGTCGTTCCGGTCGACCTCGACCGGCGTGCAGCTCGTGTCCGCGCCGGGGTGGTCCGTGCACTCCGCGAACCCGCCGTTGCAGTACTCCTCGCCGCCGATGTTGCGGCACGTGCGCTCTCCGGCCATGTACGTGCAGCCTTCCTGCCCGAAGCAGCCCGGATTCTCGACCGAGTTGGTCCGGCACGCCCAGCCGACCCCGAGGTCCTCGGAGTGGCCGATGACGCGCAGGAAGGCGAGGGCATCGCGCCCGGGGTGCACGGTCGAGAACGAGCTCGCCCCGCCGTAGTAGCCGCCCGTGGCGGGGAGATCGCTCGTGTCGAGCGTGCCCGCCCGCCGCGGCGCGGTCGGATCGGACAGGTCGATCACCTCGAGGTGGGTCACCTTGCCCACCCAGTTCTCGAAGGTGGTGGTCAGCGACACGAGCAGGTCGCCCACCTGATGGAGCTGCGCGTCGGCCGGCAGATCGAAGGTGGCGATCGGCTGCGCGAGCTGGGTGAGCCCGGCGCTCGGCACGACCTCCGCCTTGATCTTCCGGTTCTCGGCGGGGGTCCAGTAGAGATCGTAAGGCATCTTCACGCGGACGCGGTGCTCGCCGAACGCGAAGACCTTCACATAATCCGGGGCGAGATCGAGGTGTCCGAGCTTCTCGGGCGTGTCGAGCTTGTCCTGCGCATAGAGGGTGAGCTCCTCATCGGAGACGTTCGCGGTGGCGATGTCCTCGGCGCGGAACGTGCGGCGCGCGGGCGTCCCGTGCTCCATCACGCCGCGGCGGGTCAGCGTGGTGTCCGAGAAGGTGAAGATCTGCACGCCGGAGAACGGCCGCCGGTAGTTGTCCACGGTCCTGCTCGCGGAGAACGGGAGCAGCACGAGGCCCGTCTCTGGCTCCCCGCCCGGCGCCACGGCGTCCACCGCGTCGTCGAGCACGGTGAACGCGCGGTGGTCCCAGTCGGCCTCGGACCAGCTCCAGCCCTGAGCGCCGCCGTCGATCTCGGCGCGCGCCACCAGCGGATCCTGGCTGGTCAGATCGGTGATGTCATAGAGGCTGGCCGCGAGCTTCCGGCCGTTCTGATCGTTCACGCCGATGCCGATCAGGCGGGTCGCGCCGAAGACCGGGCGGAAGAAGTTGTTCCACCCGGACACGATGAACTCGCTCTCCTCGGTGATGTTCCCGCTCGGATCGATGGAGAAGGCGTGGAACGGATCCTGACGCCGGTAGGTGACCGCGAACGCCCTGTCGTCCAGGAAGATGGCGCCGTAGAGCGACTGTTCGGCGCCGAAATCCTCGCTGTCGATCGGCACGATGTTGTCGGGATCGGCCGCGTTCCACGTCTCGAGGTAGCTGGGCGACCCGTCGGCCCACTGCGGACCGGAGAAGACCCGCAGCATGTTGTCGCGGAAGTCCATGTGGAACTGGGAGCGCACGTAGCCGGCCGCGCTCACGCTGTCGCGCAGCACCATGGACCCGTCGCGGTTCGAGATGTCGATGATCGAGATCTCGCTGGGATCCTGCGACCAGCTGCCGCTGTTGCGCGCCACGAGGAGCACGTCCGCCTCCGCGTGGATGGCGGTCACCGTGTCGCCGAGCTCGATCTCGCTCCTCTCGACGAGCGCGTCGACGCCGACATCGAAGCTCCGGACGAGGGTCTTGTTGACCCACTGGAACTGCCCGGGGTTGATCTCCTCGAGCTCCGAGCCGTTCGAGGCGATGTAGAGCGAGCTCGCGCTCTCGCCGCGCGCGAGGCGGCTCGTCATGATGGCGCCCGTGACCGGGTATTGCGACAGGAGCTTCGGCGCGGCGCGGTCGGCGATGTCGATGAACAGCACCGTCCCGCCGGTCCGCCGCTCCACGGTGAGGCCATCGGCCTTGAGCTGGTAGCCGGCCCAGTCGTTCAGGAGCACGACCGCGCGGTCGCCGACGACGTACATCTCGACAGGGGTGCCGGCGATCTGCATCTGGCCCAGGAACTTCGGGTCCGACGGGTCCTGGATGTCGATGACCTGCAGGCCGCGGAAGGTGTTGAGGTTGAGGAGCTGCCCGCCGCCGAGGACGCGGTAGATGTCGCCTTCCTCGAGCTCGCGGCTCTCTTCCTCTTCCTCCTCCTCTTCTTCCTCTTCTTCCTCCTCGCCGAGGTACCCCTCGGTGAACGGATCATCGGCCGACACGAAATCGGTGGGCCCCTGTGGGGTCTCGGGCTCTGGCTCCTCGGGCTCTTCCTTGGGAGGATCGGGGTCAGGCTCCTCCTCTTCGGGCGGAGGGTTCTCGTTCTCTTCTTCCTCCGGCTCCGGCGGGGTCTGCTCCTGGGGCACGGGGTTGGTGCCGTCGCGCCCGCATCCCTGTCCGAGCATCAAGAGGAGCGCGGCCATCACGCTGGCCTGCGCCGACAGCACGCCTCTGAACAGTGCTCTTCTCATCACCACGGCTCACTCCTCCCTGGTACCTCGCTCGAGGTACGGAGACTGCACACATCGATGGCTCGACCACGGTTCAACGTGGTCGGAACGTCGCGGCCCGAGGGCGGCGTTGCGGCGAGTCCCGACGAGCGGTCGAGGGCGCGTCCGGCACGGCGCAGCCCGCGATCGAGCCGGTCTTCGCGCCTTCGTGCTACGGCGGACCGTAAGCTTGCATCCAGTGGAGTATCCACCTTCTGGAGGAGCCGCTCAACGTGGAATGCTGCGACGGAACGGCGGCAGAGCGGATTGCTCGGCGTGCCGCAGCAGGGTGTCTTGGGTGGAGCGGAGCGCCGAACGCTTACATGTGGCGGCGTCTGCCCACGCGACGCGGCGCTGGTTGACCTCGGCTCGTGCCGGCCAGCGGGGCGCTCAACGCCCTCTATCGTGACATCGAGCGGCGCGGGACTCGCGTTCTCGCTCGCCGATCAGGCCGCCTCTTCCTTCTCTTCCAATCGCGCCACCGGCAGCGCCACGAAGAACGTCGACCCCTTGGAGACCACGCTCTCCACCCAGATCCGCCCGCCATGGCCCTCGACGACCCGCTGCGCGATCGCGAGCCCCAGCCCCGTCGAGCGCTCGCCGCCGGTGCTGACCGTCCTCGCCCGCCCGAACGGCCGGAAGAGCTTTCCGAGGTCCTCCGCCGCGATCCCGGGCCCCTCGTCCCTCACCGACAGGATCACCTCGTCCCCTCCGCCGGCATCCCCCCCGCGGCCCCCCTCGACCCGGACGCGGATGGTCGTGCCCGGAGGCGAGTAGTGGATGGCGTTGCTGATGAGGTTGTTGAGCACCTGCTCCAGCTTGTGGACGTCGACCTCGACCCGCGGGACGCCCTCGTCGCTCTCGACGACGAGCTTCATGTTCTTCTGCCCCGCCAGCACCATGTTGAGCGCCACGTTCGACTCGACGAGCTGGACGATATCCGTGCTCTTCCTGTCGAGGTTCAGCTTGCCGAGCTCGATCATCGACACGTCGAGCAGATCGTTGATGAGCGAGAGCATGAATTTGCTCGAGCTCCTGATCATGTTGACGATCTCGACGCCACCCTCCTTGAGCAGCGACGACGGCTCCCCGCGCCGGTGGCTCATCAGCATGAAATCGCTGTAGCCCAGGATGACGCCGAGCGGGTTCCTGAGGTCGTGGGCCGCCATGCCGACGAAGCGGTTCTTCTCCTCGTTCAGCCGGACCAGCTCCGCGTTCTTCGCCGCGAGCTCCTCGTGCATCTGGACGAGCTGCCGGTTGCTCTCCTCCAGCGTGTCGGCGTACTGCTTGAGCTTGAGCTGGCTCCGCTTGTGCTCGATGGCATAGCGGATCGTGCGCTCGAGGATCTGCGCGTCGAACCTCCCCTTCACCAGGTAATCGGCGACGCCCGCGCTCATCGCGGCCATGTCGATCTCGTCGTCGCCGACCCCCGTCAGCATGATGATGGGGATCGCGCAGCCGAGGTGGTTGGCCTCGCGCACGACGTCGAGGCCCGTCCGCGCGTCGAGCCGGAAGTCGAGGAGGCAGACGTCGTAGCCGCCGGCGCGCAGCGCCCGGATCGCCTCGTCCGAGCTGCTCAGCCACGTCACGTCGTACCGGGTGCGGGGAGCGTCGCGGAGGAGCCTCCGCGTGACGAGGTGGTCGACCTCGTCGTCATCCACAAGCAGGACCTTCATCTCGCTGTCGTTCATCGGGGGCCTCGCCCACGCCGGACATCGGCGCTCTCCCGCCGGCAAGCTTCGCGCCACGCCGCCTGCTCCACCCCCACCGTGGCGGGGGCCAGGGTCTTCGCCCCGACCTTCATTGCCGGCGCTTCTGCTCTTCGGCGACGCCCACGAGCGCGCGCGCCAGGGTGATGAGCTGCCCCGCGTCGAACGGCTTGACGAGGAACGCCGACGCGCCGAGGCGCGACAGGCACTGCCAGTCGGCCGCGCCCCCGGTCCCCGTCGCCACGATGATCGGGAAATCCCCTTGTGGGAGCTTGCGCACCGCCGCCGTGAGCGCGATCCCATCCAGGCCGGGCATGTCGAGGTCGAACACGCCGAGGGAAGGGCGGTTCGCCTCGATGGCCGCGAGCGCCGCGGCGCCGTCGGGCGCCGTCTCGATGGCCGCGCCGGGCAGCGCCTCCGCGAGGACGCTGGTGAGGAAGCTGCGGAACGACGGGCTGTCGTCGGCGACCATGACGCGCGTCGTGCGCGCGTACGCCGGCATGGCGCCGCGCGCGTCGAGCAGCGCCTCGCGCAGCGCCTCCGCGCTCGCCGTGCGCTGGTCGGGCTCCTTGGCCAGCGCCGCGAGCACCGGCGCGTCGAACGACGCCGGCAGATCCGTGCAGAGCTCGCTCGGCGGGATCGGGGGCTGATACGCGTGCTGCATGACCAGATCGACGGTGCTCGTGCTCTGGAACGGCAGGCGGCCGGCGAGCAGGTAGTACGCGACCACCCCGAGCGCGTAGACGTCGATGCGCGGCAGCAGCGCGGGATCGAGCTGCCGGCCCAGCGCCACCTCCGGCGCCAGGTACGCCGGGGTGCCGGAGAAGGCGAGCTCGATCCGATCGCCGCGGGGGATCCGCTTCGCGAGCCCGAGATCGGCCACCACCACGCGGAGGGCCTGGCCGACGAGGATGTTGCTCGGCTTGACGTCGCGGTGGGCGATGCCCGAGGCGTGGATCGCCGAGACGCCGAGGCAGGCCTGGTCGAGGACGCTCAGCGCCTCGTCGAGGCCGAGCCGGCCTCCCTTGCTGTGGACATGCGTGTCGAGCGTGACCCCGGGCACGTACTGCATGACGAAATACGGCGCGTTCTCGTACTCGCCGAACGCATAGATCTCGACGACGTTCGGGTGGTGGACGCGGGCCATCGCCCGCGCCTCCGCCAGCAGGCGGGCCTGCATCTGCGCGTTGTCGAGCTGCTCGGGCCGGAGCAGCTTGATGGCGACGTCCCGCTGGAGCTGCTCGTCGCGCGCCAGGAGGATGACGCCCATCGCCCCTTCTCCGAGGCGACCGAGGACGCGGTAGACCCCTCCAAGCAAAGTGCCCTCGGGCGGCACCTGAACCGCGCTGCCTCCCTCGTGCATGCTCGAGCGCGCCGCGGCCTTCCAGAGGTCCTCGTCGCTCAGCGTGGAGCCGTCGCCGTCCCGCTCGGCCGGCGGCTCCGCCCGCGCGGGAGGACGGTCGCGTACCACGGTGTCGACGCCCTGCAGCGTATCCGCGACGTCGGGCACGAGCGGCGCGGGGGGATCGCCGCCGTTCGCGCTTCCAGTGCTGAAGCCGGGCGAGCCGTCCGCCGCGTCTGCCATGGTGCGCATGATACGTGCCCTGCGCATGCCTATCAACGAAGAGCGACACGCGCTGCTGCTGCGAAGCGCGGTGCACGCGACGCGCTGACGACGTGTCGCGGACGCGTCATGGTCCACCACCGCGTGCACCACCGCCGGGCGCGCGCCGGCGCCGCGTCAGGCGGGATGTCGAGGCTGTGGCAGGATGCCACGCTGCGCGGCGAGCGTGGCTTTGCGCCGCGGTCGCTTGCCGGGGCAGTTCCGCCCGCCAGAAGTCCGGCCAGCGATGGCCGGACTTCTGCGCCGCTTCGCAGTGGCTTCGCGCGGGCGGCCCTCGCTTTGTTTCCTCGGGGCTCCGCGCCGAACCCCGGCGCCCGCTTCGCGGCCGCGCTGGTTCCGTGTGCCGTCGCGGTTGTGGACGAGGAGGAGGAGGCGGCGGCGGCCTGCTGGGCGGCACTGGAGGGGCGAGCGCGCTCGCGCCCGTACGCTGAAGCCGACCGTCGCCGGGCGGTGACCTTCGCGGATCCGCGCCACATGGCCGAGGGGCGCGTGCCGCTCCCGCCCCACGGGCGCGTTGAGGCGTGAACCAGCTCCGGCTGACCGCGCCCCCGAAGCGCCTCGTCTTGGTGGACGAGGACGAGCAGGTCAGCCAGGTCGCCCGGATCGTGAAGATGCCCATCGAAACCGCGTTCTCGCGGCTTCGCCTGGACCGCAAGCACCTCGCGCGCACGGTCGGCTCGACCCCGATCTATCGGGTCGGTATAGTCGCGGCATGGTCCGTCGCGCCGCGCCGCTCGCCCTCGACACCAGCCTCACCTCGCGAACCTGGAAAGTCGAGGATCTCATCAAGGAAATCGCCAAGGGACGGCTCACCACGCCGTTTTTTCAGCGGCCGCTCAAATGGGACGACGCCGATCGCGTCGCGCTGTTCGATAGCATTCGACGCGGATTTCCCATCGGTACGCTCCTCTTGCGTCAGCGTCCCGCCGACGGCAAACCCGCACGCCTTGGTTCGCTGGAGCTGTCGGCGCCTCAGGACGGCAACGTCTTCGAGATCGTGGATGGGCAGCAGCGGGTACATACCCTAGCGGCCGCTGCGCTATTGCCGAACGACGGCGAGCTGCGGCCGATCTATTATGATCTGGAGACGTTCACCTTCGGAGTGGTCCCGAGGAGCCGGAGGAACCACCCCGATCACTGGTTGATGGTGGCCACCGCAATCGACTCGGCCAAGCTCGTGGACTGGCTCGTAGACGTCGGCCTCCCCAAGAAGCAGCGCACCGAGGCCATCGCTGTTGGAAAGCGCCTGCGAGAGTACGACGTCCCGAGCTATATCCTCGAGACGGATGACATCGCGATCGCGCGCGAGGTCTTCCGTCGCACGAACCAGAGAGGACGCGATCTCACGGAAAGCGAGGTCTTCGATGCCTTCTTCGCCACGCGCGGGGCGCAGGGTCAGCTCAGTCTGGCCGGCGTCGGACGCGCGATCGCCAAGACGGGCTTCGGTGCGATCGACGTCGAGACCATTCGGCGCTCCGTGCTCACCATCCTGGGTAAAGATCCGCTCCGCGCCACGGCCACCGATCTCGACAAGAACGACGTCAAGAGGGTGCTCCCACAGGCTCGCGCAGCGCTGGAGCGCGCGGTCGAGATGATGCGAGGGGCCGGCTTTATGCATGTCCACATCGTGCCTTACACCCTGACATTCGTGATGCTTGCCGCCTTCTTTCACAGGTTTCCCGAGGTGCAGCCACGGACGCGCACGCTCCTTCGGCGCTGGATCTGGCGCGGCGCACTCAACGCCCAGCATCGCGGCGAACGGTCGCCGCTTCGCGCCGCGCTGCGGGCTATCCGGGACCTCGCTGAGAGCGAGGCGGCGGCGGAGTTGGCGCGGCAGGCCGCTGAGACAAAGCCTATCGTCGGGGGTGAAGGTGTTCGAAATCCGGCCCGGCTCGACTATGCCGCCCCGCGCATTCTCTGTGCCGCCATGGCGCGCCTCGATCCTGTCGACGTTCGGGACGGTACGCCGCTCGATGTGAGTCGCCTCTTCCGCGAAGAAGAAGAGCCTTTCGCGGTCCTCGCCCCGGACGTGAAAGGTCCGCTCGGCCAGAGCCTGGCCAACCGGTTGTTGCATCCGCCCGTCGAAGCCGGCGAGCTCCTCGCCGAGCTGGCCGAGCTTCCCGAGAGCGCGTGGAAGAGCCATGCGATCGACGCCTCGATCCTCGACGCCCTCGCGCGCGGCCACAATGACGAGGCGCTCGAGCGGCGTGCGACGCTGCTTGCGGAGAAGGTCGGGGCCGTGCTCGATGCGCGGGCCGAGTGGCAGCAGAATGATCGGCCTTCGATCGATGCGATCCTCGAGGGAGCGGCTGAGTGAACACGGTTCTCAACGTCCATCTCGGTCCTGTCGCCGCGGGGACGCTTGAGCTGTCTTCGTCGGGGGAGCGGATCTTCCGCTTCTCCGGTGCCTACCTCGACTTGCCGACAAGGCCGGTGCTTGGTCAATGGTTTGAAGACAAGGATCTCGATAGCCCTTTTATCGGGCGGGAGGCGCTCCCGGACTTCTTCGCCAACCTGCTGCCGCAGGGGCAATTGCGGAAATACCTTTCGGGGCGGCTCGGCCTCCGCGAACGGCAGGATTTCTACCTCCTCGGCGCGCTCGGTCGCGATCTCCCCGGCGCCGTCCGGGTGGATTTCGCTTCGCTGAACGAGATCAGCCGGCGCGCTGAGCGCGAGCGCCGGCGACAAAAGCTGCGTCCACCGGTCGACGATTGGCATTACTTCTCGCTGGCCGGCTTCCAGATCAAGTTCTCGATGAGCGACGTGGAGGGGCGGCTGACGCTGCCGTCTCGGACCGCGACCGGCCGCTACATCGTCAAGCTGCCCGACGTCGTCCGGCCCAACGTGAATCACCACGATCTCCCAGAGTCGGAGTGGTCGATGCTGGAGTGGGCGCGCCGGTCCGGGCTCGACGTCCCCGCGGCGCGGCTCGAGCCGCTCACCAACGTCCAGCTTGCCTACGACGAGCTTCCGGCTTTGAACGGTACCCGGGCGCTAGTGGTGACGCGCTTTGACCGCGACGGCGAGCGCCGGATTCATCAGGAGGACTTTGCTCAGGTCTTCGGCGTCGACCCCGACGACAAATATGCCGAGCGCAGTGCGGTCCGCCGTAAGCGCGCGCATCATTTCGAGAGCGTCGCTGCGCTACTGCACGCGGTCGACCCCGGCTGCTCGCGCGAGTTCGTCCGCCGCCTCGTGTTCATGATCTTGAGCGGGAACGAGGACGCTCACCTCAAGAACTGGGCACTCCTGTATGACGACGAGGGCGTGCGCGCCCGCCTCTCGCCCGCCTATGACCTGCTCTGCACCATCGCCTACCAGGGCAATTCGTCGCCGCGGCTCGCGCTGCGAATCGCCGGAGAGCACGACGCTCGCCAGGTCACGCGCCAGAGCTTTGCCGCCATCGCGGCAAATCTCGGTGAACGCTTCGACACCGTCGTTGCATGGATCGACGAGGACGTGGAGCGCATGCGTGCTTGCTACGCGAGCGATCGCGCGCACTGGCCGTTGCCGTCGGTCGCTCGCGAAGCCCTGGATACGCATCTCGACAGCCTCCCGCTCGCGTCGGGACGCGCCCGCTGACGCGCGGGGCGCGCTCCGCCCGACAACCAGGTTCCTGTGGGATGGCGCGGCGGTCATCCAGGAAGTCAAGCGCTCGGCCGACGAGCTGGGCAACCCCGTCGTTGACGGTCGCGCTCGCCAGCCGGCCAGGCGCCTCGCCGAGGGGCGGCTCCAGCCGCGGCAGCGTCGGCAGCAGCCGCTCGCCGACGTGGACCGCGCGGAGCCTCTGGAGAGGATCCTGGAGCCGCGTGCGCGGGGCCAGCGCTTCAGCCGACGCCGAGCCCCGAGGATCCGGCGCCGAGGATCGCGTGCCTCATGCTCATCTCCGCACATTCCGCTTATGACACTCGTCCAGCGCTCAGAGGACGCCGATCTCGGCGAGGTACGCTCTTGCGAGGTGGAGATTGTCGTTCTGGGAGGGGTGGAAGTCGCGGCGCACGTACTCGCGGGCGCCCCGGAGGAACACGCCCCTCACGATGAACCTGCGCCGCACGGGCGGGAGCTGCTCAGTCGACGTTTCGCGCGCTCCGCGCTCGCCGCGGCGGGGGAGCTCCTGGACGAGCAGCACGAGCAGGGCGGCGAGCCAGAACATCGCGAGCGTGGCCGTGGCGAGCGCGAAGCCACGCAGGCGCAGGCGATAGCTCGGGTTGACCGCCTTCAGCACGTCGAAGGCGACGGCCTTGTGCTCGATCTCCTCGGCGGCGTGCCAGAGCAGGAGCGCCCTCGCGGTCGGGTGCGCGAGGTCGAGCGTCCCCGGCTGGAGCGCTTCCTCCGCCAGCATCGCGGTGTAGTGCTCGAGCGCCGCGGTGGCCGAGAGCCGCAGCTCGGGAGAGCAGAGGCGCTCGATGCCGTCGTAGGCGATCCGCTCGTAGGCGCGGAGGAACCGGTCGATCTCGTAGCCCTGCCCGCGGAGCAGGTCGAAGAACCGCTCGTGCGCCTTCGCGTGGTGGCCCTCCTGCCCGAAGAACGCCTTCACCTGGGCGCGCAGCGCCGGGTGCTCCACGCGGTCGGCATAACGCGCGACGCTCCGGATGAAAAAGCGCTCGCCCGCGGGGAACAGCAGGTTGACGGCGTTGGCGATGTGGGTCGGCAGCGCCTGGCCCCCGAGCCAGTGGCGGGTGAGGCCCTGCTCGAACGCTACGGGCGGCTTGCGCGGCCTGAGGGGCGACTGGTCGGTGGTCATCGAGCTCTCCTTCGTCCCCATTTCTCCGGAGGTGTCCTCCAGCGCCGACGTGGTGCCGGAAGAGCCCGGCCCGGGTGCCGGTCCGTGATCATACCAGTTATTGATCCTCGGCGGCGCGGCCCTCATCGCCCTGGAGCAGCTCGCCGCACCGCCGCGGCGTAGCGGGCCATGTCGGCGGACGCGAAGCCCGCCGCCGCGTCACCGAGCAGCTGGGCCGCCGCGACCGCCTCGCCGCAAGCCGCGGCGAGCACGGATGTCCACGACGCTCCTCGATGGGCCATCGTCATCGACAAACCAGATCATGGCAATGTCCTGCTCTCCTACCAGGAGGACGCCCCCTTCAGCGTTCTCGCATGCGATCATGTGTGCAAATCCGTAATAGGCGAGTGGGGACGTGGACGGCTCGAAACGCTTGAGGTTGGTGAATGCGAGGATGGCCCATTCTGTCTCCTCACGAAGGCGATCGGCCGACAGGCGGGCATCGACCCCGGTCACCAGCTCCTCCCGGCGCGCGAGGTCGTAATGAAGCATGTCTTCAAGAATGTCATAGGCCCTCGCAGGTGTAAGCTCGCGAAGCGCGCCGGCGCAGCTTGACTGGTAGCCTAGGTGAGCGAGGTACTCAGAAAGGATTTGTTGTGTCGACAGCGGTTGCGGTGTCTCATATAAGTGCCAGTGGAAAATAAATCGATCTGCGACGTACGCGCGATCGCGCGCGAAGGAGCGCACGTACGATCGTACTGCGTGCTCGCCGTCGCTGTTTTCGATGAGTGATATCTCTCCGGCGCGATGCGGCTCGTTCATGGGCTACCAAACGCGGTTTGAATGTGCAGCTGTTCGCCCGGACCGGGTAACCTGTCCGTGATCACCGTGACCGTGCTCGACTGTATTCGGATTGGTCGGCCACCGTTGGTGGACTCAGATGGGGTGAAGGGCATTCAATGATGGAGCGCTGAGCCGGGAGCTGCCTACGCCGACGATTCGGCCACGCAGCGCGCCGTCGTCGTGAGCGTGGCATGGCTCATGCCGCTCCGGGCATGCCGAAGAAGCGATGGCCATGGTGCGTGTCGCCGGCTTCGATTGTCTCGGCCGTCCAAAGGCGATCGCTCTCGTCATCCATGGCAACTCCACCAAACCGACGAAGTATGGCTGTCGCGAACGCCTTGACGTCGTGCTCTGCTGTGTAATGACGTGATACGTCGACACAGATGCTTTGGGGCCGCTCTCCCCCGAAATGATCGAGCAGTGCTTGCGCGGTCTCGGGCTCCAGCTCGTCATAGAGATCGTCCGCGAGCTCGATGTAGAGAACTTTCTTGGCTGCGTTCGGATAGATCCATTGCCTGGCGCCAACCGTGCGTTGTGCTGTCGAGTCGAGCCATGTGAAAAGTGTCTCGTCTGGCGTCTGGGTGAACACATAAAAAGATCTCATGTTGCTATCCTTTGCTCATTGGTTCATTTGGGATCCGGTGCGATCGCTGCCATGAGCACGTCGAGGTCTTTTCTGTCCGCTGCGATGCCGCCTTGTCTTTCGATTTCCGATCGAGAGTGCTTGCCCAGGCTAGATGCGGAGTATCCGATGACTGGCTTGCCTTGCGGATTTATCTTGCAGTCGCGCCGATCCTTGACCTGACGTCCCAGCCCCTTGCCTGCGCCGCCCTTTACCTCAATGATCGCATTGTCGGTCTCGAAGTCGATCTCCAGATCTCGCCCGTCAGAGTGTTTTCGCACATGGCCGGAGCTGTATGGTCTACCTGGATACGTCTTTTCAAACGCAGCTAGCAGCTCGGGAAGCCCGGGGTCGGCGAGGCCCAGGGGATCGAGCCAGCGCAGTGGATTCCGAACGTAGGCATAAATATTGAATCCGCCGAGCAGCCCGATCGGATCGCTGCTGATGAACCTCCCCGCGTCCGGGTCGTAGTACCTGAACCTGTTGTAGCAGAGCCCCGTCTCCGCATCCTCGTACTGCCCCGGGAACCGGATCGCGGTGGTGGTCCTGGCCCCCGGCGCCGCTTCCGTCCGCCCCCACGCCTCGCGCCGGAGCTCGCAGGCCACCTCGCCGCGCTCGTCGACGAGCCGCTCCGGCGTCCCGATCGGGTCGTTGACGTAGTGGAACCACCCGCCTCCGTCGCGGTGCGCGACCGGCGCGAACCCGTCGTCCTCGAAGCAGTAGGTCTTGACCTCCACCACCGGGTCCCCCTCGGCCTGCGCCCGGCGGGCGATCTCGTGGACGAGCGCGTCGCCGTCCCACACGAACCGCGTCACCGAGCGCGGCCTGAAGGCCTGTAGCGAGCTCGCCGGCGCCTTGCCCACCCGCTTCTCGACCCGCCGGCCGAACGGATCGTACCGGAACTCGACCCGCTCGCCCTCCGGCGTGGTCACGCTCTCCAGGAGGCCCGCGACGCTCCATGTGTAGCGCCAGGCCTGCCACGCACCGGTCTCGGGGTCGTCCACCCGCTTCTCCGCGAGCCGCCCCTCCGTGTCCCACCGGTAGAGCGCATTCCCCTTGCGGACGAGCCGATTGCCGCGCTCGTACTCCCTCGGCGCCCCTCCCTGCTCGGCCTCGTGGCTATTCCCCGCTGGGTCATAGCGGAACACCTCGGCCCGCGCCTGCTCCGGCATGCGCGCGAGCAACTGCCCGACAGGGTCGTACTGATACGAAGTCCACCCCCGCCGCTGATCCCACGAGGCGCCGAGCTCGCCCACGGGATCATAGCGGTATGCCATGTCCACCGTGACGTTGTCCGGCCGCGGCCCGACCCACGCCGGCTCTCCAGGCCGCACGTGCACCTCGCGAGACAGGCCCACCGCGCGCCGCCGCTCGAGCCGGCCCAGGAGGTCATAAGCGCTCTCGACGCGCCCGCCGCCCGGCAGCGCCCGCGTGACCTCTCGCCCGAGCACGTCGCTCGCGTGGTCGACGACGACGCGCCCGTCGAGCACCGTCCGCCGCCGCGCGCCGAACAGCCCCCGCTCGACCGCCTCGCTGTGGCCGAGTGATGTTGTGCGCAGGACGCGCTCGCCCTCCCGATCATAGGCGCTCTCGATCCGGTGCTCCATGCCGTCGACGATCTGGATCTCCCGCACCACGCGTCCAGCCGCGTCGCGGTCGAGCCGGATCTCGCCCCCCGGCCACGTCACGCCGATCAACTCGCCCAGCTCGTCGTATTCCAGGCGCTCGGCCGAGCCGTCCTCGTACTCCCGGCGGATCAGCCTGCCGGCGAGGTCGTACTCGAGGAGCACCCGATCCCGCTCGCCGTGCGACCGCCGGATCAGGTCGCCCGCCGCGTCGTACTTGTAGCGGATCGCTCGCCCGTCGAACGTCACCTCCTCGAGCACCTTGCCGCTGCCGTCGCGCCGGAGCGTGTGGACCTCGCCCTTCTCGTTGCTCACCTCGACCAGCTCGCCTTCGGGGCTGTAGCCGAGGCGCACCTCGTGGCCGTTCGCGTCGCGGCGCACGCAGAGCTTGTGGTAACCGCCCCATACGAGCGACGTGACGCCGCCGTTCGTATCGACGATCTCCGTCACGTGCTGCTCGCCGTCGCAGCCGTAGCGCGTCATGGCGCCGCTCGGGTCGATCACCGCGACGAGGTCGCCTCGCGCCGACCACCGGTACCGCGTCTCCGCGCCGAAGGGGTCGATCTCGGCGGTACGCCGGCCGAGCCGGTCGTGCCGGAAGCGCCAGGTCGCGCCGCTGGCCAGCGTCACCTCGGCGCAGTTGCCTTGCGCGTCGTAGGAGAACGCCGTGCGTTCGCCGTTCGGCGAGATCTCCTCGACCACGAGCCCCCGTGCGTCGTAGCGCCTCCACGTCGCCGCGCCCGTGGGGTCGACATACAGCGTGACGTTTCCTCGCGCGTCGCGCTCGAACCGGTGGATGCCGCCCGCCGCGTCGACGATCTCGATCGGCAGGTCGTTCGCGTCGCGCTTGATTGCCGTGACGTGCCCGAGCGGGCCTGTGTACCGGACGACACTCCCGCGCTCATTGCGTTCGAACACCTCGGTTCCGCCGCGCTCGTTGCGCCGCGAGGTCATCCAGCCGTCCTCGCGGTAGGTCGCCGCTACCACCGCGCCGCCGATCACCTGCTTGTCCAGGGTGCCGTGCTCGTTGCCGTGGAAGCGCCGCGCCTGGCTGAAGTCGACGACCTCGGTGAAGCCGATATCCCAGTAGTTGACCTTGCAGTGGTGGATCCCCTTCCACCGCGTCTCCTGATCGTAAAGGTACTTCGGCCGCTCGCCGACCAGGCTCGGATCCACCTCGCCGCGGTAGTCGCCCCAGGCCTCGACGCCGCGGCGCTGGCTGTCATAGACGAAGCGCCACGTCAGCCCGTTGCGGTCGGTGTCCTCGACGAGCAGATGCCCCTCGTCATAAGCATGTCGCCACCCATGGCCGTCCGCGTCGGTCGCCGTCACGAGGTCGCCGCCGCCATCACAGGTCAACGTGCCCAGCGCGAGCCACTCGCCGGCTCCCTCGTTGACGTGCACCTCGATCGTGGTGATCCGTAGCTCGCCCGAGCTCCTGTCACGGAGCCGCAGCCGCCGCCCGGCGCTGTCCGTCACCTCGACCAGTCGGCCGTCCTTCTCGTCATAAGCCAGCGCGATGCGGTTGCCGTTGCGGTCCTCCACCGCCGTGAGCCGCGCGCTCCGGCCGCCGTCCTGCGCGCACGCGAACCGCCGCTTCACCCCGTCGCCGACGTCGAGCTGCCACCCGTCCTCGTCACGCCGCAGCCGGTAACCCCACTTGCCGAGCACCTCCTCGCCCTCGGCGGGCTTCGGCAGATCCACCGCCGTGCCCAGCCCGGTCCACACCCTGACCCGATGGCTCCGCATCTCGATCTCCCAGCCCAGGCTGTGGCCCCAGCCGTGACCGAGCCCGGCGTCGCGGTCCGCCATCGCAGAGCTGTACGACCGCTCCCAGACGAGCGGCAGCGGCCCCGGCAGCGTACAGATGGGGATCCCGTGCGTGAAGACCCGGCCGGTCACGACATCGATCGGGTGCGAGACCGTGCCGCACTCCGGATACCTGTTCGGATCCGGCGCGCTCTTGCCCCCGCCGCCCGCGCTGCTTCCCCCGCCGCCCCCGCCAGCGCCCTGGCGGCCGCTGCCGCCGCCCCCGCCAGGACCGCCGCTGCCGCCGCCCCCGCCGCCTCCTCCCAGGATGAAGACGCCGGGGTTCATGCCGGGGATCGCCGGGATGTTGGGTACGGGCGCAGTGCGGGCCATGGGAGAAGCGGTATCTGCCCCTCCAGGGCGCTTTAATGGTCTTCGGCGTCAGGGCGTCGAGCGACGAGGAGGGGGCGTGTCATCGAGGGCCGGCGGAGGTTCGCCCGCCGGCGGCGCGGGGGGCGACGGGAGCGCGGCGCGGAGCGGCGGTGGCTGCTCCGCCGGGCGGCGGCGCTGGGGAAATGGCTCAGCCGGGCGGTGCAGCCGGGGGCGGCGCCGGAGCGGCCGCGCCGGGCGGCGCGGTGTCCGGCTGCGCAGGTGGAGCGACCTGCGGCGTGGCGTCGGTGTCGTTCGACGACGCCCCGCGGCCACCGCGGCCCTTGTAGAGGGACGGCGCGATCGCGTCGACGTCGTCCTCTTTCCAGCGCAGATAGGTGACGGCGCGGCGGGTCTGGTCGTACGCGTCCACGAACAGGGTGAACGCGCGCGCCCGCTTGTCCGCGGCCTCGCTCGGGCCCGGGGCGGCGCCGTGCTCCCTCACGCCGAGGGCGGCGAGGAGCTCAGGCCCGAGCTCGCCGGCGCGCCTCACCTCTTCCTCGGTCGCGGCGGTCTTCCCCGCGATCTCGGGCCAGCTGCCGCTGAACAGCGCCGAGAGCGCGACGAGGTCGTTGGCCGTGTCCATGTGACCGTTCCCCGTCCGGATGTCGGCGACCGTCTCTGCGTCGACCAGGCCGCGGCGGGCCAGGGCCTCTGCGTCGCCGAGGAGATTCGCGCGCAGCGGCACCGCCTCCTCGACGAGCTGCTTCAGCCCGTTCTGCGCTCCTCCGCTGGACAGCCACGCCAGGTGTGCATACCAGGCGGCGAGCGCGTAGGTCTCCAGCCGATCGACCAGCCCGATATCGTGTGTCGGTAGCCGCTCGGCGATGAGGGGACGCAGCGCGAGCAGGCCGGGCAACACCCCGAGCACCTGCGAGACCGCGCGGGGGATATCGAGGTTGATCGGGAGGAGCGCGTCCCGCTCCAGCGCGTCGATCTCGGGAGCGACCTTGTCGAACGCCGCCGCCGCCTGGGGAGGTGTCGCGGGTTTCTTGGGTGCTGGCTTTTTCTTGAGCGGAGCAGAAGGCTTGGCCATGAGGGGAACACCTCTCGTTGATGTCCGACGCGGAGAGCGGAGAGCACCCTGTTGCGCTCTTTGTCCCCCCGCGCTGGATTCGATAAGAACGCCCGGCGCGCGCTGGGCGTTCAGCCTGGGATAATCATCCTGGTCATGTCGTCAACGTCGCTGGCTTGCTCTTCTGGATCGTTCGTTCCACGTTCCCCGGCGCGCGCGGTGCTCGAAGCCAGCCAGGTGCGTTCCCGGGACCAGGATCGGCGCGCCGGAGGCAGCCGGCTGCGTGGTCGAGAGCGGGATCGATGTGCTGGAGGCAGCCAGCTGCCTCTGCAGGATCGGGATCGATGCACCGGAGGCAGCCGGCTGCCTGGATGGGACCGGGATCGATGTCCCGGAGGCAGCCGGCTGTCTCTCCAGGATCGGGATCGATGCACCGGGGGGAGCCAGCTGCCTGCCCGAGGTCGGGATCGATGCGCCGGAGGCAGCCAGCTGCCTCCCCAGGATCGGGATCGATGCGCCGGAGGCAGCCAGCTGCCCGGCCGGGACCGGAATGGATGCGCCGGTGGCCTCCCAGGACCCATGGCGGCCCACGCCGCGCCGGTGACCCGATGCCTGGACGCGCTGGAGCGCCGTCCCGGAGCCTCGCGCGGGCTCTCCGCCGCGTGAGCACCTCGCCAACCGTTTCCGGATAACTCGCATGGAAGCGACGCGGGACCGAGCGAGGGCATGGCTCGCGGCGCCGGGCAGGCCTTTCGGCGTCCGGCGCGGGCGCGGAGGTACACGGTGAAGCGGAGGTCACAGGACGATCACGACAAGGCGCGTCGCGGCGAGGCGCCCCCGCCGACGACCGACCGGAACCGTCCCCCGCTGCTCGCGCCGGGCACCTGGTTCGTGCGGCGCTTCCTCGTCGAGCGGCTCCTCGGCCAGGGCGGCATGGGGGCGGTGTACGCCGTCAAGGACAAGGGGCAGATGTGGGCGCTCAAGATCGTGCGATCCGAGTTCCTCGACGACCCGGACCAGCGCCGCCGGCTGCTGCGGGAGGGCGACGTGCTCTCGCGGATGCGGCACCCGAACGTGGTCCAAGTCCACGAGGTCGGCCTCGCGGACGACCTCACTGCCTGGTACCGGATGGAGCTGCTCGACGGCGTGACGCTCCGCGAGGAGCTCCGCCGGAGGGGGGCGCTGTCGCTGCCGCTCGCGTGCGCCACGCTGCGCGCCGCGGCGCTCGGCGCCGGCCACCTGCACTCGTTCGGCGGCGTCCACCGCGACATGAAGCCGGAGAACCTCTTCATCCTGCGCGATCCGCGCGACGTGAAGGTCCTCGACTTCGGGCTCGCGCGGCTAAGCGGCACCCCGGACACGCTCGACGCGCAGACCCACGGCTCGCCGCTCTTCATGGCGCCAGAGCAGATCCGGGACGAAGTGCCGACGCCGGCGACCGACGTGTACGCGCTCGGCCTCATCGCCTACGAGGCCATCGCCGGGTTCCACCCGTTCGGCGATGCCCGCGCCGCGGGCCGGATCGACGCCCTGTTCGCCAGGCACCTCAACGACGTCCCGCCGTCGCTGTCACGGATCGGCGTGCCGGAGCCGATCTCGGAGGTGATCGCGCGGGCGATCGCCAAGGTCCCGCGCGAGCGGCACCGGGACGGGCTGGCGTTCGCCGAGGCGCTGTGGGACGCGTTCCTCGCCACCCGCGACGTGGCGAGCGCGCGCGACACGAATCCGGGCGAGCCGGAGATCTCGGAGGTCCTGCGGTGGGGCAACGAGAAGATCGCCGCAACCACGGGGCCCGCAGCGCCGGTGCGAGCGGCTCGGGGGCGCGTCGAGGGGGCCGGCGTCCCCGCGGCCGCGCCGGCGGGACCGCCGGGAGGCGCAAGGACCCGCGCGACGCCGCGCGACGCGCAGGACGGCCGCCATGAGGCCGGCGGCGATACCGATCCGGGCCAGGCGGGCGTCGGGTGGGCCATGACCGAGCGCCTGCCGGAGCGCTTGCGCGATCCCAGCTGCGTCGCCGCGCTCCCGCAGCGAGCGCCCGACCCGCCGCCGGAGCAGGCCGCGACCGCGTGGGTCCCGGTGGAGAACACCGTGCCGCTCGCGCGCGTGGCGACAGGCGCCGGGACCCCTCGCACGGTCGCGGCGCCGCCTGGCGGCGACTCGCGTGCGGGCGCGGGACGGACCGCCGCGGCGGCGGGGCCGATCGCAGCGCCCCCGGAGGTCGCGAGCGCGCGCGGCCCGGCCGGAGCGCGGCCCCGGGCGCGCGTCACCCTGCGCATGGCGGCGATCGGGCTCTCGCTGGGGGCGGTGGTGAGCTTGCTCCTCCTCGATGTCATCCTCCGGCTCCAGGGCGCCCCGCCGGCGGCGTCCGAGCCGGCGAGGACGGTCGACGCGCCCGCCTCGGCGCCGGCGCCGGAACGGCCGCCCGCCGGCATCGCGGGGGCCGCGGCACCGCAGCCGCCCGCGGCGACGGGAACCGTGGAGGGCGCGAGCGCCGCCCTTCCCGACGCGGTCCCCTCCGCGAACGCGAGCGCGGGCGCCGACGAGCCACCGGCGGCAGTCCCCGCCGGAGCTCGGGGGAGCGAACGGGGGATGGCCACGACGCCGGCGCCGGCCGTCTCGACGCCGGCGTCAGCCTCCGCGATGCCGGCATCCGTCACCTCGACGGCCGCGCCGGCCGCGGCGCCGCCGGCCGCCAAGCCGAAGCCAAGGAGGCGGGTCGTTCGAGACCCCCATTTCTATGACGATTTCCTGGAGTAGCGATCCGGCCGGGCGCCGAGGCCGGCCGGGAAACGCCGCGAGCGAGGCCCCCGGCCCGGCCTTCATGAGCGATCCGGAGAGGATCGCTGGATAACTGGAGGAGACGCGTGACGGCGCGTCCCGGCGGAGAGGTTGCCAACACCCTGGATGGTCCGAGAGAGGCTCACGATGAACACGACGTCGCGCGAATTCGATCCCGTGCTGGTGGAGGCGGTGGAGCGCGCGCTCGCGCCGTACCGGGGAAAGCTGTCCCCGGAGCTCATCGAGCACATGCGCCAGGAGGCGCTGGCGCTCATGTCGGTGCACCCCTATCCCGTCGCGCTGCTCCAGGCCCTTCAGCAGCGGCCGCCGCCCGACGAGAGCCACGAGCTCGCGCGGGGCGGCGCGCCTGCCGCGGCGGAGGGCGCGGAGCGCGGCGATCCTCGGGGCAAGGGGCGGCGCCGCGGCGGGAGCAAGCGATGAGCCGGAGCGGCACGGTGCCACCGGGACCGCTGACCCCGGAGCAGCAGGCGCTGGTGAAGGAGGCGATCGGCCTGGTCCGGGCCCGGGCGGCGGCGCTCGCGCCGCACGCGCGGCCCGAGCAGCGGGAGGAGCTCCTCGCGTACGGGTACACCGGCGCGGTGCTGGCGGCGTCGCACTTCGATCCGGCGCGCGGGGTCCGCTTCACGAGCTACGCGTACTCGTGGATCGACGGCGAGATCCGCGATGGTCTCCTCTGGGAGCGAAAGCACCGCCGGCTGCACGTCGCGGCGAGCTGGGCGGCGCGCTCGTTCGTCGCGGAGACCCCCGATCGGTTCGACGTGGCCTGGGACGACGAGGCGACGAACAGCGCCCGGCTCGCGAGGTACGCGATGCGCCTCGTCAAGGCGATGGTCCTCGGGGTGGTCGAGGCCGGGGACACCCTCGACGACACGGCGGTAGACGTGGAGGATCGGCGGCGGGCGATCGAGATCGTCCGCGGGGTATACGCCGCGCTGGGCGAGGAGGATCGCCGGCTGTACGCGCTGCGCTATGTGGAGCGGCTGCCGATGGACGACGTCGCGAAGGGGCTCGGCGTGTCGCTGTCGACGGCGCGGCGCCGTCACGACGCGCTGCTCGACCGCATGGCCGCGGCGCTCCTCGAGGGCGGCGTGACGGAGATGCCGCCGCGCGAATGAGCGCAGGGCGAGGGAAGCGATGCGCACGGACGACCCGAAGCGGCCGGTGGTGAAGCCCGGCGACGATCCCAGGCTCGACAGGATGATCGAGGACCTTCGGCACGACGGGCAGGGCGGCGATCCGTTCTATCCGGTCGCGCGGCGGTGGTTCGGCAAGGCCGCGCGCAACGCGGTCCGGCCCGCGGCGGCCGCGGCGAGCGGGGAGGGGAAGGGCGGCGTCGCCGCGACGCCGGCCGCCGCGCCCGCGGGCTCGCCGCGCCGGCGGCTGTGGGGGGCGGCGCTCCTGCTCGCGGCCATCGTGGCCGTCGGCGGCGCGATCGCGCTGTGGTCGGCGGCGCGCGCGCCGCGCGGCGGTGCGTCGGCGTCGGCGCCGGCGCGCGCTCCGTCCGCGGGCGCGGCGGCCGGCGCGCTGCCGGCGCCGCGACCGACAGCGGCGAGCAGCGCGCCGAGCGCCGCCGCATCCGTGCTCGAGCCGATGGCCGCGGGGTCGGGTTCCGCGCCGAGGGCGGCGGGGAGCGAGGGGACCGAGCGACGCGCGAGCGGCGAGGCGCCTCGCCCGTCGAGCGCGCCCGCGGCCGCCAGCGAGGGCGAAGGGCGCGGCGCGAGCAGCGGTGCGCTTGCGCCGTCGAGCGCGCCGGCGTCGGCGCCCGCGGCGCCGGCGCCCCCGAAGCGAACGGCGGATGCCGCCGCGCCTCGCCCGCCGGCCCATGTCGCAGTGCCCCAGGCCGCGCCCACCGGAGTAAGCTCCGCGCCCGCAGGGGCGCCGCGACCGGACAGCAGCGCGGGCCCGGGTCCCTTGCCACCGGAGGTGTTCTGAGATGAAGGCGAGAGCGAGGAGGGCCCGCGCGGCGGGATGGCTGGTGCTGGTCGCGGGGGCGGCGGTCGCGGCGCCGCCGGCAGCGCGCGCGCAGGGAGCGCCTGATGGCGCGCAGCCAGCGGCGGCGGGCGCGCAGGGAGCGCCGGCGGGCGCACAAGCAGCGCCCGCGAGCGCGGACGCGCAGGCGTCCCGCGACGCGGACGCGGCGTTCGCGCGGGGCAAGGAGCTGTACCGGCTCGGGAAGCTCGACGCGGCGTACGAGGCGTACCGGACGGCGTGGTCGCTGAAGCAGAGCTACGACATCGCGGCGAACCTCGCGAACACGGAGCTCCAGCGCGGGATGAAGGTCGAGGCGGCGGAGCACCTCGCGTTCTGTCTGCGGAGCTTCCCGGCCACCGGCAACTCGGCGCAGCACGAGCAGATCCGGGCGCAGTTCCGGGCCGTGCGCAAGGAGGTGGGGTCGATCGTCGTCCAGGCGAACGTGGACGGGGCCGAGGTCTCCTTCAACGGGACGGCGGTGGGGCGCACGCCGCTCCGGCACGAGGTGTTCGTGAAGCCGGGGACGATCGCGGTGGAGGCGCGGCTCGCCGGGCACGAACCGTCGCGGGTGACGCTGGAGGTCCCTGCCGGCGAGACGAACACCGCGAACCTCGTCCTGCTGCCGCCGCGGGAGCCGCCCGCGCCGCCGGCGCCATTGCCGCCGCGCGCCGAGGCGCCGGCGCCTGCGCCGCGCGAGGGGGCGGACGCGGGCGGGCCGCGCCCGGACGTGCTGATCGCGGGCGGGGCGGTCGCTGGCGCGGGCGTGATCGCGGGGGTGGTGTTCACCGTGCTCGCGAACGCGAACGCCAGCGACGCGGAAGAGCGGCGGGATGCACTGGCTCGCACGAACGCCGATTCATGTCCTCGCACCGGCGGAGCACCTGAGTGCGTCGAGCTGCGAAGAGCGTACGACGCTCGCGTCAACTTCACCAACGCCGCGTTCTTCAGCTTCGTCGGCGCTGGAACCGTCGGCGTGGGAACCCTGCTCTACGGGCTGATGACGCGGCCCTCATCGACGCAGCAGGCGCGCGTGCGGCTGACGCCGCTGGTTGGACCGAGCAATGTGGGCCTCGCCGTGAGCGGCACGCTCTGAATCAGGCGCGATGGTGCGAGGAGAGAAGAACATGCGTCGTGCTTCGTGGTGTGCATGGATGCTGGTCGCAGTAGCGATGGGCTCGGGGATCTACCTGGCCGGGTGCTTCCCGTTCCCTTTGAACTACAACTGCGAGAACACGTACACGGACTGCGTTTCCGGGGGTGGAGGCGGCGGTGGCGACGTGACCCCGGCGTGCGAAGCGGACCCGACGGAGGACGCGAGCACGGTGACGGACGAGTGCGCGGTGTTCGCGAGCGCGAGCGCGGAGCCTGACGGCGACGGGACGAAGGCGAGGCCGTACGCGTCGCTGGCGGAAGCGGTCGCTAACGCGAACGGCAAGCGGGTGCTTGCGTGCGCGAGCGGGGCGTTCGCGGAGAGCGTGACCATCGGCGCCGAGGTCGACGTGATCGGCGGCTTCGACTGCGGGGCGGAGTGGACGTGGAGCGCCGAGGCGCGGAGCGCGATCGAGGCGCCCGCGGACGAGATCGCGCTGGTGCTGTCGGAGGGCGCGAGCGGGGCGAAGGTGCGGAGCTTCGCGGTGCGCGCGGCGAACGCGACGGAGCCGGGCGGGTCGTCGATCGGGGTGGTGGTGGCGGACGTGGAGGCGGAGCTCGCGGAGGTGGAGGTGACCGCGGGCGACGGGAAGGACGGGGCCCGAGGGACGACGCCGGAAGAGGCGCCGGTGGCGGGAGCGAGCGCGGAGGCGAGGAGCGCGTCGAACGCGTGCGTGGCGGACAACGCGGTGCTGGGCGGCGCCGGGGCCGTGACGAGCTGCGAGGACGGCGAGACGGCCGGGGGGAGCGGCGGGCTGGGCGGGATCACGGCGGCGGACGAGGGCAACGGGCAGGTGGGGAAGGATGGCGGGCCGGTGCCGGAGGAGAATCCGACCGGTAAAGGCCTCGGCGGCGTCGGGGAAACGGCGTCTCAGGATTGCGAGAGAGGAAATGACGGCAAGAGCGGCGCCGCTGGCCCTCCCGGCGTCGGAGGGACCGGCGCGAGACTGGCGCTGAAGGGCCTGAGCGGCGGCGACGGCGCTCCGGGCACTATCGGCGGCCGGGGTCAAGGCGGAGGCGGAGGCGGCGGAGCGAAATCCGGGCTGTTCTGCAAGGTCGGAACGGACATCGTTGACGGCGTCGGGGCCAGCGGCGGAGGCGGCGGGGCTGGTGGCTGCGGAGGCAAGGGAGGCGGAGGCGGGCAGGCGGGCGGCTCGAGCATCGGGATCATGAGCCTGGGCAACCGGCTGAAGCTGACCGGGGTGACGATCGTGGTGGGCAAGGGCGGCAACGGAGGCGCCGGTGCGGCGGGGCAAAACGGCGCCGCTGGAGGCAATGGGGCAGCTGGGGGGCTGGCTTCGGACACGCCGCCCAGCAAAGCCGGCTGCGACGGCGGAAAGGGTGGTGCAGGCGGTCCCGGTGGTGCTGGTGGTGGCGGCCGGGGCGGCTATGCCGTAGGCGTTGCGTATGCGGTGACACCCAACGAAGCGCCGGCGGCGCAATTCACGGCCGGCACACCTGGTACTGGCGGCAACGCCGGTCCCGGCGGAGCACCGGAGAACGCCGGAGCGCCGGGGAGCGAAGGGAGCTGCTGGGACTTCGCGGGGCAGTCGCCTTGTGGAGGGTGAAGCGATGACGTCGCCGAAAGAGCTGCCGCCTTGGGCCGACCCGGTGTGGAACTCGGACACGCCGGAGGCGCGGGAGGAGCTGCTGCGGCTCCTGAGAAGGGCGCAAGCGCGCGGCTCGCTGCTGTTCCGGATAGCGCGGGGCGAGGACGTGCGGAAGGAGATTGCGCAGCTCAACGCCCAGGCGGAGGCGATGGAGGCCGTCGAGCGAGAGGTGCGCGAGGCGTGGATGAGCGCGGCGATGGTGAGAAGCGCTGGTCGAGCACGCGGATCGGCGCGGTGATCTTGGCGCTGGCGCTGCTGTGCGGCGCGGCGCTCGCGGTCGTGTGGCTGCGCTGACGCAGCGAAGCAGCGAAGCAGCGACGTAGCAACGTAGCGAAAGGGCCGCGCGCGGCGCGGCCTCACCAACCAGGGAAACGCGCGCCGCCGTGCGCGGCGCGCCTTTGGCTCGGCTCGTCTTGTCGACGAGCGCGCGAGGAGGACGATCGTGTATCCACAGCTCGCCATCGAGGCGGCGGCGCACTCGGACGTGGGGCGGCGCCGGAGCCGCAACGAGGACAGCTTCGCGGCGCTGCCGTGCCTGGGGCTCTTCATGGTGGCCGACGGCCTGGGTGGCAACGCGGCCGGAGAGGTGGCGTCGCGGATGGCCATCGAGGTGGTCAAGAGCTGCTTCGAGGAGGACGAGGACCTCGAGGACACATGGCCCTATGGCACGGGGAGTTCTCACGACCGCGATGAAGTGCGGCTGGTGCTGAGCGTGCGGCGCGCGAACCGGGCGATCTACGAGGCGAGCCAGCGGCGGGACGAGGTGCGCGGCATGGCGACGACCTTCGCGGGGGTGCTGCTCGGCGGCGGCATGGCGTACATCGCGCACGTGGGCGATTCGCGCGTCTACCGGATGCGCGAGGGGAAGCTGGAGCGGCTGACTCGGGACCATACCCTGCTGGAGGAGCTGCTGAGCGAGGGCGAAGGCGCGCTCGCAGCACTGGAGGCGCTGAGCGGCCGTGCGGACGCGGTGACGCGGGCGCTGGGGTGCGACAAGAGCGTTGAGATCGAGTCGCGGGTGGAGGCGACGAAGCCGGGCGACGTGTTCCTCGTGTGCTCGGACGGGCTGTGGGGTCCTGTGCCGGAGGCGCGGATCGAGGGGGTGCTTGGGAGGCACCGGGACCTGAGCCTTGCGGCGAGCCTGCTGGTCGACATCGCGAACGAGCACGGCGGGCCGGACAACGTGACGTGCGTGCTGGCGCGGCTGGGAGGCGGGTGACGTGCGCGGCGGCGACGTGCTGCGGCTGGAGCTGACGCTGGCGTGCGGCGAGAGGCTGCGCGTCGAGCGGGTGGCGATCCGCGAGGCGGTGTCGTCGCTCTTCGCGGTGGAGGTGGAGGCGGTGTCGCCGGAGCCGTGTGTCGATCTCGAGGGGATCGTCGGGCAGCCGGCGGCGCTGCGGATCGAGGCCGGCGAGGGGAGCGGGCTCTCCGGGGAGCGGATCTGGTCGGGCGTGTGCAGCCACGTGCGGCAGGTGCACGCGCTCGAGCTGCGCGGCGGCGAGCTCGGCGTCTCGACGTACGCGCTGACGATCGTGCCGGCGCTGTGGCGGATGTCGCTGCGCAGCGACCACCGGATCTACCAGCACCAGTCGGTGCCGGAGATCGCCGCCGAGATGCTCGACGCGTGGGGGCTCGACGCGGCGTGGCGGATCGACAAGGATGAGCACCCGCGGCTTCCGTACAAGGTGCAGTACGGTGAGACGGACCTCGACTTCTTCCATCGGCTGCTGGAGGAGGCGGGGATTGCGTACGCGCTGCTGGACGATGGGGAGCGCTCGCGGCTGGTGCTGGCCGACGCGTTGCGCCAGAGCGCGCTGCGGCGGGACGCACCGCTCGCGTACATCGACCAGCCGCTCGATGTGCGCGAGCACGCCTGGGTGACGCGCGTGGCGGTGGAGCGGTACGCGCGGGCCGACGCGGTGACGCTGCGCGACCACGATTTCGCGCGCCCGACGTGGGCGCTGGTCGGGCAGGCACGGAGCGCGGGCTGCACCGACGCGCGCACCGAGCGGTACCGCTACCAGCCGGGCGCCTGCGCCGTCGAGCGCGACGGCGCGGCATCGCACGACGACCGTCACGCGGCGAGGCTCGCGGCGCGGGCGCTGGAGGCGGAGCATACGGGGGCGTGCTCGATCTCGTTCCAGAGCAATGTGCTCGACCTGCGATCTGGCACGGTCTTCGCGGTGGAGGGCCACCCGAGGCCGGAGCTCGACCCGCGGGTGGGGCTGCTGGTGACGTTGCTGTCGATCGAGGGCAGCCTGCGCGGCGGCTGGTCGGTGAGCGGGACGGCGGTGCCGGCGTCGGCGCCGTACCGGCCGGCGCGGGGCATGCCGAAGCCGACGGTGCACGGGATGCAAAGTGGCGTGGTGGTCGGCCCGCCCGGCGAGGAGATCCACACCGACGCGCACGGGCGGGTGCGGGTGCAATTCCCGTGGGACCGCATCGGCGGGCACGATGAGCACAGCTCGTGCTGGCTGCGTGTGGGCCAGGGCTGGGCGGGCGCGGGTTACGGGCTCTTCGCGCTGCCGCGCGTGGGGCAAGAGGTGCTGGTCGCCTTCTTGGAGGGCGACCCCGACCAGCCGGTGGTGGTGGGGCGCGTCTCGAATGCGCTCAATCCGGTGCCGCTGAAGCTGCCGGAGGAGCGGACGCAGAGCCTGTGGCGCAGCGCGTCGTCGCCGGGCGGCGGAGGCTTCAACGAGCTGCGCTTCGAGGACCGGAAGGGCGCCGAGCTGGTGTCGCTGCGCGCTGAGCGGCAGCTGCGCACGGAGGTGGGGCGCGACGAGGCGCTCGTGGTCCGGGGGAGCCGCGCGAAGAACGTCGGCGGCGACGAGAGCGCGCGGACCGAAGGGCGCGCCGTGGCGTATGTGGGCAAGGACGCACACGTCACTGTGGAGGGGGAGCTTCGCGAGCGGATCGGCGGTGTGCGGTCGCTCACGGTGGACGGTGACCGGCAGGAGCGGGTCGGCGGGGTGGCGGCGCTGGAGGCGGGCGGGACGATCCACCTGAAGGCTGGCGGCGCGATCGTGATCGAGGCGGGCGATGTGACGCTGCGCGGTCCAGGGGGCTTCGTGCGGATCGACGCCAGCGGGGTGTCCATCGACGGCAGTGCTGTGAAGATCCAGCAGGGAGGCGCGCCCGGCGGAGCGCCAGCGGCGCGGCCGGCGCTGCCCGTGCTGCCGCCGGGCGCTCCGGTACGGGCGGATCCTGTGCGGCTGCCGCTGCTCGGCTTCGCGGGCGGCCTGCCGCCGATGCAAGCGGGGGGCCTCGGCGGCGGGGGCGGACCGCTCACGCCGGAGGAGGGCGCGGTGTGTGGCTTTATCTGCCGGTGCAAGGAGGAGCGGCTGCGGCAGCGATGCGTGACCCAGCACATCCGGGCGCTCGAGGATGCCTCAGCGCACACGAGCCCGCTCAAGGCCGAGGTGCCCTACGACATGAGCAAGCGGCCGCCAGAGCCCATCATGAGTAAGAACGACCCGCGGCGAGCGACGCGGAGCAGCCCGAAGGGGAGCAGGATACCGGACGTGGTGGTGGTGAAGGACGGTACGAAGCCGCCGACCCAGGACAACATCAAGGAGGTGATCGAGATCAAGTTCCCTCCGGATGAGCTCAAGGAAGAGCAGGAATTGGCATATGAGGCGATAGCCGGCAAAGCCCGGTTTGAAGTGCTCGGACCCGATCGGTGCGGCTGTCCGCGCCAGAAGCCGCAGCCGCAGGAGATGACGGCCGGTGACGTGGCGGAAGTGGCGGCGCTGACGCTGCTCGTGATAGCGCTGGTGCTGGATGATGCCGTGCCAGGGGCGCAGGCCGATGACGTGGCCATTCCGCCTGCGGTCGCCCGGATCCTCGGCAAGCTCGCGCCGCTTCTCCGGGGTCCTGTGGTTGTTCCATGATGGAGGAGATGATGTCGGACGAAACGAAAGAGATGATGGAGGTGCTGGATGAGCACCTGGTGGTCAAGGACGACGAGGGGCGCCCGGTTCTGCAAGTCGCGCTCCTGGCGACGCTGTACTTCGAGGACGCGTACAAGCGGGAGGTGCGCGAGGCGGTTGTCTCGTGTTGTGAAGACTACTTCCGGCGCTGTGGTCCTCATCTCCGCTGGGCGCTGCACCCGGAAAAGCGGTTGATGGAACCGTATGGCAAGGGGAAAGGGTCGTACCCTCGCGCGTGGCTCTTGGGGTTCGGTGAAGACGAGAGCTTCTCGCTCATTTATCACGGAGCGGAGTACGACCGAGGCGCGAGCTCTTTCCTTGCGCATGCGCTGGGCAACGAGAAGCGGCCATTCGTCGAGCTCGGATTCTTCCGGATAGCATTCCCGTTGCTCTGGTTTGCGGATTCGTCGGAATCGTTTCCGCGGGTGATGCTTGAGTTGTGCCGGAAGCTGAAGCCGGTGAGCGGTTATGGAGGCATCGGCGTGGTCGAGTCTGCTGATAGCACCATTAAGAGCAGGCACGCACCTGTTGTCTATAACTGGGCCCAGCGGTTTCCTGGCCTTGAGGCGGACTACCCTACAAGTCACTCCATCTGGCTTCTTCAGGGCAGAGGCGGGGAGGCAGGGATCAAAGGTGTCAATTGGCTCACGGTGCTGGGGGAGCGGTGGGTCGTGGAGATGGGGGGTGTGGACAAGATCGAGGCTGACTTGGGCGCGTTGGATCGGCGATTCGTTGTCCTGCGGTTCGAGGGAGGCATCCTGATCCAGGCGGGCCCGCGTCCGCAGCTTGGCGACGCTGGCCGTAACGTCTGGCCGGAGCTGTACGTCAAGCTGTCGAAGTACCTCAAGCCGATTCGCATCACGGAGCACCGGCCCTTCCAGTATGGAGGCCCGGGGCTCCGCTTCGATCTGGACCGCAGCGAGGCGTGGCTCCGCCGTTTCGACGACCGCTGAGCGCGAAGGAGAGATCCAGATGAGGACCACGACCGCGCAGTCTTCGCGCCTCTCCAGGGCGATGCCAGGCGCCGGCGCGGGGCGGCGCCGCCCTGCGCACGGCGGCCGGGATCAGGGATTGTAGCGGCGGCCGCTGCGGTAGCTCGCGATGGCCAGCTCCACCGGGCGGAACAGCGGGCTGGGCAGCGCGTCGAGCGGGTACCAGCCCCAGCCGGCGATCTTGTGGGGCTCACGCTCCTCGGGCTCGCCGTCGAACTCCTCCGCTAGGAGCTGGATGTCCACGTAGTGCTTGCCGTAGGCGAGGATGTTGCTGAGGCACAGGAAGGAGAGCTTCCTGACGATGAGGCCGCTCTCCTCGCGCACCTCGCGGATGGCGCAGTCCTCGAACGACTCGCCGAGCTCGAGGTGGCCGCCGCACCACGAGTAGCTGCCGTCGCCGTGGCTGCCGCGCCGCCGCGCGAGCAGCACGCGCCCGTCGCGCACCAGCATGACGCCCACGCCGACCAGCGGTCGCTCCGCGGCGTTCCCTCCGACGATCGCCTCTCCCAAGGACACCTCCCGCGCGCGACACCCGCCGTGCGTGGCGCGCGCTCTAGCACGGCGCCACGCCCCAGCAGCGCCGCTCGGAAGGCGTCCGGTCGACCCGCCGCCCCCGCTGCGCGAGCCGCGCCGCCCGCGCGGCGCACGGAGCCCCCTCGCGCACGTGCAAGCGCCGGTACCGATTGACTTTTCAGTGAACACGCGTACCGTGCCAGACCCGATGGATGCGTCCTTGCCCTGGGAGCTGAACCCCGTCCTCCAGCAGAGTCGGCTCGTCCTTCTGGCGCAGACGGCGGTCGATGTCCGCAACAAGGCGTTCAGCGAGGCGAACCGCGAGGAGGGCGATACCAGCTGGGGCATCGGCTGCAAGGCGCACGAGCGGTTCGGTCATTCCCTCTGCAAGCTGGAAGAGAGCGGAAAACACCCCTGGCTGTCCGTCCATCGAGATGGGCTGTACTTCATGCCGCACATCGAGGGCGTCGCCGTGCGCGTGTACCGCGGTCCGGCCGACAAACCCTCGCAGCGGCACCTCGAGGCCGCGCGCAGCGAGCACGGTCGCCGCGCGGAGTCGCGACAGATGGCCTTCTCGTTCATGGGGGAAGAAACCGAGCCGGACGGCCCGTGGTTCTGGATGATGGCCGTCGAGACGGACGTCGAGGGGAGGGCGCTCCGCGCCGTGTTCTTCCAGGCCAACGAGGCCGGCGGGACCCGACACGCCTGGGAGGCCTCGGTCGAGAGCGTTTCCGCTGCGCCTGGGCCTGCGCCTGCGCCAGAGCCTGGAGACAAGCCGGCGCGCCCGGCGCGCCCGCGCCCGGCCCAGGGCCAGCAGGCGAAGGACGCGCCCGCGTCGCGCGACGGACGGCCGTTGTTCCGCGCGCAGACCATGACCCTTCCGCTCGTGTCGCAGCCGAGCTGACCGCCGCCGAAAGAGGCGGATCTGCCGGTGCGGATCTGCCGGTAACGAGTGCTGTCCAACAGCGGTGAGCCGCCGGCGCGACACCCGCGCAAGAGCCCGGGCTACACCGGCATTCCCATCGTCCGGCGGAGCGCGTCGAAATCCTCGGTGAAGCGCCCGTTCCCGCCCCTCAACACGAGCGGCGCCTCGTCCTGGCACGACGTCACGGCCTCGGCGCGGCGCAGGGCATAGACCGAGAACAGGGCCGCCTTGCCGTCCTTGGGGACGACGTCGCGCCACGCCTCGAGCGCGAGCCCCGCCGCTGCCGCCGCCGCCTCGACGCGAGGCCGCTGCCGCGCCGCCGCGCAGGCCACGAACGGCGCGCCGGGAGCGAGCAGCCGCGCGGCCGCGAGGCAGTAGTCCTCCACGCCGCCGCGGTGCTCGAAGCGGCACGGCCCGCACTGGACCCGACCGGACTCGATGCCGGTGCCGACCGGCAGGTACGGCGGCGTCCCCGTCACGAGATCCGCAGGCGCGAGCCCGTCGAGCACCGCCGGATCGCGCAGGTCCCCCCGCCGGACCTCGCCGCGCGCGTCGACGCCGTTCCACGCGACCGAGCGCCGCGCCATCGAGGCGCTCACCTCCTGCGCCTCCACGCCCGCGCAGCGCGCGTCCGGGAAGCGCCACGCGGTGAACAGGAGCACCGTGCCGATGCCGCAGCCCAGGTCGACCGTGCGGCGCGGGGGCGCGTGCGCCACCCGCTCGGCCGCGAACCAGGCGGTCACGAGGTCGTCGGCCGACCAGCGGTGCCCGTCGAGCCGCTGCAGGATCCGGAAGTCGCCCGACAGATAGCAGAGGTCCTCGCCGGGGCCGGGCCAGACCTCCGGGCGATCCGGCGTCGCCGGCTGCGGCCCGGGGGCGACCCACCCGGGCGGCCGGCGCGCAGGGCGCACGACCCCGCCGCGCGGCGCGACGGACGGCTGGACATCAGGGGGAGCGATCATCGACCCCATGTACCACGCCCCTGCGGCGCCAGGGGCGCGCGCCATCCCCCCTCGAGCGCGCGGCCCCGCGTGGAGCGCGGCGGCCCCGCGGCGTCAGAGGTTCGCGCAGCGATCCTCGAGCGAGGGATCATCGCAGAAGAGGCACGGGATGGTCTCGCAATCCAGCGGAGGGCACGACGTGGGGCATGTCGGCTCGCTCGGGTCGCAGTCGATGATCTGCCAGGTGAGCGAGCCCATGTCGCCCGGGTCGTCCGGACAATTGCACTTGTTCGCGTTCAAGGCGTGTGTTGCCACCATGGTGACCGTATGACACTCGCGCCCCGGCGCCGCTCCGTCGTTCGGGAGAGTCACGAGGCCGAAGTTCAACTTGGCCGTGATGAGACGCTGTCCGTCGGCGATGGTCCCGGCCGGAAACGAGGGCGATCCCGCGAACCTCCGATATGGGTACGGGTAGTCTTCCGATGTGCGGCTCCCATAGTCGACGTACAGGGCGATCTGCACGGGATCACCGTTGTCCTCGGACAGCACCGTCGCGACGAACTCCTTGGGTTTGTCGTTGGATTTGTCCTCCGGAGTGATGTGGATGGGCCTGTGCGGGGGAGGAAAGACCGCCGTGAGCACGGGCGCGGTCTGCTCGGGATGCTCGTACGACGGCGGCGAGATCACGAGGCAGCCCGTGGTCGAGACGGCGAGCGCTGCCGCCGCGAGCGAGCGAACGAGCGCGGCGGGGCAGCGCGAGCGCGCCGCGAGGACGGCGGCGCGGCGAAGGAAAGGGCGGGACGGAGCGATCATGGTGGCGCTGTGCAGGGACCGATGGGGTTGGGGCCGTGCTGGATTCTGGGACTCTACCTGCTGGGGCGATGTGCGGTTGATCTAGCTGGAATCTGGCGGCCGCCGCGCAGGGCGGGGCCCATGCGGCCCCGCCACGCGCGCCGCGAGGTCACTTGCGCGGGGTCGCCGGCGCGCTCTCCAGCGCGTAGACGACCTTCACCTGCGTGCCGAACGGGACCTCGCCGGACGACACGGGCGTGCCGATGTCCGCGGAGTACCCGCCGGAGGCGGCCATGGGGCGGGGGGCGTAGATCGGGCCGTGCTCGACGACCTCGCTGATCGAGACGACGTGGCCGAGCGAGACGCCCTGGAGCCTGGCGAGCGCCTCGGCGCGAGCCCGCGCGTCCGCGATCGCCTTCTCCCGCGCGCGCGCCTCGAGCGGGTCGGTCTCGTCGAGGCCGAACGAGACGCCCCAGACGTTGTTCGCGCCGGCGGCCACGGCCGCGTCGAGCACCGCCCCGACCTGATCGAGCTTGCGGATCACGACCATCACCGTGTTGCTCACCTGATAGAAATGCGTCGGCGGAGGCGGCGCTGCCGGCGCCAGGTCGGCGGGCGGCGGCTTCGGCGCGGGCGTCGGCGTCGGCTTCGGTCCGCGCCCCGCGGGCGCCGCGGCCGGCGCCGCCTGCGCGGGCGCGGGCGCGGGCGCGGGCGCGGGCGGCGCGTAGCCCATGGCCATCCAGGGCGGCACGTCGGACTGCCGCACGAGCTGGATGGAGTAGTTGCTGGTCTGGATGTCCTTCTCGGCCAGGCCGGCGTTCTTGAGCGCGCCGAGGATCTCGGTCATGCGGGCCGCGGCCATCCTCGTCGCCTCGTGCACCGTCGGCGCTATCACCTCGATGCCCATCTGGGCCCGGGCGACGTCAGGCCTCGCGCTGACGTCGCCGCGGCCGACGACCGTGATGGTGTTGACCTCGGGAGCGTTGGCCAGGGGCGGCGACGCCTGCGCCGCGCACGCGGCGAGGAGCGGTGTGACCGAGAGCAGGAGCCCGGCGAGGCACGTGCGGGACAGGGAGCGCTGGTTCTTCATGCCCGTGCAACGCGCGCCGCCCACGGCGGCTTACAGGGGGGCGCGCGCTTCGGCGCCCGCGCGCTCGCCGCCGCGAGCAGACCGACGGGCCGCTCCCCGAGGCGCTCCGGCGATGCCCGAGGCGGGGGCGTTGCTCCCCCTCGGCAAGTTGTTCCACGCCGCGCCGGGTGCGCTATGGTCGTTCACGTGCTCACAATACCCAGCGATGAAGAGGCCCTCGGAGGTCTGCAGGGTGCCACGATCGCCAGCGACCTCTCGTCAAGCATCGGCTACCGCATCGTGTCGCGCGCCGGGGCCGGGGCGATGTTCGTCTCGTTCTACGCGGTCCGCACCGCGCCCGAAGGCGAGACGCCCGTGGTCGTCAAGATCCTCCGGCCGTCGCTCTTCAGGCAGATGGGTCCGTCAGCGGCCGTCATCGTGAAGAAAGAGGCGGTGTCCCTCGGCCGCCTCAACGAGCAGGTCCCTCCGACCCCCTTCGTGGTCCGGCTCATCGACACCGGCACGTTCGAGGTCCGCCGCGGCACGAAGGCGCTCAATCTCCCCTGGATCACCATCGAGTACGTGCACGGCGGCGTGCAGGGCGTGACGCTCCGGCAGCGGGTGCAGGGGACCATCCAGGCCACGGGCCACGCGTTCGATCCTGCGCGCGCGACGCGCGCCATCGAGTGCATCACGAGCGGGCTGTCGGCGGTGCACGACGTCGGCGTCGTCCATCGGCAGCTCACGCCGGAGAGCATCCTCTGCTGCGGCTCCGGCGACGACGAGCTGTTCAAGATCAGCGACTTCGGCATGGCGCGGCCGCGCGGCATCCGCGAGACGATCATGGCCGGCGTCGTCGGCAACGCCGGGGTCGCGCCGCCGGAGATGCTGTCCGCGGATCCGAGCACGATCGGCCCGTGGACCGACATCTTCAACCTCGCGTCCGTCATCTTCTTCCTGCTCACGGGCGAGGAGTACATCATCGCGGAGTCGCAGGCGCAGGCGCTCATGGCCGCCATGGCGCGCGCGCGCCGGAGCATCGTCGAGACGCGGTGGCTCCACCCCGCGCTGCGCGCCAACGAGCAGGCGTGCAAGTCGATCGACTTCGCGCTCCGCTGGGCGTCCACCGGCGAGGCGCAGGAGCGCCTCCAGGAGGCGGTGGCCGTGGCCGCGATGCTCTCGCCGTACCTCCGCCCCGCCTCGCCGATCTCCGCGCTGGAGCAGCGGATCGTGGCGAGCGCCGGCGAGCAGCGCGTGCGCGCCGCCGAGGAGGTCGGTCCGATGACCGTCCCGTCCACGCACCTGAAGGCGCCGGTGGTGCTCAAGGGGGAGCTCGGCCAGACGCTGCTGTCGCCGCGAAACGCCAAGGCCGCCGAGCGCCCGAGCCAGGACCGCCCGCTCGAGGCCGAGATCATCACTGTGCCCCCGCGCGCCTCGCGGGAGCCCGCGCCGCGCCTGTCGGCGATCGTCGAGCGCTGGACGTGGAGCGTGCTCCACCACCCGAGCCTCGATTCGGTCATCCGGAGCGTGGCCTGGGACGGCTACGGCCGGTGCCTCGCCGCGGCCACGGGGGGGCTGCTCTTCTGGAACGGGACGAGCTGGAGCGAGGCGTCGTCCGGCGGACTCCCGAGCCCGCAGGGCGTGCGCTTCGTGCACCGGATCGGGCCCGGCCGGTGGCTGATCGGCGGCGACGCCTCGACGCTCGCTGTGTACACGACGGGCGGCGTGACGGGCGTCTTCCAGCTGCCGGGAGAGCCGCAGAGCCACGTCGCGCTGAGCGGCGACCTCGAGGACATGGGCATCCTCGTCTCGACGACCCCGAACGATCCGCGGCCGCTCCTCCACGCGTTCATCGCCAAGCGCTGGCTGCGGCCGATGCCGGCCGACGGCGTCGCGCTCCTCGCCGCGGTCGCGCGCGTAGAGGACGAGCGGTGGCTGGTCGTCGGCCGGTCGAGCAAGGGCGAGGGGCTCGTCGCGCTCTACGCGCCGCTCGACTGGCACCTGGAGCGCATCCCGGCGCCGCCCGCGCGGGCGTTCGTCGCGTGCGCCGGGCGGCCCGATCTCGGCGTGGGCATCGCCGTCGGCGCGGAGGGGAGCGTCGTCTGGCGGTACGGGCAGAGCGTCTTCACGGAGAACATCGAGCCGCGGCGCGCCCTGTCGGCCGCGACGATCGACGCGGAGGGGCGCGCCTGGGCCGGCAGCGCGGGGCGCATCTGGGTGCGGCGCGGCGGCATCCCGCCCATGGCGGGGGTGTGGGAGTGCGTCTGGGAGAACGACGCGTGGGTCGGCCCGGTCGTGTCGCTGTTCGTCGACGGCGAGGTGGTCGTCGCCATCACCGCGGACGGCGGGATCATCGAGGGCCGCGTCACGGGCTGACGAGCCCGGCGAGCCGCCATCACCGCGGCGCGCGGTACCTGGCCACGACGAGCGTGATGTCGTCGTCCGGGCTCGGGCACCAGCCGTCGACCTCCCGCAGGATCCGGTCGCGGATGTCGTCGACAGGCGTGTCCTGGGCGGCTTCGACGGTGGAGCAGAGCCGCGAGAGCCCGAACTGCTCCCGGTGCGCGTTGCGCGCCTCCGTCACCCCGTCGCTGTAGAGCACGAGCAGGTCGCCGTCCTCGAGGAGGAGCTCGGCGTCCCTGGTCATCGCGTCGATGGACGGCAGGACGCCGACCCACACGCCGGAGCTCGGGATGCACTCGCTCCTCCGCGTCCTCGCGCGGCACACGATGATGTCGTCGTGCGCGCCCGCGAACGTCACCCGCCCGCCGCGCTCGTAGCGCAGCAGCAGCAGGGTCGCGTGCTCGTCGCGCTTCAGCCGGTCGCGGATGTTGTCGTAGATCGCCCGGTTGAGCGCCGAGACGACCTCGCTCGGGCGGGCGCTCGGATCCCTGCGCGTCATGGCCGCGACCATGCTCTGGATCATCAACATGACGAGGCCCGCCACGAGCCCGTGCCCCGCGACGTCGCCGATCCCGAGCCACCCGCCATCCCGCGTCGGGAGCACGTCGTAGTAGTCGCCGCCGACCTCCGCGGCCGGCCGCATCATCGCGGAGAGCTCGAGCCCGTCCACCACGAGGTGCGCCGGGACGAGCGTGGTCTGGATGTGCTTCGCGACGAGGGTCTCCTGGTCGACCCTCTCCTGCTCCAGCCGCTCGCGGATCTCCACGTGCCGGACGATCTCCCGGTGCATCGACACCGCCTTCATCGCGGAGCCGATCTGGAGGCGCACCGCGTCGTAGACCGTCTCGTTCGCGCCGCTGTTGACGAGCGCGATGCCGTAGTGCTCCGTCTCCCCGAACGTGAGCGGCATCGCGACGACGCTCCAGCGCTCCGACGAGCTCAGGAATCCGGGCGGCGCGAGGCACGCGGACGCGAAGGTCCCGGGCGGCGGCTCCACCTCGCGGCTGTTCTCCATCAGAAAGAGCGACTGCAAGGTGGCGCGCTGGGGGTCGTCGAAGAGCGATATGGCGACGTGCGTGAGATCCAGCTTCGGCAGCTCCGCCGCGAGCGTGCGCCGGAGGGTGGGCATGCCCAGGCAGGTCGAGAAGAACATGCCGGTCCAGCTGAGGTTGACCGACGCGCGCTCCAGATACAGCCGCTTCTCGCCCTCGGCGCGCACGGAGGCGTTGCTGATCAGGACGCGGCACGTGTGCCAGAGCCGCTCGAGGCGGTCGTCGGAGGCGCGGCCGGGCGCCCGGCCGATCTTCGCGCGGAGCAGCGTGATCGCGCCCTGGAACTGGTCGAGGGCGACGCCCTCGCGCGCCGCCGCGTCGAGGACGTCCTGGAGCGCCGTCAGGAAGCGGTCCTCCCGCCCTGTCAGCTCCTCCTCGAGCGCCGACAGCAGCTCTCGGGGCCAGGCCTGAAGCGACGCCGCCGGGACGGTCACGCACCGCGCGAGCGCGCGCTCCAGGGGCTCCTGCTGCGCGGCGACGGAGGGCGGCTCGCGGCGCGGAGGCGCCCCGGTCGGGCGCGGGAGGGCAGAATAGTAGCCGCAGCCGCACGACTCGCGCCGCGTGAGCTCGACGGGAAGGAGGCTGCACTCCGGCACACGCTCGCCGCGGAGCTGGCGCACGACCGTCTCGACGGCGAGCGCCCCGAGCTCCTTGATCGGATGGCGGACGGTCGTCAACGACGGCCTGGTGACGCGCGAGACGGCGACGTCGTCGAACCCGCACACGAGGACGTCGCCAGGGATGTCGACGCCGTGCGCCTTCAGCGTGTCCATCGCGCCGAGGGCCATGTTGTCGTTGCCGGCGACGACGGCATCGAACTCGACCCTGCGCCCGAGGAGCTCGCGCATCGCGCGGCGGCCGCCGTCGATCAGAAAATCGCCGTACACGAAGAGGCGCTCGTCATAGGGGAGCGCGCGCGCCTCGAGGGCCCTCCGGTACGCCCCGGCGCGCAGCTTCGCCTCCTCGTTGTTGGCCGGCCCGCTGATGTAGGCGACGCGCTTGCACGCGTGATCGTCGAGCACGTGCGCGACCGCCGCCTCCCCCCCGACCGCGTTGTCGACGATGACGCTCGGGATGCCGTCCAGCGCGAGCCCCACGCTGCACACGGGCAAGGGCGCGAACGCTCGGCAGAACTCGTGCGCTCCCTCGGAGCCGACGTAGTTGGTGAGCGCCGACGACATGATCACCGCCCCATCGACCGTCGTCGCGCCGATGAGCGAATAGATCCCGCCCCGGGCGTCCAGCGTGTAGCCCTGGCGGGCGCGCGTCTCGCCGAAGGCCACGATGAGGTTGACGTCGTGCGCCTCGGCCGCGCGCTCGACCCCGAAGCGCGCCTCGGACTGGTACTCGCCGCAAAGATAGTCGGTCAGGAGGGCGATCGTGTGGCGCTTCGCCGCCATGATCTATCGCTCCCCGTTCACTTGTCGTGGATGGAGACGAGGCCGGGGGACATGCGCTCCAGGGCCGCCAGGCTCCGCCGCTGCCACCCGAGCCTCGCGTCCGTGACGAACCGAACCTTGCACCTGGGGCCCTCGCCGGTGACGCCGGCGATGAAGGCGATGAACGCCTTCAGGCAGCTCGAGTTCAGGAAGTACAGCGCGCGTATGTCGAACTCCACGGCTGCGAGCGAGAGGCGCCGCACCTCGTGCTGGACCTCCTTGCAATAGGCGCCGAGCGGCGCGGCCGCCGCCATGTCGCCCGTCCCGGTGAGCTTGATACTCAGGCGATCGCCGAGCAGCGCCGGCTCGATGCCGAAGCTGTCCGTGGTGACGCGATCAACCCTTAGGCTGTCCATTCATCCTCCACCGCTCGAGCGGCGCGTGCGCGATGATCGTGAGCTCGTTGCCCTCGATCTTGTAGTCGACGTCGAGCCCTCCCTCGGCGCGGACGCGCGCGAGGCCCAGGCCGGAGACGCCCTCGACCATCGCTGTCTCCGTGATGAGGTCGTCGTAGTGCTTCAGCGGGTCGCTCGCCGTCTTCAGGTCGAGCAGCCGCTTCTCGACCTCTCGCAGCCGCTCCGGCGACGCCTCGTTGCGCGCGCGGATCTTCATGATGTGCGACCTCTCGTCCTCCTCCAGCGCGAGCTCGAGGCTGACGCGAGGGCCGGTGGAGTATTTCGTGATGTTCTCGGCGAGCTCGTGCGCGGCCATGTAGAACCGCGAGCTCACATTCGCGTCGTCCAGCACGGCGCCGCAGAAGCTGGACACCAGCCGCAGCACCGCCGTCGCCAGGCGCTCGCTCGGAAAGAAGGTGATGCAGAGGAATAGCGAGGCGCTCTGCGTCGGTTCGGGGGATGACACAATCTGTTATGTTACGCCGCCCTGGCGCAGGATCCAACCACTAGTTCCGCGGGCGGCGCGGCTTCTTCCCGTGGCTCCCGTGGCTCCCGTGGCTCCCGTGGCTCTCGTGGTTCCCGTGAGAGCGTGAGGGCGAGCGCGGAACAGAGAGGGCGCCCGGAGCGAGCTCCGCCATCGCCATCGCCATCGCTATGGAGCTTCCGATGGGACGCGCTTCTCACCTCGGAATGTGATGCGCTTCGCACTTCGCGCGGCGACGCCCTTTGCTCCAGGGCATAACGCGACGCGTTGTCCGCGGCGGAGTGGCATGCTCGTTGATGACGAACGTGGCGTCCATCGGTGCCCAGGTGTGTCCATGGATCCGGTGCGGCCACCGCGCGCCTCGCGCACATACGCCTTCACCTGAGGTAAAGATCCCGCCGGGCGACCCTGCAAGGAGGGTATTGCTGTATGAAACAACGACGCTTTTCGCTCGGGCCGCCCTGGCCACTCGGGCTGTCGCGCCGCCGCCGACGTCGCTTGGCGGCGATGACGGGCCTCCCTTTTCTCGCGATGCGCGGCGTCCTGGCCGGCGCCGCCGTGGCGGCGATCGGCTGCAGCACCGCGCCCGGGACGGAGGGCGAGCCCGGCGCGAGTCACGGTGTCGAAGAGGGCGATTCGGCGGCGCTCGGAGCGGCCCCAGCAGCGCTCTCGAGCGATGGTGCGGTGTGCGTCACCATCCAGCGTGGAACTCTTGGCACGGTGAGCGATGCGACACTGTGGCAAAACGCTCCGGGGTGGAACGACTCCGCATCTCCGAACCTCTCGACGGGGTGGGCCGCGGGCGCCGGCCGCCGCCGGTCTATCGTGTACTTCGGGCTCTCTCCCGTGCCGGTCGGCGCGACGGTCCTCTCTGCCTCGCTGGTCTTCCATCAGACGTACGCGGTGGAGAGCAGCGCTGTGAGCGTACACCGCGTCACGATCCCGTGGGACGAGCGCACCGTCACCTGGTCGAGCATCGGGGACAGCGGCTTTGAACGCGAGAGCGCGGCGACCATCGCGGCCGAGGCGGGCGTCGGCGCTCGGGCGGCGGACGTGTCGGCGCTCGTGCAGTCGTGGGCGCTCGGGACGGCGCGGAACGACGGCGTGCTGCTCGCCGAGGGCGATGAGGAGCGCGCCCACACGACCTACCTGAGGAGCAGCGAGATCGGCAGCACGCAGGAGCGCCCCAGGCTCGACGTCTGTTACGTGACCTGCTCGGACGGGGTGATGAACGGCCTCGAGGTGGGCCTCGACTGCGGAGGGCCGCGCTGCGCTCCCTGCACGGGCGCGACGGTCGGCACGTCGAGCGCCGCCGTGTCGAGCGCCGCCGCGTTGAGCGCCGCCGTGTCGAGCGCCGCCGCGTCGACCTCGACCGCCGCGTCGACCTCGACCGGCGCGTCGAGCGCGGCGGGGGATGATCCGTGCGCCGACGGGGCCGCGCTGCCGCCCGATCCGCTGCCGCCCGCGCGGCTCTCCGAGACCGGGCTCTACGCCGACATCACGACGCGATCGCGGGCGGCGGGCACGCGCGAGTTTCGTCCTGCTTACGAGCTCTGGTCGGACGGGGCGGCGAAGCGGCGCTTCGTGTACCTGCCGCCCTGCTCCACCGTCGACACGAGCGACATGGATCACTGGTCGCTGCCGATCGGCGCGCGCTTCTGGAAGGAGTTCCGCGCGGAGGGCGTGGCCGTGGAGACGCGGTTCATCCACCGGTTCGGGCCGGGCATCGATGACTGGCTGTTCGCCGCGTACGCGTGGGAGCCTGCGAGGAACGACGCGTTCCTCGTCGAGGAGGGCGTCGAGGACGCGCGCGGGACCGCGCACGACATCCCCCGGACCGCGGACTGCTGGGAGTGCCACGGCAAGCTCCCGGAGCGCGTCCTCGGCTTCAGCGCGCTGCAGCTGAGCCACGATGGACCGGGCGAGACGATCGCGTCCCTGAGCGACGCCGGGTGGCTCACCGTCCCGATGCGGAGAGGGGTGCGCCCGCCGGGCGACGCCCGGGCGGCCGCCGCGCTCGGCTATCTCCATGCGAACTGCGGCAATTGCCACAACAGCACGGGCGTCGCGACCCTGCGGACACGCCTCCTCGCGGCGAACACCACGGTGGAGAGCACCGATACATACACGACCGGCGTGCGCGTGACGCCCAGCTTCTGGGAGCCCGGCGCGCTCTACCGGATCACGCCGGGAGATCCCGAGTCGAGCGCCGTCGTGCGCCGGATGGAGAACCGCGGCTCCAGGGCCCAGATGCCCCCGATCGCGTCGGACGCCGCCGACGCGGCGGGCCTCGCGGCTGTCCGCTCCTGGATCGAGGGCCTCGGGCCGCCGCCCGGGGCAGGGAGCGGCGGCGGCTCCGGCGGCGCGAGCGTCGGCGTCAGCAGCACGAGCGCGAGCTCCGGCAGCGGCTCTGGCGGCGGCTCGGGCGCCAGCAGCGGCGGCTCCGGCGCCGGCAGCGGCTCCGGCGCCAGCAGCGGCTCCGGCGCCGGCAGCGGCTCCGGTGCCAGCAGCGGCGCCGGCGCCAGCAGCGGCTCCGGCGCCGCGTGCGCCGGGGTGCCGCGCCTGAAGCTCACGCAGGTCGCGGCCGGCCTGGCGACACCCGTCTTCCTCGCCAGCCCGCCGGGCGACCGATCGAGGATGTTCGTCCTCGAAAAGGACGGCATCGTCCGCCTGATCAAGGACGGTGTCCTCCGGTCCACCCCGTTCCTCGAACTCCGGGGCGGCGCCTCGTGCCCGCCGGCGCGGCCGGCGAGCGCGAACCCGCTCGTGTGCGCGCCCAGCCCGACCGCGGAAGGCGGGCTGCTCGGGATGGCGTTTCACCCGGGCTACGCGAGCAACGGCAGGTTCTGGCTCTTCTACACCGCCGCGCCCAGGGGCAACGTCACGATCGCCGAGTTTCGCCGCTCGGCCTCGAACCCCGATGTCGCGGACACGTCGGCGGGGAGCGTGCCTGTCCGGAAGCTCCTTGACGCGAATCACGGCGGCTGGAACCACGTGGGCGGCACGCTCGCGTTCGGCCCCGACGGCTACCTCTACGCGTCCGTGGGCGACTCGGCTGTCACGCCGTATTCGGCCTCTCCGGCCAAGGATCTCTCGTCTCCGCTCGGCAAGATCCTGCGGATCGACGTGGACACCGGGCTCGGCCCGTCAGGTAACCTCTCGGGCGCGGCCGTGAACCCGCTCGTCTGGGACTATGGCCTGCGCAATCCATGGCGCATCAGCTTCGACAGGAGCACCGGGGATCTCTACATCGCCGACGTGGGACAGAACGCCTGGGAAGAGCTCGACATCGAGCCCGCGCGCACCGGGCGGCGCAATTACGGGTGGCCGGCGATGGAGGGCGACCACTGCGTCGCCGCCGGGTGCTCCCGCGTCGGCGTCGCGCCCGCCGTGGAGCACAGCCACTCGAGCGGGGAGGGCGGCTCGATCACGGGCGGCTACGTCTACCGCGGCTCGGCGATTCCGTGCCTCCGGGGAAGGTACGTTTACGGCGACTACGGGACGCACCGCTTCTGGACGCTGCGGTGGGACGGCTCGCGGGTGCGGGATCACGTCGAGATCACGGCGGACCTCGAGTCGCGCCTGCCCGCGGCCTCGTTCGGCGAGGACGCCGCCGGCGAGCTCTATGTCGTCATGCTGACCGGCGAGGTGTTCCGCGTCGATCCGAGGTGAAGGCCCCGCGCCCCAGCGGCGCTACCCCGCGAGCTGCCCGTCGCCCGCCCGGAGCTTCGCGAAGCGCGGGCGCCAGGCCCGGCTCTCGGCGAGGAGCGGCGCGGTGCGCGCGAGGAGCAGTGCCAGATCCTCGGGGCGGCCGGCGTCGAGCAGGGCGCGCGCCCGCCAGTAGAGGAGCTCGACCCGCTGATCGGCGCTGAGGCCGCCGCCCAGCTCGCCGGGCGGCTCCCCCTCCTCGCGCACCGTCGCCCGCGTGCGCGGGCTCTCCATGCCGGACCTCGGGTCCTTCACGGCGAGCTGCATGACGCCGAGGAGGGCCTGGGCGTACGGCGGCAGATCCGCGACCGTCCCCTGCGCCCTCAGCCACCGGAGCTGCCGGCTCGCGTCCGCGTGCTCGTCGCGCATCGCATGGATCCGCGCGAGCAGGAGCGCGCTCCTGTAAGCCGGCTTGTCCTTGAGCTGCTCGTCGAGCGAGCGCGCATGCCGCACCAGGGGCAGCGCCTCGTCCTCGTGCCCCCAGAGGTAGAGCAGCTCCGCGAGCTTGATCGTCGCGTCGCGCTCCGCCAGGGCGCTCGCCTCCTCGCGGGCCAGCTGGACCGCGCGCCGGAGATCCGCCATCGCGCGATCCGGGGCGTCGAGCGCCGGCCAGAGCTCCGCGCGGCGGACGAGCGCCGCGCAGAGGTGGCCCCGGTCGCCGCGCTCCTCGCAGCTGCGCACGGCGTCTTCGAAGCGCCGCTCCGCCTCCTCGAGCTGGCCGGACCGCGCGAGCACGCAGGCCAGCAGCGTGAGCCCCGTCACGTGCGTGTCGTGCTCGGCCTCGCGGACGCGCTCAACGCCCTGCGTGAGCCGCTCGAGCGCGTCGTCCAGGTTGCCCTTGCGGAACGCCGAGCGGCCTGCCGCGACCTCGAAGCGCGCGGCGAGCGCGGCGTCGGCGCGGCCCTCGCGGACGTCGAGCAGCGGGATCACCTCCTCGACGCGCGCCGCCGACTCCTCCCAGGAGCCGGCCCAGTCGAGCGCGGTCGCCTCCTCGAGCAGCGCCTCCGCGATCATCCGCGGGTCCTTCATCGTCCGGGCCAGCGCCCCCGCGGAGCGGAGATCGTCGAGCGCCTCGCCGGTGCGCAGGACGCGGTAGCGCACGCGCGCGCGGCCGAGGAGCGCGAGGTACCGCTGGCGCTGATCGTCGCCGTCGGCCCAGAGGAGCGCGGACGCGTAGTGGCCCTCTGCCACCGCGTTGTTGTGCCGGTCGCGCTGGAGATCGCCGAGGAGCAGGTACGCGTGCGCCGCGCGCGCGCGCGCCCCGGCGGCCGCGGCGTGGCGCGCGATCGGCTCGAGCAGCTCCGGCGCCCTCGGCCGGGCCTCGGCCCTGAGCTCCCAGACGGCGAGCGCGTGCCGGTGCATCGCCGCGCGCTCCTCCTCCGGGAGCAGCGCGTAGATGGCCTCCTGCAAGAGCGCGCTCCGGAAGGCGTAGCTGGCGTCGCCGCACAGGGCGCCCTCGCGCGGCGCGGCGTCGTGCGCGCCGCGGGGCACGAGGAGCCCCCGCGCCACCAGCGCGCGCAGGGCGCTCGGGACGTCGACGTGGTCGACGTACGCCGCCGCGCCCTCGCGCTCGCCCTCGCGTTCGAACGCGCGTTGCACGCTCGCCGCCACGTCCTCCGAGACCTCGAAGCCGAGCACCGCGCAGAGCCTCGCGCAGGCGGCGAGCTCCGGCGGGAGCGCCTCGATCTGCCGCGCGGCGAACCACTGCCACGCGGGCGACGGCGGGAGCCTCTCCAGCTCGGCGGTCGCGAGCTGGTGGCCGCTCGATCTCGCCCGCAGCCGCACGAGGCCCGCCCGCTTGATCGCCCGCGTGAGCTCCACGAGGCCGCGGGGGTTGTAGCCGGCCCACGCGCAGATGCGCCGGAGCGTCGCGCTCGGCGGAGGCTCCGCGGGCCGGAGGAGCTCCGCGCAGAGCAGGAGCCCGGCGGCGTCGTCGAGCGGCGGGAGCGCGACGTGATCGCGCGCGTGGCCGCGGGCGCTCAGCGCGTGGCGCCGCGGCGTCGGCGAGCAGCGCGCCGGCGCGCCGGCGAGCAGCACCCAGAGCGCGACCGACGCCTCGCGCCGCGCCGCGAGGTCGAGCGCGTCGAGCGTGGCGCCGTCGGCGAGGTGCGCGTCGTCGACGATCACGACGACGGGCCGCTCCATCGCCCGGCGGCGGAGCGCCTCCGCGAGCGCCCGGATCACGCTCCCGCGGCGCGGCGGCGGCCGGCCTGCGGAGCCGCCCGTCCAGCCGAGGATCGCGGCCACGGCGGGCCACACCTCGCCGCCGAGCGGCTCTCCCAGCCGCTCGACGCAGAACGCGCGCGCGTCGTCGGGCGCCGCGGGGGCGCCGTCCCTCGCGCCGAGCACCTCGGCGAGCAAGGCGGCCGCGGTCCGGCCGAAGCCGCCCCCGGGGCGCGCGCCGAGCTCCGGCTCGGCGCGCAGCGAGATCACGAGCGCGCCCGGGTGCGCGCGGCGGCTGCTCTCGGCGATCTCCTCGGCGAGCCGCGACTTGCCGACGCCGCGCTCGCCGATCAGCGCGCAGAGGCCGGGCCCCAGGCCCGCGAGCGCGCGCTCGCGGCTCTCCTCGACGGCGCCCTGGGCGTCGCCGCGCCCGACGAGCGGCGGCGCGGCGCGCGCGGCGCCGCGATGGCCCGAGGGCGGGGGCCCGTCCGGGGCGAAGAAGTAGCGGCCGTCCTCGCTCGCCGCGACGACGTCGAACCCGGGATGCGCTGTGACGAGCTCGGCGCTGAGCGCGATGCCCCGCCACGAATCCGCGGGGAGCCACGACTCGGGCCGCTCCACGGCGATCCCGGCGGCGTGCACGCTCTCGGCGTCGCGGCGGAGCTTCAACGGCGCGATGTGGATCGCGAGGGGCGCGCCGACCGAAGCGACGATCTCCCGCCCCGCGAGGAGCGCGCGCTCCGCGGCCGCCTCTTTCGGGCCGGGGAAGATCGCGACGAAGCGGTAGCCGCGCTGCCGCGCGAGGTGCCCGTCGTGGCGGGCCACGGCGGCGCGGACCTCGGCCTCGGCGCCGCGGGCCTCCAGGGCGAGCACCACCGTGTCGTGCCGGTCCGTGGAGCCCGTGGCGACGTCGTCTCCCGCGGTCGCCGCGGCCCCGGCGGCGCCGCCGGCCAGGGCGAGCGCCTCGGCGCCCGCCGACGCGAGCGCGGCCCGCAGGCCCGCGGCGTCGGCCGGGCGGAGCGCGCGCTCCTTGGCGAGGCAGGCGAGGACGAGGGCCTCGATGGAAGGAGGGACCGGGGCGATCTCGCTCGGCCTCGGGGGGAGCCGGCCGAGGTGCCCCTGCGCGACGTTCGCGCGATCGCCCGCGAACGGAGGGTGCAGCGTGAGCAGCTCGAAGAGGAGCGCGCCGAAGGCGTAGAGGTCCGCGCGCGCGTCGAGCGGCTCGCCCCGGAGCCCCTCGGGCGACGCGGCCTCGGGCGCCCCGAGCATGGCGCCCAGCGTGGTGAGCGCGCTGTCCGCCGGGTGGCAGACGACGCCGCGCTCGCGCTGCGTGAGGCCGAAGTCGAGGAGCCGCACGCCGCCGTCGGGATCGAGGAAGACGTTCTCGGGCGCGAGATCCAGGTGGACCAGGCCGCGCTCGTGCACCACCTGGAGGCAGCTCAGCACGCCGAGCGCGACGTCGAGGGCGGAGCGCAGGTCGGGCGCGGCGGGCAGGCCCTCGAGGCGGGCCGCCAGCGTCTCGCCGCGGAGCCGCTCCATCGCGATGTACGCGCGGCCGTCCTCGAGCACGCCGTTCTGGAGGAGGCGAGGCGAGGCCGGGGGACCGAGCTGCTCGAGCGCCCACGCCTCGCTGCGGAACCGCTCGCGCGCGAGCAGCGAGTGGGCCCTGCTGACCTTGAGCACGGCGGGGGCGCCGTCCTCCGCGCGCGTCGCGGCCCAGATGACCGAGAAGGCGCCCGCCGCGAGCGGCGGGCCGACGAGGAAACCCGCGACGGACGGCGGCGTCTCGGCGCCGAGATCGACCGGCGCTGGGCGGGACGGCGCCGTGGCTCCGTCCGTCGGGCAGGAGGTGAGCACTGCGAGTCGGCGATGGCAGGAAGGGCAACGCGGCAAGAAGACCTCGGATGACCTCGGGTGGGGCCCGGCGCGATCCGTGACCGATATTACCGGTTATCGGGGTTGTCACGAGCAGGAAAACCGCATTGCGCCACACCGCCTTATGCCCATAGCGAAAGTGCGTGCTCGGTCTTCTCGGTCTTCTCGGTCTTCTCGGTCTTCTCGGTCACCCGCGACATCGTGGGCGTCGTGTCGACACAGGAGGACAGCGGCGGCCCCCGTCGCGCTCCGTGGGAGGGACCGCGGCTCTTGTCCTCCGAGAAGCCGGGCGCGCGAACGGCGGGGGGTGAACCTCCGTCGAACACCCACCTTCGGAGACGTGGAATCGGGTCTTCGCGTGACTGTCACGCGCGGACGTCGGCGGGGCTCGGCTGAGCCGCGCCGATCCGCGAGCCGTGGTGTATGCTGCTCCGAGCGGTCGGAGGGCTGGATGATCCATCGACAGACGGGCGAGATCGAGCTCACATCCGGGCTTCGCATCGGACCCTCGTACTCGGAAGCGCAGTTCTTGTCGTCGCCGCTCGCGCGGATGGCCAACGCCCTGAGCGAGACGCAGCCGTGGAGCGGATACCGGACGTCGCGCCAGCGCATCGGCTTCCGGACCTTCCGCATCACGCTGCACTTCTGCAGCGGCAAGATCGCGTGGGTCGAGCTGTTCGAGGTCGGCGCCGAGTCGAAGGCGTTCTGGAACGACTGGTCCGAGAAGGAGGAGGCGGAGCGCAAGGCCAGCCACGACGCCTGGCTGGCGTCGATCCTCGGCGCGCCGCCGTACGAGTATCCCTGGGGAAAGATCACCTCCCAGTACGACCCGCGGGGCGGCTACAGCAGCATCGTCGTGCGCTTCGGCTAGCGCCGGCGCGCTGGGGCCCAGGGCGTCGCTGGTCGCTGGCCCACGCGCCGGCGCCGCCCTCGGCGTGGCATCCGGCATCCGGGGCGCGCTACAGCGCTCGCCGGTAGCGGATCTCCGGGAGGCTGCCGGCGCCGACCCGCGCCCACCGCCGCGCGCCGTCGCGGGTGAAGCCGGAGAGCTCGTAGAAGCGGCGCGCGCGGGTGTTCCCCTCGAGGACCCAGATCGTCATGGTCCTGTGGCGGCGCCGGGCCAGGTCGGCCTGCGCCGTGTCGAGCAGCGCGGCGCCGAGCCCGCGCCCCCACGCGGCGGGCAGGAGGTAGATCGTGTAGAGCTCGCCGACGTCACCTGGGCCGTCGTCGTCGCGCGTCGGCCCGGCGCTCGCGAAGCCGAGCCCGGCGCCCTCGGCGCAGAGCATCCAGGTCCGCGTCCCGGTCGCGGGGTCGCGGCTGAGGATGCGCCGCCAGCTCGCCTCGCGCGCCGGCACGGAGAGGGCGTTGAGATCGGCCGCCGGGATCAGGCCCAGGTAGGCCGCCTGCCAGGAGTCGACCTCGATGCGCGCGATGACGGCCGCGTCTGCCGGCTGCGCCCGGCGGATGACCGCCCCTGTGATCCGCTCTGACATGGTGTCTCGCACCTCAGCTTGGCTGGCGCCGCGGCGCTCCGCCAGGGCGCCGCCCGGCGCGCTCGCCGGCCGGAGGCGCGATCAAGCGGTGCCCGACGCCGCATTCATCATGATGCTCCATCCCTCGCCCGCGACGGTCCCCTAAGGTCCTTTTGTGCGCTGTGACGCTACCGGGCGCTGCAAAAGGAACCGAAGGAGGGAACCATGCTGTGCAAGGAGATCATGAAGCAAGACATCCAGAGCGTCCTGGCCGACGACACCATCCAGACGGCCGCGTGCAAGATGCGCGACGCGAACGTCGGCTTCCTTCCTGTCTGCGACAGCGCCGGGAGGGTGCTGGGGGCGCTGACGGACCGTGACCTCGCCATCCGGGTGCTGGCCCACAACCGGCCGCTGAGCACGAAGGCGGGCGACGTCATGACGAGCGGGGTGGTCGCGTGCCGGCCCGACGACGACGTGCAGCGCGCGGAGCAGCTGATGGGGCAGCACCACAAGTCGCGCGTCCTGTGCACCGAGGCGGACGGCCGCCTGGTCGGCATCATCAGCCTGTCGGATATCGCGCAGAGCGAGGACGACAGGCACACCGCGCAGACCGTCCGCCGGGTGACCGAGCGCGAGGCCGTGCAGCACGGAAGCATGCGATAGCTCGCCGGGCGATAGCCCGAGCTTCGCGGCGGCGCGCGGCGCGGGCGACGAACCTGCGACGCTCGCCCTCGCCCCGCGCATCGCCCGCCGCGGCGGCCGCGCGTGCCGCGGCGCCGCCGGCGCGCTTCGCGGTGCCTTCACCCCGGCGCTGCGCGGCCGATCGCGCCTCGATCCGGCGCAGCGCCTCGAGCCCCGGCGCCTCGGGCAGCACGAGCGCCGAGAGCGGCGAGGCCCGCCTCGTTCCCGCTCATCCTCGGGGCCGCTCCGGTCGTCCAGGGTCGTCTAGAACGGCAGCCTCATGTCGGCGCGTGGATCGCGCCTGCGGGGCGATGTTTGCCCGGCTGGCCGTCGATGGCTGCCGCGAGCGCCCCCGACGCCCGAGTCGCCCTGGCCGCTGCTGCCCTGCATTTCGAGCGAGCACAGCCCGCTGCACCCGTCGCCTGCCATCAGCCGGTGTATTCGCTGGAGGGGACCGTCAATGATTGACCGTGATCGAAGGATCCCATTGGTAGTATCCTTTCACCGGCCGAGCACCTTCCCCGTCCGGCAGCGGGCCGTACACCACGAACCTCACCATGAACCACTCCGTGCCGTAGTTGTTGACGTCGATCTCGGCGCAGTTGACGTCTATCGATCTGGCCGAAACCTTGGGCGGCTCGTGGTTGTCCTGCCCATCCTGCGGCACATTCACGATCTTGGGGAACGACCGGTATCTCATCCCGTCCGTGCTCAGGACGCCGACTGTGCTGGTCTTGCCCTCCGGATCCCAGTGCACGAAGTCGTAGATGAAGACCTCCTCCTCGACCTGGTGGCTCACGGAGCTCGCCCAGATCCGGAGCGTGTCGCCGGTCGCTGCCTGCAGGTTCAGATCGGCGGTCCCGTTGCCGCCCACAGCGTGCTTCGTGTCAGTGATCATGAACGCGTAACGATGGTCGCACCCCGCCGGGTTATCTGGCGTCGAGCTTGGCTCGCTGGAGAGCGAGATTGTGTCGACGACGATCGTGAGATCGACCGTCTCGGTAGCATCCTTGTTGATGTCATCAGAATGATTGCGCACTGGGTCCTCCATGCTTGTTCGATCCTCGCGAACCCGAGATCCCGCGCCCCTCTGCCTGCCCGCCCCGGGTCGAGACTCCCGGCGGGCGGTCAGGACAGCGCCATCGTCGAGCCGTGAGCGCGCCCTCGCCGTCGCGCCGCGGGCGGGCCATCGCCGACGCGGGGGCGCCGCGGATTGACGCAGGCGCGGGCGCCCATCCTCACCATGAGCGCCGGCGCCGACCGTCAGCCGCGGATCTTGAGAACGGTCTTCAAGCCGGCAGGGAGCACCGACCCGCGATGGTGAACCTTCACGGTGAAGATCGCGCGATCGACCTCGTCCTCCGGCATGTTCTTCAGGGAGAAGTGGGCGATGATCTCGAGGTGAGTGCGGCAGTTCGCGCAGTTGCTCACGCTGTAACGGCTCAAGACAGAGTGGTAGCCCAGGTAGTATTCCTTGGTCTTGCCGCCGTCGCCCGCCACGGTCGCGTGCGCCGTCAGCAGGAACGACCCCTGGAACAGGGCGCGATCGATGCCCCTGACCATGAGCTTCTTGGCGCTGAACCCGGGCTTTACCGCTGCCTCGCGGGCCTGGTCATTGAGCGATAGATCGTCGAATGAGCCTGGCCCATAGGTGTAGCCGAGCTGGTTCTCGATGTCCACGCAGTCCGTGCTGACGTAGGGCTTGCTCGTGAGCGGGCTCTTAAACGGCTTGAGCGCGGTTCCACCGAGGGTCAGCTGAGTGCCGGGCGGGACGCCGGGGGTCGGCCCTTGCAGGTCGTTCGAGCTGGTGCCCGGGTAGTCTGTCATGTCGTCGGAGATTTCGAGCGCCGTGGTTTGGCCATGCAGCTTCTGCCAGAGCCAGAACATGCGGTCGATGTTGCAGTGGTGAAAAAAGAAGATCGGATCGAAGGAGGACGTGTTGTTCTCTCCCATGTCCCCGTTCGAGCCGGTGACCAGCCCCGTGCCACCAGCAGCTATCTGCGGCGCGTCGAACCCGCCGACGGCCAGGTGGAGGTCGTTGTGGGGGTCCTCCAGGGGCACCACCATGGGCTGATGGGGGGGGATATCCGCGTTCCAGGCCGCCGCCGAGGTCGTGTTGGAGAAGACCACGTAGTTCGGCGCGAATAGACACGCCCTGTACGATGCGTAGAGGTTGGCGCCCTCGGGAGGAGGTGGAACCGTGGGCTCGGGGCCGTTCAGCCAGGCCATGATGTTGTTGTTGAGCAGCGTGTCGTTCGTGTTCTGGTCGGGATACTTCTGGTTGTGGGCGTACGTCAGCTCGGAGTCCCCGAAGTTGCCCACCAGCCCCGAGAGCGGGTACCGCACGGTCGTGTAGCCGGCCCGCTTGTAGTACGGGTGCGCCTCGTCGGCATTTGCGTTCTGGTCCCCCCAGTAGTTGTCGGAGACCGAGATGGGCAGGGTGAACGATCGCAGCGGGTTGGGGATACCCATCAGGCCGTAGCTCGGGAGGTCGACCGTCGGCTGGGTAAAAATGGACGGGACGCCCTGATGGAGAGAGTAGTCGTCCGTCTCGTCCCAGAAGGGCAGCATCACGCCCGGTACGATGCTTTGCAGCGCCTTCTCCATGCAGTAAAGGTATGCTCTGTGCCAGGTCGGGAACAGGATGTTGCCGTGGTTGCAGTACCCTCCCCAGTAGGCGTATGTGTCCTCCGGCGGCAGTCGATCGACCGCGCGTCGCAGCAAGAAAGGCTCTCCGTGGAGGCCCCCCAAGGCGAAGAACGAGTTCCATTCACGCGGGCCGAGCTGCTGGATGCCCCTCCAGGCATAGAGCACGTCTTCAAGGGGCTTCGTGTTTCCCTTGGCGTACTCTTGCTGGAGGACATAGATGGACTGCCGTATCCCTGTGGTCATGTCAGCGCCTTTTCTTCTGTCAGAGCGAGCCTAATCTGTACGGTATCGGAGCGGCGCGGGGCTCTCCGCGCGCTCCGTGCTTCACGGCGGCGAAGGCAGCGACGAGCCCTGCGCTCCCTCCGCCGCACCGTCTTGTGAGGGGGACGGCCCCGTCGTCCGGGAGGCGAGGTGTACGCTCCAGAGCGAGGCGCCGATGAGGAGCAGAGCGCCCGCGTAGAGGAGAGGCGGCGCGTCGAGCCAGAACTTGCCCCCGAGCACGGCCGACGCGCCCGCGAGGCCTGCGAGCATGGGGCGGTAGTCCTGGCTCGCCAGCGCGCGCAGCACGAGCGCGCCGAGCGCGAAGGCCAGCAGCCCGGCGCCGAGCGGCAGCCCCCATGCGTCGCGCAGCCAGGCGCTGGCGCCGAGCGAGCCCACGATCCCGAGGTAGGCCGCCACGCACAAAGGGCACTTCGGGAGCAGCACCAGCGCGATGGCCGGTAAGAGCGGGAGGTGCCGGCCGGCGCGCCTGGCCAGCGTGGAGGCGCCGGACGAGCGCGGCGAAGGAGCAGCGCGCCCGCAGGTGCACCCCGGGGGCGAGGAATCCGTGAGGCTCGGTCTCTCCTTGATCGCCATCGTGGGTCTCCCGGTGGTGCTTCGCGGATGGTCCGGCGCGGCGAGGCGGCCTTCCGGTGCGAGTCGAGCGCAACGGCCTCGCCGCGCGCTGCGGCGCGTCCCGCAAAGCGCAAAGAACGTGCTCAGACGCCCTCGACCTTCGAGGTCCTGATCGACCGCCCCGAAGCCGCCCTGGGGCCGCGCTGGAGCTCGTTTGTCTCACGTGTGCCGTCGTGAGAGCGCGGCCCTGCTCGACTCCTCAGGTCCTCGGGAATGCCTCCGGGGTGGACGGCGTGCCCAGCGAGCCAAGGCGGCTCCCCATCAGGACCGAAACGGCGTTGAACACGCCCTTCTGGAAGAGCAGGATGTTCAGAGAGCCGCCGTACGCGAAGTGCCCGAGCTCGTCGCCCTTCTTGACCGGGACCGGCTCGCCTCCGACCGGGACCAGGGTCGACCGGTTGTTGACGAGCGACGGGTACATCGCGCTGATCGTGTTCAGACCGACCGGAATGACGGCGATGTACCCGTGTTTTTCGGTCTTGATGACGAAGTAGGAGCGATGAAAGTCCTCGAAGATGCTGAAGTCCGTCGTGCTCTCGCCGACGTTGAAGATGGTGTTGAACCAGTGATCCCCGTCCATGATGCCGTTGTAGATTCCAGGCACCTCCACCCCCTCGACGATCCGGCCGGAGGCAGGAGCGTGGTAGCGATGGTAGTTGGGGGGCATGAGGACGCAGGAGACGGCCGTGCCGCCCTCGAACTTCGCTGCGTACTTCGACCCGTTCAGGAGCTGCGTGATGTTGAGCTGACGTGACTTCACGTCGAGCTTCTTCGTCAGCGTGAGGTCCGAGAGGATGAAGTTGATCTCCGAGTCGGCGGACGCCACGAGCACCGAGCCGTCGTCAGGCGCCGCGATGGGCCGGGGATTCCTCGCGGGGTTGAGCCTGCGCGTGAAGAACTCGTTGAAGGACTTGAAGCCACCCTCGGGGACGATGAAGTCCTCGATGTGAGTCCCGGGATCCTTCAGCCAGGCCTCGATGAACTTGAGCGACTCCCGAGAGTCCATGAACCGCCCCCGCTCCTTGATGAATTTGACGGTCCAGTTGAAGATCTCGGTCGTGTACTCCCTGCTCGTCGTGCGGCTCTTGAACGTGTTCAGGAAGGCGAACGCGGACTTGTTGTTGAGGTAGAAGTAGGTGAAGGGTACGATCTTCCCCAGGCCTCCCGTGGGCTCGGGCAGAAACGTGAACCACTGCTCGAAGTAGCGCACGAAGTACTCGGCGGTCGCTCCGACCCACGGGTTCTTCGACCCGTCCTCCACGAAGGGCTGCACGTGCGCGACGGCCTCGTTGAACGCCGCCTCGATCACGGGGTTGGCCATGAGGCGCTTGAGCTCGTCGATCAATTCACGCATCGCGGGCGTGAGCGGAATCTGCTGATTGGTCTGCTGGATCGCCATGGCTGGCTCCTTGGGAACGTTGTCGAGGTTAGACTCAGTGTTTGCGACTGGAGCGATGGAGATACCCACCGGGGAAGACCGCCTTCTGCGGCTGTCCGGTCTTGATCGTGGGAGGGCGGATCGTCCCCGGCGCGAGGAGGGCGAAGTACCCCTGAGCGTCAGCCAGCGACAGCGACGACATCGGCACGTCCGGGGTGAAGAGCTCGCAACCCGCCTTGCTGGCGTTATAAGCGATGCAAGCCTTCGTCTCGCACTGGTGTCTACAGTAGTCGAGGCACTTGTCGGTCGAGGGGTCGGTCAAGGAGTCGGTCAAGGACGCACACACCTGCCCGGAGCCTGGTACGGGCGTGGCGCTGGCCTTGCTCGACGAGACCCTCAACCCTTGGAGCTCGGCATACGGCGGCTGGAGCGTATCCGGCGCCACACCCGGCTTGCCGTTGCCGAAGTCGAGCAGGAAGCTGAAGTCAGTCCCGAACGCGGTCTGCGCGACGCCGTGGCATCCCTTGCAGCCTCCCATGTCGTACGTTGTTTTGTTGTACACGGTGTTGTCGCAGTTCCCGAACGTGTTGCCGCCGAAGCCTGGGCCGCTGAAGTTGTTGAGGAACGGGTCCGTCTCGACGAACAGGTTGGCCATGTAGTAATTGGCATTATCCTGCAGGCACTTGGCCGCGCTGCCGTCCTGCGCGCTGATGCAGGCCAGCCCTGCGGCCATCTTGGTGGCATCCGAGTCGGTGGGGTTCGCCTTCGGGGGAGGAGCGCCGGTGATCTCGCAGTCGGTCACGTCGGCCTGCACGCCGACGAGCTGGTAGTTCGCCCAGACCGAGCTGAAGCCTTGCAGCTGCTGGCGCATGAGGTCGTTCACCTTCTGGATGTCCGCGGGGATCGCGTGGTTCCTGGTGCGATCCGTATTGGGATCAGGGCTCTGCCGGGTCGCGGGCGTCGGCGCCGACGTCTCCGCTCCGTCGCCGTCGAGCGTGACGTACTCGTCGCCTGCATTCGCCTCTCCGACGTGCTCGAAGGAGGTGAAGACGAAGTCCGGGTAATTCTGCAGCTTTCTGATGATATGAAGCCCTATCAGCGCGAACGTGTCGTTGTAGTACTTGTATTTGTAGGTCTGCGACGCCGGATCGTATTCGTCTTGATAGTAGACGGCCTTGGAGGTGTAATACTGGGTGGCCTTCTCGGACGGCAGCAGCTTTCGCCATGCGGCCTTGATCTCGATCGCCCCCTCGTTCGTGCCGTCGGCGCAGGGGAGGCAGATCGCTTGACCTGGCGGGCAGCTGCATTGAGCCGCATGGTCGTACTTCCCGTTCCGTATGTCGTTCCGCGCGTTGAGCTGGGCTTCGCACAGGCTCCCGTGGGCTCCGGTCCCACCGCAATTGGCGGGATCGCCGACGTTGCCCGTGTTCTGATCAGGGTAGTTCTGGCGGATGTGCTCGTACTCGTCCCGGTTCACCTTCGCCTCGAACAAGATCAGCGAATCTTGCCTCCGGGGGCGCGGCTGCTGCGCGTACTGGCCGAAGATCTGGCAGGAGGCGATCTCGCTATCCTCGTCGAGGTTATTCCAGAGGCCCAGTTGTGCATCGGCGGTCCCCTTCGAGAGCGTCACCTGGTAAGCATTCGTGTACGTGGGCATGCCCAGCTTGTCCCAGGGGAGCGTGAGCGGTCCATTGGGCCGTAGCTCGGTCTTGTGGGCATAGGTCTGCCAGACCAGGAGATCATTCGATTGTCCGAGAGCATCGCTCTGGGCGGTCCCTCGCTGGATTGTCTGGCCGTCCGGCTGCGCAGCGACGCGGTTCAAAGCGAGGAACTGCTGCCAGGCAAACTGGGCGCTGTACACCAGGCTGCTTGGCCGCGGCAGCGACTGAGGCAGGCCATTTTGAGCCGCCGCCAGGACGTTCTTCGCCAGATCTGCGTGAGCGCCCGGCTGCGCTGCTGCATCCGACGTCGGCGGTTGCTGGGGGTCTTTCGTCAGGCCGCTCGAAGAGCAATCCATCGTGGCCATCGCTCCACCCGCGATGAATGGAAAGGCCGTCGCCGCTCTGAGCATTCGAGAGAATCTTGTCATGATCGCTGCGCTTCCTGCATATCGAGGATTTGAAGTTTCGGGTTCGGATTGGCCGAGGTTCGGTTCCTGGCCAAGGGCAACCACCGTGATGTGAATGTTGCAATGACGATGCCAGCCGCCGTTGGACGGCTCGACGCGGCCCTCTGGGAGGCTTCATGGCGATCTCGGGTCGATCCGACCGGTGGAACGCCGCCATGGATCCAGGTGGACATGCGGCAGGCGCGTCGGGCGGGACCGGCGCGGGGGCGACGAGCCCTTGCGTCCCGAAATGAAGCGGCGCTTCCCTACGGGAGGTAAGGCCGGCAGCGCGACGACGGCGGCGAGGCGTGCCCGGAAGGTCGGACGACCAGGCGCCTGCGGGTGGCTCCTGCGGAAGAAGCGCCCTTGCGCTGGGGGCCCGAAGGGCCGGTCCAGGTGGCACGTCGCTTGCTCGTCTTGCTCTCGACGCTGCGCCAGCGAGGCGAGGCGCGCAGGCGATGCTACCTGGCTCAGGGGAGCGCTGCTGCCGCGCCTACGTACCAGGTCTGCGCGGTAAACCCCCAGGAACAGAAGAGAACAACATGACAATGCACATCATTTTTCTGATCGATAGCAATGCTCTCAAGCAGAATCCTGGAGGCCAGTTTGGCAATCCCCAGAATTATCCGGGGCCGCACCCCCCTCTCAAGTACGGGAGAGGAAACGACCCCAATACCTACACCAACCAGAGCGGGGACACTCCCGTGACTGTGTACTTCAATGAGGAGGTCCTCATCTCCGTCCAGGACTCGAACTCCAACATCGGCGTGGCTTGCGCCCCGGTGGGTTTCGTCGCGATGACCTGGCAGTCCAATCCGATTACCCTCGGTGACCTCACCGGCGGGGATGCGGTCATCGGAGACGTCAGCTTCCGGGACACTCGCGTCAACTCGTATGGTTATGACTATGTCACCGGTTCGAACTCTCCGTGGGCGCCGGAGAATGACAACACCAATTACCTGGTCACCCGCCACGACGCGAACCTGACTTCGCCTGTGAAGCGCAACCCGTACATCCTCGTTCCGGCGCTCGCCACCGCGGGCGTGCTGCAGTACGGCCTCGAGTTCTATTGCTCGATCGGCGGAGAGTATATCGGTAACTACTGGTTCGATCCCTCGATCACGATCGCAGCACCGCAGTGACCACGGGCGCCGGCGTCAGCCGGGCCGCCCGAGGACGCCCCTTGCTTCTTGTCGGACCTGACCACGATCGACGACGAGGCGAGGCGCGAAGCTGCTGCGCGCGTTCTACTTCGATGGACCACCGGAGCTCGGGCCGGTGGTCCACATCGACCGCCAAGGCACCAACCTGAGCTCCGGCGGGTACGGCGACTCGATGGGGCAGATCCGCACCAGCTCGTTCATCGAGCGCAGGCGGCTGCTCCGCGAGTTCGAGCTGGTGAACGGCTGCCGGTGCTCAGCCTATCGCCTCGGCCGTGAGCAGGCGCGTCCTCCGGCCCGACGCCAGCGTGAGGTGCTGTCCCCAGCTGGTCTGGTGCGGCATGTCCCCCTCGACGATCTCGTTCGCCCGGATCTCGAAGCCCGCGGCGCGGTAGGCGGGGCGCAGCGCGTCGTCGACCCACGCTTCGGAGAGCTCGGGGAGCCCGAGGCGCGCCGCGTAGGGCCGGTCGTCGAAGACGCTCTGGTTGAGCAGCGCGATGAGCTCCCCGCCCGGCCGGACGAGCCGGCGCAGCGCCTCGATCACCGGCGCCTCGGGCAGCACGAGGGCTGAGAGCAGTGAGGCCCAGGGGAAATTGAGCGTGAGGGTGTGGGCGAGCCCGGTGAGCTCCTCGGGCAGCGCTTGCACGGACGCGACCACGAAGAGCGCGTTCGGCCGGCCGCCTCGGGCGACCTTGCGGCTGGCGCGCCACGACACCTCGCGCATCCGCTCCCCCGCGGGATCGACGCCGATGCAGTACGTGTCGGGGTGGGCGCCGGCCGAGCGGTACACGAAGCGGCCGTCGCCCGTGCCGACGTCGATGAGGACGCGCGCGTGGCCGGCGAGCTTCGCCTCGAGGTCCGCGCGCGTCCACGGGAGGGACGTCTTGCCGAGCTGCACGATCATCGTCGCCTCGAGCGCCGCTCTCCTGGGTTCCTCGCTCAGCCGGGGGCGCCCCCGCCCCCCGGGCGGTGCCCCTCGGCGCTCGCCGCCGCGAGCTCCCGGCAGGCGAGCGCCCGCACGAGGTCGTCGCTCGCCTCGCGGAGCATCCGGACCAGCATCGGCAGCCGCGGCGTCGCCGGCGCGCCGTCCGGGGCCCGCCCGAGCGCCGCGGTCCGCGCCTCCGCGCGGGCGAGGAGGTCCCGATCGACGCGGTACGAGGGGAACAGATGGGTGAAGTACGCGGACGCGAACTCGTGCGTCCGCGCCTCGAAGACCTGCTGCACCCGCTCGAAGAACGCCTGCGCGTACGGCTCGAGCAGCGCGCGCTGGAACGACCAGTTGAAGCCCGACATGGCCGCGCCGGTGAGGTGCAGCGAGCCGTACCCGTCCTCGTGGAAGCGCGCCCACGCCGCGGCCTTCGCCGCCGGATCCGGCCGCGCCGTCTCGGCGCGCAGCGCGGCGCGCTGCCCGCGATCGGACGGGTCGCGCTCGCGCTCGGCCGCGAGCCGCTCCTCCGCGCCCTTCATGCCGCGCGCGATCCACTTCACGGCGACCGTCCAGCGCATCTCCTGGTCGATCTCGAGGCCATCCACCTCGATCTCGCCGTCCGCGAGGCGCGCGGCCAGCGCGAGATCCGGCGCGGAGTACGCCGCGTTGAAGAGCGCCCGCGCCCACACGATCTGCGCGTCGCCGCGGGGGGCCGCCCGCAGGGCCGCGAGGGCGAGGCCCGTGAACGCGCTCGCCTCGGCCTCGCGCAGCGGATCCGGCACGTAGCGCGCGAGCGCCGTCGCCGCGTTCGTGAGCACCGGGTCGACGAGCGAGAGGTCCGGCTCGGCGGGCAGCTTGTCCCTCACCAGCGCGAGGTACGCGGGGGAGGCGAGCTTCTGGTCGCGCACCATGCTCCAGAGCGACGACCAGAGCAGCTGGCGCAGGAGCGGATCCTCCACGCGGCCCATGTGCTCGCGCACGAACGCGAGCGAGGCCGGGTCGAGCGCGATCTTCGCGAACGTGAGATCGTTGTGGTTGGGGAACACGAGGAGCGGCGCCCGCTGCCCCCGCGCGGCGGCGACCTCGGTCGCCGCGCCGTCGATCTCCGCGGGGACGGAGTCGACGACGAGCGCGCCGTCCTCCTCGCGCGCGAGCGCGACGTCGATGCGGTGCGGCCGGAGGGTCGGGTAGTCGGCCGGCGCCGTCTGCAGCACGCGGAGCCGGCCGATGCGGTCGCCCTCGGGCTCCCACTCGGCCGTCAGCGTGTTGAGGGACGCCCGCTCGAGCCAGAGGCGCGACCACGCGCCGAGGTCGCGGCCGGAGCCCTCCTCCAGCGCGGACAGGAACTCGCGCAGCGTCGCGTTGCCGTACTGGTAGCGCTTGAAGTACCGGCGCATCCCCTCGCGGAAGGCCGGGAGGCCGATCGCCGCGACGAGCTGCTTCATCGCGGCGGCGCCCTTGCCGTACGTGATGCCGTCGAAGTTGAGGAACGTCTGCTCCGTGTCGGCGAGCTCCCCGGCGATGGGGTGCGTCGTCACGAGCTGGTCCTGCCGGTAGGCCCAGCTCTTCATGACGTTGAACGCCTTCCACGCGGCCGGCTTGAACCGGGTCGCCTGGTCCATCGCGAGGAAGGCCATGTACGTGGCGAAGCTCTCGTTCAGCCAGAGATCGTTCCACCACCGCATGGTCACGAGGTTGCCGAACCACATGTGGGCCATCTCGTGGAGGAGCACCTCCGCGCGCGTGAGGCGCTGGTGGTCCGTCGGCGGGTCCCGGAAGATCATGCGCTCGCTGTGGGTCACGGCGCCGACGTTCTCCATGGCCCCGGCGTTGAACTCCGGGACGAAGACCTGGTCGTACTTGCTGAAGGGGTAGGGGTAGTCGAAGAACTCCGGGTAGAAGTCGAAGCCCTGCTTCGTGATCGTGAAGAGCTCCTCGGCGTCGAGGTGCCTCGCGAGCGACCTGCGGCAGTAGAGCCCGAGGGGGATCCCGCGGTGCTCGTCGCGGACGCCGCTGTACGGGCCGGCGATCAGCGCGAAGACGTAGGTGCTGAACCGGGTCGTCTCCTCGAACACCCGCGTCATGCGGCCGAGGCCCGCGCCGAACGTGCGGCTTACGCGGGCGTTGCCGATGACCTCCCAGTCCTCGGGCGCGGTGACGGAGAGCCTGTAGCTCGCCTTGATGTCCGGCTGATCGAAGCAGGGGAACACGCGGTGCGCGCTGAACGGCTCGAGGTCCGAGTAGACGTAGTCCTCGCCGTCCTCCGGGTCGCGGAAGTGATGGAAGCCGTCTCCGGTGTGATCGTAGTCGTTCTCGTAGACGACGCGCACGCGCGTCTCCGGGGCGAGCAGCCGCCCCGGGAGGACGATGCGGCAGTCGGACCACGCGGGCTCGACCTCGACGCCGTTGATCTCGAGCCGCTCGATGCGCCGGCCGCGGAAGTCGATGAACGTGTCGCCGTGGCCGCGGACGTCGAAGTAGGCGATCGCCTCGCCGCGGTAACCGCGGGCGTCGCGCGAGAGGTCGAGGGAGAGCTCGTAGCGCGCATTGCCGATGCGCGCGGCGCGCTCCTCGGCCTCTGTCTGGGTGAGCACGTCCCGTCCAGGGCCGCCGGTCGTCTCCGTCATGACTGCACACCGTAGGACGAACCGCCGGAGGGTGGCCAGCGATCTGCCGCTGTCGCGAGCGCCGCCCCGCCGCGAGGCGCGGGAGAGAGGCGGTTGCCGGGCGGCCAGGCGAGGGGACGGGGGGCGAGGAAACCGAGGGAGCCGACCCAGGTTGGGGAGCCGACCCAGGTTGGGGAGCCGACCCAGGTTGGGGAGCCGACCCAGGTTGGGGAGCCGACCCAGGTTGGGGAGCCGACCCAGGTTGGGGAGCCGACGCCGCGGGCGGCTTCCGGAGGGAGCGGCGCGTCCTGGTTCTGTGCCAGCATGGCGCTTTTCTGTGCCAGTTGAAGGGGGTCTGGCACTGGCACCAACGCAATGCATTGCGACACACCGGGGTCCGGACCCCTCGATAACGCTCGGTGGAGCGATTTTTAGGGCAAAATTGTGCCAGAAAACGCATTCTTCGACGAAATTCTGTGCCAAAGAGTCCTTGATCACTCTCCTTTTTGTGCCAGAAGGGGGGTCCGGACCCCTCCAGACCGCAATGCAGAGCGCTGGCCGGGACGCCGGACCCCTCCAGACCGCAGCGCAGAGCGCTGGCCGGGGCGCCGGACCCCTCCCGGGACGCAGTGCAGAGCGCAAGCGGGGGTGCGGACCCCGCCGGGCGCAAGGCCGCGCGCAGGGAGCGCGGCGCTGCTCGGCACGGCCTGAGGCGCCAGCAGCGCGAGCGGGAGAGGCGGCGCTGCTCGGCGCGGTCCAGGAACGCCCCCGACGGGCCGAGCCGGAGCGGGTGCCGGGCCGGGCGCGTGCCGTGGTGGCGCGTGCGCGGGCTCGCTATGCTCAGGCCATGCAGCGCGCGCCGACGTCCTGGGTGATCGATCCCGACGATCCGCGGGCCCCTCCGCAGGAGCTCTGGGACCGCATGACGCCGGAGGAACGGCAGCGCGTCCTCGACACGCTCCCGTCGAAGTTCGAGATCTCCAAGGCGCGCATCTCGGAGACCGAGATGAGCCTCGACGAAGAGCGGCGCCGCTTCGATGAAGAGCGACGCCGCCTCGATGCGGAGCGGCAGCGCGCCGACGAGGCCGAGCGGCGGCTGGCCGAGGCCCTGGCTGAGCTGGAGCGCCTGAAGCGCGAGCGCGGCTGAGCGCACGCCGAAGGCACGCGCGACTCCCCCGGCCCCAGCCGAGCTCGGCTCAGGGCGCCGGAGGGCTGCGGCGCCACACGAGCGCGGCGGCGATCCCTGCGAGCGCGAAGGCCGCCTGGAGGAGGTGGACGAGCAGCGAGATCGCGATGGCGGAGCTCTCGGTGAGGCCGAGCAGCGAGGCGGCGAGCGCGAAGGCCCCATCCGTGGCGCCGACCTGGCCCGGGATGAGGTCGCCGGCCGCCGTGCCGGCGGCGCCCACGCCGTACGCGGCGAGCGCGCGGAGGGGGCCGCTCTCGGCGCCGACGACGGCGAGCAGCACGCCGTACTGCACTGCCTGGAGCGCGCGGCCCGCGAGGCAGGCGACGAACGGCCAGGCCGGGACCGGCGGCCGCTCGTGGACGGCCTCCTGGAAGGCGGCGGCGAGCTGGCCGGCCCGGGCGAACCGCCGGGTGATCCACGCCGAGGCGGCGCGCTGCCGCGCGGCGAAGGCGATGCCGAGGCCGCTCGCGACCAGGAGGGCGGCGTGCGCGAGCACGCCGAGGGCGAGCGGGGAGGTGCCGCCGCCGATGTGGAAGAGGGCGATGGCCGCGAGGAGCGACAGCGGGGCCGAGCACAGGAGCGTGAGCGATTGGTTCGTCGTGGCGATCGCGGCTGCGTGCGCGGCGCCGACGTGGGGGGAGAGCAGCGCGGCCTTGACCGCCTCGCCCGCGGGGCGGCCGGCCGGCATCAGCGTGATGACGGGGTAGGTGACGACGTGGATGCGAAGGAGCTCTGCAATCGGGACGCGCCGCGGCGCGCAGAGCACGCCGGTCGCGAGCGTTTCGCAGCCGATGCGCGCCGCCTCCAGCGCGATCAGGAAAGGCACGAACGGCGCGGCGCGGGTCACCGCGGCGAGCATCTCCGCCGCGCCGACGTGGCGGATGAGCGCGGCCAGGGCGGCCAGGCCGAGGCCGCCGAGCGCCGCGTGGAGCAGCGCCTTTCGCCGCGCGCGGCGGGCGGCGGGCGCGTCCGGGGCGGCGGGCGGAGGGGCATGGACGCGCGCCCCGCCGCTGGGCGCGGGCCCGGGATCGCCGCCGGCGCATTCCTCTGCCGCTCGGGCCGGAGGCAAGGGAGCCATGGGAAGGGGGTGCTGCGAGGAGCGTGCCGGTGCCGTGTGGGTGCAGCGCGCGCACGCGGCGGTGAGCTGCCTCGCGGAGCGCGCGCCATGGCATGCAGCGCGCGCACGCGGCGGTGAGCTGCCTCGCGGAGCGCGCGCCATGGCATGCAGCGCGCGCACGCGGCGGTGGGCTGCCTCGCGGAGCGCGCGCCATGGGCATGCAGCGCGCGCACGCGGCGGTGAGTGTCGAGCTCCTCGGCGAGCAGGAGCTCAGTGGGGACCGCCGGACGAGCCGCGGTGAGCGCCTGGCGCTCGCGGGCGCGGCCGCTCACGCCGGATCGAGCGGGACGTGGAGCCGCGTGCCGGGCACGACGATGCCCCCGCGGTCGCCGGGGGTCAGCGAGCCGTAGCGCTCGCGGAACACCGGCGGCAGCGGCCGCGCCCCGGGCGGAGCGAGCCAGAGGCGGAGCAGGTGCCGCTTGCGATCCGGCTCGGGCCAGTCCTCGAAGGCCGTGCGATCGTGGAGCAGCGCGTGGTTGTGCACGAGCTGGATGTCGCCCGGGCGGAGCTCCATGGTCATGTGGAGCGCGGGGTCGTTGGCGAGGGCGTCGAACAGGTCGAGCGCCTCGATCTGCCGCGCGGTGAGCGGCGGGACGTCGGGAAAGCGCCGGGCCGACTCGATGTACTGCCGCTGGTAGATGGCGGACAGGAGCCCCGCGTGCCAGCTCAGCACCGGGATGCGGAAGTAGGGCCGCTCGCCCGCCGGCACCTCGCTCCGGCGATCGGTCTCGATCGGCGCGAACAGCGCCTCCGCCAGGTCCGGGCGCGCCCGCCGCATCTCGTTGTACAGCGTGACCGAGCTGACGAGCGCCGAGAGCCCGCCTGCCCTCGCGGTCCGGAGGCAGAGCAGCGCCACGACGTCGCACGAGTCGGTGTGGAAGGTCTGCCGCTCGCGCGTCTGGTAGATGCGCACGCTCGGATCCTGGCTCGACAGGCCGAGGTCCTTCACGTGACCGAGGACGTGCCCTCGCGCGTTCTGCGAGCGCGCGCTCCCAAGGTGGCTGCCGATGCCGAGGAACGCGATCGCTGCCGCGCGGAGGTCGCCGCGGTCGAGCCACGGGCCGCGCAGCCCGCGGAGCAGAACGAAGCCGCGGCCGTCGAGCACCTCCGCGAGCACGCGGCGGAGGCGCGCCGCGAGCGATGGCAGCGGGAAGGCCTCGCTGCCGAGGTGCGCCGGGTCTTCGCCCGCCTCGGCGAAGCGGCGGACCGCGGCCTCGACCTCCTCGAGCTCCGCCTGGGTGATGTTCTCGATCCAGCCGTCGCTCTGCGCCATCGCGGGCCCGTACCAGGCCGCGGGGCCGGGGATCTGCGCCGGGATCTGCGAGAGGTCGGTGCTCGGTGCGGTCTCTTCGGAGCTCATCGTCTGGCCTCGGCTCCTCTCGCCTGACGCCCCTGGCATTTCGGTGGCTCAGATTCTTCCTGTCTCGTCTGCCGTGCGCTCAGGGGGCGCTCGTCCCTTCGTGCGCTGCGCGCGCGCAGCACGGCGTCGGCGCTGAACACCGCGAGCCCGGTCCAGATGCAGGCGAAGCTCACGGCCTGGGCCGCGGTGAACGGCTCGCCATAGACGAGCACGGCCAGCAGGAACTGGCCGCTCGGCGCGAGGTACTGGAGGAAGCCGACGGTGGTCAGCGACAGGCGGCGCGCCGCGTTCGTGAACCAGACGAGCGGCAGGGCCGTGATGATGCCCGTCGCGGCGAGGAGGACGTGGGTCCGCAGATCGGCGTGGCCCGCGGCGCCGGCGCCCTCGGCGTGGAGGGCGGCCAGGTAGGCCGCGCCGAGCGGGGCGATGAACGACGTCTCCAGGGTGGAGCCGGGGAGCGAGCCGACGGCGACGACCTTCCGCAGCAGGCCGTACACCGCGAACGAGCCGGCCAGGCCCAGGGCGATCCAGGGGATCGAGCCGGCGCGCACCGCCAGGTACACGACGCCCGAGGCGGCGAGGCCGAGCGCGAGCCACTGGGCGGGCCGCAGCCGCTCGCGCAGGAAGAGCATGCCGAGGAGCACGCTGAGCAGCGGGTTGATGAAGTAGCCGAGGCTGGCGTCGAGCACGCGCCCCACCGCGACGGCGTAGATGAAGAGGACCCAGTTCGCCGACACGAGCGCGCCGGTCACCGCCATCGCCGCGACGACGCGCCGGTCGCGCAGGGCCGCGCCGAGCGCGCGGCCCTGCCCTGCAGCCAGCGTGAGCGCCACGAACGAGAGCAGGCTCCACACGGTGCGATGGGCCAGGAGCTCGACCGCGCCGACGTGACGGAGCTGCTTCCAGAAGACGGGGACGACGCCCCAGGAGCTGTAGGCCGCGATCCCGTAGGCGACGCCCCACGCGGCCTCCCGGGGGCTGTCGCGAGGATCTTCGGGCGTGCGCATCGGGGTCGTGCTTCCTCGGCGGGCGTCGCTCGACGCCGCCCGTCGCCCGGCGCCGCCGCTGCGGGGCGCCGCTCGCGTTCGATCGGACGGCGAACATGGCGAACCTGCTCGGCCATTTCAAGCCCTGCCCGAGAGAGCCGGGCTCGCAGGCCCGCCGCGAGGCCGCATGGCATTCGCGTTGCTGGACGCGGGGCGCGGCGCTGGAGTCCGCACCGAGCACAGCGAGGTAGGTATGCGAAGTGTCTACGGTCTGGCAGGGCTATGTGCAGTGATGATGGTCGCGTGCACACAAAATACGACCGGCGAGACGGAGCCTGGAGGCGCGCACCCTGAAGACATGGGGTTCGCCACCGTCCAGTGGTCCATCGGGGACAAGACCGACGCCGCGCAGTGCAAGGCGCGCGGCGCGCAAGCGGTCGAGCTGGTCCTCATCAACACGAAGAACAACGAGGTCACGCGGCAGGTGGTCCCGTGCGATCGATTCGACGCGAGCGTGCAGGTCGCCGCCGACAAGTATGTCGGGACGATCTCGCTCGTCGATGAGAACGGTAAGGCGGTCAGCGAGCCGCTGCCGGTGGGGCCGTTCGATGTCTCCGCGTCCGAGGCGACGACGCGCAAGGTCACCTTCCCGGCCGAGGGGCAGCGCGAACCGCACCGGCGTCACGAGAGGCCACGACGATAGGCCACGGGCGAGCCCGAGATCGGCGCGCGTAGGAGCTCCGCGCGCCGATCTCTGCCGCACGCCGGCGGAGGAGCCCGATCGCGCCGCCCTCAGGGCGGCGAGGGCGCCCGGTCCCTCCCCGTCCCGCCGGGGAGCCCGCTCCCTTCGATCAGCCGGAGGAGCTTGTCCTTCGTGGTCAGCCCCACGTGACGGGCCAGCTCCTTGCCCCCGGCGAACGCGACGACGGTCGGAAACGCGCGGATGCCGAGGCGGCGGGCGATCGCCGGGCACCGATCGCCGTCGACCGCCACCACCTTCAGGCGCCCCGCGCCTTCCTCCGCCAGCTTGTGCAGGATGGGCGCGAGGGCGCGGCACGGGGGGCACCACTGCGCGGTGAGCTCGACGAGGACGGGCACCCCGGCCTCCAGCACCTCGGCGTCGAAGCTCGCCTCATCGATCTCGCGGACAGGATTCGTGGACATGGCGTGAACCTCCATGCCCTGGCAGGTCTCGAGGGCGGCATCCATTACAGCCGTCGCCCGTTGTAATGTGGGCGCAGCTCGACACCTGACCTCCTGGACCATGGACGCCATCAAGGACGCGGACGACATCCTGAACCATGTGTCGCACCTTGTGCGTTCCGAGCGTACGGCGCTCGCGGCGCTGGCGCGCGCGGAGGGGGTGACGCCGGAAGACGCTGTCGACTGCGTGCAGGAGGGCCTCTGCACGCTGCTCACGCTCGCGCAGCGGGGCGCGCTCCCGGAGGACGTCGGCGCGTGGGGGGGCGTGCTCGCCGGGACGGTGCGGAACGCCGCGCGCAACCGGCGCCGCCGTCACTTCCGCGCCCGGCCGCACGACGACGTGGACGCGCACCCGGAGGCCGTGGGGGACGCGCCGGCGACCGACGAGGCGATCGCGCGGGCCGAGGAGCACGTCCGTCTGCGCGCGTGCGTCGAGGAGCTCTGCGAGATCCAGAAGGCCGTCGTGACGCTGCGCATGCTCGAGGAGCAACCCGGAGAGGACGTGGCGCGCGCGCTGGGCATCTCGGCCGGCCACGTCGCGGTGCTCCTGCACCGGGCCAAGCTCGCGCTGCGCGCGTGCATGACGTCGCCGCACTGAGCCCGCGCGCCGCGCGTGCCGCCGCGCGCCCTCGCGAGGGCGCGCGCGGCGCGGGCGCGCCGGTGTCTGCTATGTCTTGGCCGAGACGTCATGAGCTCTTCTTCGTCCGCTTCGCCAGCCCTGCGCCTCCTCGCGCCCGATGAGCCGCCCGCGTTCGAGGTGGTGAACCCCGAGGGCCCGTCCAGCGCGGTCCTGCTCTGCGACCACGCGTCCAACGCGGTTCCGAGGAGCCTCCCCGAGCTGGGCAGGCAGCACGAGGCGCTCCGCGAGCACACCGGCTGGGACATCGGCGCGGCGCGCCTCTCGCGCCGCATGTCCGCGCTCCTCGACGCGCCGCTCGTGCTCTCCGGCTACTCGCGGCTCGTCATCGACTGCAACCGGCCGCTGGGCTCGCCGACGTCCATCCCCGAGATCAGCTGCGGCGTGCCCATCCCCGGCAACGCCATCGACGCCGCGGAGGCCGGCGCCCGCGCCGACGCGTGCTTCTGGCCCTACCACCATGCGATCACCGCGCTCCTCGACGCGCGGCGGGAACGCCGGAAGCGCACCGCGATCCTCAGCATCCACAGCTTCACGCCCGCGATGCCCGGTCAGGAGCGGCCGTGGCACGCGGCCGTCCTCTACGGGCGCGACCGCAGGCTCGCGGCGCCGTTCCTCGAGGCGCTGCGGCGCGAGCCTGGGCTCTGCGTCGGCGACAACGAGCCCTACCGCGTGACCGAGGGCGGCGACTACGGGATCCCCACGCACGGCGAGGCCCGCGGCCTGCCCTGCGTGCTCCTCGAGATCCGCCAGGACGGCCTGATCAGCGACGAGGGCGTGGAGGTCTGGGCGCAGCGCCTCGCGACGATCTACCGGGCCATCGAGGCAAGTGGCGATCTGAACGCTCTCCCCCCGGACGCCGCCGCCGGCGGGTGACGTAGGCGGGGCTCGGCGCCCGACGGCGAGGGGATCGCGCCCCTCGCCGTGGCGGGGAAAGTACGGCCTGCAGTCATTGACAAAAAAAACTGTCAATGATACCCACGGGGGTGTGCTCGACGTCGACGTCATCGAGGATCCGGCCGCGGCTGCGGCGGCGCTCGAGCCTGTCAGGAGCCGGCTGCTCTCGGAGCTCTCGGCGCCCGCCTCCGCCGCGACGCTGGCCACGCGCCTCGGGATCGCGCGCCAGAAGATCAACTACCACCTGCGCGCCCTCGAGGCGCACGGGCTCGTGCGCATGGCCGGGACGCGCAAATGGGGTGGGCTGACGGAGCGCCTGCTGGTCGCGAGCGCGGCTTCCTACGTCGTGTCGCCCGGCGCGCTCGGGCCTGTCGCCGCAGACCCGGAGCGCGCCTCGGACCGCCTCTCCGCGACCTACCTCATCGCCGTGGGCGCGCGCGTCGTGCGCGAGGTCAGCGATCTCCTCCGGCGGTCGCGGGAGGCCGACAAGCGCCTCGCGTCGCTGTCGATCGACGCCGAGGTCCGCTTCCGTTCCCCGGCGGAGCGCGCCGCCTTCACCGGCGAGCTCACCCGCGCGGTGACGGCGCTCGTCGCGCGCTACCACGATGATTCGGCGCCAGGCGGGCGATCGCACCGCCTGGTGATCGTCGCTCACCCCACCCCCGCACCGAACGAAGCACCACGAAAGGAGTCATCATGCCCGTGAGAAAAGACGCGTCCGGCCGTCGCAGCGTCGAGGCCGAAGTCGAGGTCCCCGGCAGCCCCGAAGAGGTGTGGAGCGCCATCGCGACCGGGCCCGGGATCTCGTCGTGGTTCGTGCCGAGCGAGGTCGAGGAGCGCGAAGGCGGCACGACCGTCTCTCACTTCGGCCCGGGCACGAGCATGGATGCGGTCGCGACCATCACGGCCTGGGAGCCGCCTCGCCGGTTCTCCGCCGAGGCCCCGGAGGACATGGGACCAGGCGGCCCCAAGGTGGCCACGGAGTGGATCGTGGAGGCGCGGTCCGGCGGGACGTGCGTCGTGCGCGTGGTGCACAGCTGGTTCGCGAGCACGGACGACTGGGACAACCAGTTCGAGGGCCACATGCACGGCTGGGCGGCCTTCTTCCGCATCCTTCGGCTCTATCTGTCGCATTTCCGCGGCCAGCCCTGCGCGGCGTTCCAGCTGATGGGCGCCGGATCCGAGCCTCGATCCGCGACATGGGACGCGCTGATCGGCCCGCTCGGGCTCGCCGGCGCCGCGGAGGGCCAGCGGGTGAGCTCCGCCGCCGGCGCGCCGCCGTTCGCCGGGGTGGTCGAGCGCGTCGGTCCGAGCGAGCACCCGGAGCTGCTCCTCCGGCTCGAGGAGCCGGCGCCGGGCATCGCCCACCTGTTCGCCCTTCCCATGGCCGGGCAGATCTTCCTGCCGATCCGGCTGTACCTGTACGGCGACAGGGCGCCCGCCGCGGCGGCGCGCGACGAGCCCGCGTGGCAGGCGTGGATGGCCGAGCGCTTTCCGGTGCGCCCGCCCGGCTGACACCTCCGAGGCACCTTGTCTCATGTGTGGCGGCCTGACGCAGGCGAGCCTCCGCCTGGGGCGGCGGAGAGGGTCAGTCCGGGACCGCACACGTCGCTGCGAACAGCCCGATTCAAGGCGGTTTCCGGCAAATGCTCGGGGCGGCACCGTTCGTGTATCGCCAGGCTCACCGCAGCGATCGGCCCTCGCGCCGGCGCTCGTTCAACGGAGTCGATGGAGGTACCGATGAACCACGCAGTCAATCCGAGGTGGTGGGATGATCACAAGACGTCCGGCTGGGATCGCGTGAAGGAGGCGCTGCGCCGCGACTGGGAGCAGACCAAGGCGGACTTCACCGACACCAAGGGGCAGGAGCTCAATCAGGACGTCGGCGATACGGTGAAGCAGGCGCTCGGCAAGCAGCCGATCCCGCCGCGCTACGCGCCGAACACCGACTGGAACCAGGTCGAGCCGGGGCTGCGCTACGGCTGGGGCGCGGCGAGCCATTACAGCGATCACACCGACTGGGACGATCGGGTCGAGAGCAAGCTCAAGGAGGAGTGGAACGACCTCAAGAGCGGGCGAACCTGGGACGAGGCCAAGAGCGCCGTGCGGCGCGGGTGGGAGTCGGCGCGGCGCAAGGTCTCCTGAGCCGCGCCCGGACGCCGGCCCCGGCAGCGAGACGGGAGCGACCAGGCCGGCGACGGCGCGCGGGACGCCGCTGCGCCCCTGCGCTCAGCCGCCGATGAGGTGCCGCGCGTAGCCGTACACGTAGACCGTGATGAGCGCGGCGGCGGCCACGTCGAGCAGGAAGCCTGTCCGGATCATCACCGGGAGCCGCACGTACCCGCTGCCGAACACGATGGCGTTGGGCGGCGTGCCCGCCGGCAGCATGAAGTCGCAGGACGCGGCGATCGTGGCCGCGAACAGCACGCCGAGGTCCTGCGGGAGCACGTTGAGCGCCACGTTCACCGTGGCGGTGTTGGAGGCCAGCGCCGACAGGGCGATCGTGCCGGCGCTGGCGAGCCCGAGCTGCGCGAGCAGCGGCGCCTCGGCGACGACCGCGAGCTTCGCGGCCATCCACGCCGAGAGCCCGCCGCCCTCGATGCCGGCCGCCATCGCGAAGCTGCCGCCGAGCAAGGCGAGCGTGCCCCAGGGCATCCGGCGCAGGGAGGCGAGGGAGAGGGCGCGCAGGGCGAGCAGGCCGAGCGCCGCCAGGACGGCCACGGTCGCCTCGTAGTGCTTGCCCTGCACCTTGAATCCGGCCGCGGCGCCCGAGCCGAGCGAGGCGCCGAGGCCCCTGAGCGCGGCCTGGAGAGGGGGCGCGAGCGCGGCGCGCAGCGGATCGCCGAGGATCCAGAGCGCGCTGGCCGCTGCGAAGATGGCGGCGACGGTCTTCTCGCCGCGGCTCATCGGGCCCATGGCCGCGAGCTCGCGGTCGAGCGCGTCGCGCGCGTGGCCGGGGCCGAGCCCGTCCCGCTTGCCCACGCGCCACAGGGCGAGCCAGAGCAGCGGGACGAAGAGGACCACGAACGGCAGGGCGATCGCCATGTACCGAAGAAAACCGAGGTCGTGGCCCAGCTTGTCGGCGAGGAAGCCGCAGAAGATGGAGTTCGTGCCGGTGCCGATCTTCGTGCCGATCCCGCCGACGTTGGAGGCATAGGCCACCGCCAGCATGATCGCCGTCCCGTAGTGCGTGAGCCTGCGCCCCCCGGCGGCCGACTCCAGCTGCGCGAGCAGGGCGAGCCCGATCGGGACCATCATCACGGCGGTCGCGGTGTTGGAGATCCAGAGCGAGATGGCGCTCGTCGCGACCAGCATGCCGAGCAGGAGCCGCTTCGGGTCCGTGCCGACCGCCCGCATGATGTGGAGCGCCACCCGGCGGTGAAGGCTCCACTGCTCCATGGCGGCGCCGATCGCCATGCCGCCGAGGAAGAGGAAGATGTACGCGTCGACGAACGGCGCGGCGGCGCGGGCGGCGTCGCCCGCGAGCCCGCGGCCGAAGACGCCGAGCAGCGGGAAGAGCACGAGGGGCAAGCAGGCGGTGAGCGCGACGGGCAGCACCTCGAAGAGCCACCACAGCGCCATCCACGCAGCGACCGCGGCCGCGTACGCAGGGCGGTGGCCAAAGCCGGGGACGGCGTGGAGCCCGCTCGGGACGAGCGCGATCGCGAGGGCGGCGGCTGGACCGGAAGCGACGCCGAGGCAGCGCAGCAGGCTGAGCCGCGCAGGCGGCGGTCGGCCTCGGTGAGGGGCGCCCGGCGGCGCGGCGGTGGGATCGGGGGGGCACTGCATGGCGACTCTATCGCACACGCGCCTCCTCCCCGGCAGAGCGCGCCCTGCGCGCAGCGCGGCGGGCGCGGCGCGCGCGTGCTAGGCGTCAGGCGCTCCGCACGGCGCGCGCGCCGCCCGCAGGGCAGGAGAGCCGCCGTGTCCGATCCCCTCGTCGTCAACGATGCGCTGACCGCCCCGGCCGCGCTCCTCAGCTGGAGCGCCGTGCGCGCGTCGGGGCCCGGCGGTCAGAACGTCAACAAGGTCGCCTCCAAGGTGGAGCTGCGCTTCGACTTTGGCGCGTGGCCGGAGCTCGCCGATGACGCCAAGGCGAGGCTGCGCGAGCTGGCGCGCGGCCGGCTCGACGCCGAGGGGCGGCTGTTCATCGTGAGCCAGCTGACCCGCGACCAGCTGCGCAACCTGGACGACGCGCGCGAGAAGCTGCGCGCGCTGATCCTGCGCGCGCTCGAGGTGCCGGTGCGGCGAAGGCCGACGCGGCCGACGCGCGCGTCGAAGGCGCGGCGGCTCGACGAGAAGCGGCGCACGGGCGAGAAGAAGCACGTGCGCCGTGGCGGGGGCGATCACGAGTGACGGGGCGGGGCGCGGGGGAGGGCGCCCAGCGCGCGCGCCCGCGCCGGCCCTCGCTCAGCGCTTGCGCCGGGAGCCGGCGACGACCTCGGCGGCGGTCGTCGCGGTCGCCGCGCGGGTGAGCCATCGCCGCAGCTTGCTCAGATCCTCGCAGCCGGCGATCGCGCGGGCCATCTCGGCCGGCGTGGTGATCCCGCGCGACTTCAGCACCGTGAGGATGGCCTCCTGCGCCATCCTGATCTCGCCGCGGGCTTCACCGCGCGCCTCGCCGCGGGCTTCACCGCGCGCCTCGCCGCGGGCTTCACCACGCGCTTCACCGCGCGCCTCGCCGCGGGCTTCACCGCGCGCCTCGCCCTCCGCGAGCGCTGCCTCGAGCGCGGGCACGCGCTTGTCGAGCAGCGCGCGGGCCACGGCGTCGTCCGAGGACGCGGCCTCGAGGAGCGCCTGGATCGGCAGCGGGCGCACGAGGCAGGGATCCTCGATGACCGCATCCTTGGGCAGCGGGCGCCAGCCGTCGGTCTCGCGCGACCACTCCATCACCCGGCGCTGCTTCACCAGGATGCAGAACACCCGCCGCAGGCCGCGGGCGATCAGCAGGCGCGCCTTGGTGGTCGGAACGGCGAGGGCCTGCTTGTCGCTGACCTCGAACGCCAGCTCCTCCAGCCGCCGGCGGCCCGCGCGGTCGGGCTTCTGCGCGAAGATGCTGGCGTCGGCCGCATAATCGCTGCCGAGGTCGGTCCGGGTCAGCATGTCCACGGCGCCCCGGTAGCCCTCGGCGACATGGGCGCCGAGGACGTAGGTCAGATCGAAATGCTGCGTCGCGTGCGGCGGATCGGCCGGGGCGGCGTAGACCTCGCCGCCGTGGAGATACTCCACCCGCGTCTCGGGCGGCGCCAGCCGGTCGTCCACGTGCGGCACGTGCGGGCGCGCCCTGCCGGCCGGAGGCGCGTGGACCGTGCGACCGGAGGCGCCGGCACCGGGAGCGAGGAGGACGTGGTCGTGCCTGCGCATGAGCTCCACCATAGCGCAGCCAGCGACCGGCGGGCATCGCGGCGCCGGCGTGCGCGCTTCCGCCGCAGCCCCGCGACGAGGCTCAGGCGCTCGCCCTCAGACAGCCCAGCTCGTAAAGCCCCATCCACCCGACCTCCGGGTCGGTGCAGGCGCCCTCCCTGAGCTGCTGCACGAAGTCCTCGATCGGCTTCTCGACCACGTCGATGAACTCCGTCTCATCCAGCGCTTGCGCCCCGTCGCGCACGCAATCGACCGCCAGGAACGCGTGTCGTTCGATGGTCGAGTAAGCGCACTCCAGCGGGCGGCCGAGCGGCACGAGCCGCCCGGCGACATACCCTGTCTCCTCGCGAAGCTCCCGCGCCGCCGCCTCCTCCGGGGCCTCGCCTGGCTCGACGCCGCCGCCCGGGAGCTCGTCGAGGATCCGATCGGGCCCCGGCCTGTACTGGCGCGCCAGGATCACCCTCTTCTCGCGGGAGATGGCCAGGACGCAGACGACTCGCCCCTCCTTCTTGAGCGAGAACGTGCGGACCTGCCCGTCCGGCAGCTCGAAGGTGACGTCCTCGATCCTCCTCCACGGCGAGTGCTGGACCACGCGCCGCTCCAATGCCTTCCACCGCACGACCGTCATGACCAACCCACCTCGGAGCCGCGACCGCTCCGGCGCCGCCGCTCGGAGGGGCGAGGAGCGCGGACGGCCGCACGGCGAGCACGGCTACCAGGCGCGACAGCCGACATCAAGAGGGCGCGAGCGAGGGCCCCTGTCGCATGAGCCCGTCTGGGGCCCCGGCGCCCTCGCTCAGAGGGGGGCCGGCCGGGCGCTCATGGGAACGGCCTCGCTCGCGACGGTGAAGTGCCGCCGGATGAAGTCGTTTGCGAACATGCCGATCGGGTCCAGCTCCTTCCGGATGCCGGCGAAGTCGGCGTACCGAGGATATGCCTTCTCTGCGTACTCTCGATTCGTGAAATTGATCTTCCCCCAGTGCGGCCGGCCTTGATGGCGCTCGATCATGAAGGCTTCGACCTCGGCGAAGATCGCCTTCCAATCTTCCGCCTCGGAAGGGAAGTGCGCGAAGGTCAGGAACACCGAGTCGCGACCGTAGGCGGGGCTCATCCACGCCGTCTCTTTGGTGACCGTCCGCGCCAGGATGTACCCGTTGATCTTGAACGTCCTCCGCTCCATGAGCTCGAACAGCGAGGCGATCGCCGGCCCCAGGCCCTCGATCGGGATCGCGATCTCGGACTCGATGTGGCCAGCGACGACCTTGAAGCGAGGATCGTGAGCGAAGAGCAGGAGATCGTACGATTTTCCGACCTGGTAGGAGCTCGTGCTCACCGCGGCCAGCGCCGCCTTCAAAAAGCGCGGCTTCAGGTCGATCGGGACCAGCCGCGCGGCGTTCATCAAGACGCTCAACGTGAGCCTGTCGCCCACGGCGAGGACCGGGTTGCGCAGCCTGTCCCAGAGGGACGGCTCCGACAGCTCCTCCGCCTTCGCGGCGTAGATGTGCTGCCTGCCGTACGGGAAGAAGAACACCTTGTTCATCGCGTACGGGTCGGAGAGCGAGAGAAAGCGGGGGGCGTTCGCGATCGCCGCCTTCGTCTCGAAGACCTTCTGGTGCTTCAGCACGTTGAACGACTCGCGGACCGCGATCGTCGCCTCGACCACGATCCCGAGGCAGCCAAGGTTGGTCCTGACCGCATCGAGGTACTGTGCGTTGCGCGCGCTGGATATCTCGATGACCTTGCCAGACGACAGCAAGAGCTTCGCGGAGAGCACGGCGCTGGAGAACGACCCGGTGCTTCCGGAGCCGTGCGTCGCGGTCGCGATGACGCCTCCGATGTGCTGCGCGTCGACCTCTCCCAGGTTGACGAGCGCGAGGCCGGCGGCGTCGAGGTGATCGATGAGGTCCGCGACGCGCATCCCTGCCTGGACGGTGACGGTCTTGTTCTTCCGATCGAGCTCGATCAGCTTGTTGATGCGCGCGAGGCTGACCATCCATTCGTCCGTGCACACGATGTCGGACCAGGAATGTCCCGCGCCGACGATCCGGATCTTCTTCGACCTGGCCCGCGCGCCGTCGACGATCGCCACGAGCTCGTCGATCGACCCGGGCTCATGGAAGCTCTCGGGTTTGCACCGATGGTTGGCTCCCCAGTTCCGCCAGGTTCCATCCGGACGAAGCGCATTGGACGTTGCGAAGAACCTTCTGATGCCCTGCGTGATCGCGCTCGGAATCTTGATGTTTTCGAGACGTTTCTGGTGTCCTTCAACGAATCTCGGCTGCATGAGACCTCCGCGAGACGCCCTCGGGCTCACCCACCCGCAAATAGTTGAATGGTGAGTGGCCGGCCAGCGAGAACCTTGGGCACAGCGGAGATCGAGATGAGCTATGTCCCGGACGCTGTTCGCGCAGCGCATGGCAGGTGGCTCCGTGCCGAGCGCGCGCGGCGTCGAGCCGCCGCGGACCCCGCTCCTCGGCCAGGCGGCGCGCTCGGTCAAGACATTGGCGTCGCCGGTCAAGGACGGGACGCGCGCTCGGCATCATCCTCTCCGGCATGACCTACCTCATCCCGAGCCAAGAACAGGCGCACGCGGGCCTGCGTGCCATCAAGGTCGTCCTTACCTCGGCCGGCCCCCTCGACGGGTCGCGGCGCGACGCGATGGGCGCGGTGCAGCGGCACCTCCTCCACACCGACTTCGACATCGACGCGCTCGCCCCGATAGCGCCCGAGGAGCTCGCGCGCGCCGTCGAGGACCCTCCGCTGCGCGAGCAGCTCGTCAACGGTCTCTGCGCCATGACCCTGTGCGGCGAGCGCGTCGAGGAGCGCGAGTTGCTCGAGGTCGAGCGCTTCGCCGCGGCGCTCGGGGCGCGGCCGCAAGCGGTCCGCCAGCTCCACCACCTCTACGAGCGGCGGCTGCTCCTGCTGCGCATCGACATCAGCCGGAGCTCGCTGCTCGGCAAGAACATGCGGCGCATGCTCGATGAGGGCGGCCTCTACGGGCTCGCAAGGAACGTCGCGAGCTTCGCGGGCGTCCTGGAGAACGAGCCAGTCGCTGCGCGCTACCGCTCGCTCGAGGCGTACAGAGAGGGCACCCTCGGCAAGGCGCTCTTCACCTTCTATCGAGAGAACGGCTTCTCGTTCCCCGGCGAGAAGCGCGGCGTGCCCGAGGGCGTGCTCACCCACGATCTGAGCCACATCCTCGCCGGTTACGGCACCGACCTGCGCGGAGAGGCGATGACGATCGCGTTTCAGGCGGGGTATCGCCGCGAGAACCCGTTCGGTATCCTCGTGTTCCTGCTGGTGCAGCTCCAGCAGGGCATCCAGCTCACCGTGCTGGCGCCGTCGCAGCAGGGGATGCTCGCGACGCCCGGGCTCGCCGACGAGCTCGTGCGATCGTTCGTTCGCGGAACGAAGATGAGCGTCGACCTGATGGACGACTGGGACTTCTGGGCCGACATGGCGGTGGATCTCGACGAGCTGCGCCGCCGTTACGGTGTCGTCCCCTGGGAGGCCGCGGCCTGATCCGGGTCCTCCGCTGGATCCGCCGGGAGGTGTGGAGGGCTCGCCGCGGCGCAGGGGGCGTGCGGCGAGCCCGGGGTGCGCGCTTCACCCTCCGAAGCCGCCGGCGGCCGTCTTCGAGAACGACGCGCCGCCCTGGCTGGCGCGCACCGCCGACTGAGAGAACAGCGCGAACGCCTTGCGGACGTCCGCCGCGTCGCTCTTCGGCGTCAGGATCCAGCGGTCCTCGATCCCCATGTCGCGAAAGATGGCGCGGAAATCGGTGTTTCCGTCGTCGATGCCGATCGCCGCCACGATGTGGGCCTCGGCCCGCCGCATGTCACGGACGAGGGCGCACACGTCCTTGGCCTTGGCCCACGTCGAGCCCGCGTCGGCGCCGTCCGAGATGATCAGCGTGACGGTGCGCGCCGGGACGCCGCTCAGCGCGAACTCCTGCGCCTTCGCGATCACCGTTCCGAGCAATACCACCGTCTGATCGTAGAGGGGCGTGCCGAGCATGGGATCGTAGTTCTTCGTGTCCATCTTCACGGCCTGGGCGATCGGGCAGTACGGATACAGCACCGCTCCGTTCAGGTAACGGTTGTGCGCCAGAATGGAGTCGCGCTGCCTGGAGTCGGCGAGGGCGCCCACGACCAGGTTGTGCCCGTCCCTCACCGACGGGGCGTTGCCGGCGAATTTGATCGAGCCCGAGTCGTCGGGCATCACCGTGACCAGCACCACCTCCGACGACGCGACGTCGTCCACCTGCACGCCGAACCCGGCCTGGATCTGCGCGCCCAGGTCGGTGATGTGCAGCGCCTGCATCGCCTCGGGCGAGAGCGCGCCGTCGTCCCGCGCTGCCTCGAAGAGCTGCTCGATGTCGAGCGAGCCACCCTGGCTCGCTCCGCTGTCGTTCTCCTTGTTCTTGCTCATCGGATCCTCCACGGTCATGCGCCCAGACACGGAATCGGGTCGGTGCTCTTCACGAGGTTCATCCCGGCGGCGGCGAAGCGGGCCAGCGCCTTGTCCGCCTCGGCGGTGAAATCGACGGCGAAGCCCCCCTTGCCGTCGGGCACGGTGACCGGCGACATGCAGTCGGTCATCACGTAGATCTTCTTGGCGAGCGCGCGGTCGGTGAGCGCGATCTCCGTCAAGATGTCCTCGATCGAGCTGCGGACGCAGTGGCTCGCGGCCTGGCCGGCGATGATCACCGCGTCGGCGTGGAGCAGCGTCCTCAGGAAGCCCGTGCTCCGCTGCGCGAGCGGCTGGCCGTCGTGCCGCGTCAGCACCTCGGGCTGCATCACCGAGTAGTTCTCGGTGAGCGGGTTGCCGCCCTTGACCTCGACCCACGACTGCACCCCGCGCGCGAACGCGTGGAACATCCGCGCCTCGTGCACGACGCCCGCGAGCGCGTGGCCGTCGCTCCCGAGGATGCAGTGCGGCGGCCACAGGTAGAGCTTGTATTTCCCTGCCTTCTCGAGCTCCTCGCAGTAATACCGGACCTGCTTCATGAGCCACGGGTAGCTCCCGCCGCAGAGCCACTTCGCCACCGCGGGGTTCGGCCGCACCTCCCCGGCGTCGATCTGCGCCGTCGTGATCTCGCGGTGCGCGGTCAGCGGGCGGTCCTCGCGATCCACCCAGAAGGCCGGGAAGAAGATCTGGTAAGCGAAGTGGGTGTCCATCGTGACCGTGATGTTCGTGATGGACGCGAGGTTCCTGTAGATGAACTCCGCGATGCGGCGGCTGTCGTCGACCGCGCCCGTGCCGCTCCTGCCGGCGACGTAGAGCGAGCCCTGCGGGAAGCAGAAGTCCTTCTGGACGTCGATGAGCAGGACGTGGACGTTCTGCGCGTCCGCGGCCGACGGCTTCACGCCATGCGCCTTCCGCCACGCGGCGGCGGCGCCGTGCAGCGCCTCTTCATTGGGGTGGTAGCCCCACCGCTCGGCGTTCTTGGCGTCATAGAAGGCGGGCAGGGGGAGCTCTGTCGATTTCATGGTCTCTCTCTCCTCTCGATCGGCCCGCGAGCGCGGGCCGTCAGCTCAGCGTGGATTCACGAGATGCGAAGCAACGTGATCGCCTGTGCGTCGACGACGAACAGGCCCTCTGGCCCGACGAGCAGCCGGGAAGCCTGGGTGACGAACGGCTCGGTGCCGGGGAACTGCCGCGTCTCGACGAGCGCGCCCCCGCGGACCTCGACGCGGACGACGCCGCTGTCGGTCGCCGAGAGCAGGAACCCGGAAGCCGCGCACTTGCCGGTCAGCGCGCCGAGCCACGAGCCGCCTTCCCCGTCGCCGTCGGCGACCGCCTCGACCGCGCCGTCCTCGCTCACGACGACGCACCGATGCACGGTCCGGCCGGCCTGCTCGGCGGCGAGGAACAGCCATGCGCGCCCGGCGCGGGGGCGCCCGCGGCCCTCGTGGGACGGAGAGCTCGGGCCGGCGTCGAAGACGCAGGTCGCCGCGGTGAGCTTGCCGCCTGGGAAAGGCAGCTTGACCGTGTCCTTGAGGCCGGGCCGCTCGGCGTCGAAGACGAACGCTATCGAGACGTTCCCGGCGCGGTAGAAGCCGAGCCCGAAGCTCTGGCCCACCCAGAACAGCGTTTGCCCGGCGAGGACCTCGCCCATCGGGACGGCGTCCGCCTCGCCCGAGAGCGCGGCGGCGTCCGGCCTCCCGCTGCGCAGGAGCTGCCCGCCGCGCGTCCAGTACCGGGCGCGCGCGTTCACGTCGAAGATCGGCCTCGTCCCGACGCAGTCCACCTGGATCCGCTCGGGCGCGGCCCCCGGCGAGAGCACCACGAGATCGCCGCCCCGGCCGATCAACGTGGCTCTCCCGTGCACCGCGAAGCGCGTCGCGGGGTGCGGCGCGCCGGACATCACGACGGACCGATCCTCCCGCAGGAAGCGGCCGCCCTCGTTCACGAGATACGAGAGCCCGCCCGGGCCGAGGGCCGCGGCCAGGATCACCCCGCGCGTGCTCAGGATCCGCGTCGCCAGCACCTCGCCGTGGACGACCGTCGACTCCTTCACGGCGGCCGGCGCGGCGCCGGCGCAGGCCGGGCAGGCCGGGCGCGCGTGCTCGACGCCGCACGAAGGGCACCTCGTCCAGGCGAGGGCGTCGAGCAGCCGGCGAGGGAACACGCCGCGCCGGTCCTCGACGAAGATGCGGTAGAGCGCGTCCAGGAGATCGTCCGGCAGGACGCGGTACGGGATGGCCGGCTTCGGATACCGCACCTCGCGGTCGAACACGGTGATGCGGCGGAGCGGCCTCGCGCTCTCGGGCACCCGCGCCGACGCGGACCGCGGCCGGAAGACGCCGCCATAAGGCCCCACGCAGAGCAGGCTCTGCATGACCATCACGGCGAACGCGTACCAGTCGGACTCCTGCGAATACGGCCTCGACAGGAGCGGCCGAGGGAGGGAAGGGTCGCAGAGCAGCGGATCGACGAAGCGCTCGGTGAACACCTGGCAGAGGTACGGGCCGAACTGGAAGCTGTCGGCGTCGATGACGAACACCTCGCCGCCGGCGACGAGCACGTTGAGATCGTTGAAGTCGCCGATCACGACGCCCCGGTCGTGGATCGCCGCGACGGCCCGGTGGAGCCGCGCGAGCACCTCGGAGACCGCGGCCGACGACAGCCCGCCGTGGCGCATCGACGGCTCGCCGTAGCGCAGGAGCGGCTCGGCGCCGCGCACGAGGCGCATGGCGTAGCCCACGATGCGCTTCCTGCTCCTGTCGGTCGCGAGCTCGAGGGGCGCGATCACCTGATCGGGCAGGGCCGGCGGGAACGCGCGCAGCTTGTCCTGGTGGCGCTCGATGCGGGCCTGGGCGGCGCGCTGCTCGGCGTCCTGCCCGGCATAATCCGGGTGATCGGGCGTCTTCCAGACCTTGAGCGCGCGGCCGTCGCCGAGGTCGAACACGTCGGCCTCCCCGCCTTTGCCGATCGAGGACCGAGGGTCGAGCCGAACCCGCTTTGAACCGAGAACCACGTCCACCGTTGCCTCCTCCGGACGCAATCGAACGCAATCAAGCGCAATCGAGCGCAATCGAGCGCAATCGAGCGCAATCGAGCGCAATCGAGCGCAGACGCCCTGTCGTTTCCCTCCGCGACTCCTGCGCCTCCGCGCAGGGCCGCGCCTCAATCGCGGGCGCCTTGCGCCCTCCGCACGACGATCACCGTCGTGTCGTCGCGGAGCAGCCCGCCCTCGCGCTCCATCCGCTCTTCTTTCCATACGGGCCGCGCCACGGATCGGTTGATGAGCGCGAGCCGCCGCCTCACCGCGTCGGGGTTCCGGAAATACCGGTCGTCCTCCCAGAACCTCGACAGCGGGCCGACCTCGCCGCCCCCCGGGATCTGCCGTGACGACGACTCCGGCAGATCGATCGCGCCGTCGGTCCCGAGCAGGGCAGTCTGGAGCGCGCTCGACGGGAAGGCGCGGTGCACGGTGAAGCGCGGCGCCTCGCCGCCGGGCGGCCGATCGAGCAGGCCATACGCGAGGTAGGGGGGCTCGTCCCTCGGGAAGGGGCCGAGCCGCAGGAGCTCGTCGCCGAGCGCGATGAGGCCGTCGCCGAGCGAGAACGCGCATGCCCTGTCGCCGGAGATCGCGAGGCCGACCACGGTGAAGAGGAAGAAGGTCGACACGACCTCGGCGAAGCTGCCGCCCATGCCGGCGGCCACAGCGCGGAGCGGCGCGAGCGCCCCGCGCCGCACGTCTTCCCACGTCGCGGGCGACTCGAGGTCTCCGCCGCTCCGGAGCGCGCCGAGCACCTGCTCGGTCACGATCCGCGCCCCGAGCGCCGCACCCACCTCGCTGCGGGCGCCGCTGCCGCAGCCGTCGCAGACCACGGCGACGAGAGAGCCGCCCTCGGCCCGGAAGGCGTAGGCGTCCTGGTTGGGCCGCCCCACGGCGAGGTGATCGGTCCCGGTCACCGTCCCTCCGGCGACCTCGAAGGCCGAGCCCCCTCCCATGTCCGCCAAGAAAGCGACGTCCCGTAGCATGGAGTTCCCTTCTGCGCCCGGCGAGGGCGCGCTGCGGCCGGACCCGGGCAGACGGAGGCCGGGGCGCGCGGTCCTCCCGGCGCCGGAGCTCCATCGTCCGCTCGGCGGTCAACGCCGACCGTAAGCGCCCGCGCCAGGCGAGCGCCCGATCGTTCGTGTATCTTGCACACCAAGCTTAGTGTTCGTGGTACACATTGTCAACCCGGTCGCCGGCGTTCCGGCCGCGCTTCCGGAGGCGTTCGAGCGCGTCGCCGACACGCGAGCCGGCGCCCGCTTCAGATCTCGAAGCTGAAGCCGTCCTTCTCGAGCCGCTCGTACTTCCGGCGGTCGAACCGGTAGAGCCGCGCCGCGCGGTGCGCGACGTCCTGCTCGACCTCGTCGAGCTCCACGAGCAGCCCGGTGCCGAGCGCCTTCTTCCGGAAATTGCGCTTGTCGAGGGGGCGCTCGAGGATCGCCTCGTAGAGCCGCTGGAGCTGCGACAGCGTGAACTTCGGCGGCAGGAGCTCGAACCCGATCGGCCGGTATCGCACCTTGCCCTTGAGCCGCTCCAGCGCGACCGCGAGGATCTCGTCGTGATCGAAGGCGAGCGCCGGGGTGTCGTCCACCGCGAACCACGCCGCCTCGCGCGCGTCGGTCGCTGCCTTGACCCGGTGATCCCCGAGCTTCACCAGCGCGTAGTACGCCACCGAGACCACGCGCTCGCGCGGGTCGCGCCCGAGGGCGCCGAACGTGTAGAGCTGCTCCAGGAACACGCCGGAGAGCCCCGTCTCCTCCGCGAGCTCCCGCCGCGCGGCGTCGTCGAGCGCCTCCTCGACGCGCACGAACCCGCCCGGGAGCGCCCACCTGCCGCGGAACGGATCGAGCTCCCGCCGGATGAGGAGGACCTTGAGATCCGCCTCATCGAGGCCGAACACGACACAATCCACCGTCAGCGCCGGCCGCGGGTGCTCGTAGGAGACGGACATTCAACTCTCCGTGTAATTTGCACATGAATGTTGGTGTCAATCGGACACCATGTCAACCCGCGCCGCAGGGCTCGGCTCCTCGGCGCGGGGGAAACGTCATCGACCGACCGACAGCCCCTCGACGGCCAGCGCGCGTGCGCGGTAGAAGGCTCCCATGAAGGGGGACGCGGAGTCGAGCGCGGCGGGGGCGGAGACGCGGGAGGAGCTCGAGGCGAAGCTCCGTGAGGCGCATTTGCTCCTCCGCGCGATCCTCGACCACATTCCGATCACCGTGTGCAGGTACGACCGCGCGGGCGTCTTCACGTTTCACGACGGCAAGGGGCTCGAGGCCGTCGGCGTGAAGCCGGGGCAGTTCCTGGGAGCGAACGTGCTCGAGCTCTTCGCGAACGACCCGGCGACCCTGGAGACCAACCGGCAGGCGCTCGCCGGCAAAGGCGCATACAACGTCTACGACGCGTACGGCGCCTCCTGGGAGTCATGGCACGTCCCCGTGCGCGACGGCAACGGGGAGCCCGACGGCATGATCACCCTCAGCCTGGACGGCTCCGCGGCGAAGCGGCGTGAGCAGGAGCTCCGGGCGAAGATCGAGCTCATCGAGACGCAGCAGGAGGTCATCCGCGATCTCTCGACGCCCATCATCGAGGTCTGGGACAAGGTGCTGACCCTCCCGATGGTGGGCGTGGTGGACAGCCTGAGGATCTCCGAGGCGATGGACAACCTGCTCTCGGCGATCGTGAACAAGGACGCGCGGTACGCGATCCTCGATCTCACCGGCGTCGACGCGGTCGACACGCAGACCGCCGGGTACCTCATCGAGATGATCAAGGCCATCCGGCTCCTCGGCGCGGAGGGGATCATCACGGGGATCCGGGCGAACGTGGCGCAGACGATGATCGCGCTCGGACTCGACCTCTCCGGCGTCACGACCGTCGGCAACCTCCGCGCCGGACTCAAGCTCTGCATGCGGCGCATGGCCGCGGCGGGCGAGGGGGTCGAGCGAGCCGCGGCGGGCAGCGCGCCGGCGAAATAGCGGGCTCCGGCAGCCGCGCGCGAGGCGCGCCTCCGCGCCGGGCGGCGGCTCAGCGATGGATCACGACGCGCGTGGACGGGTCGTCGCGCGTGGCCTGCACCGCGTACCACTCATCGGGCACGGAGGGCTCGGTCCAGTGGAAGAGCCATTTCGCGTCGCCCGGCGAGAGGTTCACGCACCCGCCGCTCTGCCCTTCGCCCCAGCGGTCGTGCCAGTAGGCCGCGTGAAGGAGGTACTTGCTGAAGAAATGCTGGCTCCACGGCACCTCCGCCTCGATCCAGTCGTCCGCGTCGACGTGAGGCGTGATGAGCGTCTTCGTCACCCATTTGCGGCCGATGCTGTACTGGCCGAGCGGGGTCGTGGAAGGCGGCACGAACGGCTCGACCTTCTCCGGCTCCTCGGCCCCGTTGCGCCCGGCCGAGATGAGGGTCGCGAACACGGGGCGGTCGTCCTCGTAGGCGATGAGCCAGCCGTCGAGGGCGGCGATCTCGACCCACGTGTTCCTGGGGCCATCGGCCGGCGCCGAGGGCGGCTCGCCGCCGAGCTGGATCGGGCGGCCCCACGGGTTCCGCGCCCTCCGCGGCCGGACGACCACCGCGTCTCGCTCGAGCACCCAGTGCCCGTCGTCCCGGGTCTCGAGGTACGTCAGCTCGCCGACCCGCTTCGATCGGCCCGTCAGCCCGACCCGGGCGAGGCGGTCCCACACGGCGTCCGTCTTCGCGGGCTGGCCTCCCTCCGTGAGGCGGTGCTTCGGGCGCGCCTTGCGGCGAAAGAAGGCCATCGGCAGGCGCGCCTCGGCGCCGAGGTACACCCCCTCGAAGGTGGTGGGCTCGTACGGCTTGACCTTGTCCTTCGGTACGAACGTCAGATCCGAGGCCCAGAGCCATGTCGTCCCGCCGGCCTCGACCTCCTCGGTCCAGGCGACCGACGAGCGCGGGCGGACCTGCATGTGCCGCAGATCGTGGATCCCCTCGGGCCACGCCGGCGCGTCGAAGCCGTCCACGCGCAGGAGGCGCTTGAGGCCGAGCGACTCGCCGTAGCGGTACGGGAGCGGCCGATCGGCGAGCGGGGCATGGGGGATCAGCGCCTGGCGTACGGGATCGGCGGTGTCCAGGGTGGCGCGCTCGCCGTCGACGCACACGTAACCGCGCGGCTCCACGGCGTAGAACGCCGGGCAGCCGTCGGCGCCGCGGATGGGCTCGACGCTCTTCAGGCGGACCGAGCCGCCGATCGAGAGCATGCCGATCCACTGGGCCTTGGGCCGCGGCGCGGACCGGATCCACACCTCGCGGCCCCTCGAGTACACGCGCGCGGATCGCGCCCGCGCCGCCTCCACCTCCAGGACCGGCGAAGACGAGGTCGAGGCGGCCAGCGCCTCCGGCGGCGGCTCCGGCGCGGCGGGGCGCGGGGCGGGCGAGGGCTCCGCGACCGCCACGCCCGCGCTCGAGGCCGCGTCGGCGCGCGAGCCGGCGTCTTGCCGCGACGGCGTGCACCCGAGCCAGAGGGCGCCGAGGGCAACGAACCACGAGCGGCCAGGCATAGGCACGAGACCCTAGCACGTCGAGCCCGGCCGTCGGAACGACGTGCCAGGCTGGACGAAGGCGCTCGCGCCGCGACGCGAGCGGAGAGGAGGTCGTCGCTCGTGCGGCGATCTGCGGCGATGGCACCGGGGCGCCGGATTTCGATGGCTGCGGGTGTCACGCTCGCCCCGCTCGCGCCTAGAGCCGAGGAAGGTCGGCGAGGACAGCCGGCCAGAGAAGACAAGGAGAGATCCCATGCGTCGTTGGCTCAAGGTGACCCTGATCGCGGCCGTCCTCGGAATCCCGGCGGTGGCCTATGCTGGGACGCAGCTCAAGGGCGGCTGTCCGTGCGCGGATTGCCCGTGTCCGGACTGCCCCTGCGGCTGAGGACCCAGCGCCCTTGGAACCGCGCGCGCGATCGCTGCTCAACGCGTCGATGAGGCGCCTCGCCGACGGCGATCGCGCGGCGTTCGATCCTGTCTACGCCGCGCTCTGGCCGGCGATCGGCGCGTTCTGCCGCCGCATGCTCGGGGGCGGAGCGGACGCGGAGGACGCGGCCCAGCAGGCGCTCTTGAAGGTGTTCGACCGCGCCAGCTCGTTCGATCCCGACGGAGACGCGCTGACCTGGGCGCTCGCCATCGCGACGTGGGAGTGCCGCACGACGCGGCGGCGGCGTTCCCGGTCGAGGGAGGCGCCGGACGAGCATGTCCCGTCGATCGCGGCGGACGCGCCGACGCCGGAGGACGCGGCGATCGCCAGGGATCTGGACGACGCTGCGCGCGAGGTGCTCGGCACGCTGGCCGAGGCGGATCGCGAGACGTTGAGGGCGACCCTGCTGGAGGGCGAGCGCGATCCTTCGGTGTCGGGCGCGGCGCTCCGCAAGCGCCGCGAGCGCGCATTTGCTCGCCTGCGGGAGGCGTGGAGGAGGATCTATGGAACGTGAGGCGCTCGCCGGCCTGAGCCTGAAGGAGAGGGCCTATCGCGCGTACGAGCGGGGGAGGGCGAGGAGGGCCGCCTGGGCAGCGACACCCACGATCGCCGTGGCGCTCGTGGCGGCGCTGATGAGCGACCGTCCGGTCACCACCGCGATCCTCGGCGCGGCGCTCTACGTCGCGGCGGCGCTGCTCTCGTGGCGCGGGCAGCACCTCGGGCGAGGCGTGCTCCCGGGTGTCGCGGCGGGGCTCGTACCCTTCGCAGCGGCGCACGCGGCGCGCGTCTACGGTCACCTGTGCACGCCGGAAGGGTGCGTATCCGTCTGCGTCCCCGCATGCCTGGCGGGCGGGGTCGCCGCCGGCGTGCTGCTCTCGCGGGTGCTGCGCCGCTCGGAGCGGCTCGGGGCGTCGTGGGCCTCGGCGTGCGGCGTCGCCGCCCTGACGGGCGCGCTCGGCTGCGCCTGCGTCGGCTTCGGCGGCGTTGTCGCCCTCGCGGCGGGGCTGCTCACCGGCACCGCGTCGCTCGCCCTCCGCCCTGCGCGCTAGAGCGACGGTCACCCGCTTCGGATACGGGCCCACGTCGGCGTTTTCGGTGCTCAGCGCACCGGAGTGCGCCTCCGCGCCGAAAACGCCGATCTGGGCCCGTCTCCTGTGCGGGTGACCGCCGCTCTGCTGTGTCCTGTGCGGGTGACCGCCGCTCTGCCGTGTCCTGTGCGGGTGACCGCCGCTCTGCCGTGTCCTGTGCGGGTGACCGCCGCTCTGCCGTGTCCTGTGCGGGTGACCGCCGCTCTGCTCTGCATGGTGCAGAGGTGGGCGGAAACCGCTGTAGGCTCTGCGCATGCCGGAAGTCGCTCGCAAGCGCCTCGCGCTGGCGCTCCTGATCGTCGCGGTCGTCCCTGTCGGCCTGATGGCCCGGTTCCACGGCGGCCCGGTCTGGCTGCGCAACAGCGCCGGCGCGGTGCTCTATGAGGTCGTGTGGATCGCCGCGGCGCAGATCGTGTGGATCTCCGCGCGCACGCATCGGTTGGCGCTCGCGGTCCTCGCCGCGACGTGCGCGATCGAGCTGCTCCAGCTGAGCCAGGCGCCGTGGCTGTGGGCCGCGCGCAGCACCACCCCGGGGCGGCTCCTGCTCGGCGCGAACGGCGGCTTCGATCCGGCGGACTTCGCGCTGTATGGCCTCGGCTGCGTCCTGGGTTACGGGCTCTGCCGGCCGCTCCGGGCCCCCGCGTGAAGGCAGCGCCGCGCCGAGCGCGCGCGCCGGTTGCCGCGCGTGCCGTGAGGGGCCAGGCTGGCGATCGCGAGATCCAGGAACCAGGAGGCGATGGCCATGTCCGAGGCTCACCACACCGGCGGCTGTTTGTGCGGCGCGATCCGCTACCGCGCGCGCGGCGCGCCGGTGAGCGTCAATGTTTGCTATTGCAGCCAGTGCCGGCGCCAGAGCGGCGCGCCGATGCCGGCCTTCGCGTCCTTCGCTGACGAGCAGTTCGAGCTGCTCTCCGGCGCGCCCGCGACGTTTCGCTCATCCAGCTTCGCCGTCCGCCAGTTCTGCGCGACCTGCGGCTCGTCGCTGTTCTGGCGCCGCGACGGGGCGCGGGAACTCGACATCTTCCTCGGTACGATGGACAGGCCCGGCGACGTGCCGCCGCCGTCCTTCCAGCTCTGGACCGTGCACCGCGTGCCCTGGCTGCCCCCCATCCAGGGGGCCACGGACTATCGCGGGGACAAGGCCGGCAGCCAGAGCTAGCCGGCGCTGTCTTCGCCGGCGGCCTCCTTCGCTTCCTCCTCGGCGATCTTCGCCCGCACCTCGTCCATGTCGAGCGAGCGCACCTTCTCGATCACCTGATCGAGCGCCGATGCGGGCAGCGAGCCCGCCTCCGCGAACAGGAGGACCTTCTCGCGGAAGATGAAGAGCGTCGGGATGGAGCGGATGTTGAATGCCTGCGCCAGATCCTTCTGGTCGTCCGTGTTGATCTTCCCGAACACGATGTCCGCGTGCTTCTCGGAGGCCTTCTCGAAGACGGGCCCGAAGACCCGGCACGGGCCGCACCAGGGCGCCCACCAGTCGACGAGCACGATGCCGTTCGACTCGACCGTCTTCTCGAAATTCTCCGCGCTGAGCTCGATGGTACTCATCCGCGGAGCATACCCCCGGGGCACGCCCGTGTCGTGGAGCGAGCGGCCAGGCGCCGCCGGCGGCGCTCAGGGCGCGTTGCATGCGAGGATGGGCTCGATCGGCTCGACGAGGAGCTGATCGACGCGTACGCGCCCGACGTCGCGGCGCGGGCGGAACCGCTCCAGCGTGCTCCTCCACCGAGGGAGGGCCCCGCGTCCCGGCTCCGCGCGGGCGCCGTGCTACACCATCGGCACAGCTTACCGTCGAAGGAGAGCGCGCCATGACCAATGCGTCAGTTCAATCCCTCGCCGATGCCATGGATCTCGGGTCGCTGCTGCAGGAGATCCGGGATCGACATGGCGAGTTCGATCTCCTCGCCCACTGGAAGCAGGGCGAGTTCCACCACGACGTGGTCCTCCGGGTGCACCGCTTCGCGCCGCTGCCGGCGCCGGTGCTCGTCGTGAGCACGAACTGCAACGGCGGCGTAAAAGAAGTGCTCTGCTTCGGCGACGTCCCGGAGCGTTATGCCCTCTGGCATCATCGCTGCCCCGGCGTGCCGGAGTTCTCGGGCGAGCTGCCGCCCATCGCCGCGCAGGCGCGGACGTCGCACTACTTCGATCCGTGCGAGCTGCTCGCGGCCGACGCGCGCAGCGAGCTGCGCCCCGAGTTCCGCGAGCGCGACGTGGGTGGAGGATGGCGCTCGCGGTGCGGGCAGCCCGGCCCGGCGCTCGACGCCGAGGGAGAGCCCGGAGGCGCTCGCGGGTCAGCGCCAGGGGAGACGTGCTCGTGATGTGCCGGTGATCCCCGCCGCGCCGATCCTCTCCGGCGGGGGAGGTCGCTCAGCGGCGCCGTTTGCCCATCGCGCCTCGCCCCGTGGCGCGCGCCGCGCAGAAGGCCGCGTCCAGCCGCCAGGCCGCGCGCGACGCCTCGCCCTCCGTCGCGCCGCGCGCGCCCGCGGCCGCGGCGATCGCCTTCCTGAAGTGCGCGCCTGCCCTGCGGCGCTCGATCGTGACGAGCGCCAGACAGAGCGCGACGAGCAGCACGTCGCGGGCGCTGGGCTCCGGCAGCGTCCACGCGAGCCAGCCGGTGGCGATCGCGAGCATCGCGGTACAGAGCTCCCAGGACGCGGCGCGCTCGGCGCCCTCCGACTCCGCCGTGGCGGCCAGCGCGCGCGTCACGCTGGGTGGCGGCTCGAGCTCCCCTCCGGAGAGCTCCGGCGCCCCTGCGCCGGGATCAACGGTCGCGCCGGCGCTCGCCGCGGGACGCGCCAGGGACGCTGCGACTACATTCGTTGCCGCACCGGGATGGATTGAGCTCATACAAACACCCTCCTCGCCTTGCCGTCCGGCCCTGCACGATCCCCAGGCTCGCACGCCGCGCGCCAACGTGAAAAGAGCGACCCGACGCGCTCTGCGAGGCTCGGAGCACGCATCACGTGCGCGCCTGTTGTGCAGGACACGCAATCGGTGCATCTGTTGTTCAGGACACGCAATCGGCTCGTGCCCGCGAGAATTGCTCGCACCGGGGCGTAGGGGGGCTTGTCGCTCTATATCGCACCTTTGCTGGTCCGGCGCGAGGCGCGGGCTTCCTGGCGGGGAGGAGCGACGCGGCGGCGTCGATCAGGGCAGGGAGATCGGGAGTGCTGTCGCGGCCGCTCGTGCGTCGCCGGCCTTCGGCGCGGCTGGGGGCTCGGGCGTGGAGGGCTGCGCGATCTCGCCGGATTGCAGGAGGCGCGCGCGCACGAGATCGCGGCTGACGCCGAGCCGCGCCGCCGTCAGCCCCAGGTTGCGGTCGCAGCGGCGGTAGGCGGTGCGGATCACGATCTCCTCGACCCGCTCGTGCACGTTCGGGAAGCTGGCGTCGAAGAGGGCGGCGATCGTGCTCTCGAGCGTCGCCATCAGCCCGTCGACGCGGCCCGGCGGCTCGATCGCGGCCGCCTTCGGCCGGAGGCTCGTGAACCGCAGATCCTTCCCTGTCACGCGGCCTGCGCGGCAGACGAGGAGCGCCTGGTGAATGACGTTCTCGAGCTCGCGGATGTTGCCCGGCCACGAGTGCGCGAGCAGCCGGTCCACCGCGGACGACGTGAGCACGCACGGCGTGGGCCCCAGGCGGCGCCCGTACGTGCCAAGGAAATAGCGGGCTAGCGGCAGGATGTCCCCCGGCCGCTCGCGCAGGGCGGGGACAGGGATCGCGGCGCCATTCAGCCTGGAGAACAGGTCCTCACGGAACCCGCCGACGGCGACAACGTCGTTCAGCGGGACGTTCGTGGCCGCGATGATGCGCACGTCGACAGGCACCGGGGTCCGTGAGCCGAGCCGGACGACCTCGCGGTCCTCCAGCGCGCGCAGCAGCTTGACCTGCACGCCGAGCGGGAGATCCCCGATCTCGTCGAGGTAGAGCGTGCCGCCCTCGGCGGCCTCGAGCAGGCCGTGCTTCATGGTGAGCGCCTTCGGGGACGCGCCCTGCTCGTGGCCGAAGAGCTCGCTGTCCGCGAGCGCGGGCGACAGCGCCGCGCAGCTCACGGCGAGGAAGGGCCGGCCGCGGCGCGCGCTGAGCTCGTGCACGTGCCGCGCGATGATCTCCTTGCCGGTGCCGATCTCGCCGGTGATGAGCGCTGCCGCGTCGCCCGCCGCGACCTGCCTCGCGCGGTGGAGCAGCTCCTGCGATCTGGGATCCTCGAAGAGGAGCGCCTTGGCGCGCTCTGTCGGCGCCGCCGTCGATTCGGGGGTGGGGAGCGTGAGCAAGCGCATGGGTATACCGCTCAGGCCGCCACCTCGCGCGCCGGCAGCGGGAGGCCTTCCCGGATCACGCTGTCGATGAAGGGCCTCACGATCTCTTCCAGCTTGCTCCCGAGCTCGTCATCGACGTCGAGCACCCCGTCCTCCCCGAGCCGCAGCGCCTTGTCGAGGAGGAACAGCCCCGCGACGACGTGCCGCGCACCGAGCGACTGGAGCACCGGACGGAGCGCATAATCGATCGCCAGCACGTGCGCGAGCGTCCCGCCCGTCGCGAGGGGGAGAGCTGCCTTCCCCGCGAGCCCGAACTGCGGCAAGAGGTCGAGGAACGCCTTGAGCGCCCCCGTGTACGAGGCCTTGTAAATGGGTGTCGCGATGACGACCCCGGCCGCCTCCGCGACGACCCGCGCCGCGTCCACCAGGGCGGGGGAGTCGAAGCGCCCGTGCAGGAGATCCTCGGCCGGGAGCTCGCGGACGTGGATGGTGGTGACGCGAAACCCCTCGCGCACGAGCCGCGCCGCGATGCGGGCCGCGAGCGCCGAGGTCTTCGAGCGCGCAGAGACACTTCCGGTGATGATGGCAATGCCTGACATGAGCGCAGCATACCAAGGCCCGAGAACGGTGTCTACTATAACGGATGAATTATCCGTCTGAACGGATCGTTCCGCTGGGGGGTCGGCCCCGGGGAGGGGCCGTGTGTGGGCGCGCGTGGGAGGATCGGTATCCGAGCGCAAGAGAAGAAGAGGGCTCCGGTGGGTGGCCGGCGCCCTCTTCATGAGCGAACGCTCGCTCTCACGCTCACGAGCGCTCGCTCGCGGTCAGTTCTCGAACCGCACGTTGTCGAGGTAGTACGGACCGGAGTTGCTGGTCACGTTGAGGTTGAACTGCAGCTTCACGTCGGTGGCCCCTGCGTTCAGCGCGTTCTTGGTGGCCGTCGGCAGCTGGGCGAACTGGATCCTCACGAACTGGCCCCGGGTGAGCGGGGTGAGCGCGACGTTGCCGGCCCACTGGTTGTAGATGCCGGCTGAAGGGATCGAGATCAGCACTTCGATGTTCCCGACCCAGCTCGGGTTCGGCTGGGCGGGAGAGACGAAGAGATCGAGCGTGATCTTGTTGCCCACCGGGGCGAGGTTCGCCGAGCTGAAGTTCGGGCTGACGATCGCGTTGAACGCGGAGGGCGTCTTCACCTCGAGCGACGAGATGCCCTCCACAACCCGGCCCGTGTGGACCGACAGCTGGGCCTGCGCCGACGTCCACGCGCCCGGCTTCTCGAACCCGAGGATCGGGTTGTTGAGGAGGAAGTCCGCCATCACGTTCTTCCGGAACGGGATGAACACGCCCGTGAGGGCCTCCGAGATCTTGAAGCGCTGCCCGCCCGGCTCGTCCGGATCGGCCTCCAGCTGCTCGGAGGTCTGCGTGAACGGCCTCAGCTTCGCCAGCGTCGCGGTCGTGCCGAGATCGAGCCCGACGGTCGGGGAGCCCGTGGCGTCGCCGATCGGCTCATGGCACCCGCTGCACGACAGGGAGAACGCGCGACCCACGACCTGATCCGGGGTGAGCGCGCTGCCCATCGCGGTGAGCTTGTTCTGGATGCTTGTCCTGAGGGCCGAGGGCCCGGCGCCGAACGTCGCGAAGTAGTTGTTCTGGAGGCCGATCATCTGGCTCTCTCCGGCGTTCATCGTCGTCGGATAGCTCGGCTCGAAGGCGAAGCGGTTGATGTCGTCCGCCGCGGCGAGCCGCTCCACGAGGCCCGGGAACGACGTGCTCCTGAAGGCGACGGCGCGCGCGTCGGTCGAGGCGGGATCGAAGAGCGGCGCGGCCGGGGTGTCCTTCACGAACGACGGCGTGACGACCAGCGTACCGCTGCTCCCCGAGCCGCTGTGAAGGAGCCTGAACTCCCGGAGGTTCCACGTCGTGAAGGGCTCGGGCGCAGTGTTGTCGACCGCGGGGGCGAAGAGGAACTCGTTGGTCCGGATCTGGCCGCCGTACGGCCCCGCGTTCTGACCGTAATGATTGATGTGGAAGACGGGCTCGAACCCCCCGGGCAGGCCATCGAAATAGAAGGAGAGCAGCTCGTCCCTCCGTTCCGCCAGGCTCTTCGCCGGATCCGACAGGTGGTACCAGAAGTCGACGACCGGGCGGCACCCTTCTCTGCCAAGGCTCGGGGTCGGGTTGGGCAGCCGGCCCTCGAAGATGATGAAGTTGCGCATCTGGAACGCCCCCTCCGGGATGCCGGAGCGCCTGGCGAAGACGACGCGGTACTCGCCGCAGTTGGCGCCGTCCGGCGGGGCGAGGTCGAAGCGGTTCGACAGGGTCGTGGCGACGTAGGCGTTCGGGGCTTCCTCATCGGCGAAAGGATCCCTGTCGGCCTCCAGGCCCACGACGCGGGGGCAGTCGATCGGCCACCCGTTGATGGACCCGGCCGAGCCGGGGATCAGCACGTCGTCGCAGTGCGGGCCGAGGCCGATCCCGTCTGCGGCCTTCCGGTTCGTGTCCATGAACTGCCGGAAGAGCTGGAGGGGCGTCAGGCTGACGCCCGCCTGATCGATGAGCTGCTGGAGCACGTCCTTCAGCTTGAACGCGCCGACGATCTCGGTGTTCGTGACGACGAGCGAACTCCGCTCCTTGATGGGGAAAGTCAGCGAGAGCGCCTGGCCGGCCTCCGCGATCTCGCCCTCGGCGAGATCGGCAGGAGCGCCGTCCGTGGGCCCGAGATCCGCGCAAGAAATCGGCAGAATCGCGAGCGCGGCCAGCGCGGCGCGCCGCGCCCCCTGCCACGCGCCGGGGGAGGCAGAATCAGAATGAGAGCGCACCGGACTGCTCGAACTCGACAGCTTCGACGACATGAAACCTCCTGAAATGACCACGAAGAACGGCGGAGCCGCGCGAGAGCGCGAACGCGCGCTCGCGGATGGAACGAGCGGCCCGAGGAGGACGACCGCCGGCGAGCGCGCGCGTCGTCCGCAAGGAGACGACGCTCGGCGCGCGCCGCATGGGCGGCGTGCCTCGCCGCGGCCAGCGCTGCCACGGCAGCCTGGCCTCATCGAGCCGCTGAATCCACCGTTCTCCGACGAAACGCCAGGGCGCCGGCGCCTCTCGGCGCGGCCGCCCGTGAACGTGGGGCGTATGTTAATACTGTTTAGGTACCGGGCAAGCGATATGAACGCTCGTGTTTGTACTCGCGTTAATTTTTCGCGGTCCGTGTCTGCGTCGGTTTCATGTCGATTTCTTGTGGTCCGTGCGAGCGTCGATGTCGTCGCCGCTGGCACTGGCGAGGCGATCCGGCTCGGTTGCTCGAACGTCGTGTGAAGTTCGCGGGTGCAGCCGTCGTCGTGGAAGCAATCACCGAGCCGCGGCGACGATGCGGCGCAGCGGCTCGGCGAAGGAGCTCGATGGATACCGCGCGAAGAACGCCGCCGCGCGCGCCCGCGCCTCGTCGGCGCGCCCGAGGCGCACCAGCGCGCGGATAGCGATGAACTCCCGCTCTTCCGCCAGCCGCCCCTTCGGGAACTCGGCCTGGTGCCTCTCCAGCGCGGCGAGGGCGGCCTCCGGATCCTGCGCGAGCGCCGCTCTGGACGCGTCGACCAGGTTGGACTCCCGGACCAGGTCGTCGCCGTCCGCCGAGGCGGTCGCCTCCGGCGCCGGCGCGGCCGGCCGGGGGCTCCGCGGCGCCTCGCGGCGGAGGGCGGACGGGGGCGGGCGCGGCGCCTCGGCCACCGGTGCTTCGGCAGCCGGCGGCCCGGCCGCCGGCGATCCGGCCGGCTCGCGGCCGCCCGCGCGTGAGAGGAGCCGCTCCAGCGGCAGATCGGTGAGCACCGGAGGGGGCGCGATCGGCGCGGCGGCGTTCGGGACCTCGCCGAGGGCAGCGTGGAGCCCTGCTCCGCCGGCCCCGATGCCCACCGCGAGGAAGATCCCCTTGATCCACGCCGGCACCGTGGCGCCGGCGGCCGCGCCCGCGGCCGTCTCGAGCGGCGCCACCCGGGCCGCGGTGCGCGCGAGCTCGGCGGACGTCATCGGGCGGATGGGCGCGGCGGCGCGGAGCAGCTCGCGCGCGCCCGGCGGAGCGCCTCCTCCTTCCTGGTTCCATCGCTTCGGATCGCTCATCTGGCCCCCCTGCGCGCGCGCTCGACCTCGGACTTCTTCAGGAGCGCCGCGAACTCCTTCCGCGCCGCGTGGAGCCGCGAGTAGACGGTCCCGATCGGGACGCCGACCAGGCGCGCGATCTCGTCGCACGGCATCTCCTCGATCTCGAACATGACGAACACGGCCCGTCGATCGAGATCCATGGCCGCGAGGATGCCCTCGAGCTGCAGCCGCGCCTCGCGGCGGGAGGTGATCTCTTCCGGGCCGCGCGCGGGGTCCGGCACGTCGTCCACCACCTCGCCGAGCCGCTCGCGGCGCGTGTGGGCGCGGCGGCGGTGCGACGCGGCGACGCGGCGGCAGATGGCGAAGAGCCAGGTGGTGATGGGGCAGGCCCAGTCGAAGGACGGGAGCCGCTGCTGGACGACGACGAAGACGTCCTGGAAGGCATCCTCCAGGTCAGGGTGCTGGATGCCGAACCGCTGGAGGGTCGCCCAGACGAAGTTGCCGTGCTCGGCGTGCAGGGCGACGAGGCTCCGTGGCGGCTGCTTGGCGTCGCGCAGGACGTCGGCTCGTAAGCACTGCTCCACGGGAGACTGAATGCCGGCAGCCCGTGGATCCTTCATCAAAACGTGAGGCCGACCCCCCCGAACGCCGCGGCGGCGAGCGCGGCCTGCTCCAGGCCCGTCGGCCGCCCGCCCTCGAGCTGGAAATCGTACCGCGTCACGGGGACGAAGAGGTCGATGCCGGTCTCGAGCCGCAGCGGCCCGAGGACGCGGACGCCGAGCCGCGTGCCGGCGCCGAGGCTGAGCCACGCGCGCGAGCCGACGTCGGTCGGCAGGATCGTCGGGAGGACGCCGTCGTCCCCGTAGATGACGGCGTAGATGGCGCCCGCCACCGCCCGGCCGCAGAGCCCGAGGGCGACCGAGCGGCTCCGGACCATCTCCAAGCACGCGCCGAGCCAGCCCGCAGTGAGCCCGAAGGCGAACGTCCGCTGGGCCGCGTGCTGCTCCGGGAGCCACAGCACGCCCGTCTCGAGCGTCCACCGCGGCAGGATCGACCATTCGCCCGACAAGGCGACGCCGAACCCCGGCGAGGGGACGATGCCCATGGAAGCGAGCCCGCGCCAGGTGACCGAGAGCCCGGGGGGCGGCGGGCCTTCGGCCGGGGGCGGCGTGGTCTTGGCCTCCGCCGGCCAGGGGAACGGCGGCTCCGGCGCCCGCTCCGCGGCCGGAGGGCGCGCAGGAGGGGCCGGAGGGCGCGGCGCCTCGGCGGCCTGCGGGGAGCGCGGCGCCTCGGCGGTCGGGGGGGAGAGGCCGGCCTCTGGATCGATCGCGAGCAGGATGTGCACCGCCGCTGCGGCCACGATGCCGTCGCAGCTTTGGGTGGGGTCGGAGAGCTCGCGGACCGTCGGCGGGGAGCCGTCGCACAGCTCGGTCCGGATCGTGGCCGACCAGGCCCCGGGGTGCCCCTGCACCACGGCCTCGATCGAGGCGGCCTTGCCCGTCGTGACGAGCTCCCGCCCGAGCCGCCGCGAGATCTCGGCGCGGAACCGGGACGCCGACGGGCACCGCCCCTCCGCGCCCGCGAGGCGCACCCACGACACGTCCGCGGCCGCGCGATCGCACTCCGCCCGCGCGCTGGCCGGCGTGAGCGCTGCGCAGGCGCCGAGCGCCGAGACGAGCGCACGCACGGCCGGCGCGCTCACCCTCCGCTCCCTTCCTCTCGCCCGATCGATCCCTCTGCGGGGAAGGACGTGGGCTCGTAACGGGGGCGCGCCATGACGACGAGGATGTTTCGATCGATGGCCAAACGGATCGGCGATGCTGTACACCCGGACGATTCGCGAGTCACCGGAATTTCTGGCAGGTGGCGGTGATGGCCGTCGGTGAGCGAGACGGAGATCCGGTATTCATCCATTCGCGAGCCCGCAGCCCATGCACTCCCGCCCGACCACCATCGGCGTCCTCACGCCCTTCCTCGACGGCTTTTATTTCACCTCGGTCCTCAGGGGGATCCATCAGGAGGCGCAGCAGCGCGGCCATCGTGTCTTGGTGGTGCGCGGCACGCCGGCGTACGTCCAGGCGCCCTCGCTCGCCCGGGACCAGGTGGACGGGTGGATCGTCGTGCTCGCCACGGATGGCATCGAGCTCCTCGCGCAGGCGCGTGTCCCGCTCGTCACGGTCAGCTCCTGCGCCCCCGAGGCGGGCTGTCCGACCGTCATGCCGGACAACCGCGAGGGCGTCCGGAGCGCGGTGCGCCACCTGATCGAGCATGGACACCGGCGCATCGCGTTCGTCGGCTGCATCGATCAGGACGACATCCGCGCGCGCTTCGACGGCTACATGGAGATGCTCATCGAGAGCGGGATCCCCTTCGATCCCGGCCTCGTCTTCGACGCCGACAACAACTGGCACTCCGGCGGCCAGCGCGCCGCAGAGGCCCTCATCGCGCGCAGGGGAGATCTCACGGCCGCGGTCGTCGCCACGGACAAGAACGCGCTCGGGATGATGTCGGCCCTCCAGGCCGCCGGATACCGCATCCCCGACGATCTGGCGATCATCGGCTTCGACGACATCACCGATGCGCAGTGGTCGGCCCCTCCGCTGACGACCGTGCGCCAGCGCTTCGACGCCATCGGAGCGCTCGCGTACGAGCTCGTGCTGGCGCAGGTCGCAGGCCAGGTCGTCCCGTCCGGGCCCGTGCTCGCGCCGACCACGTTCGTCAGGCGGCGGACGTGCGGGTGCGACCCGCTCCATGGCGTGCTCCACGGGAAGCGCGCGGCGCCGGACGACGACCTCGAGCGGCAGATGGTCGAGCTGCTCCTCCGCCTGCCGCTCCCACCCGAGACGCCCCCGACGGCCGTTTGGCCCGGCGTCGCCGCCGTGATCGCGGGATATACCGCGGCGCTCGAGGGCGCCGCGCCACCGCCCGCGGCCGAGATCGACGAGGCCTGTCAGCAGGCCGTCCGCCTCACGCCTGACGTGGAGAGCCTCATGGGGGTCGTCCGCCTCCTCGGCCGGTCCGGAAAGCGACGTCGCGCGCGCCTGGACAGGGAAGCAGCGGAGTCCGCGGAGGAGCGAGCCGAGGAGTTCCAGGAGCGGCTGCGCCTCTCGCTCATGCTGGCTCGCGTCGAGACCGAGCGGCAGTTCGTCGACGAGCTCGGGGCGCTCACGCGGTCCGATCACGAGGTGAGCCTCGCGCTGCTCGGCGGCACCCAGGAAGAGTCGCGCTCGCTCTCCTGGCTCGACTCGACCGCCGCCGTCTGGGGCTGTCTCGCGCTCTGGGAAGACCCGACCACCCGCGCGCGCCTCGTCATCGCAGGCGCCTACAGCCGCGATGGCAGCCCGACTCCCCCGCTCGGCGCCCTCTGCGCGCGGGAGGAGTTCCCGCTCGCAGAGCACTTGCCGCCCTCGACCGCCGGCGGCCCGTTCATGGTGACGCTCCTGCCGATCCGCACGCTCCACCACGACTGGGGGGTCCTCGCGATCGTCGGCCCGAGCTCGATCGAGGTCGCCGGCGACGAGGGCACCATCTCCATCTGGGGGGCGCTCCTCGGCGCTGCCCTCGAGCGGGACGCGCTCGTGCAGTCGCTCTCCGAGCAGCACGCGAGCCTCCAGGAGGCCTATCAGCGCGAGCGCACCCTCTCGGCCGCGGTGCGCGAGCTCGGCTGCCCGCTCATCCCGCTCATGCCCGGCGTGCTGCTCGTCCCGCTCGTCGGCGAGCTCGATGGAGATCGCGCCCGGCAGATGCTCGAGCGGGTGGTCGATGGGGTGAGCCGACACGGGGCGCGCTGCGTGCTGCTCGACATCACGGGCGTCCCGAGCATCGACGCCCAGGTGGCCCACGCGCTCGGGCAGACGCAGCGCGCGGCCTCGCTGCTCGGCGCCCGCGTCCGCCTCGTCGGCGTGCGCCCCGAGCTCGCGATGCGCCTCGTCGCCATCGATATCCAGCTGGGCGATCTGTCCAGCCACCAGTCGCTGGCGTCGGCGCTCGAGGACCTCGCGTCGACCGAGGTCCCCTCGCTCCGCACGAGACGGAATGACGTGGCTGAAGCGCCGCTGCGGTCGTCGCGCAACGCGATCTCGGATAGGAGGCGTCGCGGAGGATCGGAGTGACGCTGCGCGCGCCGCGCTGAGCGCGCGCGCAGCGCTGTGGCCCCCACCCTCGGCGCGCCGCCGGCGCGGTCTCGTCTGGCGCTGAGCACGTCTCGAACGTGCATGTCGTCTCCCACGGTGCTTGTCGAGCACGCAACATTGTGCGGGACATTGCGAGGCGTCGCGAGGTATCGCGAGAGCTCGCGAGATGCTGAACGACGTGCCGTGTCTCCCCCGGCCCGACGCGCGCTGGACAGGAGATCCGCCGCCGGGCGATACTCGATCCATGCGCGTCGGCGACGTCGTCGGGGAGCGGTTCGAGCTGCTCGCGCTCGCCGGCTCCGGCGGTATGGGGGAGGTCTATCGGGCGCTCGATCGGGTGACAGGCGCCACCGTCGCTCTCAAGGTGGTGCTCGGGGCGGGCGCGCACGAGGCGCGGTTCGACCGGGAGGCAAGGTTCCTGTCGGAGCTCTCGCACCCTGGGATCGTGCGGCACGTGGCCCACGGGAAAACCTCCTCGGGGAGGTCCTATCTCGCCATGGAATGGCTCGAAGGAGAGGACCTCTCGCGGCGCCTCCTGCGCGGCCGCCTCACCGTCGAAGAGACGCTGACGCTCGGCGTGAAGGCCGCCGAGGCGCTGGCGGAGGCGCACGCCCGCGAGATCGTCCACCGCGATCTCAAGCCGAGCAACCTGTTCCTCGTGGACGGGCAGATTGAGCAGGTGAAGATCCTGGACTTCGGGATCGCGCGGCGGCTCGACGCGACGCCGATGACGCTGACCGGGGTCGCCCTCGGGACGCCAGCCTACATGGCCCCGGAGCAGGCGCGCGTCGGGTACAGCGCACTCACGCCGCGCGCCGACGTGTTCGCCCTCGGCTGCGTGCTCTTCGAGTGCCTCGTGGGCGCCCCCGTGTTCGTCGGCGAGAACATCCCCGCGATCCTCGCGAAGATCCTGTTCGGCGAGGTCCCCTCGATCCGCTCGCTCCGCCCCGAGGTCCCCGCCCAGCTCGACGCGGTCGTCCACCTGATGCTCGCGAAGGACCCGGAGGAGCGCATCGGCGACGGCGCGACCGCCGCCGTGATCCTGAGCACGCTGCGCGCCGCCGGGGCCTCGGCGCGCGGGGCCGCGATCGAGCGCCCCGAGGCGCTCACCGCGAGCGAGCGGCGGCTGCTCTCCGTGCTGCTCGTGGGGCGGGAGGCCACGCCGGCGACGGCCGACACTGCGCCGCTCGATCAGACGCTCGAGGTGACCGTGGGGGCGCAGCTGCGGAAGGTCGTGGCGGCGCATGGAGGGCACATGGAAGCGCTCGCCGACGGCTCCGCCGTGGTCGCCATCGTCGCGGGCAGGGACGCGACCGACCAGGCGTCGCAGGCGGCGCGCTGCGCGCTGGCGCTCCGGAAGGTGGCCCCGACCCGGCCGATGGCGCTCTCGACGGGCCGGGCGCAGCTGGCGAGGCAGCTGCCGATGGGGGAGGCGATCGACAGGGCCGCGCGGCTGCTCGACGCGTGCGAGGCGAGGCGGGCCCACGAGCGGCAGCCCGACCCGCGCGGGCCGCCCATCGCGATCGACGACGTGACCGCGCGGCTGCTCGGCGCGCGGTTCGAGGTGTCCGGCGAAGGCGAGCGGAGGGAGCTGCACGGCGAGCGCGACGCCGCGGGGAGCGCCGGGACGCTGCTCGGCAAGGCGAGCGCGTTCGTCGGGCGGGAGCGCGAGCTGCTCACGCTGACGACGCTCTTCACCGAGTGCGCCGAGGCGCCGATCGCCCGCGCCGTCCTCGTGACGGCGCCCGCCGGCATCGGCAAATCCAGGATCGCCCACGAGTTCACGCGCGCGCTCCGCGCGCACGACGAGCACGTCGAGATCTGGACCGCGTGCGGCGATCCGCTGCGCGTGGGCTCCGCGTTCGGCCTGCTCGGGCAGGCGATCCGGTGCGCGTGCCGCATCCAGGACGGCGAGGCCGCCGCGGTCCGCAAGCAGAAGCTCGCGGCGCGCGTGGCGCGGCACGTCCCCGGCCCCGACCGCGAGCGCGTGGCGGTGTTCCTCGGGGAGATCGCCGGCGTCGAGCTCGAGGGCGAGGAGAGCGCGCTGCTCTCTGCGGCCCGCGCGGACACGGAGACCATGGGGCGGCAGATGCGCCGCGCCTGGGAGGACTTCCTCGCCGCCGAGACGTCGGCGCACCCCGTCGTGCTCGTGCTCGAGGACCTGCACTGGGGCGATCTGCCGACCGTGCGCTTCGTCGACGCGGCGCTCGGCTCGCTCGGCGAGCGGCCGTTCCTGGTGCTCGGGCTCGCGCGCCCCGAGGTCCACGAGATGTTCCCGGCGCTCTGGGGCGGGCGCGCGCTCAACGTGATCCACCTGACCCGGCTGCCGCGGAAGGCCTGCGAGCGCCTCGTCCGCCACGCGCTCGGCGACGGCGTGGACGCGGAGACCGTGGCGCGCCTCGTGGCCCACGCGGACGGCCACGCTTTCTACCTCGAGGAGCTGATCCGCGCCGTGGCCGAGGGGATGGGCGACGCGCTGCCGGAGACGGTGCTGGCGATGGTCCAGGCGCGGCTCGCGGCGCTGGACGGCGAGGCGCGCAAGGTGCTGCGCGCGGCGAGCGTTTTCGGCGACGTCTTCTGGCGCGCCGGCATCGGCGCGCTCCTCGGGAGCGCGGCGCCGCGGGTCTCGCCGCACGACGTGCTCGCGGAGCTGGTCGACGGGGAGGTGATCGTCCGCCGCGAGGAGAGCCGGTTTCCAGGGGACGAGGAGTTCATGTTCCGGCACGCGCTCCTGCGGGAAGGGGCCTACGAGATGCTCACGGAGACGGATCGCGTCCTCGGGCACCGGCTCGCGGCCGCCTTCCTGGAGGAGCGAGGCGCGAGCGATCCCGCGATGCTCGCCGAGCACCTCGAGCGCGGGCTGGACCTCGCGCGCGCCGGGAGCTTCTACCTGCGCGCCGCGGAGCAGGCGCTGCGGGGGAGCGATCCGGACGCGGCGATCGCGCGCGCCCGGCGGGGGCTCGAGTGCGGCGCGCCGGACGCCGTGCACCTCAGCTTGCTCGGCGTGCTCTCGGAGGTCCACGCGTGGCGCAGCGAGTGGGACCACGCCTTCCTGTACCTCGACGAGGCGCAGCGCCTCCTGACGCCCGGGAGCATGCCCTGGGTGAGGACGGTGCCCGCCAAGATCACCGCGGACATCCACCTCGGCAGGCTCGACGAGCTCATGGCGACGGTGCGCACGCTGCAGGCGGTCGAGCTCGCCCCGGAGGGGATCGGCTCGGCGGCGTTCGCGCTCGCCGCCGGGAGCTACTACGCGGCGCAGCTCGGCGAGTTCAGGCTCGCCGACGCGCTGACCAGGCGGGTGCGCGAGGTGACCGAGCCGGTCGCGGAGCGGGACCCCGTCGCGCGCGGGTGGCTGCAGATCGCGCTCGCGTTCCACGAGGCGTGGAGGGACGGAGACCTGTGGACGGGCCTGTGCATGGCCGAGGCGGCGCGCGCGAGCTTCGTGCAGGCGGGGTACTGGCGCGGCTCGATCGTCGGGCAGGTGGCGATCGGGATGATCGCCCGGCTGCTCGGCGATCTCCGGCGGGCGGAGCGCGAGCTCGGCGAGACGATGCCCGCGGGGGAAGAGCTGGGGCCGGTCTCGTGGCTCCGGACGTTCCTGTGCATCGAGGTGCTGATCGACCTCGGCGCGCTCGACCGAGCGCGCGCCGAGACGGCGAGGATGCTGGGGGTCGGGATCGAGCGGCGCACCCCGCTGCAGCAAGGGTTCGCGCGCTGGGCGCTCGCGAGCCTGCTCCGCCGCGAGGGGGACCTCGAGGCCGCGGAGCGCGAAGCGCTGGCCGCGATCGAGCTCCTCGCGTCGTTCCCGCTCGAGCAGGTGGGGGCGAAGGCGCTCCTTTCCTCGATCCAGCTCGCCGCGGGCCGCGCCGCGGACGCGCTCTCCACGGCGCGGGAGGCCGCGTCGGCCCACGAGCGCTGGAGCGCGCCGGGGTACAAGAGCACGCTGGCGGATCTGGTCCATGCAGAGGCGCTGCACGCGGCGGGCGACCGCGAGCGCGCGTCCGCGGTCATCGCCGGCGCGCGCGAGCGGCTGCTCGTGCGGGCAGAGGCGCTGCCCGCGGCGCACCGCCCGAGCTTCCTCGACATCCCCGAGAACGCGCGCGTGCTCGATCTCTCCCGGCAGTGGCTGCGCGCCGCGAGCTGACGCTCGATCTCTCCCGGCAGTGGCTGCGCGCCGCGAGCTGATTCCGCACCGGCGCTCGGCCGCAGCCGGCGCGCCCTGGCGCGTGTCCACGTTGGCGCGTGGTAAGGTGACCCGTGCCTTCCATGAACTCGGTGCGTGCCCCGCGGCTCCCCGTCGCGGGATTGCGGCGATGGCTTCGCCGGGCGCTGGCCGGCGCGTGCTGCGCCGGGGCGATGGGCTGCGCGGAGGGCGCGCCCCCCTCGACGGCGCCGCTGGCGCGGGTCGCTCCCGCTGCGCGGGTCGCTGCGCCGGCGCCCGCCGTGAGCGCCGCGCCCGCCGGCACGCCGCCGGCGTCGCCGCCGACGGAGGGTGAGCGCCCTGGCGACGCGCCGGCGCGTGAGCGCTGGGTCGGTACGATGACGCTGACGAAGGGCTCGCAGCCCCTCATCGCCGGGAGGATCCTGTCGCGCGAGGACGCCGAGCGCTGGCTCGGTCCGGACTGGCGCGAGCTGACCGGGCAGCGCGTCCGCGTGGTGGCGGTGCTGCGGGACCACGTCTGCGAGCCGCACGCTCAATGCATGATCGGGGGGATCATCCCGCTGCTCGAGCAGGTCGCGTCCGTCGAGCTGTGCAGCGACGCGGGCTCCTCCGGCGGCGCGGCGGTCGTCGATTGCGCGCCGTCGCCCGCGCAGAAGGAGCGTTGCCAGGACGAGTGCCGCACGTTGAGCGACGACTGCGATCACAGCGCCGACGGCGACCGCGGAAGGCTGCGCCGCTGCGGGTGCGCCAAGGTCACGTGCGACCACGGCTGCGAGGAGACCGGCGAGCCCGCCTTCAGTTGCAGGTGACCGCTCCCTGCCGGGAAGGGCAGGGGGCCAAGGGGACAAAACAACGAAGGCCGCCTGGCACCCGCCAGGCGGCCTCCGCGAGCGAGCCTCCGCTGCGCTGGATCAGGCGCTTTCGCGCGCGAGGACAGGAGCCGGCGCCGGCCTGGCGACCGGGGGCTCGCTCTCGACCGCATGAGCGCCACCCTCGCCGAGCGAATAGGCCTCCTCGCCGTGGAGGACGCCGTCGAGGCCCTCGTCTTCCGTCTCCTCGTCGACCCGGAAGCCCATCACCGCGCTGATCCCCTTCACGAGCACGAAGGTGACCACCCCAGCGTAAGCCGCCGCGACCGCGGCCGCGATCGCCTGCTCGGTGAGCAGCGCCGAGTTGCCCTTGATGAGGCCATCCTGGCCGGCCGAATTCCACACCTTGGAGGCGAACACGCCGGTGAGCAGCGCGCCGAGCAGCCCGCCCACGCCGTGGATGCCGAACGCGTCCAGGCTGTCGTCATAACCCAGCTTGCCCTTCAGCATCACGGCGCCATAGCACACAGCGCCCGCGGCGAGCCCGATCGCGACGGACGCCATCGGCCCGACGAAGCCAGCCGCCGGGGTGATGGCGACGAGGCCCGCGACGAGCCCCGACGCCACGCCGAGGAGCGACGGCTTGCCGAAGCGCACGGCCTCGATGAGGGCCCACGCGAGCGCGGCGATCGCCGCGGCGATGTGCGTGTTCACGAACGCCACGGAGGCGAGCCCGTTCGCCGCGAGCGAGGAGCCGCCGTTGAAGCCGAACCAGCCGAACCACAGGAGGCCGGCGCCGAGCAGCGTCATGGTGAGGTTGTGCGGCACGATCTTGCGCGTCGGGTACCCCTTGCGCTTGCCGATCACGATCGCGATCACGAGCGCGCTCGCGCCCGAGGCGAGGTGAACGACGGTGCCGCCGGCGAAGTCGAGCGCGCCGCGCGCGAGGAGCCACCCGCCCGGGTTCCAGACCCAGTGGCAGATCGGGCTGTAGACGAGGAGCGACCAGAGCAGCGTGAACACCACATACGACGAGAACTTGATGCGCTCCGCATAGGCGCCCGAGATCAGCGCCGGCGTGATGATGGCAAACATCATCTGGAACGCCATGAACAGGAGGTGAGGCACCGTCGTCCCGACGCGCGGCTCGGTGCCAACGCCGTTCAGGAACGCGTAGTCGAAGCCGCCAATGAACCCGCCCTTGGATTCGGCGAACGCCATCGAGTACCCGAGCGTTACCCACGCCAGGGTCACGATCCCCATGGCGAAAAAGCTGTGCATGAATGTGCTGAGCGTGTTCTTCGTTCGGACCATGCCCCCGTAAAACAGGGCCAGCGCTGGCGTCATCAGCAGAACCATTGCCGACGAGACCAGGAGCCAGGTGGTGTCCGAGGCGTTGATTTCGTTCACTGGTGGCCTCCTCGACCGCGACAGTAAGAGAAGGCAGTTTTCCAGAATGTTTCGTCGGGATATACTTCGCGACTGCACGAAACATACCCCGACGACGCAGCGAGTCAGCGCGTGGGCGCCTCCGCCGTCAGCGCGCTGGCCGACTCGCTCTTACAGCGGATCGACGGATTTTTGGTGAGACTATATCGCCGGTGGGCCCGAGAGGGCGTGAGACGGCGGGAGATGACGCGTTATCCGCGCCCGCTGGCCTCGACGCTCTCGCGCACCCGATCGAGCGCGGCCCGCACCTCGGGATCCCGATCGAGCGCAGACGGCGGCGCCGGCAGCCGGAGCGACCAGTTCTGCGGCCCCACGGTCCCCGGGACGTTGATCCGATCGCGCGTGGCGAGGACGTCCTGGAGGAGCAGCAGCACGAGCTCGCTCTTCGAGCCGAGGATCAGGTCGAGCAGCGCGCGGTGGGTCTCCTTCGTGAACTGCGGGCCGAGCTCTTGCCGGCGCGGCGCGAGCTGCGGCAGCTCGAGGACCCCGGCGCGCTCCCGGTCGTCCCGCGACTCCCACCACACCACCACCGAGTCGGTGTCGTGCGTCCCGAAGCAGGCCACCGAGAGCGCCGGATACTCCGCCGGATTGCGGAACACGACGTCGTCTTTCTCCCAGATCAGCACCTTGTAGCCGGGCACCCCGAGCTCCGAGAGCGACTCCCGGACCCACCCCGGCACCGCGCCGAGATCCTCCGCCACGAGCTGCGCCCCGGTCTCCGCCGCCCCCGCCAGCATCGCCCGCACGACCCGATCGCCGTGCTCGCGCTGCTCCGGCTCCTCCGCGGGATCGAAGGTCGCCCTGGGCCGCTCGCCCTCCGGGGCCGTCTGCCCTTGCTCCGGGAAGATGTACGTCCGGTAGAAGCCGACCAGGTGATCGATGCGGAACCGGTCGTAGAGCAGCCCGGTGTAGCGGCAGCGCCGCCGGAGCCACGCGAAGTCGTTCTCGCGCATCCGGGCCCAGAAGTACGGCGGGAGCCCCCACCGCTGCCCCTCCGTGTCGAACTGGTCGGGCGGCGCGCCGACCGTCATGTCGTGCCGGAACTCGCCCTGGTGCGCCCACACGTCGGCGCTGTCGCGCGCCACCATGAACGGGAGATCCCCCATGATCTCGACGCCCTTGCCGCGGAGATCCGCGCGCGCCGCCTCCCACTGCGCGTGCGCGAGCCACTGGACGTACTCGTAATAGAGGATGTCCCGCGCGCGCTCGCGCCGCAGCGCCTCGAGCGCCTCCGGCCTGCGCTCGCGGATCGCCTCGGGCCAGTCCCACCACGCGACGCCTTCGAAGGCGTCCTTGAACGCGCGGAACTGCGCGTAGTCGGGCAGCCAGTCCGACTGCCGCTTCACGAACTCGGCCAGCTCGGCCGCGCGCGGCGTCTGCTTCGCGTGGTGCTCGCGCTCGAACACGTCGAAGGCGAAGCGCAGCGCCCGCCGCTTCACGCGGCGGACGAGATCGTAGTCGACGCGCGCGCTGCTCCGCGCCCGATCGAGCGCCCCGAGGTCGTCGCCGAGCGCCTCGCCGAGCCGCTCCTCGGGAAGCTCGGGGACGGCGGACAGCGAGATGAACATCGGATCGATCCCGAACGCGGAGAGCGCCATGTACGGCGACGTCTCGCCCCCCGACACCTCGCCGAGCGGCAAGAGCTGCACGAGGCGCAGGCCCGCGGTGCGCATCCACGCGGCGAACTCGGGGAGATCGCCGATTTCACCGATGCCCCACGAGCGATCGCTGCGCAGGGAGAAGAGCGGCACCGTCACGCCGGCGGTGCGGCGGCGCGCGCCGGAAGCGGGACCGGAAGGGGACGGCGTGCTCTGGGACTGATTTTCAGCAGAGGGGGAAGACATGGGCGTTTTTCGCTTGGCTCCAGGCGTTCAGGGGCGGAGTCTATCGCGGGTCGCGCCGCCCTGGATGCTCCTTCTGCGACCGTGCGGTAGCGCCGTCGCGCCGCCGCCGCGGCCGCTGCCGAGCTCGCACAGGGGGCCGCGACATCGCGCACGGCGCGAGGGCGGGCCCCCCGAGCGGCCAGGCACCGGGCGATCCCCGGGGGCGGCGGCCGAAAAATCGGGCCGCGCGCGCTTGTGTCTCGACAGCGGCGCCGATCTCGCGAATAGGGCGGCTTCACAGGTTTTTCAGATGACCAGACGCATATGGCCCGGCACGCCCACCCCACTCGGCGCCGTCTTTGACGGCGAGGGCGTCAACTTCACGCTGTTCTCCCAGTCCGCCACCAAGGTCGAGCTCTGCCTCTTCGAGGCCGTCGACGATGTCGTGGAGCGCGAGCGCATCGAGCTCCCCGAGCGGACGGCCCACGTCTTCCATGGCTACGTGCCGGGGCTCAAGCCCGGCCAGCTCTACGGCTACCGCGTGCACGGGCCTTACGACCCGCGCTCCGGGCAGCGCTTCAACCCGGCGAAGCTCCTCGTCGATCCGTACGCGTACGCGCTCGCCAGCGAGCCGAACTGGAAGGCGCCGCTCTTCGCCTACGACCGCGGGGGGCACCCCGAGCGCGGCGAGGGCGGCGCCGGCCGGCCCAAGGAGGCAGGCCGGGACGGCGCGGCGGCCGAGAAGGGCGAGGGCGGGCGCAAGACGGCGAGCGATCGCCGCGCCGCCGAGGCGCGCGGGAAGGACTCCACGCCGCCGCCCCCGCCGGCCCCGCTCGACGACCTGGAGATCTGCCACCGCGACAGCGCCTGGGGCGCGCCGAAGTCCGTCGTCGTCGACCACCGCTTCGCGTGGGACGGCGACCGGCCGCCGGCGACGCGCTGGCAGGACACGATCCTCTACGAGGTCCACGTCAAGGGCTTCACCCAGCGGCACCCGGGCATCCCGGCGAACCTGCGCGGCACCTACGCCGGGCTCGCCTCCGAGGCGGCGATCGCCCACTTCAAGAAGCTCGGCGTGACGGCGCTCGAGCTGCTCCCCGTGCACGAGATGGCGAGCGAGCGCGAGATCTGGGAGCGCGGGCTCGTCAACTACTGGGGTTACAACACGCTCGCGTACCTCGCGCCCGCGGGCCGCTACTCGTCGAGCGGGCGGCTCGGCCAGCAGGTGACCGAGTTCAAGGCGATGGTGAAGGCGCTCCACGCCGCCGGCATCGAGGTGATCCTCGACGTCGTGTACAACCACACCGCGGAGGGGAATCACCTCGGCCCGACGCTCTCGCTGAAGGGGATCGACAACTGGACCTACTACCGGCTCGTGCCGCACAACCCGCGCTACTACATGGACTTCACGGGCTGCGGGAACACGGTGAACACGCGTCATTACCAGACGCTCCAGCTGGTGATGGACAGCCTGCGGTACTGGGTGACCGAGATGCACGTCGACGGCTTCCGCTTCGATCTCGCGTCGGCGCTCGCCCGCGGTCACCATGACTTCGATCGCCTGAGCTCGTTCTTCGACATCATCCACCAGGATCCGGTCCTCTCGCGCACGAAGCTCATCGCGGAGCCGTGGGACGTGGGCGAGGGCGGCTATCAGGTCGCCAACTTCCCGGTCCTCTGGACGGAGTGGAACGACCGTTACCGCGACTCGGTGCGCCGCTTCTGGAAGGGGGATCTGCTGGCGGCCGACCTCGGGTATCGGCTCACCGGGTCGAGCGATCTGTATGCGTCGAGCGGGCGCCGCCCTTACGCGAGCATCAATTTCGTGACGGCGCACGACGGCTTCACGCTGAACGATCTCGTCTCGTACAACGAGAAGCACAACGAGGCGAACGGCGAGGGCAACCGGGACGGCACGAACAACAACCACAGCTACAACCACGGCGTCGAGGGCCCCTCCAGCGACCCCGCTGTCGTCGAGCTGCGCGAGCGCCAGAAGCGCAATCTCCTCGCGACGCTCCTCCTCTCGCAGGGGGTGCCGATGATCAACGCCGGCGACGAGATCGGAAAGACGCAGCTCGGCAACAACAACGCCTACTGCCAGGACAACGAGCTCTCCTGGCACGACTGGGACCTCGATGAGCGGCGGAAGCAGCTCTTCGAGTTCACCTGCCGCCTCATCGCCCTGCGCCGGAGCCAGCCTGTGCTGCGCCGGCGGATGTTCTTCTCGGGCGGTTACGTGCACGGGAGCGGTCTCAAGGACATCGTGTGGTTCCGCCCCGACGGCGCCGAGATGACGCCTGAGGACTGGACCCACCCGAACGCGCGGGCGATCGGCTACCTGCTCGGGGGCGACGCCCTCTCGGCGCTCGGGACGCGCGGCGAGCCGATCTCCGGCGATACGCTGCTCGTGCTCATCAACGCGAACCACTCGCCGCTGGAGTTCGTGCTGCCCGCGATCGAGTTCGGCGAGCGGTGGGAGGTGCTCATCGACACCCGCACCGCCGGGGAGCCGGCGCGCACGGTGCCCGCGAGGGCAGGGGGAGAGCGCTACCTGCTCGTCGACCGGTCCGTGGCGGTGCTGCGGCTCCTGGAGCGCAAGGAGAAGAAGAAGGTCAAGCGGGTGAAGGCGCAGCGGGCATAGTCGTCCCGACGCTGTGCGGCTGGCTGAGCTCGGACGAGCAGGCGTACAAGCTCGCGAGGCTTACCCTGGACCTCTTTGCGTACCCTCGGCGCCAACCATCAACAAGTACAGCAGCGCTGCGCCTCGCGACGCTGCCGCGTGGGCCAACAGGCGCACGTGCGCGAGGAGGGCGGGGTCTTCGCCGTTCAAAGGCATCCGCATTCGCGATACGCTGAGGGCATGTCGTCGCCCCTCTCCTCAGGTCGTTGTCCCATGGACGCATCGACCGGTCCGGGAAACGGTGGCGGCACGAAGATCACCGGCGTGCTGCAGCCGCCCTCCCTCGGTCGACCGCCCGATTCCTCGGCGAGAGACGTCGCGCGCGACGCCACGACGCTGGGCGGGCAGCCTGCGCCGCTCGGTCCTCCTGCTCCGGGCGGCGCAGGGCGGGACGAGGCGCGCGCCGCGCTCCTTCCGGGCCGCGTCGTGGCGGGGCGGTACCGGCTCGTGCATCCGCTCGGCCAGGGCGCGATGGGCGAGGTGTGGTGCGCGCACGACAGCGTCCGGCGCTTCGATGTCGCGCTCAAGTTCCTGGTGCTCCCGCGCCAGAACCTGGCCATCGACGCGATGGAGCGCTTCCGCTTCGAGGCGCAGGTCGCGGCCCAGCTCGGGCGGAAGACCGACTTCATCGTCACCGTGCACGACGCCGGTGAGGACGCCGAGGCAGGCCCGTACCTCGTCATGGAGTACGTGCGCGGCCGGTCCCTCCGGCAGCTGATCCACGAGCGCGGGCCGGTGCCCGCGGCCGAGCTGGCCGCGCTCCTCCGTCAGATCGGAGAGGCGCTCTCGGTGGCGCACGGCCTCGGGATCGTGCACCGCGACATCAAGCCGTCGAACATCCTGCTCCGCGAGGGGCGCGACGGGCGCCTGCGGGCCAAGGTCGCCGACTTCGGGATCGCCAAGTGGATCCGCCAGGATCTGGCGGCCGATTTCCCGCGCCAGACCGCGGAGGGCGTTGTGCTGGGCACGCCGGGCTACCTCAGCCCGGAGCACACGTGCGACGGGCACGCGGACCCGCAGCTCGACATGTGGGCCCTGGCGGTGGTCGCGCACGTGGCGCTCACCGGCCAGCAGCCGTTCGCCGGCCGCACCATCGCCGATGTGCTCGCCTCCATCCTCGAGGGCGCGCGCCCCCCGCTGTCGACGCTGTGCCCCGGCGCGCCCCCGGAGCTGGAGACGTGGTTCGCGCGCGCCTTCGCGCTCGATCCGGCGGAGCGATTCCCCTCGATCTCGCCGATGATCTCCGCCTTCGTTGCCGCGGTCGGCGCTTCGGAGGCGGCGACCGCGCCCGCGCCCGCCGCGCCGGCGCGGCGGACCCGGCTGCACCTCGCCGCAGCTGGCGTCGTCGTGGCGCTCGGGCTGGGGCTCTCGCTCACCACCGCGATGCCCTCGCAGCGCCTGGAAGCCGCTGCCGGGCTGCGGGCGATGAGCGGCGAGATGCTCGCCGCCAGCCGCGGCGCTCTCGTGGCGCAGGCGCCCGCGGCGCCCCGGGCGGGCACGACCTCGACGGTTCCCGCGGCCGTGCCCGCGACAGCGTCGCCCGTGCCCGCGTCTCCGGAGCCTGCACCGCTTCCAGCCGCGGCGCGCCCCGTCTCGATGTCTCCGGCGTCCACGTCGCGGTCAGCCGCGGCGCGCCCCGTCTCGGCACCTCCTGTGCCCGCGCCGCGGCCGACCGCGGCGCGCCCCGGACGCGCGTCCGGCGCGCCGGTGAGCACCGTCAAGGCGCCCTCACGAAAGCGGACGACCGACGCAGGCACGGGGAAGAGCGCGATCTTCTGAGCGTCGACAGCGAAGGGCGCCTCGGCGCCACCTGGTGAATCCCCGCGGGGGCCTCGGCCGCGCCGTGATCGTCGGGCCGGCCCGTCATCCAGCGGGCGTGCTGCCAGAGGTCGAGCGCGGCCGAGCGAAGAGGCGGAAGAACGTTCGAGCGATGCGCCTGTCGCCCTGGAGCTCGACCGGCGCGTCCGCGAGCTTCTGATCCCCGAAGACGACCGCCCGCAACGTGGCGGGGTCGGTCGCGATCACGGCGTCCGGCGTGCGCGGAGCGCCTCGCGCGATGGTGATGGTCGCGCGATCGACCTCGATCGAGAACCGCTCTTCGCCGAGCCGTAGCTCGTAGGTCGCGCGAAGATCGGCGGCCTCGCCCGCGATGAACGTCGCCTCGAGCGCGATCATCAGCGCATCGACGCTCAGGGCGCCCGCGGGCCGGACGGGCGATCGCGCGCCCCAGCGGCCGAGCTGCACGAGCAGCGGATGGAGCTCGCGGCCCCAGTCCGTGAGCTCGTAGGTCGGCGCGCCGACCTTGTGCCGCCGCACGACGCCGCCGCCCTCGAGCTCGCGGAGCCGCTGCGACAGCACGTTGGGGCTCGCGCCGGCCAGGCCGTCGCGGAGGTCCGTGAACCGCTTCGGACCGAGCAGGAGCTCACGCACGATGAGGAGCGCCCACCGCTCGCCGACGAGATCGAGCGCTCGCGCGATGCCGCAGGGATCCCCGTAGCTTCTCAGACCGGTCATGACGGCCACATCCTACAGCACTTGCGCAGCACTTGCGAAAGAGGACCAAATGGTCCTAGAATAGGACTAACGCAGACGCGGGCAGCAGGAGGAACAGCATGCGCAAGCTCACCGTCTTCAATCAGATCTCGCTGGACGGTTATTTCTCGGACGGCCACGGCGACATGAGCTGGGCACACAAAGCGGACCCGGAGTGGGGCGCGTTCACCGCGGAGAACGCGCGCGGCGGAGGAGAGCTCGTGTTCGGGCGGGTCACCTACGAGCTCATGGCGAGCTTCTGGCCCACCCGCGCGGCGCTCGAGGCGGCCCCCGCCGTCGCCGAGCGGATGAACAGCCTGCCGAAGGTGGTCTTCTCCAGGACCCTCGACAGCGCGTCGTGGAACAACACGCGGCTCATCAAGGGCGATCTCGCGGCAGAGGTGCGCAAGCTGAAGGCGGAGCCCGGGCCGGACATGGTCGTGATGGGGAGCGGAAGCATCGTCTCCCAGCTGACCGACGCGCGTCTGGTCGACGAGTACCAGATCGTGGTGAACGCGCTCGTCCTCGGCAGCGGAAGGACGCTGTTCGAGGGGGTCAAGGAGAGGGCGGACCTCCGGCTGAAGAAGACGCGCAGCTTCAGCAACGGGAACGTCGTGCTCTGGTACGAAGCGACTGTGTGACAGGGCCTGACGGAGGCGCGCTGCGGCCTCTCCAGCCGGCACCGTCCTTGAGCCGGGCGGAGCAGCTAGCCGGCCAGCGACTCCGTCTGCGCTGCTGCGACCCACTCCGCGAGGCCAGGGTGCCGCCACATCGTCTCGGCGTACGCTGCCGCGGCGCCCGCGAGCGGGACGGCGTACGTGCGGAAGCGCGTGACCACCGGCGCGAACATGGCATCGGCGATCGTGAAATGCCCGAAGAGGTACTCCCCCTTCTGGCCGTGGGCCCGCCGGCACTCGGTCCAGATCGACGTCACACGGTCGATGTCCGCGTCCACCGCGGCGTCGCGCGCGATCGGGGCGATCTCCCGGCGGAGATCCATGGACATCGCGTTGCGGAGCGCGGTGAACCCGGAGTGCATCTCGCTCGACACCGACCGGGCGAGCGCGCGCGCCGCACGATCGCCCGGCCAGAGCCGCGCCTCGGGGAAGAGCTCGGCGACATACTCGCAGATCGCGAGGGAGTCCCAGAGGACAAGGTCACCGTGCCGCAGCGCCGGCACGCGCCCCGAGGGGGAGCGCCGGAGGAGCGCCTCGCGCGACCCGGGCTGGTAAAGGGCGATGACCTCCTCCGTGAACGGAGCGCCGGTGTGCTTCAGCGCGAGCCAGGCGCGGAGCGACCAGGTCGAATACGTCTTCGTACCAAGATACAGCACCAGCGGTTCCATGACACCTCCCGTCGGCTCGCCGTCGGACGACGAACGCGCCGGTTTCTAACTCAGGCGCTGGCGTATGTCTCGTCCGATCTCACGGTAACCTGGGCGTCGCCCACGAGCTGACCGAAGTCCATCTTCAGGACGCGATCCGCCAGCCCGAAGTACTTGTCGTCGTGGCTGATGACGAGGATCGTCTTGCCGCTGGCCCTGAGCTCCGGGAGGATCTGGCGGTAGAAGACGTCCTTGAACACCGGATCCTGGTCCGCCGCCCACTCGTCGAACAGGTAGACCGGCCGGTCTTCCAGGTAGGCCGTGAGCAGCGCGAGGCGCTTTCTCTGCCCCTGCGACAGCGAGGTCGTGGAGAGCACGCCGCCCTCGACAGAGACCTTGTGGTCGAGCTGGAGGCGAGAGAGGTAACCCCGCGCGCGCTGGGTGAGCTCGGGAGAGTCGAGCCCGATCAGGCTCTCGAACAGGTGGAAGTCGAAGAACACCACCGAGAAGAGCTCCCGGTACGCCTGCCGGTTCCTGTCGGTGACCGGCTCGCCGTCGAGCCGGATCTGGCCCGACTCGGGCGCGTAAAGGCCCGCGATCAGCTTCGCGAGGGTCGTCTTGCCGCTGCCGTTGCCTCCGACGAGGAAGATGAGCTCGCCGCGCCGCACGCTGAGGTGGATGGGGCCCAGCGTGAAGGTGTCGTCCTTTCCCTCGGATCTGTAGGCGTGCGTGACCCCGGCGAGCTCCAGCCGTTTCCACCGCTCGGGGAGCGGGGCCCCTGCCTCTGCCCCGCTCGCCTCGACCCGGAGGCTCGCGCCGAGGTCCTCGACCTTCTGCACGGCGATGCCCGCGCGGCTCAGGGCCGGGAGCGCGCCGATGAGGACCTGCATGGGCGTCATCAGGTAGAGCAGGACGAGGGCGTAGCCGATCGACGCCTCGGAGCTCGCCTCCTGGAAGAGCGGCACGACGAAGAGCGTCACGCCGATGATGGTGAACACCATCCCCTGTCCCCACCCGTTCGCGGCGGTGAGCGCGACCATGCCGCGCAGGTTGCTCGCCTGGACGACGCCGGCCTCCCCCTCGAGCGACGTCGCGAGGAACGCCTCGCGGCGCCGCGCGTGGAGCTTCAGCTCCTTCACGCCGCGCGTGAGCGCGCGGAAGGTCTTCATCAGCTCCTCGGTCGCCTCGCGCGCGCGGCGGAAGTGCCGTGTCGCCCGGCTCATCGGGAGCTGATACCCGACGATCCCAAGGACGATGAGCGCCAGCACCGAGGCCAGCATGACAGGAGACATCCACCCCATGTAGAGCAGGCCTCCGACCACGATGACCAGGTTGATGCAGACGATGGGGATCTGCATCAGCGCCGTGGTGATCACGGGGACGTCGTCCGTGAGCGCAGTCAGCGCCCGTGACGGGCCGATCTCCTCGATCTGGCGGAGCGGCGCGCCGAGGATCTTCCGGCAGATCTTCACCCGGAGATCGAAGAGCGCCCCCTGGCTGAGGCGCGTGAGCAGGATCTCCGAGTGGTAGCGGGCGAACGGGAGCAGCAGGCACACCGCGGCGAAGCTCCACATCACCGCGCCGCGCTTGCGCTGCAGCGCCTCGTTGATCAGCACGAGGAGCGCCGTGTTGCAGGCGCCGCAGAGCGCCCCCGCGAGGATCGCGAGGACGAGGATCCGCCGGGAGTAGCCGGCGACGAACGCGAGGAGCTTCATGGATGCTCGGTGGTGGTGGGGCGCTCTCCTCGCGCCGACGGGCCGCGGGCGGCCGCGACAAGGATCTGGCCGAGCGATATCCCGCCGTCGTTCGGCGGGACCAGCCGGTGGCAATACGGGGTGAGCCCCTCGCTCTTCAGGCGTCGGAGCGCGTTGATCAGGATGAACTCGTTCATGAAGACTCCGCCGCTCATGACCACGCGGCGCACGTCGAACTTATCGGCCAGGCGCAGGCACACCGCGGCGATCACGTCCACGATCGTCGAGTGGAACCGGCGGCTGAGGTGCGCGGGCGTGGCGTCCGGCTGGTCGAGCGCGCGCAGGAGATCCCGGACGAGAGGCCGGTAGTCGACCACGAGGCGGCCGTCCCGCTCGTCTATCCCGTACTGGAGCGGCGGCGCCGTCCCGAAGTCCCTGTCGAGCAGCGCCTCCATCTCGATGGCGGCCTGCGCCTCGTACTCGACCTCGTGGCAGATGCGGAGGAGCGAGGACACGCCGTCGAACAGCCGGCCCATGCTCGTCGTGGCCGTCGCGTTCAGCCTCCGCTGCGCCATCTTCACGAAGACGTCGCGGCGCTCCTCCGCGATATCCATGAACGCCGGGACGCGGATCCCGCCGAGCTCGTCCCCGAACGTCTCCACGAGCAGCGAGATCGCGACGCGGATGGGCTCCTTGACCGCTTTGTCGCCGCCGAGGAGGTACATCGGCCGGAGGTGGCCGGCGCGCACGAATTCACGGTAGTCGCCGACCAGGAACTCGCCGCCCCAGATGGTGTCGTCGAGGCCGTAGCCGGAGCCGTCGAAGATGACGCCGATCACCCGCTCGTTCAGCCCGTTCTCGGCCATGCAAGCGGCCATGTGGGCGTGGTGGTGCTGCACCGTCGCGACCTCCGCGCCGGCCTGGCGCTTCGCCGCCCGCGTGGAGCGGAACGCCGGGTGCATATCGCAAGCGACCGTGTCCGTCTGCACGGACAGGAGCCGCTGGACGTGCGACGAACAGTCGATGTGCGCGCCGAACGTCGCGTCGTTCTTGAGATCGCCGATGTGCTGGCTGATGAAGACCTGGTTGTCCTTGCCGACGGCGACGGTGGTCTTCAGCTCGCCGCCGAGGGCGACGACCGCGCCGACGTCCTGCGGGAGGTGGATCGGATACGGCGCATAGCCGCGCGAGCGGCGGATGAACGAGACGAGCGGCGCGTCGAGCCCCTCCGCCTCCGTGAGCCGGACGACGGAGTCGTCGACCCGGGTGCGGATATCGCGGTCGTGCAGGACGAAGTAATCCGCGATGTCGCGCAGCTGCGAGAGCGCCGTGTCGTTGTCGAACGCGATGGGGTGTCCGGAGAGGTTCCCGCTCGTCATGACGAGGACGTCGAGCGCCGGGTCCTCGAGCAGGAGGTAGTGCAGCGGCGTCGAGGGCAGCATGACGCCGAAGCTCGGGTTCCTCGGCGCGATCGCCTCGGACAGGGCGCCTGGCCGCCTGCGCAGGAGCACGATGGGGCGCTGCCGGCTCTCGAGCAGCGCCCGCTCCGGGTCGCTGAGCGAGACATGGCGGCTCGCCGCCTCGGCGTCGGCCACCATGATCGCGAACGGCTTGGCGTCGCGGCGCTTGCGCCGGCGGAGCTCCCGCACCGCCGCCTCGTTGCGCGCGTCCGCGACGAGGTGGAAGCCGCCGAGGCTCTTCACAGCGAAGAGCGCGCCCTCGCGGAGCCGCTCGATGGCGAAGCGCACCGGATCGTCCGCCTCGATCGGCGCGCCGAGCCGATCGGTGAGCGTGAGCCGGGGGCCGCATACGGGGCACGCGTTCGGCTGCGCGTGGTAGCGCCGATCCTCGATGTCCTCGTACTCGTGCGCGCAGGCGGGGCACATCGGGAAGCTCTTCATCGTGGTCTGCGGCCGGTCGTACGGCATGTCGCAGATGATCGAGTAGCGCGGCCCGCAATGCGTGCAGTTGATGAACGGGTAGCGGTGACGGCGGTTCGAAGGGTCCCTGAGCTCACGCAGGCACTCGGCGCAGACGTCCGAGTCGGGCGGGATGAGCGTGTCGGTGCTGCGCAGATCCACGCTGCCGCGGATCTGGAAGTCGTCGTATCGAGGGGCGGGCTCGGCGAGCGCCTCCTCGCGGACGCCCGTGATCCGGGCGAGCGGCGGCGGCGACTCGACGAGCGCGCGCAGGAACGCCTGGATCGCCTCGTCGCCGGCCTGCAGCTCGAGCAGCACGCCGCGGGAGTCGTTGAGGACCCAGCCGCGCGCCCCGACGGCGCGGGCGAGCCGGTGCACGAAGGGCCGGAAGCCGACGCCCTGGACGATGCCCGAGACCCGGAATCGGCGGGTCACGATCACCGGCCGCGCGTCAGCAGAGTCGGGGGAGTTCGGCTCCATAAAGCTCCTCGAGCAGGGTTTGAGTCCCATCGGGCTCGGTCATGGACACGACGGGCTCCGTCGCGGCCTTGACCTCCCCGATGACCGCCGCGTTGCGGCCGTAGGGGTGCGCGCGGAGGATCCCGAGCACGTCACCCGCCTTGTCCGCCTCGACGAACAGGCAGAGGCACCCCTCGTTGGCGAGGTGGATGAGGTTGATGCCGAGCATGTCGGCCGCCATGACGGCCTCCGGCAGCACGGGCAGCGCCGCGCGCGCGAAGGAGAGCTCGGCGCCCGACGCGCGGGCGAACTCGTGGAGGACGGCGCACAGGCCGCCGCGCGTCACGTCGCGGATGGCCGCCACGGCGCCCTGGGGCACGCCCTTGAGGACCGCGTCGATGAGCCCGTTGAGCGGCGCGCAGTCGCTCTGCACCCGCTTCTCGAAGCCGAGCCCCTCGCGCACGGAGAGCAGGTGGATCGAGTGGTTGCCGAGATACCCGCTCACGATGATCTTGTGCCCCGGCCGCACGGCGCGGCTCACGAGCGGCGGGCGCTCGAAGACGCCCACGCCGGTCGTGTTCATGAAGAGCCGGTCTGCCTCGCCCTTGCCGACGACCTTGGTGTCGCCGGCGACGATCTTCACGCCGGCCTCCCTGGCCGCGTCGCGCGCCGACTCGAGGGCTCGGACGAGCAGGGGGATCGGGAAGCCCGTCTCGATGATGAGGCCCAGGGTCAGGTAGAGGGGCCTCGCGCCGCTGACCGCGAGATCGTTGACGGTGCCGCAGACGGCGACCTTGCCGATATCGCCGTTGCCGAAGAACAGCGGCGTGACCACGAACGAGTCCGTGGTGACGGCGATCCGGTTGGTGGGCACCTCCAGGATCGCGCTGTCCTCCATCGCGCCGATGTACGTGTCGCCGAGCGTCGCGGCGATCCGCTCGACGAGCTCCCGGCTCAGGCGGGCGCCCGTCCCGTGGTCGAGGACGACCTCTTCGTTCTCTTTCGCGTGTTCTTTCGTCATGTGAGGCTCCAGCGTTGGCACCGCAGAGCTGCGGTGAGGGTCGAGAAAGAGACGAGGCCGCCCGGCTCCGCGGCCTCGTCGTGCCGTGTCAGCCGAGCAGCTCTTCCCGGCTCGGCAGGTCGTCGCTCTGGCGCAGGCGCTTGATGATCTCCGCGCCGGGGGCGATCGCCGCGCAGTACGACGCCATCCACTCGAGGGAGCGCTTCTTGTCCTCCTCCTTGAGGGAGAACACGCCATCCTCGGGGACCCACACCTTGTACCCGCGGAAGAAGCCGTCCGCCGCCGTGGTCTGCACGCAGATCTGGGTCTGGATGCCCGTGACGAGGATCGTCTTGACGCCGAGCTCCTTCAGCTTGTCGTCGAGCGGCGTCTCGTAGAACCCGCTGTCGCGGTGCTTGACCATCACGATGTCGGACGGATGGACGAAGTCCTTGATCAGCTCGGCGTTGGGAGTGCCCTTGATCGCCGGGATCTCCTTCCCGCGGAAGCGGCGCTGGATCTGGGGATCGGCCGGATCGTTGATGAGCTGGAGGTGGACGACGACGTGCCCCAGGGCGCGGATGGCGCCGAGGAACATGTTGAACTGCGGCGCCACCCTGGAGAGGAGCTCGCGACCTCCCGGCATCTTGTCGATGAACTCGTACTGAAGGTCGTTGGTGAGCACTGCGATGTTGGGCATGATGATCCTCTTGGATTCGGTTGATGGATTCGAGACGAGTCAGTCAAAGGCCCTTGCCTGGCAACGAGCGCGGCAGGGCGGCGAAGCGCGGCGGCGCGGGCGCCGATCACCCCGGCGGCCGGGCGGCTCCGGCGCCTTCGCGCGGGGCGCCGGGGTCCGCCTCGAGCAGCGCGGCCCGGATGCGCTCGGCGAGCGCGCCGACGTGCGGCTTTCGGAGCAGCGTGTAGTGGTCGCCGGCCGCGACGTGGCTCCGCAGGCCGGGGGCCCACTTCGCCCACGCGGGGCGCGGATCCCTGCGCGGCGAGGCCTCGGCGCGGAAGAGCTCGACCCGGGCCGAGACCTCGCCGGGGGCGTAGCGCGCGAGCAGCGCCGCGTTCCGCTGGAACGCGTCGAGCAGGGCATCCAGCTCGCCGAGCGTCGTCCCGCGGGGCAGCGCGCCGAGCTCCTGCGCGCGCGCTAGCAGCCACGCGGCGTCGGCCGCGCCGCCGTCCGGCCCGGCGAGCGCCGCGGCGGCCGGCGCGCCCGCGATCCGCGCGAGATCCGCGGCGAACTGAGCGATCGGCGGGAGGTCGTCGCCGGGCTCGTCGAACGGGGGGAGGTACGCGTCCACGAGGACGACGGCGGCCACGCTGCGCCCGCCGCGCTCGAGGACGCGCGCCATCTCGAACGCCACCACGCCGCCCATCGACCAGCCGCCGAGCAGGTACGGCCCCTCGGGCTGGACGCGGCGGAGCTCCTCGCAGTACGCCTCGGCCATCTCACCGACGCTGGCGAGCGGACGCGGGGGGGTCTCCAGCCCGAACGCCTGGATGCCGTAGAAGGGACGATCCCGCCCGAGCTCGCGCGCGAGATCCGCGTAGCAGAGGACGTTGCCGCCGATGGGGTGAACGAAGAAGAGCGGCGCGCGGGCGCCCCCTTCGTGGAGCGGGACCACGACGGAGGCGCGGCCCCGCGGCGCTCCCCGATCCTCGCGCAGGAGCGCCGCGAGGCCCTCCACGGTCGGCGCGCGGAACAGGCTGGTGAGCGGCAGATCGCGGCCGAAGCGCCCGCGGATCTCGGCCATGAGCCGCACCGCGAGCAGCGAGTGCCCGCCGAGCGAGAAGAAGTCGTCGGTCACGCCGACGCCGACCTCGCCGAGGAGCTCCTCGAACAGCGCGCAGAGCTCGAGCTCGAGCCCGGTCCTCGGCGGGACGCGCGCTCCGCCCGCGAGCGCGGCGAGCGCCGCGGGCACGGAGGCGGCGAGCGCCCGGCGATCGATCTTGCCGCTCGGGGTCTGCGGCCACCGCTCGACAGGCGCGATGACCGGCGGGACCATGTAGTCGGGCAGCCGATCGGACAGGTACCCGCGCAGCGCGTCGCTCGCCGCGGCGCGCCCGCCGCGCGGGATGAAGAAGGCCGCGAGCCGCACGTCGCCCGGGGCGTGCTCCCGGGTGACCACCGCCGCCTCGGTCACGTCGGGGTGCGACGCGAGCACCGCCTCGATCTCGCCGAGCTCGATGCGGAAGCCCCGGATCTTGACCTGCTCGTCGAGCCGGCCGAGGAAGTCGATCTCGCCGCTCGGCAGCCACCGCACGAGATCGCCCGTGCGGTAGAGCCGCGCCCCCTGCGCCTCGGGGAACGCCGCGCGCACGAAGCGCGCCGCGGTGAGGTCGTCGCGGTTCAGGTAGCCCCGCGCGAGGCCGATCCCGCCGATGTGGAGCTCGCCGGGGATGCCGACGGGCGCCGGCTGGCCCCGCGGGTCGAGCACGTACGTCTGCGTGTTCGGCAGCGGGCGACCGATCGTGGGCCGCGCGACGTCGGGCGCGTACTCGGCCGCGGTCGCGAGCACCGTCGCCTCGGTGGGGCCGTACCCGTTGACGAACCGCCGGCCGCGCGCCCACCGCCGCGGCAGCTCCGCGGGGCACACCTCGCCGGCAACGCACAGCACGCGCAGGTCCGGGAGCGTGTCGAAGCCGACCGCCATGAGCGCCGAGGGGGTCAGCGACGCCACCTGGATCCGCTGCTCGCGCAGGAGGTCGACGAGCCCGGGCCCGGGCATCAGCGCCTCGGCGCGCGCGAGGCACACGACGCCGCCCGCGGAGAGCGGCACGAAGATCTCCATCACGGAGACGTCGAAGCTCAGCCGGGTGAACTGGAGGACGCGGGTCCCCGGCTCGACGCCGAGCAGCTTGCGCTGCGCCACGGCGAAGGCGGAGAGCGAGCGGTGCTCGATGAGCACCCCCTTCGGGCGCCCTGTCGAGCCGGAGGTATAGATGACGTACGCGAGGTCCTCGGGGAGCGACCCGGCGTCGGGGGCGTCGGTCCGCTCGTGCGGGAAGGCGGGCTCGCTCTCCCCGAGCCGCACGACAGGCGGCAGCGCCGCGGGCAGCGCGGCGAGGAGCTCCGGCTGGGCGATGAGCAGCGCGGGGCGCGCGTCCTCGATCATGAAGGCGAGCCGCTCGCGCGGGTACGTCGGGTCGAGCGGCACGTACGCGCCGCCGGCCTTGAGCACCGCGAGGAGCGCGACGATCATGTTGGGCGAGCGCGGCAGGCACACGCCGACCAGCGCGCCGCGCCGCACGCCGCGGGCGCGGAGGTGGTGCGCGAGCTGGTTGGCCCGGCGGTCGAGCTCGCCGTAGCTCACCGTCGCCCCCTCGAAGAGGAGCGCGGCCCGCCCGGGCGCCTCCGTGGCCTGCGCCTCGAACAGGCGGTGCGCGCACGCGGCCTCCGGGGCGGGCTGCGCCGATCGGCCCCCGCTGAACGCGTGCACCACGAGGTCGCGCTCGTCGCGCCCGAGCAGCGGCAGGTCGCCGACGCGCAGATCGGGCTGCGCGGCGCTCGCCGCGAGCAGCGCCTCGAGGTGGCCCCGCCAGCGCTCGATCGTGGCCCTGTCGAACAGGTCGGCGCTGAACTCGATGCCGCCGGAGACGGCCTTGTCGTCCTCCTCCAGCGCGAGCAGGAGGTCGAACTTCGCTGTCGCCGTGTCGACCTCGAACGGCGAGGCGTCGAGGTCGCCGAGCCTCCGCGGGCGCTCCGGCGCGCCCTGGAACGCGAAGGCCGCCTGGAAGAGCGGGGTGCGGCCGAGGTCGCGCTTGACCTGAAGGGCGTCCACGACCTGCTCGAACGGGACGTCCTGGTGCTCTTGGGCCTCGAGCGTCGCCTGCCGGACCCGCCGCACGAGCTCGACGAACGTGGGGTCGTCGTCGACGCGGACGCGCAGGACGAGCAGGTTCACGAAGAAGCCGACGAGCGGCTCCATCTCGACCTGCGTGCGGCCGCTGACCGGCGAGCCGACGGCCACGCCGGCGCGGCCCGTGTAGCGGTGCAGGAGGGCGACGAAGCCGGCGAGGAGCACCATGAACATCGTCGCGCCCTCGCGCCTGCCGAGCGCGCGGAGGGCCTCGACGAGCGGCGCGGGCAGGCTCACCGGGACGGTGTCGCCGCGGTGGGAGAGGGCGCTGCCGCGCGGCCTGTCGGTGGGGAGCTCGAGCGGCTCCAGGTCGGACAGCTGCCGCTTCCAGTATTCGAGCTGCTCCCGCCACGCGTCGGCCTGGGCGCGCTGCCAGATCGCGACGTCGGCGTATTGCACCTGGAGGGGCGGCAGATCCGGCGCGTGGCCAGCCCGCGCGGCCTCGTAGAAAGCGGACAGATCGCGGAACAGGACGGGGATCGAGCCGCCGTCGCAGGCGATGTGGTGCGCCGTGACGAGCAGCACGTGCGCCTCGTCGGAGAGGCGGATCAGCGCCGCGCGGATCGGCAGGCCCGAGGCGAGATTGAACGGCCGGCGCGCCTCGTCCTCCGCGGCGCGCTGCGCTGCCCGGTCCCGCTCGTGCCGGGGGACGGCGGACAGGTCGACGAGCCGCAGCTCGAGGCGCGCCTCGGGGAGCACGACCTGGAACGGCTGGCCGTCGCGCGCCTCGATCCGGGTGCGCAGCGCCTCGTGGCGCGCGACCAGCCGATCGAGGCTCCGCTCCAGGGCGGCGCGGTCGAGCGGCCCGCGGAGCAGCACCCCGATCGGCATGTTGTAGACCGCCGTGCCCGGCTGGAGCGCCTCGATGAACCAGAGGCGCTGCTGGGCGTGGGACAGCGGCGCGTCGCCGCCGCGGGGCGCCGGGCGGAGCGGCTCGGGCGCGCCGCGGCGCCCGTCCAGCCTCGCCCTGTCGATGCGCTCGGCGAGGGCCGCGACCGTCGGCGCGTCGAAGGCGGCGCGCAGCGGCAGATCGACGCCGAACAGCCGCCGCGCGCGCGCGATGACCTGGACCGCGAGGAGGGAGTGCCCTCCGAGCGCGAAGAAGTCGTCGGTCGTTCCGATGGCGCCGCGGCCGAGCACCTCGCCCCAGACGCCCGCGAGGGCCTGCTCGGTCGGCGTCGCCGGCGCGCGCCGCGCCTCGCCCGCGATGTCCGGCGCGATCTCCGGGGCGATCTCCGGTCGACTGGGCGCCGGGAGCGCCTTCCTGTCGACCTTGCCGTTGGCGTTGAGCGGCCAGGCGTCGAGCTCGACGAAGGCGGACGGGACGAACGGCTCAGGCAGCCGCTCGGCGACGAGCGCCCGCAGCGCCTGCGCGTCCACCGGCCGCCGGACGAGGAGGTAGGCGACGAGCCAGCGGCCCGAGGGGCCGTCGTCCCGCGCGAGCACGAGCGCCTCGCGCACGTCCGGGTGCGCCGCGAGCGCGGCCTCGGTCTCCGCCGGCTCGACCCGGAAGCCGCGGATCTTCACCTGATGATCGAGCCGCCCGAGGTACTCGAGCTCTCCGCTCGCGAGCCAGCGCGCGCGGTCGCCGGTGCGGTACATCCGCGCGCCGCGGGCCTCCTCGAGCGGGCAGGGGACGAACCGCTCGGCCGTCAGCTCGTCGCGCCCCAGGTAGCCGCGCGCGACGCCCGCGCCGGCGATGTAGAGCTCCCCGGCGACGCCGACGGGCACCGGCTGCAGCCGCGCGTCGAGCACGTAGACTTGGGTGTGGTCGATGGGCCTGCCGATCGTCGGGCGCGCCGCGGCGGTCACTGTCGCGCCTGTCGAGTACGTCGTGGTCTCGCTGGGGCCGTAGAGGTTCAGGAGCCGCTCGACGTGCGGCAGCGCGAGCACGTCGCGCGCGAGCGAGGCGCGGAGCGGCTCGCCGGCGAGGCACACGGTCCGCACCGACCCGGGGATGCCCGACACCGCGAGGAGCGCCGCCGCGGCGGAGGGCACCGTGTTGACGAGCGTGACCTCGTCGCGGCGCCGGTGCGCGGGCAGCGCGAGCGCGTCGTCGGCGAGGACGATCTTGCCGCCCCAGCAGAGCGGGACGACGAGCTCGAAGACCGAGAGATCGAAGCACGTGGACGTGGACGCGAGAACGCCCGCGAGCTCCTGGTCCGAGAACTCCCGCCTGGCCCACCACGCGAGCGCGACGGCCTGGCGGTGCTCGATCACGACGGCCTTGGGCCGGCCCGTCGAGCCGGAGGTGTAGATGAGGTACGCCGCCTGGTCCGGCCGCCCCGCCGGCAGCGCGTCGCGCGGCCCGCCCTGCGCGTCCGCTGCGTCGTCGGCGCCCGCGACGATCTCGTCGAGCAGGAGCACCTCGGCCGACCCTGCCGGCACGAGCCCCGACAGCGCGCTCTCGGTCACGAGCAGGTGCGCCGCAGCGTCCTCCAGGATCACCTGCAGCCGCTGCCGCGGGTAGCCCGGGTCGAGCGGCACGTGGACGCCGCCGGCCTTGAAGATGGCCCAGAGGGCCACGACCATGTCGAGCGTCCGCCGCACGCACAGGCCCACGCGCGTCTCCGGCCGCACGCCGAGCGCGCGCAGCCGCAAGGCGAGCGCGTCGGCGCGGCGGCGGAGCTCGCGGTACGTGAGCTCGCCGGCCTCGGACGCCACGGCCACGGCGTCGGGCGACCGCTCTGCCTGCGCGTCGAAGAGCTCGTGCAGGCACGCGGCGGGCGGCGGCGGCGCGCTCGTCGCGTTCCACGCGATGAGGAGCTCGCGCCGCTCGCCCGCCGTGAGCAGCGGGAGCTCGGCGACCCGCGCCCCCGGGTCCGAGGCCACGGCGCGGAGGATCGTCTCGTAGTGCCCCGCGAGCCGCGCGGCGGTCTCGAGGTCGAACAGATCGAGATCGAACTCGAGGGCGCCCTCGATGGCGTCGCCCGACTCGGTGAGGAAGAGCGTGAGATCGAACCGCGCCCGCTCCACGTCGAGCGGGACCGGCGACGCCTCGACGCCCGGCAGCGTCAGCGCGGGCGGTGGCACGTTCTGGAGCGCGAACATCACCTGGAACAGCGGGTTCCGGCTGAGATCCCGCTCCACGGCGAGCGCGTCGACGACGGCCTCGAACGGCAGATCCTGGTGGGCGTACGCCTCGAGCGCGTCCGCCTTCACGCGGCCGACGAGCTCCGCGAACGTCGGGTCCCCGTCGAGCCGCGCGCGCAGGACAAGGGTGTTGACGAACAGCCCGATGAGCGGCTCGAGCTCGGTCCGCCCGCGGCCGGCCACCGGCGTGCCGACGCAGAAGTCCTGCTGGCCGCTGTACCGGTGGAGCAGCGCCTCGAAGGCGGCGAGGAGCGTCATGAACAGCGTGGCCCCGAGCTCCTGGCTCCGGCGCCGGAGCGCGGCGGCGAGGTCCTGCGGCAGCGCGAACCGGTGCGTGCGCCCGCGCGACGAGCGCGCCGCGGGGCGCGGGCGGTCCGTGGGGAGGTCGAGCGGCGGCGCGCCGTCGAGCCGCCGGCGCCAGATCTCCCGCTCTGCCTGGAGCGCCTCCGGGGTGAGCTCCTGCCGCTGCCACGCGGCGTAGTCGGCGTACTGGACAGGCAGCGGGCGGAGCGCCGGCGCCGCATCTCTCGCGAACGCGATGTAAGCCGCCGTGAGCTCGTGCGCGAGCACGCCGAGCGACCACCCGTCCGAGGCGATGTGGTGGAGCGTGACGACCAGCACGTGCTCGTCGGCCGCGAGCCGGAAGAGCGTCGCGCGCAGGAGCGGCCCCTTCTCCATGTCGAACGGCCTCGCTGCTTCTCGCGATGCGTCGCTTTGTAAAGCCACCTCCCGATCGCCCGCGGGGACCTCCGAGAGGTCGACGAGGGGGAGGGGCCACGCGTCGGGCGTCTGGCCCGCGCCCTGGAAGCGCTGGACAGGGCGGCCGTCGACCGCGTGGATCGTCGCGCGCAGCACCTCGTGCCGCCGCACGACCTCGGCGATCGCGCGCGCGAGCGCCGTGAGGTCGAGCGCGCCGCGCAGGCGGAGCGCCGCGGGCACGTTGTATGTGGCGCTCTCGGGATCGAGCTGATCCAAAAACCACAGCCGCTGCTGCGCGAAGGACAGCGGCGCCTCTTCACCAGCGCCCGCGCGCGGCGCCGGCGAGAGCGGCGCCTGCCCCCGGCGCGCCTCCCCGCGGGTCGACCGCTCGATGTGCGCGGCGAGCCGGGCGATCGTCGGCGCCTCGAAGAGCGACCGGACGCCGACGTCGACGCCGAGCACGTCGCGCAGGCGGGCCGCCGCGCGCGTGGCCGAGAGGGAGTGCCCGCCCATCGCGAAGAAGTCGTCGTGGACGCCGACCCGATCGAGGCCGAGGACGGCGCGCCACACCTCGCCGATCGCCTGTTCCAGGCCGGTCCGCGGCGCCGTCTGCGCCGCGAGCTCGCCCGGGGCGTTCCACGCGGGCGCGGGCAGCGCCTTGCGGTCCACCTTGCCGTTCGCGCTCAGCGGGAGGGCGTCGAGCGCGACGATCGCGGCCGGGATCATGTAGCCCGGCAGGCGCGACGAGAGCTGGTCCTTGAGGGCGCCCGGCTCGAAGGACGGCGCCTCGGGGACCACGTAGGCGACGAGCCGCGGATCCCCCGGCGCGTCCTCGCGGGCGACCACGACGACATCGCGGATCCCGGCGCACCGCGCGATGACCGCCTCGATCTCGCCGAGCTCGATGCGGAAGCCGCGGAGCTTGATCTGGTGATCGATGCGCCCCAGGAACACGAGCTCGCCGCCGGGCAGCCGGCGCACCAGATCGCCCGTCCGGTAGAGGCGCGCCCCCGCCGCTGTGGAGAACGGATCCGGAAGGAACGCCGCCTCCGTGCGCTCCGGGTCGAGGAGGTACCCCCGGCCGACCCCGTCGCCGCCCACGTACAGCTCGCCGGCGACGCCGAGCGGCACGGGCTGCCGCCGTCGATCCAGCACGTAGAGCTGCGTGTTCTGGATCGCGCTGCCGATCGGCACGTACGCCGCGTCCTCCGCCGGGGGCTCGGCGATGACGTGCTGGGCCACGTCGTCCGAGCACTCCGTCGGGCCGTAGGCGTTCATGAGCGGGATCCGCGGGTAGAGCGCGAGCCACCTGCGCGCGAGATCGGGGGGGAGCGCCTCGCCGGTGAGCACGAGCCACCGCAGGCCGTCGAGGCGCGGCCGCCACGCCGGGCGCGCCTCGAGCTCGTCGAGCGCCCCGCGCAGGAGCGACGGCACGATCTCGAGGACGGTGATGCCGAGCTCCCCCACGGCGTCGAGCAGCCTCACGGGATCCGTCGCGATCTCGTCCGGAACGAGGCGGCACGTCCCGCCGGCGAGCAGCGGGGAGAGCAGCTGCCACACCGAGATGTCGAAGGTGATCGGCGCGGTCTGCGCGACGACGTCCTCGGGCCCGATCCCGAGGGAGCGCACCTTCGCGAAGAGGTGGTTGAGCATCCCCCGGTGCTCGACCATCGCGCCCTTGGGCGCGCCGGTCGATCCGGACGTGAAGATGACGTAGGCGAGGTGCTCCGCGCGCGCGGCCGGAAGCGCCCCGCGCTCCGCCGCGGCGTCGGCGAGCAGCGCGCCGGCCGGGAGCACCTCGATCGCCCCGGCGCCCGCCGCGGCGATCTCGTCCAGCAGCGCGCCCGGGATCGCGGCGCCGGCGAGGAGGGGAGGGCCGCCCGCGCGCGCGAGGATGTCGGCGTTGCGCCGCGCCGGGTGCGCGGGATCGAGCGGCACGTACGCGCCCGCGGCCTTGAAGGCGCCGAGCGCGAGCAGCATGAAGTCGAGGTCGCGCCGCGTCAGCAGGGCGACAAGGCGATCGGGCCCGACGCCGCGCGCCGAGAGCGCCCGCGCCACGCGGTCGGTGGCGCTGTCGAGCTCCGCGTACGAGAGCCGCTGATCGCCGCACGCGACGGCGATCCGCTCCGGCGTCCGGGAGGCCTGCTCCCTGAAGAGATCGTGGAAGCAGGCGTCCCGCGGGAAGGCCGCCGCCGTGTCGTTGCAGCCCGCGATCAGGTAGCGCTCCTCCTCGGGCGGGAGCAGCCGGAGCTCGTCGATCGGGCGGTCCGGCTCCGCCCCGGCCGAGCGAAGGAGCTCCCCGAGGTGGCCCGTCATGCGCTCGATCTCGTCGCGCGCGAAGCGGTCCGCGCGGAACTCCAGCGCGGCGGCGAGCTCGCCGTGGAGGCGCGCCACGCTCAGCCCCAGATCGAACTTCGCCGTGCCCTCCACGGCCCCGTCGGGGGCCCAGAGCACGGGCCGCCACAGCGCCCCCTCGACCTCCGCCGGCGGCTCCGAGGCGCTCTCCAGCACGAAGCTCGCCTGGATCAGCGCGTCCCGCTCCCCGTCCCGCCCCGCTGCCGGGGCCGCGGCGCGCGCGACCTCGTCGAACGGCAGCTCGGCGTGCTCCATCGCCTCGGCCATCGTCCGGCGCACGCGGCGGACGAGCTCGCGGTACGTCGGCCTCCCGCCGAGATCCACGCGCAGGACGACCGTGTTCGCGAAGAAGCCGACGACCCCCTGGTGCTCGGGGCGGCTCCGGTTGGCGACGACGACGCCGATCCCGAGGTCCTCCTGCCCGGTCGTGCGGTGGAGCAGCGCCGCGTAGACGGCGGCCAGCGCGACGAAGAGCGTCGCGTTCTCCGCCCGGGCGACGGCGAGCGCCGCCTCGACTTGCGGCGCGGAGAGCGCGAAGCGGACCGTCCCGCCCGCGAACGGCGACGCCGCCGCTCGCCGGCGCTCGGCGCCCAGCTCGAGCCGCGGCAGCCCCTCGAGCTTCGCCTTCCAGTAGGCGCGCGCCGCGTCCATGCGCGCGAGCGCGGCCCGCTGAGCGCGCGCGTAGTCGGCGTACCCGTACGCGTGCGGCGGCGCGTCCGCGCGGCCGGCGCCGCGCGCGGCGTAGCTCGCGGCGAGATCGCGCACGAGCACCTCGATCGACCGGCCGTCGGTCACGAGGTGGTGCTGCGCGAAGAGGAGCACGTGGTGGCGCTCGCCGAGCGAGACCAGGCACACCCGGAGGAGCGGCCCCTCCTCGAGCGAGAACGGCGCCTGGCCCCACGCCGCGGCGAGCTCGCGCAGGCGCTCCTCGCGCTCCTCGGCGCCCGCGGCGTCGACAACCCGCGCCCGCGCGAGGGGCACCGCCACCTCCGGCAGCACGATCTGCCGGGGCTCCCCGGCGATCTCGCGGAACACCGTGCGCAGCGCCGGGTGCCGGCGGACGACGGCCGCGAGGCCCTCCTCGAGCCGCGCCTCGTCGAGCGCCCCGACGATCCGCGCGCCGAACACCACGTGGTAGAGCGGGCTCTCCGGAGCGAAGCGGCAGAAGAACCACAGGCGGAGCTGGTGCGACGAGAGCTCCGCCGGCTCGCCGTCCGCCGCGGCGGGCGCGGGGGCCGGCCCGGCGGCCGGCGCGTCGACCGCCGCCGAGAGCGCCGCCGAGAGCTCCTCGACCGTCGTCGCCTGCCAGAGCAGCTGCGGCGGCACCGCGGCGCCGAGCAGCTCCTCGAAGCGCGCCTGGAGCTCGACGCTCGCGAGCGAGTCGAGCCCCAGCGCCATCAGCTTCGAGGTCGGGGTGACGCTCCCGAGGTCCACCCGCGCGAGCCGGGCGAGCTCCTCGCGCACCACCTCGACGAGCAGGCCCACCCTCCCCGGGGCGGGCACCGCGCGCAGCGCGAGGCGCAGCACCCGCGCCGGGTCGGCCGCCGCGCGCGCGCCCTCGGCTCCCGCGGGCGCCGGCGCCTCCTGCGCCACGGACACAGCGAGCGTCTCGAGCGTCCCCTCGCGGAAGCCCTGGGCGCACGCGTGCCGCTGGACCTTGCCGCTCGACGTCTTCGGCAGGGTCCGGGGGCGGAGCAGCAGCACCGCGTGCGGCTGCACGTCGTGCTCCCTGGCGACCGCCGAACGCAGCGCCTCCACGACGTCCGGCGGCGGGTCGCCGCCGCGGCCGTCGAGCTCGGCCGCGACGCCGAGCCGCTCTTCACCGCCGACCTCGATCGAGAACGCCGCGCAGCAGCCCGGGCGAACGCGCGGGTGCGCGGCCTCCACCGTCCGCTCGATGTCGTCGGGGTACAGGTTTCGCCCCCGGATGACGATGAGGTCCTTGATGCGCCCGGTGACGAACAGCTCGCCTCCCGAGAGGAAGCCGAGATCCCCCGTCCGCAGGTACGACGCCTCGCCGTCGCCCTGGAGGCGCGCGCCGAACGCGCGCGCCGTCTCCTCGGCGCGGCCCCAGTACCCCCCCGCGACGCTCGGGCCGGCGATCCAGATCTCGCCGATCTGCCCGTCCGCGACGCGCTCTCCGCGCTCCGGCGACACGACGGCGACGCGCGCCCGGGGTGCCCCGGACGACACGAGCCGCCGCGCCCCCGCGGCGGCCGGCTCCACCGGGAGCGAGACCCCTCGCGCGAGCGCGCCGGCGTCGACGCTCACGCCGGTGGGCGGCGCGTCGCGGAGGCCCCCGGAGGCGAACAGCGTCGCCTCTGCGAGCCCGTAGCACGGGTAGAACGCCTCCCGGCGGAAGCCGCAGGGCGCGAACACCGCCGCGAACCGGTCGAGCGTCTCGGCGCGGATCGGCTCCGCGCCGTTGAACGCGACCGTCCACGAGCGGAGGTCGAGCGCCGCCAGATCCTCGCGGGTCGCCTTGCGCGCGCAGAGGTCGTACGCGAAGTTCGGCCCGCCGCTCGTCGTGGCGCGGAAATGGGAGATCGCCTTGAGCCACCGGAGCGGCCTCTCCAGGAACGCGAGCGGCGACATGTGCGTGCACGGAAAGCCGACGAAGATCGGCTGCAGCACGTTCCCGATGAGCCCCATGTCGTGGAAGAGCGGCAGCCACCCCACGCCCGACGAGCCCGCGTCGTGCTCGAAGCCGGCGCGGATGGCGCGCTCGTTGGCGATCACGTTCGCGTGGCTCACCATCACCCCCTTGGGGTGCCCGGTGGAGCCCGACGTGTACTGGAGGAACGCGAGCGTCTCCCCGGAGATGTCCGGCGCGCGCCACGCCGAGGCCGCCCCGGGATCGAGCGCGTCCGTCGCGATCCAGCGGAGCTCCGAGAGCTCGGGCGCCTGCGCCCGGAGGGCCTCCGAGAGGGAGGCGATCAGCCCGGTCGTCAGCACGAACCTCGCGCCGGCGTCGCGGGCGATCGCGCGGAGGCGCGGCAGGGTGCGATCCAGCTGCGCCGGGTTCGGCGGGTACGTCGGGACGGCGACGACGCCGGCGTAGACGCAGCCCATGAACGCCGCGATGAAGTCGAGCCCGGGCGCGTAGAGGAGCAGCGCGCGGTCCGCGGCGGCCCCCGCCGCCTGCAGCGACGCGGCGATGCCCATCGCGCGGAGGTGGAGATCTCGAAACGTCCACTCCTCGGAGCCGCCGTCCACGTCTCCGGTGGTCAGGAACCGAAAGGCGAGGGCGTCGCCCTGGGCCTCCGCGCGCAGCCGGAGGAGATCCACGAGGGTCTCGCAGCGATCCAGACCGCCCAACAACACATCACCGTTCATCGAAGCTCTCCAGCGCCCTGTCGCGCTCTGCGAAGCCCGCCTGGCGTCAGCGCGTCATGTCGAAGAAGTCGTCGATCCACACCACGTCGCCCGCCGCCTCGGCGCGCGCGTAAGCCCACCTCGCCACGGCGAGGTCGAGCGTCCCCATGCCGAACGGCGAGAACACGATCGGCTTCGTCCGCGGCGCCGCGCGCTGCCCGAGGAGCACCTGGGCGAGCGTCCCCGTGACGAACTCGCGCCCGCCGGACTCCTGCTCTGCGAGGTGCAGCGACGTCCCGGCGCTCATCACGTGCTCGACGCTGTCCACGACGTTGAACGAGGAGAGGACGATGCGCGGCGACAGGTCGCGCAGCGACAGGTGCAGCACCACCGGCGCGTGCGAGAACCAGGCCGGATCGTGGACGTGCGGCGTGGCGGCCGAGGTCGTGAAGACGAGGAGATCGCTCCGCCGCACCACCGACTCCAGGTCCTTCGCCACATGGACGTCGCGGCGCCGCTCCGGCGCGAAGGCGACCTCGCGGAACCGCTCTGGCTCCGCGGGGTTCGTGTCGAACAGGAGCACCTCCGGGATCTCCCAGCCGAGGCGCGACAGGAAGGACACCACGTACCGCGCGATGAGCCCTGTCCCGACGATGCCGAGCGTGCCCGCGCGCCGCCCCCCGGAGAGCGCCGCCGCGGCCGAGACCGCCGACGCCGCGGTGCGCGCCGCCGAGATGATCGAGCCCTCGAGGCAAGCGAACGGATAGCCGTTGTCCGCCCGGTTGAGGACGATCACCGCCGACGCCCGGGGGATGCCTTGCCGGATGTTCGCCGGATAGCTGGCTATCCACTTGATCCCCGACACGGGCTCACCACCGCCGAGGTGGGCTGGAAGCGCGATGATCCGCGCGTCCGGCCGGTCGGGGAAGCGGAGGAAATAGCTGTTGGGACAGACCACCTCTCCCCGGTGGCCTGCGAGGTACACGTCCTCGACCGCCTTGACGCACTCCTCGGGGCTCTCCTCGATGAGGCGGCGGATGACATTGCCAGATACCACACCAAAGCGCATCGCTCATCCCTCGGCGTAACGCGACGCCCAAGCAGGGTTGTAAACAGTGTCCAGATAAGGCACGCCGCGGTCCGCGCAGAGGAACAGGACCTTCGGCCTCACGAGGCCGGTCGCCTTGCTGAAATAGCGCTGGATCGCGGCGTAGACCGTCCCCGTCGAGCCGCCGACGAGCAGCTTGTGGCGGTCGAGGAGGGTCCGGCACGCGGCGATCGACTCGACCTCGGGCACGATCACCACATCGTCGATCAGCGCCTCGCGGAGCAGATCCGGCACGACCCCCGCGCCGATGCCCGGGATGCGCCGCGGCCGCGGCGGGCCGCCGAAGATCACCGAGCCCTCGGCGTCCACCGCGACGATCTTCACGCCCGGGAAGTGCTCCTTCAGGCGCCGCGAGAGCCCCGCGATCGTCCCCGCCGAGCTCACGGCGACGAACACGAAATCGAGGGCCGTGAACGCCTCGCAGATCTCCCGCCCCGTCGTGTGGAAATGGGCCATCATCCCGTCAGGGTTCTTGTACTGGTTGGGCCAGTAAGAGCTCGGGAGCGCGGCGCAGAGCGACTGCACCCGGGCGAGCCGCGTCTTCAGGAATCCCCCGGTGTCGTCGCGCTCCTCCACCTTCACGACCCTCGCGCAGAGCGAGCGGAGCACGTGCTCGTTCACCGCGGAGATGTGGGGATCGATCACGGGGATGTAGTCGAGCCCGAGGAGCTGAGCGTACGCGGCGAGCGCGATCGCGAAGTTGCCTGACGACGACTCCACGACCGTCGTCCGCGGGTCGACCTCGCCGCGCTCGATCGCCGTCTTCAGGATCCAGAGCGCGGGGCGGTCCTTGATGCTCCCGACCGCGTTGCAGTACTCGAGCTTCACGGAGAGATCGAGCCGCTCGTGCTCGAGCTTCACGACCGGCGTCCCACGGAGCATGCTGACGAGCGTGGCCGCCCGCGCCAGGAGTTGCTCTTGTTTAAGCATGCAAGCTTCACCACCCTCAAGACATCGGACAGGCGACGCGCGAGCGGACGAGGGCCCTCGCGCCAAAGGCTCACCACGAGACGACGGACAGGCGCTCTCGCGCTAGGCTCCTCGCGGGCGCAGGGAGACGAGCCGCTCCGCCCAGAGGCCCTCGAGCTCCTGGGCCGCCTTCTGCGCGCGCGCGGGCTCGTCCACGCCGGCGTCCGCGAGCAGCTCGGCCAGGGAGCGCGCCCCGTCCGCGCGCATCAGCGCCTCGCCCAGGTCGGCCGACACGCTCACCCGCGCGCCGGCGTCGTACGTGTTCCGGAGCTCGAAGACCGTGGCCGCGCGATCCATCGCCACGAAGCGGCGGATCTGGTCCACGCGGACGTGCCTCGGGATGTCGACAGCGAGCGTCGCCACGTCCTCCCACGTCCACGCGCGCTTCTCGACGAAGAAGCCGCCGATCGCGAGGTAGGTGAGCCCGGTGGTCAGGAAGCTCGTTACCACGTCGTGCGCGGAGTCGACGATCGGCTCCACGTTGTTGTTGAACGAGGTGTTGAGCAGCACCGGCACGCCCGTCCTGTCCTTGAACGCCTTGAGGACGCCCCAGAAATGCGGGTTCGAGCCCCGCGCCACCGTCTGGACGCGGGCCGTGCCGTCCACGTGCGTCGTCGCCCCGAGGACGCTCCGCTTGTCCTCTCGGACCTTCAGCACGAAGATCATGAACGGGAACTCGTCCTCACCGGGCGGGAGCTCGAAGAACTCGCGCGCGTCCTCCGCGAGGACGGCCGGCGCGAACGGCCGATAGGCCTCTCGCTTCTTGACCATCGCGTTCACGAGGTCCTTGTTCGCGGCCGGCCTCGGGTCGGCCAGGATGCTCCTGTGCCCGAGCGCCCGGGGCCCGAACTCCGATCCTCCCTGCGCCCAGCCGACGGCGGCCCCGGCGGCGATCACCTCGGCGACGCGCCCCGGCAGATCCTCGGCGCGCTCGTGGCGGAGGAAGCGGGACCACGCCGAGAGCTCGCGCTCGATCTCGGCCTCGCCGCCCACGTCGCGGCCCCAGAACACGTGCTCGATCCGCCGCCGCGACTTCAGCGCTCCCGCGGCGAGCGTCGTGTGCAGCGCCGCCCCGAGCGCGCAGCCCGCGTCGTGCGCCGCCGGCTGCACGAAGACGCGCTCGAACATCCCCGAATAGAGGATCTTCCCGTTCATCGTGCAGTTGTGCGCGACCCCGCCGGCCAGGCAGAGCCGCGTCTTGCCCGTGGCCTCGCGCTCGTGGCGGATCACGTGCAGCGCGAGCGCCTCCAGCGCCTCCTGCAGCGACGCCGCGACGTCGCGGTGCTGCTGGGTGAAGGGCCCGCCCTTCCTGCGCACCTCGATCGCCTGCGCCAGCGCGCCCACGCGGTCGCGGTGGATCTCGTAGTCTCCGTCCGGCAAGAGCGTGTAGAGCGAGCTCATCAGCGCGCGGTACCTCGCCGGATCGCCGTAGGGCGCGAGCCCCATCACCTTGTACTCGTCGAACACCCCGTATCCGAGGAGCGCGATGACGGAGACATAGAAGTTCCCGAGCGACTTCGACTCCGGGATCGTCTTCAGCACGTCGATCCTGTCGCCCGAGCCCACGGCCACGAGGCCAGACAGGAAGTCTCCCGACCCGTCGATCGCCACGATCAGGCTGTCGTCGTACCCTGACAGCAGGTACGTGCTCGCCGCGTGCGCCTGGTGGTGCGGCACGAACACGATCTTGTCGCGGTCGATCGGGCGCCCCAGGCCCTGGCCGAGCTTCGCCGCGAGCAGCGTGCGCGCGTCGATCCGCGGCAGCGCGCCCCCGGTCAGGAGCCGCACCCGCCCGAGGAGCGCATTGCAGTACTCCTCGCTCGCGTAGAACGCGATCCGGTCCACACGATCGATGTCGACGCCGCCCCGGGCGAGGCAGAAGCGGATCGCCTCGATGGGGAACTTGTTGGAGTGCTTGATGCGGTTGAGCCGCTCCTCCTCGATCCCCGCGATGACCTCCCCGCCGTCGACGAGCACGGCCGCGCCGTCGTGCGTGAAGCTCTTCGGGATGTCGTACATCTCCTCGTGGGCGAAGCTCAACCCGCCGGATAGGCCCAGCGTCAGCATGTCTCCTCCTTGCCGCTCGCGCTCATCGCGCCATCGAGCCACGGCGACGACGCCGCGCCGTCGAACTCGCCCTCTCCGAGCGCTCGTCGCCCGTGGGCGCGCTCGATGACGGCGTTCACCTCCGGCCCGAGCGGGCCGAAGACGACCTCCTTGCACAGGCGCTCCAGGGCGCCGTCCCCCGCGTACGCGCGCGCGCCGACGATGCCGCGCGCCGCCGAGACGGTCTCCTCGGCGCACCTCGTCCCCGTGTACTTCGCGGCCCCGGCCAGCTCGTAGAGCCGCGGCAGCCGCTCGGCGCGGTCCCTCGCGGAGGCGATCGTGCCCATCGCCTCGCCCGCCTCGCGGACCGCCGCGCACGCGGCGCGGTAGCGGATCACGAGGCGGCCGATATCCACGACCATGCCGTCCAGCTCGGCGAGCGGCGCCCCGTCCCGGCCGCGCACCGTACGGAGGAACCGGCGCGACTCGTCGATCGCCTGCGCCGCGGCGCCGAGGTACAGCGATGGAATCAGCACCTGGTGCCACACCATCTCGAACAGGAGGAGCTGCACCACCTCCGGCCCGGGGCCGCCGAGCAGGAGGTCCTCCTCCGGCACGAAGAGATCGTGGAACACGATCCGGCGTGTATCGGAGTCGAGCATCGCGTCCGGGAACAGGTACGGGCCTATCTCGACGGCCGGGTTGCCCCGCGGGCGTGTCATGAACACCGCGGGGAAACCCTCCTCCAGCGCCGTCGTGAAGATCAGGAGATCTCCCTCGGTCGCGAGGGACGTGTACGACGCGGCGCCGCTCACCACGTGGCCTCCGGGCACCTTCCGCGCCCGCGTCCCCACCGCGTTCACGCGGTCCGCGTGGACCCGCGAGTTCGTGTTGGCCACGAGCCGGCGCCCCTCGACGACCTCCGAGAGCAGCGCGCGCCGCCGCGCGTCGAGCCGCGCGTCGTCCGCGATGGGGAAGGTGGCTATCGCGGAGGTCACGTAGAAATGGTTCTCCACAGCGAGCGCGACAGCAGGGGAGATCCCCGCGAGCCGGTGCAGCACGTGCGCGCACGCGCGGAACAGGCCTGCTGCGTCTCCCTCGTAGATGCGCCCCAAGAAGGGCAGATCCGTCGACCGGAACACCCGGTAGAAGGCCGGCAGATCCCGCTCCGCGAGCGCCTTCTTCAGCGCTTCTGCCGCGAGCTGCGTCTGCCGATCGAGGTCGATCCTCGGGCGCGCCTTGCGTCCAGCGCTCATGGTCATGTCATCCGAGCTCACAGCGCTCTTCTCCTTGCACCCGTCGTGTCCCGAGCCCCGCGGCCGCTCCGGCCTGCGTCGTCTCTTCCCTGTGCGCCCGGCCGGCGCGCTCACTGCACGTCCGTGAGGCCGGCGCGCTCTTCACGCGCGTCTGGCTTCGGCGCCCGCTCTTCACCCGCGCTCGGCCGGCGCGAGCCGGACCAGCCGCTCCGTCCAGAGGGCCCAGAGCTCGCCCGCGACGTCGGCCCCCGCGCCGTCGAGCAGCGACGACAGCGGCCGGCTCCCGTCGGCCTTCACCAGCGCCTCGTACGCGGGGCGCGAGATCTTGCGGCGGATCCCGCGGTCGTAGCTCGTCCGCAGCTCCCACGCGTCGCCGATGCGCGCGCCGTCGAGCCACCCGCGCGTGCGGCACACCTGGGTCGAGCGCGGGATCTCCACGACCATGCCGAGCCTGGCCTCCAGCGACGGGCCCTTCCCGCGGACGAGCACGTCGTCCACGAAGGCGGCCTCGAGGCGGCTCGTCAGGAGCAGCGCGACAACGTCGTCGACCGTCTCGGCGGGCGGCTCCGCCCCGTGATCGAGCGACGTCGCGAGCAGCGCCCCGACCCCGGAGATCTCCTTGAACGCGCAGAGCAGCGCGAACAGCCGGGGATCCGCCTCCTTCAGCACCACCTGCGCGCGGACCGTGCCGTCCGCGTGCAGCGCCGCGGCGAGCGCCGCGCGGCGCTCGCGCCTCACGCGGAGGGCGAAGCTCTTCCAGCGCAGCTGCTCGGCCGGGCACGGCAGCATCAGGCACTCGGCCGCGTCCTCGGCGAGCATCGCGACCGACAGCGGCCGGTGCGGCGCGCGCCGCTTCAGCTCGTTCAGCGCCTCCCGCCGCCGCTCGTCCCGCGGATCGGCGACGATCGCGCGGCGCCCGAGCGCAACGAGCCCCATCTCCGATCGCCCGTTCGCCCAGCCCACGGCGGCGCCCCCGGCGATCAGCTCCGCGGCCTCGCGGGCCGGATCGGCCGGACGCTCCGCCGTCACGAGCGCGCCCCAGCGCCTGAGCGCCGGGATCACCGCGTCCGCGTTCCCGATGTCCGTCCCCCAGGCCACGTTGTCGAGCGGGGCGCGGCGCGGCGGCGCGTCGCTCGCGAAGAGCGCGGCCCCGAGGGCGCAGCCCGCGTCGTGCGCCGCGGGCTGCACGAACACCTCGTCGAACAGGCCGCTCGCGAGGACGCGCGAGTTGACGGCGCAGATCTGCGCCCCCCCGCCGGCCAGGCACAGCCGCCGGAGCCCGCTCTTCGTGCGGTGGTGGCGCAGCACGTGGAGCACGATCTCGGAGATCGCCTCTTCCAGCGCGGCGATCACGTCCTTGTGCGCCTGCTCCACCGGGTCGCCGCGCAGCCTGCCCGGCGCCTTCGAGAGCACCGCCGCGAGGTTCTGGAAGGCGAGATCGTAGTCGCCGTCCGGCAGCAGCCTGTACACCTCGCGCATCGCGCCGCGGAGCGCGGCAGGGTCGCCCTGCGGGGCGAGCTCCATCGCCTCGGCCTCCTCGAACGGGCTGTATCCGAGCGCGCGGATCGTGCGATGGCACAGCTCGCCGAGCGACTTCTGCGGTGAGAAGGCCGCGAGCGACGTGAGGCACGACCGGCTCCCGCTCGCCGACGTCCCGGCGAGGACCCCGCCCTCGTTGTCGATGACGTAGACGAGCGCCTGATCGAAGCCCGACACCGCGATGGCGCTCACCGCGTGGGTCATCATGTGCGGCACGAAGACGAGCCGCGCCGGATCGATCGCGCACCGCATCTCCCGCTGGATGGCCGCGTGCAGCAGCCCGCGCGCGTCCGGCACGCCGGCGAGCTCCGGGAACGCCGCGCGCAGGCGCCCGACGAGCAGGTTGGCCGTCTCCTCGCCTGAATAATAGGCGATCCGGTCCACGTCCGAGAGCGCGACGCCTCGCTGTCTCAGGCAGGCGCGCAGCGCGTCGAACGGGAACTTGTTCGTCCGCCGGACGCGGTTCAGCCGCTCTTCCTCAATGGCGGCCACCACCTGCCCGTCCTCGACCAGCACGGCCGCCGCGTCGTACGTGAAGAATTGCGGCGAGTCGTAGCGGCAGTCGTAGACGGGATCCAAGCCTCCTGCGAGGCCCAGAGTCAGCATGCGCTCCTCCATCCTTCTCGGTCGGGACGTCTACCGCCCTCCCGGGTTCCGTCTCAGCCGTTTCGCAAGGGTCGTTCCATCGAACGGCGCGACGGTTCCGGCGGCGCCCTCGGGAGGGGGTGATCTATTTCGTTAAGATTCTTTAAGAAGCTGGAGAAATGTGGAGCGATGGGGGGCGAGCGCCGCGCGGATCTTCGCCGACGCGCGCTCGAGGATCTCGGTGCTCTGGAGATCCTTCGGCTTGATACCGAGCTTCGCGAGGCGGCTGTAAACGTACGGCAACGAGCGATCGATTCGCCGCGACAGCTCGCGCGCGTTCCTGGTCTCGCTGGCCCACGTCAGGAAAAGGAGGTCGTAGAGCTTCTCGACCTCTTGTGGGTGCACCTGGGATACCGCCGCTGTGTCGTCGTGGGGGGGCGCGGCCTGCTGGGCCAGGAGGTCGAGCGCGCACGCGGCCCGCCAGTTTTGCTCGACGGTCCGCTCCGGGTCTCGCACGAGGAAGTACCGCTCGACGGCGTTGCGGAGCTCGCGGACGTTGCCCCTGTACACTCCGTTGCTCGCGAGCTCGCCGATGGCGCTCACCTCGCGCGCGGGGAGGAGCGTGCGGTAGCGCTCCCCCAGCTCCAGGGCGAGGACCCGCGAGAGGCTGCGCAGGTCCTCCCGGCTGGGCGGCGGCACGACGATGGTGAGCACGCTGAGCCGGAAGAACAGGTCGGCTCGAAACGTCTTGTCGAGACCGGCGGCGAGGTCCCGGTTCGTGGCGGCGAGGACGCGGACGTCGACGCTCTTCTCCTCGCTGCCGCCCACGGGCCAGAACGAGCCGTCCGCAAGGAAGCGGAGGAGCTTCGCCTGCGCCTCCGCCGGCAGCTCGCCGATCTCGTCGAGGAACAGGCTGCCTCCGGACGCGAGCTCGACCACGCCGCGCTTCGATACGGTCGCCCCCGTGTACGCGCCGCGCACGTGGCCGAACAGCTCGCTCTCGAACAGCGTTTGCGTGAGGGCCGCGCAGTTGACGGTGATGAGTCGGTGCTTCGAACGCTTGCTGTGCTGATGGATGTCGCGCGCGAGGATGTCTTTCCCCGCTCCGGTCGGCCCGACGATCAGGACCGAGCAGTCTGCGGACGCTGCCTGTTTCGCGAACCCGAGCGCCCTGCGCCGCGCCTCCGAGTGCGCGACGAATCTCCAAGAGCTGGTCATCGATCCTCTCCTGATTCTTCATGACGGAAACAGTTGTTGTCTCACTCCGCCCGCGAGTACGGGCATTTGGCAACATATCGTTTCCCGAGCGCGCGCCTCCGGCCGCGCGCCGCCGCGCATGCGCCGGCCGAGCCATCTCGACGGCGGGCTCCAGGGGACGCGCGACGAGCGCGCGCGGGCGGGCGGTGCAAACGAACGCCGGAGCAGGAACGCGCTCGCCATGATGTTCGCGGGGGCGGCTCCGGAAACATGGAGTCGGCCGCCTGAACGGCGCTTGTTATTCGTGTATCGGTGCGGCCATGCGCGGAGGGGTGGAACAGCAAAGGAGAACGGTGGCGATGAGGGGGTCGAGCGTTCCCGCGGGAAGCGCGGCGCGCTGACGGCGGCTCCTTCGACGACGGCTGAGCCTGGCGCGCGCCCGACAGCGGCTGAGCCCGTCACCTTTCTATGCCTGATGCCAGCGCTGCTGCGTTCCCCGTAGGCGCATCAGGCCTTTCCTTCGTGCCGCAAGCCGGAGCCGCAGGAGCCGCGCGAGCTGCGCAGATCCGCGGATGCCTGTCGCTTCGTTCGCAGTAGATTCTGCCGCCGGAGGCAACCGAGGGATGACCGGAACGTCGGACGAACAGCAGACGAGCGGCCACGTGGACGGCGCCAACCTGCAGGCGATGGCAGCGCGGCTCGTCGACGCGGCGTGCGAGGGCGTGGCGCCTCGCCTGCCGCGCGCCACCTACCGCGTGCAGCTCAACAAGGACTTTACCTTCGAGCAGGCGCGGCGGGTCGTCGCCTACCTCGACGCCCTCGGCGTCAGCGATCTCTACTCGTCGCCGTTCTTCAAGGCGCGCCCCGAGAGCATGCACGGCTACGACCTCGTCGACCACAACGCGCTCAACCCCGCGATCGGCGAGCGCGCCGATCTCGACCGGCTCACCGGCGAGCTCGCGGCGCACGGCATGGGCCTGCTGCTCGACTTCGTGCCCAACCACATGGGCATCGGCACCGCCGAGAACGCCTGGTGGAGCGACGTCCTCCAGAACGGCCCGAGCTCGCTCTACGCGCCGTTCTTCGACATCGACTGGGCGCCGCTCAAGTCGGAGCTCAAGCACAAGGTGCTGCTCCCCGTGCTCGGCGACCACTTCGGGCGCGTGCTCGAGCGCGGCGAGCTCACGATCGAGTTCGACAACGGCGCGTTCGTGCTCCGGTACTTCGATCACGTCTTCCCGGTGAACCCGCGGACGTACGGCATGATCATCGGGCCGCTCGTGCCCGGGCTCGTCGCCGCGCTCGGCGAGGAGCACGACGCGCTCCTCGAGCTGCAGAGCATCCTCACCGGGCTCCGCAACATGCCGCCGCGGACCGAGACGCAGCGGGCCAAGGTGATCGAGCGGCGTCGGGAGAAGGAGATCCTCAGGCGGCGGCTCGCGTCGCTCGTCGCGGACTCGCCCGACATCGCGGCGGCCGTGGCCGAGGGCGTCCTGCGCATCAACGGCAAGGCGGGCGATCCGCGGAGCTTCGATCCGATCGAGGCGCTGCTCGAGGAGCAGGCCTACCGCCTCAGCTTCTGGCGCACCGCCGCCGAGGAGATCAACTACCGCCGGTTCTTCGACATCAACGACCTCGCCGCGATCCGGATGGAGCACCGGCCGGTGTTCGCCGAGGCGCACCGCCTCGTCTTCGAGCTCTGCGAGCGGGGCCAGGTCACGGGGCTGCGCATCGACCACCCCGACGGCCTCTGGGACCCGATCGGCTACTTCGAGGATCTCCAGCAGGGCTACGTGATCGAGCGCTGCCGGCGCCGCTTCCTCGCCGAGGCTGCGGGCGAGCCGGAGCTGCGGCACGACCCGCGCCGCCGCCCCGAGGCCCGGTTCGCCCGGCTGGAGCCGGCCCTCCGCGCGGCCCTCTCGGAGCGCGCCGCGCGCGGCGCGCTGGACGCGCGGCCGCTCTACGTCGTCGTCGAGAAGATCCTCGCGCGCGGCGAGACGCTGCCCGAGGCCTGGCCCGTCCATGGGACGAGCGGCTACGACTTCACCGCGCTCGTGGGCGAGCTCTTCGTCGACGCCTCGAGCGAGGGGCAGATGAACGCGATCTACGAGCGGTTCATCGGGGACCACATGGCGTTCGAGGCGCTCGTCTACGAGAAGAAGAAGGTGATCCTCCGGACGGCCCTGGCGAGCGAGCTCAACGTGCTCACCCACGCCCTGAACCGGCTCACCGAGCGCGACCGCCGCTTCCGCGACTTCACCCTGGGCTCGCTCAACGAGGCCCTGCGCGAGGTCATCGCGTGCTTCCCGGTCTACCGCACCTACATCAACGATCGGACGCCGGCGATCTCCGATCACGACCGCGTCGCCATCGGCCGCGCCGTCGCCCTCGCGCGCCGGCAGAACCCGACGATGGAGGGATCCATCTTCACGTTCGTGCGCTCGGTCCTCATGCTCGACGGCACGGATCTCTTCCCTGACGAGGACCGGCACCTTTTCTGCGACTTCGTGATGAAGTTCCAGCAGCTCACCGGGCCGGTGATGGCCAAGGGGCTCGAGGACACGTCGTTCTACATCTACAACCGGCTCGTGTCGCTGAACGAGGTCGGGGGCGAGCCCGAGCGCTACGGATCGAGCGTCCTCGCGTTCCACCGCGGCAACGTGCAGCGGCACAGGGCGTGGCCGTACTCGATGCTCGCGACGTCGACGCACGACACGAAGCGGAGCGAGGACGTGCGGGCGCGCATCAGCGTGCTCTCGGAGCTGCCGTCGGCCTGGGAGGAGGCGCTCCACCGCGCCGCCGCCGCCGCCGCGCCGCTCAAGGCCGAGATCGAGGGCCGCCTCGCGCCGGACAGCAACGAGGAGTACCTCTTCTACCAGACCCTCCTCGGCAGCCTGCCGATCGAGCCGCTGCTCGGCGGCGAACGCGAGCCACCCGGCCCGCGCGCGCCCGAGGGGGACGCGCTCTCGGCGTACGCGGACCGCCTCGTGGAGTACATGCGCAAGGCCACGAAGGAGGCGAAGGTCAACACGTCCTGGATCGACGCGCAGCCCGAGTACGACGCGGCCGTCGAGGCGTTCGTCCGCAAGGCGCTCTCGTCCGCGGAGGTCCTGGGCGCGCTCCTGCCGCTCGCGCGCGAGGTCGCGTACCACGGCATGTGGGGCTCGGTCTCGCAGACGCTGCTGAAGCTCACCTCGCCGGGCGTGCCCGACATCTACCAGGGCAACGAGGTGTGGGACTTCAGCCTCGTCGACCCGGACAACCGCCGCCCGGTCGACTACGCCGTGCGCGAGCGGGCGCTCGCGGAGCTCCGCGCGCGCCGACGATCGAGCGGCGGGGGCCGCGCGCTCGCGCGCGAGCTCTGCGCCGAGGCGCGCGACGGCCGCGTGAAGCTGTTCGTCACGCACGTCGCGCTCGAGCTGCGCCGGCGCCACCCGGAGCTCTTCGGGGCCGACGGGGACTACGCGCCGCGCGCCGTGATCGGCGAGCGCGAGGCCCACGTCGTCTCCTTCGCGCGCCGCGCGCCGGACGGGCGCTCGATCGTCGTTGTCGCGCCCCGGTTCAGCGCGCGGCTGCTCGGCGGCGCCTGCTCCCCGCCGATCGGCGCGGCCTGGGCGGGCACGTCGGTCGACGTGGAGCCCGGCCTCTACACCGATCTCTTCACCGGCGCCGAGCTCGAGGCGTCGCCCTCCGCCGCTCCGCCGCCCGGCTCGGACGCGCCGCCCGAGCCGGGCGGCGGCGCGGCGCTCCCGCTCGACCGCGTGCTCTCCGATTTCCCCGTCGCCCTGCTCCTGCGGGCGGCGCAGCGAGGCCAGTGACATGAAGGCGATGCGCACGATGGGCGCGTGGATCGAGGGCGGCGCGGTCCGCTTCCGCGTCTGGGCGCCCGACCACGATCGGATCGAGATCGTCACCTACGGGGCCGACGGCCAGGAGGTCACGGGCGCGCTGCCGGCGGCCCCGACCGGCGACGGCTACTTCGAGGCGACGGCGCCGGGCCTCGGGGCCGGCGCGCTCTACAAGGTGCGGATCGACGGCGAGGGGCCGTTCCCGGACCCGTACTCCCGCGCGCAGCCGCTCGGGGTCCACGGCCCGTCGGCGGCCTTTGACCCCTCGTTCGCGTGGACGGACGCGGGGTGGCGGGGCGTCGCGCTCGAGGATCTCGTCCTCTACGAGGTCCACGTCGGCGCGGCGACCCCGGAGGGCACGTTCGACGCGCTCATCGGGCAGCTCGCCGATCTCCGGGAGCTCGGGATCACGGCGATCGAGCTCATGCCGGTCGCGAGCTTCCCGGGCGAGCGCGGGTGGGGGTACGACGGGGTCGACCTCTTCGCGCCGCTCGCGGCCTACGGCGGCCCGGCGGGCCTGCGCCGCCTGGTCGACGCGGCCCACGCCGCGGGGCTCGGCGTGATCCTCGACTGCGTCTACAACCACTTCGGCCCCGACGGGAACTACCTCCGCGCCTACGCGACGCGCTACTTCACCGATCGGCACAAGACGCCCTGGGGCGACGCGGTGAACTACGACGGCGCGGGCGCCGAGCAGGTCCGCGCGCTCGTCCTCGAGAACGTCGAGATGTGGATCCGCGACTTCCACATCGACGGCCTCCGCCTCGACGCGACCCACGCGATCGTCGACGACTCCGAGCCGCACATCCTCCGGGAGATCGGCGAGCGCGCGCGGGCGGCCGGCGAGGGGCGGCGCGTCCTGGTGATCGCCGAGGACAGCCACAACGACGCGCGCCTCGTGACGCCCGTCGAGCAGGGCGGGTACGGCCTCGACGCTGTGTGGTCCGACGACTTCCACCACGAGCTGCGCGTCCTGTTCGCCGGGGATCGCGACGGCTACTTCGAGGATCACACGGGCACCGCCGAGGACATCGCGGCGACGATCCGCAAGGGGTGGCTCTACGAGGGGCAGATCTCGAAGCACGCGGGCAAGCCGCGGGGCACGCCCGCGGATCCGGTGCCGCCGCCGCGCTTCGTCCACTGCATCCAGAACCACGATCAGATCGGCAACCGCGCCGTCGGCGATCGGCTCGGGGACAAGGTGAGCCCGGCGGCCTTCCGGACGATGTCGGCGCTGCTCCTGCTCACGCCGTACACGCCGCTCCTGTTCATGGGCCAGGAGTGGAACGCGCGGACGCCGTTCCAGTACTTCACCGATCACGAGGCCGAGCTCGGCCGGCTCGTGACCGAGGGCCGCCGGCGCGAGTTCCAGTACTTCGCGGCGTTCGCCGGCGAGGAGGTGCCGGATCCGCAGGACCCGCGGACGTTCCAGCGCTCGAAGCTCGATCACGCCGAGCGGCGGCGGCCCGAGCACGCCGGCGTGCTCGCGTGGTACCGCGAGCTCCTCCGCCTCCGCGCCTCGCACCCCGCGCTGCGGAGCCGCGCGCGCGGCGCCTTCTCGGCCGACGCGCTCTCGCCGGACGCGATCTGCGTCGAGCGCCGCGGCGGCGGCGTCGCCGTGATCGCGCTCTGCGCGCTCCGGGGCGCGCTCTCGCTCGACCTCGGCCGCCCGGAGGCGCGGGCGCTCGCGTTCAGCGAGGAGCCGCGGTTCGGCGGCGCGGCGCGGCGGCCGCCGCTCGAGCGCGGCCGGGTGGAGATCGAGGGGCCGGCGGTCCTGATCGTCGAGGTGCCCGATCCTTCCGGGGCGCCGTGCTGAAGCCCGTCACGTTCACGCCCATCGGCGTGGTGCGCACGCCGTTCTCCGACAAGGTGAGCGCGCCGCGGCAGCCCCACGCGGCGGGGAGCGCCGAGGGGACCATCGAGCTCGTGCCGGGCCTCGGGCTGGAGCACGCGCTCTCGGACATCGAGGGGTGGGACTACCTCTGGGTGGTGTTCTGGTTCCACCTCAACGAGGGCTGGCGCCCGAAGGTGCTGCCGCCGAGGAGCGCCGGCAAGCGGCGCGGCGTGCTGTCGACGCGCTCGCCGCACCGCCCGAACCCCATCGGCCTCAGCGCGGTGAGGCTCCTCGCGGTGGACGGGCTCACCCTGCGCGTCGGCGGCGTGGACATGATCGACGGCACGCCGGTGCTCGATCTCAAGCCCTACGTGCCGTACGCGGACGCCCACCCGCACGCGCGCACCGGCTGGCTCACGCCGCTCGCGGAGGAGCCGGGCGGCGGGGCGCCGGTCGATCCCGAGCCCGGCTTCGAGGTGGCGTGGTGCGCGCGCGCCGCCGAGCAGGCCGCGTGGATCGAGGAGGCGCACGGCTTCGCGCTGCGCGAGCGCGTGGACCGGGTGCTCGCGCTCGGCCCGCAGCCGCACCCCTACCGCCGGATCCGCGCCGACGGGGACGCGATGCGCCTCGCCGTGACGTCGTGGCGTGTGCGGTTCAGGGCCGATGGGCGGCGGATCGACGTGCTGTCGGTGGCGACGGGCTACCGCGAGAAGGAGCTCGTCGGCGGCGAGGGCCCCGATCTCGAGGCGCACCGGCGGTTCGTGGAGCGGTTCGGCCGCGGCTAGCGATCGGCGATCGACCGGCGCGCCGCCTGCTCGCCAGCCACGCGCAGATCGCCTGGTTTTCCGCGGATCTCGCGTGACGATTCACGCGCGCGCCGCTTGCAGCATGCGCTCGAGGCGGACAAATGCTGAGTGTGCTCATCGGGGACATCTCGGGTGGTTATCGGGCCAGCGGGCCCGACGGAGACGCCTGCTGACGGTGCGGCCGGAGCGTCATTGCAGCTCGGCTGACCAGGGGGTGAGCCCCCTTCATTGCGCGCCCTCGCCGGTTCTGTACGCGGCCTCGCCGGACGACGGCCGCGGCGACAGGGGGCAGATCGCGGGGGAGCTGCAGCTGAAGGCGGCCCTCCTGGACCGGCTCGGCGAGGCGGCCCTCGCGTGGGAGCTCGGCGGATCGAGCGCGATCGTGTACTTCGGCGCCGGGGCCGAGCAGCTCTACGGCTTCCAGGCGCGCGACGCCCTCGGGCGGTCGAGCCACGATCTCCTGCGCACCGCCCTGCCGGCGCCGCTCGCGCAGATCGAGGCGGCGCTCCTGCGTGACGGCCTCTGGGACGGCGAGCTCCGGCGTACGACCCGCGACGGCCGGGAGATCCTCGTCGAGAGCCGCCTGCGGCTCGTGGAAGGGGTGGAGCGCCGGCGGCTCGTCCTGGAGACCGGGCGCGAGAGCACCGCCAAGCGGCGCGCCGAGGAGGCCCTGCGCGACAGCGAGGCGTGCTTCCGCAACATGGCCGATCACGCGCCCGTCATGAGCTGGATGACGGGCATCGACGGCGGCTGCACGTACGCGAGCCGGGGCTGGCTGGACTTCTCGGGCCAGACCGAGGCGGCCGCCCTGGGCACCGGCTGGCTCGAGGCGGTGCACCCCGAGGACCGGTCGGCGGCCGATGAGGCGTTCCAGCGAGCCCACGAGCGGCGCGACGCCTACAGGATGGATTTCCGCGTGCGCCGCCGCGACGGCGTGTACCGCTGGTGCATCGACTCGGCCGCTCCGCGGCTCGGCCCGGGCGGCGAGTTCCTCGGCTACGTCGGCTCGATCATCGACATCACCGAGCGCAAGGAGGCGGAGCTCCAGCTGCAGGAGCGGGAGGAGGGGCTGCGCCGCGCCATCATGGAGACCCCGTTCCCCATCATGATCCACGCCGAGGACGGGCAGGTCGTCTGCGTCAACCGCGCGTGGACGGACATCAGCGGGTACACCCACGAGCAGATCCCCACCGTGACGGCGTGGTACGACAGGGCGTACGGGGCGACGGGGGCCGCCGTCCGCGCCAGGGTGGCGTCCCTGTTCGATCTGAAGGCGGCCTCGGACGAGAACGAGCTCACCATCATCACGGCGAGCGGCGCCAGGCGGACGTGGGTCTTCAGCGCGGCGCCGCTGGGGAAGGACGCGGCGGGCCGACGGCTCCTGGTCTCCATCGCCCACGACATCACCGAGCGGAAGCGGGCCGGCGACGCCTGGGAGGCGACGCTGAGGGAAGCGGACCAGAACAAAGATGCGTTCCTGGCGATGCTGGCGCACGAGCTGCGCAATCCGCTCGGGCCCATCCGCCATGCGGTGGAGATCCTGCGGAGCACCGGGATGGAGCAGCCATCGCTCCGGCGGGCGTGCGGCGTGATCGAGCGGCAGGTGGCGCACATGGCCCGGCTGGTGGACGACCTGCTCGACGTGTCGCGCGTGGCGCGCGGGAGGATCCAGCTGAGGAAGGAGCGCTGCGACCTGTCCCGGCTGGTCCGGCAGACCGCCGAGGACTACCGCAGCACGCTCGAGGCGAGCGGCCTGGAGCTCCAGCTGGAGCTGCCGGCCGAGCCGCTCTGGGTCTCCGGCGATCCCACGCGCCTGTCGCAGGCGGTCAGCAACGTGCTGCACAACGCCAACAAGTTCACCGACGCCGGCGGTCGGGTGACGGTCGCGCTCTCGGCGACGTCGGACGGCTCCGCCGCGATCCGCGTCCGCGATACCGGCATCGGCGTGGAGCCGGCGACGCTGGCGCGCATGTTCGAGCCGTTCAGCCAGGCCGAGCGCAGCCTGGACCGCAACCGGGGCGGGCTCGGGCTGGGGCTGGCGCTCGTGAAGGGTCTTGTCGAACTCCACGGCGGCGCGGCGTCGGCCGAGAGCGCGGGCGTCGGCCACGGGACGGAGATCGCCCTCCGCCTGCCGCTCGCGCGCGGGCCCGAGGCGTCCCCGGAGCGCGCCGCGCCGCCGCCGCGCCCCGACTCGAGGCCGGCCGGCGCCGCGAGGTCGCTGCGCGTCCTGATCATCGAGGACAACGAGGACGCCGCCGAGATGCTGCAGGTGCTCCTCACGATGAACGGCCATCAGGTCGAGGTGGCCCTGTCCGGGGTCGCGGGGGTGGAAGCGGCCCGCTCGTTCCGGCCGGAGGTCATCCTGTGCGACATCGGCCTCCCCGGCGGGATGGACGGCTGCGGCGTGGCGCGGGCCTTGAAGGCCTTGGAGGAGAGCGCGGACGTCGCCCCGTCGCTGATGATCGCGCTGACGGGTTATGGCCAGGAGCGGGACCAGCGCCGGGTCCGCGAGGCCGGCTTCGATATGCACTTCATCAAGCCGATCGATCCGGGCTCGTTGCAGAGCCTCCTGGCCTCCGTGGCGACGCGGGCGTGACGGCGACGAGGGCGCCGGCGCGCCGCCGCGCCGGCCCGGCGGCTCGATGTGGCTCGCTCGCACACAGGCGCTGGCTCGACCTTTGAAAAGGCCTCCGCCTCAGCGCGGAGGATCATGGAGCGACGGGGTACGGGCTGGATCGATCTTCGTGGCAGGCGCAGGGGCCGCAGCGGCGGCGCGCGCCGGCGCGCGCGTGCAGATCGCACGCCTGCGCGCGATCTGCACGCGCGCGCCGGGATCGCGCGGGTGCGCGCGGAGGTAGCCGGCCTCTTCGGAGACGCTGCGCGCGCCGCGCGCATCGAGCGCGACCTCGCGGCGATCCCTGGCGTCGTATCCGCGCGGGCGAGCGCGCGCACCGGGCGGGTGCTCGTGCGCGTGGGGGAGGAGGCGGCCGACGAGGCTGCGCTCGTGCTTGGCGCCCACGCCGTGCCCGGCGCCCCGCCGCCGCCGTCCGCGCGCCGCGCCGCGCGGGCCCTGGCCGAAGGCGTGGGCGCGCTCGTGCACGCGGCGCGTCGCTGGGCGCGACCCCGCGAGAGCGCGGCGGGCGAGGGCGACCGCCGCGCGTGGCAGGCGCGGGCCTGGGTGAGCGAGGGCGCGCCGACCGGGCAGGGTGAAGGCGCGCCGACCGGGCAGGGTGAAGGCGCGCCGGCCGGGCAGGGTGAAGGCGCGCCGGCCGGGCAGGGTGAAGGCGCGCCGGCCGGGCAGGGTGAAGGCGCGCCGGCCGGGCAGGGCGGAGGCGAGCGCGCCCGCCGCGTCGACGTGGCGCTCCGCGCCCACGCGGAGGACGCGGGCGAGGTCGCCCGCGCGCTCGGCGTCGATCCGCGCGAGGGGCTCCCCGCCGCCGAGGCGCGCCGCCGCCTCCGCGCGGTCGGCCCGAACGAGCTCGCCGGCGTCGCGACCCGCTCGTCGATCGAGATCCTCGCCGGGCAGATCTTCACGGTGCCCACGGCGATGCTCCTCGGCGCGGCGGGCCTGTCGCTCGCGCTCGGCGACCTGATCGACGCCGGCGCCGTCCTCCTCGTCGTCGGCGCGAACGCCGCGATCGGCACGTACACCGAGTCGCGCGCCGAGGAGCTCCTGCACGCGTGGGGCGAGCTCCGCGTCGGGTGGGCGCGCGTCGTGCGCGACGGGCGCGAGCAGCGGCTCGCCGCCGCGGAGCTCGTGCCGGGCGACGTGCTGGCGCTGCGCGCAGGCGAGCCGGTCGCGGCGGACGCGCGCGTCGTCGACGCGCACGGCCTCGCCGCCGACGAGAGCACGCTGACCGGCGAGAGCGAGCCCGCCGAGAAGCGCGCCGCGAGGGTCGGCGGCGTCGCGCCGCTCGCCGAGCGCCGCAGCATGGTGTACGCGGGCACCACGATCGCCTCGGGCGAGGGGGCCGCGGTGGTCGTCGCGACGGGCCGGTGGACCGCGCTCGGCGACATCCAGCGCGCGCTCTCCCGCGAGTCCGATCGCACCCCGCCGCTCGAGCAGGAGCTCGCCTGGATCGGCCAGCGCCTCGCGACCTTCGCGCTCGCGAGCTCGTCGGCGGTGATGGTCGTCGGCCTCGCGCGCCGGAGGCCGCTCCACGCGCTCTTGCGGAGCGCCGTCGCGCTCGGCGTCGCCGCCATACCCGAGGGGTTCCCCACCGTGGGCACCACGGCGCTCGCGCTCGCGAGCCGCCGCCTGCGCGGCTCCGGCATTGTGATCCGCCGCCTCGCCGCGGCCGAGACGCTCGGCGCGGTGAGCGTCGTCTGCGCCGACAAGACCGGCACGCTCACCGAGAACCGGATGCAGGTGGCCGAGATCTTCCTCCCCGGCGAGGGCGCGCTGCGGGTGGAGCGCGGCGCCCGCCGGGGCGACGGCGCGGGGTCTGGGAGCCGGATCGCGCTGATCGGCGAGGACGGGCGCGAGGTCAACGCCGCCGCCCCGCGCGTGCACGCGCTCGCGCGCATCGCCGCGCTGAACGCCGACGTCGAGCTGAGCGAGGCGGGCAAGGTCGTCCAGGGCAGCGGCACCGAGCGCGCCCTCGTGGAGTTCGCGCTCGCCGCCGGCTACCCCGTGTCGGCGCGGCGCCTCGCGGCCCGGCGCGTGAGCGAGGCGCGACGCTCGGCCGAGCGCGCGTTCATGGTGACGGTCCACGACCACCCGGAGCTCGGGCACATCGAGCTCGTGAAGGGCGCGCCCGAGCAGGTCGTCGCGCGCTGCGACGCGCCGCCGCGGGGCGAGGCGGTCGGCGACGAGCGCGGCGAGGCGCTCCGGCACAACGACGCGATGGCCTCGCGGGGGCTGCGCGTGCTCGCGCTCGCCTGGCGGCAGAACGGCCGGCAGGACAACGACGCTCCGCTCGAGTTCGCCGGCCTCGTCGGCCTCCGCGACCCGCCGCGCCCCGGCGTGCGGGAGGCGCTCGAGGCCCTCTCTGGCGCCGGCATCCGCACCCTGATGCTCACGGGCGACCAGGAGCGGACCGCGCGCGCGATCGGCGCCGAGCTCGGCATCCCGCCGGACGCCGTGCACAGCCGGGTCACCCCGGAGGCCAAGCTCGAGATCGTGCGGGCGCTCCAGCAGGGCGGCGCGATCGTGGCGATGACGGGCGACGGCGTGAACGACGGCCCCGCGCTCAAGGCGGCCGACGTCGGCGTGGCCATGGGTAAGCGCGGCACGGACATCGCGCGGGCCGTGGCCGACGTGGTCCTCGCCGAGGACGATCTGCCGAGCCTCACCGCGGCGGTCAGCGAGGGCCGGCGGCTCCACGACAACGTCCGCCGGGCGATCGCCTACTTCGTCGCGACGAACGCGAGCGAGGTCCTCGCGATGCTGGTCGGCGCCCTCTGCGGCGCCTCGCCGCTCACGCCGATGCAGCTGCTCTGGATCAACCTGCTCACCGACGTGGCGCCGGCGCTCGCGCTCGCGCTCGAGCCCGCCGAGCCCGGCGTCATGCGGCGCCCTCCGCGCGACCCTGCGGCGCGGCTGCTCGGCGCGGCCGATCTCCGCGCGCTGGGCGTGGACGCGGCCGCGATGTCCGGCGCGTCGCTGTCGGCGTACGCGCTCGGCGGCCGGGCCACCGCGGGGACGAGGGCGTTCACGGCGCTGGTGACCGCGCAGCTGCTCCACATGCTGGCCTGCCGCGCCGGCGCCGGGGATCTCGCGCCCGGGGCCGCGCTCGGCCGGGAGAGCCCGCACGTGGCCCGCGCGCTCGCCGCCACGTCCGCGCTCCAGGCGCTCGCGCTCGGCTCCCGGTCCCTCGGCCGCCTGCTCGGGGCGCAGCGCCTAAGCGCCGGGGAGCTCGCGCTCGCCGTGGCCGTCGGCGCGCTGCCCGCGCTGCTCCGCGGTCCTCTGGGGCGCTCCGCGAGCGCCGGCCGCGAGATCGTGTTCGTCAACGGCAGGCGCGCGGAATCGGCATCGGCATCGAACGCGTCAGCAGAAGCCGAAGCGAAAGCAGCAGAAGCGAGAGCAGAAGAGGCAACGGACGAGGGCACAGGCGAGGGGGCGGGGGCGGCCGAGAGACCCAAGCAAGGCGTACGCGCCACGCGCGTCGCCGGGCTGCGCAAGGGAGACATGGCATCATGAAGTTCCATCCACCGTCGTTCGCCCTGGGGGTTGGCACTGCCGTCCTCCTGATGGGCAAGAAGCAGCACCTCCGGCCGGTGGTCGTCGAGATCGCGGCGCTCGGGCTCCACCTGGGCAGGCTGGGCCTCGGCTTGATCGAGCGCCAGCGGGAGCACGTCGAGGATCTCTTCGCCGAGGTCACCGAGCGGGTGCGCCAGAAGGCCGCGGGCGGGGCGCGCGGCCAGCCGGCTGCGCACAAGAGCAACGGCGCCTCGGAGCTCCACGGCGAGCCGTCGTCATGACGTCGCCGCCGGTCCTCGTCGTCCACGCCCTGGGGCGGCGCGTCCGCCTGCGCGCGCCGGCGCTGGCCGGCCATCGCCGCGTGTGCGAGCGGATCGCGGAGCAGCTCGCCGCCGATCCTGCGTGCGAGGTCGTCTCGATCCGTCCGATGACGGGCTCGGTGATCGTCGAGCGCTCCGAGGGCAGGCTCGAGCCGGAGCGGCTCCGCGCCCTGCTCGCCGGCCTGGTCGACGGGGCGCGCGACGACGACGGCCACCCGATCGGCGCGCCGCGGCCCGAGGGCCACCCTGGCCCGACGCGCGTCGCCCGCGCGGTCGCGCACGCCTTTGCCGGGATCAACGCCGATGTGCGCGAGGCGATGGATTACCGCGCGGATCTGGGCACCATCTTGCCGGTCGTCTTCGCGGCGGCGGGGCTCGCCGAGGTCGGGGCGACGCGCAGGCTGCCTGTGCCGGCCTGGTTCAACCTGCTCTGGTGGTCGCTCCGGTGGTTCATGACGTTCAACCCCGGGGCGATCTCGGAGGAGCTGCACAGCGGCGGGGCGGAGGGCCAGCCGGGCGTCGCGGGCGAGGGGCCCGGCGAAGCGGCCCCCGTATGCGACGATCTTTAGAGCGGCGGTCACCCGCTTCGGATACGGGCCCACCTCGACGTTTTCGGTGCTCAGCGCACCGGAGTGCGCTTGCGCGCCGAAAACGCCGATCTGGGCCCGTCTCCTGTGCGGGTGACCGCCGCTCTGCTCGGCGTGGTGCAGAGGTAGGCGGAGAGCGCTGTAGAGCATCGGGGGCCGCCGGGGCGGCTAGCTCGACCTTTGGCGCTGCGCGCCGACCAGGTAGATGCCGCCCATCACGGTGAGCAGGGCGCCGGCGAGGCCCTGAGTCCAGCGCGGGTTCAGGCGCGGGTTCACCACCTCGGCGAGCGCGACGGGGATCAGCGTGCTCAGCAAGACCACGGTTCGGAAAAACATCTTCCTTTCGCGGACGCCCCTCGGTCGGGGCGCTCCGGGCGCGGTCGAAGGCGGGCTCGTCGGCTCGGCGCACGGGGGCAGCGCTCGGCGGGAGCTGCCCCCGTGGCGCTCGCGCGGAGGGCAGGAGAGCGCGGGACGAGGGCATTCCGCCGGCGGGGCCAGGATTCTCGGCGGTCACCTCGCCTCGGACATCTCCTTGTGATCGCGGCGTGATCGTGTCGGTGCGCTTTCGAGCTCGTGGCGCCTCCTGTCGACCCCGACGTAAAGCGGCGATGTCTCACGATGGCTCGGGAATAGATTGAACCTTGGTGGCGGGGCGCGTACCCTCTTGGTCCGGATCGTAAGCCCCGGAAGCAGAGGGGAACACGTTGATGGTGCGACTGCAATTCCCGGTGTGGCTAGGCCTGACTGTTGCATCGCTCGCCGTGTTTCCGGGCTGTAGCTGCGGCAGTCCCGACGTGTCCGTGCCTGGGGCCGCGTCGGGGGGTGAGGGTCTCGGGGGTGCTGGCGGGGCTGGTGCAGGCGATCCTGTGGCTTCGGCGGGCGGGGGTGGCGCAGGTGGGCGGCCCGAGGTCGGGGAGCGGGGCATCGGTGCGGGCGAGATGGTCAGCGCGGGGAAGGTCGTGAGGAGTCCGAGCTATCGCATGGTCTTCACGCTCGGTCAGCCGACGCAGATGCAGGGAAAGGCGACCTCACCGAGTTACCGCGTGCAGGGCGGTCTGGTCGGGGCGAACGGGAGCTTGCCATGAACGGGATGGGACGGCGTGTCCTCGCGATGGGTGTTTTTCTCGCCGCCTCCGTCGGCCTCGTGCGCGGCGCGGCAGCCGCCGTGCCGATGCAGATATCGCATCAGGGGCGGCTCTTCACGGCCAACGGCGAGCCGGTCAATGACGTCCTCTCGGTGACGTTCGCCATCTACGCCGCCGAGGACGACGACGAGCCGCTCTGGAGCGAGGTGATCGCGCTCTCGTTCGATGAAGGCTATTTCTCCACGGTGCTCGACTTCACCGAGGAGCAGGCCGAGAAGGTCTTTGACGGCTCGGTTCGCTACATCGGAATCGCGGTCGGGGACGACCAGGAGATGGAGCCTCGCGCTTCGATAGGGAGCGTCCCGTATGCGATGGTCGCGAACAACGCCGTTGGTGAGATCACGCCGAAGCTGGTGAAGATCGGCGGCCGGGTCGTCATCGACGAGAGCGGCAACTGGGTGGGCGACTCGAGCGGCATCGCGGGGCCGAGGGGACCGACGGGTCCGACAGGGCCCGAGGGGCCGGCGGGTCCGACAGGGCCTGAGGGGCCGACAGGGCCCACGGGGCCCCAGGGATCGACGGGACCCGCGGGCGCGACAGGGCCCGAGGGGCCGGCGGGGCCGGCTGGCCTGCCCGGCGAAAGGGGACCGATGGGGCCCGAGGGACCGACGGGGCCCACGGGCGCGACAGGGCCCCAGGGGCCGATGGGCCCTGAGGGACCGATGGGCCCTGAGGGACCGATGGGCCCTGAGGGCCCGATGGGGCCTGAGGGCCCGATGGGACCCGAGGGCCCGATGGGCCCTGAGGGCCCGATGGGGCTCGATGGCCCGAGGGGACCCGAGGGGCCGACGGGGCCCCAGGGGCCGACGGGGGTGGTCGCCACGATCGCGATTGCGGGCAACATTGCTCCCCTTTTTGACGGTGGCAGCTCCGCGTATGTCTTCGTCGGCCCCCCGGGGTCGGTGACCATCACCGGCAGCCAGCGCGTGACCGGATCGGCCTCTGCGCCGCTCGGGTTGCGGTCGTCCAGCGCTGCGTTCGTCGCTCCGCTCGGCCTCTGCTACCAGCGCCGCAGCGGCGGCGAGCTGGTCAACTTCTTCGGAGGCATCTTTACGAGCCACTATTTCACGCCGACCCGCACAACCTACTCGGTCTCTGCCACGACGGTGCTGACAGAGGGCGAATGGAATGTCGGCATGTGCCTCCGCAACGAGGGGACCAGCCCGATCCAGGGATCGACCTCGACGACCGGCAACGGCTTTGTGAACGGCTGGTTCATCGTCACGAACGACTGACGGCGAGCCCGCCGTCAGGGGTCGTGAGCCCGGCGCTGCTCTCAGGAAGGCAGCCGGCCCCGTGCAGGGGTGTTTTGTCGCGGGCGCGGAGGGGACCGGTGTTCGTTCTGCTGTCAGGAAGGTGACAGACCCCATGCAGGGGTGTCCGTCACGGGGCGCGGAGAGGGCCGGCGTTCGTCCTGTTCTCACGAAGGCGGCCGGCCCCGTGCGGCGGTGTCCGCCGCGGGGCCGGGCAGCTCGGCACGACGTCCCGAGCCACCCGGAGCCTCCCTCGCCGCGCCGGCGCCTCAGGTCACCTCAGCGCGACCGGGCTCCGCGCGAGGTACTCGTCGTAGGACAGCGTCCGCAGATCCTCGATCCTCTTCGCGCGCATCGCCCCGATGACCGCCCGCGCGAGCTGGAGGTCCGTGAGGAGCGGGATGTTCGCGTCGACAGCGCGCCGCCGGATCAGGTAGCCGTCCGGACGGCCGAGCTGGTCGTACTCGCGGGGGATGTTGATCACGAGATCCACCTTCCCCTGCTCGATGGCGCTCATCGCCGTCTCTCCCTCGTCGGGCTGCTTCGCGAGGCTCGTGCACTCGAGCCCGAGCGCCCGGAGCGCCTCGGCCGTGCCCGGCGTCGCGAAGATGGGGAGCTTCAGGTGCTCGGCGATGACGCGGGCCTCGTCGGCGAACCAGTACTTGTCCTCGAGGGGCCCGAGCGAGAGCAGCACGCCCTTCTTCGGGAACCTGAAGCCGGTCGCGAGCAGCGAGTGCAGGAGCGCCTCGTGCATGTCGTCGCCGAAGCAGCCGACCTCGCCGGTGCTCGCCATCTCCACGCCGAGCATCGGATCGGCCCCCACGAGGCGCGAGAACGAGAACATCGGCGCCTTCACCCCGACGTAATCGAGGTCGAGCCCGCGGTTCTCGACCGGCTGCGACACGCCGAGCATCCTGCGCATCGCCTCCCGGACGAAGTTGTTCCCCGTGACCTTCGACACGAAGGGGAAGCTCCGCGACGCGCGCAGGTTGCACTCGATCACCTTGACCGTGTTGTGCTTGGCCAAGAACTGCATGTTGAACGGCCCGGTGATCGAGAGCGAGCGCGCCACCTGCTGGGCGATCTGCTTGATCCTGCGGATCGTCGCGATGTAGAGCGACTGCGGGGGCAGGACGAGCGTCGCGTCGCCGCTGTGGACGCCGGCGTTCTCGATGTGCTCGCTGATCGCCCAGAGGATGATCTCACCGCGATCGGCGACCGCGTCGATCTCCACCTCGCGGGCGTGGGTCTCGAACTTGGACACGACCACGGGGTAGGCGGGGGAGACGGCCTTCGCGCGGGCGAGGATGCGATCGAGCTCGTTGGGCTCGTGCGCCACGCTCATGGCCGCGCCGCTCAGCACGTAGCTCGGCCGCACGAGGACGGGGAAGCCGCCGAGCTTGTTCACGATCTCGCCCGCCTGGCCCGCGTCGACGACGTGCGCCCAGCGCGGCTGGTCGATCTCCAGCCGGTCGAGCAGATCGCTGAACTTCTTCCGGTCCTCGGCGGTGTCGATGCTCCCCGGGCTCGTGCCGAGGATGCGCGCCCCCGCCTCGTGCAGCCGGAGCGCCAGGTTGTTCGGGACCTGCCCGCCCATGCTGACCACGATGCCGTAGGGCTGCTCCCGCTCGTAGATGTCGAGCACCGTCTCGAAGCTGATCTCGTCGAAGACCAGCTTGTCGCACGTGTCGTAGTCGGTGCTGACCGTCTCCGGGTTGTAGTTCAGCATCATGGTCTCGTAGCCGAGCTCCGAGGCCGCGCGGATCGCGTTGACGCAGCACCAGTCGAACTCGACGCTCGATCCGATGCGGTAGGCGCCGGAGCCGAGCACCATGATCTTCTTCCGCCAGGACGGCGCGACGTCGGTGGCCGACGCGTGGTAGCTCGAATAGAGGTAGTTCGTCTCGGCGGGGAACTCGGCCGCGAGCGTGTCGATCTGGGCGAGGTGCGGCACGACGCCGTGCCGCTTCCTGGCCTCACGGATCGAACCCCGCGGCGCGCCGGTCAGCGTGCCGATCATCCGGTCGCTGAAGCCGAGCTGCTTCGCCTCCCGGAGGGTCGCCTCCTCGAGCGCCGGCTCCTGCGCGGCCTTGTCGGCCTGCGCGGGGACGGCGACCTTGAGCGCCTTCAGGTCCCGGTGCATCCGCACGATCGGCTCGATCTGGTTCAAGAACCACCGGTCGATCTTGGTGAGGTCGTGGATCTCGTCGACCGCCATCCCCTCCTGGAGCGCGCGGGCCACGGCGAAGATCCGGAGCGGCGTCGCGTTCTTCAGCTCGTCGCGGAGGTCCTGGAAGGTGAACGCGTCGGGGTCGAGGCCCTTCACCCCGATGTCGAGCATGCGGAGCGCCTTCTGGATGACCTCGGGGAACGTCCTGCCGATGGCCATGACCTCGCCGACGCTCTTCATCTCGCTGCCGATCCGCATCGACGCGCCGCGGAACTTGCCGAGATCCCAGCGCGGGACCTTGCAGACGAGGTAGTCGAGCGCCGGCTCGAAGAACGCGGTCGTCCTGCGGGTGATCGCGTTGGCGATCTCCGGCATGGTGTAGCCGACGGCGATCTTCGCGGCGACGTAGGCGAGCGGGTAGCCCGTCGCCTTGCTGGCGAGGGCGCTCGACCGGGAGAGGCGCGCGTTCACCTCGATGACCCGGTAATCGGCGCTGTGCGGGTCGAGCGCGTACTGGATGTTGCACTCGCCCACGATGCCGAGGTGGCGGATCGTCTTCAGCGCGACCGAGCGGAGGAGCTGGTACTCCTCGTCGTTCAGCGTCTGCGACGGGGCGACGACGATCGACTCCCCCGTATGGATCCCCATCGGGTCGAGGTTCTCCATGTTGCAGACGGTGATGCAGTTGTCGCGCCCGTCGCGGACGACCTCGTACTCGATCTCCTTCCAGCCCCGGAGGCACTCCTCGACGAGCACCTGGGGCACGCCGCCGGCGAAGCCGCGGCGCACGGCGTCCTCGAGGTCGCGCTCGCTCTCGACGATGCCGCTGCCCTTGCCGCCGAGCGCGTAGCCGCCGCGGAGCATCACGGGGAACCCGATCTCGCGCGCCGCCGCCATGGCCTCGGCCGGCGAGCGGCAGGCGCGGCTGCGGGCCGTCTTCACGCCGATCTCGTCGAGGCGCTCGATGAAGAGCCGCCGGTCCTCGGTGTCGCGGATCGCCTTGATCGGCGTGCCGAGCACCCGCACGCCGTACTTGTCGAGGATGCCCGAGTCGTGGAGCTCGAGCCCGCAGTTGAGCGCGGTCTGCCCGCCGAAGGAGAGGGCGATCGCGTCGACCTCCTCCTTGACGATGATCCGCTCGACGAACTCCGGGGTGACCGCGCAGAGGTGGATGCGGTCGGCGAGCCCCTCGCTCGTCTGGATGGTGGCGATGTTGGGGTTCACGAGGACGGTGGCGATCCCCTCTTCCTTGAGGGCCTTGATCGCCTGCGACCCCGAGTAGTCGAACTCGCCGGCCTGACCGATCTGGAGCGCGCCGGAGCCGAGCACGAGGACGCGCCGGGGTTTCTTGGGGAGATAGGCGCCGTACATGCTCAGCTCCTTCCTGCGGTGGGGGTAGAGCGGGGATCCACGGCAGCGGCCCCCGCGGTCTTGAGTCGCGAATCGGAGGACCCCTTCATCGCGCCGCAGAGGCGGAGGAAGTCGTCGAAGAGGTAGCTTGCGTCCTCGGGCCCAGGCGTCGCCTCGGGGTGGAACTGGACGCTGAAGAAGGGTCGGAGCCGCGAGCGGATGCCCTCGTTGGTGCCGTCGTTGATGTTGACGAACCAGGGCTCCCACTCGGCGGGCAGCGACTCGTGCTTCACCGCGTACCCGTGGTTCTGGCTCGTGACGTAACAGCGGCGGCTCAGGAGGTCCTGCACCGGCTGGTTCACGCCGCGGTGGCCGTACGGCAGCTTGAAGGTGTCGCCGCCGGCGGCCAGCGCGAGGATCTGGTTGCCGAGGCAGATGCCGAAGATCGGCTTCGTGTACGTGCCGAGCAGGCCGCGCAGCGCGGTGACCAGCTGGCCGAGGTCCTTGGGGTCGCCGGGGCCGTTGCCGATGAGGATGCCGTCGGCGCTCTCGGCGAGCTCGGCGATGGGCGCGTGGTAGGGGGCGCGGATGACGGTGACCCCGCGCCGCAGGAGCGAGCGGACGATGTTGTCCTTCGCGCCCGCGTCGATGAGGAGCACCTTCAGGGGGCCGCCCTCGTACGTGATGGGCTCGCGGGGCGAAACGAGGCGGAACACCTCCTCGCGCATGTCCACGGCCTCGGCCGAGCGCTTCACCCGCTCGAGGTCCATCTCGGCCGGGAACAGCCAGCCCTTCATCGTCCCGACCTCCCGGAGCCGCCGCGTCAGCGTGCGCGTGTCGATCCCCGTGATCGCCGGGATGCCCTCGCTGGCGAGCCAGGCGCCGAGCGAGCGGACCGCGGCGTGGTGGCTGTACCGCTCCACGTAGCTCTGGACCACGAGGCCCTGAACCTGGATGCGGTCGGCCTCGTAGGGCCCGTCGACGCTGCCCGCTCTGCGCGGCGCGGGCACGCCGTAGCTGCCCACGAGCGGGTACGTGATCGTCAGGATCTGGCCTCTGTACGAGGGATCCGTGAGCGTCTCGACGTACCCCGTCATGCCGGTGTTGAAGACGACCTCGCCGCTCACCGCGCGCGGGGCGCCGAAGCACCGGCCCGTCATGGTCGTCCCGTCTTCGAGTACGAGCTTCATCCGATTCGCATCCATCCTCTTTGACCGCCTGGGCCGCCGCGGCGCGGACCCTTACGCAGGAGGGGCCGTGAGCGCATGCAGCGCCGTGGGCCCATGGGGTACCAGGTCCGCGCGCACGCCGCGCGGCGGGCCGGCATCATGCTCGAGGCAAGGCGTCCAAGCACCCCCGCTCGTCGGCACCGGTTGCTCCGGCGCTCCGTCGAGGTGGGGCAGGGCGCCCGGCGTCCCGTTCTTCCACATGCCGGGGACGCCCATTTGCCGTCCCCTCGCTCCACGTCAACCACGAACTTTCGGCCGAGCTTTCTCGGCCGCTTCCAGCCCGCTTTTCGCGGCCTGTCCGGAGCGCGCCGGAGCGCGCGCGGGTCTGCTAGAGGGCCGGCGCGCGCTCGAGGTAGGCCCGCTCGAGGACGAGCACGTCCATCTTGGTCCGGAGGAAGCAGTCGAGCGCTTCCTTTGGGGTGCAAACGATCGGCTCGCTCGCGTTGAACGAGGTGTTCAGGAGGACGGGCGTGCCGGTTTGCCGGCCGAACTCGCTGATGAGCGCGTGGTAGCGCGGGTTCTCCTGGGCGGTCACCGTCTGGAGGCGCCCCGTGCCGTCGACGTGGGTCACGGCGGGGATCTCCGCGCGGCGCTCGGGCTTGATCTTGTAGACCTTGACCATGAACGGATCCGGCGAGGTCTGCTCGAAGTAGTCGCCGACGCGCTCGAGGGGGAGCGCCGGCGCGAAGGGGCGGAACAGCTCGCGGCGCTTGATCCGCTCGTTCATCACGTCCTTGATGTCCACCCGCCGCGGGTCGCAGAGGATGCTGCGGTTGCCGAGCGCGCGCGGGCCGTACTCCATCCGCCCCTGGAACCAGCCGACCACCTTGCCCTCGCTGAGCGCCCTGGCGACGCGGGGGATCAGGTCCTCGTCGGGGAGGGTCTCGAACGCGACCTGCTCCTTCCGGAGCAGCTCGTCGATGGTCTCCTGCGAGAAGGCCGGGCCGAAGTAGCTGTGCGTCTGGTGGAAGCCGCGCGGGTTGTCGAGCTTGTGGTGGTGGACGTAGAGCGCCGCGCCGAACGACGTGCCCGCGTCGCCGGCCGCGGGCTGGATGAAGACGTCGTCGAACAGCCCCTTCGGCCGGATCTTCCCGGCGGCCACGCTGTTGTAGGCGCAGCCGCCCGCGAGGGCGAGGCGCGTCGAGCCGGTGAGGTGCTTCGCCGTCGCGAGCAGCTCGAAGTACACCTCCTCGAACGCCGCCTGGGTCGAGGCCGCGATCGCCATGAAGCGATCTTCCATCCGGCTCTTCGGGCTGCGGGCGGGGCCGAGCAGGTCGATCAGGCGCTCGGAGTGGATGGGGCCGTAGCGCGGCTCGCCCTCCCACGTCATCGCGATGCCCTTCGTGTGGTGCTGGAAGTACTCGAGCCCGAGCTCGAACGCCCCGTCCTTGACGCGCACCACCTGCCGGAGCTTGTCGAGCAGATCCGGCTGGCCGTAAGCCGACAGCCCCATGACCTTGTACTCGTCGCCGAACTTCGGGAAGCCGAGGTACTGCGTCAGGCCCGAGTAGAACAGCCCGAGCGAGTGCGGGAAGCCGACGCGCCGGAGGATCTCCAGCTTGTTGCCGCGGCCGCGCGCCCACATCGTGCTGACGAAGTCGCCGAAGGCGTCGATGGACAGGACCGCCGCCTCATCGAAGCCCGAGGGGAAGAACGCGGAGGCGAGGTGCGCGCGGTGGTGCTCGACGCTGTGCGACGCGGCGCGGATGCGCTTCGGATCGACGCCGAGCGCGGCGCCGAGGTGCACCTTCGGGTCGCTCGCGCCGAGCGAGCCCTTGAGGAGCCCTGCCGGCGAGCGCCGCGTCAGCGCGTAGAGGAGCTTGTCGCCGAGGTGCGCCCTCGTGTCGCGGCTGATCGCGATGTGATCGATGTCCTCGACCCGCGCGCCGGCGGCGCCGAGGCAGTACTCGACCGCGAGCCGCGGGAAGCCCGCGCAGTGCTTGATCCTGCTGAACCGCTCCTCCTCCGCCGCCGCGACGAGCTGGCCGTCGACGAGCAGGGCGGCCGACGCATCGCCGTGATAGGCGTTGATCCCGAGGATGAGCATGGCTCCGCCATCTTCCGGCGCCCCCGCGCGAGGGTCAAGGCGAGCCCTCCGCGCGAGCGCGGCGTGATGGAGCGCGGGTTCGTGACGTAATTTCGGCGGTCGCGTGGCAATGCGGCGCGTTGCAGGCAATGCCACCCGCTGCGCGGCAATGCGGCGCGCAGCGCGGCATGGCGCGGCGTGCGCTCAGATCTCCGCGAGGCGGATGGCCTCGAGGCGATCGCCCGCGTCGATGCGCTCCCGATCGGCCGGCACGAGGACGAGCGCGTCGGCCTCGGCGAAGCTCGTGACGGCGCCCGACGCCTGGTTCGCGGCGATGCGGGCGACGAGCTCGCCGCTCGAGACGTCGAGGCGGGTGCGGAGGAACTCGGCGCGACCGGTCTGGCGCCTGAGCGCGCTGTCCGCGCGGACGATCACGCGGGGGGGCCGCGGCGCCGCGTCGCCCTGGAGCGCGCGGAGCAGCGGCACGCCGAAGAGGACGAACGTGAGCGAGGCCGAGGCCGGATTGCCTGGCAACCCGAGCACGTGGACGACGCCGCACCGCGAGAGCTCGGCGCGCCCCACCGCGAGCGGCTTGCCCGGCTTGATGGCGACGCGCCAGAAATCGAGCGACACGCCGGCTGCCTCGAGCGCGGGGCGGACGATGTCGTGGTCGCCGACGCTCACGCCGCCGACGGTCACCACGAGATCGGACCCGCGCAGCGCCGTCGACACCGCCTCGGCGGCGCGCGCCGCGTCATCGGGGACGAACGGCGAGACGCGGACCGCAGCGCCCGCCGCGCGCGCGGTCGCGGCGATGAAGTAGCTGTTCGACTCCGGGATCGTGCCGGCGGGGCCTGGCGAGCCGGGCGCGCGCAGCTCGTCGCCGGAGCACATCACCGTGACCACGGGGCGGCGCGCGACGAGGACGCTCGGGCGATCGAGCGCGGCCGCGAGCGCGACCTTCCCCGGCGTGAGCCGCGCCCCTCGGCGCAGCGGGACGGCGCCCTCCGCGAGGTCCGCGCCACGGCGGCGCACCCAGGCGCCCGCTCGCGGCGCTTCCTGCAGGGTGATCTCGTCGCCGCTGCGCACGGCGTCCTCCTGCGGCGCGATCGCGTCGGCGCCGGGCGGCAGCCGCGCGCCGGTGAAGATCCGACACGCCGTGCCCGGGTGGAGCGCCGGCAGCGGGCGGCCGGCCGCGCTCTCGCCGCGGACGGGCAGCCTGAAGGGCCCGCTGCCCGCGAGGTCGGCCGAGGCGACGGCGAAGCCGTCCATCGCGCTGTAGTCGAAGGCCGGCATCGCGTCGGCGGCCGCGATGTCCTCGGCAAGCACGCGCCCTGCCGCGTCGTCGAGCGGCACCCGCTCGGGGCCGACCGGGACCGCGGTCGCGAGCAGACGATCGAGCGCCTCTTCGAAGGGGATCATCCGCGCTGCTCCTCGCCCTGCGCGGGCTGCGGGTGTCGGTGGTGGTGCCCGCCCTTGCCGGACGCCAGCGTGACCGCGTGCGCGAGGACGGGGCCGATGATCTGCGTGACGGCGAGCTCCACCGCCTTCGGGCTGCCGGGCAGCGCGATCACCACGAGCCCTCGCGCGACGCCCGCCGCGGCGCGCGACAGGATTGCGTTCGGCCCGATGGCGTCCCAGCTCAGGCGCCGGAACGCCTCGCCGAAGCCGTCGAGCGTCTTCTCGAAGAGCGGCGCGAGCGCCTCGAGGGTCCGGTCGCGCGGGGCGATCCCGGTCCCGCCTGTGGTGACGACCGCGTCGGCCGAGCCGGCGTCCGCGATCTGGACGATCGCGGCTCGCAGCAGCTCGGGCTCCTCGCGGACGACGGCGTGGGATGTCACGGAGAAGCCGGCGCGCTTCAGGAGCTCGCCGAGGAGCTGTCCGCCCTCGTCATCGTCGAGGGTGCGGGTGTCACTGAGCGTCAGCGTGGCGACGCGCACGGGGGAGCGGCTCATGCGGCAGATTTACGCCTGTCCCCGGCGGTTGGCGAACTCTTGACGACACCGGCGCGACGTCGCGGCCGACTTCGCGCGAGCGCGACGGCGCTACGGCGCTACGGCGCTACGGCCGACGAGCGAAGGCGGCCTCGCTGCGTCCCTGGCGCCCCCGCCGCGCCCAGCGAGCCGTCCGCGGCGCGCGGCGGGGCCTTGTCGCTCCGACGTCATCGACGGCGGATGGCTTTCGCCTCGTCGCTGCGCTAGGGGAGCGTCGTGTCAGGCCCTCTGATCCCTTACATCGAGCTCCCCGAGATCCCGCTCGCTTTCCTGGAGCACATCCCGCTCGTGGGGCAGCTCATCGACCCGGCGAAGCCGCCGTCGATCAAGCCGTTCGGCACGCTGGTGGCGCTCGGCGTCTACATCGGCGCCATGGTCGCCACGCGGCACGCCCGCGAGCGGCGCCTCGACGAAAAGAAGATGAGCGAGTTCATCTTCTGGGTCGTGGCGGCCGGGTTCATCGGCGGGCACGTCCTCGACGCGATCTTCTATCACCCGCAGCGCGTCGCCCGGGATCCTCTCTATCTCTTCGCGCTCTGGGACGGCCTGTCGAGCTTCGGCGGCTTCACCGGCGCGCTGATCGGCGCCGTCTCGTGGCGCTTCTATCGCCGCGAGCGGATCCTGCCCTACTGCGAGGTCGTCAACAGCGCGTTTCCGCTCGCGTGGGTCTTCGGGCGCGCAGGCTGCGCGTCGGTCCACGATCATCCGGGCCGCATGTCCGACGCATGGTTCGCTGTCCAATACCCGCTCGGGACGGGGCACGTCGGCCGGTTCGATCTCGGCCTGTATGAGTGTGTGCTCGCGATCCCGCTCGCGATCGCGTTCGTGGTGCTCTGGCGCCGGAACCCCCATCGCCCGCTCGGCTTCTACACGGGGATCATGTGCACCGCGTACGCCCCGGTGCGGTTCGCGCTGGATTTCCTGCGCGAGCGGGAGGGCACGGTCGTCGGCGGCGATCCGCGCTATGGCGGTCTCACTCCGGCGCAGTGGGCCTGCTTCGGTCTGTTCGCGGTGGGGCTCTATTTCCTGCGCATGGCGGCCCGCGGCGAGCCGTCGAGCGCCGGCGCGGACCCGCTGGACGGCTCGCCGCGCGTCGCCGACGACGACCCGTCCGACGAGGACGATGAGCCCGAGGCGTCTCGGGCCTCCCGCGCCCGGGCCGAAAGGTGAGCCCGCAGCTGGGCGCCGTGGACCGTCCGTTTCGGAGCTCGGACAGATCCACGCCGCGCGATGCGCTCATGCGCTGGTCGGCGCTGGAGCGCTCGGCCCTCCCGAGCGCCGGGCGTCCCGAGCGCCGGCCTGGCGACGCCCGCCTGTGACGGAGCGCGCGCTGCGGAGCCCCTGATCGCCTGGACCTGCGCCCCCGGTCTTCCGGCCCGGCGCTCGCGTGAGGGGCGTAAGGCCCCCGAGGCGCGTGGGGGCCCGGGACAGCTCCTTCCGGGCCTTCATTTGGCTCGCCCGCCCGTGGCGGGTCCCTTGACGCGCCTGGGGCGCCAGATATCGTGGGGTGGAGTTTGCACCAGAGGGTCGGCCCGCCGACCTTCGCTCGATTGAGCTCGGTCGCTCCTTCCGCCGACGGAGGGGCGATCGAGGCGCGCTCGCGAAAGGCTCCGCATCATCGACATCGATCACGGAGCGAGTGGACCAAAATAAGAGGGAACGCAGGGGCCAACCCCAGGTTTTTCTACAATGGCTGAAGATTCGCGTAAGTTGTTCGTGGCGGGCTTGCCCGACTCCATCACCGAAGACGTTTTGCGGCAGCTCTTCGAGGCCACCGGCGGCAACGTCGTCGAGGTCAGTCTTCCGAAAGATCGCGCGACCGGTCGGCCGCGCGGTTTCGGTTTCGTCACACTCTCGACGACCGGCGAAGCCAACGCCGCGCGCGAGTCGCTCGACGGTTCATTTCAGGGCGGCAAGTCCATCTCAGTCCGCCCCTTCCAGGCCGAGCCGCCGCGGCGCGAGGGGCGCCCGATGGGCCCCGGCGGTGGTCCCGGCGCTGGCCCCGGTGGCCCTGGCGGCGGTGGCGGTATGGGCGGCGGCGGCCCGGCTGCAGCGCCTGATCGCACCCTCTACGTCGGCAATCTCCCCTACGACGCGAGCGTCGAGGAAGTCGAGGGGCTCATCGGCGCGACGGGCGCCGGTCCGGTGGTGCGGGTCCACCTCCCCATGGATCCTGACGGTCGCAAGCGCGGGTTCGGCTTCGTGACGATGGCGAGCGCCGAGGCGGCGCGCGCCGCGATCGATGCTCTGCGCGGCGTGGACGTGCGCGGTCGTCGGCTCGTCGTCAACCTCGCTCACCCGAAGGGTGAGCGGCCGGCGCGCGAGGACCGCCCGGGCGGCTTTGGCGGTGGAGGCGGCGGCTTCGGCGGTGGTGGTGGCGGCTTCGGCGGCGGCGGCGGCGGCTTTGGTGGTGGCGGCGGCGGCTTCGCCGGTGGTGGTGGTGGCGGCGGAGCTCCTCCGCCGCCTGCGCGCAAGACGTTCGATGATCGCCGGCGGCGCGGCGGTCACGACGGGGATGGTCCTCCCGGCGGCGGTGGCGGCGCCGGTGGTGGTGGCGGCCGGCGCAGCAACAACAAGAACTGGGATCGCGGCCGGACCGGTGACGACTGGGACGACGAATGAGCGCTCCCGGTTGACAACTGCATCGTTTCTCGTAGGGTAGCGCCCTCCAGACGGGCGGTCGGGCGTCGCTGATCCGGCACACGTCCTCTGGTGCCCCCCGCCGGTTGCGGTGCTAGCGCTTCCCGTGCTGCCCGTGCCTAGGTTCAACCAGGGCCGCCTGTGGAAACAGGTCGGCCCTGTCTTCGGAGACCTCCGATGCGCGACATCATCAAGCTGACGTGCGGCAACTGCGGCCGCGCGAACTACCACACGACGAAGAACAAGCGGACGATGACGGACAAGTTCGTCATCAAGAAGTTCTGCCCGACCGAGCGCAAGCACACCGAGCACAAAGAAGGCAAGATCTCGAAGGGCTAGGCCACGCTGCACCGCTGGCCGCTGCCGCCGGGCCCGCGCGAGCGGGCCTCGGGTCGGGCTGCTGCGTCCTCCGTGGTGCTCGGCTTAACCTCTTTCCTTTCTAGGGCGAAGCGATGATCTTCGACTGGCTCTACGGCCTGTTCTCGAACGATCTCGCGATCGATCTCGGCACCGCAACCACCCTCATCTACGTGAAGGGCAAGGGCATCGTGTCATGCGAGCCCTCGGTGGTCGCCGTCCAGCGCGATGCTCGCGGCGGCAAGAAGGTGCTCGCCGTCGGCCGCGAGGCGAAGGAGATGCTCGGTCGCACCCCAGGCAACATCCAGGCGGTGCGACCTCTGCGCGACGGCGTCATCGCCGACTTCGAGATCACCGAGGCGATGCTCCGGTATTTCATCGCGCGCGCGCACAACCGCCGCACGCTCGTCAAGCCGCGCATCATCATCTGCGTCCCCTTCGGCATCACCGAGGTCGAGAAGCGGGCGGTGAAGGAGAGCGCCGAGGGCGCTGGCGCGCGCGAGGTCTACCTCATCGAGGAGCCGATGGCGGCGGCGATCGGCGCCGGGCTGCCGATCACCGAGCCGAGCGGCAACATGGTCGTCGACATCGGCGGCGGCACGACCGAGGTCGCCGTGATCTCCCTCGCCGGCATCGTCTACTCGCAGAGCGTGCGCGTCGGCGGCGACAAGATGGACGAGTCGATCATGGCGTACATGAAGCGCAAGTACAACATGGCCATCGGCGAGCAGACCGCGGAGCGCATCAAGATCACGATCGGCAACGCGTACCCGCTCGAGCAGCAGCTCACGATGGAGGTCAAGGGGCGCGACATGGTCGCGGGCATCCCCAAGACGGTCGTCGTCAACTCGGACGAGATCCGCGACTCGCTGAGCGAGCCGACGAACGCCATCGTGGACGCCGTGCTCATCGCGCTGGAGCGCACGCCGCCCGAGCTGGCGGCCGACATCGTCGACAAGGGCATCGTGCTCACCGGCGGCGGCTCGCTCCTCAAGAACCTCGACGTGCTCCTCCGCGAGGAGACGGGGTTGCCCGTGATGGTGTGCGACGACCCGATCAGCGCCGTGGTGCTCGGCAGCGGCAAGGCGCTGGATCACCTCGAGCTCTTGAAAGAGGTCACGATCAGCTGAGGGTCGTCTTCGTGTCCCGCCCGTGAGCACGCCGGCGGGGGTGTTTGCGGCGCGCGGCGAGCCGCCCCGCGCCGGGGTGGGCGCCGCGCGCGGCGTCGAGAGGGGTGGCCTCGCGGGGCGCCTCGTACTACCTGGGTCCGGGAGCCACGGTGAACCTCAAACGCTACCGCGACTTCGTGATCGTGCTGTTGGCGCTCGCGGTGCCGTTCTGGTTCCTGCGCGCCAGCATGCGCGACCCCAAGCAGAACACGGGGGCCGACCGGATCATCATCGGCATCGCGGCGCCGATCCAGTACGCGGCCGCGACGCTGGCGCGTGGGATCTCGAACCTCTGGGGCGACTACATCTACCTGGTCGACGTCAAGGAAGACAACGCCAGGCAGGCCTCGCAGGTCGCCCGCCTCCGAGAGCGGGTGCGGAAGCTCGAGGCGCTCGAGGAAGAGAACCGCCGCCTGCGCAGGCTGCTCGACCTGCGCCAGAGCCTCCGGACCGACGTGGTGAGCGCCCAGGTCGTCGGCAAGAGCACCAACGATTTCTTCCGGGTCGTTCGCGTCACGCTCGATCGCGAGGCGCGGGACATCGTCTCCAACTTGCCGGTCCTCTCCGCGGACGGCGTGGTCGGCACCACGCTGAAGAGCGCCGGCGACACGGTCGACGTGCGGCTCGTCGTCGACGGGGGTAGCGGCGTCGACGTGGTGGTCGAGCGCACCGGCGCGCGCGGCTTCGTCCGCGGAACGGGCGACGAGAGCAAGTACTCCTGCAACGTCGAGTACGTGCAGCGCACCGACGAGATCGAGGTCGGCGACCTCCTCGTGACGAGCGGCGTCGGCCGGCGCTTCCCGAAGGGGATCCCGGTCGGGACCGTGACGCAGGTCGTCCGCCGCGACTTCGGCATTTACCAGCAGGTGTACGTCGCGCCCGCGGTCGATTTCTCGCGCCTGGAGGAGGTGCTCATCGTGACGACGACGCCGCCGGAGGAGACGCCGCCCCAGGCGCAGCGGAGGTGACGCGATGAGAAACTCCGCGTTCCTGGCGATGGGGGCCGCCCTGCTGATCCTTCAGTCGAACCTGTTCCGTCTCATCGGCAAGCTGAACATCCCGGGCTCCACGCCGAGCCTTCTCCTGCCGCTCGTCGTGTTCATGGGGGTGCACGAGTACTCGATCGCGCGGGGCGCCGCGCTCGCGTTCCTGCTCGGGTACCTGCTCGATCTCTTCACCGGCGCGCCGGTCGGCCTGTTCACCTTCATCACCGTCGCGACCTTCGTCGTGTCGCGGGCGGCCGGCGTGCGGCTCGCCGCGCAGACGCTCCTCACGAAGATCGCGCTGGCCTTCGTCTTCGGCCTCGTCGAGGGGGTGCTCATCGTGATCCTCACCGCCATCTTCGGGGGCGACGCGGCGCGCACCCGCGCGCTCGCCCGGCTCGTCGCGCCGCACGCTGTCTCCACGGCGCTGTTCGCGCCGTTCGTCTTCCGGCTGGCCGAGCGCGTGCACCAGGCGACGATCAACGTCCCGCGGCCAGGGGAGAGCCCGCGGTGAGCCTGCTCGTCCAGCGCTCCGACGTGAGCGAGTTCCGCCGGCGCTTCCGGTGGATCGCGCTCGGCATGGTCGTCGGCTTCATGGTGCTCCTCGGGCGCCTGTTCTACCTGCAGGTCCTCGAGGTCGACGAGAACAAGGCCATCGCTCGCGAGAACATCGTCCGGCGCGTGACGCTCGCGACCACGCGCGGGATCATCCGGGACAGGAACGGCAAGGTGCTCGCGGCGAGCCGGCCGTCGTACAACGTCTACGTCGTCCCGCGGCGCCTCGACATGGAGACGATCTGGCCGAAGCTCGTCGAGTACCTCGGCGTCGGGATCGAGGAGCGCGCGAGGCTCGAGGCGCTGATCACCTCGATCCGCGCCGACGAGGGCCCGCGCAAGAACCAGCAGATCCTGCTCAAGGAGGACATCTCGCGCGACGCCGTGGCGACCTTGGCGACGCACGACGCCGAGCTGCCGGGGGTCGACGTGGTGCCCGTCCCGGTGCGCTACTACCCATACGAGGAGGTCGGCTCGCACGTCCTCGGCTACATGGCCGAGGTGGACGCCGAGCGGCTCCCGTCGCTCCGCAGCATCGGGTACATCGAGGGCGATCGCATCGGCGTCACCGGCATCGAGCGCGCCTGGGAGAGCTACCTGCGCGGCACGCGCGGCTGGGAGAAGGTGCTCGTCGACGCCAGGGGGCGGCGCAGGACGGGCGGCGACGGGATCATCGAGGAGCCGCGGCGGGTGGACCCGATCCCCGGCCGCGATCTCCGGCTGACGCTCGACGCCGACATCCAGAAGGCGATCGACAAGGCGATGCGCGGCGAGCTCGCCGGCGGCGTCGCGGTCATCGACGTGCGCACCGGGCGGATCCTCGGGCTGTACTCGAAGCCCGGCTACAACCCGAACGCGCTCTCCGGCGGCTCGGGGAAGCAGGTCATCCGCGACGCGTTCCGGCGGCTCTACTCCGATCCGCTGAAGCCCGCGCTCGACAAGACGCTGTCCGGGGCGTACCCGCCCGGCTCGACGTTCAAGCCGTTCACCGCGCTGGCGGCGCTCGAGAAGGGGCTCATCGATCCCCGCCAGTCCTCGCGGTGCCGGGGCGCGCTGACGTTCGGCAAGCGCACCTTCCGGTGCACGCACGTGCACGGGCCGGTCGCGATGCAGCAGGCGATCGCCGAGTCGTGCAACGTCTACTTCTACCGGCTCGCGGCGGAGTACGGCGTCGGCATGGACGTCATCGCGGAGATGGGCCAGCGCTACGGGCTCGGCGCGCGGACGGGGCTCGGCATCAACGCCGAGGCGGGGGGCAGGATGCCCACCCGGGCGTGGATGACGCTCCGGAACAAGGGCCAGTTCCGCCTCGGGTTCGGCCTGAACGCGGCGATCGGCCAGGGCGCGACGACGGTCACGGTGCTCCAGCTCGCGCTCGCGTACGCGGCGCTCGCGAACGGCGGTACCCTGTACCAGCCGCAGATCGTGCGGGCCGTCGAGACGAGCGCCGGCACGGTCGTCCAGGAGTTCACGCCGCGCGTGCGCCGCCAGATCGACATCCGGCCGGAGAACCTCTCCCTCGTGCACCGCGCGATGGTCGCCGGCGTGAACGAGGAGGGCGGCACGGCGTTCAAGGCGCGCGTCGCGGGCGTGGAGATGGCGGGCAAGACGGGGACCGCGCAGGTCTCGCACCGGCTCACCCGCGGCGTCGAGGCCGAGCGGGTCTGGTACTTCAACCGCGAGCACGCCTGGTTCGCCGGCTACGCGCCGGCGCGCTCGCCCGAGGTCGCCGTGGTCGTGCTCGTCGAGCACGGCGGCACGGGCGGCAAGCACGCGGCGCCGGTCGCCTTCGAGGTCGTCCGCGCGTACCAGGAGCTCGCGAAGGAGCGCCGCGGCGGCCCGAACGAGGGGCCGCGCGCGGGCAAGAGCAGCGCGGGCCGCGCGCCCGCCGCGTCGGGGCGCGCGCCATGATCCGGGGTGACTCTCTCTCTTCGCGCGATCGCGATCATTTCGACTGGCCGCTCTTCATCGCCGCGGTGGCCATCGCGGTGCTCGGCGTCGTCAACCTCTACAGCGCGACGAGCGTCTACTCCGGTGCGCGCGCGGAGCTCTACATCAGCCAGGTGTACTGGCTGTTCGTGGGCGGCATCATCGGCGGCGTGCTGATCGCGCTCGACTACCGGCACCTCGAGCGCCTCGGCTACGTGCTCTACACGTTCGGCGTCTTCTCGCTGGCGCTCGTCTTCGTGCTCGCGCGCGACGTGCGCGGCTCCGCCCGGTGGATCGAGTTCGGCGCGTTCCGGTTCCAGCCCAGCGAGTTCATGAAGGTGTTCCTGGTCATCGCGCTGGCGAAGTTCCTGCACGACGATCCGCGCAACGAGGGCCGCACCCTCCGCGATCTGGCGATCCCGGCGGCGCTGACGGCGGTCCCTGCGCTCCTCGTGCTCAAGCAGCCCGATCTGGGGACGGCGCTCATCCTCGTGTTCGTCTTCCTGACGATCGCGGCGGTCACGCGCGTGCGGTGGAGGAGCGCCGCGCTGTTCGTCGTGTCCATCGCGGTGGCGATCCCGATCGTCTGGGAGTACGTGCTGCTCGACTACCAGCGCGCGCGCGTGCTCGTGTTCCTCCACCCCGAGGAAGATCTCCTGCACCGCGGCTGGCACGCCCACCACTCGCGCGTCGCGATCGGCAATGGCGGTCTGTTCGGCAACGGGTACCTCCGGGGCACGCAGAACCAGTTCCTCTTCCTGCCGGATCAGTTCTCCGACTTCCCGTTCCCTGTCTTCGCCGAGGAGTGGGGGTTCGTCGGGGGCGTGGTGCTCGTGTGCCTGTATGCGTTCCTGGTCGTGTGGGGGATCCGCATCGCGTCGATGGCGAAGGACCGCTTCGGCGCGGTGCTCGGCGTCGGCTGCGCGGCGATCATCTTCTGGCACGCGGTCATCAACCTCGGCATGACCTCGGGCGTTCTGCCGGTCGTCGGCGTCGGGCTGCCCCTGTTCTCGTACGGCGGATCGAGCGTGACCACGGTGATGGTGGCGATCGCGCTCCTCATGAGCGTGTCGATGCGCCGCTACTCCGGCGTCGCCTCGCTCGATCGGCTGTGATGGCGCGCCGTACGGACCGCGTCAGATCGCGCTTTCGGCGAGCCGCGCTTCGACGACGAACGCGAAGGCCTTGAGCGCGTCGCGCTCGGTGATCTCGCCGCCAGCGCGCGCTCTGCGGACCACGGCGCGAAAGCCGAGGTAACGGCGCCCGTCCAGGCCGAGCAGCGCCGGCACCGTTGCGGGGTCGCGCGCCGTGCCGCTCGATCCCGCGAGCTCCGCCGCTTTGTCGAAGATCGCCGCGACGAGCGCGTCGCAGCGCTCGATCGCCACGGCATACCCCTCCGCGGCGATCGCCGCCTCGATCTCCGCGATCGCCTCCCGCTCGGCGGTTGGCCAGAGCGCGACGAACGAGAGGCCCGGCTGGGCGAGGTGCTTCGTCGCCGCGGACGGGCCGTCCGCGCGCGCGGTCGCCGGAGCGTCCGCCGGCGCGGCCAGCCTCCGGGCCGCGAGCTGCAGAGACGACGAGAGCCCGCGGCTCACCGGATCCCTGACGCCGGCGCTGCGCGGCGCGAGCTCGACACCAGGCGATGCCTTCGCGCCGGGCGCGGCCGCGCCCTCGCTCGGATCGCCGATCGTCGAGTCCGGTGGCATCGTCGACCACGGCTTGCTGGGCGGCGCGAGGCGCGAGATCACCGCGTCGAGCGGCGCCGACGGCGGCGGCGACGCGTCGCGAAGGGCGGTGGCGAGCCCGCCCTCGATCGCGTCGAACCCGCCCAGCCCGCTCCCCATCGCGTCGGGCAGGCGGCTCTCGAACGCGCGAAGGACCGCGGCGCTGATCTCCTCGAGCCCCTCGTACAGGCCGAGCCCCGTCTTCGCCGAGGTGGCCAGCGAGGAGACGCGCGACGGGTTCAACATCGCGTCGAGCTCCGAAAGCGGCAGCAAATCAGGCAAATCGCGCTTGTTGTGCTGGAAGATGTGCGGGACGTGATCGAGCGCCCGCCCCTGCTCGGCGAGGTTTTCGCGCAGGTTCTCCATGCTCTCCAAGTTGGCGTCGGCGCGCACGGCCTGCGAATCGCTGACGAACACGATGCCGTCGGCGCCCGTGAGCACCAGCTTTCGGGTCGCGTTGAAGTAGACCTGCCCTGGCACCGTGAAGAGCTGGAGCCTCACGTTCATCCCGCGCAGCTGCGGGAGCCGGACCGGCAAGAAGTCGAAGTAGAGCGTTCGATCGACCGGCGTCGCGAGGGAGACGAGCTTGCCGCGGTACTCGGGCTTCGCCGTGGCGTGCAAGTACTCCAGCGTGGTCGTCTTCCCGCCCAGGCCGGGCCCGTAATAGACGATCTTGAAGACGAGCTCGCGCGACAGTGGGTTCACCGACGCCATGGGCGCCGGCGACGATACACGAAAAGGCGGACGAGGGCGCTGGGGCGTGCGCGGGCGCATGAAAGCCCGCCGCGCGCCCCGCGTGCCCGCCAGGGCGGATCGCCGGCGGAGCGCCCCGCGCGGCGCTCCGTCAGCGGAGCCCGACGAGCGGCTCGAACTTGTCCTTCTGGCCGATCTGGAGCAAGAGCGCGACCTGGCCCCGCTGCGCCTGGAAGTAGTCGAGCCGCAGCCGGTGCGTCCCCTCCGTGAGGCGGGCCTCGCCGTCCACGGTCTTCGCGCTGTGGACGCCGTCGTTCGCGACCACGCGTTTGTCGTCGATGTAGAGGATCGCGCCGTCGTCCGAGGTGAGCCTGAGCTGGAACACGCCTTCCTGGGGCGCCTTGAACTCGCCCTCGAACCGGATCGCGAACCACTCGTTCTGCGAGAGCGCGCCAGGGAAGCCGCCGGAGAAGTCCTGCGACTTCACCTCGAACTTGTCCGTGTACAGCACAGCGAACGGCACGAGCCCGTCGAAGCTCGGGAGCTTCTGGGTGTTCTCGGGGAGCACGTAGGCGAGCCCCCGGAAGGCGCCGCCTTCCCCGTTGCCGAACGCGTTCGGGGCGGTGATGCGCGGCGCGTTGTTCGTGGGCAGGCGCCACTTCTGGGTCCTGCGGCGCTCCGGCTCCGGGTCGGGCTTGGCCGGCTTGCGCGACCGGGAGGCTTTCTTCGCGGGCGGCGGGGGCGGCGGCGAGGCCTCTGCCGGCGTGTTGCCGCTCTGGATGGTGACATGGCAGCCGCTGAGGAGAGACGCGGCAAGCACGCACGAGGCGATGTGCGACGAGGTTCGGACCATGACGTCTCCTGGGAGGGAACGGGCGGATTGGCCCGTCCCCACGTGAATGCGAGGATGGCGCTTAGACGTTCGAGCCGTGCGCCGCAATCAGCGTCACGTCGCGTCAGGGGCCCCCGGCGCGAGCGAGCCTGCCGGCCGAGGGCCGAGCGCCTCGAGCGCGTCCTCGGGAGGCCGCTTGGACTGGCCGTGCAGCGCGGGCCCGGGCGCCTCCAGCCGCGCGTTCCCGTCGAGCGATTCCGCGGCGCGCCAGACCGGCGAGCGCTGGGCGAGCACGAGCGCGGCGAGGCAGGCGAGCACGCTGGCGAGCGCGCCGGCGTTCATCACGCCCTCGTACCGGCCGCGCGCGGGGCCCGCGTAGCCCAGCCCGAGCAGCGCGCCGCTGGCCAGGCCCCCGATGTGCGCAGCGTTGTTGATGCGAACGCCCGTGCCCGATGCGTTCACGACGAAGCCGAAGAGGACGATGTAAAACACGGCCTGGAGCGCGAGGTCCTTCCATCGCGGGTCGCGGCGGCGGAGCAGCCAGCCGAGCAGGAGGCCCATCACGCCGAACACGGCGCCGCTCGCGCCCGCGGTGCACACGACCTCGGGCTGCACGACGAGGTTCCATGCGGCGCTCGCGCCGAAGCCGCACAGGCCCGTGAGCACGTAGGTGATCGCGAACCGCGCCGAGCCGACGGCGGGCTCGGCGGCGCGGGCGAGCATGCCGAGCGTCACCATGTTCATGCCGAAGTGGAGGACGCCCATGTGCACGAAGACCGCAGAGAGCAGCCGGAACGGCTCGAAGGGCGCGCCGGGCACGAGGAGGAGCGCGCCGAAGCGGAGGTAGCTCGACGCGTCCCACGGCGAGAGAAGGCCGAGATCGCGGGAGTGCGCGGCCATCAGCTGGCCGACGAACACGAACGCCGTGAGCCCGCCCAGGATCTTGGTCGCGAGCAGGCTTCGCCCGTCGAGGCGTCCTCTGGTCGGCGCGGCGTGGGCAGGACGCGCGAGGAGCGGCGCGCCGCAGCGGATGCATCGGCTGAAGTCGCCGCCGTTGAGGGCGCCGCAGCGCGCGCAGTGCAGCGAGCGCCTCCGTTCGCCGGACGGACCCGCCGTCACAGGGCGGTCCCGAAGCGCTGCCCGAAGCCGGGGTGTTGGAGGGACCTGAACGCTGTATCGAGGGTCACCTGGGCTCCTTTCACGTCGGACGCTCCGCGTGGAGGCCGGCACAATGTGGCGGCTCCTGGCCGTAAGGTCCACGGCTTTGGGCCGTTGTCGAGGGGTGAATGCCGTGGCCCTCCCGCGCTCGGTTTCGCCTGCGGTTCCGCCTGCCGGTGCGCGCGCCCTCCTCGCCGGGGGCGCGCGGCGGCCCGACAGCGGCGCGCGGGGGCTCCTCGACCGCGGGGCGCGCCGGCCCGAGAGGGGCGCGAGGCGGACACCGGTGCGCTCCGTTCTGCGTCCGGGTATCGTCGCCGCTGTGACGGCGGTGGCAGCAGCGAGGCCCGATCTCGAGGCGGAGCGCCTGCTGTGCGAGCGCGCCGCGCAGGGCGATCGCCTCGCGCTCGGGCAGCTGCTCCGCAAGTACGGGCCGGCGCTGTACCGCGCGGTGCTGTTGCCCCGCCTCGGCTCCGACGCGGCCGCGCAGGACGCTCTGGCCGAGACGTACGCGCGCGTGATCGAGCGGTTCTACCAGTTCCAGTGGCAGAGCTGCGGCATCTATCCCTGGCTCCGCGTCATCGCGCTGCGCATCGCGCTCGACATGCTCCGCGCGCGCCGCCGCGAGGCGCTCTTCGAGCCCGAGGATCTTCAGCGCGAGATCGACGCCGCGGAGACCGACCTCACCGCGCGTGGAGAGGCCGAGCTCTGCGAGAAGCGCGATCTCGCCGACGCGCGGGCGCGTGTCGAGGACGCGCTCGGGCGCCTCAACCCCCGTTACGCCGAGGCCATCCGGCTACGGGTGCTCGACGAGCGGCCCCGCGACGAGGTGGCCCTCGCGCTCGGCGTCAGCGTGGCGACGTTCGATGTCGTCCTGCACCGCGCCATGACCGCGCTGAAGAAGGCGCTCGCCGCGCCGCGCGCGGAGCGCAAGGAAGGAGCGCGATGAAGCCGCGGCCGCCCTCGGATCCGCGCTCGCCGCCGACCGGCGACGGCCCCCTGGAGCGCCGCGCCGGCGCGGATCGCGGCCGGCGGCTCGCGCTCGTCGCGCCTGCCGCGGAGCCCTTCGCGCCTGCGTCCGACGACGAGCTGCGCGCGGCGCGCGAGCTCGCGGAGGCGCTCGATCGCGGCGAGGTGCCGCTCGCGGACGCGCTCAGGGCGGCGGCCCGCCCCGCCGGGCTCGACAGGGCGGACCACGAGGCGCTGCTCGCGCGCGCGCTCGGTGACGAGGGCGCGCCGCCGACCAAGGCCGAGCTGCGCGCCGCCGAGCGCCTGCGGGAGGCGATCGAGCCCCGCGCCGCTCTCGGCGGTCGGCCGGGGCATGGCGGAGGCTCCGGGGGCGAGGGGGCGCTCGGTGCGCCTGACGAGCTCGCGGAGCTCGCGGAGCTCGCTGTTGCGCTCCGGGCCGCGTGGCGTCCGGCGGCGCTCCCGGAGCTCCGGGGGCGCGCGCTCATCGACCAGGCCTTCCGCGCCTCGCCCGCGCGCGGCTCCCGGCGCATCGCGCCTGTGACGATGGCGGCGCTCTCGACCCTCGCCGCGGCCGCGGCGGCCGTGGCGCTGATCTTCGGCCAGAGCAGGGAGGAGCGCGCCTCCGTCGCGCGCGCGCCCGCGGCCGCCGCTCCGGCCGCGGCGGTCGCCGCGCGGCCCCTGCTGATCGAGGCGCGCTCGACCGCCGCGCTCTTCGATCCGGCCGCGCCCTTTCCTCGGGAGGGCGGTCAGACGGAGCGGATCGACCGCATCGCCGCCGCGCGCGCGTCGGATCTACGCCAGAACCGCTACGCGGCCTGGGGGGTGCGCTGATGCGGGGCTCGCACCTCGTCGCCATCTGCCTGGGGCTCCTCGCAGCGGCGCACTTCGGGTGCTCCCCGAACGACGAGCGGGCGCGCGCTGCCGGGGACCCGGGCGATCCGGCGTGCGCGTGCGCCCCGGCCCAGGTCGTCGATCCCACGCTCCTCGCCTTCCTCTCGAGGGCGCGCGCAGCGCACCATGCCGCCGACGTCGCGCTCGGCGCGGGCGATCGCGCCGCTGCGCTCCGCGCCCTGGAGGGGATCATCGCCGCGCCGAGGCCGCCGGGGGCGCCGCCGGAGGTCGCCGAGGTGACGGCGGATACGTACGCCCGGCTGGCGGAGCTCCGGAGCGAGGCCGGCGAGTTCGACGCCGCGGCGCGCGACATCGACGCGGGCCTCCGGTTGGCGCCGGCGCCTTCTCATTATCAGGGCCACCTCTACGAGGTCGCGGGGGTTGTCGAGGAGCGCCGCGCGAAGGCGCTCGAGGCGAAGGGGGATCGCGAGGCGGCGACGCAGGCCCGCGCGCGGGCGGTCGGGCTGCTGGAGCGGGCGATCTCGATCCAGGACCAGGTGATCACCGAGGCCCTGAAGGGCCCCGGGGAAAAGCCGCGCTGAAGGGCGCGCTCACCGTGGTCTGCAATTGCGACGGGCGCGCGTTCGTCGTTAGACTCGAGCGGGAGGGGGCCGCTGCTCGACCCGATGACGTTGCGTGTTCCAAGGCCGAAGCCCGGGTACGATCTCAAATCGCTCCCGCTGAAACCCGCGGAGGCGTTCCTCCTGTCCCGGATCGACGGCGTCCTGACGGATCGGGATCTGTCCTTGATCACGGGAATGTCGCACGGCGATACCGTCGAGGCGCTGCGCCGCCTGCGGGACCTCGGCGCGATCCTCCTGGACGGGGAGCCCTCCGGACAGCCTCCGCCGCGGGACGCCGCGCGGCGCGCGGCCGCGGTGGATCCGGAGAAGACGATGCCGTCCGGGTCCGAGGCCGCCCCGCTCGGCCGGGACGCGCTGCAGCACATGGAGTCCCTGCCGCTCTACGATCCCGCCGAGCTCGACGAGCCGGTCGAGCTCGCCCCCGACCGGAAGCGGCGCATCCTCGACCTCTACTACCGCCTCGAGGATCTCAGCTATTACGCGCTGCTCGGCGTCGCGGATCAAGCGGACAAGAAGCAGATCAAGAGCGCCTACTACCAGCTCGCGCCGGAGTTCCATCCGGACACCTACTTCCGGAAGCAGCTCGGCTCCTACAAGCCGAAGATCGAGGCCATCTTCACGCGCATCACGCTGGCGCACGACACGCTGACGTCGAAGCAGCGGCGCGCCGAGTACGACGCGTACCTCGAGCAGACCCACAAGAACCGGACGATGGCGGCGCTGATCGAGCAGACGCCGCGCGACATCGCCACGATCACGACCGCCGTCGACGCCACGGTGCGCGCCGCGTTCGCCGATCCCCGCGACATGGGCGCGTCGCCCGGGCGTTATTCCTCCGAGCGCGCGCCCGCAGAGCAGGGCGCGTCCGCTGCGTCCTCCGGCGCCGCCGCGCCGGTTCAGCCGTCGCCTGCGCCGCCCGCAGGAGGCTCGCCCGACAACGGAGGCGCGCCGGCGCGGAGCGCAGCGCCGCCCTCGCCTGTCGCGCCTGCTCCCACCGCCAAGGACCGGCGTGAGACGTTCGCGCGCAAGCTCACCGGAGGCCTGAGGCGCCATCCGCCGGGGGCGCCCTCTGCCTCGGCGACCGCTGCGTCCGGGGCGGCTCCAGCGCCGGCCGCTGCGACCGCTGCGCCTCGGGCGGCCACCCCGCCGGCTGCGTCGACCGTTGCGCCTGGAACGGCCGTCGCGCCAGCTGCCTCGGCAGGCGCCCCTGCAGCGCCGCCGAAGACCCCTTCCGGCGTGCGTTCGCCGGAGTCGATACGGGCGGTCGAGGCGCTCAAGGCGCGTTACGAGAACGCCCGCAACGATGCGCTCCGGAGCCAGATCGCGCGGTACTCCGAGGTGGCTCGGGCCGCGCTCGAGCGGAGCGAGTTCGCGAGCGCGGCCAACGCCTACCGGATCGCCGCGTCGCTGGCTCCGGAGGACGCCGAGCTCCAGAGGGCGTCGGCCGAGGTGGAGCGCCTCGCGGCGGTGGCGCTGGCGGACGGCTACCTCAAGCAGGCCGAGTACGAGGCACAGAACGGCCGCTGGGTCGATGCGGCGCTGAGCTATGTGAAGGTGTGCAACGGCCGCCCGGACGACGCCGGCGCGCACGAGCGGGTCGCGTACGCGACGCTCCAGGCCGGGGAGAGCACGCGGCGGGCGGTGGAGTTTGCGCGGCGGGCGGTGGAGCTCGTGCCCGCCTCCGTGGAGTACCGGCTCACGCTCGCGCTGTCGTACGCGGCCGCGGGGCTCGCGAAGAGCGCGGCCGGCGAGCTCGAACGCGCCGCCGAGCTCGCAGGGAACGATGGTAGGCTGCGCGGCCTCGTCGCGCAGGCGCGCGAACAGGCCAAACAGCAGGGGAAGCAAGTCTAGCGCCGGCCCTTACAGAAGGCGCGCCGGCCTCGGGCAGGCCCGGGGCGGCGCCTTCCGCAGGGACGGCGCACGATTGGCCCGCTCGGCTCCGCGAAACGGTCTAGCATCGTGGCCTCAGCGGCCGTTCGGGCCGAAGATCACAAGAGGAGCAGCGGCATCGATGGAGCGTGTCATCGGCATTGACCTTGGCACCACGAACTCGTGCGTTGCCATCGTCGAGGAGGGCGTCCCGACCGTCATCCCGAATCGCGGTGGGTACAAGACGACGCCGTCCATGGTCGCGATCACCGAGGCCGGCAAGCGGCTCTGCGGGCACATCGCGAAGCGGCAGGCGATCACCAACGCCGAGAACACGGTCTACGCCGCGAAGCGGCTGATCGGCCGCAAGTGGTCGTCCCCGCAGGTGAAGAACGCGATCCTGACCGCCTCGTACAAGATCGTCGAGGGGCCGCACGGCGACGTCCGCATCCAGCTGCGCGACAAGACGTACTCGGTCCCCGAGATCAGCGCGATGGTCCTCCAGGAGATGAAGCTGTTCGCCGAGGACTACCTCAACGAGCCGGTCTCGAAGGCGGTGATCACCGTCCCCGCCTACTTCAACGACAACCAGCGGCAGGCGACGAAGGACGCGGGCCAGATCGCGGGGCTCGACGTCATCCGCATCGTCAACGAGCCGACGGCGGCGGCGCTCGCGTACGGGTTCGGCAAGAACGTCGAGAAGACGATCGCCGTCTTCGACCTCGGCGGCGGCACGTTCGACATCTCCGTGCTCGAGATCGGCGCGGGCGGGGTCTTCAAGGTCATCGCCACGGCGGGGGACACGTTCCTCGGCGGCGAGGACTTCGACGCCCGCGTCATCGACTGGCTGGTGCAGGGCTTCAAGGAGCAGCACGACGTCGATCTGCGGCAGGACCGGATGGCGCTCCAGCGGCTCAAGGACGCTGCCGAGAAGGCGAAGTGCGAGCTGTCCAGCGTCCTGGAGACCGAGATCAACCTTCCGTTCATCATCTCGAGCGCGCGGAACGAGGCGTTGCACCTCCAGCGGACGCTCTCGCGGGCCACGCTGCAGGAGCTGTGCGAGGACCTCGTCGAGCGGTGCATCGAGATCTGCAGCCAGACGCTCGAGGACGCGCGGCTCGATCGCGACGAGATCGAGGACGTCGTGCTCGTCGGCGGCATGACGCGCATGCCGAGGGTGCAGGAGGCGGTGCGCGACTTCTTCGAGCGCGAGCCGTGCAAGGGGGTGCACCCCGACGAGGTGGTCGCGCTCGGCGCGGCGGTGCAGGGCGCGGCGCTCGTGGACGAGACGAAGCAGATGATCCTGCTCGACGTCACGCCGCACGCGCTCGGCATCATGACGTTCGGGTCGAACTTCGAGGAGCTCATTCCGCAGAACACCACGGTGCCCACGAGCCGGTCGAAGATCTTCACGACGAGCCGCGACAACCAGACCGCCGTGAAGATCCTCGTCATGCAAGGCGAGCACCAGAAGGCGACGGACAACGAGCTGCTCGGCGAGTTCATCCTCACGGGCCTGCGCCGCGCGCCGAAGGGGCAGGTCGAGATCGAGGTCACGTTCGAGATCAACAGCGACGGCATCGTCTCGGTGAGCGCGAAGGATCTGGAGACGGGCCAGCAGCAGTCGATCCAGGTGACCGCGTCGAGCGGCCTCACGAAGGAGGAGGTCGGCGAGATGATGGAGGCGGCGAAGGAGTACCTCGTCGATCGCCGCGCGAGCGACCAGTTCGAGGGCGTCCGGCAGGAGGCCGAGAAGCTCATCGCCGAGATCGAGCGGATGTTCCCGCAGGTCGAGCAGATCGTGGCGTCCAGCGACTTCGGCCGCGACGCCATCGGCAAGGCGCGCGGGATCGTGGATCGCTCGCGTCAGGCCATCGGCCGGCGCGACGCCGCCGCGGTCAAGGAGCAGATGGAGGCGCTCTCGCGCACCCACCGGATGTTCAAGGGCGTCGTAGCCAGGCCACAGGGGTGATGGGTGGCCGCGATGAGGGAAGACGATGCGGTCGGTGCCGCCTGACTCCAAGACCCTGGACTCCTCCTGGGGGCTCGACGAGGTGGACGAGCTCGAGGACACCCAACCGGTCGCCTCGGAGGAGCTCCTCGCGCTCGCCGCGCTCGCCCGCGAGGAGAATGGCTCACCGCGCATGGAAACCCCGCCCGCCGGCACGCCCCTGCTGCCGGACGGCGAGGGCAAGATCACGCTCCCGCCGCCGATCCCGGTCAGCGACTACGTGGCAAAGATGATGACCCGCCGCTCTCACTCGAGCTCCGAGATCACCGCCCAGCGGCAGCGCCCTCCGGAGGCCTTTCCCCCGGAGGGGTACCCGCCCGTCCCGCCGCCGCGCAGGACGATCCCGTGGGAGCCGCCGCCCGGCTCCTCGTTCTCGAGCAAACACGGCGCTCCCGGCCGAGAGGGGGCGAGGCTCGGCCTGGAGTGCGACGAGCCCGGGGTCCCGTCGCGGCCGGGCGGGCGGATGGGGTTCGGATCGCTCGACGCCGAGCGCGACTTCGGCGCGGAGCTCGACGACGATCTCCTGCGCGAGCCGAGCCAGCCGTACCCGCGCAGCTTTGGCGAGATCGACGTCTTCGGCGGCCCGCCGGTCGACGCGCGGGACGTCCACGTCCCCCCGGCCGCGAAGGGGCGCGTCCCTCGTCCGGACGACGGCGGGCCGCTGGGCATCGATTTCCGCCTCGATCTCGGGTTCGAGGAGCCGGGCCCGCCGATGGACGAGCCGCCGATCACGCCGCCGCCCGGCACGCTCCGTTACGGCCTGCTCGTGGAGGATGACGAGTCCGCGTTCCGCGGCGGGACGGGGGCGCTCGCCGGTTCGACCTCGTACAGGGTCTCGGGCGAGGCGCAGGGCGCGGCGCGCGCTCCGCGCCGATCCGAGACCGAGCGCGCGCCTGCGGCCGTCGCGAAGGCCGACAAGGGGGTTCATTCACGCGCGACCGAGCCCCAGCTGAGCGCCCAGGGGCCGCGGGAGCAGATGCAGCACCGGTTCGATCAGGGCGATTTCGGCGGAGCGCTCGTCCTCGCGGAGGGCCTGCTCGAGGAGAACCCGAAGGACTGGATGGCGCGGCAGTACGCGGACAGCTGCGTCGAGACGCTCCGGCAGATGTACCAGTCGCGCCTCGGAGACGGCTCGCGCGTGCTGCGGCTCGCGGTGCCCCCGGATCAGCTCCGCTCGCTGAACCTCGATCACCGCGCGGGCTTCCTGCTCTCGTGCATCGACGGCTACAGCTCGATCGACGAGATCCTCGACGTGTCGGGCATGCAGACGCTCGAGGCCTTGCGGCTCCTGTACGAGCTTGTGCAGGAGGGGATCGTCTGCAGCGTCTAGGCGCCGGCCTCGCCTGACGTCGCGGCGTCGCCTCATCGTTCCGAGCGGGCCGCCGCGTCCCCAGAGCCGCCTTTCCGCGACGGCGCAAGCTCGCTAGGTTGCACCGGTGCGCACGGCTCTCCAGGCCGCTGTCGGTCTCCTCCTCGCGCTGCTCGCCGGCCGCATGGGCGCGTCGCTCCTCTCGACGATCCAGCCGATCGAGCCCGACGCTCCGGCGCGGCGGTCCCCGTCCGCTCCCTCCGGCGCCAGCGCCGCGCCGGCGCTGGCAGCTCCGGCGCCCGCGCCTCCGCCGGACGCCGAGCTCGCGGCGCACGCCGATCCTGTCGCGAGCTACACGCTGCGCGCGAGCCTCGATCCGGCGCAGCACACGATGCACGGCGAGGGCACGCTGGTCTGGCGGAACGCGTCGCGCGAGCCGCAGCGCGAGCTGTTCGTCCACCTCTACCTGAACGCCTTCAAGGACCAGCGCACCGTGTTCCTCCGCTCGTCCATCGACGGCTTTCGCGGCGGCGAAATGCTGTACGATTACGGGCATATCCAGGTGACCCGCTTCGCGGTTCGCGAGATGGATGGCGCGGACGTCTGGCCTCGGGGGAAGCCCACGACGCCTGGCGATCGCGACGACGAGACCGACATCCGGGTGGAGCTGCCGCGGGCCGTCGCTCCGGGCGAGGCGATCACGATCGATCTCGCGTGGGACGCGGACCTCCCGTCGCTCGCGCTCAGGACGGGTCACTACGGGAGCTTCCACATGGTGGCGCAGTGGTTTCCGAAGATCGCGCGCCTCGAGCCCGACGGGAGCTGGGCGCACTTCCCACACCACCGGCTCTCGGAGTTCTACGCCGACTTCGGGGCGTACGACGTGACGGTCGACGTCCCGGAGCGCTTCGCGGTCGGGGCGACCGGCCGGCTCGTGGAGGAGCGGCGGGCGGACGGGCGAGCGCTCCGCCGGTTCGTGCAGGAGGACGTGCACGACTTCGCCTTCGCCGCGTGGGACCGCTTCCGCGAGCTGCGCGCCACGACCGATGACGGCGTCGCGATCCGGTGCCTCTTCCCCGAAGGAAGCGAGCGCGAGGCGGCGCTGGAGATCGACCTTGTCCGGTTCGGCCTCGAGCGCTTCGGCGCGGCGTTCGGACGCTACCCGTACGGCACGCTCACGATCGTGCACCCGCCGGAGGGCGCCGAGGAGGCGGGCGGCATGGAGTATCCGACGCTCATCACGACCGGCGGCAGCTGGCTCTGGCCCGTCGTGGGCGTGCGCTACGTCGAGGCGGTCACGGTGCACGAGCTCGCGCACCAGTGGTTCTACGGCCTCGTCGCGACGAACGAGCACCGCTACCCGTTCCTCGACGAGGGCCTCACCACCTACGCGGAAGCGGACGCGCTGCGCGCGCGTTACGGCGACGGCTCGGCGGCGCGCCTCCTCGGGCTCGAGATCGACCTCCGCACGCAGTACCGCGCCGACGCGCTCAGGTCGGGCCACAACGGCGCCGTCGCCCAGTCGGCCGCCGGCTTCGTCGACGGGACGGACTACCTCGGGCTGGTGTACGGGAGGCCCGCGGTGCTCCTCGCGACCCTCGCCGGCGTGTACGGCGAGGATCTCGTGCGGCGGGCCGTCGGCCGCTACGCGCGCGAGAACCGGTTCCGGCACCCCGGCCCCGAGGCGCTGCTCGACGCGGTGCGGCGGGAGGTGGGCGACGAGGCGGCCGCGGCGCTCCGCGCCGGGCTCTTCGAGCGCGCCTGGGTCGACTACGCGGTCGGGGCGTTCGACGCGTGGCCCGCGGACGGCGCGGCGCCCGCGCCAGGCGAGGCCGGGATCGACGCGGCGGGTTACCGCGGCCGCGCCGTCGTGCGGCGCCGCGGCTCGCTCGTGCTCCCCGTCGACGTCGCGCTGCACGGCGAGGATGGGAGCGTGCAGCGGGCGCGGTGGGATGCGCGCGAGAGCGTCGCCGAGATCCCTTACGCCGGCGCCTCCCCGCTCGTCGCCGTGGTGATCGACCCCGACCACCGGGTGCTGCTCGACGAGGACCTTGCGAACAACGCGCGCCGATCGCGCCCCGACCTGCTCGCGCCTGGCGTGCTCTCGCGCGCGAGCTTCGCCGTGGGGCTCGCGCTCACGCTCCTCGGGCCATGAGCGCGCCGGCGGAGCAGGGCGCGAGCGATCCGGGCTCGCAGGGGGCCGCGGTGGCCGAGCCAGGGGGCGCGCGGCGTGCGGTGGGGCGCCCCGCCGCGCACGAGCGGCCAGCCGCTGTCGCGCTGTACTTCGGCTACCGGGCGTTCGCCTCGTTCCTCGTCGCGGCGCCGCTGTCCGTCTTCGTGGCCCAGGTCGTCGGCGAGTACCCGCGCGGCGACGCGATCCTCTTCGATCCCGGCGGCCTGATGCTCGGCGAGCTCACGCGTCTCTCGGCGCATGTCGCCGCTGCCCTCGCCACGCAGCTCGGCCTGGGCACCCTGCTGGCAGCCGCGCTCGGCCTGCTCCCGCTCGCGGTGCTCCTCGCCGCGCTGAGCCAGGAGGGACCGCTCTCCGCGCAGGACCTGGGAGGCCGCGCGGCGCGCGCCCTGGGTCCGCTCGCGCTGCTCTGGGGCGTCGCGCTCGCGGCGCAGGTCGCCGCCGCGGCGCTCGTCCTGCTCCCCGGGACGAAGCTCTGCGCGGAGCTCCCGGTCCTGCCGCGCGGCCGCGACCTCGCGGCGATCGCCGTCGCCGCGGCCGCGCTGGTACCTGTCGCGGCCATCGGCCTGCTTCACGATGTCGCGCGGGTCGCTGTGGTCGGCGAGCAGCGCGGCTTCTACACCGCCGTCTCCAGAGGGCTCGACGCGCTGCGTGCTGCTCCGCTCGCGGCCGCCTGGGCCTATGCGTCAAGGGGCGTCCTCGCTGCCGTCGCGCTCGCCGGCGGGGCGTGGGTCATGCACCTCGCCGGGGTCAGCACGGGCCTGCGCGTCGCGGCCGCGCTCGCCGTGCAGCTCGCGGCGTTCGCCGTCGCGGCCTACCTGCGCGCCTCGTGGCTCGCGGCCGCCCTCCGGCTGCTCGATCGCTCCGCCCCCTGAAGAATTCCTTGACATTCGGCCACATCCACGTAACGTAGCCCGCCCGTGAGCGACGCTTCCGGCGTAAGCGCGGGGCCCGCAGCAAGCCCAGGTAGCTCAGTTGGTAGAGCAGAGGATTGAAAATCCTCGTGTGGGCGGTTCGATTCCGTCCCTGGGCACTACTGTTCTCTTTCTTGGACCGGCGAGCAAGCGCCGCCGCACCGTCTTCACACGCTAGCGTGAGCAGCCGTTCCGCACGGCGCAGCCGCTTGTCGTGGGTTCGCGGGTAACTCCGCCTCTCGCCAGCTGGCCTCGTCGGCTCGCTGCGGAAGAGGGCAGGGCGCAGCGGTCTGTTCAGGAGTACTTTCGCGGGTTTGGCCACATCGGGTGACAGTGGAACTTGGTTCCGGTGCGGTAGCGATCCTGATAAGGTGACGGGGGGATCACTCGTTGCAACCTGAACACTCCGGAGGCGCCCCAGGGAACGCGCCTCCTCATGGAGGCTCCCTCATGGCCGATCGTCGTGTCGACTCCTCGCGAAAGAGCTCTCCGGAAACGGCCTCCGCTTCCGACTCGGCGCCGCGGAGCCGGCCGTCCGCGCCAAGTAGCCAGCCCAGCGAGACCGCTCGAAAGAAGAAGATCCTCGTCGTCGACGACTCGCTGACTTCGCTGCTGTCACAGCAGCTGACGCTCGGCGTGGACGACTACGACATTGTCATCGCGCGCAACGGCAAGGAGGCCATCGCGAAGGCGATTGCGGAGCGCCCCGATCTCATCCTGATGGATGTCGTCATGCCGGCGATGGACGGCTTCCAGGCCTGCAGATGGCTCCGCGCGTTCGATGCGACGAAGACCGTCCCGATCATCATGATGACGACGAGGAGCGATCAGACGAGCATCAAGATCGGCTTCGCGAACGGGTGTACCGACTACCTCATCAAGCCTTTCGACAGCAATACGCTGCTCACGAAGGTCCGCACCCACCTAGGCGAATAAGCGATCTCGCCCCCTCGGCGCGTGCGCGGGGCGCGCGGGCCGCCAGAGGCTGGGCTCCGGGAGCCGAGCCGAGCCTCCGCCCACACAGGCGCCCGGCGCCCGTCACGCGGTCAACCCTCAGTTAAGATTGAAGGCGGCCCAGAACTTGAGCCCGGTCGCCAGATCGGCGCAGCCGCTCAGGTTGTCGACCTGTTCGCGGCACCCATCGACGTCGACCGCGCCGCTGCGGCACGCGAACTCGTCATCCACGCAGGAGAGGGCCTCGTCGAACTGCTCCTCGCAGCCCTGCGAAGCCGCCTCGCGCTCGGCGTCTTCGAGGTTGTCCACGCAGTCATCTTCGTCGTCCGGGCTGCAGTCTCCGGTGCAATCGCACCTGTCCTCGCACAGACCCGAGATGGAGGGCCCGCAGCCGGGAAGCATGGCGAGCGCGAGGACGACCGTGAACGAGCAAGCGAGCTTCAACATTGTACCTCCGACTGGTCGCGCGTCGCGCGAGCTACGATGTTGTGGCCTGTCTATCGCGTCCGCGGAGGGGGTACAAGCCGCACGTTCGGCGTCCTGGACGCGCGTGGCGGCGCGTCAAGCCGGGCGCCTCCTGGCGCCTTTGCAGTCCTCGGCGTGCCACGCCGGGGGCGCGTCGCGCGACTCGGTTGCTGCCAGGCATCATGAGCCCGACCCGGGCGTCTGTCTACGGCCGAGCTCGCGCCGAAAACCAGCGGTGTTGGCCACGGGCCCCTTCTCACGCGGGTATTTCCGGAGCCGCCGTCCCTCGCTTCGTTCTGCTCGACGCCCGCGCGGCTCCGTTCAGCTCCGTTCAGTTCCTCACGGCACCATCGGCCTGCGCTGGCCAGAGCCGGCGGAAGCCGACGCCGAGGAGCGCGCCGTCGTCGCGCTGCACCAGGCCGCCGAAGCGGCACTTCTCCACCAGCGTACCTTCGGCGAGATCTCCGCCGTCCTGAAACCGGATGCGCTGGCCCTCGCTCAGGGCCGCAAAGACGCGCGCGTCGGCCGCGACGGCAACGAGCGAGTCCGGCGCGCCGGCGCGCAACGGCGCGAGGTTGGCAGGGCGCGCTCGGTGAACAACGCCCCGACCGGTCACGGCCTGAGCACGGGCCGAGCCTCGAGCTTCGTCCTCGGTGGATGATGTGGTTGTTGTGGTGTCAATCCACACATCGACGGTGGTGCCACGCCTGTACAGGACCACCCCGGGGAGCGCCTCGCCCGCGGCGGTGGTCAGCAGGACCAGCTCGCCCACGCCGGGCTCGGTCGACGCGCGCCCGCCCAGGCGCTCACGCACCGCGTCCACCGTGGGCGTGGTCGATGCAGGCGCCGTGGCGCGATCGGCGCGGCCCCGGTGGAGCAGGGGGAGCGAAAACTTGCGTGTCATCGGCCCCAACCATTCTACGCGAACCGACGCGCCCTCGCTCGGATGCAGCCCTGGAATCCGCGCCTGAAGCCGCCTGCGTGTTTCCAGGCAGGCCGGCGCTCGCGGCCCTCGGTAACCGTCGGTTACATGCCGATGGCGCCGCGGTACATCCACCCCGTCTTGCCGCGGTGCTCGACCTTGTACCAGTCGTTCTGCCGGCCAACGAGCTTGACCCGAGTGCCACGCACCAGCCGCATCACCACATCTCCCTCCTTGGGCGCACCGCGGACGAGCGCAGTATCCCAGCTCACCGTGGCCAGGCCGCTGGCGGCGGTCTCGCTCGTGGTCGTGCCGGCGGTCTGCTCCTGTTCGCCGCCGCCGGCCTCTGCCTTCGCGGTGTCGGCCTGCGCGCCGGGGGGATAGAAGGTGGCAGTGTAAACCAGGGAGTATCGGCGGTACTTGTGCGGGACTTCCTCGAGGGACACGTTCGAGAACTCGCGGGCTGCGCACTGGAGAATGCCGCTGACGGTCGAGGCGGGCAGGCTCGTCTTCTTCCCCTTGACGACCTGGACCTCCTTCTTCTCGAAGTTGAGCTCGAAGCCGATCGGGAGCTTGCCGTCCACGCCGAGCGCCGCCGGACACTGGGCGAGCTCCTTCAGCCGGGGGAGCGCGATCGGATCGAACTGGAGCTCTCCGCAGTCCTCGACCTTCTTGTTCTTCTTGTCGGAGCAGCGCGTGATCCTGCCGGGGCCGACCACGACCTGCTGCTGGTTCTTCGCGGCGGCCTCAGGAGGCTTGGCCTCGGGCTCCGCGGTCCCGGGCGCGGCCGCCGCGGGGGGAGGGGACGCGGGCGCCGCCGTGGCCTCGGCCGTCGCCTTGACGTCGGAGGGCACGCTCGGGCCGATGCGGACGCCGGCGAGCTTGGGCCACGCGACGCCGACGACAAACCCCACCAGCGCGATCACGCCGACCCGTGACCAGACCGGCTGCTCATCGCCGGGACGGGGGATGTCGACCGTCAGCGGGCGCTGCCTCTTCGCCATGTCCGCCTTCGCCATGTCCAGCACGTCGCCTAGCACAGGTGAGCCATCGGAACGAAATAGTCCGTTCGATCGGGCCGCGGCCGCTCAGTCGCCCGCGATGCCCGCCGCCTCGAGGAGCGGCCGCACCCGGGACTGCGCGATGGCGTAGACCGCGCGCACGCCGTCGCGCCGGGCATAGACGACGTTCGTACCGCGGAAGGCGTCGCCCGCGCCGATCGCGATCGTGAACGATCCCGCGGGCGCCCGCGGTGGGACCGCGTCGCTGTCCTCCGCCGGGGCGGCCTGCGGCCGGGAAAGCTCGACGGTGATCCGGAGGCGCGGCGGGCTGAGGCCATGGTGCCGCTCCGGCTCGCCCAGCGCGACGGCGCCCTCGGCCCGAAGATCGGCGAGCGCGTCCCGGACGCCCGCGGCCAGCGCGGTGGCGCGCGCCCGATCGGCCGCTCCCGCGATCGTGAAGCCCTCCGGCGTGCGCTCGATCACGACCGGCTTCGCGCCCCGAGGGGCCAGCGTCACCCGCGCGATCTCGTGAGGCGGGACGAGGAAGACGTCGCGGCGGAGCAGCAGGCGACCGGCCGCGGCCTCCAGCGACGGCGGCGCGACGAACACCGCAGCGCCGTCCCCGGCGTGAGCGAAGGAGCCCGCGCCGGCGCGCGCGCCGAGCTCCACCCGGGCCGCGCGCGTCGCCGCGCCGGTGCTTCCAGCGCCGGACTCCGTCGCGGGGTCGAGCTCGGCCTCGACCGTGAGCCGGGGCGCGCCGAGCCCGTAGCTCTGGTCAGCGTCCGCGGCGATCCAGCGCTCGGCCTGGAGGCCGGCGAGCAGCTCGGCGAGCTCGTCGGCCAGCCCGCCGTCGGCCTCGAGGCCGTCGCCGCTCGGCTCGATGAGCCGCCAGGCGCCCTCGTCCGTCCGGCGGAGCCGCTGGACCATGCCGGGGCGCTCGATCCGCAGCGCGCTGACCTGATCGGGGGTGAAATCGAACACCTTCATGGAGCGCAGCGACACCTCGGAAGGGAGGAGCGCGCCGGCGGCCAGGGCAGGGATCTCGGCGATCGCTCCGTCCTCGAGCCGCCGGACGTGCACCACACCGGCCTGCTCGGCGCCGATCTCGAGCGTCTCGATCCGCTCCTGCGGCTCGCCCTCGGTTGCCGCGCCCGGCGGCGTCGAGACGACGCGGAGGGTGGCCCGAGGTGAGGCGAGGCCGAGCGCCGCGAGATCGCTCGCCCCGGGCAGGAGGCGCGTGGCGCGGACGTCCAGGATCGACTGGACCAGGGCGCGGCCCGTCTCCGTCGGGACAGGACGGTCCTGCGGGGCCCGCAGGTGCCACTCGCTGCCGGCGCGCGCGAGCTCCAGCGAACGCTCGCCGGCGGCGAGCTTCACCTCGGCGACCTCGTCGAGCGGCGCGGCGACGAGCGCGAGATCGACGAAGCGCGGCGCCTCCTCGGTGAGCGGATCGAGAACGCTCTCGGGCACGCAGGCGGCCGCGCGCGTGGGCTCGCGCCGCACCGCGACGACGTGGTCGGGCCGGCCCGGGCAGGCGCCGCCCACGTCGATCACGCCGCGCTTCGCCGCGGGATCGCTCGGCTCCAGCGTCAGCGTGACCCGGGGGCCACCGGACGCCGCGGCCTGCCTCGCTTCCTCCTCGGAGAGGAACGCGTTGGCCTGCATGCGGCCGAGCGCCGAGAGCACGAGGTCGAGCGCCGGCGCGCTGACCCGGACGCCGCTGCCCTCGGGCGAGCCCGCCGCGAAGCGGAAGCCGGCCCCGCGGCCGCCGCCCCAGGGGGCGCGCGAGAACCGCCGCGATCCGCCGTCGCCGTCGAGCGTGAGGCCCGAGAGCTCCGCGGCGACGTAGGGGACGAAGCTCCGCGAGCGGAAGCGATCCGGCGGCACATCGAGGGCCGAGGCGAGCTGCTTCGTGATGACGAAGACGCCTCGGCCCGCGACCTCGGTGTAGACCGCGCCGGGCGGCGTCGGGGCGGCGCCGCCTAGCAGCAGGCGCTCGCGGCGCGGGCCCATCGCGAGCGCGATCGAGAGCCTGGGCGAGGCCAGGCCGAGGGCGGCAGGGTCGCTCGCCTCCGCGGAGACGCGCCGCTCCGCGGTCGCGAACTCCAGCGTGCCGAGGAGCTGGTCGACCGTGGGCTCGTCGGCCGGGTAGCGCTGCCCGTCGATCTCGACGTTCCAGGGGCGCTGGCCGGCGTCGTCGACCTCGCCGCGGGTGAGCCGCGCGGTCTGCGGCGCGCCGGGCGAGGCCATCGTCACGGTGAGCTCGGTGATCTCGTCGGGCCGCCACGCCTCGAAGAGGTGCTTCTTGCGGCGCTCGGCCTCGTCGGTGGACACCGAGCCCCGGTCGAGGACGAGCAGCGCGACGGCCGCCGCGGCGGCGAGCGCGACCAGGAGCAACGTCGTCGCGTGCCGGCGCAGAGGCCGCATCACGGCGATCCTTCGCGCTCGGCCTCGGCCGACGCGCCGCGCGCGTCGCGTCCGGCCGACGCGCCGGGGCCCCCCTTGTCGCCGGGGCGGCGCTCGGAGCCGCGCCGGGCCAGGTACACGGCGAGGCCGAGGAGGGCCGCGGCGAGCGGCATGTACACGATGACGTAGCGGAAGATCCCGGCGAGCGAGTCCTCGCTGATCCGGAGGCCCGCCGTGAACGCCGGCTTGTCCGGGATGTCGAGCATGGGCGGGCTCGCGGCGAGCCAGGACAGCGCGCTCTCGACGAACACGGCTGTCCCGCGGAGCTCGGGGCTCTGCCAGTTCGCGCCGTAGAGCACGCCGGGCGAGCCGACCACCACGACGCGCGGCCCGTGCGCGGCGCTGGAGCCCGCGGGCTTCGGCAGCTCCGAGGCGCAGGCGACCGTGAGCGGCCCCGGGTGATCGCCGTCGCGCGGCTTCGGCTCGGACGGGTCCCGGGCCCAGCCGAAGAAATCGACCATGCCGAAGGCCTGGTCGCTCGTCACGAGCAGGGGCGCCGGGGCCACCGGCCCGCTCGCCGTGGGCGCGAGCGAGCTCGCCACCGTGAGCACCGGGCCGAGCCCCTGATCGGCCGCCTTGATGAGCCCTTCGGTGATCGGATGCGGCCTGACGATCGGCGCGAAGGTCTCGCCGAAGCCCTGCGTCGACCGGAGCTTCGGGTCGAGCTCGAACACGAAGTCCGACCGGAGCTCGACCCCCGCCACGGCGAGCAGGCCCGAGAGCCCGAGGTCGACGTACCGCTGATCGCTCTCGTCCGGAACGGGGCCGAGCGCGATCAGCGCGCTGCCGCCCTTCTCGATGAACGCGCGGTAGCGGGCCACGTCGCTGGCCGGCACCGGCTGGCTCGGCCCGGCGAGGACGAGCACCCGGCACCGGTCGAGATCGACCTCCGGCGCGGGCTCCGACGGCGCGGCGCCGGCCTCCTCCTCGTCGCCGTGGCCGTCCGCGCCGCGGCCGCCGCCGAGCTCCACGACCTCGTAGTTGTTCTTGTTGAGCCTGTCCTTGAGCGCCGCGAGCCCGCCGGCGCCGCCGGCCTCGATCGACCTCTCGCCGTGCCCGGCCGCGAAGCAGACCATCGGCCGCTCGCTGCGCAGGACGCTCCGGATCGCGCCGGTCAGCGCCTGCTCGAGCCGCGGGCGCGACCGCAGGTCGTCCTCGTCCTCGACCTCGACCAGGTCGCTCGCGGTCAGGAAATGGGGCCGATCGCCGCGCGCGACGATGATCGCCGCGTCCGTGACGATGCGCCCGTCGTCCGTCTTGCCCGCGACGACGCCGTAGCGCTGCTGCACCGCCAGGAACTCCGCCGGGCGCCGGTCGGGATCGGTCACCTCGACCTCGATCCGCGGGTTCTCGGCCCGGTACGCGTCGAGCAGGTGCCGCACCGAGAGCGTCAGGGGGTCGCCCTCCGAGAGCAGGACGTAGACGCGGATCGGCTCCTCGATCGAGCGCAGCGTCGAGACGGTCGCGTCGCTCAGCGTGTACAGCCCGCCCTGCGTCCAGTCCCAGCGCCTGTAGTGGCGGGCGACGAGCAAGTTGACGAGCACCGCGAGCACCATCGCCGCGATGATCCCGACGCTCGTCGAGAGCTTCTCGCCGAGCGAGGTGCCCGGCGGCGGAGCTCCGGCTTGCGCGGGCCGCTCTCCGGACATCAGCCCCACCTCCACGCGTCCACCGCGCGCACGGTCACGAACAGCGGCAGCGCGACCACCGTCCCGTCGAACACGAGGCGGCGCAGATCGACGATCCCGCGGGAGAAGTCGTTCATCTGCGTCCACACCGAGACGTAGGCGCAGAGGTCGTGCGCCGGGCCGTCCGGGAAGATGAACTCTCCGATGCCGAGGATGAACATGCCCATCACCGCCATCGTGCTGAGCACCGCGGCCATCAGCTGGCTCTTCGTGAGCGCGCTGGTCATCGTCCCGATCGCGAGGTAGCCGGCGCCGACCGCGAAGACGGCGAGGTAGCTCGACCCCACGACCCGCCAGTCGAGCTCGCCGGTCCTGCCGATGAGGACGACGTAGAGCAGCGTCGGCGCCCACATCGCGACGTACGTCACGAGCGCCGCGGCGTACTTCGCCAGCACCACGCCGGCGGAGCCGACCGGCGCCGTGAGGAGCGCCTCGATGGTGCCGCTCCTGCGCTCCTCCGCGAAGAGGCGCATCGTGAGCAGCGGGCAGACGAAGAGCAGCGGCAGGTAGATCAGGATCGTCTGGCCGAAGAAGACCTGCACCGGCCCCGTGTCGGCGGAGAGCTCCACCTCGCCGGCGAACTGCGTCGCGATCAGGAAGAAGTGCACGCCCTGCACCAGCAGGAACGTGGTGATCAGCACCCACGCGAGCGGCGTCACGAAGAGCGAGAAGAGCTCTCGCTTGAAGATCGGCCAGAAGCCCCTCACCGCCGCTCCTTCGCCGCGCCGCCCTCGCCGCGCCGAGCCGCGCTGCCCTTCTTCTTCCGGCTCCCGGCCGCCGGCCGAGGCGCCTCGCCGCCCTCCGCCCCGGGCTCGGCCGGCTCTCCGGCGGCGCCCCGCGAATCAGCGTCGTCGGCCGCGGTCAGCTCGGAGAAGACCTGCTCCAGCGAAGGGGCGCAGGGGACGAGCTCGCGCACCCCGAAGCCCGCGGCGACCAGCGCGGCGACGAGGCGCTCGGCGGCCTCGCCCGCGTCGGCCCCGGCGTCGAACTCGACGGTGAGCCGCGCCGCCTCGCCGGCGTCCTCCGCCTCGGCCGAGCGGACCTGCGCCGCGCCGCGCGCCACCGCGAGCGCCGCGTCCGCCGCCCCGCGCACGACGACGCGCGCGCCGGACGACCGACGCATCGCGCGGATCTCGTCGATCGAGCCCTCCGCGACGAGCCTCCCGCGGGCGATCACGAGCGCCCGCGTGCACGTCGTCTCGACCTCGGAGAGGATGTGCGTCGAGAGGAGCACCGTGCGGTCGCGGCCGAGCCGGCGCACGAGCGCGCGCACCTCGCGGATCTGGTTCGGATCGAGGCCCGCCGTCGGCTCGTCCAGGATGAGCAGCGGCGGATCGCCGACGAGCGCGTCCGCGAGGCCGACCCGCTGGCGGTAGCCCTTCGAGAGGTGGCCGATCAGGACGCTCGCGACGTCCTCGACGCGCGCGTCGCGGAGGGCGCGCGCGACCGCCTCGCCGCGCGCGCGCCGCGGCACGAGCTTCAGCTCGGCGCGGAACGCGAGGTACTCCGAGACGCGCATCTCCGGGTAGAGCGGCGAGGTCTCGGGCATGTACCCGAGCGAGGCCCGCGCGCGCATCGGCTCCTCGGCGATGTCGTGGCCGGCGATCCGCACCCGGCCGGACGTCGCGCCGAGGAACCCCGCGAGGATGCGGAGGGTCGTGCTCTTGCCTGCGCCGTTCGGCCCGAGGAACCCGACGATCTCCCCCTGGCTCACCTGGAACGAGAGGTCGCTCACCGCCAGGTGGGGGCCGTAGGACTTGGAGAGGTGCTCGACCTCGATCATCGTGGCATCGGGCGCAGGGGGTCAGGGCCGCCGGCGCGGTGCGCGCGGGCAGGCCGGTCGATCGCGCGGAACGCTTAGCGCACCGGGCGGGTCAGGGGAAGCGCGCGCGCCGGGCTCTGGCGTGGTCCGGCGGTGGTCTGGCGACGAGCGGCGCCGGCGAGTAGCCAGAGCCGCGCGTCTCTGGTAACCCTGCGCCGTCGCGCCCGGCGGCCCGGGCGCTCACGCCACGGGCCCCTCTGCAAGGCGACGCACCCGGTACGCCGAGCGCCGCGGCCCCCTCACACCCACCGCTGCACGATGGATCAGACGCTCCTCCGGTCGTATTTCTCGACCATCTACGAGTTCCCCACCCCGGCGGGGACGCTGCGTGTCTCGCTGGACGGCGAGATCGTCCAGGATCAGGCCGGGCTCCCCGAGCTCCTGACCCGCAAGTTCGCGGTGCTCACCGCCTACAACCCGCGCTCGATGCTCATCCCTCGCCGGGTCAACGATCAGCGCCACCACGTCCTCCGCGATCTCTTGATCCTCGGCTGTTACCGGGTGGAGCCGTGCGTCGGCTCCGAGGCGGAGCCGGAGGGCATCTGGCGCGAGCCGGCGTGGCTCGTCCACGGCATGGACCGGGACGAGGCGATCGCCTTCGGCCGGGTCTTCCGGCAGAACACGATCGTGTTCGCGCAAGGCGGCCGGCCGGAGCTCATCATCACCGATCCGACAGCAGACGACATCGGCCGAACTTTCCAGGGGAACTGGCGGGTGCGGTCCTGACTCACGCGGCGGCCGCGGACGCCGAACGCCGATTCCATGTTGAAACGTACCCGCAAAATGTGGGTTCATGCCTAGGCGTTTAGGGATGGGCGGACCGGCCTCGCTCACCACATGAGGAGACACAGCAGAATGCGCACCCAGGTCACCCGCGCAGCGCTCGTCGCTGCGCTCGGGCTCGTCGCCGGCGCTGGCGGCTGCGGCCAGAACAAGGTCTCGGAGTGCAACGCGCTCATCGAGGTCATCAACAAGGGCGTTCAGAGCATCGAGAAAGGCACAAAGGCCGGCACCGACCAGGGCGGGTCGAGCGAGCTGAAGACGATGGCCGACGCGATGGACAAGGTGGCGGCCGACGCGGCGCAGGTGAAGCTGACCACCCCGGAGCTGCAGAAGTTCTCGGGCGAGTACCAGGCCATGGCGAAGGACGTCGCCAAGGCGGCGCGCGATCTCGCGACCGCGGCGGACGCCAACGACGCGGAGAAGAGCAACGCCGCCCAGGCGGCGATCGAGAAGGCGATCAAGCAGGAAGATCCCCTCGTCGACAACATCAACAAGTTCTGTCAGGCGCCCTGACGGGGCGCGCCCCCGAGGCGCTCGCCCTGCGATCAGGGGACGAAGCGATAGCCGACGCCGCGCACCGTCAGCAGGTGGCGCGGCGTCGTCGCGTTCTCTTCCAGCTTGTTGCGCAGCTGGAGGATGAAATTGTCGATGGTGCGCGGGGTCCCGTGGTGCGTCGGGCCCCAGACCTTGGCCTGGATCTGCTCCCTCGACAGGACCCGGCCGCCCGCCTCGGCGAGGCAGAGCAGCACGTCGAACTCGGTCGCCGTGAGCTCGATCAGCGCGTCGCCGCGGCGGACCTCGCGCGTCGCCGCGTTGATGACGATGTCGCCGGCGCGCAGCTGCGCCCCGTCGGCGCGCGCGATCGCGTCGCGCCGGAGCACGGCCTTCACGCGCGCGAGCAGCTCGGCCAGGCTGAACGGCTTCGTGATGTAGTCCTCGGCGCCGAGCTCGAGGCCCATCACCTTGTCCATCTCAGCGCCGCGCGCGGACAGCATGATCACCGGCAGGGTGCGCCGCTCGTTCCGGAGCATGCGGAGCAGCTCGAAGCCGTTCAGCCGGGGGAGCATGACGTCGATGATGATGAGATCGATCCCGCCGGCGCGGGCGAGCGCGAGCCCGCGCTCACCGTCCTCCGCCACGAGGACGCGGTAGCCCTCGGCGGTCAGGTTCATCTCGAGACCCATCGCGATGCTGGGGTCGTCCTCCACGAGCAGGACGGTCCGCGCCGGTGTCTGAGGGGTTCGGGTCATGCTGAGGAGGTCCTCTAGCATGTTCATGTCCTGACCGGCGGCGGCCGCGCTACGGCGGCGCGCTCGCGTCGGCGCCGTGATCCGACGCGTCGTTGTGCGCCGCGGCGACCGCGGGCGCCGCGACCTGCGGGCGTCGCTCGGCGGCGCTCGCCTTAGGCGTGCTCCGGAGCGGGAGCACGAGGGTGAACGTGCTGCCCTTCCCGGGCTCGCTGTCGACGAGGATCTTGCCGCCGTGCGCCCGGATGACATGCTTGACGATCGACAGCCCGAGCCCCGAGCCCTCCTGCTGCCGGGCGAGGAGATCGTCGACCCGGTAGAACTTCTCGAAGATCCGCTTGTGCTCCGCGCGGGCGATGCCCTTGCCGTTGTCGCGGACCGTGAGCAGCGCCGACCGTTTGAGGACATGGGCGGAGACGCTGATCTTCCTCGGCTGACCGCCGTACTTGTAGGCGTTCGAGAGGAGGTTCACGATCGCGTCGACGAGCGCGCTGCGATCGCAGAGCACGGGCGGGAGGTTCGCGTCGATGGAGACGTCGAGGTCGACGCTCCGCTTCTCGCGCGTCGGCTCGAAGGCGTGGATCGCCTCGTCGGCGATCTCCCCGAGGTGGTGCTCCGAGAGCTCGTAGACGCGCCGGCCGCTCTCCATCCGCCCCCAATCGAGCAGCCGATCGATGAGCTGCTGGAGGCGGGCGCTCTCCTTGGTGAGCGCCTCGATGCAGCGATCCTCGCTGATCGTGTCGCCGCGCCGGAGCGTGAGGGTCTCGGTGAACATCCGGATCGACGTGAGCGGGGTGCGCAGCTCGTGCGAGACCTTGGACACGAAATCGGCCTGGAGCTCGGACAGGTTGCGCTCGCGCCGGAGGAAGACCCACACGAGGATGACCCCGGTCGCGAGCGTCCCGCAGAACGTGAGGACGATGATCCCCATGATGAGGTTGTACTGGGCCTCGCCGAGGACGAGCAGGAGGAAGCCGACGCCCGACAGGAGCACGCCGGGGATGATGACCAGGTAGACGAGGAGCTGGATGATCCGCCGGTAGCCGAGCGTGGTGAGGTCGCGCCTCGGGGTCCGCATGCCGGCAGCTTAATGGGGCCCCGCGCCGCCGGCGACCGTCCGCGAGCGCCCGCGCGCGGCTATGCCTCGATCCGCTCCAGCACGAGCGCGGGCGCCTCGGCGGGCGCCGGGCCGAGCCGGAAGGCGGCGCGGACGCGATCGGCCGCGGCCCGCGCGTCGTCCGCCCGGCGCGCGTGGATGCGGGCGAGGGGCGCGCCGCGGTCCACGCGATCGCCGCGCACCGCGGCGAGCTCGATCCCCACGGCGGGGTCCACGCGCTGGTCGGCGCGCGTCCTCCCGGCGCCGAGCGCGACCGCCGACAGGCCGATCTCCAGCGGATCGACGGCGGCGACGTACCCCTCGTCCTGGGCGGCGACCTCGACAACGACGGGGGCGCGGGGCAGCCGGCCGGCGTCGTGCACCACGGCCGGATCGCCCTTCTGCGCTGCGATCATCCGCGCGAAGACCTCGGCCGCCGCGCCGCTCGCGATGGCGGCCTCGAGCTTCGGCCGCGCCTCGGCCGCGCTCGCCGCCGCGCCGCCGGCGATCAGCATCTCCTCGCCGAGGGCGAGCGTGCACGCGACGAGGTCGCCCGGCCCGCGGCCGTGCAGCACCTCGATCGCCTCGCGGGTCTCGATGGCGTTGCCGACGGTGCGCCCGAGCGGGGCGCTCATGTCGGTGAGCAGCGCGGAGACGCGCTTGCCGGCCGCGGTCCCGACGCGCACGAGCGCGGTCGCGAGGGCGCGGGCGTCGTCGAGGGTCTTCATGAACGCGCCGCGCCCCACCTTGACGTCGAGCACCAGCGCGTCGATGCCCTCCGCGAGCTTCTTCGAGAGGATGCTGGCGACGATGAGCGGGATCGACTCGACCGTGGCGGTCACGTCGCGCAGCGCGTAGATGCGCTTGTCCGCGGGCGCGATCCGCGCGGTCTGCCCGATCATGCACGCCCCCACCTCGCGGACGATGCGCGCGAACGCGTCGACGTCGAGGGCGACGTCGAACCCCGGGATCGCCTCGAGCTTGTCGAGGGTGCCGCCGGTGTGGCCGAGGCCGCGGCCGGACACCATCGGGACGGGGACGCCGCAGGCGGCGACGAGGGGGGCGAGGCAGATCGAGACCTTGTCGCCGACGCCCCCGGTCGAGTGCTTGTCGACCTTCCGTCCGGGCACGCTGGACAGGTCGAGGACGTCGCCCGAGTGGAGCATCGCGCGCGTGAGGGCGACGGTCTCGGCGTCGTCCATGCCGCGGAAGAAGATCGCCATGAGCAGCGCGGCCATCTGGTAATCGGCCAGCTCGCCGTCGCTGTGGGCGCGGATGATCCGCGCGATCTCGTCCTCGGCCAGCCGCCCGCCGTCGCGCTTCTTCGCGACGAGCTCGACAAGGGTCTGCATCGGCGTCGAGCTTAGCCGGGTTCGCCCCTATTTGTCCCTGGCGCGGGCCCCCCTATGGTCGGCGGGAGCGCGCGGACCGTCCCCGCAGGAGAGCGGACACGGCGCCGGTCACGGTCGCGCGGGAGAAGGGAGCCGCACTGGGCCTCATGAACAGCCTCCTCTATGCCCGGGCCCAGATGGGCCTGTCGCTGGCATTTCACATGATCTTCGCCGCCGCCGGGGTGGCGCTGCCGCTGATCATGGTCATCGCGGACGCGCTCTGGCACCGGACGGGCGATCGAGACTACCTCGAGTTCTCGAAGCGCATGGCGAAGGGGACGGCGATCCTGTTCGCGGTGGGCGCCGTGTCGGGGACGGTGCTCTCGTTCGAGCTCGGGCTCCTGTGGCCGAGCTTCATGGGGACGTTCGGAGAGGTGATAGGGCTCCCGTTCTCGCTCGAGGGGTTCGCGTTCTTCACGGAGGCGATCTTCCTCGGCATCTACCTCTACGGGCGCGGCAAGCTCTCGCCGAGGCTGCACCTGCTCTCGGGCGCGCTGGTCGCGCTGAGCGGCGCGCTCTCGGCGTTCTTCGTGATCCTGGTGAACGCGTGCATGAACCACCCTGCCGGCTTCACGATGGTCGACGGGCGCCCCGCGGACATCGACCCGGTCGCGGCGATGTTCAGCCCGCCGTGGAAGCACGAGACGCTGCACGGCATCCTCGCGTGTTATCAGGCGACGGCGTTCGTGATGACGGGGATCCACGCGCTGGTGCTCCTGCGGCACCCGTCGAGCCCGCTGTTCCGCAAGGCGTTCGCGGTGACGCTCGCGGTCGCCGGGGTGACGGCGCTGGCGCAGCCGCTCGTCGGTCACTACGCGGCGGTGGAGGTCGGGACGGGGCAGCCCGCCAAGCTCGCGGCGATGGAGGCGCACTTCGAGACCTCGGCGCGCGCGCCGCTCCTCGTCGGCGGCCTGCCCGACGTGGAGCGGGGCGAGGTCGACTACGCGATCGAGATCCCGGCGGGGCTCTCGGTGTTCCTGCACGCGGATCCTGACGCGGTGGTGCCCGGGCTGGATGCGGTCCCTCGGGACGAGTGGCCGCCGGTCACGGCGACGCACCTCTCGTTTCAGGTGATGGTGGGCGCGGGCTCCGCGATGGCGCTGCTCGCGGTGGTCGGGGCGGTGCTCGCGTGGCGCCGCAGGGGGATCCCGGATCAGCGCCCGTTCCTCTGGGCGGTGATCCTGGCGAGCCCGCTCGGCATCGTGGCGATGGAGGCCGGCTGGCTGGTGACGGAGCTCGGTCGCCAGCCGTGGATCGTGCGGGGCGCGATGCGCACGCGTGACGCGGTGACCCCGTTCCCGCACCTCGCGGCGCCCTTCTGGACGTTCACGGCGCTCTATGTCTTCCTCGGCGTGGTGGTGGTCTACCTGCTCGTGCGCCAGCTCCGCGCGGCGCCGCTCGGGGTGGCGGGCGGCGGCGGCGGCGCGCCGCTCGGGGTGACGGGCGGCGGCGCGCCGCGCGCGTCCGGCGGAGGCGAGGCCGATGCGCACTGAGTGGTTCCTCGGCGGGGTGATGATGGCGGCGCTCGTGCTGTACGCGCTGCTCGGGGGCGCCGATTTCGGCGGCGGCGTGTGGGATCTGCTCGCCTCCGGCCCGCGGAAGCGGGAGCAGCGCGCGCTCATCGAGCGGGTCATCGGCCCGATCTGGGAGGCCAACCACGTGTGGCTCATCCTGGTCGTGGTGCTGCTCTTCACAGCGTTTCCCCCGGCGTTCGCGGCGATCTCGATCGCGCTGCACGTCCCCATCACGCTGTTCCTCGTGGGCGTCGTGTTTCGCGGATCGGCGTTCAGCTTCCGCAGCTACGACTCCCGAGGGGATCGGCAGCAGAAGCGCTGGGGGTTCGTCTTCTCGCTCGCGAGCGTGATCGCGCCGGTGCTGCTCGGCATGATCGTCGGCGCGGTGGCGTCCGGGCGGATCCGGGTGGCGTCGGGGGTGGTGACGAGCGGCTTCTTCGCGCCGTGGCTCTCGCTGTTTCCGTTCGTGGTGGGGCTGTTCGCGCTGGCCCTGTTTGCGTTCCTCGCGGCGGTGTACCTGACGAACGAGGCGAAGGAGCCTGCGCTCGTCGACGATTTCCGGCGGCGCGCGCTCGCCTCCGGCTGCGTGGTGGCGGCGCTCGCGCTGGCGTCGTTCGCGGCGTCGTTCCGGGGCGCCCCGCTCATTCGAGAGGGGCTGATGGATCATCCGATCACGTGGCCGCTCCACGTCACGACGGGCCTCGCGGCCACGGCGGCGTTTTTCGGGCTGTGGACCCGCCGTTTCCGTCTGGCGCGCTTGGCGGCGGCGGCCCAGGTCACCCTGATCCTGCTCGGCTGGGCGGCGTCGCAGTACCCGTTCCTTGTGGTGCCGGACGTGACGCTCGAGGGCGCGGCGGCGAACCCGAGGACGTTGCGATTGCTTGTCTGGGTGCTCGGCGTCGGATCCGTGCTTCTGTTCCCTTCGCTGTACGTGCTCTTCCGCGTCTTCGGCAGCGGCCGGGCGGGGGCGGCGTCGGACGGCGACGACGAGCATTGAGCGGGAGTGGGGTCGACGTACGTGGAAGTCGCGGTGGCCAAATTTGATGCACCACCTCACCTACCCGCAGGAGGGGCGTGAGGACGGCTGGCTGAACAGTGGCTGTGTGTCCGTCCCGGCGCTAGGGGGCGATGGCTCGATGCCGGCGGCCCATTGCATTCCTGGGACCTGCAACCCGCTCTCGCGGCTCCCTCGAAAAAATGCGAACGCTTTCGCGGGCCTCCCCACGGCGGGCGAACCGTGTTACGCTCGCAGCGCGAAGTTTTCAGGATGCTTGTGGGGGAAGGAGCCCTGTAGAGATGGCGAACATGGCTAGATACCGTCGACACGCGATTGTGGGGTTACTTGCAGCGACAGCCGGTGTGACGGGCTCGTTCGCCGCGTGCTCGGACTCGTACCGTCACGGGCTCACCGGCTCCGGCTCGGGCCCCACCGGGACCGGCGGCAGCAGCGGCACCGGCGGCGCGGGCGGGGAGGCGGGGAGCACGGGGACCTTCGGGGAGGGGGGGCGGTGCGATCCGATCTGCTCCAACGATCTGAAGAAGATCCTCAGCTGCAATGGGGTGACGCTGGCGACTTGCAAGCCGGAGGAGGGGTGTGTCAACGCCGAGTGCGTGCCCAACCCGTGCGAGGCGGCGGAGCAGTCGAAGAGCTCGTACGGGTGCGACTTCTGGGCGGTGAAGACCGCGCAGCGGGCGGAGGCGAAGGGAGCCTGCTTCGCGGCGGTTATCGCCAATACGTGGGAAAAGGAGGTAAAGCTCACGGTGCAACGAAACGGCGAGACGTTGCCCGTTGAGGACTTTGCCTTCATCCCACAGGGGCAAGGGAGCCAGATCGTATACCAGCCATACAATCCTGATGTGGGGCTTGGTGTTGGTGAGGTCGCTGTCTTGTTCTTGTCACGCAGTAGCGGCGGTCTGCTGGATTGCCCAAAAGAACCTGCGATGAGGGCTGAGACTGGTGTCGCCGGTACAGGGCGCGGTTCGGGTTTCCATATAACCACGGATTACCCCGCGGTTGCGTACCAGATCGCCCCCTATGGTGGAGGCCCGACCAGCTACACTTCGGCGACTCTGCTGTTGCCCACGAGCTCGTGGGATACGAACTATGTCGCCGTTAATGCCTATCCGGTGTCTCCGTTGAACACCGATGGGCTGCCGTCATTGGAGATCGTGGCCCGCGAAGACAATACATCGGTTACCCTCCTTCCTAGGGAAGATATCAAAGGTGCGGGGCCGGTCGATAATCCAGTGGTCGCTCCGGCTACGAAGGGAATGCCGGTAACATATACCCTGAACAAGGGTGAGTTTTTGCAGATTTCTCAGGATGCTGAGCTTACAGGCAGCCCGATCTCGTCGGACAAGCCCGTTGGTGTGTTTGGGGCTTCTTCCTGTATGAATGTTCCGCTTGAAGCCGCGGACTGCGATTCGGCGCATCAGCAGATTGCGCCAGTACGAGCGACAGGAAGCGAGTATGTGGCGGTGCGTTATCAGGGGCGGGAAGAGGGCGTCGAAGAAGCGCCTCCGTGGCGCCTGGTCGGCATGGTCGACGGTACAAAACTGAACTGGGAGCCATCGAAGCCAGAGGGGGCTCCTGACACGCTTAAACTCGGTGACGTTGTCGAATTCAGCGCAGCCGGTCCATTCGTTGTGCGGAGTCAGAACGGGGAGCATCCGTTCTACTTTGGTGGTTACATGACTGGAGGCGAGAGCTTTCAGCGGGTAGGTGATCCGGAATGGGTCAATGTCATTCCTCCGTCTCAGTTCTTGGATTATTATGTTCTGTTTACGGACCCCTCATACCCGCAGACCAGCTTGAATGTCGTGCGTACCAAGTCGAAGCGCGATGGTAAGTTCGCAGATGTGACCCTGGACTGCATGGGGAAGCTCTCCGGATGGGAGCCGATTGGAGACTACGAATATACACGTGTTCAGCTGGTGAGCGGGAATTTTGAGGGAACCGGCGACTGCATCAATGGGCGCCACGTGATGTCGAGTGAGCTTCCATTTGGCGTCACTGTCTGGGGATGGGGCGCCATTTCAGGTTCGCTCGAGGTTTCATATGCATACCCGGCAGGCGCGGGATTCCAGCCAATTAACCAGATCACGATTCCTGTAGATCCCCTGTGATGCAGAGGATGTGCGTTACGTCGTGGCAACCAGCGGATGAGTTGATTTTGTAGTGCGCTTCACGTTGTTGGGTGGCCTCGGGTGTGTTTCGGGTGTTTTGGAAGTAAGCTTGAGACACGCCTGGGGTGGCCGTCGTTATGATTCTGGTGATTCGCAAGGCTCATCGCTCTGGCGGCGATGCGGTGTGGAGCCGACGAAATCATGACGTCTGCGCGACGGTGCCTGAGTCTGCCCCGACGGCCAGTGCATGAATGGAAGAACGCATGAACAAGACCCATGCGACATCGGTCGTGGTGTCGGCAGCGCTTCTCGGCTGGGCACCCGGCTGCAGCCTGATTCTCGGCCTCGATGAGTTTGCCGATGCTGCAGGCGCTGGGGGTAGCGGTTCGATGGCGATGTCTGCGGACTCAGGCAGCGGCGCCTCGACGGCCACGGGCGGTGCAGACCCTGGTCTGGCCCCGACGGTGCCTGTCCCCAGGATGCCCATGAACGGCGCAGATGTTGGCACGATGCGGAAGAGCGGGTCGCGACGTCCAAGGTTCGCGTGGGAGGCGCCGACGGGGATGACGGACCGGCCTGTCGAGTACGAACTCCAGTATGGCACCGACCCGACGATGGTTGATGTCGTAACGATCACTACCGTGCGAGCCGAGTACCAGATCGATTCAGATCTACAAGGCGAGCTGCTTCCTCCTGTGGGAAAGCGTTATTATTGGCGGGTGCGGGCCTGTTCACAGGGGGACTGCTCGTCGTTCTCTCCTGTGTGGTGGTTCAACATTGGTAGGGTAAGATGTGATTTTAATGCAGACGGGTATGATGATTTGGCCGTAGGTGCTGTCTCGGTTACCAGGAATGACATTAATGCTGTGTACTTCTACTATGGATCCGCCGGAATAGAGTTCGATGCGGCATCCGACGGTACAAAGACAAGGCCGTCTGACTCGGTTGCCGGCTTTGGCACGGCGCTTTCCTGCGCGGGCGATGTCGACGGTGACGGCTTCGCTGACCTCCTGGTAGGGGCGCCCTTCAGCGCCCACTTGACCGGTGACGCATGGGTCTATTTTAGCGATGGCGGCGATACCTTCTCGGGTGTGCCATGGGAGCTTCGACATGGTTTGGAAGAGGGGGTCGAGTTTGGCGGAACCCTGTCCGCGGCTGGAGACGTCGATGGGGATGGATTTGACGATATCATCGTAGGAGAGTTGGGAGGACCTTATGCATACCTCTATCGCGGGGACTCCTCAGAGCGTCTTGTGGATCCGATGTCGCTCTCTCTTGATGTGAATGCGTCGAGCGTAGTTGCGGCGGTGGCATCGGCAGGCGACGTGAATGGCGACGGTTTTTCCGATGTGATGGTGTCGTTTCAGCCTCGTGACTCTCTGGGGCATCAAGCGGTGGGGCTGTACTTCGGGGGGACAGGGCTTGGGTTCGATGCAGTCCCAGATATCGAGCTCGCCGCGCCCATGGAGGACTCGAATTTCGGTTCCGCGATCGCCGGGGCAGGCGATGTGAATGGAGATGGATTCGGGGATGTGATCGTCGGGTCACATGGTCTCAGTCGTAGCTATATATACATCGGCGGGCCAGATGGATTGAAACCTGCACCGTACTTGACGCTTGAGGGAAAGGCGCGCACAAATTTCGGTCTGGCTGTCGCGTCCGCCGGGGATATGAATGGGGACGGGTTTAGCGACGTCGCTGTCGGGACGAGCGACTACAGTAATGACCCTGGGACGGTATACATCTACATGGGCGGTTCGGGGACGATGCTGAATGGCAGCGCGGACGTGGCATTTCATAGACCGGTCAATGGTGACGGATTTGGACCGATCCTAGGTTCTTCGGGGGATGTGAATGGCGATGGCTTCTCGGATCTCACGGTCGCTGCGCCGCAGGATGACGCCGTTTTTGTGTTCTTCGGCAAGTCGAAGACGGAGAACCCTGATCCAGAGGACGGCTCTGTAATACAGCCGTTGATTGATTTGACGTTCGGTTCGGCGGTAGCAAGGCGATAGCGCTATGCGCAGTATCGAGCGCCGGAATCGGTCGGGAGGTACAGCAAATGAGCCACCACAGGCTCATCCTACACGGCCTGCTGCGGACGCCCGCGTGTCCAGCTACCCCCGTCGGCCGACCGCCGCGCACCGTGGATGCAGTGGTCCCATCCCACAGCACTCCTCGCTCCTCGTGGTTCGACGCGCGAGATGTCTAGCGACTTTATTCCGCGGGCCGATCGGCGTGCGGTGGAACGCCCGTGTCAATCTCTGTCCACCGCTCTCATCCGCGGCCGTCGGCGCTGACGTCTGAAGTTTCGGCCTCGGCCGGTTCTCTCACTCTTCTTGGAACTTTCTGGCGCAGCGCACGCCCTGGGTCCGGTTTGTGGGCTCTTCGCTGTTTCTGAACGTCGTGTCATAGAGCGTTACGATGGCATTCCCACCGCGAACCACGTATCCCGATGAGCCCGAGCAGCCTTGTTTTGAGCAATTTCACACGGTATCGGATAGTCACCGTTGCAATCCAGGGTCCACTCCGAGACGTTTCCTAGCATATCAGCATGGCCCCACCTCGCATCGCCGGACGGCGAGAACGAGCCGACAGGCAGGAACGCGGCGACGCTGCATCCGCTGGAGGAGCCGTCTCCTCGGCACTCGTTGGCAGCGAACCCGCGCTCCCTCGAGGCGCCCCACGGATACACCCGCTGCTCCTCACCGCCGGCGGCGGCATAGTTCCACTCGGCCTCGGTGGGCAGGTAGCCCCCGTCCCATACGCAGAACGCGAATGCCTCATACCACGTGACGCAATGGATCGGCCGGTGTTCGTTGGGGCCCGGCTCGGCGGTCCATGTCGGGTAGTACTCACATTCGAGCTGTGCTTTGAGTTCCTGGGTGTTTGCCGTGAGTGAGGATGTCCAATCGAAACGCCATCCACTATCGGTCACGCCGGGACGCTCCCCGGCTCCGAGCGCCGGGGGATCCCTCTGTGTCCCCTTCAGCGCCTCCACGAACGCCCGAAATCGTCCTACCGTGACCTCGTATCTGTCGAGCTTGAAGTCGCTGACGATGGCTGGATAGTTCTCATCATTGCTCCGGTAGAACGTGCCTCCCGGCACGACGTCGGCGGCGCAGCAATCCGCGTCTCCCTCTTGTCCGCAGTTCACTCCCGTACCAGGCGCGTCGCCGCCCTGGCAGCTCGTCGGGACGCACTCCCCGGCGCGGCACCCCGGGAACGGCGGCGCGCACGGCGCCTCCTCGACCCACGCCCCTCCTTCGCATTTCCGCGGCTTGTCGCCTGCGCACCCGCGCTCGCCCTCGGTGCATGGGACACATCGGCCCTTTGCACAGACGGGCGCCTCTCCACTGCAAGGCCGCTGGGGAACCCACTCCCCATCCGCGCACTGCCGCGGCGTATCGCCGACACAGTCGCGCTTGCCGTGCTCGCAACCTCCTGCGCCGGAGCTCGAGTCGCTGTGGCCACCGGCTCCGTCTCCGCCATCACCCGCCCGCGGAGCGTCCTTGAAATCGTCGAGCCCGAGCACCAGGCCGCAGCTCGTCATCCCGGCCGCAATCGCCAGCGGAGCCATCCGCGCGCCCGCGTCGTGGCCAGTGCGCCGCCTTTTCACCGTCGACATGCGGCCCACGCTACACAGCGTGCCGAGGTCGCGGAAGCACCGCGCACCAGCCCGCCGCCTCAACCCCGCGCGCCCCGGACACAGCCGCCGGCTTCGGCGGCGGTCCTCGCACCTCCTGGTTCGACCCAGGAGACATCCTCCCCCGGCCCGAGTAGTCTCCCGCCCGGACGCCGGCCCGCATGCGGCGGAACGCCCGCGTCAACCTCGTTTTTCGAGCGTTGCTTGGAGGACAGCTCACCGTGATGGATCGACGAAACCTGCCGGGCCGTGCGCCGCGACGCCCGTCGCGCCTTCGCTGCGCGCTGACCGCAGCGGCCCTGGCCGCACCGGCCCTCGCCGCGCTGGCGCCCTCCGCCGCCCTCGCGCAGGACCGGACCTTCTACCTCGATCGCCTCAGGATGGCCGGCGCCCCCGACGACGGGATCGGCGTCTGGCGCCCGCACATGGGGGAACGGACGCGCTTCTTCGGGCAGCTCGGGCTGGGGATGTCGGTCCACCCGCTCCGCGACGACAACTACGTCGACAACCTCGCCGTCGAGGAGCGGATCGAGGGCGACGGACCCGTCACCTCCCAGCTCATCACCTACCTGAACGCGGGCGTCGAGATCCTCGGCCGCGGCGCCCTCCAGGTCTCGTTCCCCATCGTCGTCTTCCAGGACGGCAACCAGACCTACCACCGCGAGATCGGCCTCAACCAGAGCGTCGACCTGAAGACCGCCTCCCCGATGGACCTCCGGATCGACGCGCGCTTCGTCGCCCTGGAGCTCGACGAGCGCCGCTTCCGGCTGGGCCTCACCGGCGCGGTCTTCGTGCCCATCGGCAACAACTACTCCTTCGCCGGCGACCGGGGCGTCAGCAGCTCGTTCGGCCTCGGCGCGGAGTACGACTTCAAGGATTTCGTCGTCACCCTGAACACCGGCGTCGCCATCCGGCCACGCGTGCAGCTCCACGAGCTCGTCGTCGGCAGCGAGCTCACGTACGGCGTCGGCGGCTACGTCCCGCTCCTCGACGGCAAGCTCCGCCTCGGGGCCGAGATCTTCGGCTCGTTCGGCCTCCTCAAGGAGACCGCGGGCGAGCTCGATGCCTCGCCCATCGAGTGGCAGCTCAACAGCAAGATGTTCCTCACCAAGGACAAGGCGGTCTACGTCGGCGCCGGCGTCGGCACCCGCATGAGCGGCGGCTACGCGCCCGATTTCCGGGGGGTCGCCCTCGTCGGCGGCTCGTTCGGCATCGCCGACTCCGACGCCCGCTCGCCCGGCTTCAACTACGTGATCACGGCGGAGAAAGACACCGACGGCGACGGCTACCCCGACGTCATCGACCTCTGCCCGGAGGACCCCGAGGACGGCAAGCAGCCCAAGCCGAGCGACGGATGTCCGGACATGCCCGATCGCGACGGCGACGGCATCCCCGACGTCGTCGACAAGTGCCCGGACGACCCCGAGGACAAGGACGGCATCGACGATCGCGACGGCTGCCCCGAGGAGGACGCGGACCAGGACGGCATCCCCGACGCCGAGGACAAGTGCCCGAAGGAGCCGGGGCAGGTCGTCGTCGAAGACCCGGAGAAGAACGGCTGCCCCTTCTACATCCGCAGGATCACGGGCTCCGCCGAGATCGAGATCATGAAGCAGGTCGAGTTCGAGTTCGACAGCTCCAGGATCCTCCCGCAGAGCTATCCGATCCTCGACGAGGTGGTGCGACTGCTCAAGGCGAACCCCGAGATCAAGCTGCTCAGCATCGAGGGGCACACCGACAACCAGGGCACCATCGACTACAACGACCGGCTCGCGCACAACCGCGCCATCGCGGTCAGGGTCTACCTGATCAACAAGGGCATTCAGTCGGAGCGGCTCACCTCCGTCGGCTACGGCTCCCGCCGGCCGCTCGTGTCCAACGACACACCGGATGGCCGGCAGCGCAACCGGCGCGTCGAGTTCCACATCAAGTCGCAGTCGATCGAGGGCCGCTAAGCTCCGGCCGGAGCGGCCGGCCTATTCTCCCCCCGAGATCAAGCGACGTTTGCGTGCACGTGCCCCGTCATGTGCACGCAAACGTCATCTCCTGAGCGCCGGCCGGGTTCGGCCCGGCCGCGCGGGCGCGTCCCACGCAAGCGCGCTCCCGGGGACCGGCGTTCAGTCGTCGCGGTGCGCGAGCGCCGGGCGACGATGGTCGCACTTGCCGGGGATCGGAAAGCCGCAGACCGCCTCTTCCGTCAGGCAAACCTGCTGGGCGGGGCACTGCTCCGGATCGAGGACGTCCGGATCGCAGGGGCGAGAGCAGAAATCGGGCCTCGCCAGCGGGGCGTCGTAGCGGCCGTCGCCGTCGACATCGATGTAGATCGGGTTCGTGATTGCATAGGGCGGGACCGGCGACCAGTCGGGCACCGTCGGCGTGGGCGCGAACAGCGCGCTGAGCGCGGGGATCCTGCCGAACGCGTCGCCGGCCAGCCGGGACAGCTGGATCTCACCGAAGGGGACGTCCAGGGAGACAGGGCTCATGAGGTTCCTGTCCTCGAGCCCCATGGCGATGATCACCACCCAGGAGTCGCGATCCGGCGCCGTGAAGGTGACCTTGCCGCGCACGTCCACGATCGCGCTCGGCGGCATGGCCGGCTCCAGCAAGCGGACCATCCGGCCGTTCAGGTAGATCTCCACCCGATCGACGCCGAACCAGCTCGCCGTCTGGACGTCGAACAGGAGCTCGAGCGACTCCCCGGCGCTCGCCGCCGCCACCTCACCATACGTCTTGCCGCGGATCGTCGCGCGGATGAAGGGGCCATACGTCGCGAAGGCGTGCGCGTTCCGCAAGCTCTCGACCGCAGCCGGCGCCTCGAGGGCGGCAGGGGAGTCGGTCGCGCTCCGGAAATAGGTCCGCGGGAAGCCCGGCTCCTTCGACCCGTCGTGGCTGTCGCTGCTGGCGATCTGCGCCGGCGCGAAGCCCCGCTCGAGGTAGCGGAAATAGTCGTCTACCTGGCCTGCGCGGTACGTGCACGGCGCGTCGCGCGCGTCCTCGGGGACCGGATCGCCGCCGAGCGCCGCGGGCCCGCAGAGCTCCTGGCTGTCGGAGGTCGTTCCGGAGAAGCCCCAGTTCTTCGCCTGCTCGTCGGGCGTCCGGGCGAGGATGCGCTTCATCAGCGCCCACGCGAGCTCGGTGCGGGCGCGGCGCTTGCAGTCGGAGACAGCGAGAGCGACAGCGACGCCAGCCGCGCCTGCGCCTGGGGCGCCGCCCGGCGCGGACGCCGCAGCGCACGGCGCGCGCAGCCAGCCCGCCACCTCGGGGCACGCCGCCTCGATCTCGGCGGCGCTCCCGGCGGCGTTCAGCCGCGCGAGGCAGCGGTTCCAGTCGACGACCTCGGCCACGCTCGGCGTGCGCACCAGATCGAACCGCTTGCCGTTGATGACCTCCATCGCGTCGAACGCGCAGCTGGCGGTCCGGAAGACGGGGTTGTTCTCCTCGAGGAACGTCGGCGTCCGGCCCATCGTGTACGTGTCGACGCCGAGCTGGTCGATGTAGCCGAAGAAGCCGTCGCGCGGGTGCGCGACGATGGTCAGCGGCGCCACCGTGCCGTCGCCGGAGGCCCGGATCGCGTCGAGGATCGCCCCGCCGGGCTCGCACGTCCAGTCGTGCGCCCCGTGGCCCGGGACGTCGAGCTCGTCGTACTCGAGCGGGAACCCGATGAAATGCCCCTGCTCCAGCGTGGTGATCTCCGCCCCGACCGCCGTGGCGAGGTGAGGCGCGAGACCGAGCGCGCGCGCGGTAGGCCGGTAGTCCGTCTCGACGTCGTGGTCGGTCGACACCGCGAGCTCCACGCCCTCCGCCGCCACGGTGGCCACCCGCCGCGGCAGCGCCATGCCGCTGTCGAAGCTCGGCTCGGAGTGGAGGTGCATGTCGGCCGACATCCACCCGCTCGTGTCGACCTCGCGCACGAGCGTTGCGTCGAGCTGGAACTTGCGGCCCGGCGCGAGCGTGACGTCGCGCTCCACGTAGATGCCGTACTCGATGCCTCGCGACACCGTGATCCGGTATCGCCCCGGCTCGATCTCGACCTCTCCCTCGCCGGTGGCCGTGACCTCGACGGCGCGGTTGCCGTTCCCGAGCCGGCCGTCGCCGAGGTAGACCCTGCGCCGGCCGTCGCCCGGGAGCCTCCGCCCCGCCTCGTCGAGCGAGGCGAAGGCGAGCTTGGCCGGCACCCGCTGGCCTGCCTCGTCCGCGACGCGGTAGCGCACCCTCGCCGGCGCGGGGAGGCGCGGCGACACGGCGACCTCCTGTCCGGCCCGCAGGCTCACCCGGACGGGCGCCGACATCGCAGTCCCCGCCGCGTTCCTCGCCACGAGCAGGTAGCTGCCGGGCGGCAGGGCGCCGCGGAAATCGCCGTCCTCGGACGGGTCGAGGCCGAGATCCGCGTCGATCTCGTCGATGAGGCCCACGTCGCCGCGCGCCTCGCGGTTGGCCGCCACGAGCTCGTCCAGCGAGGCGAAGGGCCGCGCGGGATCGGGATCGGCGAAGACGAACACGCGGGCGTTCGGCGCGGCCTCGAGCGTGTCCTCCCAGAGCACGTGGCCGCTGACCGCGCCCGTCGCGGTCCCGCGGAGCCTGTGCATCACGCCCGTCACGCTCGAGACGTCGCCGTCGCCCACGGCGAGGTAGCGCTCGTAGCTGAACGCGCGGTGGGCGTCGCACGCCGCGTCGTCCTCCTCGCTGAACAGGCACGATCGGCTGGCGGACACGAACGCCGTCGCCGCGCTCGCGAAGAGGGGCACGTTGACCACCGATGGCGCCGCGCCCTCCTCGGCCTTCGTGAAGTAGCCGTAGCTGACGTCGCCGCCCGCCGCGGCCACGAAATCGAAGGTGAGCGGCGCCTGGAAGGAGTTCCGCCCCGCGTTCCACGCGTCCTGGACCGCCGTGTCCTCGTCGAAGCCCGCTCCGGGCGCGAAGACGTCGTTCTGGTTGCCGAAGAACACGAAATCTCCCGCGACGATGCCGGCGCGGCGCGACGACGCCTCCTGCGCGGCCTCCGGCGGATCGCCGAGGATGCCGCCGAACACGGAGACAGGGGCCGTGGCGTTGTCCAGCGGCAGGACGTCGCTGCACGCGCAGGTCAGGCAGCCGCCCGGATCCTGCCGAACCCCGTTCGGGCACGGCGCGCAGCTCCTCTGGGGCTCGCAGCCGGGCGGCGGCCTGTCGTCGAGCAGGAGCACCGTGCGCACCGTCACGAACCGATCGCCCGGGTGAAGGAGGTAGTCTGTCCGGAAGCGGATCCTGGAGCGGACGTCGGGGAAGAAGAGGCCGAGAAGATCCTCCTGCGCCCGGAGCAGGCCTATCGCCTCGAACAGGAACTCCCCGTCTCCCTCGACGCGGATCCCGGCCTCTGCGCCGTCGGAGCCGTCCGCGAGCACGGAGACGTCGGTCGCCGTGGGGTCGGGCACGATGAGGTTGGCGAGCGAGAACATCTCCGCGAACCGGTCCCGCCCCTGGCCGCCCTCCTCGCCGATCCGGCCGCGCCGCCGGTCGACGTCGACGATGGCCCCGCCGAAGATTCCCGGCCCAGGCGAGTCCCGCCCGCCAAGGATCGCCACGCGGATCTGGTCGTTCTCGAGGAGGAAGTCGCCGATGTCCGCCATCGCCACCGGGCCGCCGACGAGCTCGGCGCGCTGCTCTATCCGCTTGGCGCGGAGCAGCCGATCGCCCCCGCAGCTCGGCAGCGCGGGGGCGGCGAGCGCGGCGGCGGCGAGCGGGACGAGCGCTACCCTGGTGAGCGAGCGGTGGGTTCGCCGCACAGAGATCTCCCCTACAGCGAGAGCTGGAGTTGCAGGAGGAGCGCGTCGTTCGAGAGCGACAGCCCGCCGAGCTCCTCACGATGCGTGTAGTCGAGCTGCGCCTTCACCAGATCGTCGTATGCGTGGTAGCTCACGCCGCCGGTGAGCACGAGGTTGTCCCCTTCATCGTCGATATCCAGGTTGGGGTCGATCCACTCCACCCGACCCGAGACACCGAGCCTCCGGGCGATGAGCATGTAGCCTGCCTCGAAGACGAGCGCGAGCGACGAGACCGAGGTGATCTGCGCGATCGGCTGGGTGGGCACGGCCTTGGGGCTCGCCCCCGTCCAGAGCACCTCGCCGAGCGCGTGCAGCCCCGCGGCGTGCACAAGGACGTCGGCGCTCGCGCCATAGAGCGCGCGCGCGCCGCCGTCGCTGAAGAAGCCGTCGGCGCCGACCCCGAGGCGGAAGGGCGAGCGGGCGACGTCCTGGATCGTACGGCCGAGCGATCCCTGAGGCTCGGTGGCGACCCGGCCGGCGACGGCGATCCCCTCGAAGCGGTTGCCGAGGGGAGCGAGGCTCTCGGAGGGACCTGCGTAGAACTGATCCGAGCGCTGGAAGGCGTTGTAGACGCCCGCGTGACAGCTGAAGGCGCGGTCCTGGAAGTGCCCTTCGGCCTGGATCCCGACCTGCGTGAACGGGGCGATCGCGCGGACGGCGAGCGGCCGCTCGGCGAGGGCGCCGTCGCCGGCGCCGGTCATCGCCGAGCGCGAGAAGGGCACGGTGCGCGCGCCCGCGATCACCTCGAACGCGCGCGCCGCCGTGACGCCGGCCCACGCCTCGTGGATTCGCGCCGTCCCCTCGTCGTCCCCGGCGAGCTCTGTCGAGATGGCGAACCGCACGAGCCCCGCGACGTCGCCGCGCAGCCCGGCGCGGACCCGGCGCAGCCGGAAGCCGGGCCGCTCGGCGCTGTCGCCGGCCTGGCTCAGCGCGTCGTCGCCCACGTAGGGCGCGGCTTGCAGCGCGAGCAGCGCGATCGGCGCGAGCTCCAGCGGCCCGAGCGCGACCCGCACCCGCTCCCGGAAGCCCGGCGGCAAGAGGTCGCCGCGGTCGCCGCTCGCGGCCGCCGGCGACGCCGGCGCTGGCGCCTCGCGCGGCCGCGGCTCCCGCGCGGGCGCGCTCGCCCGAGCGGCCGGCGCCGCTGCGCCTTCCGGCTCGCCGGCCGCCTCGACCCCTCCTGCCTGCGCGTCGCCCGGGCTCGCGACCGCGGCGACGGGCTCCTCCGCCGCGGGCTCGGGCTCCTGCGCGCGCGGCGTCGCGGCGGCGAGCAGGACTGCGGCGCCGCCTGCGACGCGAGCGAGGTGCCTCATGGATTCAGGTCTCCTGGAGGGCTGCCTGGAGCGCCCCGTGCCGCTCCGGATGGCCAGTGGTCGTCACCTCGCGCCGTGTCCACGCGGCGAGGTGCCCGGGAAACTAGAGGAAGACACGCGGCGCTGCAATCCGCGCGGCGCGCTGTGCTAACGCTCGCGGCCTACCCGCTCCTCGCGCAGCAGCGGAGGGAAGGGGAGCGCCACACTTCTTATGGAAATGCCCGGTTCGAGCCCGCCCGACAGCGATCCCGCGCCGCGGGCCGACGCGTCCGCCGCCCCACCACCCCGACCTCCCGGCGCGGCGGCGCCTCCTGCGGTCGAGAGCGAGGAGCGCTGGTCGAGCGACAGGGCGTTCGTCGCGACGTTCGTGCTCCTCGCCGTCGCGGCCATCGTGCCGATATGGCGGGTGCGGTTCCTGCCGCTGCTCGATCTGCCGAACCACCTCGCGGCCGTTCATATCTGGCACAGCTTCGATGAGCCGTGGACGCGCTTCAGGGACTTCTACGAGCTCAGCCTCCGTCCGGCCCCCTACGGCGCCTATCACATCTTGACGCACGTGATCGCCTATGTCGTCGGCCTCGAGAACGCGAATCGCGTCGTGCTCTCCGGTTATGTGCTCGCCATTCCGGCGGCGGCGCTCGGCTGGGCGCGCCGGACGCGGCGCAGCCCCTGGCTCTCGGTCCTCACCTTCCCGCTGGCCTTCAGCCTCTCCTGGGCGTGCGGCTTCCTGCCGTTCCTCGTCGGGGTCGCGCTGCTGCTCGTCGGCGTCGTCGCGCTGGACGCCTACCTCGATCGGCCGAGCCCCGGGGGCGGGGTCGCCGTCGCGCTGCTCAGCGTCGGCTGCGGCCTCAGCCATCCGCTCATCCTCTTCGGCTATTACGTCTGCGTCGCCGTGCTGATGCTCTGCCACCTGCCCCGGTGGTCGCGGATCGCCGTCGCGCTGCCGCTCTTCGCGCCCGCCGTCGCGCTCGTCCTGTGGCAGCTCGTCGCCTTCAAGAGCCCCATGGTCGATCTGCGGAGCGGCCCGCGGTTCCAGGGCGTCTGGGTGCCATGGCACGAGATGCTCCGATCGTTCCCCGAGTACACGCTCGACTCGGTATCGGGTGATCTCGACACCCGGCTCTTCTGGGTGCTCGTCGCGGTGGCGTCGCTGCTGGGCGTCTCTGGCGTCGCGCGCGTCGCCCGGCGCTTCCTCCCTGGCCGGAGCCTTCCCGCGCGCGAGCCGGCCCCGCCTTCCGGCTCGTTCCTCGACCGGCTGCACCGCCATCGCTCTCTCGCCCTCTGCGCGGCGATGGCGCTCTGCTATTTCCTCGTGCCGCTGCACCTGGCTCGCCCCTTCGACTGGTGGTTCGTGAGCGGGCGTTTCTCGCCGTTCATCTGCTTCTTCGGCTTCCTGGCCATCACGGCGCCGCTCCAGGGCCGCTCGCGCCTCCTGATGGCCCCCGCCGTGGCGGCGGCGCTCGTGCTGCCGCTCCACCTCTCGGAGAAATATGCGCGCTTCGACGAGCGGGTCGAGCCGTTTGCCTGGATGGTGGAGCGGATCCCGCCGGGCGCCGAGGTCCTCTTCTTGACCCTGCCTCCGCGGACCGATGAATCGCTGATCATCGAGGGCACGAACCACTTCTCGTCGTGGGTGCAGATCCTGCACGGGGGCTTCAGCGCGGACGGCTGGCACAACGTGGGTTTCCCCTTCACGCTGAAGCGTCGTCTCCCCGCGCCGCCGTCGAACCGCGGTGAGTGGTTCAAGCCGGATGTCCATGGCGTTGCGTACGATTACGTGATCCTCCGGAACGAGCGACCGGATAAACCGCTGTTCACCGCGGCGCACCCCTCATTTCGCCGGATCGAGCGCGATGGCGCCTTCACGCTGTACCAGCACACGCGCTGAGCGACGCCCCGGTCGCACCTCCGCTCGGCGCAGCCGAGAGCGCCGCGGTCGTGTGTCGCGTGTTGCCGAACACCCGGCGCGCATCGGTGATGTCCAGGCCAGGCGCCTCATCCCCGCCGATCTGCGGTCGTTCCAGGCAGCGACCGGGTAGTCTACGATCCTTGCGGTCGGCCACCCCTCGGGTGCGTCGCGCCGAGGAGGGGAGCCGCTTGCCGATGTCGACAAGAACCCGCGCAGTCCGTCGCCGCCCGCTGGCCTGGAGCGGAGGGCTCGCCGCCGTGGTCGGGCTCGCGCTGGCGTCCGGTGTGGCGCCGTCCTGCGCCGGCGCGGCAGGCCCCGACATGCCGCGAGGAGGCGGAGGCGAGGGCGCTGCCGATTGTCCGGCCGACTGCGCCGCGGACCCGACCGCCCCGCTGTGCGACAGGGAGACGGGCGCCTGCGTGGCCTGTCTGCCCGGCCCCGTCGCGTGCCCGCCCGGTCATTATTGCGATCCCGAGGCGAAGCGCTGCCTGGCCGGCTGTGAAGCCGAGTCCGACTGCGCTGCTCCGCTCACCTGCGATCCCGCGAAGCACGCCTGTGTTGCCTGTGTCGTCGACGGCGACTGTCCCCTGGGCGCGCTGTGCACCGGAGAGGGCGAGTGCGTTCAGGGCTGCTCGGCGGCGCACCCGTGCGAGAGCGGCGCGGCGTGCTGCGATGGAGTCTGTCGGGACCTCCAAACGGACGCGCTGAGCTGCGGCATGTGCGGTCGCGCCTGTCCGGAGCTCTCGCACGCCGGGATCGGCTGCGTCTTGGGCGCGTGCGCGCTCACCGCCTGCGAGGACGGGTTCCTCGACTGCAACCACGACCCGGCGGACGGGTGCGAGCACGATGAAGCAGAGCGCGGGCGCTGCTCGTGCACGCCGGGCGACACGAGGGCGTGTTACGAGGGACCGCCCGGCACCGAGGGGGTCGCTCCCTGTGCCCCCGGGGTCTCCACGTGCAGGCCGAGCGGCCTCTCGTGGGGGCCGTGCCTCCACCAGGTGCTGCCGGCGCTCGACGTATGCGCCGACGGCGTCGACAACGACTGCGACGGTACCGTCGACAACACACCCGATCAGGACGGCGACGGGTGGACGATCTGCGATGGCGATTGCTGCGACTCCCCGTCGGACGGGTGCGGCGCCCCGGCCCTCGTGAACCGCGGCGCGTTCGAGGTGGCGGGCAACGGGATCGACGACGACTGCGACGGCGTGGCGGACAACACCGCGCCTTGCGACGCCGGGCTCACGAGCGACTCGGCGACCGCGCTCGATTACGCGAAGGCGATCGACCTCTGCGTCACCACGACGGCGAGCCCGCCGTCGCGCTCGCAGCGCACGTGGGGTGTCCTCTCCGCGAGCTTCCACCGCGCGGACGGCGCCGGCGCGCCGGCGGCGGCCCAGCGGTCGATCCGCCAGGGCTTCGGCTCCGGCATCGCTCCGCTCCGGGGCGCGCGGCTCGCTGTGCTCTCGACCGGCGTCGCCGCGGCCGAGGCGGCGCCGAACAACACGAGGCCGAGCTTCGCCCCGTTCCAGGGCGGCCAGGACATGGGGACGTCGAGCAGGGTGCCCGCGGACTGGCTCGACGCGAACGGCGACAACCTCCCGAACGCGCCCGGGTGCCCTGACCCGCAGGGCGGCGCGACAGCCTACGATCCCGTGATGCTGAAGCTGCGCGTCCGCGTGCCGACCAACGCGAGCGCGTTCAGCGTCTCGACGTTCTTCCTCTCGTCCGAGTATCCCGAGTGGGTGTGCAGCCGCTTCAACGACTTCTTTCTGGCGCTCCTCGACTCGACGTTCGAGCCCTTTCCAGGCGAGACGGCGAACCCGGCGGACGGGAACCTCGCCTTCTATGACCCGCCGCCCGCCGGGGCGCCGGTCTACCCGCTGGGCACGAACCTCGCGTTCGGTGGCACCGGGCTCTTCACCCAGTGCGTGAACGGACCGACAGGGTGCGGCGGCGGCGCCACCCCCGGCACGACGACCACCTGCACGAGCATCGCCCAGCTCCGGGGGACGGGCTTCGATGCCACGAGGCCGCCCGCCCAGTTCGACGGTGAGCCCGGCTGGTGCGGCTCGAGCGAGCGCGCGGGCGGCGGGACCGGATGGCTGGTCATGCACGGCAATGTCACCCCAGGTGAGATCATGGAGCTGCGCTTCGCACTTTGGGACACTGGCGATCCCTGGAACGATTCCGTGGCCCTCCTCGACAACTTCCAGTGGTCGACGTTCGCCTCGACGCCCGGCACGCGCGAGTGAAGCGCCGCGCGGGGCGGGGGCGCGCGACCGCAGCGGACGGACGGCGACCCGATTACACTGCGCGGCGCACCGAGGACCGCGGCACGCATCCCTCGGCCACGCGCTCGTCAGGAGCGCTTCCGTTCATCACCCAAGGAGACTGCATGAGGAGAACGATCACGCCGCTCGCGCTGTTGCTCGCGAGCCTGTCTTTCGCCACGCTCGGCTGCGATAGCAAGGGGAGCGACGCGACCCCGGGGGCGATGGCCGAGGGCAAGCCGACCGAGAGCGCCGCCCCTGCGGCGACGACGGCCGCGCCGGCGGCGACGGCGGCCGTGCCGGCCGTGGCGACCGCCGAGCCGACGGCCGCTGCGTCGGCCGCGCCGGCGGAGACGGCCGCGGCGACCGCCGAGCCGGCGGAGACGGCCGCGCCGAAGGCGACGGCCGCTGCCTCTGCCGGCGCGGCCGCGGGACCAGCATCGACCGGCGCTGCGCAGGCGGGCGAGAAGAAGTTCGAGTGCGGCGCGAAGGGCCAGAAGCTCTGTCCGATGCAGGCCTGGATGAAGAGCACGATGGCCTCCGCGACCTCGAGCGGCGACGCCGCGAAGATCGCGACGGCGCTGCAGTACGTGGCAAGCAAGCCGCCGCCCGGCATGGGCAGCTGGGTGGGCATCTCGAAGGCCGGCATCGCCAAGGCGAAGGCCGGCGACGTCGACGGCGCGAAGGCGAGCTGCAAGCAGTGCCACGACCTCTACAAGGAGCAGTACAAGAAGACGATGCGCGATCGCCCCTGGTGAGCCGCCCGCAGGCGGCGCGGCGGACCCGCTCCGGTTCGCGCCGCTCGCCGCAGCGCCCCCGCGGCTCAACGCAGCGAAGTTCCCGTAACCGAACGACATTTCGCGGTCTCACGGCGCCCTCGCGAGCGCTGCGCGCCGCTTCCTGGAGCGCCGCGAGCGGCGAGCGTCGCCGTCGCGCGCCCGGCCCGCGATCGCTGCTGGGCCGGCAGGGCGCGGGACAAACATCTTGGACGGGCGGGGGTGATGCGATAGAGCGCTGATCTGATGGCGCGCGCTGCTCGCACAGGCCCCGGGGGTGCCCATGCGCCTGCCACCTCGTCGACTCGCGCGCGGGGGGCCGGCAGATCGAGCGGTGCATCGGCTGGTCCGCGCCCGCGCGTCGGCCAGGCCGCCGACCCGTTCTCGAGCGGCGCGACGCCGCCCTCGAAGCCGCGCGCGGGCGCGGCGCCGCGGCTCACGGGGGACACGGCCCTCGACGTCAGGTCGAGCACGGCGACCCCGCCCGCGCCGAGCGTGCGCCCTCCAGCGGCGCCGAGCGTGCGCCCTCCAGCGGCGCCGAGCGTGCGCCCTCCAGCGGCCCCTGCGCGGGCGGACGCGGGTGCTCCAGCGGCCGCCTCGAAGCGGCCTCCTCCGCCGGAGGACGACGATGACGACGACGACGATGACGTGCGGGGCGGCGCGCAGCGCGGCCGGCCGCGAGGCCCGTTCACGCAGCACCGGCGCCTCGACTCGCTGCGCAGCCTGCTGCAGAAGCACCCTGCCGGCCTGACGATCTACGATCTCGCGCGCGAGCTCAACGTCACGCCGCGCTCGCTCCGGCGCTACCTCGTCGAGGTCAAGCGCGAGCTCGATCTCGTGTCGGTCGCCACGCGCCCCGGGGGCCCTCGTCTCTGGCGGCTGTCTCCGAGCGAGGCACCCCGGCGCGTCGAGGTGCGGCGGACGCAGGCGTACGCCCTGCTCGCCGCCCGCCGGCTGTTCGAGCCGATGCGCGGCTCGACCCTGTTCGAGGAGATCGACCTCGCCGCGCAGCGCCTGCTCGGCGTCGCGCGCAGGCCTGGGCGCGGCCCGAACGCCGGCGTCGCCGACGCGCGGCTGGAGGAGCGCTTCCTCTATCTCCCGTTCGCCCCGAAGGACTACGCCGCGCGCACCGAGGAGCTCGACGACCTGTTCCAGTCCGTCGCCGACCTGCGACCCCTGCGGTGCCGCTACCGCCGCTCGCGGGACGGGCGCGAGGAGCGGGTGCTCATCCACCCGTACGCGCTCGTCCTCTACAAGGACGCGATCTACTGCGTGGGCCTCCACGTGAGTCGCGGCGAGGTGCGCACGTTCCTGCTCGATCGCATGCGCGACACGGAGTGCGCGGTCACCGAGCGCTTCGAGCTGCCCCCGGATTTCTCGATCGACGACTACTTCCAGGGCCAGTTCGGCATCTGGCGCGGGGGCGAGCCCCGGCGCGTCGTGATCGACTTCGACGAGCGCGTGACCGAGTTCGTGCGGACGCGCAAGGTGCATCCCTCTCAGGAGATCACGCCGCTGTCCGGCGGCGGCGTGCGGCTCACGATGCTCATCGGCGACATGACGGAGCTCGCGACGTGGGTCCTCGGCTTCGGCGAGACCGCGCGCGTGGTCGAGCCGCCCGACCTCGTGGACCGCGTGAAGCGAGAGCTCGCCGGCGCGCTCGCCCGCTACGAGGAGCCGCCGGCCGAGGTCTAGCTCCGCGGTCCAGCGATCCCCTGGCGGATCGCTGGCCCACGGACCCGGCCCGCCTCAGCGCGAGGCGTAGAGCGCCTCGTCGATCATCTTCTGGTGCTCCGCCGGATCCGCCCAGCGGGCGCGCCCCTCGGGCGGGAGCTGATCGATCGGATCGAAGTACGTGTACCGCTGCCCCGGCTTCACGCTCGGCGCCTCGAACACCGAGATCCCGGTCGTGCGGTCGTAGTGCTCGAACGAGTGCGCGTCGCGCTTGCCCCCGCCGCCGGGCGCGTCGACGACGAACGTCGGCGTGTTGAACCCGGCGGTCGACCCGCGCACGTGCTTCTCGATCGCGAGCCCTGTCGCCAGCGTGGTCCGGAGGTCCTCCACGCCCCGGACGAGGTCGTGGATGTAGACGTAATAGGGGTGCACGTGCACGTGCCCCAGGCGCTTCACGAGCAGCTTCATCGTCTCGGGCGTGTCGTTCACCCCGCGCTGCAGCACGGACTGGTTCCTGACCGTGATCCCCCGCTCGAAGAGCTTGTTCATCGCGTCGCGGGTGATGCCCGTGATCTCGTTCGGGTGGTTGAAGTGCGTGTGGATCACGACCTCCTTGTGCAGCTTCCGGCCGAGCTCGACCGTGCGCGTGACCGCGTCGATCCACTCGTCGTCGGTCAGGATCTTCTGCGGCATCACGGCCGGGCCCTTCGTGGCGAGGCGGATGCGCTGGATGTTCGGCATCCTGAGGAGCGTCTCGCCGATCGCGCCGAGCTGCTCGGGCCGCAGGTTGTACGCGTCGCCCCCGGAGACGACGATGTCCTCCAGCTCGGGGCGTGACGCGATGTACGCGTAGGCCCGCTTCCAGCGCTCCTCGTCGACCTTGAAGTGGGTCTTCTCGACCTCCTCCGTGTCGATGCCCACCGCGTAGCTGCGCGTACAGAAGCGGCAGTACACGGGGCACGTGTCGAGCGGCAGGAAGAGCGCCTTGTCGGCGTACCGGTGCGTCAGCCCGGGGACGGGCGCGTCCGCGCGCTCGTGCAGCGAGTCGAGCCCGAGCTTCGGGTGATCCGGCAGGAAGCGCGAGGCCAGCGGGATGAACTGCGTACGGAGCGGATCGCCGTACGGATCGTTCCAGTCGATCAGAGAGAGCATGTACGGCGAGACCCGGACGCTCATCGGCGCGCGCGCGAAGCCCTCGGTCGCGTCCCGGATGAAGTCGTCCGACACCATCCCGCGCAGCGTGTCGAGCAGCTTGTCGGGGCGGGTGATCGACTTCTTCGCCTGCCACCGGTGGTCCATGAACTGCTCGTCGGTCACGTCGGCGTAGGCCGGGATCCTCCGGAAATCGGGCAGCTCGAGCAGGTTCGCGTGATGGAGGGACGCGGGGTCCACCGGCGGCTTGAGGGGCGCGATGTCGTGGCTTCGCTTGGTGAGTTCGATGAGGCTCGAGGTGGTCGTCATGTCGTGGACCCTTGCTCGCGCGGAGCAAAGAGAGCGTCGAGGGATGGCCGCGTGCCTGCGCCTGCGCGTCTCGGGGCCTGCCCGGGAGAGGCTGCGGCAGCGGTTCCTGGGAGCGTAGCATCGCGGTACCCCGTCGGGGGCGATGTGCGCCGCTCGTCGCCGACGGCGTCTCCGGCGGGCGGGCGGGCGGTTGGTTGGCGTGTCTACGCGCGCGCGGCGGGCGAGCCGGTCAGGGCTCGATCGATGCGACCGTGGTGTCCCGGGTCGTGCGGTAGCGCGCGTAGTAGGTCCGAACGCGCGTCACGTAGGCCTGGGTCTCCGCGTACGGCGGGATGCCGCCGTGCCTCATGACCGCCCCTTCACCGGCGTTGTAGCCGGCGATGGTGAGATCGAGATCTCCGTTGAAGAGGTTGGCCAGGATGCGCAGGTACCGCGTTCCCCCGAAGATGTTCTCTCGCGCGTCGAACGCGTCGCGCACCTGCATGCGGAGCGCGGTCTCTGGCATCAGCTGCATCAGCCCCTGCGCGCCGACGGGCGAGACGGCCCGTGGATCGTAGTCGCTCTCGCACTTGATCACCGCCCGGACGAGCTCCTCGGGGATCTGGTAGAGCGCCGCGGCCTGCCGGATCCACGCGTCGTAGCGGCTGAAGCGCTCGAGCGATTTGTCGCTCGGCGCGACGGGCGTCACGCCGGCGCGCGCCGAGGAGCGGCGCCCGTCGCCCTTGATGTACAGCTTGAACCGCGCGTCGCCGGTGGGGCGGTTCGCGAAGTGCACCGTCCCATCCGCGTCGGTGTACGTGAAGATGTCCGCGAGCGCGCTGCCCGGGTGCAGCGCGAGGACGGCGAGCCCGAGCGCGGCGGCGAGGGCGCGCAGGGGCACGCGAAGGGAAGGCCCTGAGGTCGGCGGGGCAGGCATCTCTCGGTTCAGCATAGGTTGCGATCGTCCGCTCGCGCAAACCGCACCGTGTCGGCGGAAATCGTCGTGCCGGTGGAATCGGAGGAAGCCGAATTGGAGAGCAACGCCGCGGGCCCACGCCGTCATTCCGAGGACCCCGTCGTGAGGCCATCCGGCGCGCCGCGCCCCAGTCGTAGAAGCTCGGTCTGGTGAGCACGTCCCGGGCGCTGTAGTAAGGCGGGCGCCATGGAGATCGGCTGGCGGCATGTGCTCGCGGGGGTTGCGGCCCTCTTCATCCTGTTCCTCGTCGTCAAGATGCGCCCTGCCCGGCGGCGCCGGGACGCGCTGAGCGCCGAGGTGCAGGCCGCGCGGGAGCGCGCGCGGCGCGCCGCGACCCCGCGCGAGCGAGCCGAGGCCCTGTGCGACGCTGGCGTACAGGCGATGCACGGCGGCCGCCGCGTCACGGCGGCCGTGGGCTTCTTCGTGCGCGCGATGCGCGCCGACCCGACCTCGGCCCGGGTCATCGAGCTCGCGAGCGGCGCGCTGGCCAAGCGCAAGCCCCGGCTCCTCGAGAAGATCCTCTGGCGGAGGCTCGCGGTGCTCCCCTGGGACGGCGAGCACCGCGACGCGGTGCGCGCGGCCGCCGGCGGGCTGGAGGCGCTCTACCGGCGCGGGATCCGTGACCGCAGCCGGGCGGAGATCATGCGCAAGCTGACCCGGACGCTCGGCTGAGCCCGCGGCGCGGGGGCGCGTCATCTGGCGCGCAGCCGGCCGGCCGCGAAGAGAAGACGTGCGAAGATGTCAGGAGACGTCACGTCCCCCAGAACGATCGCGGCAGCGCGCCCCGGTTCGACAGCGCGACGAGGTCCATGAGCAGCGCGATCGTCACGTGGACAAGGAAGCCCGAGTAGATGCTCTTCGTGCGCATCGCGAGCGAGCCGAGCGCGATCCCGGCGACCACGGCGCCGGCCGCCTCCAGGTACGGCTTGCCGAAGTGGATCATGCAGTAGGGGACGATCATCGCGAAGATCGCGCCGGAGCCCAGCGTGTGCCGCAGGCCGGCGAGCCAGAAGCCGCGGAAGAAGATCTCCAGCGCGAAGAACTGGGCGAAATACATCGTCTCCCACGCGATGAGGTCGAACCAGGAGCGGGAGGACTGCTTGTAGAACGGGTAATAGGTCCCGAAGTCGGGCGCGCTCGCGACGACGAACACCGCCGGGACCACGACGGCGAGGCAGAGCAGGTAGATCCACGCGTGCTTCGCGAGCCCCCGGACGCGCAGCCCCATGTCGAGCAGGCTGTCCTTCGGGAAGCAGGCCTTCCACGCGACCATCGGGATGGCGACGTAGCCGAAGACGCGGGTGAACGACCACCAGACGTAGCCGTAGAGCTCGTCGTAGCGGCGGAGCGAGACGGGCAGCAGCGTCCCGGCCGGCGAGAGCGTCTGAGCGAGCTCGATCTCCCGCAGCCACGGCCGGATGTGCTCGTCGTAGACGGCGCGGCCGCCGTAGTACTGCTGCAGCATGAGCACGACCGCGGTGATGGTGAACAGGACGGCGGGGCGCCGGTCGTAGCCGCCGGCGGCCAGGGTGCGCCGCTGGTGCTCGTGGGCCTCGACGTCGAGCTCCCGCCAGGTGCGCCGGAAGAAGAGCCAGAGGACGGGCGCGAGCGCGATGTACGCGATGACCGGGAACAGGGCCTTGAGGACGGTGCTCCCCAGGGCCGACGAGGGCCCGGCGAGGCGGGAGCTGACGTCCGAGAGCGGTGGCTGCAGCGGCCGGAGCCGGTCGACGTGCGCCACGAGCCAGCTCCCCAGGTTGAGCATCGGCGCGCCGTGTACCACGATCCGCGGCCCAGCACAGCGGCGACACACGGGCGACGCGGGGTCTCGACCGCCGCCGGCGCCGCCCCTCCGCAGCGCGGCCTTGCGGCGCCCCGCCCGGCTCTGCTAGATCGCGCCCCTCTTCAAAGCCGCGCGAGTCATCTCGCGCATGTCCGGCGCAGGCCTCGCCTGCCCGTGGGAGTCTCAGCAATGGCCAGCAAAAATCCGCTTGCGATCGTGAAGGAGCGCTTCGGCGACAAGGCGAAGCTCGTCGAGGCCGTGAAAGGGTTCGCGACCGAGGACCTCTGGCTCGGGCGCGTCAGCTCCGATCGGGGCGGCACGAAGGGTCTCGACCACGTCTCGAACGCCAAGCTCCTCCGTCTGCACGCGACGTTCAGCGTTGTAAAGGAAAAGTTCGGGACCCGGGCGAAGCTCATCGACGAGACGTTGACCGTCCTGAACCGGTCGAAGGACCAGGGGTACAGGAAGCGCCTCGAGGCGTACCCCGTCCCGCGCCTCTACGATCTCTACCAGTCGGCCTCGAAGCGGGCGAAGGCGGCCTCGAAGGCCCAGGCCTGAGCGCGCGCTGCTCGGAGCCCCCCTCCCGCCGGTCGTGACCGGGCTGCCTGCCCTTGAAGGTCACGCGTTCCTATCGTAATGAGCCGCGTCGCCAGCGCGCGGCGTCCAGCCGTCCTGCGTCGGACCGACGATCTGACGTCCCCCTGATGAGCCAGAAGCCCCCTCCTGGGGGCCCTCCCAGAGAAGGTGTGGGCGCCGCCGGCCGCGGCCCCCGCCAAGGAGAACGACTGTGAGCAGCGCGCACGAGACCGAGACCGACGTCTGGACGACCGAAGACGCCAAGTCGCTCTACATGATCGACCGCTGGGGTCGCGGCTACTTCGATGTGAGCCCGGACGGCAACCTCACCGTCGCTCCGCTCCAGGAGCGCGGCAGCAAGATCGCGATCCGCGACGTCGTCGACGCGGCGCTCGAGCAAGGGCTCCGCACGCCGCTGCTGATCCGCTTTCAGGATCTTCTCCATCACCGGGTGCGGGCGCTCAACGAGGCCTTCAACAGGGCGATTGCCGAGAGCAAGTTCCGCGGGACCTACCGCGGCGTGTTCCCGATCAAGGTGAACCAGCTCCGGGAGGTCGTGGAGGAGATCCTCGACGCGGGAAAGACCTATCACTACGGCGTCGAGGTCGGCTCCAAGCCCGAGGTGTTCGCCGGCCTGTCGGTCCATACGGACCCCGAGTCGCTGATCGTCTGCAACGGCTACAAGGACGAGAACTTCATCCGGACGGCGCTGATCGGGCGCAAGCTCGGCAAGAAGGTGATCCTCATCGCGGAGAAGCTCTCCGAGGTGCGGATGATCACCCGCGTCGCCAAGGAGATGAACGTCGAGCCGATGATCGGGCTCCGGGTGCGGCTGCTCACCGAGGGGGCGGGCAAGTGGAAGACCTCGGGCGGAGAGAACGCGAAGTTCGGGCTCTCCACCGCCGAGATCCTCGCGGCGATCAGGATCATGGACGAGGCGGGCATGAGCTCCTCGTTCAAGCTCCTCCACTTCCATATCGGCTCGCAGGTGCCGGACATCCTGATCATCAAGCGCGCCGTGCGCGAGGCGGCGCGCTACTACGCGAAGCTCCGCAAGATGGGGCAGCGCGTCGAGTACATCGACGTCGGCGGCGGGCTCGCCATCGACTACGACGGCTCGCGCTCGACCTTCCACTCCTCGATGAACTACTCGGTCGAGGAGTACGCGCGCGACATCGTGCACAACATCGCCGACATCTGCGACGAGGAGCGGGTGCCTCACCCCAACATCGTCTCCGAGTCCGGGCGAGCGATCGTCGCGCACCACTCGGTGCTGGTCGTCCAGGCGTTCGGCTCGATCGAGAAGACGCCGATGTCGCCGATCGACATCCAGACCGAGGAGCACAAGCTCATCCAGAACCTCCTCTACATCAAGGACACCATCTCCGGGCCGAACCTCGGTGAGTCGTGGCATGACCTCCTCCAGATCAAGGAGGAGGCGCAGAAGATGTTCGAGCTCGGCCTCCTCAACCTCGACGTGAAGGCCAGGGTCGAGATCCTCTTCTGGGAGATCGCCGAGAGCATGCAGAAGATCGCGTCGTCGCTCGAGCCGGAGGAGGTGCCGGACGATCTCGGCGAGCTCCGCAAGCAGCTCGCCGACCAGTACATCTGCAACTTCTCGGTGTTCCAGTCGCTGCTCGATCACTGGGCGCTCGGCGCGCTCTTCCCGATCGTGCCGATCCACCGGCTGAACGAGCGCCCCTCGTCGGACAGCACGCTCGTCGACATCACCTGCGACTCCGACGGCAAGGTGAGCAAGTTCATCGATCTCAACGACGTGAAGGACACGCTCCCGCTGCACCCGATCTCGGGCGACCAGCCGTACTACGTCGGCATCTTCCTGACCGGCGCGTACCAGGACATCATGGGCGACATCCACAACCTCTTCGGCCGGGTCAACGAGGTGCACGTCTTCCTCGATGAGGACGAGGAGAGCGGGTACTACATCGAGGAGACGATCGCCGGGAACAAGATCCACGAGGTGCTGGCGCTGACCCAGTACGACAACCGTGATCTCGTGGGGAAGGTGAAGGCCCAGGTGGACGGCGCGATCAAGCAGGACCTCCTCAAGCCGACGGAGGGGATGCGCCTCCTCGCCGACTACGAGCGTGGGCTCAAGGACCAGACGTACCTGAGCCTCACCTCCGCGCCGTGATGTCGGAGAGCACGGCGCCCGCGGTCCGCGCGTCGCTCCCCCGGCGCCGGCCCGGGTGGGCGCGCCAGGCGGCGCTCGTCGCGCGGAAGGACCTCGCGATCGAGCTCGCCACGGGCGAGATCGTCACCACGAGCGGGTTCTTCGCGGTGCTCGTCGCCGTGATCGCGTCGCTCGCGTTCTACGCGGGCCAGGACGCGGCCGAGCGGGTCGCGCCGGGGGTCATCTGGGTGAGCGTGGCGTTCGCGTCGGTGCTCGCGCTGAGCCGCACGTGGCAGCGGGAGCGCGAGGACGGCGCGCTCTCGGGCCTGCTCGTGCTGCCCATCGCGAGGAGCGCGCTCTTCGCCGGCAAGGCGCTCGGGCTCTGCGCGTTCATCATCGCGGTCGAGGTGATCATCATCCCGGTCGCGGCGCTCCTCTTCGCGGTGGATCTCGCGAAGACGGGCGCGGGGCTCGCGCTCTTCTGCCTCGCGGCGACGCCGGGCATCGCCGCGAGCGGCACCCTCTTCGGGGCCATGACCGTGCGCACCCGCGCCCGCGACCTCGTGCTCGCGAGCGTGCTCTTCCCGCTGCTCGCGCCCACCCTGCTCGCCGCGGTCGCGGGCACGCGGGAGCTCTTCGGCGGCGCGGCGATCGGCGAGCTCACCGACTACGTGGCGCTCATGGGCGTGTTCGACGTCGTGTTCCTCGCGGGCGGGATCGGCCTCTTCGACCTGATCATCGAGGGCTGAGCCGCGGCGCGGTCGCTGACGCCCGCAGGCTCACGCGGGTGTCAGCGACTGCGCCGCGAGCACGTCGTCGGCGAGGATCGTCGCCGCCCGCTCGATGCCGGCGAGATCGAGCGAGGCGCCTGTGCACTCGCCGATCGCCCACAGGCCGTCGCCGGCCCTGCCGCGCGCGTCGACCTGCACCGCGTACCCCGCGCGCGGGTCGATCTCGACGCGCGCGCCCGCCTGCGCGGCGACCTCGAACGCGGGCGCTGCCGGCGCGTCCACCGCGACGGCCACGACCCGGACGTCGCTCGTCGGGCTGTCGGGGGCGAACGGCGCGTCGCGCACCGTCACGCTCTTCACCTTCGAGATCCCGTTCACCGCGGCGAGCGCGGCGAGCGGGATCCGGACCGCGACGCGGTCGCCGAGGGCGCTCGCGAGCTCGTCGGCCCAGGGGCCCTCGCCCGCGAGCGCGACGGGGCCGGTCGGCTCGACGCCGCACGCGAGGAGCCGGCAGAACGCGCGCGCCGAGAAGACCCCTGGCAGATCGTTGTTCGGGAACGCCGCGACGCCGTCGTGCGCCCCGGTGGCGAAGACCGTGGCGGGCGCCCTGATCACGGTCGCGCCCGCGTCGCCGGCGACCAGGAGCTCGCCGAGGTAAACGCCGGCGGCCACGTGACGGCGGAGCTCGCGGACGCCGTCGAGCGGGTATCGCGCGAGGAGCTCCGCGGCGCGGCGCGGCGCGCCGGCGAGCGACCCGCCGGGGGCGAGGCCGTCGTCGACCAGCGCCACACGGAGGCCGCGCGCCGAGAGCCTCGACGCAGCCGCCACGCCGGCGGGCCCGGCGCCGATCACGGCCGCGTCCACGTCGAGCCGCGCGGCGCGCTCGGGTGAGAGCGCCGCGCTCGGCAGCTGCCCGAGCCCCGCCAGCTTGCGCGCGATCGACTGCATGACCCCGGACAGGCCGGGGACGCCGGCCATCAGGTGGTGGTGATCGATCCCCTGCGGGAAGAACCAGTCGGTCACCTGGAGCAGGTCGGCCTGCCGCGAGCCCACGACGTTCTGCACCTCGATGCGCTCTCCACCGGCCGCCGGCCGCAGGCAGGTCATCACGTTGGGCACGCCGTCGACCCGCGCGAGGCAGCCGTCGCAGCCTCCACGCAGGCAGGTCGGCGCCCTGGGGCGGTGCAGCTTCGGGCTCCGCGCGAGCGTCACGCGCCCCGAGGCGATCAGCGCCACGGCCAGGGGCTCGCCCAGCTCCGCCGGGACGGCCGCCCCGTCGAGGGTGATGGTGACCGGATGCTGGAGCGCGCGACCTCGCCGAAACATGGGCGGACGCTAGCAGACGCGCGCCGCGCCGGCAGAGGAGGGCGCGGGGGCAAGCACGAGGAGAGAGCGAGCAGGAGGAGAGAGACGGAGAGAGGCCGGAGCAGGGAAAGACAGACGATCGCCGGCGGCAGGCGCCCGAAGCGCGAGGCGCGCAATCGCGCAGGGCGCGGGAGGCGCGGGAAGCCTGGGAGGCAGCGGAGGCGCGGGAGCGCGCAGAGCGGGCGGAGCGGAGAAGGTGTCCTCACCTTCGCGCGGTGATCTATGCTGTGTCCGATGCGCCTCGGCGTCCTCGGCCCTGCTCAGGGTGATCTGCCCGCGCTCGCTCGCGGCGCGCAGCACCTGCTCGACGAAGGCCACGCCGAGCGGGTCATCTACGTCGCCGAGGATGACGCGCTCGACCGGGTCGTCGTGGGCTGGGCGCAGCGCCTGGTCGGCGCGGACCCCACCGAGGGCGGGCTGTTCGATCGGGCTGCGCGGTGCGCGGCCGCGACCCCGGACCAGATCGACGCCTTCGTGGCGTCCGAGCGCGCTCGGCTGCGACTCCGGGTGCTGATGAGCCTGCCGTCGGGCAGGCGCACCATCGAGATCCTGGACGGGCGCGTCGCGCTGTTCGTGTTCGACAAGGCGGCGCTCGACGAGGAGGACATCGTGGCGGCGTCGCTCCTCGTCTTCGGCAAGAGCACGGAGCCGCTCATCAAGAGGGTCGGGTCTCGGACGTTCTTCTCTCCCGGGCCGATCGGCTCCGACGGCGGCACGGCGCTCCTCGACGATGGGCAGGGCGGCGTGCGGATCGAGGTGATGAACGCGAGCGGCGCGGTGACGGCGCGCGAGATCGTGGGCCCGCCCGCGGCCGGCCCCAGGCTGAGGGTTCAAGGTGGCTCGCACGGTTGAGGTGCCCGCCCGCGCCCAGGCCGCGCCCGCGCCCGAGGCGCGCCGCGTCGCCATCTTCGGGGGCAGCTTCAACCCGCCCCACGTCGCGCACGTCCTCGCGGCCACCTACGCGCTCTCCATCGCGCCGATCGACGAGGTGCTCGTCGTCCCTGTCTACCGCCACCCCTTCTCGAAGGAGCTCGTGCCGTTCGAGCACCGCCTGGCCATGTGCCACCTCGCGCTCGGGTGGCTCCCGCGCGTGTCGGTGTCGCCCGTCGAGCGCGATCTCGGCGGCGAGAGCCTCACGCTGCGCACGCTGGAGCACCTCGCCGCGGCGCACCCGGACTGGGCGATGCGCCTGCTCGTGGGCGCCGACGTGCTCCCCGATCTACCGAGGTGGCACCGCTTCGACCGCATCGAGCAGCTCGCCCCGCCGATCGTCCTCGGCCGCTCCGGCGTCGTCGCGCCCGCCGCGGAGCGCCTCGATGCGGGGCCGGCCGATGCCCGTCCTCACCTGCGCCCCGCGGACGTGGAGCTCCCTCGGATCTCGAGCAGCGACATCCGCCGGGCGCTCGCGGCCGGCGATCTCGAGGCCGTCCACCAGCGCGTGCCGCGCGCCGTGCTGGAGTACGTGCTCGCGCACCGGCTATACGGGAGCGGCTCATGACCGAGATGGACAGCACGCGCCCGTCGCCGGTGCACCCGGAGGACAACACCATCCTCGAGGTGTTCATCTATGGAGGCGGCAAGGTGGGCCGCGGGCTCGCGCGCGTGATCCGCGACGCGGGGCTGCGGGTGACCCTCCGGCCCGCGCGGGATGGCCTGCCGTCGGAGCGCATCGAAGCCAACTTCGTGATCCTCGCCGTGCGCGATCGGGACATCGCGCCCTGCGCCGAGGCGCTGCGCGATCGCCGGCTCGTCGGCCACAAGGACGTCGCGGTCGTGCATTGCGCCGGCGCGCTCGGCCCGGAGGCGCTCGCGGCGGTGCGAGGCGACCGCGTCTGGGTCGCGCAGATGCACCCGATGATCTCGTTCGCATCGCCCTCGTTCGCGCCGTTCCTCGAGCGTGGTCAGCTCCACATCGACGGCGATCCCGGCGCCGTGCGCGCGGCGCGCTCGCTCGGGGTGTGCCTCGGCATGACGCCGCGCACGTTCTCCGGTCTCGACCGCGTCGCCTACCACGCGGCGGCGGGCCTGGTCGCCAACGGCGCTGCCGCGCTCGCCGCCGCCGGCGTCGACCTGCTCGAGCGCGCGGGCATCGACCGAAGGACGGCCGCCGAGATGCTCGGCCCGCTGCTCCGCACGGTCGCGGACAACGTCGAGGTCCTCGGCGTGCCCGAAGCCCTGACGGGGCCGGTGCGCCGCGGGGACGCGGCCGGCGTCGCGCGGCACCTCGAAACGCTCCGCCGGCTCGCGCCGCACCTCGTGCCGTTCTACGTGGCCGCCGCGGCGACGCAGCTCCCGCTGGCCCGCGTCCTGGGCGAAGCACCTGCGGATGCGTTCGACGCCATCCAGCGGGTCCTGGACGGAATACAGCAATAAGAGTGTAATTTTCTTATGGTGAGGTAATGGCCTCATTATAGATAACGGCGGGATCCGTTGATGCGAGGTCCGGCGGAGAGGTACGCTTTTGTTGCCTTGGGATCCGTTGCCGCAGCCTGCGTTCCTTCCGTCATCACGAGCGACTCCGGGGGGTTCCGGGCGCTCGATGAGCGCGTCCGTGATGCCGCGTCGCGTGGGGTGCTCCACGTCCATGGACAGCGGCCGGTCCTGGACGCGGTTTGTTCCCACCTCGCGCGCCGCGCTCGAGGTGTGGGACGCTCGCTGATCTCGGCCGCGCACGCCGCGGATCGGGATCCCTGGCGCGATCTCGCGCTTCGCTGCGCTGTCACCTCTGCCGATCCGGCCGCGGCCGCGCAGGGCATCAGCGCCGCCGCGCAAGGCGCGATCCTGCTGGTCGCCGAGCGAGAGGCCACCAGCTGGGGGAGCCTCGTGCTGGACGAGGTCACGCGCCTCATCGCGGAGGGGTCGTGCTCCGCGCTGGTCATCGTGTGCAGCGACGCCGCGATGCGGCCCTGGACGAGCGCGCTCACGATCGACGGCGTCGCGTCGCCGGACGATCTGCACCGCTTCTGGGAGGCGTTCGCGGCGGACGCGGAGCGTCGGGTCGTCGCGAAGATCGAGCGGCTCGACGCGCTGGAGGGCTGGTGCTCCGCGGTGCTGGCCGCGCCGCCCGAGCAGCGCGCCGCGCGGCAGCCGCCGAGCCGCGAGGCCGCGCGCCTGCTGGATCGGCTCGCGCTGAGCCAGCGGCCCTGGCCGTCCGCGCAGCTCCGCCAGCTCGCGGCGCGGCGCGCGCCGCCCGGGCCGGGGGACGCGGCGTGCCAGGGGGTCGCCCAGGAGCTCGCCGCCCTCGGCCTGATCGAGGTCGACGATCGAGGGTGGGTCGCCGCGCCGCGCGCGGTCGTCGATCCGGCCGACGTCGATCCCGAGGATGTGCTCGCGATCGCGGAGGCGCTCGAGGAGCAATCGTCCGATCCGTGGAGCCTCTCGCGCGCGAGCGAGCTCCTCGCCTCGCTGGGCCAGGACGAGCGGGCCGAGGCCGCGGCGATGCTCGCGATCTCCTCGGTCGGCGAGCCGTCGGCGCGCGCCGACTTCTGGCAGCGCTGGGCCCGGACGACGCGGACGCTCTCCGGCGAGAGCGCCGCGTCGGGCGAGCGGCTGCTCCGCGCGGCGCAGCTCGCGCTCCGGCTCGGCGACATCGAGTTCGCCATCGACTTCTCGTCCGCGGCCCAGCGCGAGCGGGAGACGTTCGCCGCGCTGCTCGTCCGGGGCCGCGCGACGAGCGCGCGCGGCGACCTGACGACCGCCGCGATGGTGCTCTCGCGGGCGCTGTCGCTCGCCGCCACGCCCGACGAGCGGGCGCGCGGCGCCGTGGAGATGGCGGAGCTCTGCTGCAAGACGGGCGACCTCGCGGCGGCCAAGGCGCGCGCGGAGGAAGGGCTCGCCGGCGCGGGGGAGATCGCGACGCGCCTCCAGGCGCGCAACATCCTCGGCAAGCTGCTCCTCGCGCAGCAGGCCTGGGCCGACGCGGAGCTGCACTTCGCGGCCGACGCGTGGGAGGCGGCGTGCGCGGGCGAGCACGTGAGCGAGCTGCGCGCCCGGCTGAACCGCGCCATCTCGCTGCTCTCCAGCGGCCGGCTCGACGAGGCGCGCACGATGCTCGCCGGCGTGCTCGAGGAAGGCGAGCGGCGGGGCGAGCGCGCGGCGACCGGCTATGCGCTCACGAACCTCGCGGTCATCGCCCACCTGAAGCACGAGTACCCGGAGGCCTTGCGCCTCTTCGAGCGCGCGATCGAGATCTTCCGGAGGATCGGCGACAAGGTCGCGCTCGTGAACCTCATCACGAACCTCGCGGAGATCCGGCTGCAGCTCGGGATGATCGAGGAGGCCGAGCAGGCGCTCGCGTTCGCGCGGAAGGCCTGCGGCCATGTCATCCCTGGCGTTCGCGTCACGCACGTCGCCTACGTCGCGGCGCAGATCCACTTCGAGTGCCGGCGCACGGTGGACGCCTGGTCCGAGCTCACGGCCGCCTTCGCCTGCGGCGCCGGCTCGAAGCTCGGCGAGTGCTACGCGACCGCCGCGCGCATCGCGCTGCACGACGGCGACCTCCTGCAGGCCGGTCAGATGATCCAGCGGGCGCGCGCCGAGGCGACCTCCGACCGGCACCGCGCCGAGGTCGCGCTCCTCGAGGCGATGTGCTCCCGCGCCGCCGGCGCGCCGTTCGGGCAGATCGCCGCGGAGGCGCTCGCGCTGTCGCGCCGGGCCCACAGCCACGAGTGCGCCCTGGAGGCGCACGTGCTGCTTCACCACGCCTCGTCCGCCGGGGACCGTGTGTCGCGCGCCCTCGAGGACGAGCCCACGGCGGCGCGCTCGCACCTCGAGGCGGCGGTCGTCCTCCGCGATCGCATCGCCGGGTCGCTCCCGCCCGAGATCGCCCGCAAGTTCCTGTCGCGCCGGAGCTTCGCCGAGCTCGCCCGGCTGGAGGCGTGCGCGCGCAGCGCCGCCGAGGCGGAGCCGAGGGGCTGCGAGCTCTGCGGCTCCAGCGCGTGCGCCGGGTGCGCCAGGGGAGCGGCCCGCGCGCCGAGGCCGGCGAGCGTGGTCCCCGCGATCAAGCGGATGGTCGGCACGACGCCCGCGCTGCTCAGCCTCATCCACCAGATCGAGAAGGTCGGGGCGAGCGACGCGACCGTGTTGATCCATGGCGAGAGCGGCACCGGGAAGGAGCTCGTCGCCGAGGCGATCCACGAGGTGAGCGCGCGGCGCGCGGGCCCGCTGATCAAGGTCAACTGCGCCGCCCTCGTCGAGACGCTGCTGCTGTCGGAGCTGTTCGGCCACGAGAAGGGGTCGTTCACCGGCGCGGCGTCGCGCCGTCGCGGGCGCTTCGAGCTCGCCGAGGGGGGAACGCTCTTCCTCGACGAGATCGGGGACATCTCGCCGCGCACGCAGGTCGCGCTGCTCCGCGTCCTGCAGGACAAGACCTTCGAGCGGGTCGGGGGTGTCACGCCGCTGCGCGCCAACGTGCGGATCCTCTGCGCGACCCACCGCGACCTGCGTGCGATGGTCGCCCGGGGCGAGTTCCGGGAAGATCTCTATTACCGGCTCCGGCAGGTCGTCCTGGAGGTCCCCGCGCTGCGCCATCGGCCGCGGGATCTGCCCGCGATCGCGGCGGCGATCCTGGAGAGGATCGGCGGCGAGCGTGGCGTGGCGCCGAAGCGCCTCTCCAGCCGGGCCGTCGAGGCGCTCTCGCGGCACTCCTGGCCGGGGAACGTGCGCGAGCTCGAGAACGCCCTGCGCGCCGCGGCGATCTTCGCGGACGGCCAGGTGATCGATCTCGAGGATTTCACGACGAACGTCGAAGGGCTGCGGGAGCTCGAACCCGCGGAGCTGGCGAGCGCTCCGATGACACCGAGGGCTGGCATGCACCCTGCTTTCGACTCGTCGAGAGAGTCGTCGAGAGACTCATCGAAAGAGTCGTCCAGAGAGCCGACCAGCGCGCCGCGCTCGTCGGCGCCAGAGCAGGCGACGTCGGTGTCACATTCCCCGTCGACGCCTGCGGATCGCACGCCGCTGGAGCTCGCGTACGCTCAGGTCCGCGGAGGGGTCAGCCTCAGCGACATGAAGCGCGAGATCGAGCGCGAGTGCATTGCTAGGGCGCTCGACGAAAGTCGTGGGAACATCACGCGCGCCGCCGTGCTCCTGGGCATGAAGCGCCCACGGCTTTCCCAGCTTGTGAAGCAGTATGGCTTTGGCGGGACTTCGGAGGATTGAAGTGATGCGAGGTTGCTGGACGAGTTGGCTGTCGGGGGGCTTCGCGGCGCCTCTGCTGCTGGCGGGCTGCGCGATCACGTCCGCAGACCACGAGGAGCAGAGCGTGGAAGCGTGGGGCGATCTCGACCCGATGATCTCCGAAGAGGCGTCCGGATCGAGCGATGGCACGGAGGGTGATGTCGTCGTACCCGTCACCGATTTCGTCACGCCTGCGTCGCTCCCGCCGCGCGACGTCGCGCCGCCGTCGAGCGACGACGGCGCGCCCACGTCGATCGAGGTCCGGTCGCAGGGGCGCTGCAACCCGGACCCGCTCCCGTGGAACCCCAGCAGCGCGGACAGACGCGACAGCGCTCCCTCCGAGAGCGACGGGACGCGCTGAGCCGCGCGCCCGGGCGGCCTGAGCGCGCCCGCGCCTCGGCGCGCGTCTTGCGGTCGCCGCGCGCCGCTCTCCGGCGCGTTTTGCGGTCGCCGCGCGGCTCGCCGCGGTAGCCTTCGCGCGTGGCGCCGCTCGGGATCGATCTCCGCACACGGACGACCCTTGTCTGCGGGGCCCTCGCCCTCGCCATCGCGGCGTCGACGCTGCTGCGGGGCCGCGTCCGCCGCGTCCACCTCTTCTTCGCCGCGTTCGCCGCCGACGTCGGGCTCTGGTACCTCTCGCAGTCGCTCTTCGGCTTCTTCCAGGCCTCGATCTGGGAGCGCTTCACGGCGATCCTCGCCGTGCTGCTCCCGCAGTTCGCGCTGCAGCTCTTCGAGGCGATGATCCCCCATGACGCGGATCGGCGCTCGCGGCTGCTCCGGTTCGCGGGGGTGCTCGTCATCCCGCTGTTCATCCTCGTGCTGGTGAGCCGGGAGCCGGGCTCGTGGCTCGACTGGCTCACGCGCGGCTGCATTTTCCTCTACGTCTTCGCGCTGCTCACCGCGGGGCTGTACACGCTCGGCCAGCGCGGCAAGCAGAGCTCCTCGCGCGCGACGCAGCGGCGCGTGCGGTTCCTCGTGGTGATCGGCGCGCTCGCCGGGCTCGCCAGCGTCGCCGACTTCGCCTGGTTCCTCGGCGCGGAGCCGCCGCCCGTCGGCGCGGCGCTCTCGATCGTGTTCCTGTTCGTCCTCGCCCAGGCGCTGCGTCACGAGCGCCTGCTCGACGCCTACGAGATGCTCGCGCGCCTGCTCGTCGCCACGGCGGTCGCGTTCCTGATCGCGCTGATCTTCTATCTCCTGCTCACGTTCATCGGCGGCTTCAACACGATGTACCTGAACGCGGTGCTCGCCGCGATCGTCATCCTGGTGCTGTTCGACCCGCTGCGGGAGCGCGTCGAGGAGCAGCTCCAGCGCCTCTTCCTGCGGGAGCGGTTCGATCTCGATCGCTCGCTCGCGGAGGCCCGGCGGCGCCTCGTGCACACGCTCGAGGTGGACGAGATGGGCTCGATCGTGATGAGCGCGCTCGAGCAGTCGCGCCGGGTCACGGCGGCGGCGCTCTACCTGCGCGATCAGGACGGGACGGGCTTCGACCGGCTCACCTCGCTCGGGCCGCGGGTCCCCGAGCGGATCGAGGTGGCGACCGCGAGGGCGCTGCTCGATCGCCTCGACCGGGGGCCGCTCGCGATGGAGGAGCTGGAGCGCGAGGCCCGCGAGCGGCGGGCGCGCCGCAGCCAGAGCGACGCGGACGACGACGGCAACTTCGCGCGGCGGACGGAGGTGCGGCCCCAGGTCCCCGAGGACGCGGTGCTCGCGGCGGCCGAGGTGCTCGGCAGCCTCTGCTCGGGCGTGGTCCTGTGCGCGCGCGACGAGCAGGGCGAGCCCATCGGGCTCCTGGTCGTGGCGGACACGCGCGTGCGCGACGCGTTCTCGCCCGAGGAGCTGACCCTGCTCGAGACGCTCGCCGCGCAGATCGGCGTCGTCCTGGAGAACTCGCGGCTCTACGCGCAGATGAAGGAGCGGGACCGGCTCGCGCTCCTCGGCCAGATGGCGGCCGGGCTCGCGCACGAGATCAGGAACCCGCTCGGCGCGATCAAGGGGGCGGCGCAGCTGCTCGCCGATCCCGTGCCGGAGGCGCAGATCGACGCGGCGTCGCGCGAGTTCCTCGGGATCATCCTCGAGGAGGTCGACCGGCTCGATCGCGTCGTGGGCTCGGTGCTCGATCTCGCGCGGCCGGCGCAGGGCTCGGTCGTCCCGACCGACGTGAACGCGATCGTGCGCCGCACCCTGCAGGTGCTCTCGATCGAGCGCAGGAACGACCAGCTCGAGGTCGAGGTCACGCTGGATCCCGGTCTCCCCCGCGTCGCCATCGATCCAGAGCAGCTGCGGCAGGTGCTGATGAACCTGTTCCGCAACGCCGTCCAGGCCATGAAGGGCCGGGGCAAGGTGGTGATCTCGACGCGCGTCCGCTTCGGCCGCGGCACGCGGCCCGGCTCGGGCTCGGACGAGCCGTTCGTCGAGCTCAACGTCACCGACAACGGCCCCGGGATCTCCCAGAAGGTGCTCGCGAACATCTTCCTGCCGTTCTTCACGACGAAGGACAAGGGGACCGGGCTCGGCCTGTCCATCAGCCAGCGCATCGCGCAGAGCGCCGGCGGCCGCATCGAGGTCCGGTCGTACGAGGGGAAGGGGAGCACCTTCGCCGTGATCCTCCCCGCCGCCGTCGACAAGCTGGGCGCAGCGCAGCCGTCGCCCGCGGCGCTGGCGCCTGCCGAGCCGGCCCCTCAGGAGCGGCCCGGCTGAGCCCGGTGCGCCCGTGGAGCGCCCGCGGCGTCCGGGCGCATGCGCGCTGCGCGCGTTGCGTCGAGCGGCGCGCTCAGCCGTAGCGTGAGGTCATCAGCCGCTCCAGCGCGGGGTGCTCGCGCACGAGCGCGAGCGTGTGCTCGGCGTGTCCGTGGGCGTAGCCGTTGCCGATGTAGAGATCCACGTCCTTGCCGATCCCCTCGGCCCCCAGGGCGGCGGCGGTGAAGCTCGTGCTCATCGCGAAGAAGTACGTCTTGCCGCGATCGCGCGTGGCGACGATCGCGCTGAGCTCCACGCCCGGGACGTTCACGCACGAGAGCGTGAGGTCGGCGCCCGCGTCGCCGGTGAACGGCAGCACGGCGTCGCGCACGGCGAGGGGGTCGCGCGCGTCGAGGACCGCGACGTGGTCGCAGATCGCGAGCGAGCGCAGGTCGGCGGCGAGCTCCGGCGACGCCTCGATCCCGATGACGCGCCCGGCGCGACCGACGCAGCGCCGCGCCTCGGCCGCGCACAGGAGGCCCGATTTCCCGCCTGCGCCGAGCACCACCACGCTGTCGCGCGGGCCGGCGAGGCGCGCCACCTGAGGCGCCGCGCCGGCGACGTCGAGCAGCGCGAGGGCGAGCCGCTCGGGCATGTCGGTCGGCATCCGGGCGAGCGGCGCCGACCCGAAGAGGATCGCGGTGCCCTCGACGTCGATCTGCGCGGACGCGGGCCGCATGGCGATGATCCGGCGGAGCGAGAGCGGCGTGAGCGACAGCGACGCGAGCGTCGCGATGCGATCGCCGACGGCGACGCCGCGGTGCTCGGCGAGCGAGCCGACCCGGCGCGCGACGCCGAGCAGCATGCCGCCCGAGCCGGTGACCGGGTTGTGCTGCTTGCCCCGGCGCGCCACCGTCTCGAGGACGAGCCGCGCCACGCCGTCCGGGCTGCCGCCGGACGCCTCCTCCATCTGGCGGAAGCTCGCGGCATCGATGTTCAGCGTCTGCACATCGACGACGATCTCGGTCTCGAAGTGGCGCGAGGCGTCGGCGTCCAGCCGCTCTGCCGGCTGCGGCATCGCCCCCGGTGGATCGAGCACGCGGTGCGTGCCCAGCGGATCGCCTGCGGGGAGGGGGGGTCGCGTCGCTGCGGAGCTCACGCCGAGGCCGTTCAACATGCCGGGCTCGAAAGCAAGGGCAATGAGCCGAGCTGCCGCAGGATCCCTCGCTGAGGCGGCCCGGCGCTCCGCCCAGGGCCCGGAGGCCCCGGAAACCGTCGGTGCCGACCGTTTCGGCGGAGCCAATCGCCCTCTTTCCCTCAAATTGGATACACTCGCGTGCGCCGAGTACGTTGGCCCTCACCCCCACGGTGCGCCTCTGTGGCGACCGAGGGAGGGGGGCCGGCGCGTTGCGTCAGGATCGGACGAGCCGACTCATTTGAAAGAACGGACCGGATCTCTTGACCACCTTTGCTCGGTGAAACTAAGCTTTGCCCCCTGCTGGCGCTCTCGTAAGCGCACGAAGGTTTTTACTCCCTGCGATGGATAACCACGCTCCCAAGGTGTCGGCAACGCGGCAACTAGCGTTGCGCTTCATCTCCGGGAAGTACCAAGGCGGCGAATTCCCCCTCGGGGAGCAGCAGGAGATCGTCGTAGGTCGCTCCAGCGACCTCGACATGGTCCTCGTCGAGGACATGGTCTCCCGGCGCCATGCCCGGATTGCCTGCACCGAACAGTCGATTGTGATCGAGGATCTCGGCTCGACGAACGGAACGTTCGTCAACGGCGAGAAGATCAAGAAGACGACCCTGAAGGAGGGCGATCGTGTGCTCATCGGCACCAGCATCCTCAAGGTCGTCTCCACCGACCCAGGCGCGCCACCGGCGCGGAAACGGATGGACGAGCCATCGCTGAGGAGCGGTCAGACCCGGTCGATGTCCGGGTCGATCGACGAGATCCCGCTCCCGGATCTGCTGCAGCTCTTCGGCACGTCGAAGAAGAGCGGCGTCCTCGTTGTCCGCTCCGACGACGACGTCGGCAAGATCTACCTGCGCAAGGGCATCGTGACCTTTGCGACGATCAACGATCTGACCGACGTCCCGCCGCTGAAGAGCGTCTACCGGATCCTCACGTGGGCCGGCGGGACGTTCGACCTCGAGGCGGCCGAGGAGCGGGTCATGACCGGCGAGATCAGCGCGACGGTGCAGGAGCTCCTCATGGAGGGGCTCCGGCAGATCGACGAGCTGAACAACATCCGCCACCAGCTCCCGGACCTGTCGGCGCGCCTGGTCATCCCCCAGCCGCTCAAGCCGCAGCTCCGCGATCTCTCGCCCGTCGATCTCGACGTCCTCCAGGTCGTCTACAACCACGGGCACCTCGCGATGGTCCTCAACAAGAGCCCCGCGACGGATCTGGAGACCGCGCAGTCCGTGTTGAAGATGATCAACGCGGGCTACCTCCGCGCCGAGTGAGCCGGGCGGGAGCGCACGGTGTCGCGAGGCCGCGCGATGCGGCCCATCGCGGCTGTGCGCGCAGCTCTCGGCTGAGCCGAAATCGGTAGGTCGGGGGAGAGCGATCGGCAGCGCGTCCTCGCGCGCCGCGCTCCCGAAGGCGCGGCGCGCGGGGCGGCAGCGTGGTGTCAGGACTGCGACGTGCCGCGCTTCGCGGGGTCGATCGCCTTGCTCGCGAGGCGGAGCGACACGGCGCGGGCGTGCGCCTGCAGGCCCTCGGCCAGGGCCAGCTTCTCGATGATCGGGCCTTGCGTCCGGAGCGCCGCGCCCGAGTACCGGATGAGGCTCGCGCGCGTCACGAAGTCGTAGACCCCGAGCGGCGCGCCGAAGCGGGCCGAGCCGCCGGTCGGGAGGACGTGGGACGGCCCCGCGAGGTAGTCGCCCGCGGCGACCGGGGTGAGGTCGCCGAGCAGCGCGGCGCCGAGCGTGCCGATCTCCGAGAACAACCCCTCGGCGTCGGCGACGTGGAAGGCCACGTGCTCGACCGCGAGCTGATCGGCGATCTCGGCGAGGCGAGCGCGCGAGCCGACGACCAGCGCCGCCGCGTGCGTCGAGAGCGACGCCTCCACGATCGCGCGGCGCGTGAGCTCGGGGAGCGCCGCGTCGAGCTCGCGCGCGACCGCCTCCGCCAGCTTCGCCGAGGTCGTCGCGAGCAGGGCGTAGGACGCCTCGTCGTGCTCGGCCTGCGAGAGGAGATCGGCGGCGACGAGCCGGGGATCCGCGGATTCGTCGGCGAGCGCGAGGATCTCGCTCGGCCCGGTGATGCCGTCGATCGACACATCCCCGAAGACCAGCTTCTTCGCGCAGGCGACGTACGCGTTGCCGGGCCCCACGATCTTGTCGACCGGCGCGAGCTCCGGGAGCCCGTAGGCCAAGGCGGCGATCGCCTGCGCGCCCCCCGAGTCGAGCAGGGTCGTCACGCCGGAGAGGTGTGCCGCGGCGAGCGTGGCGTCGTCGGCCGACGGGCTCGCGAGGACGATCTCCCGCACGCCGGCGATGCGCGCGGGGATGGCCGACATGAGCACGCTGGAGGGGTAGCGGGCCTTGCCGCCCGGCGCGTAGACGCCGACCCGGCGCAGGGGCCGCACGCGCATGCCCAGCAGCACGCCCTCCTCCTCGTAGCTGAAGCCGGCCTGCAGCGCGGGCCCGTTCGCCGTCACGTCCGCGGGGCCGAGATCGCCCGCGTCGCGCTGCCGCTCATGGTAACGCGCGATCCTCGCCGCCGCGGTCTCGAGCGCGGCGCGGACCTCCGGCGAGAGCCTCGCGAGCGCCTCGGCCCCGCCGAAGCCGCCCTCCGCCTCCGGGCCTGCGTGGCGGACGAGCGCCTTCGACGTCCTCCGCTCGAACTTCTCGATGTAGCCGAGCACGGCGGACGTGCCCCCGCGCCGCACGGTGTCGATGATCTCGGTCACGGCCGGCGTGACGTTCGCGAGGTCGCCCGTGCCGCGGGTGCGCAGGGCTGACAGGGTGGACTCGAACTGAGGCGAACCTTCGATGTAGATGGGCAACATGGCTTGATATGGACCGGCGCGGTGGAATCTCCGCGTGGACGGCGACACCCCGTACCACACCACCCCGGCCGCCGGTACGTCGGCCGCGCGGTCGACAGCGCCACGCGCGCTGCGGCCGAAGCAGCGCATCGCGGCGGCTGCAGCGCGTCGCTCCCCGAGTTCCCCGGCCTGAGCGGATCGAGTAGGGTCGCCCGATGCGGTCCGGCTCGTTTGGTCTCGCCTCCGCCGCGCTCTCGGTCGTGCTCCTCGCGCTGGCGCCTGCCGTGCTCGTCGGTTGCCCGGAGAACTCCTGCTTCCTCAAGATCTGCCAGGGCAGCAGCTGCCGCTGCTCGATCTCGTCGTGCAGCGACGGCGCCGGCTTCGACACGAAGCAGAACCGCTGCCGATGCCTGAAGGGCTACCTCTCGGTCGCGGGCCAGTGCCTCACGCCCCAGGCGGCGAACGCCTACTGCGGCGTGGGCCGCCACTACGAGGCCGGCGGCTGCGCTCCCGATCGCTGCCGGCCCGGGGACGAGATCGACCAGAGCACGGGCTACTGCGTGTCGCGCGAGCAGGTGGCGACCAACATCGGCGTCGCGGTCGGCGCCGGGCAGAAGCTCGGGTGCCCGCCCGGCCAGGAGCTCGTCGTCGACGGTCCGACCGCCGCGTGCGTGCCGCTCTCGCAGACCTGCGCGCGCGACGAGGTCTGGACCGGCCAAGCTTGCGCGAAGGTAGGGCGCTGCCCAACGGGCGCGATGTGGGATCCCGCGCTCGCCCAGTGCGTCCAGTACGCGCAGGGCTCGGGTGAGAGCGGGCTCACGGTCAACGTCGGGCAGTGGGCGTCGGCGAACTACGGGCCCGACGGCGGGATGGGTACGAGCGGCTTCTGCGGCGCTTTCGCGAAGAAGCCGTACAGCTTCGGGATCGTCGAGGGGGCCTCGGCCTACGTCCGCGCCACGGTGATGATGTCCTTCCCGGAGGGCGAGATCGCCCGCGGCGTCGTGCAGGCGGTGACGGTGTTCGACGCGAGCGGGAACCCGGTGCCGCCGCGCGGCGCCGCGGAGGTCGATGCGGCGGCGCGCAGCATCTTCGGCACGCTCGTGCTGGGCGGCGGGCGCGCGAGCGCGCCGACGTCGTCGACGACCGTCCGCTGCGCGGTCATCCACGCCGGAAAGCCGCAGCCGGTCCCCGCCGTGGGTGGCCTCTAGCGAGGGGTGCCGCGCTACGGCCGCGACAGCGTGCTGACGACGCGCGTGGCGGGGAGGGCGCTGAGGCCGACGCAGCTGACGACCTTGCCGCGCTCCACCACGAAGTTGCTCGTGGAGGGCTCGATCTTCGCGAACTCGACGCTCAGCCGGGCCCCGTCGAAGCTCGCGCGCAGGGGGCGGCCCTCCACCGCGCTGCGGACGTCCTGGCAGGTGCCCCGGGAACGGGCCGGATCGAAGCTGCGCGACTCGGGGGCGATGAAGCGGAGCCGGTCCTCGACGGCGAACACCGCGGTCTCTCCGGGGATCTCGCGGAGCGAGAAGCGGGCCTCCCCCTCGGCATAGTCCTGCGGCGCGAACTGCTCCGGGCGGCGGACCCGGAACTCGAGCGACTCGCCGGCAAGGACGGCCTCGAGCTCGCGCCCGTTGCCGACCCACAGCCCGGTCAGGCTGGCGAGCGGCGACGGCTGCGGCTGCTCCGCGCTCGCCGCCGGGGTGGTGCTGCTCGCGCTGGCCGCCGGGCGCTGCTCCCTCGACGAGACGGCCCGCCGGCGACCGTCGCGCGGCCTGTCGAGCACGCCCAGCCCGAGCAGCGCGGCGGCCCCGCCGAACATCACGAGGGCCCCGGCGCCGATCGCGAGCCACGAGCCGCGCGCGCGCTGCGACCCCGCGGGTCCGCTGGCCAGCGCAGCGCCCGACGGCGACCGCAGCCCGTCGCGGACCTCGTCCACCGTCGTGGCCGCGGGCGGCGGCGGGCGGCTCGACGCGCCGAGCGGCGCGGCGGTCGCGGCCGGCGCAGGGTGGGCGATCGCGTCGAGCGCGGCGAGCAGCTCCTCGCAGCTGGCAAAGCGATCCGCCCGCTCCTTGGCGCACGCCTTCTGGAGGAAGGCGTCGAGCGCCGGAGGAACGTCGTGGCGCACGGCGCTGACCAGGGGGAGCGGCACCTCCGCGTGCTGCCGCATGATCTCGATGTCGCTCTCGGCGTCGAACGGCACCTGCCCCACCAGCATCTCGTACAGCACGACGCCCAGCGCGTAGATGTCCACCCGCTTGTCGAGCTCGCGGCGCCCGAGGACCTGCTCCGGCGACATGTAATAGAGCGAGCCGATGATCCCCTTGGTCAGCCCGCGCCCCGCGAGCGCGTCCGCCTCGGCCTTGGCGATGCCGAAGTCGGTGACCTTCGCGACGCCGTCCTTGCCACGGATGAGCACGTTCGCCGGCTTGAGGTCGCGGTGGATCACCCCCTCGCGGTGCGCGGCCGCGATGCCGGAGGCGATCTGCCGGAAGATCGAGAGCGCCTCGGGCAGAGGCATCCGCCGGCGCTCCTCGGCGTACCTGGCGAGCGTCTGCTCGAGGCTCTCGCCGTCGATGTACTGCATGACGAGCCAGAGGTCGTCTCGCTCCGCCACCACCGCCTTCAGGTGGACGACGTTCGGGTGATCGATCTGCGCCAGCGCGCGCCCCTCGGCGAGCGTCCGCGCGCGCACGTCCGGCCGGTGCCCGAGCTCCTGGCGCACCGCCTTCAGCACCACGTGCAGGCCGGTGTGGACGTCCCGGGCGAGGTAGACGACGCCCATGCCGCCCTCGCCGAGCACCCGCTCGACCACGTACTTCTGATCGACGAGCGTCCCCGCCGGCAGGTGGCCGCCCGGCCCGCGCCGCGGCAGCGAGCCCGCCACCGGCGCCGGGACGACATGCGGCGCGCGGACGTCCGCCGCCGGCCCGTTCGCGCCACCCGCCGCGAGGCTGGCCCTGTGCGCCGGATCCTCGGGCAGCAGCGCGCCCATCAGCGGCTGCCCAGGGACGGTCGTCCGCGGGCCGGGCGCGGGAGGCGCTAGGGGCGCCGCGCCGACGCCCGCCTCCTTCGCGGCCAGCGACGCGCCACACGCGACACAGAACCGGGCGGAGCCCGGGTTCTCCGCGTTGCATACGAGGCACCTGGCCATGGCGCGATCAGCTCGATCCGCGGCGCGCCCGGCGAGCAGCGCGCCGTGGACGCTACGTCAGGTCCAGTGGCCCGCGCGGAGCGCCGCGGAGTCGATGGTCTTGATCTTGGGCGCGAGCGCCTCGCGGAAGATGGCCTCGTCGTCGTCGTCGAGGCCGCTCTCTCCGAAGCCGGACGCGACCTCCATCGAGGTAGCGAGGATGCGCAGGAACTGCTGGAAGCTCGACGCACAGAGCTCCGGCTTGAGCGACTCGGTCCCCGTCATACAGGTGAACACGGGGCAGTCCCCCTCGGCGTCGAGCTTCGAGATGTCGAGGAAATAGGGATCTCCCAGCAGGGCGCTGCGAGCGATGAGGATCCAGCTCTTGCGCCAGCCCGGAAGGGAGCTGTCGCCGCCGTTCGCTTGCTGCTCGGCCGCGAGCTTCTCGGAGGGGATGAGGCGTACACGCTCGACCGGAGTCACCGTCTCGACGTCGAGCGGGTCGGCCTCCTGCAGGAAAGCGCGGTACCTCGCGGGCACCCGCAGCGTCTTGCGCAGCTCTTCCACCGCCGCTGGAGCCGCCTTTCCGAACCTCGCAGGGATGCCTCTTCGGACAAAGGCATCCTTGAGCGCCGTAACCGACTCGGCAAGGTCGCTATCCACCGAACATCCCTTCCTTTGCAAGTCCACCGGGACAGCCCGCTGGGCGGGCGCCCTCATCGCTTCGAAACCACTCCGCTCCCGGGGAGAGCACCGGCGCGCACCCGGAGGAATACCCCGCGCCGGGCCAGGTAGTGTAACAGAAAAACGATGGTCGACGTTGCGTACGCTGAGAGTCGATTCCGGCCCCCGGAAATCGCCCATCGGTACGGTCCGGGCGTGCACCTGCTCGATGACCCGCTCGCATGGACTCTGCTGGCTCGAGCCTGCTCCCCGGAGACGGTCCAGCCCGACGTCGGGCGTCTCGTCGGTGTTCTCTACCAGAACCTGGCGCGCGCCGTCCTCGCCGCCGAGCTGGGGCGCGCGCGCGTCGACGTCCCGACCCGGATGATCTCCTCCCACCCGGAGGCGGTCTATCGCGGCACCGCGCTTTCGCGCGCGACCAAGGCCGTCACCGTGGGCATCGCGCGCGCCGGGACGATGCCCTCCCAGGTCGTCTACGAGCTCTTGAACGAGGTCCTCGACCCCGCGCTGGTGCGGCAGGATCACCTGTTCATGAGCCGGCAGACGAACGAGCAGGGCGAGGTCGTCGGCGCGACCTGGCACGACGCCAAGATCGGCCGCGACGTCGACGGGCGCCACGTGCTCTTCCCCGACCCGATGGGCGCCACCGGCTCGTCCATGGTCAGCGCCATGACGTACTACAAGACCGCGCTCGAGGGGCGGCCGGCCAAGTGCATCGCCATGCACCTCATCGTCACGCCCGAGTACATCCGCCGCGTCACCGAGGCCCACCCGGACGCCATCATCTACGCGCTCCGGCTCGATCGCGGCCTCTCGCCGGCGCGCGTCCTCAAGACCGAGCCGGGCACGCACTGGGACGAGGAGCGCGGCCTGAACGGCATCCAGTACATCGTCCCGGGCGCCGGCGGCGTCGGCGAGATCCTCAACAACGCCTGGCTGTGAGCGCGCGGGCGTCGCCGCGGCGGAACGACGCCCGCGCCGACGCCGGGGCAGGCGCGGCCACCTCGCACGCCCGCCGTCAGCGGCCGCGCTTCGAGCGGCGGTTGTGGCCGGCGGCGAGCGCGCGGTAGTCGATCTCCGCGTGCGGCCGGCTCACGGCGGGGCGCAGATCGCTGCAGAGCCGCGTGAGCTCCGCGACCATCGCGCCGAGATCGCTCGCGCCCGCGGCCCTGCGCTGCGCGAGCTCGCCGTAGGCGGCCGCGAGGGACGCGATGCCCCTGCCGGAGACGTGCCCGCGGCGCGACAGATCGACGTAGCTCCGCGCGAGCGCGACGCTGTCGAAGTTGTGGGCGACGACCAGCGACTGCGCGACACGGAGCACGGCGTGCGCCGCGATCCGGCCGTCCTCGTGGAGCACGAACGCCGCCTGCAGGTAGTTGTAGAAGGGGACGACCCGGTCGCCGAAGATCCTGAAATCCGAGGGCGAAGACTGGCGGTCGAGGTGGATCAGGATGCGCTCGACGACGGGGCCCTTCTCGACGTAGCTCGCGAACCGGATCGCATCGAGGATAGTGTCGTCGTAGGCGTGCCCGAGCCGCATCACCTCGCCCAGCTCCAGCGGGGTGACCCGGCCCTCGCAGACGTCCGCGTACAGCGAGTAGACGAAGGCGTCGGCCTCCGCGTCGTCCCCGAGCAGCACCTCGCGGATCAGCGTGCCGCTCGGGTCGCGCTGATCCGAGAGCTCGCAGCGCCGCTGGAGCAGCGCGGGCAGCTTGTAGCCGAGCTGCCCGCGCAGCGCGCGGAAGCGCAGCCGGAGGATGTTCTGCAGGTTGGGCTTCAGCGTGAGCGACGCCCAGCGCGCGCCGTCGAGCCGCAGCTTCTGCTCGATGCGGGAGCGGAGCTGCTCCGGGCTGCCCGACAGGATGTGGGTCTCGACGCCCGCGCGGCCGAGCTCGCGCAAGAGCGACCCCGCGCCCGGCACGGTGCGCTTCTGATCCGGCCGCTCGATCGCGGTCCGCACGAGGTCGCGCAGCGTGTCGAAGTCGGTCCGCAGGTAGGTCTTGTCGAGGTCCCACCGCGCGATGAACGGCGCGCGCGGCGGCGACGCCGCTGCGTTCGCCGGCGATCGGGGCCCTTGCGGTCGTTCCTCGTCGTTCACCGTCTCTCGCTCAGCGCGCCATCCACTCGCGCCGCATCTTGTCGAGCGACTGCACCACGTCGCTGTCGGCGCCCTGCCGGGCGAGGTCCATCGCCTCGCGGAGGTACATCGACGCCTCGCCCGTGCGCTCGCGCTGGTGCGCCACGTGCGCGAGCGCGCCCAGGACGAGCGCGCGATCCGGCCCGCCTGGGCCGGCGAGGTCGAGCGCCTCGCGCAGCACGCCGTCGGCGTCGGTCAGGTCGCCGGCGCGCGCGAGCGCCTCGCCGAGCTTCCGGCTGAAGATCAGGACGGCGCGCACCGGATCGTCGAGCTCGCCCCGGAAGATCTCCCGCCGCGCCAGATCGAGGCCGCGGCGCAGCGCGAGCACGCTGCCGGCGCTGTCCCCGCGCGCGGCGGAGCGGTCCGCCGCCTGCTCGAGGAGCATCAGCGCGACGAACGCGTTCTGCGCGTGGTAGGCGTGGATCGCCTGCACCTCGAGCGGCAGCGCGAGCGGGTCGCCCGCGCTGTCGAACGTCGCCTTGGCGTGCAGATCGCGCCGGACGCCGGCCGGGATCGTCGCGAGCGTCACGTCGCGGAGCAGCGGGTGCGCCGTGCGGATGCCGCTCGAGTGCTCCTCGATCATGCCCGCCGCCGCGAGCTTGCCGAGCAGGTCGTCGAAGGCGCGGATGTCCGGGAGCAGGCGCTGCAGGGTGGCGCGGTCCGCCGCGTCGCCGATGACGGCGAGCGCCTGCAGCGTGCGGCGCGCGTCCTGCGGCAGCCGCTCGATCCGCGCGGCGACGAGGTCGGCCATCCGCGCGGGCGGATCGCTGCCCCCCTCGAGCGTGTAGCGGACCAGCTGGTCGATGTAGAGCGGCGGCACCGTCGCGGCCTCGCCGCCGAGGACGGCCGGGGTCGCCGCGCTCGGCGGCAGAGCCAGCGGGGTTTGATCGGCGGCGCCGTCCGACGGATCGCGCCGCGGCGACAGCCGCAGGCCGCCCACGCTCGGCGGCGTCTTGCGGGCGGCGCGGTGGTCGAGGCCCACGCTGCCGCGGAGGAGCGAGAGCGCGGTGTCCTTCGGGAGGCCGCCGAGCGCCCGCTCGGCGCCGCCCCACTCGGGCTCGAAGCCCGGGGTGTGGCTGGCGACGATGAGCAGCGCCGCGAGCGGCGGCTCCGCGATCACGTCGGCGAACGCGTTCCGGCTCGCGCCGTCGACGGCGTGCAGATCGTCGATCGCGAGCAGGACCCGGTGCGGGAACGCTGTCTGCTGCGCGCGAGAGAGCGCCCAGCGCAGGGCCTCCGCGGCGATGAAGCGGCGATCGTCGGGCGACAGGCCCCCTGCCGTCGGCTTGTTCCACGCGTGCCTGCGCACGTCGCTCCCGCGATCGCCCTTGCCGAAGATCTCGAGCAGCCCGCGCCGCGCCTCCGGCGTCGCGCCGCTCCAGTTCGACGCGTTGCCGCCGTCGGGCGGGAGCTCGGCGAGCCCGGCGATCGCCCAGCGGAGCGCGTAGTAGCCGACCTCCGCGCCCCACGGGTCCGGGCCGGTCTGGATGACGATGTCGCCCCGGCTCGCGGCGACGTCGAGGAACTCGCGGAGGAGCCGGGTCTTGCCGACGCCGTGCTCGCCGACGATGCGCGCGGCGACGACCGAGCCCTCGACGTCGGCGAGGCAGGTGTCGAGCCACGCGAGGTCGTCCTCGCGCGCCGCGAACGGGAGCGGGAGCGTGGGGGCCGAGGGGGCGCGATCCCGCCGGGCGGCCTGGGGCGCCGCGCGCGGCGCAGGGGCGGGCGAGTGGGCCTGCGCGATCCTGGCGCCGCACTCGCCGCAGAACTTCTGGCCGCGCGGCACGATGGCCCGGCACGAGCCGCAGATGACCGTCGCGTCGGAAAACGAGAAGCGCCCCGAGGGCGTGTCGAACGTCCCGAGCGCCGCGCGCAGCGCCGCCGCGAACTCGTCCGCGGACTGGTAGCGCCGCGCGGCGTCCTTCTCGAGCGCCCGCAGCGTGACCTCGACGAGCGGCTCGGGGATCTCACGCTCCGGCGCGAGCAGGGCGGGATCGGGCGGCGGCAAGGAGAGGTGCATCAGCACCACCTGCGTCGGCGATTCCGCCTCGAACGGGAGCCGGCCCGTGAGCAGCTGGAACAGGATGACGCCGCACGCGTAGAGGTCGCTCCGTGCGTCGATCGGATCGCCCCGCCCTTGCTCCGGGGCCATGTAGTCCGGGGTCCCGCAGACGATGCCGGGGCTCGTGATGTTCGACGTCGCGACCTCCCCCTTCAGCTTCGCGAGGCCGAAGTCGACGACCTTCACGAAGTCGCCGCCCGAGCGCATCGGCTCGAGCACGATGTTCTCGGGCTTGAGATCGCGGTGGATGATGCCGAGGTGGTGCGCCTCGGCGAGCGCCGCGAGCACCTGGCAGAGGATGTCGACGATGCGGCGGAACGGGAGCGGGCCGTCCTCGTAGACGACGCGGGCGAGGTCGCGCCCGCGCAGGAACTCCATGACGAGGTAGAGCTGCCCGCCGTTCTTACCGAAGTCGATGACCCCGACCGAGTTCGGGTGGTTGAGGCGGCTCGCGGCGCGCGCCTCGGTGATGAACCGGACCGACGCGCTCTCGTCGCCGAGCAGGTGGGGATGGATGATCTTGACGGCCACGGTGCGCCCCAGGGCCTTCTGCTCGGCCCTGTACACGCGGCCCATGCCGCCCACCCCGACGAGCTCCAGGATCACGTAGTTGCCCGGGAGCGTCGTCCCGATCAGCGGATCGTCGGACGTCCGGTTGAACTCCGAGATCGGGAAGCCGCACACCGGGCAGAATTTGTGCGCCTGCTCGCACGGATTCGCGCATTGCGGGCAGACCACTGTGGACACGCGCGGGACCTTACCACGTTCGGGATAGCGATTGGAGTCGAGGTCTCCCTCGGCCCGCGGGGGCGCCGTCTGGAGGGGGCGGGGGGGCTCGTCCAGCCGTCTGTTAGGTCCTGGATCCTTCTTGGGGTAACCTCGGGCGCGATGGTTACGCCTCGCCTACGTCTCGGTCAGCTCCTGGTCGACGCGCGGATGATCACCCAGGACGCCCTCGAGAGGACCCTGGAGCAGCAGCGCACGGATGGCCGGCGGCTGGGGACGCTCCTTGTCGAGCAAGGTCTCATCAACGAAACCCAGCTGACGCAGATCCTGTCGCACCAGCTCGCTGTCCCCTGGGTGTCGCTCCTGCACATCGAGTTCTCGCGGCAGCTGCTCAACCTGGTCCCGCACGACGTGGCCGAGCGTTACTGCCTCGTCCCGATCTACGTTCGCCACGTCCGCAACCAGGGCGAGACGCTCTACGTCGCGATGGACGATCCGACGAACGAGGACGGCATGAAGGAGTGCATGGCGTTCTCCGGCCTTCCCGTGCGCGCGATGATCGCTCCGCCGAGCGACATCCGGAACGCGATCCGGGTCTATTACGGAGCGCGCGCCCGCTCGGTGCCGCCGCCCGCGCCCGCGAAGCAAGCGCAGGTGAGCGAGCCGCAGTCGCGGGCGCGCCCCGCCGATCTGCCGCCTTCGTCCGAGCTCTCCGGAGCGCCCGAGACCGCGCGCCACGCCGATGAGCCATCGTCGACCTCGACGTCGACGCCGATGCCGACGTCGACGCCGGAGCCCTTGCTGCTCACCAGGCCGGTCATGCGATCCGGGTCGCGGCTGGTCGAGGATGCGGGGCCGGCGATCGAGACCTCCGACGTCGACCCCTCCGACGTGGGGGTCATGGATGACGAGCTGGCGTGGGAAGCGCCTCGCCCCGCGGCCAGGGAAGTCCGCAGCTCCCCGGAGGAGCGGCAGATCCGCGGCCGCCCGGACGAGCGCTCGCGGCCGACGTTGAAGGTCGCGCCGACGCCCGAGCTGCTCGCGGCGGCGCAGGCGGCGCGATCCGCGCAGCCAGCGCAAGCTGCGCAGACGACGCAGGCAGCGCAGGCGCCGTCCACGCAGGCAGCGCAGGCGCCGTCCACGCAGGCAGCGCAGCCGGAGCGCCGGAAGACGCTGCGCCCGAGCGCCGCGCCGGGGCCCGCCGGCGACGCGGCGCCGAGCGTGGACGGGGCCCCGACGTCGAGCACGCCGGCCGCAGCCCTCCTCGGCGCCGTGCTCGGACGCGCCAGCGCTGCGGCGCGCGCCGTCCCGGAGAGCGTGCCCGACTACGGCGACGAGCCCCCGAGCGAGCGCGAGGTGCGCAACATCCCCGCGCCGCAAGGCCGCGGTCGCCGGCGGATGGTCTCGCTCACCCTCCTCGACGGGACGACGATCACGCTCCCCGCGCGCGGGAGCAAGTCCCAGCAGCAGCAGCAGCAGCCGCGGAAAGAGGCTCCGTCCCCCCGATCCACCGCGGCCTCCGAGCCGCCTCCTCCTCCGACGGCGGACGACTCGGGCCTCACCGCGCGCGATCTCGTCTCCGCGCTGCGCGCGGTGTCGCACGGGGCCGACGCGAGCGAGATCCTCGGCAACAACGTGCGCTGGGAGGCGATGTTCGCCGCGCTCCTGTCGCTGATGCTCAAGAAGCACCTCATCGCCGACTGGGAGTTCGTCGACGAGCTGAAGAAGATCTGACGCGAAGCAGGAGCGCCGGTCGCCGCTGCCGGCGCGGCGCGCGCCGCGTTCGCGAACGGCGACCGGCGGCCGTCAGCGCGCCTCCCGCGCCGCTCCAGCGCGGATCAGCGCATCGATATCGCCTTCCGAGAAGCCCGCGTCGCGGAGCACGGCGCGCGTGTGCTCGCCGGCGCGAGGCGCGGGCGCGAACGCGACGCCCGCCGGCGTGACCGGCGTCCTGAGCTGGGGGATCCGGCCGCGCGGCGAGGCGATCTCGAACAGGAGATCGCGCGAGGCGAGGTGGGGATCCGCCGCGGCGCTCCGCGGATCGAGGACCGGCTCGAGGCAGCAGTCGCGCTCGGCGGCGAGGGCTTCCCACTCGGCGCGCGTCCTCTCCCGGACGACGGCGGCCAGCTTGCGCTTGAGCTCGGCCTGGTGCGGCCCGGGGACGAGCGCGCTCGGATCGGGATCGAGCCCGGCGCCCTCGCAGAACGAGACCCAGAACTTCGGCTCCAGCGCGGCGAGGGCCATCGCGTGCCCGTCCTTCGAGAGGTAGGTGTTGTACGGCGCGAGCCCGCCGGTGAGCGGCTCGCCGCCCGCCGCGCGCGACGTTTCCCCGGCCCCTCCTGCGCCGCTCGCGAGCGCGGCGGCGAGCGTGGGGAGGGCGAAGCCGAGCACGCCGTCGGTCATGGCGATGTCGAGCACCGCGCCCTGCCCGGTCCGCTCCCGCTCGCGCAGCGCGGCGAGGATGGCGATCACGCACCACATCCCGCCGCTCATGTCGGCCACCTGGAAGCCCGGTACCTGCGGCGGCCCCTCGGCGGGCCCCTGCGCGCCGAGGACCCCCGCGCGCGCGATGTAGTTCAGATCGTGCCCCGCGCGCGCCGCCAGGGCGCCCGTCTGACCGTAGCCGGTCAGCGCGCAGACGATGAGCCGCGGGTTGTCCGCGCGCAGCGCCGCGTGACCGAGGCCGAGCCGATCGAGCACCCCCGGGCGGAACTGGTCGAAGAGCACGTCGTAGCTGGCGACGAGCCGGCGGAAGGCGTCGCGACCCTCGGGCCTCTTCAGGTCGAGCAGGGCGCTTCGCTTGCCGCGGTTCAAGAGCTGGAACGCCGCGGATTCTCCGGCGATCTGCGGGGGGAGCTGGCGCAGGAGGTCTCCGCCGGCGACGTCTTCGATCCTGTCCACCGTCGCGCCGAGATCCGCGAGCACGAGGGTCGCGAAGGGGCCTGGCAAGAGCCTCGAAAGATCGAGGATGCGCGTGTCGGTGAGGGGGCGCACGGCGGCGCAGGTTGGCTCGCCGGATCTCCGCCGGCGCCCGGATCAGCCCGCGTTGAGCTGGAACAGCTTCGGGAGCTTCATCGCGAGCATCTGGTTGCCCGTGACCTTCAGCTTGCCCGCGAAGAAGAGCTGCATCGAGTTGGCCTGCGGGTTCTCGTGCAGCTTCTGGAAATCCTCGCTGGTGAGCGAGATCGTGACATCCGCGTTGCCAGGGTTGCCCGAGGAGAGCTTGGGCCCGCTGTCGGACAGGTCGATCAGCCACTCGCCGCCGCCCTCGCCCGTCACGTTGATCTGGTACTTCCCGCCGATCTGCTTGGCCGCGTCGGTGTGCTTCGCCAGCGCAGCGGGCAGCTCCTCGTTGAACAGTTTCTGGATATCGACGGCCATGGATCGCCTCCGGATGTCGTGTGGGACGTGGTGACTTGAAATCGCCTGGATACCGAGCGCGGTTTACCCGTGCTCGCGCGCGGGAGTCAAGCGAAGCACGACGCCCGCGCACGGGTTCGTCGCTCCGTCAGGACAGGCCCGGCGCGCTGTCCGTCGACCCATCAGGACAACCCTGGCGCTGCTGCGTTCACGGTCGATGCGTCATGCGCGCGCGCGCGGCGCCTGCGCGGCGGGCCGGGGCGCCTTGTCCAGCGCGGATCGGATCGGGACCATCAGCAGGCGATCGATGGCGACGCGCTGATCGGCGGGCGGCGGGCTCTCCGGTATGCCCTGCATCAGCCGGAGGTCGCGGAGCGCGCCGCGATCGAGCGGGCCGAGCGATGCCCCCAGCCCGTCGAGCGCCGGCGTCATCGCGGGGAGCAGGCAGACGAGGGAGAGCTCGTTGGTACCCTGGCGTACCCACGTTCCCTGGTACACCGCGATCGCCTGCCCGAGCGCCTCCTGGAAGACGAACGCGCGCCACTCGAGCGGCGCCGTCAGATCGAAGACGCGGCCCCCGGCGCGGAGCTCGCGGCTGTCGAGGCCGAGGGCGGCGCCGCGCGCGTCGGTCAGGAGGAAGCGATCGAGGCACCCGGGCGAGCGCAGCGTGAGCTCCTCGAGGAGCGCGGCGAGCGCCGCGGGGCTGAGCGAGATCGGCTCGCCGTCCGGGCCGATCGCCTCGAGCCCGACCTCGTCGGAGCCCACGACCGACGCGTGGTCGAGGAGCGCGGCGAAGGTGCGCCGCGAGGGGCCGTCGAAGCCGGCCCCGATGGAGGACATCCCGGCGCTGGAGCTGAGCAGGGCGACGATGCGATCGCGCCGCGGCGTAGCGAGGAGCGTGACGCCGAACCGCTCGCGGGTGGTGAGCAGCACGTGCGGCGCAGCGCTGCCCTGGCCTCGAAGGAGCAGCTGATCGCCCTCGAGGCTCAGCCCGCGGCGGCTCACCTGCGGAGGGGGCAGGAGGTGCCGTCGTCCCCGCGCCAGCAGCGTGACCGCCGCCGTCACGAGGGCGACCGGCAACAGCGCACGGAGCATCAGGCCGCGCGCGGTCACCACCAGCACGAGCGCGGCCAGGAAGAGCGGGATCGCCCAGCGCCGCCGGGTGTCCGTGCCCCCCGCCGGCGTCACGTCGGGAGCGGTCGCGTCGAACCACCGGGCTCGTGGAGAAGGCGTCACGGCGGCGTCGCTCACCGGCTCGCCCGCGCGCTGCGTCGCCGACCTGCCTGTCGCAGAGGGAGGCTCGTGGGCTCGGACCTCGATCGGCGGGAGCATCGCGACGGACCCAAGCGGGTCCTTCTGGCCCTTCGCCTCGCGTCCCATCGCACCTCCACCCCGGCCGAAAGTTCGCGGTAGAATAGCATTGACCGAGGCCGGAGCGAGGGGACTTTGGACAACGCGCTGCGTAGGGGGCTGCACGTTGTTGGCGCCCCGGTCTGTTACGATCGGTTGCGACCCCGTACGACCTGTTACGACCCGTTACGAGCGGTTACGACCTGTTACGACCTACTGAGGACGTCCCCGGCGGGTCGCGGATGGCGCGCGCTGCGACGTGTCGTGTCACGCCGCGTTGCAGGACGCGCACGCGGGCGATCGCGCTCCCATGGGAGCGGCTGCGGCAAGGGGCGCGCTGGTGAGGGCGGCCGGCTTCTGCGAGGGCAACCAAGGCAAACCCTCCTCGGCAAGGAGGAACCCGACGAGGTCCGCTCGCCTCGCATGCTTCCTCGAACTCGCGGCTTTCCGTACCCGAAATGGATAGCGCCCGCCCCGGAACGCCTGGTGACGCAGGGGATCCGGTCGAAGCGGAGGTAGCTCTCGGACGCAGGCGCGGGGCCGATGGCGTACGACGCGCTCGCGAGGCGGACATGGAGGCCGTCGCGGTCTGCGTCGCTGCAGACGGCGATGCGCCGGAGGCCGACCTCATGCAGCGATCGGAGGACTCGGACGGCGATCTCGCCGCCGTAGGAGAGGAGGACCTTGCGGATCGCGAGCTGGCCCTCTCACACGAAATCGCCTCCGCGAACGGACTGTCGCTCCGCCGCTCCGCGCCGAGCCTCGCAGCGCGGCCGACGGCGGGCTCGCCTGACGCGGGATCAGGCCCGCGAGAGTCTTTCCACAGGCCGAGCAAAAGGGTACGTCTGCCCTGTGCAGCGCCGCGATATCCCGCCCGAGCTCTCGTTCGCGGCCCTTCCCGTCGCCGAGCCTCGCGAGCTCACGAGCCCGCCGCCCTCGCGCCGCCAGCGGGGCGCCGAGCCGGAGGTGGTCTCGGTCGCGGAGCTGGATCGCCGGCTGAAGCGGATCCTCGAGGGATCGACCGCGGACGTGCGCGTCGAGGGCGAGATCTCGGGCCTGCGCGTCGTGGGCAGCGGCCACGCCTACTTCACGCTCAAGGACGAGAGCGAAGAGGCGGCCATCGACTGCGTGATGTACAGGACCGCGGCGCCGCGCGCGCGGAAGCTGCTCGCCGATGGAGCGCGCGTCGTGCTCACGGGCCGCGCCACCGTCTACGTGCCTCGGGGCCGGCTCCAGTTCTCCGCGGACGACGCGCGCCTCGCCGGCCGCGGCGCGCTCCTCGAGGCGCTCGCCCGCCTCAAGGAGAAGCTCGCCGCCGAAGGGCTCTTCGCGCCGGAGCGCAAGCGCAAGCTGCCCGTCGATCCGCAGATCATCGGCGTCGTCACGAGCGGCGACGGCGCGGCGATCCACGACATCGTGACCGTCGCGTTCCGCCGCGGCGGGGCCCGGCTGATCCTCGCGCGCACGCCGGTCCAGGGCGCCGGCGCAGGGCAGCGGATCGTGCGCGCGATCTCGCTGCTCGAGGAGTTCCCGGGCATCGAGGTGATCATCGTGGGGCGCGGGGGCGGCTCGGCCGACGACCTCAGCGCGTTCAACGAGGAGATCGTCGTCCGGAAGGTCGCGGCCGCGCGGGTGCCGATCGTGAGCGCCGTCGGGCACGAGATCGACGTCGCGCTGACCGACCTCGCCGCCGACGCGCGCGCCGCCACGCCCTCGCAGGCTGCAGAGATGCTCGTCGCGGACGCTGCCGCGCGGCGCGCGGCGCTGGAGCACCTCGAGGCCCGCATGCGCCGCGCGATCGCGCACCGGATCCGGGGCGCTCGGGCCGATCTCGACCGGCAGCGCGCCCGGCTCGGCTCGCCCGCGCAGATCCTGGCGGAGCCCCAGCAGCGCATCGACGACGCCATGGCGAGGCTCCGGCGCCGCATGGAGCGCATCCTCGTCGAGGACCGCGCCGCGCTCCAGCGCCTCGAGCGGAGGCTCGCCGCGCGCCACCCGCGCGCGGTGCTCGCGGGCGCCCGCGGGGCGCTCCGGCCGCTGTCGGTGCGCCTCGCCGCCGCCGCGCACCGCCACGTCGCCCTCCTGCGGGAGGGCTTCGCGGGCGACGTGGCCCGGCTCGAGGCGATGTCGCCGCTCCGCGTGCTCGCGCGCGGCTACGCCATCGCGACGGACGCGTCGGGGCGCGCGGTCCGCGATCACCGCGAGGTCGCGCCGGGCGATCCGATCGCGGTGCGCGTGCACCACGGCGCGCTGCTCGTGCGGGTCGTCGTCACCGCGGGTCCGGACGAGCCGCTCGTCGACGGCCACGAGCCCGCGCCGGCAGCGGCGGCCGCGTCGGCCGCGGCGGCGCCCGCGCCGCCTGCGCGCCAGGGCGGCGGCCCGCGCGCCGCGTCCGGCCGCGCGCCGAGGCGCAAGAGGGCGCAGCCCGGCGCGCCCGCGTGCGAGCAGCTCGGGCTCGGCTTCGCGGCCGAGGAGCGCGCCCCGACCCTCGGTCGCACGGGCGCCGCCGGCCAGGTCTCGGTGGGGCAGGGCGGCGCGGAGGCCGGCCCTGAGGAGAGGCACCATGTCGAACGCTGAGCGGCGAATGTTCGGTCTTGTCGGGCACCCGGTGGGCCACTCGGTCTCGCCGGCGATGCACTCGGCCGCGTTTCGGGCGCACCACCTGCCGCACATCTACAGCGCCTTCGACGTGCCCACCGGCCCGGAGCTCGCGCGCTTCGTCAGCGACATCCGGAGCGGCCTCATCGCCGGCGCGAACGTCACGATCCCGCACAAGCGCGCGATCATGTCGATGGTCGACGACGTGGACGCGAGCGCGGCCGACGTCGGCGCCGCGAACGTCCTCTGCGCGACGGAGGCGCGGCGCGTGACGGCGTACAACACCGACGTGGCCGCGCTCCGCGACGAGCTCGCGCTGCTCCTGGGATCCGGCCCGCCCCGCGGGGACGATCCGGAGGGGCCGTACGGCGCGCGCTCGAGCCCGCGCCAGCGCGCGGTGATCATCGGCGCGGGCGGCGCGGCGTTCGCGGCGATCGCCGCGTGCAAGATGCTCGGCTATCACCTCATCAGCGTGACCACCCGCTCGTGGACCAGCACCGAGGCGATGCTCGAGTCGCCCGCGGGGCAGCGCGCGTCCGAGCTCGGCGCGCTCACCGCGCCCTGGCCGATCCCGACCGACAGGTCGATCAGCAGCAAGTCCTCCGTGGCGCTGCGGCTCAACTGGAGCGAGTTCACCGTCGCCGCCGACCTGATCATCCAGGCCACGAGCGCCGGCATGCTCGGGGGGCCGCCCGGGGAGGAGGTCACGAGCATCATCCCGTGGGACGCGCTCTCGCCGAGCGTGTGCCTCTACGACCTCGTCTACAACCCCCCGGTGACGCCCTTCCTCCGGATGGCGCGCGAGAGAGGGCTCCGCGCCGAAGGCGGGCTCGGGATGCTGGTCGGGCAGGCAGCGCAGTCCTTCACGCTCTGGACCGGTCTCCCGGCGCCGGTCGAGGTGATGCGCGCCGCCGCCGAGGATTCGCTCAGGAAGGCAACCGGCGGTCGATGAGCTCGGACGGATCCCGGCGGCACTCTCCGACCCACGACGCGCTGTCGTCCACGCCCGCGGCGCCCCGCGGCCAGGGCGCCGCGCTGGAGCACGCCTCGCCGTGGCCGCACGTCGAGGTGCGGGGCCAGTTCTCGATCGCGCGCAAGGAGTGGCTGCACACGAACGGCGCGGGGGCCTACGCGAGCTCGACGATCGCCGGCATGCACACCCGCCGCTACCACGGCCTGCTCGTCGCGGCCCTCGACCCTCCGCGGCGCCGGCACGTCATGCTCTCGCACGTCGACGCCTGCGTCCGCCCGGTCCGGCAGCAGGGCGCGCCGTCCGAGCGCCGCGCCTCGTGGCCGCGCTGGGATCTCGCCAAGCACCAGTTCCCGGGCATCGATCCGGAGAGCAGCTCGTTCTACCTCGAGCGCTTCGATCAGGATCCGCTCCCGCGCTGGGCGTACGCCGTCCCGGGCGGCGAGCTCGAGGTGACGCTCGGCCTCGTGCGCGGCGAGAACGCCGCCGTCCTCCGCTATGCCTGGAGCGGGGCGGATCCGGTGATGCTGACGCTGCGCCCGCTCCTCGCCGCCCGCCACATTCACCAGCTGCTCCGCGAGAACGGCGGGATCTCCCAGAAGGTCGAGCTGCGCGCAGGGGCGGCGCGCGGCGAGCCCGGCTCGGGTCGGGACCGCCCCGTGATGGGCGAGGTCCGGGTGCAGCCGAACCGCGCGCTGCCGAGGATCTGCTTCCGTTACCAGGGCACGTTCGTCGGCTCGCAGGACTGGTGGCGACGCTTCGAGTACCTCGGCGAGCAGGATCGGGGCCTCGACTTCCTCGAGGATCTCTGGACGCCGGGCCATTTCGAGACGGTGATCGGCACCGAGCCCGTTCACCTGCTCGTGGCGGTGGGCGCGCTGCCCGAGGACGAGCCGGAGAACCTCCTCGCGGCGGCGAGCGCGGCGATCCGCGCCGAGGACCCGGGGCCCCGGCGCCCGCTCCTGGAGCGGAAGCTCTCCATCGCGGCCGAGGCGTTCCGCGCCGACGCGGCCGCGCGGCCCGGCGTCATCGCGGGCTACCCCTGGTTCGAGGTGTGGGGCCGCGACGCGCTGATCTCCCTGCCCGGCCTCTACCTCGTGCCGCGCAAGACCGAGGCCGCGATCCGCGTCCTCCGCTCGATGATCGACGCCATGCAGGACGGCCTCGTGCCGAACCGGCTCCCCGACGCGGGCGAGCCCGCGGACTTCCACGCGGCCGACGCGACCCTCTGGCTGTTCGAGGCGGCTCGCCTGCTCGCGGACGCTGTCGGCGACGCGCACCCGTTCGTGACGGGCGAGCTGCTCGGCGCGCTCCGCGACGCCTTCGAGGCCGCCCTGCGCGGGACCCGGAACGGGATCCACGTCACGGCCGACGGCCTCTTCGCCGCCGGGCGCCTCGGCGATGGCGCCGTCGACGGGCTCACGTGGATGGACGCGCGCGTCGCGGGCCGCGCTGTGACCCCGCGCGCCGGTTGCCCGGTCGAGCTCACGGCGCTGTGGGCGAAGGGCTCGGAGACGCTCGCGCGCCTCGCGCGGGCCGCCGGCGACGATCGGCTCGCGGGGCGGGCGGAGGCGGCCGCGCGCGCGGCGCGCCAGGGCTTCGCCGCCCGCTTCTGGTGCGAGGAGACCGGCTACCCGTACGACGTCATCTCGGAGCGCGCGGAGGGGGAGGGCGCGTTCCGCGACGCGTCGATCCGCCCCAACGCGCTGATCGCCGTCGCCGTGGATCCCGCCTGCTTCACGCCGGAGCGGGCCGCGTCGCTGCTCGACCGGGTCCGCCTGGAGCTCGTGACCCCCGCCGGCGTGCGCACGCTCTCGCCGGCCGATCCGGCCTACGCCCCCCGGTACCAGGGAGGCCCCGAGGCGCGCGACACCGCCTACCACCAGGGCACGGCCTGGCCGTTCCTGCTCGGGTTCTACGCGCGCGCCGCCCGGCGCTTCTCCACGCTCGGCGAGCACGTGATCCCGCTGCTGCATCGGCTCGCGGCCTCCGCGGCCGCGAACGAGATCGCGCTCGGCCAGGTGCCCGAGATCGCCTCCGGCGAGCCGCCGCACCACCCCGGTGGCAGCTTCGCGCAGGCCTTCAGCGTGGCGGAGCTCCTGCGCCTCATCGCCTGGGACCTGCCCGCCCTGGACCCTGGCAGCGCCGCGGGCGCGCCGCCGCGCTGATCCACGCCGGCCCGCGGGGCGCGCGCGTTCAGCCTTCGCGTTCCAGCGCCGACTCCTCGCGCACCGCCTTGCCGCCCCGGGCGGTGAAGCGGAGCAGCTTCCCGGGATCCTCGGCCTCCATGGCGAAGGCCTCGACCTCCTCGAACAGCGCCTCGAGCTTTCGAGGACCGCACGTGGGCAGGAAGCCGCGGAGCACGCGTGGGTCGTAGAACCGGAAATACTGCTGCTTGCCTGTCCCGCTCTCGACCAGGAGAAAGCGGCGGAGGTGCTTCCGCACGTCGCCGAACGGGCGGTCGCTCGTCAGAAAGACGCCCCAGCAGTCGCCCCAGCCTCCGTCGACCAGCGCGTCGAGCAGCCTGGACCCGTGCGGCAGGTGCACGAGCGTGGGGCCGACGTCCGCGAGGATCTCGCCCTGGAAGCCGGTGTAGAGCGAGGCGGTCTGCTCGCCCGCCTCGCCGAGCAGCAGCCGGATGCGCGGGTCGCGGGCGGCGTCGAGCACCGCGAAGAGGGGCGAGCGCTCCTGCCGGAGCCGCGCCCGCGCCGACGCGGCGAACGGCGCTCCCGTCGCGAGCGCCGCGGTCCTCCGCGCGCGGCGCGAGGGCGGCGCGGGCTCGGTCGGCGCGTAGCGGCGGCTCACCTCGCGGCGCGCCACCGCGAACAGCGTCCCCCCCGCGCGGATCTCGTCGCCGTCCCGGAGCGACACCTCGCGCGCCCGCTCTCGGTTGACGTGCGTCCCGTTGCGGCTCCCCAGGTCGCGGAGGAGGTAGCTGCCGTCGATCTGCTCCACCGAGAAATGCAGCGCAGAGAGCTCTCCGTCGCTCGCGATCGAGAGATCCGACTCGGGAGCGCGGCCGACGAGCAGCGGACGGTCGCCTGGGATACGCGCCGTCTGCCCGGCCAGGGGGCCCGAGATGACCCGGAGGACGAGCCCTGCTTCCTGGTCTTCGCTCATGGTCGTCTCCATCGCACAAGGCGCCGATGAGGCCGGCAAGTAAGCCTAGAACACCGATCGGCGGGAAATCCACCCGAAGGCGGGCGCCACGCGGGAGACGACGGGACGACTGTCAATCTTTCCCGCCTTCCGGGCGAGGGCCCTTTGAAGCAGTCTGCGCCGATTCCGCGCCGGCAGCCCTGGTTCGCCGCCCGAGACAGCGAGGGGGCGACGCGCGCGGACGCGTCAGCCGTGGCGACTGCGCAGCGGCTCCAGGCGCAGCCAGCGCGCCACGAACGCCCGGTCCTCGGGAGCGAGCACGCCGGTGACCCGCGCGGCCACGAGGTAGAGGCCCGCGTAGAGCGGGGCGCAGAGCGCGAGGCAGAGCGCGGGGCGCCTGTCGGTCGCGCCCGTGAGCAGGAACGCGGCGAGCGGCGCCGCGGCCACGATCGCGGTGGCCGCGACGCGCCCGTAATGGCCCCACGGGAAGACGCCGCGGAGGCCGACGCCGGAGAAGCGCGCGATGCACGCCACCGTCGAGGCGATCACGAGCACCTGGGTCAGCACGGCCGAGAGCGGCGCGCCGACCATGCCGATCGTCGGCAGGAGGGCCAGGTTCGCCGCGGCGTTGAACACCATCGAGATCACCTGGATCCGCAGGATCATCGACGTCTTCCCGAACGCCATCAGCATGATCGCGTACGCCGTCACGCGCAGCGGCAGGAGCGCGGAGTAGATGCGAAACGGGACGGCGGCGCCGGCGTAGGCGTCGCCGTAGACGGCGCGCATGAGCGGCTCGGCGAAGAGGAGGAGGAACACCGCGATCGGGAGCATGATCAGCGTCGTCTTGCGGACGCCCGAGTGCCACAGGTCGATCGCCGCCCGCGCGCCCTGCGCCGGCGTCGGCCCGCTCTCGACGCGGGCGACGAGGTCGGGGAGCATCGTCGAGGCGACGGAGTAGGCGAGGACGCCGACGAGCGGGAGCTCCTGCGAGCCGACGGAGAACTCGGCGTAGAGGCCCGCGCTGAAGAAGAGGCCGATGACGAACTTGTCGAGCTTCTGGTTGAAGAGGCCGGCGAAGCGCGTGACCGAGAGCGGGAGCGCGTAGGCCAGCTGCGCCCTGACGCCGCCAGGGAACGGGGCCGGGGCGACGTCCTGGAACAGCCGCGCGTAGAGCCGGTACGAAAGCCAGAGCCGGAGGGCCTGCGCCGCGCACTGCGCCGCCACGATCCAGGCGATCGAGCACCCGAGCGCCGCGGGGACGATCGCGCCCGCGGCGTTCGAGAGCGTGACGATCAGCGCGACCCCCGCCGACTTGCGGTGGTTGTTCGTGGCGATGAAGAGCGGGCCGAACACGCTCGCCGGGTAGGCGATCACGCTCATGAGGCCGATGAGCAGGAGGAGCCGCGTGACGCCCTCGCGGCCATCGAGGAAGACGCTGGGGACCAGCGCGAACACCGAGAAGGCCAGCGCGGAGAGCGCCCCGAGGCCGACCAGGAGCAGCATGCTCTGCCGCACCAGCCCACGGAGCTCGGCGCGGGTCACCTTGGGCGCGAAATAGAGGAACGACTCCGGGAGGTAGAGCAGCGCGAAATCGCGCCCCGTCACGAACAGCATCGTCGCGAACGCGAGCACGCCGTACTCGGCCTTGCCGAGCAGCCGCACCACGACGATGCCCTGCACGAGGACGATCAGCGTGTTGACGACCTGCCCTCCGACGATCATCCCGATCCGGTCGGCCAGCGATGTGCTCTGCGCCTCGCCGGGGCGCGGCGCTTCCTTGGCAGCCGGCGCGACCTCCGGGGCCCGCGTGGGCGCGCTCGGCTCGACCGGGGCGGGCTGCTCGTCCTGCATGGCGGCTCGGTAGCACATGCGCGGGGAGGAGCGGCCTCCCGAGGCGAGCGCGCGGCGCCTGGGTCGGCCGTGATATAGGCGCGCCCATGAGGCGCGCGCTCCTCGTGAGCTACTACTTTCCACCGCGGTTCAGCGTCGGCGGTAAGCGCGCGTACCGATTCGCGAAATTTCTACCCGAGCATGGCTGGGCCGCGACGGTGCTCACCGCGAGGCCGCCTCCAGGAGAGCGGCTGGATCCGTCGTTCGCGGAGGGCTCGCTGCCCGCGGGCGACGTGCGCCGCGACTACCTCTCCGAGGCCGAGCTTGCGCGCATGCCGCGCCGGGCGCTCGGCTCGGACGGCACCCTCGAGGCGCCGACCGAGGCCGCACCGCCGATCGCGCGCCGCAGAGGCCTCGCGCGCCTCGCCGCCGAGGTCCGCTACGTCCCGGTGATCGGACCGAACACGGGGCGCGTCCCGGCCCTGGCGGTCCGCGTCGCGCGCCTCGCCCGCGAGGTCGGCGCCGAGGTGATCTTCGCGAGCGGGGCGCCGTGGGAGGCCGTGCTCGCGGGCGTGCTGGCCGGCAGGGCCATCGGCCGGCCCGTCGTCGTCGACTTCCGCGATCCGTGGTCGTTCGGCCCGGTGATGGCGACGCGGCCCGCGTGGAGCCGCGCGGCCGCGGCGCTCGTCGAGCGGGCCGTGGTGGGCGCCGCCGCGGCCTTCACGGTGACGTCCGAGATGACCCGCGACGCCTACGCCGAGCGGGGGATCGCGCGCCGCGTGGAGTGCATCCGGACGGGCTTCGACCCGGACGCGGCGGTCGCCCCGCGGCGCGGCGAGGCCATGACGCTCGTGCACTTCGGCAACTGCTACAGCGAGCGCACGCTCGCGCCGTTCGTCCGGGCGCTGGCGGCCGTGGCGCGCAGGAGGTCGCTCGGCCCGGGCGCGATCCGGCTGCTCAACCTGGGGCGCGTCGCGAAGAGCGACCTCCGCCTCGCCGAGGAGCTCGGGGTGTCGCGGCTCTTCGAGCACCGCACGGTGCTGCCGTACGCCGAGGGGCTCGGCATCGTCGCGGGCGCCGACCTGGCGCTGCTCACCGGCTTCGGCGACGAGCCCCACCTCTTGCCAGGCAAGCTCTATGACTACCTCCTCGCGCGCGCGCCCATCCTCGCGGTCTCGCCGTCCCCCGAGGTCGCGCGCATCCTCGACGCGACCCGCCTCGGCTGGACGCACGCGGCCGGCGACGCCGCGGCGATCGAGCGCCGCATCGAGGACGCGCTCGACGCGCGCGCGGCCGGCCGGCCGCTCGTCGAGCCCGATCACGCGGCGCTCTCCGCGCTGAGCGCGCGCGCCAGCGCGGGGGTGCTGGCGCGCCTCTTCGAGCGTGTCGCGGCGAGCCGCAGGGGCTGAAGCCGCGCTCTCCGCGCTGAGCGCGCGCGCCTGAAGCCGCGCTCTCCGCGCTGAGCGCGCGCGCCTGAAGCCGCGCCCGGGGCGCGCGCCGACGCCGCTCCCCGGGCGGCGCCCGCGCGACATCCTTGCCTGCGCGGCGGCCCCCGTGGCATGCGAGCCCGCGATGCCTGACCGTCTTCTCCAGGATCGAGCGGGGCTCCCCGACGCCGAGCGCGCCCATCAGGAGGCGTGGCGCGCGAAGTACGCGCCCGAGGTGAAGGAGCTCATCGTGCGGCGCGAGGTCCCGTCGCCGAAGCTCACGCTGATCGTCATCTCCTACAAGGCGAAGGACTACCTGATCGAGTGCCTCCAGCACGCGCGCGGCCAGACGGCCGCGCTCGACGTGCCGTTCGAGATCCTGCTCGCGGACAGCGGCGGCATCGAGCACCTGCGGCCGCGATCGGCCCCGCTCGTCGACGTCGAGCTGCGCCTCACCGACGGCATTCCGCTGAACGCCGCGCGCAACGCCGCCATCGCCTGGGCGCGGGGCGAGTACGTCGCGTTCATCGACGACGACGGGCTGATCGCGCCGACGTTCGTCGAGGTCGTCTGCCGCGTCTTCCAGGACCCCCGCATCGCGGCGATGCGCGGCCGGATCATCCCCAAGGAGCACCCCTATTTCTGCACGCTCGCGGGGCACTACGACCGCGGCGACGACGTCGTCGACGACGTCCTCGCGACCGAGGGGCACATGGCGATCCGGCGCGGCGTCTACCTCTCGACCGGGGGCTTTCCCGATCAGTTCTACGGCGCCGAGGGGGTCTACCTCGTCTACCGGATCGCGAAGGACTTCCCCGATCTGCGGGTCGTCTACGTGCCCGATCTCCTGATGCGGCACGACTACTTCGACAGCTGGGAGAACTTCATCTGGAAGACGCGCAAGTACCGGCGCATCCGGCGCGAGGTGGGCGGCATGGAGCCGGACCCCGAGTTCCTGCGCTACCTCGACGCGTACCTCGCGCGGCGGAAGCCGCACCGGCGGCTCACGGTGGAGCAAACGGTGGCGCTCGGGCTGCTCAAGGCGGTGCGCTGGGGGGTCCAGCGCCTGCCGGCGTGGGCCGTGGGGCAGCCTTGATGGAACAGGCAGGCGGCGCGCGCGGGGGAGGGAGGCGGACCGATGGCTGAAGAGGGCGGCTTCGAGCGGGATCTCGCGGCGATCAACCGGCACTACACCGAGCGCTTCCTGCCCGCGAACCCCTGGGCGAGCCTGCTCAACGCCCACCCGTACCTCGTCGCGCGGCAGCGGCAGCGCCGCCTGCGCGAGGCGCTCGTCGCGTGCGGCGTGCGCACGCCCGAGGCGCTGCGCGAGATGTCGGTGCTCGACGTGGGCTGCGGGTCGGGATCCAACCTGGCGTGGCTGGTCGAGCTCGGCGCGGATCCGACGCGCCTCACCGGCATCGATCTCGTCGCGCAGCGCACCGAGGTCGCGCGCTCTCGCTTCGCTGGCATCCGCTTCGTCGCGGGCGACTTCCTGACGGCCGACGTCGGGGGCCCGTTCGACGTGGTGATGATGTTCGCCGTCCTGTCGTCGGTGACCAACGCGGAGCTCAAGCGAGGCCTGATGGACAAGGCGCTCCGCCTGCTCCGGCCGGGCGGCATCTTCTTTTTTTACGACGTCGTGTCGCGGCGGCCCGTCCCCGGCACCGCCGACTACCAGCGCCTCACGTTCGCGGAGCTCGAGGGGTATTTCGCCCCCCGCGCGCTGCACGTCTTTCGCAGGGACATCCTCCGGCGCGACGTCGCCGACCGGCTCGTGCGGCGCTTCGGCGTGACCGTGGCCGAGCTCGTCCAGGCGACGCGGCTGCTCAACATCGACGGCACCTTCGCGTACGCGCGCGGTTAGGCCACCAGCAGGCCCCGCGAGCCCGCGCTCCTCGACGCGTCGCCGGACGCGCGGGGCGAGCGTTATGGGGCAAAATTCCCCGCCGGGGTGAAAAGGTCCCGCCGGCAGCCTGCCCGCGCAGGCACCCAGGGTGCTGAACAGCCCGGCTCCGCTCTGGCGCGGTCTGGCATGAGACGTGCCGAATGACGGGGGAAACCGCGCGCCAGCCACGTGAAGACCACGTGATGAGCAGCCACAGCCGGCCGGATCAGCGCGCACAGCGCGGCTGCCGCCGCAGGAGATGACTCCATGTCCCAACGCGTCCTCCCCCCATCGGCCGCGATCGCCTGGCACAGCCTGCCTGTCCCCGATGTGCTCTCCAGGATCGAGAGCGCCGAGGCCGGCCTCGCGGGCGACGAAGCCGCCCGGCGGCTCAAGGACGTCGGGCCCAACGTGATCCAGCGCGCGAAGGGCGACGGCCCGCTCAAGCTGCTCTTCCGTCAGATCAACGACCCGCTCATCTACGTGCTGCTCGCGTCGGCGGCCCTCGCGATGGCCATGGGCGAGGCGATCGACGGGTCGGTCGTGCTGGCGGTCGTGGTGCTCAACACGGCGATCGGCTTCGTCCAGGAGCTCCGCGCGGGCAAGGCGATCGAGGCGCTCGTCGACATGGTGCCCCAGACGGCCACGGTCGTGCGCGGCGGCCAGCGGAGCGTGATCCCCGCCGCCGACGTGGTCCCCGGCGACGTGGTGGTGCTCGACGCCGGCGACAAGGTCCCCGCCGACGCCCGGCTGCTCTCGGTGAAGAACCTCCACGTGGACGAGTCGGCGCTCACCGGGGAGTCGGTGCCATCGGACAAACACGTCGCAGCGGTCCCCGAGGACGCCGGCGTCGGCGACCGCAAGAACCTCGCCTTCGGCGGGACGCTCGTGACCAGCGGCGCGGCCACCGCGGTGGTCGTCGCCACGGGCGCCGCGACCGAGCTCGGCCGCATCTCCTCGATGCTCCACGAGGCGACCGAGATCGAGACGCCGCTCACGCGCTCGATGGCCAAGGTCGGCCGCGTGCTGACCATCGCGATCGTCGCCGTCGCGCTGCTCATCGTCGGGGTCGCGCTGCTCCGGGGCTACCCGCCGGTCGACGCGATGCTCGCGGGCATCTCGCTCGCGGTCGCCGCGATCCCGGAGGGGCTGCCCGCGATCATCACCATCTCGCTCGCCATCGGCGTGCAGCGCATGGCGCGGCGCCGCGCGGTGATCCGGAAGCTGCCCGCGGTCGAGACGCTGGGCAGCACGGGCGTCATCTGCTCGGACAAGACAGGAACGCTGACGCGGAACGAGATGACGGTCCGGGCCCTGTGGACGCCCGCCGCCGCGGCGCAAGGGGAGGCGGCGCTCGAGCAGGCCGGAGCGGCGCTCGAGGTGACCGGCGTCGGCTACGCGCCCGAAGGCGAGCTCCGACGCGACGGCGCGCCGGTCGGCGAGGTGCCCGAGGCGGTGCGCGCGCTGCTCCGCGCGGGGCTGCTCTGCAACGACGCCCGCATGACGCGCGAGGCGGACGCCTGCGGCATCGAGGGCGACCCGACCGAGGGCGCGCTCGTCGTCGCGGCCCAGAAGCTCGGCGTGGACGTCGAGGGGACGCGGCGGGAGCACCCCCGCGTCGATGTCGTCCCGTTCTCCTCGGAGCGGCAGCTCATGGCGACGCTCCACGAGGCCCCCGGCGGAGACCGGGTGATCTTCATGAAGGGGGCGCCCGAGGCGGTGCTCGGCCGCGCCGCGCTCGGTGAGGCGGGGCGGGCCCAGGTGATGGCGCAGGTCGAGCGGATGGCGGCGCAGGGCATGCGCGTGCTCGCCGTGGCCTCGCGGCCGGCGGGCCGCGACGCGGCCTCGCTCGACGAGGCGCACCTCCCGGAGGGGTTCGAGCTCCTCGGCCTGGAGGGGATGATCGACCCGCCGCGGCCCGAGGCGATCGACGCGATCAAGGCGTGCCACGCGGCAGGGATCACCGTGAAGATGATCACCGGCGACCACCTGGCGACCGCGCGGGCGATCGGCGGGCAGCTCGGGCTCGTGCCGGACGGGGCGCGCGCGATGAACGGCACGGAGCTGTCGCGGCTCTCGGAGGGCGAGCTGCGCGCGGCGGCGACGTCCACGCACGTGTTCGCGCGCGTCGCGCCGGAGCACAAGCTCCGCCTGGTGAAGGCGCTGCAGGCCGAGGGGAGGGTCGTCGCGATGACCGGCGACGGCGTGAACGACGCGCCGGCGCTCAAGCAGGCGGACATCGGCGTGGCCATGGGGATCACGGGCACCGCGGTGTCGAAGGAGTCCGCCGACGTCGTGCTGACGGACGACAACTTCGCGAGCATCCGGGCGGCGGTCGAGGAGGGGCGCCGCGTCTATGACAACCTGGTCAAGGCGCTCGCGTTCGTGCTGCCGACGAACCTGGGCGAGGCGCTGATCCTGCTCGTGGCGGTGATGAGCTTCCCGATCGTCGGGGGCGCGCCGCTCATGCCGATCACGGCCGTCCAGATCCTCTGGGTCAACCTGGTGGCCACGGTGGCGCTCTCCCTGCCGCTCGCGTTCGAGGCGATGGAGAAGGACGTGATGAGCCGCCCGCCCCGGGATCCGAGCGAGCCGATCCTGAGCCGGTTCGTGCTCGTGCGCACGGCGATCGTCGCGGTCCTCATGACGGCCGGGGCGATCGGGCTGTTCTTTTACGAGTACTTCATGGAGGTGCGCGGCGGCGTCGTCTCGGAGATCGCTTACCGCGAGGCCCAGACCGCGGCGGTCACGACGGTCGTGCTGTTCCAGATCTTCTACGTGCTCAACTGCCGGTCGCTGCGCGATTCGATGCTGAAGATCGGGCTGTTCTCGAATCCCTGGGTCTACGTCGGGATCGGCGCGCTGCTCGCCCTGCAGCTCTGCTTCGTCTATGCGCCGTTCATGCACACGCTGTTCGGCTCGGCGCCGCTCTCGCTCGACGCGTGGGTGAAGTCGACGCTGGTGGCGATGACGATCTTGCCGGTGATGAGCGCCGAGCGGTGGTGGCGCACACGCCGGGCGCGGCGCTCGGCGCAGCGCGAGCGCAGGTCCGACGCGTCCGACGTGGGCGGCGTGGCGGGCGCGATGGTGAACCGCGGCGCGTAGGTATCGTGGGTAGTGAGGATATCGAGCGCCGGCCGCGGCGGAGGCGAGGCGAGGCGAGGCGAGGGAACGCGGAGGCAGGAGAGCAGAATCGAGGATCGGCCTCGCCCGCGGCTCCGTCAAAACGCTGGTGCTGCGCCGGGTACCACGGCATCATCCTCGGTCGAGATGATCTACCTCGTCGCCGCGACGCGCCCGAACTTCATGAAGCTCGCCCCCATCTGCCGCGCCCTCAAGGCGCGCCGCCTACCGATGCGGCTGCTCCACACGGGGCAGCACTTCGACACGACGATGAGCGACGTGTTCTTCCGGGACCTCGGCCTGCCCACGCCGGATCACACGCTCAAGGCAGGCGGCGGCTCGCACGCCCAGCAGACCGCGGCGGTCCTCGTCGGCGCCGAGGCCGACATGATCGAGCACCGGCCCAAGGTGGTTGTCGTCGTCGGGGACGTCACCAGCACCCTCGCAGGCGCGCTCGCGGCGTCCAAGCTCGGCATTCCTGTCGTCCACGTGGAGTCCGGGCTGCGCTCGCGCGACTGGACGATGCCCGAGGAGATCAACCGCGTCCTCACCGACCAGCTCTCCGATCTCCTGCTCACCCCCTCTCACGACGCCCACCCCAACCTGCTCGCCGAGGGCATCGCGCCCGAGCGCATCCGGTTCGTGGGCAACGTGATGATCGACTCGGTCCACTACGCCCTCAAGCGCCAGACGGACGCGCTCTCGCGCTTCGGGCTCGAGCCGAAGAAGTACGCGATCGCGACGCTCCACCGCCCGGCCAACGTCGACAGCGCCGAGCGGCTCGCCGAGACGCTCGACGCGCTCGAGGCGATCGCGCAGCGCCTGCCGACGGTGTTCCCCGTCCACCCGCGCACCGTCGCCCGCGCCGAGTCGTTCGGGCTGTCGGCGCGCCTCCGCGAGACGAAGGGGCTCCGGATCATGGAGCCGCTCGGATACGACGATTTCGTGACCGTGATGGGCAATGCGCTGCTCGTCGCCACCGACTCCGGCGGCATCCAGGAAGAGACGACCGCGCTCGGGATCCCGTGCCTCACGATGCGTCAGGGCACCGAGCGGCCCATCACCGTGACGCAGGGCACGAACATCGTCGTCGGGCTCGACGCCGCGCTCATCGCGCGCGAGGTCGACGCCATCCTCGACGGCCGCGCCAAGCGAGGCTCCGTACCCGAAGGATGGGACGGCAAGACGGGCGAGCGCATCGCCGATGCGCTGGAAGCGTTCCTCGCGGGGGATCCGCCGCCCAAGACCGCTGGCCCGCGCGCCTGAGCTCACCGCCCGTCCGCGCTCGCCGCCGTGCCGGAGCGGCCGGTGTGGCGGGAGCGGCTGACGCGACTGACGCGACTGACGCGACTGACGCGACTGACGCGACGCCGAGCGCAGGATGCACCACGCGCGCTCACCGCGCGCCACATCGCTTCTTCCGTGGTCTACGTGGGAGTCGAGCCGCCCGCGCGACCACACTCCCCACAACCCCCGACCAAACAGCGTTCCATGGGCTCGAGCACTCTGGGTTGTGCTTGTTTATCGATGAACAGCCCCGGTATATAGTTGTATCGTGGCAAGAAATTTTCGACCTGGCGTGGAGTGGGCGGCTCGAGGGCGAGGTCAACGAGGTTTCTCGCTCGTCGAGGTGATGGTCGCGGGCGGGGTCGTGACGATCCTGGCCGCCTTGGCGACCCAGGGGGTGTCCAAGTACCTCGTGTTCGCCAAATCGGCCGAGGCCAAGCAGACGATCGGCGGCATCGCCAGGGCCGTCGTCGGTTCGGCCGAGCGCCTCCAGGCGATGTCGGGCACCACGGCGATCCAGCCGCTGTGCAGCGATGCGGTCACGGTGCCCAACGGGTTCTCTCGTGTCCAGGGGAAGAAGTATCAGCCCGACCCCAGCCCGGGTGTTGACTACAACACTGGCAGTCCGACCGTGGGCTGGAAGTGCCTTGGGTTCGCGATCACCCAGCCCCAGTCGTACCAGTATCGATATCGACTCGGCGGCTCTCCCATGCCCGTCTCCGTCAACCATTTTCCGGAGGACGTGCCGGAGGATCGCAGGTGGGCCGCCTATGCGCGAGGCGACCTCGACGGGGACAATACGCACGCGTGGTTCGCGCTGGACGGCTACATGAAGGACGGGCAGGTGGTGTTCGCCAGCACGATCGGCACCATCGACCCGGATGAGTAGGCGGCGCCGCCATGGACACCGCAGCTCTCCACACGCTCTTCGGTGCCCTGTCGTCGCGTCGCGGCGGCGATAGCACCGCGATCGAGCTCCCGGGCGCGGACCTCGCGGCCGCGCACCTGCGCTGCGCCGACCTCCAGGGCGCGAACCTCGCGGGCGCGCGCCTCGACGGGGCCAAGCTCACCGGCGCGAACCTCGGGGGGGCGCGGCTCGACGCCGCGTCGCTCGTCAACGCCGACCTCACCGGGGCCGACCTGCGCTGGGCCGATCTCTCGGGGGCGCTGCTCGGCGGGGCGCTGCTCGCGGCCGCGGACCTGCGCGGGGCCAAGCTCCCGCGCTCGTTCTCCTCGGCGGGCTCGCTCGTGGGCGCGCGCGTCGATCCGTCGGCGTGCGCGCGCTCCGGCTTCGACGAGGAGGCCATCCTGGCGCTGGCGAGCGCGGGCGCGTCGTTCGACGACATCGCGTCGTTCCCTTCGCCGCTGCGCGACGCCCTCGCGAGCGCCGACGCGGTCCCCGAGAGCGCGGAGCGGAGCCGTCTCCCCGCGGCGCCGGACTCGCGGCGGATGGAGGCGGCGCCGGACTCGCGGCGGATGGAGGCAGCGCCGGACTCGCGACGGATGGAGGCGGCGCCGGACTCGCGGCGGATGGAGGCGGCGCCGGACTCGCGGCGGATGGAGGCGGCGTGGTCATCGCAACGGATCTCGGCGCCACCCGAGTCGCAGCGGATACCCGAGTCGCAGCGGATGTCCATCGCGACCGACGGGCCTCGCCAGGGCGTGGCCGCCAGCGCCTCGCGCCGCGCTGCCGGTGAGCGCGAGGCTCCGCCGGTCCGCCGCCCCGGCCTGTCCGGTGGCCCTCGGAGGGCGCCAGACTCGCCCTTGCTCGCGCGGTCGACCGAGCTGCGCCTCGCGCTCGCCGGCGGCGCATTGCTCCTCGTCCTCGCGGCCGCCGTCGCTCTGGCGAAGATCCCTCCGCACGGCCTCCTCGCGGTAGCGCACGCCGGCAGCGTGCTGGGCGCGGCGCTCATGACGTTCGCGCTGCCTCTCTTCGGTACCGAGCGCGACGCCGCGCGCTCCCTGGGCGCCCGCCTCGTGCTCGCCGCGCTCGCCGCGACGCTCGTCTACGGCCTCGATCCGTCGCGCCTCGCGGTCTTCCGGCTGCGCGCCACGCTCGCCTCGGGCGACGCCGCGCAACGGTCCGCCGCCGTACGCCTCCTCGCGCGGAGCGGTCACCGCAGCTTCGAGGGGCTGGATCTGTCGGGGCTCGACCTCTCCCGGGCCGATCTCACCCAGACCAGCTTCCGGAACGCGCGCCTCGCGGGGGCGGACCTCTCGAACGCCGCGCTGATGGAGTCGACCTTCGGGAGCGCCGATCTGACCGCTGCCAACCTCCGAGGCGCCGACCTCACCGGGAGCGACACAGAACAGGCGATCGGCTGGGAGCTCGCGGCGTGCGATGCGGCGACGGAGCTGCCCGACGACAGCGCGTGCCTGCTGGGACACCCGGTGCGGGCAAGCCAGCCCTCGGGCGACGCCGCCGCGCGCTCCGCGCACGAGGGCGCCGCGCCGTCGGGGGCGCTGTAACGTCGGCGATCGACGGTCGCGGCCAGGATCGCCCTGGAGGTCGGGCGCCGGGCCGGCCAGACGTCTGGCCGGCCCGGCGCCGGGCTCTGGCTGCTCGATCGCGGCAGCGACGTCAGCCCGGACGCCGCGCCGCCGCGCGGGCTGCGCGGGCCGCCGCCGCGTCGTCGACCGCCAGCGCCTCCTCGGCGATGGCGGCGAGATCGGCGAACGAGGCACCTGCGAGCGCGTCCTCCACCGCGTCGAACGCGGAGGCGCACATGCTGAGGCGCGTGATTCCGAGCCCGACGAGGAGCGGCGCGACGCCGGGATCGCCGGCGGCCTCGCCGCACACAGAGACCGGCCGCCTCGCGGCGTGCCCCGCCTCCACGACCCCGCGCACGAGCCGCAGCACGGCCGGGTGCGCCGGATCCGCGAGCGCGTGCAGCCGCGGGTGACCGCGCTCGGCCGCCAGCGTGTGCTGCGTCAGATCGTTGGTCCCGATGCTGAAGAAGTCCGCCAGGCGCGCGAGGCGCTCCGCCATGAGCGCCGCCGACGGCACCTCGACCATGATGCCCGTGGCCACGGGCCAGCGGTGCGCCGCGCCCGTCGCCGCGAGCGTCTCGTGCGCGCGCTCCAGCGCGGCGCGCACGGCGCTCACCTCCGCGGCGGTCGACACCATCGGGACCAGCACCCGGATGTCATGGCCGCGCCCAGCGACAAGGATCGCGCGGAGCTGCGCCTCGAGCAGCGCCGGCCGCGCGAGGGAGAGGCGGACGCCGCGGACGCCCAGGCTGGGGTTCGCCTCGGCGTCGAGCTCGAGGTACGGCAGCGGCTTGTCGCCGCCGACGTCGAGCGTGCGGACCACGATCGGAGCGCCGGCGAACGCCGCGAAGATCTCCGCGAGCAGCTCCGCCTGCTCGTCCTCGCCGGGCTCGTCCACGCGGTCCAGGAACAGCATCTCGGTGCGCAGGAGCCCGATCCCGAGGGCGCCGGCCGCGCGCGCGGCGCGCGCGTCCGAGGGGCCGGCCACGTTCGCCCAGAGCTCGATCTCGCGGCCGCAGGCGAGGCGCAACCGGCCGTCCCGGGCGCCTGGCGGCCGCCGTGACGCGCGGAGGGCCGCCTGCCGCCGCTCGAGCTCGATCGTGGTCTCGGGATCCGGGTCGAGCCACACCTCGCCGGTCGCGCCGTCGAGGCCGGCGCGCGCGCCGCCCGTATCCGGCACCAGCGCCGCCGCCCCGGCGACCGCAGGGATGCCGGCGCTCCGCAGCAGGATGGCGGCGTGCGAGGTGGGACCGCCGCGCCGGTCGATGACGCCGAGCACCCGCCCCGGTTCGAGCCGCGCGGCCTCCGACGGCGTGAGGTCCTCGGCCACGACGACGGCCGGCGGGCCTTCGGGCAGCACCGCCGCGGCGCCGCCGAGCAGGGCGCGCACCACGGCGTCGCCCACGTCGTGGACGTCGGCCTCGCGCGCCCGCAGGTACGGGTCGTCAAGCTGCCGGTAGATCGCGGCCGCAGCGTCGATCGCCTGGCGGAAGGCCCAGGCGGCGTTGCAGCGCTCCCGCTCGATGCGCCCGATCGCCTCGTCGACGAGCGCCGGGTCGCAGAGCAGCGCTTGATGCGCGTCGAGGATGTCGGTGCCGCGCAGCGCGCTGCCGAGGTCCTGCGCTGCCAGATCGAGCGCCCGCCGCAGCCGCTCGGCCTCGGCCACAGGATCGTCGACCGTTGTCTCGGGGACCTCCGGGACGGACCGCACCAGCCGGACCATCGGGCCGAGCGCGATGCCGGGCGCGACGGGGATCGCGTGGCACGACGCGGGGGGCGCCGTATGCGCGGCCGCTGGCGCGTCGCGCTGCAGGAGCGCAGCGAGCGCCTCGACGGCCTCGCCCGCCTGCCGACCGGTCGCGCGCAGGCGCAGCACGTCGCCCCGGCGCGCGCCGAGGGAGGCGAGCGCGATCAGGCTCGAGGCCGGCACCGGACCGCGCGCGGCCGTCACGTTCTCCAGGGTGATCGCCGCGTCGAAGGCCGCCGCGCGCGTGATGAGCCGCGCGGCAGGGCGGGCGTGGAGGCCGCTCGGATCGGCGATCGCCAGCTCGACCGTCGCGGCCGGCGCGGTCGCGTCGGTCGCGGCACCGGCCGCCGCCGGGGGGCGCTCCGCCTCGCCGAGATGCTCGGCCTTCGGAGCGAGCGCCTGCCGCGCCTCCGCGGCGACCTGATTGAGCGTGCCGCCCGCCGCCGCCCGCACGGCGGCCGCGATCGCCCCTTCCACGATCGGCCCCCCGGAGAGGCGCGTGCGCGCGGCGATGGCCGGATCGACGAGCTCGAGCGCCGTCTCGGCGCTCAGGATCGCGCCGCCGATGTCCATCAGCACGACGGCGCCGGCCGGCCCGCAGGCGCGCTCGATCGCCGCGGCGATCGCGGTCGCGTCGGTGCCGAGCTCGGCGCCGCCGTCGCCCGCGCCCGCCGCGCAGGCGATGGCGACCGCCTCGCCGGTCATCTGGCGGGCCAGCGCCTCGGTGGCCTCGGCGAGCTCTCGGCTGTGCGAGACCAGGACGAGCCCGACGCGGCCCGCCGCCCCGCTCATGCGCCTGCCGTCGCGGCCAGGCTCCGCAGCAAGAGCGAACACGACGTGGCGCCGGGGTCCTGGTGCCCAGCGCTGCGCTCTCCCAGGTAGCTCGCCCGGCCCTTGCGAGCGATGAGCGGCACGGTCGCGAGCGCGCCGGCCTGCGCCGCCTCGGCGGCGCGGGCGAGCCCGTCCATGAGCGGGGAGCGCGCCGGCTCGCCCGTGGGCGCCGGCGCGCTCAGCGCGGCCTTGAGCGCGTCGACCGCAGGGGAGAGCGCGTCGACCATCGTCTTGTCGCCGGGCGATGCCTTGCCTCGCCGCTTCACGCCGTCGAGGCCCGCCTCGAGGCACCCGGCCAGGGCCGCGAGATCGAGCGTCTCGGCGCCGGCCGCCCGCTGGCCCGCGTCGCGGAACAGCGTGCCGTAGAGCGGGCCGCTCGCCCCGCCGACGGTCGACAGCAAGATCATCCCGACGCCCTTCAGCAGCGCGCCGACGTCGCCGTGATCGAGGCCGCCGAGCCGGGCGCGCACCGCCGTGAAGCCGCGCGCCATGTTGACGCCGTGGTCGCTGTCGCCGATCGCCGCGTCGAGCTCGGTCAGGAGCGCCTTCTCGCGCTCCATGACGTCGGCCGCGCGCTCGATCCACGCCGCGATGTGCGCGCCGGTCAAGGCGTCCATGGCTCAGGTCCCCCAGCGCAGCGCCGGCGTGTGCACGGGCGCGTCCCACCAGCGGAGCATCTCGTCGTCGAGCTTGAGCAGGGTCGCCGACGCGCCGGCCATCTCGAGCGACGTGATGTACGACCCCACGAGGCTGCGCGCGACCTTGAGGCCGCGGCCCTGCGCGATCGCGCGCGCCTTGCGGTACACGACGTAGAGCTCGAGGAGCGGCGTCCCGCCCATGCCGTTGACGAACAGCAGAACGTCGTCGCCCGGCTCGAACGGCAGGTCGTCGAGGATGGGCTGTATCAGGATCTCGGCCACCCGGTCGGCCGGCTCCAGCTTGGCCCGCCGCCGACCGGGCTCGCCGTGGATGCCGATGCCGACCTCCATCTCGTCCGGGCCGAGCTCGAACGACGGCTTGCCGGCGTGCGGCACCGTGCAGGCGGAGAGCGCGACCCCCATGCTTCGGCCGCGCGCGTTGACCCGTCGACCGAGCGCCGCCACCTCCTCGAGTGGGCGGCCCGCCTCGGCGGCGCCGCCGCAGATCTTCTCGACGAGGACGGTCGTCCCCACGCCGCGCCGTCCGGCAGTGTACAGGCTGTCCTCGACCGCCACGTCGTCGTTCACGAGCACGCCCTCCACCGGGATTCCCGCCTCGCGCGCGAGCTCGGCGGCCATCTCGAAGTTCATCACGTCGCCGGTGTAGTTCTTGATGATGTGGAGCACGCCGGCGTCGCCGTCGACTGCCCGCGTCGCCTCGAAGATCTGGTCGGGCGTCGGGCTCGTGAACACGGCGCCGGGGCAGGCGGCGTCGAGCATGCCGCGCCCGACGAACCCGGCGTGCAGCGGCTCGTGCCCGCTGCCGCCGCCGGAGAGCAGCGCGACCTTGCCCTTGCCCTTCGCCTCGGCGCGCGTGACGAAGCGCGGCGCGGCGTTCACCCGGAGGAGCTCGGCGTGAGCGAGCGCCATGCCTTCGAGCGCCTCATCGACGAGATCGTCCGGCGCATTGATGAGCTTCTTCATCCTGCCTCCGCTCCGTGCCCGTTCGGCTCCGCGCGCAGGATATCCCCATGCCATTGCCCGCCGCGAGAGGAGATCTTCTGACCGCGCCGTCCTATGCTGAGGTCGCCGTGGATCGAATCGCCCCCACGCTCCGCCCCCCTGGCCGTCCTGCGGGCTTCCAGCGCTGGAGAGAGCTGCTCTTCCTGCACTGGGAGACGCCGATCGCCGCGCTCCGCGCCGTCGTGCCGCCTGCGCTCGAACTCGACACCTTCGAGGGCAAGGCCTACGTCGGCGTCGTCGCCTTCACCATGCGCGACGTCAGCCCCTGGTGGTCGCCGAGCGTGCCGGGGATCTCGAACTTCCACGAGCTCAACGTCCGCACCTACGTTCACCAGGAGGGGCGAGCGCCGGGCGTCTGGTTCTTCAGCCTGGACGCGGCCAAGGCGATCGCGGTCGTAGCGGCCCGGGTCGGCTGGCACCTGCCGTATCACTACGCCTCGATGGATCTCGAATCGAGGGACGGGGAGGTCCGTTACCGCAGCGCGCGGCGCTGGCCGGGCCCCGTGCCTGCGCGCTTCGAGGCGCGCTATCGCGTCGGCGCGGCGATCGACGGCGGCGCCGCGGCGCCGGGGACCTTCGAGCACTTCCTGGCCGAGCGCTACCTGCTGTTCGCCGCGAGCGGCGGCGCGCTCAGGATCGGGCAGGTGCACCACGCGCCCTATCCGCTCCACCGGGCCGAGGTGACCCACGTCGAGGAGAGCGTCGTCGCCGCGGCCGGCCTGCCCGCCCCGAAGGGGGCGCCGCACGTGCTCTACAGCCCAGGCGTGGACGTCGACGTCTATGCGCTGATGCCGGCCGCTCCGCGCGGGTGACATCGCGTCGGCGCGGCCGCGCGGCGACCGAGCGCGCTCCCGCGCCCCGATGCCCGGGGGAGCCGAGCCAGCGAGCCGCGGGCACGGCCGCGGCGACGCCTGCACGTCAATGCCTCGTGAGCCAGTGGATGACCTGGGATTCGAGGCCTGGCGCCGCCCCGAACCCGAGGCTCAGCGTCCGCGGGAAGCCCACGTGCCCGCCGTGCCGGAGCCACTGCACGTCGAGCAGCGGCGAGCGCGGGTGGGCCTCGATCGCCGGCCGCACCGTGTCGAGCGGCACCATCGGGTCGGCCTCCGCCGCGACGATCAGCGACGGGACGGCGATGTCGCGGAGGCGCGGGGCGGCGCTCTCGCTCGCATAGTAGGCCTCCACGCTCTCATAGCCGAAGCGCCGCGTCATGATGCGCCGGTCCCATTCGCGGATCGTGCGAATGGCGAGCGCCTCGTCGAGGGGCACGGGCACGGCGCGGCGCGAGGCGACGGCGGTGTACATCTCCTTCAACCCGGACATCACGTGCCTGCGGTACACCCACCGCTCGGGCTGGTCGATCGCGGCGACGGATCGCTCCAGGTCGAGCGGCGGGCAGACGGCCGCCACGGCGTGGACGCGCCCGTCGAGCGAGCCCGAGGCCGCGTAACGGAGGGCGATATGCCCGCCGAGCGAGTAGCCGAGGACGAGCACGCGCTCGTACCGGTCGAGCTCGGGGGAGGTGATGGCGGCGTGGAGATCGGAGAACAGGCCAGCGTGGTAGATGTCGTCTCCGTCGCCCCCGGCGCCGCGCAGGTTGACGCGCAGGCAGGCGAGCCCGGCGCGCTCGGCCCTCAGAGCGGCCTCGACCATATAATAACTCTCGCTCGTACCGCCGAGCCCGTGGACGACGACGAGGATCGAGCTCGCGCCCTCTCGGTGGCGGATCCTGCCGAGCAACCGGACGGGCCCGGCAGGAGTCTCATCGACGTGGACCGCGAAGGGGGAAGACGGAGCGAGCCGCGGGGCGCGAATCTGATGCTTGAGCCAGGGAGCGACCGTCCAGAAGTGGCCGTGGAGGATGCGCTGCATCATCCCGTTCGTAACACGGGCGACGCAGCGTTTCTATTTCACGCGCTCGCTCAGCGACACACGACCTCCGACGAGCCGCTGCAATCGTTCCGGCACACGTCGCACTGGGCGCACTGGAGCATCGCTTCGTAGAGGGCCGCGCTGGCCGGGTCTACCGTCCTGCAGGCCTCCTTGCAGGCGGCCGTGTCGCACGTACGGAAGCAGCTCACGTACTCCCTGCACGCGATGCTGTCCGTGCACGCCGAGAGCTCGTCGGCGCAGCTGCTCTCGAGCGCGCACCGGGTGCACCCCGAGCTGCCGTCGCCGCAGGTGCCCGAGTTGTCGCATACCGGCGGCGGGACGGCCCGCTTCACGTTGAGCGTGAACGCGCCGTCGCTGGTGTCGGTCGAGCCGTCCACCACGACCACGACGGTCTGACCCGCCGCGAGCGTCACCGTGACCTCCGACTGCTCGACGTCCGTGTCGTCGTTGCACGCGAGCTGAGCCCCCCTGCACGTCGCGTCGTGCACGTGGAGCATCGTGTCGAACGCCGAGCCGAACGTATCGAAGGTGTAGTCGCCGGCGACGGGCGCCGTGAACGCGTACCCCGCGTCGGGGCTGCTCGACGCGCGGCAGGCCGTCGTCGCGGTCGGCCGCACGCTGTTGGGCCGGCCGACCGTGCTGCCGGTGATCGTCTGCGGCACCGACGAGGCGAGGGTGCCCGCCGGGCAGCTCGGCGCGCTCGCCCGCGTCACGTTCAGCTCGAAGGTGCCCGCCTGGCCCTCCGCGCCGTCGACCACGATGTAGACGGTCTGGCCCATGGCCAGGTCGGCCGTGATGACCGCGCTGGGGTCGGCGCTGCACGCGATCTCGGAGCAGCCCGTCGCGTCGAGGAGGGCGAGAACGACGCTGTAGCCGGAGTTCGTGCTGTCGAACGAGTAGACGCCCGCGGTCGCGGCGGTGAACGAGTAGATGCGCTCGCTCGAGCTCGTGGCGGAGCACGTCGGGGAATACGTGTTCGGCAGGCCCGCGGTCGTGCCGTTCACGATCTGCGGCACGGCGCTGCCGAGGTCGTGGCCCGGGCTCACCGTGCACGCGCAAGCCCCGGCCTGGCAGACCTGCGTGTCGTTGCACGCGGCGCCGCACTCGCCGCAATGCTCGGCGTTGGTCTGGAGGTCGACGCAGACGTCGACGCCGTCGCAGGCCGTGAGCCCGGAGCCGCAGCCGTCCTCGCACTCGCCGGCGACGCAGGTCTGGTCGTCCGTGCACGCGGTGCCGCACTCGCCGCAGTTCCCGGCGTCGTTCCGGAGGTTGACGCAGGCGCCGTTGCAGTCGGTGAGCCCCTGCGAGCACTCGCCGTCCTGGCACTCGCCCGACTCGCAGGTCTGGTCGTCCGTGCACGCGGCGCCGCACTCGCCGCAGTTGCTCGGATCGGACGAGACGTCGACGCACGTGCCGCCGCAGTCGGTGCGCCCCGTGGGGCAGCTGCCCTGGTCCTGGCACGCGCCGGCCTGGCATGTCTGCCCCTCCTCGCAGGCGTTGTTACAGCGGCCGCAGTTCGCCTCGTCGCTCTGGGTGTCGACGCAGCTGTCGCCGCACGCCGCGAGGCCGTCGTCGCACGCGGCCACGCACTCGCCGTCGCGGCAGGTCTGATCGTCGCCGCACGCCACGCCGCACGCGCCGCAGTGGCTCGTGCTCGTGCCCGTGTTGATACAGATGCCGTCGCACTCCGTCTCCGGCGCGACGCACGCGCTCGTGCTGGGGCCGCCGTCCGAACACGATGCCACGGCGGAGAGCGCCGCCGCGGCGAGCCAGAGCAGGGTATACGTCGGCGCGAGCCTGAAGCGCGATTTGAGCTTTTCCATGAACCTTCCCTCGGCAGGGTTGCCGACGACGGGGGTCGTAACGCGGAGCTACCGGGAGGATACGACGATGGCCTTCCAGGATGTCAATGCTTGCAGCCTGAATCCCGCGCGCAGATCGTCGATCCTCGTCGGTGCGCGCGCGCGCCGTTTTGCCACCGTCGTACACCTTGACCACAGGGTGCGCTGCTCGGGCTGGCCTAGCCTCGCGAGGCTAGGCTGATGAGCCAGCCAGCGCCGGCGCTCTCTGGAGGGGAGGGAGGCAGCGCGGATTGCCCTGGCGCGGGAGGCGATCTACGCATCGAGATGGCGCGCGCGAGGGCCTCGCCATGACGCCAACCGCTCCGAGCACCAACCGATTTCCCCCTCAGAGCAAGTACATTATCGGAAACGAGGGGTGCGAGCGTTTCAGGTTTTACGGGATGAAGAGCATCTCAACGTTCTTCACGATCAACACCATGTTGATCCACGAGCACGTGCGAAGGCCAATGACCACCTGTGCGCGGCGCCCACCTCACGGCGCTCGGCCGGCATGGCGATCACGGGCGACCTGATCACCGCCGGCGTCGCGGCGCTCGACGTGCTCACGGGCGCGCTTCAATATCTCTCCTTCGCGGTGCTCCTCCTGATCGCGGGCGTCGTCTTCGGCCTCCTCGCCCGGCGCTACGTGGTGGTCGACTACTTCCAGCGGAGGACCGCGGGCGCGCCCGTCCCTGCGTCCTGACGCGCCGCGCCGGCTCAGCCCTCGCCGCGCGGCTCCTCGTCCTCGGGCTCGCTCGCGAGCGCGGGCGGGATGCGGACCCGCACCGTGCGGATCTGCCGGGGGCTCGCGTCGACGATGTGGAGCTCCGCCCCGTCCGGGGTCGTCACGACGTCGCCGGGCGCCGGGATGCGCCGGGCGAGCCCCAGGCAGAGCCCCGCGACCGTCGACCAGCGGACGTCGTCCGGCAGCGCGATCGCGAGCTGCCGGCAGACCTCGTGGACCGGCATGTCGCCGGGCACGAGCGCCGACCCGTCCGGCTCGCGCCGGATCGTCTCTGCGTGAGGCGGGTGCGCCTCGTTCTCGGTGAAGATCTCGCCGACGAGCTCCTCGACGAGGTCCTCCATCGTGATGATGCCGATCATGCCGCCCTGCTCGTCCACGACCACGGCGAGCTGGAGCCGGCGCCGCTTCAGCTCGGCGAGGAGATCGACGGCCGGCATCGACCCGACCACGAAGTACGCCGGGCGCAGGATGCTCTCCAGCGAGAACTGGCCGTCGCCCCACAGGAGCGCGAGCACCTCGGGCATCGTGACGTAGCCGATCACGTTGTCGTTCGACCCTTCGTAGACCGGCATCCGCGTGTGGCCGTGCTCCAGCACCGCGCGCTGGACCTCCTGGGCGGCGGCGTCGCGCGGGAGGGCCACGACGCGGCCGCGGGGGAGCATCACCTGGAGCGCGGTGAGCCAGGCGAAATCGATGGCGCGGGACGCGATCTCGCCGGCGCGCTTGTCGACCGAGCCCGCCTCGGCGGCCTCGTCGACGATCTGCTGGATCTCCTCGGGGGAGAGGCGCGCCTCGACGAAGTTCGTGCGGTCGCCGAAGAGCCTCAGCACCAGGTTGGAGCTGGCGGTGAGCAGCCAGACGAGCGGGCGGGCGAGCGACGACAGCCCGCGGAGCGGCGGGCCGACGAGCATCGCGTACCGCTCGGAAGCGCGGAGCGCGAGCGACTTCGGGACGAGCTCGCCGAGGACGAGCGACAGGAAGGACACGAGCGCGACCACCGCGGCGAACGCCAGCTCGTCCGCCGCGTCCCCGATCCACGGCGCCGCGCGGAGCACCGGCGCGAGGTCCTTCGCGAGGGTCGACCCGCCGAAGGCGCTCGCGGTCGCGCCCACGACGGTGATGCCGATCTGCACGGTGGCGAGGAAGCGCTCCGGGTTGCCCCGCAGGCGCTTCACCGCGCGCGCCCGGCGGCTCCCCGACTGGACGAGCTGGTCGAGCCGCGTCTTGCGGACCGTGACGACCGCGATCTCGGCGCCCGAGAAGACGCCGTTCACGAGCACCAGGGCCAGGATGATGAGGATTTCCGAGAGAATGGCAGCTCCCTCCGCGGCTTTCCCGGGTGCAGGCATAGCGTGTCGCTCGCCCGCACGGCAGTGGCGCCGGGCCCGCGGCGCACGAAACCCCGGCGGCCGTGGCTGCAGCGTGCCGCGGGTCGTGAATTGCGTTTATGATGAAATTTTCTGAGGGATCCGCCACACACGGTGGCCGCGGCGCGGTCACGCACGGCCGCCGTCACGCGCGGCCGCAGGCGCCGCGCGGAGGGCTCACGCCGCCTTGCTGGCTCGCCGGTCCCGCACCGCCTGTGCGAGCAGCTCGAGCACGGGAACGGTGTCGTTCCAGCCGAGGCAGGCGTCGGTGATGCTCTGGCCGTAGATGGGCAGCTTGCCCGGCGCGAGATCCTGCCGGCCTCCCACGAGGTGGCTCTCGATCATCACGCCGAGGATGTCCCGCGAGCCGGAGCGCAGCTGGTCGGCCAGGCTCTCGGCCACCGTCCTCTGGCGCGCCGGATCCTTCTGGCTGTTGCCGTGACTGCAGTCGACCATCAGCCGGCGCGGCAGGCCCGCCTTGGTCAGGCGGTCGGCCGCCTCGCGGACGTGCTCGGCCGCGTAGTTCGGGCCGCGCTGCGAGCCGCGCAGGATCACGTGACACGACGCGTTGCCGCGCGTCGCAACGATCGCCGAGATCCCCTGCTTCGTCACGGAGAGGAAATGGTGCGCCTCGCGCGCGGCCCGCACCGCATCGACCGCGATCTGGACGTCGCCCTCGGTGCTGTTCTTGAAGCCCACGGGGCACGACAGCCCGGAGGCGAGCTCGCGGTGGATCTGGCTCTCGGTCGTGCGCGCGCCGATCGCGCCCCAGGAGATGAAATCGGCGATGAACTGCGGCGAGATCGTGTCCAGGAACTCGCTCCCGCTCGCGAGCCCGAGCTCGGCGATGTCGCGGAGCAGCCCGCGGGCGACGCGGAGCCCCTTGTTGATCGAGAAGCTCCCGTCGAGGTCGGGATCGTTGATCAACCCCTTCCAGCCGACCGTGGTGCGCGGCTTCTCGAAGTACACGCGCATGATCACGAGCAGATCGTCGCTCAGCCGGTCGCGCGCCTCCCGGAGCCGCGCGGCGTACTCCAGGGCGGCCTTGGGGTCGTGGATGGAGCAGGGGCCCACCACCACGATGATCCGGTCGTCGTCGCCCGAGATCACGCGCTCGGCGGCCTTGCGCGTGAAGGCCACGGTCTCGGAGGCCGCGGGGCTGACGGGGATCTCTTCGATAAGGATCGCCGGGGGGATCAAGGGCCTGAGCCCTGCAATACGAAGGTCGTCGGTCGAGTAGTACATCGTTGAGGCTCCAGCATAGCGGACGACATACGCCCCGACTACCCGCGCGTGGCCCGGAGGCACTTTCTGGTCGTTGTACGGCGCCCCGTACTCCCTTACGGCTTGCGGTCGGCTTGAAGATCTGTCTCGCCATGCGCGGGCGGGCCATCGAACCACGCGGGGACGCCGGATCCGGGCCGACGCCGGCGCTCGCGCGAGCGCTGGCCCGACCGCGCTGGCGGCCTCCGCCGGCCATCCAACCTTATCTATGCGCGCGCTGGCGAGTGCGCCCGGTCCCCGCCCGGCCGCGGCAGGAACGGCGCGCCCTTCGGCTGCGCATGGCAGGGCGCCGCGGGCCGGTTCGCGCCCGCTGTGGTCGAGCGGACGGGTCGCTCTGCCAGCGCCGTCCGGCGTGGCGTGTTCGCCGATCGTGCGCCTTTCGCCGGGTGCGCCGCCGCCTCGGCCACGTTGCTCGCCGTCGGTCGCGGCGGTCGTTGATGCCTGCGCTCCGCGCGGGGCTCCTCGATCAGCGCACGCAGGGACGCGAGCGCGCGCGTGCGCCACTTGTACGCCGTCGACAGCGGGATCCCGTGTTGTTCGGCGACCGTCGCCATCGGCACGCCTTCGATGTCGTGCTGGATGAGGATCTGCTGCTCCTCGGCCTGCAGCGACCTGAGCCGCGAGAGGATGAGGGAGCGCGTCTGCTCTGCGTCGATCTGCTCCTCGGCGTTCGGGCGCTCGTCGGCGACGCGACGCGGGGCGTGGCCGGAGGACAGCTCCTCGCGCCGGTGGTGCGCGCGGTCGCGGTAGTGGGCGGCCACGTGGACCGTGATCCTGTTGAGCCACCGCTCCGGTCGCGCGCGGAGCGGGTCGTAGGAAGGGAAGCTCTGGTATCCGGCGAGGAACACATCCTGGAGGATGTCTCGCCGATCGCGGCGTGGGACCCCGAGCCGCCTAAGCCAATTCCATACGGAATCGTAGGTCTTCCCCCGAAAGAGCCGGACGAAGGCCCGCTGTCTATCCAGCGGCATCGACGGTGCGAGAGTGCGATGCGGTTGTCCCATGCTCGCTTAATTAGGAGGAGCAGATCTCCCATCTCAAAAAAAAGCCATCGGCTCTGAAAAATGATCTTCTGTGCGCGCGCGATCCCCCGCCTCTCCCCCTCAATCGCCAAGGACGGGAGCGCTGCTCTCCCGCTTCGGATACGGGCCCACCTCGGCGTTTTCGGTGCTCGGCGTGCTGGAGCACGCCTGCGCGCCGAAAACGTCGATCTGGGCCCGTCTCCTGTGCGGGAGAGCAGCGCTCGGCGGCGGTTGGGATGGATCGTCTCCTGTGCAGGAGAGCAGCACTGAGGTCGTGGGGAACTGAACGGGGGAATCGCTCTCGACCGGCTCTCGGCTGCGCGTGCCACGGCGGCTCGGAGAGAAGAGGTGGACGAGAGGTCGAGAGGGGCCAGGGCTCGACTCTCTTGGTGTCCTCGGCGGTTCAGATCCTCGCCATCCGAGCAGTGCTCTACAGGAGCGGGCGGGGCCCGGCGGCAGCCGTCCTCGAGCGCAGCGCGCGAAGCGCCGCGTTCCTCTCGGCGGTGAGGCGGCCAGCAGGGAACCTCGTTCGGTGCTCGATCAGGAGGCTCTTTGCCTCCGCATAATGGCCGCGCGACAACGCGGTGATCGCCCCGTCGATGAGGGTGCGCTCCGCGGCGATCTCCTGATCGTTCGACGCCCCGGACGCTCCTGCGGGAGGGAAGGTCGCTCTGCCGGCCGGACGGGGCGCGGACTTCTGGGCGAGCGGCGCCGCGCTGGTCGCTCGCGGGCTCCCGGCGGCCGAGATCCCGCCGCCCTGCAGGGCGCCCGCCGCTGCAGCTACGCCGGGCGCCGTCGGCAGCGCGGCCGGGGACAGCGGCGGCAGCGCGGCCGGGGACAGCGGCGGCAGCGCGGCCGGGGACAGCGGCGGCAGCGCGGCCGGGGACGGCGGCAACGCTTCCGGGGGCGGCGGCGTCCGGATGGCCGCCACGGCGAGCCCGCTCGCGGCGCGCTGTCCGGCGGCGGTCGGGGTCGAGGCGGCGCGCAGCGCGCTCAGCGTGAGCGCGATGACGGCGGCGGCGCTCGCCAGCGGGACTGCGATGCTCGCTGCGAGATGGAGCGAGCCTGCCCGCGTCGGCGTGCCGCCCTCGATCGGGAGCCTCCACGGAGAGAACACCCCGCGGGCGCCGCGGTATAGCCGCGCGAGCAACGTCGGCGCGCCCTCGCGTCCCGTGCGCGCCTCCTGGACGAGCGCGCCGGCGCTGAAGGGGATGAACGCGAGCCCGCGGCCGCGCTGCCGCGCCTGCCAGCGACGCATGGCCGCCTCGATGTCCACCCAGGCGAGCCGGTGCCGGCTCCACGCGGTGCTCAGGGGAATCGAGAGCTGCTGGGCGATCTCGGCCATGTCGATCTCCTCGAGCTCATGGGCGACGAACACGCAGCGGCGCTCCATGGGCAGCTCCTGGAGCAGCTTGTGGAGCACGCAGCGCCGGTCTCTCGCGATGGCATGCTGCTCGGAGTCGGGGGTGACGTCAGGCAGCGCCGCGAGATCGTCGAACGGCCGGAGGCGCTCGTGGCGGCGGTGGGCCCGTCGGAAATGGTTCGACGCCTGGTGGGTCGCGATGCCCATGAGCCACGACCGCACGGTGCCCCTGCTGGGATCGAACCGCGGCAGCGCGCGGTAGGCGCCGGCGAGGACCTCCTGGGCGACGTCCTCGATGTCCTGCGCGCGAACCCCGAGGCGGGCGAGGTAGCGGGCGATGAACGAGAAGTGCTCGTCGGCGATCTCCGCCATGCGGGCGTGGGAAGGTTCTGCGGACGTGTTTTTGCGTGACTGTGACCCCATCTCTGTTCCCCCCTCGAGCGTGGCGACGGCGTGGTCGCGAAGCTGGTCAATGCGCTGCCTCGGCACCCCGAGGGAGGGCAGCGCGCCGCGCGGGCGCCTCGCTCCGCGGATCGAGATTGACGTCCAGACGGAGCCCCACGAGCCCGCCGTAGGCGGGCGGGGTCCAGAGCACACCTTCCTGGCTCTCGACCCGGAGCTCCGAGAGGCGGAGCACGATGTCGCCATAGAACTGGATGGCGAGCCGATCGGAGATCGGCATCTCGATGCCGGCGCGCGGCCCCGTGGCCAGCCAGAGCGCCGACGTGTCGACGATCCTGGCGTCGGTGCTGGAGGTGGTCACGACGCCGACCGACACGACGGCACAAGCGAAGAGGTGACGCTGCCGCGAACACGGCATCACGTTCGCCGCCGCGAGCCAGGCCGAGATGCTCGTCGTCTCGTCGAGCTGAATCGTGACGGGCAGTTGAACTTGGCCTTCTAAGCCGAGGGAGAAAGATGGATAGCGGAGCGCGACGTGGAGCGCCGTCCCGGCGGTCGTCTCCTGCAAGGTTCCGAACACAGCGGCCCCCGCGAGGCCGACGCTGAAGTCGGGCCACGCGCGCCGCGCGGGCGTGGCGGCAGCGGCGTCGGCTGGGGGCGGGGCAGGGGAGGGCGGCGGCGGTGGCGGGGCGGGCGGCACGTGGAGGCTCGGATCGAGCGCGACCCGGAGCGAGAGCGCCATGTTCATGACGAGCTCTTGGCAATCGTCGTGGTAGACGACCAGGTGCCGTGACCATGCGATGGATCCATCCGCGTCGTAGAGATCCATGGTGGCGTGTATCTCCCTCCCTGGTCCCCGGAAGACAAGGGCTTTGGCCTGCGCGGCCGCCTCGGGCTCCACAGGGTCATAGCCGAGCTGCCTGGCCATCTCCTCGCGCAGGAGCCCCTCGCCCGGGCAGCGCTCGGCCCCTGGCGCGCGCCGGTACTCGAGCTGCACCGCGGCGCGGGGCGGCGCGGCCCCGGCGCGCCAGGGCCACAGCAGGGCCGCGGCCGCAGCGACGAGCGACCACGCCGCCCGGACCCTCGGTCGGTCCCGTGTTGCCGCGTCAGCCCCGGTGTCTCTTGCTGATGCTGCTGACATGGTGCTCATCGCGGCGTGGTGACCGCTTGTTCAGGCCAGGTGGTGTCGGCCGCATTCCCATCCAGGGAGCGGCCAGGGTGCCTCCCTCAGAAGGCGTCCACGGGGAGCACGAGCCCCACGCCGACCACACCGGAGAGCGGAGGGACCCGCCATACCTCTCTGTTGTTCACCCAGAGGGACGGGCGGCTGTGGTTCGTGTGCAGCTCGGCGAACCCGCGCAGCGACAGCTGCTCGGAGAAGCGCCAGTCGCCCGCGACCCGCAGGCCGACCGAGCTGACCCACGGCTGGCGCGCTTGAACGCTGACGCCGGGGTCGCTCGTGATCCGCAGCTCGCCGGCGTCGAAGACGGCGCACACCGACAGGAGCCCGCGATGACCGCAGATGTCGAGCGTCGGCATCGCCAGGCTCGCATGGACCAGGACGCCGTCCGCAAAGGTATCTGCCAGGGAGGTGAACATCCGCGCCTCGACGCCGATCGACAGACTGGGCCAGCGGAACGCCGTGGCGAAAGATGCCCCTCCGCCGAGCGCGGGCATGAGGCCCATTGCGAGCAGCGGTGACGCGGAGATCTCGCCGCGGAACATGTGGTCGTCCTCCTGAGTCTCCCGTCCCGATTCAGACCGAGGCGTATCCGCGTGCGCCGGGGTCGTCGCCATCGAGACAACGAACACGGCGGCACAACCGGCGCGTCGCATCGGCGTCCCGGCTAGGGCGGGATCGGTGCGGTACGGAGCGGAGTGGACACCTCGACCCGATGCACGCCGCTGCTTCCCGTCCGGCCGCAACACCCCGCCATGTGGCCCCCCTCTTCAACGTCTCCAGCGCCCGTAGGACAGTGCACCTCTGCCGCGTGACGGAGGCCGGCTCGACGTCGCCGCTCCCACGTCGTGATCCTGTAGATACTGACTTTGGAGCGCACGTAAAGGCTTTTGTGTGCGCTCTCGAGCGCGCAGGTCGCATTGCATTTTGGCTCGTCTGTTTCTCCGTTTCGAGAGGTTTTTCGCCATGCCCGCGGATCCCTGATTTTGGCGCCTTTTGCCTGACATCGCAGGTTCTGGTCAGCCCGTACCGTGGTTCAGGAAAAGCCCGAATCGTGCGGCTCGGGCGGCGCTGCGCCGCCCTTCGCGGCGCATGATCGTCACCCGTTCTCGCCTGGACGTGTTTGGCAGCAAAACGTGCTCGGACCGGTGAGGACGATCTCGCCTCGCAGCTCGCCGCCGCTCGGCTCGCAGCTTCCGGGCCGGTCGACCTGCCAGATGGCCCTCATGCTCTTGGGCGTTTCCCCGGGCGTGGCGGCGACGCAGCCCGGGGCATCGCTCGAAGCGGTGCCGGCGGTGAGCTGCTCGTCACACGCGCCGTCCCGGAAGGAAACGAGCATCAGGGAGCACTCGCTGCCTGTCGGAGGACCGCACTCACACGGCGTGCAGTGGCGCTCGTCCCTCATGCCGTCGTAGAGGACGACGTCCTCCGGGTAATCTTCCGGGCAGGTCACCTCGCCCTCGCCGAGGTACATGATGCACTGAGCGAAGCCGTGTTCCTGATCGGGTGGCACGCACGTCTTCGACGGAGAGGGGCACGTGCGTTCCTGGAGGCTGCCCCCGCACGCCACGCCGGAGCGATACCACCGCAAGGTGAACTGCGGCACCGGGGGGGGCTCGACGCTGGCCTCGCAAGGCGTCACTCGGGTCGCGCCGAGGACGAGCGATTGGTGATCGTTCACGAGGGCGCTGCTGGGCACCACGCAGGTGCCGTTCAGGATGTCCCGGGGCTCATGCACCGAGACCGCCGGGCCACCGCACTTCAGCGAAGCGGCCGTCCGGAGATCGTCGGGCAAGGCGCAGGCCGGCTCGCCGCACCGACATGGGCTGCACGCGAAAGGGAAGTCAGCGGTCTCGTACCCCCTGTACACCGTGGTCTGGGCGCCGTGGGGGCACTGCGGCTCGTCCACCGTCCTGCCGACCCAGAGCAGCGCAGGGCCATAGAAGCCCTCCGGAGGCGGCTCGACACACTGGTCGCCGCTGCACGGTTCGCATGCCGAGATGCACGCGTCGCGGTCGGGCTGGTTTCTACACACTTTCGCGCATGTCCGACATTCCGCTATGCAGTCCCAACGGTCGGACCCGTAGGGCTCGCTTTTACATTGATCCACGCACGTCCCGCATTCCGCTAGACACGCGTCCTGGTTGGGCACGTCCTCACACTCGGTGTCGCATGTTTCGATAGTCTGTCTGGTGTAGAAGCAGCCTGGGAGGCACGCGGTGAACAGCAGCGCAAGCGCGAGATAGGTATTCTTCATAGACCGCCTGTCGGGAAGAGCTCGCTGCCCGCTTTACTACAGAGCCAACCGTTTCAAACGAAGATGGGCCGGGACACGCCAGGAATGACCTCTCTGGACGCATTGCGATCAGCGCCGGCGAATTCCAAGAGAACGTCATCAGCGGCGATTTTTGTCAGCGCAGCCCGGGCTTGAGCGCAGCGACGCACCTCGTGAAATGAAGACACGCTGAGCCACGTAAGCGCTCTGTGTCGGAGTGCACCCTCGCCCCAACTCCTGCGTGGCCGAGCGCGCTCCTGCGCACCCCTGCGCGACCGAGCGCAGGCCGCGGCGCTCAGGCGCGAGCCAGGGTGACCGAGCGCACCGCGTCGGAGGGGGTCGGTTGGGCTCGGATGCGCCCGCGCCCGATCGCAGGAACGCGAAGGCGAGCCGCGTGTCCCCAGGCGCTCTGGGCTCAGACGCTTGAATCATGCGTCGAGAGCGTCGAAAGCGTCGAGAGCGTCGAAAGCGCTCGCGGGGCGTGCGCTTGCTGCGTTAGGCTCCGATCCTGATGAGTGGGGATCCACCCGATACCGAGCGCGGGCTGCATCAGACCGGGCTCCGTCCTCAGGAAGAGGCGGGCTCACGGGGGGCGGCGAGCGGCGCGCCGGTCCCCTCGGCCACCATCTCGCTCTCCTCCGGGCGGCGCTACGAGATGGAGGCGACGCTGGGGGGCGATCGGCTCGTCGTCCGCGGAAGGACCGGTGAGATCATCCTGCAGATGGAGATCACCGACGCCGGCCCGGTGCTGTCGTTCGCGGCGCCCGACGGCGAGCGCGGCGGCTCACGGCGAGGCGGCCAGGGGAGCGGCTCCTCCGCGCCGCCGCGGCGCGCGGCCTCGCCGCCGCAGTCCGTGATCGTCCCCATGTCGAGCGGGAAACGCCTGCCCTCGGAGGGCGAGGCCGACGAGGCCGTCGAGGTGCCGCGGGCCCTGCCGCTGCCCTCGATCAAGGTCCCGCCCGAGGCCGATCTGCTGGAGCTCGATGGCGGCAACGCGCGGTCGGGGGTCACCCTCCGGCGATCGCCCGGCGAGCTCGACGAGAGCGCCGCCGGGCCGGCCGCTCCGGCGCCGGCAGCTCCGGCGCCGCCGAGCGTCGCGGCCCCTGCGCCCGCGTCGCGGAGCGACCTTCCGGGCACGCGGAGCGCGCTCCCCTCGCTCAGCCTCCAGCAGTACGCGGTCCTCTGCGCCGAGTCGTCGCTCGGAGCGGCCTCGTCGTTCGACCAGGCGCTCCTGCGCCACGGCATCGCCGACCGCGACCTGTGGAAGGCCGTCGATCGCAGCTGGCAGGATCGGCTCGAGCGAGAGCCGATCCTCACGTTGCGCTGGATGGAGCTCACGACGCGCTACCGCGAGCACCTGACGCGCCGGTAGAGCTCGCGGCGCCACGCCGCGCGGATACCTGCTACAGCAGCGCCCTGCTCGTACCGGGCAAGCTCCTGGAATCTGGAAGACGCGACAGCGGAAAAAGACGCCCGAACCTCTTTCCGTCTTCTTCGTCTTTCTGTGAACATCCCAAGAAGTGGCGCTGGTCCCGGGAGAGCGCGCGAGCTACCGCGGCCGGTCGTCGGTGTCTGGAGTCTCAGTGCAGGGTCTTCTCGAAGCCATCAGAAAAGCCTGTCTTCCGGGCCTCTGGTCCCAGGGCGTCAAGCTCGCCCGTGAGGGCGCTGCCTTCGGACGCGAGGATCGCGGCGATGCCATCGTGGTCCGCATCAAGGCGGCCGGGCAGCCCGTCGCACCCACCGTCACCCTCTACCCGGCGGACGCCGAGTGGACGTGCGACTGCGGTGGAAAAATCGATCCCTGCGCGCACGCTGTCGCGGCGACGCTGTCGCTCTCGCAACCGGTCGCGCAGGGCCAGCCGGCGGCGCAGGACCAGCCGGCTGCGCAGGGCCAGCCGCCGGCGCAGGGCCAGCCGAGGGCGCAGACGCAGCCGGCCGCGCAAGGCGGCGCGATCGCCGCGTCCCCGCCGCCGGCGCGGCTGCGGTACCGGCTCCGGCGCAAGGGGCTCGTGCTCGCGCTCGAGCGGATGATCGTGCACGCGAGCGGCTCCGAGGAGCCGCTCCGGGTCTCGCTCGCCAGCCTCGCTGGCCGCGCCGTGAGGGCTCCAGCGAGCCCGGAGCGGCCGGGGCCGAGGCTGCCCGAGCTCTACCCGACGCACGAGGACCTGGCGATCGACCGCCTCGTGGGCACGAAGCAGCACGGCTATTTCCCTTCGGATCGCCAGCCCGAGCTCTTCGCGGCGCTGGCGGGCGTCGCGGACGTGGAGCTCGACGGCGCGCCCGTGCGCGTCTCCAGCGAGGCGATCGGCCCCCGCGCGACGGTGCGCGATCACGACGACGGCGCGGCGCTCGTCGTGGAGCGGGACCCGCGCGTCGACGAGGTGATCGCGTCGGGTGTCGCGCGGTGCGGCGGCACGCTGCACCTGCTCCGGGAGACGGATCTCACGGGGCCGAAGCTCGAGCGGCTGCCGCTCCGGCGGGTGTTCTCGCGGGGGGACCTCGGCAAGCTGGTGACCGACGTCCTGCCGGAGCTGACCAAGCGCGTCCCGGTCACGGTCCAGAGCCAGCGCCTGCCCCGCGCGGGCGGCGCCTCCCGGCCGCGGATCCTCCTGGAGCTCAGCCAGAAGGAGCACACGCTCTCGGTCGTGCCCAGCCTCGTGTACGGCGATCCGCCGGAGGCGCGCATCGAGAACGGCCGGCTCGTGCACCTGTCCGGCGCCGTGCCCGTCCGCGACGAGGCCGCGGAGCGCATGCTGCTCGTCCGGCTGCGCGACGAGCTCCACCTCATCCCGGGCCGTCGGGTCGACTTCGACGGGGTCGAGGCGATCCGCTTCGCCTCGCGCCTCGAGTCGTGGGACGCCCGCGCCTTCGCCGACGCGCGCGGCGAGATCTTCGGCAAGGCCGCGCTCGTGCCGCGCTTCGTCATCCACGACCGGGCCTTCGACGTCGAGTTCGAGCTCTCGAGTGGGCAGGACGACGAAGGCGCCGGCGCCGGCGCGCCCACGAAGCGCGCGGACGCGACCGCCGTCATCCGGGCGTGGCAGGACGGCCTGCCCCTCGTGCCGCTCCTCGGCGGCGGGTGGGCGCCGCTGCCCTCCGCGTGGCTCGAGAAGTACGGCGCGCGCGTCGCCGATCTGCTCGCGGCGCGGCGCGAAGACAAGGAGGTGCCGCCCGCGGCGCTCCCGGCGCTGGCCGCGCTGTGCGACGAGATCGAGTACCCGCGCCCGTCGGGCTTCGACAAGCTCATGCCGCTGCTGGACGGCTTCGCGTCGCTCCCGGAGGCGCCGCTGCCCGCCGACCTGACCGCGACGCTGCGCCCGTACCAGCGCCGCGGCGTCGACTGGCTGTCGTTCCTGCGCGACGCCGGCCTCGGCGCGGTGCTCGCCGACGACATGGGGCTCGGCAAGACGCTGCAGACGCTCTGCGCGCTGCGCGGCCGGACGCTCGTCGTCTGCCCGCGCAGCGTCGTCCACAACTGGGCCGACGAGATCCGGCGCTTCCGCCCGGGCCTCCGGTTCGCGGTCTACCACGGCACGCGGCGCACGATCGACCCTGCGGCCGACATCACGCTGACGACGTACGCCGTGCTCCGCAACGACGCCGAGCTGCTCGCGGCGCAGGCCTGGGAGGCGGTGGTGCTCGACGAGGCGCAGGCGATCAAGAACCCCGACAGCCAGGCGGCGCGCGCGGCGTTCGCGCTCCGCGCCGAGCTGCGCGTGGCGCTGAGCGGCACGCCGGTCGAGAACCGGCTCGAGGAGCTCTGGAGCCTGCTCCACTTCACGAACCGCGGCCTGCTCGGCGGGCGGAGCGCCTTCCAGGAGCGCTACGGCCGCCCGATCGCCGAGGGCGTGCAGGGCGCCGCGGCCGAGCTGCGGCAGAAGATCCGCCCCTTCGTGCTGCGGCGGCTGAAGGGCGAGGTGGCGCCGGAGCTGCCGCCGCGCTCGGAGATGGTGCTCTACTGCGAGCTCGAGGAGGCCGAGCGCGAGCTCTACGATGCGGTGCGCGCGGCCACCCGCAAGGACGTGGTGGAGAAGCTCGCGGAGGGGGCGAGCGTCATGGCGGCGCTGGAGGCGCTGCTCCGCCTGCGCCAGGCGGCCTGCCATCCGGCGCTGATCCCGGGCTCGAGCGCCGGCGGCGCGGCGCAGGCGGCGCGGACCGCGCCCTCCTCCAAGGTGACGCGGCTGATCGAGGCGCTCGAGGAGTGCGTCGCCGACGGCCACAAGGCGCTCGTGTTCTCGCAGTGGACCTCGCTGCTCGATCTCGTCGAGCCGCACCTCGTCGCGGCGGGGATCCCGTGGAGCCGCCTCGACGGCGGGACGCGCGACCGCGCCGGGGTGGTCACGGCGTTCCAGTCGCCGGGCGGCCCCCCGGTGATGCTCATCTCGCTGAAGGCGGGCGGCACCGGCCTGAACCTGACCGCGGCGGATCACGTCTTCCTGCTCGATCCCTGGTGGAACCCGGCGGTCGAAGATCAGGCGGCCGATCGGGCCCACCGTATCGGGCAGCACCGGCCGGTGATGGTCCACCGGCTCGTCGCGAAGGACACGGTGGAGGAGGGGATCCTCGCGCTGCAGGAGCGGAAGCGCGCCATCGCGGGCGCCGCGCTGGGCGAGGCGGACAGGGCGGCCTCGCTGACGCGGGAGGATCTGCTCGCGCTGCTGGGGTAGCGCACATCGATCGCGGTCGGACGCCTGGCGCTCCCCAGGGTGTCGCCGCTCGCGGGGCGGGCGTATCGCCGCGGCCTCTGGCGGTGCACGCGTTGCGCGCCTTGAGCCGCCATGGGATGAGCGGGTGTGATGCGAACGTTCATCCTCCCCCTCGCCGCGCTGCTGGCGCCGCTCGCTGCGTGCACCGTCAACGGTCCGCGTGAGCCGGCCCCTGAGCCGTCGTCTCCCGCGGGGCCCTCCGCACCGCCTTCCACCGCGGCGCCGGTCACGCCCGCGCCGCAAGCTTCGGCCACGGTCACCACCGCGACGACGCAAGCGCCGACCACGACAGCGCGGACCTCGACCACCGCGTCCGGCGAAGAAGCCCTGTTCGGCACGTGGAGCTCCGCCGCGTGCGGTCCGCGGAAGTACGAGCGCTTGCTCTCCTTCGCGAGGGACGGCAGCTTCGCCGCCGAGGATCGCGTCTCCCCCTGCCCGCCGAAGGTGGCGTGCATCTGGTCGGGCATCGTCCATCGCAAAGGGGCGTTCAAGCGCTCCGACAGGACCCTCCTGCTCTCGGTCTCCGAAGCTTCGCAGGGACCCGGCGCTCACCCTTTCCCGACCACGCTCACCATCGATCCTTCGACGGGCGCCCTCGCCGAGACCGGAGAAGGCGGCGCTCCCTGCCCCTACGAGCCCGCCGCCAAGTAGCGCCCTCAGCGCGCGAGCGCACCGCTCTCAGCAACCGCACGCCTTCTGGACCGCTCCAAGGAGGGCTTCGTAGCGGATCGGCTTCCTGAGCAACGGCGTTCCGGGTGGCGGGGACGTGATCGATGCGGCTGACAGGACGACGACCGGGATGCCAGCGAACCGCGCGTCGCGCCGCATCCGGTCGATCAACTCCACACCGTCCATGACGGGCATCAAGAGGTCGACGAGCATCATGTTCGGCCGCTCGCCGCGCTCGAGCAGCGCGAGCGCCTCCGCTCCATTTCCGGCCGTCACGACGCTGTAAGCACCGTCTTCCTCGAGCGCGTCGCGGAGAGAGAGCTGAATATCCTCGTTGTCCTCCACCAACAGGATGTGCTTCATCATGTCAGCTTAAGGGGATTTCGTCTCGGCGTCATCGATGTTTCCATGTCGTCGAGGCAACTCCACAGTAAAGGTCGAGCCGACGTCAGGTTCGCTCGCGACGGACACCGTCCCTCCCATCGCCCCGACGACCTGCCGCACGATCCACAGCCCGAGGCCGAGCCCGCCGTAGTGTCGCTCCGAGACCGCGCGCTCGAACTGGTTGAAGATGATGGCCTGCTGGTCGGGCGCGATGCCGATGCCCTGGTCCGTGATCGTGAGCCAGGCGCGTGAATCATTCGCCCATACGGTGATCGTGATCGGACGCCCACGGCCGTACTTGAGGGCATTGGTGAGGAGGTTGTTCACTACCTGGTCGAGCCGCCTGCGATCCCAGCCGCCCGTGGCGTCGGCGGCGAGCTGGAGGGACATCGAGTTCCTGGTGAGGTCGTATTTGTGCTGCTCGACCACCTCGCACACGACCTCCGCGAGGTCGACCTCCTGTATCTCAAGCTCGAACCGTCCAGCGGCGATGCGCGAGACGTCGAGCAGGTCGGAGACGAGCCGCTCCAGGCGATCGATCTGCCGCTCCACGACCGATAGCTTGATGACCAGGCGCTCGGGTGTGAGGCGGTCTGCGCGCGCGGCGCGCGCCGCGCGCAGCACGCTCTCCACCTCGGCGCGCAGCGGCGTGATCGGCGTCTTGAGCTCATGGGCCGCGACGGCGAGGAAGATCTCTCGCGCCCTCACGGCCTCTCGCGCCTGCTGGAGCATCACCTCGCGCTCCTCGGCCGCGAGTTTCTGCTCCTCGTAGAGCGCCGAGAGCTGGCGATTCAGCTCCTCCCTGCGGAGCTCGTGCTCGCGCGTGACGCGCGCGGCTGCCGCCAGCGCCGCCGCCCTGGGGAGCAGCGGAAAGAGCAGGATGGCGGTGCCGACGGAGGCGATCGCCGTGATGGCCCGGATGGCCCCATCCAGCCAGTACAACGGCTGCCAGATGACCCACACATCCATGAAGTGCGTGAATCCACCGGCAACGATGAAGGTGCCAAACGCGAGGTACACCCACCGGAAGGGGATGTCCCGGATACGCCGGACCAGATGGGCGAGGGTCAGGGAGATCGAGAGGTAGGCGAAGCCGATCGCCAGGTTGGTGATGACCTGCAGCCAGACCATGCCCGGCTGCCAGAAGTAGCAATGGCCATGGGGCATGAATTCCGTCGCAAACAGACTGTGTGGCGACTCGATCATAAGATCCTCTGCTGGAGTTTCCGAGGGCTCAGGATGATGTGCGAACGTAGTGTACAATCCTCAGCTGGCGAACAGGACGCGACGCGCGGGGCTCGTCGGCGGCGCTCTGGGCGCGGGCGCTCTGGGCGAGGCGAGGCAAGGCGAGGCGCGCCGCGGCCAGCGGAGGTGCCGGCAGGACCCGAAGGGCCGCTGCGGTTCGCGCGCGGTCTCCCGCGTGCTATGCACGCACGCTTCGATGAGTCCCGACCGCGAAGCCGCCGGCGCAGGCCGGCCGTTCACTGCCGCCGATCTCGACGCTTGCCTCAAGGTGCTCGAGGCCTTGGCCCTCGATCGTGCGGAGCTCGCCTCCATCAGCGCCGAGGACCGCCGCCGGCTTCTCCTGGCCGCCGGCCGCGTCTCGCGCCCCGAGCGCGCCGAGCAGCGAGAGCTCGCCAGGGCGTTCCGCAAGCGCGACCGGCACGCGCAGAGGTCCGCCGACGCCGCCCTGCTCGATGCGGTCGGCATCCGCGTCGCCCGCCGAGAGCCGGTGTTCCGCACGCCGGACGCGCTCGCCCCGGTCGCGCCCCCGCTGTCATGGGCCGACCCCGCCGAGGAGCCCGCGCCGCCGCCCGGGCCCACCGAGGAGCCCGAGCCGTCGCCCGAGCCCGGCGCGCCGGAGCTCGCGCGGCCGCGCAAGTGTTATGTCTGCAAGGCCGAGTTCCGCAGGGTCCACTTCTTCTACGACGCGATGTGCGCCGCCTGCGGCGACTTCAACTACGGCAAACGCAGCCAGACCGCTCCGCTCGACGGCCGCGTCGCGCTCGTGACGGGCGCCCGCGTCAAGATCGGTTATCAGGCGGCGATCATGCTCCTCCGCGCCGGCGCGCGGGTGATCGTCACGACCCGCTTCCCGCACGACGCCGCTCGCCGCTTCTCGGCGGAGCGCGACTTCGACGCCTGGGGATCACGGGTCGCGATTTACGGCCTCGATCTCCGACACACCCCGAGCGTCGAGCTCTTCACGCGCCACCTCCTCCACACGCTCGACCGGCTCGATTTCATCATCAACAACGCCTGTCAGACCGTGCGGCGACCGCCGGGCTTCTACGGCCACCTCATCGAGGGCGAGACCGCGCCCGTCCACACCCTCCCGCAGGGCGCTCGGCCCCCGCTCCGCGAGTACGACGCGCTCCGCGCGTGCGGCACGCTCCCCCTCGTCGCCGGCGCCGACCCCACCGCGGGCCTGCGCGAGCCCGCCTTGCTCTCCCAGATCCCGGCTCCGGGCGACGAGCGCCTCGACGAGCTGCTCTTCCCCAAGGGCCGCTACGACGCCGATCTCCAGCAGGTCGATCTCCGGACGCTGAACAGCTGGCGGCTCACGCTCGCCGAGGTCCCGACCGTCGAGATGCTCGAGGTGCAGCTCGTCAACGCGGTCGCCCCCTTCGTCCTGAACTCCCGGCTGAAGCCGCTCATGATGCGACGGCCCACGTTCGACAGGCACATCGTCAACGTCTCGGCGATGGAGGGGCAGTTCTACCGCCGTTACAAGACGGACAGGCACCCTCACACCAACATGGCGAAAGCCGCGCTCAACATGATGACGCGCACGTCCGCGCCCGATTATGCGAAGGACGGCATCTTCATGAACAGCGTCGATACCGGGTGGGTCACCGACGAGGACCCCGCGGCGCTCGCCGCCCGCAAGCTCGAGGAGCACGGCTTTCACCCGCCGCTCGATATCGTCGACGGCGCCGCTCGCATCTGCGACCCCATCTTCTCCGGGCTGCTCAGCGGCCAGCACGCGTACGGCCAGTTCTTCAAAGACTACATGCCGACCGACTGGTAGGCGCAGCCCGCGCCACGGCGCGCTCTCCTTCGCCGAGCTGTTGGGGCCGCTCGATTCCGCGGATCCTTTCTTGACAGTCGAGAGAGCCCGCTGATAAGCGATAACTTAACACTTACCACCAGGAGGGAGCGCTCCCAATGGAGATTCTGATCCACAACTCGCTGGCCCGCTTCCTCATCCAGGCGTTCCTGATCATCGCCTGCGCGCGGCTCGTCGGCATGATGGCCCGCCGCATGGAGCAGCCGATGGTCGTCGCCGAGGTGACGGCGGGCATCCTTCTCGGCCCGTCGCTGTTCGGCTGGCTCTTTCCCGATGCGTCTGCGGTCCTGTTCGCCAAGGAGTCGCTGCCGCTCCTGAAGCTGGTGAGCGAGGTCGGCCTCATCGTCTTCATGTTCCTCATCGGGCTGGAGCTCGACCCGAAGCTCCTGCGCGGGCGCGGCCACGCCTCGGTCATCATCAGCCACACGAGCATCGTCGTGCCGTTCGCGCTGGGCGGGCTGCTCGCGCTCTACCTGTACCCGCGGCTCTCCGACAGCTCCGTCCCGTTCTCGTCGTTCACGCTGTTCATGGGCGTGGCCATGAGCATCACGGCGTTCCCGGTGCTCGCGCGCATCCTCACCGAGCGGCGCCTGCTGGGCACGAAGGTCGGCGCCCTCACCATCACGTGCGCCGCCGTCGACGACGTGACCGCCTGGTGCATCCTCGCGTTCGTCGTCTCGATCGCGCGCGCCACGGGCCTCGTGGGCGCCGTCTGGACCACCGTCTTCGCCGTCGCCTACATCGCCGGGATGCTGTTCCTGGTCCGCCCCTTCCTCGTCCGGCTCGGCGAGCGCGGCTCCAGCAAGGAAGGGCTCTCGCAGGACCTCGTCGCCGTCACGTTCCTCCTGCTCATCGTGTCGAGCTGGATGACCGAGATGATCGGCATCCACCCGCTGTTCGGGGCCTTCATGCTCGGCGCGATCATGCCGAAGGGCACCGGCTTCGCGAAGAGCCTCGCCGAGAAGCTCGAGGACTTCGCCGTGGTCTTCCTGCTCCCGCTGTTCTTCGCCTACAGCGGCCTGCGCACGCACATCGGGCTGCTCAACTCGGCCGACGGCTGGATGATGTGCGGCCTCATCATCGTGGTCGCCTGCCTCGGCAAGTTCGGCGGCAGCGCCGTGGCCGCCCGCTTCACCGGCCAGAGCTGGCGGGAGGCCAGCGCGCTCGGCATCCTCATGAACACCCGTGGCCTGATGGAGCTCATCGTCCTGAACCTCGGGCTCGATCTGGGCATCATCTCGCCCAAGCTGTTCACGATGATGGTGCTCATGGCGCTGGTCACCACCTTCATGACCACGCCGCTCCTGCGCTGGATCTACCCGCCGGAGGAGCTCGCCAAGGAGCTCGCCGACGTGCCGGAGCGCACGCCGCTCCCCGCCGCGGCGGACGTGTTCACCGTGCTCATGTGCGTCTCGTACGAGCGCTCCGGCCCCGGCATGGTGACGCTCGCGAGCGCGCTCGCCGGCAGCGGCCCCGAGGCGAGGCGCCTCTACGCCCTGCGCCTCATCCCGCCGACCGATCGCGGCTCGTTCTACCTCGACCAAGGGCCCGAGCGGCAGGGGGCGGCGGCGCTCGCGCCGCTCCTGTCGCGGGCCAAGGAGCTGGGCGCCGAGGTCCGGCCGCTCTCCTTCGTCTCGCCCAAGCCGAGCCACGACATCTGCAACGTCGCCGACGTGAAGCAGGCCGACCTCGTGCTCGTCGGGTGGCACAAGCCGCTGCTCAGCCAGACCGTGCTCGGCGGCACCGTCTACGAGGTCATGCGCGGCGCCCACACCGACGTCGGCGTGCTCATCGATCGCGGGCTCGCCGCGGTCCGCAAGCTGCTCGTGCCGTTCCACGGCACGTTGCACGACAGGGCGGCGCTCGCGCTGGCCCGCCGGCTCGCGCAGCAGGTCGGCGCCGACGTCACCATCCTCCACGTGGTCAAGCCGAAGCGCAGATCCGACGACACGCTCGGCGCGCAGCAGGCGGTCGACGAGGTGTTCGAGGGTGAGGAGGGCGGCGCGCTGCAGAAGTCCAAGGTGGTGCTCAAGGTGGTCGAGCACGACTCCCCCGCGGACGCGGCCCTCGAGGAGGCGAAGCGCGGCTACGATCTCGTCCTCGTCGGCGTCGGGCCCGAGTGGGGCCTCGCGCAGCGCCGGTTCGGCATCCGCGCCGAGCACATCATCCAGGGCTGCCCGACCTCGCTGCTCGTCGTGCGCAGCCACGAGCCCGCCACCGCGCGCGCGCCGGCCCCGGCGCCCGCCCCGCAGATCCTCTCGACCGCCCTCGCGGTCGAGCCCGATCGCTCCTGATCCCATGCCAGCGATGTCCGACGCTGACGGCGCCGCGCGCGCCCGCGCGGTCGCCGAGTTCGGGGCCGCGCTGCGGCTCCTCCGCGTCGAGGCGGGCCTGAGCCTGCGAGCGCTCGCGCACCGCATCGGCGTCTCCAGCGCCTACCTGAGCCGCGTCGAGCACGGGCACGACGCCATCCCCACGCCCGACCGGCTCACGGCGATCGCGGGCGCGCTCGAGCTCCCGCCGGCGGTGCTCCTCGAGCTCGGCCACCAGGTCGAGCCGCTCGTCTCGCGCTACCTCGAGCGCGTCCCGTCGGCGAAGGCGCTCTGCGCGGAGCTCGCGCGGCGCAACCTCAGCGGCCCGCAGCTCGCGCGCGTCAAGGCGTTCATCGACGCCGAGTTCCCGGCGAGCGCGGCCTTCGGGGGGGCGCCCGCGCGGCGGCTCAGCGGGCTGCTCACGCCCGAGCGCGTCGTGCTGCAGCTCTCGTGCGCGGACATCGAGGACGTCATCGACGTCGCGGCGTCCCGGCTCGCGCCCCCCGGCGGCGCGCTCGCGGCGAGCGCGCTCGCCCAGGAGATCCTGCGGCGCGAGCTCGAGTCGCCCACGGCGCTCGGCAACGGCGTCGCGGTCCCGCACGCGATCGTCCCCGGCGCGAGCCAGGCGGCCGTGGTCGCGACGCTGGCCCAGCCGCTCGCGGTGCCGACGCCGGGCGGCGCCCCGCTCCGGCTGTTCGTCGTCCTCGTCTGCGGCGAGGGGGGCCGCGCGCACCTCGAGCTGCTCGCCCAGGCGGCGAGGCTCGCCAGCCTCGGCGCCGCCGACGCGCTGTGCGCCGCGCGCGACCCCGCGCAGCTCATCGACCAGCTCTCTCAGATCGAAGCGGGCTGCGGCTGATCGCGGCGGTCCCGACGCGCGCGGCCGGAGGGGGCCGCCGTCACTCGACGCGGACGAGGCGCTGCACAACGGACGAGCCGCCGCGCGCGTCGCGCAGGACCGCGGTGATCGTGGCGACGCCCGGCTCGGCCGGCGGGATCCACTTCACGGCGTGATCGCCGATGTACCCCTCGTTCGCGTCGCTCACGAGCTTGATGCCCCCGTCGAGATCGCCCAGATCGGCGAAGTAATCGACCCAGACGATCTCCTTCAGCGCCTGATGCTGCGCGCTAGGGTCGTCCTCCGCCACCTCGGGATCGACGATCGCCTCGAGCTCGTAGGCCGCGCACTCGACGAACGGATCCTCCGCGCTGCAGCCGGCCTCGCGCCGCGCCTCCGCGCTCACGCGGCAGCGCGGGACGGTGGGGATGTCGGCGAAGTCCTCTGGCATGGGCTTGTCGTCGAGCGTGAGCCCCTGCACCTCCGGGTTCGCGTTCGCGCGACCCCCCTCGAAGGCGTAGATCTGCGTGTAGCCGGGCACGAAGCTGTCCGGGCCGAGCCGGCGCCCGTCCTTGAAGCACGCGACGGGGAACGTCCCGGCGCGGCCGGTGCCCTGGTCCTCCACGAGACCGAGCTCCCCGGTGCAGGCGACGAAGAAGACGTACGCGCTCCCGGAGGCCGGACCCCCCGTGGCGGGCGCCGTGCGGCCGGTGAGGATGTCGTCGCTGATCGTGATCGTGTACGTGTCCCCGAAGCCGGGGCGCACGCCGTTGAGGTCGGGCAGCGGGACGGTCGGGTCGCCTCGCTCCACCCACGCCTCGATCTCGGAGGTGATGCCTTCGAGCTGCGCGTAGCAGCCGTAGTAGTCGTCCCCGATCGGGTTCTCGCACCCGCCGAACCAGTAGACCGAGACCGGGCGCGACCCGTCCTCGGGGCCGCCCAGCCCGTCCTGGTAGTGGATCCGGAAGGTGACCTGGTCTCCGGGGTTGGCGTACGGCTTGTCGGCGACCACCGCGAAGACGCGGAGCCCGCCCACGAGGCTCGGCGGATCGAAGCCCGCGACGCACCCCGAGGCGATCGCCGGCGACGCGATCGCCGCGAGCGCGAGCGTCCCCAGCACCGCGCGCCGCCACCGGCGCCCGCGGCGCTCGGGACGCTCGCGCTTCGCCGCGCCGTTCATCGCCTGCGCCCCGCGCATCTCAGAACTCTCCTCGCATCCCGAAGCTCGGCAGGATGGGCAGCCCCGTGACGTATTGACGGGCTGTGTAGTTGTAATTGTACTGAATCGCCTCGCTGTTCGCGTTGTTGTAGACGTTCTGCACGTCGAGGTACGCCGCGAGCCGCCAGGTCTTGAACTTCCACGTCTTGTCCAGGCGCAGATCGAGCTGGTGGAACGCCGGGAGCCGCTCGCTGTTCGGGCCGGAGAACGGGATGGGGGTATACGTCCCGGTGGGCGCGTAGAAGAGCGCGTTGGTGCGGTACGGGTCGCAGCTCTGCTCGTTGACGTTGCACACGTTGGGCGTGACCAGGTTGCCGGAGACGAGGCGGAACCGGGCGCCGAACTCCCAGCCGTCTCCCAGGCGGTAGCTGCCGAGCACCGTCAGGATGTGGGTCTGATCGAACGGGACGAGCCGCTCCGGCTCGCCGGGCTCCGGCACCCGCGTGCTGCGGGACAGCGTGTATGCGGCCCAGCCGAAGAAGCGATCGTCGGGCTTGTACTTGAGCAGGAACTCACCCCCGATCACCCTGCCCGATCCGACGTTCTGGTAGTCGAGCTGGATCGTCCCGGGTCGGTTCACGCCGACGACGAGCTCGTCCAGCTGCTTGTAGAACCCCTCCGCCGACGCCTCGATGTGCCGGGTCAGCTCCTGCTCGACGCCGACCGCGTAGTGCAGCGCCCGGGTCGACTTCAGGCCGGGGTTGCCGAGCGGCGGGATCACCTCCTGGAACTGCGGCGGCTGATGGAACACCCCGAGGCCGCCCTTCACCGTGGTCCGCGGGAACCCGGGGACGACGTCGAAGCGCCCGTTCACGCGCGGGCTCACGGTGACCTGCTGGTTCAGGTCCTGGTAGTCGACGCGCAGGCCCGGGACGATCTTCGCCCGAGGGGTCGGGGCGAGCTCGAGCTCCGCGTACGCCGCGGGGTAGAAGAACTCGCCGTCGCGCGAGACCTCCTGGAGGGTGCGCGTCGAGAACGGCTGGTTCGGCGGCTCGCCGGGGCGGTTCGGCCCGGGGGCGCGGAGGTTCACGGCGTAGAGGCCGGCGAAGACGTCGAGCCCCGCGTTGAACACCGTGCCCTTCGAGATGCGCCGCGCATACTCGAGGCGGCCGGAGATCGTCTTGAGATCGAGCTGAAAGTAGATCGGCCCGATCCCGAAATCGGCGTCGTCGCGCGCGAGCGCGAGCACGCCGTCGAGCCGGTCCTTGTCGGTGAGCTCGTGATCGTAGCGGACCTGGAGCCGCTGAAACGCCGTGTGGAGCCCGACGTTGCCGGAGAGGGCCGGCTCGTTGGGCGCCGGGTCGCTGAGCAGCAGCTCGAGGGCGTCGTCCGAGCCGAAGAACGTGAGGCGGAGCCGCGCGGAGGGCGTGGGCTCGGTCTCCAGGAGGACCTGGTAGTCGTAATAGACCGGCGCCTGGGTGACGCCCGCGCCCGCGGCCTCGAGCACGGGGCCGAACGACTCGCCGATGTAGCTCCGCCGTCCTGCCACCATGAAGCGGGTGTTGTCGAGGAACGGCACGGGGCCCTCGAGCAGGACGCGCGCGTCGATGAGGTCCATCTGCGCCAGGCCGTGGAGCTTGCCGTCCTCGTTGGGCGAGCGGAGGGCGACGTCGACGATGCCGCCCTGCACGCGCCCGTACTTGGCGCTGAAGTTGCCGGGGTAGAAGTCGATCCGATCCAGCATCTCGGTCGGCACGACCGAGGAGAGGCCGCCGAAGTGGTAGATGAGCGGCACCTGCGTGCCATCGACGAAGGTCTGCGTGTCCTGCGGGCCGGAGCCGCGGACGATGAGCAGGCCCGCGATGGCGGGCGGGCGGGCCACGCCCGGCAGGTTCTGGAGCGAGCGCAGGGCATCGCCGTTCGTGCCGGGGATGCGGTTGATCTCGCGCTGCTCGATCGTGCGCTTCGTGACCTCGCGCGGCGGCCGCGTGCCGCGGACCGTGACCTCGAGGCCGTCGCCTTGCGGCAGGAGCCGGTACTTCACCTCGAGCTGCTCCCCGGGGGCGAGCGCCTCCTCGACGGAGAGCGGCTCGAAGCCGGGCGCCGCGATGGTGACCTGGTATCGCCCCGGCGGCAGATCGGCGAAGGCGAAGGCGCCGCCCTCGTCGGTCGTGAGCGCCGGCGGCGCGGCGGCCGTCGCTGTGCCCGAGCCCGCGCCCGCGCTGGCGACGCGCGCGACCGAGACGGTGGCGCCTGCGAGCGGGACGTCGCCCCCGCTGGCGAGCACGGTGCCGCGGAGGCTCTCGGCGGGCTTCGCGGGCTCGCCGGCGGCCGGCGGCGGCGGGGCCGCCTTCAGGGTGAACGAGTAGCGGTACAGGATGCGGGCCGGGGCGGGGGTCCCGTCGGCGCGGCGGGCGGGCTCGAACTCGAGCTTCTGGGCCGCGGCCAGCGCCGACTCATCGAACCCGTGCCCCGCGCTCTCGACGACGACGGCGTGCTTCACGCGCCCGTCGCGGTCGACGTCGAGCTGCAGGGTCACCGACGCCTCGCGCCCCTGCTTCTCGGCCTCCGGCGGGTACTCCGGGGGCGTGTAGTTGAGCGCTCGCGGCGGCGTCGCCTTCCCCGTCGGCGCGGCCGTGGAGGCAGGCGGCGTGACGATCGCGCCGCCCGGGCCTCGGGGCACGGCCGCCCCGCCCTCGGGCGCCTGCGGCGCCGCCTGCCCCTCCTGGCCTTGCTGCTGCGCCCGTGCCGGGGAGGGCGAGAGGGCGGCGAGCAGCGAGACGAGCACCGCGGCGGCCGGCCTGCGGTCGCCTCGCGCGCTCGGGCGCGGGCGCGCGCGCCGGTCATCGATGCGGATGGAAGCGGAGGGCTCCTTCGCGGTCACGACGTCACACCGGGTCGCGCCGCTTCAGCACCGCGCAGAGCGTGACGAGGATGATCAACGTCATCCCGGCGAGCACCGCATAGGGCATCCAGGTCTGATCGTAGGTGGTGAAGCCCCACGCGCCCGCGTAGTTGTCGGCCGCCATCTGCGCGATGGCGCACTTGAACTTGCCGCCCTCGATGAAGTCCGCCGCGCTCGTGTCGGTGCGGTGCAGATCGATGACCCACGCCGGATCCTCCGCGGTCGCGAGCCGCTCCGGCGCGATCGCGCCTTCGAAGCCCCAGCGCGCCGGGATGATGTACATGAGCGGCCGGAGGTGCGGCACGGTCGTCATCGGCACCATGAGCCCGCCGAGCACGACCTGGGGGATGAGCGCGATCGGCGTGAGCGCCATCGCCGCCTCGGACGAGGCGACCACCGTGGAGAGCAGGAGCCCCATCGCGACGGCGCTGAGCGAGGTGGCGGTCAGCGCGGCGAGCTGCATGCCGAACGCCTGCATGCCGCCGTGGAAGCCGAGCGCGAAGAACACGATCGCGAGCAGGACCGTGCACTGGACGAGGCAGAAGCCGGCGAGCAGCAGGTACTTGGAGAGCACGTAGTTGACGAGCCCCAGGTTGACCATGCGCTCGCGGAGGTAGATGGCCCGCTCGCTGACGATCTCGCGCGCCGCGTTCGAGGTCCCGAACCAGACGGCGGCGACGACGAGGAAGAAGATCGCCGCGGTGTGGTCGGTGGTGACCTCCATGCCCTTGATGACGTCGGTGCTCTTGTCCGCGCCGCCCGCGCGGCGGCCGAGCTCCTGGAGCGCGCCGAGGCACCACGCCGGGATCGCCTTCTCCTGCCCGCCGAAGACGATCGCGAGCAGGATGCCGATGATCGGGGCCTGGAGGAGCATGATCAGGGTGCCGCCGATGTCGCGCTTCTTCACCTTGAAGTAGCGCGACAGGAGCAGGCCGAGCTGCCCCTTGGTCGTGGCGCGCCCGGCGGGGATGCCGCGCTGCCCCTGGCCGGTGCCGATCTCGCGCCGGCCGGAGTACATCCGGCGGTACGTCGGGTTGCCGTCGCTGAAGAACTCCTTGCGCCACTCGATGGCGGCGAGCTTCCTGGCCTCGCCGCGCGACGCATTCGGGTTCCGCGCGCGGAGCTGATCGAAGATGGGCCGCTCCCGGAGCGCGAGCATCTCGAACATGTCGCGCGGGTTGTCGACGTCGTTCTGCTGGCCGTGCCGCTCCTTCCAGCTGCCGAAGAAGCGGTACGCGTCGGGCCGGGTCGGCCCGAAGAACATCGGGATGCCGCCGTAGCCCAGGATGAGCGCGTGGCTGAACTTCTCGAACTCGTCCTTCGCCGGCTGGTGGATCGTCATGATGATCGTCTTGCCGGTGGCCTTCGTGAGGTCATGCAGCAGGCTGATCAGCGCGGTCGTGTCGTCGGCGGCGAGGCCCGAGGTCGGCTCGTCGAGGAAGAGGATGACGGGATCGGTGACGAGCTCGAGCGCGATGTTGACGCGCTTGCGCTGCCCGCCCGAGAGGATCTTGTTCTCCGGCTTGCCGATCTGGAGGTTCTTGACGCCCTCGAGGCCGAGATCCTTGATCGTCTGCTCGACGCGCGCGTCGATCTCGGCCTCGGTGTAGTCGGGCGGCAGGCGGAACTTTGCGCTGTAGCGGACGGCCTCGAAGACGGTGAGCTCCGGGTGGACGAGATCGTCCTGCGGCACGTAGCCGATGGATCCGCGGAGCGTGTCGTAGATGTTGTAGAGGTCCTCGCCGTTGATGCGGACGACGCCGCTCGTCGGCGGCAGGTAGCCGTTCAGGGTGAGCAGGAGCGTCGTCTTGCCGGCGCCCGACGGCCCCATGAGCGCGATCATGTCGCCCGGCAGCGCCTTGAACGACACGTTGTCGAGGAGGGTCTTCTGCTCGTTCGGGTTGTCCCGATCGGGTACCTGGAGGGCGAGGCTCCACGCCTCGATCTCGTAGAGCGGGCGTCCTGCCCACCGATCGGCGGAGTACTCCTCCTGGACGACCTCGACGGCGCCCGCGCCCCCCATCTCGATCTGGAGGGGCATGGGCCCGATGTAGATCTTCTCGCCGCTCTGCACGGCGATCTTCTGGCCGGGCGCGATGCGGTTGCCGCGGACGTAGGTCCCGTTGGCGCTGCCGCGATCCTCGACGTAGAGCTGCCCGTTGATCGAGTGCAGGAGCGCGTGGTGGCTCGACACCTGGGGGTGGGCGAGCACGATGTCGTTGTCGGGCGTGCGGCCGATCTTCTTGACGTTCGATCCGCCGCCGGAGAAGTCGAGCTGGCCGAGGACCGTCTTGTTCTTCCTCCCGGGCGCGCCGGCGGCGGGCACCGAGGACGCCGCGTGCGCGGGCTGCTGCGGCGGCGCGTAACCGGCGACGCCGGGCGGCGCGTAACCCCCGGCGCCGGGCTGCTGCGGTGCGTAACCCCCGGCGCCGGGCTGCGGCGGCGGCGCGTAGCCGGAAGCGGCAGGCTGCGGCGGCAGGACGCTGGCTGCGGGCGGGGCGCCGGAGGCGGCCGGCAGCGCGGATTGCCGGGCGGCCTGGGCGAGCTGGACGAGCAGGCTGACCTGGACCGGGACAGGCCCGAAGGCGATGGCGCCCTGCGGATCGATGGGCGTCGGCGTGCCAGCGGCGATGCGCTGCGCGCCCACGTACGTGCCGCTCGTCGAGTTGTGGTCGATGACCATCATGCGATCGAGCGTGACGGTCGCGTGCTGGCTCGAGACGCTCGGGTGCTGGAGCACCAAGGAGGCGCGCCCGGGGTCTCGTCCGATCACGACCTGGCCGGGCGCCGGCGCGAGGTTCCCGGGCGACGCCAGCATCAGCGTGATGGCCGGGTGGTTCAGCGGGACCGGCGTCTGCGCGATTACGAATTGGGTGCGGAAGTCGAACGGGACCTGCTCCCCCGGCGAGAGGGGCCGCCCGTTCGCCGACGCCGGCCCTTGCCCGCAGGAGAAGAGCAGCTTGCCACCCCCCTGGTTGACGATGCGCGCGTGCTCGGGCAGGACGCCGGGTGCGACGAGCACCACATCGCAGGTGGGGGCGCTGCCGATCGTGATGCTTTGTTTACCTAGCCCCGGGATCATGCGGGCCGCGTTTCACCACAGGCCGTCGGGGAGGGCAAGGGAAGAGGCGCGTGCCGTGCGCCGCCTGTCGCCACGCTGGCGCGGCGTCGCTCGCGGAAGCGGAAACGGAAGAGGAGCGCGCTTCTGCACGCGCGCGGCGATGGGCGCCGTTCGGTGGGAGACTCTCGCCCGCTGGACGAACGGAGCGTCAGCGCGGAGCGCCGTGACTTCCGGGAGCCAGGTGGTTCAGCGGGTCACAGATCGAGCAGCATGAAGCCGGCGCGGGCCTCCTCGAGAGAGGGTGCAGGGGTCGACTCCGGCACGTCTTCCAGATCCTCAGGCGCGCCATCCATGTCGTCGCCGTCCTCGAGCTCTTGGTCGCCAGGCATGGAGGGACCTCCGGAAAGTTAGGCTAATCCGGAATCCGGTCCTTCTTCAATCGCATTCCGTGAGCGGGACCGTTGCGCGTCACGCATCTGTCGTCTGCGCTCATTTGCGTTTCTTTGCGCTGAGCTCGATCCGCGTCCTCGTGTCCGCCGCTGTTTCCGCTCATCCGTGCATGGTGGTGGGTGGGGCGGCCTTTCTGTTCCGCGCTCAGCTGCCGAGGAGCTTCCAGAGAAGGAAGACGAACAGCACGAGGAACACGGCCGCCGCCGAAGCGATGAGGGCGATGTAGACGCCGCGCGGGGCGCGCACGGTGGTCGGCACGCTTGATGCCCCAGACGACGACACGGGTCCGGAGAAGCTCGGTGCTGGCGCGGGGCGCGGGCCGGTTGCGGCGTACGCGTGAGCATGCAGCGGCGTGGGCGCGAGGTGAGGGGGCGGGGCGGCGGCGACAGGGGGACCACCGGGCGCTGCGGGGTTGTGCCCCGGGAACGCCACCGAAGGCGGCGGGACGTCCTGCTCGGTCGCTTGAAGAGGCGCACCATAGGCGGCTCCGACGTGAGCTGGAGCGCCGTATGCGGCGCCAGGAGGATGCGGCGCACCGTAGGGGCCGCCAGGAGGGTGCGGCACGCCGTAGGCGGCGCCAGGAGGATGCGGTGCGCCGTAGGGGGCGGCAGGGTGGGGCGGAGCGCCGTAAGCGGCGCCTGGGTGAGGCGGCGCCCCGAACGAACCAGGCTGGGGTGGCGCGGCGCGGCCCATCGGAGCCGCCGCGGGAGCGCTCAGGGGGAGGGGAGACAGCACGGCGGGTGCGTCGGGCGCGTTCGGGTAAGCCACCGGGGGATGGGCCCCTGGCACGGTTGGAGGCAGCGCCAGCGCGGAGTCCATCGGTGTGGGCGTCACGGGCGACCCGCTGTCGGCGGCCGTGGGGCTCACGGCCGGCGCGATGGGGGCGGCGGCTGGCGCCACGGGAGGCAGCTCATCGGTGGCCGTGGGGCTCACGGCCGGCGTGCTGTCGATGGTGGGGCGAAGCGCCGGCGCGCCATGGGCAGCGGCAGCAGCGGCAGCGCCCGGTGCGACGGCCGGCACGTTGTCGGTGGCCGTCCGCGCGACGACCGGCACGTTGTCCAGGGCCGTCGGCGCGACGGCCGGCACGTCATCGGAGCCCGTCGAGACCGAGGTCGCCGCGTTGCTGGTGGACGCTGGACGCGGCCCGGGCGTGCCGATGGAACCTGCCGGGACCACGGTGATCGCGTTGTTGATGGATGCAGGGCGCGGCGTGTCGGAGGAGCCCGTCGGGACGACGGTGATCGCATTGTTGATGGACGCCGGGTACGGCGCCGGCGCCTTTCCCGCGGCCGCCGCGCCGCTCGCGGCCGCAGGGGCGCCATGGCCGTGGGGGAGCGGCGTGCTCGTGGCGTGCTGCTGGCCGATCGCCGCCGCCTCGGGCCGGGTCATCGCGACGGTCTCCTGAGGGCGCGAAGCGCGCGCAGGGCCGGCGCCGTCGCCGGGGCCAGCCGCCCCTGGCGGCCCATGCGCGATGGTCAGCGAGCGGCTGCCCGTCTCGAGCACCCGGACCATCTGCACGGTGATGTTGTCGTGACCGCCGCGGTGGTTCGCGAGCTGCACGAGCATCCTGCACGCGTGATCGACCGAGCCCGACGCGAGCGCCTGCCGCGTACACCCGAGGATGTCGCCGGGGAGCACGAGATCGGTGAGCCCGTCGCTCGACTGGATCAGCACGTCTCCCGGGTAGAGCTCCATCGGCTCGGGTCGAACCTCGACCTCCACCTCCGGCTTCATCCCGAGCGCGCGTGTGATCTTGTTCGCGTCGGGGTGGCCGATCGCCTGCGCCTCCGTGATCATGCCCGCGTCGATCATCCCCTGCACCATCGAGTGGTCGCGCGTGAGGGGGTAGATCTGGTGGCTCCGGATCACGTACGCACGGCTGTCGCCGACGTGCGCGACATCGACGCCGCGATCGTGGAGGATCATCGCGACGACGGTCGAGCCTGGCCGGACGCGGTTCTCCGGCGGCCCGCCCAGCTGGTAGACGCGGCGCCCTGCTTCCTCGATCGCGGCCTTGAGCGCGCCGCTCGGGCCCACGGCGGACGGCGTGTGCTCGATCATCTCGAAGATGGTCTTGATGGCGGTGCGGCTCGCCTCGCTGCCGCCATAGTGGCCGCCCATGCCGTCGCACAGGACGCACAGGTAACCGAACTGGGTCTCGGCGTAGCCGCAGGAATCCTCGTTGACCTGCTTGTTCGGGTCCCGACCCGCATCGCTGGCCTGGGCGAACTCGATCTTGAGGTGCGGAGAGGACTCGGTCGGGGGCATCATGGGTGGGCGTCGCTCGGGGCGCGAGAACGGGCCCCGGACACGCTACTCCAAACGGACGCTGAACTCGACGGGGCCGAACCGCAACGACGCGCCGGGCGGCACGAGCGTCCACACGGCCGCGGCGATTCGCTGGCCGTTCACGTAGGTCCCGTTGTTGGAGTTCTCGTCCCGCACGAACAGCTGGCCGGCCTCGAGCTTCACGCTCGCATGGGTGCCGGACACGCGCGGCTCCGACAGCGCGATCAGGCACGACGCGCCGTCGCGCCCCGCGCGCACCTCGGCGCCGGGGTGCACGGTGAAGATGCCCGCCGGGCCCGAGAGCGTCGCCCGGCTGACCCCGCCCATGGGGGGCCCCATCATCGGCCCGCCGCCGTAGCCGCCGAAGTCGCCCGGGGGCGGCGGCGCGGGCGCGTAAGGCGGAGGCGGCCCGCTCCCCGCCACGATGGGCCTCGGCGGCGCGGCCGCCACGGTGCCGCCGCGCCGCTTCCCGCCGCCGCGGAAGATGGAGACGAGGAGCAGCACGATGACGACGCCGCCGAAGGTCACGCCGCCGATGAGCAGGTACGGCAGCGGCGCCTCCTTCGCCTTCAGCGTGAGGATCTTGTCGGCCGTGACCGCGCTCGTCCGCCGCGCCTGGTTGTCGTAGATGATGAGGCGCGCCGTCGTCTGGTCGCCCTTGCCCACGAGGAACTTGTCGGTGTCGGGGAGCTCGAACTCGACGACGCTGTCGCCGGCCGAGACCGCCTTGCCGCGCATCCCGCCCTCGATCAGCGTCCGCTGGGCCTTCTTCGCGTCCTCGATGTTCCCGCCCTGCAGCGACTGCGGCGCCGCCTGGTTCTTCGGGACCATGTAGATCTCTGCCCGCTGCGCGTTGCCACCCCAGCAGAAGTTGCCGAAGATCTTGACCGTGCCGCCGGGATAGATCGGCGTCTTCTTCGCCGCGCGGTCGGTCGCGTCGCGGTCGACGTCGAGCGGCCACGCGGTCGGATCGATGCCGACGGGGACGTTCTGGAAGGTGGCGTCGCCCGCGATCGGCGGATCCGTGTTGATGAAGGCGAGCTTGAACGTCTGCGTGATGCTCGGCGCGACGCACGAGACCCGCCACTTCACGATGTGCATCTTGTTGAAGCGGGTGCGGATCGCGTTGACGATGTTGGCCGCGCGCCGCTGCTGGCCGTCGCGCACCACGCTGAAGAAGCCGCCGATCTCGGTGTTCGCCATCCCCTCCATGAACTCGCGGGCGTTCGCTGTGAACTCCTCGACGAGCTGGCTCGGGAACCAGATCGAGATGACGGGCACCGGCGTCTTCGGCAGGACGTCGTTGTTCTCGGGGAACCGCCCCTTCGTCAGGTAGTCGCGGAGGAGGTTCGACGCGGCGGCGGTCGAGCTGGGATCCGCGCCGGCGGAGCCGTTCGAGAGGACCACCATCGCCTGGTGCATCGGCACCTGGACGCCCTGACCTGCGTTGCCGAGCTCCTTGAACGCGTCGGTCGCGGCGTTCTTGATGATCGTGAAGAGCGGGCGCGTGCGGCCCTGCGTCGGGTAGGTGCGCGCGACGCCGGCGATCGCCTGCGCCGCCGCCTGCTTGTTGCTCACCCACTTCGAGTCCTCGACGATGCCGCGATCGTTGAAGAACATCACGTCGACGATGTCGTTCGGCTGCATCGCGTTGACGAACGCGCTCGCGACCGACTTCGCCTCGTCGAAGCGGGCGCCCATGCTCGACGCGGCGTCGATCAGGATCAGCCACGCCGTCCCGACGCCCGGCTGACCGGCGCTGTCGCCCCACCGCGCCTTCGACTCGAACTTCGCCGGCAGATCCGTGCCGTCGACCGTGACGGAGAGGATCGCGTTCTTGTCCGGGAAGTCGAACGACGAGTAGAGCGCCGACGGCTGCTCGATCGCGTCGGCGACGCAGTCGAGGTTCGCGTTGCCCGTGAGCGCGGCGCAGTTGCGGGTGAGGTCGCTGAGGCGCTTGTTCTGCACGACCTCGAGCACGGTCGTGAGCACGGGCGAGCCGTCCACGGTGCTCGCGCGCGGGTCGATGCGGAGCAAGTGCGCTTCGGGTGCGGCCTCGGCGCGGCGCTGTCCGGCGAGGAGCGCGAGGACAGCGGCCGCGAGCGCGAGGAGCTTCGCGCAGCGCAGGGCCTTGCCCTCGCGCCTGCCGCGACGGGCGGAGGCGCTCATGGAATGGATCGGGCGAGTCGCGTCATGAGAGGGAGTCATGCGTGGGGATCTCCAGCGGGCGCGAGGGAGCCGAGGAGCGCTCCCTGCGCGAGCGGGGCGGCCGCCGCGCGCTGGCGGCGGCTATCCGGTTGGTTTTCACGCAGCCTGGCAGGGGCGCCAGGTGCCGGTCGAACGTCGCGGGGGAAGGGGGCCAGGCTCGGCAACGCCTCTCCTCGTGCGATGGGCCCGTCAGGCCCGCGCGGCCACGCTGAGCAGGATGACGCTGAACCCGCCGAAGCGGATCTTGTCGCCATCGCGCAGCTCGCGCCGGCCCTGGAAGCCGATCGCCTCCTCGTTGTGGAACGTCCCATTGGTGGAGCCGAGGTCGGCGAGGACGATCCGACCGCCGTCGACCTCGAGCGTCGCGTGATGCGTCGAGGTCGTGCCGTGCGCTATCTCGATGTCGACCTTCTGCCCTGTCTCGGCGCGGCCGACGATGTTCTTGCCTTGCCAGAGCGGCCAGAACCTGCCGAGCGCGTCGTCCTGAAAGCTGACGAGGAAGCCGGCGAGGGCGCGGCGGCTCTCCTGCCCCACGGCCCTCGGCGGCGCCGGCGTCGGCGGGCGCACCGCGGGAGGAGGCGGGATGTACGCGGGCGGCGGGCCCGGCGGGGCGAGGTTCTGCTGTGGCTGCGGCGGCTCGCCGTAGGCTCCGCTGCCGCTCGGCTGCGGCATCGGCGGCGGCGCGGACGCCCCTTGCTGGTTGGGCGCATAGGCCGTCTGGTTGAAGGGATCGCCGCTCATCTGGATGCCGTCGAGGGCGATCGGGTGGCCTCCCTCCATGCAGAACGAGCCGCCCGCCGGGATCGCGTGCCCCTGCACGCAGCGCGCGCCCTGCGGCTGCGGAGGCGGACCGAACCCGGGCTGCGGGGGCGGGCCGAAGCCGGGCCGCGGGAGCGGAGGGCCGGGATAGCTGCCCTGCTGCTGCTCAGGGAAGCCCGGGGCCGAGCCATAGCCGCCGCCCGGTGCGCCGTAGATCGGCGGCTCCGGCGGGAACGGCGGCGGCTTCAGCGGTACAGGAGGGGGTGGCTGGGGCGCTCCGAAACCACCAGGCTGCGGCCCGAAGGGCGGAGGCGGACCGAAGCCGGCCGGGCCGCCGTCGGGCGCCGGCGGGAACCCGGGAGGCGAGCCTGGAGGAGCCCCGAACGGCGCCGGCGGGGGCGGACCAAAACCGCCGCTCGGCGAGCTATAGTTCGGGGGAGGCTCGGGGGGCGCCCCGAAGCCCGGAGCAGGAAACGGCGGAGGAGGAGGCGGCGGCGGAGGCGGAGCCCCGAACGCTCCAGGCCCGGGCGGGGCGAGCGGCGAGGCGCACACAGCGCAGAATTTATCGGCGGGGGTCGCGGGCGCACCGCAACGCGGACAGAGCATGGTGATCCTTCTCGGGTTTCGCGGCGCCGGGGGCACCGCCGCCGCGAGCATACCGTGGCCGCTCGGCCGAGGATCAAGGAAGAAGTATGCGGGAACCCTTGCTAGAGGCCGGCAACGCGGTGCGTGCGCGTGCATGCACACGTCACCGTCCAGCGCGCAGCCGCTTCCGCGCTGCGCCATGGATGCTTGCGCGCGCGATCGAAGCAGGGAGCCGGCTGTCCCCCTGGCAATCTGCTCTGCGGGAGCGCTCTCCACGTGGCCGGGGAGCCGGCCGGCGGGATCAATCCTTTGCGTCGCGGACGCGGGCGGCCTTGCCTGCCAGGTTGCGCAGGTAGAAGAGCCGCGAGCGGCGGACCACGCCACGCGAGACGATCTCGACCTTGTCGATGCGGGGGCTGTGGAGGAGGAACATGCGCTCGACGCCGACCGTGAAGCTCACCTTGCGCACGGTGAAGGTGCTCCGGACCCCGGCGCGGTGGCGCTTCAGCACGACACCCTGGAACACCTGGATGCGCTCCTTCTCGCCCTCGACGATCCGGTAGTGGACGCGCACCGTATCGCCGACCCGGAAATCCGGGATCCCCTCGCGGAACAGGGGAGCTTCGATCTTCGCGAGGATGTTCGAGGTCTGCATGGTCGGTCAATCCTTCAAAGGGTCGGGGATCCGTCTTCGCGGTCCCGTGCCCGTGCTCAAGGGGGCAGGGCCGCCGCCGTTCGTGGACTGCGTCCGGCGGAGCGGGGGCCGCGCGCGGCCCTCGTGCTTCACGCGATGAACGCAGACGGAACCCGGTTGCGGTTCCGTAGAACATGGGCGCGAGCGCGTGCCCGCGCACCTCCCCGGGGGGTACCGGAGAGGTGCGGCATTATGCATGCGGGCGATCCGGTGTCAACGCCGGCAGCGGCGCAGTCGTTCTTGATGCGCGCGCTTGGTGCGCGCTCCTAGTGCGCGTGTAGTGCGCGTGCGCGCTTGGTGCGCGTTTCCTGCCGGGCCTTCTGCCTCAGCGGCGGACGGGGATGATTTGCACGCGGCGGGCCTCTCCCTCGCCGTCGCTCTTCGTGACGACGCCGGGGAACTTCGCCAGCGCGAGGTGGACGACGCGGCGGTCCTGCGGGTTCATCGGCTCGAAGGTGATGATCTTGCCCTCCTCGACCGCCTGCTTGCCCAGCCTGCGCGCCATGGAAGAGAGCGTGTCCTCGCGCCGCTGCCGGTAGCCCTCGGCGTCGATGATCACGTGGCGCCGCTTCTTGCCCGGCCGGTTGATCACGCGGTTGGCGAGGAACTGCAGCGCCGAGAGCGTCTGCCCCTTCTTGCCGATCACGCGGCCCGCGTCCTTCCCCTCGATCTCGAGCCGGATCTCCTCGGGCGGATCCTCCTCCTCGTTCTCGAGGAGGTCGACGGTGCAGTCCATGCCCATCGCCGCGAGCACATCGATCACGAAGTCAAGCGCGATATCGGCGCGCCCGTCCTCCTCGAACTCGGCCGCGTCGCCAGCGCCCTGCGCCTCGGCATCGACATCGACGTCCGCCGCGTCGATTCCCCTTTCGGCAACTTCACTATCCACGGACACGTGCTTTTCCCTTTCCGAGAGCAGGGGCCGACTTGTCGTCGTCGCCCGGAGTCTTCTTCATCGCGGATTGGGGCTCCGCGTTCGCGATCTCTCGCACCTTGATGCCGCCGGCTCGTTCGTTCTTCGCCTTCAGGTAGCGCTCGACGAGCACCTGCTGGCCGATGCCGAGCCAGGTGTTCGTCAACATGTAAACGCCGAGGCCGGCCGGGAGGAAGAGCATCATCGCGGTGAAGATGCCGGGCATCAGGTACATCATCATCTTCTGCTGCGCCGGGTCGCCCTGCGGGGGCATGAGCCTCTGCTGGATGAAGCTCGAGCCGCCGAGGACGATGGGAATGATGAAGTACTTTCCCGGGGCCGACAGGTCCGGAATCACAGGGCCGAACGGGGTGTGGTAGAGCTCCACCGCGGTCTGGAGCGCGGTGTAGAGGGCGAACCATACCGGCATCTGGAGCAGCATCGGGAAGCAGCCGATGACCGGGTTCGCGACCTTGTTCTTGCGCCAGAGCTCCTGCATCGCGAGGCCGCGCTGGGCAGCGTCGTCCTTGTACCTCGCGTTGATCTCATCCATCTCCGGCTTGAGCTTGCGCATCGCCGCGGCGCTCTTGATCTGCTGGATGCTCAGCGGGAAGAGCAGGAGCCGGACGGTGATGGTGAGCAGGACGATCGCCCACCCCCAGCTGCCCACGGCGCGGTGGAGGACATAGAGGTACGAGACGAGGAGCTTCGCGATCGGCGAGAACCAGCCGAGGTTGATGACCTCGCTCGCCCCGTGGTCGACGGCGGCGAGCAGATCGCGCTCCTTCGGCCCGGTGAAGGACAGGAGCTTGTAGGTCACCGCGCCGCCGGGCGCGAGCTCCTGCTCCGGATAGGCGAGCCGCGCGCGATAGACGTGCCCGAAGTTCGGGTCCTTGCCTTTGTCCTGGAACTTCGATGAATCCCAGATGTCTTCGATCTGCGTCTCGGCCGTGGGCTGCCCCGGCCCTTCCAGCGGGATCGCGATCTTGCTGAAGTAGCTGCTCGAGACCGCGGCGAACCGCGCGTTGCCCGGGGTGCGCCGCCAGCGCTCGGCGGTGAACTCCGGGTCCTTGAAGTCGCCAGGCTCGAAGGCGTCGGGGTGCTGGCGCTCGGTCTTCTGGTCGGTCGCGGCGACCGTCTCGGTGATCCACTCCGAGATCAGGCCGAGGTGGCCCTCCGTCTCCTTCTGGGTTCGCCACGAGGTCTGCTCGACGGAGAGCCGGTGCTTGCGCGGCTCCTGAGCGAGGTTCTCGACGGTCATCTGCACCGAGAGCTCGAAGGGGCGTCCCGTGGCCGCGACGACCTTGGTGAGCCTCGTCGCGTCGTCGGCGTAGGTGAACGTGCAGCTCTTGCCGTCCTGCGCCGAGAGCTTCCAGTCGAGATCGTCGAACGGCACCTGCGGCGTGCTGCCACCAGGCAGGCGCAGATCCGTCCTGAGAGGCATCCGCGACTCGAGCGAGGTCGTGACCAGGTCCATCGGCCTGCGCTCGCCGTTCCCCGTCGTGTACTTCGGGTCCGTCATCCAGAGGTGCCGGAGCGACCCGCCGTGCGTCGACAGCTCAGCCTTGAAGCGATCTCCGTCGATGACGCACGCCTCCGCGGGCGCGCGCTCGGCGGGGGCCGTGCTGTCGTTGACGTCGAGCGGCTGCAGCTGCGGCGCGCTATGGCCGAAGAGGAGCGGCTTGCCGAACTGGAAGAACAGGATGATGGCGAGGCCGAGGAACAGCCATTTGGCGATATTGCTGCGTTCCATGAAGTCCTTCGTCGATCCCAGGATCTCGAGCCGCGCCCTTCGCTGCGGGCGTCTCGTGACGCCTCACGAGGCTGCCCAGGGTCGCTCCGTGCGGGCTTCGCTCCGCGTCGTGTCGGGCGCCGTGCCGCCGGGGGCCTTGTCGATGGCCGAGCGGGATTAGTCCATGAGGGTGACCCGGCCGCTGAAGCCCGCTCGACAAGGGGATGAGGCGTGCGAGGCGAGCTCCGCGCCAGTAGACGAACAGCGTGTCGTATCCCGCGGGTCAGCGTCCCGTTGCCGCGGCATCCGGGCAGCCGCGGCACGGCGAAGACGAGGTGGTGGCGGAGGGTCGAACCCGCCTGGATGAAACGGGTGACACCTACACAGTCGCTTGAGCGAAAGCAAGCTCCCCCGGAGCGCCCCGTGGTCCACGATGCAGGCGGCGGCGTAGCGCGAGCAGGAGGGCTCGAACCGACAGACCGGGCCCATCAACGCCACGATGAGCCTGGAGAGCGTCATCTGGTAGGCGCGGATCAGCGCGAGGAGGAGCGTCGCCAGCATGCGGTGAGCCGTGAGAGAGCGATGAGCTTGGGGCCCAGCGCACCACGGCGCAAGGTATGCCCCGCCATCTTCTAGCTGTCGGTCGGGTCGGCCTGGCCTGGCGCAGGCGCCGGCGGATCGCCTGCGCTGCGCTCGGCCATGGGCTCCGTTCGCGCGCGCGGCGCGGCGGTGAGCGCCTCCCTCGCCCGGCGGCGGAGCACCGGAACCACGCCCCGAAGCTCCGCGAGGACGTCATCGAGGCCGAGCGAGCCGGCGCCAGTGCGGAGGATCACCACGATGTCGACGCGCTCCGGGAAGAGCTCCGGGAATCTCCGGAACGCCTCCCTGAGCAGGCGCTTCGCGCGATTGCGTGACACGGCGCCGCCCACCTTGCGCGAGGCGACGAGGCCCAGGCGCGACGGCCCCGATGGGACGGGCGCGGCAGCGCTCTTCACGCCGCCGCCGCGGGGGGCCCCGCCGCGAGCGGCGCCCTCGGTGGGGGCCGCGACGAGGATCAGCAGGTGGCGGGTGCTGACGCGATGACCACCGTTCTGGATGCGGACGAATTCAGCCCGCCTGCGAATGCGGCGCTCGCGTGGGAACGAGGAGGAGGACGCCGACGAGCGCGGGTGCGCTGGCGCCATCACCGCCGCGTTACTTCTTGTAGATGGTGGGCGAGAGCCGGGCGCGGCCCTTGCGGCGACGGTTGTTGATGACCTTGCGACCGCCGGCGGTCGCCATACGCGCACGGAAGCCGTGGGTCCGGGCGCGGCGGGTGTTATGGGGCTGGTAGGTGCGCTTCATGGCTGGTGGTCCCTCGGTCTGGACCGCGAACGGCGGCATCCTGGCCGCACGTCAAGCGGGCGCGCAAGAAAGCATGACGTTCGGCTCAGGTCAACACCGGATGACATGGTGACGCGCGGTTACCGCGCGGTCACCGCGCCTTTACCGCGCGTTGTACGTACGCGCCTTGTACGCGCCTTGCCCGGGTTCGCCGTTCTCTCTCACCTTTCTAGACGCCTGGGTTAGCGTGTAGCCTCCGATCGACCGCGACGGCCGTTCGAAAGCGGGTCACAGGAGGGAATTTGACGCGCACCGGAGGACATGAGGGGGAAAAGCAGCACGCGCCCGCACGGGGCGTCAAGCGACGCGCGCTGGGGGCTGCTGCGGCGGGAGCCTTGTTCTTGAGCGCGCTCCCTGTGAGCGCGCAGACGAGAACGTTCTACCTGGACCGGCTCTACATGGCCGGCGCTCCCGACGACTCGATCGCGCTCTGGCGACCGCAGGTGGCGCCGGAGACGCGCTTCTTCGGGCAGTTCGGGCTCGGCCTCGGCCTCAATCCCTTCCGGGTCGAGAACATGCTGAACGACGAGCAGGCCGCGGGGCGGTTCAGCAGGGAACACGGCTCGCCGGTGTCCTCGCAGCTCATCGGCTACTTCAACGGGGGCGTCGAGCTCCTCGACCGCTTCTCGTTCCAGGTGGGGCTGCCGGTCATCGCCCTCCAGACGAGCAACCCGACGAACGACCCGAGCGTCGCCGGCGCAGAGGACGCGGCGAGCCCTTCGACCGCCGCGCTCATGGACATACGGCTCGACGGGCGGGCGATCCTGTACCGCACCGAGGATCGCTTCTTCAAGCTGGGCGCCAACGCGACGGCGTGGGTGCCGACCGGCAGCAAGCTCTCGTTCTCGGGCGACAACGCCGCGAGCGCGATGATCGGGCTCTCCGGCGAGATCGATCTCAAGTCGATGTTCTTCGTCCTGAACACCGGGGTGCACTTCCGTCCGTACTCGTCGCTCAACGACTTCGCCGTGACGAACGAGTGGAGGTGGGGGATCGGCGGCTTCCTCCCGCTCCGGAACGGCACGCTGCGGCTCGGCGCGCAGATCTTCGGATCGACGGGCCTCGGCCGGGGCACGACGTTCACCGGGGACAACACGCCGCTGGAGTGGATGGCCGAGGGGCGGCTCGCGCTCGATCAGCGCAAGAAGGGGTGGCTCGGGGTCGGCGCCGGAACGCGGCTGTCGGGCGGCTACGCGCCGGATTTCCGGATGGTCGCGGCCATCGGCTACTCGTTCGGCATCTCGGACGTCGAGCCCGTGTCTCCCGGCAGGCGCTTCCAGGCGGTCCCGCCGCGCGCCGCGGATACGGACAAGGATGGGCTCCCGGACGACATCGATCTCTGCCCGACCGATCCCGAGGACGGCAAGCCGCCGAACCCCGACGACGGCTGCCCTGCGCTGCCCGATCGCGACGGCGACGGCATCCCCGACACGAGCGACAAGTGCCCGGATCAGCCCGAGGACTTCGACAAGATCAACGACGCCGACGGCTGCCCGGAGGACGACGCCGACGAGGACAGCATCCCGGACGCGAAGGACGCCTGCCCCAAGGAGCCGGGCCAGCCGAGCCCCGAGCCGACGAAGAACGGCTGCCCGCAGTTCATCCGTCGCATCACGGGGTCGAGCGAGATCCAGATCCTGAAGCAGGTGCAGTTCGCGACCGGCAGCGCGAGGATCCTGCCGAACAGCTACAGCATCCTCGACGAGGTCGTCCGGCTCCTCAAGGTGAACCCCGAGATCACGCTCGTCGCGATCGAGGGCCACACCGACAACCGGGGCTCGGACCAGCTCAACGAGAAGCTCTCGAACGATCGCGCTCACTCGGTGAGGACGTACCTCATCGAGCGGGGCGGCATCGATCCGGCGCGGCTCACGGCGGCGGGCTTTGGTCCGAAGCGTCCGATCGAGGACAACAGCACCGAGGCCGGGCGCCAGAAGAACCGGCGCGTCGAGTTCCACATCCGCGAGAGCAACACGGGTGGGACCAAGGCCGGCGGCGACAAGGGTGGCGGCACCGTCACGCCGTAGATGGCCCGTCCGGGCGGCGCGCGCGGGAGCCCTGCTGTGGGTGGTGCTCTCGTCGGCGTGCCGCCCTGAGCAGGGCACGCCTTACCGTTGCAGCTGCACCTTCGTGACGGACTTCGACGACGACTCGAGGCTCGACGTGGAGGCCTGCGCTCCGAGCGAGGGCCGCGCCGAGGGCGTCGGGCGTGGATGCGCGCAGACGCACGCGCCGGGCCCGGTGTCCGGATGCACCTGCAGGAGCGCCCCGGATCGCGGCCCGTGCGAGCTCAGCGCGTGCCGCGTTACCCCAGCAGCGCCCTGAGGTCGGCCGGCGTCGTGACGGGCGCCGAGCACGTCCGCCCGCGACACGTGTAGGCGACCGCCTCGCCAGGGCGCGCGGGCTTGCCCTCGGCGACGACCTTCACCGCCGCGGCGCTCTCCGGCCGAGCCGGATCCACGAGCACGATCGCCCGGTTCGGCAGGTACGCCTCGAACGCCTCGCGCGTGAGCTCGGCTGCCGCCGCCGAGCTCGCCTCGCCGATCACCACGATCGTCACCGCGCCGCGCGTCAGGCGGTCGAGCACGCACACGGTCTGGCCGAGGCCGAAGGCGTTCTCGAGCGCCGTCGGCGCGAGGACCTCCAGCTGCCGCTCTGCTGGTGACAGGTAACGCTCGTCGGCGATCTCGGAGAGGCGAAGGCAGAGGAGCGCCGCCATCGAGGCGGCCGAGGGCGCGGCCTGGTCGTAGATGTCCTGCGTGCGCGCGATCAGCGCGTCGCCGTCGTCCGGCGTGAAGAAGAACCCGGGCGTGGCCTCGTCCCAGTGGTGCGCGATCATCGCGTCGGCGATCGCGCGCGCGACGCCGACGTAGCGCGGGTCGGAGGTGGCCTCGTACAGATCGAGCGCCGCGTTCCCGAGGTACGCCTGATCGTCGAGGAACCCTGGCCGGACGTCGCCCAGGGCCGCGCCGGAGCCGCCGCGCTCGCCCTTTGCGCCTGCGGGCGCGCCGTCCTTGAGGTAACGACCGACGCGGCCGCCGCGGATGAGCTTCCGCTCGAGCAACGCGAAGGCGCGCGCCGCGGCGTCGACCCAGGCGGGCTCGTCCAGCGCGCGGCCCGCGTCGGCGAGCGCCCCGATGAGCAGCCCGTTCCAGCTCGCGAGCACCTTGTCGTCGCGCGCCGGCCGAGGCCTCGACTCGCGCGCCGCGAGCATCGCGGCCCTGGCGCGCGCGAGCGCCTCGCGGCACCGATCGAGGTGGGTCGAGGAGCCCCCTCCCGCGCCTTCGTCGATGACCGCCGCGGCCTGATCGAGCGTGCGGTGCTGCGAGAGCACCGTCGCGCCGCTGTCCTCGAAGTTGCCCTCCTCGGTGATGCCGAAGACGAGGCGGGCCACGTCGTACGCGAGCCGATCCTCGCCGACGGCGTCGCGGAGCTGATCGAGCGTCCACACGAAGAACTTGCCCTCGCTCCCCTCCGAGTCGGCGTCCTGCGACGCGTAGAAGCCGCCCTCCGGATCGCGCATCTCGGCGAACAGGTAGCCGACGATCTCGCGCGCCGTCTCGGCGTAGATCGGCTTCTTGAACGCGCGGAACCCGTCGGCGTAGAGGCGCAGGAGGAGCGCGTTGTCGTAGAGCATCTTCTCGAAGTGGGGCACGAGCCAGCGCTCGTCCGTCGAGTAGCGGTGGAAGCCGCCGCGCAGGTGATCCCAGATGCCGCCGTCCCGCATCCTGTCCAGCGTGAGCTCGACGCCCTCCGCCGCGACGCGATCGCCCTCCAGCACGCCGCGGCGGAGCAGCACGTCGAGCGCCATCGTGTTCGGGAACTTCGGCCGCGATCCGATGCCGCCGTGGCGGGGGTCGAGGCGCGCGAGCAGCTGCCGCGACGCGCGCCGGAGCAGATCCGACGACGCGGGCGCGACGCCGCCTGCGGCGCGCGCCGGCGCGCGCTGCGCGCGCTCGATGGCCTCGGTGATCTCCTGCGCCTGCTGCTCGACGTCGTCGCGCCGGTTCCTGAAGGCGTCGGCGATCTTGTCGAGCACCTTCGGGAAGCCGGGCATGCCGAGCGCGTCCTTCGGCGGGAAGTACGTGCCCGCGAAGAAGGGGCGCTGGTCCGGGGTGAGGAACACCGTCAGCGGCCAGCCGCCGCTCCGGCCCATGAGCTGCACGACGAGCTGGTAGATGTGATCGAGATCGGGCCGCTCTTCCCGGTCGACCTTGATGTTCACGAAGAGGTCGTTCATGTCCCGGGCGATCGCCTCGTCCTCGAACGACTCGCGCTCCATCACGTGGCACCAGTGGCAGGCGGCGTAGCCGATGGACAGGAGGATCGGCTTGTCCTCTCGGCGAGCGAGATCGAGCGCCTCCGCGCCCCACGGGTACCACGCGACCGGGTTGTGCGCGTGCTGCAGGAGGTACGGCGACGACTCGCTCGCGAGCCTGTTCTTGTGGGCTGCCATGGGCCCCACGTAGGGCCGGACGCGGGGGGCCGCCAGCCGTCCGCCAGCCGTGCCGGCGTCGCGGGCGCTACGCCCGCTCCAGCACCAGCGCGCAGTTGTGCCCGCCGAAGCCCGCCGAGCACTTCACCGCGTGACGCAGATCGACCGCCCGCCGCTCCCGCACGACGTCCAGGGAGCACTCCGGATCGAGCTCATCCACGTTGATCGACGGGTGCAGCAGCTGGTCGCGCAGCGAGCACACGACCGCGATCGTCTCGACGGCGCCGGCACCGCCGAGCAGGTGCCCGATCATCGACTTGGTCGCCGAGATCGGGATGCGCGCGAGGCGCTCGCCGAAGACGCGCCGCAGCGCCAGCACCTCGGCGGCGTCGCCCTGCGGCGTCGAGGTCGCGTGCGGGTTGATGTAGCCGATCGCCTCCGGCGCCGTGCCGGCCCTGGCGAGGGCGCGCTCCACCGCGAGCGCGAGCCCGAGCCCCCCCGAGTGCGGCCGCGTCAGGTGCTCCGCGTCCGTGGTCATCCCGAAGCCGGCCACGACGGCGAGCGGCTTCGCGCCGCGCGCGAGCGCGTGCTGCTCCTCCTCGAGCACGAGCGCGCCTGCTCCCTCGCCCATCACGAAGCCCTGGCGGCGCCGGTCGAACGGGCGGCTCGCGCGCGCGGGGTCGCCGTCAACGGCCTTGGCGAGCGCCTTCGCATTGCCGAACCCCGCGACGGTGTTGAGGCGCGTCGCGGCCTCGGCGCCCCCCGCGACCATCACGTCGGCCTCGCCCGCCTCGATCATGAGGGCCGAGGTCGCGATCGAGTGCGTGCCCGTCGCGCACGCGCTCGCGAGGTTGTACGACGGCCCCATGAGCCCGTATCGCATGGAGATGAGCGCCGAAGCGCCGTTCGGCATGACCCCCGGGATGAAGTAGGGCGACACGGCCCGCGGGCCGCGCGCCGCGCTCCTGGCGACCTGCTCTTCGAAGATCTCGACCGACCCCATGCCCGTGGACATCAGGCACCCGATGCGGGTCCGGTCGAGGCCGCTCGCCGGCGCGGCGGCGAGCGGCGGCGCGCCCTGTGCCCGCGCGCCCGCGCGCTCCGCCTCGTCGTCCGCGGCAGGGGCGCGCTCGAGCGGCACGATGCCCGCCTCGCGCAGCGCCTCCACCGCGGCCGCGAGGCTGAAGTGGGTCACGCGGCCGTAGATCTCCGCTTCCTTGGGCGACAGGTACCGCCCGACATCGAACCCCTTCACGCTGGCCGCGATGTCGCTGCGGAGCCTGTCGACGGGGAAATCGCGGATGTAGTCCACGCCGGACCGGCCGGCGAGGAGGTTCTGCCAGGTGGTGGCGACGTCGTTGCCCAGCGGGCAAACGGCGCCGATCCCGGTCACGACGACGCGCCTTCGCATCGGACTGCTCGTGTTCGTTGGGGGAGAGGAGGTGGAAGGGTTCAGGCGGACAGCACCTGGGGCGCGGCGTTGTCCAGGTTGGGAGCGCCTGCGCGGCCCTCGATCGAGGTGTCACGGCGGCCCTCACCGCCGCGGCGAAGATCGAGCGCGGTGCGCTGGGCGGCGAGCATCTCGTGCCGGCTCACGCCGAGGTACTTGAGGATCGGCATGTAGACCTTCTGGATGAACACGTTCCGGTCGACGCCGGCCTCGCGCATCTTCAGGATGCGCGAGTCGTAGTCGGGGACGATCCCGACGCCCGGCATCTCGAAGTTCGCGAACACGTGCGCCATGTCCGCGAGCGTCCCCGGCCGGTCCTCCTCGAGCAGCACCTTGATGACGCTCTGGTAGAAGCGGCAATGGGCGATCTCGTCGCGGGCGATGTAGTCGTAGATCGCCCGCAGGCACTCGTCGCCCTCCGCCGCGGCCCGCTCCCGGTGCTTCACGTAGATGACGAACGTCGCCATCTCCTGCACGCAGCCGTAGAACGTCATCTGCCGCGGCGTGTGGAACGGGAGGTCCCACTTCTTCTCGAAGATCTGGTTCTGTAGATCGGTGAGCTGCTCCTCCGTGCGCTTGCCGGAGCGCAGGAGGTACTGCATCAGCGTGAGCGAGTGCTTCGACTCCTCATAGGCCCAGTTCGCCTGGAACCACGCCTGGCCGAAGTACTTCCGCACGAGGTTGATGCCGTTCGCCACGTAGTCCGGCAGGTACATCTCGACCGAGCAGAAGGTCTCCGCGCACAGGGCGAGCTCCTCGCTCGCGTCCTTGTTCACGCGCTCCCACGGGATGTCCTGGAAGACGTTCCAGCGGCGCTCGCGCTCCGCCTTCTCGAAGAACGTCATGTACTCCTGGAAGATCTTCTCCTCCAGCCGGCTCATACGATCGCCTCCAGCCGCTCCCCGACCTTCTTGCAGAGGTCGCCCACGGTGATGAGCTCGACCAGATCCTCGTCCGGAATCATGATCCCGAGCTCGGTCTCCATCTCTCCGACGATCTGCATCATCGAGAGCGAGTCGATGCCGAGCTCGGTGATCACGGACGTCGCGGTGACATTGGGGAACTCGCGCTTGTCCACCCGGGCGGCAACCGTCTTGAACATCTCGAGCAGATTGGTCTTGTCCGTCATGGTTCAGTCGATCCTGCGAAGCTCGTATTGAGCGAGGGAGCTGTAGTGCTTGTCGAACGCGTTCACGCACGTCGACAGGTAACGATCGTAGTCGTCGAAGACCTTGTCCCCCCACGTCGACCGGATGGTCTTCTCGTTCAGCTTGAGCCGGCGGAGCCACTCCGCGGTGGTGCGCTGGTAGTGCTCGCGCCGCGTGTTCACCTGCATCACCTCCCAGTAGGGGTTCGCCGCCTGGATGATGTCCTCGAGCCGAGGGTTCAGGCCCCCGGGGAAGATCTCCCGCGTGACGAAGTAGATGTCCTCCAGCTCTTTCTTCGTGCCGCCGGGGAGCCCACCCCAGGGCGTCATCCGCGGCGTACGGTTGCGGAGGATGGTCTGGAGGCCGAACCAGGCGCCCTTGCTCGTGAGCTCCCAGGCCTTCTTGAAGTAAGCCCGATAGATGTCGATGGCCTTGCCCTGTCGCGCCTCCTCCGGCGAGCACAGGTGATCGATCATGCAGATCGAGATGAGGCTGTCGAACCGCTCGGCCGTCGTGAAGGTCCGGAAGTCGCCGCCGACCACCTCGACGCCGGGGATCTTCCGGGCGTTGACCTCGGCGGCCTGCGCGGTGGACAGGGTGACGCCGACCGCGCGCGTCACGCCGCGCGCCGTGGCCACGTACTCGAGCGCCGCGCCCCAGCCGCAGCCGATGTCGAGCACCTTCTTCCCAGGCCCCGCCTTAGCGAAGTCCGACAGGATCCGGAGCTTGTTCAGCTGCGCGGCCTCGAGCGACTGCTCGGGGGACTCGTAGACGGCGCAGGTGTAGTTCATGCGCTCGTCGAGCCAGAGCCTGAAGAACTCGTTCGAGACGTCGTAGCTGACCTCGACCTCGGCCTTACTGGATCCCATCGATGACTCCTTCGACACGTGCCGGGGCGCCGCCCGCGCGGCCCCCTTCGGTTCGCGACACAGGGCCGCCCGCGCGGACCACGTCGCCATGGGGAGAGGGCGTCGCGCCCTCATCAAACTCCGAGGCGACCTCGAGCTCGCCGGCCTCGAAGCGCCGCTTCATCTCGCGGCGCCGCACCTTGCCGCTCGACGTCTTCGCCAGCGTCCCCCGCTTGATCAGCGCGACCTCGGACAGCTGCACGCCGAGCTGGGCGCGCACGGCCTGGGTGATCGCCTGCGCGACGCCGGCCACGCTCCGCTTGGCCTCGGCGACGACGATCGCGCGCTCGGCCCCCTCGGCGGTGAGGCACGAGAACGCGACGCAGTGGCCCTCGCGCACCCCCTCGACGGAGGACGCGATGCGCTCGATGTCCTGGGGGAAGTAGTTCTTGCCGCCCAGGATGATGAGATCCTTGGAGCGGCCGCAGAGGTACACCTCGCCGGCGACTGTATAGCCGAGATCGCCTGTCCGCAGCCAGCCCCCTCCGAACGCGGCCTCGGTCGCCTCTGGCTCGTTGAAGTAGCCGGCGGCGACGCTCGGGCCGCGCACCCAGATCTCCCCGACCTCGCGCGGGCCGAGCGGCGATCCGTCGGGGCCCGCGATGATGAGCTCGTGGCAGGGGAGGGGGCGACCGCAGGAGACGAGCTCCAGCGACGCGCCGCCGTTCGCGGGCCGCGCCTTGCCGGCCTGCATCGCCTTCGCGTCCACGCGATCGGTGGTGAGCGGGGCCTTGAGGTCGCTGAACGTGATCGCCAGCGTGGCCTCGGCCATGCCGTACGAGGGCAGGATGCTCTCCGGGCGGAGCCCCCGCTCGCCGAAGCGGCGGAGGAACGCGCGGAGCACGTCGGCCTGGATCGGCTCGGCGCCGCACCCGAGCGCGCGCACGCAGGAGAGGTCCCAGCTGCCCGCCTGCGCGTCGGTGACGGCGCGCGTGGCGAGGGCGAAGGCGAAGTTCGGGGCAAAGGTGATCGTCCCGCGGAACCTGTGGATCGCGTCGAGCCAGAGCGAGGGGCGGCGGATGAACGCCGTCGTCGGCAGGAACATCACCGGCACGAGCGCGTAGAGCGGCGCGATGACGAAGCCGATGAGCCCCATGTCGTGGTAGAGGGGCAGCCAGCTGACGCCGCGATCTTCCGGGGTGGAGCGCAGCCCGTCGAACATGATGGCGTGGCTGTTCACCGTCAGGTTGCGGTGGGTCACCATCACGCCCTTCGGCCGCGAGGTGCTCCCCGACGTGAACTGCAGGAACGCGAGGTCGTCGAGGGACACGCGCCACGGCTCGCCCGCGTCCGATGCGTCGAACGCGTCGGGCGCGCGCAGGTCACGCTCGAGGACGACGCGCAGCCCTGGGAGGGCTTCGCGGCTCTCGCCGTTCGCCGCGAGGTAGGCGTCGATCATCTCCTTGAGCTGCTCGTTCGTGACGAGCACGCTGGCGCCTGACGCCTCGAGGATGTGCTGCACGGTCTCGCCGTACGCCTCGAGCTTGGCCAGCGACTGCGGCGGGTACATCGGGACGGCGACGATGCCTGCCGTCAGCGCGCCCACGAAGGTCAGGACGAACTCGTCGGCCTCCGTCAGGATCAGCGCGACCCGGTCGCCCTTGCGGAGCCCGAGCTTGCGAAGCGCGTAGGCCCGGCGCCTCGCCTCGATCCAGAGCTCGGCGTAGGTGATCGCTCGCTCCTCCCCCGAGCTGCGAACGAACGTGACTGCGCGGTCGGCGTGCACCGAATTCTGCTGAAGGACTTCGACGAACGTGCGCATAGGCTCTCTGGCGGCTCAGGCCGGCCGGACGTTGTGATCCGTCCGATAAGGACAGCGGGGGCCTGAGTGAGCGCAGCCATAAGCGAAAATCGAGCCAGGGCAAACAGAAAACACGGGAATCCAGGGTTTGAGCTTGATTCCGCCGTGTACGCTTCGGATTCGCCAGGGCGCGATAGTCACGGGTGACGAAAAACCGTGCGCAGAGTGCGTCGAATATTCGTCACATCGGCCCTCGAGTGCGAATTGAGGTTCGCGTGGTGCGGGAGTCACACCAGCAGATGGCGCCGACCCAGGTTGAGGTTGCCGACCCAGGTTGAGGTTGCCCGGTTGCGGAGGTCGCCTGGTTGCGCCGGTGAGATGGCGACCCGGCTTCGAGCTACGGGCGCACAAAATGCCAGGAGGCGCCGGTCTCCCAGCGCCTCCCGCTCTCATGCGCGACGTCGCCGGCTACTCGCCGTCGTCCAGGCCCATGTGGCCCGCCGCCTCGTCGTCATGGGCGTCTTCGCCCTTCTTGTCGTCCTTCTTCTCGGTCTTCTCGAACCTCTTCGGCTCTGCGAGGGCCCAGTCGGCCGACCACGACGACAGCACGTAGATCGTGCCATCGCCGCCTTCCTTCGTGGCGTAGCGGCTCGACCCCTTCGCGATCTTGCCCACCTTGACGGTGAAGTCGCCCGCGTTGTCCTTGAGCTTGATCGTGATGATCCCGCCGTTCGAGGCCGCCGCGTCGAGCCCGGTGTCCGACTTCTCGTCGCCGAAGTCCTCCGCGCCGAGGTTCTTGTAGGCGCGCAGCAGGTCCTTCACCTTGGCCTCGTCGAACTTCTCCCACTTCGCGGAGGCCGCGCCCAGCTTGCCGCCCTTGTCGCGCTGGGCGAACGTGCCGGCCCACTTGTCGCCGTTCTTCGAGAAGCTGAACAGGCCGTTCTTGTTCTCGACCGAGACCTGGATCGCGTTCTCGTCCTCGAACTTGAGGATCGACGTCTCGCGCCAGTTCTTCGGCTCCCGCGTGTAGAGGTAGCTCGAGTAGCCGCCCGCGACGAAGACGCCGTCCTTCCCGTCGACGCGCGCCATCTGGCCGCGCGAGCCGCTCTTGCCGAGGTACAGGTCGAGCGCCTTCTCCTCGCCCTTGTACGCGACGACGTGGACCGCCTTCTCGTCGGTGAGCTCGTACTGAGGGTACGTGCCGTTCGTCCGGTCGATGATCTCCTTCAGCTTGAGCTCCTTCAGGTTGTCGAGGAGGCTCCGCACGTTCGCCGCGTTCGCCTTGGCGTTGACGGGCTTCGTGACCTCCCACGTGTCGCCCTTCTTCTCGAGCGTCACGTCGGACTTGTCGGCGTTCTTGATCGCGATCTTCGTGACCTTCTCGACGTCTTCCTTCGAGACGCCCACCTTCGGCAGATCCGCCGTGGCGGCGGTCGCCGAGTGCGCGGCGAGCTCGTCCTTCTGCTTCTTCTGCGTGAAGTACACGCCGAGGCCGAGGAGCGCGAGGACGGCGAGGGCGATGTAGATTCTGTGCTCGGTCTTCATGGCTCTTTCACCCGATGGGGCTCTGGCTCAGTCGAGCGTGATGTTCTCGCGGGCGCTCTCGCGACGCCGCCACCGGATGAGGCCGAACACGGCGAAGAGGGCCGCCGGCAGGAGCGTCAGCGACCACTGCACGCGCTGCTGCACGGTCTTGCGCTCCGCCCGGTACTCCTCGGCCTTCTTGGCCAGGGTGGCCTCGTCGTCCGTGGCCTCCTGCTTCGGCTTCTCGATGCCCGCGTAGGTCAGGTTCGTGTCGCCGAACATCTTCGCGGTCGCGGCGAGCAGCGTGCTGTCCCCCGCCATCCAGTCGAGGGTGTTCTTGAACGCCAGGATGGTGGCGGTCAGGTACTTCTGCGCGTACGGCTGCGAGAGCATCAGGAGATCCTCGTCGCCGCCCATCCCGCCCATCATCGCCATCTGAGGCGGCATGGGGGGCGGGTTGCCGGAGCGGGCGAACGGGTTCGCGAGGAACTGCGACGCCGAGAGCACGAGGATCCGGCCCTTGTCCGCGCTCTCCGCGGGAGCGCTGATCCCGAGCCCCTCCTGGCCCCCGAAGGCGCTCTTGAGCTTGCCCTCGATCGTCACGGCGATCGCGCGCTGCGCGTACTCGCCCTTCGGCTTCCAGTCGGCCGAGAACTTCATGTCGATGGCCTCGGACACGTCGACCGTCGTCTTCGGCGTCGAGCGCGCGACGACCTTCATCGTCGCCTCGGGCTGCTTCTCCGGGTGCGGCACGAGGGTCGACGGGAAGGGGAAGGCGAGCTCGGGGAGGCGGAAGAAGCCGGGGAACGACGAGTCGAGGATCTGCTCCTTCTCGTCGAAGCGGCTGTCCTCCTGGAGCTGGAGGATGCCCGGCGCGCGGAACCACATCATCTGGCCCGACTGCGTCTGCACCGGGATGGCCATCGAGCGGCTCCAGTCGAGGATCGCCTCCTTCTTCATCTCGACGCCGTAGCCGTCGAGCAGCTTCTCGAGGCCCCAGGTGTTGAGCGACGCCTTCATCGCCGGATCGGACGCCTTGAGGTTCACCGCGCCGGCGAACACGGCGAGCGCCTTGTTGCCCAGCATCATGAACTGGTCGATGCGGCGCAGCTCCTTCTCGGTGAACTCCTTGCCCGGCTGCGTGATGACGAGGCCGGCGAGCTCCTTGTTGATCTCGCTGTCGCCGCCCTTCAGGTCGACGTCCTCGAACTTGTAGAACGGGAAGTGGTGCTCGAGCAGCGCGCGCATCGACGGGCCGCCCCCCCGGCCGCCCTGCGCCGCGACGAGGTTCGCGTCGGTCAGCTTGATCTCGTCCTTGCCGGTCACGATGCCGATCTTGGTGTCGATGGCGTCCGCCTTGTCGCGGATCTCGCGGATCGTGTTCGTGATCCAGAACTCGAGGCCCTGCGCCTGGTCCGGCGAGAGCATCGGGATCGCCTCCTTCTCGCTGCCGTACTTGAAGGCGATGCCCATGAACCCGCGGGTGATCGTGGCCTGATCCTGGCCGGTCTCGCTCCCCTCGCCGAACGCGGCCTCCTGCAGGCCCGCCTCCTTGGCGGCGGCGCGCTGCTCGTCCGTCTTCGCCTCGATGATCGCGTAGTGGAGCTTGCCGTTCGAGGCCTGCTCGTACTCGTTCATGAGGTCGGTGAGGTCCTGGATGAACGCCTCGTGCTTCGGGAGCCCCCGGGTGACGTAGACGTCGATCTGGAGATCCTGCTTGAGCCCCTCGCGGACGAGGTGGGCCGAGCCCTTCGAGAGGGTGAACCTCTCGGTCTTCGTCATGTCGAAGCGCTTGTAGGCGCCGTACGAGATGACGTTGGCCACCACGAGGATGGCGGCCACGATGGCCAGGTAGACGCCTGTCTGCGTCGCGGCTTTGGCTTTCCGTTCCATGGTTGGTCCTTACGCCCACTTCCTGCGCTCGAGCGCCCTGAACGCGGCCATGAGGCTGCCCGCGGTGACCGAGAGGAAGAAGACGATGTCTCGAGTGGACACCATGCCGCGCGCGAACGGCGTGAGGCGGGTGTCGAAGCTGATGAAGGAGAGGAAGTCGCGGAGGAACGACGGGGCGTAGTCGGCGAAGTTGTCCACGCCGTGCAGGAACCCGAGCACCAGGAAGGTGATGAAGAACGCGATCACCTGGCTGTCGGTCAGCGACGAGATGAGGAGGCCGATCGAGACCGCCGCCGCGCTGTAGAGCACGAGGCCGATGTAGCCCGAGAGCACGGGCCCGCTGTCGAGCGCGCCGAGGTGCCAGGGCCACACGAACATCATGATCGGATAGAGGATCGTCGAGAAGACGAGCACGAGGACGAGCCCCCACGCGCCGAGGAACTTGCCGAGGACGACCTCGTGGTCCTGCACGGGCAGGGTGATCAGCATCTCGAGCGTGCCGCTCCGCTTCTCCTCCGCGAGGAGCCGCATCGTGATGACGGGGACGATCAAGAAGGAGAGCCCTATCGGCGCCCAGCTGAACAGCTGCACGAGCGAGGCGCGATCCGCCTGCCAGAAGCCGCCGTTCATGAAGAAGAAGATGAGGCCGAGCGCGATCAGCCCGAAGCAGATCACGACATAGGCCAGTGGGGAATCGAAGTTGGAGCGGAACTCCCGCTTCGCGATGGTCAGGGTGGTGCTCATACCGTTCAGCCCTTCTTCTTGCCGGGCGCTTCTTCCTCCGCGCCTTCGTCCTCGCCGCCGTCGCTGCCGTCCTTGGCCTCGTCGCCGGCGCTGTCGTCGTCCTCGTCGTCCTCGTCGTCCTCGTCGTCGTCGGCCGCCGCGCTCGCCTCGTCCTCGTCGTCGAGGTCGTCGGTGATCAGCTTGCGGCCGCGGTCTTTGCGCTCGTCGCCGCGCGTGAGCGCCTTGAACACGTCCTCGAGGCTCTGCGAGTCGCGCCGCATCTCGAGGAGGAGCCAGCCCTTCTGCACGACGAGCTGGAAGAGCTCGGGCCGGATGTCGCCGCCGAGCGCGCCGAGGAGCTGGAAGCTGTGGGCGCTGTCGCCGGTCGGCAGCTCGGTGACGCTGGTGACCCCGGGCAGACCGGAGAGCGCCTCCTGGACCTCCTGGGCCGTCGGCGGCTTGCGCGCGCCCGACCGGTAGCCGTCGCCGCCCTCGAAGACCTTCTTCTCGTGGACGGTGACGACGTACCGGACCTTGCCGCTCTTGGCGCGGATGTCGTCGAGCGGGCCGTCGGCGACGACGCGCCCCTTGGAGACGACGATGGCGCGGGCGCAGGCGGCCTCGACCTCGGAGAGGTTGTGGGTGGAGAGGAGGATCGTCCGCTCCTTGCCGATCTCCTTGATGTAGCGGATGACCTCCGCCTTCTCGTTCGGGTCGAGATCGCTCGTCGGCTCGTCGAGGATGAGGATCGGGGGATCGTGGACGAGCGCCTGGCCGAGGCCGACGCGCTGACGATAGCCGTGGGACAGCGTGCCGATGTCCTTGCCGAGCACCTGGGCGAGGCCGCATACCTCGACGATCCCCTTCATCCGCTTCTTGAAGAGCGAGTGATCGAGGCCGCGCATGTCGGCGACGAACGAGAGGTATTCCCAGACGTTCATCTCGCCGTAGAGCGGGGCGCGCTGGGGCAGGTACCCGAGCTTGCGCCGGACATCGAGCGGGTCGTCGAAGACGTCGTACCCGTGGACCCGCGCCGTCCCGGCCGACGCCGAGAGGAAGCAGGTGAGGATGCGCATCGTCGTCGACTTGCCGGCCCCGTTCGGTCCCAGGAAGCCGACGACCTCGCCGCGATGGACCTCGAAGCTCACCTTGTCGAGCGCGCGCAGCGACCCATAGCGCTTGGTCAGCGAGCTCGCCTCGATCATCACATCGCTAGCCAAAATGACCTCCTTAGATGGTTCCTTGAGAAGCGGAGCGCCCTGCTCCGTCGTTCGCCCCTGGCGATCCCCCCCGCCTTGGCCGGCGGGCGCGCCGTCGGGACACCCTGGATCACCATTTACCCAGGCGAAAGGCGGCGCCATCGTAGCGGCGGGTGGATCTCTGTCAACAGCGCCGACCCGAAGCGGCTGAACCTGGTGTTTATTCCCGGCGATCGGGGCTGCACCCGGCGCGGTTGTCCGGGCTATCCCCGGATTGGCGCGGTGGCGGCGGCGCCTCGGCGACGGGTCGTACGTGGGACGGGCTCGCCTGGCGCGCGCGGCTGCCGAATTTCTCCTTGACCCGAGTCTCTGTGTTGGACTAGTTGGCCACACCTCGCGTGAGCCTCATCGTCCAGAAGTTCGGCGGCACGTCCGTCGGGTCCATCGAGCGCATCCAGCGGGCGGCCGCGCGGGCGCTCGCCACACAGCAGGCCGGTCATGACGTCGTGGTCATCGTCAGCGCGATGTCCGGCGAGACGAACCGGCTGCTCAAGCTGGCGTCGGACATCGCGCCCGTGCCCGACGCGCGGGAGATGGACGCGCTCGCGGCGACAGGCGAGCAGGTCTCGGCCGCGCTGATGGCGATCGCGATCCAGGCGCAGGGGGGCAAGGCGCGGAGCTTCCTCGGCCACCAGCTGAAGATCCTGACGGACAGCGCCTATACGAAGGCGCGGATCAAGGCGATCGACGCCCAGCGGCTGCACGAGGCGCTGGCCGGGGGGAAGATCGCAGTGGTCGCCGGGTTCCAGGGCGTGGACGACGCGGGCAACATCACGACGCTCGGGCGAGGCGGCAGCGACACGAGCGCCGTGGCGATCGCGGCGGCGGTGGGCGCCGAGTGCGAGATCTACACGGACGTCGACGGCGTTTACACAACGGACCCGAACATCTGCAAGACGGCGCGGAAGATCGAGCGGATCAGCTACGAAGAGATGCTGGAGCTCGCCTCGCTGGGAGCGAAGGTCCTTCAGATACGGAGCGTGGAGGTTGCGATGAAGTACGGTGTCCCGGTGCATGTGCGGTCGTCGTTCTCGGACGTGCCGGGCACGTGGGTCGTCAGCGAGGAGCAGTCTCTCGAGAGCGTGACGGTGACGGGCGTGGCGCTCGACCGGAACGAGGCGCGGGTCATGCTCGTCGGCGTCGACGACAAGCCGGGCGTGGTGGCGCAGATCTTCGGCGCGCTGGCCGAGGAGAACATCAGCGTCGACATGATCATCCAGAACGCGCCGAGCTACGGCCTGGAGACGCGCGGCACGTCCGGCGAGGTGAAGGCCGACGTCACGTTCACCGTCGGCAAGGCGGATCTCCCGCGGGCGAAGCTCGTGATGGAGAAGGTCGCCAGCGCCGTGCGCGCCATGAGCATCCGTTACGAGGAGGACATCGTGAAGGTGTCGATCGTCGGCCTCGGGATGCGGACGCACGCGGGCGTGGCGGCGCGGATGTTCCAGCTGCTCGCGGCGGATGGGATCAACATCCAGGCGATCTCCACGAGCGAGATCAAGATCTCGTGCCTTGTCTCGACGAAGTATGCCGAGCTCGCCGTCCGCGCGCTGCACGATGGCTTCGGGCTCGGCGGCAAAGCCTGATCGAACCCGTTCTACCGTCGTGATGCGCTCGCCGTGAGCGGCCCCGACCCTGTCGGTGAGGCTGCTCGCGGCGTGTCGCATTGTGGCGTCGAGCGCACGGACATCGCTCCGCGGAGCGGGGATCGCGCCGCCGCCAACCCGATGTGCCCCTGATGCGGCCCGGCGCGCCTACTGCTGCTCCTGCGCCATCGCCGCGGCGAAGCGCAGCAGCCCCTCGCCCCAGCCGCCGAGGATGTACGTGCGGTCATAGAACTCGGGCACGAGCGTGTCCTGGTACCCGGCGACCTGGACAAGGAACACGCGCACGTCGCGGTTCACCCGCGCGCGGTACGTCGCCACGAGCTTCGCCACGTCGATGTAGTGCCCGTTCCAGGCGAAGTCCGCGTAGTCCTTCGGCCGCGTACCGTACAGGCCGCCGTGCCCGGCCTGCATGTCGCTCATCACGAACACCGAGTCCCAGCGCTGCCGCTCGCGGATCGCGCGATCCCAGAAGAGCCACACGCCGTTCTCGGTCGCCGTCCCGATCGTGCGGGCGATGTGCTCCGCCTTCTCGAGCTGCGAGAACACGCTCTCCTGCCTGCGCACCGCGAACGTCTCCAGCCGGTCGCCGAACACGCCGAGGTGCCCGTCGCTCGCGCGCATCCCGGCCACGACCCCCGTGAGGTTCGCGATCGTGGAGATCTGCATCGTCCCGAGGCTGCTCGTGGTCGTGCCCTGCGCGGAGCCGCTGTTGTCGCAGAGCACCATCACGCGGCCGGGGAAGTACGGCACCTGGCCGAGCGAGCGGTTCAGGCACTTCTCCACCGCGTCGAGCACGGCGCCCGGCGCGCAGCCCTTCACGGCGCGGTAGGCGCTGTAGTACCGGAACGGCAGCTGCTTCCCCTCCGCGGCCGTCTCGACGAGCTTCGGCAGGAACTGGTCGAACGGCACGCCCGCCTCGATCAGGTTGCGCAGGTTGCGCAGCAGGGCCATGTGGCCCATGACCGGCAGCGCCTTGCGCCACGCGCACCGGTTCGAGCCGCGCGCCGAGACGATCGCCTCCCAGGTGCGGCCGGTCGCGCGGAGCGCGCCCTTCGCGAGGCGGTCCACGCTGGGGCTCTTCGGGTGCACGAGGTTCATGACGTCCACGGTCTTGCTCCCCTTGCCCTCGAGCCGGTACTTCGCGAGGGCGTGATCGTCGAAGCGCTCGAGCGCGTCGCGCAGCGCGCGCTTCAGCGCGTTCGGCACCGGCTTGCCGAAGCGGTAGAGCTGGTACGCGAGGGCGACCGCAGGCTCGTCCGCGCGCTTCAGGATGCGCGGCGCGTAGCTGCGCACGAGGCCCGTCCCGCGCACGGACGCGGTGTTCGCCGCGCGCACCAGGATGACCTGGGGCGTCGTGCGCATGTGCTCCTCCTCGCGCAGCCGCGCCGCCTCGGCGAGCGTCGCCTCCGGATCGGCCGCGAGCGCCTCGTCGATGGCCTTCTCGATCAGCGCCGCCGGCGAGAGCTTGCGCCACTCGGCCGGGTCCACCGCGCCCAGCGTCTCGCGCAGGCGCCGCACCTCGGCGTCCGAGAGGCGCGCGCGGGCGGCCGCCTTCTTCGCCGCCTTCACCGACGCCTTCGCCTTCGCCGCGTCCACGGCCTTCGCCGGGCGCGGGTCCGCGGGATCGAGGTGGTAGTACATGGGCTCGCCGAAGAAGCACGACGAGGCCGCGAGGCGGAGGCGCTTCAGCGGATCGGTGATGTCGTAGGAGCGGCCGCCCATCCAGTTCAGGTGCGAGTCGGCGCTGCGCTTGTCCTGACGCTTGAGATGCTGAAAGAACGCCATGATGCCACCTCCATCCTCGACGCACGCGCGGCGAGGGATCGAGAGCGGGGTGCAGATTCGATATGCGTACCGCTCGTAGAAAACGGGCGCAGCGCGGAGGATGGTGGTCACGGGGTTGGTCGTGTCAAAACGAAGGAACCGTGACCTCACTGCCGCGCTGCGCCCTGGTGCCAGAGGCGGGACTCGAACCCGCGACCTCGTCCTGAGAAGGGAAGTAACCCCGGAGCTCACTGCCGGCGCTCATCGCGCCGGAGAACACCGTCCGGAGTTGTTTTCGCGCTCTAACCGCTGAGCTACTCTGGCGTGGACGCTGGGGGGTATTGCAGGGCGGATGCCAAGACGGCCTCCGCGGGTGCCGGCCGCAGAAACCCCGGGGGAACGGCCGAGAGCGAGGGTCGCTGACGTCTCCCGCCCGTCCGTGGTCTATCCCATGGGATAAAGACCTAGATGAACTGATAGATCGGGCCGATCGCCGCGGTCGATGCGCCACCCTCGTCGGCGATCGTCTCCGCGGAACGATGTCGGGTTCAGCCGTTGCGCGCGGGTCTCGCTCGCGGGGAACCCCGGTGAAGGCTCGTTCGACAGCGTGCCGGACGCGCTCTGCGCGAGGGCGGGCGCGCGCGTTCATCACCGTGGATGTGCCGGGGGCACGATCTGGGGTTTGGTAGAATTTTGAACCAACGCCCAGATCCGGACCTGGGAGCTGCGTCGTGACGCGTGCCCTGGGGAGGTCGAGACCTTCTGGGCGAGTCCGAGGGGAGGATTCCGCGAGGACGAGACCTTGGCGGCAGGTGCGCAGAGGAGGGCTCGGCCAGATCGCGGCCTCGGCGGCAGGTGCGCAGAGGAGGGTTCGGCCAGATCGCGATCTCGGCGGCGGGCGGCCGAGGAGGGTTCGGCCAGATCGCGATCTCGGCGGCGGGCGGCCGAGGAGGGTTCGGCCAGATCGCGGCCTCGGCGGCGGGCGGCAGAGGAGGGCTCGGCCAGATCGCGATCTCGACGGCAGGTTGGACACGAGGGGCTGGTCAGGTCGAGGCCTCCGGGGCAGGGGAGCGACGAGGGCTCGGCCAGATCGAGACCTTGGCGGCTGCGGTGATCGGATCGATGGTCGAGCGACGGGTGGCGTCGGCCGCTGCGAGCCGGAGGCGCGCTCCGTGACGGGGCGCGCGCCGCGAGCGTCTCCGGGTCCGCCGCGCGATCGTCATCGCCGGCGCGCCGAGAGGAAACCGGCGGCGATCTCGGTTGTGTAGAGTGCGAGATGACGGCGCTCGTGGTCGGCTCATGGTGCATCGCGGCGGACGGATCCCTCGCGCCGAGGCTGCCGTGAACCTCGCCGCGCGATCCCGGCTCGGCCCGCAGGCCAGGGCCGAGGAGCTGCTCCCCCGTCCCGGAGACGGCGAGCGGTACGACCCGCCCGAGCACGTCGCTCCCATGTCGTCCTCGGGCCTCCCGGCGTCCGGGGTGCGGATCTCGAGCGCAGCGGCCCTGGACGCGGAGGCGCTTTACCGCCGCCACCATCACCTTGTGTACCGACTCGCCCTCCGTTACGGCCGCGGCAACGTGGCCTGGGCAGAGGATGTGACGCAGGACGTATTTCTCGATCTGATGAAGGCGCTCGCGACGCTGACCGATCGAGACAACCTCGAAGGGTGGCTGTACCGGGCGACCTCGAATCGCTGCCTGAACCGCCTGCGGCGGGACCGGTTCCTCGATCTCGCGCCCATCCGCTGGCTGCTCGGGCAGGACGAGGCCGACCCGCGCCCGATGCTCGAAGAGGTGGCCATCGCGCGCGACGATCTGCGCCGGGCCTTCGAGGCGCTGGGCAAGCTGCCTCCCAAGGAGCAGATCGCGTTCTCGATGTTCTATCTCGACGGCAAGGAGCAGGAGGAGATCGGGAGCGTCCTTGGCCACTCCAAAAGCTACGTGTGCAAGCTGATTCAAAAGGCCGTCGCGCGGCTCCGCGAAGCCGGGTGGGAGGTGGGGCAATGACGCGAGACCGCGACCTGCTCGCGCTGCTGCACGAGGTCGACGAGCGGCTCGCGGCGGCGACGCCGTCGCCCCGGCTCGCGGCGCGCCTCGGCGCGCGGCTGCGCGGGGCGCGCCCGTCCCTCGCCGGGCGCGCGGGGCGCCCGCTCGCGCTGGCCCTCGCCGCCGGAACGGCCGCGGTCGCCCTCGCCGCCGCCCTCCAGCGCCCCGTGTCCCCCGAGGTCTCCGCGCGCAGCCCCGCCGTCGAACCCGCGGTCGGCATCGTCGGCGATCGCCCCCACGCGGACGGCGGGATCCCGGAGCGCACGCCGGCAGACGGCCACCCGCCGGCGCCGCCCCGGATCTACGCCCCGCTCCTCCGGGAGCCGCCCCGCCGGCTCGCTCCGCCGCCGAGGACCCCGCCGCCTGCGCCGCACGGCTCGGCAGCGCCGCCGGACGCGCGCGACGCGCCTGTAGGCCAGCGCCACAGCGAGCTCACCGAGAGCCGCGCCCCGGTCCCGCCGTCGCGCGCGCGCGCCCTGCCGCCGGCCGTCGCGCTCCCGTCGAGCCCGGGGTGGGTCGACGCCCTGGAACGTCCGCCTGTCCACGCGTCGCCGTCGCGCGACCAGCTCCCCTCGTGGAGCCGAGGCACCGGCGGCGCCAGCGCTCCGGCGGAGGCAGCTGGGCAAAAGGGCGAGCGAAGCGCCGAGAGCAGCGCCGAGGGGGCGGACGGCGAGGCGACCGCGGAGCCGCACGAGAAGCCGACGGGTCCGCAGGAAGAGGCGGGCTGCCGGACGGCGGAGGATTGGACGAGCGAGGTCGAGGCGATGTGCGACGCGCAGGGCCTCGTCCTCAACGACGTCAGGCTGCTCGATCCGTGCAGCGACGGCGGCTACCGCAGCGTCGAGCACACGTGCGTCGACGACGAGCCGACCGAGTGCTGGCGCGGCCAGCTCGGCGACGGCCTCACCTGCCATGACAGCGGCGATCTGAAGGATCAGGCCTACATCACGTGCCGCAACCAGGGCGCGGATCTCACCGAGTTCACTTACGACCGGGGCGTCCCTGGATGCAGCGGCAGCGAGACGACAGGGGCCGTCTATGCGTGTTGCCCGGCGGCGGAGCCGCTTCCGTCGCGCCTGTGCTGGACGACCAAGATCGACCACGGGGACGTGTGCCAGGCGCAGTCGACGCTCGGTGACGAGGCCAGCGCCATGTGCGCAGACGCCGGGCAGCAGATCTTCCACATCTGGTACAACTCCGGCACCGCGAGCTGCCCCGAGGCGCACGACACGAGCGCGCTCTTCACCTGCTGCCCGTGAGCCGCGATCGCGAGGTGGCCTGACGGAGGAAACCGGCAGGCTCGCCGCGGTTGATGAAGAGCGGAACGACGAGGAGAGCGCGCCGACCGGGGCTCCGGCGGCGCGCGCGTCGAAGCTGTCCCGGGCTGGGCCGGGCTTGATGGAGGACTCCATGCGATTTTTCGTTGCGACCGGTCTCTCGCTCTGTCTCTCGATCTCGGGTCTTCTCGCCGGCGCGGGCTGCATCAGCGCCGAGGTGCCGGACCCTGACAGCGGAACGGGCTCCGCGGGCGTGAAGAGCGCGAAGAGCGACGGCGTGGAGGACGGCTCGAGCGGCGATGGCGAGGCGAAGCCGCCGCCCCCGCCGTCCGACGATGGCGAGGCGACGCCCGCGCCGCCCTCGTCGCTCCCGCCCCCGCCGGCCCTGCCCCCTCCGCCGCCCCTGCCGGAGACGTGCTGGAGCGGCGAGGTGGGCGATGGCGTCACATGCAGTGACAGCAGCGATCTGAAGGACGAGGCCTACATCACCTGCAGGAACCAGGGCGCGGATCTCGCCGAGTTCACCTACGAGCGGGAGATCCCTGGATGCAGCGGCAGCGAGACGACAGGGGCCGTCTATGCGTGCTGCCCGGCGGCGGAGCCGCTGCCGTCGCCCACGTGCTGGACGACCAAGATCGACCACGGGGACGAGTGCCAGGCGCACTCGGCGCTCGATGCGGAGGCCAGCGCCCTGTGCGGAGGGACGGGCCAGCAGATCTTCCACATCTGGCACAACTCCAGCGGCACGAGCTGCCCCGAGGCGTACGACACGAGCGCGCTCCTCACCTGCTGCCCGTGAGCAGCGGTCGCGGGCCTGCCTGGCGGAGGGACCGGCAGGCAGGCCAGCGCGACGGCTCCTTTCGTCGACGCCGGCGATGGGTATCATGGCGCCCGCCCTGAACGCGCCCGCGCGCAGTGGAGTCGCTCCCATGCCCGATCCCTACATCTACCAGCGTGACATCGAGACGTACGGCCGCCTCACCGCGTCGCAGATCCGGAAGCTCGTCCTGCCGGTCGATGCGGGGTTCGGGAGCGCGCTGCGCACCGTCACGGCGCGCCTCGACGCCGCGACCGAGGCCCTGCGCAAGGCGACGCTGGACGCGACGGCCGCTCCTGTGCCTCCCAGCGCGTCCCGCGGATCGAGGGGCGGCCGGGCCAATCCGGTCGCTGCGGGCCGCGGCCTGCTGCGCCGCCTCGTGGAGCACGCTGCCTCGCGGCCCAACGGGGCCGCGCTGGCCCGAGGGCTCCTTCAGGGCCAGTCGCTCGCCACCGTGCTGCGCCGCCGCCCCGCGGCGCTCGCCGCGGCGCTGACGCACGCGATCGAGGTGCTCGAGCAGCACGAGGGGCAGCTGCCCGAGCGCGAGGCGTGGACGGCCGACCTCGAGCGCTCCCGGGACGCCCTCGAGCCGCTCATCAGGAGCGTGCGCAAGACCCGGCTCGCGCGCCGCACGATGACCCCGGAGATGAAGGCCGCGCGCGACGAGTGGATCACCACCTACGGCGCGGCGAAGCTCCTCGTGGAGTGCGTGCTCCGGCTCCACGGCAAGACGTCGTTGATGCCGGAGATCTTCGGCGATCTCCCGCGCGCACCCCGCGCCGCCGTGGGGACCAGCGCAGCGCGACGCCCACCGGCGAGCGCGTCTGCGCTCGCGTGACGATTCCGCTGCTCACTCCCGAGCTTGACGGGTTGAAACCGCCAGAAGAGAGCAGAATTTAGAACCGCCATGACACCACGGACGCCAAGGAGAGAGAAAAATTTGGCGTCCTTGGCGTCATGGCGGTTCATTTCTCGCCTTACCTATCGCCCCCGCCCCCCAGGTGCGCCCGGAAGAACCTCACGAGGTGCCCATACTGGAGCACCTGGTTGTCCCGCTTCTGCGCGCCGTGCCCCTCGTCGGCGAACAGGATGAGCTCGGACGGGATCTTCCTTGCCTCCAGCGCCTGCTGGATCTGCACCGACTCGCCCGCAGGGACCCGCGGATCCGACGCTCCCTGCACGATCAGCAGAGGCGCCTTCACCCGATCGAGGTACGTGATCGGCGAGAGCTTGAGCAACGCGTCCCGATCCTTCTCGGGATCGCCGTACTCGGAGATCCGGAGGATTCTCCGGTAAGGCGCCGTGTTCTGGAGGAACGTCACGAGGTTGCTCATGCCGACGACGGCGGCGCCCGCGTCGTAGGCGCCGGCGAACATGGTCATGCCGATCAGCGCAGAATAGCCGCCGTAGCTGCCGCCGAAGATGCCGACCCTCGGCGGCCGGCCCTCGTGGCCGAAGCTCGCCTTGACGAACTTCGCGGCGTCCTCGATGTCCGTGATGACGTCGAGCCGCTTCGCGCCGTCGTCGGCGTGCAGCCATGTCTTGCCGTAACCGTCGCTCCCGCGGACGTTCGGCTCGACGAACACGAACCCGGCGTCCACGAAGATCTGCGCCCGCGCGCTGAACCCAGCCCTCGTCTGGGCCTCCGGGCCGCCGTGAAAATGGACGATCACAGGACACGGCCGCTCGCACCGCGCAGGGCGGCGCACGAACATCGGGATCTGCGCGCCGTCGCGCGCCGGATAGGACTCCAGCGTTGTCGCCGAGAACGCGCCCGGCGCCATCTCGGGCATGCTCGGAGCGTGCCACTGCGAAAGCTTGCCAGTCGTCCAGTCGAGGACATGCGCCGTCGCCGGCGACGTCGAGGTCTCCAGGAGCAGCGTCGTGAACCGGCCGTCCCGCGTCGTCGAGACCGGGGTCACGTGATCCGCCGCCGGGAGCGCGGGCAGCTTGATCTCGCGGTGCGACCTCGCGTCGAGCGCGCGGAGCCGCGTGTAGCCGCGCTCGTTCACCGTGTAGAGGATCCTCTTCCTCGCCCGATCGATGGAGAACGCGCTGACGTCGAACGGGATCTCCGGCGAGATCGGCGTGAGCTTCCCCGCCTTCCAGCTGTAGAGCCGGCGGTGCTCCCCGAGGCGCGGCGTGAGCACGAGGACCTCGCCGGGCGCGGCGCCGTACTTGGCCTCGTAGTCCTCGCGCTCGCCCTGCCCGAAGAGGGGAGTCAGCGCGTCGGCACCCGGAGCGGCCTTCGCGCCGGGCGCCCACTCGAAGAGCTCGCTCATGTTGGAGCCCACGTCCTTCGCGAGCAGCAGGCGGCCGTCACCCGCGGCGTCCACGGCGCGCCAGATGCCCTCGCGATCGAACACGACCTCTCGCTGCCTCGACGCGATGTCGTACCGGTAGATGACGTACGCGTCCTTCTTGACGTCGTTGGCCCGATAGTAAACGTGCCGCCCATCGTCGGAGACGAACTGGAGCTGCGTCTGCACGCCGGGCGCGTGCTGGATGGCGACGAGCGGACCGCCCTTCGCGTCCTGCAGGTAGAGCCCTGGGTTCTCCTCGCCCTTGCGGTCGCGCGAGAGGACGAGGCGCGCGCCGTCCGGCGTGACGGCCTCGACCACGGTCGGATCCTCGCCGCCCGTGAGCTGCAGCGGGAAGCGCTGCGGCCCGTCGAGCCGGAAGACCTGCCTCGTCCCCGTGATCGTCCAGGTGAAGTAGAGCGCCTTGCCGTCCGGCCCGAGGACGCCTCCGGAAGGAGCGCGCACGTCGAGCATGGCCTGGATGCGGCGCGAGACGTCGTCCGGGAGCGGAGGCGCCGCGTAGCGAGCCAGGATCTCCGGAGAGACGCTCGCCGCGCCGTGCCCCTCGTACCCGGGCCGCTCCGGCGCGGGCGCAGGCCGCGGCGGTCCGGCGGGCGAAGGCGGCGCCGGCGGCGCGGACGCGGCAGGCCGGGGCGCAGCCGCCGGCGGCCCCGGCGGGACCGGCGCGCACGCCGCCGAGAGGGCGAGGGGGCCGAGCAAGCCGAGCAAGGAGCGCCGCGCGGCGCCGTGGCGCCCGCGCGGCGTCGAGGAGGACGACATGCGGCGCATTTCGCCGGAGCGGGCATACGCCGGCAAGGTCAAAGGCGGTGCGGCGCGGGCGGGGTCAAAGGCCGCGCGGCGCGAACAGGGTCAAAGGCCGCGCGGCGCGGGCGAGGGCGCCGGCGCGGGCCCGCCTCAGTCGGGCTCGCCGGGGAGCTTCGCGCGGCCGAGGGCCGCCTCCGCCGCCGCCAGCTGCGCCGCGAGCTTCCTCAGCTCCTCGGCTTCCTCGCCCTGGAGCGAGATGTTCGGGACGAGCGCGTTCAGGGCGCGGCGGTTGTACGCGAGCCCGAGCGGCGAGCCCTTCTCGAGGTTCATCACCATCGACTCGGCCAGCACCGCCAGCGCCTCCCGGTGCAGCCCCTTCGCCGAGAGCACCTCCGCGAGCGCGGCCGTCGAGCGGGCCAGGCCGAGGAGGTCGCCGTGCGCCTCCTCGGCCTCGATCGCCGCGGTCAGGCGCTGCGTCGCGCGGTCGAGGCGGCCGTTGCGGAGCTCCAGCCGGCCGATCGTCTCCCACACCCGGGCGAGCTCCCGGGTGTCGCCGAGCTGCTTGTAGGCGCGTTCCGCGGCGAGCGCGTGGTCGAGGCCCATCGACAGCGCGTCGGACTCGCGCCCGGGGCGGGCGGGGACGTGGAGCGGGATCCGCGCGAAGAGGTGGTCGGTCTCGGCGAGCTCGACGCGCGCCGATGGATCGACCCGGGCCCGCTCCTCGAAGGTCCGGCGCGCCTCGATCAGCAGGTGCGTCGCGCGGACGGGATCGCCCATGCGCACGTGGACCGCCGCCTGATCGTTGAGCAGCCGGGCCGCGCCGAGCGCGTCCCCGGCGTCGAGCAGCAGGCGGCTCGCGATCGCGAGCTCCTCCAGCGCGCGCTCCAGCGAGCGCGCGTCGCCCATGTCGTAACAGACGCCCGCGATGAGCGCGGCGACCTCGGCGTGCAGCTCCGGCGGGTCGCCCTGCGCGAGGAGCGCGCGCGCGGCGTCGAGCACCTCGAGCGCGCCCGAGAGCGTGCTGGCGGGGTCCGGGCCGGCGGCTTGCCACTGCGCCCGGGCGATGCCCGAGAGCGCGCCGATGCGGAGCCGGCGGCGCGCGGGCGTGGCCGGCATGCCGTCGAGCAGCGAGAGCGCCTTCCGCGCGTAGCTCAGCGCCTGGGCGTACGCTCCCATGGCCGCCGCCTCGACCGCGGCCGCGCAGTAGCGCTGCGCCGCTTCCTCGTGCTCGCCCGCCTCGGTCAGGTGCGCCGCCGCGCGCACGTCGTGGAGGTGGCGCCCGGCGCCGTGCGCCGCCGCGCTCGCGGCGCCCGCTGCCTCGGCGCGATCGGGCGCCGCGGGCGCCGGGTACATGGACACGCCGAGCGGCGCCGCGGCGCGCAGGGATTCGGCCGCGCGCCCGGCGACGGCGTCGGCCGGCGCCGGCCAGAACGAGTTGCGGGATCCAGAAGACGCTCGCTCGGACAGCGCGGCTGGGACGCGCAGCGAGGCCCCGCGGGCCGAGCGGCTCGGCTCGTCCAGGAAGGCGCCGCCGATGGACGCGAGATCGCGGGGCACCCGCATCGGCCCCGGGATGGGCGCGTCGAGCGAGTCGGGCGGGGCGTCGAACAGGATGGACTCGGGCGGCTCCGAGACGCGGCGGCTCTCGGGGCCGCGGTGGAACAGATCGGCGTAGGGCCACGCGGGATTGCCGGGCCCGGCGGGGGCCATCGGCGCGGGCCCGTCCTGGGTGACGCGCGGCGGCGCGCGGCGCGAGTTGCTCGTGGATCCACCGCCCATGTAGGCCATGGCTGGCGGCGGCCTCAGCGTCTCGGCCGCCCGCGGCACCCCGCCGCGCGCCCCCGAGAGCGTGGGGTCTGCAGTCCTCTCCCGCTCGTCGGCGGTCGCCGCGCCGCCGGCCTCGGGGGTCGGCCCGCCGGCGATGGGCGCGCCGGGCAAAGCGGCCGCCGGTGATGCCGTCGCCGGCGACGGGCCTGCCGCCGGGGGCGCGGCGGCCATCGTGCGCGGCGTCGCCATGGCGGGCAACGACGCGGACGGCGGCGCGGTCGAGAGCGGCGGCGCCCCGGCCTTCGTCTGCGCGGCGGCGGCCCTCGTGGTCGGGTCGTCGCCGCGAGGCACGCCAAGGTTCGCTCCGCCGATGACGTGCCGCTCGACGGTCGACGCGAGGATGGCCGCGCTCTGGGTCGGCGGCGCGGCGTGGGCTGGCACCGCCGCGGCGTTGGCTGGCGCCGCCGCGGCGTGGCTCGCCTGGTGATCGGCCGCGACGACGCTCGACGCAGCGCGCGGCTCGCGCGTGGCCAGGGCGTCCAGCTCGGTCCGCTCCTCGCTGAGCAGCGTCGCGAGCCGCCGGTGCCACACGCGCGCGAGCGACGGGAGGATCGAGCCGCGGAGCGCCTCGACGGTCTCCTGCGGGAGATGGAAGCGCCCGTCGCCGCGGTCCTCGACCGGAACGCCCGCGTCCGCGGCGCGCTGCAGCGCCTCGAGCACGTCGAGCGCGTCGACGCGGAGGAGCGCGGCGACGAGCTCGCTCTCGAACCCCGAGCCGACGATCGCGCCGGCCCGGAGCACCCGGAGCACCTCGCCAGGCAGCTCGCGCACCGCGACCTGCGGCGGCGGCGGCGGGGGCGTGGTCGCGCTGGTCAGCGTCGTCGCGCCGTCGGCCGGCCGGAGGATCGCGTCGGCCCCGCAGGCGGCGCGCACCGCGTCGACCAGGCCGCCGGCGGGGCCGGTCGGCGCGTGCAGGCGGAAGGAGAGGACGAGCGCGACGCGGAGCGCGTCGGGGCGGGACACCACCCGGCGCAGCACGTCGAGCGTGGCAGGATCGGCGTGCTCGACCGCGTCGAACACGATGGCCCACGCGCGATCGGCCTGCTGCGTGAGGCGGTTGGCGGTCTCGATGAACTCGGCGTCCACCATCAGCTCGTGCACGTCGCCGAGGAGGCGGCGCCGGAGCCCCGCGGCGGCGCGGCTGCGCGCCTGCTCGACCGTCGGCTGCGCCCCGCCGGCGAGGCGCTCGATCTGGGTCCGCGCGTCGCGCAGCGGCCCGAGCGTCATCTCGGGGACGTCGCAGCGCACGCGCACGATCCGCAGGCCGAGCCGCGCCGGCGGATCCCCGGGGACGATGTTCAGCAAGGCCGTGTGCCGGCCCTCGGAAATGCGCTGCCAGAGCTGTTCCACGGTCCGCTCCTCTTCTCTCCAGGCGCACACGGCCCAGAGCGGGGCGCATCGTCGTGCGCTACGGGCTCATCCGCCCCGTTCGGCTCGCTGCGGCGTACTTTCGCGCGCCCCACTCGCCTGCCTGGCGGCTGAGCCCGTATCCCACGAATCTGCCCCCCGCTCTAGTATCCCCAGAGGAACTCCGCGCGGGCGAACGCCGTGAAATAGCTCCCCGGACCGTCGCCCGCGCCAGGGAGGAGCAGCGTGTACTTGCCGGCGAAGCCGGCGGCGAACTCGCGGTTGAACGCGTAGTCGATGCCGAACGGGATGGAGACCCCGAACTGCCCCCGGTGGCAGCCCGGCTGGCCAGACGAGCCGCAAGGCGCGAGGCGCACATTGTCGTATGCGCCGGTCATGAGGCCGACGTAGGGGACCCACTGCAGGATATCGATGACGTACGTGGCGCCGGCCGATGCGCCGAGGAGCATGAGATCGCCCCCCGGGTGGGACGCTGTGTTGACCTCGGCGACCGCGTTGAAGGCGTCCGTGAGCCCGTAGGCGAGGTGCAGGCTGCCGCCGATCCCCGGGTACGTCCCGCCGTCCGCGAGGAGCGCGTACCCGACGCTGGCGCCGGCGTGCCATTGCCGTTCAAAGGCGTCGGCCCGCGAGGGGGCCAGGAGCGCGAGGAGCGCGACCGCGGCGGAGGTCAGCAGGGCGACAGGGGAGCATCTCATGGTCGGTTGCGGTGAGCAGCCCGGAGCGCCCCCGCGACGAACCATGGGATCGAGGGCGACGACGGCGCGCGCCGGGCGCTCGATGGGCGCGCGCGGCCGAGGCTAGCACGCGCGCCGCAGGACATGTTCAGCGGAGCTGCTCGCGGCGACGGGGGGCCCGCGACGCTCCTGCATCCTCGTCCTCGAGCTCGTCGGCGTAGATGCGCGCCGCGGGGTCGGCCGCGCCCTCGCCCGGATCGATGCGGAGCGACGGCTGGGGGAAGCGGACGGCGGCCGCCCCCGAGATCCCGGGGAAGGTATAGAGGATCTCGCCGCGCTCGCCGATCTCGACGCCGACGTCGCCGGGCCGCTCCTTGGCGAGCTCCGTGAGCAGGGCGTCCGCCTCCGGGGCCGGCAGGTCGAGCGCGACGCCGACCTCCTGCGCCGTGAGCGGGCGCCGGCGGTGCGATGCGAGCGAGAAGATCGCCTGAACCTGGGCGTCGCGCGAGGCCTTCGCCCCGGAGCGAGAGAGCTTCCGCCCGCCCAGCAGGAGGAGCAGGCCGAGGGTGAGGGCGAGGAACCCGATCGGCAGGCCGATCGCGAGGCCGGCGATCGACCCCGGAAACAGCGCGGCCGCGCCCAGCCCGAGGAGGAGCGCCAGCGCGGTCCCGCCAATGAGGACCAGCCAGCCGAGCACGCCGGCGACCGCGCCGCCCACCCTGGACGGCTGCCCCGCCAGGCTGACCGATTTCCCCGCGAACGGCAGGCGCTCCCGACCGCACGCGGTGCAGTACGCGGCGAGCCCGCGGTGGATGACGGGCGCGTTCTTTCCGCAATGAGGACACATGAGGACTCCCCCGCGAGCAGATCTTCGCGAGCCAGGCTGTAGCGTAGGAATGAAGGCCCTCCGCCGCCAGGTGTGCGGCCGCGGGATCTCCAGGTTTTTCGCGGCACGCCGCGCGGGTCGGCGTCGGTCGGCGCCCGTCAGCGTCAGATGCCGAGGTAGCGCGCGATCTCGGCGCGGGACGGGTCGGAGGCCAGGGCGCGCAGGGCGTCGTACCGGCGTTGCCATGCGGCCGCGCTGCCTTCGTCTCCGCGCCATCGCGCCGCCTCTGCGCGGGCGAAGGCGTGGTGCCGGAGCGAGAAGCGCGAGGCGTCGAGCGCGAGGAAGGCGTCGAGCCACACCTCGGGATCGCCCTCGCCGTCGCCGAGCAGCTGGGCCGACAGCGCGGCGTACGGGACGAGCGCGGGCGGCGCGTCGCCGCGCCGGCGGAGGGCGGCGTAGCGGAGCGCGCGGCGCGCGGGCGGCGGCGCGTCGCGCGCGGCGCTCCAGGCGGCGAGCGCGCGCGAGAGCGCCGGCTGGCCGTCGCGCGCCCAGGGCGCGTCGAGGCTCGCGAAGCCGACCCAGGGCCAGGCGGCGGCGTGGTCCGCGGGCAGCTGGGCGGGCGGGCTGCCCTGGCGGAGCGACGCGTCGCCCGGAGGGAGGGCGAGGGAGAGCCGGGTCCACCGCGATCGCGCGTCGAGGACGGCGAGCTCCGCGCGGGAAGGCGGCGCTTCGCCGGCGGGCGCCGGCGCGACGCCGCGCGCGGCGGCGACCTCCTCGTCGGCGAGCACGGCCGCGCGCGCGGCGTCGCGCCGGCGCCCGCGCGAGGCGAGGAGCTCGGCGCGCTGCAGGAGCACGGCCGCGCGGAGCGCCGGCGGCGCGGCGGAGAGGTCGACGCGCTCGACGAGATCGAGCGCGCGATCGCGCTCGCCGACGAGGGCCCACGCGCTCGATCGCGCGAGCGCGCGGGCCGCCTCCGGCGCGAGCTCCGGGGCGAGCGGGCCAAGGCGATCCAGCACGTCGACCGCACGGGGCGCGTCGCCTTCGAGCGCGAGCTCGCGGGCGGCGCGCAGCGCGAGCGCTCCGGCGGCGGCGCGCAGCGCGTCGGCCTGGGACGGCGAGAGCTGGGGGGCGGCGGCCAGCTCGGCGGCGCGCGCGGCGGCGCGCGCGCGCAACGACCCGGCGATCACGGGCCTCGCGAGCCCGCGCTCCGGGAGCCAGTCGAGCGCGCGCAGCGAGCCCGCAGGCAGCGCCGTCGGCGCGCGGGGCTCCGCGCGCGCCGGGACGCGCTGGGCGCCTGCCTCTCCGGCCACGGATTCGTCGCCATCGTCTTCCGGTTCCGGCCGCGAGAGCGCGGCGGCTTCGGCCGCGTCGAGCGTCTCGTCCTCCGCCAGCACGACGGCGAGCAGATCGCCGCGGACCTCGGGATCGAGCGCGGCCGAGGCGCCGAGCAGGTCGCGGATCGCGCGCGTCGCGCGCCGCGTCGCCTCGGCGGCGTCCTTCCGGGCGGCGGCGAGGCGGGCGCGCTGCGCGAGCCGCACCTCCACGGCGTCGGCGACGCCGGCCTCCGGGTCTTCTGGCATCGGCGGAGGCTCCACGCCGGCGCGGGCGGCGCAGGCGACGAGGACGGCGCGGACCTCGCCCCAGTTGCGCGCCATGCCGGCGTAGCGCCTCGACGCCCGGTCGTCCTGGTTGAGGGTCAGGAGCTCGACGCCGCGCTTCGCCTCGGCGCTCGCGCCGAGGCAGAGGATCGCGCCGGTGGTCGTGCGCAGATCCTCGTCGCGGGGCTCCATCGCCGCGTACCCCCTGGCGATCGCGAGCGCGCGCTGCAGGTCGCCCTCGGTGAGCGCCGCGCGGAGGGTGTGCACCCGCACGTGCCAGTCGGTCCAGCGGTCCGGCTGCGAGAGGAGCGCGCGGCGGTCACCGAGCCTCGCCGCCTCGCGGCCGAGGCTCGGCGCGCCGCAGGCGGGCCCGAGCTCATCGAAGGTGATGCGCCCTGTCCCGGCGGCGACCATGGCCTGGGCCGTCGCCACCGCCTCGGTCGCGCCGGCGAGCGTCGCGGGATCCGGCCGGCCGACCGCGGCGTCGGTGTAGTCGGCGACCGCTGCGCGCACGCCGAGCTCCTCGGCCAGCGCGCTCGCCGTCCTGTAGGTCCATGGCAGCCGCGACGGCAGCGCGAACCAGCGGATCTCGGGCCTGCAGTCGGGCAGGGCCGGGCCGCGCGGCGCCTCGATCGAGGCGAGGCACGCGGCGGCGGTGCGCGTGCCCACGAGGACCGCCGCCACGGGGCCAAGGAGCGCGAGGGCGGGCACGGCCACCGCCGCCGCGGCGAGCGCCAGGGCGAGGGGCCGCCGCCAGGGCGGCCGCGCGGGCGAGGCGTCGCGGTGGAGCGGGGAGATCCCGTCGCGCTCACGGGGCCGTTGGGTGGGCTGCGCGCACACGGGACGGCTTTTAGCCCACGCCACGACCGAGCGACACTGCCTCCGCGACGCGGCGTGTCCCACGTCCCGGAAGCCGGCGTCGCCCGCGGAGCGCGCGCCGTGCGATGTGCGATGTGCGATGTCGACGCGCGCCGAGCCGGCGCGCGCGGCTAGGGCGCGCTCCGGCCCTCGGCGGCGCCGACCTCCGGGGTGAGAAGCGCGCCCGCGAGATCCGTGACCGCCGACAGATCCTCGACGCAGGCGACCTCGAGATCGAGCCCGCGGGCGAGCTGCGGCGCGCTGGCGAGGGCGACCTCGGCGACGGTGAGCTTCCGCCCGGTGAGCTGGTGGAGCGACGTCACGCCGTGATCTCGGATGCCGCAGGGCACGATCAGCTCGAACGCCTTGAGGTCCACCGCGATGTTGAAGGCGAAGCCGTGCATCGTGAGCCATCGCGACAGGCGCACGCCGATCGCGCCGAGCTTCGCGATCTCGCGCGCCCACTCGGCGCCGCCCCACGCCTCCGGGGCGGCGCGATCGACCCAGACGCCGATCATGCCGTCGACCACGCCGGCCTCGACGTGGTGCTCGCGCGCGAGCAGGATCATCACCTCCGCGAGCGAGCGCACGTACCTGCGCACGTCGCAGCGGTCCGGCCTGAGATCGAGCAGCGGGTAGCACACGAGCTGGCCGGGGCCGTGGTAGGTGACGTCGCCCCCGCGCCCCGTCGCGACGAGGTCGATGTCGCGCTCGTCCAGCGCGCGGGCGTCGAGGAGCACGTTCTCGGGGTTCGCGCGCGGGCCGAGCGTGATCACGGGATCGTGCTCGAGGAGCAGGATCGTGTCGCCCATCCGCCCCTGCGCCCGCGCCTCGACGAGCTGCTTCTGCAGATCGTGGATCGGGGCGTAGCGGCGCCGGCCGATCCACACGGCGCGCGCTCGCCTCGGCCGGGGCGCCTCGGTGGTCGTCGTCTGGCCCTTCGCGGGCTGGAGGAGGTCGCGGAGCGAGGTGTTCGGCATGGCTACTCCGGGACCTTGTCGCCCCGCGCCCGCCGCTCCTCGCGGTAGGCCTCGATGTGCGTCGTGAAGGTGGCCGCGACCTCGGGGTCGAACTGCGAGCCCGAGCACCGCTCGATCTCGGTCACCGCGACCTCGTGGGGGAGCGCGCGTCGGTACGAGCGGTCGCTCGTCATGGCGTCGTACGTGTCGGCCACGGAGATGATGCGCGCGATGATCGGGATCTCGTTGCCCCGCATCCGGAGCGGGTAGCCGCGCCCGTCCCAGCGCTCGTGGTGCAGGTGCACGCCGGGGATGAGCGGGTGCAGGAACTTGATCGGGTCGAGGATGTCGCGCCCGTAGGCGGGGTGCCGCTTGAACACCTCGTACTCGTCGTTCGTGAGCTTGCCCGGCTTGTTCAGGTTGAGCACGCAGCCGATCTTGCCGATGTCGTGCATGAGCGCGCTCTGCCGGACGATCTCGATCTCGTGCGGGCCGAGGCCGAGCCGCTGCGCCAGCATCACGGCGTAGACGGCGACCCGATCCGAGTGGCCCGACGTGTAGCGGTCCATCTTGTCGATCGCCTTGGCGAGGCCCTCGATCGTCTGCTGGAACGTCGCCTGGAGATCCTGGTAGAGGCGCGCGTTCTCGATCGCCGCCGCGGCGCGCGAGCCGATGATGCTGAGCAGCTTGCGCTGCCCCTCGTCGAAGCGCCTCGTCCGCGTGAACGACGCGACGGCGAGGAAGCCCATGAGCCGCTTCTGGATGCGGAGCGGCACGGCGACGAGCGACTGGAGCGGGAGCGCCGGCTCCGCCGCGAAGAACCTGAGCCCCTTCATGCCCTGCTCGAGGAGCTGCGCGTCGGGGCGAAAGTGCTCGAGCACGAGCGTCGGGTCGAGCCGCCCGAGGTCGGTGCCCGCCGGGATGGACGGGCCGCGGAGGTGCTGGCGCTCGAAGAAGCCCCCCTCGCCGTCGTCGAGCCAGGTCGAGATGAGGTCGCCGCACACCTCGTGGAGGCAGCTGTCGGCGACGGTCTCCAGCACCTGGTCGAGCGAGAGGCTCGCCGCGATGGCCTCGCTCACCTTGTAGAGCGACACCGCCTCGCGCAGCCGGATGTTCTCGGCGGCCATCCGTTGCTTCTCGATCCCGCGCTGGACGACGTGCACCACCTCGTCCAGCTTGAACGGCTTGAGCACGTAGTCGTAGGCGCCGCGCTTCATCGCGTCGATCGCGGTCTCGACGGTGCCGAAGCCCGTCATGATGACCGTGAGCGCGTTCGGCGCCGTCTTGCCGATCTCGTCCAGCAGCGCGATGCCGCCCATCCGGGGCATCTTGAGGTCGCTGATCACGAGGTCGTAGTGGCCCTTCGTGAGCTCGCTCAGCGCGCTGGTGCCGTCCTCCGCCGTGCGGACGTAGTAGCCCTCCATGCCGAGGAAGTCGGCCAGCATGTCGCGGATGACCTTCTCGTCGTCCACGACGAGGATGCGAGGGCGGTCTTCTGGAAACGTGGACATGCGGCCGGTAAGCCTACCAGATCCGCTCGCAGCGCATCGCCCCAAGGTGGGCGGGTCGGGCACAGGAGCGGACCCGCCTCGCCGGGGTGGCCGAGCGGCGGCGCGGGCCGCTCAGTCCTCGTCGCCGGTCGAGATGATGGGGTGCCGGATGGTCCGGGGCGACTCGTCCAGATCCGGGACGCGGATCGAGATGGGCCCGGGGCTGCGGATCGAGGGGGGAGGCGCGGACTCCGCGTCCTCGGGGCGCAGCGGGATCATCCTGCTGCTGGGCGCGGGCTCGTCGCTCGCGGTCGTCAGGACGGGCACGGCGCGCTGCTCGCCGAGGGCGTGCTTCTGCTCGAGGAAGCGGAGGACCGAGGGGCCGGTCGAGCGCTCCAGCGCGGAGCGCAGATCCCCGGGCAGCGTCGACTCGATGATCATCTTCACCCCGGTGCGGGGGTGCTCGATCTCGATGCGCACGAGGTGCACGAACGAGCGATCGAGCCCGTGCTTCTCCTCGAAGTACCGGTTCGTGGGCACGTGGCCGTAGCGCTCGTCGCCGAGGATCGGGTGCCCGATCGCGGCGAGGTGCCGCCGGATCTGGTGCGTGCGCCCGCCGTCCGGGATGACGCGGAGGATCGAGTGGCCCGAGGCGACCGCGAGGCGGCGGTACCGCGTGCGCGCCGTGTACGTGCGCGTCCCTTCGCGGAGATCGCGGGTGATCGCGCCCTTGCCCGGGGTGACGCCCTTGGCCGCGGCGAGGTAGATGAGGCGCCCCGTCTTCGTGAGCGCCTCGCCCCAGCGTGCGGCCGCCTCCTCGCTCCGCGCGAGCATGACCAGGCCGCTCGTGCCCGGATCCAGCGGGTGCACGATGATGGGCGTCGTCGTGCTGCCCGGGATGCGGGCGCACCGGGCGAGCAGCGAGCCGAGGTACTCCGGCTGCATCGCCACCGGCTCGTGGGGGCCCTTCTCGACGACCAGCACGCCGTCGTCGTCGTAGATGACCTTCGGCGCGGGCGGGGGCGTCCGGCGGAGCGCGGCGATCGTCTCGATCTCCTCCGTGAGCGGGATCATGTCGAGCGGGGTGAGCTCCGTCGACGAGTACCCGAGGCGGCAGAAGTGATCGAGGTCGCGCGCGAGCGTGTCGGGATCGCACGAGACGTAGACGAGCAGCGGCGCGCCGAGGCGCGCGATCGCCTCGCGCGCCGTCGGGGAGACGCCGCGGCGCGGCGGGTTCACGACGATGCCGTCGAACTTCTCCGAGCTGTTGACGAGGGAGCCGACGATCTCCGCGACGTCGCCGGTGCGCACCTCCACGCGCTGGCTCAGGCCCTGGGCCTCGGCCGCGGCGCGGGCGTTCGCCGCCGCGGGCGCGAAGGACTCGACCATCAGGACGCGGTTACCGCCCTGCGCCAGGGCGAGCGAGATCGCGCCAGAGCCCCCGTACAGATCGAGGATGCGCGGCGGCTCCTTGCGCCGGGAGGCGGGGCCGAGCGCGGCCTCTCCCTCGATGACGGGCCCGTCGTTCTCGAGCGACGCGATCTCGCGGAGCAGGAGGGCGTGCACGCGCGCGGCCTGCGCGCGGTGCGCCTGCACGAACGAGCCGAACGCGGCGATGTGGTAGGTCTGCCCGATCCGGTCCTCCGCGTGCGCGGTGCCGTCGAGCACGGTCGTCTCCGGCCCGAGGATCTGCGGCGCCTCCGCGTCGTGGAAGTTCGCCGCGACGCCGATGACGCGCGGGAGCATCGGGCGGATGGCGCGGCCGGCCTCCCGCAGCTCGTCGCGCGTGCACGCGCGCTCGCGCTGCAGGACGAACGTGACCAGCACGAACGCCGGGTTGTCCTCCGTCGCTCCCACCTCCGCGAAGAGCGGCGTCCCGGGCGCGAGGTGGACCTCGCGCAGATCGAGGGCGCGGAGCACGCCGCCCCTCGCTGGATCGTACGGGAGGAGCAGCGGCCGGACCTCCGGCGGCGGCGACGCGATCAGCTCGCGCAGCCGCGAGGTGACCGCGGCGAGGGCCGGGGTGAGGACCCGGCAGCCCGGGATGTCGACGACCTCATGATGCCCCGTGCGGCCGTACAGCCCGATCGCGCCGGAGGGGGCGACGATGAGCTTCGCTCGACCGCGGTAGCCGGTGATCGGATCGGCCGGGATGACCGAGCTCGTCTGGACCAGCCCGAGCGATGGGTAGTGCGCGGCTGCGGACACGACCCGCGCACGCTTGGTGCCGAGCTGCTCCGCGTAATCACCCGCGATGAGCGGACAGCCCGCGCACTCGACCGAGTGCGTGCACTCGATCAGCGTGTTCGGGATCTCGCCTGCCTTCAATGTTCGTCGCACGGGCCCGGACAAAACACCGCCGCCCGATCCCTCTGCGCTGGTGCTCTCGCCCAGCCCGTGCGGTCCTTCGATACCTGCGCCGGAAGCCATTCCGGGGGAGCTTACAGGGGCTCTCGGCCAGCGTCGAAGGTGTAAAGAGGAAACCGTCGAGCTTTTCGTCTGCGGCGCTCGGCGCGCCGGGGAGCGCTCTCGGATCCTGACGAGGCCCCGCGCTTTCGCCCGAGGCCGCGGTATCTGCCCGGACGGTGGGCGATCCATGCCCCGCTCGCTCCGTCGAGCCAGCCGTCAGGCGACGCAGGGGCCAATGTGGGCGATCCCTGGCGCTGCTCCTTACCTCGGGCCGCGCCGTTCGCGACATCCGTGATCGCCGCGCCCGGTCCGCCCCGCGCGCCTCGTGGGGGCGATGGTAGACTGAGCGCCTCTTGCGTCTTCCGATCGCTTTTCTCTTCGGCCTCCTGGCTGTGCTGTTCGCCCCTCCGGTGTTCGCCGGACCAGGCGACAAGGAGGCGAACCAGGGCATCAACGCGGCCAGAGGCGGCTTCTGCAAGCGGGCGATCCCGCTGCTCGAGTCCGCCGAGAGCCAGCGGCATCGCCCGAGCTCGGCGGTTCCGCTCGCCGACTGCTACGTCAAGACGGGCGAGCTGCTGAAGGCCAGCGAGATCTATCACAAGGTCGCGAGCGAGAAGAAGGCGCCCGGCTACAACGCGCGGGATGTCGCGGCCATCACATCGGCCAAGAAGAAGGCAACTCAGCTCGATGCGCGTATCCCGACGCTCGTCGTCACGCCGGCGGAGCCGTACGAGGGGCTCGTGGTCGAGGTCGACGGTGAGGTGATCAGCGAGCCGTCGACGCCGCACCGGTTCGATCCGGGCAAGGTGCTGGTGATCGTCGCCAGGGCCGAGGGCCACGAGGAGGCGTCGCATAAGATCACGCTGAAAGAGAAGCAGCGGCGTGAGATCAAGCTGCGCCTCAAGCCGAAGCCCGGCGCGAAGAAGCCTACGGAGAAGCCGGTCGAGAAGAAGCCGCCGGAGAAGCCGGTCGCGGAGACGCCGGTCGAGAAGAAGCCTCCGGAGAAGCCGGTCGCGAAGAAGCCGCCGGGGAAGAAGCCTCCGGAGAAGCCGGTCGCGAAGAAGCCACCGGGGAAGAAGCCTCCGGAGAAGCCGGTCGCGAAGAAGCCGCCGGGGAAGAAGCCTCCGGAGAAGCCGGTCGCGGAGAAGCCGCCCACGAAAAAGCCGCCTCGCGCCGCCGAGAAGCCGGCCGAGGAGAAGCCGCGTGTCGCGACGGGCCCCGAGGAGAAGCCGAAGCCCGCCGTCGAGATGCCCGAGCCCACGCCGCCCAGCCAGCGCAGGCAACGCGACGTGTGGCTCGGCGCAGGCTTCCAGGGCTTCTTCATCCCTCAGCTCATGTTCGAGCTCCTCGGAGAAGGGGGGCGGGACGTCCTCGTCCCGGGCGGAGACATCTCGCTGTCCACGCGGCTCGGGCGGCGGTTCGATCTCGTCTTCTCGGTCGCTTACGCGCGCTTCCGGATGCAAGAGACGCCGTTCAAGCCGAAGGGACACCCGGACACCGACTACGAGATCGTCGAGAGCGATCTCCAGGCGCTCCAGGCGGGCGTCCGCCTGGTCTGGAACATCCCGCTCGATCGGGACGAGCTGTTCGCCTTCCGCGTCGGCGCCGGCCTTGGCGTGGGCTGGACGTTCATGGGCGACCTCTACCGGACCCAGGCCTATCCCGGGGACGCGGTGCCCGGCGACGCGGGCTCCTTCGTGCCGGGGGACCCGTACCGCTATGTGAAATGCCGCGGGCCCAACAACCCGATCGGGAGCTTCCGGTACTGCAACCAGCTCGATTACGACGCCGATCACTACCCCGGCTATGTCGAGCCGAGCTGGTTCACCCGCCCCAAGGGGCGGCCTCAAGGCCTGCGGCCGCTCGTCTATCCGTGGCTCGTCCTGCCCGAGATCGGGCTCGCGCTCCGCCCGTGGGACCGCGTCGCGTTCGACCTCCGGGTCGGCGCCTCCGTGACGGGCCTGCTCGGAGGGCTCGGCATACGCTTCGCCCTGTGATGCGCGTCGCCCCGCGGGCCGCGCGGCTCAGCGAGCGAGCTTCACGGCGCGGCCGAGCTTCCGGGACAGCACGGTCTCGAGCGTGCTCCAGAGCTCTTCGCCCGACTTCTGGGCCACCCAGCGGCCCTCGGACGGCCGGTAGTCGAAGTGCCACGCGGCCCGCTCGGCGGCCATCCAGACCTGCCGCGCCGCGCGGTGGCTGTTGACGACGTACTTGATGCCGTCCTCGAACTCCAGGGTGAGAATGCCGCTCTGCAGGTCGGCCTCGACGCCGTCGGGGATCTCGTTGATCGCTCGATCCAGCGCGCGCAGCGACCGATCGGCCACGTCGTCGAACTCTCGCTCCGATAGGGGCTCTCCGCTCATGCCGATCCGCTTACAACGGCGCGCGCCGAGGCGGTACGGAGAAGCGCCGGCGCCCCCTCACTCCCAGGGGACGGTGTAGAGCTTCACGTTGGTCATCGCCTTCATCGCCTCGACGACGCCCTCCTTGATCCCGATGCCGCTGTCCTTGATCCCTCCGAACGGCGACAGCTCGGACCGGTACCCCGGCACCTCGCGCACGTTCACCGTGCCGCAGCGGAGCTCCCGCACGAGCCGGTGGACGCGCCCCATGTCGTTCGTGCAGACGCCGGCGGAGAGGCCGTAGCTCGTCCCGTTCGCCACCGCGATCGCCTCGTCGATGTCCCTCACCCGCAGGATGGGCGCGTGCGGGCCGAACGTCTCGCGCTGCACGGAGGGGGCGTCCCGCGGGACGTGATCCATGACGGTGGGGCCGTACAGGGCCCCGCGGCGCTCGTTCCCGAACAGCAGCCGGGCGCCCCGCGCGAGCGTGTCCTCGGCCGCCGCCTCGAGCTGCCGCGCCGCGGCCTCGGAGATCACCGTCCCCATGTCGGTCGCCGGATCGAGCGGATCGCCCACCTTGATCTGCGCCGACGCGGCGGCGAGGCGGCCGGCGAGCTCGTCGGCGACGCGCTCGCTCACGATGAGCCGCTTCACCGCCGTGCAGCGCTGCCCCGAGTTCTTGTAACAGCCGTACGCCGCGAGCCGCACGGCCTCGTCGAGATCCGCGTCGTCCAGCACGATGAGCGGGTCGTTGCCGCCGAGCTCGAGCACCGCGCGCCGGTAGCCGAGCAGGCCGGCGATGCGCTTGCCGATCTCGACCCCGCCGGTGAAGCTCACGAGCTCCACGGCCGGGTGGGTCACGAGCACCCGCCCGATCTCGGCCGGATCGCCGGTCACGACGCTGAGCATGCCGGGCGGCAGCCCCGACTCGTGGAGCACGGACGCGAGGTAGATCGCGGAGAGGGGCGTCTTCTCCGACGGCTTGAGCACCATGGAGCTGCCGCTCGCGACGCTCGGCGCGACCTTGTGGGCGACCTGGTTGAGCGGGTGGTTGAACGGGGTGATCGCCGTCACGAGGCGGAGCGGCTCGCGCAGCGTGTAGCCCCGCCGGGGCTTGCCGTTCGCCGAGATGTCGAACGCGAGGCACTGGCCGTCGTCGCGGAGCGCCTCGTACGCGGAGAAGCGGAGCACGTCGACCGCGCGACGCACCTCGTAGGCCGTGTCCTTGAGGCAGAGCCCGCTCTCCCACGTGATGAGCCGCGCCACCGCCCCCGCCTGCGCCTCGATGTGCGCCGCGGCGCGGAGCAGGATCTCGCTGCGCTCGTGGCGAGAGAGCCGCGGCGGGCCGGAGGACGCGCTCGCGAGCGCCTCGAGCACCGCCTCCTCGTCGAGCCTCGGCACGCTGCCGATCACCTCGCCCGTGAACGGGTAGCGCACGAGGATGCGCTCGTCCCGGCTCACCGGTCTTCCCCCGATCAGGCACGGAAAATGGAACGCTGGTCGATCGATTGAGAGCATCGAGCCCATCCCTGTCCCCCCTTCAGGCGCTCGATCGTCGGCGCTAGGCCATGGCGGTCGAGAGTCGGTTGAGCACCAGATCGAAGACGTCCGCGTTCGACAGCGCGCTCGGCCGGCCGCGCGCGGCGTCCTCGTCCGCCTTGGCCGCCTCCGCGCCGAGGAGCCACGCGCGTTCTCCGGGCCGGAGCGGGTGGCTCGCGAGGATCGGCACCTCCGCCTCGTGCAGGCCGCCGTGCGACCTGAGTCCGCGCTGCACGGCGGAGAGGTCGTGGTAGGCCGCGCTCTTGCCGAGCACCGTGCTCCGATCGCCGAGGATCACGAGGTCGCCGATCCGGTCCGGCGGCAGCGCGAAGCGCCGCGCGGCCTCCTCCCGGGTCAGGACGAGCTCCACGCCCGGGAGCCGCGCCAGGACCTGAGCGGCGCGGGCGCCGTCGTCCGGCGCGCCGAGGTACACGGTCGCGTAGGACCCGAGCGCGCCGTGGTGCACGACGTACGGGTCGGTGATCGGCAGGAGCACGCGGAAGCCCGAGAGGCCGGCCTCGCGCAGCGCGTCGTCCAGGTAGCGCACGTTCGGCGAGCCGTCCTCCGCGGTCTTGTCGTTCATGCCGTGATCCGCGGTGATGCCGCAGACGAAGCCGGCGTCGAGGTACTCGCCGAAGAGGGCGTCGAAGCGGGCGTAGAACCGGTCCGACATCGGCCCGCGCGGCGGCTCCTTGTGCTGCACGTAGTCGGTCAGCGACACGTAGAGCAGCGTGGCCGAGAGGCGCTCGTGCAGCGCGAGGCCCATCTCCATGGCGTAGTGGGAGATGTCCCAGTCGTAGATCGACGGGTTCTCGCGGCCGACCGCGGCGGTGATCGAGCCGATCCCGTGCTCCGGGATGGCCTGCTCGTGCGCCTTCTCCGCCGACAGCGAGATCGGGCGAGGGCCCCCCTCGCGGCACGCGCCGAGGAGCGCGCGGAGCTTGTCCTTGGCCGTGACGCAGAGGGTCCTGACGCCCGCCTGCTCCATCTTCTCGAAGAGCGTCGGGACCCGCAGGAACCGGGGATCGTTCATCGGCACCTCTTCCCCCGTGGCGGCGTCGAGGTAGTAGTTGCCCGAGATGCCGTGCACGCGCGGCGGCTGGCCGGTCACGATGGACACGTTGTTCGGGTTCGTGAAGCTGGGGACCTGGCCTCGGCCGCGCACGTACAGGCCGCCGGCGGCGAGCGTGCCCGCGAGCCGCGGCATCAGCCCGTCCGCGAGCGCCTGGTCGAGGTACTCCGGCCCGCAGCCGTCGACGCAGAACACCACCGTCTTGCGCGCGGGCAGCGCATAGCGCCGATCGCCGAGTTCGATCATGCCGAACGCTGACACGCAGCGCGCGGGCCGAGAAGGGCCGACGCTGCGCCGCCACGGGCGCTCCTCCGCCTCGAACGGCGGGCAGGGGGCGGCGATGCGTCAGTAGCCCGGCCAGGGATCGGCCGGCTTCGGAGGCGCCGGGACCGGCCGCTTGAAGCACATCACGCCTGCGTCGAGCGCCACGAGCTCCCAGCCGCCCTCGCCCCGCGCCTTGGCGATGGCGCGGGCTTCGTCCACGCCGTGCGTCTGCTCGCAGTCCTGCTCCCACCGCGGCGGGGGGACGCTCGGCATGAGCACCTGGGCGCGCACTCGCCCCGTCGCGAGCGCGACGGCCGCTCCCAGCACCAGACCGCCCAGCACGAGCACGACCCTCTTGTCCATGGCGTCAGGGACATCGTGGTCCGCGCCGGGCAGGAGCGTCAAGCGACGCTCCGAGGACGTTCGGCACGCCCGGCAGGATTCGAACCTGCGACCCGCGGCTTAGAAGGCCGCTGCTCTATCCAGCTGAGCTACGGGCGCTTGGACGACAAGCGCATCTCTCGTACTGCATCGCGGACGCGGAATCGAGCGTTACGAGCGCCGTGGGCGCGGGCGCGCCCCGGCGACGTCCGCTCAGGTCGACGCATCGAGGCGTCGGACCTGCTCGCCGGTCCGGCCGTAACGCCGCTGTCGCCGGCTGTAGGTCGCGACCGCCTCGTCGAAGGTCGCCTCGGTGAAATCGGGCCAGAGCGTGTCGGTGAAGAACAGCTCCGCGTACGCGGCCTCGAAGAGCAGGAAGTCGCTGAGCCGCTTCTCTCCGCCGGTGCGGATGATGAGATCGGGATCCGGCATCGAGCTGGTCGTCAGGAAGTTCCGGAGCGACTTCTCGTTGATCTCCTCCGGGATGACCAGCCCGGCCCGCGCGCGGACCGCGAGCGCGCGCATGGCGTTCGCCATGTCGCGGCGACCGCCGTAGCTCAGCGCGAGCGCCAGGGTCATCTCGGTGCCCCCGGCGGTGTCCTCCACGAGCTTCTCCATCGCGCGCCGCGTCGGCGTCGGGATGTCCTCGAGATCGCCGACCACCTGCACCGCGATCCCTCGACGGATCAGCTCGTCGTGCTCCCCCTCGGCGAACTCCTGGCAGATGCGCATCAGCGCGTCGATCTCGTCCTTGGGCCTCGACCAGTTCGCCACGCTGAACGCGTAGAGCGTGAGGTACGGGATGCCGCGGTCGCGGCAGGCGCGCACCGAGAGGCGCACGGCCTTCGCCCCGTGCCGGTGCCCCTGCATGCGGGGCAGCCCCTGCGCCGCCGCCCAGCGGCCATTGCCATCGAGGATGATCGCGACGTGCTTGGGGAGATTGCTGGACGTCATGGGCTTTCCTGGGTGGGGACGACGACAGACTCTGCGCCGAGCATGGGCGCGGTAGGGGGGCCGACGGTGATGCGATTGTGGAGGTTCTGTGGAGGATGACGCGGGGAGCTCAAGGCGCTCCGCCGACTCTGACAGTAGCGCGAGCTCTTTGACACGCACACGCGCACGCGCTCGCTCGCCCGAAGGCCACCGGCGCGCCTTCGCACCACCGATCCGGCGCGCTGTCAAACCGAGGAAACCTCCCGGAAACCAAGAGGGTCGCCGGGGAGGGCGGCATGGCGAGAGAGCTCATCCTTTCACAGGATCAGGCTCCCGGTAGCGAGAGCTTGAACTCGACCTCGGGCGGCCCGCGGTGGGTGCACTCGGCCGAGCCGCTGTGGGCCTCGGCGATCGCCTTCACGATCGCGAGGCCCAGGCCGGTGCCGCCCCGGTCGGCGCGGGTCGTCACGAAGCGGCGGAAGAGGCGGCCCGCGACGTGTCGCCCGATCTCGCCGCGGTTGCGGATCGAGATCGCGACCTGTCCGCCCACGCGAGACACGGCGATCTGGACGGGGGCCGCGGCGTCACCGTGCGTGCGCGCGTTGTCGAGCAGGTTGTCGAGGGCGCGCGAGAGCCACTGCTCGTCGCCGCGCACCGCCGCCGAGCTCGGCGCGTCGAGCTCGACGCGGCTGCCGCGCTCTCGCGCCCGCGCCGCGGCGGCCTCCGCGATCGCGACCAGGTCGACCACCGCGGCCTGCTCCACGCCGCGCGCCTCGAGGCGCGCGAGCGACAGGAGCTCCCCGAGGAGCGCCTCGATCCGCGTGGTCGCCTCGCGGATGCGCGCGACGAAGCGGGCGGCCTCCTCGGGGTCGTCGAGCGCGCCCTCGGAGAGCACCTCGGCGCTCGCGCGGATCGCGGCGACGGGGTTCTTGAGCTCGTGCGAGAGATCCGCGGCGAACGTCTCGACGAAGGGGCGGCCCTCGATCTGGCGCCGCATCGAGTCGATGGCGCGCGTCAGCCGCTGGACCTCGCGGCCCTGGGCGGGCGGCGTCGCCGCGCGCACCTCGCCCTCGCTCACGCGCACCGCGAACTCGGTGAGCGCCTCGATCGGGGTCGCGATGGTGCGGCCGATCAGGAACGACGAGATAGCGGCCGCGGCGCCGAGCACCGTGCTGATCACGAGGATCGGCGGGGCGAAGTCGGCGACCATGCGCTGCACAACGATCGTCGGCTTCACGACCTGCACGCTGCCGACGCGCTGGCCGCCGACCTCGATGGGCGCGGTCACGAAGACGGTCCCGGGCTCGCCCGGCGAGGCGCCGCGCGCCCGGAGAACGCGGCCCTCGGGATCGAGCAGCGCGATGCTCTGGGCGGTCGGGCCCTCGGCCTCGCCGTCGAGCGCGCGCACGGCCGCGAGATCGACGCCGCGCACCTCCATCTCCATCGCGGCCACGGCGGCGAACGCGGCCGCCTCGTCGCGCGCGCTGCCCTCGGCGAGCAGCGTCGCGCGCGCCTCGATGCGATCGATGACGAGCAGCCCGAGCCCGAACGCGAACGCGCCGACGATGCCGCCGAGCGCGATGAAGATCTGCATCCGGATGCTCATCCCCGCCGTCCGGGCGCGGACGAGGCGGGAGGCGAACAGCGCGACGAGCAGGATGAGCGAGACCGCCGCCGCCGCGGTGACGACGAGGCGCAGCACGCGTCAACCGCCGCCTTCCGCGGGACCCGGCTTGTCCGCGACGCGGTAGCCGACGCCGCGCACCGTCTCGATGAGGTCGGCGTCGCCGCCGGCCTCGACGACCTTCTTCCGGAGCCCCTTCACGTGCGAGTCGATGGTCCGGTCGGTGATCGCGAACCCGTCGCCCCAGACGCGATCGATGAGCTGCGCGCGCGTGAAGACCCTGCCCGGCGCGGCGAGCATGCAGGCGAGCAGATCGAACTCGACGCGGGTGAGGTCGACCTTCTGGCCGCTCACGTACGCGCGCCGCGTGGCCTCGTCGACGACGAGCGGCAGCGGCGCCGGCGCGGCGGCGGACGGCGAGGGCCGCGCGGCCCGGCGCAGGACGGCCCGCACCCGCGCCACGATCTCCCGCGGTGAGAACGGCTTGGTGACGTAGTCGTCGGCGCCGGTCTCGAGCGCGGCGACGCGGTCGGCCTCGCCGTCGCGGCTCGACAGGACGATGATCGCGGCGCGCGCCGCGCTCCGCCGCGCCTGGCCGATCAGGTCGAAGCCGCTGCCGTCGGGGAGCATGAGATCGAGGATGATGAGGTCGGCGTTGTCGATCTCCCGCTCCGCGGCCGCGAGCGTGGTGGCGACGGTGGCCGCGAACCCGTCGCGGCGCAGGAAGTAGGCGATCGACTCGGCGATGGCCGGCTCATCCTCGACGACCAGGACCTTGGCCATGGTCGGGGAGCCTAGAACGGCGCGGCGGACGCGTCGACAGGGCTGGTCGGCTAGGAGGTCGGGGCGCGCTCGGGCGGGCTCAGTCGCCGTCGGTGTCGACCTCCGCCTCGCCCGCATCTTGCGCAGGCAGCGGCAGATCGAGCTCGGTCAGGAACGCGCGCTCGATCTGCGCCAGGTGCGCGGCGCGGGCCTCGATGAAGCCGCTCCGATCGTTTCGCTTGAGCGCCTCGAACGCCTCGAGAGGGATCCCGTGGCTCGCGAGCACGCGCTCGCGGACCTCGTCGGGGATGGCGAGCAGCTGCGTTCGCGCCGCCTTCCCGGGGACGATGGGCAGCAGGACGCGGTTTGCCGGGTTGGATGCCAGCGCGCCCGAGCCTGCAGGGAACACGTGCCGGAACGCGAGGTAGCTCTTCTCCTGCTCCCAGAGCAGCCGGCGCACATCGAGCGGGGCACCGGTCGTGTCGAGCGGGGACAGGCGGCAGAACAGCGTCGTGAGGAGCAGCGTCCGCACCCGCGCGCTCCGCAAGTCGAAGCGCAGGGGGTAGGGACGCGTGGGGCCGGAGAACCAATCGGCAGGGAGCGTCGCAATTTCGCCTCGCGCGAGCTGCCGCATCCCGTCGAGCGCGTCGTTGATCTGCGTCGTGTTGGCCCCGGCGAACCAGCCGGAGAACGACGTTGCCCAGAACCACCGCCGGAGCAGCGCCTTCTCTCCCGCGTCCGGCTCGGCCTTCAGGTGAAAGAACTCGCCGAGGAGAACGATCTGGTTGGCGTAGGGGAGGAGCTTGTCACCGGGGACACCGACCTCCTCGAGGAGGAAGCGCGCCGCCCGGAGCAGGCCTGCTTCGGCGGCATCGACCGTCGCAGGCAGCGCCTGGTGGAGCGTCTTGGCGAGGTGCGCCCAGTCGGTGCTGTGCACGTCGACCGACGCCGCGGCGACGATCGCGCGGAAGATCGCGCTCCGCGCGAGCCCCTCGAAGCGATAGCCGGCGAGCTGCTCCTGGACCCGGTCGATGCGGTCGGCGAGGTTGAAGGCGCTCTCGCCCTCGCGGTAGGTCAGCGCTGCCAACATCTGGTCGGGCGTCATCGACTGCCCCTTGGTGTTGAGCCGCGAGAAGATGTCGACGGCTTGCTCCAGCGTCCCGCCCTGAATGCGGGTGACCGCGAGCTTGTACGACTTGATCTTTTGCGCGATCCCTTCCGCCTCGGCGACGAGCGCGTCCGCTTCCTGGGGGAGTTTTTCCACGACAGCGCGCGACACCTGGAGGAAATCCATGGTCCGCAGCATGGCCCGGAGCGGGAACAGGTGCGCGGCGGGCTCCTTGTTCGGGACGTGGACGAACTCGTGGGTGCGCAGGTCGTAGAAGATCCACCAGCGCCAGTTGTGGAGCTGGGCGTCTCGAGGGAAGTCGAGCGGCAGCCTGAGCGCGCCGAAGAGCGTCGAGAGCCGCTGCTGGCCGTCGAGCACGTAGGTCACCGGGCTCGTCTCCGGCCTCCGCAGGTCGAGCGGGCCGAAGCGGTCGAGGCTCTGCACGGCCTCGGTCGTATCCCACAGCAGCAGGTTGCCGATCGGGTAACCACGTCGGATGCTGTCGAAGACCGCGAGCATGTCCTCCGGCCGCCAGACGAACGGGCGCTGGAACCGCGGGATCCTGAGCTTTCCGGCAGTGATCTCGCCGAACAAGTCCTCCAGCAGGGCGACCTCGGGCTTGACGATGGGCGGCGGGGGCTCGTTCGGTGTGACCATGGCTGCGCCGGAGAGCTCAGACGAGGGCCTCTATGATGTCAAGGAGCCGGGCGATCTCGCCGGGATTAGTCGCGCAGCGCTCCTCGACGGCCGCTGAGGTGATCTCGGACCTCGTCGTCAGGAACAGACGCCACGCATGGTCGCCAAACCCGCCGCAGAGCTTGCGGAGAATGTCCTGGTCGAGCCCATTGAAAAGCCCATCGTGGTCCGGGGGTGTGGAAACGTCGCCCCCCGGTGTTTTCGGCCGCTTGAAGCCCTCCTTCATGTTGTAGTGGTCCCGCTGGACGTCGTTCAAGGCGTCGAAGAACGCCTCGAAGACGTCCCGCTTCCCCTGGCGTTTCAGCGACCCCTTCGGCAAGTAGCTCTCGATCGAGCGCTTGTGCAGGACGTGACCCGGCACCCCGTGGTGCGCGCAGCAGGCGTGCAATGCCTTGATGGCTTCCGTGTCGTTGTGCCCCGGATGCATGCGATCGCTGTCGCAGAGCACGAATATCCGACACGGGCCGGGGACGGTGCCGATGAGCTCGTTGACGCGCTTCTCGAGCTCGCCAAACCCACCGGCGTGGACGACATCAACCCAGCCGCGCTCGATGGCTTCCTCCAGCTCGCGTCGTTGGAAGGCCCGGACCATCGCCTTGAGGAAGGCGCCGTCGCTCTCGCGATTCTCGACGACGACGTGGGCCGGGGCCTCGAGGCAGCGCCTTGCGTGGTCAGGATCGAGGTCGGCGCCAACGACGACCAGCAGTGTGTGCGTGCGACGGCTTGGCGGCGCGTACAGCGCCTCGGTGAAGGACTTCCGCATGATCTCGAGCGTGCGCTTCGCCTCGCGGCTGCCGGCGTCGCCCGCGATCCAGCAGCTTGCCTCGATGGCGTCGGGATCGTCGATCTCCCAGACGTGGCGCCCCTCGGTGAAGGTGTCGACGATCCGTGCCAGCGCGCGCCACGTCTCACCGTCCTCGCGCTCGAGGACCTCCTGCGAGAAGCGGACCCTCACGCGTGCGCCCGCTGCGCGGCGCGGATCGCCTTGGCCTCCTCGAAGTCCTCCGAGAACACGCCGCGAGGCCAGTCGGACACGTCTCCGGTCGGCAGGATCTCGATCCGCTTCAGCTCGCTGCCGCCCTGGGGCGCATCATCGACCCAGTAGAGGCTGACCCGGTCCGGATCGAGCGTCTTCTCGGCGATGCGGCGCCGTACGCGCAGCACGAAGTTCTCCGAGTGCGTCTCGATGACGAACCGCGCGCCCTGCTGCTTCGCGGCCTCGATGTACAGGTCGGCGAGGTCCCCGTGCGCCCCGGGATGCAGGTGCAACTCGGGCTGTTCGACGATCTCGATGCCCCCGGTCTTGCCGGTGACTACCTCGAATTGGCGCTGTACGACGAGAGGTAGGACTTGGCTCAGGCCGGTCCCGACGTCGGCGAGATTCACCTCGACGGCCGGGTTCATGGGGTTCCGCAGGACGATGGAGAAGGAGTCGCCCTGCCGGGCGATGCTGAGCGGCCAGCCGCCGAGGCGCTGCTGGTACCAGTCGCTCACGCGCTGCAGGACGTCGCCGCGCCGCCGCAGGTAGTCGGCCGCAAGCAGCGCGGGTGCATCGCTGCCGCGGCGCCCGACGCTCTCGGGGTTGCCGCCGGGGAAGCGGTAGAGGCGCTGCGGTGCCTCGCGGAACGGGCCGAGGTAGCCGACGCGCGCAAGCACCGTGCTCACGAGAAACGTGCACTCCGAGAAAACCATTGCGGCTTGGGTCATGCGGGCGAGATGCCCGAAAATCTCTGGATGCGGCAGTAACCCGCGAAAGGCAACCTTGACCTCTCGCGTGGCGTCATCGACCTGAAGCCGGTAAGGAGCCGGATCTTCGAGCGGATTCGTCCCAATCCAGGTGAGCTTCAGCGGCGGGGCGCCAGTCATGCGCAGCTCGAACGCGGAGACCAGCTGCATCATGTACTCGCTCACGTGCTGGATCTTCGTCCACACCTCGATGCGCGATCGGGCGCCGTCTTCAAACGTGGCGCCGAGCCCGATGGCGCCGTGGGGAGTCCGGTTGTGGATCAGATCGAGGAACGACGCGCCGAAGTCGACGCTGTCGACCTCGAGCTCGACCGGGGACTTGGCCGGGCCGGACAGCGCTCGTGACAGGAGCAGCGGCAAGCGGGCCACGGCGCTCTTGCCGGCGCTGTTGCGGCCGATGAGCAGCGTGAGCGGGCGCAGCTCGAGCGTCGCCGGGCGATGAAATGCCTTGTAGTTCTCGAAACGCAGCTCGACGAGCTCCATCAACCCTCCCCCGCGCCGCTGCCGCGTGCGTGCGACACTGGATGTCCGTGCGGCATGTGCGCCGCCACGACGCGGCGTCCGGTATAGTCGCCGCCGGGGCGCCGATCCAGGATCGAGCTCCCGGTCCGGCCGCGGGCTCGGCACCGCGAAGGCGCGCGCAGACGGCGGCAGATTGCATGAGCCCGAAGCCCCGCGTTTCCCACCGGGCACGGCTTGTCGTCACAGCACGGCCGCGCCGACGATCTCGCGCACGACCCCGAGCAGGCTCTCGTAATGCTCCGGGGTGGGCCGCAGCCCGGCGCAGTGGACCACGAGCCCGCCGCGGCGCAGCTCGAGGTGTCCATGGAAGCCGTGCGTGGCGAGGAGCTTGCGCAGGCGCGGGTGGAACGCGGCAGCGGCCTCGCGCGTCGAGGCGGCGAAGGTCGTCACGTGGGCGTCCCAGAGCGCGTCGCCGAGGACGACCCGCGGCGGGGGAGGGCTCTCGACGAAGGCGACGCGCGTCAGGAAGTGCTCGCCGACGCGCATCGACGCGCGGTGCCGGAGGGCCGGGTGCGACGCGAAGCCGAGCAGCGTACGCTCGAGCGGATCCGCATCGCCGTCCGCGTACCAGGGCTCGACGAGCACCACATGCCCGGGGTTCGTCATCCACGTACACGCGCGGATGTAGGCGGAGGGCGGCGCGATCGTGTCGTAGGGCTCCCAGCGGCGGAACCACGCCTCGTCGGGGCGGAGGGTGAACGCGAGGCCGCGTCGGGCAGCCCACGATTCGATGAGCTCGGATCCCCGCACCGTCGGCATCGGGGGCGAGGTTAGCGTGCGCGACGGCGCCGCGCGCGACTTCCGCAGGGGGCGGGACGCTGTCCACCGAGAGAACGGGACGCCCGGCGCGTCGCGTCGGCCGGACCGCCGCCCCGCGACGCTCCCCCGGTGCCCATCGGCGCACGCCGGCAGACCCGGAGCGCAGCCCAACGGATCCGAGGCGCGCGCCAGCGGATGCGGAGCGCACGCCAGCAGGCCCGCGGCGCGCGCCAGCGGATGCGGAGCGCTCGCCAGCAGGCCCGGGGCCCTTGCCGGCAGCCTCGAGTTGTATGTCAGCACCCGCTGGTATGGCTCCTCGGAGCTGCTGGTATGCGTCCCCGGAGCTGCTGGTACGGGTTCCCGGAGCTGCTGGTACGCGTCCCCGGACCTGCTGGTATGGCTCCTCGGAGCTGCTGGTACGGGTTCCCGGAGTTGCTGGTACGCGTCCCCGGACCTGCTGGTATGGCTCCTCGGAGCTGCTGGTACGGGTTCCCGGAGCTGCTGGTACGCGTCCTCGGACCTGCCGACACGGTTCCTCGCGTTTCACCACCCGCTGGCAACGCTCCCCGCCTCAGCGGAGCGCGGCCTCGACGTGCTGGTGCAGCTCCCAGGCGTCCACGTCGTGCTCACCGGAAGTTCAGACCGTCTGGATCGCCACGAACTCTGCTGTGAATGCGAGCCCGCGGCGGGATGGCCGTGCGGCGACGAGCTTGGATCAGGGCGATCCCAGCATCGCGGTCGAGGTCAGCGCCCGCGGCGGCCCCTCGGACGCGCCCGCCACGAGGTGGCGAGCGCCCCGGCGGCGAGCGCCAGCCAGGGCGTCGATCCGGCCGCCGCGCCGCTCCCGGGCGCATCGCAGGTGCAGCGGCCGTAGATGCCGACCGTCGTCTCGTCGTCGTTGTCGTCGTCGTTGCCCAGCGGGGCGTCAGCGCCTCCGTGCCCTGCGGTCGTGATGGGCGCGCCGCCGGCGTCACCGGCGCCGCCGCCGCTCCCGTCTGCGCCGCCGCGGCCGCCCGTGCCGCCGCCTTGACCGCCGCTCCCGCCTTGACTGCCGCCGCTGCCTGCGCCGCCATCGCCGCCTGTGCCGCCGCCGCCCGCCTCGCCGCCGTCGTCTGCGCAGCGCGTGAGATGGAGGGGGCGCTTGCGCGTGCAGTCCGTCGGCGACGCGCAGCGGGGATCGGCGAGCGCCGGCGGCGCGCCTGTGCCGCCGATCTCGCCCGGGTCAGGGTAGGCGACCTCGGTCCGCTCCCACCGCCCCCCTGTGTGCTCCATCCAGCCGAACACCCGCTCCTGGTACGGAACGGCGCCGCCGATCGCCGGGTCGTAGACGCCCCGGCCCGCGTCGTAGTTGGGGTTGTTCGGGTTGTTGACGTACGCGAGCCCGTTGTAGGCCCACACGGCGCTGTACCAGTGCTCGATGAACGCGGGTTGCCGGTCGCCGATGCAGCGCGTGGCCCTCCACTTCATGGCCAGGATCTGGGTGCCGGTGGCCGCGTTGTAGGTCGGCTCCGCGGCCACGCGGCGCGGATCGAAATCCGGGCTGTCGCCGCTCCGCATGCCGCTCGTGATCTGCGAGGCGCCGTAGCCGCAGTCGAAGGAGATGATCGTCCTCGAGCTCCCCCCCGCCTGGTCCATGGGCCGATCCGGCGCGCAGAACTGCCGCCACCCCGACTCCTGCATGGCGATCGCCTTGATCAGCTCGCAGGGGAACGTGGCGGGAACGTCGCGCCGCGCCTCGGGCAGATCGCAGCCCTGACCGAGGTTGAAGGCCGCCGGGCCGGCGTCGCCCCAGGCCGCGGGGCCGCGCGATACGCGGTCGAAGATGGCGTTCCACTCCGCGACGGAGGGGTTGATCCCGGGCACGGCCTCGATCGCGCAGCCGCGATCGTTGTACGCGCTCGACGCCGTGAAGCAGGGGCAGTACGCGGCGCGCGCGGCCGGCGCGACCAGCGCGGCCGCGGAGAGCGCCGCGGGGATCAGGAGAAGGCGGCCCGTCACGGCTCCTCCTTCGCGGCGGTGAAGCCGGCGACGGCGATGCGCGCTCCGGGGGGCGCAGGGATCGTGGCGACCTCGCCGCTCTCCACGCGGATCGCGAAGGGGACGGGGAACGCGGATGGGTTCGTGTGCAGCGCCGCCACCCACGCCGCGTCCTGCGAGACGGCCTGGATGGCGTCGATGCCGGGGCCGAGCGGGCTGCGGACCGTGGCGCGGGCGCCGATGACGGAGAGCCCGGTGGCGCGCTCGGGCGTGTACGCGAGCCCGCCGCCCGGCCAGGCGTACGGGGCGAGGCCGTGGCTCGCGCTCGCCTCGAGCCGGGTGCGCTTGCCATACGCGAGATCGAGCCGATCGATGACCCACGTGCCGGGGTCGGTCTCGTGCCGCTCCTGGAACACGAGCGCGCCCGCCGCGGCGTCGATCGAGAAATCCCGAGCGAACGGCGGGATCGACGGGGCGATCACCCGCGCCGCGCCGGAGTCGGGGTCCACGAGGACGATGTCGGCCGACGCCGGGGAGACGCGGTAGAGGACGAGCTCGCCCTTCCACTCGCCGGCGAGGAAGGCGAGGTGGCCGGTGTGTCGGTGCACGGTGCGGATCGCGCCGGTGGCGAGGTCGACCTCGTCGATGGTGAGCGCGTCGACCCGGAGCTGCGCGGGGTCGTTGTCGGGCTGCGGCTCTGGGCCGGCGACGCCGCGCGAGACGAAGACGCGCCCCGCGGCGGTGACGAGCGGGCGGCTCGCGTGGACCACGCCGTCGCAGAGCGCGACGGGCTCTGCGCCCGGCTGGATCCGGAAGAGGCTCGCGTTGAACGAGCGGTCGCGGGACGGGCTCGTCTCGGCGGTCGCGACCACGAGCCGCGTTCGCGGGACGACGCGGGCCCGGACCACGGCGTCGCTCAGGTGCTGGAACGTGGCGAGCGCTGGGCCGGCCTTGGCGCCGCCGACCGGCGCGATGTGGAGCGTGGTCCGGGCCGCCCCCGGAGGCGTCGCGAGGATCGCGACGCTGGGGAGAGAGGAGGGAGCGGTGGGCGCGGCGGGCGCCGCGACGGCCGTGGGCACGAGGAGACGGCCGACCCGCGAGATCGCGGGCGCAGGGGCACCGCCATCGGCGAGCACCGCCGTCATCGTACCCGTGAGCGCGGCGAGCAGCGCGCAGGGGAGCGCGATCCTGTTCAGACGGCGCCGAGTCAGGGGCGAGCGGGCGTAGGAGCTGAAACGCACGACAGGAGAGTAGACGATGCGCCGGTGAGCGCCCGCTCGCCGGGCGGCGTTCGCTCGCCAGCCTCTGCCTCCCCGCCGTCGCGTGCGGCCGGTGCGCCCGGCCACGCCGCCGTCACGCCCAGCAGGAGGCGACGGCTCGCCAGGGAGCAGGCCCTCAGAAGCGGCCGGCCATGCCGAGCCCGGCCGCGCCTGGTCCAGCGACCGGCGTCAGCTGGATCTTGCTGGGCCAGGGCTGGTTGAACCCGAGCTCCCAGATGAGGCCACCGGCGACGCCGGCGGCGCCCAACCCGAGGAGCACGCCGCCGACGGTCGCGTGCGTGCGACCCCGATTGCCCTGCTTGGCCACGTCCTGCGTGCAGCCCTGGCGCGACGGGCAACGGTCCTCCGCGGCGCCGATATCGGCGAAGCCGCTGGAGGTCAGGATCCCGCCGACCAGCAGCGTGACGACGCCGGCGCCCGTCGCGACCCACGGCGTATAGCCGTAGGGGGGCTGCGGCGGAGGCTCCTCCTTGGGGCGGTCCGGGATCGCCGAGGCGGTGGGGGCCGTCGGGAGCACCGGCGGCGCCGACGCCGACGCGCTCGCGCTGGCGCTCGGCGCCGGCCGGAGGGCGTTCTTGAGGTTCTGGATCTTGTCCTGGATAGTCTGCGCGTCGCTCGCGTCCGGCGTGCGGGCCAGGTACGTCTCCAGCGCCGTGATCGCCTCGCCCCGCTCGCCCTTCTTCTCGTAGGCGTTGGCGATGTTGATCAGCACGCCGTGCGCCGAGCAATCGAGCTGGTAAGCGTCCTTCCAGTACTGGATGGCGCGATCGTAGTCAGCGCGCTCGTAGAACTGCGTGGCGGCCTTGTGCGCCCCCTTGGCGCCTTCCAGGTCGGCGGCGGTCGCCGTGCGGTAGCACTCGGGGTACTCGATGGCCGGATCTCCTGCTAAGGCCAACCCCGCGGCGAGGAATATCCCCGCGCCGAGACCGACCAGCCAAGTCCGAGACACACGCATCCGAGCCGCCCTCCGCGAGAAGTGGCCGCAGCATACTGATCCGCTTCGCCGGCAGCGAGAAAAAGGAATCATTGCCGACCTCGAGGCAATGCGTTCGGTCTGGCGACCGGCGTGGCGAACGCCGGGCGAAGCGGCGGGCAGGGGAACGGGGCAGGAGCACCGCCCTCGCGCCTGCGCGGCGCGAGGGCGGCCGACGCGGCCGACTGGAGCGTCGGGGGACGGTCCCGGCGCTTGCTTGGTTTCCGGTTCTGCTAGTCTCGCCCGGTGATGCTCCCCGAAAAGAAGCAGATCCTCGTCGTGGATGACGAGGCGAACCTCCGGCGCGTCCTCAGCGCCCAGCTCGGCCGGGATGGCTACGAGGTCCACACCGCCGAAGACGGCGAGGAGGGGCTCGCGTTCCTGAAGGAGCACCACATCGACCTGGTCATCACCGATCTCCGGATGCCCAAGGTCGACGGCATGGACTTGCTCCGCGCCGCGCTCCGCGACGACCCGTCGCGGCCAGTGGTGCTGCTCACGGCGCACGGGACCGTGGACAACGCCGTCGAGGCGCTCAAGACGGGCGCGTTCGACTACATCACGAAGCCGTTCGATCAGAACGAGGTGCGCGTCGTCGTGAAGAAGGCGCTCCGCACCCGCGATCTCGCGAGCGCGGACGCGACGCGGGACGTCTCCGCGGCGCTGCCCCGGGGGGGCTCCGACCGGTTCGGCATCATCGGCGAGAGCCCGCCCATCCAGGAGCTCTATGCGATCCTCGAGCGGGTCGCCGACACGCCGACCACGGTGCTCATCAGCGGCGAGAGCGGCACCGGGAAGGAGCTTGTCGCGCGGGCGCTGCACGAGAACTCCGGCCGCCGCGACCGGCCGTTCATCAAGGTCAACTGCGCCGCCATCCCGAAGGATCTCATGGAGTCGGAGCTCTTCGGCTACGAGCGCGGGGCCTTCACCGGCGCGGTCGCCTCCAAGCCGGGGCGCTTCGAGCTCGCCTCCGGCGGGACGCTCTTCCTCGACGAGATCGGCGAGATCCCGAACGAGATGCAGGTGAAGCTCCTGCGCGTCCTGCAGGAGAGCGAGTTCGAGCGCGTCGGGGGCATCAAGACCATCCACGTCGACGTCCGGCTCGTCGCCGCGACCAACCGCGACCTCAAGCGGGAGATCGCGGCGGGCACGTTCCGGGAAGACCTCTTCTACCGGCTCAACGTCGTCCCGATCGCGCTCCCCGCGCTGCGCGACCGGAGGAGCGACATCCCCCACCTCTGCGCCCACTTCGTCGCGAAGTTCAACGCGCGCCTCAAGAAGAGCATCGAGGGCATCGAGCCCGAGGCGCTCGAGCGCCTGGCCTCGCACGCCTGGCCGGGGAACATCCGCGAGCTCGAGAACGTCGTCGAGCGGGCGCTGCTCTTCGCCGACGGCGCGCGCATCCGCCTCGACGACCTGCCGGAGGAGATCCGCAGCGGCGCCGCGCCTCTGCCCGGCGCGTCGCTGCCGCTCGCGGCCGCTGCCGTGGACACCTCCGCCGCGCCGTCGACGCCCGACGGCCTCAAGGAGCAGGTGAAGGCGGCGATGAGCAAGCTCGAGCGCGACCTCATCGAGCGCGCCCTCAAGCAGACGCACGGCAACGTCACCCACGCCGCGCGGCTCCTCAAGATCTCGCGCAAGGGGCTCCAGCTCAAGATGAAGGAGCTGAACCTCCGCGAGCGCGACGCCGAGTGAGCCCGTGGGCCTCGGCGAGCAGCGCTCATTCCGCGCATTGGGCCGCGCATTGGGCCGCGCATTGGGCCGCGCACCGGGCCGCGCGCCGGGAGGGAAGGCCCTCGCCGCCGCCGCCTCGCTCGCCGGCCTCCTCGCGGCCTCGCCCGGCTGCGATCGCGGCGGCGCCCCGCCGGGCGCGGACGCCGATCTCGACGCCGCCCCGCCCTGGGACGTGAGCCAGAACGAGCCGGAGCCGCGCCCCGGCATGGCGTGGATCCCGAAGGGCGTCCTCATCGCGGGCACGCCGCCGGACCGGCTGCCGCGCATCGCCGACGAGGAGATGGCGGGCGCGCAGGTCGTGATGCACGGCTTCTACATCGACATCTTCTCGTACCCCAACGAGGTCGGCGCGATCCCGACCACGAACATCGCGCAGGACGAGGCGCGCGCGCTGTGCGAGGCGCAGGGCAAGCGCCTCTGCACGGAGCTCGAGATCGAGCGGGCCTGCAAGGGGCCGGACAACACCACGTACGAGTACGGCGACACGTACAAGGCGCCGGTCTGCGCGACCGGGCAGAGCCGGGTCCTGACGCCCAACGGGGTGAACGCCGGGTGCGTGAGCGCGTTCGGGGTGCACGATCTCCATGGCGGCGTATGGACCTGGACGTCGAGCCTGTGGCAGCGGGACAGCGGCAAGCCGGGGCTCGTCACGCTTCGCGGAGGCAACGGGCCGGCGGGCGAGCTCGTCGGGCGATGCGCCCACGGGCGCGGCGCCAAGCCGGACACGCGCCGCCCCGAGGTCGGCGTCCGCTGCTGCGCCGGCGAGGTGAACAGCTTCGAGGTGGTGCTCGATGTGACGCGCGATCGTCCGCTCCGGCTGGAGCCGCTGGTCGACGCGCGCGCGGCGGCGCAGCTCGCGGCGCTCGCGCCGGAGGAGGCGCGCAACGCGCCCCGGGCCGGGTCGGCCGCGGGGGCGTTCAGCGTGGAGCGCACGTGGACCTGGCACCCCCGGGGCAACGAGGAGCTCGTGCTCGGCGGCGGCTGCGCGCGGCCGGCCGGGGTGAACGGGGCGCCGCGCAGCCGCGCCAAGCGCGCGAAGCGGGCGCGCCCGGGCGACGGGACGACGTGCGGGCTCCTCGTCGCCCGGATGCGCATGAGCGCGCCGGCGCTGCTCGCGTTCGTCCCGTCGGATCTCTGGGAGCCAACGATCGGCGAGACGGACTCGCCGCGCGAGCTCTTCCTGTACGGCGGCGATGCGCTGGGCGCCTTCCGCCGCCGAATCACCTACGAGTGGGGCAAGATCGGCGTCGCCGACAAGGAGCGCAAGCGCAAGCACAAGGGGCGCCGCGGGCTCTCGTACGACTGAGGCCCCTCGGCCTCCGCGGAGCGCGCCGGGGCTCGCGGTCGCAACGCAGTCGCGACGGCTGGCGCTGGCGCGCGGCGGCACCACATTCCGGCGGCGCGCTCCGGCCCGTGGCACATTCGCCTTGCGCCCGGGCGCCTGGAAGGGCAGCGCTAGCAGCGCGCGTCGCCGCCCCGCGCCGTCCGCGCGCTCCCTCCGATGACCAGCCCGCACGACCCCGAACCGCGCGACGCGCCGAGCAAGCGTCCGGACGATCCCGCGCGGCGGCGCGCGGCTGCGCGGCGCTCGCTGCGCGCAGCCGTGGCGCTCGGCTGCGCGCGGCTGCGCGGCGCGCGCGGCGGGCGGCTCGCCCTCGCCATGGCGGGGCTCATCTCGCTCGGGTGCGGCGTCACGGCGCTCGTGCTCCGGCTGGACGACGGGACGACCTCGCTGGAGGGGCTGCTCGGATCCGCGGCGCGCGGGCTCGCGTGGGCGGCCGCTGGCCCCATCGCCCTCGCGGCGGCGCACGATCGCCCGGGGGCCGACCGCCGCGACGGCATCGAGGCGCTCGCCGCCGCGCGGGGGATCTCGCGGACCTCGCTCCACGGCGTGCGCAGCCTCGCCGCGATGCTGGAGGTCGCGCGCGTCGTCGCGCTCCCGCTGGCCGCGCTCTCGGCGCTCGCGGCGCTCCTCTCCGGCTCGCTGCTGCTCGGCCTCCAGCACCTCGCGTTCGGCGCCGCGCTCGCCCTGTTCGGCGTGGTCTCCGGCGTGACGCTCGGCGGCCTCGCCGCGGCGAGCGGCCGCGTCGCCGGGGCGCGAGGGCGCGCTCTGTTCCTGGCGCTGACCCTCGTCCCCTGGGGGCTCGCCGATCTCGCCGGCGACTCGAGGTGGTCGATCCCGGGAGCGCTCGGCGCGTTCCTCTCCTTTGCGGCCCGCTCGGCGGGAGGCCCTGCAGGATGAGCCCGGACGCGCCCGTCGTGGTGCTCGAGGGCGTGCGCGCGCGCGACGGCGCCGGCGAGGAAGGGCGCCCTCGCGGGGGCCTCTCTGGCCTGTCGTTGGCGCTCGGCCCGGGCGTGCACGCGGTGCTCGGCGCCCCGGAGGACGGGACGCTCGCCCTCGCGGAGGTGCTCGCAGGGCGCGCGGCGCCCCTCGCCGGCCGCGTCCTCGTGGCGGGGCGCGACCCGCGCCGGAGCGCGGCGACGCGGGCGCAGATCGGCGTCCTTGCCGCCACGCCGGAGCTGCCCGACGGCGCGTCGGTGGCGTCCTGCATCTCGGTCGCGCTCCGGGCCCGCGGCGCGCCCGCGATCGGCGCCGCGGCGCTCCTCGAGCCGCTCGGCGTGGCGCCGCTCCTCGCCCGCCGCGCCGCCTCGCTGAGCTTCTCCGAGGCCCGGGCGGTCGAGCTGTCGCTTGCCCTCGGGGTGCCGCGGCCGCTCCTGCTCTGCCTCGTCGAGCCGTTCGCCGACGTCGCCGTGCCGTCTCCGGAGCCGGTCCGAGAGCGCCTGCGCGCCCTCGCGGCAGCTGGCGCCTGCGTCGTGCTCGTCACGTCCTCGACCGTCGACGCGAGCGCCCTCGCCGACCGCATCCACGTGCTCGATCGCGGCGTCATCGCGCGAACCGAGCCCGGCGCCGGCGAGCGCCTCGCCGCCGCCCCGGGCGCGGCCCCACCGGATGCGGGGCGGCCCGAGGTCGAGATCCACGTGCTCGTCCACGAGCGGGCGCCCGACGCGCCCGGCGCTCGCGCGCTCGCCGCGGCGCTCGCGAGCGCTCCCGCCGTGCGCGCGGGCGCATGGGAGCAGGGGCCGGCGGAGGCGTCGTCGACGCTGCGGATCCGGGCCGCGGACAGGGATGCGGCCGCGCTCGCGATCCTCGATGCGGCCGCGAGGGAGGACGTCACGCTCATCGCGATCTCTTCGCCGCCCCCGTCGATGCACGACGTGCGGGCGGCGACCGCGCTGCATCTGGCCGCCGTTCGCTCGCGCCGGCCCTTCGGCGCACCTGCGATCGAGGGCGCTGCCCCGCTGCCGGGCGCGCCCCAGGGGCCGTTCGCCGTGGCGGCCTTCGACGCTCCGGCGCCGCCCGGCCCGGCAGCGCCGCCCAGCCGGCCGTCGGACGGCCCGCCCACGCCCGCTGGCGAGCCGCTGTCGGCGCCCGGCGATGCCGCTTTCGGCGGACGGATCGGGGCCGACCCACCGGGGGCCGACGGTTCGTCGCGCGCCACGGAGACAGGACGCCACGATGGTGGGTGAGAGCGCATCGAGCGCCGCTGCGCGGCCGCTGCCTCCCGCGGAAGGGGGGGCCGAGCGGGGCGGGCCCGCGCTGACGGCCGTCCGCCTCGGGATGGAGATGACCCTGAGCCGCCTCCGCGCGCGGCGCCCGCTGCTGGCGTTCGGGCTCGGCGCCGCGCTCGCGCTCGCGGCCGCGGTCATCGAGGTCGCGTTCGGGTCTTCCGGGGCCGTGGACCGGGCGCTGCTCTCCACGTTCCGCCTCGCCACGCCGCTCACGATCTTCGCCCTCGCCGCCGACGCCGCCGATCGCACAACGCTGCGCGACGCGGCCTGGCCGGTGGCCCGCTTCGGCGCCCCGTCCCACCATGTCGCGCTCGGCATCGCCCTGGCCACGGCCCTCGCTTCCGCCCTCGTGGGAGCGCTGCTCGCCGCCGTCGTCGTCGCCGTCGCCCATGGTCCCGGGGCTGCGCCATTCGTCCGAGACATGCTCGTCAGTGGGTGGATCGGCGCGCTCACCGGAGCCGCCTACGCTGGCTGGTTCTCGCTCGGCGCGACCTTTTTCCGGCGCGGCGTCGGTCGCTTCGTGCCGCTCGCGGTCGATCTCCTGCTCGGTGGCTCGGCCGGGGTGATCGGCGCACTGTTGCCCCGGGGCAACGCCGTCAACCTCCTCGGCGGCCCGTCGCCGCTCGGGCTCGGGCAGCCCGCGAGCGCCGCCCTGCTCGCGTCGAGCGCCCTCGTCCTCGCGCTCGCCGCGGCGGCTCGCTGCAGGGAATAGCGCGCGGGCCGGGGCGGCGGGGCTCAGCTCGCCTTGCCCCGACCGGCTGCTCGACGTTCACTGCGATGGCGCGAGCGGCGCAAGAGGGATGGCTTCATCCGCTCGTTCACGTACTCTTCAGGGAATGACTCAGGAGCACGGGGACGACGAGGCCACCAAGGCGGTCAACGCGCCTCGATCGGTCCTGCTCGTCGGCTCGTCCGAGGCGCTGGCGGCGCGCTGCAGGGGGATGTGCCTGCGGGCTCGCGTCATGCTCATCGTCGAGAGCGACCTCGCGGCGCTGACGAACACGGCCGTGGAGCGGAAGCCGCTCGCGCTCCTGTTCCCCGACGACATCTACGCCTTCGACAGCGCGGAGTTCGACGCCCTGGCGCGCGACATCCAGGCCGCGGTGGTGACCCTCGAGCCAGGCGTCACGGACGAGGTCATCGAGGCGCGGCTCGCGGAGGCGCTGCTCCGGGCCGAGCTCCTCCGGCAGCCCGAGCCGTCGTCGAGCCGCTACGTGCTCGTGCCCGACGGCCCCCGCCGCTCCAAGCGCCGCTGATCGGCGCGCCCCCTGCATGGTGAAGACGAAAAGGAGCCCCATCCGATGAGCGAGCTGCACCTCGATCCGAACGCGTCCCGCCTGACGATCCACACCCGAGCCGCAGGGATGCTCGCGCGCCTGGCGCACGACCTCGAGATCACGGCGTCCGAGCTGCGCGGTCGGGCGCGGCTCGACGGCGAGTCATGGACCGCCGAGCTCGAGGTCCCCGTGGCCAGGCTCTCCGTCGCGGGGGTCCTGCGCGGCGATCGCGTCGATCCCGACGCGCTCTCCGCGGGAGATCGCGGCGACATCGAGCGGCGCCTGCGCGGCGAGGTGCTCGGGGGGACCGAGATCGTGACGGTGCGCGCCTCGGGGGCCACGCGTGACCGCGCCGAGGTGCGCGTCCAGGTCGCCTCGGGGAGCGCCGCGCTGGTGGCGCGGCTCTCCTCGCGTGATCGCGGCGACGGAGCGATCGGGGTGACGGGCACCTGTCAGCTGTCGATGGCCGCGCTCGGCGTGCGCGAGGTCAAGGGGCCGCTCGGCGCCTTCAAGGTGCGGGACGAGCTCGACGTCCTCTTCGATCTCACTCTGCGTCCGGCGGGCTAGGCGGCTCGGACGGGAGCTCGGGCGCCGCGTCGCCGCGCGGGCAGGCGCCGTGGACCTGGTAGGGCTTGCCGGCGAGCCGCTTCGCGAGCGAGGCCCCGCGCCAGGCGACGTACGCCTTGTTGAAGTCGAGCAGCTGGTCGGGGGCGAAGTACGGGTTCTTCGTCTTGCCCAGCGTGACCAGCGTGAGCACCTGCTCCGCCACGCTCACGGGGCAGCCCTCGAGCCGGAGGGTGGCCTCGTTCCGGGCCATCGCGAGCTTGGTCGTCACCTTCACCATCTTCGCGAGGACGTCGTCGTGCTTCGCTGTGTAGGGGTCCCGCGCGCTCCGCTCCCGGTACAGGCTCTCGATGCTGACCAGCTGATCGCCGATCTTCCCTTTGTACGTCGCGCAGTCGCCGATGAAGATCACCTTCTCGCCCGGCTTCGCGTCGATGGGGCCGTCGTAGGCGCCGAACACGACGTGCATCCGCGGCATCTTCGCGTCGCACTCCTTGTCGTACTCGCGCAGGATCTCGATCGCCTCCTCGATGGCCCCTGGACAGCCGCCCCAGCAGTAGTCGGTGCGCTCGGGCTCGGGCGGAGAGCCCGCGTAGGCCGTGATGTTCGTGCCCTCGAAGTACTTCTCGACGCGGACGAGGCCCACCTTGAACCCCTTGGCCTTGTGCTTCGCCTCCTCGAGCGTCACGTCCCCCGCGATCTCGATGTCGCCGAGATCCATCGGGCCGAAGCCGCGCTCCGACGCCAGGCGGATGTGCTCGACGCTCCTCGGATCGACGCCGATGATCTCGCAGCAGACCGAGTCGAACGCGACCTGGTTGTTCCCCATGATGATGAGGCCCAGGTCGAACGGCGAGGGCGTGAGCATCCGGCCCTCGCCGGCGGTGATGGCGTCGATCGCGATGAACTGCGGCTGCACGATGTACTGGAGGTCGGCGACCTTCTCGTTCAGCCGGTGATCGTGATCGATGAGCCTGTGCCGATCGTCCTGGATCCCGATGTAGTTCTTCATCGAGAAGGTCACGGTGGTCCAGGGGTGCGATTTGAACTTGGGGCAGTTCACGAAGAAGTCGGCCTTCGCGACGGGCTCCGGCGTGAACACGTAGTCGCGCAGCCGGCCCTCGTGCGTGAGCGGGATCTCGACCTGCTGCTCCTCCTCGAAGTGGTAGTGCTTGACCCCGGTCCGGCGGAACATCGGGTAATAGCCGGCGCTCTCGTACGTCATGCGGGTCGGGAGCGTGATGCCGCACCGCTCCCCGACGGCGAGCTCTCTCACGCGCCCGTCGTCGCGATCCTTGAGCGCGCCGATCACCCCCTCGACGAACTCGGGCCGCGTGTACGCGTGCGGAAAGTGCGCGCCCGACGCGACGACGTTGGGCTTGATGAGCGTCCGGCCATGCGGGCGGAGCGAGAGCTCTTCGAGACCGCTGCGCACGAGGCTGCGGATCTTCGCAACGTCATACGTCGAGCAGCGGCGCAGAATTACACGAGGGCGCGACGTAATTTTCATAGAAGGCCAGCGTATGGGTCGCGCTGAGCCATCGCAACTCTGGCCGCCGGACGAGCCACGCCGCGTTGCCGCTGCAGAACGGCGTGGCGTTCGCTGCTGGACGGATCGTCGTGGCTCAGCCCGTGCGTTCGCCGCCGACGAGCCGCGCCAGCTCGGCGCGGACCTCGCGCGTCGCATCGATGAGCCGGCCTTCGAGCTCGTAGGTACGCTCACCGGGCGCTGCGCCGTTGGGCTCGGTGGGTGTGCGCAGGCGGCACCGGGCGACCTTCACGCGGATCGCGGTCCCCGTCGCTTGCAGCGAGCCCTCCACGCGCGCTCCGGGCGCCGAGGAGGCGGTCGAGTGGAGCCGCACGCGATCGCCGTCGAGCTCGACGAGCTCCGCCTCGCCGCCCTTGGACCAGGTGAGGTGCGATGTCATTCCGGCCTCCGCAGCCCGGCGCTCCGCCCGCGGGCGGCGCCGCCGCGGGCCCGCTCGATCGCCGCGCGGGCTTCGCGGGCGGCGTCCTTCTCTTTCAGGCTCTCGCGCTTGTCGACGGTCTTCTTCCCCTTCGCGAGGGCGATCTCGACCTTCACACGGCCGTGCTTGAAATAGAGGCGGGTCGCGATCACGGTCATGCCCTCCCGCTCCACGCTCTTGCGGATCGTCTCGATCTCGCTCTCGTGCAGCAGCAGCTTGCGCGGGCGCTTCGCCTCGTGCCCGAAGGCGGCGCCGGGCATCACGGGGATGTTGACCCCCTTCAGGAACGCCTCTCCGTTCTCGATGGCGCACCAGCTGTCGGTGAGCTCGGCCGCGCCTTCGCGGAGCATCTTCACCTCGCTGCCGAGCAGCACCAACCCTGCCTCGAACCGATCGTCGAGGGTGTAGTCGAACGTCGCGCGCTTGTTGCGCACGATGAGCTTCTCCCCCTCTCGCTCCTTCTCTTTGCCAGCGCGGCTCACGCGGCCGCATAGCGCGCGCGCCGCCGCCTGTCCACACCGCTTCACGGGGCGGCGCGAGCGGCGCGCGCGCCATGCGGCCGCGTGCCGCTTCGCGCGGCGCGTCCCGTCGCAGTGGCGGCGTCCATCGCTTGACGCCGATCGCCGCCGCTCGTCCAATGGTCCTTTCGCACGACCTGCCGTCGGCCTGGAGGACTCAGTGAATCGCGGACTGCGCTTTTCGGCCTGGCTCGGGGCGATCGTGGTGAGCTCTGCGCTGCTCCCGGCGTGCAGCTGCAGCTGCGGGGTCGCCGCGGACGGCGGCACCGTGGGCGGCGATGGGGGGTGGGGCGGCGACGGGCGGGGCGGCGGCGATGGGCAGGGCGGCGGCGGCGATGGGCAGGGCGGTGACGGGCGGGGCGGCGGCGCTGGGCAGGGCGGCGACGGGCAGACTCCCAGGCGCCTCGGGGCGACCGAGACGGTGACGGCCGGCGAGGTCGCGAGGAGCTCGCGCTACCGCATGGTGTTCACGCTCGGCCAGCCGACGCAGAACCAGGGCACGTCGAGCTCACCCAAGGTTCGGATGCGAGGAGGGCTCATCGGAGCCAACGGGAGCTTGCCATGACGAGGAGCTGGTGATGCGGACGTCGATGATCGCGCGATGCATGACGGCATCCGCCCTGGCGGCGGGCGCGGTCGTGGGCGCAGGGACCGCGGCTGCGGCGGTTCCGGCGACCATCACCCATCAAGGCCGGCTTTACGACGAGCGCGACGTGCCCATCAGCGCGACGCTCGATGTCGCGTTCGCCCTTTACGACGAGCGCGACGCTTCGACGCCCCTGTGGAGCGAGGTCCACTCGGTCACGTTCGAGGACGGCTTCTTCTCGGTGCGCCTCGGCTCGATCGTCCCGTTCGAGGGAGCGATCTTCGACGGCACCGAGCGGTACCTGGGCATCACCGTCGGCGACGATGTCGAGCTGGAGCCACGCGCGACGGTCGCGAGCGTTCCGTACGCGCTGCTCGCCGGCAATGTGAACGGCGACATCACGCCGACCTCGGTCACGGTGAACACCACGAGCGGCAACACGCTGGTGCTCGGCGAGCGTGGGGTCATCGTGAACGGCGTCCTCGTGATCGACGAGAACGGCGAGTGGGTCGGCTCGCCGACGGGGCTTCAGGGACCGCAAGGGCTGCCTGGGCCGATCGGTCCTGCCGGTGTAGCAGGCCCGCCTGGACCGACGGGCCCGGAGGGGAGGGACGGTGCGACCGGCCCTGCGGGTGCTGCGGGTCCGACAGGGCCGGCCGGGCCGCCCGGAGCTGTCGGGCCAACGGGCGCCGCAGGCCCCCCCGGGCCCACGGGGCCGGAAGGCGCGGCTGGCCCTAGAGGGCCGGAGGGCGCAGCAGGGCCCGCTGGCGCGGCAGGGCCCACGGGTCCAGCAGGTCCGATGGGACCGGAGGGCCTGGTGGGTCCGATCGGACCGGAGGGCCCGGCGGGCGCGACCGGACCGGAGGGCCCAATGGGACCAGAGGGTCCGGAGGGCCCGATAGGGCCGGAGGGGCCAGTGGGCCCGAGGGGACCAGAAGGCCCCGTGGGCGCGATGGGGCCGGAGGGGCCAATGGGCTCGAGGGGACCAGAAGGCCCGGTGGGCGCGATGGGACCGGAGGGTCCGATGGGCCCGAGGGGACCAGAAGGCCCGGTGGGCGCGATGGGACCGGAGGGGCCAATGGGCCCGCTCGGGCCAGAGGGGCCGATCGGTCCGATGGGACCAGCGGGCCCTACCGGCCCGCAGGGACCAGTGGGCCCTACCGGTCCACAGGGACCGGTGGGCCCTACCGGTCCGCAGGGACCACGCGGGTTTACCGGCCCTGTTGGTCCGACCGGGCCGCAGGGGGTCGTGCTGACGTTGACGGTCCAGGGCGTCGGTCCGTACTCCTCCCTGCCGGCCGGGAAGCCCGTCGATTTTTTCGGACCGACAGCGTTGGTGGCGGTCTCGTCGACGAGCCAATCGATCTACGCGACCGCGCATCGGTACCTGGGCACAGACGGCTCGCCCGCGGACACCCTCAAGCTCTACATGTGCTACCAGCGGGTTCGTTCCGGGCCGTCTGGCACGGTGCTCGACGAGGTCCAGGCGGTCGGCCTCGGTATGGCAGGCGGCCGGGTTCCCGCGGAGACCCGCGTCTCCTTCGGGCTCAGCGCCGTCATCACCGGCCTCACCGCGGGCACCTACAACATCGGGATGTGCGGCCAGACCTTCAGCCCGAACTGGACCAGCAACGACTACGGCTACCTCTCGATCGTCCTCGTCAACGGCTAGCCGCAGCGCCTGCCGGGCGCGCCCGAGCGTCGTGCGGACCCGCCCCCGCGTCCCTCGCCACGTGCCCTGATAATTCGACGGCGCAGAACGCAATGCTGCGGCGCGCTCGGTCGGCGCGCCCCCCTCGTACGATCGTCCGCGACGATGGGCTGAAAGGGGGCTAAACACTCGCGGTTTTCACGCGGGCGTGTCCACTCCGGACGGCGTCCCCGCGGGTTCACCCTACCGCGCCTCCTATGCACTCGATCTCTCTCCGCGGCGCCCGCACGCACAACCTCCAGGGCATCGACCTCGATTTCCGGCCCGGCGAGCTCGTGGCCATCGCCGGCGTCTCGGGCGCCGGCAAATCGTCGCTCGCGCTCGACACGCTCTATTCCGAGGGACAGCGCCGGTTCGTCGAGAGCTTCAGCCCGTACGCTCGCCAGTTCCTCGAGCGGCTCGAGCGGCCGCCGATCGACGCGCTCGAGCCGGTGGCGGCCGGCGTCGCCGTCGATCGACGCGCGCCGGTCAAGAGCTCGCGGTCGACCGTCGCCACGATGGCCGACCTCGAGCCGTATTTCTGCGCGCTCTTCGCGCGCGAGGCGGTGCCAGTCTGCCCGTCCTGCGAGGTGCCGGCCGCGCGGACCGACCCGGCGCGCGCGGCCGACCTCGCCGCGAGCGCGCACGAGGGGGCGACCGCGCTCGTCACGTACCCGATCGCGGTCGCTGGGACCGAGCGGTTCCTCGACGTGCGCGAGTCGCTGCTCGCCGCCGGCTACCGGCGCCTCCTCGTCCGCGGCGAGGCGCGCGACATCGACACCGTGGCGCCGTCCGAGGCCATGAGCGGCGTGGACAAGGTCGAGGTCATCGTCGATCGCGTCCGGGTCGCCCCCCGGGAGCGCCGGCGCCTCGGCGCCGCCATCGAGGAGGCGTGGAAGGGCAGCGGGGGCGACGCCTCGCTCCACCTGCAGCGCAAGGCCGACGAGCAGGTCGGCCAGGGGGCGGGGCCCACGCGGCTCCGGCTCGTGCGCGGGCTCGCCTGCCCCTCCTGCGCGCGCGCCTTCGAGCCGCCGCGCCCCGGGCTGTTCTCGTACCAGTCCCCGACGGGCGCGTGCCCCTCGTGCCGCGGCTTCGGCCGCACCCTCGGCATCGATTACGACAAGGTGATCCCGGACCCCTCGAAGTCGATCGCAGGCGGCGCGATCCGGCCCTGGAACGGCCGCTCGACGACGTGGGAGCGGAAGCTGCTCCGCGCGTTCTGCGAGCGGAAAGGCATCCGCACCGACAAGCCGTGGCGCGACCTCTCCGACGCGCAGCGCGCGCTCGTGCTCGAGGGGGAGGGCTCATGGACCCAGGGGAAGTACCCCGGCGTGAAGGCCTGGTTCCGCTGGCTCGAGACGCGCACGTACAAGATGCACGTCCGCGTGCTGCTCGCGCGCTACCGCACCTACGACGTGTGCGTCGCGTGCAACGGCAAGCGGCTCTCCCCCGAGTCGCTCCTCTACCGCGTCGGCGGCCTGGATCTCGCCGCGTGGCACGAGCTCGAGCTCCGCGACGCCCGCGCGCGCCTCGAGGCCGAGCGCCCCCAGACGGGCCAGGGGGAGATGGCGCGCCGCGAGCTCATCGCGCGGCTCGGGTACCTCGAGCGGGTCGGGCTGGGCTACCTCTCGCTCGCCCGCCAGGCGCGCACGCTCTCCGGCGGCGAAGCGCAGCGCGTCGCGCTCACCGCGGCGCTCGGCACGTCGCTGACGGGCGCGCTCTTCGTGCTCGACGAGCCGACGGTCGGGCTGCACCCGACGGACATCCCGCCGCTCATCGCGGCCATGCGCGAGCTCGCCGATCGCGGCAACGCCGTGCTCGTCATCGAGCACGAGCCGCTCGTCGTCCGGGCGAGCGATCGCGTCGTCGAGCTCGGCCCCGGCGCGGGCAGGCAGGGCGGGCGCGTCACCTTCGACGGCCCGCCCGACGGGCTCGCCGCGCGCGGCCCGCTGGCGCCGGCGCGCGCCGCGCGCCGGGCGCCGAGCGGGAAGATCACGATCCACGGCGCGCGCGAGAACAACCTCCGCGACGTCACGGTCGACGTGCCGCTCGGCGTCGTCGTGGCGATCACGGGGCCGAGCGGCTCGGGCAAGAGCACGCTGGTGAACGACGTGCTCTACCGGCACGTCGCGCGGGCGCGCGGCTACAAGGACGTCGAGGCGCCCGGCCTGTACAGGCGCATCGAGGGCACGGCCGACATCCGCACCGTCACGCTCGTCGACCAGGCGCCGCTGGGGCGCACCTCGCGGGGCAACCCTGCCACCTACACCGGCGCGTGGAACCGGATCCGCGCGCTCTTCGCCGAGCAACCGGAGGCGTCGGCGCGGGATCTCGGGCCCGGCCACTTCTCGTTCAACGTCGCGCTCGGGCGCTGCGAGGCGTGCGCGGGCGAGGGGAGCGAGACGATCGAGATGCAGTTCCTCGCCGACGTGTCGCTGACCTGCCCGACCTGCAAGGGCAAGCGGTTCCGCGACGAGGTGCTCGAGGTGAAGCTCGACGGCCGCTCGGTCGCCGACGTGCTCGATCTGTCGATCGACGAGGCGTTCGATGTCTTCGTGGCGCAGCCCGCGGTCCGGCGGGCGCTCGCGCCGCTCAAGCAGCTCGGCCTCGGCTACCTCACGCTCGGCCAGCCGCTCTCGACGCTCTCCGGCGGCGAGGCGCAGCGGCTGAAGATCGCGCGCGCGCTCGGCGAGCCCTGCGCGGGCGCGCTCTTCCTCCTCGACGAGCCGAGCGCCGGCCTCCACCCCGAGGAGGTGACGCACCTCAACGCCGCGCTCTCCGTGCTCGTGGCCGAGGGCGCGTCCGTGATCGTCGTCGATCACGATCTCGACGTCATCGCCGCGGCGGATTGGGTCGTCGATCTCGGCCCAGGCGCGGGCAGCGAGGGCGGGAGCATCGTCGCCGAGGGGACGCCCGAGGCGGTGGCCAGGACGGCGACGCGGACCGGCGTCTCGCTGGCGGAGTGGTTCGCGCAGCGGGGCGACGGCGGCGCTCGGCGTCCGCGGCGCGGTACGGCGGCGGCCCCTGCGGCCCCGAAGCCCGGCAAGCGCGGCGGCGCCGCCGCGCGCGCGTCGCTCGACCGGGGGCGGATCGAGGTCGAGGGCGCCCGCGAGCACAACCTCGCCGAGGTCTCGACCGTGATCCCGCACGGCGAGATCGTCGTCGTCACCGGCCCGAGCGGCTCTGGCAAGAGCACGCTCGCGTTCGACGTGGTCTTCGCCGAGGGCCAGCGGCGCTTCCTCGAGACGCTGACCCCCTACGCGCGCCAGTTCCTCCCCACGCTGCCGCGGCCGGACGTCGATCGCGTCACCGGCGTCCCCCCCTCGATCGCGCTCGAGCAGCGCACAACGCGCTCCGGCGCCAACTCGACCGTCGCGACCGTGACCGAGATCGCGCACTACCTGCGGCTGCTCTACGCCAAGGTCGGCGAGGCGCGCTGCCCGGACTGCGACGTGCCGATCGAGGCGCGATCGCCGGACGAGGTCTACCGCTCGCTCGTCTCGACGCGCGGCGCGCGGACGCTCCTCGCCCCCGCCGTCGTGGCGCGCAAGGGGACGTACCTCGACGTCTTCACCGCCGCCGCCCGGGCCGGCGTCACCCGCGCGCTCGCCGACGGCGAGCCGTGCGCGACCGACAGCCCTCCTCGCCTCGACAAGCGCCGCGAGCACTCGATCGATCTCGTGATGTACGAGGGGCGCATGGACGGCCTGGATCGCGCCCTCTTCGATCGCGCCCTCTCGTTCGGTCGCGGCGCGGTCAAGCTCGTCGGCGGCCGCGGCGGAGAGCAGCTGCTCTCCACGACGCGCACGTGCCCGCGCTGCGGTGTCGGTGTCCCGGAGCTCGATCCTCGCTGGTTCTCCTTCAACACGAAGCAGGGCCGCTGCGCGTCGTGCGAGGGGACGGGCGCCTCGGACTTCGACGACGACGCGCTCGCGACGCCCGACCCGTGCGAGGACTGCGGCGGCTCGCGCCTCGCGCCGATCCCGCGGGCGGTCCGGCTCGCCGGAGAGCGTTACCACCAGGCGTCGGGCCGGTCGGTCGCGGCCGCGGCCGCGTGGGCGAGGGGGCTACAGTTCACGGGCGATCGCGCGCTGATCGCCGAGGCGCCGCACAAGGAGCTCTGCCGCCGGCTCGACTTCGTCTGCGAGGTGGGCCTCGGCTACCTCACGCTCGATCGGCGCGCGGCCACCCTCTCGGGCGGCGAGATGCAGCGCCTGCGGCTCGCGGCGCAGCTCGGCAGCGGCCTCACCGGGGCGCTGTACGTCCTCGACGAGCCGACCATCGGCCTGCACCCGCGCGACACCGACCGGCTGCTCGGCAACCTCCGGAGGCTCGCCAGCATGGGGAGCACCGTGCTCATGGTGGAGCACGACGCCGACACGATCCGCGCGGCGGATCACCTGATCGACCTCGGCCCCTCGGGCGGGCGCAAAGGCGGCCGGATCGTCGCGGCGGGGCCGTCGCGCGCGGTGCTCGCGAACCCCGACTCGCCGACCGCCCGAGCGCTCGCCGGCGAGGACGCGCTGCTGAGCGCGCGCCCGGCGCGCCCTCAGGTGCGCGAGCAGATCGAGCTCCTCGGCGCCCGCGCGCACAACCTCCAGGGGGACACGCTCCGCATCCCCGCGGGGCGGATGACGGTGATCGCCGGCGTGTCCGGCTCGGGGAAGAGCACGCTGATCCAGAAGGTGCTCTACCCCGCCGCGCGCCGCGCGCTGAAGCTGGAGGCGCCCGAGCCGGGACCGCACAAGGCGCTGCGGCTGCCGAAGGGCATCCTGCGGGCGGTGGCCGTCGATCAGTCGCCCATCGGGCGGACGCCGCGCTCGATCCCCGCGACGTTCCTTGGCGTCTGGGACGAGGTCCGCAAGCTCTACGCTGCCTGCCCCGACGCGCAGGTGCGCGGCTACGGCCCTGCGCGGTTCTCCTTCAACACGGCCTCCGGCGGGCGGTGCCCCGCGTGCGAGGGGCAGGGCGTCATCGCGCACGAGATGTCGTTCTTGCCGGACGTGACCACGCCGTGCGAGGCGTGCGGCGGCGCGCGCTTCGAGCCGGCGACGCTCGACGTGCGCTACCTCGGCCTGTCCGTCGGCGAGCTCCTGGATCTCACCGCGGAGGAGGCCGTCGAGGTCTTCGCGGCCCACCCGAAGATCCGCGCCCCGCTCTCGACGATGTGCGATCTCGGCGTGGGCTATCTCCACATCGGACAGGGTTCGCACACGCTCTCGGGCGGCGAGGCCCAGCGGCTCAAGCTCGCGGCGGAGCTGACGGCCGGCGCGCGGCCGAAGCCCACGCTGTATGTGCTCGACGAGCCAACGACCGGCTTGCATCTGGCGGACGTGACACGCCTGGTCCGCGTGCTCGATCGCCTCGTCGAGCGCGGCGACACACTGGTGATCATCGAGCACCACCCGGCGGTCATCGCGTGCGCGGATCACGTGGTGGAGCTCGGCCCTGAGGGCGGCTCCGGCGGCGGGCGCATCGTGGCGGAGGGCACCCCGCGCGAGGTGGCGCGTCAGCCGACGGCGACGGGCGAGGTGCTGAAGCGGATCTTCGCGAAGGCTACCTGAGCGGGCGCGCCGCGCGAACCGGCGCGCCGTCCCGGGGAGCGCGGCTCAGCCGCCGGCGCGCTTCGCGTACTGGTACGCGGTGTAGGCGGAGACCACGTGGCAGATCCAGCCGAGCCAGCCGCCCGAGCCGATCCACAGACCGGGAGTGACGATCAGCCAGAAAATGCAGCGCAGGAACGCGCCGTTGTAGAGCTGTCCAACGCCTGGAATAAGGAAAGAAAGCACGGCGGCGGTCCCGGATTTGCTCATGGCATCGGAACCTGATCACCGTGACCGCCCTGTCAAGCGGGCTCGTGCAACCGCGGCACGGACCCGCCGCGCCGCTGCCAGCGGCACAGCGGGCGGCGCAGGACAGCTCAGTGGCTGCCTGGCAGGACGATCCTTCGACGACCCGTCGAGGACGTGGAAGGGGTCGGCGCAGGGGTCGTCGCCGTGGCGGTGGGCGCGGGGGTCGTCGCCGTGGCAGTGGGCGCGGGGGTCGTCGCCGTGGCGGTGGGCGCAGGGGTCGTCGCCGTCGGCTTGGGTTGTGTTTGCGCCGTCGGCTTCGGGGCCACCACGGGGGCCGGCTCCGCCGCGGGCGGCTGCGGCGCGGTCGCCGCGGGGGTGGCGGCCGTCGGCAGGGGAGGCGCCGGATCGCCGGCGACCGACGCAGGCGCCGGGGGCGCCTCGATGGGCGTAAGCGCTGCGGCATCTTCGGACGACCCTCGGCTGCGGATCACGAAGAAGGCGGTCGTCAGCCCTCCGATGAGCACGAACGCGCCGATCCCGATCAGCGCGAGCGTCGGGCCGGAGCTCTTCGCGCGAGGCCGTGCGGGGATCGGCGCCGGGTACAGCGCGCCGCCACCCGGCGGCTGGGGAGCGCCGCCGGCATGAAACCCCGGCGGCCCGCCGGCCCCGAGGCCACTCGGGGCCCCGAACGGCGAGCCGCCGTACGGGCTGGGAGGTTGGGGCGGCTGCCCGTAAGCGTTTCCAGCTCCAGGAGGGCCGCCGTAATTCGCTGTCGCACCGGGGCCGTACGGGCCGGGTGCTCCGGGGGGCGGCGCGCCGTACGGGCCTGCGGGAGCGCCGTAAGGGCCGGCCGTTCCGGGGGGCGCGCTGTTGGTCCCGCCTTCGACGAGGGTCCGCGGGACGGCTGCGCCAGCGGCGTTCGGATCGTGCGGCGCGGTGCCGGGCGGCACGGGAAAGGCGCCCTGCGGCGAGTTGAGCCCTGCGAGCGGAGGCTCGCCGGGCACGGTCTTGCCAGGGCCGTACATGCCGCTCGGGGGCGCAGGCCATCCCGGCGGCGGACCGCTATTCTGGTTGCTCATCGAGATCGCATCCTACCTACCGTACGCGTCGGGCGCGTCAGTTGTTGGGTACGATGATCACGCGTCGTCGAGGCCTGTCCGGCGGCGTGGTGGTGGTCGGGTCGTTCGTCGGCGGGCTCGTCGTTGGCGGGCTCGTCGTGTTCGGCTGGGGGTTGGCCGGCGGCTGTGCGCTGGTCGGCGCGGGGAACGGGAACGGCGGCAGCGTCGACGGGATGACCCAGGGAAGCTGGGGGATGATCGTCGTCCCGCTGGGGCGTGTCGTCGGCGCCGTCGTGGTCGGCGGCGTTCCCGTCGTGCTCGGTGTGGCCGGGGGCTTCGCCGTCGTGGTCGGCCGGGGCGGAGGCTTGGCGACCACGGGCGGCTCAACAGGAGGCGGCGTCACGGCCGGGGGCGTCACGGCGGTGGGCGTCGTCGCGGGCGGGCTGGGATCCGAATGCACCGTGTTGGCCGGCTGGAGGGTCGGTAGGGCCGGCCCCACGTCGGCCTGCTCCTTCCGGCTCAGCTCGTTGGCGATGTACAGACCGCCGACGACGGCTCCCGTGATCCCCGTGGCGAGCAGCAGGATGGCGAACAGCGAAGTCCCGCGTCGTGCGGGCCGCTGCGCGCCGTGCGCCGACGCGCTCTGCGAGATCCTCGGCAGCGGATCCATCGGCGCCGTCCCAGGGATGTAGCCCTGCGCGCCGCCGCCATACGCACCGCCATACCCTGGCGCTGGACCGCCGTTGAATCCGCCGCCCGGGACCCCGCTCCTGTCCATGAACGGCGCGCCTCCGACCGCCGTCCCTCCCGGGCGCGGCGACACATCGAACGGTCCCGGCTCGTGGCTCGTGGCAGGCACTCCCTGGGGGGGAGCGTAGGGGGCGGCGCTCACGGTCGCCGGCTGCGCGATCTGGGGATAGCCCCCTTGGGCGAAGTACGGGCCTGAGGAGGGCTCTGGCCTCGGCGTGAACCCTGGAGCCGACGCCGAGGGACCACGGGCATCCGAGGAGAAGCCGCCCATGGGGGTCGAGGGCCCGAGACCGCCCGGGGGGCCGCTCGACGCGTGCTGCGCGCCGCCGTCCTCCGGCGGAATCGTCTTGGGAACGGAGCTGGTGCGACCGTCCCCCATCGCGTTGGTCGCGGGCGCCGCTGCGGAGGGCGTGAGCATGCCGGGCGCCGCGAGGGCTGCTGCCAGGGCGGCCCCGGACGACCGCGCCATGCTGACCTCGGACGGCGCAGGGGTGAGCGCCGACGGGGCGCGGGCGGCTCGGGCGAACGGCTCCAGGGCGCTGCGGAACTCGGCGGTGGTCGCGAAGCGATCCGGCGGCGAGGCCGCCATGGCGCGGTGGACGGCGGCGCAGAGGCCGGGCGCGAGCTCCGGCGCCAGGTCGGAGAGCCGCGAGATCTGGCCCGAGAGGTAGGCCCCCGCGATCTGCTGCGGCTCATCGCCGCCGACCGGCCGGCGGCCGGCCAGCATCTCGAAGATGATGACGCCCAGCGAGAAGATGTCGGCGCGCGCGTCGACGGAGTCCGCGGAGTAGGCCTGCTCGGGCGCCATGTACTCGGGGGTGCCCATGATCACGCCGGGGCGCGTCAACCCGCGATCGAGCTCTCCCGTGACCTTGAGCTTGGCGATGCCGAAGTCGAGCAGCTTGATGAGCGGCTCTCCCTTGGCTGTCTTCGTGATGATCACGTTGTCCGGCTTGAGGTCCCGGTGGACGACGCCAGCGCGATGGGCGGCCTCGACGCCCTCGAGCATCTGCATCGCGTACTCGAGCGCGTCGGGGTACCCGAGACGGACGCCTGCCCGGTAGAGCTCCTCGTAGAGGGTCTGGAGCGTCTTCCCCTCCAGGTACTCCATCACGATGAACGCCAGGCCGGACGCCGTCTGGTCGACGTCGCTGACGCGAACCACGTGCGCGCTCTGGATCTGCGCGGAGACGCGCGCCTCCTGAAGGAAGCGCTGCACGAGGCCGGAGCGGCGGGACAGCTCGGGGTGGAGAAACTTGAGGGCGACCGTCGTCCCCAGCACCTCGTGGCGGGCTTCGTAGACGCTCCCCATGCCGCCATCGCCGATGAGGCGCACGAGTCGGTACTTGTTGTTGATGACCTGGCCTGCCTGCGGACGCATCGATCTCCGTTGAGGGCGCTGGAGTTGCTCGGAGAGTCTCACAGGCTGGTAGACGAACGTCAGCCCCATTTGTGCGACACAGCGTCGCGATGATCGCGATCCGCCCTGCTTTTCGGCGCCGCAAGCCCCATCCATTGCCGCCCGCGTCCCGTCCAGGGCGCCTCTACGGCTGAGGTCGAACGCTCCAGCATGCACGTGCCGCTGCAAGGAGCTGTCGTGACGCGATGCGTTGTCGGGGTTCGTGTGGGCGCGACAGCGCTGATGCGCGCGTGCGGGACCGAGTATACCTGGGAGCGCCGCGTGGGAGCGGCGCCGAGGAGATGCCTGTGCTGGCTGCGCCGTTGCTCGATGCCCTGATCGATCGCTCTCTTGAAGAAGACCTCGCGGGAGGCGATCTCACCACCGAGGCGTGTGTCGAGGCTTCCGCGCGCGCGACCGCGAAGGCGGTCGCGCGCAAGCCGCTCGTCGCGTGCGGGGGCGACGTGTTCCTGCGCGTCTTCCAGCGCCTGGATCGGCAGGTGGAGGGCGAGGTGCTCGTCGCGGACGGCACGGCCGTCGGCGCCGGCACAGTGCTGTGGACCGTGCGTGGCCGCGCGCGCTCGCTCCTCAGCGCGGAGCGCACCGCGCTCAACCTCACGCAGCGGATGAGCGGCGTCGCCTCCGAGGCGCGTCGCTACGCCGAGGCGACCCCGACCGGGTCGGGCGTGCGCATCACCGACACCCGCAAGACGACGCCCGGTCTCCGCGGGCTGGAGCGCTACGCGGTGCGCGTCGGCGGCGCGCACAACCACCGCGACAGCCTGGGGAGCGCCGTGCTCATCAAGGACAACCACATCGTCGCGGCGGGCGGCATCGCGACCGCCATCGCCCGCGCGCGGGCGCGCGCCCCGCACACGACGAAGGTCGAGGTCGAGGTCGCCTCGCTGCAGGAGCTCGATCAGGCGCTGGCCGCCGGCGCCGACATCATCATGCTCGACAACTTCACGCTGGCCGACGTCAAGGTCGCGTCAGCGCGCGTGCGGTCGGCGCAGCACGGCCGGCCTCTCCTCGAGGTCTCCGGCGGCATCACGCTGGAGCGCATCCCCGAGCTCGTCGCGGCGGGCATCGACGTCATCAGCGTCGGGGCGCTGACGCATTCGGCGCGCGCCGCCGACATCGCGCTGGATCTCTCGCTGTGAGGCGGCTCGACGGGGAGGCGATCGAGCGCGAGCTCTCGCGGCTGGGCGCGTCGTTCGGGAAGCCGCTGGCCGTGGCGGCCGAGACCGCGTCGACGAACGACGACGCGCGGAGCGCGGCCGCGGCCGGCGCGCCGCACGGGGCTGCGTTCCTGGCCGACGCGCAGACGCAGGGTCGGGGGCGCGGCGGGCGCTCCTGGCACTCTCCGCCCGGCGAGAACCTCTACCTGTCGGTGGTGTTGCGCCCGAGCCTGCCGGCGAGCCGCGTGGCCCCCATCGCGCTCGTCATGGGGCTCGCCGTCGCGTCCGTCATCGAGCGGCGGCTCGCGCCTCTTCCGTCCCGCGGCGCGTCGGCCGACGGCTCCGTCGTCGAGGTGCGGCTCAAGTGGCCCAACGACGTGCTCGCCGGGGGCCGCAAGCTGGCGGGGATCCTCGTCGAGGCCCAGCTGCGCGGCGAGTCCGTGAGCAGCGTGATCGTCGGCGTCGGGCTCAACGTCCATGCGTCGAGCTTCCCGCCGGATCTGTCGGCGCGGGCCACGTCGCTCGCGATGCTCGGGATCGACGACGTCCCGCGCGAGCTCCTCGCCGCGGAGCTGCTCCAGGCGATCGGCGACGCGGCGGCGAGGTTCGAGGCAGGAGAGCTCGCGCCCTTCACGGAGGATCTCGCCCGGATGGACTGGCTGCGCGGCCGTCGCGTCGAGGTCGCGGGTGTGGTCGGCGTCGCGGCGGGGATCGATCCGGAGGGACACCTGCTCGTCCGCGGCGCGGACGGCATCCTCCGGGCGGTGGCGGCGGGCGAGGTCAGCGTCATCTCCAGCTGAGCGCCCCGAGCCGCTTGCGTTGCGCGCTCGGCGCGGCCAAAGCTTCCGCCCCACCTCGGGTCGCCGGCGGCGCGGCGCCGCCGAGGCCGACCGAGGCTCCTCGGAGGCGTCGCTTCCTTGAAAGAAGACACCCTCGTCGTCCACGAAATCTACGCCAGCGTGCAGGGCGAATCGACGTTCGCCGGGCTGCCGTGCACCTTCGTCCGGCTCACCGGCTGCAACCTGCGCTGCGCCTGGTGCGACACGGCGCAGGCCTTCTACGGCGGCAAGCGGATCCGCCGCGGCGAGGTCCTGGAGCGCGCGCTGGCCCTCGGCACGCCGCTCGTCGAGCTCACGGGGGGCGAGCCTCTCCTTCAGCCCGGGTCGTTCCCGCTCCTCGCGGAGCTCTGCGACGCGGGCCGGACGGTCCTCGTCGAGACCAGCGGCGAGGCAGACGTGTCGCGCGTCGATCCGCGCGTGCACAAGATCATGGACCTGAAGGCGCCTGGCTCGGGGGAATCCCACCGGAACCGCTGGTCGAACCTGGATCACCTCACGCCGCGCGACGAGATCAAGTTCGTGCTCGCCGATCGGGCGGATTATGCGTGGATGCGGGACACCATCCGCGAGCGGCGCCTCGACGCGCGCGGCGTGACGCTGCTCGCCTCGTGCGTCTGGGGCAAGCTGCCGCCGAAGGAGCTCGTCCAGTGGGTGCTCGACGACGGCCTCCGCGTCCGGGTGCAGGTCCAGCTCCACAAGGTGATCTGGGGAGCGGACGCGCAGGGGGTCTGACCCGCGGGTCACCCCCCGCGCTGCGGCTCGTGGCGGTGAGGGCGGCGTCGTTCTCTCGCAGCCTCAGCCCTCGCCGCGCACAAACCGCTCGAAATCTTCGACGTCGCGGGGCGAGCCGAGGACGAGCGGCACGCGCTCGTGGAGCGACCTCGGGACCCTGTCGAGGATGCGCTCGGCCCCCGTGCTCGCCTTTCCGCCCGCGGCCTCGAAGATGAACGCGAACGGGTTCGCCTCGTAGAGCAGCCGCAGCTTTCCCTGGCCGCCGCGATCGGCGGGGTACGCGAAGATGCCGCCCTTGAGCAGCGTCCGGTGCGCGTCCGCGACCAGCGATCCCACGTAGCGCGCGCCGTACGGCCGCCCCTCGTGCTTGCTGTCCTCCTTGATCCACGCGTTCCAGCGGCGCACGCTCTCCGGCCATCGCGCGCTGTGGCCTTCGTTGATGGAGTACGTCGAGCCGCGCTCGGGGATCCGGATGTTCTCGTGAGAGAGAAAGAACTCTCCGACGGTCGGGTCGTAGGTGAAGCCGTGCACGCCGCCGAGGCCGGTCGTGATGACGAGCAGCGTCGACGAGCCGTAGAGCACATAGCCGGCCGCGACCAGATCGCGGCCGGGGCGAAGGAAATCCGAGGGATCGGCGCCCATCTTGGCGTCGCTCTTTCGGAGCACACCGAAGATCGTGCCGATCGAGATGTTCACGTCGATGTTGGACGAACCGTCGAGCGGGTCCACGACGACGATGTACTTCGCTCGTGGGTCCGTGGAGAGGAGCCTCATTTCACCGAGCTCCTCGCTCACCACGGCCGCGCAGTGCCCGCGCCTCCCGAGCACGCTGAGCAGCGTCTCGTTGGCGACCTCGTCGAGCTTCTGCACGACCTCGCCCTGGACGTTGGTCTGCCCCGTGTATCCGAGGACGTTGGCGAGGCCAGCCCGCCGGACCTTGGACGTCACGAGCTTCGCCACCAGTCCGAACTGGTTCAGGAGCGAGGTGAACGCCCCTGTCGCCGCGGGGAACCCGAGCATTCCTTCGAGGATGTATGTCTCGAGCGTGATCCCGATGCGTGACGGCGCCTCCGGCGGCTTCCAGCTCAGGTCCCGTTGGTCCGATGAGAGCGACATGATCCCTCCGCGTTGTCGGCGAGGACGTCGCCGCCCCGCCGCGTGCTCGTGCTCGCGTCCGCCGCTGTGGCCCCCCGAGAGCAGACCGGCGCGGTTTCGAGAATTGCGTATCCGATGGCTTCGTACAACATCCTCGGGGCGCTGGACCGCCCGCGCGTCGGGCTCGATACGTTCGTCCAAATCCTCAAGATGCGGCCTGAGCCCGCTCGCCCGAGCACCCTGACGCGGCGCCGCGGGCATGGTGGGGTGGGTTCACGCCCCGGGCGGGCCTCGCGCTCCCCGGCGCAGCAGCACCCTCGACGGAGTGATTCATGGCGCTCACCACCCGTGTAGAGCAGATCCTCTCCTGGTACGCCTCCGAGAACCCAGGCACGCTGACGAACCTCGTCCGGCTGCTCAACCATGGCGCGCTCGCGGGCACCGGAAAGATGGTGATCCTGCCCGTGGACCAGGGCTTCGAGCACGGTCCGGTGCGATCGTTCGCTCCCAACCCCGAGGCCTACGACCCCGACTACCACTTTCAGCTCGCGATCGACGCCGGTTGCAACGCCTACGCGGCGCCGCTCGGATCGCTGGAGGCGGGCGCGGCCAGGTTCGCGGGGCAGGTGCCCCTGATCCTGAAGCTGAACAACAGCGACACGCTGGCGAAGGTGGAGCAGCCCGTGTCGGCGGTGACCGGCTCGGTCGAGGACGCGCTCCGCCTCGGCTGCGTCGGCGTCGGCTACACGATCTACCCCGGGTCCGGCGCGAGAAACAGGATGTACGAGGACCTTCGCGAGATCGCCCTAGAGGCCAAGCGCAGGGGCCTGGTCGTCATCGTCTGGAGCTATCCGCGCGGCGCCGGACTGTCGAAGCAGGGCGAGACGGCCATCGATGTCTGCGCCTATGCAGCGACGATCGCGGCTCAGCTCGGCGCACACATCATCAAGGTCAAGCCGCCGACGGCCCATATCGAGCAGGAGGAGGCGAAAAAGATGTACGAGAAATACAGCATTCCCATCCAGACGCTGGCCGACCGGACCCGGCACGTCGTGCAGGCGACGTTCGGCGGAAAGCGCGTGTTGATCTTCTCTGGCGGCGAGTCCAAGGCGACCGACGCGGTTCTCGACGAGGTGCGAGAGATGGCCGCGGGCGGCTCCTTCGGGTCAATCATGGGGCGCAACGCGTTCCAGCGCCCACGCGCCGAGGCGCTGCAGCTCCTCGCCGGCGTGATCCAGATCTACAGGTCGGCGCGCTGACGCCCCTCGATCCGACGCTCGCGCCGGGCCTCCTCGGACCCGCAGTCCGGCGGGCAGCGCCGCGCTAGGCGCTCCGACGGCGCGCCACCGAGCGCCGAGCCTGCGCGGAACCGCGCAGGATCGTTGTGGGGACCGCGCGGCGGGGGCGGGACCGCGCGCCCGGGAGCGGGAGCGCTCTCCCGCCCGCACCTCGGGCCGACCGCCTGCGGGCATCGTCCACGTCGACGGGGTTAGCCCTTCGTGATTAGATGCCGCGCTGGACACCCTCCACATCCCGGGCTCAGGAGACCGCATGCCGATCAAATTGAACCTCGCCTCGTCCGACCCGCTGAGCATCGCCGTCGACGTCGTCGTCATCGGCGTGCCTGAAGGCGCTTCGACGGGTGAGGGCGTGCTGGCGAGGCTCGTGGCGGCGCTGGGCGAGTCGGTGACCCACCAGGTCAAGCGTGACGACTTCACGGGGAAGAGGGATCAGAGCATCGATTTCGCGACGCACGGCGCGTTGAAGCCGGGCCGGGTGCTGCTGCTCGGGCTCGGGTCGGGCAAGGTCACCGACGTCGAGTGCAGGCTGCTCGCGGCGAAGGGAGCGCGCTTCGCGAACGGCGTGCGCGCCGAGAGCGTCGCGGTCGTGGTGCCCCCCGGCGTCGAGCGCGCGGAGCGGGCCGCCGCGGAGGGGCTCGTGCTCGGGGCGTACCGGTTCACCCGCTACTTCACGGGCGATCGTCGGCCCAAGGTCGAGCTCTCGCGCGGCACCGTGGTCATCGAGGGCAAGGTGGGCAAGGCGGCGCGCGATGCCGTCGCGCTCGGCCAGCAGGTCGGGGAGGCGATCTGCGTCGCGCGCGACCTCGTCAACGAGCCGCCGAACGAGGTTTATCCGGAGGCGCTCGCGCGTGTCGCGGTGGACGTGGGCAAGCAGCACCAGCTCAAGGTGACGGTGCTCGACAAGGCCGCGCTGATCAAGCGGGGCATGAAGCTCATCATGGCGGTGGGGCAGGGGAGCGCGAGGGACCCCCGGCTTGTCCACATGGTCTACGCTCCTTCCGGGAAGCCGAAGGGGAGGCTGGTCTTCGTGGGCAAGGGGCTGACCTTCGACAGCGGCGGGCTCTGCATCAAGCCGGCTCAGGGCATGGAAGAAATGAAGGGCGACATGGGCGGCGCCGCGAACGTGATCGCGCTGATGGCCGCCGTCGCGGCCGCCAAGCCGAACGTCGAGGTGCACGGCGTCATCGGCGCGGCAGAGAACATGCCCGACGGCGCGGCATACCGGCCCGGCGACATCTTCGGCTCTCTGGATGGCAGGACGGTCGAGATCATCAACACCGATGCGGAGGGGCGCCTGGTCCTCGCCGACTGCCTCGCCTATGCGCGCGCGCTGAAGCCGGACCTCATCGTCGACAACGCGACCCTCACGGGCGCGTGCGTCGTGGCCCTCGGACCGACCGTGTCGGGCTTCTTCTCGAACCGCGAGGAGGTCGCGGAGCGCCTGCGGAGCGCCGCGAAGGCCGCGGGCGAGTCGATGTGGCAGCTCCCGCTCATCGAGGAGCTCCGCGACGGCCTCAAGAGCGACTGGGCCGACATCAAGCACACGGCCGACCGCTGGGGAGGGGCCATCACCGCGGCCTTGTTCCTCCGCGAGTTCGTGGGAGACGTCCCCTGGATTCACGTGGACATCGCTGGCCCATCCATGGCGAGCAAGCCGTACGGCATCTTCTCCAAGGGCGGGACGGGCCACGGCGTGCTTACCTTCCTCCGCCTCATCGAAGGCTTCACCGGCTAAACCGTGCAACTCCGCCGCAAGCTCGCGCGCGCCATGGGGCGCGCCATCACCGACTTCGACATGATCGCCGACGGCGATCGGATCCTCTGTGCTGTCTCGGGGGGCAAGGACAGCTACGCAATGCACGCGCTCCTCGTCGACCTCGCGCGGCGCGCGCCGGTCCGGTTCAGCGTGATCGCGGTCAACATCGACCAGGGGCACCCTGGCTACCCGGGACACCTCCTCACCGACTACATGGCGGCGGGCGGCCACGAGTTCCGGATGATCTGCGAGGACACCTACTCGATCGTCACCGAGAAGATCCCCGAGAACAAGACGTACTGCTCCCTCTGCTCCCGCCTGCGCCGGGGCATCCTGTACCGCATAGCGCGCGAGCTCGGCTGCTCGAAGATCGCCCTCGGCCACCACCGTGACGACGCCGTGACGACGCTGCTCCTGAACCTGATCTTCGCGGGTCAGCTGAAATCGATGCCGCCGAAGCTCATCTCCGACGACGGCGACAACATCGTGATCCGTCCGCTGATCTACTGCGCCGAGGCCGAGCTCGCCGCGTTCGCCGCCGAGGAGCGGTTCCCGATCATCCCCTGCGACCTGTGCGGGTCCCAGGAGAACCTCCAGCGCAAGGCGGTGAGCCAGCTCCTCGCGGAGCTCGACGCGCGCCACCCCGGGACGCGGCAGAACATGCTCGCCGCCCTCGGCAATGTGCGCCCGAGCCACCTCTTCGACACGGGCCTTTGGAAGCGGCTCGGGCTCGAGGTCGCCCGGGAAGAGGGGAGCGCAGGCGACGAAACAGGCGCGGCTGCGCCAGCGCCGGACGTGCTGCCCGTGGGCAACCTCCTGAGAAACCTGGCCTAGCGCTCGCCCATGAGCACGGATGCCCCCGGCGCCATCTCGATCGGCGCTCCGCGCGAGGAGGAGTCCTCCGCGTCGGCCTCCGTCGATCGCGGCGGTGCGTTGGCGCGCGAGGTCGACGAGGCGTCGGGCTCGGACCGCCCGGAGGCGCCGCTGCCGGGGGCGGCGCGCTTCGACCTGGGTGTGGGCGGCGGGCGCGCCCCGCAGGCGTTGCTCGCCGCGGTCGTCGCCTGGATGATCACGGTCGCGCCTGCGGGCTTCGGTCGTGGCGCGCCGGTGTTCGCCAGCATCGCCGCCGCGCTCGCCTTCCTGTGCGGCGTCGCTGCGCCGCTGCTCGCCGCCACTCACCGCCGGCTCGCGCGGCACCTCGGCATCTCCGTCTTCCTCGCGCTGGTCACGCTGACCTGGCTGCTGGCTTCTCCTTCCCTTCAGCCCTCCCGCCTCGACCCGGTCCGCGCGGCGATCGGCGCGATCGCCTGGGGCATCTTCGCGCTTTCCTGGCGCGATCGCTGGGATGTGCGGCGCCAGCCGGAGCCGGAACCGGACGCCCCTCTCCTGCAGGCCCGAGCCCACCTTCCTCCGCTCGCGACGGCGATCGTCGCGTTCGGCGCGCTCGTGAGCCTCGCGATCCTCGTGCTCGCGTGGCGCGTCCGGGACCCGGACCGCGCCCTCTTGGCCCAGGCCGTCGCGGTGGCCTGCGCTGTCGCGCTGATCACGGCGGCGTCCGGCGTCGCGGTGGCCCGTGGCCGCCGGCACACGGCCGGCGCACGGCGGCTCCCCCACCGAGCCGTTCGGCACCTGGTGGTCCTGATCGTCTTTGCCGTCCTGGGGGCGGTCGCGATGACGCTGCGGTGAGCGGGGGGCGCGGCCGTGGCCTCCCGGCTGCCGCTCCTTGGTGTCCCCGCATCCCCGCCGGTTTCCCATCAAATCGCGTTACACTCATGGGCGTGTCCCGCGCAGTCGATGTGTTCGCGGTTCTGCTCCTCGTCGCCGCAGCGTTCTCCTTTGCCTTCGGGGTTCACGCGCTCGGTGATCGCCAGGATTTCAAGGCGATCTACCTCCTCGTGATCGGCGGCCTCTCGCTCAAGGCGTCCACGGAGATCCTTCGTCCCCGCGGGGGTAGCGCGTGAGCCCCGGGCGCCGAGCGATCGCGGCCGTCGCGTGCCTGTGCGCGTGTGCGG